>NZ_CP121330.1:0-3305567 GCF_043511195.1 Limnobacter sp. | reverse complement strand
TTGAGTACAAAAAGTTTGGTGTCGGTTTAAGTTTCACACCCACCATTTTGTCGAACAAAACCATTGCCTTGAAAGTATCGCCTGAAGTCAGCGATCTCGACTTTTCTCGTGGCACGTCCATTCAAGGTGTGCTGGTTCCCGCCATCTTGACTCGCCGTGCAAGTACCACCGTTGAACTGGGTGAAAACCAAAGCTTTGTGATCGGTGGCTTGATCAGCCGAAACATTATTGCCAATGCCAACCGGGTACCCTGGTTGTCTGAAATTCCGATTTTGGGCGCCTTCTTCAAAGGCAACACCTACAGCCGGGAAGACAAAGAACTACTTATCATCGTTACGCCACGATTTGTAAAACCCCGTGCAGCAGACGCGCCCGCCTTGGCCCTTCCGGGTCAAAACGTTGGCATGCGCCCACGCAGCGTGTGGAGCCAACTCTTCCTGCCCGCCGCAACAGAGCCAGTTCCTGGCTTCACCAACAATTAAAGGGAATCTGCGATGCAACAAAGCATGCCCCGAATATTGTTCATCAGTGGGTCTGACTCCAATTGGCTTTGGTTGTCAGACGCAGTGGGCGATCGTTTTATGCTGGTGCGCGAATCTGGCACTTTCAGCGAAATTACCAAACGCGTAGGCCTGGTATCACCCAGCATGGCGGTGGTGGATTACTCGCCACAGGTCGGCCTGGACGCCAGCCTGATCGTCAAGGAACTTCGAGAACTTGCACCCGACCTGCCTGTTGTGGCCATGGGCTCGAAAGACTCGACTGAAGACGTGGTCAATGCCCTGCGTTCTGGCGTAAAAGACTTTCTCAGCCTGGATTCCAGTGCAGGAGAAGTCACAAAAATTCTGACCGGCGTTGTTGAAAAAGCACCCAAACAAAGCAATGAGCGAAAAGGCTATGCCTTGGTTGTATTGGGTGGTCGCCAGGGTGTGGGTTCCACCACATTGGCAGTCAACCTGGCTGTGCAGCTGGCCAAACAAAACAAAGACAGCACTTTGCTGCTGGACTTTGGTTTGCCCTTGGGCGATGGCTTGGTGCATTTGCCAGCCGAAGACAAACAGGGCGCGATGGACTTTGTGGAATGTGTGCGCAACTTGAAACGCTTCGATGCCACCTTGGCAAAAACCGCGTTTCGCCGCAACAATGCCACCGGCGTGGCCATACTTTCACTGCCCAGAAACCTGGCCGACTTGCGTGACATTTCCGCGTCTGATGCATTGAAATTCCTGAACCTGATCAAATCCTTTTTCGAGAATATCGTGATTGATTTGTGCGGCTTCTCGAACATTGAATTTGTGGCCAGCCTGCTGCGAAGCGCTGATTCCACCATGGTGCTGACACCTCAGTCTGTACCCGGTATTGTGACCGCCGCTGAGCTGATCAAAGGTCTGAACGACAAAGGCATTGCAACCCAGACATTTGACCTGGTAGTCACGCCTTATCACAAAGACGTTGCGCTGGACGCAGAATCGATCGCCAAGAAACTGAACATTGAAACGGTACACACCCTGCCAGACCGGCGCGCACCCCTGATCAATGCCGTCAACGGCGGCCAGGTATTGTCCGCAGCCGATTCGAAAGACCCGTATGCCAAAGCAGTCGCACAACTGCTCGACAGAGTGAATGCCAACCGCAAACACCTTGACGGACAGGGCGGCCTTGCAGGCACATTCAAGAAATGGTTCAACAAATGAGTGACATCATTTTCGGCCAGGAAGCGCCGCCCCCAAGCCCTCGGAGCCTGAACACATTGAAGGCGCTGCATCCAATGCAGCCAATTCAGCCGAGGACTTGCAGTTTGCCACCGCCAAAGTCAGCGACATGGACTCTGCGGTGTTGGCCGATGTGAAAGAAATGGCCCATGAACACATTCTGGCCATCATCGAGAAGAAAGGCGCTACTTTCGCCAAAATGGACAACAGCGCCCTTGAAAAATTCATTCAAGGTGAAGTGCAAAGTCTGATTTATGGCAAGCAGATTCCACTGAACGACTCCGAAGTCACCTTCGTGGCCGACTCGCTGTACAAGGAAATTGCAGGCTTTGGCCCACTTGAAGACCTGCTGGCCGATCCCAACGTTGAAGACGTCATGATCAATGGCTTTAAAGACGTGTATGTGTCCAAAATGGGTCGCATGGAACGCGTACAGGCCCGCTTTGTCGACAATGCCCACCTACTTCGCATTGTTCGCCGCATTCTGGCACCACTGGGCCGCCGGCTTGATGAATCCAGCCCCATGGTCGATGCCCGCCTGCCCGATGGCAGCCGGATCAACGTGATTATTTCTCCACTGGCCCGCGATGGCGTGGTGGTTTCCATTCGTAAATTCAGAAGCATCCCGCTGCGTGCAGACGACCTGATGGGTTTGGGCACCTTTGATGCCCGTGTGTACGAGCTTATGCAAGAGGCCGTTCGCAAACGTTGCAACCTGGTGGTCAGTGGTGCGACATCCACCGGCAAAACCTCCATGCTGAACGTGCTGGCCGAGTTTATTCCACCCGGCGAGCGCCTGATCACCATTGAAGACACCGCAGAATTGCAATTGAACCACCACCATGTGGTTCGCCTTGAAAGCCGCCCCGGTGGCCATGAGGGCGCGGGTGCAATTTCGATTCGCGACCTGGTAAAAAACAGCTTGCGCATGCGCCCGGACCGGGTTGTGGTGGGCGAGGTACGCGGTGCCGAGGTTCTCGACATGCTGCAAGCCATGAGTACTGGTCACGATGGTTCCATGGGCACCATTCACGCCTCGACGCCACGCGATTGCCTGCACCGCCTTGAAATGCTGTCTGGCTTTGCGGGCTTCACCGGCAATGAAATGAGTTTGCGCCGACAAATTGCATCGGCACTGGACCTGATTGTACAAATCGTGCGGCTGCCGTCTGGCAAACGCCGCATTTACAGCATCACGGAAGTGGCTGGCATTGTGGACGACAATATTTTGCTGCAAGACCTGTATCGCCATGAAAGCCGACTGGGCCCGGACGGTCAGGAACTGGACAACTGGGTCCCTGTGGTGCCTTATCCCAAAAACCCGAAAATCTCGCATATTCGCCTGACATGACATTCGGACTGATCGCCGCTGCCTTGGTATTCATCTCTCTGGCCCTGCTGTTGCTGGGCCGGGGTGCTGAAGAACAAAACCGCAAACTGGCGGAAAGTCGACTTGATGTCGCGTTGAGCAAATCCAGAGACCCATTGGCGCTGGAAAAAGATCCGCTTCGCAAAAAATACATTCCACAATGGATCACCGACAGCCTGATTTCAGCGGGCCTGTCGATCGACCGCGCATTGGGCATTCGTGTGGCCATGATCACACTGATACCGGCGCTGGCTGCTTTCGTTTTCCGGGGCGCCGCAAGTGCCGTCGGTGCACTCATTCTCGCCATTCTGGGCATTGCCGCTTATGTGTTGTATCGTCAGCGCAAACGCAGGCTGCAAATGCTGAGTCAATTGCCCAACTTTCTGGATGGCGTGGTGCGTGTGAGCGCGGTGGGTTACAGCCTGACTGTGTCATTCAACACCGCACTGGAAAACGCCGAACAACCCCTGAAGGAAGCGTTGGGGCTGGCTGTTCAAATGCAATATGCCGGCCTGGAACTGGACCAAGCCATGCACCGACTGTCGCGCGTGTATGGCCTGACGGAATTCAAGCTGATTGCATCCGTTGTTGCGCTGGCACTGAACTACGGTGGCAAAAGCGATATTTTGCTGGGCCGTTTGGCGCAGTACCTGCGCGACCGTGAACAACATCATCAGGAAATGTTGGCCATGTCCTCCGAGGCTCGCATGTCGGCAGTATTCATGTGCTGCCTGACACCCGCACTGGCCGGTATTATTCTGACGCTGAACCCTGCTTACCTGGGCACCATGTGGAACGACGATACAGGCCGCATGTTGCTGTTCGTCGCGGGACTGCTGCAAATTGCAGGCGCAGCGATTATTTATCGCATGGTCAAAAGCATTTAAGGGCGCCACCATGGACATGAACACATTTTTGGCGATTGGCATTTTCCTGTTGGGGCTGGGGTTTATCGGCCTGGCCTGGAGCCTGTTGAGCCAAAGCAACCGCAAAGAAAAAGCGCTGGCCCGAATTGATGAGTACACCGAACTTCGTCGCAGGGTTCAAAGCTCCGCTGCAGTGCGCAACCAGGTGCCCACCAGTGTGCTGACCGGAAGAATCGAAAGAATTGGCCAGCAATTCAGCAAAACCAAGGCATTTACCTACTTTGTAGAAGATGAAGACAAAAAACTTCTGGGACGGGCTGGCTTTGGACGTGAAGAGGACCTTAGCCGGTTTGTATTGATCCGAATCGCACTTGGACTCCTTGGTTTGGCCATCGGGCTTTTCCTGAACTGGGATGCAGGTTTCGGGCCCATTGCGATGATTCAGGTGGTGGCGGTCACGGGCATTGGTTTCATGGCCCCCAAGTGGTACCTGAAAACCGTGGGCGAGGGTCGGGAAGCCGCTTTTGAACGTGAATTGGTGGCCGTGGTCGATGTGATGCGTTTGTTGCAGGGTGTCGGCCTGAGCGTGGACCAGTCCATCGAAGTCATGACCTCGCAACTGTATGACCTGGTACCCATTACCGGCCGCATGTTGCGTAGATCCCGGGCTCAAGTCAAGTCGGGGGTGCCATGGATTGTCATGCTCAAGCGAATGAGCAACATGTACTCCAGCGACGAATTCAAATCATTTGTGCAGGTCTTGGAGCAAATCGAGAAGTTTGGCGGCGCTGTTCAGGAACCTCTGAAACAGTTCTCAGACCGACTCGTGGAAAAAGAAAGAGCCAATGCCAAAGAAACAATGGGCAAGCTGACTGTTAAACTGACGGGTGTCATGGTGATTACCATGCTGCCAGCACTTCTGATCATGACTGGCGGCCCGGGTATCATCTCCATTATTCGTGCATTTGAACGGGTCGGGGGTTAAAGCGTGTTGAGCAGTCGTCTAATTTTGGGGCATTTAAACCGGCAACTGGCCATGTTGGCACTGCCATTCATTCTGGCCGCCTGTGCAACTCCGCAACAGGCACCCAATGCACCTGCATCGGAACCGGCAATAACACCCAGTTCGCCCAACATTGGCGCTACCAGCCCTACTCAAGACGCGCTAATTGAAGCCGAGCGCAAAGAACTTGACCGTGAAGACGAGCAAACCAGAAAAGCCCGTGCCGAACGCGAGAAAAACCTGCACCTGAAACTCGTTCAAACCATGATTGAGCAAGACAATGCCTACGCAGCCTTGGCTCATCTGGATGCTTACGACCAGAAATGGGGATCAGACAGGCAGAGCAAACAATTGCGCGCCGATTCGCTGCGCAAGACCAGTCAGTTGGACCAGGCAGAGCTGGTGTACAAATCGCTGCTCAGCGGACAAGGCCAGCAAAAAAGCGGACCAGTCTGGTACGGATTGGGCAAAGTGGCCATTGAACGCGGCGACCTGAAAACAGCCGTGATTCGCCTGGAAAAATCGATTCAGGTGGATCCATTGAACATCAATGCTTACTCGGACCTTGGTTTGGTGTACCTGTTGGAAGGGCAAAAAGAACCCGCCTACAACACGCTGATGAAAGCCAACCAACTGGCCAGCGGTGATGCAAAGATCATGGCCAACCTTGCCCTTTGGGGTTTGGTGTTTGACGATTTCAACATGGCCATGGACATCGCCGACCGGCTGCAGTGGTCAGACAACACACGCAACCAAGTGATGTCACAAGCCAATTCCATCAAAAGGCGTTTGGACGCCAAAGGAAACCCACAATGAACTCGACCACGCCCTGGATATTGGCTGCACTCTTAGGTGCAGCCCCCCTGCTCGTTAGTGCGCAAGACACAGCCAGCAACTCTCAAGGTACCTTATCCATTTCAGGCACCACCGATGCGGAAACCGGCTTGAGCACGCGCACTTGGCTAAAAGAACAAGCCGAAGGCATCAATCGGGGCGAAGTCGAAGCTTACAGCGCTGAATCAGCAGGTAAAGCGTATCGTGCTTACACCGACTCCATTGGCGCGAAAGATCAGAAAGCACCCGTGTCGCAAGTTTCAACCATCAAAACCAATTAAATTTTCAAGTGCTGCGCCTGCTGCTCAAACTGCTGTCTTTCGTCACTGGCCAACGGCTGTTGACGCCCGAGCAGGCAAAAAGCCAACAGCTTGAGCTTGACGATTTGCGAACCAAGCAAGTTGCACTGGAAACCTTGTCGAGCAAGCTACGTAGCGAACTGAAGCGCCAACAGGCTTTGGCACTTCAGCAGATCGAGAAAAACCAAGACTCACACAAACAAACAATGACTGCCCAACTGTCGGAAATAGACAGTCTGAAGGAGGCGCTCAGCCAGCTGAATCAAAGTGTCGACATCGAAACCCAGCGACAAATCAAAGAGAACAATGACTTGCTCAGCCAACTCAACTGGTTGTCTGGCACCATTGCGCACGACTTCCGGGCACCACTGCGCGCCATAGACGCCTATTCCTTTTTTCTGGCCGATGACCTGGGTGAAAATGCCCCCCCCGAAGCCAGCAAATCACTGGAGGAAATTCGCCGCAATGGCAAACGCATGGGCGTGCTGCTCGATGCCCTGATTGAATACCTGCGCTTGGGTGTTTGCCCATTGAATATCCAACTGCACGATTTGAACGACACCCTGATGCAGGTGGTGAATGAGCACTTTGACTTCTCGCCTGTGCCGATTGAAATTCAGGTTCACGGCAAGTGGCGTTTTGACAAACCCATGATGATGAAAGCCTTCAAAGAGCTGATCGACAATGCAGTGAAATTCTCCAGACCTGTGGAGTCGCCAAAAATCATCATCCGACAAAGCAGCGCCAATAATCTTGAAATTATCGACAACGGTGTGGGCTTCTCAGACACACACGGTGCCCAGAAATTTCAGCTATTTCACCGCATGCACGGCAACGATGAATTCGACGGCGAAGGCATTGGCCTGGCCACCGCTGAACGCATTGCTTCTCGCCATCACATCACCCTGAATTTGAACCGCGTGGGCAATCAAACTGTGGCCAGCCTGCAATTGCCCGAACACGGATCGAACTAAACCACCTTCGACAACAACTCCAGCAAACCCGGCAGCTTGCCCAAGTCACGCCTGGGCAGAGCATTGCGCACTTTGTTTCCGTCCGCAGAAGTGTCGACCAAAGCGGCACTGGGACCTGGCGAAGGTAAATTTCGAAACACCAAAACCACAGGGCTAATTGCGGTTTCACCCCGAATCAGGCTGCAACCAATTTGGCTACCGGTCAATTGCACCAAACTACCCGCCGGGTAAATACCCAACTCCTCGAGAATGATGGCTGTAAAGCAGCTGTACAAATGGTCCGCATGAGCAAACAAGTCTTTCACAGCCTGTTCAGCCGTGAAATTGTTGCGGTAGTCGCGCTGGGCCATTCTGGCATTAAATGAATCGCAAACACTCAACAACACCGACCCCACATTGTTGTTGGGTATCTGGTTTGGATAACCCGAACCATCCGGCAGTTCATGGTGCATGCGCACCGACTCAATCCAGATTTCATCCTTCACACCCAGCAATTTCAGCTTGTTCGCACTTTGCTCCGGGTGTTTGCGAATGGTCTCGCGCTGATCGCGCGACAAGGGCTCGGTTTGCGCCCGCAAGCGAGCTTGCAAGGTCAACATGCTGATGTTCATGGTCAACGCGGCTTTCAAATGCGAGGTAAGCTCACCGCCTGAAAACCGGTTACTGCACAAACCCACCCGAAACAGAGTCAAGGCCACCAGCATGTGGTGCATCACCGGGTAATCGTCGGCTGTGTGCCAAGCCAGGTAAGCATAGGCCAGGTCGAAATGATGAATGGCAATGTGCTTGAACCGCTCGGCAAGTTCGTCCATCACGACCACAAAGGTTTCAGGCTCTTCGTCCACCAGGGCCTTGGACAGCACCTTGTAGCAACAATCCAGCTCCTCAAACAAATCCTGTGCCTGAAGATACAGCAAGGTGGATTGGGTCAGTTCAGTTTCCAGCGCCACCAGGCTTTCACCCGCCACGCGTGTGGCAGGGTTGTAGCGTTTGCCGGAATACAAATACAAATGCTCGGGCGACAAAGACTTTCGTTGCAACAAAGGTTGCACCACCTGGGCATCTGAAATATTGATCAACATGGGGCAGACTCCTATTTGTCTTATTCATAACGTGTGAGCTGCCAAAAAAATGATCGCCCAATCGGTGGAGTCCACTTCGGGGATCTGCTGAACTGGGTCAAAAAAAGTGGTTTATTCGGAAAGTGGGGCGAAACACAAAAGTGAGATTCTTGGATCAAGTCAGATCCAGGTTCATCATCATGCAAACCATACAACTGCAAGCCACACCCAAACACGATTTTCGCTTTCCGGAAACCGTTGAGCTTCAAATGGCTGGCCCCTTACAGGGCAGTGATACCAACTTGGATGACGCACTGGCCGTAATTTTGCATGCCATCAGGCAAAGCAAAAACCCGAATGCCATGGACGCTTTGGGCACTTTGCTAGGCTATATGGAAACCCTTGAGAGAAAACAACAGGCCTGCCAAGGTACGGACACTTGGGTCACCTTGGCCAACCCGGTCACCATGAGCCTTTAACGTATTGACGATTCCGGACTGTAACCAGCAACACAAGTCCCTGCGCCAGAAAACCGAGACCGCTCCACATGGGCAGCGACAAGCCCCACAGGGGCGGATATGCCTCGGTGCACAACCCATCTGCAATAAACATATCGGGCCAGTACTGCACCCAAGGCAAGGCATTCAAAGTGTTTTGAAGTGGATCCACCCCGCAGGTTTGAGCCGGATTGGACAACACCCACACATGGTAAAAAGCCACACCTGCACCTGCTAAAAAGCCGAGCAACGTCAACACCACAAATACCTTGGACCACACGCTTTGACGACTGCTCAAGCCGATACCCAAGAAGCCCAATGCGGTTGCAAGATAGGCATAACGCTGAATAATGCACAGCGGACAGGGAAACCATTCCTTGCTGATTTGAAAGAACAGTGCGGCAGCTAACGCGCCCAAGCTGATAAACAGACCAAGGCTGGCCCAAGGCCGTGCGGAAGAATATTGCATCATTTATTACTTGCTTTGAACCCAATCTTGGGTTGATTGAAAAATGGTACTCATGGCTGACAAATAGCGCTGGGTTTCTTCGCCCAGCGGGTTGTGTTCCATGCAGAGAAATACAAATCTGAGTTTTTTAAATCCAATGGTGCCGGCAGCACCAGCACTTCGATGTGCCATGGACTTGAAAGCTTTTTCTTCCATCGCAAAGGGATCAAAACCTGGTACGAACCAGATCTCACGGGTTTCTTCAAAAAACTCTTGAGAAAATTCCTGCAGCATTTCAAGCCCCAGTTCATTTTCAAGACGTCCCCATTGATCAGAATCAATCAAGGGCTGTTGTTCAAGTTCTTGTTCAGAATACATGGCGGGTACTCATTGTTTGTTGTGTTTTTTTTAATTCCTACCCAAAGGATACTATTTCATTCATCAAACAAACGCCTTAAACGCCTATACTGAATCGTACTTCGTTGAATTTTCACTACCATCAAGACATGAGCAACGCATTAGAACAACTGAAACAAGTCACCACCGTAGTGGCTGACACAGGCGATTTTCAGGCCATTGCAGCCTTTTTGCCCCAAGACGCCACCACCAACCCCTCATTGATTTTAAAGGCAGTACAAAAACCGCAGTACATGCCTTTGCTGGAACAAATCAAGATCAAATATGGCCATGAGCCTTTGGAACTACAAACCGACCGGCTGTTGGTGGCTTTCGGCACTGAAATCCTGAAAATCATTCCAGGCCGGGTTTCCACTGAAGTGGATGCGCGGCTCAGCTTCGACACCGAGGCCACCATTTCCCGCGCCAAGCGAATTGTGTCGCTTTACAAAACGGAAGGCATTGACACCGAAAAACGGGTGTTGATCAAGATTGCATCCACGTGGGAAGGCATTCAGGCAGCAAAAGCACTGGAAGCCGAAGGCATTCACTGCAACCTGACTTTGCTGTTTTCACCCATTCAAGCTCACGCCTGTGCGCAAGCCGGTGTCCAACTGATTTCACCGTTTGTGGGCCGAATTTACGACTGGTACAAAAAGTCCGCAGGCAACACCTGGGACGAAGCGGCCAATGCGGGGGTGAACGACCCGGGTGTGCAATCGGTGCGCCGCATATACGCCTATTACAAGCAAAATGGAATTCGCACCGAAGTGATGGGCGCAAGCTTTCGCAACGCGGGGCAAATCAAGGCACTGGCGGGTTGCGACCTGCTGACCATCAGCCCCGAACTGCTGGCCGAGTTGAAAGCCGATGAAGTGGCATTGAAAGTGGACTTGAACACCGAATGGGCACTTGCCCAAGCACGGGAAACCTTCCCGAACGGTGAAACCGCATTTCGCTTTGAACTGAATGCCGACGCCATGGGTACAGAAAAACTGGCCGAAGGCATTCGTGCATTTGTGAAAGATTCAATGACGCTGGATGAGTTGCTACTTAAATAACGCCGTCATCCACCATCCGCTGAATGTCTTCAGCTGAATACCCAAGGTCAGCCAACACCTGCGCATTGTGCTCCCCAAGCTTGGGCCCAAGCCAACGGGTTTGCCCCGGCGTGGCGCTGAGCTTGGGCACAATGCCGGGCACCTTCAGGGTACGGTCCTCGCCAAAGGCATGTTCTTCGATCATGCCGCGTGCCGCAAATTGCGGATCATGCACAATGTCTTCGATGCTGTAAATTTTGCTGGCAGGCACATCGGCTTTTTCGAGTACATCCAGTGCCTCGTCAATGCTGCGTTCCTTGCACCATTGTGCAATTGTGTCGTCGATTAACTCGGTGTGGCGCACCCGGCCATCGTTGCTGGCCATGTCTGGGTTTTCAGCAAAATCGCTTCGGCCCATGGCCAGCATCAAGCGCTTGAAAATGGCATCGCCATTGCCGCCAATCACAATAAAACCACCGCAACCACAGGTGTACGTGTTCGAAGGCACAATGCCCGGCAAGCTGGCACCCGAACGTTTGCGCACCACGCCCGCGAAATCGTATTCCGGCAACAGGCTTTCCATCATGTTGAACACTGACTCATACAAAGCCACATCCACCACTTGGCCCTTGCCTGTTTTGTGGCGGTGCTGCAAAGCCATCAAGGCACCAATGACCGCATGCAAACCTGCCAGGGAATCGCCAATTGAAATACCCACACGCACAGGCGGGCGGTCGGTGTCTCCACTCAAAAAACGCATGCCCCCAATCGATTCCGCAATGGCACCAAAACCCGGGCGATCTTTGTAGGGGCCTGTTTGCCCATAGCCACTTAGGCGCACCACAATCAGGGCAGGATTCATGGCCTGAAGTTGCTCAGGGCTTAAGCCCCATTTTTCAAGTTGACCGGGGCGAAAATTCTCCACCAGCATGTCGGCACTTTCAATCAACTTGCGCAACACAGCAAGCCCTTCTTCGGCTTTTAAATTCAGCGTAATTGATTTTTTGTTGCGGGCCTGAACAGCCCACCACAATGAATTGCCCTCGTGGAGAACACGCCATTTGCGTATGGGGTCCCCACTTCCGGGCGTTTCAACCTTGATGACTTCCGCGCCAAACTCGCCGAGCATTCTGCTGGCAAAAGGGCCTGCAATCAAGGACCCCAATTCAAGCACACGAATACCAGTCAACGGGCCGTTTTGTGCAGTTTCAGAATTGCTGTGTTGGTCGGTCATGGAGATCAGCGTCAGTCGGAGTCAGTGCCCAACTGGCGGCGGTCCAACAGGGCCCGTGCCACAGTGCTGGGGTCGGTGTATTCAAGTTCGCCCCCAATGGGCACGCCACGGGCAAGGCGGCTCACCTTCAATGCCATGCGGCGAATGCGATCGGTGAGAAATACAGCCGTGGCCTCGCCTTCGTTGGTGAAGTTGGTGGCCAAAATCACTTCTTTCACTTCGCTGTCGTCCAGGCGCTGGCTCAGCTTGGGCCAATCCAGCGACTCAGGGCGCACACCATCGAGCGGCGAAGCGCGCCCCATGAGCACGTAGTAGTAACCACGGTAAGTTTGAGTGGCCTCAATGGCTGCCAAATCGGCAGGTGTTTCAACCACGCACAGCAAGCCGGGGTTGCGGCGCGTGTCGCTGCAAATACTGCACACATCAGCATGGCAAAAGTTGTTGCACATGCTGCAGTGGCGAATTTCCGCCACCGCCTTCAACAACGATTCACCCAAAGCCGTGGCGGCCTGGCGATCGTTTTGCAACAAATGAAAAGCCAGGCGTTGCGCCGACTTTGGCCCCACACCGGGCAAGCGCTTAAGCGCCTGCACCAGATCAACCAAGGGGTCGAGGCCATCGAAGGCGTCACACGCGGAACGGCTCATGGGTGATAATTAAAATGGCATTTTGAAGCCAGGAGGCATGGGGAAGCCCGCCGTGACTGAAGACATTTTCTCAGTCATGGTTGCTTCGGCTTTGCGCACGGCGTCGTTAAACGCGGCGGCCACCAGGTCTTCCAGCATGTCTTTGTCTTCGCCCAACAGCGAGGGGTCAATGGTAATGCGCTTGCAATCGTGCTTGCAGGTCATCACCACTTTCACCATGCCACCACCGGATTGGCCTTCCACTTCCAAAGCACCAATCTCGGCCTGCATCTTGGCCATTTTTTCCTGCATTTGCTGGGCTTGTTTCATCAAGCCGGCCAGTTGGCCTTTCATCATGTTCATATTGAATTCTCTCCTGTCAAATATCGGCTGGGCCTGTGTTGCTCAGCGTGCGTTCTGAACCTGAGACCACCGTTGCGCCCATCAAGTTCTGTATGTCTTTCAAAAACGGATCTTCCTGCAAAGCCTGTTTCGCGCCTTCCAGGGCCTGCCTGCGGGTTTCACTTTGCACCGCATGCGCAGTTTGCTGCGCTTCGCCGAACTGCATTTGTAAACGCACGGTGCTGCCATAGTACTGACCAAGCGCAGCTTCAAGCCGGGTCACCATGCTTGGTTCAGTGTATGCCTTGATGGCGGTGCGCAACACAATTTGCAGCACATCGCCGTCGCGATTGGCTTCGACCAGCTCGGCCTGCACCAGCGCTTGGCGGGTCAAGCCCTTAGCTGGCACTTCCTGAGAAACTTGTGGCCAGTTGGCCGCACTGGGCAAATCACCACTGGCCGATTGTGCATGCACAGCTGGCAGCGTTGGCGCTGGTGCGGCTGGCTTCGCCTGGGCCACCGGCAAATCATCGGCAGTGTCCCAAGGCGGTGACTCATCAAAATTATCAGGCAACGAAGGCGTGGGTGCAGGCGGCGGTGCTGGCCGAGTGGCCAACGGAACAGCTTGCGGCACTTCAGCCTTGACCGGCTGAACAGGCACACTCGCTTTGGGTGCTACCGGTGCGAACGCTTTTGCCGACGCTGGGGCTGCACTGCCCGCCACGGCCACTTGCCCACCCGGCTTGAAAGCCAGCATGCGCACCAAGGCCATGGAAAAACCAATTGCTTCCTCGGGGGCCAAATGCAATTCAGCGCGGGCGTGGGTGGCAATTTGGTAAATCAATTGCAGGTCTTCTGCACCGAAAGCACCTTGCAGGTTTTGCAGGGCTGCTTGGTCGGGGTCGTCTGCATCGAGCCCACCCGCAAAATGCGCCACTGAAAGGCGATAGGCAATGGCAGCCAGTTCATCCAGAATGGCACCAAACGGCGCACTCGCGGTGGCCAAGGCATTGCTCAATTCCAGCAGGGCTTTGCCATCGCCCTGTGCCAGGGCTTGCAGCAACTGGTGCACCACTTGCTGGTCCACTGCGCCCAGCATGGTTCGCACGGTTTCTTCACCCACATGGCCTGCGCTGTAGGCAATGGCCTGGTCAGTCAGCGAAAGTGCATCGCGCACACTGCCACGGGCGGCTTTGGCCAACAGGCGCAAGGCACCAGGCTCAAAGGCAATTTGTTCTTCGGTCAGAATGTGCGCCAGGTGGTCGGCCAACTGATCAGGCGGCAATTGGCGCAAAGCGAACTGCAGGCAACGCGACAACACGGTGGCCGGGATTTTTTGCGGATCGGTGGTGGCCAAAATAAACAGCACATGGCCCGGCGGTTCTTCGAGCGTTTTCAGCATGGCATTGAAGGCGCTGGTGGACAGCATGTGCACCTCGTCAATGACATACACCTTGTAGCGGCCCGCAGTGGGTGCATACATGGCGTTTTCCAGCAGTGCACGCATTTCATCCACGCGCGTGTTGGTGGCCGCATCCACTTCCAGCAAATCGACAAAGCGCCCCTGGCTGATTTCAACGCAGGCCTGGCATTTGCCACAAGGCGTACGGCTGATGCCTTGTTCGCAGTTCACGGCACGCGCCAGAATTCGGGCGATGGTGGTCTTACCCACCCCGCGGGTGCCGGTGAACAAATAAGCGTGATGCAGGCGTTGATTGTCTAGCGCATGGGAAAGCGCTTTGACCACATGGGCTTGACCCACCAGCGAATCAAAGTCTCGCGGTCGCCATTTTCGAGCCAAAGCCTGGGAAACTGTTTGATTCATTCAGATTGGGTCCAAGAGTTGGGTCCAACAAAGTAAGAGGCGAGCCAGAACCCCGGCACTGACTTCACGGTTGTGGCTGCTTCCTTCCGGACCTGACCAAGTTGGCCGCTACGCCATGCGGGGAGGCCCGCCAAACTGAATTCTACACCGAAGTCAGCCAGTGAACTTCGCCGTGCCGGTCAATCAGTGCAGCTTGTGTGGGGGCTGGCTTGGCACCCTTGTTCAGGGTTTGATCAACTAAACCCACGTATTCAAGCACTTGTTGGGTGTAGCCCGGCAAATTGCCGGGGTTGACCGCCCATTTGTAATCCAGAACCAGAAATCGATCGGGCAACTCAAGCACCCGGTCGGCCCGCAAAGCGCGCCCATCGCCCAGCACCCATTCCAGTTCATTGAACACGCGGTTGTTGCTGGCACCCGCAGCATGTAACCACGACTGCAGATCAGCTTTGTTCACCAACTGGCGGCAAGCCTGTTGCACATCCTGCACTTCATCGTGCTGCAAGGGTTTGAACACCGCCTCGCAACGCACTTGCACCTTTGCCCACCAGTCGCCGAACTCCACAACAGCCAGCTCATCGACCCACTCCAGCGCTGCGTGCCAAGCGGTGCCCTTGCGTAACTCGGGCGTTGTAAGGCGTGGCACCACCTTGCCCACCGGCGTACTCAGGGCCTTCAGCACCGGAAACTGCGGGCGAACCCACGTTGCAGGTGGATCGAACAAACCAGTTAGTTCAATTTGAGCAGGACCATGCGCGGGCGACTTCGGCTGCGGCCAGGTGTCGTGCACGCGCGTGGCAAAAGGCAGCAGGCGCTCATACCACCCCTTGGTGGCACCGCGCTTGTCGCTGCCACTTAAGTGAATGGAGAACCGCGCGCGCGTTAGTGCCACGTACAACAAATGGTCTTCTTCATCGGCATAGGCCTGTTGTTCTATGGCTTGCGCAGCGGCCCTGCCGGGGCTGGGGCTGCTCAAATTGCCCATCACAGTGACCGAGTTGGGATGAGATTCACCCAAAGCCCAATCAATGAGCAAACCCGCATTGCTGCCGCCCGGCCTGGGCGAGGAATTCGCGTCGAACAACCACACATGATCTGCCTCCAAACCTTTGGCAGAATGCACAGTCATGATGCGCAGTACATCGGGGTTGTTCGCTGCGCCTTCGCTGTCTGAACTGGCATAGTTCCGCAGTTTTACAGCCTCATCAAATGCCTGCTGCACACTCGGAAAACGCCCTTTGTTCAAACCCAGCGCCCAGGCTTTCAGCCAATCCCAATGCTCGGCCATCATGACCCGCTGTCGGGGCGAAGCCGAATTCAAGTACTTTTCTGAAGCGTGTGTATCGGCCACCACCTTTGACAAGGTTTCGAACAAGGGCAAGGCACGCGCCATGTTCAACCAATTTGACAGTTGCGCATGCAGGGTCACCCATGGTTGCTCGTTTTGCTGGGCCAGGGTTTCAAGCGTGGCCCAAACAGTGTTGGCTTGCGTGGTTTTTCCCGCCTGAATCAATGCCTGAAACTGGGCTGAAGAAAGCCCGATCAGCGGACAACGCAGCAATTCCAACACATGCAAATTGACATGTGGATCATTCAAAAATCCCAATAGCGCAATCGTGTCCAGCCACACTTGCGAGGTGTAACGCTCACCCTTGTCTTTGATGGTGTAAGCCAGACCCGCTTCACGCAAAGCAGCCATCAGGGGCACACCACTTTTGTGGGCGCGCACCAGCACCATCACCTCACTTAAATTGTTGATGCTGCCATTGTCCAGCCATTGCTGCAGGGTTTGCACCACACGCTTCGCTTCATCGGGGCCGCCGTCTTCTTTCAGCAATTTGGGGTAAATGTTCAAACCACTTAGCGACGAATCACTTGCCCCAGCCAAACTAGCATGGGTACGAAAGGCTGTTTGGCCACGGGTTTGCCCCGGCTCAAACACAGTATTAACCACGTCAACCACCGCCTGCGCGCAACGCCGCGTGGTATCCGACTCGAGTGTTTTGGCTGCAAAGTTTTCAACCAGCCAAGTGCGAGCGTGGTTGAACAAACGCGCCTCTGCACGGCGAAAGCGGTAAATCGATTGCTTGGGGTCGCCCACAAAAAACACACTGGGTTTGTCATCGCCACTGTAATCTTGCAACCACAGCTTCAGAATATTCCACTGCACGGGATTGGTGTCTTGAAACTCGTCCACCAACAAATGACGAACGCGCGTGTCCAGTTTTTGTTGCATGTAGGCACGCTGCTCATCATTCATCAACATGGCCAATGCGGTGGCTTCAAGGTCATCGAAATCACACAAGCCCTGTTCCAGCTTGATCAACTTGTAGGTTTCAAAAAGCGGCTCGATCAATTGCGCCAATGCGGCTGTGGCCTGCATGTCGAGCTGGTCTTTTTCCAGCTGCAAGGCCTGCACGGTTTGCAGCGCCAAATCCTCCAGCGTTTGCACATATTCGGTGTCAACCACGCCGGCTTTCAACTGCCCGGCTGTGGGTTTGCTGAACGCTTTGCTGGGCTCATTTTTTGCGGTCAAACACACCGCTTTCAACTGCTCAAATGCGCTGGCAGCGTCGCCACCTTCCCGCAATTCAGTCAGCGCCTTTTCTATTTCCACAGCATTGCCCTGCTGCTTGGCTGTGCCCAAAGCCAGCCAGCGGGCGGCGGTGTTCCATTGCGCAAGGTAATGCTGGTTTTTCAAAACCTGCAGTGGCCAATCGTCACCCTCATCGATTCCAAACACGGTATTCAAGGGTGGCGCAACATTGTTGTGCAACCAAAGGCTGCAGGCCACGCGATTGGTCAACGCATGTTGCAGCACCTGACGCACCACGGCGCGGTCCATTTGCGAGACCAAGGTATCGAAGGCGGGAAGCAAATCCGATTGTTGGTTCAGCAAGTTGACGGTGAACACATCAATGGCCTGGTCCATCCAGAACAGGGTTTGATCTGTGGGCTCGCTTTGCCGTGAAAAACCGCTGGCCAGCGGCGCCATTTGGCACAGCGATGCAAACCAGCCATGAAAGGTGTCTATGGTGACACCGCGGGAGTTGGTCAGCACTTCGCCTGCCAGCGCACGCGCTTTTTTCAGGTTGGCTTCAGTTGCGGGTGCACCGCGTTCAATCAACAAGGCGCTCAGTTTGTCGTCACTGAACAAGGCGCATTCACGCAACAAGTCAAACAGGCGCTCTTGCATTTCCTGTGCAGCTTTGCGGGTAAAGGTAATTGCCAGAATCTGATCTGGCCGCGCACCCTCGAGCAACAAGCGAAACAGGCGCGCGGTGAGTAACCAGGTTTTGCCACTGCCCGCACAGGCTTCAACCACAACACTGTTGGCGGGGTTACAGGCAGTGGCGGTGAAATTACTCATCTTCACCCTCCTCGCCCGCATCGCCACCATTGAATGCAGGGTGTGTTTCCGGCCGGCACACGCTGCGCACTGCGCAATATTCACAGGCATCGCCAGGGTTGGCCTGCCACACTGCCTGGCCTTCAAAAAATGAATTCAATTCCTGTGAAAGTTCACTGAGCAGCACATCGCCCCAGGATTCAAAACCTTGCTCTCGGTATTCATCGCTCAATGGCGGAAAACTGACCCAATCCACCTTGTCTTTGTGCAATCCCAAAAAATCGAGTTGCGCGCCCGGCTTATTCAACATGGCTTGGTAGGCGGGCAATTGCGGCTGGCTCAAGGGATCTGCCAACCGTTTTTTCAACACGGCAGGGTTGGTGAATTTGATGTCGGAAATGGCCAGTGAATCACCCCGCATGTCGAGCCTGTCGACTCGACCTTTCAACGCAAGCGACGCGCCACCTGGTTGAAGAACCAGCTTGTGCTCTACCTTCTGCTCGGCCCCCTTGAATTGCCAGCCCTGAATTTGACGTTCCATCAACTTGCCGGCAAGGCGCGGAACAATTTGATCAAAAAATTTCAGGAAGGGATAAACAGTGGCCTGCTGCGCCAACTCAAGGTTGTTCCAGACCAAGCGGGCCTGATCCAGCAAAGTTTGCTTCCAGGCCTGCAACTGGTTCACTGGCTGCCCTGGCAACACTATGTGTTTGCGCCGTTTTTTCCAACACTTTGTGCACAAAAATACCGCGCAATTGTTCATAGCGCATGGCAGCCTCTTCGCGTTGCTGCGGCCAAGGCAGCGCATGCTTTAAACCAAAACGCAGGCGACAAGCGGCCCAATCGTCCAATGCGGTTACGCGGATTGAATCGGGCAGTGATCCCGCATTGCCCAAGGCCGTAATTTGCAGGGCCTGTTCCGGTTGTCTTTGCACTTCAATTTCAAGGTTGGCAGGTGTGCGGTGCCAGCTGCTCGACCAGTGTTGTTCAACACTGGCGCAATCGCGCAACACAATGTCAAGCCAAGTCAATTCGGGCAACAACATTTCAGGTTTGCCAGCCACCTGTGCACTGTGCAACAGGGTCACTTCGCTGCTGTGCAAAAGCAGTTCATAAAGCGCGGAAATTTTTTGAATGCGGGCCAGGCGTGGCCCTGGAAAACCCAGTTCCTGTGCCACGGCGGGTGGCAACAAACCAGGCGGACTTTCCTGAAAATGCGACTGCGCACAGCCCAACACCAACACGCGCTGAAATGGCCGCATGCGTGTACTCAGCAGCGGCACCATGCGCACCGGGCTTTCAATGTCGAGTGGGCGGAAACGCTGCGATTCGGCCCAACTGCGCCAGGCGGCCAAAAACTCCTTCGCATCAAATTCGGTTTCAGCAGGCACCTGTTGCATCAGGCCCAACACGGTCAGCAACTGCTGCCCTGCTTCATCGGGCTGCAATGCAAGGTCAAGGCCGTGTTTTTCAAACAAGGCTGCGAAAGCTGCAGCCCACTGCGCCAAGGTGTATTGGCTACCCGATTTGCCGAAAGCCCAGGGTTCCAAATGCTCAAGTGGCAGGCCGGTAAAGGGTTGGGTAACCGCCGTTAACTGCCCATGCTCAACAAATTGCTGCAACAGGTGGTCAAACCAGCCTGCCACGTTCGAGGTGGACAAACGCCAACCCGTGCGGGTCGTCCACCAACACGCCAACATCGGCCAACAAACCCACCATGCGGCGCGCAGCCAATCGATCAAGCACGGCCACAGCTATTTCAGTGGTGGGGTCGGCGCGCAACCATTCCAGAATTTGATGGGCTGCTTGCTGAGCTTGCGTGGTTTCATCGGGCGCAACTTGTAACACCACCGGGTTGGGTTTTTCAGCAAAGCGACTGGCGCCCAAGGCTTGCCAGGGTTGGGGACCTTCAATGGCGGGCAATTTGAACACCTGCACCGGCACCCCTGGGTAAAACAACTCAAGCCAAAGGCCCGGCACGGTCTCGCCGTCGTCGAACCACACCACTTGAAGTGGCTGCCTGCCCATGGGCTCTGCCGGCTTGGGCAATAAATCCATCAATTCTGCTTGATAGGTTAGGGCCAGTGTGGCCACCACTTGCGCCTCTTCCCAGGCAAAAGTGTTGTGCTCTGCGTACTCGGCCAGCGCGTTTGTGTTGCGTTTTTGCACCAACACCTGTCGCAAGGCCAACTCCAGGTATTCCTGCGCCAAACCCCACAACTGCGAGGGCGATGAACCACCGCCCAACAAGGGCAATTCGCGCAATACCCCACCAAATCGGCCTGCAAGGCCAACCACGGGCCCATGGCAGCGGGCTGGCTTAAACGGTCTGCTGTTTGCACCCAGGGCCCCAGTGCGGCAAGGCCGGCGTGGTGCTGCGCCCAACACCGTTTAAAGCTGCCCACCGTTTCAATACGGGGCATGACCCACAATACTTGCTGGGCATCCAGTTCCGATTGGGCCAGCCAATCGAATGCAAGCCTGAATGGTGTGGCTTGAAAAGGGTCAATGGAAATGATGTGTTGGGTCAAAACGCGTGTTTGGTTTGTGTTTCAGTTCGATTTCGCTGTACCATTCAGAATAGCATTTTCTTAAATGAAGAACTTTCATGGTCTGCGCGTGTGCTTTAATCACCCGGACACGCTTTGTGAACACCCCCAAAGCAATTACCCACTTGAGGATTTAAATGAGCAGTGACCTGATCAAACACGTCAGTGACGCATCTTTCGACAGCGATGTTTTGAGTACCGACGGCCCCGTGCTGGTGGATTACTGGGCTGAATGGTGTGGTCCTTGCAAAATGATTGCGCCCATTCTTGATGACCTGTCTTCGGAATACCAGGGCAAGTTGCAAATCGCCAAGCTGAATGTGGACGAGAATTCAGAAACACCCGCCAAATACGGCATTCGCGGCATTCCAACCTTGATGTTGTTCAAGAATGGTGCAGTGGTAGCCACGAAAGTAGGCGCCTTGTCCAAATCCCAGTTGGCCGCTTTCATCGACAGTCACCTGTAATACAATATTGTTTAAACCGCCCGGCGTGTGCCGGGCTTGAAAACCCCTCACCGCAGCAAAACTCCCACCCTTTGTCAACCTGTTTACCTCGCGGCGTTCGCCACCTACACAAATAGCCAAACATGTATCTATCTGAACTAAAAACGCAACACGTCTCTGCCCTGCTTGAAGTGGCTGGTGGCCTTGAAATTGAAAACGCCAACCGCATGCGCAAACAGGAATTGATGTTCGCCATTCTGAAAAAACGCGCCAAAAACGGCGAGCAAATTTTCGGCGACGGCGTGCTAGAAGTGCTGCCTGACGGCTTCGGCTTCCTGCGCTCACCTGAAACATCTTACCTGGCCAGCCCGGACGACATTTATATTTCGCCCAGCCAGATTCGCCGCTTCAACCTGCACACTGGTGACAGCATTGAAGGCGAGGTTCGCACCCCCAAAGACGGCGAACGTTACTTTGCGCTGGTGAAAGTGGACAAGGTCAACGGCGAAGCGCCCGAGGCCAGCAAGCACAAAATTCTGTTTGAAAACCTGACTCCATTGCACCCGAACCAGCCCCTGAAGCTGGAACGCGACATGCGGGCGAGGAAAACAACACTGGCCGTATCATCGACCTGGTGGCGCCAATCGGAAAAGGCCAGCGTGGCCTGCTGGTGGCACCGCCCAATTCGGGTAAAACAGTCATGTTGCAGCACATTGCACATGCCATTACCGCCAACCACCCCGACATCACTTTGATCGTTTTGGCTGATCGACGAGCGTCCCGAAGAAGTAACAGAAATGATGCGCTCAGTGCGCGGCGAAGTAATTGCCTCGACATTCGATGAACCAGCAACCCGCCACGTGCAGGTTGCGGAAATGGGTGATCGAGAAGGCCAAACGCTTGGTTGAACACAAGCGCGACGTGGTCATTTTGCTCGTACTCGATTACACGCCTGGCCCGTGCGTACAACACCGTGGTACCTTCTTCCGGCAAGGTATTGACCGGTGGTGTAGACGCCAACGCCCTGCACCGCCCCAAGCGTTTTCTTCGGGCGCTGCCCGTAACATTGAGGAAGGTGGTTCACTGACCATCATCGCCACTGCACTGGTTGACACCGGCAGCCGCATGGATGAAGTGATTTACGAAGAATTCAAGGGCACCGGCAACATGGAAATTCACATGGAACGCCGCATGGCGGAAAACGTGTTTACCCAGCCATCAACATCAACCGTTCTTCCACACGTCGCGAAGAACTGCTGATCAAGCCCGATTTGCTGCAAAAGAATTTGGGTGTTGCGCCGCTTGCTGAGCACGACATGGACGAAATCGCTGCAATGGAATTCTTGATGGAACAAGATTCGCCAGACCAAGAACAACGCAGAGTTTTTCGAGATGATGAAGAAGTAATCCGCTTTGAAGTGAGGCGAGGTGAGGTGTTGTCACCTCGCCAACTTATTCACTAACATCTGGATATTTTGGATAATCCAAAATCGTCCAAACGACCAGACCTGACTTGACCGCACAATGTTGCTGTTGGTACCCCCATGTCCCCCTCCAAATGTGTTCATCGAAATGAAAATGGCGATACGCAGCAAAGCGTGTTGCGCATTCTTTCACTTCCGACTTATTGTGGGTTTTACAATCAGGTCAGAAACAAAGGTCCTTGGAATTTCAAGCACAAAAGGCCCTCAGTATGCCGACTTTGGTAGAACTTCCATTACGCGCGCAATCGGTTATGCATTGGTATACCTGAGCACACGTTGCTAAGAGCGGGCTGAGCTGGGCTCAAAGTAGAGCGCGAGGAACGACCATCACCTCAATCTCCTGTGGGTGATTGGACTGACGATGGCGCCGTGCTATGGCGACGACCCAAGAGATCAGATACAGATTCTTCAACTGGAATCGACTTCGCTATAACGAAAAGGATACTGAGGATGAAATACTTGACGTATTTAGACCGGATTCTTTGCCAATCTGGTCGCGCTGCCTAACACCCACGCCCCGCGTCAGGGCTGAATTGTGATGAGCAGCTGTTTCTAGCAACTCAGGCAAAAACTCGGAATAGTAATCTTGCAGCCACAATGTAGAGTGAAACCCAGCGAAGGTGCGACCACCGACTTGACGTGTACCGCGTGCAGGCGGTCAACGTCAAGTCGGTGGTCGCACCTTCGCTGGGTTTCACTCCATGTGGCTGCAAGATTACTTTCCGAGTTTGCTGTGCTTGAAAGCCTCATCAATTCGGAGGGCGTGGGTTGGCAGCCGACAATTGCAAAGAAGGTCAAATACGTCAAGTATTTCATCCTCAGTATCCTTTTCGTTTAGCGAAGTCGATTCCGTTGAGAATCTGTATTTGATCTCTTGGGTCGTCGCCATACGGCGCATCGTCAGTCCAATCACCAAAGGAATTGAGTGTGGTTCCCGCTCTACTTTGAGCCCAGCCAGCCGCTCTTAGCAACACTTGCTCAGGTATACCAATTGCATAACCGATTGCGCCGTAATGGAAGTTACCAAAGTCGGCATACTGAGGGCCTTTTTGCTTGAAATCCCAAGGACCTTTGTTTCTGACCTGATTGTAAAACCACAATAAGTCGGAAGGTGAAAGAATTGCGCCAACACGCTTTGCTGCGTATCGCATATTCATTTCGATGAACACATTTGGAGGGGGACAGGGGGTACCAACAGCAACATTGTCGGTCAAGCAGGTCTGGTCGTTGGACATTTTGGATTATCCAAAATACCAGATGTTATTGAATAAGTTGGCGAGGTGACAAACCTCACCTCGCCTCACTTCAAAGCGGATTACTTCTTCATCATCTCGAAAAACTCTGCGTTGTTCTTGGTCTGGCGAATCTTGTCCATCAAGAATTCCATTGCAGCGATTTCGTCCATGTCGTGCAGCAAGCGGCGCAACACCCAAATCTTTTGCAGCAAATCGGGCTTGATCAGCAGTTCTTCGCGACGTGTGGAAGAACGGTTGATGTTGATGGCTGGGTAAACACGTTTTTCCGCCATGCGGCGTTCCATGTGAATTTCCATGTTGCCGGTGCCCTTGAATTCTTCGTAAATCACTTCATCCATGCGGCTGCCGGTGTCAACCAGTGCAGTGGCGATGATGGTCAGTGAACCACCTTCCTCAATGTTACGGGCAGCGCCGAAGAAACGCTTGGGGCGGTGCAGGGCGTTGGCGTCTACACCACCGGTCAATACCTTGCCGGAAGAAGGTACCACGGTGTTGTACGCACGGGCCAGGCGTGTAATCGAGTCGAGCAAAATGACCACGTCGCGCTTGTGTTCAACCAAGCGTTTGGCCTTCTCGATCACCATTTCCGCAACCTGCACGTGGCGGGTTGCTGGTTCATCGAATGTCGAGGCAATTACTTCGCCGCGCACTGAGCGCATCATTTCTGTTACTTCTTCGGGACGCTCGTCGATCAGCAAAACGATCAAAGTGATGTCGGGGTGGTTGGCGGTAATGGCATGTGCAATGTGCTGCAACATGACTGTTTTACCCGACTTGGGCGGTGCCACCAGCAGGCCACGCTGGCCTTTTCCGATTGGCGCCACCAGGTCGATGATACGGCCAGTGTTGTTTTCCTCGCCCCGCATGTCGCGTTCCAGCTTCAGGGGCTGGTTCGGGTGCAATGGAGTCAGGTTTTCAAACAGAATTTTGTGCTTGCTGGCCTCGGGCGCTTCGCCGTTGACCTTGTCCACTTTCACCAGCGCAAAGTAACGTTCGCCGTCTTTGGGGGTGCGAACCTCGCCTTCAATGCTGTCACCAGTGTGCAGGTTGAAGCGGCGAATCTGGCTGGGCGAAATATAAATGTCGTCCGGGCTGGCCAGGTAAGATGTTTCAGGTGAGCGCAGGAAGCCGAAGCCGTCAGGCAGCACTTCTAGCACGCCGTCGCCGAAAATTTGCTCGCCGTTTTTGGCGCGTTTTTTCAGAATGGCGAACATCAATTCCTGTTTGCGCATGCGGTTGGCGTTTTCAATTTCAAGGCCACCAGCCACTTCAAGCAGGGCAGAGACGTGTTGCGTTTTTAGTTCAGATAGATACATGTTTGGCTATTTGTGTAGGTGGCGAACGCCGCGAGGTAAACAGGTTGACAAAGGGTGGGAGTTTTGCTGCGGTGAGGGGTTTTCAAGCCCGGCACACGCCGGGCGGTTTAAACAATATTGTATTACAGGTGACTGTCGATGAAAGCGGCCAACTGGGATTTGGACAAGGCGCCTACTTTCGTGGCTACCACTGCACCATTCTTGAACAACATCAAGGTTGGAATGCCGCGAATGCCGTATTTGGCGGGTGTTTCTGAATTCTCGTCCACATTCAGCTTGGCGATTTGCAACTTGCCCTGGTATTCCGAAGACAGGTCATCAAGAATGGGCGCAATCATTTTGCAAGGACCACACCATTCAGCCCAGTAATCCACCAGCACGGGGCCGTCGGTACTCAAAACATCGCTGTCGAAAGATGCGTCACTGACGTGTTTGATCAGGTCACTGCTCATTTAAATCCTCAAGTGGGTAATTGCTTTGGGGGTGTTCACAAAGCGTGTCCGGGTGATTAAAGCACACGCGCAGACCATGAAAGTTCTTCATTTAAGAAAATGCTATTCTGAATGGTACAGCGAAATCGAACTGAAACACAAACCAAACACGCGTTTTGACCCAACACATCATTTCCATTGACCCTTTTCAAGCCACACCATTCAGGCTTGCATTCGATTGGCTGGCCCAATCGGAACTGGATGCCCAGCAAGTATTGTGGGTCATGCCCCGTATTGAAACGGTGGGCAGCTTTAAACGGTGTTGGGCGCAGCACCACGCCGGCCTTGCCGCACTGGGGCCCTGGGTGCAAACAGCAGACCGTTTAAGCCAGCCCGCTGCCATGGGCCCGTGGTTGGCCTTGCAGGCCGATTTGGTGGGGGTATTGCGCGAATTGCCCTTGTTGGGCGGTGGTTCATCGCCCTCGCAGTTGTGGGGTTTGGCGCAGGAATACCTGGAGTTGGCCTTGCGACAGGTGTTGGTGCAAAAACGCAACACAAACGCGCTGGCCGAGTACGCAGAGCACAACACTTTTGCCTGGGAAGAGGCGCAAGTGGTGGCCACACTGGCCCAAACCTATCAAGCAGAATTGATGGATTTATTGCCCAAGCCGGCAGAGCCCATGGGCAGGCAGCCACTTCAAGTGGTGTGGTTCGACGACGGCGAGACCGTGCCGGGCCTTTGGCTTGAGTTGTTTTACCCAGGGGTCCCGGTGCAGGTGTTCAAATTGCCCGCCATTGAAGGTCCCCAACCCTGGCAAGCCTTGGGCGCCAGTCGCTTTGCTGAAAAACCCAACCCGGTGGTGTTACAAGTTGCGCCCGATGAAACCACGCAAGCTCAGCAAGCAGCCCATCAAATTCTGGAATGGTTGCGCGCCGACCCCACCACTGAAATAGCTGTGGCCGTGCTTGATCGATTGGCTGCGCGCCGCATGGTGGGTTTGTTGGCCAATGTTGGCGTGTTGGTGGACGACCGCACGGGTTGGCGTTTGTCCACCTCGAACGTGGCAGGCTGGTTTGACCACCTGTTGCAGCAATTTGTTGAGCATGGGCAGTTAACGGCGGTTACCCAACCCTTTACCGGCCTGCCACTTGAGCATTTGGAACCCTGGGCTTTCGGCAAATCGGGTAGCCAATACACCTTGGCGCAGTGGGCTGCAGCTTTCGCAGCCTTGTTTGAAAAACACGGCCTTGACCTTGCATTGCAGCCCGATGAAGCAGGGCAGCAGTTGCTGACCGTGTTGGGCCTGATGCAACAGGTGCCTGCTGAAACCGAATTTGATGCGAAGGAGTTTTTGGCCGCCTGGCGCAGTTGGGCCGAATCGCAGCGTTTCCGCCCACTCGACATTGAAAGCCCGGTGCGCATGGTGCCGCTGCTGAGTACACGCATGCGGCCATTTCAGCGCGTGTTGGTGTTGGGCTGTGCGCAGTCGCATTTTCAGGAAAGTCCGCCTGGTTTGTTGCCACCCGCCGTGGCACAGGAACTGGGTTTTCCAGGGCCACGCCTGGCCCGCATTCAAAAAATTTCCGCGCTTTATGAACTGCTTTTGCACAGCAGCGAAGTGACCCTGTTGCACAGTGCACAGGTGGCTGGCAAACCTGAAATGTTGTTGCCCGAATTGACTTGGCTTGACATTGTGTTGCGCGATTGCGCCAGTGTTGAACAACACTGGTCGAGCAGCTGGCACCGCACACCTGCCAACCTTGAAATTGAAGTGCAAAGACAACCGGAACAGGCCCTGCAAATTACGGCCTTGGGCAATGCGGGATCACTGCCCGATTCAATCCGCGTAACCGCATTGGACGATTGGGCCGCTTGTCGCCTGCGTTTTGGTTTAAAGCATGCGCTGCCTTGGCCGCAGCAACGCGAAGAGGCTGCCATGCGCTATGAACAATTGCGCGGTATTTTTGTGCACAAAGTGTTGGAAAAAACGGCGCAACACATAGTGTTGCCAGGGCAGCCAGTGAACCAGTTGCAGGCCTGGAAGCAAACTTTGCTGGATCAGGCCCGCTTGGTCTGGAACAACCTTGAGTTGGCGCAGCAGGCCACTGTTTATCCCTTCCTGAAATTTTTTGATCAAATTGTTCCGCGCCTTGCCGGCAAGTTGATGGAACGTCAAATTCAGGGCTGGCAATTCAAGGGGGCCGAGCAGAAGGTAGAGCACAAGCTGGTTCTTCAACCAGGTGGCGCGTCGCTTGCGTTGAAAGGTCGAGTCGACAGGCTCGACATGCGGGGTGATTCACTGGCCATTTCCGACATCAAATTCACCAACCCTGCCGTGTTGAAAAAACGGTTGGCAGATCCCTTGAGCCAGCCGCAATTGCCCGCCTACCAAGCCATGTTGAATAAGCCGGGCGCGCAACTCGATTTTTTGGGATTGCACAAAGACAAGGTGGATTGGGTCAGTTTTCCGCCATTGAGCGATGAATACCGAGAGCAAGGTTTTGAATCCTGGGGCGATGTGCTGCTCAGTGAACTTTCACAGGAATTGAATTCATTTTTTGAAGGCCAGGCAGTGTGGCAGGCCAACCCTGGCGATGCCTGTGAATATTGCGCAGTGCGCAGCGTGTGCCGGCCGGAAACACACCCTGCATTCAATGGTGGCGATGCGGGCGAGGAGGGTGAAGATGAGTAATTTCACCGCCACTGCCTGTAACCCCGCCAACAGTGTTGTGGTTGAAGCCTGTGCGGGCAGTGGCAAAACCTGGTTACTCACCGCGCGCCTGTTTCGCTTGTTGCTCGAGGGTGCGCGGCCAGATCAGATTCTGGCAATTACCTTTACCCGCAAAGCTGCACAGGAAATGCAAGAGCGCCTGTTTGACTTGTTGCGTGAATGCGCCTTGTTCAGTGACGACAAACTGAGCGCCTTGTTGATTGAACGCGGTGCACCCGCAACTGAAGCCAACCTGAAAAAAGCGCGTGCGCTGGCAGGCGAAGTGCTGACCAACTCCCGCGGTGTCACCATAGACACCTTTCATGGCTGGTTTGCATCGCTGTGCCAAATGGCGCCGCTGGCCAGCGGTTTTTCACGGCAAAGCGAGCCCACAGATCAAACCCTGTTCTGGATGGACCAGGCCATTGATGTGTTCACCGTCAACTTGCTGAACCAACAATCGGATTTGCTTCCCGCCTTCGATACCTTGGTCTCGCAAATGGACCGCGCCGTGGTGCGTCAGGTGCTGCAACATGCGTTGACCAATCGCGTGGCCTGCAGCCTTTGGTTGCACAACAATGTTGCGCCACCCTTGAATACCGTGTTTGGAATCGATGAGGGTGACGATTGGCCACTGCAGGTTTTGAAAAACCAGCATTACCTTGCGCAATGGAACACCGCCGCCCGCTGGCTGGCTTTGGGCACAGCCAAGCAGCAGGGCAATGCTGTGGAAATAGAAAAGGCGCTGACTGAATTGCGGGAAGGTGGCGACGCTGCCAGCGCATTTGAGCAGTTGAAAGCGGTGTGTTTGACCGCAAAAAATGAGCCCAGCAAAGCGTTCAGCAAACCCACAGCCGGGCAGTTGAAAGCCGGCGTGGTTGACACCGAATATGTGCAAACGCTGGAGGATTTGGCGCTGCAAACCGTGCAGGCCTTGCAGCTGGAAAAAGACCAGCTCGACATGCAGGCCACAGCCGCATTGGCGCAATTGATCGAGCCGCTTTTTGAAACCTACAAGTTGATCAAGCTGGAACAGGGCTTGTGTGATTTCGATGACCTTGAAGCCACCGCATTGGCCATGTTGATGAATGATGAGCAGCGTGCCTACATGCAACAAAAACTGGACACGCGCGTTCGTCATTTGTTGGTGGACGAGTTTCAAGACACCAATCCCGTGCAGTGGAATATTCTGAAGCTGTGGTTGCAAGATTACAGTGGCGATGACAAACCCAGTGTGTTTTTTGTGGGCGACCCCAAGCAATCGATTTACCGCTTTCGCCGTGCAGAGGCGCGTTTGTTCAACCACGCTCGCACTTGGCTGGTTGAAAACTTTGCAGCCAAAACACTCGAGTCGGATACCACGCGGCGTTGCGCGCAGGCGGTGGTTGACGTGGTTAATACTGTGTTTGAGCCGGGGCAAACCCGTGGCCAAACAGCCTTTCGTACCCATGCCAGTTTGGCTGGGGCAAGTGATTCGTCGCTAAGTGGTTTGAACATTTACCCCAAATTGCTGAAAGAAGACGGCGGCCCCGATGAAGCGAAGCGTGTGGTGCAAACCCTGCAGCAATGGCTGGGCAATGGCAGCATCAACAATTTAAGTGAGGTGATGGGGCTGGTGCGCGCCCACAAAAGTGGTGTGCCCCTGATGGCTGCTTTGCGTGAAGCGGGTCTGGCTTACACCATCAAAGACAAGGGTGAGCGTTACACCTCGCAAGTGTGGCTGGACACGATTGCGCTATTGGGATTTTTGAATGATCCACATGTCAATTTGCATGTGTTGGAATTGCTGCGTTGTCCGCTGATCGGGCTTTCTTCAGCCCAGTTTCAGGCATTGATTCAGGCGGGAAAAACCACGCAAGCCAACACTGTTTGGGCCACGCTTGAAACCCTGGCCCAGCAAAACGAGCAACCATGGGTGACCCTGCATGCGCAACTGTCAAATTGGTTGAACATGGCGCGTGCCTTGCCCTTGTTCGAAACCTTGTCAAAGGTGGTGGCCGATACACACGCTTCAGAAAAGTACTTGAATTCGGCTTCGCCCCGACAGCGGGTCATGATGGCCGAGCATTGGGATTGGCTGAAAGCCTGGGCGCTGGGTTTGAACAAAGGGCGTTTTCCGAGTGTGCAGCAGGCATTTGATGAGGCTGTAAAACTGCGGAACTATGCCAGTTCAGACAGCGAAGGCGCAGCGAACAACCCCGATGTACTGCGCATCATGACTGTGCATTCTGCCAAAGGTTTGGAGGCAGATCATGTGTGGTTGTTCGACGCGAATTCCTCGCCCAGGCCGGGCGGCAGCAATGCGGGTTTGCTCATTGATTGGGCTTTGGGTGAATCTCATCCCAACTCGGTCACTGTGATGGGCAATTTGAGCAGCCCCAGCCCCGGCAGGGCCGCTGCGCAAGCCATAGAACAACAGGCCTATGCCGATGAAGAAGACCATTTGTTGTACGTGGCACTAACGCGCGCGCGGTTCTCCATTCACTTAAGTGGCAGCGACAAGCGCGGTGCCACCAAGGGGTGGTATGAGCGCCTGCTGCCTTTTGCCACGCGCGTGCACGACACCTGGCCGCAGCCGAAGTCGCCCGCGCATGGTCCTGCTCAAATTGAACTAACTGGTTTGTTCGATCCACCTGCAACGTGGGTTCGCCCGCAGTTTCCGGTGCTGAAGGCCCTGAGTACGCCGGTGGGCAAGGTGGTGCCACGCCTTACAACGCCCGAGTTACGCAAGGGCACCGCTTGGCACGCAGCGCTGGAGTGGGTCGATGAGCTGGCTGTTGTGGAGTTCGGCGACTGGTGGGCAAAGGTGCAAGTGCGTTGCGAGGCGGTGTTCAAACCCTTGCAGCACGATGAAGTGCAGGATGTGCAACAGGCTTGCCGCCAGTTGGTGAACAAAGCTGATCTGCAGTCGTGGTTACATGCTGCGGGTGCCAGCAACAACCGCGTGTTCAATGAACTGGAATGGGTGCTGGGCGATGGGCGCGCTTTGCGGGCCGACCGGGTGCTTGAGTTGCCCGATCGATTTCTGGTTCTGGATTACAAATGGGCGGTCAACCCCGGCAATTTGCCGGGCTACACCCAACAAGTGCTTGAATACGTGGGTTTAGTTGATCAAACCCTGAACGAGGGTGCCAAGCCAGCCCCCACACAAGCTGCACTGATTGACCGGCACGGCGAAGTTCACTGGCTGACTTCGGTGTAGAATTCAGTTTGGCGGGCCTCCCCGCATGGCGTAGCGGCCAACTTGGTCAGGTCCGGAAGGAAGCAGCCACAACCGTGAAGTCAGTGCCGGGGTTCTGGCTCGCCTCTTACTTTGTTGGACCCAACTCTTGGACCCAATCTGAATGAATCAAACAGTTTCCCAGGCTTTGGCTCGAAAATGGCGACCGCGAGACTTTGATTCGCTGGTGGGTCAAGCCCATGTGGTCAAAGCGCTTTCCCATGCGCTAGACAATCAACGCCTGCATCACGCTTATTTGTTCACCGGCACCCGCGGGGTGGGTAAAACCACCATCGCCCGAATTCTGGCGCGTGCCGTGAACTGCGAACAAGGCATCAGCCGTACGCCTTGTGGCAAATGCCAGGCCTGCGTTGAAATCAGCCAGGGGCGCTTTGTCGATTTGCTGGAAGTGGATGCGGCCACCAACACGCGCGTGGATGAAATGCGTGCACTGCTGGAAAACGCCATGTATGCACTCACTGCGGGCCGCTACAAGGTGTATGTCATTGACGAGGTGCACATGCTGTCCACCAGCGCCTTCAATGCCATGCTGAAAACGCTCGAAGAACCGCCGGGCCATGTGCTGTTTATTTTGGCCACCACCGATCCGCAAAAAATCCCGGCCACCGTGTTGTCGCGTTGCCTGCAGTTCGCTTTGCGCCAATTGCCGCCTGATCAGTTGGCCGACCACCTGGCGCACATTCTGACCGAAGAACAAATTGCCTTTGAGCCTGGTGCCTTGCGCCTGTTGGCCAAAGCCGCCCGTGGCAGTGTGCGCGATGCACTTTCGCTGACTGACCAGGCCATTGCCTACAGCGCAGGCCATGTGGGTGAAGAAACCGTGCGAACCATGCTGGGCGCAGTGGACCAGCAAGTGGTGCACCAGTTGCTGCAAGCCCTGGCACAGGGCGATGGCAAAGCCCTGCTGGAATTGAGCAATGCCTTGGCCACCGCGAGTGCGCCGTTTGGTGCCATTCTGGATGAACTGGCTGCCATTGCCTATCGCCTTTCAGTGGCGCATTTTGCGGGTGGGCTCGATGCAGACGACCCCGACCAAGCAGCCCTGCAAAACCTGCAAGGTGCTTTCGGTGCAGAAGACCTGCAATTGATTTACCAAATTGCCACCCACGCCCGCGCTGAATTGCATTTGGCCCCCGAGGAAGCAATTGGTTTTTCCATGGCCTTGGTGCGCATGCTGGCTTTCAAGCCGGGTGGGCAAGTGGCCGTGGCGGGCAGTGCAGCCCCAGCGTCGGCAAAAGCGTTCGCACCGGTAGCACCCAAAGCGAGTGTGCCTGTTCAGCCGGTCAAGGCTGAAGTGCCGCAAGCTGTTCCGTTGGCCACTCGGCCAGCACCGCCGCCTGCACCCACGCCTTCGTTGCCTGATAATTTTGATGAGTCACCGCCTTGGGACACTGCCGATGATTTGCCGGTGGCCCAGGCGAAGCCAGCCGCACCAGCGCCAACGCTGCCAGCTGTGCATGCACAATCGGCCAGTGGTGATTTGCCCAGTGCGGCCAACTGGCCACAAGTTTCTCAGGAAGTGCCAGCTAAGGGCTTGACCCGCCAAGCGCTGGTGCAGGCCGAGCTGGTCGAAGCCAATCGCGACGGCGATGTGCTGCAAATTGTGTTGCGCACCGCCATCAAGGCATACACTGAACCAAGCATGGTGACCCGGCTTGAAGCTGCGCTTGGTCAGTACTATGGCAGCACCGTGCGTTTACAAATGCAGTTCGGCGAAGCGCAGCAAACTGCGCATGCGGTGCAAAGTGAAACCCGCAGGCAGGCCCTGGAAGGCGCGAAACAGGCTTTGCAGGAAGATCCGTTTTTGAAAGACATACAGAACTTGATGGGCGCAACGGTGGTCTCAGGTTCAGAACGCACGCTGAGCAACACAGGCCCAGCCGATATTTGACAGGAGAGAATTCAATATGAACATGATGAAAGGCCAACTGGCCGGCTTGATGAAACAAGCCCAGCAAATGCAGGAAAAAATGGCCAAGATGCAGGCCGAGATTGGTGCTTTGGAAGTGGAAGGCCAATCCGGTGGTGGCATGGTGAAAGTGGTGATGACCTGCAAGCACGATTGCAAGCGCATTACCATTGACCCCTCGCTGTTGGGCGAAGACAAAGACATGCTGGAAGACCTGGTGGCCGCCGCGTTTAACGACGCCGTGCGCAAAGCCGAAGCAACCATGACTGAGAAAATGTCTTCAGTCACGGCGGGCTTCCCCATGCCTCCTGGCTTCAAAATGCCATTTTAATTATCACCCATGAGCCGTTCCGCGTTTGACGCCTTCGAGGGCCTCGACCCCTTGGTTGATCTGGTGCAGGCGCTTAAGCGCTTGCCCGGTGTGGGGCCAAAGTCGGCGCAACGCCTGGCTTTTCATTTGTTGCAAAACGATCGCCAGGCCGCCACGGCTTTGGGTGAATCGTTGTTGAAGGCGGTGGCGGAAATTCGCCACTGCAGCATGTGCAACAACTTTTGCCATGCTGATGTGTGCAGTATTTGCAGCGACACGCGCCGCAACCCCGGCTTGCTGTGCGTGGTTGAAACACCTGCCGATTTGGCCGCCATTGAGGCCACTCAAACTTACCGTGGTTACTACTACGTGCTCATGGGGCGCGCTTCGCCGCTCGATGGTGTGCGCCCTGAGTCGCTGGATTGGCCCAAGCTGAGCCAGCGCCTGGACGACAGCGAAGTGAAAGAAGTGATTTTGGCCACCAACTTCACCAACGAAGGCGAGGCCACGGCTGTATTTCTCACCGATCGCATTCGCCGCATGGCATTGAAGGTGAGCCGCCTTGCCCGTGGCGTGCCCATTGGGGGCGAACTTGAATACACCGACCCCAGCACTGTGGCACGGGCCCTGTTGGACCGCCGCCAGTTGGGCACTGACTCCGACTGACGCTGATCTCCATGACCGACCAACACAGCAATTCTGAAACTGCACAAAACGGCCCGTTGACTGGTATTCGTGTGCTTGAATTGGGGTCCTTGATTGCAGGCCCTTTTGCCAGCAGAATGCTCGGCGAGTTTGGCGCGGAAGTCATCAAGGTTGAAACGCCCGGAAGTGGGGACCCCATACGCAAATGGCGTGTTCTCCACGAGGGCAATTCATTGTGGTGGGCTGTTCAGGCCCGCAACAAAAAATCAATTACGCTGAATTTAAAAGCCGAAGAAGGGCTTGCTGTGTTGCGCAAGTTGATTGAAAGTGCCGACATGCTGGTGGAGAATTTTCGCCCCGGTCAACTTGAAAAATGGGGCTTAAGCCCTGAGCAACTTCAGGCCATGAATCCTGCCCTGATTGTGGTGCGCCTAAGTGGCTATGGGCAAACAGGCCCCTACAAAGATCGCCCGGGTTTTGGTGCCATTGCGGAATCGATTGGGGGCATGCGTTTTTTGAGTGGAGACACCGATCGCCCGCCTGTGCGTGTGGGTATTTCAATTGGCGATTCCCTGGCAGGTTTGCATGCGGTCATTGGTGCCTTGATGGCTTTGCAGCACCGCCACAAAACAGGCAAGGGCCAAGTGGTGGATGTGGCTTTGTATGAGTCAGTGTTCAACATGATGGAAAGCCTGTTGCCGGAATACGATTTCGCGGGCGTGGTGCGCAAACGTTCGGGTGCCAGCTTGCCGGGCATTGTGCCTTCGAACACGTACACCTGTGGTTGCGGTGGTTTTATTGTGATTGGCGGCAATGGCGATGCCATTTTCAAGCGCTTGATGCTGGCCATGGGCCGAAGCGATTTTGCTGAAAACCCAGACATGGCCAGCAACGATGGCCGGGTGCGCCACACCGAGTTAATCGACGACACAATTGCACAATGGTGCAAGGAACGCAGCATTGACGAGGCACTGGATGTACTCGAAAAAGCCGATGAGCCTGCCAGCAAAATTTACAGCATCGAAGACATTGTGCATGATCCGCAATTTGCGGCACGCGGCATGATCGAAGAACATGCCTTTGGCGAGGACCGTACCCTGAAGGTGCCCGGCATTGTGCCCAAGCTCAGCGCCACGCCGGGGCAAACCCGTTGGCTTGGGCCCAAGCTTGGGGAGCACAATGCGCAGGTGTTGGCTGACCTTGGGTATTCAGCTGAAGACATTCAGCGGATGGTGGATGACGGCGTTATTTAAGTAGCAACTCATCCAGCGTCATTGAATCTTTCACAAATGCACGAATGCCTTCGGCCAGTTTTTCTGTACCCATGGCGTCGGCATTCAGTTCAAAGCGAAATGCGGTTTCACCGTTCGGGAAGGTTTCCCGTGCTTGGGCAAGTGCCCATTCGGTGTTCAAGTCCACTTTCAATGCCACTTCATCGGCTTTCAACTCGGCCAGCAGTTCGGGGCTGATGGTCAGCAGGTCGCAACCCGCCAGTGCCTTGATTTGCCCCGCGTTGCGAAAGCTTGCGCCCATCACTTCGGTGCGAATTCCATTTTGCTTGTAATAGGCGTATATGCGGCGCACCGATTGCACACCCGGGTCGTTCACCCCCGCATTGGCCGCTTCGTCCCAGGTGTTGCCTGCGGACTTTTTGTACCAGTCGTAAATTCGGCCCACAAACGGTGAAATCAGTTGGACACCGGCTTGCGCACAGGCGTGAGCTTGAATGGGTGAAAACAGCAAAGTCAGGTTGCAGTGAATGCCTTCGGCTTCCAGTGCTTTTGCTGCCTGAATGCCTTCCCACGTGGATGCAATCTTGATCAACACCCGTTTTTCGGTGTCAATGCCTTCCGTTTTGTAAAGCGACACAATTCGCTTGGCGCGGGAAATGGTGGCCTCGGTGTCGAAGCTGAGCCGCGCATCCACTTCAGTGGAAACCCGGCCTGGAATGATTTTCAGGATTTCAGTGCCGAAAGCCACCAACAGCCGGTCGGTTTGTAGTTCCAAAGGCTCATGGCCATATTTGATCTTGATTTGTTCCAGCAAAGGCATGTACTGCGGTTTTTGTACTGCCTTTAAAATCAATGAGGGGTTGGTGGTGGCGTCTTGGGGCAAAAAGGCTGCAATGGCCTGAAAATCGCCTGTGTCAGCCACTACGGTGGTGACTTGTTTCAGTTGTTCTAATGCGTTGCTCATGTCTTGATGGTAGTGAAAATTCAACGAAGTACGATTCAGTATAGGCGTTTAAGGCGTTTGTTTGATGAATGAAATAGTATCCTTTGGGTAGGAATTAAAAAAAACACAACAAACAATGAGTACCCGCCATGTATTCTGAACAAGAACTTGAACAACAGCCCTTGATTGATTCTGATCAATGGGGACGTCTTGAAAATGAACTGGGGCTTGAAATGCTGCAGGAATTTTCTCAAGAGTTTTTTGAAGAAACCCGTGAGATCTGGTTCGTACCAGGTTTTGATCCCTTTGCGATGGAAGAAAAAGCTTTCAAGTCCATGGCACATCGAAGTGCTGGTGCTGCCGGCACCATTGGATTTAAAAAACTCAGATTTGTATTTCTCTGCATGGAACACAACCCGCTGGGCGAAGAAACCCAGCGCTATTTGTCAGCCATGAGTACCATTTTTCAATCAACCCAAGATTGGGTTCAAAGCAAGTAATAAATGATGCAATATTCTTCCGCACGGCCTTGGGCCAGCCTTGGTCTGTTTATCAGCTTGGGCGCGTTGGCTGCCGCACTGTTCTTTCAAATCAGCAAGGAATGGTTTCCCTGTCCGCTGTGCATTATTCAGCGTTATGCCTATCTTGCAACCGCATTGGGCTTCTTGGGTATCGGCTTGAGCAGTCGTCAAAGCGTGTGGTCCAAGGTATTTGTGGTGTTGACGTTGCTCGGCTTTTTAGCAGGTGCAGGTGTGGCTTTTTACCATGTGTGGGTGTTGTCCAATCCGGCTCAAACCTGCGGGGTGGATCCACTTCAAAACACTTTGAATGCCTTGCCTTGGGTGCAGTACTGGCCCGATATGTTTATTGCAGATGGGTTGTGCACCGAGGCATATCCGCCCCTGTGGGGCTTGTCGCTGCCCATGTGGAGCGGTCTCGGTTTTCTGGCGCAGGGACTTGTGTTGCTGGTTACAGTCCGGAATCGTCAATACGTTAAAGGCTCATGGTGACCGGGTTGGCCAAGGTGACCCAAGTGTCCGTACCTTGGCAGGCCTGTTGTTTTCTCTCAAGGGTTTCCATATAGCCTAGCAAAGTGCCCAAAGCGTCCATGGCATTCGGGTTTTTGCTTTGCCTGATGGCATGCAAAATTACGGCCAGTGCGTCATCCAAGTGGGTATCACTGCCCTGTAAGGGGCCAGCCATTTGAAGCTCAACGGTTGCCGGAAAGCGAAAATCGTGTTTGGGTGTGGCTTGCAGTTGTATGGTTTGCATGATGATGAACCTGGATCTGACTTGATCCAAGAATCTCACTTTTGTGTTTCGCCCCACTTTCCGAATAAACCACTTTTTTTGACCCAGTTCAGCAGATCCCCGAAGTGGACTCCACCGATTGGGCGATCATTTTTTTGGCAGCTCACACGTTATGAATAAGACAAATAGGAGTCTGCCCCATGTTGATCAATATTTCAGATGCCCAGGTGGTGCAACCTTTGTTGCAACGAAAGTCTTTGTCGCCCGAGCATTTGTATTTGTATTCCGGCAAACGCTACAACCCTGCCACACGCGTGGCGGGTGAAAGCCTGGTGGCGCTGGAAACTGAACTGACCCAATCCACCTTGCTGTATCTTCAGGCACAGGATTTGTTTGAGGAGCTGGATTGTTGCTACAAGGTGCTGTCCAAGGCCCTGGTGGACGAAGAGCCTGAAACCTTTGTGGTCGTGATGGACGAACTTGCCGAGCGGTTCAAGCACATTGCCATTCATCATTTCGACCTGGCCTATGCTTACCTGGCTTGGCACACAGCCGACGATTACCCGGTGATGCACCACATGCTGGTGGCCTTGACTCTGTTTCGGGTGGGTTTGTGCAGTAACCGGTTTTCAGGCGGTGAGCTTACCTCGCATTTGAAAGCCGCGTTGACCATGAACATCAGCATGTTGACCTTGCAAGCTCGCTTGCGGGCGCAAACCGAGCCCTTGTCGCGCGATCAGCGCGAGACCATTCGCAAACACCCGGAGCAAAGTGCGAACAAGCTGAAATTGCTGGGTGTGAAGGATGAAATCTGGATTGAGTCGGTGCGCATGCACCATGAACTGCCGGATGGTTCGGGTTATCCAAACCAGATACCCAACAACAATGTGGGGTCGGTGTTGTTGAGTGTTTGCGATTCATTTAATGCCAGAATGGCCCAGCGCGACTACCGCAACAATTTCACGGCTGAACAGGCTGTGAAAGACTTGTTTGCTCATGCGGACCATTTGTACAGCTGCTTTACAGCCATCATTCTCGAGGAGTTGGGTATTTACCCGGCGGGTAGTTTGGTGCAATTGACCGGTAGCCAAATTGGTTGCAGCCTGATTAGGGGTGAAACCGCAATTAGCCCTGTGGTTTTGGTGTTTCGAAATTTACCTTCGCCAGGTCCCAGTGCCGCTTTGGTCGACACTTCTGCGGACGGAAACAAAGTGCGCAATGCTCTGCCCAGGCGTGACTTGGGCAAGCTGCCGGGTTTGCTGGAGTTGTTGTCGAAGGTGGTTTAGTTCGATCCGTGTTCGGGCAATTGCAGGCTGGCCACAGTTTGATTGCCCACGCGGTTCAAATTCAGGGTGATGTGATGGCGAGAAGCAATGCGTTCAGCGGTGGCCAGGCCAATGCCTTCGCCGTCGAATTCATCGTTGCCGTGCATGCGGTGAAATAGCTGAAATTTCTGGGCACCGTGTGTGTCTGAGAAGCCCACACCGTTGTCGATAATTTCAAGATTATTGGCGCTGCTTTGTCGGATGATGATTTTTGGCGACTCCACAGGTCTGGAGAATTTCACTGCATTGTCGATCAGCTCTTTGAAGGCTTTCATCATCATGGGTTTGTCAAAACGCCACTTGCCGTGAACCTGAATTTCAATCGGCACAGGCGAGAAGTCAAAGTGCTCATTCACCACCTGCATCAGGGTGTCGTTCAAATCGTGCAGTTGGATATCCAATGGGCAAACACCCAAGCGCAGGTATTCAATCAGGGCATCGAGCAGCACGCCCATGCGTTTGCCATTGCGGCGAATTTCCTCCAGTGATTTGCTGGCTTCGGGGGGGGCATTTTCACCCAGGTCATCGGCCAGAAAAAAGGAATAGGCGTCTATGGCGCGCAGTGGTGCCCGGAAGTCGTGCGCAATGGTGCCAGACAACCAGTTGAGTTGGCTGAGCAAGTCATTGTTCTCTTTGATTTGTCGCTGGGTTTCGATGTCGACACTTTGATTCAGCTGGCTGAGCGCCTCCTTCAGACTGTCTATTTCCGACAGTTGGGCAGTCATTGTTTGTTTGTGTGAGTCTTGGTTTTTCTCGATCTGCTGAAGTGCCAAAGCCTGTTGGCGCTTCAGTTCGCTACGTAGCTTGCTCGACAAGGTTTCCAGTGCAACTTGCTTGGTTCGCAAATCGTCAAGCTCAAGCTGTTGGCTTTTTGCCTGCTCGGGCGTCAACAGCCGTTGGCCAGTGACGAAAGACAGCAGTTTGAGCAGCAGGCGCAGCACTTGAAAATTTAATTGGTTTTGATGGTTGAAACTTGCGACACGGGTGCTTTCTGATCTTTCGCGCCAATGGAGTCGGTGTAAGCACGATACGCTTTACCTGCTGATTCAGCGCTGTAAGCTTCGACTTCGCCCCGATTGATGCCTTCGGCTTGTTCTTTTAGCCAAGTGCGCGTGCTCAAGCCGGTTTCCGCATCGGTGGTGCCTGAAATGGATAAGGTACCTTGAGAGTTGCTGGCTGTGTCTTGCGCACTAACGAGCAGGGGGGCTGCACCTAAGAGTGCAGCCAATATCCAGGGCGTGGTCGAGTTCATTGTGGGTTTCCTTTGGCGTCCAAACGCCTTTTGATGGAATTGGCTTGTGACATCACTTGGTTGCGTGTGTTGTCTGACCACTGCAGCCGGTCGGCGATGTCCATGGCCATGTTGAAATCGTCAAACACCAAACCCCAAAGGGCAAGGTTGGCCATGATCTTTGCATCACCGCTGGCCAGTTGGTTGGCTTTCATCAGCGTGTTGTAGGCGGGTTCTTTTTGCCCTTCCAACAGGTACACCAAACCAAGGTCCGAGTAAGCATTGATGTTCAATGGATCCACCTGAATCGATTTTTCCAGGCGAATCACGGCTGTTTTCAGGTCGCCGCGTTCAATGGCCACTTTGCCCAATCCGTACCAGACTGGTCCGCTTTTTTGCTGGCCTTGTCCGCTGAGCAGCGATGTGTACACCAGCTCTGCCTGGTCCAACTGACTGGTCTTGCGCAGCGAATCGGCGCGCAATTGTTTGCTCTGCCTGTCTGATCCCCATTTCTGGTCGTAAGCATCCAGATGAGCCAAGGCTGCGTAGGCATTGTCTTGCTCAATCATGGTTTGAACGAGTTTCAGGTGCAGGTTTTTCTCGCGTTCGGCACGGGCTTTTCTGGTTTGCTCGTCTTCACGGTCAAGTTCTTTGCGCTCGGCTTCAATTAGCGCGTCTTGAGTAGGGCTGGTAGCGCCAATGTTGGGCGAACTGGGTGTTATTGCCGGTTCCGATGCAGGTGCATTGGGTGCCTGTTGCGGAGTTGCACAGGCGGCCAGAATGAATGGCAGTGCCAACATGGCCAGTTGCCGGTTTAAATGCCCCAAAATTAGACGACTGCTCAACACGCTTTAACCCCCGACCCGTTCAAATGCACGAATAATGGAGATGATACCCGGGCCGCCAGTCATGATCAGAAGTGCTGGCAGCATGGTAATCACCATGACACCCGTCAGTTTAACAGTCAGCTTGCCCATTGTTTCTTTGGCATTGGCTCTTTCTTTTTCCACGAGTCGGTCTGAGAACTGTTTCAGAGGTTCCTGAACAGCGCCGCCAAACTTCTCGATTTGCTCCAAGACCTGCACAAATGATTTGAATTCGTCGCTGGAGTACATGTTGCTCATTCGCTTGAGCATGACAATCCATGGCACCCCCGACTTGACTTGAGCCCGGGATCTACGCAACATGCGGCCGGTAATGGGTACCAGGTCATACAGTTGCGAGGTCATGACTTCGATGGACTGGTCCACGCTCAGGCCGACACCCTGCAACAAACGCATCACATCGACCACGGCCACCAATTCACGTTCAAAAGCGGCTTCCCGACCCTCGCCCACGGTTTTCAGGTACCACTTGGGGGCCATGAAACCAATGCCCGTGACCGCCACCACCTGAATCATCGCAATGGGCCCGAAACCTGCATCCCAGTTCAGGAAAAGCCCGATGGCCAAACCAAGGAGTCCAAGTGCGATTCGGATCAATACAAACCGGCTAAGGTCCTCTTCACGTCCAAAGCCAGCCCGTCCCAGAAGTTTTTTGTCTTCATCTTCTACAAAGTAGGTAAATGCCTTGGTTTTGCTGAATTGCTGGCCAATTCTTTCGATTCTTCCGGTCAGCACACTGGTGGGCACCTGGTTGCGCACTGCAGCGGAGCTTTGAACCCTGCGACGAAGTTCGGTGTACTCATCAATTCGGGCCAGCGCTTTTTCTTTGCGGTTGCTTTGGCTCAACAGGCTCCAGGCCAGGCCGATAAACCCCAGCCCCAACAGGAAAATGCCAATCGCCAAAAATGTGTTCATGTCCATGGTGGCGCCCTTAAATGCTTTTGACCATGCGATAAATAATCGCTGCGCCTGCAATTTGCAGCAGTCCCGCGACGAACAGCAACATGCGGCCTGTATCGTCGTTCCACATGGTGCCCAGGTAAGCAGGGTTCAGCGTCAGAATAATACCGGCCAGTGCGGGTGTCAGGCAGCACATGAATACTGCCGACATGCGAGCCTCGGAGGACATGGCCAACATTTCCTGATGATGTTGTTCACGGTCGCGCAGGTACTGCGCCAAACGGCCCAGCAAAATATCGCTTTTGCCACCGTAGTTCAGTGCCAGCGCAACAACGGATGCAATCAGCTTGAATTCCGTCAGGCCATACACGCGCGACAGTCGGTGCATGGCTTGGTCCAGTTCCAGGCCGGCATATTGCATTTGAACAGCCAGCCCCAACGCTTCCTTCAGGGGTTGTTCGGCGTTTTCCAGTGCGGTGTTGAATGACACAGTCAGGCTGTAACCCACCGCGCTCACACGCACCACGCCATCCAGAAAGTTGGGCAATTGACTCAGCATTTGCAGCCTGCGTTTGCGCTGACGATACAACACATAAGCGGCAATGCCCAGAATGGCGAGAATGAGTGCACCGACGGCACTTGCGGCGCCCCGGAAAACGAAAGCAGCCAGCGCCGGTATCAGTGTGATCATGGCCACACGAATGCCCAATGCGCGGTCGATCGACAGGCCCGCTGAAATCAGGCTGTCGGTGATCCATTGTGGAATGTATTTTTTGCGAAGCGGATCTTTTTCCAGCGCCAATGGGTCTCTGGATTTGCTCAACGCGACATCAAGTCGACTTTCCGCCAGTTTGCGGTTTTGTTCTTCAGCACCCCGGCCCAGCAACAGCAGGGCCAGAGAGATGAATACCAAGGCAGCGGCGATCAGTCCGAATGTCATGTCAGGCGAATATGCGAGATTTTCGGGTTTTTGGGATAAGGCACCACAGGGACCCAGTTGTCCAGTTCCTGACCGTCCGGGCCCAGTCGGCTTTCATGGCGATACAGGTCTTGCAGCAAAATATTGTCGTCCACAATGCCAGCCACTTCCGTGATGCTGTAAATGCGGCGTTTGCCAGACGGCAGCCGCACGATTTGTACAATCAGGTCCAGTGCCGATGCAATTTGTCGGCGCAAACTCATTTCATTGCCGGTGAAGCCCGCAAAGCCAGACAGCATTTCAAGGCGGTGCAGGCAATCGCGTGGCGTCGAGGCGTGAATGGTGCCCATGGAACCATCGTGACCAGTACTCATGGCTTGCAGCATGTCGAGAACCTCGGCACCGCGTACCTCGCCCACCACAACCCGGTCCGGGCGCATGCGCAAGCTGTTTTTTACCAGGTCGCGAATCGAAATTGCACCCGCGCCCTCATGGCCACCGGGGCGGCTTTCAAGGCGAACCACATGGTGGTGGTTCAATTGCAATTCTGCGGTGTCTTCAATGGTGATCAGGCGCTCGCCGGGTGGAATAAACTCGGCCAGCACGTTCAGCATGGAGGTTTTGCCGGTGGATGTCGCACCACTGACCACCAGGTTGCAACGTTTGCGAACGGCCTCTTGCATAAGCTCGTACACACGGGCATCAAAGGTGCCCAAACCCATCAGGTCGTCTGCACGCAGCGGGATGCTTCTGAATTTACGAATGGAAACCACCACGCCATCGCGGGCCAGTGGAGAAATAATCACGTTGATCCGGCTGCCATCGGGCAGGCGGGCATCGACCATGGGGCTGGATTCATCAAGCCGGCGGCCCAGTGGTGCCAGAATGCGGCGAACAATGCGAAGTAGGTGGGCATTGTCGACAAAGCGGGCCTGTACGCGTTCCATGCGACCCATTTTGGACACATACACGTCTTTAAAGCCATTGATCATGACGTCTTCAACGTTGGGATCGGCCAGCAGGTCTTCAAGTGGGCCAAAGCCTGCAATTTCCTTGTACAGCGAGTCGGCCACGAAGGTGACTTCGGAGTCGTTCAGTGGAATCTGCTTGCCATAAATCAGACTTTGCACTTCACCTTGAATGAATTTTTCAAGGGCGCTGTTGTCCATTTTGGCGAAAGTAGCGCCTTTCTTCTCGATGATGGCCAGAATGTGTTCATGGGCCATTTCTTTCACATCGGCCAACACCGCAGAGTCCATGTCGCTGACTTTGGCGGTGGCAAACTGCAAGTCCTCGGCTGAATTGGCTGCATTGGATGCAGCGCCTTCAATGTGTTCAGGCTCCGAGGGCTTGGGGGGCGGCGCTTCCTGGCCGAAAATGATGTCACTCATTTGTTGAACCATTTCTTGAATGTGCCTGCAAGGCCGCCCTGTCCGTCAAGGTGTTTGCGGTTGGCATTCACTCTGTCGAGCAGTTGTGCGACTGCTTTGGCATACGGGTCTTTCGAATCGGCTGCGGACAATACCTGGCCGCCGTTGACGGCATTGATCAGGGTGCGCGCCGGTCTGGCAGGGTGTGTACCGTTTCAATGTTCAGTTTCTTGGCGATCGATTCTGCGTCCAGCGCAACGTCTTTGTGATAAGGCGTGACTACCAGGTCAAATGTCTGGGTTGCAATGCCTTTGTCGTTCAGACCTTTGATCAGCTCAGCGGCGGTCACAATACCGGGTACAGACTGAGGTGTCAGCACCATGGTGGAATCAGCGCTTCGCAGCAGGCTGGCCACAAATTCAATGTTCGAGAAGCCGCACAAATCAATCACGATATTCTCGAAAAAGGATTTGATCAGGTTCAGGAATTTCAATGCATCAGACGCGGAAATGTCACGCAAGTCGGCCAGGTTTCTGGGCAGTGAAAGTATGGCCACGCCGGTGGCATTGTTGCGGCGAAACGCGGTTTTTGCCAAGGTGGCATCGAAGCGTTTCAAGTTGCGCACACATTCCACAAAGTCCATCGCGCCCTGTTTGTCTTCGGCTGGCAAATGCACCAAGCCATCGCCCAAGGGCAAACCAAAGTCCAGCAGCAAAGTGCTGTCTTTGTTTTGTTTGGCCAGCTGCACAGCCAGGTTGACTGCCAATGTGGTGGAACCCACACCCTGGCGACCACCCAATACAACCAAGGCATAGCCTTTTCGCTCATTGCTTTGTTTGGGTGCTTTTTCAACAACGCCGGTCAGAATTTTTGTGACTTCTCCTGCACTGGAATCCAGGCTGAGAAAGTCTTTTACGCCAGAACGCAGGGCATTGACCACGTCTTCAGTCGAGTCTTTCGAGCCCATGGCCACAACAGGCAGGTCGGGTGCAAGTTCTCGAAGTTCCTTGACGATCAGGCTGGCGTCCAGGCCGACCTGTGGCGAGTAATCCACCACCGCCATGCTGGGTGATACCAGGCCTACGCGTTTGGTAATTTCGCTGAAAGTGCCAGATTCGCGCACCAGCATAAAACGATCGCCCACTGCGTCTGACAACCAAAGCCAATTGGAGTCAGACCCACTGATGAACAATATTCGGGGCATGCTTTGTTGCATCGCAGATTCCCTTTAATTGTTGGTGAAGCCAGGAACTGGCTCTGTTGCGGCGGGCAGGAAGAGTTGGCTCCACACGCTGCGTGGGCGCATGCCAACGTTTTGACCCGGAAGGGCCAAGGCGGGCGCGTCTGCTGCACGGGGTTTTACAAATCGTGGCGTAACGATGATAAGTAGTTCTTTGTCTTCCCGGCTGTAGGTGTTGCCTTTGAAGAAGGCGCCCAAAATCGGAATTTCAGACAACCAGGGTACCCGGTTGGCATTGGCAATAATGTTTCGGCTGATCAAGCCACCGATCACAAAGCTTTGGTTTTCACCCAGTTCAACGGTGGTACTTGCACGGCGAGTCAAGATGGCGGGAACCAGCACACCTTGAATGGACGTGCCACGAGAAAAGTCGAGATCGCTGACTTCAGGCGATACTTTCAAGGCAATGGTTTTGTTCGACAAAATGGTGGGTGTGAAACTTAAACCGACACCAAACTTTTTGTACTCAATACCAATTGTGCCGTTGCCAGAAGGCACGGGAATTGGAATTTCGCCACCCGCGAGAAACGATGCGTCCTGACCGGATTGGGCAATCAGAGAAGGCTCCGCGAGCACTTTGGCGTAACCGTCGGCTTGGAGAATATTCAAATTGGCTGTCAGATCGCCTGCCAAATTACTTAGAGTCAATCCGAACGCATTTGCTACCGATCCGGCATTGGCGCCAGGATTGGCAATTTGATAGGTGAACTCGCCACCATTAAATTGTCCGGTCAAGTTAATGCCCAAGCGCTGCAACTCACTGCGGGTGAATTCAACCACTTTCACATCCACTTGCACGGTGCCCGACGTTTGAATCGTGGCTTGGTCAATCAGCTCGGCTTGTTTTCCATCACTGCCTGGCTTGATCAAACTTTCACGTGCTTGCTGATAGGTACTGACATTGGGCGTTGAGCCTGACAATTTCAATACCTGCCCTTCAGTTTCAAGGTTCAGGTCTTTCAAGTTTGATATGGTTTCAGCCGCTTTGCCAGTGACAGCCACAGTGATTACCCGGGCCATGCTGGCACCACGGTCCCAAATCAAAAGCGATGTAGAGCCGGTTTTCAAACCGGTTACCAATACACCCGCATTTTTGCCGCCACGGTCGGTGGGTTTAAGTACGGTAACCGAAGCAATGCTGGGGTCGCCAATGGACACCCGTGCCGGTATGCCGGGCAGGCTGATGACTTTTTGGAATCCTGTGCTTAGAGTGAGCACAAAAGGCGTTGCGCTACTTGGCGCGGCAGGTGTTTGCCCAACTGCAATTTGCGGGCTGACCAGCCCTGCACAGGCAATCAGTGATATTGCTGCGACCACGCTTTTCAAGGTGATGTTGTTGTTCTTCATCGCGCTGTTTCCCGGGTTGTTTCGCCGCCACGAATCACTTCAACTGTTGCCGGTTCGGCTGCTCGTCGTGTGGTTTGCGCGGGTTTCTTGTTGTCTTTTGTGTTGCTGCTGCCCGGTAGCACTGTATTACCCAGCGATGTTCCTGCAAAGGCTTTGTCACTTGGGCTCAGTTCAATGGGAGGTTGGACCTTCAGTACTTTACCGTCAGGGCCTTTGACTGGAATAGGCTTTAGCACGGTGTCAGGTTGAGGGTACTTGCTCATGTCAGGAAGTTCTTCTTCCTCGGGGCTGCGCAACACCACAAACAATTCACCCTGGGTTTGCGCAATGGCCAACGTGTTGACGTCTGCGGTGGGCACCTCAACCATCATTGCTTTCAATCTGACCTGGCGGTTGTTTACATCCTTGTCATTGGCGGCATTGGTTGTTTCTGGCGCATTCACCAACTGGGAGCCGACAGACAGCACACGCAGTTTGGGCATGATCAATCGCGAAATTGTTTCTTCAATGTCGCGACTGTTAGATTTGAATATCGAGAACACATCGACATAATCACCGGCCTTGATCTTGGCGGTGGCCACGTTGTTTTCATCCAGACGCAAGGCAAAAGCACGATAACCTTCACGCACTTCAGCAGCCACCGCGCCTGACTCAAAATATTGATTGGTCACTGGCAAGCCCTTGCCAATGTTGAACAGCGGCTTCTTGCCAATTACATCGCCGATGTCGGTGAACGAGCCACTGGGGGCAATCGCAAATTTCTCGACCTTCAACATGTCGGACGTCACTGGCTTGCCAAATTGAATTTCAACTGTGCTGACCACCACCGGGAAACGCTCAAGCTCGGTTTTGATGGCTTGACCACCTTTTTTCACGTTCTGACCCGACAAAAAGGCCATGACCATGAAAATCAGTCCGATTCCCAATAGCAGCAGTGCGAGTATTTTTGTTTTTCCTGACATGTCGCGAAGGGCTCCCGGAAGAATTTACAGTGCGTCGGTGTTCTGGTACAGAACTACAGCGCTGGCGCTGAGTTGTTCTGGAAAAAAAGTATCTGCAAATGGAATATTGGACAAAAACGGATTTTCTGAAGTGTTAAAAAACCCCCGAAATTCCAGGCAACTCAAGGCTGGGTTAGTACCCGCGCCCAAAGCGTTGCCGCAATCAGCAGCACCGGCCAATTGGTCGGTGGAAAAGCTAAAGCCCGCCGGGTACATTGCACTGGGCAGGGAATTCAACAACAATTGCCTGGCCGCAGCTTCCGGGTCGGCCGTGCTACCGGCAACAGCAACGCTTCGTGCAGCCTGTGAAACTGCTGAACTAAGCGTGTGTTGCACCATGAACAACAGGCTGTAACCCACAATTGCAAAAATCACTGTGAGTACAATTGGTAACATCAGGGCCAGCTCAACAAGTTGGGCACCGCGCTGTTTAACAGTGCGGCGGCAAAGAGAAGATCTGGCCCGAATATTGAAGTTCACTGTGCATTAATGGCGAGGATCTTACTCACCACCGGTCAGGGCGTTAACGATGTTGCCGAATGCCGTTTCAAGACCACCACCCAACGTAGCAAAACCAGCCACTGCCAGCGCTACAACCAAAGCCGCGATTACTGCGTACTCGATCAAGGAAGCGCCTTCTTCCTTGCGTTTCAAAACCAACTGTTTGTTTGCTGCATTGCTCATGACATTCACTCCTGTGTGAAAATATCGAACTCTAGGTCGAATTCCCCCATGTTAGGGGTACTCCAAATGGATCAAAGCCAAGATCAGACCGTGAATTGCACCGTCTATTCACAATTTTGACCCCAAGGACCACAGCAATCTTAGGGAATTTCACCCAAACTGATTACGCCTTGTGAGTTACGATAGTAAACCAAGTCTGTGACTTGTTGATTGTTACTGTCAGAAACAATTTGCCTTTGATTAACTATTCATGCAAAAGACCAATTTACCCAGAGCCCTAATGGGGCCCCTCCATGCCTTCTTTGGTTTTCTCACAGGCGGTATGCCCGTTTCCAAAGAGCCGGGTAAAGCCAAGCGGCCTTATGAACGCGCCAAGGAAATTACGCAAAAAGCCTGTGCAAAGGCGGCTGCCGTGTCGGGCGGATTGGCTTTGCCCGTGGGCCCACTGGGAATGCTCACCGTATTGCCCGATCTGATCATTGTGTGGCGGATTCAGGCGCAAATGGTTGCTGACATTGCCGTAACTTTTGGTCACAAGAAGCCACTGACCGAACAAGAACTCATGACTTGTCTTTTCAGTCATGTCACGGACACAGCCGTGCGCGAGTATGAAAGATCGATTCCGCTGGAACATGAGGAGAAATCAGCCAAATCGGTGCTTGATCTGATTGATCGATTTACCCGCAGCGGAAGCCGGGATATCGCAGTCCGTGTAACAAAACAAATTGGACAGGCGGTATTCGAGCGGGTGGCCAAGCGCACTGCATCGCGAATCATTCCGCTGGCGGGTGCCGCGGTGGTGTCTGCTTACGCCGCCTTGGATACGAAAGAAGTTGCGCGCACTGCGGTCGAGTTGTTCTCTGGGGAGAAATTGCCCGCACGCAAATCCAAAAAAAGCTATCCAAGACCAGAAGAAATGTTCAACGTCGACAACGTGAAAGACATTCAACCCGACCAAGGGGCTTGAAGCCCTGTGAGCTCTGTGTAACACTGGGATAGGGCCTCGTGTCGCTCACAAGGCATACGCAAGGCAACTCGCACTCGCTGAAACTTATCTGTTTCGTGGAGGAAAGTGCTCATGAATGCCCCACACCAACCGCAGTATCGCGCAGTCACGCTCAGTGACAAGTACACGCTTTCCCAGGGAAAAATTTACATCACCGGCACCCAGGCTTTGGTGCGCCTCATGTTGCTTCAATCCGAACTGGATCGGAAGAACGGGCTGAACACGGGCGGTTTTGTCTCGGGTTACCGCGGCTCCCCTTTGGGTGCGGTTGATCAGGCTTTTTGGGCGGCAAAACAATTTCTTGATCCTTCAAACATTCATTTTCAGGCAGGTCTCAATGAAGACTTGGCCGCCACATCGGTGTGGGGAAGTCAGCAGCTCAATCTGTTTCAGGGCGCAAAAGTGGATGGCGTATTTGGTCTTTGGTACGGCAAGGGGCCCGGTGTAGATCGCAGTCTCGACGTGTTCAAGCATGCCAATGCAGCAGGCACATCAAAACACGCAGGCGTATTGCTGGTGGCTGGCGATGACCACGCCGCAAAAAGCTCCACCTTGCCGCATCAGTCTGACCATGTACTGAAAGCGGCCATGATTCCGGTCTTGTTTCCAAGCAATGTGCAGGAAATTCTGGACTTCGGTGTGTTGGGTTATGCCATGAGCCGCTATGCGGGAGTTTGGGTTGGCATGAAGACAGTGGCTGACGTGGTTGAATGTTCGGCGACAGTCGACATTGATCTGCTGCGCCACACTACGGTGATTCCCACCGATTTCGACATGCCGGACGGTGGGTTGAATATTCGCTGGCCCGACACTGCCCTGGCTCAAGAAGCCCGGTTGATTGATCACAAGCTGTATGCAGCGCTGGCCTTTTGCCGTGCAAACAAAATTAATCGAACGGTGATTGATTCACCGTGTGCAAGATTCGGCATTGTGGCCACGGGCAAGGCTTTTCAGGACACCTTGCAGAGTTTGAATGATTTGGGTTTAAGCCCCCAGCGATGCGCGGAAATTGGTTTGCGTGTTTACAAAGTGGGCATGGTTTGGCCACTTGATGCAGTGGGTATACGGGACTTTGCGAAGGGTTTGCAAGAGATTCTCGTCATTGAAGAAAAGCGTCAATTGGTGGAGTATCAAATCAAGGAAGAGCTGTATGCCTGGCGAGAAGATGTGCGCCCCAAGGTGTATGGCAAGTTTGACGAAAGGCTGGCCGAAGATGGTCGAGAGGGCGGGGAGTGGTCTTTGCCCCAGGGTAACTGGCTGTTACCAAGCCACTATGAACTGGACCCAGCATTAATTGCATTGGCAATTGCCAAACGCTTGCGCCACATGCAATTGCCTGCCGACATCACAGCACTGATTGAAAGCCGAATCAAAACCATTGAACGCAGTCATGAAGTAGGGCATTCAGCCCACGTGCCAGTGGAACGCAAGCCTTACTTTTGCTCAGGTTGCCCACACAATACTTCAACCAAAGTGCCCGAGGGAAGCCGCGCAATGGCGGGTATCGGTTGCCATTACATGGCCGTGTGGATGGACAGAAACACGCAAACCTACACACAAATGGGCGGAGAGGGAGTGCCGTGGATCGGCCAGGCACCGTTCACCGAAACACAGCATGTGTTTGCCAACCTGGGTGACGGCACTTATTTCCACTCCGGAATTCTGGCCATTCGGGCCAGTGTCGCCGCCGGTGTAAACATCACCTACAAATTACTCTACAACGATGCGGTGGCCATGACGGGCGGGCAGCACCTTGACGGCACGCTGACCGTTGCACAACTTACCCGCCAACTGGCAGCCGAGGACGTTGCCAAAATTGTGATTGTCAGCGACAACCCTGGGGTGCACCTGCGCGATTTGGCCGAAGACCCCAAAGCCGAAGGTATTGAAGTGTTCGACCGCCGCGACATGGACACGGTGCAAAAACTGCTGCGCGACATCAAAGGCACCACGGTGCTGGTTTACGAGCAAACCTGTGCCTCGGAAAAACGCCGCAGGCGCAAGCGAACTGATCCAGCCACAGGCAAACCCATGTTTCCTAACCCAGCCAAGCGTGTATTGATCAATCCACGCGTGTGCGAAGGCTGCGGCGACTGTTCGAAGCATTCCAATTGTTTGTCGATAGAGCCGGTTTCAACGCCCTGGGGCGTCAAACGAACCATTAACCAATCCACTTGCAACAAAGACTACAGTTGCCTGGAAGGGCTTTGCCCAAGCCTGGTGACTGTCGAAGGTGGCGAGTTGCGCAAGCCCGATGTTTCCGGGCATCACCATGCGCTTGCCAAAGCGTGTGCCAGTCTCGTGGAGCCGCCATTTCACCTGCACCCTGATGATCTTGAACATCGTTATTCGGTGCTGATTAATGGCGTAGGTGGCACGGGCGTAGTAACAATTGGCGCCTGGTTGGGCATGGCTGCGCATTTGCAGGGTATGGAAGCATTGGCACTGGACATGGCTGGCTTGGCGCAAAAAGGCGGTGCGGTGTTTTCTCATGTGCAGTTTGCGCCCGCGGGCATTACCCTGGCGTCCTCCAAAATTCCGGTGGGTGAAGCCGATTTGATGATAGGCGGTGACCTGGTCGTGTCTGCGCACGAGAAAACTCTGGAATTACTCAATAGCGCTGCGTTCGCCGTGGTGAATACCGACACGTCTCCCACCGCCGATTTTATTGCCCAGCGAGACTGGTGCGCCCCCGTAGATCAAATGCATGCAGACATTGCCCGCGCCTTGCACGAGCCGCAGCGGCAGTATTCGCCCATTCGTGCCCAGTGGCTGGCCGAGCACCTTTTTGGTGACACCGTGTATGCAAACGCTTTGCTCTTGGGTGCTGCATGGCAGCGGGGGTGTTTGCCCCTTCACTTGGCTGCACTGCGCAAAGCGATTGAATTAAATGGCGTGAAAGTGAATGAAAACCTGATGGCTTTTGATGCGGGTCGACTGGCGGTGACCCAGCCTGACCTTCTGCAGGATTTGTTGAACAACCAGGCCGCTTCTGCCACCAAATCAGAGACCGACAATGACAAGCTGGCCCGCTATGAGTCCGAGTTGACGCAGTATCAAAACGCGAAACTCGCTAGCCGTTTTACCGCCAAGGTATTGCCTTTGCGTTCGGGTTTTGAGTCGCTGGGTTTACAATACCAGTGGGTGCGCTTGTGCAGCACGTATTTCAAATTGTTGGCTTTCAAAGACGAGTTTGAAGTGGCTCGCTTGCACACCAACCCGGATTGGCAACAGCACACCATGGCGCAATTTGAGCCGGGGGCCAAGCTGTATTTTCACTTTGCCCCCACTTGGCTGGCCGGGCACAGCAGTCGCCCAAGAAAAATTAAATTGGGCCCCTGGTTTTTCTCTGTGCTCAAGGTTTTGGCCACTTTGCGCCACTTGCGAAACACTGCATTTGACCCATTTAGAGGAAGTTTAGAGCGTAAAAACCAGACTTTACTGGTGAGTTGGTTTGAAACCTGGTTGGAACTGATGCACAATAATCCTTCAATGTTGCAGCACAGCAAACAGACCGAGCACCTTCTTGACCTGTTCAATCAGGTGAAAGGTTTTGGTCAGGTTCGTGCCCAATCATTTGAACAAGTGCGGTTCGAGATTCAAAAGTCCGTGGAAAACAAGCACAACCTGGATCAGCATGACCAAAGCAGACAACAAACCTGAAGCCAAAGTCACCAAACACAAAGAAACCAAGCGCTCTGAAAAAGTATTGCCCGATGCCTTGGTGCCTGAAAGTCAGTGGGAAATTTTAGGGCAGGCCTGTATGGTCAATGGCAAAGCGGTTCGCTTGCGTCAATGGCCTACCCGTTACGGCGACATGCCTTCCAAAGAGGACATGCACGAGCGCGTCGACCAGTTGTCGGAACGACTGAACCATTTGTTGACTTGCCTTTATGCACAAGGCGAACACAAGCTGCTGGTTATCTTGCAAGGCATGGACACCGCTGGAAAAGATGGTGCAGCCCGCGCCATTATGCGTTCGGTACACCCGATGGCCCTGCGCATGGTGTCCTTCAAAGAACCTTCCGAGCAAGAAGCCGCGCATGACTTTTTGTGGCGCGTTCATCCTCATGTGCCCGGTGCCGGGCAATCGGTGATTTTCAACCGCTCGCATTACGATGGCATCATCATGCCGATTATTCAGGACAATGTGTCGACTACCTGGATTGAAGAGCGCCTTCGTCAGACCAATGATTTTGAGCGTTTGCTGGTTGAAACCGACACCACAGTGCTCAAAATTTTCCTGAATATTTCCCGCGAAGAACAGCATCAACGCATGGTCGAGCGTTGGGAAACTCCCGACAAACGCTGGAAGTTGACTGAAAAAGACCTTCACTGTGGCGAGAATTACAGCATGTACGCCAATGCCTACGAACAGGTGCTCGAAAAAACCTGCACCAAACAGGCGCCCTGGTGGATTATTCCTGCTGACCACAAAGGTTTCCGTAATATGCTGGTGGCAGAAATCCTGGTGGGCACGCTGGAGCGCATGGGTTTGGCTTGGCCTGACCCAGATCCTGTTGTCGCAAAAAGCGAGTTCTGGCGAAAGTCGTCAACCGCCCAAGGAACATAACCGTTATTTCGATTCCCAAACAAAATTTCAAGGGGACTTTAACCATGAAAAAAACTACATTGAAACTCGCCGTTATCACCAGTACCCTGATGTTTTCGGCCTCCGCCATGGCGGTGGGCTTGGGTGTGAACACTGGTGTTGGCGTGAACGCTGAAGTGCCGGGTGTTTCTTTGAACGCCGATGCCAAGGCCAAAGCGGATGCCAATGCAAATGCCAACGCAGATTTGAAAGGCAAATCCAGCGCTGCAGTGAAAGGCGCAAAGTCCAAGGGCAATGAAATGCGCAATGAAGCTGGCGCCATGCATTCTGAAGCAAAAGGCGAAGTTGGTAAGCGCACTGGTCAAGTGGAGTCAGCCGCTGATGTCAAGGCCAATGCCGACGTGAACGCCAACGTGAAAGCCGATGCGAAGGCCAGCGGTAAGGCAAAAGCCGAGAAGAAGTAAACTTCTGTCAAATGTAGTCACCAAAAATGCCCCCTCGGGGGCATTTTTGCTTTTCAGGTTCTCTACACTGTCTCTTTTGTTTCATTGAACGAGTTGTCATGAATTTTGCCAGCGTACAAGAATGGCTCGTCGGCATGGGTGTGCCCCCTGAATTTTTGGCCTACAACACGTGGGTGTACCAGGTTTTCGCGGTGGTTTTTCTCACCCTGTTGGTCAGTTATTCTGTTGGCTTGGTGTTCAATCATTTGGGGCGCCTTGCAGAAAAATCGAACAATCCCTGGGATGATGTATTTCTTGAAAGTGCCCGCAAGCCACTGAAGCTGCTGATTTGGCTGTTGGGTATTTCATGGGCGGCCAAAATTACGCACATGGCAAACAACGCCGAAATTTTCGAATTCATCGATCCCACGCGTCGGGTTGGCATCATTGTGTTGATCACCTGGTTCTTGTTTGGTTTGGCAAAGCGGTTTGAAGTGGCGCTTCAAAACCCCGACCGGATCAAAGAACCGCTTGATGCCACCACCGCGAGCGCAATTGGTAAGTTGCTGCGTGCCTCTATCATCATCACCGCGGTGCTGGTGATTCTTCAAAATATGGGGTTCAGTATTTCAGGCGTGCTTGCCTTTGGTGGCGTGGGCGGTATTGCAGTGGGTTTTGCCGCCAAAGATTTGCTGGCCAATTTTTTTGGGGGTTTAACGGTGTACATGGATCGCCCATTTGTAGTGGGTGATTGGGTGCGTTCACCGGATAAAAACATTGAAGGCACTGTAGAGCACATTGGCTGGCGACTCACCCGCATTCGTACTTTCGACAAACGCCCACTGTACGTGCCCAATGCCACTTTCAGTACCATTTCCCTGGAAAACCCATCGCGTATGACGCACCGTCGAATTCAGGAAACCATTGGTGTGCGTTACGACGACATTGCCCAGGTTAGAGCGATTGCAGACGGTGTGAAACGCATGTTAATTGATCACGACGAAATTGACGACGATCAAACCTTGATTGTGAACCTGAACCAGTTTGGTGGTTCAAGTGTGAATTTGTTGGTGTATACCTTTACCAAAACCACAATTTGGGTGAAGTTCCACGAAGTAAAGCAGGACGTGTTGCTGAAAATCGCCGAGATCATTGAGCAACACGGTGCGGAAATAGCGTTTCCAACCACCACGTTGCATGTGGCCAGTTTGCCTGAACAATTTGCGCAGGCCAGCGTTGCGCCTGGCAAGGTTTAGAGTTTACGGATTTTTTCGAGCGTGGCCGTGGTGCTGCGCTCGTGTTCAAACGCGATAGACAACGCTGTGCCCCCCCAACTTTGAACTTCTTTGGCACCCACCATTTTTTCAACAGGCCAATCGCCGCCTTTCACCAGTACATCGGGTCGGGCCGCCAAAATTGCATTCAATGGGGTGTCTTCTTCGAAGTAGGTGACCAGGGCCACGCATTCCAGCGCCGCCAGCACATACATTCGATCAGCTTGCGTGTTAATGGGGCGGTCTGGGCCTTTGCCCAGGCGTTTGACTGATTCATCCGAGTTCACTGCCACGATCAGGCTTTGGCCTTCTTGCGCAGCCTGGTCAAGGTAAGTGACATGCCCACGGTGCAGCAAATCAAAAACCCCGTTGGTAAATACCACGGGGCCTTTGAGTTGTTTGGCGCGTTCTGCAAGTTCGCTGGGGTGGCACACCTTTTTTTCAAAGCGTGCCGGTTTTCCTGTTGTTGTCATAGTGCAATCAAATCAGGCTGCGTTGCCAACAGGTGGTTCTGTTGCGCCCAAGCGCGCCATCACTTCCTTGCGGTAGCGGTTCAGGTCTTGCACCGATTCAAAGGTGCGTTCAAACAGCAAGCTCATGTTGTGCAAAATGCGGTCAACCACTTTCTTTTCCCAGTCGGCATCAAAGCGAATTTGACCATCCAGCCAGTTCTCAAGCCAATCGGGGTCGGGCAGGCGACTTTGCACTGTATCGTGTGGAAACAAGTCTTTGTTCACGTGCAGGTTGGTGGGGTGCAAAGGCTTTTGGGTGCGGCGAGCCGAGGCCATTAACACACCAATTTTACTGAAAGCAGCACGGGCACCGTCGCCCACTTCCACCAGCGCTTTTTTCATGTAGCGCAGGTAAGCACCGCCATGGCGGGCTTCGTCGTGAGAAATGATTTTGTAAATCTGCTTGATCACGGGTTCGGTGTGCCAGTCCGAGGCGCAGCGATACCAGTGATTCAGGCGAATTTCGCCGCAAAAATGCAGCATCAGTGTTTCAAGCGGTGGTGCCGGGTCGAACTCAAAGCGCACGGCATGCAGCTCTTCTTCGGTGGGCAGCAAGTCGGGGCGGAAGCGACGCAGGTATTCCATCAGGACCAGCGAGTGTTTCTGCTCTTCAAAAAACCAGATCGACATGAAGGCGGAAAAGTCACTGTCGTGTTTGTTGTCTCGCAAAAACATTTCAGTGGCAGGCAAGGCTGACCACTCGGTAATTGCATTCATTTTGATGGTTTGGGCCTGTTCTTCAGACAACCTGGATGCATCGAATTGATCCCAATTGATGTCCTTCTCCATGTTCCAACGAACGGATTCCAATGACCTGAATAACTCTGGATACAACATGTTGCTCCACCTTCACTGAATAGATTTGACTTTGTGATTTTAACAAGACATGTCATGAAGCGCATGAAGATTTGGTGACACGAGGCATTTATGTGCACAAGTGTACGCCAAAACCCGCTTGGTTCGGGCTTTTAGCCCGCTTGCTTTTTTAGCCAGCGCATCAGTCCTCCCAACACCGGGATCTTTTCGTAGAGTTCTTCAGCCGTGTCCCAGTAGTCTCTATGGGACTGTACAAGCCCGTTTTGGTTCAACAACAGGTGCGACGAACCCCTGATGCACTGCACCTGCCCGGCCTTGAAGCGCTTCATTTCGAACAGAAAGTCCCAGGCCATGAATACTTGTTGGCCGGATTCAAATGCGGTGTGCACCACAAAGCGTGGGTTGTTGACCTGATGGAACATCTCGCCAAAAATACGTGCGATGTCCTCAACCTGGTTGACTTCGTTGAACGGGTCTTTGAAGTAAGCATCAGCCGCATAAAATTTGGGCATGTCTGCCACTGTTTGCTCGGTGATGTGTTCAAAAAAATCAATCAATCTGTGCAAGGGTTTAGACAACTGTTGACGATCCAGTGGTGCAAGCCCGCCTGGTTTACCAGCGGCGTTATTTGCTTTGTTCATGGCCAAGTTCCGCTTTGTTTTTATTGGCAGTCAGCTTGCGCACCGCGGCAAAGTACAGTGAATACGGCAGCACGCGCAAGGTTCTCAGCGAGCGTGTGAATGCCTTGGGGAAGTGAATTTCGAATTCACCTTTCTCAAGGCCAGTAATAATTTCCTGTGCGGCTTTTTCAGCGGTAATCAGGAACGGCATTGGGAAGGTATTTTTGCGGGTCAGTGGGGTGTCCACAAAACCCGGGTTCACCACGCTCACGCCCACGTGGAGTGGTTTTAACTCGACATGCAATGCCTCAGCCAGGTTGATCAGCGCAGCCTTGGTGGGGCCATAGGCCAGTGAATTGGGCAGGCCTCGATAGCCGGCTACACTGGACACGATTGCCAGGTGCCCTGACTTTTGCTCGAGCAATTTGGGCAACGCGTTGGCCAGCACGTACATGGTGCCATTCAGGTTCACGTCGATTTGTTGTTTCACTTTCTCGATGTCGAATTCAGCCACCGACATTTCCGAGTAAGTGCCCGCCATCAGCACGATCAAATCGACGCCACCCCACGCAGCAATGACATTGTCAAATGCCGTTTTTACAGCAGCTTGCTGGGTAATGTCCAGTGGCAGGGCGGTGGCATGTTGCAATTCGCCCGCCAAAGTGGTCAGTTTGTCTGCGCTGCGGGCCGACAACATTTGCTTGCAGCCCAGTTGGTCGAGTTGGCGGGCCAATGCTTCGCCGATGCCAGTGGATGCACCCACCAGCCACACCCGTTTGTTTTGCCATTGGGTCAGTTTCGGATTAAAGCTCATGCAATTTCCTTTGTAGTTTGCCGCTCGGTTTTGTACTCAGTCGCGTTTGCGAAAGCTAAGTAATACTTCACCCAGCTCTATACCGAACTTGCTCATGGTGGCACGGTTCAGCATCACCTTGTCGTCCATCTGGTACATCCAGTCGTCGAACTGCACCTCGTAGGTGGTGCCGTCCACGGGCAGCAGCATGGTGTACTTCCATTGAAATGCATTGCCGGAAGTTTCTCCGTTGGCTTGCCCCAATACATCGCCAGCCGTGCCGGTGTATTTGTTGCCGTCTTTTTTCAGCGTCCACACCCGTTTTTGTGTGGTGCCGTCGGAGTAAGTAAAGTCTTCATCCAGCACGCCGGTGTTGCCGTCCCAAGTGCATTTCATCACCACTGTAAACCGCTTCACTACTTTGCCAGATCGGTCCTGAAACACACCCCAAGCGTCAATGGTGCCATTGAAATATTCTTTCAGGTCCAGCACTGGTTTTTCTTGTGCGTAGTCGGTGGGTTGCGGGCTTGCGCACGCTGTTAAAACCAGTGCGCCGGCCAAAGCGAGGAAAGCCAGTTGCAGCTTGCGTGCCCATTGTTGTGCGTAAATCATGCAGTACTCCCGATTGCTGTGTTGCTTGTGGTTTGATTCAGGCTGGCCAGGCCGCTACGGCCCAACAGCACAATGGCCAGAAGCTTCAGTGCACAAGGCACCAAGGCGTACACCCACAGCAGCGGGTCGTTGGCCAATTGTTGTAACAGCCCCATGTTTTGATAGGTCTCGGTTGTTGCCATGTCGGCCGAATAACTGAACCATTGCAAGGTGCCCAGCGCAAAGCTGGGTGCCAGCGCCAAATTGAATTTGTTGATCCAGTTCCAAAGTCCGAAATAGGTGCCTTCTGTTTTGCCGCGCTCGCCGTTTTCTTCAATCAAGCGTGCCACCAATGCGGCAGGCAGCGACAGGTCTGCGCCCAATGCAAAGCCAGTGACAATGCACACAAGCAGGTAACCCGCCAGGTCGCCTTCTCCGAGTACGATCACAATGATGAAGGCCGGAATGGACAAAATCATGCCCAAGAGCCATGCCCGAGCCAGGCCGATTTTGCTGGAAAGCCAAACCCAGAACACAGTGGATGCTGCACCCACCAAAAAGTACACAGCAAGCACCCATTGGTCGGAATCGCCCAAACCCAGTCGGTCACGCATGTAAAAAGGCACCAGCGTGGCGGGCAATGCAGCGGCCAGGCCATTGCACAAAAACACACCCATCAGTTTTCGGAAGTTTTGCCTGCGCAAAGGTTGCACAATGTCGGCAAACCCCTTGCGGATGGCCGCCAATGCGCCAGCTTGCACATGGTTGAATGTTTGAGCCAGGGCACTTACCGGCTGTTGCGCGCTACGATCGGGTTGGGGTGAAAACTTCAAGAGCAAGAACATGCCTATCACCAGCATCACCGCGAACACCGTGAATATCAGGCCTGCGTTCGTTTCAAGCGCCAACGACACGGCGAACACCACACCCAGAATGCCCACGCCTTCACGCACGGCCACGTACGTTGACCGTTCCTTGTCGGTGTGGCCCAATTCGGCCCCCCAGGCTTGGTAGGCAATGCTGGCAAAGCTGTAGCCCAGGTGCACCACAATCAAACTCACCATCAGGCTGGCTGCGTATTCAGTCGGGTTGCTACCCAAGGGAAAAAATACACCCGCCATACCCAGCAACAGCAAAGGCACCGCAAGCAGCAGGGGAAGGGCGTACCGGTTGCCTTGGCCGCTGCGGCGATCCACCCACAAACCAATTGCGGGGTCGAGTACAGCATCGAGCAGGCGTGACAACAACAAAATAATGCCCACCCATGCCGATGGAACTTCGTAAATTCGGGAGTACAGGTAGGGTACCTGAATATAGATTGGCACTGCCACGGCGCCCAAGGCCCAGCCCAGAAGGCCATAATTCAGCAGGTCTTTGGCGCTGGTTCGGGGCATTGGGTTCATGTCGGCGGGGCCGTGATTAACGCTTCAAGCCAATCAGTTCGCGGCGCATTTCGGGCGCAGAGGTTTTTGGGTCCAACCAAATGCCCATGAACGCCTCGGCCAGTTCCGGGTCATCTACTTTGGCCAGGGGCAGCCCATTGCGAAAAAACAGTACGCCTTTGCCGGGCGTGAATAGCGCACTCAAGGTGTGCCCCTTTTCCACATTTGGAAAAATTGAAGTCAACTTCACCAGCCAACCCTGGCGTTGCACCTCGGTGCCCGCGCCAATTTCTTCCATTTCCTCAATGCTGCGTTCGGCAATGTCGCTGCCGTCAAAGTCTCTGGCATATTTCAGTTCAAGCCATGCGGGGTCGCGCTTGTAGTTGAATCCTTCGGGGTCGGTGTTGGACCACAATTGGCCGTCGTACACACGCAGGCCAAACCAGCGCAAGGTGCCATGGCCCATCAGCTTGGCGTTTTCAATGGTTTGAATGACTTGTTTGGGCGGCGCATTCAAATTGCTGTTGGCCAGGGCCAGGGGCGCTGTGCCCAGCAAGGTCAGGCCTAGCAAAACATGTTGAATGAACTGGGCCGGGAACAACTTCATTGGTTTTCCACCTTCTCGAGGTAAAACTGGATGACATCGGTGCTTTCATATTCAAAGCCAGCTTCGCAGTAGGCCAAATAAAATTCCCAGGTTCGAATGAACGGATCGTCAAAGCCCTGATTTTTTACTTGCTCCAGCGTTTTCATGAACTGAGAGCGCCAGCGACGCAATGTCTCAGCATAGTCTTTCCCGAAGGCTTTTTCCGACACCACGCGCAATCCATGCTTTTCTGCCATGGCTCTGAATTTTGCGGGTGAAGGCAACATGCCGCCCGGGAAAATATACTGTTGAATAAAGTCCGTGCCTTTGCGATAACGGTCAAACAGCTCGTTTTGAATCACAATGGTTTGAATTGCCACTTTGCCACCTTTCTTCAGCAAGCGATTTACCGACTGGAAGTAGGCGGGCCAATATTCTTCGCCCACTGCTTCAAACATTTCAATGGATGCAATGTGGTCGAATTGGCCACGGCAATCCCTGTAATCCTGAAGACGGAAATCGGCCTGCTCAGCAAAACCCTGTTTTGCCAAACGCGCTTTGGCAAAAGCCAGTTGTTCAGTCGACAGGGTCAAACCGACCAGGCTGGCACCTGCTGCGCATGCTTTCTCGGCGAATCCGCCCCAGCCACATCCAATTTCCAGAACCTGCTCGCCAGTCTTGGGTGTCAGGTAATTCAACATGGCTTCGTATTTGGCATGCTGCGCTTGTTCCAGGCTCAGGCTGGTGTTGCCGTCAAAAAGGGCGCTGGAATAAGTCATTGTGGGGTCTAGCCACAATTGGTAGAACGGGTTGCCCAAGTCGTAGTGGGCATGGATATTTTTCTTGGCCTGGGCCTTGGTGTTGCGATTCAACAAATGTTTGATTTTGTAAGCAATACTGCCCAGGAAACTGCCATAAATCACTGTTTCCACTGCTTTGCGGTTTTCAAGAAACACGCCCAATACCGAAGCAATGTCATGTGTTTCCCACTCGCCTGCAATGTAGGCTTCGGCAAAACCAATGTCACCCGCTTTCAGTGCGCGCTGGCATACAGCCCACGAGTTCAGTTTGATTTTCGCACTGGGTTGGTCTTCTTCGCCCCCAAACAGCAGGTGCACGCCTTCAGGAGTCACAATCTCCAGGCGTCCCTTCTTGAGTTTGGTCAGCAATTTCAGGGTCCACTGTGCCGATGACGGTGCATGGCTGGGCAGTTGAAACTGGGAAAAAGTAATGGCTTGAGTCATGCTTCGAGTTCAGTCTGCGTAATTGTTTGACGGGGTGGGGCAGGCTTGCCATGAAACTTCGCGCCTTTAAACAGCAGTTTCACCGCTTGCCAATGAATTTTTGCGATTACAGCCAATGTAAACCAGCCGTATTTCAATAAGGTTTTACCCCAGAGCAGGGTGTTTGGATGCATCAGTTCGCCGCTAACACTCGTGCTGAGCTGTTGAATGGGACCTTCAAAGTAGTTGATTCGCGCCATGGTTCGGTTCGCACTGCTGGCAAACCTGAACTCGTAACGCCCTGAAACCGGGAAGAAAGGCGAAACGTGAAATTCCTTCCTGGCATGCAACAACATGCCCTTGTTCAGTGGTGCCTGGCTTTCAGGTGCAGTGAGCAAGTAAAAATGCCGTTCGCCAAAGGTGTTGTTCACCTCGCACATCACAGCGCGACACTGTTGTGCTTCATCGTGAAAGTACCAAAAGCTGACTGGGTTGAATACATAGCCAAATACTTTGGGAAAGGTGTGCAAATGCACTTCACCTTGAAGCGATCTGCCTGTTTTTGCCTCAACTTTGGACACCAGTTCAGTCACAAACTCAGGAAACTTCAGTGCGTGGGATTCAAATCCATAATTGCTGGCAGACACCGACACCAAACCCCGACCATCGATCACTGGGTAAGCGTGCGCTGGTTTTGGTTCATGCTGGGTCGAGAATGTCAGGCGCACAAAGCACGCGCCCGTGGTAAAGCCATTGGGCTTGGGAAGTGACCGGTGATGTTTCACCAGGCCCCAAGCCAGTTTTACATTGCTGAGTTGAAAACGCTCTTGCGCCATCAAGCTGCCTTCTGTTTGATTTTCGCCAGTTTGTCGATCAACGCACGCGCTGCATTCAAGCCCGAAGTGTGACCATCTTCGTGGAAACCATACTTCATCCACGCACCTGCCAAGTAGACATTGTTCAAGCCTTGAAGTTCGCTTAAGACCTGTTGTGCTTGAACCGCCGGCACGTCGAACACTGGGTGAGAGTAATGAATTTCCCGAAATACCTGCTTCGCGTCAGGTTGAATAATCGGGTTCAAGGTCACAAAAATCGGCTTTTCAACAGGCAGGGGTTGTAGCAAGTTGCTCCAATAGGTCACCGACACGCTCGGTTGCGGATTCAGCACATCGCTCAAGTAATTCCACGATGACCAGGTACTCCGTGTTTTGGGCATCAGCTTCACGTCGGTGTGCAGATAGGCCACGTTCGGCTGGTACTTAATGTGTTGCAACTGCGCCTTTTGCAGGTCGTTGCCTTTCAGCATGCCCAGCGCCTCATCACTGTGGCAGGCCACGATGACATAGTCAAACTCTTGCTCGCCCAGCTTTGTCTTCACGGCGGGTTTTGTGCCCGTGGTGTCAACTTCAAGTACGGGTGTGTTCGAGTGGACCAAATCGACGAAAGGTAATATTTTTTGCACGTAATTGCGTGCCCCGTTTTTCACGGTGAACCATTTGGGCCGGTCGTTGACTTGCAGCAAACCATGGTTGTGGCAAAACTGAATGAACGTGGCCAGCGGAAAGGCCAGCATTTGCTCACTGGGGCAAGACCATATGGCCGCCGCCATGGGTATCAAATACCAGTCGCGGAATTCTGCACTGTATTTTTCTTCAACCAGATAATCACCAAGGTGCATTTTTGCCTTACTCTGGAAAAGAGCGGCTCGACCTGCATCAGCCACCATGGCGGTTGCTTCTTTGTTGAAGCGCACAATGTCCAACAACATGCGCAGAAAGCGCGGGCGCAACAAATTGCGGCGCTGCGCAAATACAGTATTCAGGTTGGTGCCAGCCCATTCAATGTTCAGCTCGGGCAAACACACTGAAAAAGACATGTCCGATTCCACGGTTTCAACCGCCAACTCATCGAACAAGCGGATCAGGTTGGGGTAGGTGCGCTCGTTGTAAACCAGAAAACCGGTGTCCACGGCAACCTGCTTGCCTTCCACTTCAATATCAACCGTGTTGGTGTGGCCGCCAATGTACGCATTGGCCTCAAACAGGGTGGTGTGTGCATGGTCTCGTAGCGCATAAGCGGCTGTAAGACCGGAAATACCACCACCTACAATGGCGACTTTCGGCAGCAGTTCTTTTGAATTCTTGGTCATTTGTACTCGGTGTTGAAAAAAGGCAAGGGTTTTTACCAGCATCCTAACCTTTTATTTACTGCAGTAAATGAATTTGACCCCGGCTTTTGAAGCCAGGGCCAACTAACCTCTTACTTCTTACTTTTCTTGACGTTTGTCCTCTTCTATCCAGGCCACCGCAGAATGATTGTGGATCGATTCAAAGTTTTCACTTTCAATTCGATAGGCCATAACCTTTTTGCTGGCTCTCAAACGAATGGCCACGTCGCGCACCAAGTCTTCAACAAATTTCGGATTGTCGTACGCGCGCTCGGTCACATATTTCTCGTCAGGGCGCTTGAGCAAGCCCCACAGTTCGCAAGAGGCCGATTCTTCCGCCATGCGGATCAGTTCTTCCACCGCAATGCCGTCTGCCACCAAAGCCCGAATTGTGATGTGACTACGCTGGTTGTGAGCACCGTACTCGGAAATCTTTTTGGAGCAAGGACATAAGCTGGTCACTGGAACCACCATGGTCATGAACACATCCGTGGACTTGCCGTTGTTGTCCGCTTCAAGCGTGACTTCATAATCCAGCAAACTTGCAACACCCGAGACGGGTGCCACCTTGCGCACGAAGTAGGGAAACTTCATGGTAATGGTGCCCGCGCTCGAATCAAGTCGTTGAAGCATGTCATGCATCATTTGCCTCATGCCTTGCGGGGTCAGTGCGCTTTCTTGCGATTGCAAAATTTCCAGAAAGCGCGACATGTGGGTGCCTTTTACATCGCCGGGCAAAAATACCGACATGTCAATCGTGGCCACAGAGGGCTGGGGGCCTTCTAATGTTTCAACGATGATCGGGTGTTTGATCGCACGTACGCCGACACGCTGTATGGCAATGTTTCGCTTGTCTGCGCGTGATTGTTCGTCAGGTAAAAATAATCCATCCGGTGCATTCATGATGAAGCGCTCCAATAATAATTACTGCTTGGTGATTGGATGTGCATCGAGTGCACGGCGTATTGCCTGTGTAACCTCAGGGCTGGTTGGTGAAACATTGCTTTTAAATGTCTCCACGACTTGTCCTTGTCGGTTAATCAGGTATTTGTGGAAATTCCAGCCGGGCTGTTGTCCGCTGGCTTGGGCCAATTGTTTGTAAAACGGGTTGGCCGATCCCCCTTTCACCACGGTTTTTGCAAACATCGGGAATTTCACCCCGAAGGTGTTGTTGCAAAAAGCCGCAATTTCTTGGTTTGATTTGTATTCCTGATTACCAAAATCGCTCGATGGAAAACCCACCACGCTAAAGCCTTTTTCCTTGTACTGCCGGTGTACTTTTTCGAGTTCCTCATATTGGCCAGTAAAACCACAGAAACTTGCCGTATTCACCACTAACAGCACTTGTCCCTTGAAATCGCAAAGGGAAAGCATCTTCTCGTCTTGAAGCCTTGGGAATTGGTGATTTAACAACGCTGGGCATTGTTGGCCAGACAACGCCTGAGCCGAGTTCCACAGCAAAATGCCAAACATCGCGATTGTCACGACCGCAAACCGGTGCACAAGGTTTACCCGGACTGGACTAGACAGACGCTTGTCTTTACAATGCATAAATTCCACTTGAATGTCTCTATATGTGTGGTTAAATCTCAGCCAATATGCTAATTTGATTAGTAATCAAGCTTTGAGTTCCATTATTATTCGTTCAGTGTGGCAAGTCAATTTGTCTAGGACAAAACAAAGATGTTGAAGTTTCACCGTGGTCAGGTTCAGGTATGAATGAGCGTGCAGATTTAAGCCAACCCTCATTTTCAATTGCAGCAGTCGAGCGGGACACCGGCTTGCCCAAAGACACCTTGCGTGTTTGGGAGAAACGCTACAACTTTCCCCAACCTGGGCGCGATTCCTTCGGCGAGCGCATTTACTCGATCGATCAGGTTGAAAAGCTTCGCGTCATCAAGCGCCTTCTGGATGGCGGTCATCGCCCCGGAAAAATCATAGGTTTAAGCATCGATGAGTTGGTCAAGCTGGCTGAAGTCAGCAGTGCCGGCACTCGCATGAATGTGGCGCCAGACAGTCTCGATGAACTGAACGGCTACATGGAATTGATCAAGCGACACGACGCCGAGGAGTTCCGACAGACCATGTCGCGCCTTGCACTCACCATGGGTTTGCGCCGTTTTGTGGTTGAGGTGGTGGCTCCGCTTAATGCGATGGTGGGCGATGCTTGGGCGCGTGGTTACTTTGAAATTTTCGAAGAACACATTTACACCGAAACCATTCAAGTTGTGTTGCGCAATGCCTTGAACACCATTCCCTCCACGCGCAAAGGCCCCAGGGTGTTGTTAACCACCCTGCCCAATGAGCTGCATGGCTTGGGTTTGTTGATGGCGGAATGTATTTTTTCAATGGAAGGCGCACAGTGCGTTTCCTTGGGAACTCAAACGCCAACGTATGACATTGTGTTGGCCGCCCGAGCCCAGAATATCAACATTGTGGCCTTGTCTTTCTCTGTCATTCAAAGCTCGCCTGCGGTGCTCGAGGCCGTTGCCGAGTTGCGAGAGAAATTGCCACCAATGGTTGAAATCTGGTGTGGCGGTTCTTCGACAGCCTTGCGTAAAAAGCCCTCCGAGGACTTTGTATTGCTCTCCAGCCTGGAGTCCATCAGCGAGTCGATTGCCGATTGGCGCCTGCGCAATAAATTCAATCAACAGTAAGTGTTGTGGCCAGTAAGCAGCAGTCGTACAAGGGCAACAAATCGTATTTGCCCAGCAAGCCTTGCGTGGCTTGCGGCAAGGAAATGACTTGGCGAAAAAACTGGGCCAAGAATTGGGATGAAGTGAAGTATTGTTCAGACGCCTGCCGCAAGGCAGCCCCAAAAAAGCAGTAGTCAATAATATGAGCAGCAAAGTCAAAGCAGTGGTGGTGTTGGGCGATCAGCTCGACCTTCAAAATCCGGCACTCCTGGCCAACCCTCCCGAATCAGCCGAAGTCCTTATGATGGAATCACCGGTTGAGTCAACCGTGGTGTGGGTTCACAAGGTACGTATCGCCTTGTTTCTCAGTGCCATGCGCCACTTTGCTGAAGAATTGCGCAAAGCCGGCTACACCGTTCACTACCGCAAACTTGGCGACACCGGTCAAAACAACTTGGTGCAGGAAATTGCTGCGTTGTGCAAACAGCATGGCTTTACCAGTGTGGACATGGCTGAACCCGGCGAATGGCGACTGGAGCAGGAATTTTTAAAGCTGGCCAAGTCCGAAAACCTGAAGCTCCGCATGCTGGAAGACACGCATTATTTGTGTAGCCGTGCAGAGTTTGCGAGATGGGCCAGCGGCTACAAGCAAATGCGCATGGAATACTTTTACCGGGAAATGCGAAAGCGCACGGGTGTGCTCATGGATGGCGGTGAGCCAGCCGGTGGCAAATGGAACTATGATGCCGACAATCGCAGTGCGTTTCCAAAAGCTGGCCCCGGCAACATTACGCCCCCTGAGTTTTTTGAGCCTGATGAAATAACCCACGCCGTGTTTTCTGAGGTTGAAGCAAACTTTCCGGATCACCCCGGCACGCTGAAAAACTTCGCTTGGCCGGTAACACGCGCGCAGGCCTTGCAGGCGCTTGATACATTCATCGAACATCGATTTTCAAATTTCGGGTCTTATCAGGACGCCATGTGGACCAACACGCCATTTGGCTGGCATTCCTTGGTGTCGAGTGCTATCAACTTGCATTTGCTGCATCCACTTGAAGTGATTCAAAAAGCAGAGGCTGCATACCGCGCAGGCAAGGTGGATGTGGCCAGTGCGGAAGGATTCATCCGTCAAATTCTGGGCTGGCGCGAATTCATGCGCGGTGTGTATTGGCTCGACATGCCCAAGATGCGTGAGGACAACTTTCTGCAGGCTAATCACAACTTGCCCAAGTGGTTCTGGACCGGGCAAACCCACATGAATTGCCTGAAAGATTCCATTGGTCAAACGCTTGATTATGGCTACGCGCACCACATTCAACGCTTGATGGTGATTGGTAATTTTGCCTTGTTGGCCGGTATTGTTCCCCAACAGGTCGAAGACTGGTTTCTTGCCGTGTACGTGGATGCCGTGGAGTGGGTTGAACTACCCAACGTGGCAGGCATGGCTTTGTTTGCCAATGGTGGGCGATTTACCAGCAAGCCTTACATTGCATCGGGTGCATACATCAAACGCATGAGCAACTATTGCACTGGTTGCAAATACAATCCGACCGAAAAAATCGGCGACAAGGCTTGCCCGTTCACAACGCTGTATTGGGGCTTTCTGGATCAGCATGAAAAAATGCTGTCGGCCAACCCGCGTACAGGTCTGATGGCCAAGAACATCGCGCGGCTGGATGATGCCCAACGCACTGCACTTCGGGAAAAAGTGGCCGACACCTTCAAGAATATTGAACAACTGTAAGCGCCTGCTTTGCTAAGGTTAAGGCTGGTTGTTGCAATTCAAGGAGTACACACATGGGTTTGCTTGTAGATGGTCAGTGGCATGACAAGTGGTATGACACCAGTTCCAGTGGTGGCAAATTTCAGCGCGAAAGTGCGCAACTTCGCAACTGGGTAACCGCCGATGGCAGTGCCGGGCCAACAGGCGCGGGCGGCTTCAAGGCTGAAAGTGGTCGATATCATCTTTATGTGTCTTTGGCCTGCCCTTGGGCGCACCGCACACTCATTTTCCGAAAACTGAAAAATCTTGAAAGTCACATTGGCGTGTCGGTGGTCAGCCCTGACATGCTCAGCAACGGCTGGACCTTCAATGCCGATGAGGCTAGCACGGGCGACGCCCTGTTCAACAGCGAGTTCATGCATCAAATTTACACACGCCACAAAAACGATTATTCGGGGCGTGTCACTGTGCCTGTGTTGTGGTGTAAAAAAACGAATCAAATTGTCAGCAATGAATCGTCGGAAATCATTCGTATGTTCAATTCCGCATTCAATGAAATGACAGGGAACAGCGACGATTATTACCCCGAGCACTTGCGTACGATGATCGATCGCGTCAACGGCCTGGTGTACGACAACATCAACAACGGTGTGTACCGTGCCGGTTTTGCAACCACACAGGGCGCCTACGAAGAAGCCTACAACGGCGTGTTCATGGCACTCGATTCAATTGAGAAAATTCTTGAGAACAACCGCTTTTTGGTGGGTGCTCAAATCACCGAGGCTGATTGGCGTTTGTTCACCACCCTGATTCGTTTTGATGCCGTATACCACGGCCATTTCAAATGCAATCGACAGCGGCTTGAGGATTTTCCGAACATTTCCAATTATGTGCGCGAGTTGTACCAGTGGCCCGGTGTTGCCGAAACAGTCGATTTTTATCACATCAAGCGGCATTACTATTACAGCCACGACATGATCAACCCAACCCGGGTTGTGCCTGCCGGTCCGTCAATTGATTACACGCGTGAGCACAACCGCACCCGTTTGCCCTCAAGCCACTTGGCTTGATTCGGTGGTAATCTTGGGCAACATTGATTTCTGTGTTGCCCATGGCCTTTCACCCCAAACTAAAAGGTTTTCAGACTGACTCCGTGATCGCACAACTACCGCCTACTGTGCAGGTTTATGTGGTCGGCGGTGCCGTTCGTGATGCCTTAATGGGCCGTACCAGCAGCGATCGAGACTGGGTTGTTGTCGGCGCCACTGTAGACAATATGCTGGTTGCAGGATTCACGCCAGTCGGTGCAGATTTTCCCGTGTTTCTTCACCCTGTGAGCAAAGAAGAATACGCCTTGGCCCGCACCGAGCGAAAAAGTGGCCATGGTTACAAGGGTTTCACCTTTCACGCAGACCCTTCGGTCACCCTGGAAGAAGACTTGGCGCGGCGCGATTTCACCGTGAACGCCATGGCCATGAGTGCGACTGGTGCGCTGGTCGATCCGTTCAATGGCGTTCAGGATCTTCAGAACAAATTGATGCGCCATGTCAGCAGCGCTTTTACTGAAGGCCCGCTGCGCGTGCTTCGATTGGCACGTTTTCTCGCGCGTTTTCTTGATTTCTCAGTGGCTGAAGAAACAATGGCCCTGTGCGGCGAACTGCGCGACAGTGGCGAGTTGAAACACTTGGTGGCTGAGCGCATTTACGCCGAGCTGCACAAAGGCATGGGCGAAGAAAAGCCTTCTCGCATGCTGAAGTTGATTGGCAAATTAAATGCCTGGGGCGAACTGGCCCCAAGCTGTCAGGTGCCGTTTTCCGGCTTCGATAAACCCGAGTACGATCGCTTGAACGGTTTGCAAAATGCCGAGGACCATTGGGTTTATTCACTGGGGTTTTTCCTGAATCCTGCTCAAATCAAGTCCCTTGCCAAAGCATGGCGTTTGCCCCGCGATACCGAGGACTTGGCAGTGGTTGCGTCGATTAGTCATGCTTTCGCGCAGCAAGCCCATTTTGATGCCGCCGCGACAGGCCAGTTTTTTAATCGGGTGGATGTATTTCGCAAGCCAGCACGTTTGCAACAAGTGAACCGCCTGATTCAACACTTGCTCGGAGACAGTCCATTAAGCCAATGTGTAGATCATGCTGTGGCAGAAGTGGAACAGGGGCATTACAAAGCTTTCCTTGGTGATAAAATCGCCAATGCTCAAGCAGGCGAGCCAGTGGCGCAAGTGGCCGTTAAAGCACGCCAAGCTTGGGTTAATGCATTGCATTCCAGATTTTTTTGATTCTTCGATCGGGGGTAGCCCCATCTTCTTGCTTGAACCTCTATGAAAAACATTTGTGTGTACTGTGGTTCAAGCTCGGGCAGCCGGGTCGAGTATGCCGAAGGCGCAAGGGCTTTGGCCCAAGCGCTGGTGGCCAACCAGCTGGGGCTGGTCTATGGCGGATCCAATTTGGGCTTGATGGGGGCTGTGGCTGAAGAGGTGTTAAGGCTTGGCGGGCGTGCGGTTGGTGTCATTCCTCAAACACTGGTCACCAAAGAACTGGCTCACCCCGCGCTCACCGAGCTCTATGTAACCCGTGACATGCACGAGCGCAAAGCCATGATGGCGGAATTGTCCGATGGCTTTATCGCCTTGCCCGGTGGCTTGGGAACCTTCGAGGAATTGTTTGAAATCCTGACCTGGGCGCAACTCAGTTTCCACCACAAACCTGTGGGTGTCTTGAATGTAAACGGTTATTACGATGGCTTGCTTTCATTTCTGGACCATGCACATGCAGAGGCTTTTATTCGCCCGCAGCACCGCAACATGCTGATGGCACACACCGATGCCAGCAAGCTTTTGGCAGCGTTCAAGGAATACGAAGCGCCTGCAGTGGTGAAGTGGGTATAAGCACCATGCTTACGATTCGTGATGCCACCTTGGCTGACATGACTGCCGTGCACGCGCTTTACGCGCACTACGTATTGCATGAACTGGCCACCTTCGAGTTGGTGCCTCCCACACTTGAAGAAATGTGTGCACGCTGGCAAGCGATACTGAACACAAAGTTGCCCTACCTGGTTGCCGAAATTGACGCTGAAATTGTGGGGTATGCCTATGCAGCCACTTACAGGCCCAGGCCCGCATATCGATACACGGTTGAAGACTCGGTGTATTTGTCGCCAAGCCACAAAGGCAAGGGTATCGGCGCGGCTTTGCTAAGCGAGGTCATTCGCCGGTGTGAACTAGGCCCTTGGCGTCAAATGGTGGCCGTCATTACACAAGGGGGCACGGCCGGTTCGGCTGAATTGCACAGCAAGCTGGGTTTCGAAGAAGTAGGGCGCATGCCCAACGTGGGCTACAAATTCAATCGCTGGGTGGGCACACTCATCATGCAGCGTGCTTTGGGCGATGGCGGCAATTCCAGCCCAGTACCAATCTAAAGGACAAATTTTGGAAGTGAACGATTACACCCTGGTTGTGGGGCTGGCTTTTTTGGTGGCAGGTTTTGTGAAAGGAGTGACCGGCATGGGCCTGCCGCCCATTGCGATCGGCTTGATGGCCGTGGTTGTGCCACCCGTGCAGGCGGCTGCATTAATCGTGGTGCCCTCCATGGTGAGCAATGTGTGGCAAATGCTGGTTGGCCCCGGTTTTCTGCAAGCCTTGCGCCGGTTCCGTGCGCTGTTGATCATGGTGTGCATTGGTGCGGCCTTCGGCGTGGGCGTATTAACCGGTAGCACGCCAGCCTATGCCACGCTGGCATTGGGTTTGGTGTTGTTCGTGTACGCCATGTTGGGTTTGTTCAAGTTCAATATGCATGTGAATGCAGGCAATGAACGTTGGGCATCGCCAGTGGTGGGTGGGCTTACCGGCTTTTTGGCTGGGGCAACCGGGGTGTCGTCAGTGCCCTCTGCGCCCTACATGAATTCATTGGGTATGAGCAAAGATGAATTGCTGCAAGCCTTGGGGCTTGTATTCACCGTGGGCACTTTTGCCTTGGCGGTGGGTTTGTATTTCAAAGGGCGGTTCGAACTGGCGGCGGCCTGGGAATCCACTTTGTGCCTGATTCCCACCATGGCAGGTGTATTGGCCGGGCAAAAATGCCGAACGCTAATAAGTGCAGAAACATTCAAAACCGTATTTTTTGTAGGCCTACTGGCCTTGGGCGGGTACATGATTGTGCGTGTCGTTTGGCTGTAGGCTGATATACACTGAAAGCCACACAAATGCCTTGGAGTAAAACATGCGGCGCATGCTTCTTGCCCTGTGCGTATCGGCGGGTTTGACCGGTTTGGCGGGCATCGGCCTGGTTCAGGCAGCCCCGATCGCTGCAGAGAAGGCGCTTACCCGATTGAATCAGGAAGTCCAGGTTCAAATGAAAGTTCGCTCCAGCAAACTTCGCACTGATCGTGATGAAGTCGATCTCAATTCACACACCAATTTTCGCGATTCTGCCAACCTGACTGTGGTCATTGATGGCCGTGTCGCCACTTGGTATTCCTATCAAGGTATTCACGACTTGCCAAAATTCTTTTTTGGTACAACCATTGTGGTGTCAGGTTTGGTTGAGCAATTTGCGGATCAAACCCGAATTCTTGTAGTCGACCCAGCCCAAATTCAAATCGTGAAGTAAGCCCATGTATTTGCCCAAGCAGTTTGAGGAAACCTCGGTTCCGGTGTTGTTGAGGCGCTGGAAGGTGAAGGCACTGAGAATGCCCTCCGAATGCGTGATTTGGTGAAGAAAAACCTTTGATAAAGAAACTTTGAACAAGGGCGTCAATATTTGCAGGCTTTGTCACGATGGTATTCATGATTTGTATGATGAAATGCGGTTGGCCAAGCAATTTTCAAGCGCCGAAACACTGCTCGCCGATGAAGCCTTGCAAAGGCATTTTGCCTGGGTAGCCAAAAAGAAATAAGGACTTAGCAATGCGGGAAAACCTGTTGTTCCACTGGAACCGAATTCGCGAAAAGCTTTGGGTGAAACCCTTGCTGGTCAGTTTGCTGTCAGTTGCCTTTGCGTTTTTGGCGACATTGGCTGATCAAACCAATGCGTCTGTCTGGGTGCCCGATGTAAGCATCGAGTCCATCGAGTCCATGCTGAATTTGGTCACCTCCAGCATGTTGGTCATTGCCATGTTTGCCGTTGGGGCCATGGTGACCGCCTACAGCTCGGCCAGCAACTCGGCCACGCCGCGCGCCTTTTCAGTGGTGTTGGCAGACGACACCTCGCAGAACGCCCTGTCTGTTTTTATCGGCGTGTTCATTTATGGGGCTGTGTCATTGGTGGCCCTTCAGAACGACCTGTACGAGCACGCGGGCCGGTTTGCACTGTTCGTGGTCAGTGTGCTGGTTTTTGCCCTGGTTATCCTCACGTTCATACGGTGGATGGACAGCATTGCCCGCCTTGGTCGCATGGGTAACACCATTGACAAAGTTGAAGTGGCCGTGGCCGCGTCATTTGTCAGCCGGTTAAAGCAACCCTATCTTGGTGGTAAGCCAGGTTCAAATTCCACCACTTTGCAGGGCGTTCCGCTGGTCTTGTCAAAGGTGGGGTATTTGCAACGCGTCGACATGCCGTCGTTGCAAGCCTGTGCTGAAAAATTTGATATCGAAATCGAAATGGTCGTTTTGCCAGGCAAGTTTTGTACGCCGGCTAACCCGGTGGCCTTTATACAGGGCTCACCCCAGCAGCAAATCGATTGCCTGGCTGAATTGGCGGCTGCCTTTTACTTGGCCGATCAGCGAACTTACGACCAAGACCCTAGATTCGGCTTGATTGTTTTGTGCGAGATTGCCTGCCGGGCCTTGTCCCCGGCGGTGAATGATCCCGGCACTGCCATTGACGTGATTGGCACGGCCACACGACTTTTTCATCAATGGGCCAGTGGGGACAACAACCCGGATGACACGGTGGTGTACGACCGCATCAGCGTTCCCTCCATTCGAGAAGTTGACATGTTTGATGATGCTTTCAATGGATTGGCCAGGGATGCAGCGGGCACGGTCGAGGTGTCTATCCGGTTGCAAAAGGCATTTGTTGCCATGGCCGGTTTTGGCAATCCAGCCATTCGCTCGGCTTGCCTGGAGCATTCTCGAAGGGCATTGGCCAGAAATGAGTTGACCATGACTTTGCCCGAAGACATTGAAGCGGTGAGAAGGGCGTCTCTTTGTAAGTAATTTAAATTTATTAAGTAGTTTGTTTTTTTGACGCCACAATTTGAAAACGATTGTTTCATTCGCAATAATTTTACTATTTCACACAGTTCATTGAATTGATTCATGCGATAACGTGTGCTAAGTGTTGCAACGCAAAAAAGCACGCGTCTCGGATTTCTGCCCGAGCTCGTTATTACATAAATCCCTGATTCTGGTGAGTTTGTCTTGATCGTTTCTGATGCCTTTCCCAACCAAAAAGAATCGGAGCGGTTGGCTGATTTATACAGAACTCAACTGTTGGACAGTCCTTCCGAGCCAGAACTGGATGCTTTGGTCAAACTCGGATCTCGGGTGTTCAATGCGGCGTATTGTCTGATTTCTTTGGTTGATCGGGATCGCTTGTGGTTCAAAGCGAAAACCGGATTGAATGTTTGCGAGTCCGATCGAAGCGGTTCATTTTGTACGCACACCATTCAAAGTAGCGAGCCTTACAAAATCCCAGACACATTAACGGACCCCTTGTACAAGTTGAATCCTTTGGTCACAGGCCCGTTGGGGCTCAGATCGTATCTCGGTGTTCCATTGTATTGTTCCGCGGGCTCGCGAATTGGAAGCTTTTGTATTCTCGATGTAACGCCTCGCCAATGGACTGTTTCAGAGGTACAGATCATTGAGAAAATGGGTCGCATGGCCGAATTGTTGCTCCTGAAAAGTAGCCGCTCAAATACGCCTAGAGCCATCCCTGGAACGGAGTTCAACGCTGTTTGGACCCGAGTTCTTGTCAATGACAGCGTGGTAATGGATGAGACCCTTTCGCATTTGCTGGGTTTCCCGAAAGAAACCTCAGTTGTTAAAGACTGGTTTACCAGGCAAGTATTCGACTGTGATCGTGAGCGCGTGCTGGAAGAGAGGTGTAGGGCTTCTGGTGAGCCTTTCAGCTATCAAATGGGTCTGGCCGATGGCACAGTGCTTAAAGTGTGCGAACAGGTAAAAATAGCTGGGCAGGGGGCATCGTTATACAAACGTGGCGAGATGCAAATTCACATCGTGCAGCGTGATGCACCAAAATCGTCGGTGTTGATTATTCCTGATCACTGCGAATTTCACATCTGCCCCGATTACACGGCAAAAGTGGTTGGTGATACCCACAGTTTGGCCTTCCGGCTGCTGGATTTTCTTCACCCAGCCAATATCGCCAGCTTTATTCAGGCTTGCAAGGCAGTACGCGACAATGGTGGGCGGCGCAGTTTAACGCTTCAGCTCAAGAATCATGGTGGTTACTTTCGTACATACACTGTTCAACTAAGTTGGGACGGCGGTGCAGATTCATCCACAGCTGGTGTGTTCCTGGCAGCATTAACTGTTAACTTGCAGTCCCAGAGTATGGATCTGGCCGCTGCTTACAACGCATCGATGTCAAAAGCCTTGTGCGCTCCCGGTTTCTTTTGTCACGGAGCAACTGGTCAAATATACATAGCGCCCGAGCTTCGTAAAACGATTGGCCTTTTGGGCCACGCACCACCTCTGGATGAGGTGCTTGTCGCGCTGGAAATATTCTCTGGGCGTGAGTTGAAGGCCGTTCTTTCGCGATGCCTGGAAAGCTGTTCATCAGAGCGACTTGAATTTAAACGGGAACAATTTGGGCTTACACACTGGTATCAGATCCTGTTAAATGTCGACACCGTACTTGGCGAGAAGCCTAATCTAAGTGTTTTTCTGATTGACGTGACCGAGCCAAGAGCCGCCAGGTTGGACGCTGAAACCAATTCTTTCACTCGAGATTTGATTCTCCAGAATATGAGCGATGGCTTGCTTGAATTCGACAACTCGAACTTGGTGGTTTTTGCCAATTCAGCAGCCCGCAAATGTATTTTGGGTGCTGTAAGTGGTTTTGTTGCTGGCACATCAATACAAACATTGCTTCCCGGGCTGACCCCGGCAGCGCTGTCGAAGGCGCTTTCGGAAATGAGATATCAAGGTGCGTCCGAGTCGTATGAACTGTATGTGCCCACCACCGGTAAACTAATCAAAACAAAGTTTATTCGTGGGCACAACGCGTCTTACTGCGTAATTAATGACGTTACAAGTCAACACAGAAACCAGCAGCAACTGTCCTTTGCCGAGCAGGCACTTGCGCTTAGTGAATCACCCGTTGTTTTGCTTGAATTAAATGCAGAATCCACTGACACGTGTAGTGTTGTGTATGTCAATGATGCATTCGGGAACAGGTTCAATAGAGATCCGGATTCAATATTGAATGCAGATCCCGAATGGTTTGCTGTCGCGACATTTGGATCAAGTGGCGTGCGCAAGTTAACCCAGGCCATTATGAAGTGGCAAAATGCTTCGGTTCAACTCCAGTACCTCGACCCCAACGGGGTGAGCCGCTCGTGTGTTGTTGAGGTTCGCCCTTCGACGGAGGTACGCAGTTCGACGCGCCATGTGCTGTTGGTGTTGCGGGAACCCGGCGCTTACCAATAATTCAAAGGCTGGGCATGTTGTTGGTTCAAGTACCTTGCGTGGAATCCTTGGTACAATCAGGGGCTTAGCTCATCAACACTGCCCCGACGCCTCCACATGCTTGCCCAACAACGAAACACACTGATCGCCGCATTCGAAGCGGCCGCTGCTGCTGCCCTTAATCAGCCCTTCGAGGGCGTGGCGGCGCTGGAAAAGCCCAAAGACGCCAGCCACGGCGATGCAGCCTGCAATTTGGCCATGCAGTTGGCCAAGCCCGCGCGCCGCAACCCACGCGAACTCGCGCAATTGCTGGCCGACCATGTGAAGGCCAATCCGTCATGTGCGGGGCTGGTCGACGCTGTTGAGGTGGCAGGCCCAGGCTTTATCAATATTCGGTTAAGCCAGCAAGCCCGGGTTGCTGTGGTGGCCGAGGTACTGAAGCAAGGTCCGGAATTTGGTAAATCACAGGCCCATGCTGACGAAACTGTACTCATCGAGTTTGTCTCGGCCAACCCCACCGGCCCGCTGCACGTAGGCCATGGTCGCCAGGCTGCATTGGGCGACGCCATGGCGGCAGCCATGCAAACGCAGGGCTGGAAGGTTCACAAAGAGTTCTATTACAACGATGCCGGGGTGCAAATTCAAACCTTGGCGATTTCAGTTCAAGCCCGTGCCAAAGGGTTTAAACCCGGCGATGCTGAATGGCCCGAAAGTGCCTACAACGGCGATTACATTGCCGATATCGCTACTGATTTTCTGGCTGGCCGGGAAGTGCAGGCCGCTGACGGTGAACCAGTGAAAGGCAATGGCAATGTGGAAGACCTGGAGTCAATTCGCGCCTTTGCTGTGGCGTACTTGCGCGCCGAGCAAGACCTGGATTTGCAAGCCTTTGGTGTGAAATTCGATCAGTTTTACCTTGAAAGCTCGCTTTACTCCGAGGGCAAGGTAGAAGACGCAGTGGCGCTGATGGTTGCTTCTGGTAAAACCTTTGAAGAAGGCGGGGCACTGTGGTTGCACTCGACTGATTACGGCGATGACAAAGACAGGGTCATGCGCAAATCCGAAGGTGGTTACACCTACTTTGTGCCCGATGTGGCCTATCACATCCAGAAATTCAAGCGCGGCTTTGGCAAGGTAATCAATGTGCAGGGCACCGACCACCACGGCACCATTGCCCGCGTGCGCGCTGGCTTGCAGGCATGCAATGTGGGTGTTCCGCAGGGCTACCCCGATTACGTACTGCACAAAATGGTCACTGTCATGAAGGGCGGTCAGGAAGTGAAAATTTCCAAGCGTGCCGGCAGTTATGTCACCGTGCGCGACCTGATTTGCTGGTCGGGCGGGGTGGATGAAAGCCAGCCTATGCTGGAACAGCCAGAGGCGCTCGTCAAAGGCCGCGACGCCGTGCGTTTTTTCCTGGTCAGCCGCAAAGCCGACACCGAGTTCGTGTTCGATGTTGATCTGGCCTTGGCCCAATCCGATGAAAACCCGGTGTATTACGTGCAGTATGCCCATGCCCGGATTCATTCCATTCTCGATCAGGCCGAAGTGGATTTGGCAACGGTTCACAGCGCCAATTTGGCCCTTCTGGGTGCGCCATCTGAACTTGCTTTGCTCAGAACGTTGGTTTCTTACCCGGACATTTTGTCCAAGGCTGCCGATGAGTTGGCGCCACACCACATCGCTTTTTACCTTCGTGAGCTGGCTGGCGCATTCCATGCTTTCTACAATGCCGAGCGAGTGCGCATCGACGACCTGGCCTTGAAAACCGCGCGTGTAGCCTTGCTCGTGGCTGTGGCGACCGTGTTGGCGAACGGCCTGGCGGTTTTGGGTGTTTCCGCGCCCAAACGGATGTAACCGGGTTCTGGCGATTTTGGCTCAAAACCCTTGTCGAATAAGGGTTTTGAGCTGAGTTTGAGGAGTCCTCACTCTAGGCGCAGGTGCCTGGTTTTTGGTACCATAAAAGGCTAAGCAGTCTAAAGGTTTTGCATGAACGCACCCGTCGAATTAAACACATTGAAACCCTCTGCCGGCGAAACCGCTCGCCTGCGGGAAATTCCATACAACTACACCTCGTTTTCGGACCGTGAAATCGTGATCCGTTTACTGGGCGAGTCGGCCTGGAACATTCTTCAAGAGTTGCGCCAGGAAAGAAAAACTGGCCGTTCAGCACGCATGCTGTTTGAGGTATTGGGCGACATCTGGGTGGTGCGCCGCAACCCGTATTTGCAAGACGACCTGCTCGACAATCCCAAGCGCCTGACTGCGCTGATCGAAGCTTTGTTTCACCGCCTGGGCGAAATTGACGCCCGTCGGGTGGAAGTGAAAGAAGCCGCGGTCGAAACGGATACAGACAATCGCAGTGCCAAGGTTCGTGAATTACTCACCGTGGCCGAAAAAGCAGTATTCGAGTTTCAGCGTGAGCTGGAAGCCATGGCCATTTTGCGTGGTCGTGCCCGCAAGGTGTTGGGTGAACACACAGCGAAAGACAACATCAAGTACGACGGTCTGTCGCGTGTTTCCCACGTAACTGACGCCACCGACTGGCGCGTAGAGTACCCGTTTGTGGTGCTCACCCCCGACCGCGAATCTGAAATTCCTGGTTTGGTCAAAGCCTGTATCGACTTGGGCCTCACCATTATTCCACGTGGAGGCGGCACGGGTTACACCGGTGGCGCGGTGCCACTCACGGCCTTGTCGGCCATCATCAACACCGAAAAGCTGGAAGAACTTGGCCAAGTCAAAATGGAAGTGTTGCCTGGTCTTTCTGAGGAATACGCAACCGTGTTTTCGGGTGCGGGTGTGGTCACCAAGCGCGTATCGGAAGCGGCTGAAGCCGCTGGTCGTGTGTTTGCAGTTGACCCCACATCGGCCGAAGCCAGCTGTATTGGCGGCAACGTGGCCATGAATGCGGGCGGCAAAAAAGCCGTGTTGTGGGGTACTGCGCTCGATAACCTGGCGTGGTGGAGAATGGTCGACCCACAGGGCGACTGGCTTGAGGTGACTCGAGTCAACCACAACCTGAGCAAAATTCACGACGCACCCCAGGCCGATTTTGACCTGGTGTGGTCCGATGGCCGCCTGGCACCGAATGCCAAAATTCTGAAAACCGAACGCCTTACCGTTGAGGGCGCACGCTTCCGCAAAGTGGGTTTGGGCAAAGACGTGACCGACAAGTTTCTGGCCGGATTGCCCGGTATCCAGAAAGAAGGCTGCGATGGCTTGATCACATCGGCCAAGTGGATTTTGCACCGCATGCCCAAACACACCCGCACGGTGTGTCTGGAGTTTTACGGCCAGGCCCGCGACGCAGTGCCTTCAATTGTCGAAATCAAGAACTACCTCGATACCGAGGGCAAAGCCATGGGCGCCATTTTGGCGGGCCTTGAGCACCTCGACGAGCGCTATTTGCGCGCGGTGAAATACAGCCCCAAGTCCAAGCGTGGCGCTTTCCCGAAAATGGTGTTGTTTGGCGACATTGTGGGCGACGATGAAAATGCAGTGGCCCAAGCGGCTTCTGAAGTGGTTCGCCTGTCCAACGGCCGCGCAGGTGAAGGTTTTGTGGCAGTTAGCCCCGAAGCCCGCAAGAAGTTCTGGCTTGACCGCGCCCGCACCGCCGCCATTGCGCGCCACACCAACGCCTTCAAAATCAACGAAGACGTGGTTATTCCCCTGCCGCGCATGGGCGAATACACCGATGAAATCGAGCGAATCAACATTGAATTGTCGATTCGCAACAAACTGAAACTGGTTGCAGCGCTTCGAGCCTTTTTTGAGAAGCCCTTGACCCTGGGCAAAACCGACGAAGTGGATTCCACCAAGTTGTCGACTGAAGACCTGGTGGGCGACCGTGTTGGCCGCGCCGTTGAGTTGCTTGAAGGCGTGCATGAGCGCTGGAGCTGGCTGCTGGGCAATATGAACATGCCTTTGGCACAAGCCAATGCAGTGTTGAAAACAATTGGTTTGGGTCATCTGGATGCCGCGCTTGAAAAGCGTTTGGCAGATCAACCTGAAGCGACCGTGTTCGATGTGTTGCAAGATCGCACCATTCGGGTTAGCTGGAAAACCGAACTGCGCCACAACCTGAACCGCATTTTTGAAGGCGGTGTGTTTGTGCCCGTGATGGAAGAATGCAAAGCCATTCACAAGCAGGTACTGCGCGGTCGTTTGTTCGTGGCGCTGCACATGCATGCTGGCGACGGCAATGTGCACACGAACATTCCGGTGAATTCTGACGACTACGAAATGTTGCGTGAAGCGGAACACACCGTTGACCGCATCATGCAAATTGCCCGGAATCTGGACGGTGTTATTTCCGGTGAGCACGGTATTGGCATTACCAAGTACCAGTACCTCACCAAAGAGGAATTGCAGCCGTTCCAGGATTACAAGCAGCGCATCGACCCGGAAGGTCGTTTCAACAAGGGCAAGCTGTTGCCCGGCGGTGATTTGGCCAATGCCTACACGCCCAGCTTCAACTTGATGGGCCATGAAAGCCTGATCATGAGCCAAAGCGACATTGGCTCAATTGCAGATTCCGTGAAAGATTGTCTGCGTTGCGGCAAGTGCAAGCCCGTGTGTTCTACCCACGTGCCGCGTGCCAATTTGCTGTACAGCCCACGCAACAAAATTCTGGCCACCTCTTTGCTGGTCGAAGCCTTCTTGTATGAAGAACAAACCCGCCGTGGTGTGTCCATCAAGCATTGGGAAGAATTCGAAGACGTGGCCGACCACTGCACGGTGTGCCACAAGTGTTTAACGCCATGCCCGGTCGATATCGATTTTGGCGATGTGTCCATGAACATGCGCGCCCTTTTGCGCAAGCTGGACAAGAAAAGCTTCAACCCCGGCACTGCCTTGGCCATGACTTTCCTGAATGCGAAAGACCCGGCCACCATCAAAGCCATGCGTGTGGGCATGACAGGCATTGGTTACAAGCTGCAGCGTGGCGCCTACAAAGTGGCGAAGTCGCTGGGTATGTTGAACAAGCAAATCGCCAAGCCGCCTGCCACGGTGGGCAAGGCACCACTTCGTGAGCAGGTGATTCACTTCATCAACAAGCCCATGCCTGGTGGTTTGCCCAAGAAAACCGCACGTGCCTTGCTTGATATTGAGAACAGCGATTACGTGCCGGTGATTCGCAACCCGAAAACCACGCAGGCTGACACTGAAGCGGTGTTCTATTTCCCTGGTTGCGGTTCTGAACGTTTGTACAGCCAGGTGGGTTTGGCCACGCAGGCCATGTTGTGGAATGTGGGCGTGCAAACTGTGCTGCCTCCTGGTTACCTGTGCTGTGGTTACCCGCAGCGTGGGGCAGGGCAGTACGACAAAGCCGAGAAAATGATCACCGACAACCGCGTGCTGTTTCACCGCGTTGCCAACACCTTGAACTATCTTGACATTAAAACCGTGGTGGTGAGCTGTGGCACCTGTTACGACCAGTTGCAGGGTTATGAGTTCGAGAAAATTTTCCCTGGCTGCCGCATCATCGACATCCACGAATTCCTGATGGAAAAAGGCGTGACGCTGGACAATGTGACGGGTACGAAGTACATGTACCACGACCCTTGCCACACACCCATGAAAACCTACGACCCGCTGAAGGTTGTGAACCAGTTGATGAACAGCGAGTTGCAGGGCCAGAACATCACCAAGAATGATCGCTGCTGTGGCGAATCGGGCACCTTTGGTGTTTCGCGCCCCGACGTGGCCACGCAGGTCCGCTTCCGCAAGGAAGAGGAAATGCGCAAGGGTGCGGAAAAGGTGCGAGAAAACGCACCACAGGCCGATGTGAAAATTCTGACCAGCTGCCCATCCTGCTTGCAGGGTTTGAGCCGCTACAGCGACGATGCCAATTTGCAAGCAGATTACATTGTGGTTGAAGTTGCCAAGCATGTGCTGGGTCAGGACTGGTTGCAAAACTACGTGAAAGACGCCAACGACGGCGGCATTGAGCGCATCCTTGTCTAATTGCCCCCTGTGTGCCACACCGGGCGGCGATTGGGTGTTCAATTGCAGCAAATTTCGGGTGATCGAGGCCGTGGATGCCGATTACCCCGGCTTTCTGCGCTTGATCTGGAACGACCATGTTCGCGAGTTTTCTGACCTGAGTCGGGAAGATCGGATGCTGTGTATGGACGCGGTGGTATTGCTTGAGCAATTCGTGTTGCGCGTATTCAAGGCCGACAAAGCCAATATTGCTACGCTTGGCAATGTGGTGCCCCATTTGCATTGGCATGTCATTCCGCGTTTTACCGACGACAAACACTTTCCTGCTCCGGTGTGGGCTGTGGCCAAGCAGGGTGTTTCCTTGTCGCCCCGGCAGCAGTTGGTGCTTGATTCAAAGCCCAAGTGGATGCTGGCATTGCGGGCTGAGTTGCTGGCGGCGTTTCCTGGCGTAGCGAACATGTAATTAAGGCCTGGCTAGGTTAGGCTCACGCACAACGTGAGCCTAACCTAGCCAGCCCTGTTGATTGCGCGCTCAGCAACCGAATTGGTGGTTTGCGGTAAAGCTACACGTCGCTTCGCTCAAACAGTCGTCGCTTCGGAAACGGCAGGTTTTGAAGCCGCACCAGCCTTCGCCAGTGGCAGCAGAATCGTAAATGTACTGCCCGCATTCGGCCGGCTTTGAATGTCCAGTTCACCATCGTGGCGTTGCACCACATGCTTCACAATCGCCAAGCCCAAGCCAGTACCACCGCTTTCGCGTGAACGGCTGCGGTCCACACGGTAAAAGCGCTCAGTCAGTCGTGGAATGTGTTCTGCCGATACACCAATGCCAGTGTCTTTCACAACAAACGTTGCACAGGGTTTTCCAATCTCGTTTTCTGTCTTGCGCAAACTGATGGAAATTTTTCCATGCGCGGGTGTGTAACGCACAGCATTGGTCACGATATTCGAGAAGGCGCTGAAAATCTCGGCTGAATTGCCGAAACCCATTAAACCCTTGTCAACATCCACCGAAATATCGTGCTTTCCGGCGGAAAGTTGTTGGGCTTCATCACCTGTTTTCTGGGCAATTCCACTCAAATCAACTGGTTCGCCACCTTCACCCGCATTGGGCGATGATTCAAGCGCCGACAAAGCCAGCAGGTCTTCCACCAGGTTCTGCATGCGGTTGGCCTGGGTGTACATCAAATTCAGGTATTCGGTTTGTTGTTCTTTGCTCAATGGCAAATCACGAAATGTTTCCAGAAAACCGCTGAGCACGGTCAGTGGCGTTTTCAGTTCATGCGACACATTGGCAATGAAGTCCCGACGCATGCGTTCCAGTTTTTCAACCTGGGTTACATCGCGGGAAAGTACCAGCATTTGCTGGTCACCATAGCTGACCAACTGTACCGACAATACTTTGCTGCGGCTGCGTGGGGCGGTCATGATCAGGGGTTGTTCCCAAGAGCGGCTGCGTATGTATTTCGAGAAATTGGGATTTCGAACCAGGTTAATCAGGGGCTGGCCAATGTCGCTGCCCAGTTTCAATCCCAGGTGGTCTTGCGCTGTGTCGTTACACCAGGAAATGTGACCTTCGGAATCGAGCGTAACAACGCCATCGGGCAAGGCCTGTGCGGCGGTTCTGAAAGAGACCAAGGCATTGGTCAGTGCCTGTTGCTGGCGCTGGTGCAAGCGCAGGTAGCGGAACAGTTTCGCCGCGAGGTCGTCCCACCAACTGGAAACCTCGGGCACGTTTTCGACTTTGAAGTCATCCAGCCAGGCAATAATGCGCAGGCCCGAGCGCACGTGGAGCGCATAGACCAGTAGCGAGGCCAAAATAGAACCAGCCACCGCGCCCGTGGGCCCGGCAACCATTTGGCCCACGATGGCAGCTGCACCCAGCACCATGGCCAATAGTATGAGTCGAAAAAAGATGAACGTCATAGGTGCGTATTCTAGGGGAATATCCCGTCGGGGGGAGCCCTTAGTTTAGTGCACCTTCATTTTGCGTTGCGGTAAAGCGGTAGCCTGCACCACGAACTGTTTCAATCAGGCGGTCATGCCCGGAAATAGTCAATGCCTGGCGCAAGCGTCGAATGTGTACATCTACCGTGCGCTCTTCTACAAACACATGGTCGCCCCACACCTGGTCGAGCAGTTGGGTACGGCTGTGTACGCGCTCGGGGTGGGTCATGAAAAAGTGCAGCAAGCGGAATTCGGTGGGGCCCATGTCGATAATTTTGTCATGGCCCATGATGCGGTGCGTCACCGGGTCCAGCTTCAGGCCATGTACTTCCACAATATCGTCGGTCAGCTGGGGCGCACGGCGGCGCAATACTGCCTTAATCCGGGCCAGCAACTCCTTGGGCGAGAAAGGCTTGGTAATGTAATCGTCTGCACCTGCTTCCAGGCCGTCTACTTTGTCCTGTTCTTCTGTGCGGGCAGTTAGCATAATGACCGGCACGTGGCGTGTGCGCTCGTGGCCGCGCAACTCGTGTGCAAACTGAATGCCGGTTTTGCCTGGCAACATCCAGTCTAGCAACACCAAGTCAGGCAATTCAGCTGTAATCAGGGTTTTTGCCTGGTCCGCATCGGCGGCCCGCAGCACTTTGTGCCCAGCAAAGCTCAGGTTGACGGCAATCAGTTCTGCAATCGCGGGTTCATCTTCAACAACTAGGATGGTGCTGGACATCTCGTTTTTCCTCTTCTCTGGCATATTTGTTTGGTGCAACGTCACCTAAAGTAGTGGATTTCCATGACAGTAATATGACACTTGAATGAATCGTCATCAAATTAATCCCGGGCCATGGTGTAAACCGCTGTCGGCCTTGATGAGATACACTTGAGGATTACGCATTCCAAAGACCCTAAGCAGCATGGAAACCACCAATATTCCCACCCCCACACGCATTGTGGTGCACCAAAAGTCCAAGGTGCTCGAAATTGAATTCGACACTGGCGCCTGTTTTAACCTGCCTTTCGAGCTATTGCGGGTGTATTCCCCCTCGGCCGAGGTTCGTGGCCATGGTCCCGGCCAGGAAACCCTTCAGGTTGGTAAAAAGGAAGTCATGGTCAACAACCTGGAACCTGTGGGGATGTACGCAATCAAGCCGTTTTTCTCAGATGGCCACGATTCTGGCCTGTTCAGCTGGCAATACCTGCTGTGGATGGGCGAAAACCAAGAGGGTTTGTGGGAAGACTACCTGGAACGCATGAAAGCTGCGGGTGCCAGTCGTGAACCCAACGCACCAGAAAACATTCCATTCGAACAAAAGAAAGGCGGCGCTTGCGCGAGCCACTGAAAAATCATGAACGATAAAATTACCGATTTCGGCTTCGAAAAGGTTCCCGAGGACCAAAAAGCCAAGAAAGTAGCCGAGGTATTTGATTCCGTGGCCGCCAAATACGACATCATGAACGACTTGATGTCGGGCGGCATGCATCGATTGTGGAAGGCCAGCACTGTGCGGGCTGCTGGTGTGCGCCCCGGGATGAAAGTGCTTGATATCGCCGGCGGTACAGGCGATCTCAGCAAGGCTTTTCTGGACAAAGCAGGCCCCAGTGGGGAAGTGTGGTTGACTGACATCAATGAGAGCATGCTTCGGGTGGGACGCAATCGCATGATTGATCGCGGGTATTTGCCAAAAATGGCCCTGTGCGATGCGGAAAAGCTGCCGTTTCCCGACAATTACTTCGATGTGGTCACCGTGGCGTTTGGTTTGCGCAACATGACCCACAAAGACATCGCTTTGAGCGAAATGCGCCGGGTGATCAAACCGGGCGGCAAGGTGCTTGTGCTCGAGTTTTCGAAGGTAAATCCCTTGTTGGCACCCGCTTACGACCTTTATTCGTTCCAGGTGCTGCCAAAAATTGGTCAAGTGGTAGCCCAAGATAGCGCTAGCTACCAATATTTGGCCGAAAGCATTCGCATGCATCCTGATCAGGAAACCCTGAAAAGCATCATGCTTGAGAGTGGTTTCGACCAGGTGAAGTACACCAACTTTACCGCAGGCGTAGTGGCCCTGCACCAAGGAACCAAATTCGCCTGAATGTGTCTATTGGCTACACGCGAAAAATTAATATTCTGGAGGCTGTTGCTGTGAAAACCCGTGTTTGGTCTGTTCGATTGTCTGTGTTGGCGGTTGTGGCCGCTTTTTTGAGTCTGAGTGTGTTGCCAACTGACGCGGAAGCGCGTCGCATGGGTGGCGGTGGCAGTTTTGGCCGTTCGGCGCCTTCGCAGTTCCAGAAAACCGCGCCGACTTCGCCTTCCGGCACCACGTCAACTGCGCCCAGCAAGCAGCAGGCCACCAATCCTGCCGGTACTACGGCAGGTACAGCGGCTGCACCACGCAACCGTTTTCTGGGTCCCTTGGGTGGTTTGGCGGCAGGTTTGGGTTTGGCGGCCTTGTTTGGCTACCTGGGCTTTGGCGCGGGCATGGCTGAGTTTCTCGGAACAATCCTGATGATCGGCTTGGCCGTGTTTGCGGTCATGTTCCTGGTGCGCATGTTGCGCGGTCAACAGGCCACAAAGCCTCGCCCGGCTTACAGCGCCCCCGGCATGAACGCGGGTGATTCTGCAAACAGTTATCGTCAAGGCCCGGCAAACACCATAAACGATCCCGTGCCCGGCATGGGCGCCCCACGTGCTGATCAAAGCTTTGGTCAGTTTGGCGGTGCTTCTGCCTTTGACGCACCCGTGCCAGCCGCCACACCCACGAAAGACCTGCCTGCCGGTTTCGATGAGGCGAACTTTGTGAACAGTGCCAAGAAGTTTTTTGTCACGATGCAAGGCGTATACGACAAGGGCGACATTGATAGCCTGCGTGAATATTGCAGCGACGACGTGGTGGAGCATCTCAAAGACGAGATTGATGCGCGGGGCGGTGCAGTGAACCGCACCGATGTGGTCACACTCGATGCGCAGTTGATTGGATTCGAGACCGATGTGGATGAGCAAATCGCGACTGTGGCCTTCACCGGCATGCTGCGCGAGGAGCAAGACGGGCCTGCAGCCGAAATCAATGAGCTTTGGATTATGTCCCGCCCTGTTTCAGGCGGCGGCTGGGTGCTTTCGGGCATTCACAATCTGTAATTTTTGACCCTACCCGCCGGGCTTGGCCTGCCCGGCTGGGTTACACTCAAACAAATTTTTTGACTGTTGGAAGTGTGCCTTGGCCAGTCCCCCCGTTTTGTTTTTTCAGTTTGCCTCCAAACTACTGTCATCTGGCCAGGCCAAAGGTGTGGCTGCGGCAGGTGGTTTGCTCTCAGCCCCTTTGGCCTTGATGTCTGCAACGGTGACGCAGATGGCTTGCCTTGTGCTCAATCACTTGCTGGACCAGCAACGCAGCAGCAAATCAAAATTGCAGAAAGAGTCTGGCAAAGTCCTTGATCTGAATATTTTGCCGGTGCAACTAAAATTACGGGTGAACGATCAGGGTTACTTTCAGGCCAGCTCAACCAGCAACGGCGTTGCCGCATCGGCAGATACCAAAATTTCGATGCAATGGGCTGATTTGATCGGCTCTGTCAGTAACCCCAACAGCATGTCGCGCAAGGCCGCAATCGAGGGTGATATGGATTTCGCCCAAACCGTATCCACTGTCATCAACGATTTAAGCTGGGATCCCGAACGTGATCTGGCGCGTGTGGTAGGCGATGCGCAGGCCGTGTGGGTCATGAATACGCTTGCCGCTTTGGGAACGAATGCCCGGGATGTGGTGCAGCGATTCAAAAGTAATTTGCGCGAGTACGTGGTGCATGAAAAATCCATGACTCCAACAGCCTCGGAGTTTGATGCGTTTCGCGGTGAAGTCAATCAAATGCGAGACGAACTGGCGCGTCTTGAAAAACGCCTGGCCAAGCTGGGTGCACCCAAATGAAGTTACGCCGCCTGGCACGCATCGCATTGGTGGCCAGAAAATATGGCCTCTTCCTGATTGCAGCGGATTCAATCAACAACGGTTTTGCCAAGTGGTTCCTGACGTTGATTTCCTCGCGGTCCCACGTTCAGGCGCCACGCGGTGAGCGCATGCGCCGTGCGCTTGAAGATCTTGGTCCCCTGTTTGTCAAGTTCGGGCAGCTGTTATCAACCCGCCGGGATTTGCTGCCAGAAGATGTGGCAGATGAACTGGCCCGGTTGCAAGACCAGGTGCCCGCGTTTTCCTCTGAAAAAGCCCGTGAATTGATTGAGGCCAGTTTGGGTCGTCAAATCGATGACATGTTTCTGGATTTCCAGAACATGCCTGTGGCCAGTGCTTCAATTGCGCAGGTTCATTTCGCGGTAATTCGCTCGGGTGAACATGAGGGCAAAAAAGTTGCGGTAAAAGTGTTGCGCCCCGGCATGATCGAGGTGATCGACAAAGACCTGGCCTTGATGAAAACTGCGGCCCAGTGGATTGAGAAAATTTCCTCAGACGGCAAACGCTTAAAGCCTCGCGAGGTGGTGGCCGAGTTCAACAAGTACCTGCACGATGAACTGGACTTGATGCAAGAAGCAGCCAATGCTTCGCAGCTTCGCCGCAATTTCTCACCAACTTCGGGCAGCGGGCATTTGTTGCGTGTTCCAGAAATGTACTGGGACTATTGCTGTAGCACGGTGATCACCATGGAGCGCATGCACGGCATTCCAATTTCGCAGATCGAGCGGCTACGCGAGAACAACATTGACCTGAAAAAATTGTCCCGTGAAGGTGTGGAAATCTTTTTCACCCAGGTGTTTCGTGATGGTTTTTTCCATGCAGACATGCACCCCGGCAATATTTATGTGGGTGATCAACCCGAGGATTTTGGCCGTTACATTGCGTTGGATTTTGGTATTGTCGGCACGCTCAGCGATGTGGACAAACAATACCTGGCGCAAAACTTTCTGGCTTTTTTCCGACAAGACTACAAGCGAGTGGCCGAGCTACACGTTCAGTCGGGCTGGGTGCCCAAGGGCACACGGATTGATGAACTGGAATCCGCCATTCGTGCGTGCATTGAGCCATTTTTTGGGAAGCCCTTGAAAGAAATTTCACTGGGACAGGCCTTGATGCGGCTGTTTCAAACATCCCGTCGCTTCAATGTGGAAATTCAGCCCCAGTTGGTTTTGTTGCAAAAAACCCTGCTGAACGTCGAAGGTTTGGGCCGACAACTCGACCCCGATCTGGATCTTTGGAAAACTGCCAAACCGTATCTGGAAAACTGGATGCACCAGCAAATTGGTTTCAAGGGCTTTCAGTCCAGCCTGCAGTGGGAGGCTGCGCAGTGGTCTCAAATTTTGCCTGCCTTGCCACGTTTGTTGCACCAAACCCTGACGCATTCCAATGGCCGGGTCGACGATCAAATTGAACAGTTGGTGAAACAACAAAAACGCTTGAATCGCGCTTTGTTCTGGATGGTATTAATGCTTGCCGTGTTGTTTGGCGTTGTAGCGCTTGATTTGTTGTGGCCTTTCTTGATTGGCTACGCGGGGCCGAAAGGCTTGTTCTAGCAGTGCGCATGTTTCTTGCCTATAATCCGAAATCATTTTTTCTCTCTGGTGGGTTTTCAAGATGTTGCTTGCCTCGGTAGTTGCTTATTTGCTGGTTTCTGTATTCATTGGCCTGTATGTGGCCAGAAATGTAAGTAGTACAGCGGATTACGCGGTGGCGGGCAGGCACCTTTCCTTGCCCATCGTGACCGCAACGGTGTTTGCCACTTGGTTCGGCTCTGAAACGGTGCTGGGTATTTCCTCAACCTTTGTAGAAGAGGGTTTGAGCGGCATTGTGGCTGATCCGTTTGGTGCCTCCATGTGCCTGATTTTGGCGGGTCTGTTCATTGCGCCCAAAATTTATCGTCTGAATTTGCTCACCTTGGGTGACTACTACCGCGTCCGCTACAACCGGGTCGTCGAGATTTTTTGTAGCGCCTGTATTGTGGTGTCCTATCTGGGTTGGGTGGCTGCGCAAATCAGTGCACTGGGTTTGATCTTCAATGTGCTCACTGATGGTGCAATTTCCCAGGAATGGGGCATGATCATTGGTGCCAGTGTGGTGCTTATCTACACGCTGTTTGGTGGCATGTTGTCAGTGGCCATTCTCGATTTCATTCAAATGGTGGTGATTGCAGCTGGTTTGGTCTACATCATGTGGATTGTGGCTGACCTGGCTGGTGGCGTAGGCACGGTGGTTGACCATGCCGAAGCAGCGGGCAAACTGCAGTTTTTCCCTGAAGAATTCAGCTATGTGATGTGGGTGCCGTTCGTGGGCGCTTTCCTGACCATGGCCTTTGGTTCAATTCCCCAGCAGGATATTTTTCAACGTATCAGCTCGGCCAAAAACGAAAAAACTGCGGTACGTGGCGCGGTGCTCGGTGGTTCCCTGTACTTCTTTTTCGCATTCATTCCGGTGTTTTTGGCCTATGGCGCCATCATGATCGACCCGGCTACCTTTAGTGCAATGGTGTCTGAAGACTCGCAAATGGTCTTGCCCAATTTGGTGTTGATGCACACGCCCCTGTTTGCGCAAATCGTGTTTTTCGGTGCGCTTATTTCAGCCATCATGAGTACATCAAGTGCCACTTTGTTAGCGCCTTCCGTGTCTTTCGCTGAAAACATTGTGAAGAACATTTATCCGAACATGGACGACAAAGCCTTGTTGTTGACCATGCGGGTGTCTGTGTTTGTGTTCACCATCATCGTGGTGGCTTTCGCAATCAACAGCGATTCCTCCATATTTGAAATGGTGGAAAGCGCCTATGAAATTACCTTGGCTGCCGCATTTGTGCCCTTGGTGTTCGGCCTGTACTGGAAGGGTGCCACTTCGCAAGGCGCGGTGTGGTCAATCATTGTGGGTGTCAGCAGCTGGTTGATTGCCAAAAACTTCTTCCCCAGCGAAGTTTGGCCACCCCAGTTGTTGGGCATGGTGCTGGGCTTGTTCACCATGATTATCGCCTCTCTGTTGCCACAGTGGATTGAACACAGGCCGGCGCTACGTGACGGTGTTGTGCACCCACATTAAGCTAAAATAGCCGGATTACCTTTGTTGAAAGTGATCCGGCTGTGAAATACCTCACCATTGAAGACACCATCGGCAACACCCCCTTGGTTCAGTTGCAACGTTTGCCTGGCAAGGCCAATGCCGATCGCGGCAATGTCATTCTTGGCAAGCTAGAGGGCAACAACCCGGCGGGTTCAGTGAAAGACCGCCCGGCAATTTCCATGATCAAACGTGCTGAAGCACGCGGCACCATCAAGCCCGGCGACACCCTGATCGAAGCCACATCGGGCAACACCGGTATTGCGCTCGCCATGGCTGCGGCCATTCGCGGATACCGCATGGTACTCATCATGCCTGAGCACCTTAGCATCGAGCGCCGTCAAACCATGCGTGCATTTGGCGCAGAAATCATTTTGACTCCGCAAAAGGGTGGCATGGAATACGCGCGTGATTTGGCCGAACAAATGCGCGATCAAGGCAAGGGTGTCATCCTCGACCAGTTCGCCAACGAAGACAATCCGCTGGCGCACTTCGAGACTACCGGTCCGGAAATTTGGCGCGACACGGGTGGCAAAGTGACTCATTTCGTCAGTGCCATGGGCACCACCGGATCGATTATGGGTGTGTCTCGTTACCTGAAAAGTCAAAATCCCAATGTGCAAATTATTGGTGCGGAGCCCAGCGAGGGGTCGCAAATTCCCGGTATTCGCAAATGGCCCCAGGAATACCTGCCCAAAATTTACAAGCCCGCCGGCGTGGACCGTGTGGTGCAGGTAACCCAGCTTGAGGCCGAAGAAATGGCCCGAAAAATGGCAGCCGAAGAGGGTATTTTCTGCGGCATATCAGCCGCAGGTGCTGCGCACATTGCGCTAAAAATTGCTGAAGAAGTTGAAAACGCCACGATCGTGTTCATTGTGTGCGACCGTGGAGATCGTTACCTGTCCACGGGTGTTTTTCCAGCCTAATTCAGCATGTCCCTTCTAAGTTTCAACGCCTCGCTCAACTCCAGCACGGCGTTGGCATAGAAGGAACTGCGGTTGTAACGCGTGACTACGTAAAAATTGTGCCCACCCGCGACGAAAGCGGGTTCGGCGTCCCCGCGCACCAGTTCAATCAAGGCCAGTTTTTCATCCGGCAATGTTTCACCCTTCAGCTTCACGCCTTTTTGTTGCATCACTGCTGGGGTAAAGGTGGGCACAATGTCGGGTGCCAGTAGTTCCTTCAAATTATCGGCATGCTCGATATCAACCAGCACGCGCGTGGCTTTGCCTGTTTCCCAGCCGTGTACTTTCAAAAAATTGGCCACACTGAAAATGGCATCGCGGCGGCTGTGAAATAGGTCGACGATGCCATCGGCATCGCCATCTACGGCATAAGCCGTCCATGAACTGGGCATGAATTGACCCAGGCCAATTGCCCCGGCATACGATCCTTTCACCTCGAGCGCGTCCAGATGGGTTCTGTTGCACAGGGCGATGAAGGCTTCCAGTTCGCTGAGAAAGAATTCCGAACGGTCTTTTTGACCTTCAGGATAAGCAAAGGCCAATGTGGCAAGTGAATCCAGTACCCGGTAATTGCCAATGTGTTGCCCGTAAATGGTTTCTACGCCAATGATGGCCACGATCACTTCTTGCGGAATGCCATACGTGGCTTCAGCCTCTTTCAGGGTGTCCAGGTTGGCGTCCCAAAACTCAACGCCTTTGCGAATTCGATAAGGCTCAACAAATCGGCTGCGGTAGGTGTCCCAGTTGCGTACCCCTTTGGTTTTTGGCGGCATGACGGCTTTTACCACCTGCGGCAGCAACTCGGCCTGTTTTAACAGGCTCAGTGTGGTGCTTGAAGGAATACCCTCTTTGGCCTGTAATCGCTCAGCAAGGGCTGTCGCATTTCTGTGCGCTGCAAAGTCAACCTTCTGGGTGTCTTGGGCGTGTACAGATTGAGTGCACAGGGCTGTGCTGATTAGAATGGATGCAAAGCTTGTTAAGATTCGATGAGTAGTCACAGAAGGAGTCAGCATGTCCGGTGTAGGTGTAGTCAAAAGTAGTAGCGGTCGACCCGGCGCGTGTTTACTTGGTTTGGCAGGTCTGTTGTTCACTATAACCCAGCATTTGTGCGCTGTTCGGGACTAAGCCATGACCACTGCCTATATTTCCCACAATGATTGCGCCTTGCACAATCCTGGTCTTGGTCACCCGGAAAGCATGGCTCGCCTGCGCGTGATTCGTGAAAAACTGCAAGCGTCCGATTTGTGGCCCCGCTTGGTGCACTGTGACGCACCGGAGGTGCCTTGGTCGGCTGTGACTGCCGTTCACACGCCTGCGTACGTGGAAAGTATCAAGGCCCGTTTTCCGCTGAAGCGAAACATTGATATTGATGGCGACACCACCTTGTCGGAATTCTCGCTGGATGCGGCTCGACGTGCTGCGGGCGCCTGCGTGCATGCAGTGGATTTGGTCATGGCGCATGCGGTCAACAACGCGTTTTGTGCGGTTCGCCCGCCCGGTCACCATGCCTGCGTAGACCGCGCCATGGGCTTTTGTGTGTTCAACAATGTGGCCATTGCCGCGCAACACGCCATTGACGCTTACCGGCTTGAACGCGTGCTGATTGTTGATTTCGATGTGCACCATGGCAATGGCACCGAGCATGCATTTGCCAACAATCCGAAAATACTGATGTGCAGCACCTTTCAATCGCCACTTTATCCATTCAGTGGGGGGCTGGGTGGTGCCCGCAATATGGTGAACTGTCCTGTTCGGCCTGGCGGTGACCGCGAGGAAATCAAGCACGCCATTCAAACCCACTGGGTCGATGCGATTGATCAGTTCAAGCCCCAGTTGGTGTTGGTGTCTGCCGGGTTTGATGCCCACGAAAAAGACCCCCTGGCTGACATGCAATTGACCACTGAGGACTACGGCTGGATCACGCACTTCCTGAAAAGGGTGGCCGATGAGTATTGCGATGGAAAGCTGGTTAGTACCCTGGAGGGCGGTTACGAGCTAGAGGCCCTGGCCGATTCTGTTTATGCCCATGTGGAGGCGCTTGCATCGTGATTTTTTCAACGCCTGCGCCGTATTCTGAAGATCGGTTGAGCGAAATGCTGGCGCGAAACGCCGAATGGGTGGAGCAAATCACCGCGCAAGATCCAGACTATTTCAAACGACTTTATGCGGGGCAAAGTCCGGCATTCACAGTGATTAGTTGTTGCGACAGCCGGGCCGACCCCAACACCTTGTTGCAAAGCAATTTGGGCGAGCTGTTTGTTTATAAAAATGTGGCCAACCAAACGGGTTTGAACGACCTTAGTTTGCAAACCGCCTTGCAGTTCTCCATCGATAGTTTGAAGGTCAAGCACCTTTTGGTGTTTGGGCATCACAACTGCGGAGGCGTGCGCATCGCCTTGGGCTTGCATGCAGGTGGCGCCCCTGGCGACTGGCTGGAAGGTGTGCGCGAACTGGCCCACGATCACCTGATGTTCAACCCAGCGTCGCTGGAAGAGGCCAACCGCAATGTTGACAAGCTGTGCGAATTGAACGTGATTCAGCAAGTGCGCCTGGCGGCGTTGAGCCCAGCCGTGAATACGGCTTGGGGGAGAGGTGAACCTGTGGCGGTGGGCGGCCTGGTGTATAGCCTGTCGACCGGGCGGGTGATCGATCTGGATTGCACCATTCGAAGCCGTGATGAAATCGACGAGCGCTGCTTTTCAGCGATGAAATCGATCTGCGCCCGATACCAATAACCTCGACAAACCACCCCTTAGAGTGTAGACTCTATGAAAAATCGAACGATCGTGCGTTTTTTCTCAAAACGCTTCGTATAATCCAATCATCTATTCTCCAATTTCAACAAAGGGATGGCTTGCATGAAGATCCTGGTACCCGTTAAACGCGTAGTCGATTACAACGTAAAAGTTCGCTGCAAAAGCGATGGTTCTGGCGTGGATATCGCCAACGTGAAAATGTCGATGAACCCCTTCGACGAAATCGCTGTTGAAGAAGCCACGCGCCTGAAAGAAGCAGGCGTGGCCACCGAAGTGATTGCCATTAGTTGTGGCGTTGCCCAGTGCGCAGAAACATTGCGTACCGCCGCTGCCATTGGCGCAGACCGTGGCATTCTGGTTGAGACCGATGTTGAGCTACAGCCATTGGCTGTTGCCAAAATTCTGAAAGCCATTATCGAAAAAGAAGGCATCGACCTGGTCATCATGGGCAAACAAGCCATTGACGACGATTGCAATCAAACCGGTCAAATGCTGGCTGCTTTGGGCGACATGCCACAGGGCACGTTTGCATCCAAGGTGGTGGTTGAGGGCGGCAAAGTCAATGTAACCCGTGAAGTGGATGGCGGTCTGGAAACGATTAGCTTGAGCCTGCCCGCGGTTGTGACAACCGACCTGCGCCTGAATGAGCCACGTTATGTAACGCTGCCCAACATCATGAAAGCCAAGAAAAAACAGATCGACACCATCAAGCCTGCTGATTTGGGCGTGAATGTTGATCCACGTATCAAAACCCTGAAAGTAAGCGATCCACCCGTGCGTTCAGCAGGTATCACCGTGCCCGATGTGGCCACGCTGGTCGACAAGCTGAAGAACGAAGCCAAAGTGATCTAACACAGGGACAAAAGGAGCAAAAAATGTCAGTACTCGTTATTGCAGAACACGACAATCAAAGTATCAAGCCCGCCACGCTGAACACCATCGCTGCGGCCCAGAAAATTGGTGGCGATATCCATGTGCTGGTTTCCGGCAAGGGTTGTGGCGCTGCAGCCGAGCAAGCTGCGAAAGCGGCTGGCGTTGCCAAGGTGTTGGTTGCCGATTCAGACGCCCTGGGTGACCAGTTGGCAGAAAACTTTGCAGCACAAATTCTCGCAATTGCCGGCAACTACGGTCACATTCTGGCACCCGCCACCAGCGTGGGCAAAAACGTGTTGCCGCGCGTGGCTGCCAAGCTGGATGTTGCACAAATTTCCGACATCATCAGTGTTGAAAGTGCGGACACATTCACTCGCCCAATCTATGCAGGCAACGTGATTGCCACGGTGCAGTCTTCGGACGCCACCAAGGTCATCACCGTGCGTACCACCGCATTTGATCCGGTTGCCGCCGAGGGCGGTTCTGCCGCCATTGAAAACCTGAGTGCGGTTGCCGATTCCGGCAAGTCTACTTTCGTAAGCCGTGAAGTGGCCAAGAGCGACCGTCCCGAGTTGACTGCTGCCAGCACCATTATCTCCGGTGGCCGTGGTATGGGCTCCGCAGAAAATTTCCATGTTCTGGACCCATTGGCTGACAAGCTGAACGCCGCAATTGGTGCATCGCGTGCTGCGGTAGACGCAGGCTACGCACCCAACGATTGGCAAGTGGGCCAGACCGGCAAAATCGTGGCACCCCAGCTGTACATGGCTTTCGGTATTTCCGGTGCTATTCAGCACTTGGCGGGCATGAAAGACAGCAAGGTGATTGTGGCCGTGAACAAAGATCCCGAAGCACCAATTTTTGGTGTGGCCGATTACGGTTTGGTGGGCGATTTGTTCGAAGTAGTGCCTCAATTGACGGAAAAGCTGTAAACCAGAAACTGTAAACGACACAAAACGCAAAGCTGTATCAGGAGACGACAATGAGTTACAACGCCCCAGTCAAAGACATGATGTTTGTCTTGAAAGAATTGGCCGGCTTGGATCAAGTATCCCAGTTGCCCGGTTGTGAAGATGCAACCGAGGAAACAGTGGATGCGGTTCTGAATGAAAACGCAAAGTTCACCAGCGAAGTGGTTGCTCCACTGAACTGGTCGGGCGACGTAGAGGCCGCCAACTGGAAAGACGGCGTTGTAACCACAGCCAAAGGCTTCAAGCAGGCATTCAAAGCCTTTGGCGAGCAAGGCTGGCAAGGTTTGCAGCATCCTTCTGAATTCGGCGGCCAAGGCCTGCCCAAGCTGGTGGCAACACCCTGCATGGAAATGGTCAATGGTGCCAATCTCAGCTTTGCGCTGTGTCCCCTGCTGACCGATGGCGCCATTGAAGCGCTGTTGGTGGCCGGCAGCCAGCATCTGAAAGAAACTTACATTCCCAAAATGATTTCCGGTGAATGGACCGGCACCATGAACCTGACCGAGCCGCAGGCTGGTTCAGACCTGGCGCTGGTGCGTTCCAAAGCCGTTCCCCAAGGCGATGGCACTTACCGCATTTCTGGCCAGAAGATCTACATCACCTACGGTGAGCACGACATGGCCGAGAATATTGTTCACCTGGTGCTGGCTCGCACACCCGATGCGCCTGAAGGCGTGAAGGGCATCAGCCTGTTCGTGGTGCCCAAATTCATGGTGAACGACGACGGTTCATTGGGCAAGCGCAACGACGTGTATTGCGCATCCATCGAACACAAGTTGGGTATCAAAGCCTCACCGACCGCTGTGCTGTTGTATGGCGATAACAAGGGTGACGTTGGTCAGGGCGCAATCGGTTATTTGGTGGGTGAAGAGAACAAAGGCCTGCAATACATGTTTGTGATGATGAACGCAGCCCGCTTCCAGGTGGGTGTGCAGGGCATTGGTGTGGCCGAGCGTGCTTATCAGCAAGCCGTGCGCTATGCGAACGACCGTGTTCAGTCTCGCCCGGTAGATGGTTCAGCCAACGAGGCCGTGGCAATTATTCATCACCCCGATGTCAAGCGCATGTTGATGAGCATGCGTTCACAGGTTGAAGCTGCGCGTGCAATGGCCTGCGTGGCGGGTGCCGCATATGATGCAGCCCACTTCCATGCCGATGAAGCTACCCGCAAGCAAAACATGGCGGTGTATGAATTCATGGTGCCGCTGGTCAAAGGCTGGTCGACTGAGATGAGCATTGAAGTGGCCTCCACTGGCGTGCAAGTGCACGGTGGCATGGGTTTCATTGAAGAAACAGGCGCAGCCCAGTACTACCGTGATGCGAAAATTCTGACCATTTACGAAGGCACAACTGCGATTCAGGCCAACGATTTGGTGGGTCGCAAAACATCGCGCGATGGCGGTGCCATGGTAAAAACCTTGTGTGCTGAAATTGCGCGCACGGTGGTTCAATTGAATGAATCGGGTTCAGCCCACGCCAAAGCGGTTGCAGCCCGTCTGGATGCGGCGCGTGCGTCGTTTCTGGAGGCTGCACAATTTGTGGTCGACAACATGAAAGCCAACCCCAACGCCGTGTTTGCCGGTTCAGTGCCTTACCTGAAACTGGCTGGCACCACAGTGGCGGGCTGGCAAATGGCGCGTGCGCTATTGGCTGCCGAGGCCAAAATCAAGGCTGGTGAAACAGACAGTTTCTACAGCGACAAGATTTTGACTTCACGCTTTTTTGCTGATCACGTGCTCAACGCCGTACCCGGCCTGCGCGACAGCATTGTGAACGGTTACCAGTCCGTGACAGAAATGGCCGTTGCCAATTTCTAAATCGCTTAGGTGATTGAGCCGCTTGCAAAGCCCCTCCCTGTGAGGGGCTTTTTGTTTATGCTAACAGCATGAATTACGCCTTTGCAGCTGACGTTGTTTTGTTGACTCACTTCGCCATTGTGCTGTTTGTGGTGGTGGGGTTATTGCTCATTGTTGTGGGCAATTTGCGTGCGTGGCCCTGGGTGAACCGTTGGTGGTTCAGGGTACTTCACCTGCTCGCAATTTCAGTGGTTGTTCTTGAAAGCTGGCTGGGCATTGAATGCCCGCTGACGACCCTTGAAAACTGGTTGCGTTTGCAAGCCGGGCAGGGCGTGTACCAAGGCAGCTTCATCCAGCACTGGGTGCATGGCGTGATGTTCTACCAAGCCCCGGGCTGGGTGTTCGCCTTGGTCTATACCCTGTTCGGCTTGTTGGTTGCGGTGGCCTGGTGGCGCTGGCCGCCACAACAGTTCAAGTAACATTACCAGCCCCCAATGCTGGCACCTGCCGCGTCGAATCCGCCCACCGCACCGTCGGCAAACCACGTGGAAAAGTTCAGCCATTCTGCCGTTTCAGTCACAATGACTGCAGGCAGCTCGGTGGCTTGCGCCAATCCAATACCGGCTAAAACAACAAGCAACATTAATATGGTCCTGATGACTTTGTTTGCGGTATCAAACATTGTCCAGTTCAGGTCCAGGCCAGGTAGGTTTTCGGGCCATTCATTCATGATTCACACTCCTTTTGAGATGGTGTGAACTCATATTATTGTTGTACATTGTGCAAATAAACTACGCATATAGAACTTCACCATTGCGCTATGAGCAACAATTTCAATGAACTTCAGGCGGCTGAAACCTTTTTGATGGTGGTCAACACCGGCAGTTTTGCTGCTGCCGCCAAACTGAAAGGCGAGAACCCCTCCAGCATCAGCCGCGCCGTTGCACAGCTCGAGGCGCATTTGAATATCCGGCTGCTGAACCGCACCACCCGGCAAGTCAAAATAACCGAGGCGGGTGAAATTTATAAGCTGTATGCCCAGCGCATGCTGGAAAGCCAGCAAGAAGCGCGCGATGCAATTACCCAGTTGCAAAGCGGTCAGCCGCACGGCACCGTGCGTATTAGTCTTCCTGTGATTGTGGGTGAAAAAATACTGGCACCCCGTTTGCCGGAATTTCACGCCAAGTACCCCGATGTGCAGTTGCAAGTGGACTTGTCCAACCGCAATGCCATGATCGTGGAGGAAGGTTTTGACATTGCCTTGCGTGTTGGGCCGCTTCAAGATTCCACTTTGCGTGCGCGCAAAATTGCCACCATTTGGCGAAAGCTGTATGCCTCACCCGCCTACCTTGAAAAGCACGGTGCACCTCAAACACCTGGAGATTTGGTTCACCACCAATGCATTGCATTTTCACAGCGTGGTGATTTGAAAGAATGGGAATTCTGGCCAAAAAACGGGGCACAGCCCAGCCAGAAGCATCGAGTGATTTCTTGGTTGACCTGTTCGAGCCCAATCATGGTGGTTCGTGCCATACAAGCAGGGCTGGGTTTGGGTCGCAGTGCGGATTGGATGTTGCAGGGTCCCTTGGCACGCGGCGAACTGATTGAAGTTCTTGAGGATTGGTATTCCGACAACCCGGCCACCGGTGGTTTGCCCATGTACTTGGTGTTTCCACCGGGCTTGAGCAGTCAGTTGTCCCTCAAAACCCGGGTGGTGGCTGACTTTTTGGAGCAAAGTGTGCGAACTGAGTTCAAAAAGGCGGATTAAACGTCAATTTGCTGACAGTGCATGGGTGCGGCTTCGGCTACAGTAGCTGAACAATAAAAAAGACCTCATGGAGACACAATGCTCGGCAATTCCTACATCACGATCGGTTTACCGGTTTCTCTTTTTATCATCATGATCGGCATGGGGCTCAGCCTTACGGTCGAAGATTTTCGTCGCGTCAAGGAACAGCCCAAAGGCGTGATTGTGGGTACCGTGTTGCAGTTGGTGGGGGTTCCCCTGTTGGGTTTCGCCATTGGTGGCTTGTTTGGCGGTGGGGTGATGGCAGCTGGCTTGGTGCTTTCTGCCGCCATGCCCGGGGGTACCACGTCGAACGTACTGACTTACATGGCCCGGGCCAATCTGGCTTTGTCAATCACACTGACTGTAATAGCCAGTTTGCTCACGGTTATCACCATCCCTTTTTACATGGCGTACGCCTTGCCCATGTTTGTTGGGGTGGGAACTGAATTGCAGCTTCCTTTCCTGAAAACATTGATCACCATGATGGTGATCGTGATTATCCCGGTGTGTATCGGCATGTTTATCCGTGCCAAGAAGCCAGCGTTGTCACAAAAGTTTGAGCCGGCCATCAACAAGTTTGCCGTTTTTGTGCTGGTGGCCATCGTGGTGCTGATCGGCATCAGCGAGTCTGACAACATGCTGGGATGGTTTGCCCAGGCCTGGATGCCGGTGGTCGCGTTGAATATTGCTGCCGTGGCGTTGGGGCTTCTCGGTGGAAAGATTTCAGGCCTGGACGCGCGTGACAGCCTGACCGTGTCGATCGAAATGTGTGTCAAAAACTCCACGCTGGGTTTGACGATTGCGCTGTCGTTGTTGCAAAACGCGGAAATTGCAGTGCCAGTGGTGGTGTATGGCTTATTGATGTATGTCACGGTGGCGGTTTTGTGCTGGTACGGTCGTCGAATCGCAAGCAAATCAATCGCCTAAAACGCCCAAAGTTCTCGAAAGGTCACACTTCGGTGTGGCCGAACTCGGCCGTTCAGGGTATAATTCTCGGCTAGCTGAATGATTCTTAGGCAAAAAGCCTGCGCGGGTGTTATTTGTCCCCGGGTGTTTTGTCGCATCTATTGGAGTTTCCCTTGTCGAAATTAGTCGCAAGCGCCCACCCGCGCGCCTTGCTCGCGCTCGCAGACGGCACAGTATTCGAGGGCATTTCTTTTGGCGCCCCCACCACGCAAGTGGGTGAAGTGGTTTTCAATACCTCTCTCACGGGCTATCAAGAAATTGCCACCGACCCCTCCTATTGCCGTCAAATCGTCACCCTTACTTATCCCCACATAGGCAACGTTGGCACTAACCCGCAAGACGAAGAGTCCGCTGGGCTGCATTTGTCGGGTTTGGTGATCAAGGACCTGCCTGAACTGGTGTCGAACTTCCGTTCTACCTTGCCGCTGGCCGATTACTTGAAAAAGCACGGTGTTCCAGGTATTGCTGGTATCGACACCCGCAAGTTAACCCGCATTCTTCGTGAAAAAGGTGCCCAAAACGGCTGCCTTTTGACCGAGGGCAGCGGCGAAACTTTCAGTGCCGAGCGAGCCGTTGAACTGGCCAAAAGTTTTCCTGGGCTGGCCGGCATGGACCTGGCCAAGGTGGTTTCGTGCACCGAGGCCCATGAATGGGTTGAAGGCGAATGGGCATTGGGCGTAGCAGCCGAAGAACCTCATTTCCAGACAGGCGAGCGCCCACACCATGTGGTTGCATTCGATTACGGTGCCAAGCGCAATATCTTGCGCATGTTGGCCCAACGCGGCTGTCGCGTTACCGTAGTGCCTGCGCAAACCCCAGTTGAAAAAGTATTGGCCCTGAATCCCGATGGCGTGTTCTTGAGCAATGGCCCTGGCGACCCCGAGCCTTGCGATTACGCCATCTCTGCCATCAAGCACATTCTGGACAACACCAAACTGCCGGTATTCGGTATTTGTTTGGGTCACCAGTTGATGGCTTTGGCCAGCGGTGCCAAAACAATGAAAATGAAGTTCGGCCACCATGGTGCCAACCATCCGGTGCAAGACCTGAAAACCAAGCGCGTGGCCATTACCAGCCAGAACCATGGTTTTGCGGTCGATGCCGATTCATTGCCCGCCAACCTGCGTGTTACGCATGTGTCGCTGTTCGATGGCTCCATTCAGGGTCTTGAGCGAACAGACCGTGCAGCCTTCTGCTTCCAGGGTCACCCCGAAGCCAGCCCGGGCCCGCACGATTTGGCCGAGCTGTTTGACCGTTTTATTTCAGACATTCAGGCAGCCAAGGCTTAAACAGCCCGCGTGCTTGCCAGTCTGAACCGTATTGAAATTTTTAAAATTAAAGGGAAGTTATGCCAAAGCGTAACGATCTAAAAACAATCCTGATCATCGGCGCCGGCCCCATCGTGATCGGCCAGGCCTGCGAATTTGACTACTCAGGCGCCCAAGCCTGTAAAGCGCTTCGCGAAGAAGGCTACAAAGTGGTGCTGGTCAACAGCAACCCGGCCACCATCATGACCGACCCGGAAATGGCTGATGTCACTTACATCGAACCCATTACCTGGCAGGTTGTTGAGCGCATTATTGAAAAAGAGCGCCCTGATGCCGTGTTGCCCACCATGGGTGGCCAAACCGCGCTGAACTGCGCGCTTGATCTGGCCAAGCATGGCGTATTGGCCAAGTACAACGTGGAATTGATTGGCGCGAAAGAAGAAGCCATTGAGAAAGCCGAAGACCGCTTGAAGTTCAAGAATGCCATGACCAGCATTGGCCTGGATTCAGCGAAAAGCGGTGTGGCCCATTCCATGGAAGAAGCCCTTGAAGTGCAGGCCACCATTGCCAAACTGGTTGGCAGCAACGGCTTTCCGGTCATTATTCGCCCCAGTTTCACCCTGGGTGGCACCGGTGGCGGTATTGCGTACAACGCCGAAGAATTCGAAACCATTTGCCGCCGTGGCCTGGAAGCATCGCCAACCAATGAGTTGCTGATTGAAGAAAGCCTGATTGGCTGGAAAGAATACGAAATGGAAGTGGTTCGCGACAGCGCCGACAACTGCATTATCGTGTGTTCAATCGAAAACCTCGACCCCATGGGCGTGCACACTGGCGACAGCATTACTGTTGCCCCGGCACAAACACTGACCGACCGCGAATACCAGTTAATGCGCAATGCATCCATTGCCATTCTGCGTGAAATTGGCGTGGACACGGGTGGTTCAAACGTTCAGTTCTCGATCAACCCGGCCAATGGCCGCATGATCGTGATCGAAATGAATCCACGTGTGTCACGTTCATCCGCCTTGGCTTCCAAAGCAACCGGTTTTCCGATTGCCAAAGTGGCCGCCAAGTTGTCGGTGGGCTACACACTCGATGAGCTGAAAAACGACATCACCGGTGGTCTTACGCCTGCGTCGTTCGAGCCTTCAATCGACTACGTGGTTACCAAAATTCCACGTTTTGCATTCGAAAAATTCCCCACAGCCGATGATCGCCTGACCACCCAAATGAAATCCGTAGGTGAAGTGATGGCCATGGGCCGTACTTTCCAGGAAAGCTTCCAGAAAGCCCTGCGCGGTCTGGAAGTGGGCGTAGACGGCCTGAACCAGAAAACAACCGACCGTGAAGTGATCGAGCGTGAGCTGGGCGAACCCGGCCCCGAGCGTATTTTCTACGTGGGCGATGCCTTTGCCCAAGGCTTCAGCCTTGAGGAAGTGCACCAGCTGACCAAAATTGATCGCTGGTTCCTGATTCAGATCCAGGACATCGTTGACACAGAACTCGAATTGGAAACCAAAACCCTGGCGGACTTGACCGAGCCCGTGTTGCGTTTGCTCAAGCGCAAAGGTTTCTCTGATCGTCGTTTGGCTTATTTGCTCGACGTGTCTGAAGCGGAAATTCGCAAGCTGCGCCACCAGCACAATGTGCGCCCCGTGTACAAGCGCGTGGACACCTGTGCTGCTGAATTCAAAACCGGTACGGCCTACATGTATTCCACCTACGAAGAGGAATGCGAAAGCCAGCCGACCGACAAGAAAAAAATCATTGTGTTGGGTGGCGGTCCAAACCGCATCGGACAAGGCATTGAATTTGATTATTGCTGTGTACACGCTTCGCTGGCTTTGCGTGAAGACGGTTACGAAACCATCATGGTGAACTGTAATCCGGAAACGGTATCCACCGATTACGACACCTCTGATCGCTTGTATTTCGAGCCTTTGACGCTTGAAGATGTGCTGGAAATTGTGGCCATTGAAAAGCCGGTCGGCGTGATTGTTCAGTATGGCGGCCAAACCCCATTGAAGCTGGCGAAGTCGCTTGAAGCCAACGGCGTGCCCATCATTGGTACCAGCCCGGAAAGTATCGACATTGCCGAAGACCGCGAGCGTTTCCAGAAACTGTTGACCAAGCTGAACCTGCGCCAGCCGCCAAACCGCACTGCGCGCACGGAAGCTGAAGCCATTTCGCATGCGCAGGAAATTGGTTACCCGCTGGTGGTGCGCCCAAGCTATGTGTTGGGTGGCCGCGCCATGGAAATTGTGCACGAGCAGAAAGACCTTGAGCGCTACATGCGCGAAGCTGTGAAAGTGAGCAATGACAGCCCTGTGTTGCTGGACCGCTTCCTGAACGATGCCATTGAAGTGGACGTGGATGCCCTGTGCGACGGCCAAACCGTGATGATCGGTGGCGTGATGGAGCACATCGAACAGGCCGGCGTACACAGTGGCGATTCTGCCTGCTGTTTGCCCCCGTACAGTCTGTCGGCTGACATGGTCAACGAATTGAAGCGTCAGTCTGAGCTTATGGCCAAAGCCCTGAACGTGATTGGTTTGATGAACGTGCAGTTCGCGATTCAAAACGACACTGTGTATGTGCTGGAAGTAAACCCACGTGCCTCACGCACGGTGCCTTATGTGTCCAAGGCCACAGGCAAGCAGTTGGCCAAAATTGCTGCCCGCTGCATGGCGGGTCAAACCTTCGCTGATCAAGGCGTCACCGATATTCCGGTACCCAAGTACTTCTCGGTCAAAGAAGCCGTGTTCCCCTTCGTGAAGTTCCCCGGCGTGGACACCATTCTGGGTCCCGAAATGAAGTCGACCGGTGAAGTCATGGGTGTGGGTCGCACATTTGGCGAAGCTTTCGTGAAATCGCAACTGGCCGCGTCAGTCAAATTGCCAGAAGGCGGCACTGCGTTTATCAGCGTGAAAACCGAAGACAAGAAGCACACGGTGAAACTGGCCAAGGGCCTTGTTGAACTGGGCTTCAAGATTATCGCCACGCGCGGTACAGCGGCAGCCATTGCTGAAGGCGGTATTGAATGCACCGTGGTCAACAAGGTGCTGGAAGGTCGTCCGAATATTGTCGACATGCTGAAAAACGGCGAAGTACATTTGGTGGTCAACACGGTGGAAGAGCGCAGAAGTGCGATCAATGACAGCCGTTACATTCGAACCACGTCGCTGAGTTCTCGTGTTACGATCTTTACAACCATGGCAGGTGCACTGGCTTCAGTCGAGGGTATGAAACACCTCGGCGCAATGGATGTTTACAGCGTCCAGGGCTTGCATGCGGAACTCTCCGCTTAATCTGCCTGTCTGAACCTTTAAGCCGTCTCATAGCAATTTCTGCTATCAGGCGGCTTTCCATTTGCAGGAACATTTGAATTTATGGCAACTATCCCATTGACCGTCAAGGGTGCTGAAAAGCTGAAACAAGAATTACACCGCCTGAAAACCGTTGATCGCCCCGCAGTGATCAATGCAATTTCAGAGGCGCGGGCGCAGGGCGATTTGTCCGAAAACGCTGAATACGATGCAGCAAAAGAAAAGCAGGGTTTTATCGAAGGGCGAATCAAGGAAATTGAAGGCAAGATGAGCAATGCGCAGATCATCGACCCCACCAATGTCGATGCTGAAGGGCGTGTGGTGTTTGGTGCAACTGTGAAACTGGAAGACATTGAGGCCGGTGCCACGGTCGAATACCAAATTGTGGGCGACGATGAAGCGGACATCAAAGCCGGTCTCATCTCTATTTCAAGCCCCATTGCGCGTGCATTGATTGGTAAGTATGAAGGCGATGTGGCCCATGTTCAGGCACCAGGTGGTTTGCGGGAATATGAAGTATTGGAAGTAAAGTACATTTGATAGTGCTTGTTAAGGGAGTGCAACAACAATGACTTGGCGCGGTTTTCGGGGTGCGGAACTGGCGTTCTGGGCGATTTGGCTCGGGGCTTTGTGGTTCATTGCCATTCTGGTGGTGCCAGGTTTGTTCAAATGGTTACCCCGACCGGAAGCAGGTTTGGTGGCCGGCCGTTTGTTCTACATATTGGCCTTGTACTCTTTGGTGAGCAGCGCCTTGTTGTTGGCCCTGTCGAATTTTGCGGGTGAATTGCGCGCCGGTATGCGGCTCAATGTCTTGATGGCCGTAATTTTGGCGGTTAGCGTGGTCGAGTTGGCCTGGTTGCAGCCCCACATGAATGATCTGCGTGCAGCAATGTCCACCTTGGAGGGCGACGCACTTGCGGCCATGCGAAGCCAGTTCGGGAATATGCACGCCATTTCGAGCGTGCTGTATTCCATCAAAATGATCGGGGCTCTGGTGTGGGGTTTAAACCGGTTTGGTGTCAAACCGGTTTTGACCGCAAAAGGCTGATTTAGGCTTTGGAGGCAAACTGGCGCTTGGTTTGGCGTGGGCCTTTGGGTTTTGGCCGGCTTTTGGTTTTTGCTTTTTCGGTGTCTTCTGCCTTGGGGCGGAATAGAACCAGCAATTTGCCAATGTGTTGAACCAAGGCAGCCCCGGTTTCGTCACAAATGGTTTGCGCATATTCAAGGCGGGCTTCCCGATCGTCGCCAGCCACACGTACCTTGATCAAGCCGTGTGCATTCAAGTTCATGTCGATTTCTTTGACCACATTGGGTGTTAAACCCTTGTCGCCAATCAAAACTACCGGATCCAACGCATGGGCCTGGGCTTTAAGCGCCTTTTTTTCGGCAGGTGTCAGGGTTACAGCAGCGGTGTCCGTCATATTAATTTTTCACTCGGTTGGGTAATCGGTGGCTAAAAAGAAGAAACTCAATAAAAACTGGTTGCATGATCACATCAACGACCCTTACGTGAAGATGGCCACGAATGCAGGCTATCGCGCCCGTGCAGCCTTCAAACTGAAGGAAATTGCAGAGCCGGAAGGGTTGTTGAAGCCGGGCATCAAGGTGGTCGACCTGGGCAGCGCGCCGGGAAGTTGGTCGCAGGTGCTTCGGGAAGCCTTGGTTGGGCCCGGTGGCGTCATCAATGGCCGTATTATCGCACTGGATCTGCTTCCAATGGAACCTATTGCGGGTGTTGAATTCATTCAAGGGGATTTTCGCGACGAAGCGGTGCTCGAAGATTTGAATCAACGCCTAGGTGGCGAGAAGCTGGATTTGGTGGTTTCTGACATGGCCCCCAATCTTTCTGGTGTTGCAGCGGCTGATTCAGCCCGGATTGAGCATGTTTGCGAGCTGGCCATCGACTTTGCGGTCAATCAGCTAAAACCCAACGGAGCCTTGATTGTGAAAATTTTTCATGGATCGTCTTACAGCAACATTGTGCACCAGATGAAACAGGTGTTTAAAAGTGTGTCACCGCGCAAACCCAAGGCCTCCCGGGATCGTTCTCGTGAAACCTTTTTGCTTTGCAAGGGTCTTAAATAGGTATTTTGCAGCATCATGATCCAGGCGATTGCGATTGTTAATGCACACCATGAATTAGTGTGATGGCGTAATTCGTTGGCTTGGGTTTAAAATGGACAACCTGCCCCCATTTCCCTAGGGTGGTGGCAGAGTCCTCGAGGAGAAGTGGCATTGAATAATTCGTTTTCCAAAGCAGCAGTTTGGTTGGTCGTGGCGTTGGTGCTTTTTACTGTGTTCAAACAGTTTGAAGGCCAGCAGGTTCGTTCCAACGAGATGACATATTCCGAATTCATGCAGGATGCGCAAAATGGACGCATCAAGAGTGTGATCGTTGAAGGCCGCACCGTGCGTGCCCTCACTACCGACGACCGTGAGCGCCTGGTGTATTCTCCCGGCGACATCTGGATGGTCGGTGATCTGCTGAAGTACGGCGTGCAGGTACGTGCCAAGCCCGAAGAAGAGCCATCTTTGTTGATGAGCCTGTTCGTGAGCTGGTTCCCGATGTTATTGCTGATTGGTGTGTGGATCTTCTTCATGCGTCAAATGCAAGGCGGAGGCAAAGGTGGTGCGTTTAGCTTTGGCAAAAGCCGAGCCAAGTTGCTGGATGAAAATACCAACCCGGTTACTTTCGCTGACGTGGCTGGTTGCGACGAAGCCAAAGAAGACGTGCACGAATTGGTTGAATTCCTGAAAGACCCCACCAAATTCCAGAAATTGGGTGGCCGCATTCCCCGTGGCGTGCTCATGGTGGGTTCGCCTGGTACTGGTAAAACATTGTTGGCCAAAGCCATTGCAGGCGAAGCCAAAGTGCCTTTCTTTACCATTTCAGGGTCGGACTTTGTTGAAATGTTTGTGGGTGTGGGCGCTGCCCGTGTTCGCGACATGTTTGAACAAGCCAAAAAGCAGGCACCTTGCATTATTTTCATCGATGAAATTGATGCGGTGGGTCGCCAGCGTGGTGCCGGTTTGGGCGGCGGTAACGATGAACGCGAGCAAACCCTGAATCAGATGCTGGTTGAGATGGACGGTTTTGATACCAACCAGGGCATTATTGTGATTGCTGCAACCAACCGCCCCGATGTGTTGGACCCAGCGTTGCTGCGCCCTGGCCGTTTTGACCGCCAGGTGGTTGTAAGCCTGCCCGATATTCGTGGCCGTGAGCAGATCCTGAAAGTGCACATGCGCAAAATCCCGATGTCGCCCGACGTCGATGCGTCTGTGTTGGCCCGTGGCTGCCCCGGTTTCTCCGGTGCTGATTTGGCCAACCTGGTGAACGAAGCTGCCCTGTTTGCTGCACGCCGCAATGGCCGTGTGGTCGAAATGAGCGACTTTGAAAAAGCCAAAGATAAAATCATCATGGGCGCAGAGCGCCGCAGCATGGTGATGCCGGAAGAGGAGCGCCGCAACACGGCTTACCATGAGTCTGGCCACGCTGTGGTTGCCAAATTGATGAGCAAAACCGACCCCGTGCACAAGGTCACAATTATTCCGCGTGGCCGTGCTTTGGGTGTAACCATGCAGTTGCCGGAAGGTGACCGTTACAGCATGGACAAGGAACGCATGCTGTGTACGCTTGCGGTCTTGTTTGGTGGTCGTATTGCCGAAGAAATTTTCATGAACCAGATGACCACTGGTGCCTCGAATGACTTTGAGCGTGCCACAGCCATTGCCCGCGACATGGTAACCCGCTACGGCATGACCGAGGCCCTTGGCCCCATGGTGTATGCCGAGAACGAAGGTGAGGTGTTCCTGGGCCGTTCTGTGACCAAGACCACGCACATGAGCGAGCAAACCATGCAAATGGTCGATGCTGAAATCCGCAAGATCATTGATGCCCAGTACAAAGTGGCCTGGGACATTCTGGATCAGAACCGTGAGAAGGTTCACGTCATGGCCAAGGCCTTGCTGGAATGGGAAACCATTGATGCAGACCAGATCAATGACATCATGGAAGGCAAAGATCCACGTCCACCCACAACTGGTGGTAGCACGCCGCCCACAGGTGGCAGCCCCAGTTCCAGTGGCGGTGGTGGCGAGAAGGTAACACCTGCGCCGCAACCTGCACCTGCTGCGATGAGTGTGAAAGCGGACTAATCGTCGGGTTGGTGAAAACTGAAAAGCCGTTGGTTTTGCGACCAGCGGCTTTTTTGTTTGGTGCGAGTGAGTTGGCTTTGAGCGAGGCTTGGGTGCTACACCGGTTGGCCTAAGCAACGCTTCTCGGTCCGGCTTGATGCTTCTGGCTTGGGGCATGCGAAACGCTTAAGCGTCTTCGCATCGATCCCCCGGATCGCCCCGCGCTGCGAAGCCGCCGGGAAGCCTTGCAAAGCCGGCCAACCGGTGTAGCACCCAAGCCTCGCGCGTTGCTAACCCATTCGCTTGGCTTGCTCAGGTCGCAATGCCCTCGCAACGCCGATCAAGAAAACCTGCCCGTTTGAATTCACCCGCCACGTTCGGCCATAGGCCGGCACCGAGACTCGGCCCGCTTTTTTGCCGAGCGAGGTGAGTCAGGGTGAATCTCAAAAAGGGAAATACAGGTTTTCTGGCGCGAGAGGGTATGCACCTGAGCAAGCTGAGCGGAACAGGTTTGCACCTTTGCCGTAAAATGGCTTCTACAGCAACTCACTAGGTAGCACATGGTTCGCACTTGGAAGGCAGGTCGATTCGAGCTTACATACACCCACGGCCAGCCCCTGATTATGGGTATTGTGAACGTGACGCCCGATTCTTTTTCCGATGGCGGCCGATACAACCAAACCAACCTGGCCATTGAACATGCCCGCCAACTGGTGGAGCAAGGCGCGCAGATTCTGGACATCGGTGGCGAATCCACCCGCCCTGGCGCAAAAGGCGTAGACGCGGATGATGAATGGAAACGTGTGGAGGATGTGCTCAAAGAGTTAATGGGCTGGAACGTGCCTTTGTCAATTGACACGATGAAAACCAAAGTGATGGCACGGGCTGTTGATTTGGGTGTGGATATTCTGAATGATGTGAACGGTTTTCGAGAAACAGGCGCAGAGGCAGTACTTGCGCAATCCAATGCCGGCGCGGTTGTGATGCACATGCAAGGCGAACCGCGCACCATGCAGAATTCACCGGAGTACGGCAATGTAGTCAGCGATGTGGAGGCATTTTTGAACAAGCGCTTGGTCGCGCTTGAACAGCTGGGTGTAAACGCAAGCCGTATTTTGGTAGACCCTGGTTTTGGTTTTGGTAAAACACTTCAACACAATGTTGATTTGATGAAAGCGACCCCGTTGTTTTCCACGCTCGGGGCAGGGGTGCTGGTGGGCGTTTCGCGCAAGCGCATGATCGCTGAGCTCACCGGGCAAACCGACCCTGGCTTGCGCACGGCGGGTTCGGTGGCAGCCGCCACTTACGCCGCGCAACATGGCGCTGCTGTGTTGCGGGTTCATGATGTGCGCGAAACTGTGGAGGCATTGAAAGTGGCCTTCGCGTTGAACCAATAATGCAAGCCAACAGTTTGCAAAAGTTTCCGACAATTTTTGTGAGTGTGGCGGCTTACTGCGAGCCTCATCTTCAGCTGACCATTCACCATTTGTTTTCACAGGCGAAACACCCACAGCGGATTTTTGTGGGCCTGGTGGATCAGTCTGAGAATTTGAATCCGGATTGGTTGCAACAATTTCCTGCACGCAAAAATATCAACTATGTGGGCTTGTCACCAATTGATTCGCGTGGGGTTAGCTGGGCGCGGTCTATCGCGTTCTCGCTGTACAACGATCAGGACTATTTGCTGCAAATTGATTCCCACACCTTGTTTGATCAAGGCTGGGATGAATTGTTGATTGAGCAGTTCAAGCAGCTAAAAAACTCCCATCCAAAGCCTTTGATCAGCACCTACCCGCCGGGTTTCAGGTTTGATTCACAGGGCAGGGCAGTGGCGGATGAACCACTTAAATCGGACGAGATATTTTTTATTGATCGCGACCCTGCCAGTGCGCTGAACGCCGATCGGGCTGTGTTGCAGTTCCGGGTGGTTCGCAAACGGGTTGAACCGCCTGACATTACCCACCTGCCAGGTTTTCATGTCGGGGCTTGTTTTTTGTTCACCACAGGCGACTTTACACAACAGGTGCCTTACGATCCTTACCTGTATTTTCGGGGCGAAGAACAAAGCCTTTCCCTGCGTGCGCATGCCAAGGGCTATCAGGTGTTTCATTCGCGGCACAATCTGATTCCGCTGTATCACCTGTACAAGGAAGTGGGCAAGGCGTATGAGGGGCAGCACTGGCACCCTGACATGGACGCCAAGCGCCACACGCCTTTTGGCTGGTTGCAACAACGTTCCAATGAAAGGATCAATGCCTTGTTCACGCCAGGGTCTGATTTGGGTGCTTATGGCATTGACAGCCCGGCGCAACTTGAAAGCTTTTGTAAATTAAGCGGGATTGATTACCGGGGTCGCACCACAGTTCCCGTAAAATCAGATTGATAAACATTATTCACCTATTGCAGACATTCAATGAGCAGACAATATTTCGGTACCGATGGCATTCGCGGCACGGTGGGGCAAAGTCCCATGGTTCCTGACTTTGTGTTGCGTTTGGGGCAAGCCGCAGGCACGGTGCTGGCCAAATATGAGGGCGGTGGAAGGCGCCCGCAGGTGTTGATTGGCAAAGACACACGGGTGAGTGGGTATTTGCTGGAAAGCTGCCTGGAGGCGGGCTTTACATCGGTTGGCGTGGATGTGGTTTTGGTGGGGCCCATGCCCACGGCAGGGGTGGCCTATTTGGCACGTGCTTTGAACATGTCGGCCGGTGTGGTCATTAGCGCTTCGCACAACCCTTACCAAGACAACGGCATCAAGTTTTTTTCAGGAGAGGGTACCAAGTTGCCCGATGCCTGGGAGATGGAAATCGAAGCGCAATTGGCCTTGAATGCACCGTGCAAGTCGTCTGAAGAGCTGGGCAAGGCCAAGCGCCTGAACGACGCAGCGGGTCGTTACCTTGAGTTTTGCAAAGGCACTTTTCCGCGCGACAAACATTTGCGTGGGTTAAAAATTGTGGTGGACTGTGCCAACGGCGCAGCTTATCAAATTGCACCCGCTGTGTTTCGTGAATTGGGTGCCGATGTGGTGGTGCTTGCAGACCAGCCAGATGGTTTGAATATTAACCGCGGCGTGGGTGCCACCTACCCCGACTTTGTGGCTCGAGCCGTTTTTGAACACAAGGCCGATTACGGTTTTGCGCTGGATGGCGATGCAGACAGGCTGATTTGTGTGGATGGCAGTGGCCGGATTTACAACGGCGATGAACTGTTGTTTGCTTTGGTGGCCGAGCGTTTGCACATGCAGGGCAAGGTCGATGGTGTGGTGGGTACCTTGATGAGCAACCTGGGGCTAGAGCTTGCTTTGAAGCAACTGAATGTGGACTTTGAGCGTGCCAAGGTGGGCGATCGCTATGTGTTTGAGAAGTTGCAAGCCAATGGTTGGCAATTGGGCGGAGAAAGTTCAGGCCATTTGCTGGTGCTGGACCGTCATTCCACCGGCGACGGCATTGTGAGCGCCTTGCAAGTGCTGCGCGCTGTGCGCAATTTGGGCATGCCTTTGGCCGACATTTTGAAGCCGGTGGCCATGTTGCCGCAGGTGCTTAAAAATGCACGTTTGCCTGTGGGGTACGACTGGGCCAACGATATGACAGTGCAGGGCGTTTGCGAGGCTGTGAAGGCTGAGCTTGGCAGCAATGGCCGTTTGTTGATTCGCCCTTCCGGCACCGAACCTGTGCTGCGCGTGATGGTTGAAACGGCCGATAAGCCCACCGCCAATCGCTTGGTTGATTCGATTTTGCAGGCTTTGCCCAAGGCGCCCCCGCAGTAAATCGCGGGGGGCTTCGAGGCTTCTTTGAACCTGTTGGTTGACGTTAGTCGAAGTTAGGCGGGGCTGAGCGTTTGCAGATGCTCGATGAAGGGTGTTGGACTTCCCCCCTCGATTGAAGACGAAATGGCAGCAGGTGTCCCGGCCAGAAAGCCCACTGGGTCAGGTCCGTCTCCGGGGTCACCACCAACTGGAGCACCGCCGCCTTGCAATGAGGCCATGATTACGCCGGGAGCACCTTCGAGTGTGCCCTGAACAAACTCAGGATTGCTCTGGTCGGGCGTGCCGCGCGCGTCGGTATAAGCCTCACCTTCTAAAATGGCTTGAATACGTGGGGCCAATTCGTTGCTGCCGCCTGGAGCTCGACTGGTCAGAAATGCCTGCCCTGCATCTGGACCTTGCTCTTCAACCGAGGTCAAAAATGCATCTGTGCCTGCATTGTATTCAGTCACAAACAGGTTCAGGCCTTCATCCACGCCAGTGAATGCGCGTTCGACGCCTTCAACAAATGCAGAGGCAAAGGCTGCGTCTGCGGGCACCAAACCCTTCACCAGTGAAGGTGCTGGTCCTTCACCGCCGCCGCCACCGCCGCCAGCGGCAGCAGCTACAACCTCAGCGGGAAAACTCAACACGCCGTCTGCAATTGTCAGTACGTCGTTTTCGGTACCAATCACATCCATGTTCGCAAATGCGTCATCGTCGCCAAAGCCATCATCGCCGTCGGGGCCGTTGACAAATTCGCCAAAATCCGTGGCCGGATCGTCACCATCATTTTCACCATCGACATTGCCCACGGCATCGGCTGCCAGGGAGGGTACGGCTTCGACCAGTTGGACTGCGACACCGGAAGTGTCGTCCATGATTTGACCTGCAAAGTTTTGAACTGCAAGACTGCCAGCGGCAAATCCGTCTTCCGGGCTACCACCGGTGGCTGGGTTACCAGCTTCAAAAGCGGCTTGCATGTCGCTTGCAAATTGTTGCTCAGGCGATTGCTCAACTGGATCGCCTTCATCGGGTGGGGGTGGTGCCGGTGCGTAACTCGCCGGGTCAATACCTTGCAGATTGCCAGCAATAACACCCGCAGCAGCAGCTGCGCGTGTGGCCAGGTTGTCTCCACCAGGGCCCTGTTGGATTCGGTCAAATACAACTGCAGTCATGTCTGTCTCCTTAGAATTATTAATAACAGCGAGTGTCACATCGGCGATTTGCCTTTGTGTGGTGGAGATGTCCCTAGAGACAATCCCCATTTCGTTGAGGGCAAATGTGCCCAAGGTCACCACCGAATTGGCGATGGCCGTGTCTGGTTCTTGTAGTGCTTGAACTATGGATATCGGAGGAAGGCGACCGGTCTGAATCGTGTTTGCAGCAGCAAGGAGAAGGCTTTCTAGCCCTGCACCAATTGGTCCGGTAACAGGTGCCAGTTGCGGAATTAGAACCGTCGGGATAAAAACTTGCCCTTCGGATGGCAAAGTTGCTTCTCCGGGCTGTACGTCAAAGCGCATTGGCGTGCCGCCAGCGTTGATTGCAAGATTGTCGATTGACGTACCAAGTGCGATTCGCAGACCGTCTTCACTGAAGGTGCTTCGAAAGGCATTTGCTGTATTTTGCAGCGACTGTGCGATGTTGCTACGGGTAATATCCACCGTGGCCTGTTGAACTTCAAGAGTGCTGCCCAAGTTCACAGAGGCATTGCTCAGTAGAAGGCCTTCTTCACCCGTTTGCGATGAGTCCGGAAGTGTGACAGAACTTTCATCTATATTTGCAACGTCGCTTTGAACTGATGGTGCAGAGGCCTCGTTCAGAATATTCACGTCTTGAACTGACAATACGGGTTGTTGTCCGCCCGCAAAAATTTGAATTTTTGGATCAAGCACCGTAACCGACGAGTTTTCAGGGTCGTCTTGGTGTATTTCGACGCTTAAGGCTTCTACGTTTTGGAGTTGTAGCAGTTGAATGCCCAGTGGCGCGACTGTCAGTTGATCCGCGCTTAACAACATAGGAAGCGTGATGTTGTCGGAGTCGCTGTCAGAGTCGCTGTCAGAGTCGCTGTCGGAGTCGCTGTCGGAGTCGCTGTCGGAATCGCTGTCAGAGTCGCTGTCGGAGTCGCTGTCGGAGTCGCTGTCGGAGTCGCTGTCGGAGTCGCTGTCGGAGTCGCTGTCGGAGTCGCTGTCGGAGTCGCTGTCGGAGTCGCTGTCGGAGTCGCTGTCGGAGTCGCTGTCGGAGTCGCTGTCGGAGTCGCTGTCGGAGTCGCTGTCGGAGTCGCTGTCGGAGTCGCTGTCGGAGTCGCTGTCGGAGTCGCTGTCGGAGTCGCTGTCGGAGTCATCGCTTGGTGTCACAGCACTGCTCGAACCACCCGCAATTACTCCCAGAGTGACAGCCCCTCCAGCGAGCGAACCAAATCCAGCCAAACCCAACTCGGCACCGAATAAACCTGCCAGTTTCTCAGTCTCTTCGTCGGTATCCTTTTCGAGCAAAACGCCCTGCTCAATTTGTTCTGTCTCGTTTTCTTGTTCTACCTGCGATAAATCAGCTTGCTTTGGCGATACAAGGACTGGCTTTTCATGACCGGTAAGTGATTGCGCATTGTCAGTCTTGGTCAAGACGATAGGCGCATCTCCAGCAGGTGGCGCTGGCATAGATCGCTTTGTACCCTCTGATTCGGTGTGCTCGGTCATTTGGCAGACGGGACTTGTTGTTGTCCAACTGCTACTTGCGCTGATTTGAGGTGGATTTTATTTGGAATTCTGGATTTAACAAATATTACGGAGAATTTTTATTTTTCTTTTTTCTTTTTTTGAAAAATAAATATATAAAACATATTGTTATGAAATTTATTAAGAAAAGAGTGTGGTGTCTTGAAGGGTTTTACGGGGAATATTTACTAAATTTTATTTGACAATTTAATGTAATGTTCTAATTTAATACCAACGTAAATTAAAAGAAAACGCTCAGAAAGAAGTAGGCATTAATCCCAGTGTCTTTTTACGGTTGATGTGTATGATTTGTTACCACGGGCAGAGTGATCCAGCTGCAAACCCGCAAGTCTTTCACAGAGCGTTGCAGGTAGCGGCCCTGCCGAACTTCGTACCGACCATATTGAAAGGTGACGCCGGCAGCTTGTTGTTGACGGGCGTAGCCGAGCGCTGAATCCAGATTGTTCTCGTGGGGCAGGTTTAGCGGTGAGTAGTTTTTCGGGTAACCCTCGAGGTAATACCCTTTCGCAGTTTGAATGATAGTGCGCTCACCTTTCAGCCGGTTCAGGTTCAGGCGAAGATGCGTGTCGCTGGCGCCGCCGCCTGTTTGACAGGACACGATGTCGTAGCCCATCAAAATAAGCTTTGCAATTAGCCGATGAATCGTTTCGCTGTCGGACAATTTATTCGATTCAAAAATGATTTGATGAGGCCATTGCTCGGGTTTTGCATCACTGAAAAAATCGTTCAGTATCACTGCGTCATGTCCCTCGGTGTCGACCTTGAGCATGAATACGCCGTGAACTTCGTGCTGTTGAAAAATGGTTTGCAGCCGAAGGCAGGGTACAGCCTGAATCACCAGAACATCTTGTTGAGCCAGGCCAGTCTTCGCGAGGAGTTTTTCAACAGTTGGGTGAGGTGCGCCGATTGAATTGCAGCCGCGAAGCCAGTTGGGCAGTTTGTGTTTCGCCAGCATTTGAGGTGGTATGAAATAGACATTCACCGTACCTTCCACATTGGAGATGGCCGCGTTGATTTTTTTACAGCCCGGGCGGTTAGGCAAGCGATCAATGTAAAGTGATATGGGGTCGATCGACAGGCCCCGCGTGTCAGGCCCAGCAGCCTGAATCAGGGTGTTGAAGTCGGAGGTACCAATTTCAATGAAGTCCAGGAACATAATGTTTTCAGTCAGATTTCAGTAAAAAATCATGCAAATAGACGGAATTGGTCGATATTTGACGAGTCAGGTTTTCAGTGTAATCAAGCTGGAACAACTCATGTACTTGTTGCTCGCATTGTGTGTGCTTTTAATCCAGGCGGAGTCTGCGTGGGCCAAGCCACATCCCAAAGCACTTTACACCCACAGCGCGGCAGAGGGAGTATTCAGGGTTTTTTATACCACCGAAGGCAAGCATGCTGTTCCAGCAGATGACAAGGACGGTAACGATGTTCCTGATCGAGTGGACGATATTCTCATGCAGCTAAAGGCGGCAGATTGGTTTTATCAAACCCAACTGAATTTGATTCCACCTTTGAAGCATTCAAGGTACGCCCAAAGCGATGGAATCGAAGTGCATATTCAGCACTTTGACCAGGGCACAGGCCTTGCCTTCGATGAACCCACCAAACCCAACTGGTATGAAGGTCAGTCCTCTTCTGCCCTTACTTTGAAAATCAAGATTGGTGCCGAGGGCATGGCCAGGTGGCTGGAGGAGCCTTTTTCCCGTCAAACTGGTTTTGCGGTGCCTCCATCGCCTCCTCTTGCCGGGAGTTGACTGGCATGGCTTACAACGCGAATGGCTTTTTTGCCCGACTTGCAGAGCGACAAATGAAAGGCGTTGATCAGGCCGCCATTTCAAACGAATATCGCCAGTTTGTGTACTCAGATGGCAGCCCGGTGATCAGAAACCGATTGGTTTCCATGTTTCGACCAGTTAAAACATGGCTGGAACGTGCGGCTGAATTTGGAGCGAAGGAATCGCACAGGCTTGGCGTTGTTGAAGGCAGGTGGCCAGAGTCCCTTCAACGCAGCGCTCAATTTGACTTAACGCTGTGTGAGGTCTTGACGAAACCCTGAAATAAACATAGAATTCCGCTTCTTTGTCGGGGCATAGCGCAGTCTGGTAGCGCATCTGGTTTGGGACCAGAGGGTCGAGGGTTCGAATCCTTCTGCCCCGACCACCGAATTTAAAGGATGTTCTATCCTTGTCCAGTGGGTTGTTTCTACCCATTCGCGTGTGCGAGTTACAATGCAAATTCTGCCCGTAGCTCAGTTGGATAGAGCATCGGCCTTCTAAGCCGAGGGTCGGGGGTTCGAACCCCTCCGGGCAGGCCAAGAATTTAGTACCGGTTTACGGTGGCGGTGTTAGCTCAGTTGGTAGAGCAATGGATTGTGATTCCATGGGTCGTGGGTTCGAGCCCCATACATCGCCCCAAGAATATCAAGGACTTAGCGCTGTGAGGTGCTAGGTCCTTTTTGTTTTTTCGCGGCTTCATTCCCGCCGGAGAGATATCTTCATTGGTCATAGATTAGGCAAATCGCCTTGGAGTCTCCGACCTCCATCAAGCGGCTGTGACAAGTCTGTGACAAATTCTGTGACAAATTTTCTGTCACAGACAATTTATGAGTATCGACCTATCTTTGGCACATTTTCATCTGTCACATATAAATATATTTAACTTGGCGGCAGTGTCTAGCGACAAATAATCTCTGCAACAGAGCTTCTGATAATCGGCCGAAGCGGACTTCCCAGATCTCAACGTTTTGAGTCGGCTATCGGCCAATTCTTGCCGGTGAAAAGGTGTTGCCTCACCGGTAGTTTCAGACTGAAACTGGCCGCCCAGGTTTCGGGGGCGACTGGCTGTAACGCAGGGAAGCATACTGTTTGGTCCGCCCCCGACTTGCCTAGTCCGCTTCTTTGCCAAAACCCGCAGCCCTGCCAAAGATATCGTTGGAGAATTCCAGGAAAGCTGCGAAAACTCCGTCTGAGTTATAGGATTGGGCACCTTGAATAAATCACCGGCCTTTCGAGGTACTCTAAAGCTGTGTTGGTTTGTTGCTCTTAACTCATGAGTTCATTTTCCCGGTTGCTTAGCTATGAACTGTGCGATGCATAATCGCTGTCACGCCCGCAGCTGGTGAGATAGCGGCGCCGCTATCAATCACGTGATTCCATGAAAACACTATTGCACAGGCTTGCCTAAATACATTAGCTGGTCTGGGAATGGATAGGATGGGAGCCACTCTTTATCCTGCGTTTCTATCGGGTGCCTGTATTCAGTTGAAGATACGACAATTTGCGCGTTATTTTTATCGCAAAGCTGCTGAAGTGCGACCAGATAGCGCGCCAAGTCTTGTGACTCAAGCTCGTGCTGCTTAGGTGTATCGAGAATGAGGAACCGGAATGGGCGCGACTCTACCTCTAGGTATTTTTCAAAAATTGCTCCATGTATTGCAAGCACTAAACGTGCACGGCCGCTCCCGGTGAAGATGTCCAGATATTCATTACCAAACTTGTATTTGAAATCAGGTTCAATGCTGACGCGCCGCGATACATTGGGGGTCGCTAAAATATCCATCCACTTCACCGTAAGTTGCTCTAACTCTCCGCGGAGTTGGTTGAAACCAAGGTCAGCACGCCCAGTTTTTGTCATCGACGCGATGCCGTCCTGAATGCGGAATCGGTCTTCGTCGAACTGAATATATTTCTTTTTTTCCGCAGACAATTTTTCGATACCAATGAGCTGTTGTTCAACGCCCATTAATTCGCGTGTCAAATTCTGCACCGCGACAATGATTGCTACAGAGTCATCTTCGGCACCGAGTTGCCGAACACGCTCACGAAGCATGTTTCGCTCGGCTTCTTGACTACGGATGTTCTCATCATAGCCAGCAATTTGCGCATCGGCGCGCTGGACGTTGTTCTCAAGGTCTTTGATCTGATCTTTTAGATAGAGCAAGTTCTTGCCGTAGGTCTCCTGGCTTGACATGAAGAGGCCACAGTCAGGCTTAGCGCAAATGTCTTCAAATCGCAGGAATACGCGACGCGATTCCTCGTTCAGGGACAGCGTCTTGATTTCGCCTTCGATCTCCGAACGAATGCCATCGATGCCGTCGACGCGGGCCTGAAGCTCCGCTCTCGCCCGGCGCAACCGGCCAATCTGTTCATCTTTGACTTTCAACAATTCAACAAGTGCATTGTCGGCCGAATTACGCTTGTCCGCAGCGTTACGCAATTCATCAATCTGCTGGGTCAGCCCCAAGGACTGCTGCCTCAACTGTTGAGCCACGGCTGGAGAATCATCGATGTCTTCCGCCAATTTTGCGACTATTTGTTGTTGAAAGACTAGGCGGCGCTGCGCATGCTCCAATTTCGCCTTTTGATCGAGCCGTGACTTCTGCACGTCATACGCGCGCTTTGGCGGGTAGCCGAAGACGAATCGCAGCATCTCGACGAATTGGTCTTGAATGAAGGGGGTCTTGGATGGGGTGTATGCCCCCAGGTATCCACCATCTTGTCGCATGAAGAAAATGGGCAAGACAGTTGAGACATAGGGGATGGTAGACTTCTTCGATGCAGCAACGAGCGAAGGGACTTCCATGCCGAGTTCTTGAAATATCGTGCGCGAAAATTCTGCTTCATTATCCGCCTGCCAGGTGCCACCAGCCGAGCGGACGACAAAGGTCTTGTCGCTAAAATTACGCTCGATGTCCACATCGCCACCATTCAGCTCGACCGTTAAAGTCGCGCTGATGCAGTTATCGCATATGTCTTCACGGAATTTCACTTCCATCCCAAGACAGAATGCGATCGATTGCACGATCGGCGTCTTGCCGCTCCCGTTGGGGGCGAAGAGCGACGTCGTCCTTTGCCCAAATTCTAGCAATGGGCTTTCCCAGCCATTGGCGTGCCGGGGATTGATCTTCAGTGCTTTGAGCCTCACTCTACTTCCTCCAAAATCCCTCGCTCGGCCCGGATGTTTTCAAAGCTGCGCTCGATGGTCGACAATGCGTAAGCGAGTGGGGTATCGCCCTCGAGTGCGGCATCGACGACGATCCGTCCTCGTTCTGTTGCAGTTATGCTTTTCCCCGCCCCCTCAACAATGGCTAACCCGCGCTTTTCTAAGAATGCGAGTGCGCGAATGGTCCGGATGCGTAAATTGGCCGACCACCCGATAAACTGGCTCGATCCTTTAAATCCTGCGACAGTGCGTTCCAGACATTCGCCAACCAGTTGGCCTATTTCTGCGACCTTAGGCTTGCTCCTGCCCTTTGACAGCGTCAAGATGACCATCGATAGCAAGGGAAGCTGGAACAGCGCTTCGTTGTCCAACCCGGACACCGAACCGTCCGCCGGCAGGTCTGCGAGCAATCGCAAATTCCGGTCTTTTGCCTCTTTGAAAAAATCTTCGTATCTCATTTTGTATAGCTCCTTACCAGCGCGGCAAGTATCCCGCCAAGTGCCAATTCTTTTGTAATAGTCTGAAACTTGGCCACTGAATTCAGAGCAAGAAACTTTGCGATCAAGACTTGCAAATCGTCAAACGTTGCACCGGAATTGCGCCATGCGCGGCAGGTCTTGTCTAACTCCTGCAGCAAGAATTCCAAGTCGAAGTCGCTGTAGGTGTGCCTAGCATCCCTGAACCACATGTCCCATGCCACTTTTTGAACAGATGCATACTCGATCATAGTTGAGCTTGCCCCGGAGGCCTTGAGTACGCGCTGAAGAATGGAGGCGGTCTTGATTACCTTGTCGTCTTCACCACCTAGCAATGCCCGGTATGCCGATGGCGAAATGCTTAGCACTCTCAGCAAATCATCCAACACAATGCCAGCGCGCGCTTCAATACTCGTCATAGCGACATCTGCCAACGCGCCTTTTGACCGTTGATACACCAGGTCCAAGAGATTATTGGCAAGGTCGGAAATTTCAAAAAAATCCAAGTCAACTTCGCTGTACTTGTAGATTGCTGTACGCGAAGAATTGACAAAAGGTTCTCGATCAGTCGCGATATGGCCCACGGCCGGACTGAGCGACAGTTTGGCGAGCGTGTCTTGTACCTCGCTAACAGCCAGCGGTGGATCAATCGTAAAGATCTCTGAAAATTTCCCCACTAACAGGTTTGCGGCCTTGCTTTCATTCTTGCGCGCCTTCCATTCGTCGACCAGCGCAATAACTGCATCCTCGAAATGGACATTGGAAAGCAAGGTGACTCCGGCACAGGATTCCCTAAACTTCACGCCCTGATCGAGCAACTTCCCTAGGAAGCTAGTGCGAATCCGTTTCAGCGCTTCGTTGTCGTCGGACTGTCCTCTTTTCTTGAAGCCCAGAACTTCGAGTAAGGACCACTGATGATTGAGCTTGCCCTTGGTCTTCACCTGATAGAAATGATAGGTTGATACACCTGCGCTTTCCCGTTTAACCACAAAATCATCATGGAAGTCGCAAAAGACGCAGACAACGCCGGTCCCTTCCAATATTTCCAAGGCTGCGTATGCAGCCGCTTGAAACTGCATGTCGTATCTCGACAGCGTCTCCCGTCCCACCTCTTCAGTGGGTGCGGTGCTGATTAATATTGTGTCGCTCGGATTGGATGTCACTTAGCTTTGACCTGTTTTTACTTTTTTCTATAGAAAATATCTTAACCGGTTGCCTTAATAATATTGCCTCCAAAAGTAAGAATATCTGTCGCTTCTTAGCTTACGCGGCCCAAGAAAACTGTGTAAATATACAGTATAGTTGAGTTCTTCCCGTTGTTCGGCTTTCGTTTGCTATCGCTGTGGACAATTGGCCGTGCTGGTTTAGGAGGCTCGAAATGTTGGTGACGGTGAGAGACAGCAACGCTGGAAAATCGAAACAAAAGGATTGGTTCGGCCCTGCGGGAACCGGCCGATGAAACCAGTTCGCAATTTACAGGTGCGTCGGCTTACGGACGTGCAGCTTGGCTTCGATCAAGCATCAGAACGATATGTAATCGAAAGACTAGGTTGACGCCTACCACATTACTGTTGCTTACCTTTTGGCATTGATTGACGCCAGCTGAAGTCGACAAGAAAGCTGCAGGAACCAAATCACCGCGCGACAAACTTCACGGAGCCCACATCAAAATGCATATCTCGTCCAGCATTGCTGGGCCACCTTGACCAAGCTCGCCTAAGGGAGTGTATGGTTGCGCCAGGGCTGGTACGCTCGTATGGAATTTGCCGACCAGGTCAACACTGATCTTGACTGTTCGAGGATTCCATGAGTCATTAATGTCTTGTTTGGGTCGGAAGCAGTTGTTTTTAAAGAAACATGTGAGGTCCGCTTCGGCCAAAAACCGGAATCTAGCACGCAGATCGCCATTAAGATACTTAAGGAACTACGACCATAGGGACACCTGCAAGCTTGGGGTTAAACGCCCGCTCGCAACAATTCTGAATGTCCCTAACTGTTAATGGGGAATAACTTCGCTATCTCACTCGCCGTGTAGGGACTAACACTTTTAGCAAAAAACACCACTCTAAAAATCCAAATGTATGCCCGGTTTAGGCTGGGTGCCGTCGGTCGGGCTTGTCAAACGAATGACGTCGAATCCAAAACCTGCAATTCTTAATTCGATCGCTAAGGGGCCGCTATACCAACGAAACCGGGTGATCTACACCCAGCATGGTCTGCTGCTACGCGATCTGATTGAAAGCTTCGCGGCGACGATGTTTCATTCTCAGAATCAGCCTAAACGCGCGCGGGCTGCACCGCTTGCAGATGGTTAGAGAAACCATTTTCCGCCTCGCATCGCCAGGTTGCCCACAATTTGCAGTCGTTACCATTCGTGCCCATGTCAAGCTCCAACGCGAGCCAGTTCCGAGCCGGCATGACGTACCGGTTGTACCCCGGAAACAGCATCATCTCCACGACGTGCTGGACATCGATCAACTGCGGCTTGCTCGCCATGCTGTTGAGCAGGTACAAGAAGAGTCGTTCTGCGACGCCCATCAAGGATGGATGCACGACAGCGGACGAAGTAAATTGCTGGATGTGAGCCCAGGTCGCATTTGGAGGAATATCACGGCGGTAGGCGCTTCCCCAAGCCGCCACATGGACGTCACCCGACACGATCGATACTCGCAGTAGCTTGTCTTCGGCCGTCCGAGCCAGTGTTTCCAACAACCGCTTGCGTTCGCCCTCGTGGTCGTCGTTCGCCCAATGGTCCTTGAGGTCGTCCGCGCTGCTGTCAAGTACATGGTCCTGACCGAATGTGTCCATCAGACCTTCCGCAAGGCTCAGTTTTGGATGCACGACCGACACCGACGAAAGGAGTAGCAGATGCTGGCAACCAGTGTTCGGCGCGGCGTTGCCCTTGGCAGGCAAAGCCGACAACCATTTCTGAAGTTTGTCCCAGGTGGCCATGCCCAAGATTTGAGTCCGTGAGCGCTCGGTTCGCAGGTCGGCCGCGACGATAGCGACGGGACCCACTTGGTGGGCAAAGGTGAACCCAGGCTGGTCGTCGATCAATGGCAACGCCAGGGAATCCTTGGCTTGGTGCTTCCGCCAGGAGATGGCCTTGAACTGAGGATCTTTGCGCGACAGATTTGGCAGATCGAGTTCTTCCAAGGTCGGCAAGTCGCCAACAGCATGCTGCAGTTGAAACACCCAGAAGGCCCGTCGGGCATGCTTGAACAGCGCTTGGAACACAGGACTGTGCTGCATGGGCTCGCTGTATGAGCCCCAACCGTCGAAGATGTCATGGTCGTCCCACATCATCACAGTTGGAATACGTGCCATCGCATCTGCGGCATCGCCGTTCGCAATCACGGTGCCCCACGGCTTGCGCGCGGGCGGCAGCCAGCGTTTGGCATACAGGCTGAGGTAGTAGTCCTCAATTTCCTTTTCTAGCGTTGGTGTAACGGCGAAGGTCAGTTGCTTGCTGCGCGATAGGCCGACCCACTGCTTCAGCTTCGGCAGGTCTTCCCAGATGGAATCGAAGTAAAGCTGGTCACCTCCCATCAGCATGAGATGGAACCGCTGCACGCCCTTGTCCTGCGTCCGGGCCTCGTGCCAGAGCTGCTCCTTGTCGAGCTTGAAATCAGGCCCCCGCAAGCTGCGGTCATGGTTGCCCACCAAGTCGGCCCAGACTGCGTTCTCAGGCTTCACCAGCTTGCGTATGCCGCCGGGGTCAGAGAATCCGTTGCAAGACACGTATGCCATACGGGGCGCGAATCCCCGGCCGGGGACGGTGAACGACCAGGTCGGTCCGCCGCCGCCCACGCCGAAGACCACTTTCCTTTCGTTATCCTGCAAATCGCAGCTCAGGTCGTAGCGCCAGTAGCGCTCCTTCTTATGCTCAAGCAGCAGCGTTGGCGCCACACATGAGCGGCCCTCAAATTCAAGGGTTGGAGTGATGGTGTCGGTTGTGACACCGATCAATGCTGTCACCCGCCAACGACCATCGACGATGCCCCGAAACGACAACACTGGTCCGACTGTGAAGATATCTTTTGCCATGGTTTCCGCTCCTACTTCTTCTTGTTCTCTGCCGCGATGGTTCGCACGATGTTCGCCCGGGACTGAGCACGGGCTGCCAACCTCAGTACTTCGGTGGACTGCTCTAGCCATTCGAGAAAACGTTGGAGGGCATGGCGAGTTTGTGCATCGTCCCGACAGTTCGCCAGAAATGCGAACTGGACCTTCTGGATCTCGTCCGCCACGTAGATCCCGAACGAGTCGCTAACCACGATGGCGTCTGGGAAGCCCAACAAGGCCCTGGCCTGGGTTTCCGTTGCTCCTCGGTGGCAGGCGATCAGATGCAACGGGCCTTGTGCGTTCTTGATCAAATCGGTGCGCTCGTGATCCCGCAAGAATGGACGCCCCACCATTTCACGCGCTGCAGCGACTGTGAACGCAGCCGGGATGGCGTGCACGACTACGCCGATATTCTTGCCTCCCAGAGGAAGGACGACATCGTCACCCAAAGCCTTTGCCCCTGACTGGGATGCAAGAGCGCTACGTATGACTTGCTCCATCTCCCGCTTGCGCGCGCTGAAGTCCAGACGCGTCCAATCCAGAGCTTGCCCCATGCCAAAACGGCTGGAAGCGCTTGACTTCACACCCCGTTGAGTCAACACGACCACAGCATCGGCAAGAGCTTCGAAGACCCGTTTCCTAAGGTCATCGACAGTACGGACCTCGCCTCCGCGGAATGCAGTCTGACGGGCGAGTTCATCCCTGAACCGTTTGTCTCGCGCACCTTGGTCGCCCTTAGCCGACAGTACCTGGGGCAGCGCTATTAGGCGGACCTTGCCGCGCGCCAGCGCCAAGCCCTCGGCGTACTCGGCATGGCAAATGCCGATGTCGCCGCCGGTCTTGGCCCAGCCAGCGTTGCCGTTGGATAGTACGATGAGTACATCGCAGTCTCGAACGGCCTGCAGGCAGGCCTCCCAACTATCGAGCGTACCGTCGGCTGGCGGCGCATCCTCGTTGATCCACACCTCGAAAACTGATCGCCCCAGAATTTTCTGGGCCTCAATGTCTTTCTTGAGATCAAGCCGGATGTCGCTCAGCTTGGTCGTACTTTTTCCCGGGAACAGGTCATTGCAGCGGCTCGAAAGCATGACCCTGATCTTGTTGGAATTAGCCATTTCCTCTCCTCCGCATGTGACTGACCAGAGCTACCCGCAGCATGCGGGGACTCGAAATACAACCGCGAATCTATGATCTTGTTACAAACTTGGCGCGCATCCCAAGTTTAGAACAGAAGACGATCCGCTGGGTGCTCCCTCTGACCGACCGGCTACGTAGTGCAAACAGCGCAGCGGCGGAAGCTATTTGCAACGTCAATAATCAGATGGGAAGAGAGATAGATGGCCTGTAGCCAGCCCCATTTGCACCTTCGAAGTCGTATTCATACAGGGTTGTCTTCCCAAGACTGGGCTGACGTTGCCCGAAGAAAAACGTGAACGCGTTTGGTGCTGCGATGAAGAGATGCAGTGCAGGCCTGTCGACATGGCACCTCTGGTTGATCTGCAACGCCAATCCCTCGGCCAGATCGAATGCGTGTCGACCACACACGACGGACCGCGCGCCTGCGTCGCAGGTTGGGCGCGCCACCAGCAGAGAACTTACCTGTGGCAGCGATGCAGCAATGTGCGCCTTCACGGCGGGGACCACATCGTGGGTGAGACCGACGGCAACAGCAATGTCTCCACCAGATTCGTTTAGCGTTTCCAGATCGAATGTCCACCCCGGCCAAGACGGGTCGCGCGGCATGTCGCTTGAGTGCCAAACATTCCGATGAACGGTTCTTTGCTCGATCTCGACGTTGCGGCCAGACTTGATATTCAGCACCGATCCTGCGGCGAAGGCCAGCGTGATGTGCGCGTCGAGAATTAGTCGAAGATGCTGTTGGTCCGTGGCCGCAGCCTGCAGGAATCTTTTGAGCTTGGGGTAGAGCGTCGCTGTCCAATCGGCCTGGTCGCGGATTGCTCGTTCGTCGAAGTGCGGGATCAGATCAAGCACAACTGTGCAGCGGTCCTCCAATCGGTCGAAGGGGTGTTCGAACGATTTCACCCCGAATACCACATGCGCGCGCCCGTCGCCGTCCAGCAGTCCCTCACGCTTGCAGGCTTCACGAAATGTTTGCCGATTGAAGTCCAGTCTGCCTTGCGCAAGCCACTGAAAAGCAACGTCGTCGTAGACGAAGCTGCTTTCGTTGACAGGCACGCGTCGCAGGCCGCGATTCTCGAACAGCAGATCCAGATTGTCCCGATGGTCTTCGAGCGACGTGGAGTCCGTGTCTAACGAAAGTGTGCGCGCGAGCAGCATGAGCTCCTGATCGTCAATATCAAGGTGTTCACGCCAGAGCTTCCTGACCTTGCCGGCCATGGAGCGATCGGTGCTTCCATCGAACAGATCTTTCAAACGCAGCGTCTTCGACTTCTGATTGATATAGCCACGCAGCGGATCGGTCTGCCCGATGCGCCAGTTTGTTAGGAGCTTGAACCGGGCACCTATGCCGTCGCGTGCGTGCGCAACCTGCGCCGCCCGGGCGCGCTGCAGTAGTGAGAACCTGTTGGCGTTGATCCACTCCGGATCCACCAGATCAGCATAACCGAAGTCGTTCACGGAGACGTGCCACTTGCACTGGATGTGCTCCCGCAAAACTGGCTTGCCTTCATGATCGTTCGGTGCACGGTCGGGTACGTAGGCAACCCAGACATCATCAAATCCTTTCGGTCCTGACTCGAACCCAACCTGCATCACCGGACTCTTCGGATCCAGCAGGCACGCGGCCTTGCGCCAGAAGATTCTGGCCTGAAAGGAATCCCCATCTCTTCGAACAGCAACGGCTTGAGTCATGACGATTCCTTGTAGGTATGGATGTTGACGCGCATCGCGGGTTCCAAGTTCAGGAATCGCGAAACGGTGGCGTTGGCAGAATCGATCGTGCCAGTTCGATGGCGCGCGATGGATTGATCGGACCGTCGGGGTAAGCGTCCAGCACGATAGCGGGCAGCAGTCTCTGCGTGATATCCGAGTACGTGAACCCGTAGGCGCGCTTGGGCTGCTCGCCCGTTGCCTCCACGAGCGCCTGCAGATCGAGTTTTCCAAACCCGGCGCTTCCCAGACGGCGGGAGAGAACCTCATGCCGTTGCTCGGCATTGGGCCGCTCGAATACGAGGATGTCCGCCGCTCGCCGACGCACCGCCGGGTCCAGGGCATTCAGCCGGTTGGTGCACATCAGTACAACGGCAGGAAGTCCGCCGTTCGCGAATCGATCAATGCCGCGGATGAAGGCGTTGACGCCCGCCCGGTCTTCATGGTGCATCTGGTCTGATTCACGCGATTGCGCCAAAGCGTCTGCCTCGTCGACCAGCAGGATCACGCCACCACGTGCAGCACCTTTTGTCGACTTGAATTTGCTGGCTTCGGTGAACGCGTATTCGAAAGCCGCAGTGACGAGCTGGGTCATCTCGCCCACGCGACCCTGCCCGCGTGAAGAAAGGCTCAATGGCAACAGCGTGATATCGATATTCTCCTGGCGCGCGACCTTGTCGCCAATGGTCTCCGCGAGTTCCGTCTTGCCTGAACCGACATCGCCGGAGAGCACTACCAACGGTGGGCGGCAAATGACGGCGTCGAGCAGGCCGCCAGCGTCGGCATGGTGCTTGTCTTGCCACTTTCGAAGCCCAGACGGATTGATCAAGACGCCCAGCACGTTGGCCAGGCGCTTGATCTTGTCGTCCATCCCCACCAAACGCGCGAGGCGTCCCTGGGCATCGGGATCGGGCAGCGTCGTAGGACGTTCGAAAAGGCCCTGCAGATTGGATTGTTGGCTCATGTTAATAGGTCCTCAGGCTGGCGCGGCCAAGTGAGCGGCCGCCGGATGCATAAGTCTTGTCGTCAGCGAAGTAGCCGTTGCTGACAGCAGCGTCCGAACCACCCACGCGCTGCAAGGGCAACTGCCCCTTGACGGCCGCACGTTGATCCGCTGTCAGGGCGTCCCAAGCCGCGCTGTAGGTCAAGTAACTGTGGAACTGCGCGCCACTGATATCTTTGCCGGGCGGCACGCGTCCAGGATCGTCGTCAGTGTCGCCGTTCGCCAATTCATTGGCCGTGTATCGCAAGGTCGGTTCGATCCACTTGTCGTTGCGCTGAAATCCGTAGGTGACGGTTCCAAGGTAGCCCTGGCGCAGCAGTTCGGTGGCCTCGCCTTCGAACTCGCGGATGCGCTCGTCGGTGATGTGCCCATACAAGCGCTGCAGGCGCTTGAGGTCTGCCGCCACCTTGGCTGCTAGGTGCCGCGCATGTGTCAGCGTAAAGGTCTTGGTTTCGGTCGCGGTGAAGCTGTAGCTCATGATGTTCAACCTTGGAAAGAGGGGCCAAAAACTTTCTGCCAGTAGTACACCGTCAGTTCTTTGTTGGGTGCGGCCAAGGCGGAATCGATGGCGTCGCCTGCATCAAGGGCAGCCTCCACGATGTCATCGGCGTTCTGCGCGGTGTAAAGCCGCGCCACGTTATTGATCGCGTTGATGGGGTCGATGATCTGGACCGGGTCGTCGAGCTTGGCAACGCTCGATGCCTTGTAGTGGTCCTCGAAGACTATTCGCTCGCGTAGGTTGGACTTCGCCACATAAGTGAAGAAAGATTGCAGCGCTTCAGGGTAGTCGGAGAAATCCACGCCGTCGTCGCACAGCTTGGCCAGGATCATCTCGATCATAAAGGACTTGAATCGGAAGCCGTCGCGCTCCTGCTTCATGCGCCGAGCCCAGAACTTCACCAAGCGCACGACCTGGGCGAAGTGATTCGGCTGGGCCTGCTTACGCTTCTTTGCGAAGTCAAGGTGCAGCGGGATGCTGGTTTCCAGAAAGGACCCGTCGTCTTGGCTGATCAAGTCGCCTCGCCAGTCGGGCAGGCCGGCGTACAGGACCGGCACTACGTCGACATCCAGCCCGGTTCCGCGAAACGACACTGTGACCGAGTAAGTCTGCGGCTTGACTTGATCGGGGCTGAAATTGGGAAATGCCTTGCGCATCCGTTCGGCCAAGTAGTCCAGCAGCGTCCGCGTGTCATGGGGCGCATCCGAGCCGCTGATGTAGACGGCCATGTCTATGTCGTTTAACGAGCGTAGCGCCGTACCTTTCGCCAAGCTCCCTGACAACTGGATCCGCTTTAGCGAGAAGTCGGAATTCTCCGAGATGTAGCCCTCCAGCTTCTCGCGCAGCCGCCGTGCTTGGGCGCGGTATTCATCTGCCTTGTCTTTGGGCAAGTTGACCTTATCTTCAGCGAACCGTACAAGGTCGCGATGGTCGATATGGGTTCGGGACATCTGAAAAGCTCCTTCTTTGGAGTTGCAGCTCGTATCAGCGAGTCATGATTAAAAGTTCGGAATCGTGAACATGATTTTATGTTACGCGATTTTTCTCGGATGTCAAAGAAAAAGTTCGGTACCGTGGTATTCTTCGATTATCACTTTTGTAAAGGAGACGGACCATGGCGACACGTCTCGGCGAGAAACTGCATGAGTTGCGCAAGCAGCGCGGGCTGACACTCGAAAAGCTGGCTGAGCTTGCAGGGCTCAGCAAGAGCTACCTCTGGGAGCTTGAAAACCGCGAATCCCAGCGGCCTTCGGCGGAAAAACTCACGGCATTGGCCGACGCACTGGGCGTTGCGGCTACTTATTTCCTGGAAGAGGATGTGCGTGCTCCAGAAGAGCGACATTTGGACGAGGCTTTTTTTCGCGGCTATCAGAAGCTTGAGCCTGATGCGAAAGAGCAACTCCGCAAAATACTGAACACCTTCAAGAAGAACTCGTAATGACGGAGGTCTGGACACCGCAGCGCGCAGCCAACCGGCTGGAGAAAATGGCTGAGGTGTTCAGCGTCGCGCACGGCATGGACCGTTTTCCGGTGGATGTACCGTTACTTGCGATGGAGGCGGCCCGCATCTTCGGCTGGCCAGATCCGATCACTCAAGTGCAGGCTGCCAACATCAAGGGTTTCGACGGCGCTCTTTTTCCTGGTGATGAGCGAAAGGAGTGGCTGCTGCTGTACAACGAAGCGGTATCTTCATCCGGACGCATTCGTTTTACACAGGCTCATGAGCTTGGGCACTACATCTTGCATAGGCAACTCAGGGAGTCGTTCCAATGCAGCGACGCTGACATGCTGAACTGGTCGAAAGATGACAAGGACATTGAGGGGCAGGCCGATTTGTTCGCCTCATACTTGTTAATGCCGCTCGATGACTATCGAAAGCAGGTAACCACCGCCACAGTCGATCTTGATCTGTTGGGGCATTGCGCAGATCGCTATGGTGTTTCGCTGACAGCGGCAATACTGAAATGGTTGCAATATACAGATGAGAAGGCCGTGCTGGTAATTTCCAACGATGGCTTCATCAACTGGGCTTGGTCCAGCGAACCCGCAGCCAAGGCCGGGGCCTTCTTCCGGACACGAAAAAGCGTGATTCCTGTGCCCGACAGTGCGCTCGCCGCTAAGACTGAGATCACGCACGACCGTACAGGAACCCAGATTCCGGCGTCAGTCTGGTTTCCACACGCCAGCGCCGACACGCCGCTGCGCGAGATGAAGGTTTATGCGGAGCAATACGGCGTCGTGGTGAGCCTGCTCCATCTCCCGCGTTCCGCAGAGGTCTGGCCGCCTTGGGGGAATAAGGATTGGTGATAGCACTGTGTGCTGGTCAAGATTTTTCGGTCACAACGATAGGTTGTTTGATGGCCCATTCTGCTCAAAGGCATTCTGCGGTAGCTTGCCCAGTTTGAAGTGCCGCACGCTGTTGCAGAAGCCGACGATGTAGTCAGCGATGTCGGCCTTGGCCTCGGCATGATTGGTTTGGTGACGATGCCAGACCCGCTACGTATAGTTGGGCTCTGCAATGTCAGCAAACCGCTCCAGTTCGTTCTTTAGCGCTAAGCATGCCATACAACCGCCATGTCCGAATTGTGGCGGAGACCGTTCTCTCGCCTGTAAGAAGTCAGCGGCCGCAATCTTTGCACATGAGACTTATGCCCGTGCAAGCGGTATGTCGCTAAATTTACTCGAGTATTGAGGTGTAAGTCTCTATTGCCGCATCGACTGCAATTCCTACATGGATGGCGCCGCGTCCTAATCAATCATTGATGGCATCCATCGCTGCCATTAACCTGCCGCGATCTCGTGTTTTAGGCGAATCGAAGTCAAACTCACCTTGAGAGACGTTGTCAGGCATCAAGTCTAGCAGCATGATGCCCGCTTTTGAGAGTTGGAATCCTGGCTCGTAAATCTGCCTGCCACCCATCACTGCGGCCTGAACCAGATGCCTTGTATCCGCCGTAGGTCGACGCCGGGGTATGACGATGCTTTTGGAGAAGTGTGTTCACTGTCTGACGGGGGACGTGTAGGCGAACACCAGGATCTGATCAGTCAAGCCGGATTGACGCCTCTCAAGAAAGACTCACCCACTAAAATTCTTGAAATTTAATTTGTCGACTTTCTGTTCGCTTCAGAATTTTTCTTACTTTAGACCCTGCCAATAAAAGTGCTGGAACGTTTTTTATTGGGTCATATACCCAGCCGGCGAAGAACGGCTGTCCATTTGTTCGAAAATCACGAAAATTTCTTTAACTTAATTATTATGAATAGCTGTCATGCGTTGCATGAACGGGATGAAAAATAAATCCTGATTATTCGTCATCAAATGGTGAGCCTGGAACTCAATTCCGAAGGTCAGCGTCATCATCAACTACCACCGAAGTTTCGAAGTCTGCTTTCACCAATAACTCAGACGTTTCAGCCCGTCGTTAGCCCTAATATTCGCTTCGGCCGAATAGTCGCCATTCATCTACTCATATAGCTTAGGATACCTTGGCTCTATAAGCGCCTCAGAGTCGACCCTATTCTTTCCTGTCCCACTCACTTCAAAACTCACCGCATGAAAATTCACTTCATCGCTGCTCGAAACAAATTGCCTTAGCGAAATTAAATCCTGATTCTTGGGATCTAACCACTCAGCCCAACCCCATTTCGGAATCATCACTGGCATACGGTCATGAACCTGCTTCAACTTCTCGCAAGGTTCGGTTGTAATGATCGCAGTGCTCATGACAAGCTCACCATTTGTTTTATCGATCCAGTGGTCACAAACACCAGCCATCGCGAAATAGGGTGTTTCATTGGGGTAAATGTAAAAGGGCTGTTTGCGGCTGCCACTCCCCTCAGGCGGCGCTTTCCATTCGTAGTAGCCGCTTGCTGGAATTAAGCAACGGAACTTTTTGAAAGCTGTTCGAAATGATGGTTTTTCATGAACAGTTTCCCCGCGTGCATTGTTCAGTTTTGCACTGCCAGTTATATCTTTAGCCCAGTAGGGAATGAGCCCCCAAATATGGTTAAGAATGACTCGTTCGCCTTCGCGATTTATTCTTACTACGGGCACCTGTGTGGTGGGAGCAATGTTGTAGCTGTTCTTGAACTGACTTTGGTCTTCGGTATGGCGTGCATCGAAGTATGTAGTCAATCGCGACACTGGCCCTTCAAGAACATATCGACCGCACATTCGATTAGTCCTTCGTCCTCTCTAGTAGAACATCTACCTCGCAGTCGAAGTAGTCACACAACTGCTGCAACACCTCTAAATCCACCCGCTCCGCTGTCTCGTGATACAGCCTGGTCAACGTCCCTCTGTTGATGCCAGTGTCTCTTGCTACGTCTGTAATTTTCTTCTTGTGTTCGCCTAATAGCCTCGCGAAATGAATACGCATTGTTCCCTCTAGTTACAAAATGATCTATAGAAGATCAAAATCGCTTGCAGAAGATCTAAAATAGTGCATAATGATCTACAGAAGATCATTTATTTCTTTTGAAGATCTAAATGATCTCCTAGTTTAAACCCTACTGGAGTAATCATGGCAACTTATCTAACAACAGAAGAGCTTTCTGCTCGAATCAAGTACGACATTCGAACCATCCGGGATCGCCTGAAAGATTCGGTTTTGATCGAAGGCCGTCATTATTTTCGACCCTTTGGAGGAAGAAAGATTTTGTTCATCTGGGAGCAGATTGAGCAAGATATGTTCTCGGCGGCTTCCTTGGCATCGGCTATTCCGATGACTGCTTCAAGGAGTATGTGATGTCACAAATTCGTGTACGCCCCGAGACTGGACTGCTTTACTTCGACTTTCAGTATTTGAAAGTGCGGTGTCGTGAACAGTCTAATTTGAAAGATACGCCTGAGAATCGCAAGCTCATGGAGCGCGTGATGGCTGGAATCGTGACTGAGATTAAAAAAGGCTCTTTTCGATATCGTTCCGCATTTCCATCAAGTAGAAATCTGGAAAAAATTGAAGCCCTCGAAACTCAACAATATCAACCCGCCTCGCCAATGGTTTCCATTCCAATGGCCAACCAGTCGGTGCGCCAAGCGGTTGAGAATATTTCCTCAGCCGGGCACCCAACTTTCGCCGAATTCGCGGAAAAGTTCATTACGGAAAACGAATCCCTTTGGAAGCGTTCGAACGTTCGCACCAAGCGGGACATCTTGGAAAAGTGGTTGATCCCGCAGTTTGGAGATAGGGTGATCAGCAGTATCACCAAACAGGACCTTCTGGAATTTCGCTCAGTTCTCGCCAAAGCCCCGGGCAAAAAACCAGGAACAACAATGTCAGCTTCACGGATCAATCATGTGATGACGTCTGTGAAACAGGTCTTAGATGAAGCCGCTGATCGATTCAACTTTACCACTCCGTACCAGAATATAAAACGGATGCGGATCAAAAAGACTGATGTCACACCCTTCACGATTGAAGAGGTGGAGATGATCATCAAGTACTGCCGCGAGGACTTTCGGGATTACTTCACGGTGAAGTTCTTCACAGGTATGCGCCCTGGAGAAATTCATGGGCTGAAGTGGAAGTACATCGATTTCGAAAAGCGACTGATCACCATTCGTGAAACCATTGTGGATGACTACGAGGAAACGCCTAAAACAGCCGATTCCAACCGGGACATTCAAATGGCACCACAGGTGTATGAAGCCCTTAAAACCCAGTGGGAAGTTACGGGCAAGAAATCGCCATATGTGTTTGCCAATGGCAATGGCGGGCCTTTGACCAACCGCAACATGAGCAATCGGGTGTGGTACCCCATGCTTCGATCCCTTGGGTTGAAGCTCCGTACACCCTATCAAACCCGGCATACCTTCGCCACGTTGATGTTGGCCGCGGGTGAATCACCGGAGTGGATTGCATTTCAGATGGGGCATTCGTCCACAGAAATGCTGTTCAAGGTGTACTCACGCTATGTACCCAATTTGACTCGTCGTGATGGCTCAGCGTTTGAGCGCATGTTGGCTGCCAACTTGGGTCCCGGTGTATCACCGCCGATTGCTCCGAGTTCTGTGGCGGTGGCGGAAAAGTCCTCTGTTTCGGAGGCTCCAAAGCAAGCCCAGCCATCACGAGTACCCAAAGCGGCACCCACATCTTCTGCGTCTATTACCGGCGTGAATCAAGCTTCTAAAGCTGCCATTCAAAGCCCATGGCTGCAAATGTTTGCAAGCTACCAAAACAAGAACACTCAGGGAGAATAACCATGATCAATCCAAAACTTCAAACCGGTAATAGCTCCTTTAGCGCTCAAGCCGATAAACAAACGGTCTGTACTAGCCAAGGTATTCACGCCAACAAAGTTTGTGTTCAGAAAATGGTTCGCATCAATCCAGATGCCAATCAGCTTTTTACCGGTGCTTTCTCTGGTTTGAATATGCCGCAGTTCGCAAAACTTGGTACTGGAATTTGCGTGGCCAAACGTGGTTATGTTTCGCAAAGACAGCAGCGCGAGGGCGTAACTTACGTGAAGCTTGGTATACCGGTTTACGCTGCGGCTGATCAAATCTACCAAGGAATGCTATTTGTAAATCTAGCCTGTAGTGGCGTAGATGGCCTGGGAGATCACTCGGTCGTTAAGGTTGTTCCCTCGTTGTGGGCCCGTGCTGTCGATGATGGTAAGAACTGCTGGGTGTCGGGATTGAGCCCAGCTGAGGGTGAGCCTGAATACAATCCTTTCGACTACGCAATAGCTCAATTGCCTTCCACTTTGAATCAAGCTGGAAACACAGCAATCTGCGCTTCAAGTTTGTGCGAGTTCTTCAGTGAAACGTTTCGATTGCTAACCCCCGAGGACCGTACCCTTTATTTGGGAATCATGTTGCAGAGCAACCGCTTCCCCAGGTTCCTGAAGTACGCGGCTTCAACACGCAGTCATCACAATGGCGATCACGGACTTATGTTGCACACAGCAGAAACGGTGGCCAATGTTTTGCTTAGCTTTTTAGCGGCGTCGCCGTGGCAGAGAAGCATAGGTAAACCCGCTTTTGACCTAAGTCTTACCCTTCTTGCGGCGCTATTACATGATGCCGCCAAGGTGGACGATTACTACCGTCTTGCTCCTGATGTTTATTCTACAAATCTCAATTGCAAACTACTTGGCCATGAGCAAACCATGCTCAAGTGGATCGCAGCGGCTTGCTCTAATTCAGGGAATTATCCACTTAAGCGTGAACTACAGCTTGAACATGCCATCTGCGCCGTGAAGCGACAGCATGATCAGTCGGGTGCTCGAAAGCGTAAAACTCCCGAGAGCTTTGTGTTGCACGAGGCTGATTGTGCAAGCGCACGTGCATTCGATAAAGGTGAGAAAAGTGTCTTGCTGGCCCATCATTTTGTACGTGGAGAATCTGCATGAATAACCAGGGGCAGGGCAGCAAATATCCATTTGGTGAGACCGCTTTCCTACGGAGAGGGATTCCCCAACAGGAAAGTGTAGTTTGCAGTGAGTACTACTACAGCGACTTGTGTGAAATTCTCATTCCTAGAAATAGACAAGAAGAGCTGCAAAGCAGAATGCAATTGCTTTCCAAGGATAAATTTATCAGGCAACTTAACAGTCTGGATTTTCATGAAGAACTTCATGATTTTTTTGACTCTAAGCGATTCGAAGAATTAAAGAAGAAGTGGTCTGACAGTCTGAACGAGCACCCCAGTTGGGTATTTCAAGATGGTGGGGAGAAGAAAAATCACTCTCAAAAGGCGTTGAAAAAAGCAGAGAATCTCAAAGTTCCAGACTCTACGAGCTTGTTTCTTAAGCACTTGAAGGAGTGCATGAGTGATAGCAAAGCATACCTAACGGCATATAAGGGTAAGGCTCGGATCTTTACAGCCAGAGCCACATCAGAATTTGTCGAACAAATTGGTGAGGACCGTGAACGTATTGGCCGCTCTTGGCGGCTGTTTGTTTCAATGTCTCAAAACAACGGCTTTAGAAGAATTATCAAGCCCAGTACTTCGATTGAGAAGCGGCTGCAACACCTGCGATCTAACTTTCCAAATTTTGCACATGTCGTTGATCACGTGCTTAGGCAAATGCGAATCTGGCCTTTAAAAAACTCCCAGGAGCGAAGGCTCAAGCCAATTTTGCTGGATGGACCGAAGGGGACAGGTAAAAGTGCATTTGCTCGCGAATTGGCCGAGGCTTTGAACACCCGCTACGCGTATATAAACATCTCGGCCACATCAATGGGTGGAGTGCTGACAGGTACATCCAACAAATGGGGAAACGGTCAGACGGGTTTAATTTTCTCTGAGTTGGCAAGAAGTGAAACAGCTTCGCCCCTTATTCTTCTCGATGAGATCGACAAGATGTCGTCATTTCAGCAGCACCCTGTTGAGGGACCGTTGCTGGCAGCACTGGAGCCACAAACCGCCCGCGAATTGCGAGATGAATATGGGTCCATAGAGTTTGATGCTTCAAGGGTGATCTATGTGGCGACTTCGAATAATTTAAGTTCGGTTTCAGCCCCTCTCAGATCCCGGTTTGACGTATTTGATATCTCCTACCCTGATCGCAGTCAGAGATTGATCATTATTCGCAGCATGCTGACGAAGGCCTATCGCAACGTCGATTTCGCGCCGCAGGCTCTGAATTTTCTGGCAAGACAAGAAAGTGATCTTCGTTCGCTCCAGTCGATTTTAGATCGTGTGGTTGCCTGCCATGTGGATTTAACTCTCGCTCAGATGGGGTTGGGGCGAGGTGCAACGCTTCGTGGAAGACAGTTAATTCAGGAGCTCACGGTGAGGATCGCTTTGGAACAGATGGGGGCCAAGGTCAGATTCTTTGATCATATTGAGGTGTGAAAGCCTAGTTATCTTGGTGATGACTCGAGCTCGATGTATCAAAAAACTGTCCTCCTCAAAGGCTCTGAAAAACGGAAGAGCTAGGGGGAGGGCTCAGTTCAATCAGGAAGATTACGGTGAACAAGAAAACCAGCTCATCTGATAAATCTAGTAATGAAAAGTCTGCATCGGAAACCCAAAAATCGTCTACGCAAATTAAACAGGCGTACCAGTGGGGCGTCATTAAATATATCGACAAACAAGGAGTGCTTTATCGATTGGTTTCGGCGCCTCATGATGGTGAGGACGCTGTCTGGAGTCTGAATTCTGGCATTCGTTGCTTCGAAATTCAGAATGGCTACGTGGACTTTCACGGGTTTTCAGGGTCGATTTATCGTTGCAAATTTGAGGATCAAGGCTTCAGTCAACAGATGTTAATAACCATCTTGGGATGGAGGGCGACGGAGCTCGACCTAGGGAGTGATCTTGATCTGATGCCTTTTGCTTTATTCTTGAAGGAGTGGGCCGCTTACAAGCCAAGGATAGTTTGAGATCATGAATACAGAATACGCAGAAGTTGATTCTGAGCGGGTAACCCCATTCACTTTTGCCATATCGTGCACCGAATAATTTTGGGATGTTCAAGGAAGTTTTTTCTATTTTTCGATAAAAAGCTTTAATCAGCGCAAATGACTAGTTTTTGTTTTTATGTGTAAATATTTCATCTAATCTTTAATTTTTTAGGATGGAAGGTTAATATCATGATCAATCTTTTATGCGTAGGATCTGGTCATGATTCGTTGCCATCTTGCTCGCCTCATGGGGGAGCGAAAAATGAAAATCTCCGATGTTTTACGCGAAACTGGACTTAGCCGAAATACGGTGACCTTGATGTACAAGGAGACAGCGCAAAAGATCGATGTCGAGGCTTTGGACAAGCTATGTCGCCTGTTTGAATGTGCGGTGGCCGATATTTTGGAGTTCACGGATGCGGAAGGTTAAGCCTCAAATACTGGTTAGCTGGATTGGGGGGAACGACCTCAAAGCCACCGGTAACATCAATGCAGAGGGACAAGCCCTCGGGCCAATTGCCGCGACACTAAGGGCACAGGCATTCGACGCTGTAGAACTTCTCTATAGCTATCCAGAAGATCAAGTAAAGCCCTATTTAGATTGGCTTCAGAAATATGTCCCACTCCCGATCAATTCCCAAAGTATTGCATTGTCTTCGCCAGTTAACTTTGGCGAAATTTACATTCAGGTCAATGAGCAGTTAGCCAGAGTAAGTGCTCAGGGCTGTAACCTGTCCATTTTGTTAAGTCCAGGAACCCCGGCCATGCAGGCTGTCTGGATTTTGTTGGGCAAAACCCGTTATCCCTGTCAGTTTTATCAATCCTCGTTGGAAGAGGGGGTGCAGCAGATCGATATCCCATTTGAGCTTTCTGCTGAATACTTGCCTGCTGTTAAAAGCATTAGTAGCTCAAAGATCGGTCAACTGGCCGAAGCCACCGCGCCTATCAATGCCGCCTTCGACAATATAGTTACCCGAAACCCCCAGATGAAGGCGCTAAAAGCGCAGGCGCAAATATTGGCAGAGCGTGAATTGCCTGTGTTGATTTATGGTGAGACAGGGACAGGTAAAGAACTGTTTGCCCGCGCAATACACAATGCAAGTAAAAGGGGGGATAAGGCATTTGTGCCTGTTAACTGCGGTGCAATTCCCAGCGAGCTGGTTGACTCTGTGCTCTTTGGTCATAAAAAAGGTGCTTTTACCGGTGCAGTGTCAGACAAGCCTGGTGTATTTGAGCAGGCGGACGGAGGCACTTTGTTTTTGGATGAATTTGGCGAGTTGGAGCCCAGTGTGCAAGTGCGGCTATTGCGCGTTTTACAGGAGGGTTCATTCGTACCGGTGGGTGGTCTCAAGGAGCGGAAGGTCGATGTCAGATTAATTACGGCTACACATCGCAACTTGATGGAATCAGTGGCCAGTGGTCAATTTAGAGAGGATCTGTTTTACCGTGTTGCGGTAGGGGTTTTGCATCTCCCACCCCTGAGGGAAAGGGAAGGGGATCTTTCACTATTGACGGACACCCTAATCCGAGAGTTGGGCGCCAATGATCTAACTCTCAAAGATAAGAAAATTTCTCCTGAGGCAAAAAATATTATCTTTCGGCATTCTTGGCGTGGGAATGTTCGTGAGTTACAGTCCACCTTATTAAGGGCAGCACTCTGGTGTCAGGGCGATTAAATTACTGCTGTCGATCTGCGTCAGGCACTATTTAACATGCCGGATATTAATGCAGGTTTTCTAAATAAAGACGTATCGCAAGGCATTGATATTCAGGAAGTAATTGGTTCTGTGGCTGCGAATTATATCCGTAAGGCTTTGACATGTAGCGGTCAAAATAAGACACGGGCAGCACAGCTTTTGGGCTTGAAAAACTACCAGACATTGAACAATTGGATGGAAAAATACGGTATTTCCCAGTGATTTATTAAACTTGGCACGATCTTCGCTATTAGGTCGTCATGGATAGAATAATTTTTATGAAATCAGTGAACTTCGAATTCCTGCGGCCTGAGAATGATCTGCTTGCTAACCTTGGTGGGTTGGCGGAAGCAGTACTGCATATTGATCCGGGTAGTGCTTTGACCCGTCTGCGTAGCTTTGCAGAGGAACTGACCAAGGCGATTTACAAGGAAGAACTCCTGCCGCGCCTGCCGCAGTCCAGTTTCTATGAGCTGATTAAAAGCCCCGTTTTCGAAGATTGCGTCAGCAAATCTCTGATTCACCAAATCAACTTCCTGCGAATTCAAGGCAATGACACTGCTCACGGAGCAGAGGGTGAGTTTCGTAACGCACAAATGGCCCTGGGTACTGCGCACCAGTTGGCCATGTACATGGGCATCAAATATTACGGCAAGAAAAAGGAACAACTTGCTGCGTTTGTCGATGTCGGCGATCCAACATCAACGCTCAACCAACTTCAAAAATCTGTCTCTAGCTACGAGAAAGAACTGCAAAAGCAGCAGGTAGAACTTGAGAGAGTCATGGAACAACTGGAGCGTGAGCGCACTAAGAACATTGACAAGCTTGAACCACCAGTAAGGCCTGATCGACAGAAACGCCAGCAGCAAAGTCAACAGGTTGCAGACAGTCTGCAATGGAATGAAGCCAAAACTCGCGCTTTGTTGATCGATGCCATGCTGTTGCAAGCTGGTTGGGACATTCAGAATCAAGATCAGGTCGGCCAGGAAATTGAAGTACAATTTCCGAACAATCCAAGCGGTAAGGGCTACGTCGATTACGTGCTCTGGGGTGACAACGGCCAGCCGCTTGCTGTAATTGAGGCAAAAAAGTCTGGGAACACTAATCTGCAAGCAGGTCGTGAGCAGGCTCGTCTCTATGCCGATGCCTTTGAACGCATGGGTTTCCAACGCCCGGTTATTTTCTATTCCAACGGCTACGAAACCTTTATCTGGGACGATCACCAGTACAACACCTATCGACCTGTCTACGGTTTCTACAGTAAGGACAGCCTGGATTACTTGATTTATCAGCGTCATTATCGTGCCGCTGAGTTGGAAAAATTCAATCCAGAACTCAGCATTGCTGATCGCCCTTATCAGATCGAAGCAATTAAAACAGTTGCTGCGCACTTCCAAAGCCAGCGCCGTAAGGCGCTGATTATCCAAGCTACTGGTACAGGTAAAACCCGCGTAGCCATTGCATTGGCTGAGCTGCTGTTACGCACTGGCTGGGCCAAGAGGGCGCTATTTCTTTGTGACCGGAAAGAATTACGGGTGCAGGCAGATGATGCGTTTAAGCAAAACTTGCCATCTGAACCACGCTGCGTGATTGGTGAAACCAATAAGATCGATCAAAGCGCGCGAATCTATATTGCTACCTACCCGGGCATGATGAACCGCTTCGCGCAGTTGGATGTAGGATTCTTCGATCTCATTATTGCTGATGAATCCCATCGAAGCATCTACAACAAATACCGAGACCTGTTTGATTACTTTGACGCTCTGCAGGTGGGCTTGACTGCGACTCCAGTTAAATTCATTAGTCGCAATACCTTCGATATATTTGATTGTGAGACAACCGATCCTACATTTGAGTTTGGCTTGGACGCAGCTATAAATAATGAGCCACCGTATTTGGCTCCTTTTCGGGTAAAAGACCTGACTACCGACTTTCTTCGTGATGGTATTCATTACAACGATCTAAGTGAGGATCAAAAGCGACAGTTAGAAGAAGATCTTGGCGAGGAAGAGGCTCGAAATACAACCATTGCGGGTAAAGACATTGGCCGCAAGATCTTCAGTGAAGATACCGATCGCATAATCCTAGAAAATTTGATCAACAATGGCATTAAGGATGAGACGGGCTCCTTGGTCGGTAAAACAATTGTCTTTGCTCAGCGTCAAGATCATGCGGAGCACCTAGAAAAACTGTTTTGTAAACTCTATCCGCAGTACGGCACCAAGGTCTGTAAAGTCATCCACAATGCGATTCCCCATGTGGAAAGCCTGATCAAAGAGTTCAAAAAACCAGGCAACGATTTTCGGATTGCGATTTCAGTAGATATGTTAGATACAGGTATTGACGTACCGGAAGTTGTAAACCTTGTGTTTGCGAAGCCTGTAAAAAGCTGGGTGAAGTTTTGGCAAATGATTGGTCGTGGTACACGTTTGCGCCAAAACCTGTTTGGCCCAGGAAGGCACAAGACTGAGTTCTTGATTTTCGACCACTATGGAAACTTCGACTTCTTCGAAGAAGAATATCAAGAGCCCGACGACACAGGTAGCAAATCTTTATTGCAAACAACTTTTGAAGCACGGCTTGAACTGGCGCAGGTTGCACTACAGAAAAACCACGCTGTTGCTTTCGATGCTGCTATTGAATTACTTCGAGCTGATGTTAATGACTTGCCTGATACCAGTATCGCGGTAAGGCGAGAACTACGAACTGTTCACCAATTACAGCAAACCGGATTACTGAAAAGTTTCGATGCTAAAACCCAGCACCTGCTTTCCAATGTCATCGCGCCCTTAATGTCAGCCCGTGTTCTTCGCGACAAGCATGCAACCCAGCTTGACAAGCTTATAGCGACCCTTGAACGTTGTATGGTTGAACAAGCAAGCTGCTTTGATGATTGCCGAGATCAGTTACTGGCCGAGCTGGACAAGCTAGCGGTTAACATTCAGGCGGTACGCCAGAAAGACGCCATGATTGCGGAAGTGCGTAGCGCGGACTTTTGGCAAACCTCGACGATTGAAAAACTGGAAAAAGCCCGTAAAGAGTTGCGGGGAATCATGAAATATCGTCAGCAGCTAACTGGCCCTGGCTATGAAACCAGCACAACTCGCACTGGAGATTCTGGAGTACAAGAAACAACGCGAGAGGTAAAAATTGCTGGGGCCAACGAGGCCATGATTTACCGACGCAGGCTTAAAGATATTCTGGACCAAATGGTGATTGCCAACCCAACCTTGCAGAAAATCCGCCGAGGTGAGCCTATCGCTGAGCCAGAACTAAAAACACTGACCTCAACGATACTTACTAGCCATCCTGGTGTAAGCCTTGAGCTATTGAATGAGTTCTATGGCCGTACAGCAGATCAATTACATCTGACTGTTCGTGAAATTATCGGGCTAGATCCACAAGCCATTGAAGATCACTTTAAGAAATTTTTGCACGCCCATTCAACGCTCACAGCACCACAGGTGCGGTTTATGAATCTGCTGAAAAATTATATTGCTCAGCATGGCTCTATCGTGATCGAAAAGCTTTATGACGCGCCATTTACTTCTGTTTCGCACGAAGGAATTGACGGGGTATTTAAACCTGATGACGTAGGTGAGCTCATTACCGTGTTGAGGCCTTTTATCAAGGCCGAACCCAAATCACCAGGCTTACAGCCTGGCAATGCCCAGGAGTAAACATGCAATCACTGGAATGGACAACTGAACTTACCGTAATCACTCTGGTTGCGGGCTTGGGGCTCGCTGCGCTGGGGTATTTGCTGGCTATGGTTCTGCTGGGCAGAAAGAACACGGAGCTCAGCGAACAGATAAAACAGGCCGAGCAGGCCCTTGAGTTGAGCAGCATACATAGCGAGAAGCAGCAAGATGAAATCAGGCAGCTAGGAACTGCCTTGCACGAGAAAGAACTGTGTGAAAGTAGATTGCAGACAAAGCTGGATGGCTTTCAATCATCTGCTCAAGCCACAGAGCAAAACTTGAAAGACCAAGTGCTGGATTTGCGAAACCGACTGGAAAAAACGGAGCAGAGCGTTCAACAAGAGCGTTGCCTGGTAAGCCAACTTAAAGATGAAGTCGCGCAGGAAGGAAAAAAGGCCAAGGAGCAAGAGGCTTCCAACTTCGAAGCGCGAGAGCAACTTAAAGAAATCAAGCAGAGCTTTACGGAGTACCAACAACGTTACAACGAACTCCAAGACCGCTATCAAGCGCTTAACAATCAACATACTGAACTGAAGACCACCTTTGAACGAAGAGAGGAGCATTTCAAAGAACAAATGCAGCAGCTAGGTGAGACTAAGCAATCGTTGACTAAAGAATTCGAGAATCTGGCTAACAAAATCTTCGAGGAAAAAGGCAAGACTTTTACTCAGACCAGTCAGACCAGTATCGACACAATGCTCAAACCCTTTCGTGAGCAGATTGAAGGGTTTCAGAAGCGTATCAACGAGGTACATGATGCTTCGCTGCAAGGCAATACCAGTCTTAATTCCGAGATCAAAAAGATTCTGGATATCGGCTTGCAGATGAGCAAGGAAGCGAACAACCTGACTTCTGCGCTTAAGGGCGATTCTCAGCAGCGTGGTGCCTGGGGTGAGGCGCAATTGCGTCGCACGCTGGAAATGAGCGGTTTAATCGAAGAAGCCCACTTCGAAGTTCAAAGTTCATTCAAGGATGCCGAGGGTAAACAAAAGCAGACGGACTACCTGATCAAAATACCTGATGGAAAGCACATCATCATCGACAGCAAGGTGGCGTTGAATGCATACGACCGTGCTGTTGGTGCGCAATCGCCTGAGGAATACCAATTGGCCATGGTTGAGCATGCAAGGGCGGTGCGAAAGCACATTGATGATTTGGCGTCAAAAGACTACACCAACTTAGTTGGCATGCGTAGCCCTAGCTTTGTGCTGATGTTTATGCCGATTGAGCCTGCCTACATCGAGGCACTAAAGAACAACAAAGATTTGTTTGAGTATGGATACAAGAAAGGTGTTGTACTTGTTTCTCACACAACGCTGATTCCAATTCTGCGCACCGTGTCAAATCTATGGATGATTGAGCGCAGCAATGCTGAGGCTCGCGAAATCAGTGAAAAAGCAGGCGAGATTTTCAATGCGGTGTGTACTGTTGCTGAGCGCTTAAATAGCCTGGGCGGCACCTTAAAAACGGTAAGCAATCACTACAACAGCACAATCACAGCGCTTGCTGGCCAGCAGGGTTTGTACGGCAAGGTAGATCGGTTCAGTAAGCTCTCTGCCAAAGTCAGCAAAAGCCTGCCCCACCTTGAGGCAACCCATGTGGACTTTGAAACCGAACGCCTTGCCCTAATTGTCGAGCTAATCGACGAGGTGAGTGATGAGCAAGGTATTAGGCAGATAGAGGATCAGGAAACAGTCGATGCATTGGAAACTTCGTCCATTGCATCAAGCGACAAATTAGAAGCAAACGATAACCAATAAACGAGTAATAAAATGCTAACTGGAAAAATACGTAACAACATCGACAAACTCTGGGAAAAGTTCTGGACTGGCGGTATTACCAATCCACTAACTGTCATCGAGCAGATTAGCTACCTGATGTTTGCCCGCATGCTCGACATGCAGGAAGACATGGCCGAGCGCAAGGCCAATGCACTTCAAAAACAAGGCGATGGTCATGGTGAGTTCGATCGTTTGTTCCCTAATACGCCAGAAGGACAATTGCTACGTTGGAAGAACTTTAAAAATTTAAGCGGCAAAGAGCTGCACAAACACCTAAAGCAGAATGTGTTTCCTTACTTTGCTAAATTGGGAAAAAAATCTGATGAGCAAGAAGGGCTGGGAAGTGATGGCAGCGCCCTCGAAGCCTTAGGCCATATTGGCGAATACATGCAGGATGCTGATTTAGAGATTAAAAATGAATCGGTGTTGGTCAGCGCTGTCGAGATGGTAGACGAGCTACCTCTAACCCAAAGTGATGTGAAGGGTGATATTTACGAATACCTTCTTAGCAAATTGACCACGGCGGGTATCAATGGCCAGTTCCGCACTCCCCGCCATATTATCGACGCGATGATTGAGCTGCTAGACCCGCAGCCTACTGAGACCATTTGTGACCCCTCCTGTGGAACTGCAGGTTTTCTAGCACGCACCATGGAATACTTGAATAAAAAATATTCCAGTGAGCACGGTACTTTTACCGATGAAGAAGGCAATAAGCACTACACCGGTGACTTATTAGAACCGTACCGCGACCACATCAATAAAAACATGTTTTGGGGTTTCGATTTCGACACCACGATGCTGCGCGTAAGCAGCATGAATATGGCACTACATGGTGTGAATGGTGCGAACATTCTGTTTCAAGACAGTTTGAGTAAATCCATTAAAGAGAACTTCCCGCGGCAGGAAGAAAACTTTTTTGATGTAGTTCTTGCCAACCCGCCATTCAAAGGCACCCTGGACGAAACCAACACCAACCCTGATGTGCTGGGTATGGTCAAAACCAAAAAGACTGAACTGCTGTTTGTGGCGCATATTCTGCGCGGACTCAAGCTTGGTGGCCGTGCCGCCGTCATCGTGCCAGATGGAGTTTTGTTTGGTTCCTCCAATGCTCACCAACAGTTGCGTAAAGAGCTGATTGTAAACAATCAACTTGAAGGAATAGTGAGCTTGCCGAGCGGTGTGTTCAAACCCTATGCGGGTGTGAGTACAGCGATTTTGATATTTACCAAGGGTGGCACCACCGAGCGCATCTGGTTTTACGATCTGCAAGCTGATGGCTACTCACTGGACGACAAGCGTAACGAATTGAAGGGAGAAGGTAGTAATGACCTTCCCGATGTAATCGCCAAGTGGAAGCAATATCGTGCTTTGATTGAAGCAAATACGAAAGCTGAAGATATCAATAATGCTTTCGGTGACAAAACCAAAAAAGCGTTTGTGGTTGATGCCAACGACATTGCTGACAACAAGTTCGACCTGTCCATAAACCGCTATAAGGAGGCGGTGTATAAGGAAGAGCAATACGATGATCCAAAGAAAATTCTGAAAAAGCTCATAGCGTTGGAGAACGAGATTATGGCTGATCTAGTTGAGTTGGAGGGAATGCTGTGAATTGGCAACAAGTGAAGCTAGAGAGCATTTTTGAAATAGCTCGCGGCGGTTCTCCTCGTCCTATTGATGATTTCATCACTGATGCTGATGATGGTTTGAATTGGATATCGATTAAAGATGCAACTAATAGCGAAAAATATATTGAGAAAACAAAGCTCAAGATAAAGCCTCAAGGTCTGTCGAAAACTCGGCTGGTAAGACCTGGTGATTTTCTGCTGACAAACTCAATGAGTTTTGGTCGTCCGTACATTATGAAAACAACTGGATGTATTCATGATGGTTGGTTGGTGCTTTCTGGTGATTCAGAGAAAGTGGATTCGGACTACTTCTATCACTTGCTAGGCAGTGAACTTTTAAAACGACGTTTTTCAGCCTTAGCTGCAGGTGCTGTGGTAAAAAATCTTAATATTGATTTGGTTAAGGGGGTTGAAATCCCACTTCCACCGCTAACTGAACAAAAACGTATCGCTGCAATCCTTGATAAAGCTTACGCAATTCGTCGCAAGCGCCAGCAAGCTATCCAGCTCGCCGACGAATTCCTTCGCGCCGTGTTTTTGGATATGTTTGGTGATCCAGTGACAAATCCAAAGGGGTTTAAAAAGGTTCCTATTACTCAACTGGCAGATGTCACTACAGGGTTTGCTTTCAAGAGTGATGAATACGTTAGTGATTCGCCAGAAGCAGTGCGACTTTGCCGAGGTGCGAATACTCTCACGGGATATTTCGACTGGAGTGACACCGCATTCTGGCCGAAAAATAAGTTGCAAAAGCTCAGTGGTTATTTGATCAAGGCTGGAGATATTATTCTTGCCATGGACCGTCCATGGATATCCAGCGGGTTAAAAGTATGTGTATTTCCTGAAAATCAACGTGAAACATATCTAGTTCAGCGTGTTACTAGATTACGACCACACCGCGACTTCTATACTGATTACATTTATAGTTGCATAAAGTCACAAGCCTTCGAAAAACACTGTTGTCCAACTGAAACAACAATTCCACACATATCTCCGATTGAACTTAGAAACTTTGAAGTCCTTCTTCCCAATACTGAGCTTATCGATAAATATCACTTGGTAGTTTCAAAAATCAATCGTAGTGTGGATAGGATGCTTAATGGTGAATGTCAAAGCGAAAAGATTTTCTCGGCATTGAGCCAAAAGGCTTTTTTCGGTCAATTATAGGACCAAATAAAAATGGACTTATTTGCGCCCCTTACGATAAAGTTTACTTTGCCCGTAAAGTCAGCTCCTTCAAGAAAAGTTGGTGGAAATTTCGTTCAAAAACTTCTGTTCAGAGCATCTAAAGTAGAGGCTCAAATAAAAGTCGCAGAGTTCTCGGGGTATTTCGAACTTGTGACCGGGCTGCGTCCCCCTTTAGATATTGTCTATTTAAAAGACCCAAACACTAGAGGAAAGTGCAGGCTGGGAGTGCCGTCCCTCAAGGCTGAAGAACATTTCTCCTTGCAAAATTGGCCTGAAGACATCCAGCTAAGTTGGGAACAATTTCCGGAGCAGGCATTTCCTACAAAGCCTGAGAAAATTAACGATCTTTGGCGTCATCAATTTCAATTTAAAGAGGAAGATCCAGAACATGGCTTCCCCGGTCTTCGAAAACCTCAGCTAGGTGCTCTTCATGCAATAGCGGGTTATTTCTCGACAGATTTACAGGTAGAGCCAGCTACTGTTGTGTTACCCACCGGAACGGGAAAAACGGAAACAATGCTAGCCACTATGGTGTATCAGCAATGTGAAAAAATCCTACTGATCGTTCCATCTGACTCTCTTAGAACCCAAATATCAAAAAAGTTTATTGATCTGGGTTATTTACCAGAACTCACCGTCGTACCACCTGATATTGCATTGCCTAATGTCGCTGTGATTCGAAAGGGAATTCAGTCGCCCGAGGAAGCAAGTCTGTTAGCGAATGCGGCCAACGTATTAATTGCAACAACCAGTGTTTTATCAGCTTGTTCGGAACAAGCCCTTAATGCGCTTTGTGAGCAATGTAGCGACCTCTTCGTGGATGAAGCACATCATATATCGGCAACTTCCTGGCAAGCGATACGCGAAAGATTCAGAGACTAGCGTGTTATCCAATTCACCGCGACTCCATTTAGAAATGATAAAAAGTCTCTTGGTGGAAAGATCATCTACAACTACACCATGGGAGAGGCGCAACGAGCGGGTTATTTCACGAGCATCAACTTGTTGCCTGTTGAAGAGTATTACGCCAATGAAATGGATAGTGCAATTGCAGTGAAAGCGATTGAACAGCTGCGTACCGATCTTGCCAATGGTATGGATCATTTGCTTATGGCAAGAGCTGATGACAAGCACCGTGCGGAGGCTCTTTTCGAGCTCTATTGCAATTTAGCGCCAGATCTTTTTCCTGTCGTTGTCCATTCTGGACACTCTGGAGGTGAGGTAAAAAGCCGGCTAAATGCCTTGCTGGCAAAACAATCCAAAATTGTAGTTTGTGTGGATATGTTAGGTGAGGGTTATGACCTACCTAATTTGAAAATTGCAGCGCTTCATGATCATCACAAAAGCCTGGCGGTAACGTTGCAGTTTATTGGACGTTTTACACGGGTCAATCGAGATCAAAATCTTGGACACGCGACTGTAGTAATGAATGTAGCAGACCCCGCTGTCGAGGGAGAGTTGCAACACCTCTATTCAATAGGGGCTGATTGGGACAGCGTTCTCAGGCGACTCTCTGAGGGAAGAATTGCTAGGGAAGTTAGACTTCAAGAGATAGTTGAAGCATTGAAGGGAAAAGGCGATTTGCATAATCAGATTTCTCTATGGAATCTGGAGCCTAGTTGTTCCGCGATGTTATTCAAAACCAACTGTGATAATTGGGAACCCGAAAGGTATACGGAAAATTTACCTAAATTCGATGAACATTGGTACGCAATAGCAAATGAGGAGAATTTACTTGTAGTACTGGCCGTTCAGGCATCAGCCGTTCGGTGGGGTAGTTACAAGGATCTAAAAGATACGAATTATAAAATTTTGATCGCACACTGGGACTCTGAGCGATCTGCGCTCTTTGTATTTTCCAATGATTACAAGGCTTTCCGTGCTGAGCAACTTGTTAACGCAATTTGTGATGATAAGTGCGAACTTGTGAGTGGTGATAAGGTATTTAATATTTTCAATGGCATTGAGTACCCACTAGCAAGAAATCTTGGCGCATCTCAGATTGGCGCTATTAGCTTCACCCAATACTTTGGGCCGAACGTCACTGATGGACTTTCCCTCATTGAGGCATCTCAATCCAGTTTAAGTAATATCGCTGCCCTAGGGTATGAAAATGGGAATCGTGTGATCTGGGGATGTTCTCAGCGTAAAGGTAAAGTTTGGTCGCCGCAAAAAGGAGGCAGTATTACTGACTGGTGCGACTGGGTTAAGCGAGCTTGGGACAAGATTTTTGACTCAGAGCCTGATCCAAATAATTTGACGCGTAACTTCTTACGGCCTGTAGCGCTTACGGAGCCGCATTCAGCGTATCCGATATCAGTTCAATGGGGCGAGAATTTACTGACTGCGTTTGAGGACAAAGTTGATTTCTATTTTGGATCCGTGCCATTTCATTTATATCTTGTCGATGTTAAAGCCGCAGGTAACTTTGACGATGGCAGTGTGCGACTCGTCTTTTCCACGGATGGATGGGAAGCTGAATATAGACTTTCCCTTTTAGGCAGTTCCTCTCCCAAAGGCTATGCCTACGAGCTAATTTCTGGGCCTGAGGTGTTTATAAAGCGTGGCGAAGCTGATCCTATGACACTGTCAGACTACATGGAAATTGATCCCGTGATGATCTATTACGCTGATGGGGCTTTTTCTTACAATGCTCATATTGTTTATGTGAGTCAAACGATTGGTCTCTACGACAGAGGAGAGATAGTTTCATTTGACTGGCAGGGCACCAATATACGCAATGAGTCGATGGGGTACGAGCGCGACCAGACTTCTATTCAATGGCGTTGGTTCAGTGAAATACAGAATGATTACGATGTGATAATTAACGATGACGGCAAGGGTGAATCTGCGGATCTGGTTGGATTGAGAGTCACTGATGACCATATCTTACTGGCGATGATTCATTGTAAGTACTCGGAGTCGGACGAACCAGGTGCGAGACTTCAAGACTTGTATGAGGTGTGCGGGCAGGCTCAACGTTGTATTAGGTGGAAGCATCTCAATCTCACCCATTTGTATTACCACATCAAGAATCGAGAGCAAGTTTGGCGATCGCTTGGACATTCTCGTTTCCTTAAAGGCACGATAAAAGATTTGGCTGCCATCAAGGAGCGCTCTAGAACTAAACCCATTCGGTTTGCTGTTGAGATTATCCAGCCAGGAATGAAAGTAGACAAAATTAATGATGAAGGTCTCAAGTTACTTGGAAGTACCGCGCTTTTTATAAAGAAAACAACCATGGCGGATTTGGCTGTCATTGGCTCAAAATAGGTCTTTACGAAGCTATGAGAATCACTCGAATTTCCCTTACAAACTTCCGTTCGTTTAAAGACACACAATCAATTGATGTCGCGCCAGTAACACTTTTGTTTGGGCCTAACAGCGTTGGTAAAAGCTCAGTCTTGATGGCGCTTGCTTATGTGCAGCAAATATTGAAAAAGGGGCATTGTGATCCACAAAAGCTGGATGCTCTCGGTGCAAAAAGTGTTGGTGGATTCCGTTCACTGGTCAATGCTCAGGACCTAAAAAAAATCATTCGCATTCGTCTGGATTATTCTTCTGGAAAAACGCCGTTTGTCCACTACGGTATGAATGTTGAGGAAATTGCGCGCCATATTCAAAACGTTAACTACGTTTTGATGAAGGACTTTGGGGGTAGCTTAGAGACTGGGGCGGTAGAGTTTGAAATAGCTTGGTCAGAACGTTTCAAGCGGGCTTACGTGAAGGATTATCGAGTTTGGGTGAATGGTATTTATGTTGGCTGCGTACATTCGTCCGAAGATATGAAAAATACCCTGGTTCAGGAACTAAATACGCTGCACCCCTTACTTGTCCCCTGCAACAATGAAGATTGGCTAGACAGCCAATACGGCGAAGCTGATGAAAGAGAGCCTCTGGAAGCAGGTGAGTACCATACAGAGTTTGAGCAGGTTCTGAATCAATTAAATCCAAACCCCCCATCTACGGCGGCAGTATCCGATAAGGAAGCATCGGGCGAAGACTTTGTAAATCGTATTGCACCCATCGCCTTGGTTTGCCGAAGTGGTGCAGTTCCCTTGCTTGGCATCCCTGTTCGGACCAACTTAGTGGGGCAAGATTTTGACGAGCTAGATGAGCACTTTAATTTTTTGGTTGCTCAAGAGGTGTTAAGTCAGGCTTTTGTATTGCCCTTAGACAAACTTTTGGAGTATCTCAATAAAAGTATTCAGATCGGCCCGCTTCGAGTTGTGCCAGATGATGGCTACATACCAAATCCTCATCCTGAGCAGAAGGACTGGGTAGATGGCTCCGCTGGATGGGATTTGTTATACAAAGATCCACGTGCGGACGAGTCCACTAAAAAGCTGATTAAGAATACAAGTGATTGGTTCGCATCTACCGATAAGCTTGATGCAGGCTATGAAATCATTAATCAGTCGATCGCTGAAATGTTGAATGCAGATAACTTCGAGGAGAGCACTGGATTGTTCAACAAGCGCCATGTTTTCTTTAGAGAGCTGCGTAGCAATATAACTCTTTCCGCGAATCAGTTAGGAACGGGCATCTCGCAAGTGTTACCCATACTTGCTGCTGCTAACTATGATGAACTTACTTTCATTAGTATTGAGCAGCCAGAGCTACACATCCATCCGCGTTTCCAGGTTGAGCTTGCGGATCTCTTTCTTCAGAGTAAGCAAAAACATTCATTTTTGATCGAAACTCACAGTGAACATATTATTCTTCGCCTTTTAAAGCGGATACGGCAAACCACTGACCGTGAACTCCCACAAAATTATCCTCCCATTCAAGAGGAGGATGTTTCGATCGTGTATTTGGAGCCCGGTGAGAATGGTGTTGTTACTAAACGTATTCGCGTAGATGAGGATGGTGAATTTATCGATCGTTGGCCTCAGGGTTTTTTTGTGGAGCGCCGTGAGGAGCTTTTGTAATGATTCACGAATATGCGCTTGACCCTGATGTGTTGAATTCATGGGCGTCGAATCATCGAGACTATGCGGAATTTATCAGAGAGTATGGTTTAGGCACTCCTCGGATCATTAGTAGTTTTCCAAGACGGAAGGCATCAAAGCTTCGAAGTTACCTGATGCAGTTCAGTCCAAATGAGGCGCAACCATTGAGCGCGCAGCGCTATACAGAAATGGTTCAAAAGATTGTTGAAAGTGTCATTGTTAGGGATGTCTTGGAAAATAGTCCGACAGATTGGGCAGAGACTGCAGCTCTTGAAAACAGCAGGGTACCTTTCGGTGTGATTCTTACTTCGACTGATGGCCTGACTGGGAATAGTGTTAAGCCGACGGCTATCTACGATCAGAACAGTATTTGGAGTCACCCAGACCAAATTAATGTGCCCCGTACCAATGAAGGATTGATTACTGCTTTTCTGAATTTGGTTCGTTTGGCAAATTCTAAAATTGTAATTGTTGACCCTTTTGGATGGACTGATAGTGCAATCAGATTCATTCGTCTCATGCTTCTGGCTATTAAGAGGAATCGAGTTTCTGGGGGCTTTCCCTCGGTGACGCTGTTTTACAAAGAAAAGCACGGTAGCGGTGCAGGTAACGGAAGCCCAAAGGCGGAATACGTAAGGCATCGACTATTAAATGATTTAAAAACAGATATACCGAATCTAAAGCTTGAGGTGTTTGAGTTAACAGAAGTAGAAGATGGGGATGTTTTTCACAATCGCTGTATTCTGACGGAGCTTGGAGGTGTAATGACGGGGCATGGTGTTAGTTTGTCAAACGATCCATCACATACTGATGAAGCGATTTTGATGAAGCCGGGTATATATCAAAAAAAGTGGAGGCAGTTTGTTGAGGCGAACTGCTATCGCGTGGTTTCAGAGGCGAAAGGCTAGGCGGAGCGAATTTATGGCTGTTCAACACGGGATCTGGAAAATTGGCGAGAAACCCCAGCCTTTGGTTGCGATTAGGTTAGACAGTGAGGCACTGCTGGAAGAGCAGATCGTCCGCGACATTTCCATTCTTAACAGTGGTTGGATGTTGATCGGTCGCCAGGTGTATACCGATTTCGGCAAGTACATTGACCTACTCGCTATCGATGCAGCAGGTTCAATCATCATTATCGAGTTGAAAAAGCACAAGACTCCAAGAGATGTTGTAGCGCAAACGATTGACTATGCCGCTTGGATTGAACATCTACCATCTGAGAAGTTTGTACAGATTTATTCAGAGTTTGCTGAAAAACATGCCTTGAGCGTGAAGAGTTTTGATGAAGCGTTCAAAGTAAGGTTTGGAGCCTCGCCTGCTGAAGAGGAGATTAACAGTTCTCATCAAATGGTAATTGTTGCCGCCGAATTGGATGCAAGCACTGAGCGAATTATCAATTACCTGAACGACAAAGCCAGTGTGGCAGTCAACGCAGTTTTTTTCTCTGTTTTCCGGGATGGAGAGAATCAATACCTAAGCCGTTCGTGGATGATCGATCCTGTTGAAACAGAAGAACATGCGGTTAACACCCGCCAAAAAGGTGAGTGGAATGGAGAGTTTTACGCAAGCTTTGGCGCTGGACCTGGAGGAAGAAGCTGGGATGATGCCGTCAACCATGGCTTCATCTCTGCGGGCGGTGGACGCTGGTATAGCAAGACGCTGTTCATGCTTAAGCCTGGTGATCGTGTTTGGGTGAATATTCCCGGGTCGGGGTATGTAGGTGTGGCCAAAGTTACAGGTCACGCCATCATCGCAGATGAATTCATTACTGCTGCGCTAGATCTAAAAGGGGAGTACCCTCGAGCTTCAGACTTTGGCGAGGATGAAGCTGAATACTTTGTACCCGTTACTTGGCTTCACAAAGTAGCGCAACATCAAGCAGCGAATGAGGTAGGACTTTTTGGTAATCAAAACTCAGTTGCCAGACCTCGCACGCCGAAGTGGGATCACACTATAAAAAGACTTAAAGCGGCCTGGAGTATTAGTCTTTAGGCCGAGTAAGCTGATCTACCTAGTTTTTCATCGGTAAACCGTCGTCCCATTTTTAAGCCGCTGCGAAACGCCTTCACTGGAACGATCGCCTTTAAAATCAGGGGGATTGGAATTGCACAGCATTTTCTGTACTTCGAAGAGGTTCAATCTCAAGTGTTAGGAGTTCTTTTCTCGACTCGACGACTCGAAAACAAATATCAATTTGATGTTTATGAGACGGGTCGGTGTCATGATAGTAAAGCTCATGTCCAGGTGAAAGGAATGAATTGGAGTTGAAGTGAATTTCATGCTTCTCACCATGTTGATCTTCAAACTCAAGTCGTCCCGAACTGCGATTGAAGTTTTTGACTGTTCCTTTTACGTTGACTAAGCCTTGCGTTATACCTAAATTCTGATCGTCAAGAATCTTACGTATCAGCACTGTGCATGGAGCCAAGTCAACAGGATTTCTTACTCCAGTGAACTTTCTTGACTTGATATTTTCGCCAACATGAGAATCTAGGTACTCTTTTGTAACTTCCTGCACGATAGACGAGATTTCAACCGGGGTTTCATAGCCAAAAGCAGTTGATCTGCAACGATATTTATTTTCGATGTTCAAGTAAAAAACACTGAAATTCATCGCGTGTTCAATTAGCAAAGATAAATTATCGAGTTGTTCAATTGTTAGTCCGTCAATCAAAAGATACAAAGTAATCTCCTCAGTTCCCGCGATGGGCAAGAAGTGAGATTTCGGGTTTATCAATCTGCCATATTTCAGTTGATCTGACTTCGAGGCTTTATTTATCAAATTTGAGATGAGTTTGAATTGATCGCTATTGACGGCGTCAGTTACTTTTTGTGCCGCCTCTGTAGAAAGATCCACATTTTCATCTACGAATTTTTGCAGTGTCTTGATTCGATACAGATTTAATTTCGTAGAGTTCATATTGGCTCCAAACCGATTAAGGTGTTGCAAAAAGATGTCATGAGGGCGAGTGCACTCGCCTCACCAAAAAGAATTGAGTTCGTTACTGTCATTCGGTCTTTTTCTTCTATAGAAAGCTTGGTATCAGACGGCACCTTGATGCACACAAAGTTGTTTCGGGGGCTTCGACCATCGATACGTCTGGTATGAAAATGTCTGATTGGGGTACATAACGGGCGCATACCTAATGCAAGGCATTTTTCATGAAGATTTGAAGATTCATCTTGAAATGGCGTGTAGAAACCCAAATCGGAAATTTTGATTCCCAGGCTTGAAACGATTATCGAGAGGATTGAAATATCTTGTTCAAAAGTCTCTGGTAGGCTCATGACCGTTTGTGATCTGGTCCAAATTCCAAGGTAGTCTTGGGGTTGAACCCTTGTAATCGATTTCAATCTATCGATTGAGGGGCGGGGGCGTTTCTTCAGTTGGTCGAGGTATTTGAGATGAATAATTGCCCCACAAGAATTGCTCGATTTTCCCTTGAGTGCGATTTGCAGTTCCGTGGGCAAAGAATGAATGTATTCAAGCGTTCTAATTACTTCCTGATGGCCAGCTAGAAAGTTGTATTTATTTGAAGTAACTTGGTCTGCTGCAAGATCTTCGATGAGTTGTGCGCAGACACGATAAGCATTTTCTTGAAAGACACCAGGAGACGAGGTTTTGGGCAAGATTGTCAGTTTTTCCGTGTCGTCAAGAATGGGGGGGAAGAATATTGCAGCCTCTTGAAATTTGGTTTTAAGCCCCCGGCTTTTTGCATAAAACTCATCAAGCAGTTCAAACCCACGGTGGTAGTAATGGCTAAGTGATGTTTTGGGCGATGTATGCCCAAGCAACCGGCCTGCAAAATACAATGTGAAAGAGTCTTGCGGAGCACCGTTTAGTTTAGCTAGTCGAGCGGCTGCTTCAGGTGAGTCGAGTCCGAGAGCTTGGCGCAGTATCGGTGTGAACAGTTGGTCTGCAAAAAAATGACGCAGGCAGTAAATTTGCCCTCTGCCGATATATTTGTTTAATGATCTGCTTAAAGTTTGAAGAGATTCGTTTATGGATGCATCTATCAAGAACGAATCATTGTTGAGTGTCTTCTTCGTTGATAGCTGTTGAATCAACGATTTTTTCAAGAGCTCGTCACAAACATCGAGGGGCAGAATTATTCGATTGCTCCCGCTAGTTTTGAGTCGATGACTTGAATTGCCACGTAGATAAATTCGAATGTTATCCTTTTTATCGATGTAAGCTCGACTGCATTTAATTAGGCTCGTTTCCAGAGTCCTAACGCCCCATTCCGCAATCAACTCAAGTAAGTCAAGCGCTTGCAAGTTAGAACCATTGGCGAGCCTTCTTGCAAGTAAATTTATTTCTTCTGAGGTGTAAACCGTGACCCTTGGTCTGAACTGTTTTTGAATGTAGGGAACATAAATTTGTGAGGCAAGTGAAAGAAGTGGTCTCGTATTGAAAAACGAATAGATATGGCGAGCGTACTCGCTAGCCTCATCATTTTTTCTACCCAATGCCTCTAGGAAATCAAGAATTTCTTCGTTGATCGCATCGGCATCCCCAGCTGCTATGAGATAGAGGACATCGGTTGCCGTGAGGAAATGTCGTAGTTTTGATATGTACTTGGATTTGGTACTCACTGCCAGAGGACGACCGAGGTGGGTTCTACTAAAAAGATCGATGAGGTACTCTTTCAAAGCGAGAGATGCAGCTTGGGTGGGTTTTAGTTGTTCAAGATGTATGAGAACTTCATTTGGCTGGTCTGTGTAAGTCGTAGCTATTTCAAATAATCGATTAATGGATTGATCTAGGCGCTTTGTTGCACGTTCTGTTGGAACTAGGGGGATCAAACCTTCTGTAATACAAGAAATTCTGATGCTTTTCCTGAACGAGACAAGGCTCGCTCGATCCATTGACCGGTGCTGGATTTCTCCACTGGCCATTTGCGTCATCGGAGTGGGGAGTTGGTAAATTTGAAGTGCTGTTTCAAGTTCGACCATTTTTTCGATGATCGAAAATGAGTGCTTTTCTTCGAGTCCAATTTTCCTAAGCCGATCTTTCAATCCATCGCTGGGCCTCTGGTTTAACGCGCTTATTCTTTTTAGACGCCCCCTACCATTTTTCAGACGTCTCAGGATATCCACGGAGATCTTAGTGATTCGATGACGTCGAGTGACTGCAAAATTTGGGTCGGCATCTTCGTAGGAGTACTCAATGTGTACTTCGTCATCAAAACTTAAGTGTTGGTAATCTTCCTCGAGGGTTCTTTTAAGGATTGTCAAATCAGTGATGCCGTTGAGCACGACCAAGGATAATGAAAAGAGAAGATTTAAGTCCGTCACGGATTTTAATTGTTCATGATCGTTGAGTAACTGGATCAGTTCGTCATCGAAGGCTTGTCTTTTGTTAAGATTTTTCAGCCATCGGGTATCAATCGGATTTCGTTCCTCAAAGCCCTCCCATGGTTTATATTCATATTCGCTTAAATCCACTTCTTCAATGGATTGGCAAAAGTGGGAGACCAATGCTTTGAAAGAGTCTTTATACTTTTCTTTTGACTTAATTATTGCAAGTATTTCCTGGGCTGCTTTGGTGCGTTGATCTCGCGAAAGTTTGTTGATCTCATTGGCGAACGATTGAACTTGTTTTTTGAGTCGACCAAACTTTGTCAGGCGATCTGTTCGACGTTTTTCTTCGCCAAAAGATTTCGGATATTTTCTTCCGCTGAAGTGTGCTCCCGCCGGTAGTTGAACCTTAGGGAGATTGTGTGGAAAAAACTGTTTTAAGTGCGCCGTTGTCCCCACACGGATCGCGTCGAGATCTTTTTGTCTTACTCTGGTACTGCTAGAACCGTGGATTGGAACTTTAAGGTGTTGGTGCCCAAGTAATTGGTCGATTAGTTCTCTGTCTTGTAGCTCGAGGTAGCTAGATGCCAAATGTCTGCAAATATTGCTAACTAGGTTTTTATTTTGTGTATATTTAAAGATCCAGTTTTCGCCGATATGTTTAATGCCGTCGGTGGCTAGATGGAAGAACAACGGAATTCTTTGTTTTCTTGTACTGTTTGGATCACTGAGTGTCTCTAACATTGCGGCCAGTTTTTTACACTCGGTTCGACCTGACAGCTCCCTTAGCAGAGGGAAGTAAACATCTTTTAGCCAACTTGTGATTTCTTCGCATAGCGGGACGATCCTAGTCGCATTTCGGCTATCAAGGTCTTTGTCATTCAAAATCAAAAGACCATTTTTTAAGTCAAAATTAGCAGTTTCTGCGAATGGGTCTAACAGTGGTCTCGGTGCTGTTGCGAGACTCAAATGTAGAAGCGCAAGATCTGTCACCGAATTCCAAAATTCATAAAGATCTTGGCTTTCTGTTTTCTGAATGATCGAGTTACAGATTAAATGCATTTGCTCTTTTGATTGCGGTAAGCCTAAGCAGTATATTGATCCCGCGATATTGACATCTCCTTTGGTGCTTTTGCGATAGTAGGCTGTGCTCGCATCCCGAAGTTCATTTGGTCGTAAATGTAAGAGCTGCCCTTCCGTCAGGTTCCGGGTTTTTTTGTTATGTAGGATCCGTAGACAATGACATGGCCAATTGAAATGGTCGATGTGAAGTAGTTTATTCAGCAACTTCAGAGAGTAAATTAGTTGATCAAGAACTCTTGATGAGGTAATTATTTCGCTATCTGTTGATGTTCTGCTGCGTCCAATTTGCTTCTGCGATAACGTCTCCGAATTCTGTGGATTGAGAAGTTCGAGCACAGGATATTTGAAGTGACGATAGCTCGAAAGTGTTTTGGTGACTTTGTGGGGTAGATCGATCTGCTGGACAGTAACTACATCATTTGGTAGATGGTCATCTGATACCTTAGTGCTGGGGTCAAACTGTGGTCGATACCGGTGGAGTTTGGTTAATTCGGTATTGAACTGCCAATCCTCTTCTGAAACAAAAGATGATTTAGTGTAAGCAAGATTTGCTAGTTGCTGGCTAGTTTTTATCTGTAGCCAAACGACAGCCGCAAGTATTTCCAAGTCGTTGTGGTCAAGACATTGATCTTGAGCCAGCGTGTTTTGAATCAGTTCGGGGAGATCTGCATTCGGCTCAAAAGTATCAATGAATGATTCAATTTCACTATTGAAAAAAGGGTTTGCTGCTGACCATACAGACTCTTCAATCGATCGTTGCCATTTTCTGCTTTGATCAGAAATTTTCTTTGGGCGATTGAGTACTTTCTGTTCGCGTGTCAATGTCTTGTTCTGCTTACTTGCTACCTTCTCATTACCTGATCCTGGCGCCAATGACAGGTCATCGTATTTGGTGGTGAGCTCAGCACTTTCTAACTCTTTGATGGCAAGCTGCAAATGAAGGGCTCTCCCCTTGTGTGAGTTATCAATCAGTGTCGTAGGTTGCTTGTTTGAGCTGAGAAAAATGATCGGCTGCGCTCTGAATTCATCAAGCTTTTGAGCAAGGAATCGAATTCTTTGAGAGTTTTGAAAGTTTTCAGATTGAGGTTCCAAATTTCCGTGGAAGATGTGATGGATGACCGTTTGTCTAAACTTGAGATAGTCGTGATCCCATCTTTGAAGTTTCAATCGTTCTGCTAGGAAGCACCACGTTGCACTGTTTAAATTTCGAAGGATGTTCATCAACTCGAACATCTGTCGCGTGAGTACGGTGGTTTTGTTGCTGTGTAGGTATGTTTGATAGCTCCTCTCTATCAACCATAAAATAAGTTGTGGATACACGCCACGACAAACGTTGGTACCAGTCTGATTCATTAGCTCAGGGAGAGGTGCAGAGCCTCTCGAGACTGTCTCGCCGTTCCCAAATTTTAGCTTCGTGTCTCCGCGGAGATTCTGGTAAAAGTTCGAATCTTTGAATGTCTCAAGTTGATGCAAAGCATTGACAAGCTTCGATAGTTTGTAAAAAAACGGATTGTTCTTTCCCCATTTGTCAAGTGTCACTCGGTAGCAATCGATGGTGAGCCAACCTAGGATGTACTGCAATTGGCCTTCAGCGTCGATTGGTATATCAAGCGTAGGATCTTTTGTTTGGTTCTGAAGATAATGGTTCAACCAAATCGATTCTTCAGCGTGTAGAGCAATTGCCAATTCTTGCAAAAAACCTGATGTGATATCGACACTTCCAGCGATCTGAACAAGATCATAGGTAAATCCCGGGGCCCGGATAATAAAGTCAGGGACCCATTCCCTTACGGTGTTTGACGACATGGTGGCATCCAAAAATTGGTACCATTCCTATTGTCTACACCAAAGTTCTGTTTGCAAGCAAATCGCAATTCCATTTTTTGATCGCGAAGAGTTCTTAGAAAATGTTGTCCGGTAATGGCCCGGCTACGTTAGTTCAAATTGACTAACCCTTTAGGGTGGCAATGATCGGCAATTGGCCAAACTTTGATTTTTGCTTCAACACCAAAGTCGAAGTATTTGGATTGCTGCCGTCACTTGGCGTTGGTTTCATTGAGATATGTGTTTTGGCCGGGCTCATTGCACCTGCGAAGATAGTGAGCACATCCAGCAGGATTACCGAATGCTCTTCACCATGCTCGAAAAATGCGAAGATTAGCAATTGATTGTTTGTATAGCGGAATTTCACTTGCAGTATGGTGATGCCAAAGGAGAGTGTATGGAATCGCTTGGTGAGAAAAAACCGCTGCGCTTGCTGTTTGTGGGTGCCGGGGGCGTAGGTGCCTACTATGCTGCCCGCTTGATCATGGACGGAAATTCCGTGGTGTTGACGGCGCGCGGGGGTCACCTTGAAGCGATGAAAACCCGTGGCTTGCAGGTTGAGCATGATCAGTTTTCATTCAAGCAGCCTGTGTGTGCAGTCGATCAAGCCACCTTGCAACGCCAGTACCAATGCGAAGATTTTGATGTACTAGTACTGTGTTTGAAATCGCAGGACACGGCGAGTTGGCTCGATTCAAATTCAGTTTGGCTGGCCGCTGGCGCTACGCCAGTTTTGTCTTTGCAAAATGGTGTCGAGAATGAAGCAGTACTCAGCAAGGTATTGGGCGTTGACCGAGTAGTTGGTGGTTTGGCTGTAAGAATTGGCGCACATATCGTTTCGCCAGGGTGTGTCGAGGCACAAGGCTTATGTCAAATTGTATTGGGTGCATGGCCAAATTCGGTTGTAAATGTAGGCTTGCAAAGCGTAGTTAAGAGGCTAGCGGATGCATTCAATGCATCGGGAATTCCCACCCGGGCGGCCGTCGACATTCGATATGAGTTGTGGAAAAAACTGTTGGTGAACAATGGTGTGAATCCCTTGTCGGCTTTGACTCGAAAGGACACTGGCTTTTTAACGAAACACCCGCATTACAGGCAAGTGGTTTATGCGGCAATGCAAGAGGTGGCCGCAGTTTCAGGGGCAGACGATGTGGTGTTGAGCCAGTCTGATGTGGATGAAATGTTCAAGTTGATCTGTGAGTTTGATCCGATCAAAACTTCGATGTTGGTAGACCTTGAAAAGGGCCGCCCTTTGGAGCTAGATGCGATCAGTGGCAGTGTGCTTAGGCGTGCTGAACGCTTGGGGATCGATACACCCGTAACAGCATTGATTCATTCAATGCTTAGCAGCTGATTACTTTCCGAATCTTTCTTTGGGCAGCTTTTGTACTGCGACCAAGGATCGATTGATGTGTTCAGCCAGAATTTGCGTGGCCAGCTCACTGTTTCGGTTCAAAGTTGCATTCAAGATTTCCTCGTGCTCGGAATGCACGTCGCGGGGAATGGGCTTCTCGGAAAGAATCAGCCTGCGATAACGTTCTGACTGCATGTACAGCAGATGCTGAAACTGCTTAAGCCAGCGAGAGGGGCAGGCGGAAATGAGCGTGTCGTGGAACAGGCGGTTTTTGCGTTCCCATTCGCTGCGGGTTTCAACTGTTTCTTCACCCAAGCGTGATTCTGCGCGGCTTAGCATGTGAAATGCACCCATGACTACAGCTTCCCACTGATCGTCGCCCAAGGCGATGGCCTGGCGCAGAGCCTCTGTTTCAATCATCACACGGGTGCGGGTAATGTCCTGAAAATCCTCAGGCGACATGGGGGCGACGGTGAAGCCTCGGTGCCCTTGCGCCACCACCAGACCATCATTCAGTAGCAGTTGCAGTGCTTCACGCAGGGTGCCTGCGCCCACGTCGTAATTGTCTTTCAGGTGTTCTACCCGTAGCTTGGTACCCGGCTTGTGCACGCCTTCAATAATGTCGTGGCGCAACTTGCGGTAAGCGGTTTCGGCCAGGGTCAAGCTTTCGCCGTTGGTGACGCTGCTCGGCAGTGAGACCACTTCATTCATACACACCCCAAAAAATTCTTTCCGTTTCGCCATTGTAGACGAGTTGCGGCGTTAATCAATATTGTCGATGAAAAATAATATTCTCGAGAAAATATATTGACGTCGAGAAAAATAAGTTTTATCGTTTGTTCATGGTTTAATTGATTGGCAAGGAAGAATGCAATGAAAGAAGTTCTGAACTTCATCAACGGGGAGTTTGTGGCAACGGGAAACACATTCCCCAAGCATTCGCCCTTGAACAACGCGGTGATTGCGCAGGTCCATGAGGCCAGCCGTGCACAGGTCAATGATGCAGTGGCCGCTGCCAAAGCTGCTTTGAATGGCCCATGGGGCAAGATGACGGTGGCAGACCGGGTGCAAATGCTGTACGCCGTGGCCGATGAAATCAATCGTCGATTTGATGACTTTTTGCAGGCTGAGGTGGCCGACACCGGTAAGCCGGTGAGCCTGGCCAGTCACATTGATATTCCCCGCGGGGCGGCCAACTTCAAGGTGTTCGCCGACACCATCAAGAATGTGCCCACAGAATGCTTTGAAATGGCCACTCCGGATGGACGCGGCGCGCTGAACTATTCCATTCGTCGCCCTGTGGGTGTAGTGGGCGTGATTTGCCCCTGGAATCTCCCTTTGCTGCTGATGACCTGGAAAGTTGGCCCTGCGCTGGCTTGCGGCAACACGGTGGTTGTAAAACCTTCGGAAGAGACCCCACAGACTGCTGCGCTGTTGGGTGAGGTGATGAATAAAGTGGGCGTCCCTCCTGGCGTATACAACGTGGTGCACGGCTTTGGTCCAGATTCCGCGGGTGAATTCGTGACTACCCACCCCGATGTGAATGCAATTACCTTCACCGGCGAAACACGCACCGGTGCCGCAATCATGAAAGCGGCTGCGCAAGGTGCACGCCCCGTGAGCCTTGAAATGGGTGGCAAGAATGCCGCAATCGTGTTTGCAGATTGTGATTTTGATGCCGCCATTGAAGGCACCATGCGCTCGGTGTTTGCCAACAGCGGGCAAGTGTGTTTGGGCACTGAACGTGTGTATGTGGAACGTCCGATTTTCGACAAATCTGTGGCTGCCATGAAGAAGGGCGCGGAGGGTTTGAAGCCCGGATTGCCAGACGATAAAGACACTGGCATTGGCCCGGTGATTTCACAGGAACACCGCGACAAAGTATTGGGCTATTACCGAAAGGCGGTGGAGCAGGGCGCAACCGTGGTGACTTGTGGTGGTGCATTTGAGATGCCTGGCGAACTGAACCAGGGCGCTTGGGTGCAGCCCACCATTTGGACTGACTTAGATGACGATGCGGCGGTGTGTGTCGAGGAAATCTTTGGACCCTGCTGCCACATTGCCCCCTTTGATTCTGAAGACGAAGTGGTGGCGCGTGCCAACAACAATGTGTACGGCCTTTCCACTGCTGTTTGGACCCAGAGCCTGGCCAAAGCGCACCGTGTGGCTGCCTCGATTGAAGTGGGTTTGGCTTGGGTGAACAGCTGGTTCTTGCGCGATTTGCGCACACCGTTTGGTGGTGCCAAGCAATCGGGTATTGGCCGAGAAGGGGGTGTGCACTCGCTGGAGTTTTACACCGAACTTAAAAACATTTGCGTGAAGCTGTAAGGAGCCCACGATGAACGCACCCGCTTCACCCGAAATTGGATTGAGCATTCAGGCCAACGGCCTTCAAACAAATTATCACGATCAAGGCCAGGGCACGAACCTGATGCTGATTCATGGTTCCGGCCCCGGTGTTTCGGCTTGGGCGAACTGGCGCTTGGTGATACCCGGTTTTGCAAAACAATTCCGCGTTGTTGCCCCAGACATGGTGGGCTTCGGTTTCACTGAGCGCCGCCAAGGTTACCAATACAACCTGGACAACTGGGTGGCCCACGCCATTGGTGTGATGGACGCGCTGAACATTGAACAAACCGATTTGATTGGTAACTCGTTTGGTGGCGCTGTAGCGCTGGCGCTGGCGATTCGCCACCCCAGTCGTGTTCGCAAGCTGGTGTTGATGGGCAGTGTAGGCGTGCCATTCCCGATTACTGAGGGACTGGATGCCGTGTGGGGTTACCAGCCGTCATTCGAGAACATGCGTCGCATTATGGATTACTTCGCCTACGACCGTGGCCTTGTGAACGATGAGCTGGCTCAGTTGCGTTTTCAGGCCAGCATTCGCCCCGGTTTTCAGGAAAGTTTTTCAGCCATGTTCCCCGCGCCACGACAGCGCTGGGTAGATGCCATGGCCAGCCATGAAAGCGATATTCGAGCGCTGAATAAAAGCACATTGATTGTGCATGGCCGGGATGATCAGGTCATTCCATTGAGCACTTCGCTGTGTTTGCACGAAATGATTGTGGATTCGCAACTGCATGTTTACGGCAAGTGCGGTCACTGGACCCAGATTGAACACGCTGCGCGCTTTGAGCGCTTGGTGACTGACTTCCTGCAAGAGGCTTAAAGCAAATGGACGCTACTCAAATTCGCGACTTGGGCGATGAACTTTACAACGCATTGACCCAACGGCACACGATTGCACCGCTGACCAGCCGTGATTTCGATATCACGATTGAAGACGCCTATCACATTCAACAGAGGATGATTGCGCGACGCTTGGACAACGGCGAGCACGTTATCGGGAAGAAAATTGGCGTGACCAGTGCGGCCGTGATGAACATGCTGAATGTGCACCAACCCGACTTTGGCTACCTGCTCAATGGCATGGTGTACAACGAGGGCGAAGCCATTGAAGCGGCCAGCCTGATTCAACCGCGTGCAGAAGGTGAAATTGCATTTTTGATGAAACGCGATTTGATGGGCCCTGGTGTAACCGCCGCCGATGTGCTGGCTGCCACAGAAGGCGTGATGGCCTGTTTCGAAATTGTGGACTCACGCATCGCCGATTGGAAAATCAAGATTCAAGACACCGTGGCCGACAACGCCTCTTGCGGTGCAATTGTGTTGGGTGACCGTGTGGTCGACCCGCGCAAAGTAGACCTGTTCACCTGCGGCATGGTGCTGCAAAAGAATGGCGACATTGTGGGTACCGGTGCGGGCGCTGCTGCACTTGGGCACCCAGTGAACGCGATTGTTTGGCTGACCAATACGCTGGGCCGTTTGGGCATTGGTCTGAAGGCAGGTGAAATTATTTTGTCAGGTTCTCTGGCAGCACTGATTCCCGTGAAGGCAGGCGATTCGCTGCACATGTCGATTGGCGGCATTGGCAACTGCTCTGTTCGCTTCGCGTAAGTTACAACGCAAAAGGCAAAAGGAATTCGATGATGAAAAAGATCAAATGCGCACTGATTGGTCCCGGCAATATTGGCACCGATCTCTTGATGAAACTGAAACGCAGTGCGGTGCTCGAGCCTGTGTGGATGGTCGGTATCGATCCCGAATCAGATGGCCTGAAGCGTGCGCGCGAGATGGGTATTAAAACAACCGCTGAGGGTGTGGATGGTTTGCTGCCCCATGTGGAAGCCGATGGTGTGCAAATTGCATTCGATGCCACCAGTGCTTATGTGCACGCAGAGAACAGTCGCAAGCTGAACGAACTGGGTGTGTTGATGATCGACCTGACACCCGCAGCAGTTGGGCCTTTTTGCGTGCCTCCTGTGAACCTGAGGGAGCATGTTGGCAAGCGCGAGATGAATGTGAACATGGTGACTTGCGGTGGTCAGGCGACCATTCCCATGGTTTATGCCGTGTCGCGTGTTCAACCGGTCAGCTACGGCGAAATTGTGGCCACGGTGTCCTCGAAATCAGTAGGCCCCGGTACCCGCAAAAACATTGATGAATTTACCCGCACCACAGCTGGTGCTGTTGAAAAAGTGGGCGGAGCAAAAAAAGGCAAAGCCATTATCATCATCAACCCGGCTGAGCCACCTTTGATCATGCGCGACACCGTGCATTGCCTGGTGGAAGGTACACCTGATCAGGAAGCAATTACCCAGTCGGTTCACGACATGATCAAGGAAGTACAGAAGTACGTGCCTGGTTACACGCTGGTGAATGGTCCTGTGTTTGATGGCAACCGTGTGTCGGTGTTCATGCAAGTGGAAGGCCTGGGTGACTACCTGCCGAAGTACGCCGGTAACCTCGACATCATGACGGCTGCGGCAGCCCGCACGGCTGAAATGTTTGCCGAGGAAATTCTCAGCGGCAAGCTGACCCTTGAACCCACCGTGAGCGCCTAAGGAGAACCCCATGAGCTTGAAAGGAATTGAAATCAAACTGCATGACATGACGCTTCGCGATGGCATGCACCCCAAGCGCCACTTGATGAGCCTGGAACAAATGCTGAGCATTTCAAAGGGGCTGGACGAGGCAGGTGTGCCACTAATTGAAGTGACCCATGGTGATGGTCTCGGTGGTTCATCTGTGAACTATGGTTTTCCGGCGCACAGTGATGAAGAGTATTTGAGCACAGTGATTCCCGCCATGAGGCAGGCCAAGGTGTCTGCCTTGTTGTTGCCTGGTATTGGTACTGTGGATCATTTGAAAATGGCGAAAGACCTGGGTGTTTACACCATCCGTGTTGCTACGCACTGTACCGAGGCCGATGTGAGCGAGCAGCACATCACTTATGCCCGCAAGCTTGAAATGGACACCGTGGGTTTCCTGATGATGGCCCACATGGCCAGTGCAGAGAAGTTGATTGAGCAAGCCAAATTGATGGAAGGCTACGGTGCCAACTGCATTTATGTCACCGACTCTGCTGGCTACATGCTGCCCGAAGAGGTGTACGAAAAAATCAGCGCAGTGCGCGATGCACTGAAGCCCGATACCGAAATTGGTTTTCATGGTCACCACAACCTGTCGATGGGCGTTTCAAACTCCATCGAAGCCATTCGTGGCGGCGCTCGCCGTATTGATGCAGCCGCAGCCGGTTTGGGTGCGGGGGCAGGTAACACACCGATGGAAGTGCTGGTGGCGGTGTGTGAACGCATGGGCATCAAGACGGGTGTGGATGTATTCAAGATTTCCGATGTGGCAGAGGACCTGGTGGTACCGATCATGGATCACCCCATTCGAATTGATCGTGACTCTATGACTTTGGGTTACGCCGGTGTGTATTCAAGCTTCCTGTTATTTGCCAAGCGAGCCGAGAAAAAGTATGGCATCAGCGCCCGTGAAATTTTGGTTGAGCTTGGGCGACGCGGCATGGTGGGCGGTCAGGAAGACATGATTGAAGACACGGCCATGACAATGGCCCGTGCAAGGAGCGTTGCATGAAACTGGATAAGAAAACCATCTCTGCACTGGCGGAGCACCTGGAAAGCGCAGAACTGAATACGCGCGATGTGGTGAAGATTACCGATGACCACCCCGACATGGATTGGGACGACGCCTATGCCATTCAGGATGAAATTCGTGCCCGCAAAGAACGCCGTGGCGTGCGCATTGTGGGTCTGAAAGCCGGTTTGACCTCGCACTCGAAGATGAAGCAAATGGGTGTGGATACACCGGTATTCGGGTTTCTGGCTGATTACTTCAGCGTGCCGGAAGGTTCGGCCGTGAAGGTGAGCGAGTTGATTCACCCAAAGGTGGAGCCTGAAATTGCCTTTGTTACCAAAGCTGATTTGCGTGGCCCAGGTTGCAACATTGCCACTGTGCTGGCGGCCACTGACTTTGTGATGCCAGCCATTGAAGTGATCGATTCACGTTACCGCGATTTCAAATTTGATTTGAAAAGCGTGATTGCAGACAACACGTCCGCTGCACGTTTTGTGGTGGGCGGCACCATGAAACCAGTCGACGGCATGGACTTGAAAACCACTGGCATTGTGTTGGAAAAAAATGGTGTGCCCGTGGCTTTTGGTGCAGGTGCCGCAGTGGTGGGTCACCCGGCAGCAGCCATTGCGATGCTAGCCAATGAACTGGCCAAGCGCGATCAGTTTGTGCCGGCAGGGTCGCTGATTTTATCGGGTGGCATTACCGAGGCCGTGGCCGTGGAAGCTGGCGACAACGTCACCTTGCATGTGCAGGGTTTGGGCCAGGTCGGCCTGCGTTTTGAGTGAGGGCGAACAGCATGCCATTTGCACAAATCAATTTGATTGAAGGGCGCACGGAAGAGCAAAAACGTGCGGTGATTGAGAAGGTGACTCAGGCCTTGGTTGAGGCTGTGGGTGCACCGATTGAAGCGGTGCGGGTTCAGATTATTGAAGTACCCAGCACCAATTGGGGCATTGCAGGCGTGTCTGCAAAAGACCGGGGGCGATAAGCCAGTGAGATAAACCGTTCGCATTCCAGCTGCACATAAAAACCACAGCAGCTTTTCATTTGCCAAACAGAGAAGGCAGGAGACATTGTGAATATTCAGTATTCAGGGGCGCCTTTGCGCCTAAAAAAATCAACAATTAGCTTGGCACTGCTTGCAGTGGTCGGTGCTGCGTTGTTGAACGCTTGTGCTGATAGCACGGTTCAATCTGGCAGCAATTCAGCGCAACCCCCAAAAACTGTTGAACGTTTTGAGGTTATTCAAACCTTGAGCGCTTCCGGCACGACCGTGTTGGGTGGTACGCAAACCGGTGTTGTGACTGTGTCTACCGACGCTGGTAATACGTGGAGCCGCAAGCAGGTATCGGACACCGCATCGTTCATTGATTCGACATTTTGCCCCGATGGCAGTGCTGCCATGCTGGATGTGTACAACACGGTGTGGATCTCATCAGGCGATTTTAAAGATTGGCTGCCTACCAAATTCGACAAGCCCTCTAGCCCGGTGGCAATAGAGTGCCACAGCAGTGGTTTGTGGGTGGTCGGTTCTGGTTCCAACCTGATCAACTCCACTGACCAGGGCAAGAGCTGGCGCGTTGTCAGCTTCGATGAAGATGCACAGTTCACGGCACTGGCTTTTACCAGTGATACCCATGGAATTGCTTTTGGTGAGTTCGGCATGCTGGCGTTTACCGATGACGGGGGCCAAACCTGGCAACGCGGTGAACCGATCGCCGGTGATTTCTACACCTACGACGCTTTGTTCACTGATCCGTCTACTGGTTATGCCAGTGGCCTGGCTGGTCAGGTATTGAAAACCACGGATGGCGGAGTGACTTGGGCGCGCTTGGTGAACACCACGGAGGCACCTTTGTATCGCCTTTTCATGCATGCAGGGGTACCACATGGTGTGGGTGCCAATGGCACGCTGGCAAAGCTCGACGGTGATAAATGGGTGCGCGTGGCCTATGAACGCCCCGTGTTGTCTTTCCTTGGCGCTGCTGTGTCAGGTGATCAATCTATTGTTGTGGGCGGCCCGGGCGGCCTGCTTCGCACTGTTCAAATTTCCAACTCCAGTCAGGCGGACCCATCATGATCAAGTCATTCGCCGATCGTTTGATCGCACAAATTATTCGCGCCGAGGAGTGGTTGTTTGCCAACCCGAAAATTGTGTTGGGCATGATCATGCTCGTCACCTTGGGTTTTGCCGCAGCCATTCCTCAGCTGAAGGTGTATTCCGATTTCTCGGACTTGTTACCGCAAAACCACCCCTATATCCAAACCTACAACCAACTGAAAGAAAACTTCGGTGGCGCCAACATGGTGGTGATGGCGGTGGAGGTGAAAGAAGGCACGATTTTCAACAACGACACCTTGAAGTTGATTGAGAAAGCCACACAAGGTGTGGACAACCTGCCCAGTGTGAACCACAACCTGGTGAGTAGCCTGACGCACAGATCTTCTCGAAAAATTTATCTGGATGAAACCGGTGCCTTTCTTTCCGATACGTTTTACGACAGCAATAACGGTGAGTTAAGTGAAGCCCAACTGACGCAGTTGCAGAAAGACGTCACTGCGAATCCCACTATTTACGGTTTGCTGGTGTCGCCTGATATGAAGGCCGCCTTGATCAAAGCGCAGCTGAACGAAGGCGATATTGATTACGAAAAAACATTCGGTGCGCTGATGCAACTGCGCAGCGAGTTGACGGATGACAAACACAATTTGTACACCACAGGCAACCCTGTGCTCACCGGTTGGGTATACACCTACTTAGACCAGTTGGTTGCGATCATGGCCTATACACTGGCTTTACTCACACTATTGCTGATTGTGTATTTCCGACGATTCTACGGCATTGCCTTGCCTTTGTTGGGAATTGCTTTGTCATCGATTTGGGGTTTGGGTTTCATGGCCATGGTGGGTATTAATCTTGAGCCGCTGTCACTGCCCATTCCGTTTTTGATTGCCGCACGGGCCACTTCGCATGGTGTGCAGTTGGTGGTGCGCTATTACGAAGAACTGGCCATTGTGAAGAATGGAAAGAAGGCTGCACGTAATGCGCTGGAAGCACTTTTCCGCCCAGGTTCACTGGCCATTATTGTGGATGCCTTGGGTATTGCCGTGCTGGTGCTGGGTGCTGCACCGTTCAACTACAAGCTCGGTATCGCAGCCGGCTTCTGGGGCTTCTCGGTCATTTTCACAGTGCACTTCATGGTGCCACTGGCGCTGACCATTCTTCCCCAACCCAAAAATACCAAGAACGAAAACCAGGGTATTCGTGATGCGCTGGGCAGCATCACAAGCAAAACCGTGGCGCGTTTCAATGGCGCTGTCACTGTGTTGGTGGCTACAGTGGCTTTGTCTGCCGTCGGATTCTATTACGTGAAAGATGTACAGATGGGTGAATCTGAGCCTGGCTCGCCAATTCTGAACCGTGATCATGACTACAACCTAGGCACCAAGGCCATCAACGACCTATTCCCAGGTTCCGAAGAATTGCATGTGTTGGCACGCACGGCAGAGAAGGGTGGTATCAAGCGGCCAGAAGTGATGGCAGCGATTGAAAAATTTCAGGCACACATGCTAAGCGACCCTGAGCTGGGTGGCACCAAAGCCATCCCAGGGGTAGTGCGTGTGGTGAACCGGTTATTGCACAACGACGATCCCCGCTGGGCGCAGTTGCCCGACAACGAGGCCGAAGTAGGCGGATTGATGTTTGCATATCAGGTGTCCAGTCCGATTCCAGGTGCGCTGAAAGAGTTTGTAACGCCCGATGAGAACGAAGCCAACATGGTTTTTTACTACAAAGACCACAAGGCCAGCACCATCAACCGCATTGTTGCTTTGGCTGAGGAAGGAAAGCGCATTGCTGAAGCCGAGGTACCCGGACTGACCATTGAACTGGGTGGCGGCATTATTGGCGTGACAGCGGCAGCCAACCAGGCTTTGCACACCGACCACATGATTATCATTCCTGCAGTGATGATCATGGCCTTCACACTGGTGATGGTGTATTACCGCTCGGTTCATGCTGGCTGGCTGATGATCATGCCCATGCTGTTTGCCACGCTAATGACCTACGCCTACATGGGTGCATTTGGTATCGGCATCAGTGTGAACACCGTGCCAGTGATCGCGGTGGGTGTGGGTGTGGGCATCGACTATGCCGTGTACTTCATGGACCGCATTCGTGAAGAAATGCACGGTGTCAAAAACATCAAGCAAGCCGTGATCAATGCCGTGGCCTCCACAGGCTATGCCGTCAGCTTCACTGCCGCCACGCTGATTGCTGGCGTGGTGTTGTGGATTTTCATGTCCGATCTCCGATTCCAGTCTGATGCAGCCGTGCTGCTGAGTTTCATGCTGATTGTAAATGCCATCGCCGCCATGTTGCTTGTGCCCGCGTGGTGTGTGGTGTTCAAACCGAAGTTTGTAATGGGTGAAGTGCACATAGAAAAGGCACAAGCCGCTGATTTGAAACTGGCGAAAGCCGCCTGAAAAATTATCAAGCAGTAAAACAGCAAAAAAGGAGAAGGGACAACATGAAAAAGATGAGACATAAACCTGCTCTGCGTTCAGCGGTGTTGGCAGCTGCCTTGCTTGGTGCACTACCAGGCATTGCAAAAGCAGCAACGTTTGAAGGCGAGGATTACGAGGTGGACTTGTTCTATGAGAACCACACCGCATTTCGAGGAAAGGACAACACCGATCAAACTGTTGGTATTGCGAAATTTCGCAACACACTGATCGCTGAGGGTGAACGCACGGGAAAGAACGGCTGGCGTTTTAACGGTATTTTTCGCGGCACTTACGACGGTGTTTACCACCTGAATCCTGACCAGTTTGGCAAAACTGCGGGTGGTCCAATCATGCTGGAGAGCACTGCGATTGGAGGATCAGTTCCGCAAGGAGGAGGCCTGGGTTTCACTGCGGTGAACGGCGCGTTTGGTTTGCCAAATAACCAGTTTGTTGATAATTACCCCAACAATCCGAACGAGGGTTTACGTGTCAGTGGAGACCGCTGGCATGGTACCAATGGCGGTGCAGCATTTGGAGTGCCTGTTCGTCCTTGTGATGTGGATCCCCGTGGTTGCGTCGACTTTGGCGGTTACGGTGATTTGACATTTAACGAACTGGCGGCACCTGAATTCAACAGCCGCCTTGACTTTATTCGAGAGGCGTATGCCACCAATACTTTTGCATTGAAAGATGGCACTGACCTGTTTGTTAAAGTAGGGAAGCAGCAGGTAGTGTGGGGTCGTACAGATTTGTTCCGTGTTCTTGACGTGATCAATCCAGTTGATTTTTCCCGCAACAATATTTACGACGAGCTCGAAGACATTCGCATTCCGATGTGGATTGCTCAGGCTGAGTGGCGCCTTGGTCCGTCAGAAACGATGCAGGATCGCAATCTGCAAGTGGTGTGGAATTTCGATCAGTTCCGCCCTAACAACCTTGGTCAGTGCGGTCAACCTAACGTAATTCTGGATGCAGGTTGTTTGTTCCGCGGTTTGAAAAACCTGTGGGACAACGGCGGCACGGTTGCTAACTTTGCATCAAATGGTATGGGCCAACACTTCGCAACTAACTTTGGTCCTAATCAGATTGGTATTCGAAATGTGGAATTGCCAGACTGGAAGCTGGACAATACACAGCTCGGTTTGAAATACGAAGGAATTACCCAAGAAGGCCTGAGTTTCTCGGTGAATGCATTAACCTACCGTTCTCAATTACCGTCGCTTCGGGGTATTCAAACTGGCGCTGTGAACCCCTTCACAGGTACACCTCAAACCACTGCCAATACGCATCTGATAGCGTTTGACTTCGTCTACCCCCGAGTTAACTTGATCGGTGGCTCACTTGACTTCCAGCTGGAATCCGCAGGCGCTGCAGTTCGCGTTGAAGCCGCAATGACTGAAGGCGAAGAGTTTGCCAACACGCTTCGTCCCCAGCTGTATTCGGAGAACAACGTGTTCCGGGCTGTGGTTGGTGTGGATCGTCCAACCTTCATCGACTGGATCAACCCACGTCGTACTACCTTGATTTCTGGTCAGTTGTTCTTGCAGCACATTCTTGACCATGAAGTAGAGCAAAAGCCACTTGGTCTTGCCGGTATGCCTGATTGGGAAACCAACGCAATCGGAACGCTTTTGATCAAAGCTTTCCTAGCCAATGATCGGATCAGCCCTACGCTGATTATGGCGCACGACGTGCGTGCCAAAGCCACCGCAATCGCACCTTCAGTGGAATGGTTGGTGACTGACAACTTGAAGCTGGTGTTTGGCGCCAATTTCAAGGTGGCAGACAACTCCAAGTACCAATTTGACGACTGTCGTTCTTGTAACCCGTATGCGCCATTTACCCAGTATGCAGGAGATGGCCAAGGTGCGGCACCAGGTTCATTTGGTTTGGGTGGATTCGAGCCCTTGGGTCGATTCCGCGCTGGTCCGATTGGTGCGGCATTTAAAGAAGACGATCTGTTTGTTCAGATGCGTTACAACTTTTAATCAAATAAAACTATAAGACACAACCTTCAAAGGAGAAGAAAGTGAAACCACGCTACCTCGCATTGGCACTCTCGATTTTCGGAATGACTGGTGCAGCATATGCTGCAACTGAAGCCGATTTGCAACGTTCGTTTTTTCCGTACAAAGACGGTGTTCCGAAATTCAATGGGCTTAATCCTGGGAGCGTGGTCTCCAAGGCGAATGTCGAACAGTTTAAAGATGTGCTTGATCCCGGTATGTACATGGTGGTCAAGAATGGTTGGCATGACATCAAGGTTGGTTCAACCACCAGCTTTGATGTGGATAAGTATTATGTCGAGGCGAGCCGCAAGAACTTGGGTAAAACCAAGTTGGGCGCCAACAATGGTGACCTGATCGGGTTTGCTGGCGGTCGGCCTTTTTTGGAGGAGCCTGACTTGAAAGATCCACGTGCAGGCGAAAAACTGGCGTGGAACTACAAGTATGGTATCAACTGGGGTGATGGCGCGGCTATTTATCCCTTCTACTGGAAATTCAGAAATCTGGAAACAGGTCAGCTGGAGCGTACGATCAAGTACAACTTCCATTTTTTAAATTTGAAGCATCGTGTACAGCATGCACCGACACCTGAAATTTCTCCCAACCCTTCCAATTTGTTCCGAGCCATTTATGTGAAAGTGCTAGAACCGCAGGACTTGAAAGATACGCAGTTGCTGATTCAACGTTATGACGACGATCAGAAGCTGGACGAAGCCAACTTGTACCTGGGTTTTCAGCGTCGTGTGCGTCGATTGGCCACAGGGCAAACTACGGATTCTTTCTTGGGCTCCGACCTGATGATCGAGGACTTCGAGGGATACAACGGTCGGGTTTCAGACATGACTTGGACCTTCAAGGGCACCAAGAATATCTTGATGCCTTTCTATAATCACAATGAAATGAAACTCACCGATGAGTTCAAGGAATCTGATGGATTCAAATTCATTAATTTTGGCGGTCAGGGCCAGTGTTTCCCTGATATCACTTGGCAGTTGCGTAAGGTACATGTCCTCGAGGCAAAGCCTGTAAGCTCGTCTCACCCAATCGGCAAACGTGTGATGCATGTGGATGCTCAAACCTTTGCCGTGTCGAGAACACTGGTGTACGACCGTAAGAATGAGTTGTGGAAAAGTTGGACAATTGGCAAGAGCCATCCTGATCATCATCATCCAATTAACAAGGGTACAGGTATCGCCATTGACGACAGCTTTAGCATGGTGGATGTGCAAAGCAAGCATTGTACGACTGGTCAGTTCAAAGGCTTGGTGGATCCCAAACTGACTCCTCCCGAAATGATGCGTGTTCAGTACATGCGTGGCGGCAATTGATCACCCCAGTGCTATCCAGATTCCGGTAACGTCTCCCGGATAGACACCTCCACCCGGAGGCTTACAGCCCCTGCCTTGGTAGGGGTTTTTTTTATAACCCAAGTTGGTTGAGGAGTGTTTGATAAGTAGCAGGGCATAAAAAAACCCTGGCCTATTTGAAAGGTCAGGGCAAAAGCAGATACAGACTTTGGCGTTACAAATTAACCTTAGTTTGTACCTCCTCGCATTTGCTGTACTGTAAACAGCCTTGGATCAGGTTGTTTTACTTCACCCCGGATCAAGCCCACTGTGCAGTGCTTGCTCTGTACGTCGACCATGCTGAATGAATCAAACAGGGGAACGCCAGTACCCTTGTTGACGGGCAGGTGTTGATCTGGGTGACTCAAGCCAATAGTCCAGATTTTCCACAACTCGCCCTTGCGATCATAAATATTAATTTGTGGAATTGTGAATGTTTGTGCATCGATGTAGAACACTCGCTTGCTAACCGGGTGATTGTCCTTCACTGGTGAACCCTCAACTACATAAACCTTGCGGGGTTGCCATGTGATATCAACAAAACAGTTGCCCTGTCCCGTGGAGGCAACGTATTTGTAACCGTCTGATTCCTTGCCTTCTTCGGCCAGAGGCAACTCATTGTGGTTGTACATGGGCAGAAGGACTGTGGTCGTCTCCTTGTACTTCCAGTTGGTGTCTGAAACCCGAGCGTTGTAGCCCTCAAAATCCTCGATCATCAGGTCGGTACCCAGGAACGGATCGGTTGTTTGACCCGTGGCCAGTCGACGAACTCTACGCTGAAAACCCAAGTATAGGTAAGCGTCATCCAGTTTGTTGTCATCAAGGTAACGCTGGATCAACAGCTGTGTGTCCTTGACGTCTTGAGGCTCAGATACCTTAATATAGAAGCTTCGGAAGAGTTCTGACGGGTTGGGAAGCATCTCGCCAATGGGCTCCTGGCGAACACGGAACTTGTGTTTCTGAACGTTATAGCTGAACTTAATTACGCGTTCCAGTTTTCCATCGTTCATGTTGCGGAACTGGTAGAAGAACGGATCGTATTTGCTGCCGTCACCCGCGCCAAAGTTGTATTTGAAGTTCCAGGCCAGTTTTTCGCCAGCACGCGGGTCGTTCGTCTTGGGTTCTTCGGGAAAAGGCAAACCACCTGCATAGCCTTCAATGTCGCCCAGTTTCGGCCCCAGCTTTGTTTTGTTTAGATTCTTCTTGGTTTCTGCAATATAGCTGGCATGTGGTGCGAAGTTGCTGTGTTTTCCAACTTTGATTTCGTACCAGCCATTTTTGATGGCAAATGCATTGCCCTTGTCGATATACTTTTCAAACTGTGCCAGATTGGTTTTGTTGATGACTGTACCGGGTGTCAGTCCTTGTATGTTGGGAGCACCATTCTTGTAGGGGTTGAATGCTTGATCTACATCGGCTTCGGTTGCTGCATAACTTACAAAAGTTGTTCCCATTAACGCGATGGTAATCGCAATTTTTCTTCGCTTCATGTTATCTCCTCCTTGGTTATATCGGTCTAGATGTTCAGTGCTGCCGTTAGTTTTTCATTGACCAGTTTGAAAGCTGATCCGCTCTTGTTGATCACTCCCTTCATCCAGAAAAAACCATGGACCATGCCGGGAAACATGTAATAGTCAACACAGACACCAGCCTTGCGAAGTGCTGAGGCATAGTCTTCTCCTTCATCAGTAAGTGGGTCGTATTCGGCGGTGATGATGGTAGTCGGGGGGAGGCCATTCAAGTTGGCCTTCAGGGGAGTCATGTAGGGATGTTCAACTTCCTCGCCTGGATTGTTCAGGTAGTGCCCGGCAAACCAGCCCAAGGCTGCGCTGGTCAGCAGGTATCCTTCCTTGAATTTGGTTTTTGAAGGGTAATCACCTGCTGGATTAACCAGTGGATACACCAAAGCTTGATGCTTCAGTGCAGGGCCATTCTCGTCACGGGCGATATGGGCAACTACAGTGGCGATGTTGCCGCCTGCGCTGTCGCCCATCACTGCAATTCGAGATTGGTCTACATTCAAATCCCTGGCGTTGTTGAATACCCAAAGCAGTGCAGCGTAGGCATCCTGATGTGCAGTTGGAAACTTGTATTCAGGTGCTTTCCTGTAACCTACCGATACCACTGCTGCACCTGTGCCTTTGGCAATGCAGCGTGCCACCTTGTCGACCACATCGAGATCACCAAAGACAAAGCCGCCGCCGTGGTAATACATCACGACTGGAGGGTTGGTAGCCGCAGTGGGGTGATAGATACGTACTGGAATCTCGCCATCCTTGACGAGAACTGAATAATCCTTGACCCGGTGTACGTCCTCTACTGGACCTTCCATTTCGATGAATGCGGGCGCAATAGCACGGCATTCTTCGACGCTCATTTGTTCAAAGCTTTTAATGCCTTGAGCAACCATGTTCGCGAGCAGTTGCTCGACCTGTGGATCGACTGGCATTGATATCTCCTCTTGTTGTAGGTGGCCTTTAGGCAATAACGCAGCCTGTGTAGCCGTTTTTAACTTCTTGTTCACAGCGCTGGGAATAACCTTGGAATCCGCCCAGATAAAGCAGAATGACGCGAGGTTTGCCTGGTACATTAGCGCCGACATACCAGGAGTTCGCCTTGGGGAACAAAGTCTGGTTACCGACCTCGGTCACATGTGTGCTCCACTCGTCTTCAGACTCGATTTTGGCTTCAATGGTTTGAGCACCTTTCGAACGCACATCGTCGATTGCGCGTGATATCCAGTTCACGTGGTATTCGTTACCGAGAACCATGTTGAAAAGCACCGAGGGGCTTCCTGGCCCTGTGGTCATGAACATGTTGGGGAAACCCGCAATCATGATGCCCAGGTAGGTTCTCGGGCCATCTTTCCATTTGTCTTTCAACACTTCGCCGTAGCGGCCGGTGATCGCAATATTGTTCAGGGTGCCAGTCAGAGCGTCGAATCCAGTCGCAGTAATCAGTACATCCAGTTCGTGAAAATCGTCGGTGGTTTGTAGACCCAGCGGTGTGAATTTCACAAACGGTGTTGCTTTAACATCCACCAGCTTCACATGTGGAAGGTTGTAGGTTTCGTAATAATTGGTGTCTGCGCAAAGGCGCTTGGCACCAAACGGATAACCCTTGGGTATCAGCATTTCAGCCACTTTGGGATCGTTGATTTTCTGGCGAATTTTATTGCGAACAAAGTCTGCAACCAGCTTGTTGGACTCTTCGTTTATCAGCAGGTCAGGAAATGACGAATAAAAGCTGATGCCACCAAAATTCCAGCGTGCTTCAAATTCTTTCAAGCGTTCTTCTTCGCTAACCTCTAGTGCGCTCTCTGTTCGGGGGGTTAAGCGCACAATGCCAATTTGAGATTTCCATTCATTCTGGCGCAACTGCTTATAGTTCTCTTTTAATTGCTGACGTTCTTCGTCACTCAGTTCGTAATTCCAGGCTGGAATACTGAAGTTGGGAGTACGTTGGAATACCGTCAGGTGTTTCGCTTGTTTTGCGATGATGGGAATGGCTTGAATTGCCGAAGAGCCAGTGCCGATAATACCCACGCGTTTGCCTGCGAAGTCGTAGCCTTTTTCTGGCCAGTAGGCGGTGTGGAGTTGATCACCTTTGAAGTTGTCAATGCCCTCGATATCAAGCTTCTTGGGTGTGGACAGTGACCCTGTTGCCATGATGACGAACTGACAGTTCACTTTGTCGCCAGTATTGGTTGTGATGTCCCAGCGGGAAGTGGAGTCGTCGAATTTAGCGCTGACAACACGGGTTTCCAACTGGATGTTTTTTCTCAGATCGAATCTGTCGGCCACATGATTCATATAAGCAAGAATTTCGGGTTGCGTGGCGTAGCGCGCCGACCAGTTCCAATCCTGTTGAAGCTCCTCTGAAAAAGAGTAGGAGTACTCAATGCTTTCAATGTCACAACGCGCCCCAGGGTACCTGTTCCAGTACCAGGTACCGCCAATACCCGCACCTGCCTCGTATACCTGCACGGAATAGCCCTTGTTGCGCAAGGTGTGTAAGGCATACAAGCCTGCGAAACCGGCACCTACCACCACTACATCTACTTTGCTTTTAGAACTTGCGTTCATTTGATCTCCTCCAATCAGCTTGAATTTTTTGAGCCCTCTCCAGGCTCTTGGTGTTTTCATCAAATTAAAGGTTTGCGAAGTGGTTTGTCCCCGTTCAAAAGGATGGTTTTTTATCCTCAAGGCTAGGTCTGGAAGTGACAGTGGCTAGGTGTTATTTCCCCGCCCAGGGGCTAGAATCAACCAAAAGATCTAAAATTGAGGAGACAGGTGTGGTGGATTCAAGTCCGCGTAGCAGGTTATTTGAGCTAAAAATTGTCACGCCCAAGCCCAATCGCCTGGCGATTGAGCGCAGCGCATTGTTGCAGCGAATTTTCCGTGACAATGACCCGGCATCTGTAGTCATTTTTCAGGCACCCGCTGGACACGGGAAAACAAGCTTGATGCTTCAAGTCGAGCAACTATGCCGAGAACAAGATTTCTTTACTTGCTGGATTTCGCTGGACGAAAGTGACAATGAAGTTCGACGCCTGATGAGTTACTTTCAGTCGCGTTTAAATTCATATTTTCAATCACTGTCCAGAAATTCACCAGATTCAGGCGAGGCGGAGTTTTTACACGAGGCTGAAAACAGCACGGATTGGGTGATTGAGCAATTTCTGGCGGTGGGCAAGCCTGTGGGTGTTTTTATTGATGACCTGCACACCATCAACAACCCGGCTACACTTCGGTTCATCAAGGATTTGATTCGCAGTTCCCCGGACCGCATTCGGTGGTTCGTTTCAAGCCGCGTTTTACCAGATTTGAATTTATCCAAGTTATTGTTGGGTGAGCATATTCTGATCATCAATGCGGATGAATTGAGGTTCTCAAAAGAGGAGACCCGCAAGGTATTTGAGGTGGAAAACGACCTTGATATGTCGCAGCAAGACGTGGAGGCAATTTATAAGGACACAGAAGGTTGGCCCGCAGTGGTTCAGTTTTATCGGCTTGCGCTTCAGTCTGAAGCATTCAGAAGTTCTTTTAGTCGGCAAAACAGATTTTATCCTCGGGGCGTAACAGACTACCTGGCAGAGCATGTGTTATCTCAGCAAGATGAGATCTTGCGCAGTTTCCTGCTGAGAACTTCCATTCTTTCCACTATGAGTTCTCATTTGTGTGATGCTGTTCTTGAGCGCAATGATTCCTGTGATGTGCTGGCCAAGTTGGAGCGCGAAGGATTTTTCGTTAGAAGACTGGAGTCAGCAGAGGATTGGTTTAGCTACCACGCATTATTCTCAGGATTCCTGAGGGGGCAGTTTTATCGGTTCCCGCAAGAAGAAACCTCCCGGATTCATTTGCGAGCTGCTAATTGGTATCGCGACAATAATCACCTTGAGGAGGCTCTTCATCATTATGTGGCGGCCCGATCTTTTGAGGATGCTGTCGATGTATTCGACCAGTGGACGGAAACCCTGGTGCCCGATGGGCATTTGATTACAGTTGACAACTGGTTTGATCGCTTGCCACTCGATGAGATGTTGAAAAGGCCTGGTGTGGTGGTGAAGCTTTCCTGGGTATTTATGTTTTTGAGTCGTCACGAGAAGTTGGCGAAAACGCTACCCAGCCTGCGGGTGAACCTGTTTCAGGATCTGAGGGTTGGTGATCCGGCGGTAGCGCTTGCTTTGATTTCGATATTGCAGGACGAACCAGAGAACGCGATGGATTATTTAATGTCGGTTGATTTACACGAGCCGTCGAATCATCGTTTCAGGATTTTCGAGTTAAGCGCGGTTTACAACATACGTGGTTATATCTCCATGGCAAAAGGTCAGTTCGACACTGCACTGGCCTGTTTTGCCTACAGCCGAACGCTAAGCGAGCAAGCTGATGCAACCTTTACTCTGGCATATTCGCTGGCCAAATCCGGGTTAAGCCTGATGTTCCAAGGACACCTGCAGGATGCCTTGGTACATCTTGAGTCATCGATGCGTGAACCAGTGCTACACCTGGAAGAATCAGTGTCCAAAGCTTGCCTGGCTTGTAGTTACATCGCGGTACTTTACGAATGCGACGCGCTGGATGAAGCGTTGGCGCAGTTTGAACAGTTTGAGGAAATTATTGAAAATGCCGCCATTCATGATTACTTGATTATCTGTTACCGGGCTGTGTCAAGAATCTATCAGCGCATTGGGCAGTATGAAAAGGCCCTAAAAATATTGACCGATGGAGAACGTCTAGCACTGTCGGGGCGTTGGCCAAGAGCTGCTGTGATGATGGGACATGAACGGGTAAGGTTTGAATTGCTGCATGGTAGTTTGACCAATGCGCAACTTATCTTTGCTCGCCTAAATCACTCCAAGGTGAGTGACAAGGCTGGGTGGGTACGTTTTTCGGAAGAAATTGATGGTGCCAGAATCAGTCAGATTCGCTTGCTTTATCATGAAGGAAAGCTGGAAGAGGCAATGGGTTTGGCGGAGCAGGCTTTGTTGCAGGCCGGACAGGAGTCTCGTGTGCTACGTCAGATTAAGCTTCACGCATTGGTTTCCTTGTGTCAAGCAAGCTTGGGACATTTGGAGCATGCGCATATAAGCTTGCACAATGCTCTTACTCTTGCTGCCCCTGGGCAATTCCTGGGTGTTTTCCTCGACGAGGGGGAGGCGTTGGATTCGCTGATCTGTCGCCATTTACAGTGGATTCAGTCAAAGCCTCAGTCAGTTAATCATCACCATTTCTTGAATTACCTGAGTCGATTAATCTCGAAGCTGCCTTCTTCCTTGAGTCAGGTTTTGACCACCGACAAGAGATTGATGGATGGCAAGGTAGCAAATCAGTCAGGCTTCGTGATACTGGATGCGCTGACGAGTCGCGAACAGGAGGTATTGAGGTTATTGCTGATGTACAAAACCAACGATCAAATTGCGCAAGATCTCTACGTAAGCAGAGCAACGGTGAAATACCACTTGCGAAATATTTTTTCGAAAATGGGTGTGAAATCTCGTCTTGAAGCAATTCGCCTTGGTCAACTCATTCCAGCGGAATACCTTCTTTCTTCAGACGGTAAGCCAGTTGAGGACGGGTAATGCCCAACACCCGTGCAGCTTGAGACAGGTTGCCTTTGGCCTGTTTCAATGCGGTTTGCATCAGCCGGCGTTCCAAGGTGTCTAGTCCCACATTCTTAGTCAAAATTTCGTTGCACAAGTCATCAATTGGGCGCGTTTCAACTGGTGCCAATTCGCCTTGCGCATTAAGCTGCGATTTTTCTTTGCAGGGCTCGATGCGGTCATCAAACAAGTGGCAGGCCTCCACATACCCCCCGTCGGGTGCCAGCACCACGGCGCGTTCAATCAGGTTTTCCAGTTCGCGAATATTGCCGGGCCATTCATAGCTCATCATCTCTTGCATGGCTTTGTCGGTCAGCCCTTGCAACTTCTTGTTATAGCTTGCGCAGTACTTGGTCATGAAGCGGTTGATCAGTGGCGAAATATCGGCTTGGCGTTCGCGCAGCGGCGGAATTTTGATGGGGAAGGTGTTCAGCCTGTAGTACAAATCAATACGGAATTTGTTTTCGCGTATGGCTTGTTGCAGCTCCACATTGGTGGCAGCGACAATTCGTACATTTACCTTTTGTACCCGTTCAGAGCCCAACCTTTCGAATTCACCAGTTTGTAGCACGCGCAGTAATTTCACCTGGGTTGACAAGGGCAGGTCGCCTACTTCATCAAGAAACAGGGTGCCGTGGTCGGCACGTTCGAAGCGGCCTGCGCGCGGGGTGTGTGCACCCGTGTAAGCGCCTTTTTCCACACCGAACAACTCAGCTTCAATCAATTCATGGGGAATGGCCGCGCAGTTTACGGCCAGAAACGGACCTTTAGCGCGCGGGCTGTTGTCGTGTAACCAGCGGGCAAACATTTCCTTGCCAACGCCGGTTTCGCCCAGCAGCAATACGGTAATACTGCCCTGTGCTGCACGCTGCAGCAATTCGAATGCATTCATAAAGGCAGGAGATACGCCCACCAAATCGTCATTGCTGCGTCGGCGAACCAGGGCTGTGTCCAGCTTCTCTGCGCCCATGTGGTATTCAATCAATTCTTCGGCAAACGCTTGGGCTTTGAAATATTCCTCGTACTCGGGGTCGTTCCAGGCTTCTGCACTTTGGCCGATGATCAGGCACTGTGAATCGCCCTGGCTCATGCATTCCATTTCTCGAAACAGCACCAGTCTGCCCATGAAGGCACTGGTGTAGCCGGAGGCATAGCCAATCATGGTCCAACAGGCTGGCTCATCGCCTTGGCCATAGTCGGCCACGTGAGCCTCGTCTTCCCACGAGTTCTTCCAGACAAATTCACCGTAAAAGTGTTTGGTTGGCAAATTAATTTCCATGCTGAGCTTTTCAACCTGCACCATGCCTTCCAGTGTGTGCAGTTGAGGGCCTAGCATGAAAGCTTCTTCAACTGAACCGCCAGGGCGTTTGTGCTTCAAGGCCACTTGTCCATCCCGAATGCCCGAGGCGAAACCCAGGCGGATCAGCAGGCCGCGCGCGCGTTTTAGGCCCAGGGTTTCAAACAATTCTTTGCGGAGCGCGCCTAGTGCGCGGGCATGCATCAATAGCATGCGTTGCTCGTCCAGCCAGATGTGGCCGGAGGGCAGATTGAATTTCAACAGGGATTGCAGGTCGGTCACAGTATTCATGTCTCCAATGTGCCTTTGGCTTTTTTCTTTTGATTATGCCTTGTTTTTCAGCCAAACAATGTAAAAAAGCCCAAGCGGGTTGACTACCCCGTTTGGGCTTTTCAAGGCCGCAAGAACGGCCCACCGAAAGCAGTCTGTTGCTTAGGTGAATACGCCCAAAAAGTTCTCGTTGAGCTTTCTGTCGTGGTAGAAAATCGCCCGGCCAAGGTCGTCGCTTGTCCACGTAATTATTGGCTTGTCCGGGTAGTGAATGTAACCTCCCGCAAACACCTCGTTGCGGTTGCCCGAGGGGTCGAAGAAGTAAATCGTTTCACCACGGGTGATACCATGGCGTGTGGGCCCAAGGTCGAGTGACACTTTCTTCTTGGAAATAATATCCGCAGCTTTCAGTACCTCGCCCCAGTTGTCCAGAATAAACGAGGCATGGTGAAACGCCCCTTTCATGGGCTGCCGAATGAAGGCCACATCGTGCGGTTTGGTGGAACAACTCAAGAATACACTGATGCGGAAGTCGTGGTTGTCTTCAGCCACCACTTGTTCAGTGATGTCGAAGCCAAGCACTTCGGTGAACAGTTTCACCACGCCATCCAGATCATCGCCGTACAGCAGGCAATGGTCAAAGCGGGAGGGGCCCATGCCCTTCAGGTCATCTGGCCAGGGGTCAGGGTTCACCAGTGGCAGGCAGTTACCCACTTTATTTTTCTCGGCCAGCAATTCCATCGTGTGGCCAGTGGTTGTAGTGAAGCGGAAGCGCTCACCAGTTTCCAGATGCTCGCCAGCAGGTATCCAGCAGCAGTCGGTGGCAAGGCCACTTTCTTCAACCTTTTTGGACAAGTCTTTCAGAGTTTGAATGCTGTCCACGCGCCAGCCCATATAGTCCATACCGGCCGCGTCAGCCTCACGCAGCACCACACTGTGGTGATCGTGTTCATCCCATGCTTTCAGGTACACGCGACCTTGCTTGTCGCGCCCGGTTTCAAGCAGGCCCAGCACATCGGTGTAGTGCTTCACGGCTGGTTCCAAATCCAGCACCCGAAGCGCCACGTGGCTTGGCCTTAATACGCCTGTCATTGCCATGTTGATCTCCTTATCCCTATGGTTTTATAGCTATGTGTGCATGGGTTGCTTGGCGAAATGCTTTGCAATGCACTTTTCCATTTTTCCGATTGCCGACAGTTCAAGGTCGGTCAGCGGAAAACATCTGCAGGCCAGCACCACACCCTGGGCTTGTTCTTCAGCAGTAACATGCTGTCGACTCATTTTCAGGGTGCGATATTTGCCCGATTCAATCCGGACACGGCATACGCCGCATCCACCTCCACGGCACCCCACCGGGATGCCTTTGCGGTTCAGTTGCTCCATGCCTTTCAGCAGGTTGTCTTCTGAGCTGCAGGTGTACTCTTCCTTGGTGTTTTGAATGGCCACGCGGTGCATGTGTGCGGCCCTCCATCACACGTGTTTAAACAGCGGACTTTTCTTGGCCAATCCCTCTGCATCGGCCGAGGTCAGGAACCGTTCGGTGTAAATGTCTCGTTCGAATAATTGACCTTGCATTAGCGTGGAGATACACGCTTCAATCATGGGTGGTGGGCCGCACATGTAAGCCTTGTGGCCCCGAAAATCATTGTTGAAGTGCGCTTTCAATGCCTCGTGAACAAAACCTTTTGCACCGGTCCAACTTGCGCTCACATCTGTATCCGAGAGAGCTGGAATGTAGGTGAAGTTGGGATGTTTGGCCGCCAGCTCCGAGAAGTAGTTGTGGTAGTAAAGTTCAGCCTCATTGCGAGCGCCTTGCACCAGAGTGATGGGTAGTGTGCAGCCGTCATTGAACAGTTCTTCAATCATGGCTTTCGGACTGGAAAGACCTGAACCACCAGCCAGAAAAATCATGGGTAGATTGGCAGATTTGCGGGTGAAAAACCGACCCAGCGGGGCGGTGAATTCCAGTGTGTCGCCCATCTTTAGTTCGTCATGCAGCCAGGTGGTAGCCGCGCCGCCTGGTACTTTTCTAATATGCAATTCAACCAGGTTTGTGCCTGGGGCATTGCCGATTGAAAATGCACGTTCGCCTTGCACGCCTGGTACTTTCAGCATGACGTACTGCCCGGCTTGAAAGTGCACTGGCTCATCGACTTCAAGCCAGATACCGCGAATGGTGGGTGTGAGCATGTCGGCTTTTACCACACGCCCGGCGAAGTCCTGAAGACCAATGAATTGGGCATCGGGATCTTCGTCCACCTCAGCTTCAATCACGGTGTCGCATTCAACGGTTGCGCAGCACGCCAGAATTTTTCGTTCATCGCGTTCAAAGTCCATCAGCGCAAACGGCGAGGCTTCCCCATGTTCGAATTCACCTTCCACCACTTGTACCTTGCAAGTGGCGCACAGGCCATGACCACAGGCGTGGGGTAGCCAAACACCTGCACGAAGGCAGGCGTCCAGCACGGTTTGCCCTTCCTCGATGTCGATTGTTTGACCAATCGGTTCGATGGTGAGTTGATAGCTCATTGCGGGTTCCCCTTTGCGCTTACGCGCCCGAACCAGACAGGCCTGTCAAGCCGGGGGTGGTGAAGCGCAACACCGACTTGTGCGTCAAACCGTTTTCATCCAGCGATTTGCCCAAGTCGGGGGTGAAGTTTTCACGCCCGTGTGTCCACTGAACGGTACTCCAATCAATTTTTGCAAAGTCGGGGTGACTTCCGTATAGCGAAGGCAGTACCTCATTCACCAATGCCCCGAAGGGCATGGCGGGTGGTAGTGGCAAGGCCATGGGTGCACAAAACATCAGGTGGTGTTCCCAGTTCACGAACAACAAGCGGTTGCCGTGAAAGTTCTCTTCAAGATCGCGTACCACGCCGGTGTAGCCCGGCTGCAATGAAACGAGTGCCATGTTGTTCTCCTCCTAGTTGTTGTCAGGCCGCCGGTGCGTCTTTGTGGTCGCGCCCTGTCCATTGCTCCCAGTTCATCTGGTCCTGACTGCCCATGTACTCGCCGTTGTCCTGGCCAGGCACAAGGTTGTAGTACTTCAGAACGTTATCCAATCCTTCGCCACCACAATTACCCTGGAAGATTTGATGCACAGGCAGCCAGCTTTGAACGTACTTCTCGGGCTCGTTCTCGAAAATGTCTTTACAGCCATCCGAGCAAAAGTGGTACTTCATACCGTGGTAGGTTGTTTCCCGCAGGCAGGTGGTTGTGGGGTCATCGGGTTCCGTGAAAATTGTCGGCACCTGGCACAACTGGCACAACATCGGCAGGCCAGGATTGCTCCAGCGTTTGCCTTCTTTTTGAAGGGCGTCCCAATGTTCGAAGCGTGGACGATAGTGCTTGTCGAAAGTGTCGGGGTACTTCTCGCTCAACCACTTTAGTTCGCTTTCTTCAGGAACCCAGGTGTGGAAAGCTGCAGCATGGCTGTAGTTGTAGAAGGTGGCCCACACTTCATGGCTCAAGCGGCTTTTCTCTGCTGTGGCCACTTCGTGGTACTTGGGCATGCGGATGCCGTAGCGGCTCAAGTCTTCGAACAGGGCGCCACCGTTTTTCTCGAAATAGGTTTCCCATGCTTCCTGCCAGCTCATCACGCGTTTGGGCAGCATGTAGTCCATCATCATCGACACCAAGGCCAGCAGGCGGTAACCGCGCCAGAACCATTTGTCGATCCACTTTTGAACGATGTCTTTGTTGCCTGGGTCTTGTTCCAACATGAACTTGACCACTTCAAGACCAAGAGTCATGTGGCGTGATTCATCTGATTGGGCGGAAAAGCCGAAAGTAACCGTGGCCATGTCGCCGTTGTAGGCAGCACCGCTCATGAATGGCATAAACAACAGGTTGGTCAATACATACTCGAAGGAAAACGAGATGGCTGTAATGAACTCGAATGGCCCTGCAGATTGGGCATCTTCGAAATAGCTTTTGGGCACGCTGAGGTACCAGACACGATCGTGCATGTGGCGGAAGTCGTGCAAGCCATTGAAAAATTTGTTGTAGTGGCTGATGGTGTGTACCTGCGTTTGTGCATGGCGCAATTCATCAATTGCCTGCATCTGCGATGCGATTCGTGCACTAACTCCACGGAAAGAACGACCCACGTGGGCATAGCCACGGTGCGCTGCATATTCCAGTGGTGATACACCTGTGAGGAATAACTTCAATGTGTTGATGTAGCGAGCATCCGTCACATTGAACTGGCCGTTGTTTTGTGCAAAGGCGTCGATGATGGCGTAGAGTTTTTTCTCTTTCTCGCCCTGGAATTTCCAGTACGCGTCCATGGTCAGGCGGAAGGGGTCTTCCCACTTGTCCCAGTCATGGATTTTGATGCCTTCGAACTGGTCGTAAGGAAATACATCGTCCATGGCCTGGTAGGTAGTGTCCCAGCCAAGTCCGCGGGTCATCATGCCGTATTTCTCTTTCAGGCCCAGTTTTTTGTTGCCTGTGTTCTTGGGTACTGCGCTCATGTCTCTACTCCTTCAAGTTGAAAGTTCACTGTGGCTAAGTCGCGTTTAAGCGGCCTGGCCCCAGTACAGTTCAAATTCATCCTCTGTTTCATTGATGCTGCCGGACAGGGAAATCAGGTTCAGGTGAATTTCCTGAAGATCCCAGTCACACCCCATCAGGTCGGATACGCTTTGGCGCTTGACCACCAAACGGCCGGGCGACTCGATCTTGACCATCGCCGGGAACTCCTCGACCGTGGCTTGCGGGTTGTCTTCCCGAATGGCGGCCACGATATTGCGCGTGTCGTCGTTGGTGACAAATGCGATGAACACCGGCGTTTTTGTGCGTTCGGGGGTAGGCGTGTTCATGCTGGGGCTCCAGGGGTTTTCAAACCGATTTTCTTGGCGCGCACCAGCAGCTCTTCCTTGATCTGCATGAAAATGCTTGCGGCTTCTTCTGCAAACAATGCGGTCATCAAAGGCTGCAAGGCGCGTGTGGTTTCAGTCATCCAGATGTCGAACCAGCGGCTCAGTATTTCCTTGTTCTCTGGTGATTCATCCACCGCGGTTTTGATGGTGGAGTCCACCCAACGCTGGGTTTCGACAAACCATTCCTGCATGAAATTGGTACACATAGAGAAGGTTTGGCCGGCCATTGGGTTCAGGCGGGTCTCAAGATGCTTGTAAAACATGGGATAGACCAAGCCGTCCATCACAAAATTCTGGGCCAGAAAGACTTCAAACCAGTCTTTGGTGACAAACAGGTTTTCCATGCTTCGGCGCAATTCTTGCCATTCGGGGGTGTGCAGCCAGTGTTGTTTACCCACTTCCAGCGAGTCGCCAGTGTTGCCATCGAGTAGCAAACCGAGGCGGCTGACGTATTGCGCCAGGCCCAAGCGGTCCATGGTGTTGTACATGGTGGCTTGTGTAATTGCAGCGCCGTAACCGAAGCTGGTGCAGAAGCAGTTGTTCATGTTTGCGCCCCACTCGTAGTGGCGAAGCGGCAGCACGGCGAAGATCAGATGTTCTTTGTCTTTTTCCGAGAGGTTGAAAAACACACCACGCTTTTCTGCAAACTCAAACTGCTTTTCGGCTGCATCTTGTTGCTTGGCACGGTTCATGGTGTACACGCCGTAGTAATACTGGCGTGGATCTTTGAAGCTGTACCAATCGGCCATTTTGATGGCTGTGCGGGCAGTGTCGTACAGTTCGTACTGTGGGTCCCAGATAGGGCGGTAGTGGAAGTTGGTGTCCGACTGCATGTCGAATGTGGCTTCCTGATACCGTGATGCAGGTTTGTCTGCGCCCAGCCTACGGGCCACATGTGAGAACGTGTTGCGCAGTTGTTTGATGTTCGACGTTTTGATGTCGACTTGCATGATGTCTTCTCCTTTCCTCTATTTATTTGGTTTTTTATTCGCTGACGCCGGCCTGGCCAAACTGCCATTTCAGCCTTTCGTAATCCAGTCAGGCGCATTGTTCGGCGGTTAGCTCAACGGCCTTGTGCTGTTTGCAGAACTCTCGGAACTGCTCAAACTGCATAACCAGTTCCACGCACAGCTCTGGATCGCCAATCGAAAACTCGAACTCGACAAAGCGATTGTTCAAGGTGCCGGTCACACGCACATAGCGTGGAATTGATGCCTCCAGAATTCCGTTCATCTCCGGTGGCGGGGTGTCGCTTTTTGATGTTTTGACTTCTTTGATCATTTGGAACCCTCTTGCTTGATTTCCCTAGTAGAGGGGGCAAGGGGTGTGCCAGGTGCTCTAAGTGATTGAAATTATTAGGTAGTAAAAAAATAGAGGGGGAATTCTAAGAAATTTACGGGTGTTGAAAAGATCAATTGTTGCGGTGCAAGTTGATCAAATGATGAAGTTGGACTTGCAGATATTTACGCCCGGGCCGTTTTATGTCGAGTCTTTTTGAGGATCGAGGTTTGTCTAAATTGGTTAACCTTTTTGGGGTATGCTTAGACTCGAAGCAAATAGACTAGACCGGTTATAAGATCAGCAAACTTAGTCTAATAGGCTGATACCTAGTCCTCGTTTAGCCGCAGTTCTAGTTGAACCGATGCTCAGATTAGAACGTTTTTGGATGTTCATCCGGTTTGAGTTACCAGTGCTATGTTGATGTTAAACGACATTATTGGCATGGATCACAAGAGTTACAACCTCGCTGAGAGCACGCATTTACGCCATTTGGTAACTAACTGTGTAGTTTTCTACACAGTTACGTGTACCAAATTTCTAAGATCATGGGCAGGCCACCCAAGGAAATTTCTACACGTGCAGAACCTTTTGCAGCGCATCCCCATGTGTTTGTGTGTTCGCCTTCACACATTCTTGCCCGCACCGACGACATCATGCCCGCCGTGCTGGAGGCGCATCCGTTCATCGTCAGGGAACCCGGATCGGGCACGCTTGCTGCGCTTGACCGTTTTTTCGAACAGCACCGCATCACACCCCCGGTTGCGATGGAACTGGAAAGCAACGAAGCCGTGAAGCAGGCGGTGATGGCGGGTTTGGGGGTTTCTTTTTTGTCGTTGCACACCATCAAGCTTGAACTGGATCAAGAACTGCTTTGTGTGCTGGATGTAGTGGGTGCGCCGGTGATGCGCGCATGGAATTTAACTTACACCTTGGGGAAGTACCTTTCCCCAACTGCGGAGGCATTTCGCTATTTCATACTGGAGCGAGGTGAGCCCTTTTTGATCTCCGAATTTCAAGAGCATCACCTCAACCTGATGCAAAATACAACCAAGCCTTGACGGCAAGCAAACCTACTTGCCTGCCGCTGCCTTGGCAACATACTTGGACAGCGCTTTGATCTGCTCTGCCGTCAAACTGTTTTTGTAAGAAGGCATTTGTCCCAGGCCATCCCGCAAGGCCTTGGCCACTTGGTCTTCGCTGGGTTTCAGTTCATCCAGTACCGGCCCTATTGCCCCTTCTGAACCTGCATCTGCCAAGGTGTGGCACACAGCGCAAGCAGGCACTGCTTGAGAGGTGAAAAGTTTCTTACCCAAGGCCATGTCTTCTGCTTCCCCTGCCGAGGCTGCTGTTGCAAAGGACAGCACAAGGCCGGCCATCCATACAGTTTTTAATGTCATGCCACACTCACTTTGATTGAATGGTCCAGCCAACTGTTGTTGTTGTAACCACTTTTGTTTTCAACACGGGCTTCGGGCTGGCTTTCACCGCTTGTGTCGGTCGCGCGGCTGGCCAGCTGGTATTCACCCGGCTTCAAATTGGCTTCCAGTACAAACTGGCGCCATGCATATTTGCCAAGGTCTGGACCTACAAACTTCGCAGCAGTCCATTTTTTTCCGCCGTCAGTGGACACCTCAACACCCTTCACTGCATGGGTGCCCCCGAAGGCCACACCGTGGATTTGAACGCGCCCAGCCTTGATGGCGCCATCCTCCGGCAAGGGTGCGTTGATCCAGGACTTGATCGACATCTGTTGAACCGAAGGCAGGTCTGGACCAGACGTGCCCCCGATGGGCGTGATCCGGTAACCGTGCGACATGATCTTGGCCTTGGTTTCCTGTTCGGTGAATGCCAGGCGCTTGATGTACTTGATGTTGTTCACACCGGTAAAGCCCGGCACGATCAGGCGCAAAGGTCCGCCATGTGCCAGGGAAATGGGTTCGCCATTCATTTCCCAGGCCAATAGTGCGTCTTCCATGGCATCAGCCGACACGGATCGTTCAACAATTACACTCAAGGGGTCCAGCCCGTCTGGCAACTTTTCACCACCTGTTCCTGTCATGTATTTTGCACCTGCTTTCACGCCACCGTGGGCTTGAACCAGTGCGCGAACGGGTACGCCGCTCCACACCACACAGCCAGCCGCGCCCACTTTCCAGGGGGTGCCGCTTGGTTTGTGCGGGAAGAATCCACGCCCGTTGCCTGAACACTGCAGCACCATGGCGGTTGTCTCAAGCCCCATGGTTTTCAGTTCGGCCAGTGTCAATTTTGCGGGTTTGGCAACCCCGTCAATTTCCACCACCCAGGCATCCCGATCTTTCAGGATTGCAGCATCGGGAGGTGGTAAATTGTTGCGAACAAACAGTTGGTCGTTGGGTGTAATAACGCTGGTGCCATAGGCGCTTCGTTTGGTCTCCAGTGTGTTGTTGCTGTGTACGATAATGTCGCCAGGAATTTTCCAGTCGGCGTAACCCGGCAGGGGTTTTGCGTCTGCGGCAAAACCAAGTTTGGTCCAGCTGGCCAGCCCCGCCATGGCCATAGCCGCGACAGTGCCCTTAAGCACATGTCTTCTGGCATTCGATGAAATTGTGTTTGACATCCCGTTCTCCTTTGGTTTGTTTTAACTGCTTTTTGCTTCAATCAATGCGCGGTTCGCGGCTGAAATCGCCTTCTCCTTCTGTGCAACCATTACAACTGCCTTGCCATCTGCGTTGTGCCTGACCTGCCAGTACACATCACGCCACCAGCCACTGCCTTGTGGAATGTGAACACCTTCCTCAAAGGCAAACAGGGTGACCATGCCGCCCTTCTCAAAAAAGGTTGTCAAGTGATACGCCAAATTTCCGTCGATATCGCAAGGGCGCATCAGTTGCGCGAAGCCGGGCACTGGCTTGTTGGCGGGCAAGCCAAACTTTGGCATCAGTTCAGCTGATGTCATGAACTGTCCCCTCAGGGTTCGTTCGTAATATTCATGCTCAATAGCTCCGCGGACCAGTTCCGGTGGGCGAAGCGCAAAGAACCCGCCACCCACCATTGCGAACAGGCCCAGTGCCAACAAACCGCTGACAAGCGGCGTGCGCCAATAGCGTTCGCGTTTGTACAGGCTCGATGGGGCTTCGCCTGGCTGGTACGCCAGAGACAATTCGGCACGGGCATTCAGATCGAACTCGCTGTCGATTGATGCGTCAGGAAAAGTGTTGCGAGGGTCATCCATCTTTAGACCGAAGAAGAGTAGTAATTTTGTTGGACGAATCAACGGGAGGAGCGGGATTCATGACCTGCTTCAACGCGTCGCGTGCACGGGCCAGCCTGGACATCACGGTGCCCGGCGCAATTTCAAGTGCCTCGGCAATGGCCATGGTGCTCATGTCATCGAAGTAATACAGCACCAGCACTTCGCGATGAATGGGTGCAATTCTGGCCAAGGCCCGAACTGAATCAATACGGGAGTCGCTGTCTGGCGCGAACTGATCAATGTTGCCGTTTGCTTCGTCGTCCAGTTGCGAGGTTTTTGGTTGTGCGTGGCGGATCACGCAGCGCCGCATGATGCGAAACAACCAGGCTCGCGCCAGGGATTCATCTTTTAACTGTTTGCGATGCTTCCATGCCAAAAAATAAACATCCTGAACAATGTCTTCAGCCAGCACCTTGGAGCCCGTCAACGCCCATGCACTGCGTATCAAAAAGCGGTAATGCTCTTTGACCCACTGGTTGTATCTGCTTTCGGCGCTGGACAGAAAAAGGCTCATATTCGTATAAGAGCATAGATGCGAGCATCTCATTCCATGGTTTGCAAAATAAAAAACCGGTTGCCACAGGGGGATGGGGGATGCGGACAAAATCTTGGACTTTTTTACGTTAAAAATCCCAGACTTTCACGGTATTCAATCGGGCTAAGGTAGCCCAGTGAGCTTTTGATTCTTTTTTCGTTATACCAGCGAATGTAGGCATCAAGCTTGGCGATGAATTCCTCAACTGAAGTTGAGCGCCAGTCTTTAGGGTAAAACATTTCTGTTTTTAACCTGCCAAAGAAGCCTTCACAAGCCGCATTATCTGGCGAGCAAGCTTTGCGTGACATCGACCTTGTCAGATTGGCTTTTGAGACCCTAGTAAGCCAACCTGGCCATCGATAGTGACCACCTCTATCTGAATGAATGATGGTGTTTTTTGCATCAGTCACAGTCTCAATTGCTGCGTCGAGCATGCCGTTTACAAGCTCTGCGTCAGGACTGGTACTGATGGACCAGCTAATCACCATTCCATCGAAACAATCAATCATCGGCGATAGATACACTTTTCCTGCTGGAATCTGAAATTCCGAAATATCCGTTAGCCACTTTTCGTTTGGAGCGGTCGCAGTAAAATCGCGGTTGATTAGGTTCTCTGGGGCTGGGCTAACCTCACCGACATAGGACGCATATCGACGTTTTTTGGGTCTGGCTGCCTTGAGTCCGCCTTGCTTCATGAGCCGACGTACAACTTTTTCAGAGAGAAACACTCGTTCTCTTCCAAGAGCTGCTTTTAGTCGACGATAACCATATGAATGATGGTTGTCTTCAAACACCTCGGCCAGTGTGTTTCTAACCTCAGCATACTTGTCCCCTACACGGGAAGGTGACCGATGATAAAAATACGAACTGCGCGGCATGTCTAATTTTTTGAGTAACTCAGTCAAGTCATATTCTTCTCTGAGGGCGTCAATCAACATTGTCTTCTCGCTATTGCACAGAATTTGCAGGTCGACGCCCAGGTCTTTTTTTAGCAGTTCGTTGGCCTTCTTCAACAAATCGTGCTCTAGTTTCAAATCGCGAATATCGCGTTGCAGCTCCTGGATTTGCTTCTCTAGTTCGAGCCGATTTGAATCCGCATGGGAACCTTTGTCATGTTTCATGGATGCCGCGTCCTCCTTCCCCAACAACTGTTTTTTCCAGTTGTATAGAGTTACTCGGTCCACGTCCAGCTTTTCTGCCAACACCTGGGCACTTTCATTTCTTGTACAAAGTTCAAAGACAGCCGCCCGTTTGAAAGCCAGCGAAGCGGCCTCCCTGCGAACTTTGCCTACGACTCGTTGTTTCGCTTCGGGATACAGCTCGCAGACCCAGTCAGAAAGCTTCTGGCGTGAAGGGTAGCCCAAAGACCTAATCGTCGCAGCAATACATCGGCCGTTAGCCATGAAATGAGAAACAGCGGTCTTTTTCTGCTCCTCTGAATACTTTGGCTTGGTCCTTTGGTAACGCTTGAGCACATCACCATTTTGCTCAAAATCAACACACCATGCTTTCAAGGCGTTCTTTGTTGGATAACCCAACTGGCGTATGGTCACCTTGCAGTTTTTTCCTGTTCTCAGAAAAAGTTGCACTGCCCTAAGACGTTCTTCGTATGAATACATGGACTACCTCCTAAAGTAGTCCAAGATTTTGTCCGCATCCCCCCCGGGTCAAATTTGGGTGCAAATCAACAAACTAACGACAGAAGCTGCCAATTACTGCCAAATCTGACATAAATGCTGGATTCAATATCACTGAAAATACCCCGTGGGTGACTCTAAGTTATTGATTGAGTTAAAGAAGTGATGTTCTCATATGGCTGGCATGGTTCTTGTTAATTGAAACAATGAGGCGTGTAATTTTAATAGCTTATATTTATTGCGCGTTTGTTCGTTTCTAATCGCTCAACAAGGAGAAAGACATGGGTCTGAGAATCAATGATGTAGTACCTAACCTGGACTTGGTAACTGATCAAGGCAGCTTCAAATTTCACGATTTCATTGGCGATAACTGGACAATTTTGTTTAGCCACCCCAAAGACTTCACACCAGTTTGCACAACCGAATTTGGCGCAGTGGCTCAATTGACTGCCGAATGGGAAAAGCGCAGCACCAAGGTGATTGGCTTGTCTGTAGATGGTGTTGAAGAGCACAAAGAATGGAAGTGCGACATTGAAAAGTTTGCCGGTGCAAAAGCCACTTTCCCGATTATTGCCGATGAAGATTGTGCAGTGTCCAAGGCCTTGGATATGTTGCCAGCAAATGCTTACTTGCCAGATGGCCGCACTGCGGCTGATTCAGCAAGTGTGCGTGTTGTGTTCATTTTTAGTCCGGACAAGAAGCTGCAATTGTCGATGACTTACCCCATGTCTGTGGGCCGTAATTTTGCTGAGGTATTGCGTGCCCTCGATGCGCTGCAGGCAACTTACGGAGTGCCAATCGCAACGCCAGCCAACTGGGTTCATGGTCAGGACGTGATCGTGGCCTTGTCCCTGAACGATGAGCAGGCCAAAGCCAAGTTCGGCAGCATCGATATCAAGTTGCCTTACCTGCGTACAACAAAACAGCCAAGCTAATTCAGTAATCGCTGATTTGTTGAAGTAAGAATGGGAGCCAAGTTATTTGGCTCCCATTTTTTTGGCAGTATGACAAATTTTTGGCAGATTTTGGCAGTTCTAAGGTTGATGGGTTTTTCTGTGTTAATAAAAAAACCTATTAAATATCAGTAGCTTGTCGATTATCTGAAATATGAGTGCAGGCTGGTATTGATCTTGCAAATGACTTGTATGAAATCAAATTTCAAGAGGAAGTACAAGCCATGGAACTGGATCCAGCACTGTTAGCCCGAGCACAATTCGGCGCGAATATCACCTTTCACATTTTGTTTCCAACCATCACCATCGCCTTGGCGTGGATGCTGCTGTTTTTCAAGGTTCGATTCAATTCAACCGGGCAGGCGCATTGGATGGAGGCCTATCAATTCTGGGTCAAAGTGTTCGCATTGACCTTTGCTTTGGGTGTGGTGTCAGGTGTCACCATGAGTTTTCAGTTCGGCACCAATTGGCCTGGATTCATGGAAACAGTTGGCAACGTGGCAGGTCCATTGTTGGCCTATGAAGTACTGACGGCTTTCTTTCTTGAGGCCACATTCCTTGCAGTGATGCTGTTTGGTACAAATCGAGTAAGCCCACGCATGCATACGATTGCGACTTTTCTGGTGGCTGCGGGTACCACTGCTTCGGCATTCTGGATTCTTGCTTTGAATTCGTGGATGCAAACGCCTGCGGGCTTCGAGATGATCGACGGCAAAGCCGTGGTGACCAGTTGGTTTGAAGTGATCTTCAACCCTTCGTTCCCTTATCGCTTGACGCACATGTTGTTGGCTTGTGGCCTGACAGGTGCTTTCCTGATGGCAGGGCTTTCAGCATGGCAGTGGCACAAGGGTATTCGCACCCCTGCCGTGAAAGCAGCGCTGCGAACCGGTGCTACTGTGGCGGCCCTGGTGATCCCAATTCAAATTTTCGTGGGTGATCTGCACGGCTTGAACACACTAGAACATCAGCCCCAGAAAGTAGCGGCCATGGAAGGTGTGTGGGAAACCGAGAAAGGCGCACCGCTGTTGCTGTTTGCAATTCCTGACAATGAAGCGCGGACCAATCATTTTGAAATTGGTATTCCGAACCTGGCTTCGCTGATTTTGACACACAAGGCCGATGGCGAAATCAAAGGGCTGAATGAGTTCGAGGGTGCACACCCACCGGTGTTTCAGGTGTTCTGGGCGTTCCGTGTCATGGTGGGTGTTGGTGTGCTGATGTTGCTGGTTAGCTGGTACGCCGTGTGGCGCATGGCACGTAACAAAAATGCAGAGAAGGCATTGAACAAGCCAGTGTTGTTCTCGTTAATCGCGATGACTTTTTCCGGATGGGTGGCCACAGTGGCTGGCTGGTACGTCACCGAGATTGGTCGGCAGCCATTTCTTGTGCAGGGTATTTTGCGCACTGAAGATGCCATTTCAGCCGTGCCTCCCAACATGATTCTGTCGACATTCATTGGTTACCTGGTGTTGTACGCCGTGTTGTTGGTGGCCTATGTCAGCACCTTGTTTTACCTCGCCAAGAAAGCGGGTAGCAAGCCAGCCCTTAGCCAAACTGTAAACCCTGTAGGTGGCCAATATGTTCACGCCTGAAGCAATGAGTTTTGAGCAGGCACTGCCTGTGATTTTCATGATCCTGATGGGGATCTCCATGCTGGCCTATGTGATTCTTGATGGTTATGACTTGGGTGTGGGAGCCTTGATGGGCTATGCCACACCCGATGAGAAAGACACCATGGTCGCTTCCATTGGACCATTCTGGGATGCCAATGAAACCTGGCTGGTGTTGGGGGTTGGTATTTTGCTAGTGGCCTTTCCGATGGCTCACGGCGTGGTACTTGGCGAGTTGTATCTGCCAGTGACTTTAATGCTGTTCAGCTTGATCATTCGTGGAGTGGCTTTTGACTTCCGTGTGAAGGTACCTGCCGACAAGAAGCACCTGTGGAACAAACTGTTTGTCGCTGGTTCAGTGGGTGCTGCGCTGTCGCAGGGTTACATGCTGGGTAGTTACATCACCGGGTTTCATGACGGCGTTTTGAGTACTGTGTTTGCCATGCTAACCGCGTTGTGCCTGTTGGCAGGTTATGTACTGATGGGCTCCACTTGGTTGCTGATGAAAACGACTGGCGCACTTCAACTGAAAGCCGTGACTTGGGCGCGCAGAAGTTTGTGGTTGGCTGGCGTGGGTATTGCGGCCATTTCACTGGTCACGCCTTTCATTAGCACCCGTATTTTCGAGAAGTGGTTTGCGGTCAATAACTTCTTTTTATTGATGCCTATTCCATTGGCGACACTGGGCTTGTTCTTTATCGCAGATCGTGCGTTGCGTCGCCTGCCAAGCCGCTTGAATTCGGGCAACGAGTACGGCGCATGGGTACCTTTTGCATGTGCGGTCGGTGTGTTCTTCCTGTCGTTTTATGGCTTGGCTTACAGCCTGTTCCCCTACTTGGTATTGGACAAGATCGATGTGTGGCAAGCCGCAAGTCACCATGATTCATTGCTGGTGATCTTCTGGGGCGTGGTGGTGGGTTTGCCTGCAATTCTTGGTTACACGGTGTACGCATACCGAGTGTTCTGGGGCAAGGCGCAGGGCTTGAGTTACAACTAAAAAAGTGGAAGAAGGGATATGAGCAAGCAATTGGATAACGATATTTCCGTGTCAGGCCAGATCAATGAGGCAATGGTCAGACAACTGGCCGGGCAGGGTATTAAGACCATCATCAACAATCGCCCAGATGCGGAGGAAGGCGGTCAGCCTGGAAATGCGGCGCTTCAATCCGTGGCTGAAAGCCTGGGTGTGAAGTGGGTTTATTTGCCACTGATTGCTGGGCAAAAACCAGACCCGGTTCTGGCGCAAAACTACCGCAAAGCCATCGATGAAATGCCAAAGCCAGTGCATGTGTTTTGTCGAACTGGCAGGCGCTCGGAAATGATTCATCAAGCCGCGATGAACCTGCCCTCAAATGGGCAGGGGGTGAAGTCTTTTGATGTTGTGATTGTGGGCGCAGGTACAGCGGGCATTTCGGTGGCCACCAGTCTGTTAAAGCGAGACGCAGATCTTGATATTGTGCTGATCGATCCTTCTTCCACACACGATTATCAAGCCGCCTGGACATTGGTGGGGGCTGGCGAATATGCGCAGAAAGCCACCCGAAAACCGTTGGCTGAACTGATTCCGAAGGGTGTGAAGTGGATTGCCAAAGCGGTTACAGGGTTCTTGCCCGGTGAGAACAAGGTTGCTTTAGAAGACGGCAGCACGGTGGGCTATGACCAGTTGGTGGTGTGCCCTGGTTTGAAGCTGAATTGGGCCGCGATTGAAGGGCTGCCAGAAGCGCTTGGCAAAAATGGTGTGACATCGAATTATCGATATGACTTGGCACCATACACTTGGGAGTTAGTGCAAAAAATGCGCGGTGGGCGTGCCTTGTTCACCCAACCCGCAATGCCGATTAAATGTGCCGGTGCCCCGCAAAAAGCCATGTACCTGAGTTGCAGTAACTGGGAAGAAAAGGGTGTGCTGAACAATATTGAAGTTGAAATGTACAACGCGGGTGGCGTGGTGTTCGGCGTGCCAACATTCGTTCCACCTTTGATGGAATACATCAAGCGTTACAACGCCAAATTGAATTTCATGCACAACCTGGTGAAAGTAGATGGCCCAGGCAAAACCGCAACTTTTGAAGTGACCGCAGCCGACGGCAGCAAAGCCTTGGTTGAGCGCAAGTTCGATATGATCCATGTGGTGCCACCCCAAGTGGCTCCTGACTTTGTAGCCAATAGCCCCTTGGCCAATTCCGCAGGTTGGGTAGATGTAAACCAACACACGATGCAGCACGTGAAATTCGCCAACGTGTTCAGTCTGGGTGATGCGGGTTCCATGCCAAACGCAAAAACCACCGCTGCCATTCGTAAACAGGCTCCCATTGTTGCCAACAATATTGTGCGCATGCGCAAAGGCTTGAATCCATTGGGTGAGTACGATGGTTACGGTGCTTGCCCGCTAACTGTAGAGAAAGGCAAGGTGGTGTTGGCCGAGTTTTCTTATGGCGGCAAATTGGCCCCGACCTTCCCCTTAAACCCAGCAGTGCCACGGCGATTGAACTGGGTGTTGAAAAAGCATGTGTTCCCTGCGCTGTACTGGTTTGGCGCGTTGAAGGGCCATGAGTGGCTGACAAAATGTGCAACCCAAGCTGACAAGGCGAAGGCATGAAATTAAGCACCTGGTTTGGCTGCAGCAGTTGGCTGCCCCAATACAACCGCGAATGGCTCGCCAGCGATTTGGTGGCCGCTGTGGTGGTCACCATCATGTTGATTCCGCAAAGCCTGGCCTATGCCTTATTGGCAGGTTTGCCTGCACAGGTGGGTTTGTACGCCAGCATGGCACCACTGTTGGCGTATGCCGTTTTTGGTAGCAGCAGGGCCATGGCTGTAGGGCCTGTTGCAGTGGCATCTTTGATGTCAGCTGCTGCGGCTGGCCAATTCGCACAAGGCAATATGGAATTGTTCTATCAAGCCTCAGTGGTGCTGGCCTTCATTGGGGGCGGGGTGTTGATCGCGTTGGGCCTGTTGCGGGCAGGCTTTGTGGCAAACCTGCTCAGCCACCCCGTGGTGGGCGGTTTCGTGTCCGCATCCGCGTTGTTAATCGCGGTGGGCCAGTTGGGCTCTGTACTTGGGGTAAGTGCCAAAGGCGAAACATTTTTTCAAACCGTGATGGCATTGCTGAAGAATTTTGCGCAGTTTGATGTGGCCACAGCCTTGATCGGCGCGCTTGCCTTGCTTTGGTTGTGGGCTGCAAGAAAGTGGGGAAAAAATGTTCTGAAAGGATTTGGCTTGAAAGGCCTGACGCTGGAAATTGTTTTCCGCGCAGCACCAGTGCTTGCAATTGTGATGAGCATTGTGGCGGTGTCTTTGTTGCAATTGAGTAGCGTACGGACCGTGGGTGCTATTCCTACTGATCTGCCAGGATTATTTTTTCCTTCGCTTGAATTTAGCCGTTGGGCAGATTTGTTCGTGCCTGCCGTGCTGATTGCTTTGGTGGGTTTCGTGGAAACCGTATCTGTTGGACATGCCTTGGCAGCCAAGCGAAAACAGCGCATTGATCCCAATCAGGAACTATTGGGTTTGGGTGCAGCCAACATAGCTTCCGGTGTGTTTGGTGGTTACAGCGTAACGGGCGGTTTTTCAAGGTCAGTTGTGAATTTTGACGCCGGCGCACAAACTCCAATGGCTGGTGTATTCACCGCGGGTGGCATTCTGCTGGCTACATTATTCCTAACCCCACTGCTGACCAATTTGCCGCATGCGACATTGGCTGCAACCATCATCATCGCCGTTCTTGGTTTGATTGATTGGCACTTGCCTGGCATGTTGTGGCGTTACTCCAAGCGTGACTTCTTGGCTTACTTGCTGACCGTGATTGTTGTGCTTGTTGCGGGCGTGGAAGCGGGCATTATTGCGGGCGTGGTGTTTTCAATACTGGCTTTGCTGGCAGCAATCAGCAAGCCACACATGGCTGTGGTTGGTCAGGTACCTGGCACTGAGCACTTTCGCAACGAGAAGCGCCACAAAGTGACGATGGTAGATGGGGTTGTTTCTGTGCGTGTGGATGAAAGCTTGTACTTTCCTAATGCGAGATGGCTTGAAGATGCACTGCTTGAAGTGGCGACTCAAAAGCCTGAGACCAAAGCCATGGTTCTTCAATGCAATGCGATCAACCACATTGATGCCAGCGCATTGGAGTCGCTGGAAAAAATCGATGAGAACCTTCAGGCCATGGGCATCACTTTGTATTTATCCGAGGTGAAAGGGCCTGTGCAGGACCAGCTTTTAAATTCGCATTGGTACGCAACTATCCAAAATCGAATCGGCTTGACTCATCTGGAAACAGTTGAGAGGGCCAAAGTTAGTTAAAGGAGTTAGAAAATGAACCAACAAAGCAGTATTCAATTCAAAGTGGACATGAGCCAGCAGCCTGAGGTGGTCCATTTTTTTGATGAACAAAGCAGCACCTTCAGTTACGTGGTGAAGGACCCACACAGCAATTCATGCGCGATCATTGATTCAGTACTGGACATTGACTATGCTGCTGGTCGTTTGTCGTATCAGGGCGCGGACGAGATTATTGATTACGTTCGCCAGCATGATCTGAAAGTTGAATGGATCATCGAGACCCATGTGCATGCGGATCACCTGTCAGCAGCGCCTTACATCAAAGAGCGCGTAGGTGGCCTGATCGGCATCGGTGAGAACATCAATGTCGTGCAAGATACCTTTGGCAAGGTGTTCAATGAAGGCACAGAATTTCAACGCGATGGTTCACAGTTTGACCGTTTGTTCTGCGACGGCGATTCTTACCAAATCGGTTCGCTAATAGGCCATGCCATGCACACACCTGGCCATACACCGGCTTGCATGACCCATGTAATTGGAAACTCGGCTTTCGTGGGCGACACCATTTTTATGCCCGACTCGGGCTCTGCTCGCGCAGACTTCCCGGGCGGCGATGCACGCACGCTTTACCGGTCCATTCACCGCTTGCTCAGCCTTCCTGAAGAGGTTGTGCTGTACATGTGCCATGACTATGCACCCAATGGCCGAGAGTTGAGGCACGTGAGCACTGTGGGTGAGCAGCGTCGCCAGAATATTCACGTGGCCGATGCGATCAGTGAAGACGAATACGTAAAAATGCGGGAAACCCGCGATGCAACGCTTGCAATGCCCAAGCTGATCATTCTTTCCATCCAAGTGAATATGAAGGCAGGGCATTTGCCTGAGCCTGAAAGCAATGGTCAGCGCTATTTGAAGGTACCCATCAATGGACTCTAATATGGAAATTAATGCGATGCATGTGAAGAGTTTGACAGATGGGTATTCTTGCTCGGCTCAAATATCCAAAGACGAGTTGAAGCATCTTCAAGCGCTGGGCGTTAAATCAGTGATTTGTTTCAGGCCCGACGGAGAACACCCGGAGCAGCCAGAATTTGACGATCTAACCCGTGAGGCTTCTGAGTTGGGATTGGTGTGTTACTACCTGCCTTATGATGTGGCGCAGGTGTCTTCGGAATTGATGCAGCAGATGCATCGCATCATTGAAGAAGCGCCCAAGCCAGCACATGCATTTTGTAAAACTGGCCGTAGGGCAGCACTGCCACTGGCTTTTTCAAAATTAAAAAATGGTGAAAGTGTTGAGTCGGTGGTCAACGAGTTCAAGGCGCACGGCTTTGATGTTGAGGTTTTGAAAAATCACTTGTAAAAAAACGTCAGCCCCACTTGGGCTGACGTCAAAGAAACGCGGCAAACAGCTTGCCGCTCTCGGGGTAGTTACTCTTCTTGAATTCTCCCCAAGCGAAGATTATTCCTCAAGCATGCTTCGCAACATCCACGCAGTTTTTTCATGAATGTCAATCCGCTGCGTTAGCACGTCAGCGGTCGGTTGATCGTTGGCTTCATTAACAACAGGGAACAACTTTCTGGCTGTTCTGGCTGTTGCCTCTTGAGCTGCGACCAAGTGCTTAATCATTTCAGTTGCCTTAGGAACTCCTTCTACTTCCTTAATTGATGCGAGTTTCACAAACTCCTTGTAGGTACCGGGTGCTGGAAAGCCTAGAGAACGGATGCGTTCAGCGATCAGGTCGAGAGCGGTCCATTGCTCGGTGTACTGCGTCATGAACATGTTGTGCAGGCTATTAAATTGCGGGCCGGTAACGTTCCAATGAAAATTGTGTGTCATCAGATAGAGCGTGTAACTGTCTGCGAGCAGAGCTGACAGACCTTCCACAATTTTTTTTCGATCTGACTCAGAGATTCCAACATCCATGGCGATTGGTTTGGATTTTTTTTCTTTCATGATGATTCCCTACATTGATGTGTAAAAGACCAATATTCATAATGCTAATTTGATTTTAAGGCGATCAGTTATTCTCAGCAAAATGAGGTGAAGCTCCTTTTCAAAAACATTTCGGAGTCTGAATTCAAAGTTGAGTGATTCACACCTGAAAAAAACGTCAGCTCATCATGAGCTGACGTCAAAGAAATGCGGCAAACAGCTTGCCGCTTTCGGGGTTCCTTACTTGGATCGATAAATTGTGTCTGGGTTCATTTTGCTGCTCCAGGGCAGTCCACTGTTTAGCCATCCATTAATCAAGTGTTGACCTTTTTGTGGCCCGTCTTTCAACGTTTCGCCCTGAAACCCATGGTCTACGTAATAGGCGTTGGGAAAGCCGTTTTTCATCAAAAACTCTGCGCTTGGTAAACCGCGTGAGCTACCCGTACGGCACATCGTGATGATGGTCGCGTTTCGGTCTAATCCACGTTTCTCCAGCTCTGCCTGAATTTCTTTGACGAAGTTCGCGTTCTGTTTCATGGCGAACGCACCAGATTTGGCGTTCCATTCGGTGCGATCAGCAAACATGAATGGAATGTTCACGTGGGTTGCTGGCGCACTGCCGATGAACATGATTTCGATCGGATCGCGTACATCAACAAACAGCACACCAGGATCGTTCAGCACCATCTCAAATGTTTTGTGCGGTGTGAGAGAGCGAGGCTTGATCTCTTGGGCGAAGCTTAGCGTGGCTGCGCTCAGGCCGAGGGCTATCAAGGCGATCACCACCAAGTCGCGGAAAAATTGACGTTTTTTGATTTGATAGGCCATTTTGAAGCTCCTTGGTTTAGTTTGAAATTACTTTTGTTTCCTGCTGCCCCATCATGGCAGCCATTTCAGGGGGCGAAGCCACGGTGACCCCCTCACGAAGATCTTCCTTACTGGCGTCTTTGTTCGGCAGGTAAAGTGCGCAGACTTTCACCTGCGCGCCGCCTTTGATCAAGTTCATCATCAAGCCTTCTGGCGTTGCTCCCATGGGTTTAAGAGGTTCACTTGTTGTGCTCTTCAACGCCAAGTCGCCTGCCTTGTCGCAGAGCAAAACATTAACCTGTGTGCCTTGCTTGGCCATGGCATTGGCCAACACCATGCTCATGCCTTGGGTTTGCAAAGAGTCGCTGGTCAAAATAAACAGTGCTTTTTCAGTTTTGGCGCCGCTTGTTTGTGCAAAAGCGCCAAGGCTGATGCCGGCAAGGCCAATCAGACCAACTCCAATGGCAATTCGTCCAGCTTTGTCAAATCTACCCACATTCGATCTCATGTCAATCTCCCGGAAAATATACTGTTGTTATCTCTATATCAAGAAACATGCCTGATTGCTCATATTTAAATTAATCGAGATAAAACAGATGCTTATGGGGGATGTTGAGTTTACATATGCTTGCGGAAGCATAGTTTTGATTCATAAAGCCTGCCATTGGCAGCGTTTTTGGCAGTAAGATGACAGAGTCGCGATTGCAGGTATTCACCGTTGAAAGAAAGTATTCAAACCCTCTTGTCGTATCTGGAAATTGATTCCGAGCCCTCGATTGTTTTAGATCTCGATTACACAATTCTGGGTGCCAACAGCGCCTATCTTCGAGCGTATGGGAACCCTGCAGAAGATATCCCAGTGGGAAAAAAATGTTTTCAGGTCTCCCACCACTACGACAAGCCCTGTGATTTGTCGGGTGAGCAATGTCCGATGAATACTGCGAAGAAAACCAAAGCGCCAGCCAAGCTTTTGCATATTCATTACACGCCACGTGGCCAAGAACACGTGGATGTGGAGTTGCGCCCGATATTGAACGACTCGCGTGAAGTAGTCGGCTACGTGGAACGAATCAATACGATTAAGTCTGCTTCAGTGCAGGCAACTGGAAGCGGGTTGGTTGGATCTTCCCCGGTGTTTAACAAGGCGCTATCCGATTTATCGCGTGTGGCCAAAACTGATTTGCCTGTGCTGCTACAAGGTGAAAGTGGTACTGGCAAGGAGTTGTTTGCGCGCGCTGTGCATGATGGAAGCCCCAGAAAAAATGCGCCGTTTGTGGTGGTGGATTGCACAGGGTTGGCAGATACCTTGTTTGAAAGTGAGCTATTCGGCTATGAAAAGGGAGCATTCACTGGCGCGCAGCAGGCCAAAGCCGGGCTGATTGAAACTGCAAAAGGCGGGACTGTTTTTCTGGATGAAATCGGTGACGTGCCGTTGACCATGCAAGTAAAGCTGTTGCGCTTATTGGAATCTGGAACCTTTCGTCGCGTTGGGGGCCTGGAAACAAAGAATTCTGACTTTCGACTGGTGGCTGCCACACACAAACCACTTCAAAAAATGGTGGATGAGGGAAAGTTTAGGGCTGACCTTTTTTATCGTATCTGTGCATTCCCAATTGAACTACCTGCCTTGCGAAATCGAAAAGACGACATTCCAAAGTTGGTTCATTCCTTGCTGCGTCGGGGATCTGGACCGTTGGGGATTCAATATGTTGTGAGTGAGAAAGCCATGCATGCCCTGATGGGGTTTTCATGGCCTGGCAACATCCGACAACTTAAAAACGTTCTGGATCGCGCACGTGTATTCGCCGATGATGGGCGAATTGAATTGGAGCATTTGCCAGAGGAGTTGCTGCGCCCTAGTCAGGCTTATGAAACTGTTGAAGCAGGTACATCCAGGCCGAAATCTAAAAAGCTCACAGTTGACGAGTTGCGTGAGATTGAAAACAACTTCAATGGTTCTCGGCGAGAGCTTGCTGAGTTTTTGGGCATGAGCGAAAGAACGTTATACCGAAAGCTTGGTAGCGACAGAGAGACGGGCTAGGTTGAACGGCTAGTTTTAAAAAAATTAAACAAGGTGCAAGTTACTGTTCTGGCAGTAGCAGGTGGAGATTATCGTTGTCTCTACCTTATTAGGTGCGCTTGTGTTTAAGCGTTTCTAATTCTGAGCCGCTTTCCAGCCCTCAAAGCCGTCCTGAAGAATCAAAACGTTCTCATATCCCAGCAGCCGTAGCGCAAACCCACCCTGTGCTGACAGGGAGCCTGTATTGCAGTAAATGAGCACCGGTTTGTCCTTCGGAATCTCCGAACGTCTGCTGACTACTTGTCTCCATTCGATGTTGGTCGCACCAGGAATTCGCTCCTTCTCAAACTGTCCGGCATCCCTTGCGTCAATAATAAAGAACTTGGCCAAGTCTTCTTCAGGTATTTGCTTGGGTTGGATTGTGCCCCCGCTGTATTCAACAAACTCCAGGTAGCCGTTCAGGCCATCGACCAACTCACCGTTGTCTTGCGCGTTGACTGCTGGCATACCAATTACAAGGACGGCGCTTACAATGATTGCTGAGAGCTTATTCAAGATGTCTCCTGATGTGGACGCGCGATGTTGTTCGCTATATGATTAAGTAATCATACATGAGGTTTTGTGATGTCCGAAGCAGTAGTTCGATTGTTATCATTTGGCGCAATATTCGTTGTTGTGGGCTTTCTTGAGTGGAAGTACCCCTTCCGAACGCTTTCGCATAGAAAAGGCTTTCGCTGGTTAAACAATTTCGGAGTCTTGGTGGTGGACTCAATCGCCGTTCGGCTTCTTCTACCCATTCTTGCCGTGGGCGTGGCGGAGCATGTTTACTCCCAGCAATCAGGGTTGTTTGGCTTGCTTGAGCTGCCTTTGTGGTTCGCAGCCCCTCTGGGCTTCCTGCTGCTTGACTTGGCCATCTATGCCCAACACTGGGCTTCTCACAATGTGCCCCTTTTATGGCGGTTGCATCGCATGCACCATGCGGACCTGGACTTTGATATGTCTACAGCCCTGCGGTTTCATCCGATTGAAATCGTAGGCTCCATGATTTACAAAATTGCCGTTGTTTGGGCCTTGGGTATTCACCCAATGGTTGTCTTGGTTTTTGAGGTGATTCTCAACGGTACGGCGCTGTTCAATCACGCCAACTTCTCTATACCGGCCAAGGCCGAGAGGGTGCTTAGATGGTTTGTGGTCACTCCAGACATGCACCGTGTGCACCACTCTATTCGCCCAGAGGAGACCAATTCAAACTATGGATTCAATTTCCCGTGGTGGGACCGACTGTTTGGCACTTATGTGACAAAACCGAAAGACAACGCCCAAACGATGCCAATCGGCATTGAGTTATTTAGGCAAGAGGGTGATTCCAGTCTTCCAAAAATGCTGATTCAGCCGTTTGTTTCGGGGCGCTGAGACCGACTTTTTCTAATTCCGCAATCATTTAATAGTCGGATGACTAATGAAGGAGAGCGTGATTTATTGCGGCAGTTCCTACTTGATCTGAAATTGTCCGTTTGTTCTGTACGGATTCATCCAGAGCAGATTAGAGCAGTTTCAAATATATCAATGGCTTGGTTTTTTCATGATCTAAATCAATTTCTTTAGGAAACCTTAATTTTGAGGCTTACCTTCTGCATCGACATTATTCACACCCGGATTGCAACTCAAGTGAACTCCCATCCAATACTCGCAAGTAACTTTGCTTCGCGCCAATCTCGATCCCGAAATCTCGGCAATACCTTGGTGAGATTCCTGTTTGCAGGATTACCTTTGTCCACTCATGATGACTGTCGTCTATTCACAAATATTAGCCGGGAGTTGTCCAAGATGGGCGGGGTAGTCCAGTGCTAGATGCTCTAGGTGATGGAAATTTTTTAGTGGTAAAAAAATTGATAGGAAAATCTAAGCAATTTGCGGGTATTGAAAAGATCAATTGCTGCGGTGCAAGTTGATCAAATGATGAAGTTGGACTTGCAAATATTTACGCCCGGGCAGTTTATGACGAGTCATTTTGAGGATCGAGGTTTGTCTAAATTGGTTAACCTTTTTGGGGTATGCTTAGACTCGAAGCAAATAGACTATACCGGTTATAAGATCAGCAAACTTAGTCTAATAGGCTGATACCTAGTCCTCGTTTAGCCGCAGTTCTAGTTGAACCGATGCTCAGATTAGAACGTTTTTGGATGTTCATCCGGTTTGAGTTACCAGTGCTATGTTGATGTTAAACGACATTATTGGCATGGATCACAAGAGTTACAACCTCGCTGAGAGCACGCATTTACGCCATTTGGTAACTAACTGTGTAGTTTTCTACACAGTTACGTGTACCAAACTTCTAAGGGGTCGGGGGTTCGAACCCCTCCGGGCAGGCCAAGAATTTAGTACCGGTTTACGGTGGCGGTGTTAGCTCAGTTGGTAGAGCAATGGATTGTGATTCCATGGGTCGTGGGTTCGAGCCCCATACATCGCCCCAAATAAAACAAGGACTTAGCGTGAGTGATCCGCTAGGTCCTTTTTGTTTTAGCCTCATAGAACCAGACCATGTTCAATGTAGAAACCCACGTACTGTGGTATTTTGGGTTCTATCTTTTTGAGAACCAAGGTCGAATGAATCAGCACACCAACAGCCACAGCATCGTAATCGGTTACATCCTCTGGATTTTTGGATTCATGGGAGCACACCGTTTTTATTATGGTCGCCCCATATCCGGCATCATCTGGTTTTTCACCTTGGGCTTGTTCCTGATCGGCTGGATCGTGGATTTGTTCTTGATTCCAGGCATGGACAAAAGCGCCGATCGCCGTTTTTTAACGGGTCCGATCAACTACAACATTGCGTGGGTGCTGCTGACATTCTTGGGCGTGTTTGGCATTCATCGCTTTTATCAGCGCAAATGGATCACAGGTTTGATTTACCTGCTTACAGTGGGTTTGTTTGGTATTGGCGTTATTTATGACTGGTGCACATTGAACGACCAAATCGATGAGCTGCACCGTGATGGTCGTTTGAATTAAGCCGGTTTATTTGACGGTGCCGAAATGTTTCTCAGTGTCGCGAATGAATCCATCAAACAGCGTTAGTTTGGCGACAGGGCTGATTAGCTTCAGGGGTAGGCCCAGCCCCAAGCGCCCTGCCATGGCAAATTTCCAGACAAATTCGCATCCTTGTTCCGCGGGCGTTACTTCGTACAATTCTGCAAATTGTTTGAATGCCGGTGCGTTCGCCTGTTCTACATAGAACGCGTGTTGACGAGCGGTTTCGTCCCAGATAAAAAAACGCTCTTTCAACTTGATCGTATTGAAGTTCGCTCCAACTTCGCGCGTGGTGCCCACACGAAAAGGACGTTCACTGGTGTAGCGCCCATCGAGCGCTTTGCACCAAGCGAGAGGTTGGTCGGCCACCAAGCCTGCCCACACTTCCTCGGCGCTGGCATTCAGGTGCATTGAATAGGCAAACTGAATTGGTGCGGTATCGAAAAACGATTCGTCTGTCACTTTGTCCAGGTCGAACCAAATGGCCATGCTGTTTCTCCTTGTTAAGTTGGTTTGTTTTATCATTAATTTAGTGTGGTGGCAGTGTAGGCAGCAAAAATGGCGAAGCGAAGTTCGATGAAGCAGGTCGTAAGCCCAGACCAGTTGACGAATCTGGATGAACTGGTGGTCGACAAACGCTATGGAAAAAGGGCGAAGGCCAAGAAAGCGCGTCGAAATCGTCATTACGAAAAACAGTTTCTGCGCAATGCGGTGACCAGCGGAATTCTTTCCGACGAAGTTTCCTGAGTTTTCCATTCATCTAATGTTCATCTTCCTGTGACGACTTGTTCATAGAAACGCGTGGTTTAGGTTAAGGCGCGGCGCTCAAACTGATGTTCATGCAGCGAGTTTGCTGCACTCAACCCACAGGAGAGAAATCATGAAAAAGTTTGTCGCATTTACCCTTGCCCTAGGTTTGAGCAGCGCAGTGATGGCAAGCGATTTGTTTTACGGCGATGGTACTTACCATGTTGTGAAAGAAAGCAAGCCTTCCAGTCTGACCCGTGCCGAAGTGGTTTCTAAGACAAATAGCACCGACCTGGCCAACGCTTTGGATGCCTCTGTATCACCCTCGACCCCAGCCAATCCAATGCTGAGCCGTGCCGAGGTGATTCGCAAGATGGAAGGTTTTCAGTACGCAGATTTTGGTGATGCAACCAACCCGACTCCTTGGGTGAAGATGCGCGATGACAACAGCAATTTGGCTCAGGACGGCAGCAACGAATCTGCCTCCTCAACCAACTAACTGACGATTCCTGTTTCTTCGTTGTTACCCTCATCGGGCTTTTTAATAGCCCTTTACATGGCCCGAGCAATCGGGCCTTTTTTTACAGTTCATCAAACGTTCATATTTCCTGGCACAGATGTTCATCTTGTGAAGCAGTTTAGGTTAAGGCGCGGCGATCAAACTGGTTTTGAAGCAAGCAGATTGGACTAATTCATCAAAACCCTTTTAGGAGAAATACCATGAAAAAAATGATCGTTCTTTCACTAGTAATGGGTCTGAGCGGAAATGCTTTGGCTGAGAGTGATTTGTTCCTTGGCGATGGTACCAATCATGTTCGCATGGACAATACGCCGTCGACCTTGACTCGAGCTGAGGTACTTTCCAAAACAGACAGCAGCAATATCGCCAATTTTCTGGACGGAACTGTTGCGCCTAGCTACAAACCTAGTTCAACGCTCACTCGAGCAGATGTGATTCGAACAATGGAAGGTTACCGATATGTGGAGTTTGGTGATGGAACCAGTCTTGAACCTTGGGAGAAAATTAAGTAACAGTCAGAGTATTTCTCATTTGAAATTGGGCGTTTATGTGCCCACAAAAAAGCCTGAGTATTCAGGCTTTTTTTTCGTAAAAATATCTTAAATTACAATTCTGTGTCTAGTCAAAATTCATTCATTTTGCGTTCATCAACGTGGATGAATAACTTCATGTGATTTTCAATACCGGTTCATCTCGGCAACCAACAATGGGGCTCCACATAAAACCAAGGAGTGCCCAATGAAAATCAGTTCTTGTTCCGTGTTGGCTTTGCTAATGCTTGGCGCAATCTCGATCAACGTCCAGGCAGGCCAGGTTCGAACCGATGGTCAGGACATCATACTTTCTACCAAAGGTGGTTTGAAACTTGAAACGGAAGACAAAAGTGCAGGCTTTCAAATTGGTGGCCGGCTGCACTGGGATTACACTCAGGATGAGTCAGATACCGTAGCCAATGGCAACCAGACACTTGAAGATTTCGATGCACGTCGAGCGCGAATTGCATTGCGCGGGTATGTGAATGATTTTGAATACAAGGCGGAGTTCAATATTGCTGAATCGGGTAGTGGTGGCAGTGTTGAAGACTTGTATGTGAAATACAAAGGTTTTGGTGATATGGCCAATCTAACCATTGGTAAACAGCGTGTGCCTTTGGGTTTGGAAGTATTGACCAGTTCAAATGATATTTCTTTGCTTGAGCGGTCAGCCATGACCGAACGTTATACCTTGGAGCGGTCGGCGGGGATCAAGTTGAGCGGACGCGGGTTGGATAAACGATTTACCTACGGTGTGGGTCTATTCGAAGCCGATGGCAACGGCACAAATGACTTCCAGGAGCAGGCTTTGGCTGGGCGGGTTACATTCGCACCGATCATGACCAAAACCAGTTTGCTGCATTTGGGTGTAGGTTATCAAAATGTGGGTGCAACCGATCCATTGGAAGAAGCCGACAACATGAATGTGGAGGTGGCCGGTGCCTTTGGTCCTTTACATGCACAGGCTGAGTATTTCGATTCGGATGTTGGCCCACAAAACTTCAGTGGTTACTACGCGCAAGTGGGATATGTCCTAAATGGCGGCGGCTCTCGCCCCTACAGCGATGGCATCTTTAAGCGGGTCAAAGCTTTACCTGGTGGCACATGGGAAGTGGTTGCTCGTTATGAGGACGGTGATGGTCGTTTCAGTGACATTGGGTTGGGGGCCATTGACGCTGAGCAAACCACGTTGGGTGTGAACTATTACATGAACGATTCCGTAAAAATCGGTATGAGTTATATGGATGGTGACAGTAACACCAACAGCGACACCGGCAATGAATTGCGTATGCGCTTGCAGTTCACCTATTAACTGCAAAGTGCAAGATGAACACCAGATTAAATACTCAAAAAATCTGGTGTTTAACGGCTAAATTCCCTAGCATTTGAAATTGATCTGATGCCAAAGGGAAGGGTAATGTTCAAAACAAGAATTCTGCTGGCATTTGTGGCATTGGCGCTGGTGGCGATCGCCCAAGGGGTGATTGGTTACTTTGCTATGATCACGGCCAGTCAGAATGTTCAAAAAGGGCGTGTGGCCAATGAATTACTTGTTGGCTATATGGATCTGCTCTCCAACAAACAATTGCTACGCACCCAGTTGACCAATGAGATGACCGGGCTTGAATTTGATCCGCAGCAAAGCCAGGTTTTCTATTACAACATGATCCGTAGTCTAGACACTCTGGATCGACTTGCTGAGACAGCCAAGGGTTTGAGCAAGGGTGATCAGGAATTGGTTCCAGAGCATATGGAGCGAAGTGAAAGTCTTATTATTTTGCGCAAAGGTGTCAACCAGCTCGGCTCTGTCATGACTGCGTCTGACTGGAAGTTTGACGCTGTTACACCACAGGCTAAACGTCAAAAACTGGATCAAATTTTCGATGTGTCAGATGGTCAGGATTTGCGGGTCGCTCTTATGCAAAGTATCGCAAGGGAGCGGCTTGTCACTGCGCGGGATAGAGCTGCCGCTGATGTGTCACTGAACTTCATGACCAACGTGGTGATAACAGCCTCAATTGGATTGACCTTGTTTTTGGTCTTTCTCGCCTTCTATTTTGTAAAGTCCTTGAGTAAACCGGTTAGCCGTTTGATAAGAGGGGCTGAGGCACTTCAAGCTGGCGACTTGAGTTATCGCGTACCTGCATTCGGTCACGATGAGTTTTCTCAAGTGGCCCGAAGCATGAACGATATGGCCCGGGAAATTGCGCGTTTGCGTGCAAGCGATCAACAGGTGCGTGAGCAACTAGAAGTGCAAGTGATCGAGTGAACTACGGACTTGCAGGAGGCTTTACATCGCTTGGAGAAAATCGAACTTCGTCGCCGTCAAATGTTTGCCGATATTAGCCATGAGCTGAAAACGCCCACCACAGCGATTCGAGGTGAAGCTGAAATTAGCTTGCGGCGCAGTTCTCATGATGCAGCAGGTTATCGAGAAACTCTGGAGCGAATTGTTCAATACACTCAGCAGCTTAATTACATTGTTGACGACATGTTGACCTTGGCCCGTAGTGATATAGATGCACTGGTTCTTGATCGAAAAGCAGTGGACATTTCCGTTTTGTGTCGGGAATCAGTCGCGTTTTTCAAGCCACAAATTGCACAGCGTGGTTATGTGGTTGAGACGGAAATTCTCAGTAATAGCTTGGTGCTTGGTGATGCGCAACGCTTGAAGCAGGTATTCAATATTATTTTGGACAATGCTATCCATTACAGCGGCGCAAATGGAGTGATTCGTATTAGTACCGCATCTATTGAAGATACCGAAAATATGCGTCGCTGCCTGATCACCATTGAGGACAATGGATCAGGTATTCCGGAGCATGAAGTGAAGCGCGTTTTTGAGCGTCATTATCGTGGTGGCATGGCAAAGAAAATTCGACCGGAAGGGAGTGGATTGGGGTTGCCGTTGGCAGCAGCAATAGTGCGGGCTCACCATGGCAGTATTGAACTAAGTAGTGGGCAGAACAAGGGGTGCAGAGTGACGGTGAATTTACCAGCATTTGATTCAATGATTGAGGATGCATTATGAAGGTGTTGATTATTGAAGATGATGCGCGGGTATCCAGTTTTTTGGAACGAGGTTTGAAGGCAGAGGGTTATAGGCCTCAAGTGGCTTATAACGCAAGTACAGGAATTTCGATGAGCAGGGCACTGCAAAAGGAGGTGCGGGAAAATTTTGAGAATGCGGTAGTAATTCTAGATGTGATGTTGCCGGATGGTTCAGGTCTTGATGTTTGTCAAACGCTGCGGGCGGAGGGTTTCGCTTTGCCCATTCTCATGCTGACTGCTCTGAATTCTGTGGAGGATAGGGTGGCTGGTCTTCGAATGGGAGCAGATGATTACTTGGGTAAGCCATTCGCTTTTGATGAAATTCTGGCAAGGCTAGAGGCCTTGGGGAGACGCGTTGGCACCACAGCACCGAAACAGACACGCACAAATCTGATTGTAGGTAATCTTAATCTTGATCTAGAGAAAATGCGTTTGTCCCGTGGTGGGCGTGAAATTCAGCTGACTGCCAAGGAACTGGCGCTCGTTGAGCTGTTGATGAGTGCGCCTGGCCGATTGTTTAGCCGGGAGCGGATTCTGTCCAATGTGTGGGGTGTCAACGAGGATCCTCTTACCAATGTCGTGGATGTGTACATTCGCCGCTTGCGAGCAAAGATTGACTTGGACGACATGGCTCCCCTGATTCATACCCAGCGTGGTTTGGGTTATCGCCTTGAATCGCTGCAGGAAAAAGACTTGCAGTGATATTCATCTGGCGTTCATCTTGGATGCCAGTTTAATTCATCGGGTAACAAAGTTCTGGTTCATTTTGATCTTTCAGAATGGTGTTCATGAAAAGCAATGTTTGTTTTTCGAACCTCAATCTGAAGGAGATCGTGATGAAAAAATCGAATTTTGTACAAGCTACCCTGTTGTCTGCCGGTGTCGTATTGAGTGGTGCTGCATTTGCAAATACCGCAGTGGTCAACAGCAATATCACTGAAGCCGAAGTACTCAAAGCCCAGAAAATATGGGGCGACGCAGTAGTGCAAATTTCCAAAGATTTCGAAGCAGGTGGTCTTAAGAAAGCTAAGACCACAGCTCAGGCTGCGCTGGATGCTGCCTATGCTTATGACATGGGCCCAGTATTGTTCAAGCCCACATTGGCAGCGATCCCACAGAATATCCGCAGTACAGAAGAGGGCGCGTTGTCGTACTTCGTTGGTGGTAACAAAAGCTTCCCCAATGATTCTGGCTTTGCATTGAAAGGCTGGAGAAACGTGGAATCGAAAAACTCTGTGATTCACCTGAGCGGTAACACGGCATTGACCATGGGTAACGTGAGCTTTACCGACAAGAACGGCAAAGTAACCATCGTGGACAAAACATGGGGTTATGTGAAAGACAGTGCTGGCAACGTGAAGATCGTACTCCATCACTCTTCCTTGCCTTACAGCAACTAAGAGGTCATCTGTTGGCCGGTCAATCGATCGGTCATTTTCTTCGTTCTCATGGAAGCATTTGTGATGAACCAACAACAATCAAAATGGATCAAAGCGGCTGCATTGAGCGCCGCAGTTTTTTGCGCTCCCGCATGGGCAAGCACCGGAAAACTGGTGTTGACTGGTGGTGTTAGTACGGTAGAAGGTTCTGGCGGTGGTGGTATTACGCCTTGGGCATTCATCGGCACACAGGCCACAGAGAATGAACTTGGATTTGCAGGAAATTTGACTCAGGTTGAAACGCGTGACTATTCACTAACCACCTACGGTGCAACTGTGGGCTGGAGCGAGCGATTGGAATTTTCTTTGGGTCAGCAGTCGCTTGATACAGGTGTTACAGGGATCACTTTGACCAATGCGGGCCTGGATTTGAAGCAGCAAATTGTCGGTGTGAAAGTTCGCGTGTTTGGTGACGGCGTGCTGGACAGTGACACTTGGTATCCCCAAGTCGCTGTCGGTTTGCAGTACAAGTCGCTTGATTCTGGTGCTCTGGGATCAACTTTGACTGCGCTGGGTGCCGACGACAGTGGTACCGATTTGTACGTGAGTGCGACCAAGCTTTTTTTAAAGCAGGGTGTATTGGTGAACGGCACTTTGCGTGCGACCAAGGCCAATCAGAATGGTTTGCTGGGGTTTGGTTCCAACACCGACGACAGTTATGAGTTGATGCCTGAAATTTCAGTGGCCAAACTGCTGCGCAACAACTTGGCTATTGGTGCGGAATACAGAATGATGCCCAATAATCTGGAGGCGGCTGGTCGCAATGTGGGGCTGAGCGACGGTCTTCGCGCGGACGACTGGATGGATCTGTTTGTGGCTTGGGCTCCCACGAAGAATTTGTCGCTGACCGCAGCGTATGTGGATTTAGGGCGCATCGTTCCTGCCACGACAGACAGTCGTCGACAAACCGGGGTTTATTTGTCCGCTCAACTTGCATTTTGAGGTAGACCATCATGATGAAATCAATTCGATCTTTTGTAGCTGTCTTGGCTATGGCCATGTGTTTGCCGATTGCGGCGCAGGTCGGTCCGGAGAAGTCTTTGTATGACCAGCTTGGTGGCAAGGAAAGTATTCGCAAGGTAATGGATGACTTTGTGGTCAGGCTCAAGGCAGATCCGCGCATTGGCGACCAATTTGCAGCAACCAATGCGGAGCGTTTGGCTTCTCAGTTAACTGATCAGGTGTGCGAAGCTACTGGTGGACCTTGTAAATATGTGGGTCTTGACATGACAGCAGCTCATGCTGGAATGGTGATCACAAAAGCACATTTCAATGCCTTGGTGGAAGTGCTTCAAATCAGCATGAATGCACACAGTGTGCCGTTTGACATTCAGCTTGAAGTATTGAGTATGTTGGCACCAATGCATCGGGATGTGATTACCGTGCGTTAATCATGAACAGGCCTCCGAGTTTTTTAACTCGGGGTCGCCTTGCTGCCCCATTTAAGTTGGATTATCGTTTGTTATTACATTGAAACCAGAAATCGTTCATGCCTCGTTGTTTTCAACGGCCTTGTAGGCTTCAACAAATCGTGACGGCTGCTTTTTCGGCCTTCCGGTTTTCATATCAATGCAAACCCATTGGGTATGGCCAAGCATCACTGTGGCTTGGTCGCTTTCACGCACAAATTGATATTGACGGGTCATGTCGGCTTTGCCTTCGTTGTGGCTGATCCAGGTGGCCACCCAAAGTACATCGCCCGCGAAGGTTGGTCGTTTGTATTCCAGGTGGTGTTGGCGCGCAACGCAGCCGTAGCCCAAATCAACAAAGTCTTGAAAGGTCAGCCCAAGCTGCCGTGAATGCAACGCTGCAATGGCTTGCATCCAAGCCAGGTAAATGGTGTTGTTGGTGTGCTCGAATTCATCAAGATGTTCAGGCTGTACAGTGAGTTTGGCGACAAACTGCGGAGGGCAGTTCCATGCTGTGGGTGGCGTGTCGGCCACTGCAATCGCTTGAAGGTCGCTTTGCTTGAAAATGTTGGAGTTGTTCATGCCTGAAGCGACTTCTCCCGCTCGCTGAGCAAGGCACCGCCTGTGAGTTTTATCACGGATAGGGTATCAAACTTTCCAGTTTCGAGCAGGCACATCACTGCGGTCTTGCCATCCACAATCTACATCTGAATATCCATCAACACAACATCAACGGCGTGTTCTGGTTTGAAAAGCCAATTGAGGGTCTTTTTGACCATCGGGCACGGTGTGTGCAGTGGTACATTATGCTTGCGTACTAGCGGCAATCCACTGTTTTTGCTGTTCGGAAAACGGGGGGTTTTAGTGTTGGCCCATCCGCCGTCATACCCGTGGACTGGCGAGCTGGGAGTGATACTTTCATCGTTCGATTTGTTTAACCATTAATAGGGGGAGCATGCGAGGTTGGTCTGGGAATAAGAGTGTGGATTTGGCCTTATTTGCGTGTTTAACCTGCTGGTGAATTGCAGTCTGTGTATTCGTGGTTGAATAAACGCAATAAAAACAGACAGGAGACAGTTCAATGGGTGAGGCGCAGCACAACAAAATTGGTCATTTGGTTCCCGAGGGCGGCTGGCGCAAAGCCGAGCGCATTCGTGTGGCACCCTTGAAGCCAGAGGAAATGAGTTTGTTCGCACGCATTGCAATTCGTGTGATCAACAAAGTGGGCAAACTCGAGGCCTCCAACCTGTTCATGATGTTGTTGCGCAATTTCAGGTTGTTCAAAGCCTGGTTGGGTTTTGCCGCACGCATGATGCCTTACGGCGAAATTGATCGGCGCGACACGGAACTGGTGATATTGCGTGTGGGCTGGAATTGCCGTTGCCGCTACGAGTGGGGCCAGCATGTTGACATTGGATTGCGCACGGCCTTGTCTGAGGATGATATTGTGCAAGTGCCTTTGGGGGAAACAGCACCCAATTTCGAGCCGCGTATCAAAGCACTGATGAAGGCTTGTGATGAATTTCATCACGACCGCATGGTGGGTGAAAGCACTTGGGCGGAATTGGAACAACACTACAGCACGCGTAAGTTGCTCGAGGTACTGATGCTGATCGGTCACTATGAAATGCTGGCTGGTGTATTGAATTCAACGGGTTTGCCGCTTGATCACAAGCTGGACAAGTTGCTTGAGAAGGTTTGAGTCACACCCATGAACCCATTTAGCCACGCTTCGGTTTCTGCCATTTATCCGCTCTCCATGATTCAGTTCGCGGTGGAGCGGGGGGTGTCTGCGCAGCGAATCCTGAACAACGCAGACCTCACCCTTGAACAATTGCACAAGCCCAGCGCGCGCATTACGCCGATGCAGCAGGCGGTAATCAGTTACAACCTGGTCACCGAACTGGACGACCCTGGCGTGGGTTTGGAATTGGGTTTGCGATCGAACATCACCAAAACCGGTTTGATGGGGTTTGGGCTGATGAGCTGTGCCACGTTCCAGGAGGTTTCCGACCTTGGGGTGCGTTATCTCAAAACCCGTGTGCCGTACTTCACCCTGACCAAATCAATTGAGGGAGACCTGGCGGTTGTGCAGGCTCGCGAGGTGGTGCCGCTGGGACCGCTTCATCAGTTTGGCTTTGATCATTTCATGGCCGAGGTGTATCAAATTTGCCGTGCTTTCGCCAACCCGCAAGGTTCGGCCGAAGCCCATGCACACACTGAAATCTGGTTTGATTCGCCCGAGCAGCCTTACTATGCGAAGTATGCAGACCGCCTGCCACGCCTGCGTTTTGGCATGCCATCGAATCAGTTTCGTTTCAGCGTGGCCCTGCTGGACGTACCAATTCCTACAGCAAATCCGATTAGCGCACAAATGGCATTTGAAGAATGCGAGCGCGAAATGTCCTTGCTGGGCTACACGCAAAGTGTGACTGATCGCGTGTTGGCCCTGCTCACCAGTACTGGCGGGCAGTACCCCAACCTGGAGGCAGCGGCTGAGCGTTTGCACCTGTCGGCTCGTACGCTGAAACGCAGGTTGGCGGAAGAGAACACCACCTTTGGTGATTTACTGAACGAGGTGCGCAAGCGCGACAGTGTGCAGTTGTTGCTCAATGCCGACCGGGCCATCGACGACATTGCGACGCGTGTGGGTTATGCCGACCCCGCCAACTTTCGTCGCGCCTTCAAACGTTGGACAGGATTCTCGCCCAGCGAATACCGCGCTCAGCAACTTGGCCCGAAATGACCGGTACAACGTCCCCAACGGCTATCACGTAGATGGCGTGATGCGACCTAAGATGGCATCCATCAAGAAGCGCATGTTGCGCTCACCTTAGGAGGCTCTTATGAACCCAACACAAATGACCGACGCCCAGCGCATTGCGCGCGTCAAAGAAGTTGTACTTCAGGCCAGTGACGACGTCCGCCGCAAGTACCCAATTTTGAAACACCAGGATGCCATTGGCGCAACCATCATGGTTGTGTCCCTGCTGGGCATGATCGGTTCTGGCCTGCTGTATGTAGAAGGCATCATCCCTTGGTGGCTGTGTGTGCCCGTCACTGCAATTTTTGCATCGTTTATTCACGAGCTGGAACACGATCTGATCCACTCCATGTACTTTCGCCAAAAGCCTTGGGTCAATAACCTGATGTTGGCCGTGGGCTGGCTGGCCCGTGCGAGCACGATCAGCCCTTTTGTTCGCCGCAAGCTGCACATGCACCACCACAAGTTTTCCGGCACAGAATCGGATCTTGAAGAGCGTGGCATCACCAACGGCGAGAAGTGGGGCATTCGCCGCTTCTTCATGACAGGCGACAACCTGCTGGCCGTGTACCTGCGCCCATTCACCATGATCAAGGCGGTGCGTGCCTACATTCATGCCCAAAAACCAGAAACACCCGCCGCACAAAAAGCCATGGCCCGTGAGCAGATGTTTGGCTATTCCCCGCTGGGCCTTATTTACTACACGCTGTTCCACGCTTGGGTGGTTACACATGCGGTGTTGCTGGGTTCAGCCGCCATTGGCATGCCTGTTGCCCTGCCCGTTGAGTATCAACCCGTGCTGGATGGCCTGAATGTGTTTGCGGTGGTGTACATGTTGCCCTCGTTTTTACGAACCTTCTGCCTGCACTTCATCAGCTCGAACATGCACTACTACGGCGATGTGGAATCCAGAAACCCCTTGCAACAAACCCAGGTGTTGAATGTGTGGTGGCTGCTGCCCTTCCAGTTGTTCTGCTTCAACTTTGGTAGCACACACGCCATTCACCACTTTGTTGTCAAGGAAACCTTCTACATCCGCCAACTGACTGCAAAGCGGGCCCATGAAGTGATGCGTGAAATGGGTGTGCGTTTCAATGACATCGGCACCTTTCGCCGCGCCAACAGGTATTCACTGGCCGTGTGATTGTTGGCTGTTCAATCGAAAAAACCCGCATCACCGATGCGGGTTTTTTTTTATTCCATTTGTACGCGGTGCAGCAACCAATAGTCAGCGTTGTGCGTTTTATTAAAATCATTCGCTTTATGAAGTAAATGTGGTGTTGTTAAACCATCAATCTCTGTTAAGGTAAAAACCAAATCCAAGAATCACAGAGGAAGTTTGATGAGCGACAGCAAAGATCTGATGGTGCCGGATGGTGCTGTTAATCCGATTGATACGGATTACAAGGTGGGCCAAGACAACATCGTCATGAAAGTAGGCCCATTCGGCCTGGACATTCACAACCGTGTTTTTGCAATCTCCGGCCTTGCCGTGGTGGCCTTTGTTATCCTGACCCTGGCGTTTCAAAATGATGTGGCGCCGTTGTTTACTTCAATGCGCGATTGGCTCACTTCAAATCTCGACTGGTTCTTCTTGAGCGCGGCAAATGTATTCATTATTGTTTGCCTTGCAATTGCGGTTTCCCCCCTGGGAAAAGTCAGGTTGGGCGGCACCGAGGCCAAGCCCGACTACACTTATCTAGGCTGGTTTTCCATGCTGTTTGCCGCAGGCATGGGCATTGGCTTGATGTTTTATGGCGTGTCCGAGCCCTTGTCGCATTACACAAGTTCCGTGGGCGGCACCGACTGGGCACCTTTGGGTGGCGCGGAAGGTGACCCTGCTGCGGCCACTCGCTTGGGCATGGCGGCCACCATTTTTCATTGGGGTTTGCACCCCTGGGGCATCTACGCAATCATCGCTTTGGGTTTGGCAGTCTTTTCATTTAATAAAGGATTGCCGCTCACCATTCGCTCAATTTTTTACCCTTTGCTGGGCGAGCGTGTGTGGGGTTGGCCCGGCCACATCATCGACATTCTGGCGATTCTTGCCACTTTGTTCGGTTTGGCCACATCGCTCGGGTTCGGGGCGTCGCAAGCTGCAGCCGGCCTTAACTTCCTGTTCGACTTTCCCGCCAATGACACCAGCAAGGTTTTACTGATCATCGGTATCACCGCGATCGCATTGCTTTCCGTGGTGGCTGGGCTGGACGCGGGGGTCAAGCGTTTGTCCGAGATCAACATGGTGCTGGCCGTCACGCTGCTGTTGTTCGTCATCATAGTGGGCCCAACGGTGCTGATCTTGACAGGTGTGTTGGACAACCTGCTTGCCTACATTCAATACCTGCCCGCGCTATCTAATCCGGTGGGCCGGGAAGATGCCAATTTCACGCAGGGCTGGACCGCCTTTTACTGGGCCTGGTGGATCTCCTGGTCACCTTTTGTGGGCATGTTCATTGCGCGGGTTTCCCGGGGCCGCTCAGTGCGTGAATTCATCGTGTCAGTGTTGCTGGTTCCATCGCTGGCCTGTGTGCTCTGGATGTCGGTGTTTGGTGGCGTGGCCATTGAGCAAGTGGTCAATCAGGGTTACCAGGCGGCCGCCGAAGCGGAATTGCCTTTGCAGTTGTTCATGATGCTTGAAGCCTTGCCCTTGGCGCAAATTACCTCATTCGTGGCCATTGTGTTGGTGATTGTGTTTTTTGTGACCTCGTCTGATTCAGGTTCGTTGGTGATTGACGTAATTTCAGCAGGCGGCAAGGTTGATGCGCCGACCCCTCAGCGCGTATTCTGGTGTGTATTCGAAGGCTTGGTGGCCATCGCGCTGATTCTCGGGGGTGGTTTGGCCGCATTGCAAGCCATGTCGGTGTCCACCGGGTTCCCGTTCACCATTGTGTTGCTGGTTGCCACTGTGGCGGTGATCAAAGGCTTGGCCAGCGAGCCGCGAGCCTAATGGATTGTCCATGAACGTTGAGCAACAGGAAATCACAGAGTTTTTTCAGAAGCATGCGCCCTTGAACACATTGAGCGAGGCGCAGCTTCAACTTGTGCTTTCCAACCTCGAAATCAGTTATTTCAAGGCCGGTTCTCCAATCCTGAATTTTGATAAACCCTCGAATTACTGGTTTGTGATTCGCAGTGGTGCAGTGGAGGTATTCAGGCGGAACGGTCAGCTGTACAACAGACTTTGCGAAGGGGGGTACTTTGGCGAGTTCGGTTTGTTGCGCGGAAAAAAAGTACGTTTCCCGGCCAAAGCCCTGGAGGACACCCTGTGCTACATGATTCCCGCGCCGGTGTTCACGAGCCTGTTTGAGCAATGTGAGGCGTTCGCCGATTACGTTGAGATCGAAGACCACACCCGCTTGCGGCAAGCTGTATCGCGCAGTCATCAAAACAATGTGTTGTTCACCTCGAATATTGATCAATTGATCAGCTCAGCGCCCCTGTGTTTGCCTGGTCATACGCCCTTGCAAGAGGCGGCACGCCACATGGTGCAAACGAACCAGACTGCCCTGATTGTGCAGGATGAAGCCAGGGCATTGATCGGCATTGTGAGTGATCAGGATTTCCGGGATCGCGTGGTTGCCAAAGGTCTGCCCTACAGCACGCCACTGCGGGACATCATGACCGAAACCCCCAAAACGGTGAAACACAATCAATTGGTGTTCGAGGCGATGATGCTGATGCTGCGCCACAATACACAGCATTTGCCTGTGATGAAAAATGGCGAAGTAATTGGCGTTGTGTCGCAATCTGATTTGGTGAAGTACCAGTCGCGAAACAGTTTGTTTTTGGTGAACAGCATTTTCAATGCAGGGTCAGTGGAAGAGTTGGCGGCCCTGAAGAAAGATGTTCAAGACGCTTTTGTTCGCATGGTGCAAGAGGATGCCAATTCGCGCATGGTGGGTAGCGCGATGGCGGCAATCGGCCGAAGCTTCAAACAAAAACTGCTCGAGTTGGCTGTTCAGCAATTTGGGCAACCCCCGGTACCTTGCTGTTTTCTGGCCTTGGGTTCAATGGCCCGTGAAGAACAGTTGATTGTGACTGATCAGGACAATGCACTGGTGCTGGCCGATACCTATAGCCCGGATTTACATGGTGAGTACTTTGAGAAGCTCGCAAATTTTGTATGCGATGGTTTGGATGCCTGTGGCTACGACTATTGCACCGGGAAAATCATGGCGAGCAATCCACAATGGCGAATGCCTTTGGCTGCATGGAAGCAGACTTTCACCGAGTGGATAGAAAACCCCAGCCCGGAGGGCTTGCTCAACAGCAATGTGTTTTTTGATCTGGATGGCGTGTGGGGCGAAACCGCATTTGCGAATCAACTGAATCAACTGATTCGCAGCAAAGGCAGTTCATCGTATCGTTTTTTATCGTCAATGGTTCGCAACGCCTTGCTGCGCACTCCACCACTTGGATTTTTCAAAGACTTCGTCATGGAAACCGATGGCAGTCAAACAAAAACCATCAACATGAAGCGCCGCGGTACAGCGCCCTTGGCCGATTTGATCCGGGTGCATGCATTGTCTGTGGGCAGTACTTCGCGCAATTCTTTCTCCCGGCTCACAGACATTGAAAAGGCAGGTATTTTGGTCAAAGGTCAGGTGGCAAATATTCGGGATTCCATGGAGTTGATTGCCATGGTTCGAATTCGCCACCAGGCACTTAGCGTGGAAGCGGGCAAGCAGCCTGACAACAATGTTGATCCCCGGCAATTGTCTGATTTTGAGCGCAAGAATTTGAAAGACGCATTCCAGATTCTCAGTGATGCCCAAAATTTCCTGAAGTTTCGTTATCAATCCAGCCGTGGTCAATAGCAACCATGATGCCCTTGCCCAAGTTGACCACCTATCTCAAACCTGGCGCGCAGCAGTCTTGGCGCATGCCATTTGAAAAGGCTGCGAGTCTGGCCCAGCACCCCGCCTTGAAAGCGTTTTACTCAGGCTTGAAACTGGATGAAGATTTGCCTTTGAACGGCACCCCCATGTTGGCACTCGACTTTGAAACAACAGGCCTGAATCCTGAGTACGACGACATCATCAGCATTGGTGCAATACCCATGGATTCAAAACGAATTCTGTTGGGGCAAAGCCGCTATTGGGTGTTAAAACCCGCCGCAAAGTTGCGTGCAGACACCATACCGATTCACGGGATCACGCACTCGGATATTGAGCAGGCCCCCGATTTGATCGATGTATTTCCAGACCTGCTGGAAATGATGACAAATCGCGTGGTGGTTGCGCACTGTGCGGGCATTGAATCGCAGTTTTTGTCGACTGCCTTGCAGTACCGCATTGGGGAAGGAATTTCGTTTCCGGCGTTCGACACCATGGGCATTGAACGGCATTTTTCAAACAATCAGCACTTGGGCCTTTTTGCTCGCATGTTCAGAAAAAACCAGGCGGGTTCCTTACGCCTTGCCGATGTACGCAGCCAATACAAACTGCCTTTTTACAGACCACACAACGCCTTGCTGGATGCGTTAGCCTGCGCAGAATTGCTACAGGCACAGATTCAATACCATGGCCTTGACGCACGCCCGGTCAGCCAGATTTTGCCATTGAGATAAGGAGAACAACACCAATGACCACCCGTTTAAAGCCCATACGCTGTGCAGCTGCACTGATGTGTTTGTCCCTGAGTTTGCCTGTGATGGCCCAGGAAAGTGCCGCCGAGTTGAAAGAGCGGATCCGAGTGCTTGAGGCACAGCTTGAAGAAAGCAAACGTGCCTTGGCCAAGGCTGAGCAACAAAGCAAGGTGACAGAAACGGCCTCGACTGAGCCCGACACCGACATGGCTTTTGACCTTGCAGGTGGCCGACTGAAAGTGGGCGGTGCGGTGCGTGTGAACTACACCGCAGGCACCTACCCGAAAGACACCGGAGGCGGGGAAAGCAGCCGTGCCTTCCCCGATGGGGGCAATGTCGGATTGGACACCGCACGTATTAATCTGGATTACGAGAACGGCAACGTGCTGGGCAAGTTTGAATACCGGTTTTACGATGGGTATGGTGGATTTGGAACGGGCTACCACATGTTGCACACCGCCTGGTTGGGCTACAACTACGCCAATGGCAGCCAGGTGCAAGTGGGTGTGAACAGGGTACCGTTTGGCCCTGGCCCCTACGGTGTTTCGCAAAGTTTTTTCTTTGACCAACACTACTACGTGGGCTTGTCCGATGACATGGATTTGGGCGTGAAATATTCATGGACCACAGGTGACTGGAAATGGGATGCAGGGTATTACCTGCAGGATGAAGGTTCTTACAAAGGTGGATCCAAAAAAGCAGACCGCTATTCCTACGATGTCATTACCGATGGCGCAGGCAATGGTTACGCCGAAGAAAACCAGTTGAACTTGAGGGGGATCTACTCCACCAAGCTGGCTGGTATTGATTCCGATTTGGGTTTCTCGACCCAGTACGGTCAGCTTCGCGGCGAGGGTGTCAACGCTTTGGGCAATCCAACGCAAGACGGCGACATGTCGGCCTATTCACCGCACATGGTGAACAAGTGGAACAACTTCACGCTGGCCACACAGGGTACTTATTACGACTACGATGTGCAGCAGGCCGGTGTGCCCAATCAGGGCGAAATTTTAATGGGCGCATTTGCGTTCCCGACCGCTGTGGCCCAGAAGGCCTTTATTCCTGCAGTGTCGCTAAGTTACTACCTGGAAACTCCCTCGATTGGCTGGTTGAACTATTTGATTCCGTTTGCGGAATACAGCTCGATCATGAAAGACGAAAACGGATTCAATGACAGCGAGCTCTACACCATTGGTGCGGCTTTTGGCACTGCCGGGGGGTGGTACACCTATGCAGAATACGCCACCAGCAATGGCAACGATTTCATTGGTGGTGACGGCGGTTTCAACAGCCGGTTTGGTGCCAACCCAGACCAGAAACGAAACCACCGGTTCAACATCAATTTTGGATATTACTTTTAATCGCTACAGGCCAAGGTTTGCTCCAACACCCAGCAGCGTTGCCACACCCAGTGCAGCAAACATGGCCGCCGCAATTCGGTGAACCAGTTTCATTGGAATTTTTTCAGCCAATTTGTCGCCTGCAAATACCGCGGGCACGTCGGCAATCAACATGCCCAAGGTGGTGCCAGCCACCACCATGAGCACATCGGCGTAGTGAGCCGACATGGCCACGGTGGCAATTTGCGTTTTATCGCCCATCTCGGCGAGGAAAAAGGTAATGAAAGTGGCTCCAAACACCCCCAGCTTGCTTGCAAGCTGGGCTTCTTCATCTTCAATTTTGTCAGGGATCAGAGTCCACACCGCCATGGCGATAAAGGACGCACCCAGTACCCAACGAAGAACCGATGGATCCACATTGGCTGTGATCCAGCTGCCAACAGCACCTGCCAGGCCATGGTTAATGAGTGTGGCCAAAGTAATGCCCACAATGATGGGAATGGGTTTTTTAAAGCGGGTAGCTAGCAAGAATGCGAGAAGTTGGGTTTTGTCCCCAATTTCAGCAAGTGCAATCACACCGGTTGAAACGAGAAGTGCCGATGACATTTAAAAATTCCTGAAGTCAATTCATACAAAGTGTTGGATTAATGTGTTGCGCCGGTAACATCTCACAAATTGCTTAGTAATATACTGAGCAAATATGTCGTAAGTAAAAAATCAAGGCACGTACCAAGATTGATTACGAACATACCTAAAATTGTGGGAGACAAATTCCAATGAAACCATCGTGGCTCAAACTCGGGCAAGGCGTGTCTGCGCAAGGCCTGCTGCCTTTGGCGTTGACATTTTACAGCGCAAGCGGATTCGGTGCAGGAACTTTTAATGGGCCTGTCGGTATTGAAGGGCGATGGGCCATGGAGGTCAGCGTGGGGGCCTCCATGCGCACCAAGGATGCCGACAAATCCCTGGTGTTCATTGGCAATGGGGGCGAGGCTTCAAGTGGCACCGTCGATGATGGCAATTTGAATTATGCCAAGGGCGATGTGTTCAATTCGGTTGCCAAAGCAGTGGGCGAACTCGAATTGAAGAAAGACAACTATGGTGTTTTTGTTCGCGCCAAAGCGTTTTCAGACTTCCACAACCGCAGCAATCGAGTGCCTCACGGCTCTTCAAACAATGGTTTTCGCTCCAACGAACCGCTCAATGACAATGGCTTCGAGAAGGGCACCAAGTTCGAGGATGCCCAATTTCTTGACAGCTATGTGTTTGCAGACTTTGAACCCTTAGGCAAGCCATTGACCATGAAAGTGGGCAATCAGGTCGTGACTTGGGGCGAGGCCTTGTTCGTGTTGGGTGGCGTGAATCAGTATTCAAATTTCGATTCTGCTGCGCTGCGCCGGCCAGGGGCACAATTGAAGGAAGTATTTCTGCCTATCCCTCAAATTTATGGAAACCTTCAGGCGACTCCCGATTTGTCGCTGGAGGGTTTTGTTCAGCTGAATCATGAAAAAGTGGTCGTGGATGGTTGTGGCACATTCTTTTCACAGGCAGACCTTTTGAATTGTAATTTTCAGGGCGCACCCGTTAATCCGGGGGTCTTGAGTCTAGGGCCTGCCACGGTTGATTTCACGGGTTACAACGATCAACAAACGTTTTCGGGCGGTGGTGTTGTGAACGTGTCTGGCGTGCCAGTGAACACCGCTTTGCTAAGTGGCCTGTCTTCCTTGCCCGGCTTGGGTACGCTGGCCAATTTGACCGGATTGCCCTTGGATCTTGCGCGTTTGAATTTTCGAATGGCGCAACTGGCGGACGGTCGACCCAAAGATTCTGGGCAAATGGGTTTGGCGGCGCGGTACTACGCCGGGGAAATCGGCACCGAGTTTGGCGCTTATCTGGTGAATTATCACCAACGAATTCCTTCGTTGAGCCTAGTGAAAACCCCGTCCGGGTTTGACAATTCAATATTCAATGGTTTGGCTGTGGCCGGGCAAAGTGTCGTGAATCCGCTGTCGTACTTTTTTGATTACAGTCAGGAAAATATTCAGGTTGCCGGTTTTTCCGCAGCAACAGAACTGTTCGGATACTCGGTTTTTGGCGAGCTTAGTTACACCAAAGATTATCCGGTCAGTTACAACACGGTTGATTTGATCAAGGGTTCTGCCACTGGGGATGGTCCACTGGCTCGATACGGCGATGCTTCCCAGTTTCCAATGGGCTCCGTGCTGCAGGGTTACAAACCGTTGGATAAAATTCAAGCCCAGGTGTCCACAATTGCATTGTTTCCGCGTCGCTTGGGTGCAAGCCAACTGGCTGTGGTTGGCGAGCTTGGTGCTCAAATGTGGCGCGGAATCGGCGACCCCTTCACTGGGGATCGCTTCGGGCGCTCACCCGCATTTGGAGCGGGTTCGCATATCAGTTACAACGGTGGCAATTGCGATGCAGGCGTCAATCCCAATGCGCGCAACTGCGTGGTGGACGGTTACGCCACCGAGACCGCGTTCGGCTACCGCATTTTGGCAGCGCTGACCTATCCGGATGCTTTATTCGGGATTAATCTGGCCCCGCGTGTATTTTTCTCGCATGATTTCAAAGGCTATTCGGCCGATGGCGTATTTCTTGAAGACCGCATGAATTTGGGTCTGGGCCTTCGCGCTGAAATACAATCTGCCAAATATTTTGCGGAAATGAATTACAGCATGTTCAACGATCAAGCCTATTTTGATCCGTTTAAAGATCGGGATTTCCTGTCGCTTGTGGTGGGTGCTAATTTGTAGGGCAGGCGCGGGTTAAGCCTTGCCTAGATCAGCCAACGGATGTGAGTCTTTAAACCGGGGTGTAAGAATATCGGCGATCAGTTCAGCTTCAACTTCGCGTAGGTGAGCTGGTGTCCATCTCGGTAACTTGTCTTTGTCGACCAGCAGCGCACGCACACCCTCCGGGAAATCCGGGTGTGCGCAGCAACCCACTGAAGCTTGATATTCCAGCCTGAGCACATCAGCCAAATCGGCATTGGCATGCCGTTTCATCAGTTCATACGACAACGCTGCCGAGGTGGGTGAGCCGTGTGCATAAGCTTGTGCGGCCTTGGCCAGCCAGGGCTCGCTGTGTTGCAAAAGTTCACGTAACGCCAGATCGATGTCGATCAGTGCATCGCGATTCATTACTTCATCAATTGCTTTCGCATGCGTGTGTAACAAGGGTTTGGGTGCCTCGGTCTCGAACCCTTTGAGCAATGTGGACAACAGCTCGCGGTCTGCTTTCAATTCACCGAACCAGTTCGTGTTTTCAATGACCTGCAACACTTCTGAAAACTGCGCATGTTCAACAACCGCGTCAGCCCAGTTGCCCAGCATGGCGTCGCCGGCGTTGATCATGGCGCCAGTCAATGCTAGAAACAAACCGGTGTGTTTTGGCATGCGGTGCAAAAACCAGGTGCCCGCGACATCCGGGTACAAACCAATGTGAATTTCCGGCATAGCGATTCGCGCATTGGGGCTGACCACGCGGTGCGAAGCACCCACCATCAAGCCCACACCGCCACCCATTACAATGCCATGCGCCCAGCACAGAATCGGTTTCGGGTAGGTGTGAATGCGGTAATCCAAACGGTATTCACGCTCGAAAAACGCCTCGGCCTCGGGGGGTACTTGCCCGGCGCCTACACGTTTGCTGGCATGGTGCAAACTGACCACATCGCCGCCTGCACAAAATGCCTTGTCGCCCGCTGCGCTCAACACCACGCCAGCAATGGAATCATCTTCAGCCCAGGCTTTCAGCTGCGGATCGAGCAGATCGATCATGGGCAGTGTCAGCGCATTCAAGGCGGAAGGGTTGTTCAATAGGGCATGCCCGAATAGGTGACCGCTGGCAGTTGTGATGGTGCTGAAAATAACGGGTGCTGACATGCTGTGAATGTGCTTTTAGAATTTAACCGGACTGCAAAAGATACACCAATCAAAAAAGCCCGGTGCTTTCACACCGGGCTTTCTCGCTTGCAAAGCAAGTTTTAAAACAAATTAATGGTGCAAATCAAAACGATCGGCATTCATCACCTTGTTCCATGCGGCCACGAAGTCGCTCACGAACTTCTTCTCGGCGTCGGCACCTGCATACACTTCACACAGGGCACGCAGTTGCGAGTTGGAACCGAAGCACATGTCGGCCAGTGTACCTGTCCACTTCACTTCACCCGTTTTGCGATCACGGCATTCCAGTACGCCATCGGCGCTGGTTGACTTGCTCCACTTGGTGCTCATGTCGAGCAGGTTGGTGAAGAAGTCGGTGGTCAGTGTTTCTGGGCGCTTGGTGAATACACCATGCTTGATGCCACCCACGTTGGCATTCAAGGCACGCAGGCCACCTACCAACACAGTCATTTCAGGTGCAGTCAGGCCCAACAGGTTGGCCTTGTCGATCAAACGCTCTGCTGCGGTTCCTTCCAGACCCTTGCGGGCATAGTTGCGGAAGCCGTCTGCTGTGGGTTCAAGTACTTCAAACGAATCCACATCGGTTTGGTCTTGCGTTGCATCGGTGCGACCCAAGGCAACAGGCACTTTGATGTCATGACCAGCTTTCTTGGCTGCGGCTTCAACACCAGCAGCACCAGCTATAACGATCAGATCAGCAAGTGAAACTTTCTTGCCGTCTTTTGCAGAATCGTTGAATTCGGCTTTCACTGCTTCAAGCTGCTCCAACACCTTGCCCAATTCAGCAGGGTTGTTGGCTTCCCAGTTTTTGTGAGGAGCCAAGCGAATACGTGCACCGTTGGCGCCGCCACGCTTGTCGCTGTTGCGGTAAGTCGATGCAGAAGCCCAAGCCGTGCGCACCAATTCTGCAATGCTCAAGCCGCGGCCCAACACCTTGGCTTTCAGTGCGGCAACATCCGCATCATCGGCCAGTTTGTGGTCCACTGCTGGCACTGGATCTTGCCAGATCAAATCTTCTTTCGGTACCAATGGGCCGATGTAACGGCTCTTTGGACCCATGTCGCGGTGTGTCAGTTTGAACCATGCGCGTGCATAGGCATCGGCAAACTCGTCCGGGTTGTTCAGGAAGTGGCGAGACACTTTCTCGTAATCAGGATCCATGCGCAGCGCCAGGTCGGCGGTGGTCATCATGGGGGCATGGCTCTTGTTGGGGTCGTGTGCGTCGACCACTGTGCCTGCACCTGCGCCACCCTTGGGCTTCCACTGGTGTGCGCCGGCTGGGCTCTTGGTCAGCTCCCAGTCGTAGTTGAACAGGGTTTCCAGGTAGCCCATGTCCCACTTGGTGGGGTTGGGTTTCCAGGCGCCTTCAATGCCGCTGGTGGTAGCGTCACCGGCTTTGCCTGTGCCGTGCTTGTTGATCCAGCCCAAACCTTGCTCTTCAATTGGTGCGCCCTCGGGGGCAGGGCCAACCAGTGATGGATCGCCCGCGCCGTGCGCCTTGCCGAAGGTGTGGCCACCGGCTACCAGTGCAACGGTTTCATAGTCGTTCATCGCCATGCGGGCAAATGTGGTGCGAATGTCGTGTGCAGAAAGTTTGGGATCGGGGTTACCGTCCGGACCTTCCGGGTTCACGTAGATCAAGCCCATCTGTACGGCAGCCAATGGGTTTTCCAGGTCGCGCTTGCCGCTGTAACGGCTGTTGGCTTTGTCGCTTGTGGCGAGCCATTCCGCTTCAGGGCCCCAGTACACTTCCTCTGGCTCGTAAACGTCTTTGCGGCCGAATGCAAAACCAAAGGTTTTGAAACCCATGGTGTCCATACAGTAAGTACCTGCCAGGGTGATCAGGTCAGCCCATGACAATTGCTTGCCGTACTTTTGCTTGATGGGCCACAGCAGGCGTCGGGCCTTGTCCAGGTTACCGTTGTCGGGCCAGCTATTCAGGGGTGCAAAACGCTGCATGCCGGTGCCAGCACCGCCACGGCCATCGGCGATACGGTATGTACCTGCGGCATGCCATGTCATGCGAACGAAAAATGGACCATAGTGGCCGTAGTCGGCGGGCCACCAGTCTTGGGAATTGGTGTACAGCGCTTCAAGGTCTTTCAGAAGGGCAGGTACGTCGAGCTTTTTGACTTCTTCAACATAGTCAAAATCTTCACCCATCGGGTTGGTCAATGGGGAGTTTTGATTCAACAATTTGATGTTCAGTGCGTTGGGCCACCAGCTTGCGTTAGTGGGTGTGCCGGCAATCGCTGTTTTAGGACCGTCGCCCGTGAAAGGGCATTTTGCATCGTTTGACATACATCTCTCCTTGTGTTGCCGTTAATCATTAACTGCTCAATTGAGTGTAGGTGGCTAAATCCTATCAATCAAGTTGTTTTTATAAATTTGCTCTATAGGCAGTGACAATGGATATTGTTGACCGCCTGCATGTCTTCCATATTAATCCTGAAAAAAAAGTTGGTCACTCCTCGTCAAAAGAGTCATATTTTTAAGAAAGGAAGTCAATCAAAGCGCGAACCGCGGGCAGCATGCCGCGCCTAGAGGGAAACACCACATGAATAACCTCCCGCCGGGGTGACCAACCGGGCAGTAACTTCACCAACTCGCCCGCGGTCACTTGCTTGGGCACCATCAGGTTGGGCAGTTGAACTACGCCCACGCCAGCCATGGCACTGGCGCGCAAAGCAACCATGTCGGTGGTCACAAGCCGGGGTGAGTGGGGCACCACCACGCGTTCGCCACTGTCGTGAGTCAAGCACCATTCAAAACTGGCCTGCACCTGACCTTGGGTTTGACCCAGGCCAAGGCTTGGCCACTTATTCAAGTCGTTGGGGTGTTTGGGTATGCCCATTTTGCTGATCAGGCAAGGCGAGGCCACCAAACACAATCCACGGTCTGACAACACCTTGAGTACCAAGTCGCTGCTGTCCAGGGGCAAGGGGCGAACACGAATGGCAAGGTCAATGCCCTCGGCCACCACATCCACCCGCCTGTTGCTGGCTTCCATGTGCAGGGTTACCTGTGGGTGTTTCAATAGAAACTCGGCCAGCATGTCGCCAATGTGAGCATGCAATAAGGCAATGGGGCAGGTCACGCGAATCAGGCCCCTGGGTTCGGCGTGGCTGTGCTCAATCAATTCCTGGGCGCTTTCTGCCTCGATCAACATGGCTTTACAGTGTTGGTAGTAAGTTTTGCCAATTTCGGTGATGTGCAGTTTGCGTGTGGAGCGATAAAGCAGCTGGGTGTTCAGGCGCTTTTCGAGTTCGGCAATTCGGCGACTTATTTTGGATTTGGGCACGCCCAATGCACGCGCCGCAGCTGAAAAACCTTGATGCTCAACCACTTTGGCGAAGTAATACAGGTCATTTAAGTCCACTGGGCTCCCCTTAATCGTTCTATTGGTGGAACGATTTGTTGAAAATTGGACTACTTATCGGTGATTGTTTATTCCAATAGCATATTGCCATTATTCACTGTCAATATGTAAAGGAAATAATCATGAGCAAGCCCTACGTTCGCCTTGATAAAAACAATGCTGCAGTGCTGTTGGTGGATCACCAAGCGGGTTTACTTTCGCTGGTACGCGATATCGACCCCGATCGTTTCAAAAACAATGTATTGGCCCTGGCCGACCTTTCAAAATATTTCAATTTGCCCACCATTTTGACGACCAGTTTCGAGACTGGCCCGAACGGCCCGCTGGTGCCCGAGTTGAAGGAAATTTTCCCCGATGCGCCTTACATTGCACGCCCCGGACAAATCAATGCATGGGACAACGAAGAATTTTTGGCGGCCGTCAAAGCCACCGGCAAAAAGCAGTTGATTATTGCCGGTGTGGTCACTGAGGTGTGTGTGGCATTTCCAGCCTTGTCCGCCTTGGCCGAGGGCTATGACGTGTTTGTGGTCACCGACGCATCGGGCACATTCAATGAGCTGACCCGCGATTCCGCCTGGGAACGCATGACGGCAGCGGGTGCGCAACTGATGACCTGGTTTGGCGTGGCCTGTGAATTGCATCGCGACTGGCGCAACGACATTGAAGGTTTGGGTGCTTTGTTCTCCAATCACATTCCTGACTACCGCAACCTGATTACCAGCTACACCGCACTGACGAAGTAAGCGCAAGGCGTTATGATTTTGTTATGAATAAAATCAAGCGAGTTGAACTTCGAAGCGCAGACTTGGGCGAAGGCATGTTGGTGAAACGTGCCTTGCCCAGTCGCCACCAGCGCATGGTGGGGGCGTGGTGTTTTCTTGACCATGCTGGCCCGGTGAACTTTGCGCCCGGCAAAGGCATGCATGTGGGGGCGCACCCGCACACAGCCTTGCAAACTTTCACCTGGCTGATCGATGGCGAAGTGTTGCACAAAGACAGCTTGGGCAATGAACTGATTATTCGCCCAGGCCAAGTGAATTTAATGACAGCAGGCCGTGGCATTGTGCACACCGAAGACTCGGTGGTGAACGGTGGCCGCCTGCACGCTGCGCAATTGTGGATCGCGTTGCCTGAAGCCTTGGCCAATTGCGATCCTGATTTTGCGCATTATCCCGAGTTGCCAGTTTGGCATTCCGACGGTGTTCAGTTCACACTGTTGGCGGGCAGCTATGGCGATATGAAGGCACCCACTGCGGTGCATTCGCCCATGCTGGGCATGGATTTGTTCAGCCCACAAGGCGGCACGGTTGCGCTGAATTTGAACCCCGATTTTGAGTACGGATTTTTGCCATTAACCGGACAAGTGAATGTGCAGGGCGAGATCTACACGCCTGAAGAATTCGCTTATTTGGAGAAGGGTTCAGAAGGCCTGGATATGACGCTTGGCGCGAATACGCGCGTGTTGTTGCTGGGCGGCGAACCATTCAAGCAGCCCGTGCAAATGTGGTGGAATTTTGTGGGCCACAGCAAAGAAGCCATTGCCCAGGCCCAGCGGGCTTGGGAGCAGGGCGATGCGCGTTTTGGTGATGTGGGTTCTGCCGCGCGTTTACAAGCCCCCATTCTGCCCTGGTCATAAGCGGGTTTTCAGGGTTATCCATGAGCCGGGCTGGTTGTCTGCATTTGGGTGGCCGCGTTGAAGTCGATTACAGTAGATGTATCGACTGACACGGAGTACTCCATGGATTTTTCCCTGACCCCTGCGCTGAAGTCACTTCAAGACGAAGTGAGAAGTTTCATCGCCGAAAAAATCATTCCGCTGGAAAAAGACGCGCGCCAAACCGCGCATGGTCCCACTGAGGCTTTGCGCGAGGAATTGGTCAGCCTGGCCCGCAGTGCCGGTTTGTTAACACCCCATGCTTCAGTGGAATTGGGTGGTCGGGGCTGGAGCCACATTCAAAAAGCAATTGCGTTCGAAGAGGCGGGCTACTCCACACTGGGTCCAACGGCCATGAACATCCATGCGCCCGATGAAGGCAATATTCATTTGCTGGAGGTGGTGGCCACGGATTCGCAAAAAGAGCGCTGGTTAAAACCCATGGTGCAGGGAAAAATTCGCTCGTGCTTTGCCATGACCGAGCCTGCACCTGGCGCAGGCGCCGACCCTTCCATGATGCAAACCACCGCGGTGAAAGACGGCGACCACTACGTGATCAATGGCGACAAATGGTTTATCACCGGTGCGGAAGGCGCAAGCTTCGCGATCATCATGGCGAAGATGGAAGACGGCGCCGCCACCATGTTTTTAAGCGACATGAACGCCCCCGGCATTGAGTACGTGCGCACCATGGACGCGATGGATGCCTGCTTTACAGGCGGGCACGGTGTGTTGAAGTTCAACAATTTGCGTGTGCCTGCCACCGATGTATTGGGTGAAATTGGCAAAGGTTTTCGGTATGCGCAAGTGCGCCTGGCACCTGCCCGTTTAACCCATTGCATGCGTTGGTTGGGGCAAGCCCGCCGCACGCACGACATTGCGCTGGACTACGCCCGAAAGCGGCAGGCTTTTGGTGTGCAACTGGGTGCGCATGAAGGGGTCAGTTTTATGTTGGCCGACAATGAAATGGATTTGCACACGGCACGTTTGCACATATGGCACACCGCCTGGATGCTGGACCAAGGCGAGCGCTGTAATTTTGAATCCAGCCGCGCCAAGGTGGTGTGCTCAGAAGCCGAGTGGCGCGTGGTGGATCGCAGTGTGCAAATTCTGGGTGGGCAGGGCGTAACCGGCGAAACCATTGTGAGCCGAATTTTCACCGACATGCGCGCTTTCAGAATTTACGACGGCCCCAGTGAAGTGCACCGATTCAGCATGGGCAAGAAACTGATTGCCGGGCGGTATTAAGATGAATACAAATCAATTGTTTTCGATGCAGGGCAAGTTGGTGCTGGTCACAGGTGCTTCCAGCGGGCTGGGCAAGCATTTTGCACACGTATTGGCGCAGGCCGGTGCAACCGTGTTGTTGAGCGCACGCAGCGTGGACAAATTGCAGCAGGTGCTTGCCCAAATTCAGTCGGAGGGCGGCAAGGCATTTGCGGTGGCCATGGATGTAAGTAGTTCAGCCTCGGTGAGCAACGCAATGGCACACTTGGTCCAAATGTATGGTGTGCCCGATGTGCTGGTGAACAACGCAGGGCAATCCATTGCCAAACCCATGCTGGAGCAGACCGAGGAAGACTGGGACCAAATACTTGACACCAATTTGAAGGGTTGCTGGCTTGTGGCCACCGAACTTGCGCGTGCCTTGGCTTCAGCGGGGAAGCCGGGTGCCATTGTGAACATTGCCTCCATATTGGGCGAGCGGGTGGGTGGCTCGGTGGGGCCTTACACCATTTCAAAAGCCGGTTTGGTGCAGGCCACCAAAGCCATGGCGCTTGAACTGGCCCGCTACAACATTCGCGTGAATGCAATTTTGCCGGGCTATGTGGCCACCGACATGAACAGCGATTTTTTGCACAGCGAACTGGGCGACAAATTGCGCAAGCGAATTCCCTCCCGGCAGTTTTGTGAACTCAGCGATTTGACTGGGCCACTGTTGCTGCTTGCTTCGAATGCAGGTGCAGGCATGACCGGCGCTTGTGTTGCAGTGGATCGTGGCCATTTGGTCAGCGCACTGTAGGGCGGTGGAATGAACGAGACACAGAAAGAATCACTGCAACGATTTTTGACCACGGCCCTGGCTGCGGACACCGTAGTAATCCTGAAGGCTGCCTTGCTTTCAGGCGGTGCCGTGCAAGAGAACTGGGCGCTTGATTTGCAAGTAAAGGGTGGTGAATATTCCGGGCTGCTGAATACCGTGTTGCGCTGTGATTCACCCACTGCAGGTGTGGCCATTAGCCATGGTCGTGCCCAGGAATTTGCATTGTTGCAAACAGTTTTTAATGCCGGGGTGGCTGTGCCGCAACCGCTGTGTTTGTGCGCAGACACTTCCGTGTTTGGGCGTCCGTTTTTTGTGATGCGCAGAATAGGCGGCACTGCCGCTGGCCATGTGCTTGTAAAAAACACGGGGTATGCACCGGATCGCATCGAGCTTGCACGCCGCTTGGGGCGGGAATTGGCACGCATTCATTCGGTAAAGCCACCTGTTGATGCGCTTGGCTTTTTGCATGCTTACACCGAGTCGCCTGCGCTGTACCGAATCAACACCCACCGTGCTTTTCTGGACCAACACCACACGGCCTACCCAGCCTTGGAGTGGGGTTTGCGCTGGCTTGAACGGCACGCGCCACAGCGCAATGTGATTGCCTTGGCGCATGGCGATTTTCGCACTGGCAATTACATGGTGGACGAACATGGCTTGACCGGTATTCTGGATTGGGAATTTGCCGGATGGAGCGACCCGCTGGAGGACATTGGCTGGTTTTGCGCCAAGTGCTGGCGTTTTGGTCAAAACGATTTACAGGCAGGTGGTATTGGCGAGCGAGCGCATTTCTACGAAGGCTATGAAGCGGAGTCGGGTGAAAAAATCGACCGCGATCAAATTCATTACTGGGAAGTGATGGCCCATGTGCGTTGGGCTGTAGTGGCCATTGAGCAGGCACAGCGTTATTGCTCGGGTCAGGAAAACTCTTTGCTGCTGGCCTTGACCGGGCACATTGTGCCTGAACTGGAATGGGAAATTTTGAACATGACGGAGCACAACAATGCGTGAACAACCCACAGGTGAGTCGCTGTTGCAATGCGCCCGCGATGTGTTGAAAAACAATGTGCTGCCCATGCTGCAAGGCGACGCCAAGCGAGACGTGTTGATGGTGATGAACGCCATGTCAATTGCGCAGCGTGAACTGCAGCAGGGAACAGCCCCTGATGAGCGCGAACAGCAAGCGCTGGCCCAGTTGTTGGGGGAACCTGTGTTTGATGTGGCGCAGGCCAATCGTGAACTTGCGGCTCGCATTCGTGCCGGTGTTGCTGACCCTGAAAGCACCGAGTGTGCAGCGGTGTTGAATCATTTGCGCGAGGTGGGCAAAAGCCGCTTATTGGCCAGCAACCCCAAAGTATTGAAAGGCCAATCAGCATGAGCACCCTGGTGTTGATGCGACATGGCCAGGCTTCCTTTGGTGCAGCGCGCTACGATGCCTTGTCGGAAGTGGGGCAGGCACAGGCACGCGCCACCGGGCAGTGGTTGCGCACGCAGGGTGTTCAACCCACAGCGGTGTTGCATGGTCCGCGTCAACGGCAGGCTGACACGGCTGCGTGGTTGTTGAGGGATGCAGGTTTTGAATTGCGAGGTGTTGAATACGCGCTGCTGGACGAGTTTGCCGAGGGCGAGGAAATTTTCAGCACAGCCGAACAATTGCTGGGCCGATCCATGGCGCTGAATGCAGGGCGCGAACGAATCGAGATATTGCGCGATTACGATGCCACTTGCCGCGCCTGGGGCAATGGTGAAGTGGACATTCCGGGCCGCCTGAGCCTGGTGGATTTTCGTGCGCAATTGCGCGAGTGGCTGAACAGCCACACCCAAGCGCAGCAGGCGCCGGGACAAACTGAATGGGTGGTAACCTCGGCGGGGTCGATTGCAGCGCTGGTGTGTGAAGTCATGGGTTTGCCCAATGCCAGCTGGTACAGCCTGCTGCGCGTGATCCGAAATGCGTCACTCACCGAAGTGCTGTACTCCAAAGGCAAAGTCAGTTTGCTGAGTTTCAACGGCGTAAGCCACTTGCCAGCGCATTTGAACACGTCGATGTAAATTTATTAATGAGTCTTTGATTCAGCCTGCCTGCGCACCGCCCGCTGCATTGCCATGGCTAAGCAGTTCGCGGGCAGGACGTACTTCAATGGAGCCATAACGGGCCGGCGGAATTTTTTCGGCCAATGCAATGGCTTCGTTCAGGTCTTTGGCTTCCAGCATGTAGAAACCAGCGAGTTGTTCTTTGGTTTCTGCAAAAGGGCCGTCGGTGGTGTGAGTTTTGCCATTGCGTACCCGCACGGTGGTGGCGGTATTCACAGGCAACAATGGGCTCCCAGTGATGAAATGTCCACGTTGGCTTAGGCTCTCTACACAGGCACTGCACTCGTTGTTCAAGGCGTCCCATTCTTGCTGGGACATGCCGTTCATGATGTTTTCGTCGTAGTACACCAATGCCAGATATTTCATGATGGGTCTCCGTAGCGAGAGTCTTCGCGAAGTGTTTCCTCGATTGGGCGAATTTCTATGGTACCCAGTCTTGCAGAAGGCCATTGTGATGCAATGCGCAGGGCTTCGTTGAAGTCGTGGGCCTCTATCAGAAAATACCCACCCAATTGTTCTTTTGTTTCAACAAAAGGACCATCGGTGGTCACAAGCCGTTGGTTGCGTACACGCACCAGCACGCCATTGCTGGCACTTTGCAGGGCGTGTGTTGCAAGCAAATGACCGCTGGCTTTCAAAGCTTCTACATAACCCAATGTTTCCTGTCGCAAGGCCAACCACTCCTCGCGTGGCATGGCATTGAAAAGGGCCTCTTCCTCGTGGGCCAGGCACAAGTATTTCATTTCACACCGCCTTTCAAGGTTGTGCATCAAAAATGGCTTTGCCACTTTCAGGGTCGAAGGGGGAGGAAAAGTGTTCATGCACGATTTTCCACTCGCCGTGTTGTAGGCGCAGGCAAACCGTGGCCCGCATCCAGCCGATGTTTTCCTCGCCGAAATCTTGCACGGAACCGCAGCGTGACAGGTAGTGGCAAAAAGCCAGGTCGCCTGCAGCATGCATGGCCAGCTGATGAATTTCCATGATGACTCCGCCGCCACACAATTGCATGCAGTATTCCCAGTGCGCTGTGTAATTGGCCTTGCCAACGATGTGTAGCGCTTTGACCGCGTCAAAAGAAACGATGTCCTCACTGTAATGGCTCATGATCTTGTCCAGATCTTCCTCGACTACGGCTTGCTGCCAGCTTTCCAGTACAGCTTTGATTGCGTTCATGCTCACTCCTTTGTGGTTCCTTGGGTTGGTGCTTCATGAATTAGTCGAACGGCAAATCTGGAAATCGACAAGCGATCAAAAATTTTTCAATTACTTTTTCAGATCGTTGATGCGGCTCTGCAGAAAACGTTGTTCCGGTCCTTGCCGAGTCAGTCGAAGTGCTGCCTGGTAAGCGTCCATGGCCTCGTTGAGTTTGCCCAGGCGTCGGCACAAGTCGGCACGTGTTGCGTGGGCCAGGTGGTACTCGGTCAACTGCCCTTGCGCAAGCAATTCGTCCACCAGTGCAAGCCCTGCCTCGGGGCCGTCGCGCATGGCCACTGCTACAGCGCGGTTCAGTGCAACCACCGGTGAGTGGGTGTGCTCCAGCAGGGCATCGTACAGGCCCACAATTTGTATCCAGTCTGTTTCCTCGGCGCTTGGCGCCTCGGCATGCACTGCACTGATTGCCGCTTGAAGCGTGTAGGCACCAAATCGTCGGGATGCCAACGCTTGCAAAACCAACTGGGCACCTTCGTTGATTTGTTCCTGATTCCACAATTTGCGATTCTGGTCTGCCAACAAGATCAAGTCGCCTTCGGGCGTGCTGCGTGCTGTGCGGCGCGAGTCGTTAATCAGCATCAGCGCCAGCAGCCCCATCGCTTCTGGTTCGGGCAATAACTCCACCAGCAAACGCCCCAGTCGAATGGCTTCACCGCTCAGTTCCTGACGAATCAAGGCGTCGCCCGCCGAAGCGGAGTAGCCTTCATTGAAGACCAGGTAGATCACTTGTAAAACCGCATGCAGACGTTCTTGAAGTTGCTCTGCTTGTGGCACTTCGTAGGGAATCTTGGCATCGCGGATTTTTGTTTTGGCACGAACAATTCGTTGAGCGATCGTGGGCACTGCGCTTAAAAATGCACTGGCCACTTCTTCTGTTGACAGACCACAGACCTCTCGCAAGGTGAGTGCAAGTTGTGCCTCGGGTGACAGGCTAGGGTGGCAGCAAGTGAAAATCAGTCGAAGGCGATCGTCTTCAATGCCCTCGTCTGTGTAATCGGGTTCGTGGTGCAGTTGTTCTGCCAGTGTATCGGCGACCTCTTCATATGACGTATCAAATTTTGCACGCCGACGAATTTGGTCAATGGCCTTGAAGCGAGCAGTTGAGACCATCCATGCGCGGGGATTGGCAGGAATGCCATTGATTTCCCATTGCTGAATCGCAATTGAAAAGGCCTCTTGCATGGCTTCTTCGGCCAAATCAAAGTCGCCCAGCAACCGAATCAGTGTTGCCAGTATTCGTCGCGACTCTTGCTGGTAAAACGAGTCGAGCCAATTGTGCAGGTCAGTTGTCATGGTGAAAAATTAACACTCGTTAATACAAATGATAATAATTATCATTATAATTGTTCGATTATTCATTGTCCTCAATCTTCTCATGAACGCCCAGAATCCGAAATTAAACGTCTTGGCCTTGGCCGTGTTTACTGCCTTGTCCTCTCCAGTATTTGCTCAAACTACCGAGTTGCCCGCCGTGCAGGTTAACGCCAGTGCCGATGCTTCTGCCGAGGGCTTGGCACCTGAATACGCAGGTGGCCAGGTCGCTTCAGGCGGGCGTGTGGGTTTGTTGGGTACCCAATCGAACATGGACACCCCCTTTAATTTGACCAGCTACACGTCCAAGCTGATTCAAGACCAGCAAGCGGCCAGCGTGGGCGAAGTGCTGCTGAATGACCCAGCCGTTCGCGTTGCGCGAGGCTTCGGCAATTTCCAGCAAGTGTATTTGGTCCGTGGTTTGCCAATTTTTTCAGATGACATGTCCTACAACGGTTTGTATGGTTTGTTGCCGCGCCAATACCTGGCATCTGAGTTGGTTGAACGTGTGGAAGTGTTGCGCGGTGCCAATGCGTTTTTGAACGGTGCAGCACCCGGTGGAAGTGGTTTGGGTGGTGCCATTAACGTGGTGCCAAAACGTGCACCCAACTACGACATCAACCAGGCCACCGTGGGCATTCAGGATGGCGGAGAGGCTTACCTGGCGGGTGACTTTGCACGCCGTTTCAACGACGGTTCTACGGGTGTGCGCGCAACCATTGCCAAGCGCGATGGCGACACGAATGTTGAAGGGGAATCGCGTGAATTAACCCTGTTTGCGGTGGGCGCAGATTTCCGCAGTGACAAACTGCGAATTTCCGCAGATGTGGGCTACCAGGAGCACAAGTTACAAGCTTCGCAACCCAATATAACAATTGGCGCTGGCTTGGCCATTCCGCCCACACCGCGCGCGGACCGCAGCATTGCGCAGCCCTGGACATTCTCGAACGCTGAAGACACCTTTGGTACTGTGCGTGCAGAATATGATTTCAATGACACAGTAACGGGCTGGATTGCTGGGGGTATTCGGGAAGGTGTTGAGGCTGGCAATTTCGCCAACCCTACCGTGGATGATTCCAACGGAGACTATGACGCGAACAGATTTTCGAATGTGCGAGAAGACTCCGTTCAAACCGCTGAAGCCGGTTTGCGTTTCAAGTTCAACACAGGTGGCGTGAAGCACACTGTGAGCACCTCGGCTGCGATGTATGAGTTGGAGTCAAAAAATGCCTTCAATTTCTACAATAGTTTTTCAGGCAATATTTACAATCCTCAACCGGTGGCTGAGCCCACGGTAGTGATTTTTCCGGGTGGTAGCTTTAACAATCCCTTGGTCACCGAGAAAACAGACACTTCGAGTCTTGCAATTGCAGACTCAATGGCCTTCCTGAATGATCAGTTGTTGCTGACTGTGGGCGTTCGTCGTCAGGAAATTGAAGCCAAGAGTTTTGATTTCACCACAGGCGCTCAAACAGCCTCTTATTCAGAAAGCGCCACCACGCCGGTGGCAGGGGTTGTATTCAAACTGAACCCACAGTATTCGGTGTATGCCAATTACATTGAGGGTTTGGTGAAAGGTGAAACGGCACCGCAGACTGCAAATAATCAGGCTGTGACCAACGCAGGCTCCGTGTTCAAACCTTTCAAAACCGAGCAAGTTGAGTTGGGTGTGAAATACGACGGTGGCAACATCGGTGGGTCGGTGTCTGTGTTTCAAAGCGAGAAGCCCAGTTACGGCATCGACAGCACCAACACGTTTTCTCAAATTGGTGATCAAACCAATGAGGGTCTGGAAATCATGGCGTTTGGCAAAGCCAGTAAAACAGTCAAGGTGCTGGGCGGCTTGAGCGTTCTGAACACCGATGTCGATGGCCGTGATGCAATTGGCGCACCTTCTGCGCAGGCCAATGTGGGCCTTGAATGGAGCCCGGAACAGGTGCAGGGTTTGGCGTTCGAGACCCGCGCAATATACACCAGCAGCCAGTACGCCGACGCAGCCAATACGCAGGAAGTGCCTTCATGGACTCGCCTGGATTTGGGTGTGCGTTATGTGATGGCAGTGGGCAATGATCAGGCACTTACACTTCGTGCCCGATTGGACAATGTAACTGATCGCGATTATTGGGCGTCAGCGGGCGGTTTCCCTGGCTCGGGCTACCTGACCATTGGCAACCCGCGCACCTTGACAGTGTCGGCATCGCTCGACTTTTAATCTGATTTGACCATGCGCACATCGAGTTGCCCTGAACGCACATGCAGGTCGCGTTGCGGGAAGGGGATCTCGATGTTGTGTTTGCGAAGTTCAGTTTCAATTTCCCACAAAAACAAAGCCTGCGTGCGCTTGGGCCGTGACATCAGTTCATTGCCCACCCAAATCACCAACTCAAAATTCAAACTGTTGTCACCAAACTCAACCAGCCAAACTTCGGGTTTGCGGGTGGGGTTGTCAGTGATTGCACCTTCAACGCGATCCGCTGCATCCAGCGCAGCTTGCCGTACTTGTTCTTTGTCGCAACCATAGGCCACGCCGAACGGAATATGAATTCGTCGAAACTTTTCACTAAAACTCCAGTTGATGACTTGCCCATTGATGAATTCAGAATTGGGCACAATGATGTCCACGTTGTCGCGCGTGGTGATGCGAGTAAAACGTAAACCAATTTCATTGACAACGCCGGTGGCACCCGAGGACATTTCCACGAAATCGCCGATTTTCAGGCTGCGCTCCACAATCAGAATGATGCCCGACATGAAGTTGCTGAAAATATTCTGCAAACCAAAGCCAATGCCCACACCGATTGCACCGCCCAAGAAGGCCAGGCCACTCAGGTTAAAGCCAATGTAGGAGAGGCCCATCAGTGTGCCCACAACCCAGATGGTGTAGCGAAGCAGTCGGCCCAGCAGGTACAGGGTTGACTCATCAATGCCTTTGTAGGTTTTGCCTTTGGTGGTGCGCTGAATGATTTTTTCGACTGTGGCGGCGCCCCACCAAGCCAGCACAATGATGAACAAGAGCCCGACAATGCTGGCCATTGAAAATGTACTTTCTTCGGAATTGAACAGAGGCGTGGTTAGCCACTGGTAAACCAGCGACAAGAACTCGGACATGGATTCCATGACTTTCCTGTTTTGTTAATGAACACATCATTTTTAGTTTTAACATCGAAAAGGCCGTGAATACACGGCAGTGGAGCATATTGCGCTGCAAGGTTGACCCTTGCTCGTGATTCATTCAAGATGTGACTGCTCAGTTACATCTGTGTTGCAGTACCCCATTGCGCCCGCTTTGCACGCCTTACTGGAACAACACAATGCTCACCCGTTTTCTGCCCGTTTTGCTGGTTTTAGCCAGTATGTGCGCTGCTACCCAAGCCTATGCTCAAGTCAAAGGCCCGGAAATTCCTCCGAATTTGATTGGCAATGTGTCGCGCCAACTTATGAAAGAGATGAAGCCGCTGGAAAAACCCTTGCACATCAAGATTTGCATTTTTGATATTTTGGGAAAGGCGGGCCCAGTGTTCAGCATTGCGCAAGACATTGCACTGGAAGCGCGCAAGTGGAATGTGTTTGCCGAGCTGATTCCGCACACCAATGAAACTGTTGCCACCGAATCTTTTCGCACGGGGCAGTGTGAAGCGGTGGGTATTACCACGTTGCGTGCCCGTTTGTTCAATCAGTTCATGGGCAGCTTTGATGCCGTGGGTGCCTTACCAACTTATGACCATGTCAAAACTGCATTGCAGGTGTTGATGGGCAGCGACACCTTGTACGACTTGTCGATTCAAGGCAAGTACCAGGTGGTGGGCATGGCCCCCTTGGGCGCCGCGTATGTGATGGTGAATGACCGCGCCATTGATTCCATCGAGAAGGCCGCTGGCAAGAAAGTCGCGGTGATGGACTGGGACAAAAGCCAGTCAAAAATGATTCAGCAATTGGGTGCGCAGGCGGTGCCCAGCGACATTACCAACTTCGCGCAAAAATTCAACAACGGTGTGGTTGATATTGTGGCTGCACCGGCTGTGGCTTTTGCGCCGTTGGAGCTGTATCGCGGCCTGGGTACCAAGGGTGGGGTTTACAAAATGCCGCTGCTGAATGTGACCGGTTCAGCGATTATCAACCGTACCCGGCTGGAAAAAGAAGTGCCTGACCTGGACGATCGTTTGAAGAAAATGCGCAAGTTTGGTTTGGGCTTTATTGACCAAGCGCTTGACGCAGTCAAAACAATTGAAAAGCAGGTGCCCGCCAAATTCTGGATGGATGTGACACCCGCCGATCAGGAAAAATACAATGTCATGATGCAGCAGGCGCGCGTGCAGTTAACGCAAGAAGGCGTATACGACAAACGCATGATGAGCCTGCTGAAAAAGGTACGTTGCCACCACACACCCAGTGCTGCGGAATGCAGCACGAATGTGGAGTGAATCGATGCACTGTGCGCCTTTTTACTACCTGAGGTAACTGCCCGCCTGGCGTTGTGCCAGGCGAATCAAGTCACCTTGCGCAATCGATACATCAATCAGGTGAAAGCCCCAGTTCATGCCGCCGATGAATTCACCGGGGTAGTCGTCTGCGCGTGGGTCGTTGGGGTCGGCCACAATGCTGGCCTCCAGATAACTGACACCGTTGGGGCCCACTTTGCACTCACCTTTGATTTGCCCGGGCATGGAATAATAGGGCGTTGGAATGGTCAGGTTGCAGGCTGGGTTTGCATTGGGTCCACCTGGCCCACGTGGAATCAACAACACGCGAAAAACAGGTGGTTGCTGGCGCGGAATGATCGGAAACAAATCAGACTGCCCACCCGCCAGTGCGGCCGGGTTGGTGCACAGGGCTTGTGTGCCTTCAACTGAACTCAAGCCAAAACGCGGGTCTTCCAGTTCGGGGTCGCCCGCGCGGTAGGTCACGTAAGCCACCACACAGCCAAGCTGGTTGGCACTGCGGCATGCAGCTACTTTTTGAAAAGAAGCACCCACATCTCGACCAGTTGGAACCAGCACATTGGTGCCAGGAATGTGTGCGGAAATAAAGCGGCTGAGCAACTCGGGTCGGGTTTCAATTTCCTCGGCAATCAGCCTGCGCAAAATGCCTGAGCCTTGTGAATGACCCACCAAAATAAAACCGCGCCCTTCGCTTTGGTTGGCAATGTATTCCTTGAAAGCGTCCAGCACATCGGCATAGGCCACTTCGCCAGCATTGGGTGCAACGTCAATGCCACCCAGTGCGCCGGTGAGTGTGTTCAAACCCAGCGCGGTCAGTGTGCGTTGCCGGTACACCGGTGCAAACTGCCTGCACACTTCACCATATCGACCAAACTGAAGGGCGGTGGTTTGTTGCTCTTGCAGGTCGTCGTTCAAATCGGAATTACCCGCCAGGTCAATGCTGGTTGTGGGGTACACATAAAAGCAATCCACTTGCGGTGCAGTGGCTGGTGTGTAGCTTAGGGTGGTTGCTGTTGCGTCGGCGGCCACGGCAGTACTGTCAAAGTTACCGTTGCACACATTGTTGGTGCCCATTAAGTCGGGGTGGCAAAGCCAGTTGCTGGTGCCGGTGTAAAGCGTACTTTGATAGTCTGGAAACGGGTTGGTTGTATTGGCTGCACTGGCGCCTACGCGTGTGCCAGCACTGTTTGTGCTGCTTGAGTCGCCACCGCAGGCAGTCAGCAACAGCGAGGCAGTTGCAATGCCAAATAAAAACTTGTGAATCACAATGTTCTCCCGTCGCGGCACGTGGCCCCAGTGGCCGTTACATCGAATGCTTCGCTGATACCTTCAAACTCTTCGGGTGATCCTGCTGGCACTGCCACACCTCGATGTTTGATTCGGTACTTTCCCACGGGCGTGTTGGCCGGAATTTTCCATTCCGCCAGTGCGGTGGACACAAAACCAGCGAGCGGAACAGGGCTGAGGTAAGGTGTGGGCTCGAAAGGTTGCCAGCGGAAAAGAAGCTCGGGCGCGCGGTCGTGGGTGAAGCTTTCCCACTCACCTTGAGCGTTCATTCGTTCTACTTCAACAATGGCCAATCCCCGGGTTTTCATATTGCGTGGATGAGCGCTTTGAAATTGTGCGGTCACCGTGTTGCCAGCCGCCACCGAGGGTGTGGGCTGCGCCAATACATCGCCAAATGCAGCACCGGGTGCCTGATCAAATGGTACATACGGCGGGCGTGGAATCGGATTGCTGGTCACTGTACGGGGTGGCCCTTCGGGTGGCTGAGCTTGCAGCGCCAATGACATGGCCAACCTGCGGCTTTCCTGTTGCACGGCGGCCAGGGTCCAGGGGCCAAATTGGGTAGATGCGCCTTCGTATTGCTGAATGGAATATTCTTCGCGTGTGGTGAGGTAATTCACAAAGTCGTTGCTCAAACCACTGATGATGACCTGGTCGATGCCTTGCGGTTCCAACACTTCCAATACGGTTTGGCGAATGCGCCGCCCCGCCATGGTGGTAATTTCCCATGGCAAGCCCAACACGGCCACATTGCCGATGGTGAACAACTGGAATGGGAGCACATTGTTGCTGAAGTTCAGGGGTGGGCCGAGCACAAACAGCACCGGTTTTTCAGCTTGGCAGCTTAAGCTGGTGCCCACCGGTACGGCGTCGAAAGGCAGCTCATTGAGGTTGCACAACACGGCGGTCGCCAATACTTCCGGTGGCAGTTTGCCCGCAGCCAGTGCCGCCAGGTCGCGGGTGAGGCGGGCAGGGTCGGTGCGCGCTGTGCAGCTCGCGCCTTCCACAGTTGGACCTGGCCCGTCTTCAGCACCGGCGCCAAATGAAACGCCCATGGCGGCCGTGCAGGTTTTCTTCACGGCACTGTTCAGTGATTCCGGGTGGCGCAGTGAATTCAACACCGCAGGGTCGGTAATTTCAACCTCGTCCATTTTTACGTGGAATTGCGCAAAGTTCACACCACCGCGCACCATCTGGTTGGCATCTCGGTACAGCGTCAAAGCTTTCGCAAGCTGTTTGCTGCCGTTTATTTCAACCGCTTTCAATTCGTCTGTAGAACCACCACGTTCCTCAAACGGTTTGTCTTTGAAGAAAATATTGGGGCTGCTGTCGCCCTCATCGGTTTGTGCAAATGCGGCGACGAAGGTGTCTTTCCCGGCGGGTGCCTCGTATTGCGTGCCCATCAATTTTTCAAAGGCCAGGGCAGCCCAACCTTTGTTGTCGGAAGAAATCAAAGGGTTGGTGTTCCCTGTGGTGGTGGGGTGCACACCAAACCAGTTGATTTGCCCAATCGGTGTGCCATCGGCACGGCGTAATTTCAGCAGTGCCATTTCCTTGTTCACATTCTGGCTTTCACCGCGCTGGTTCAAATACTGGTTGCGTTCTTCTTGCGGGTTTTGATCGTAGGCAATGGTTGAGCGGTTCACATTGGCATTGAGCAGCTCACCGTTATTGACCAATAAGCGACCCGGTTCCGGGTTGGCTTGCAGGTTGGTGTGTGCGCGGCGAATGGCCTCCACAATGCCGTCGACGATGAAGTTGTAAACCTCTTCGTCGTGCCCCAAACGGAAGGCATTGAATGCGGTGAAGTGCGCATAGCCACCGGGCCCGGCGTGGGTGTGGGTGGCGTTCAGCATGATGTTTTGTTCATTGTAAAAGCCAGCCAATTCCGTGTCGGCGGCCACCTTGTTCAGCACCCCTTGGCGCACTGCATGAAAAATCATTCCAAGGTCGTTGACCACATACACCACGCGTTTGCCGTTGCAGGGTGAGCCGATCACATAGGCGCGGGAAAACTGGCGGGTGTGCAAACCAAGGCTGGCGTGGGTGGGGCTTTCATAACCCATCATCACGGAACCCGCTGCAGGGCCGGTAATGTCGACAATGCCAGTGCCCATGGTAAACGCAGTGTTGTTTTTGCAAGCGCCACTGTTCAAACCTGTGTTGGGTTGAACGTTGCTGTTGGGCGTACTGGCCGGTGAAATGGAAGGGCTGTCTTGCCCCTCACCAATCAATAAATTTGGATCGGTCAGCGCGCACTGCAAACCAGCGGTGTCGACAAATTCATTGTTGCCAGAATTTTCATTCGGATTGGTGCGACCATCGCTTACAGGCAAGTCGTTGCTTTCGCCCAGGCAAGCAGCCAGTGCTGTGGCCGCAGTCAAGGCCAGCAGGCTGCGGACGGCACGTTGTTTGGTGTTCTTCATGTTTGTTGATTCTTGTAGATGTCTCCTTGGGTTCTTACTGCGCAGCTTGGAGCACAGATTCAGCAGGGGTTGGCAAGCGTTGAACTATGTCGTGTAACCGACACTAGTCACTTTTGAATCCGATTTTTGCCGGAGACAGTAAGAAGTTAAAAACCATAACCACTATTACAATTTTTGAGACATGATCAAAACACCTCGCCATGTGGTGACTCTTGCAGCTTTGGGATTGCTGCTTGGCGCCTGCACTTCAGACGACAATTCACAGAACTCCGCCAATACCAACACCTCAGTTCAGACCGCACAGAATTCGCAGGATTCTCCGGCATTGAAATTAAAGACTCATGATTGGTCAGCGCCCATCGACGGACTAACGCCCGTTCAACTGGCGCGTTTTGAGCAGGGCAAAGCAATCTTCGAGAAGGTATTTACGCCCAGCAACGGTCTGGGCGCTGTGTTTAACGCACAAAGCTGTGTGGAATGCCATGGGCAACCGGCGGTGGGCGGTACCGACCCCACGAAAACCATTCAGCGTTTTACCACCGTGTTGGCACCCCATTTTTCGGTCGGTTTGGACACACAGGCCGATGGTGCACCCCATGTGCATGCCCGTTCTGTGGCCACTGAATTTCCAGATGAAGTACCCGGCTGCGTGTTGGGTGGCGAGCGCGTGCCGCCCCATGCCATGGCCAGTACCACGCGGGTAACTCCCCACCTGTTTGGTATTGGTTTGCTGGAAAATATTCCTGACACCACCTTGATTCAGAACGGCTTGAGCAGCGCAGAAGTCAACCCGGAAGTCAGTGGTCGCCCTGGCGTGATGTTTCCCGGTGGCGTGAATGATCCAAACGCCGCTGACCAGTTGGTGGGTCGTTTGGGTGCCCGCGGATTTGTGGCCGATGTGCAATCGTTCACCCAAGGTGCATTTTCAACCGAATTGGGCATTGCGACGTTCCACCCCCTGTTTGCCGCGCCGGTGCGCCCCAAAGGCAATTTGGCCACGGCCGATTGCACACCCTTTGTGGGCGAAGCGGTTAGCCTTTCGCAAACACAGGCCACGGCTGATTTCCAGCGCTGGTTGGCACCACCCCCAAGGCCAGAGCTCAAAGGCATTACTTTGCGAGGCCAGCGGGTGTTTAACGACATTCAGTGCAGCAGTTGCCACACACCCATGATGAAAACATCGGCCATGGCTCCCGCGCCGCTGAGCGACCGCGAGGTGTGGTTGTACTCCGATTTGTTGTTGCACGACATGGGAGAGGCACTGGCCGACAATGCGCCGGAAGGCTTGGGCTTGCCCACCGAATGGAAAACAGTGCCGTTGTGGGGTGTTGGTCAAACCGACAAACCCTTGTTGCACGATGGTCGCGCAGGCAGGGATTTTACAAAGGCAATTGAGTTTCACGGCGGAGAGGCCGAAGGTGCAAAACGCCGCTTCCAAGGCTTAAGCCCTGCAGATCAAGCGGCGTTGATTGCGTTTCTCGAAAAGCTATGACGTACTTTAGAACGTGTTGTTGACCAGCACTTCGTCAAGATTGAGCTGACCAGGTTTTGGCCAAGGCGCTTTGGTGCCTTTGCCAATGGCCACCATAGGACCCATTACATGGTCGGCAGGCAAGTTGATCACTTTGGCCACGGCTTCAATGTCAAAGCCGATCATGGGGCAGGAATCCAGGCCAATGCCTTTGGCTGACAGCATCAGGGTTTGCATGGCCATGCCGATCGACCGCTGTGCTTCGTCACGCTGCAACCATTCGCGGCCATCATGAAACGGTCCCATCCAGCCCACCAGCAAATCCGCCACTTCTTTGGGGGCTTCAGTCCAGTATCGTGACGGGTTTTTCTCCCAGGCTTTCATGTCGGCGGTCATGATAATCAGTAGCGAGGCATCGGTGATCTGAGCTTGGTCATTGCCCAGCTTGCGCATTTCAGCGCGCAAGGTTTTGTCGCGTACCACCACAAACCGCCAGTGCTGGATGTTGAAGCTGGTGGGTGCCTGGATGGCCGCTTCAAACAGTTTTTTCTCGTCATCTGCCGGAATGGTGTAATCGGGGTCGAACGCCTTGATGGCCCGGCGTTGGTAAATTGCATCGAATAATTCCATGTACTGCTCCGTGTTTGCTGCATAAAAAAAGCCGGAACCCTGGAGGGGATTCCGGCCAATAGTGTACAGGCTAAAAGGGGAACGTCGTTTATTTGGCCAAACGACGCGCCTGTGACACTGCGTAGCTGCCTGCCCGTGCTGCCAGCAAAGGATCATCCGATCCTTCGATACCGGTGGGCAATACCAGTGGGTTGAAATTGATGCCATCGCAAGCGGCTTTGTCAGTCACTGCGCTGACTTTCAAGCGACCAGCCACCACCTTTTTGCGATCGTCGGGCCAGGCCACAGTCGCATTGTCGGTGGGGTCGCCCGCCTGGGCCAATTGCAGAACCATGTCGAATTCAACCGGAATCTGTGAAACGCGACCTTTCAGCTCGTCTTCAAGAAATACCTTGGCGTGTGTGGCCAGTTTGTCGTCCGCAATAAATTCCTGACCTGTCACAGGCACAAACATCCACTTTGCAAACTGGGTTTTGCCCGCAGCATTGGTGAACTTGAATGCATGTGTGCTCCAGTAATTCACTGCCGCGTAACTGGCAGGCACGCCAGTTTTTGCAACCCATTCCATTTGGGGTTTGAAGTCGGGGTATTTGGCCGCAGCCGCTGCAATTTTTGCAGAATCAGGTTTTTTGGTCGCTGGGTCTGGTTTGCGGGCCTCAAGGAATGCCAGGAAACCATCGGGTGTTGCAGCAGTAAAGAAAGGCGCTGAGATATTGGCCATCAGCCATTGTTCACCGTTGGGTAAATCGAACTGTGCCGCCAATCCACGCACGCCTTTGCCACTTTCGGGTGCGTTGGGGTTACCGCCACCCACCGAAAAGCGCAGGATGACCGGTACGGGTTTGCCAGAAAATACGGAGGCCTTTGAAACAGCGGCGCCTGCCTTGTTGCCAACAAATTCGCCTGCTGCGCAAACACCGCGCGCACCAGAACGTCGTGCAGCGTGGGTGCCGAATACGCCTTCAAGGCCATCTACCAAATTCACAGCATTGGCAGGTTCGCTGGGAATAGCAGTCTGGGCGACTGCTGTTTGTGTACCAAGTGCGGCCAAAGCGGCCATTGTGGCCACTGCGGCCAAACCATGCGCTGTTCTCATTTCCTGCATCCTTCTTTTGATGGTCATCAACCTCGCAACCCACCCGATGGTTCGGGTGGAGGTACGCAATAGATCGTTGGCGCGAGAAGGAAGTTACAGTGTCTTAAAAATATAATTTTCAGACGATTGTATTCAGGCTGTGGGCAACATGTTCTTGATGACCGATTCCGCCACGGGTTGGCTCATGTAGCGCGGTACGGCGTAGGTGAAGCGGGCTTCGGCGATGGCAGACTTGGCCACGGCCGGAATGTCTGCCGGTTTCAATGCGGCCAGTTGTGTTGGAATACTGAACTTTTCATTCATGGCACGAATTCGGGCCACGAAGGCACGAGCCAAATGAACATCGTCGGCACCCTTGTCACCAATGCCACAGGCGCGCGCCAAAATCGCCAAGCGATCGGCGCAATTGGGTAAGGAGTAGTCCAGTACATGGGGCATTACGATGGCGTTGGCCAGCCCATGGGGCGTGTGGTACAGCGCACCAAATTTGTGGGCAATGCCATGCACGTAACCCACGCCAGCCTGGGTAAAGGCGATGCCAGCCAAATGAGATGCACGTGCCATTTTCTGGCGGGCTTCCAGGTTGTTGCCATCGGCCACTGCAGTTTCAAGGTATTTCATGATCAGCTGCGTGGCTTCCAGCGCCTTTTGGTTGGTTTTCCGTGTGGCATTGCGCGATACGAAAGCTTCCACAGCATGGGTAAGTGCGTCCATGCCTGTGGACGAGGTGATGTGTGCAGGCAGTCCAGTCATCAGCGAACCATCCAGGGCTGCTGCGGTGGGTAGCAGGCGCAGGTCCATGGCGGCCACTTTGCGTTTGTTTGCTGTATCGCTGACCACGGCTGCAATGGTCACTTCGGCACCCGTGCCGGCCGTGGTGGGCACTGCAAACAAGGGGATCATGCCTTTGTGCACTCGCAGCAAACCAGTTAATTTCAATACAGGTTTGTTGTTTTTTGCGCGTGCACCGATCATTTTTGCAGCATCTATGGGGCTGCCGCCGCCCCTGCCAAGATGGCCTGGCAACCGTTCTCCATCAACATACGGTAACCGGCTTCAATTTGTTCCACCGTGGGGTTGGGCTCCACGCCGTCGTACACCACGTATTTCACGCCCTGGGTTTCAAGCTCGGTTTTCATTTTGTCGAGCACACCAAGTTTCACCAGCACGGCGTCGGTCACAACAAGTACATTGCGGTGACCCGCATCGGCCATGTGCCGGACCAGTTCCAGCGACGATCCTGCGCCTTCGAACATGCGGGGCCACTTGAATGGCATCAAGGCGGTGACCACTTTAAAAATGGCCATATAGATGCGTAGAGCGAGCACTTCGAGTGCATGCAACATGCGGGTGTCTCCTGATTTTTATTGGGGTTAACAGTTGTTACGATGATTGTACAAAGAGTAGGCAGTTTTGAAGCAGAGGAAATATTCCACTTTTCATGACGATCGGGAAAATTTCACGGACTGTTTCCTTCATGCTTGCGCAACGCCAATTACAACAATGTTGAGACATTTTTCATGACGCACCGCAGTACGCCCTTGATCGCCGCCCTTGCAGCCTTGGGGCTGGCCACCCCAACCTTTGCGCAAACTGAAAGCCTGGACACCTTTGTGGTGTCTGCCACTCGGGAAGCCCGCGACCCGTTTGAAGTACCTGCCTCGGTCGACAAAATCAACCAGAACACGCTGGAGAAAGCGGCCAGCTTTCAGGTGAATTTGTCAGAAACATTAACCCGCGTGCCGGGCCTTGTGATCAACAACCGCAACAACTTTGCGCAAGACCTGCAAATTTCCATTCGTGGTTTTGGTGCGCGCGCTACCTCAGGTGTGCGCGGCGTGCGTTTGTTCTCAGATGGCATTCCCGCCACCATGCCCGATGGCTCAGGTCAAATTTCGCATTTCAGTTTGTCGTCAACTGAGTCGATCGAGGTGTTGCGCGGACCTTTTTCCTCGCTGTACGGAAATTCATCGGGCGGCGTAATTTTGCTGACCACCGAGAACCCGCGCCCCGGTACCGAACTGGAAGTGAACCAGATTTTCGGCACCGACAACACACGCCGAAGCGGCATCAAATTGAACAAAGGCAATGAGGAAGTGGGCATTGTGATTGACGCGTCCACTTTCCGAACCGATGGATACCGCGACCACAGCAAAGCACGGCGAGACAATTTCAACAGCAAATTGGTTTGGAATTTAAGCAGCGACACACGGCTGAGCTGGGTACTGAACTACGTGGACATTCCGCTGGCGCAAGACCCGGCTGGGTTGACTGCGGCGCAATTGGCCAACAACCGCAGGCAGGCGGGCAACAACACCGTGGCCAACAACACCAACAAAACCGTGGAGCAAAGCCAAACAGGGTTTGTGCTGGAACACAAATTCAGCCCCAGTACCAATGTCACTTTCAGCCCCTACTATGGCGACCGAAAAATTCGCCAGGTGTTGGCCAGCACAGCCGTGATTGATTTGAAAAATGAATACAGCGGTGCCGACCTGCGCTTTGGCCACCAAACCAGCTTGTTGGAAAAGCCCCTGTTTTTGAATGCCGGCCTGACCGTGGGTGAACTGGAACAGGCGCGCCTCGGATTTTTCGGGGGCAGCACCACACCCAACCGCAACGAGGCCAACACGGCCAGCCAGTTCGACCAGTACCTGCAGGCGGAATACTTTTTCACCGACAAATTCAGTGTGTTGGGTGGCGTGCGAAATTCATCCATCCAGATTGAATCGAACGACCAGTTCTTGAGCAATGGCAACGGCAGTGGCAGCAAAAAGTACGACGAAGTGACCAGCAATATTGGTTTCACCTATCGGTTGCAGCCCAACATCAACACCTATATTTCTTATGGCGAGGGTTTCGAGACGCCGACCTTGCTGGAAACCGCTTATTTGTCTGTTGCGCCACCCAGCCCCAATTTCAACTCGCAATTGGAAGCTGCAAAAAGCGAGCAGCTTGAATTGGGTGTGAAAGCCAAGTTTGGCGCCACCCGTATCAATGCCGCGCTGTACACGGTCGATACTGAAAATGAAATCGTGGTGCTGTCTGCAAACGGCGGTGCCACCTCATTCCAGAATGCAGGCTCAACCAGCCGGGAAGGCGCGGAACTGGGTTTGCAACACGCGTTCAATACGCAGTGGCAGGCCAATGTGGCGGTGAACTATATCCGCGCCACTTACGACACCTCGGTCAACAGCATTCAGGCGGGCAACAGCCTGCCCAGCATTCCGAAGAAAACCTTCTTCGGTGAAGTGGTGTACAAACCGTCTAGCTTGTACGAGGCGGCAACTGAATTGCGCTACGTTGACAAACTGTTTGCCAATGATGCAAACGATGCTTTTGCACCCTCCTATTCAGTGGTGAACCTGCGCGCCAGCAAAGACTGGCCGCTGGATGGTGGCTGGAATGTGCGCACCTACGCGCGCGTGGACAATGTGTTCGACAAGCAATACGTGGGCTCGGTGATTGTGAACCAGGGGGCAGGGCAGTTCTTTGAGCCTGCCAGCGAGCGACAGTTTTTGCTGGGTGTTACCGTGGGTTTGAAGTGGAAGTAACAGCAGTAGATTAATTGCGCGCAACTTGAGCATGCAGTTTTAAACCCAGTGCAGTCATCACTTTCAGAATTGTCTGAAAGTCGGGGCTGCGTTGGCCTGAAAGTGCCTTATAAAGGCTTTCCCGGGATAATCCTGCATCGTGCGCAACTTTGGTCATGCCTTTGGCGCGCGCGATATCCCCGAGTGCTTTGGCGATGAACGCTGCATCGTCGCCTGCTTCCTCGAAGCAAGCTTCAAGATAAGCAGCCATCTCTTCGGGGGTACGAAGATGTTCAGCGACGTCATACCGAGTAGTCAAAATTTTCGTCATTGGTTTTCCTGAATATTTTGTGCGAGGTACAAGGCCTCTTTAATGTCTTGTTGTTGAGTGCTCTTGTCTCCTCCTGCCAATAAGATGATTAATTTTTGCCCACGTTTTGTGAAATAGACTCGATAGCCTGGACCAAAATTGATGCGTAATTCAGATACGCCTCCACCTACCGGCTTAACATCCCCAGCATTGCCCGCCGCCAATCGTTCTATTCGAACCTGAATTCGAGCTCGTGCGTTGATGTCTCGCAAGCAGTCAAGCCAATTGGCATAGGTTGCGGTTTTACGTATTTTGATCATATCTCAGGCGTAGCCTTCTGGCTACATTTTGTTTGGCTTTGCTGAATGGGTCCGCAAATTATCATTCGTCCCGATTGCCCACAAACACCTCACTCAATTTGAGTAACCCCAATGAGGTGACTTTTGAGTAACATTTAGAACGTCCATACCACTCCCCTTGGCGTGAGCGCTGTTAGAATCTGACACACATTATTTTCACAATCAGGTTTGTCGCCATGTCCACCGCACTCAGTATTCGCCGCATTAGCCACATGTCCAGCAATGGCTGGAATCGTCTGTTCAAGTCGGAATCCATGGTGCGTGCCGGTTTGCAGCCGTTTGAAATTATTCACCAAAGCGATATTCACAGTGTTCGCCATTACCTGCCGTTGACCGAAGAAAGCATCACTGTGGGCGATGAAACACTGCCTGTCAGCAAGAAGCGCAACAAAATTCCGCTGGTGCTGATTGCCCCCTTGGCCGTGAACATGTACGTGTACGACCTGTTGCCCGAACGCAGTTTCGTGCGCTACCTGATGGCGCAAGGGTTTGATGTGTACCTGATCGACTGGGGCAAACCCACGCGCAAACAGGCCGGTTTGACACTTGAGAATTACATCAAGGAATTTTTGCCCGCCTGCCTGACTGCTGTGCGCGAACACAGCGGCTCCAAAAAGCTGAACCTGCAGGGCTGGAGCATGGGTGGTGGCATGGCCTTGGCTTACACCGCCTTGTTCAAAGATGAAAACATCAACAAAATTGTGACCTACGGCACGCCGATCGACGGCCATGCCAATGGCGCGATTGGTCAACAGTACAAACGCCTTGCACACCTTCTGAAATCCGCCCGAATCAATTTCCGCAAGGTGCCCGCCAAGTTGTTGTACACACCGGGTTGGGCCAACGTGATTGGTTTTAAATTGCTTGACCCTGTGGGCAGTTTGAAAGGTTACTGGAACTTGATTTCGCAATTGCACGACCGCGAGTTTGTGGCCCAGCACGCCAACCAGGCTGCGTTTATTGACAGCCTGGAAGCTTATCCCGGCGGTGCCCTGCGCGACTGGTTTGCAAGTATTTGGCTAGAAAATGAAACGGCGAATGGCCACTTTAAAGTGGGCAAGGCTGTAGCGAATTTCAAAGAAATCGCCTGCCCGGTGTTGGGCATTGCGGGCAAAACAGACAACCTGGCCAATGTGGCGTGTTGCAAGCCAATTACCAAAGTGGTGGGCTCTGAAAAATCAGAATTCTTCATCGGCCCAGGTGGTCACATTGGCATTATGAGCGGCAAGGAATCGCCCAATACCATTTGGGCGAAAACCGTGAGCTGGTTGAACGGCTAACTTGTTATTTCAAGGGATACGCGTTGTTCGTGAATTTCAACACCATGAATCCGTTGTCCTGGCAAGTGACCCAAATTTGATCGCTGCCCACAAAGCGGGGCGGCGAGCTGCACCAGTCAGTGCTTAGATCACCTCCAATCGCGCTGGTTGCGTGTTCAGAGCCTGCCAACTGTGCTTTTTTCTCCGACTGCGCAGGCGGGTTGTAATAGGCAATTTCTTTGGCTGCCAGCGGGTTGCGAATATCGAACACCCGCACACCGGATTGAAAATAGCCACATGCAATGGCGGTGGGGTTCACTTTTTTATCCACACCACAATAGTGCCCTTCGTAGCCAAAGCTTCCATTGTTCGCAGTGTCAGCTTCGCGAATGGCTGCATTTTCTTCTGCATGAATGGCCAGTTTCAGTTTGGAAACTACAACGGGTGCAGTCTCATCCGAAATATCAATAATTCGTGCTGCGCCAGCACCGCCCTCGTCCACAGCGATCACAAACGGTTTGCCATTGTACGAAACAGGAATGGTGTGTTGGCTCAAGTCTCCATCCTCCCAATACACGCTGCCAACCTCGGTCAACATGGGCACTGGGTCGCGGTTTTGAATGCTGCTCGTGTCCAGAATAATCACACCGGGCGGGGTCAGTGAAGTCAAATACATGCGGTTACCGTCTTCACTCAATTCAAAGCCGTGGTTGCTGGGCGAGGCAATGGTGGTGTACAGAATTCGCGGCAGGCTGGGGTTGCTGGTGTCAATGGCAGTAATACTGCCCGGGTTCAACCCAGTGGCCCAGTAAGTATTTCCATCGGGTGACCACGCGCCCTCATGGCCTATCAAGTTGGCGGTCAGGGTCAGGTTGGCCGCAAAAGAATTCAGCAAGATCGGGTTCGCACAATCAGTGCCAATGTCGTAAATATCGAAAAAACCGGCACTAAGCACCGGCCCCACCGCAACGCCTCCGAGCAAGCCACGTGCTTCATTCACTTTCAGGGATTCCCAAGGGCTTTGAAAAAATGCCGGGCTGGTGAGGTTGGTCGACAGCACCGGATTGGCCGGATCGCGCGCGTCGATTACCTGAACCCCTTGTGACACTTTGGTCGGAATGCCCGAGAATGTGGTGCCCATGTACGAACAGGTTTTGTAGGAAGGGTTGACCCATGTGCTGCCTTCGCCCTGGTATTGCCCCACCAGTTCCATATTGCACCGGTAGCCTTGTTTGCTGCGCCCGCTCTCGCGGTCGGCCAGCGGAACTTGACCTTGAATGCCGGTTTCCGGCACAGAGCCTGCGCCACATTGGACGGGCTCAACGAAACTGGCACCCATCACTTCGCTGGGTGTCGTTCTGCTTGAGCTTGTTGGCCCGACGCCTTCTGAACCGCATGCTGCCAACACAGCTGTGCTGGCCAATAAAGTTGCGAGTTTTGTAGATTGCATTTCCCTGTCTCCCTGTTTGTTTTTTTTATCATCGTGGGTTTGCCCACTTACTGATTTCTGACAGTTCACCATCTCCCTACAAATCTTCAGCGTTTGCCGCTGTGAAAACTGGGGTCGGAACTGCAACAGCCCAATTCATTATTTCGAGTTAACTTGTGCGAGCAATTTATTCATCAGGGAAATTTCTGCCGCCTGTTCCCGAATGATGGATTTTGCCAAACCCTTTACCAGTAACGATTCCCCGTTGTTCACCGCAAAACGCGCCATGGGAATGGCGGCCTGGTGGTGGTCGATCATTGCCTCGAGGAATCTTCGTTCAAGATCTGGGCCTGTCAGCGCTCTCATTTCGTTGAATTGATCCACATTTAACATTCCAGGCATAACGCCCTTGGCTGACTTGCATTGCGCAACGTACAGCAGGTCTTGCACATTGGTCACATTCTTTGCGTCTTCGACCCAAGCCATTGCGCCTTTCTGCGGTGGGGTTACTCGCTGATTCCATGCGGTTAGCCAGCCTTTCATTTGTCCCATTTCCAGCAGTTGGGCGGTTAATATTCCATCGGCCAGTAAATCCAGATTGGGCGACACCTTGCCCTTCACCAGCATGGCCATGGAAATGGCTTGGTCATGGTGAATGATCATGCTTTGCGCAAAGCCAATGTCGATCGAATTGGGCTGCGTACCTGCCGTGTTTGCAGATTCGGTCGCTGTGTTTTCAAGCGCGGGCATGGCGCTGCTGAGCAGCATGCCAACTGCCAGGCCAAGCGAGAAAAGACAGGCAGCGTAAAAACCTTTTTGTTTCAACATAGGGTGACAAGTGGAAGTGGTGATTGTTATTGCGTACCCAATCTCTTACTGAAGGGAACGTTTATTTGGATGTTGTATCCAAGAACAGAGAAGTATTGGCGTGGGAGATGGCATGCTGAAATACAGACGAACAATTCTTCAGGCCGGTGCCGGGCTTTTGGTCGCTGCTCCCTGGTTTACCTGGCGGCAGGCTTTGGCGCTAACGCCTGCCTGCACCGATGAGCCCACTGCCCAGCAAATTGAAGGCCCGTATTACACCCCGCAAACTCCCCGACGCAGCACGCTGATTGATGGTTTGCCCGGTGATGTTTTGGTATTGCAAGGGCGGGTATTGAATACCGCCTGCCAACCTGTTCCCAATGCAATTGTGGATGTGTGGGGCTGCGATTCGGAAGGTGAATACGACAACACCGGTTTCAAATTGCGGGGGCATCAACTGACTGATGCCCAAGGGCGATTTCGTTTTGAAACCTTAATGCCCGGTTCTTACGGCAATTCGACTTTTCGGCGCACGCCGCATTTGCACGTGAAGGTACAGGGCCCTGGTACACCATTGCTGACCACACAACTTTATTTTCCGGACCAAGTGCTGAATCTGCGCGACAGCTTTTTCAACCCAGACTTGTTGGTGAAGTGGACTCACGATAAATCACAGGCTTTGTTCGACTTTGTATTGCCGGTGCAGGCAAAGGGATAGTTTCAATGGCAGTACCCTCAAAAATTGTATATGCCCTGTGCGTTGTCTTTCTGGCAGCGGCCTGTGCAACACAAACCACACAGCAAACAGTGCCCACTGTGTGGTTAATGGGCGAGGTTCACGACAACCCTCAGGCTCACAAAGCCCGTTATGAAATAATCGCAGCAAAAGTGAAAACAGGCTGGCGACCCGCCATTGCAATGGAGCAGTTTGATCGGGAACACCAGGGCTTGTTGCGCACTGCGCAAGATCAATGCAAGCAGGCAAGCTGTATTACATCGCAGCCATGGGTAGAAAATTGGCAGTGGGAACTGTATGAACCCCTGATTCAACTTGCAATTGATTATCAACTGCCCTTGTTGGCGGCCAATGTGTCGCGAGAAGAAGCAAACCGTATCGTGAAGGGCGGGTACGGCGCGGCCCTGGACCCAGACACCATTGCCCAATATGAACTGGACAAACCATTGCCGAAGCCGCTGGGCGAACAGCATCGTCGAAACATTGTTGAAGGGCACTGCAATGTGCTGCCCCAGCACGTTGCCGAAAAAATGATTCCGGCACAAGTGGCTCGCGATGTGTGGATGGCCAAGGTCATTGAACAGCAGGCCACGCAACGCGATGTGATTTTGATTGCAGGCAATGGCCATGTCCAAAAAGATGTCGGCGTTGTTCACTGGTTGCCCGTTAAACTACAACAAACAACAACCGTGTATGGCTTTATCGAAGATTCACAGGCCAATGGCGCTGAGCAATTTGATGTGCTTCGCACAGTGCCTGCCCATTCCCGTGAAGATCCTTGCGAAGCTTTCAAGGCCATGATGAAAAAATAAGCCACACATTGGCAGGAGACTACAGGGTGGAAAAATCTGGGTGTTTTAACTGGGCTGGCCTTGCCTTGGCCTGCGCAATGGTGCTGTGCTCAACACCACTGAAAGCCAATGGCTTTGAAGACTTCGATGATGCAGAGTTGATCGATCACATTGCTGGCAGCGTGGCCCGTGGTTATGGCCGCATGCATGGCTATTCAGTCGATTTTAAATTGATCGGAAAAGAAACGCCGCACCAGTCACCCTTGCTGGTTCAGTACAACGCCCCATTGAAGCGCTGCACATTTCTTATCAGCACTCGCGACAAAACCTGGCACAGCTTTGAGCAGTACCTGGAGTTTTTTGATGGCTTGCCGAAGCAGGTGGTGTACGAAGCCTTTTTTGCGCACGAGTCAGGCCATTGCGTGCAAATGAAAGAGAAAATTGATTTTGGACCTGTGCGCAGGCGCCACCGCGAAGAACTGTATGCCGATGTGTTCGCACTTTCTCATGTTGAGCGTTATTTCCCCAAGCATCGTAAAGCCTTTCAGGAAGCCCAGTTGAAAATGCGTCGTGCTGCATTGGGAATTCAAAACGAATACGGCTTTTACAAAGAATTGTTGAGGTTGCATTACAGCCCCAACCTTCAATCTGCGCTCAAGATAAAAAATCCGCAGGATCGGGCTTATTCCATCGCCAAGGTAGTCGATTTGTTGTGATATTTTGTTATCGTGATAACTGATAATTTCAATTTTAACACCCGGGAGCAGTAACCATGGATCAACTGAAATTTGGCTTGGCAAAGAAAATCAATGAAACCACCGTGAGTCGCCGAGGCTTCTTGCTCACCTCGCTTGCGGGTGGTTTTGCAGTGGCATCCGAGCCCCTGTTTGCACAGGCCATAAAAACAGACACCCAGGGAATTACTGCGGGTGAAGTGAAAGTTCCCGTGAAAGACGGGCAAATTCCAGCCTACCGCGCAATGCCTGCCAAAGGCGGAAACTTTCCGGTCATTCTTGTGATTCAGGAAATTTTTGGCGTACATGAGTACATTCAGGACATTTGCCGTCGCTTGGCCAAGCAAGGGTATTACGCCATTGCACCGGCCTTGTTCAGCCGCGAAGCGGATGTGTCCAACATGACCCTTGAAGCAATTTTGAAAGACGTGGTGCCAGTGGAGCCCGATGCCCAGGTGATGAGCGACATCGATTCCACCGTTGCATTTGCAAAAGCCAGCGGCAAAGCCAATACAACGCGCTTGGGTATCGTGGGCTATTGTTGGGGTGGTCGCACGGTTTGGTTGTACGCCAACCACAATTCAAATGTAAAGGCTGGCGTTGCCTATTACGGCTTGCTGGCCGGGTTGAAAGGACCAAACAAGCCAGCAGACCCGGTTGATGTGGCTGCAAACCTGAAGGTACCCGTGCTGGGTCTGTACGCTGGCGAGGACAGTTTTGTGCCCGATGACGTTGTGGACAAAATGCGCAACGAACTGGGCAAGGGCAGCAGCGCCTCTGAAATTGTGGTTTTCCCCGCTGTCAATCACGGTTTTCATGCCGACTACCGCCCCACCTATGACAGGCGGGCTGCCACATATGCCTGGAAACTGACTTTGGACTGGTTTAAAGAGCGGGGCGTGTAAAAACACGGGCCAGACGAGGACAATTTGAGTCAAATTGAACGCATTTATTCACGATTGTCTTGGATTGACTTAGACAAGGATGACTCAAACCGTTCAAGCGATTACACTTGAGTTACCCCAATCGTCTGGTTAAAACTCCAAGAACATGAAAATCGAGAATCCACTAGCGTTAGACAATCAGCTTTGTTTCTCTTTGTATGCAACCTCTCTTGCAATTACGCAGGTTTACAAGCCGCTGCTGCAACCCTTGGGTTTAACCTTTCCGCAATACTTGGTCATGATGATTTTGTGGAAGGAAGACGGAGTCAGTTTGATCAATGTGGCCCGTCAACTGGGTCAACAGCCTGGCGCATTGACCCCCGTCATCAAACGAATGGCCGAGCAAGGCCTGCTAACACGCAACCGAAGTGCAGATGATGAAAGGCAACTGCAGATCTACCTGACCGAAGAGGGCAAGAAGATTCGGGAAAAGGCCCTCAATGTATACGCCTGTGTGGTTGATCAATGCGGCATGACACCCACGGAAATTCATCGCTTGAAATGTGAACTGGACGCCTTGCGGGAAAGGTTGTTGAAAGCCTGACCGCTTGTTCTTCGTTAATTATTGCGATAACCTTCTAAAGAGACCAAGATTTTGTCAAATCAATTCTTTAGATGGTTATCGCGATAACTATCTGATTGTTCATCCACCAAACTACAGGAGAAATTCATGGAAGTTGTTTACACGGCCAAGGCCACATCCACTGGCGGTCGCGAAGGTGGTTCAGCCACAGACGACGGACGGTTGAAAGTGCAATTGAGCACGCCCAAAGAACTGGGTGGCGCGGGCGGCCCGGGTACCAACCCTGAGCAATTGTTTGCTGCAGGTTATTCCGCCTGTTTTATCGGCGCGATCAAGTTCGTGGCCGGTCAGGACAAAATCCAGCTGCCTTCCGAGCCCGAAATTACTGCCACTGTGGGCATTGGCGGCAACCCGAAGGGTGTTGGTTTTGCCATTGCGGTGGACATGAGCATCAAGCTGGAAGGCATGGACAAAGCAGCCGCCAACGCATTGGTTGAGAAAGCACACCAGGTGTGCCCATACTCAAACGCAACCCGTAACAATGTGGATGTAAAGTTGACTGTGGTGTAAGCAAGCGCAGCCACTTAACCGTTGACTGGCGGTGGGCTTTTGTTAAAGCCCGCCGCCTTTGTTTTTTTGCAGGGAATGATTAATGCAGCACAACTATGCCAAACCCGCCTGGATGAAAAACGTCAAGCGCGAAGTTCGGTGTGCGGGGTTCGAACTGGAGTTTGCTGGCTTGGACTTGCAATCTGCGGCAGCCGCGGTGGCCAAGGCCTTGCAGGGTGAAGTGATTCGTGACACGCAGGCCGAGTGCAAGGTAAAACATCCCGAGTTTGGTCATTTTAAAATTGAACTGGACTGGAGTTTCGCCAAGAACATGGCCCGCAAGCGCCTTGAAGAGCAGGGCGCAAATGAAGATGCAGTGCTGGCTTTGATGACAGATTTGGCCAGGCAGATAGTGCCCTTGGAAGTGGTGTGTCCACCCATACCTGTGAACAGGCTTTCCGTACTCAACGACATGGTGACCAGCCTCCAAGGCGCGGGGGCCCTGGGTACTTCCGATTCGCTCATTTATGCCTTTGGGGTACACATCAACGCCGAGTTGCCTGATCTGAATTCACAAACCATCGTGCCCTATCTGCAAGCCTATTGTGTGTCACAGCACTGGTTGATGAAGGCCCACAGAATTGACACCTTGCGCCGTTTGACGCCCTACATTGACATGTATCCGAAGCGGTATGTGGAATTGGTCATGGCTTACACCGCCGATACTCCGTTGTCGCAGATCATCGACGATTATCTGAAGTTCAACCCCACCCGAAATCGGGGCATGGACCTGTTGCCTTTGTTCAAGCAAATTGATGAGACTCGCGTACTGGCAGTGGTCAGCGATGAGCGTGTGCATGCACGCCCAACCTTTCACTATCGCTTGCCGAATTGCGAAATCGAAAAACCGGGCTGGACTTTAACGGACAGCTGGAATATTTGGTGTGTGGTGGAACACCTGGCCGCTGACCCGGTCACATTGAGGTCCATGTGCGAGCAGTGGATTGAGTACAACCAGAATTTAATCAACCTGAAGGAAGAGCCTTGGCACCAGGAACTGGCGCACATTCACGAAAACCTGTTGTCGGTGTAACTGGCAATGCCAAGTGGTGGTCGCCGTCGTGGTTCAGCATTCGCATGGCCGTGTGGCTGGCTGGTGGGCAGGCCCGACGCATCAGCGTGAGGCACCACTGGCCAATTGATCAAATTGATGCCTTGATCGTAAGTGGTGGGGACGATATCCACCCTTCGCTCTATGGCGAAGAAGAAGCACCCAAAGCACACTACGACCCCGATCGCGATGCGCTGGAACAGGCGCACATTGCCTGGGCATTGAAGCATGGCTTGCCCATGTTGGGCATTTGCCGTGGTACCCAGTTAATCAATGTCAGCCTGGGCGGCAGTTTGCACATCGACATTCGCGCAAGGCGCAAATTAACTTCAAACCGGGGCACCGTGTTGCCGCGAAAAACAGCGGCATTGCGTGCCAGCAGTTGCCTGGCAGCGGTAACCTGCGCCAGCCGGTTGCGCATCAACAGCCTGCACCATCAGGCCATAGACGAGTTGGGCCAGGGTGTACGAATTGTGGCCCGCGACCTGGACGGTTTTGTGCAGGGCATTGAGCCCGACGGCGCATGCCAATGGCTGGGGGTGCAATGGCACCCGGAATATTTGTTGTACCGCCCCAAACACAGGCGCTTGTTCAAATGGCTTGTGCAACAATGCAGGCAAGCTCCCCAGAGTCAATAATCCATGTCGTATTCCTTGCTGTTTGCTTCCGCCTTTTTGGCAGCCACCATTTTGCCTTTCTATTCCGAGGTGGTGCTGTTTGCCATGATCCGTGCAGGCGAACCCGCCGGCCTGTTGCTTGCAGTTGCGACAATGGGCAATACCCTGGGGGCTGTGGTGAATTGGGTGCTGGGGCGTTACCTGCTGCACTTTCAGCACAAAAAATGGTTTTATTTCAAACCCAGGCAAATCGAGAAAATGCAGGCCTGGTTTCAACGCTATGGTGTCTGGAGCCTGTTGTTTGCATGGATGCCTGTTGGTGGTGACCCGTTGACGCTGGTCGCCGGTATTATGCGAGTAAACCTGTGGCTGTTTATCCTGCTTGTAGGCATTGGTAAATCGCTGCGTTATGTGGCTGTGATTTATTTCTCGGAAATGTCGGTGGCCTGGTTCTAAATCATTGAATGGGAAGGAAATGGTGTTGTTATGAATCCAAGTGATTTGCCCAATCTGGACGCAGACTGTTTTAAGCAACCCGATCGGGAATTGTTGGGTGACAGCCTGTTGCACCCACCCCGAATCCTGATTTTGTATGGTTCTTTGCGCGCTCGCTCTTTTAGTCGACTTGCCGCAGAAGAGGCTGGGCGCTTGCTCACGCTGATGGGGGCAGAAGTCCGGTTTTTCAATCCCGATGGTTTGCCTTTGGTGGATGACGCCAATGAGCAGCACCCCAAGGTGCAAGAACTGCGTGAACTGGCCGATTGGTCGGAAGGGCAGGTGTGGAGCTCGCCCGAGCGCCACGGCGCCATGACCGGCGTGATGAAAACACAAATTGACTGGTTGCCGTTAACCGGTGGCGCCAAGCGGCCCACGCAGGGCAAAACACTGGCGGTGATGCAAGTGTGTGGTGGCTCGCAGGCGTTCAATGCAGTGAACCAGTTGCGGGTACTTGGGCGCTGGATGCGCATGATCACCATTCCCAATCAATCGTCAATTGCCAAAGCGTTTATGGAGTTTGACGAAAGTGGCCGAATGAAGCCTTCCCCGTACTACATCCGTTTGGTGGATGTGATGGAGGAGTTGATGAAGTTCACCTTGCTGACCCGTGGTCACGCACAGTATTTGGTAGATCGCTATTCTGAGCGGGTAGAGTCTGCAGAGGAATTGTCCAAACGAGTCAACCAGCGCAGCATTTAATTTGAAAACATTTGTCTGTTTAATTGCGTTGATCTGTGCAGGCCTTGCCCATGCTGGCAACGTCACAGTGGCTGCTGCTGCCACCTTGCGTCACGCACTCGATGAAATATCGCCCCGGTTTACCCAAGCGACTGGGCATACACTGAAGGTGGCGTATGGCTCCTCGGGCAACTTCTACAGTCAAATCAAACAGGGTGCCCCTTTCGATGTATTTTTGTCGGCCGACATGGTGTTTCCCCAAAAGCTGGTGGACGAAAAGTTGGCCGCTACACCCGTTGTGCCGTATTCGGAAGGACGACTGGTGTTGCTTGTGCCGCACCAAAGTGCATTAAAACCCGATGGCAGTTTGAAAGACCTGGCCGCCGCGCTGAAGGACGGTCGCCTGAACAAACTGGCCATTGCCAACCCCGCAGTGGCACCGTACGGCATGCGGGCACGAGAGGTTCTGATCCAGATCAAGTTGTGGGATGCATTGCAAGGAAAACTCGTGATGGGCGAAAACATTGGGCAGGCCACGCAATTTGCGACCTCTGGTGCGGCTCAGGGCGGTTTGGTGGCCTTGTCTTTGGCAATTGCACCCGAGGTGGCCGCACGCGCAAGCCACAGTTTGATACCCAAAGAGTGGCATCAGCCATTGATTCAGGGCATGGTCTTGTGTCAAGCAGGTAACCCGGCTGCCAAGGCGTTTGTGCAGTACATGCAAACGGAAGCAGCCCGCGAGGTTCTGAAAAAATATGGCTACGATCCGGTGTTAAAACCATGATGGACTGGTCTGCTTTCTCGCTTTCCATTCAACTTGCTTTAAGCACATTGCTGGTGTTGTTGCCCATTGGCCTGGTCTCGGGGCGCTGGCTTGCCCGCACCCAGTTCAAGGGCCGAACCTGGATTGAAGCTGCAATTTTACTGCCGCTTGTTTTGCCTCCCACTGTGATGGGGTATTACCTGTTGGTGGCGGTGGGCGGTGGTTCGCAAGTGGGGCAGTGGTTGCAAAGTACGTTTGGCATCACGCTGACTTTTAATTTTGCCGGGCTGCTGCTGGCCTCGGTGCTGTTCAACATTCCTTTCATGTTGCAACCCATTCAACGTGCTTTTGAGTCGATTCCCCACAATTTAAACGAAGCTGCACAAGTCAGTGGTTTGGGTAGCTGGGCGATTTTTACCAAAGTGGAATTGCCATTCACACAGTGGGAGAATTTGGCGTAGTGCTCATGATAGGCGGCAATATTCCTGGCGAAACCCGAACTTTGGCGATCTCCATTTACGACAGTGTGCAAAGTTTCGATTTGAAAGCAGCCAACACCATGTCGCTGGCCTTGTTGATGTTTTCACTGGTGGCGGTGGCCGCTTCCCTGTTGTTGTCAAACCGAAGAAGGCGCAACAAATGAGCCTGCCCACAAGCCTTCACATTGAGTTTGAGCAACTCAAACCCATGCCACTGCGTGGAAGTTTTCATTGTGAGGCGGGTCAACTGCTCGCCCTGGTGGGGCCTTCGGGGGCAGGTAAGTCCTCCATTCTGCGTGTATTGGCAGGTTTGATGAAACCCGCGAAGGGGCGCATCGAAGTGGGTGGCCAAGTGTGGTTAGACACTACAAAAGGCGTGTTTCAAACACCCCAGCAACGCCGGGTTGGCTTGGTGTTTCAAAACTATGCCTTGATGCCCCACTTAAGCGCAGCTGCCAATGTGGCTTTGGCTTTGCAGCACTTGCCCAAAGGCGATCAAATTATCGAAGCAGTGCAGTGGCTTAAACGTGTGCGCCTGAGCAATGACGAAGCCATGCGCAAGCCCGCCGAATTGTCGGGAGGGCAGCAGCAGCGAGTGGCTTTGGCCCGTGCCTTGGCCCGCGAACCGAAGTTGTTGTTGCTGGATGAGCCGTTCTCCGCAGTCGATCAAATGAACCGCGAAGGCCTTTACCGATTGCTGGCAGAACTGCGCAGCGACCTGAATATTCCGATTGTGTTGGTGACCCACGATCTGAATGAAGCCCGCATGTTGTGCGACAAACTGGTGGTGCTTGACCATGGGCAGGTGTTGCAAGAAGGCGAGGCCTTTGATGTACACCGCAGGCCTCGCAATTCTCGTGTGGCCGATTTGGTGGGTATTCAAAACCGGTTCCATGGTGCCTGGCTGGGTCCTTCGGATCATCCGGGATTTGGCATGCTGCAGTGGACCAGCGCGCTGGATACGCAACAGGCCTTGCCGTCGAACAGCTTTCAGCTTCAGGTCAAAGACAAAGGAAAAATTCCGCCAGGTTTCCCTGTGAATTGGGTGGTGCATGCCGATGGCCTGGCCTTGAAACCCGCAGCTTATAATTTGCAACGCGATGGATTTGTGGTGTTGCCCGCGCATGTTGATGCCCACCGCGACTTGGGTGAACTCAGTCTGATCGATCTGACCATGGAGGTGGCGCCTTTTGAAACACTGAAAATGGCGGTGTCGGGGGCCCAGCGTTTGGGCCTGAAAAAAGGTGCGCCCTGTGTGGTGGAAATGGAGTTGGGGCTAATCCATATCATGCCCAAAAAACACCGGCAGTAAAAAGCGAAAAAGTTGTTAGGTAAAGTATCTTGATAAGTAAGTAACTGATTTACAAAATGAATCTGAAAGTGTTGGCTTGAAGTATGAAGGTTTGGAGACAATTCAAACTTACAAGAAAACATGAGCAAAACACTTCACACGGCGCTGGCGTTCAGCACGCTTGCGCTTTTGGCCGGTTGCCTGGGCGGCAATGATTCCAGCACTGTGGCCGGGGGCGACAGCCCCACCGTGACCAATCCCAACGAAGAAACACCCGTGGACCTGAAGCCCGGTGATGGCATTCGGGTTTTATCCAACCGTGCTGATTTGATCAGCGACGGCAATGCCCTGGTTGAAATTACTGCTGAAGACCCCGCCAACCTGCAAGTGGTGCGTGTGATGCTGGGCACGGTTGATGTGAGCGATCAGTTTGCCTTGCGTGAAAATGGCCGTTACATGGGCCGCATTCAAGGCTTGACCTTGGGTGAAAACCGCATCATGGCGGTGTTGAAAAACACAGGCCGCATTGTTGCCACCATCATCAATCACCCCAATGGTGGCCCTGTGTTTTCCGGGCCGCAAGTGCAGCCCTGGACCTGTACCAACGAAGGCGTCGTGGATGCCCAATGCAACCAGCCTGCCGTGTTCAGTTTTTCTTATTTGCCTGCCAACAAGCTGCAGCATTTTCTGAGCAATTCCAATTTTCAGGAACAGGAATTTGCCCCCACTTTCCTGCCTTACGACCCGGCGAACCCACCACCCGCCAGCGAAATTGCAATGACCACGACCGACAACGGCGTGACCGTGCCTTTCATCATTCGCACCGAGCGTGGTGTGCAAAATCGCGATCGGTATCAAATTCGCACGCTGTTTAATCCGGCAGAAGATTGGCAACCCTGGAAGCCGCAGCCCCAATGGAACGGCAAGGTGTTGGTTCATCACGGTGGCAATGTGGGCGTGAGCTATGCGCCCGGCAATCCTCCCAATGGCGACATTTCCGGCACAGCCCCGGACGGCGCTGAATTCTTGCTGGGTGACAGCATCACCGTGGCCTTGGGCCGGGGTTTTATTGCCACCTCCACAGCCATGGCCAATTTGGGTCACAACGTGAATTTGGTGACTGCTGCCGAATCACTGATGATGGTGAAAGAACGCATTGTTGAGCAGTACGGCGAAATCCGCTACACCATGGGCACTGGTTGTTCGGGTGGGGCCATTGCGCAGCAGCACATTGCCAATGCCTACCCCGGAATTTATCAGGGCATTATCGTGCAATGTTCGTATCCCGATGTATGGACTACCGCAAGCCAGTTTGCAGATTACAACCTGTTGAATTCCTATTTTGGCAACCGTTACCAAGGCGTGAACGAGGCGGAAAACGCCAATCAGTTCCCGAATTTCAACCAAAACTTTTTGCCCTATGTGCAGTGGAGCGCTGTCTACGGGCACTTGCCGGTCAACCCTGTGTTGTCTGACAACGCCTTTTTCCCCAAGGCCTATCCTTATGCCCAGAATTGCCGCGGCTTGAATGGCGCAGCCACGCCTTATGACCCCGTGAACAACCCGGGTGGTTTGCGTTGCGGCTTGATCGATTACATGAGCACCCAGTTCGGCTTCAGAACGCCCGATGTGTGGAGCGCCAACGAGAAAAAAATTGGTCGCGGGTTCGGCGGCATACCGCTGGACAATGTGGGCGTGCAGTATGGCCTGGGCGCCTTGAAGCAGGGCACCATCACGGCCAATCAATTTCTGGATTTGAACCGCAACATCGGTGGTTTCGATGTGGACATTCAACGTGTGGCCAAGCGCACCGTGGCCGACCCACTGGCTTTGACCAATTCGTACAAAACCGGTGCAGTGAATACGGCTGAACATTTGAGCAATATTCCGATTATCGACTTGCGCGGCCCCGACCCCGGCATTGCCCACGATGCATTTCACAGCTGGCAAATGCGTGCACGCTTGAACGCCACCCAAGGGCATTTTGACAACCATGTGATCTGGTTCGGTCAATTGGTATTGGCGGGCGATTCCACTTACAGCACAGAAGCCTTGCTGGTGATGGACCGCTGGCTAAGCCAGATTGAAGCCGATGGCAGCACCAAACCCTTGCCGGAAAAAGTGGTGGCCAACAAGCCCCGTGCTGCGCGCGACAAATGTTTATCGGCCCAAAGCATTTATGCCGAAGACGGGCCGTTTGTGCCAATGAGTGGCAACCTGTTCTTCCCCGATCCGATTTTGCCCATGGCCAATTCCAGCAGCATTCCAAAGCCACCACCCGAGGCGGGTCAAATTTTTGACCAGCTGAGCAATCAGGTGTGCGGTCTGGATTTCTCGGCGGTGGATTCCACTGGCATGTCGGCTCAACTGACCGGCCCGATTGCCGAGCTGCAACACGTGCTGGTGCAAACGCGTTTCGGTACACCTCGCACCGTGGCTGGCGACGACATTCGCACCCTGGCCAACAAATGCGTGTTGAAACCAGTTGATGCAGCAGACTACGCAGGTGTGGTGCCGATGGCCGATACAGCTGCTTTTGTGGCGCAGGTGAAAGAAATTTTCCCGCAAGGTGTGTGCGATTACACCTTGCCGGGTGTGGGTACACAGCCCACACAGACCTGGCTGCGTTACGGCACTGCCACTGAGAAGATCATTGGTGGCGTACCTTTGCCCGCTAAACCTGCCAACTCAAGGCAGGGTTGGGCGTCTGCTGCGTTTCGAAATTAACAGTTTTTAATTGTTAATTAATTTAAAAAAATTAATTTATCAATTCAGAGAGAAGAGGGGACTTTACCGCTGTAATGTCCCCTTGTTCCCGCCGGGATGTTGGCACACTGGGCAGTAATCAATACATTGAAACTGCTCCATCTTGAACTTCGAACAGATCACCCCTGACTTACTGGAGCACAGCCCTGTTGGTTTGATGCAGATCGATCACCACGGGAAGATCCTTTCTCTGAATGCTTTCTGTGCAGACCTGTTTGGCTACACCGTACGCGAACTGCACAACAAAAATTTCGAGTTGCTGCTGCCTGCCCATTTGCGTGCCGGCCATGCTGTCCTGTTTAAAGGTTTTCTGCAGTCTTCCCAGGGCCGAATGATGGGCCAGGGTACCGGGCAAAAATACTTCCCGGCCTGTCGCAAATCAGGTGAAGAAATCATGGTTCAGATCGGCTTGAATGTGAACCGCGAGGGTGCCTGGCCCTTGGTTACTTTGGCCATTGCCGATGTCACTGAAAAAGCCAGGCTTCTTGCCGAATTGAAGCACGGCAACGAGCGTTTAAGGCACAAAACAAAAGAGTTGATGCAGGTGATTCGGCAGCAAAATCACTTTTTGAACGTGGTCAGCCATGAACTGCGTACCCCACTGAACAATTCTCTCGAAATGCTGAACCAGCTTTCCGCAACGCAACTGGATGAAGACCAGGCTGAGCTTTTTCAAGACCTCGACAAAGCCAATATTGACGTAACCCGCAGCGTGCGAATGTTGATGGATTATGCCGACAGCATGTTGGGCGATCTTCAACTGGACGAAGAAGAATTCGATTTAAGAGCCTTGTGGATTGATCGTTTGCGTTTGGTGCAGCGCGCTCACCCGGGTCAAATTCATCTGCTGCAAAGTGCAGAACAATTTGAATTTGATCCCATTGTGTTGGGCGACAAGGTCAGGATCGGGCGGATGATGCATGGCCTGATCGACAATGCCATGAAGTTTTCAGATGCCAACCAGATTCGGGTCGAAATTTCGTTTCATGCCCAGCCTGAGCCAGAATTCCATTTTCAGGTCAGCGACAACGGCATTGGCATGGCTGCCGGGCTGATTGATTCGTTAGGAACTCCGTTTGCAAACCAATCGGAACGTCGCATGCGCGGTGGTGGTGGCATGGGGGTCGGTTTTTACCTCACGCACAAGTATCTCGAGATGATGAACGGTCAGTTCCAGATACAAAGTGAACTGGGCAAAGGCACGTGTGCCGGTTTTCAGATTCCGGTCAAGCTGGTGGGGCGGGCCACTGCCCAGTCTATTTCCACGCAGAATCCTGAAAGCGAATTGCCTTTGAATAATTTGACGTTGCTCTTGGTTGAAGACGATCCCGTCGTTGCCAAAATCAATGCAATTCGTTTGCGCAAACTGGGTGCCCAGGTGGTAGTGGCTGGCAATGGCCAAGTGGCTGTGGACATGCTTCAGGACAAAAGTGTCAATGTGGCGGCCATTTTAATGGACCTGCACATGCCTGTGATGGACGGTTTCAGTGCCACACGCCACATTCGTGACATGGTTGAATATGTGAAAACCCCAATAGTTGCTGTCACCGCAGGCTCGCGTTTGGCTGAATATGCCCGTGCCATGGCGGCAGGAATCGACGCCTTTTATTCCAAGCCTTTTGAGCCCAATGTGCTGGTGCAGTACTTTAAGGCGCGTGGTGTCATTCGCTAGTACAATGTAATTTTATTACCTCGGGTTTTTACCCGCTGAGTGAATGAATTTACTCGATCGAATCCGCATGGCGCTGGATCAGTTTTCCGGCGCCGAGCAAGCTGTGGCTACGCTGGTGTTGAAAGACCCCAGTGGTTTTCAGAAAATGCCGGTTACCGAGTTGGCCAAACGTGCTGGGGTGAGCAGCCCCTCCGTGGTGCGGTTTTGTAGAACGCTTGGTTATGAGGGTTTGAGCGACTTCAAACTGAAACTTGCTGCCAGCATGACCGAGGGCGTGCCCTTTGTTCATCAATCGGTGCAGGTCAGTGACTCCCCTGAAATCCTGATTCAGAAAGTACTCGACAACGCAATTCACACACTGCGCACGTTTCGCAATACCGTACCCACAACGCCTATCGACAAAGCCACTCAGCTGCTTGCAAAAACCATCGCCAAAAAAGGTCGGCTGATTTTCTACGGCGTGGGCAATTCAGGGATTGTGGCATTGGATGCCGAGCACAAGTTTTTTCGAATGGGCTGCACCGCGCATGCCTACTCCGATGGGCATTTGCAGATCATGGCAGCATCCATGTTGAACAAGGGCGATTGCCTCATCATCATTTCAAATTCGGGTCGCAGTCAGGACTTGCTGGACGCCACCCAAATTGCACGCGCAGCCGGTGCAAATACCATTGCGATTACAGCCTCGGGTTCACCCCTGGCCGATGCGGTGCAGGTTCATATACCCGCAGATCACGGTGAGTACTACGAACAGTACAGCCCCATGGTGTCGCGCCTGCTGCATTTGTGTATTGTGGATATTCTGGCCACGCAGGTGGCTATTCAATTGGGCGATTCAGTTCAGAAAAACATGGCGCGATTGAAGAAAAACCTGATCGAAAGTCGTTATGCCAAGTGAGTGGCGTCGGCAAAATTTTCGTGTAAAGCTTTAAAGCCGGTTTCGCAGGCAACAAGGCTGATGTTTTCGAAACCTGGCGCGTTGGGGAATTTCTCGTCGGCCTGTGCCGAGCACACCAACAGCACATTGCCGTGTTCACCACCAAAACACGGCATGGTGGGTTTGGCCAGTGGCAACTCAATGCTTTCAATAAATTCACCGCGCTCACTGAATCGGTCTAGTCGGTAGCCTTCCAGAATTGCAACCCAATAGCTGCCATCGGCAGAAAAGCAGGCACCATCTGGCCGTGCTGTGCCCTCCGAATATTGTTTGATCAATTGTTGATTGCTTAACTCACCTGTCTCGACCGTGTAGTCAAATCGCCAAATGCATTTGTGCCGGGTGTCGCTTAGAAAAGCCGAATTCCCCTTGGGTGAAAATGCAAGGCCATTGCCCACAATCAAATCAGCAATTTTCAGTTCTGCCTTTCCTGACTCAATGCAATACAGGGCAGCGGTCGCAGGGCTGCGTGCATCGACCAGGGTCGAAATCCAGATCCTGCCAACTGTGTCAGCCCGGCCATCGTTGAAGCGGTGTTTGCCCGAATCAAATGGTGCGTTCAGCTGATGTGTGCAGGCATCGCCTTCGATCAACCAGCCACCCTGCCTGCCCAGTGCCACCCAGGTGTCTGCTTTTGCAGTGGGCAGCACACAGCCCATTTCATCGGGAAGTTGCAAGGTGCGCAAGTTCTGTGGCTTGGGCTTGAAAATATCGTGTTGGTTTAATCGGTACAGCACGCGTTGATTGATGTCCACCCAAGCCCAGCCGCCATGCGCGTAGCGAGGGCTCTCAGCCAGGCTGCACACAGGCAATGGCAGGGCTTGCCAAGGCATCATTGCGCAGCGTTTTTCAGAAAGTGGTTAATCAAGTGCGCTGTCACCGGGTTTTCTGCAGGGGCATGGCCAGGCGGCACACTGTGCTCCAGTTGCTCGGCAATGCCTTTGCCCAGCTCAACACCCCATTGATCGAAGGGGTTGATGTTTTGCATGGCGGCCAAGGCAGCAGTGCGGTGTTCCCAGAGGCACAACAGTGCGCCGAGTGAGTAGGGTGTGAGTGAGTCGAGAAACATCATTTGAACCGGTCGGTGCCCGGGGCAAGATTTGTAATTGCTGGCCGGGTTGCCTAGTTCAGCGGGTGAGTTCAAGCGACCCACCGAGAAGGCTTCCGACTGTGCCAAAGCGTGAGAAAGCAAGACCTGGTGCGATCGCACTTCATCGTGGTCGGGTTGAACCACGGCAATCAGCTCAACCGAACTCGCAATGCGGCTTTGATGAAGCATTTGAAAAAATGCATGCTGGCCGTTGGTGCCCACATCGCCCCACAAAATGGGGCAGGCGGGCCTGTCAAGTAACTCGCCTTTGTTGTTCACGCCTTTGCCCAGCGATTCCATCCACAGTTGTTGTAGGTAGGGTACCAACTGGCCCAAGCGAGAATCATAGGGGCTCAACATCAGCGAGGCCACGCCTTGCTCCAGGTTGTACAGGTCGCTCAGGGCCAGCAGGGTTGGAATACACTGGCTTGCTTTGCTTTCCAGTACATGCCCATCCATCAGGGCAGCGCCTTCCAGCAGTTCATTGAATACCAGGTTGCCATGCACCATGCGCACGCCAATCGACACAGGGCCCCACAGTGAATAGCGCCCACCCACTGTTTCACTGAATTCAAATACGCGATCGGCGGCCACCCCCACTTCAATGGCCTTGTTCGGTTTGCAGGTGGCAGCGACCAATGCCTTGGCGCGGTAAGTAGGGCCAGCCGCATCCAGCCATTTGAAAATGTGCTGGGCATTGTGCAGGGTTTCGCGGGTTGAAAAGGATTTGCTGGCGATGATCACCAGCGTGGTTTTCGGATTGAGTGCTGCCAGTGCAGCTTTCATTTCATGAAAATCCACGTTCGCCGCAAAGCGGATTTTCAATGCAGGCGGTTCGCCCAAATCCAGTTTGCTGAACACGTCGTTGAGCAAGCGAGGACCCAGGTCGGAGCCACCAATGCCCAAATGCAACACGCTGTCATAAGGTACATCGTCCGGTGTGGTGTAGCGCCCGGATCGAACCTGATCAACGAAGGCCTCCATGTGCTGCTGCACCTGTTTGGTCAAGGCCAGTTCATCGCGCCCATTGACCACCAAAGACACCGGAGAATGGTAGGCCTGTGCATTGCATGCTGCGCGCAGGGCCCAGTGGCCCGCTGGCCGGTTTTCCGTGCAATTGACCACTTCACCGCTGAACATGTGGTGAATGAATGTAGACAATTGTTGGTGAGCCTTTGTTTTTTCAAAGTTCAATACTTCGCTGGCGCTGTAAAGCTGCCTGTCAAGATTGATATGAATGGGACCAACACTTCGGGATAGAAAACCGGGATTCAAGGCTGATGTGTTCATGAATAAGGCATCAATAAAAAAAGGCGCTAAAGACAAGCTTTGGCGCCCAGTTTCGCACGACTTCAAGACAGAGTGTTTAATCTGTCTGAAAATTTAGATCATGGTGTGCTTTGCGGTTCGGTCATGAACCCCAGTTTCTCAACGCCTGCACGCTGTGCAGCAGCCATCACTTGCACCACTTTTTCATATTCAACAGCCCTGTCGCCTTGAATGCGCAATTCAGGTTGTTTTTCCTGTTGCGCCACGGCCTGTAAACGAAGCTCCAGGTTTTCGAAGGTGAGTTCTTCATCGTTCCAGTTCAAGGTGCCGTCACGCATAACGCTGAGCGTGACGACATCAGGTTTTACTTCGGTGGGTTGCTGGCTGGCCTGTGGCAAATCCACTTTCACCGAGTGCGTAATCACGGGCACGGTGATAATGAAAATAATCAGCAGCACCAACATCACGTCCACCAGGGGCGTCATGTTGATTTCACTCATTTCCTGCTGATCGTCATAAGAATTGAACGACATGGCTTACGCCTCCTTTTTCAAGGACATCGTGCGCACTGCGGAGTCTTTTTGCATGGGTGAGCCGGTCAGGAAGTAGGCGTGCAGCTGGCGTGCAAAACGGTTCAACTTGCCCAGCAAGCCCTTGTTGGCACGGGTTAGTGCGTTGTACCCCAGAACCGCCGGAATGGCCACAGCCAAACCGAAGGCTGTCATGATGAGTGCCTCGCCCACGGGGCCAGCCACCTTGTCAATGCTCGCCTGGCCGGAAACACCAATGCCAACCAAGGCATGGTAAATACCCCACACGGTACCGAACAGGCCAACAAATGGCGCGGTTGAGCCCACGGAGGCCAGAATGGACAAGCCAGATTGGAGTTTTTCTGCGGCTTCGTCCATGGCGCCACGCAAGGCCTCGCTCAGCCAGTCGGCCAGGCTGATTTGTCCGTGCAGGTCGTCTTTGTTGGTGCTGTGGTGGTTGACCGCTGCCTGGCCTTCAATGGCCATGTGGTGAAATGGATTGCCGGTGTCTTTGCCCAGCACTTGCAGGCCTTCAGCAAAACTGTGTGTGTGCCAGAACTGATCGACTGCGCCCACATTTTTGCGCAAGCGGTACAGGCGAATGCTGCGGGTGATGATGACGTACCACGACGCGATCGACATGATCAGCAACAACAACGCAACGCTTTTGATGACCCAGTCGCCCTGGGCCCACATTGCGGCCATACCGTAGGGGTTGTTTTCCATTTCAATAAACCTCGCTTAAATTCAATGTTCTCAGTTATTCAATACAAAAGAAACCGGCTGTACGTACCAAAACGGTATTGGTTTGTCGCCTCGCTTGGCGGGCACATACTTCCAGGTTTTCACAGCCTGAAGGGCTGCGTTGTCCAGTCGCGCAAAACCGCTTGACCGGTTCAGTTTGATCTCGCCCACGCTGCCGTCGGGCAGAATGTAAACGTCCAGCAAAACACGGCCTTGCTCACCCAATCTGCGCGACAGCGCGGGGTATTGCGGGGCAGGGTTGTTCAGGTGCGCCGCATCGGTGCGGGGTGGTGTGACCGGTGCGGGGGCCTCGGGTGCCGGGGCTGCCTTTTGCACAGGTGCGGGCGGCGCAGGTGGTGCAACCGGTGTAGTCTGTTCAACGGGTTCCGGTGCCACTTCACGAACAGGCTCGGGCCTTGGTGTGGGCTTTGGCGTGGGTTTGGGCACCGGTTTGGGTTCGGGTTTCGCAACCGGTTTTGGCTCGGGCTTCGGTGGTGGCGGAACCGGCTTTGGCGGTGGTGGTGCAGGCTCATGAGCCACCAGCACACCGATCACGCTTGGCGGTGTAATCACCGGATCGCTAATGCTCATTTGCTGTGCCGCCCAAACCAAACCCAGCACGTGCAACAGCACCACGCCGACCAAAGTCGTGGCGTTGCCAAGGGTTTGTGCGTTGTTGCTCAGCGGAGCACTCATTGGAATGGATAGGGTGTTCATCGAATCGTTTGTTGCCATTTTGCTTGCTGCCCATAGGGTGAGCAAGCCGGTGTCATGCATTCCAGTTTAGTGAATGAGAATTAATATCAAAGAGAGTGTAGCAGATCTTCACTTTTAAAACTCGACCGTCAGGTTCGGGTCATTACTCATGCAGCGCTGCCACTGAGAAGGGTCTTTCCGAGCGAGGAAGGCCTACCGGTGAGGATGCCAACTGTTGCGAAGAAGGAGATTTGCGGTAGACCCACGGCAATCTCACTCGGAAAGATTAAAACGAGAAGTGTTCTCATTATCATTTAGCTTTTTGATTTTATCAAGTGTTTTTTTAAGAAGCGCACCAGAAAAGGGTTTCAGGCGACTTGGCGCACGTTGTACACTATGGTCTTGAGTCGATTTATGAATGCAAGGGAGAAGAACAATGAAAGGTTCGAACAAGGTTATTGCGGCGCTGAATGCGCAGTTGAAGAACGAGCTAACAGCGATTAACCAGTATTTCCTGCATTCGCGCATTTTCGGGAATTGGGGTTTGGACGTGCTCAAGAAAAAAGAGTACGAAGAATCAATTGGCGAGATGAAGCACGCTGATTTGCTGATTGAACGTGTGTTGATGCTGGACGGGCTGCCGAATCTGCAAGACCTCGGCAAATTGATGATTGGTGAGAACACCCATGAAATTCTGCAAAGCGACCTGAAAATGGAAAGCGCAGCCCAGGTCACCATCAAAGACGGCATCAAGGTTTCCGAAGAAGAGCGGGATTATGTTTCTCGCGACATTTTGAAAGTGATTCTGGAAGACACCGAAGAGCACATCGATTGGCTGGAAACCCAGCTGAGCCTGATTGACAGGGTAGGTCTGCAGAATTATGAGCAGTCCATGATGGGTGTTTCAGAGTAAATTCTCTAAAGATTTTCACGATGCGTTGAAAAAACACTTGATTATAGTAATGCGAATCATTATTATTAATTTCAAGTTCAACGCATTTTGAGGTCCGCCCGTGATCGTATGCATTTGTGCCAATGTTAGCGACCGTACCATTTCCGAAGCTGTTCGCAGCGGTTGCGGGTCTGTAGACGACATCACCATGAAAACAGGTGCATGTTCAGGCTGTGGTCAGTGCCGCATGCACTGCCAAAGCGAAATTGATGCTCACAATACGCTGGTTCAGGTCAGCGAAATGAGCCAGCAAACAGCCTGATTTATTCCAGGTAAACCACCTGCGGCGGCGCGTGCATCAAGAAATTCTGGTGCGAAATGTTCCATGCATAAGCCCCCGCGAGCGTAAACACCAGGTAATCACCAAGAGCCAATTCTTGAACCGGGAGTTGGTGGTGCAAACGATCTTTTGGTGTGCACAGCTGCCCCACAATATTCACCGTTGAATTGTGTACAACCGCAGCCTGTCCGTTGCGGTGCACCCACACTGGGTGGTTGTGGCTTTGTGCCGCAGGCGTTCGGAAGTGATGGGTACCGCCTTTGCCAATTGCAAACCACTGTCCATGGCTTTTTTTCAGATCAATCACTTCCATCACGTAGTGCCCACAAAACGCGCTTACAAAGCGGCCGCATTCAAACCTGATTTGCCGTGTTTGCAGGTCGTGCTGCTTGATCAACTCATCAAGCTGACTACAAAATTGTTCCCAGTTGAACTGTTCGTCAACGCATTGGTAGTTCACGCCAATCCCGCCGCCCACATTCAACACTTTGCTGCGAATGTGCCATTGCGATTCCCATTCACGATTGATCTGAAAGTACCGTTCCATCAATTTCAAATGGTTCTCGACAGACATTTGATGCGACATGGAATGAAAATGAAATCCATCAAACTCAAGGTGCTGTGATTCTTGAATCAGCGCCAGTGCGGTGCCAAGGTCGCTGGGGTCGAGCACAAAGGGGGTGGCTTGACCGCCCATTTGCAGTTTGCTGCCCGCGATACCGTCGAGCGCAATATTCATGCGCAGCATGATGGTTTGGGTTTGAGAGCTGTTGGTGCAAAGCGTGGCCAGGCGTTTCAGTTCAGTGAGACTTTCCACATGAATACAGGCCACTTGTTGGTTTAGCGCCTGTTGCAGGTCTTCGGTGGTTTTGCCGGGGCCACCAAAAATCAGGGGTTTGCCAAATTGCTGCTCATTCAAGTGGGCCAGCTCGCCTGCCGATGCGGCTTCGAACCCGTCAACGTGTGGGGCCAGCGTGTTTAGCAGCCGCACATCGGGGTTGGCTTTGGCCGCGTAATACAGTTGGCAGTTTTGTGGAAGGTGCTGTTTCATGTGTTGTGCATGCGTGGCCAATGAAGGCAGGTCGTACACGTATGCACACCAGGGTGATGTGCCTGAGCTGGCTTTTTCAGTAAGCAGTTTCTTCAGTTTGTTTGTCATGGTGTGCAATCAAAGGATGTGAAAGAAATGTGTAGTCTGAAAGGCGGTCTGCCTTTCTGAATAAACGTGTTTTAAGATTGTTTTTCGATGCCAGTGCATGCCCTTGCAGCAAATCGGAAAGGGCCTGTGGTTCACCCAACTCATGGAGAATGTTTTGCAACAATGTTGCAAGGTGTTGCCAGGCGCGTTGTTCCAGGCCCGGGGTATGCTGGCAGGCGTGGAAAATCATCTCGGCAATGTTGTTCACGAGCAGGCAATAGCTGACTCTTTTCCAGCCTTGGTCTGCGGAATAATGCACCGAAGCAATCGCACGTTCCGAAAGGTTTTTCAGGCGTTCATGGGGCCAATGTTGCGGAATCAGCTTGGTGCCTTCCAGGTCGCGGATCCATACCTGCACGGGCAATCCGTTTGAAGTGGCCAACACCGTATTCTGTAAATGCGGTTCAAGCACTACGCCATGCTTAAACAGCAAGGTTAGCGTGCTGGGTACCAGCAGTTTGAAGTAACACTGTAACCAGTTCAGGATGAATTCAGCCTTGCCTGCGCCATGCTTTTCGACCTGTTCGCCAAGTCGCTTTGCCAGTTGACTTTCACCCGAGTTGTTCCAGGCGGCAAGCGATCCAGCCATGTGAATATCGCTGTGCTGGGTTCGAAGTTGTTCCCTGAAAATAATTCCGAAGCTTTCCTGCAGGTTGACGATTTCTTCGATGCTGGTGGCTGTGTCGGTTTGGTTCAGGTTCAGTGTGCAGGCCGACGGTTCCTGCAACATGCGAAAGCCAGGGTGCCTGTATTCAACCTGTTCAAAGGTGGGTGCAAGTAATTCAGTCATTCCCACTGCACTTTCAAGTTCGTACCATGCATTTTTGCGAATGCAGTTGGTCAGGCGAACATGAATGGAGCATTTCAAAAACACATCGAGTTCAGGGTGATACAGCGTGCGCACCGATGACGTGGGCCACACCACTTTGCCCAAAGGGCCAAGGTGGCGAATCAGTTTTTTCTGGTTTGCCTGTTGATAAATTCTTGAGCCCAGAACAAGGTTCACTTCCCATGGGTGGCAAGGGTACAAACCGCCACGCCCGGTTAGCACTTCAGACACTTTGTTGATCACTGGCTTCCCCAGTTCTTGCAGCAGGGCAGGATCAATGTCAAACCAATGCAACTGGAAAGCGGCGCCCACTTCTGGTGAGCAGTTCATAAGTTCGTCGGGCTGGACACCCGAGCGGCTTTTCGGACTTGGGTGAAACGGGTGCCCCCACAGCAAGGACTGTTCGGTGTGTTGCAAGGCGTTCAGGTAAGGCACTTTGGTGCTGTTCAAAAACCTTTGCATGTTCTGCAGGCTATTGTTGATCTGCGCCTGCAATTCGACGTTTGGTTCGGTTTGGGTCAGCATGGCCATGTGTTCAAGCAGGGCTTGAATGGCCGCTTGCGTACTCAGTACTTGCCATGGTTTTCCCATGGGTTTGGCAAACAGTTTTGAGCCCAGTTTGATCTGGTTCAATGCGCCTCGTGCCTGTACCTTGAAAGCGATTTTCAGCACGGGGTAGGCTGTGCGAATTCTTACGGTTTCGCCTTCCAGCAGGTCGCTTTGCAAGGCCTTGGGCAGGTCGCCCTGAGCATGCCAGTCGACCAGTTGATGCGGCACTGCAAATTCGCGCAGGTAGCAGTTCAGCAGGTGGTTGAGACTGTGGAGTTCAGCTTGAGACATTGGCGTGATCCTGTTTTTTGAATGTGATAAACAAGTGGCATGGCAGCAAGGCTTGCCACGGCGGAAAGCAGAAAAGGCGAAGCAAGGGTCAGGTGGCTGACTGCAAAACCGGCACCAATGCCTGCAGCCACACCGGGCAGTTTTCCGACGCTATCGAGTGAACCAAACCAGGCGCCGGCGTGCGCGGCCTGAAATGATTTTGCAACCAGTTGGTGAATGCCGTGGTAACCCATCCAGATGCCAACGCCAAACAAAATGCGTGCTCCCGCCAACGCCAACTCATTGCTGAATTGCCACTGAATGCATGCGGCAGTCGCAAGCGTCAACATGCTGAGTTGGCAATTGAAGGCCCAGTTTGGAAAACGCTTTTTCAGCAGCGGTTGAAGCAGTAAATAAACAAGGTGGGGCAGTACGTACAGCAGGGCAATGGCTGTTGTGCTGGCAATGCCGGGGGCAGCATAGGGAAGAAAGTATGGGAATGTGACCACCATTGCGAAGCAGAACAGGGCTTGCAGACTGCACACGGCCAGCGTCGATGCATATTGATCTGGCGGGTTTGTTTCATTGCCAATGGCGTCTTTTTTTACCGCCGGGTTTAAGTGTGCCGAGTTCGATTGGCTCGAGTCTTTGGGCAATGTGAAGGCATACAGTGCACCCAGCATGGGGAGAGCTGCCAACACAATGTACAGTTGTTGCAACTTGAGATACTCAATGCCAACAGCCAGCACCAATGGCGCAGTGAGCAGCGCCATGCGCGCGCTGAACTGTGTCCAGTTCAATGTGGCTGCCAGGGTTTCACGCGGCATGGTGGTGGCCAGATAGGAATTGGCCGCAGCCAGCGTGCCGCCCATCAGGCCTTGCAGGGTTAATGCCATGACCAGTTCGGGCACTGAAGTGGCAACACCGACCCACACGAACGCGATGGACAAACCAGCCAGTGCACGAATCAACGAGAAACGCCGGCCAAACCGGTCAGCCACTTTGCCCCACAGCGGGCCGCTGAGTGCGGTCAGCAGTGTGGGCCATGCAAATACAAATCCGATCCATGGGCTGTTCGATGGCAGCCCCAGATCGGTGAACAGCAAGGGCAGGTAAAGCGGCATACCCAACACTGTGAATGCGGCCAGAAAATGGCAGGACAGCACTGCAAGCAAGACACGATTCATGGCAGGTCTCGCAAGGGGTTGGGGCCAGTCATGCCGTAAAACTTGTTCACGTCGCGAGCGCCGCACTCTTGTTTGCTCAACAGGCTCGCGCTTTGCAACAGGTACTTCACAGGATGCATGCGTGAATACAACAACAGCTCGCTGGCCAGGTCGGTGTCGAATCCCTCCTTGCGCAGGTTGCCCAGGGTGTGTTCAATGGCCTTGCGCAATGTAAGCAAAGCTTGTTGGCGATTCAGGGCACCACTTTGGGCGAGCCCGTCGAGCACAGCAAGCAAGTTCAGCTGCAGGGTGATGGTGATAAACATGTGGGCAAGCGGTGCCTCGTCGTTCACCAGAATGCGGGCGTCTTGCAGGTCGTGCACATTGTGTCCGTGGCTTGCAGCGGCTGTTTCAAAGCGACTTGGCCACAAACGTGCCGCGTCGTTGTCTTTCATCACAAGCGTGGGTGGTCGCCCTGGGCGCAACGACAGCACCGAATTTTGTTGATTCGATTCCAGCGCAATGCCATGTTGAATCCACAAGCGAAGGTGCACGCCAATCATCAGTGTGCAATAGCTTGCCCACCAGCTTTGCAAGTCTTGCCCTTGTTGTTCCAGGTACTCAAGCAGATAAGATTTTCCGCTGGGCATGGGGCTGCACAACGTGGCCACGGTAGCCAGTGTTTCATCGGGCAATTCTGCCGGGTACAGGCGGTGTAAAAACCCTGCGGTGTTCAGTTGTTTGTAGCAGCCGGTGAACGATTCATCCACGTGTCGGTACAAGCCTTTGATTCCCTCATTGGTTTGTTCGATCGACGCAAGTGCCCAGGCAAACCAGTCGCCATCCCTGAGGGTAGATGGCTTGATGTAGCGAATATTTTTCTGGCCCAGTGTGGCAATCGGCATTGGTAGTTTGAGGTGTGAGGCGGGGTGGTTCAGCACGGCCACAGTGCGCACCGACAGCGTGGGTTTGACGGACAAATACGTGTGTGGTGCTTCAATGCTTTCCGGGATGCCCTGTGCTATTGCAGCGCGCATCATGGGGTGAACCGGCAGCAATGTGTGTGTGGTGCAAAGTGACTGTGGCAGACCCACCTGTGCCAGTGTGGGCCACCACACGGGTTCAGTGCCTGTACTTTCAAATTCGCTTGCAGGCACGGCAAACCAGGCCAGTTCAAACGTGGGGTTGAACTCGGGTGAATAGGCCTTCAGTTCGCTGGTGTCCATACCGAATTTTGCACGGGCGGTGGGGTAATACGGATGATCCAGAAAACTGGCCATTTGATCGGCGTGCAGCATGCGCTCGGCCCAGTTGCGCGGGCTGTCATTAAAGTTCAGTTGGTGCTGCTGTTCTGTGTAGGTTTGATCACACAGCACGGTTTGATCAATGGCCGCTTGCACTTCAAGCTCATAATTTCGGTACAGGGCAGCTGAATCTTCGGGCAAGCCTTGCGCCAGAAAACGGATCCATTGCCTTGCGCCTTGTTGCTCAACCCACTGACCGTGTTGACGTATTTCCCAGTGGGGGTTGGTGGCCCGGTGGGTTTGCATGCTGGGGCTTTCTTTCACTTCAATTCTGCAGGCGGTGGGCAGGTGGTCAAACACCAGAAATGTGCGGCCTTCGTTGGCTTCAATACGTCCCAAACTGAGTAGGTTACGAACGTCTTCCCGCAGGCAGGCATTGATCAGTCGTAGCGCAATTCGCTGGTTGTGCAGTGTGTTCATTGAACGCTCCAGGGATTGCACTTGTAGGTTTCACTTTGTAGTTGTTGCAGTTCGATTTCGGAATCGGCCTGGAAGGTGAACACGCCAATGTAGTCTTTGTTGGAGTGGCTGATTTGTAAGGTTTCCCCTTCCTGTTTGATTGCCCGGTATTGAACCTTTCCATTGTTTTCAATGCGTGGTGCCAGGCGCACAGTGCCTGGCTTGGACGCAACCAGGTAATTGATTTGTGCGTAGGTCGGTTTTACATGTGGCACGTCAATTTCCTGACCAAGGTGAATTTGTAAAATGGATTTGAACCAGCCTTGTTCCACAAGTTGATCAAGCAGAAACTCGCGGTTGTCGCCAATGCTGCGGTAGTTGATTTCCACCAAAACCGGGCCACGCGGAGTCACGATGAATTCACTGTGGCAAGCGCCCAGCGCCACGCCAAATTGCGCAAGAATGTGTGCCATGTGCGTGCGCCATTGCCGCGTGTGCGGGCCATTCCATTGCGCCGCAGTTTCAACAAAATAGGGTGGGTTGGACAGGCTGACGTCGAACCCGCCGATGGTGTGCAGGTGTTTGCCATCGCCCAGCGTTTCAAGCGTGATGAGCGGGCCGTCCATGAATTCCTCCAGCAACACGCTTTGCGATTCATCAATTTGTGCAAGATATTGATTGAGCTGTGCGGGCGTGTCGACGCGAACCACATCCATGGATGCCACACCTTGTGTGGGCTTGACCACCAAAGGGAAAGGCCATTCCATGTTTACCGGATCGCCGCGGCGAATTGTTTGACTCCAGATGGTGGGCAGGTGAAGCGATTCAAGCCTTTTTCGCATCCAGTGTTTGTTTTTCGCGTGGTAACAAACCTGCCAGGGTTTTGCAGGAACACCCAACAGCGAGGCCACCAGCGCGGTGCAGGTTTGAAGGTGATCGCTATTGGAGAATACGGCCCGGGGTTCAATTTTCAGTGCGGCGATCAGGTCAATTACTGCGATTGGGTTGAACACATCGCATTCATGAATGTGTACATTGGTCAGCGCTTGCTGGTGTGCATGGCCGTGGTCGGTCAACACAATGACGTCGTGCCCCAGCGATTGGGCTGCTGGAATGAATCCATCGACAATCGCATTGTTCAAAACATGGGTCAGGAAAACAATGGTGGGTTTCAATTCAGGCTCCTTGAGGGGCGGGCTGGGGTGTGTGGAATGGTTGAAGGTTGTTGCGCAGTGTTTTGCTGAAGTGGCTGCGGTCTTCACCACACAGAAAAAGAGTGCAGCCCAGTTCTTGCCAGTGTCTCTGTTGACTCGGTGTTCGTGGATTCGGGCAAAAAGGGACATTGGCTTGAACGCAAATTTCATGCATGTTGTTCAATGCTTCGAACGTGGCCGGGTGCAAGGGGCTGGGTCCAAGGCCCAGGTTCAAGGCAAGGTCTAATGCACCCTCCATGACAAAGCTGACCTGCCCGGTGGCCAGCATATCGGGCAGGGCAGTCAAGCCACTTTGGCTTTCAATCATGGGCACGAGCAAGATTTCCTCGTTGGCCCGCGCAATGTAGTCACTCAGGGCAAGTTGTCCGTAGCCGGTGACCGTGCCACCTGTAATGCCACGCTTGCCCAGCGGGGGAAACTTCATGGCCTGCGCCAGTGCATGAATTTGATCGGCAGTTTCGGCACGTGACAACACAATGCCCATGGCCCCGGCATCCAGCACCTTCCCGATGAAGTTGGGGCGGACTTCTGCAACACGAACCAATGGCATGCAGCGGTGGTGTCGACAGGTTTGAATGCATTCGCGCAAGGTATTTTCATCGAGTAGTACGTGTTCGGTGTCGATGATGACGAAGTCGTAATTGCACTGGGCAATCATGTCGACGATCAGCGGAGAGGGCAGGGAATTCAGCAAGCCCAGCCAAGGTGACTGGTTGGGCTTTGGCTTGGTCAGCGGGGAGGATTGGATCATTCTTTAATTTAGTAAATGAGAATGATTTATATTAGCATTAAATAAAATAAAGCTTCAAAAGATTTAACAATTCATCGCTCGAAATGGGTACTGGCGCATGAATTCTTTTGCTTATTGAATAAAAAAGTTGGTTTTGGCAGCGGGGTACAACAAACTAATGGTAAAAATAAAGATAATGAGAACGATTTACATTAACTAAAGGAAATTGCAATGTACTCTTTTGATGGTCGTGCTGACACAGGCCAACGTCCCCTTGTTTCCCCGCTTTCCATGGCAGTTGCCATGGTTTGCCTTTCATTGGGTAATGCAGCCTTTGCTGAAACCCTGGCACCGGTTACCGTGCAATCCGACTGGTTGGGCCCACCCACTGAGGAAAGCGTAAAAACCTACACGGGTGCGCGCACCGTGCTTGAAAAAGAAGACCTTGAAGAGCGTGGTGCATTGAACCTGGAAGATGCATTGCGTCGTGTGCCGGGCGTTCAAGTGCTCGATGAGACCGGTACCGGGATTTTGCCCAATATTGGCTTGCGCGGCTTGAACCCCTTGCGCAGCGAGCGCATTCAAATTTTGGTAGACGGGTACCCGATTGCCATTGGCCCCTACACCAACGTGGGCTTGTCGCTGTTCCCGGTTACCTTGCCCAGCCTTGAGGCGGTGGACTTGGTGCGTGGCGGTGCGGCTGTTCATTACGGCCCGAACAACGTGGGTGGCGTGCTGAATTTGGTGACCAAAGCCATTCCAGCAAAAACCAGCCAAACCTTCCGCGAACGCCTGCAAATTTCTGAAGAAACCGGGAATATGTTGACCGACACCTACTACCGCATTGGTGGTTTTGTTCGTGAAGATCTGGGTTTGCAATTTCAGGCGAACATTGTGGATGGCAAGGGCCAGCGTGATCGTTCCGACACGGAAGTACGTAACTTTATCGTGGATGGCGAGTACTACCTGAACGCCAACAACGATTTCAAAGCGCAGTTGCAGTACTACGAAGTGAAGGCCGAGTTGCCGGGAGCCTTGAGCCCGACAGCGTACGAGCAGAATCCGAACCAGTCGCAAAAGCCCTTTGATGCGTATGACGCCGACATGTGGCGTGGCACGTTCACCTGGAACCATTCGTTTTCAGATGACTTCAAGTTGACCTGGCGCAACTTTGCACACCAAGCCAACCGCACTTTCTTCTTTAGTCAGTCGGCCACTTTCTCGGATGACCCGGCACAAACGCCAGCGTTTGTTCTTGATTCTCCGCGTGTATTCAGCGTACATGGCACAGAGCCACGTTTCACCAAGCAGATCGGCAACCACACGGTGATTGCAGGCGCACGTTTTGTTGAAGAAGATGTGCGCTTCGACGTAAGCCGCACCACACTGGCAACTGGATCGGTCAACCCGTTCCGTCGCTGGGACTTTACAACCAAAGCCATGGCGTATTACGTAAGCGACACCATCGCCTTGATGGATGATCGTTTGAAAGTAACGCCCGGTATTCGTTATGAAGATGTTGAAACCCGTTACCGCGATTTGAACACAGGTACGGAATTTCAAAACAACCCGGATGAATGGTTGCCTGGCTTGACCGTGGGCTACCAGGCCACCAAAGACGTGTTTGTGTTTGCCAATGCACAACGTTCACTGGTACCAGTGCAAACCGCGCAGGTTACACGGGGTGGCGATGTGGGCAATGAAACAGCTGAGAACTACGAAATTGGTTCGCGCTGGCAAATCAATCCCCAAGCCAATATTGCAGCGACCCTGTTCCGTGTGGATTACAAAGATCAAATTGTTTTCGATACAGGTGCATTCCGCAACCTTGGCGAAACACGCCAAGAGGGTGTTGAACTGGAAGGCCGCTGGAACCTGAACAGCCAAACCGAGTTGGGCATGAGCTACACCTACCTGGACACCGAGCAGTTGTCTGGCGCCGACCAAGGCAAAGAGTTGCGCAATGCGCCCACGCACCACCTGGGCTTTGATGCTGTTTACAAGTTCGACAAGTGGACAGCCAATGCCAATGCTTTGTATGTGTCTGAAAGCTTCAGTGATTCAGCCAACACGCAAGCCGAAACTGCCAACGGCAGCGCGGGTGAATTGCCAGCCTATACTTTGGTGAACATGCGCGTGGGTCGCGATTTCCCGATTGGTCAGGGCAGAAACATGAACCTTGGTTTTGGTATCAACAACCTGTTTGATGAGCAGTATTTCTTCCGTGGTGTGGATGTGAGCACAACTGGCCGCGTGCCAGCACCAGGACGTATGTTGCTGGTTGAAATGCAGGTTGATTTCTGATCACGACGTACCCAGTGAAAAGCCGGTGGTGAAGCAATTCATCACCGGCTTTTTTTATTGCATGCCCCGTTGCTTGTCGATTTCGACCGATGCAACACTACTGGCGCTGTTGCCCCAACTTCGCCGAATGTAAGTAACAACCGCCGCAATGTCGGTGTTGCTCAGTTCCACACGGTAGGGTGGCATGCCGTGCGGGTAGGGTGCACCCTGCGTGCTGGGTGAAAAGCCACCGTTGAGCACCATTCGAATTGCATTGACCGGGTTGGGGGCAATTACATTGACATTGCCAGCCAGTGCAGGGAATTGGTTGGCTTTTCCCTCGCCTTGTTTGCCATGACATTCTGCGCAGGTGTTGGCGTAAATATTCTCCCCGCGCTGCATGAGTGGTTGCAGGGTGCGCTGGCCAAGACCTGTGCTTTCATTTTCGGAAGGTGCTTGAGCAGGCAGGCTTTTCAGGTAAACCGCCATGGCATTTGTGTCGCTTTCAGTGGCAAATTGCAAGCTGTGCGCGATCACTTCACTCATGGGGCCGTAAGTGGCTGCATGGCGATTAACTCCACTTTGCAAATAGGCGGCAATGTCGCTTTCACTCCATTTGCCCAAGCCATGCACAGGGTGATTGTTTAAAGCGGGTGCAAACCAGTTCAGCACCGGTATGGTGGCACCACTTAAATTCAATTTGTCTTTCAAGCCACCCAATGTGTTGCGGGGGGTGTGGCATGCCGCGCAATGGCCTGGGCCGCTGACCAGGTAGGCACCGCGATTCCACTGTGCGCTTTGCTGGGTGTTCGGTTTGTATTCACCTTCAGTGAAATACAGCGCGCGCCACACTGCCAACAGCGGGCGTTGATTGAAAGGAAACTGCAATTCGGGTTCGGGCGTTTTTTGCACAATTGCGGGCAGGCGTTTCAGGTAGGCGAACAAATCGTCTACCTCGGCCCGACTCATTTTGGTGTAGTCGGTGTATGGAAACGCCGGGTACAGGTAGTCGCCATTTTTGGAAATGCCGCTGTGCATGGCTTTGTAAAAATCATCGGCGGTCCAGTTGCCTAATCCGGTTTCAGGGTTGGGGGTTAAGTTGCTGCTGTAAATTGGTCCAAACGGCGTTTCGATTGCACGACCACCGGCAAATGGTTTCTTGGGGTTTGCAGTGTGACAACCGGCGCAATTGCCGATGCGCGCCAAATAGGCGCCCCGCGTTTCTTGTGCCGACAGCACATTCAGCGCAATGGGTTCGGGCGACACAGTGCCAAGGTTTGGCGCGGCTGTGGTGGTGTGCGTACCGCACTTCAGCGGAAACTGAATGCTGTTGGCCGGTGCTGCTTTTGAGTTAGGCGGCACAGCCTGGGCTGCCAAATAGGAAGTGGCTGTGTTCAGTTCCGCCGGGCTTAATGCTTTGACCAAGGCATGCATACAATCGGGGTTGGCGGCCTTGCGCTGCCCATTGCGCCATTTGCCCAATTGGGCATTCAGGTAATCGCGCGGCAAGCCGATCAAACCGGGTGTGTAGGGTTCAACACCAGTAAGTGCCTGCCCATGACAGGCTGCGCATGCGGGTATTTTCCTGGACACAACACCGTCGAATACCAGGCGTTTGCCTTGTTCCAGTTCGCTGGGGCTTGCCGTTGTTTTGGCCGGTGCAGGGTAGGGCGGGTTTTGTGCAGCAAAGTACCTGGCCATTAGCAGCAGGTAGTCATTCGACAAATGTTGAACGATTCCATTCATCGCCGCATGCTGGCGGCTTCCGTCGCGAAATGCGATCAACTGGTTGTACAGGTAGCCTTCTGGTTTGCCCGCAATGCGCGGGTAGTAGCCTTCCGCGCTGGCGCGACCTTCCGCACCGTGGCAGGCCACACAGGCTTGAACGCGACTGGCCATGTCCGTTGCAAGAGCGGACCCATTGGTTTGGGCGTTGGTGGACAGGCTGGCTAGCAGTAAAAGGGCGGCGGTAGCAAAACGGGTGATCATGAATACAGCTCGTGTTGGATATCAGGCGATTATACGCCGACAACACGAAGTGCCCTTTAACTTGACCGGGCAAGTACCCATGTCGATAGCACGGCCAATGCCGCTGCGGCCATTACCCAAAGCACCAAGCCAAAACCAATGCCCTGAACAAGGACCATCAGGATTGCGCTGATCAGCAAGGCAAGAACACCTGCAATGCGACGCAGCATAATTGTTCGCAGCCCGATTGCGTTGCAGCGCCCAGCCCAACGGCGATGGCGAAAGTGGGCCTGCTGGGACAGTGCAATGGACAGCAAACCGAAAAACAGAAGCGGCAAGGCCAACGCAAGCTGCAGTGTTAGTTGCATTTCAAGGCCTCGCTGTGTGCAGGCTGCCTGGCTGAAGACTTGATCACAGCTTTGCGAGCCGTGTAAATGCCGCTTGCAACCATGATGAGCAAACCAATATCGATGGCCAATGAATTCATGTCCCCTTGGCGAATTGCTGCAACCATGCCACCTGTGTTGATCTGGTTCAGTAACCAGGCCAGAGCACACAGCACGGTGAATGCCACCGTGGGCGCAAACCACTGGCTGCTTCGATGGGCTTGCGCATGGATCTGTAAATGCCGGCCTTTGCGGGCGTTGACAAAAGCCCAGACAATACTGCCAACCCAGACCCCATAAAACACCCAGGTTTCCACTGTGGCGCGGTTGTTGAGGTGATCTGGAATAAGCTGGTTGGCCACCAGAAAAGCCGCGGTGGCGATCATCATGCCCAGTGTGCCGCCCACAGTCAGCGCTTGAACTACGGTAAACCCGGGCAGCTTTTTCTTGTGGTGTTGAACACGGCGTGCTTCAAGCCAAAACAGAAAACCGGTGTGAATCATGACGCAACCGAGCAAGCCGCCAATCACGTACAGCACGCGCAGCGCTGCGTGGTCGAACTGAATGAAGTGAAGGCCGTTGATCCAGTGCGTAAACCCCTTGATGGGTTTGGGTTCGTGGGCGTGGAGCAGCTCACCGGTGTGCAGCAGCAGTGTGTCTGCGTGGGTGCTCATCGCAATGCTGCGTGCGGGAAATACCCTGCGAATTTCAAGCGTCGCATTGCTGTCGGTCAGGTTGCGAATGTTGATGGCGTCGGCACGTGCTGGTTCGCCCAAGGCTTGGCTCCATGCCGCTTCCCGTGCCTGAACAAGCGCAGGCACACTTTTTAATGCGGCAAGCTGTTGATCGGTGTTTTCAATAAAGCCACTGGCTGGCAAATTGATAAAACCGCTCATGGCCTTTTGTGCGGCGGCCTTGTCGTTATCAAATGCAGCCAGTGTGGCCCACGGAAAATAGATGGAGAAGAAAATCAACAAACCTGTGAAAGTGATGATGAAATGAAACGGCAGTGCCACCACGCTGCTCAGGTTGTGCAAGTCGAGAAGACTGCGCACCGTGTGCTTTTTGGGGCGAAACACAAAGAATTCAGCCAGCAGTTTCCGATGAAGCACAATGCCGCTGATGAGCAGGGCCATCATGGCCAGGCCTGCAATACCCAGCATGAAATAACCCACATCTTTCCACGCAATATTGAACTTGTAGTGGAAGGGGAAAAAGAAGCCGCTGCCCCCCAAGGTGTGTTCATTGCTGACCACCTTGCCAGTGTCGGGATCCATGAAATAGGCTTTCAAGCTGCGATCGGGTTCGACAATGCGGATCAATGTCATGGGCGTGCGCTCGGTGGGCAGGCGCAATCGAATGTTGTCGGATTCGGGCGCCAGTTCACGCGCTTTCATCAACACGGCTTCAAGTTGTTGCGGGCTCAGTGTGCAGCATTCACCGGCTATGCTGCGGCTCTCGGGGTGCATCCAGCGATCAAATTCCCGATCGAATACCGTCAGTGTGCCCATCCAGAAAACGGCGAACAACAAAAAGCCAATGAACAGGCCAAACCAGGTGTGAAACCAGGCCATGTGTTGGCGAACGGATGGGGCTTTGTGCTTGCTCACTGCAATGGTTCACCAAGGAAAATAAATCACGATAGCGCACAGCAAGCCAAACAGAAGCCCTTTGGCGCTTAACCAGGCCAGGCTGCTGGTGCAGTAAATCCAAAGCATCCAGCAGGGCATGGCAAGATAAGCCAGCAACAGGCTCAGTGTCATCGCTTCGCTTTGTTCCATGCCAGCATTGAACAATAAAATAGCCATGGCTGCAGCGAGCAGGTTGGCCAAGGCCAAACCTGCAGGAAAGGCCAGCAGCAGGCAATAAATTTGCCGACTGCTGATTTTCAGCCATTGAATTTTAGAAACGGTAGTTTGCACTGAACACCACATTGCGTTCGACGCCGTAGAAGCAGTCACCCCGAGACAGGCAGGTGGACACGTATTCACGGTTGGCCAGGTTGGTGGCGTTCACTGCGTAGCGCCAGTCACCAGTTTCATAGGATAACATTGCATCCAGCAAGGTCACGCTGGGTGTGCGTACGTTGTCGACGCCGTCCCAGGATTCATCAATAAACCGCAGGCCTGCACCCCATTGCCAGCCGGGCAAACCGAACATGGCAAATTTTTGGCGGCCCCACAGGCTCAGTGTTTGTTTGGGCACTGTGGCAAGGCGTTTGCCTTGGCTGTTGGGGGCGGAATGGCGTGTCACTTTGGCACTGGTGTAGGCATATGCAGCCAGAACATCCACTGTGGAGCTTAGGCGGTGATTTGCTTCCAGTTCCACACCTTTGCTTTCAGCCTCGCCAACCTGAATTTGATTGTTTGCTTGAGCCGGATCTGCAACACGGCGGTTGTTTTCCTTGATTTCATACACGGCTGCGGTGAGCAAGGATTTGCCATCGGGGGTTTCGTATTTCACACCCATTTCCTGCTGTTCGGCTTGTTGTGGTTTGAAAGGATTGCCAAAGAAATCCAGACCACCGATCGGCAAGAAGGATTCGGAGTAACTGTAGTAAGGCATGGCACCAAAATCGGTGATGTAACCCAGGCTTGCTTTGTAAGTGTTGGTGGACGCATCCAGGTTTGAGGCTGGCGCATTGTCCGTTTCTGATTTAGCCCAATCACGGCGAATGCCCACAGTCGAAAGCCAGCGTTTGTCGTACTTCACTTGGTGCTGGGCGTAAATGCCGGTTTGAGTTTGCAGTGTGCCCGCGATATCCCGTAGAACAGGCGCTGTAAAGTTGCCATATTGCGGGTTCAGGTAATCAATGGGTGCTGCACTGCCGCCCACACCACGTGCACCGCCCAAGGCGACCCGTTGATAATCCAGCCCAACAATGCTGGTGTTTTCAAAGGCGCCAACATTCCACTTGGCAGTCAGTTGTGAGTCGCTGGTCAAACTGTCGGCCACGTTGTATTGCGAAATAGCCACACGGTTAATGGTCCGACCATCTGCATTGATGCGCGGCGTGAAGGCCGAGTAAATTGAGTTGTAGGAGACCGCGCTGTCGCTTTGCTTCACTTTCTGGCTGAAAGAAAACACGTCGTTCAAGCGATGATCAAATTCCAGTCCGTAAGCCGTTTGTTTGGACAAGTACAAATCAAAGCCGGGTTCGCTGATGAAGGTGTCGGTGGGAATGCGCCCGTTGGGTCCTTCAAAGCGCGTGCCCACAATCGGGAAAAAGCCGACCGACGATCCGGATCGATCGCGTTGCACATGGGCATAAGCGGTCAGGCTGGTGTCGGCACTTGGCTTCCAGGTGATCGATGGGGCAAACAGGTCGCGATCATCCGGGACAAAGTTCACTTGAGTGTCACTGTCGCGGGTCAGGGCAATCATGCGATACAGCACGGTTCCTTCTTCGTTCAGTGGGCCTGTCAAATCAAGGGCGAGTTGCTTGCGACCATACTCGCCCAGTTGCATGCCCCCTTCGCCTGCCTGTTTCGCTTGCGGGCGCTTGCTGACCATGTTCACCAGCCCGCCAAAACCGCCCTGACCGTACAGCACCGAGGATGGGCCTTTCACCACTTCCACGCGTTCGAGGGTAAATGGATCGGGACGCACGTTGTTGTAGAAGCCGAACAATTGGCGCAAACCATCTTGATATTGCACAAACGAGGTGCCGCGAATAAAGGCCCAGTCGCCACGGTTGTCGAAACCATAAGAACCGGCGCTGACACCTGCGGTGTAGCCGAGCGTATCTTGTAGTGTCAATGCGCCTTGATCTTCCATGCGCTCGCGCGTGATGACCGAGATGGACTGCTGCGTTTCAACAATCGGGGTGCCGGTTTTGGTTGCTGAGAAAGTGCTGTTGGCTTTGTAGCCTTCGACGGGCGTGGCAGGGGTTTCTTCAGCTTGAACCTGACCTTCTACTTTGACTGAGGGCAAGGTGACAGCGTTTTGTGCATTGGAGAGTTGTGGCCAAAACAGGGCAATTGCGCTGATGGCGCAGGGCAGGATTTTTTTCGAGTTCATGATGCTTGGTTGAAAAAAACGCTGGCTGGCTAACGTGGTTCTGGCTGGCTTGCGATTTGAGGGTGAGAAATTTATTTGGTTAAAATCAACTTGCCTTGGGCCGTAATTCGCAACCGGTATTCAGTGTTGTCATGAACAATGGTTCTTTCCCGACTGCCTTGAGGAAACAGCGTTGTTGTATTCAACGGCACAGCAGCAGCGGATTCGGTGCGGTGTGTCAAGGGCGTTCCTGTTTTAAGAGTCGGTTGCATGTTCATGGTGGCCCGAAGTCAGTTGATTGCCTGCAATGAATGATGCGCAGTGTAATGGATGTTCTTATTAATTGCAAATCATTCTCATTAAGATTAACATGTACCCTGTTTTGAATTGACTCAAAGGTTTTAATTCCTCATGAAAAAGTGGATGGTTGCCGGTTTTGCCCTGGCATTGTGCAACGTGGCTTTGGCTGCACCTTCAGCCGACGAGGTTGTAAGGGGTTATGGACAATTGGTGTATGCAAACTACACCGACTCTGTGAATGCTGCGAAAAAAATGCAAGCTGCCATTGATGCGTTTTTAAAAGCACCTTCGCAAGCTGAAATGAACACTGCAAAAAAAGAATGGCTTGATGCGCGTGAGTTTTACGGACAAACCGAGGCTTTCCGCTTTTATGGTGGCCCGATCGACGATGAGAATGGGCCGGAAGGCCAGATTAATGCGTGGCCCATGGACGAGTCGTATGTGGACTATGTGAAGGGCGATTCAAACAGCGGCTTCATTAACAACGGCAAATTCAACATCACCCGCGAAGCGCTGGTGGCGCAAAATGAACGTGGTGGAGAAGAAAACATTGCCACTGGCTGGCATGCCATCGAGTTTTTGTTGTGGGGTCAAGACTTGAACGACGACGGTCCCGGTGACCGGCCCTACACGGATTACGTGAAAGGCAAGGGTCGCAATGCCGAGCGCCGCGCTCACTATTTGCGTGAAGTGACTGCCCTGTTGATTCATGATTTACAAACCGTGCAGTCTGCCTGGGCTCCCGCCACACCGGATAACTTCCGCGCTGAATTTGAAAAGGGCGGCAAAGAGTCTGTTCGTCAAATTCTGGTTGGGCTGGGGTCTTTGTCGCGTGGTGAACTTGCAGGCGAACGGCTCGAGGTGGCTTTGTTCAGTCAGGATCAAGAGGATGAACATTCCTGTTTTTCAGACAACACCCATCGTGATGCGGTCAACAATGCGCAAGGCATATTGAATGTGTGGACCGGCACATACAAGCAAGCCAGCGGTGCTTTGCTGAAAGTGCCTTCGCTGGCTGAAATGGTCGCCGCCAAAGCGCCCAATGTGGCCAAAGAAACCACGCAACAGATCCAGAAATCGGTGAGTGCAGCCAATCAAATTCAAGCACCGTTTGATCGGGAAATTATTGGCGGTACAGACGCACCCGGTCCGCAGCGAATCAAGGCGACAGTGGCCAGTTTGGTCAAACAGAGCACCTTGATCGTGGAATCTGCCAATGCAATTGGCATTACCCGGCTTACTTTGGCCTTGCCTTGATTAGATACTTATCCGTGAAAAAAAATCGAAAATTAATAGTGTTTGCCTTGACCGCCACTTTGGTGGCAGGGGCTTCTTGGGCCGCAGGCGAGAGCATGACTGCCCGCAGCGCTGGCGACGCAACAGTGTTTGCAGACGGTCGCAATGCCTTTTCATTTCCAGCCGCCAATTTGCCGGATGAAGAGCGTACCCGGTTTGCAATCGGCAACTCGTTTTTCAAGCGCAACTGGGTACAGGCGCCAGCGTCGACCACCGCGCGAGACGGTTTGGGGCCGCACTTTATTGCACGTTCCTGTGGTGGTTGCCATGTTCAGGATGGTCGCGGAAAACCACCTGAAATATTGAATCGCTTGAACAGTGAGCAGCCTGTTGATTTGTTGTTCAGGATTTCCATTCCGGGTGTGGGTGACCACCATGGTGTTGTGCCCGAGCCCACTTACGGTGATCAGTTGAACAATGCCGCTGTCGACGGTGTAAAGCCGGAAGGCAAGATCAGGATTGAAACCACGGAGGTGCGCGGCCAATACCCCGACGGCACACCGTATGTGCTGCAAAAGCCAAGCTACTCATTCACTGAATTGGCCTATGGGCCCATGCACCCCAAGGTGATGGTGAGCCCACGCATTGCCCCACAGGTGATCGGTTTGGGTTTGCTGGAAGCGATTGAGGAAAAAGATGTGCTGGCCAATGCCAGGCAACAGGCTGAGCAAGCGGGGCCGATCAAGGGTGTGCCTAATCGTGTTTGGGATGCCTACGCAAAGAAGGAGATGCTGGGCCGTTTTGGCTGGAAGGCCAATGTGGCTTCACTGGCCCACCAAACCGGCGGTGCGTTTCTGGGTGACATCGGAATCACCAGCAGTTTGTTTCCTGTTGAAAACTGTACACCCTCGCAAAAGGATTGTTTGCAGGCACCCAATGGTTCTGACAATGGCGAGCCAGAACTGAGCGACAAACTGTTCAATGAAATTGTGTTTTATCAGGCCGTGCTGGCACCGCCTGCCCGTCGCAATGTAAACGACGCACAGGTGTTGAAAGGGCAAAAGTTGTTTGAACAGGCGCAATGTGCGGTGTGTCATCGCCCCGCTTACACCACGGGCAAAGTGCCATTTCCGGCCTTGAGCAGCAAAGCACTTGAAGGGCAGGAAATTTGGCCCTACACCGATTTGCTGTTGCACGACATGGGCGACGGGCTTGCCGACAATCGCCCTGATTTTCACGCCAATGGCAGGCAATGGAAAACACCGCCTTTGTGGGGCATCGGCTTGATTTCCGATGTCAATAACCACATGCGTTTGTTGCACGATGGCCGTGCAAACGGTGTTGAAGAGGCCATTCTTTGGCACGGCGGAGAGGCGGAACCAAGCAAAAACCGAATCATGAAATTTTCTGCTGAAGACCGCGCTGCCTTGATCCGTTTTGTGGAGTCGTTGTAATGCATCCTCAACACCAGCATGAATTGAAACATGGTTTATTGCGTGGACTCATTTGCATTTTGCTTGCTGGGGTTTTGCTCTTGGTGATTAATTTGGCTGCAGCTGCAAAGCCTGTAGACAGAAGTACTTTGTTGTTTCCGTATTACGACGCTTCGGAAGTGTTGAACAGCACGGTGACTCACCACTACGCCAAAGACACGGCGGCGTTGTTGGCGCAGCTGGACCAACTCGACAATTCAACCGCGAAGTATTGTCAGGGTGATTTACCGATTGATGCCTTGAAGACACAGTATTCAAACACCTATCTGGTGTGGCTTGAATTGTCTGCCGTGGTGATGGGCCCGATGCTGCAGAACAATACTGTGCGGCAAATTGATTTTCGGCCATTGCGGGTCAACTTGCTTGAACGTGCAATCAAGAAACAGCCCCAGGGCGCCGAGGCCATGGCTTTGGTAGGAAGCCCGGCAAAGGGATTTCCGGCCATTGAATATTTACTGGGCCAACCAGGTTTCAAGGCCGCGTCGCCCCAGTGCAATTACGCGCAAGAGGTGGTGAGAGACATGACTCGCACCGTGGCTGATTTGAATTGGCAACCCGTCAAACCAAACAGCGAAGAAGATGCTGATTCCTTGAAGGCCGACATGCAGCTGTATTTCAATCAACTGGTGGGTGCCACACACAACCTGGCTTGGGAGCGCATGGAAAAACCGTTGTTGAAAAGCAGGGACGACACCGCCAAAGGCGGCGCACCCGATTGGCCGTACGCTGAACTCGGGCTGACCGAAAACGCCTGGAAAGCGCAGTGGCAGGGCATTGCAGACTTGCTGGTGGTCAGCAGCCAGACCGTGCCCAACGCCGATCAACAGGTGGTGCCGCTAGAGGCCTACCTAAGGGGATTGGGCAAAATTGGTTTGGCGGACACATTGCTCGTTCACAGCAATGCAGTTACAGCTGCGGTGAAGGCCAACGATGTTTCGAAGCCTGCCAGTGTTGAACAATCGGTGAAGGCGTCAAAAGCCTTGAAAGGTTTTTTGGAAACTGAAGTGGCCAAAGGATTAAACGTGTCAATCCAGTTTTCATCTTCAGACGGCGATTGAGCCCATGGTGTTGTCACGCCGACAATTTCTGTTGCAAGGCGGTGCAGTGGCACTGTCGCTGGCTTTACCCTTGCCCTCAAGGGCCGCTGTGAATGGCAAGCACGCCAGCTTGCTTGCGGCCTGGCAACTGCCAACAGCGGTTTATCAGGTGGGTGTGCTCAGCTGGAAAAATACCCGCCTGTCGACCCCTTACACCATTGATTCGGCAGTGGATTTACCCACCCGCCCACATGGTTTGATGCACCTTCAGGGCGATGAGTATTTGGTTGTTGCGCGCCGCCCAGGCGACTGGATCATGCGGCTGAATATTCAAACCGGAGACACTGCGCGCACCTGGCAAGACGAAGACCGGCATTTGAACGGACACAGCGCAGTACACGGTGATTGCTTGTTCACCACAGAAACCGATGTGTTGACCGGGCAAGGTGTGCTGGGTGTTCGTCACCGGGAAACATTTGAGCTTCTCGATGTGTGGCCAACGCAGGGTCGAGACCCGCATGAAATGTTGGTGTTGCCCGGCGGTGTGTTGGGTATCGATGAACCTTTTTTGCTGGTGGCTAATGGCGGCATACAAACCCATGCAGACATGGGGCGCACGCAACTAAACCACTTGCCCATGGATTCTTCCGTGGTGGCCATGCACCCCCGAACGGGCAGGGTGTTGAACCAATGGACCCTGCGTGATTCGCGGCTCAGCCTGCGCCACATGGCCGTGCATGCCAGCGGTGTGGTGGGAATTGCCATGCAGGCCCATCATGCTGTAGAGGCTGATCAAGAGGCGGCGCCAGTGCTTGCCTTGCTCGATGAACAAGGGTTGAGCCCGGTGGGTGAGTCGATTGGTGTGAACGGCTATGCAGGCGATATTGCCACCACGCCCGAAGGCTTTGTGATCAGTTGCACCAAGAATGATTCAGCGGCCAGGTTTGATTTACATGGCAGATTGCTGAACACGCAGCAGGCCAAAGCAGCCTGCGCCTTGGCCTCGAGGGGCGGTGAAGTTTGGTTGGGGCACCAGGCCGGTGAAGACAAGAATTCATTCGCACTGGACAATCACTGGCTGCTTATTTAGCCTTCAATGCCCAAGCCTTGATGGTTTTTCCTTGTTTGAAACCGAACAGCTTGTTGCCGCCAATTGCCACTGCCAAATATTGCTTGCCATTCACCTCGTAGCTAACAGATGGTGCGTTTACACCGGCCGGGTTGGCCTGTTCCCAAACGCGTTTGCCCGTGTTTGAATCCAGTGCAAAAAATTCGCCACTGCCTTCACCAGAAAAAACCAGACCTGTCTTGGTGCTTAAGACGCCGCCAATCAGGGGGGCCTTTACCTTGTGTTGCCACAGCAGTTTGCCAGTGTCCAGATGAAGGGCTGAAAGCAAGCCGTATTTTTCTCCGTCCTCGATTGGCGACATGGATGAATATTTCAAAGCCGGTTTGTTGCCCTTGGCTTTCAGTTCATGCAATTGATATTTCACAGGCCAGTGAATACCTGCGATGAACACCATGCGGCGTTGTTCATCCACTGAAACTGGCGACCAGTTCGAACCACCAATGACACCGGGATAGATCACATTGCCTTGTTCGCTGGGCAGGGTAAACATATTGTGTTGTGGCACGAAGGCTTCGCTTTTGAACAACAGTGCGCCGGTGATTCGGTTGTGCACATAGAACCAACCTGTTTTCCCTGCTTGGCCCACAGCCTGCACGGCTTGGCCCTGATGCCGTACCTTGAACAAAACGGGTGGGCTTGCCACATCGTAGCCCCACATGTCGTGAGGAACTTGTTGGTAGTGCCACTTCAATTCGCCAGTGCGAATATCGAGCGCAACAAGCGATGCGGTGTACAGGTTATCGCCCGGCCTTGACGAGCCTTCCATTTGGGGAGAAGGGTTGCCCGTACCAAAATAGAGCATGCCGTTTTCTCGATCTATGGCTGGGGTGCTCCACGCTGAGCCGCCACCAAACTGCCATGCATCCGGGTACTTTGAAACGTCTGCTTTTTCCTGATCAATATCACGAGGCAGCACCACACCATCTCGTGTTTTCCGGGTGAATGTGCCTTCCCAACCTTTCTCGGGCACGGTGTCGAATTTCCAGGCCTGTGCACCCGTGTTGATGTCGTATGCCGCCATGAAGCCGCGCCGACCGTAATTGCCTGCAATACCCACGACTGAACCCAGCGGGGCGTCGGGGTCGGGTGAATCCAGGTGCAGGCCATAGCCCACACCTGTAATGCCCACAATGACTTTGCCATCAAACACCATGGGCGCCATGTTGATGCCCGCGCCCGAGGTTCCGGACACCTCGAGTTTTCCATCCTGTGTATTCAGTTGTGAACCCAGAGCGCTGGCATCTTCCCGTACACCTTGATCGCCCTTGGTGACATCAATGTCCCACAACTTGGTGCCATTTCCCGCATCCAGGGCCAGCAAGCGAGAGTCGACAGTGCCCATGAACACTTTTCCATCGCTGACCGCCACACCCCGGTTGGCAGGGCCGCAGCACATGGGGCGGTCTTTGATGCGGTCGTGGGTGTAGCGCCACAGCAGCTTGCCGGTGTCGGCTTTCAAGGCCACCACATGGTTAAACGGCAGCGACACATACATCACCCCATTGACCACAATGGGCGTGGCTTGAAAACTGGAGGATATCCCGGTGTCAAATTCCCAGGCCGTGTCCAGTTGTGCAACGTTGTCGGGCGCAATTTGAGTTGATGGGCTGTGCCGTTGGTGATTCCAGTTACCACCAAATACAGGCCAGTCTGTGTCTGGGTTGGCCAGTGCAGTTGCACAAACTGACATGGAAATGGCGGTGGCGAATAAGTAAGGCAGCGTCATGATTGCAGTATTTGAATTAAGCGTGCTGGAAACACAAGCAAGGATCAATCCATTGTGACTGTTGCAAAGTGAAGCACATGACGCGTCACAAAAGTGTCATCCAACGCAGACGCGCTTGCGTGTATATTTCGCGTACCCGAGTTTATTGGTAAATGATCATGAAGCAACAACTTGAGCTGTTGAAAGAAATTGAACACAAGCTTGAAGAACTCAGCAAAGACAAAGACCTGAAAGAAAAGCGGCCCCTGGAAGTGAAAGAGGTCAAGGGTTTGCGTTTGGTGGTGTCGTCAATTATTCGCCGCATGGCGGCGGGCTGATCAAAGCAGATTCACCGCCTTACTGATACACCCGCAATTTTTTTGCAATCAACAAAGCGGTCAGGTTGAATGTGATCGCAATCACACTGCACAACCAAAAGTTCTCAATCAAACCCTCGGCATTGCGTGAAATGACAACACCGCCAATCAGCGCAGCCAATCCCATTGCAGCAGACTGCATGGATGAATTCAGTGTCATGAAGGTGCCACGGTTTTTCGGATTGCCTGCAGCGCTGACCAAGGCCATGCCAGGAATCATCCTGCCGCTGACAAACACGAAAAAGCAGGTGGTGATCACCAGAATGACCGCCATGCTCATGCCCTCGGTCAGCGTGATTAGCGCCATGGGAACCACCGCAATGCCTGCAATGATTTGCAGCATTTTCAACTTGCCGATTCGATCACTCAACTTGCCGATGATTTGCGCACTGAACAGCGTGGCTGCACCACCTGCCAGATAAATTAGCGGAATGTCGGACGGCGACAGACCCGCGTTGATCTGCATGTAAATCGTGATGTACGGAATAATTGAAAAACCGGCAAAGATCATGCAGAACGAAAAGCAAAATGCCCGCAAGTGATTGGTGTCGCGAAGCACTTGGGCAATGCCCTGCAACGGCCCCGTTTCGCCACGCGAATGCAAATGCCCCTGCAGGGTGGGAATGACATACCAGCCCGCCACCACAAGCAAGAAACTGATGCCTGCGATACCGAAGAATGGTGTGTGCCAGTCGGAGTTGGCTGCCACATACAAACCAAGCGGCACACCCATGACTGTGGACACCGAGAAGGAGGTCATGATGACGCCCATGGCTTTGCCCCGTCGGGCAAAGGGCACCACATCGGCCACGATTGTTTGAATCATCGCAGACAAAATACCGCCAAACAAGCCGGCTGCAATGCGTGCGCTCATCAGCGTTTCGTAGGTGGGTGCCAAGCCGCACGCCAACGTGGCTACCGCAAACAGCACATACAGGATCAATAACAAGCGGCGCCGTTCGAACCGGTCAATGTACAGCGAGGCCACAAGGCCAGAGGCCCCTGCAGCGAAAGTGTAGGCCGACACCAGCAAACCGAACTTGGCATCGGAGATTGAAAACGCTGCAGTGAGCTGTGGGCCCAGCGGCATCATGATCATGAAATCAAGAATGTGGGTGAACTGAATACCCGCAAGGATCAGCAGCAGCGCCCATTCCCGCTGGGATGTCATTGTCACTTGGCTTGCTGCTTGGGTATTCATGTACTGCTACCTGTGGATTGAATTGTTTTTCTGGAATTCATTCCGAGTTTAACGTGTGAATTTAGTGCCCTAGCGCGGTGAGCGTGTAAATACCCAAAGTCATGGTTCCGATGGACACCAGGGTGGTCAGGGCGATGATGTTCGCGGCCAGTTTGCCGTCACCCCCAGCAGCCACGGCCATGGCAAAGCTGGCTGCCGCAGTTGGGCTTGAAAAGAACATCCACAAAATAATGAGATCCCGCCCTTGAATGCCGATGACCCAGGCCGCAGTGCAGGCCAGCACGGGCAAAATTGCAATTTTGATTGCGCTGGATTGCAGGGCTGACATGCCAGAAGCCTTGACCCCGGCCAGTGAAAGAGTGCCACCCACGCAGATGAGTGCCAGTGGCAAAGTGAGACCGGCAAAGTACTCGCCCGATTTCAATAGCCACTGCGGTATGTACAGTTTCACCGCGCTGGCCAACATGCCCAGCACCACAGCAATAATAAGGGGGTTTTTCAACAACTCTTTGCCCACCGACGCGGGGCTGAATTTCAGGGTGGGGCTGTAGACAGAGAGAATCAGCACCGACAGCACATTGAACAAGAGAATGGTAAAACCAACCAGTACGCCGCCCACCGATAGCCCATAGGCACCGTAGTAGCTTGCCACCAAGGCTAAGCTGACGACACCACAATTGCCCCGAAAAGCCCCTTGTACAAATACGCCCCTTTGGCTGTATGGAATAGCTTGGGTGGCCCACCACCAACTGGCTAAAAACCCCACCACCGTGGCAGCACACAGAAAAATGACCAGGGTGGCATTGAATGCACTTTGCAAGTCAGCCTGCCAGATCGACAGAAAGAACAGCGTGGGCATGGTGGCTTTGTAGGTTAGCGTTGATGCTGTTTGAATGAAGGAATCGTTGATCAGATTGACCTTGCGCAGCACCAACCCCATGAAGACCATTGCAAACACGGGGGCGGTGACTCCCAGAATTTCCGAGAGTACGTTGAATTGATTCATGTGATCAGGTTTTTACTGAATGCACTCCGCAATTGCTTTGCCCACATCAGACGTGGTGGCAGTGCCGCCCATGTCCGGTGTGCGGGGACCTTCCACCAGCACGGTTTCGATAGCTTTCAGGATTGAATCGTGGGCTGCCTTGAATCTGGGGTCGCCCTGACCGATGGAATCAAGCATCATAGCACCCGACCAGATCATGGCGATGGGATTGGAAATGTTCTTGCCGTAAATGTCTGGTGCGGAACCGTGCACCGGTTCGAACAGGGAGGGAAATGTGCCTTCCGGATTCAGGTTGGCCGAGGGTGCAATGCCGATGGTGCCTGTGCAGGCAGGTCCCAGGTCGGAGAGAATGTCGCCGAACAGGTTGGATGCGACCACCACATCAAAACGTTCCGGGCTAAGCACAAAGCGCGCAGCAAGAATGTCCACGTGGTATTTGTCCCAATGCACATCGGGGTACTGTTTGCCCATGGATTCCACACGTTCGTCCCAATAGTGCATGCTGATCGCAATGCCATTGGATTTTGTGGCCGAGGTCAGGTGCTTTTTGGGGCGGCTTTGTGCCAGATCAAAAGCGTACTTTAGAATTCGGTCAGTGCCCTTGCGGGTGAATACGGCTTCCTGAAGAACCACTTCGCGTTCAGTGCCCTCAAACATGCGGCCGCCCACAGACGAATATTCACCTTCCGTGTTTTCCCGAACCACGTAGAAGTCAATGTCGCCCACTTTCTTGTTGGCCAGCGGACAGGGGATGCCTGGCATCAGCCGCACTGGGCGCAGGTTCACATACTGATCGAATTCGCGACGGAATTTCAACAAGGAACCCCACAGGGAAATGTGGTCGGGCACTTTGTCGGGCCAACCCACAGCACCGAAGTACAGGGCGTCGAAGTTCACAAGTTGATCGAACCAGTCGCTTGGCATCATTTGGCCGTGTTTCAGGTAGTAGTCACAGTGTGCCCAGTCGAAGTGGGTGAATTGAAGGTCAAGATTGTAGCGGCGAGCAGCTGCTTCCAGCACGCGCAGGCCTTCTGGGGTTACTTCGTTGCCAATGCCATCGCCAGCCAGTACCGCAATTTTTCGGGTGTTCATGAGCATTCCTGATTGAATGTTGGGTTGAAGACTTTATTGTATTGCTTAACTGTAAAGTTGATAATGCTGTTATAAGTTAAAACATATTCAATTATTAGGTTAATAAATGAAGTCAAAACCGCCCTCTCTGGAAGAGCTGGATCTGATGCTCGCATTGTGCCGGCATGGGTCATTGTCAGCGTGTGCACGGGAAATGGGGGTGTCAACCGCCTACATCAGCAAGCGACTTGCACAGCTAGAACAGCGCTTGGGGTTGAAGTTGTTTCACCGAACAACTCGCCGTTTGTCATTGACTGAAGTGGGGGAAACCTGCGTGGAGTGGGGGCAGCGGGTGCTTGATACTTCACAGGATTTGATGGATGCCCTCTCGGCTGAGCGATCCATCCCAAGGGGGTTGTTGCGGGTGTGCTCAAGCTCGGGATATGGCCGGTCGCGGGTGGCACCCGTCCTGTCTGAACTGGTCAAGCAGTATGTCGAGCTGGAAGTCGAGTTGGAGCTGATTGACCGCCCTGTTGATTTGCTCATCGAAGGGTTTCACCTCGACATTCGGCTTGGGGAAGTGACTGAGCCTGGTTTGATTTGCCGTCGCATTGCAGGCAACCAACGCATTCTTTGCGCCAGCCCTGCCTATTTGCAACAGGCACCTGTGTTGCATGAACTGGCTGATCTGCAGAATCACCAATGCCTTGTGATTCGCGAGCGCGATCAGCAGCCGGGGCGCTGGGTGCTGCAGGGACCACACGGAGAAGAAATCGTGCGGGTGCGCGGAGCCCTGTCGTCGAACAACGGCGAGTCTGTTCGACAATGGATTGTAGATGGTCATGGTGTGGGCTTGCGCAGCGCGTGGGATGTGGCCCCTTATTTGCGCAACAGGAAGTTGGTTCGCGTGTTGCCGCAGTATTGTCAGGACGCCAATGTCTATGCGGTGTACCCATCGCGTTTGGCCAGTTCGGCGCGCTTGCGGGTTTGTGTTGAATTTCTAGCTGACCGATTGCGCAACTGAAACTGTTGTGTGGCCGTGTCAGTTCATGACACAACAGGTTCAACCGGGCTTAGTGACTTGAGTTCAAGATCGGAATACAGCCGAGACCTGGTTAAAAACCTCAAGCCACTTGGCCGCTCAAGGCTGAACATGCCGCCATTGCCTTTCACCACATCAATGGTGAGGTGCGTGTGTTCCCAATACGCGAATTGTGATTTGCTCATGTAAAACGGCACGCCACCAATCTCGCCAAGTTTTACATCGGATCCGCCCAATGGGAATTCATTGCGCGGAAACAGCATGGGAGCGCTGCCGTCGCAACAGCCACCGCTTTGGTGAAAAATAACATCACCGTGCTGGGCTTTTAATGAGGCGATCAAGACCAGTGCTTCCGGGCTTGCGCTGACTCGGTTTGACATTATTTTCTCCAGTTGAACAGAAGCACCGCTCTTCCCGGGTCGGGTTGAGCGGTGCTGGTTTTTTTTACGACAACAATTTAAAAGAATCCCATTGCATTTGGGTTATAGCTCACCAGCAGGTTTTTGGTTTGCTGGTAGTGGTGCAACATCATTTTGTGGTTCTCGCGGCCAATACCCGATTGCTTGTAACCACCAAATGCGGCATGTGCAGGGTACAGGTGGTAGCAGTTGGTCCACACACGGCCAGCTTGAATGGCGCGGCCCATGCGGAATGCACGTGCACCATCGCGGCTCCACACACCGGCACCTAAACCGTACAGGGTGTCGTTGGCAATTTGGAGGGCTTCGGCTTCGTCTTTGAACGTAGTGACCGACAACACGGGACCAAAAATTTCTTCCTGGAAAATGCGCATTTTGTTGTGTCCCTTGAAGACTGTGGGCTTCACATAGTAGCCACCTGCCAGGTCGCCGCTTTGCTTGTTCTGCTCGCCGCCGATCAGGCACTTTGCACCTTCCTGTTTGCCCAGGTCGATGTAGCTCAGAATTTTTTCGAGTTGTTCCGACGAGGCCTGTGCGCCAATCATGGTGCTTTCATCCAGCGGGTTGCCCTGCTTGATTTTTCCAACGCGTTCAATGGCCCGCTCAATGAACGCGTCGTAGATGTCTTCCTGAATCAGTGCACGGGATGGGCAGGTGCACACCTCGCCCTGGTTCAAGGCAAACATGGCGAAACCCTCCAGTGTTTTGTCGAAGAAGGCATCGTCGGCATCCATGATGTCGGAGAAGAAAATATTGGGCGATTTGCCGCCCAATTCCAGGGTGACAGGAATCAGGTTTTGTGCGGCATAGCTCATGATCAGGCGGCCAGTGGATGTTTCGCCAGTGAACGCAATTTTTGCGATACGACTGCTGGATGCCAGAGGCTTGCCCGCTTCAAGACCAAAACCGTTTACAATGTTCAGCACGCCCGGTGGCAACAAATCGGCAATCAATTCCATCACCACCAGCAACGAAGCGGGTGTTTGTTCCGCAGGCTTGAGAACCACGCAGTTGCCAGCGGCCAATGCAGGGGCCAGTTTCCATGCGGCCATCAAAATCGGGAAGTTCCAGGGAATGATTTGACCCACTACACCCAGCGGTTCGTTGAAATGGTAGGCGTAGGTCTGGTGGTCAATTTCACAAATGCTGCCTTCTTCGCCACGAATACAGGCTGCAAAGTAGCGGAAGTGGTCAATGGCCAGTGGAATATCTGCAGCCATGGTTTCGCGCAAGGGTTTGCCGTTGTCCAGGGTTTCAGCCACGGCGATCAGGCGCAGGTTTTCTTCCATGCGGTCTGCAATTTTATTCAAAATCGTGGCGCGCTCCGTGGGGGATCGTTTGCCCCAGGAATCTTTGGCTGCATGGGCTGCGTCCAGCGCATCTTCAATGTCTTCGGCTTGTGATCGTGCCACCTTGCATAGCAACTGACCGGTGACCGGGGTGACGTTGTCGAAGTACTGCCCACTTTTTGGGGCAAGCCACTGGCCGCCTATGAAATTGTCGTACTTTGCCTTGAATGGGAAAGCGACCCCCAAATTTAATTCGTCAACCATGTTCATGTCCCTAACTCCTTGTTGTGTTGATGTAGGTAAACAACAAGGCGCAACGGGCATGCCAGTGCCGTTTCAGCGCATTTTCCGGAAAACTGTTTCCGCAATTTTTGCTGACTGAGCTGAAATCTGGAAGATTGATGCAGGAATTTGTGGTTGGGGGAAAGCAGTAAATCGTTAATTATGCAAAACATTGCATAATTTTGTTGCGCTGCACAGTTTTGGCACACCCACACGGGGGGAGGCGAGGCTTATTTCTCCTGAATTTCATTCAGGAACACTTCCAGTGCCTGTGTTCTGCCCAAGTGTGTCGCCCTGTAGCCCGCCGTTTGCTCGACCTGTGCCAACACTTCCGGGCTGTTGAGCCAGGGCAACATGATTTCCATCGCCGGGTAATTCAGGTCGTTGTTGTGCAGCACCAAAAAGTACCTTTCCCTGGACACGAGGCGAAACTGCAAGCCATAGTAGTTTGCCGCGGCGCGAATGCCCAAGCCCAAGTCGCCATGCCCTGCAGCAATGGTACAGGCCACGGCCAGGTGCGAGTTTTCTTCATGGTAATAACCCGGCAGTTCTTCCGGGTTCAGGCAGGCCTTTGTAAGCAGGGCATTTAACTGGTGGTGGGTAGAAGAGGCCGAGTTCCGGTTCACGAGCAATGCACGCCGCTTGGCCACATCGTCCAGGGTGGGCGGGCTGGCCGCAGGGCGGCTTATCCAGCCGATGTCGCGTTCAAACAGTTCAACCACCGATAGGTTGGAGCCACGCAGCCAGCGCCGCATGATCTGGTGCACGTGGGAATGTTCTTCCAACCCCACCGGCAAGTGGCAACCCGCCACGCGTACTTCACCGCGGTGCAGGGCAGACAAGGCGGCAATGCTGCCAGACCATCGAAGTGACACCTGCAGCTTTTTGTACAAGGCGGTGTTTTGAAACAAACCCTGCAGCACCGGGTCGTCGCTTAAAGCCAGGCTGATCCACGGTTTGTTCTGGTCAATGTCCAGCCATTCGGCGTTCAGTTGTTCGCCGACCGTGCCTAGATCGGGCGCCACGCGTACATTGCCCTGTTCAACCATCCAGATGAGTTTGTGCCCAAAGCGCGTAAGGCAGGCCCCGGCGCGCCCATGCGTTGCCACCAGGTCTTCACCCAGCATTTCGTTATATTGTTGAATTTGCGACCACAAGGTTCGGTAAGACACGCCAAGTGATTTGCAGGCAAGCGAGATCGAGCCTTTTGCATCGATGGTTTTCAGCGTGGTCAACATGCGTTGATCAAGTTCCACGAACTGACCATCGTCTTTCTTCCAGCGAGCGGATACTTTTAAATTGAGCATTGGCGAATATAGGCACATCGATTGCTTGCATTCTGACAGATTGCACATGGCAGGAGACAGGTCATCATGAAGTACGGTTGTTCCATCACAAGAATGAATTCAAATTGGACGCGCGCATGTTGCGTGGTCGTTGCTTTGCTGGCAGGCAATTTCTTTGCCACCCCCGTGCAAGCCGCTGCGGCAGAAATGGGCGCAGTGAAGGCGGATTTAACTGGCGGGGATCCGCTGGGTTCCATGCAATGGCCCGACATGAAAGGACAGTTTTTCGACGCAACTGAAAAAACGGTGTTCGATTCCCGAATCAAGGTGACCGTGCCCCTGTTTGCAGAAGATGCGATGAATGTACCGGTGTCGTTTGATGCCTCGGCGATAGGAAAGGTGAAAAAAATCGTGGTGCTGGTTGATCGCAATCCGATTCGCAAAGTGCTTGAATTCATCCCGGAGAAAGCCAAGCCCGCCTTGAATTTCCGTTTCAAGCTGGAGCAGGCCAGCCCCATTCGTGTGGCTGCACTGGCTGAAAATGGCGTGTGGCATGTGGGCTATGCATTCATTGAAGCAGCCGGTGGCGGTTGTACTGTGCCGGGTGCAACACGGGCCGATGGCAGCTGGCCGCAAACGCTGAACAAGGTGGCAGGAAAAATGTTTGATGCCAATCAGTTGCGTGACGATGCCCGTTTGCGCGTGCAGGTATCGCACCCCATGGACACCGGTTTGGTGGCAGGCGTGCCGGCCTTCTACATTGAAGAAATGATTCTGCAAGACAAGAACAAACAAGTACTGGCCAAGCTGTACCCCTTCGAGCCTGTGTCTGAGAACCCCCTGTTTTCCTTTGACTTTGACAAAAAGCCGATGGGGCCGATCAGCCTGGTAGGGCGCGATAACAATGGCAACAGGATTGATGCGAAGGTGACGCAATGAGGGGTTTCAGTACCGTTGCCTTGGCGCTGAGTGCTTGCTGTGTTGTGTGGTCCGCCCATGCAGAATTGCCCAATGTGGCAAAGCCTGTGCCGAATCAGGCTGCGCTGGACTATGGCTTGAAAGCCACCAAACTGGCCGGTGGCTGGTATGTGATTGCCGGTGCCAATGATGATTTTTCGCAGGCCAATGGCTGCAACATTATCAACACCGGTTTTTACGTGGATGACGCAGGGGTGTATGTCATTAATACGGGCATTTCACGCCTTTACGGTGAGCAGCAACGCGCCTTGATTGATTCGATTGCCAAGGGAAAGCCGATCCGGCAAGTGATCGCTTTGAACCTTCACCCGGATTACTTTTTGGGTAATCAGGCCTATCCAAAAGAGGCTTTGGCCGCCACCAAGCTGACCCTTCAAGGCATCAAGGCGGAAGCCGTCTTGTATGAAACCAATTTGTACCGCTTGTGTGGCGACTGGATGAAGGGCACCGAGAGTGCCTACCCGTTACAAACAATTGCACCCGGTAATTTGAAAAACATGGGTGGCAAGTCCCTTGAAGCGGTGGAGTTGAAAGGCCACACCGATTCAGACCTGGTGTTGTTCGACCCGGATAGCAAAGTGATGTGGGCCGGGGGACTGGTGTTTTACAAGCGAATTGTGACCACCCCCCATGCAAAATTGAGGCCGTGGATTGAAAGCCTGAAAAAGCTGCAGGCCATGAAGCCCAAGGTGGTTGTGCCCAGCCACGGCCCGGTCAGTTGGGGCAGCGAGGCCATTGACCAAACACTGGATTACCTGAGCTGGTTGGACAAGCGCCTTGAAAACGCAGCTGCGATGGGTGAGGAAATGAATGATGTGATGAAGAAGGGCGCGCCAGAGCGATTCAGAAACTTTGCAGCCTACCCGGCGGAGTTTTATCGCAACGTGACCAATTTGTACCCCCTGTATGAGAAAGAGGCTTTGGGTGGATTCTAAGCACTTTTAAGTCAGGGTTAACGCTGTACCAAGTGTGTCAAAAAGGGACAGTTTGTGTGTTGCTGAACAGGTGAGCTGTTCCAATGTCACAAAACTGTCTCTTTTTTTTATGGTCGGAACGATTGAAATCACCTCAATGAAGCTTGGTTTGTAAAGTACTGATTTTATTGAATAAAAATTTTATTTAGATGAAATATTCTACTTGGCATGAAGCTTGCGCTAGGTTGTAACTGGGTAGCCCCGACTCTGCAAAAGAGGGGCGAGAACCTCAAAGTAACGGATGAAGAGAGGAGAAACAAATAATGCGCAAAACTCTGCTTAGCGCGATGGTAGCAACCGCACTGGCGATTCCCGCAGTGGCTTCTGCCGCTGTGACAGACGCAATGATTCAAAACGATGCCAAATCCACAGGCGATGTGTTGTCTTGGGGTATTGGTACAGAGGGTCAGCGTTACAGCCCATTGAAAGACATCAACGTATCGAACGTGGGCAAGCTGGTTCCAGCCTGGTCCTTCTCGTTTGGTGGTGAAAAACAGCGCGGGCAGGAAAGCCAGCCGCTGATTCACGACGGCAAGATGTTTGTGACCGGTTCCTATTCACGCATTTATGCACTGGACGCCTCCACGGGTGAAAAACTGTGGAAGTACGAAGACCGCCTGCCCGAAGGCATCATGCCTTGCTGCGATGTGGTAAACCGTGGTGCAGCCCTGTATGACAACCTGGTTATTTTCTCGACCCTGGACGCTCAGTTGATCGCCTTGGACCAGAACACCGGCAAGGTAGTCTGGAAAGACAAGATTGACGACTACGCAGCGGGTTACTCCAACACTGCAGCACCGATCATCGCCAATGGTTTGGTGTTGACTGGTGTGTCGGGTGGTGAATTCGGTGTGGTAGGTCGTGTTGAAGCCCGTAACGCCAAGACTGGCGAAATGGTGTGGCTGCGCCCAACTGTTGAAGGCCACATGGGTTACACCTTCGACAAAGACGGCAATAAGAAAGAAGCCGGTATTTCAGGAACCACCAACGCGACCTGGAAGGGCGATTTGTGGAAAACCGGCGGCGCTGCAACCTGGCTGGGTGGCTCATATGACAGCAAAACAGGCCTGGCCTACTTCGGTACTGGTAACCCAGCACCCTGGAACAGCCACCTGCGTCCCGGCGACAACCTGTACTCGACATCAACCGTTGCGATTGATGTAAAAACTGGTCAGATCAAGTGGCACTACCAGTCCACACCGAACGACGGTTGGGACTACGACGGTGTGAACGAGTTCGTGACCTTTGACATGAATGGCAAGCGCGTTGGTGCAAAAGCCGACCGCAACGGTTTCATGTATGTGAACGACGCCACCACCGGCAAGCTGGAAAATGCCTTCCCATTCGTGAAGAAAATCACATGGGCCAAAGGCATTGATCTGAAAACAGGTCGCCCGATTTTCGACCCGGCCAACCGCCCTGGTGACCCCACCAAGATGGACGGCAAGAAAGGCGAAACCGTGTTCTCTGCACCATCATTTTTGGGTGGAAAGAACCAGCAGCCAATGGCTTACAGCCCTGACACAGGTCTGTTCTATGTTCCCGCCAACGAGTGGGGCATGGGGATCTGGAACGAGCCTATCACCTACAAGAAAGGTGCCGCTTACCTGGGCGCCGGTTTCACCATCAAGACATTGCCAGGCTTTGACTACATCGGCGCCCTGCGTGCGATGAACCCCAAGACCGGCAAGATTGAGTGGGAAATCACGAACAATGCGCCTTTGTGGGGCGGTGTTTTGACCACTGGCGGTAACCTGGTGTTCTGGGGTACTCCGGAAGGTTTCCTGAAGGCGGCTGATGCGAAAACCGGTAAGGAAGTCTGGAAGTTCCAGACAGGTTCTGGTGTGGTTGCACCTCCCGTAACCTGGAAAGGCAAAGACGGTCAGCAGTACGTGGCTGTAGTGTCTGGTTGGGGCGGCGCTGTTCCCTTGTGGGGCGGAGACGTGGCCAGCAAAGTGAACTACCTTGAACAAGGTGGTTCCGTGTGGGTATTCAAGCTGATGAAGTAATCGGTTTGTGAAGTACATCAAGCCGCCCCGTGTGGGGTGGTTTGATGAGTAGTGAAGTAGTAGAGCGTTTTAGAAGTGTTGTCATTTTCACCCCTGAGTTTTCTGCCTGCTCCGCAGCGAACTTATGACGCAGACGGTTGAAACAAATTGCTCCTTGGGACCTTTTTCTGGCAATGATTGGGAGTCGGAAAAAGTTGTGGCGGTTTGTGAGTCTCCTAAACGAATGCGTCTTTTCTGCCCGGCCATGTGCCGGGCATTTTTTCGTCCATCCTCATAGTGAGTGATCCAAAAACCCTGTTTTTTGGTTTTCCCGATGGCAGATTGATAATCGTGGGTTTTCATCCCTGATGCTCAATTATGTCTGAAGTCATTTCACCCGCAATTCGCCAGAAAGTTCTTCAATCTTCCAATTCCGTCATCGAGCTTCGACCACTGGGTGTGGTGCTGGCCGTTGATGGCAGTGCAGCTGTACTTCGTGAACCTCACGCTGCACCAGTTCAAAACCAATACATCGTGATCGACGTGAAAACCGGTAAGCCTGAAATTTCCGGCAGGGAAGTGTTAGCTGAAGGTGCAATGACGGCGATTAACTGCACAGCGGCGGTGGTTGCAGGCATTGTGACGTTGGGGGGTGGGGCTGTTGCACCTTTTACCGGCGGAAGCAGTGTGGCTGTGTCAGTGGTTGGTGGAGCAGCAACTCTAGCGACAGGCGCAAGCTGCGCAAATTCATTCATGAGAACTCTCAATTCAGTGATTTCTCCAGGGGTAAATCAACGCTTAGACCAAATGCCGGCATACAAAACCACGTTACAAGTTTTAGACGGTGTGTCGCTTTTGGGTGTGGGTGCATCTGCTATCGCCGCTCGGCGAGCAGTCAAGGTTTTGAGTAATGCCGGTGTGAATATTCCTGCTGCTTTAACAGGTAATATCAATAGGCAACAATCAACCCTATTGACCAAGGAGATGATTAAACTTCGCAGGCCAGATGTATCCAATGGCGAACTTAAAAAGCTAATCCGCAGTGGCAAAGAACCTAAGCGTTATTCGAAGCAAGAGATCTCTGCGGGTGCGCTCAGAAGTTTGAAAGATTCGATTGCTGCAGGTTTGTCATTTTTGTCGAGTAGTTTGGACGGGAATGTTAAAGAAATTACCATTTACCTGGTTGATTTGACATCATGAAGCCCGACACGAAAACTTTGTATCAGCTTTCGCTTTATTTCATTAGCAGCGTAATCACCTTAACTTTTTTCTTGGCGGTAGTTGACAATCTCTGGCTTAGTCTTGAATGGTGGGGGATGCAGATTGGTATTTTTGCCCTATCACTTTATTCCTTCCTTACATTGCGGCAGCTTTACACGCATGGTCGAACGTGGCCTAGAAGAGCGCTACTGTTCGCCTTCCCATTGTCGTTCTCGCACGTGTTGTTAGACGTGCCCATACCTTATGCAGTGGGGCTCTGTGCCTTTAACCTTCTCTTCTGGTATGTGGCGTTTCGGCTGAGTAATCGCTTGGTCAAGCTGAGTCCTTACGGCGGGCCGTCGGGGTACTTATAAAAAAAAGCCCGGTTTGAATCCGGGCTTTTTGACACATCGAGCTGTTTTTAGAACTTGTATGACACTTGACCGGAAATAATGAATGCATCGCCTTCTGCGGTGCCCAATACACGCGTTTGTTGACCAGCAGCCGGGTTGCCTTCAGTGCTGTCGATTTTTGCCTTGTTGGGCATTACATACTGAAAGGCCACATCGAATGTGGTGGCTTTGTCGAACTTGTACTGCGAACCTACCGCGAAAGTGATGCGATCTTCATCCGGTAGGCGAACTTTGCGGCGCTCATCCGGCACCGGTGTAATGTCGTAAGCCATGCCGGCTTTCAAATTAATGGTGTCGCTGTATTTGTAAATACCACCCACCGCAAAGCGCCAGCTGTTTTTCCATTCATAGTCTTGCACAGTCAATGGCGCAGCACCCGCTGGTGCGTTCTGGCGCTGAAAGTCCAGCTTCTGAATGGTGCTCCATTCAGTCCACGTGGCGTCGGTCAACAGTTGCCATTTGGGTGTTAATTCAGTTACCGATGAAATAGCCAGCGAGGCAGGCAGGCGGATTTTGGAAGTGAGTTCACTGTTTGCAAAAAGGCCAGCAACGGCCGGTGCAACGTTCTCGAAAGTGACGTTGCCTTCCAGGTCTTGCTCAATCGATGAGCGATAAGCCACGCCCACGCGTGTTGCAGGCGTTACCTGTCCCATCACGCCCAGGTTAAAGCCGTAGCCCCAACCATCACCCGCAATGGTCGTCAAACCTTCGGTGCCGCCAAAAGGCGCGTAGTTGATTTGTGAGCTTAGTTTGGCATCAAGCTTTTGCGCAGAAACACCTGCACCGACGGACCATTGCTCATTCACTTTGTACGAGGCAGACGGGTTGATGTTCACTGATTTGATGTCAGAAGTAACTCCTTGAAAGCGACCATACCAGTTGGGTTGAAAATCTGTTTTCAGGCCAAAGGGTGTGGCCACGGACAAGCCGAAGTTGATTCGATCGTTAAACGGGATGACAAGGTGAAAGTTGGGGATATAGCCTTCATCGCCGAACTCGCCTGTGCTGCTGCCCAGGGGGCGGCCAGGGGCGGCAGTGCTGCCCTCATTGTTGACTTCACCATTCAGGTCAATGTAATGCCCACCCAACACCACTTGGCGTTCTTTCAGGCGGCTCATGCTGGCGGGGTTAAACCAGGCCGCGCTGGCATCTTCACCAATCGCTGCTTTGCCTGCATAGGCCACACCAGCACCACTGGCATTTTGCTCATTGAGCGCAAAACCGCCAGCTTGCACTGAACCTGTCATGCACAGAGTGGCAATGGCGGTGGAGATGATTTTGAATTGAAACGGGAATTGCTTCATGTCGTCCTCTTGGGTCCGTTTTAAGAATGGAAATTTGCGAGGACATTGTAAGTAAAAATACGAACGATCGTGCTTAATTTTTATAGAGTTATTCTCTATAAAATCTACTTTAAAATAGTATTTTACTGATTTAACGGTACGGCAGCACCACTTTGTGAAAACTTCCAGGTGGCCACAATCAACATGGCAACCGTAGCGCCCAGAAGTACCAAGGTGGCGAACATCAATCCAAATTCAGCATGGCTGCTGAAAGCGTGGCGAAGCAGGTCGACGCAATAAGAAAAAGGATTGAGCAAGGCCACCCAGCGTGCCAGCGCAGGCATGGGTTCGATGGGGTACAAGGCGCCACTGAAAAAGAACACCGGGAAAATCACGAAGTTCATCATGACTGCAAAGCCATCAATGCTTTTTGCAAAAGTACCGCACAACACACCCAAGGCGGCACAGGTCAATGCAGCCAATGCAGCACCGGGCAGCAGCACATGAAGTTGTGGCCAAAGTGTTCGACCCACCCAGGGCAATACATTCTGCAAATCAAACCCGAGCGGAAACAGCAAGGTATAAAGGCCTTCAAGTGCCAGCAGTAACGTGATCAGCAGGCCCATTTGCACCAGCGCGCCAATGGCTGCGCCCAGGGTTTTCGCGATCAGTATGTGATAGGTTTTTACAGGGGCTGTTACCAACAGGCGCATGGTGCCTGCGTCTTTGTCCAAAGCAATGCTCAAGCCCCCGACCATGCCGCCAAACAGCAGGGTCATGCCCACAATGCCGGGCAACAAACGCGCTGTGTAGTCGCCGCCAGCCAAGGCTTGCATGCCACCACCGATAATCCACAACCAAAGTACAGGGCGCACCATGGCAGCGGCCAGCCGGTCGCGTTGTTTCAATAATTTCTGACTTTCGCGGCGTATGACAGCCCAATAAAAATGCATCAACATGGTTATTGGGCTCCGCCGTTCATTTTCCACACAAACCAGTCTGCCAGGGTGGCTGTACGCACGCTGGTTACGCTTTGATCCGGCAACTCGTCAAGTGCCTGTGCAGGGGTACCCAGCCAGCTCAGGTCCCCTTGGTTCAGAAAACCAACCCGGTCACAACTGTTGGCTTCGTCCATCAAGTGCGTGGCAATAAAAATGGTGAGTCCGTCGAGGGCCTGTAGCGTTTTAAGAGTTTGCCACACACTGTTTTTGGAAGGTACATCGAGCGCTGTAGTGGGTTCATCCAGGATTAATACTCCCGGTTTGTGCACCATGGCGCGGGCAATGTCTACCAGTCTTTTCTGTCCGCCAGACAGGCTTCCCACAGTGCGGTTTAACCACGCCTGTATCGGAAAAACGGAGTAGAGATGCGCCAGGTTGGCTTTGGCCTGTGCCTTGTTCAATCCTTGCAGGCCCGCAGCAAACAACAGATTTTCTTCCACGGTCATGAAGCGATCCAGCGACACCGATTGAAACACGAAGCCCAGGTTTTTGCGGGCCAGGTCTGCAGCCCTGCGCGTGCTGTAGCCTAGCACCGAGAGTTCGCCTTGATCAGGTGCAATCAAGCCTGCAATCAAACTGATCAGGGTGGTTTTGCCAGCCCCATTGGGGCCCAACAGGCCAAACATTTCACCCGCGTTTAAATCAAGGCTGACATTGCTTAACGCCTGCCGAGTTCCCCAAGAGAAGGACAAGCCTTGTGCGTGTAGTCGAATGGTGGTGTTGGTTGCGGTGTTGTTGTAGTTCAAGAGCTGTTTTTGCTGAGGTGCAAGCTGTTGTGATCGCTGCGATACCATACCACGGGCACCTCGGCCGTATTGGCCAGATTTTGCTGTTCAGGCTTTTGAACTTTCAGGTAGTCATCGGGATCATCGCGCCGCTGTGCGGCGTTCACAAAGGCGACCACTTTTTCATGTTCGGGTGATTTGTGGCACACAGGGTCGGCGTTGGTGGCGTCTCCGGTGATCAAATACGCCTGACACCTGCAGCCGCCGTAGTCTTTGGCTTTGTCGGGGCAGGTGCGGCAGGGGTCTTTCATCCAGGCATCGCCACGGTAGCGCGTGAAGCCATCACTTTTGTACCAAATGTGTTCAACCGTGCTGGTTTTAACGTTCGGGAATTCAAAGCCGGGCAGCATGCGGGCGGCCTGGCAGGGCAGGGCTGTGCCGTCGGGGCTGATGCTGAGAAACACATTGCCCCAGCCGCTCATGCAAGGCTTGGGTGTTTTTTCGAAATAATCGGGCACCACAAACAACAGCTTCATGGTGTTGCCCAGTTTTTCGCGCCATGCTGCAACGCGTTCTTCGGCGTGCTTAAGCTGTTCATGAGTGGGAATGAGCGCTGCCTTGTTCTGGAAGGCCCAGCCGTAGTATTGCGTGTTGGCCAATTCCAGGTATTCCACGCCAAGCTTCACGGCCAGTTCAATGATTGAATCGATGTGATCCAGATTCAAACGGTGCAGCACCACGTTCAACACCATGGGCCAGCCAGCGGCTTTCACGGCGGTGGCAATTTCCAGTTTTTTGGCAAATGTTTTGGTGTCGCTGAGCGCATCATTCGCGGCCTGGGTTGCGTCCTGAAAGCTGACCTGAATGTGGTCAAGGCCTGCCGATTTCAGGGCATCCAGCCGAGCAGGCTTCAAGCCGATTCCGGAGGTGATCAGGTTGGTGTAGTAGCCCAGTTCATGACCGTACGCCACCAGTTCTTCAAGGTCCTCGCGCAGCAAAGGCTCGCCACCCGAAAAGCCCAGTTGCACCGCGCCCAAGGCACGGGCCTGCTTCATGGTTTCTTTCCACTCGCCGGTGGTCAGTTCATTGGTGTTGGTTTTGTAATCAACCGGGTTGTAGCAAAACACACAGTGCAGCGGGCAGCGGTAGGTGAGTTCAGCCAACAGCCACAAAGGGCCGGCCGGGCGCTGGCTTTGTTCGCTTGCGCTGGTCATGCGTCCAACCAGTTTCTGCGTGTTGCTTCTTCCAGCATGCTGCGTACATCGGCTTCCAGTCCGCTCGCGCTGAATTTGCTTTCCAGCGCGTCAACAATTTCACCCACTGTTCGGGAGCCGTCGCACAACAACAAGATTTCGCTGGCGGATTGGTTCAATTTCACCATGCCCTCGGGGTAGAGCAGCACATGTGTTTTTTGCGCCTCCTCGTATTGAAGGCGAAACAGACGATTCAGTTTTGGGTGAAGCGGCAGGGTTGGTGTTGTCTCGGAGCTCATTGTTTCTTCTGTTTTGTTTTGACCGGTTTGTCGGGGTAAGCCAGCGCGACTGCGTCTGACATGCTCCATAACACATCCAGTTTAAATTGAAGAATTTCCAGTGCACGCTCTTGTTGCGCACGGGTCTTGAAATAATTCAGTGTCACTTCCAAACCATGTTCTACATCGCGCTGTGCAAGGCTGATCCGTGACCGGAAATAATTCAAACCTTCCGGCGCAACCCATTTGTAGTCTTTGGGCCAATTGCTTAAGCGTTGTTTGTGAATTTCAGGCGCAAACATTTCAGTCAGCGACGAACACACGGCCTCTTGCCAAGGCGCACGGCGTGCGAAATTGACGTAAGCGTCTACGGCAAAGCGTACACCAGGCAGCACCAGTTGCTGGCTCCACAAGGTGTCTTTTTCTATGCCCACGGCCTCACCCAAACGGCTCCAGGCTTCAATTCCACCCGCATTGCCTTCCCAGCCATCGTGGTCGAGAATACGCTGCACCCAGCGCCGGCGTGTTTCGCGGTCGTCGCAATTGGCTATCACGGCGGCGTCTTTTTGTGGAATGCAAATTTGGTAATAAAAGCGGTTGGCCACCCAGCCGCGTAGTTGCTCGCGGCTTAGTTTGCCCTCACGCATGGCAATGTTGAAAGGGTGGTGAATGTGGTACTTGTCACCTTTGGCACGCAAGCGTTCTTCGAACTCTTTTTTGCTCCAGGCTTTGTTGTTGCTCATGCAAGAATCTCCATGCCGTCATAAGACACTTCAATTCCATTGTCGGCCAGAATGGCGCGCTCGTCGCCATGCTCGTTCAAAATCGGGTTGGTGTTGTTGATGTGGATCAGAATTTTGCGTTGGGTTTCAAACTGCCGAAGCTGGCTGATCATGCCCGAGCCGCGTTGGCCGGGTTTGTCGGTTTGAGGCAGGTGGCCCATGTCGGCCGCCATTTTTTGCGAAAACCCTTGCGTGACCATTTCGTCTTCGGTCCAGAAAGTGCCGTCCACCATCAGTACATCGGCCTCTTGCATGAAGGGCATGATGTTGGGCGTAATTTCACCCAAGCCTGGTGCATAAAACACTTTTTTGCCGGTGTTGGTGTCTTCAATCAACAGACCAATGTTGTCGCCACGGCGCTGTGCATAGCGGCTTGGGGAATAGGGGGGTGCCTTGCTGATCAGCGGGATTGATTTGATCTTGATGTTGTCCAGCGGGCTGATGGAGAAAGGCTCATCGCACTCGGTGCACAGGGGGGTCCATTTCACGCCGCAGTAAAACCCCAGCGTGGGCACCAAAGGCAGGCCGTTGGTGAGGTCTTCCCACACCGCTGGGGTGGTGAACAGGCGCATGGGGGTTTTGCCCTCGCGCATCATCAAAAGGCCTGTGGTGTGGTCAATTTGTGCGTCCATCAGGATCACGGCGGAAATGCCTGTGTCGCGTGGGCCGCGGTTGGGCTGTAGTTCCGGGGTGTTTTTGATCTGGGTCAGAATGTCGGGCGAGGCATTGACCAAAATCCAGTTTGCAGACCCATCGGATATGGCGATCGACGACTGGGTGCGCGCGGTGTAGCCGGGCGCTTTGGCCCTCACGGCTTGGCAGTTGTTGCAGTTGCAGTTCCACTGCGGGAACCCTCCGCCTGCTGCGGATCCCAGAACTTTGATTTTCATAATTGCTTTTTTCAGGGGTAAAAAAAACCCCGCCAGCCTGAAAGGCTATCCGGGGCTGTGCGAACCGTCAAATTAACGGTTCGCAATGTACATGGTGATTTCGAAACCGAAACGCATGTCAACGAATGATGGTGTAGTCCACTGCATGAAATATCCTCCTTTTGCTTTATTAAAATGCACCTTGGCACATGGCTTGGGTGAAGAACTTGGCTTGCGCCGTTTTGTTCGTCCTCGAGTTATAAATAGCAATTCCCGTGCCGTACATGCAAGCCGGTCGGTATTTTTACAATGTGGAAAATGAGGCTGCTTTGGTGTTCAACCTGTTGCAGTTTGAAACACAATGCAAAAAGGCGCGAACCTTGTGAGCTCGCGCCTTAGGATAACCGTTAACGGAGGGTGGTTAACGATTAGAAGAACAGGATTGCACCTACAGCGATTGTGTTGGATTCGCCTTTGGCTGAGGGTGCACCCAACTGGTAGGTTTGTTCGTTGCTGATGTATTCACCTGCAATGGTCAGGCTTGGTGTCAAGTTGTGGTAAACGCCAAGAACCGTCTGGTTGGTTTCGTCCAGCATAATGCCATTGGCTGCGCGGTCAGCAGCTGTGGCGTCCAGTGTGGACGAGCCGTAATTGATACCAAACTTGGTGTTGCCAACTTTGTATGTAGCTTGTAGCAGGTAACCGTCTGAATCACGCTCGGCGTTGTTTACGTCGCGACCACCGAAGCCGATCAGTGTGGTGCCCAGTCCTTCACCGGTAAAGTAGTTGCCGGTCAGTGACAACGCGCCGAAGTTCAGCGTACCACCGGCTTCGAAGCCGGTCAGGTCTGCGTCAGGAGCTCCTGCAGCGCCAGATTGGGACTGGTTGATCAAAGCAGCCCACAGTTTGCCACTGTCGCCCAAGCTATAACTGGCCATTGCCTGCATGCCTGGGGAATCGCTTTCCGCGCCACCAATTTCTTTGGGCTGGAATACGCCGCCCGACAAGCTTAGGTTGCCGATTGCTGGTGCCGTGTATGTGATTTGGGGCTGAAATTCAGTGTAGATATAACCAGATCCGATTCCACCCAGTGTTGTGTTGAGTGCGCCGTTGTAGCCAGAACCACCACCTACTGCCAACAAAGACATGTCGTTCAGAATGGCGTTTTGGCCAAACAGACCAATGTCACGGCCTGCCTTGATCGTACCCATTGTTTCGTTGCCGAATTGCAGGAATACGCGGCGCTGATCCCCAACCGTTTGGCCCACGCCACCAGAGAATGCAGAGCTGCCTGTGTTGGTTGTACCTGGGTCAATGGAGATCACGGCCTTCAGGTCGTAACCGGCTTGCTTGGTTGATGCTGAGAAAATGATGAAACCAGGTAAAAGACCGTTTTGAATGGTTGTGCGATCTTGGCCAGTTCCTGTGAAACCGCAAAGTGGCAAAGCACCATCGGCCGCTGCGCCGGCATTGTCACAGCTTGTTGTGTTGTAGTAGGCGTTTACAGAGCCAGAAATGTCCATTTCCCAATCACCGGCTTTGAAACCGATTGCGTGTGCCGAAGTCCCCATTGCTGCCAAGATGGAAGCTGCTACTAATTTTTTGCTGATCATGAGATCAACCCTCCAGTTTTAGTTTTTAAAGGTTGTTGCTTGTTTGTCTTCTAAAGCTCGCCAGCACACCGCAGAGTAGAACTGGCTTGAGGGGACTAGGGCAAAAGACATGCCAGTGCATAAGCTATTGATTTTAATAACATAAATTAAAATGTAGGGCTTTTGATGACAAGATGGGGCAGTGCAGTTGGTTTGCGCCAAACGGTGCGCTTTGAAACAGAATTGTGTGCGGCTGGAGCAGGTGAATGACAGTTTTGTGACAGCTGTTCAATTGCTTTGTGCCAAAAAAAACCACCCGACAATGGGGTGGTTTTTTGAAGGCACAGTGCCGTGTAATGAAAGACGCGTTTTACTTCGAATTCAAGCGCCGGTATATGGTGTTTCTTGAAATTCCCAGCATGCGGGCGGCTGCGCTAACGTTGCCCCTGCAGGTTTCCAGTGCCTCTTGAATGGCCCGTGATTCCAGGTCGTCCAGATTAATTGGATTGTCTGCCTGAGCCCTTGCAGTGGCTTGCCTGGAACCCAAGTAGCCTTGCGCCCGCGCATCGTAGGCACGCGTGTCGAAGGTATCTTCTTTGTAGCGCGGTGACTGGGGCAGCGCACCGATGGGCTCTTCCCTGCTGGCGGGTTTTGAACTGTGTGTCCAGCTGTCAAATCGACCTTCCCTGAACTTGCTGAAGGTGTGATCAAGACCGTTGCTCTTGGCTGAGGGTCCTGACCGATGATGAACCTGCACTTCAAAAGTGCTGGGTTTGCTTTTTGCCGCAAACACGGGTGAGTTGCTTTGAGCGTGAGGCGTTATTTTGGATTGCACTGAGAAATTACTGCGCACACTGAACTGTGGGCGTGTAACTGCTGCTGACGTTGAGGCGCGAGGCACTTGCTGGCGCTCTTCGGTTTCAACGGGCACTTGCTCGGCTTGATTGGCTTTGGCGTCCAGTCGAAGGGCACGCCACTCATCAAGAAAATCATCTGGCAGGTGGTCCCACTCAATGGTTTCGGCTTCGTCAGTCATTACGCTGGCGGTGCGCAAAATATTCGTGAGCTGCCGAATATTGCCCGGCCATGCGTGCGTGGTAAACGCTTTCATTACTTCCGGAGACACGCGAATGCGCGGGTTGTGCGATTCATTTTCCAGAATGCGTTGAATGATTTTTTGCAAGTCGGTGCGCTCGCGCAGTGCGGGAAGACGAACCACCAAACCGTGCAGGCGATAGTACAAGTCTTCACGGAAATGGCCCGTTGCAATTTGATCGCGCAGGTTGCGGTGCGTGGCGCAAATAACCTGCAAATTCACCGGAATGCTTTTCTGGCTGCCAAGCGGTGTAACCACGCGTTCCTGCAATACACGCAACAAGCGTGCTTGCAGAGAAATGGGCATGTCACCGATTTCATCAAGGAACAAAGTGCCACCGTTGGCTTGCAAAATACGGCCTTGTGAACCTTTCTTTTTTGCACCGGTGAATGCGCCGTCTTCGTAGCCAAACAACTCGGATTCAATCAGCGTTTCAGGAATCGATGCGCAATTGACTGCGACAAATGGTTTGTCCACCCGGGGCGAATCGTTGTGGATGGCTTGCGCAAGAATTTCTTTGCCTGTGCCCGTTTCACCCAGAATCAAAATGGGGATGTCTTTGTCGATGACCTTGCCCACTTTTTCGATGATTTTTGCCACCTGTGGATCGCCTGTGTTCAGGTACTTCAGGCTGGAAAGGTGATGGCTTTTCTGGCAGGTTGTGTTGGCTTTCTGCGCGGTCGGCGTTGGGTTTTGCAGCACAGCCGCATCACAATTGTTTTTGACCAAACCCACCGAGTCGAAAATACGGCCTCGGCCCACACTGCCCAAACTGGCTCGCGCTGTGACCTGGTTGCCATTGTGCAAACACAGAATCAAGGGGATTGGGTTGCAGGTGCGGTAATGGTCGATCAGGGCTGACAAAGGCATGCCGAAAAGTGAACTGAAGGTGTGGCTTTTCAGGGCATTGGCTGACATGCCGAATTGCACCATGGCTGCCCGGTTGGCGGCCAGAAATTTGCCGGCTGGCGAGAAGGCCGCCGCACCTTCAACCACGGAACCCAGAAACTCGCCGCGCTGGTGAAATTGCACAATGATCGCGTCTTGAAACGAACTGTTGAACAAATGGTTTTCGATCATTTGCGCCGACATGCGTACCAGGCCCATGGTGTGGCGGTGGTAATTGCGGTAATCGCCAGTCACATCGAGCACCCCGATGGCCACGCCATTGGGGTCGAAAATCGGAGCAGCCGAGCAGGTCAAAAAACGGTTAACGTCCAGGAAGTGATCCTGGCCGTGAACCACAGTGGGCAATTCCTCGATCAGAGCCGTACCAATGGCATTGGTGCCCTTGTGTTCTTCGCTCCAGGTTACGCCAGGTGCCAGGGCGACTTTCTGCGCCTTGACCAGAAAATCATCATCGCCCAGTGATTCAATGATCGTACCGCTGGCGTCTGTCAGCAACACCATGCTGTGCGTGTTCACAACCTGTTCGTACAAGGTTTCCATGAATGGCAGGGCGCACGACTTCAGCCGGTTGTTCTTTTCAATCAGCTCTTTTAGTGCGCTGCCGGGTGGCGGGGCAATGTCCACTTTGGACGTGGTGTCCAGCCCTGCGGCCGTGGAACGCTGGTGCGCACGCCGAATGAATTCGAGGTGCCCCTCCGTGCCCGGGTCGATCAGCTCTATCACTTGGGCGTTGGATGCGAGGCTGCCGCCATCCCGCTCGGATAAGAAAGTCATCCATGTCTCCTGCTTCTTGTGGTGCTGCGTTTTATAAGTATGTTTTTGGGTGCAACTTGAAGCGCTGAATGTTTTTGGTTGTATTGATGTTTCAGCTGCTATGTTGCCCAATGCAAGCACTGTGCCAACTCAATCCAATGTGTTTCAGAATGAAACACCTTCTGACAAAAAGTAGCACAGATAAAACGGTGAGGCCATAGGGTTGGCGATTTGTAACAATTGGTAAAACTAATTCACAAATTCAAATGAATAGGGTGGCATGGGGATTGCAGTACCTACCCCGTGTTGAATCATTCTTAGAAATACAGGAGTTGTGATGTTAGTTCGTAAAGCCCTTGTGGCAACAATTTTTTCGATTGCCGCTTCCGTGGCAATGGCCCATGGTGATGTAACACCTCAGGTTGTGGATGTATCTACCTTGAAGCCTTTGGGCGAAGAGATGCTGGACACGAACCCTTACGTCGGTGACAAAGAAGCGATTCGCGTGGGCAGCTCAGCTTACAACCAGAATTGCGCCCGCTGTCACGGTCTGGAGGCCATTAGTGGAGGTATTTCTCCTGATCTGCGCAAAATGAACACCGAGTGTGATTCTTTTGCAGGCAAGAAAGCAAAGCAAGAATGCAAGGCTGAGATGGATGTTTATTTCCGCAATTCAGTGCTGGGTGGCAAGGTACGAGGTGACCGGGTGTATATGCCTGCGTTTGCAGGCATCCTGAGCCAAGAGGCGATTTGGGCCATCAAGGCTTATGTTGAAACTCGTAAATACGAATAACTGGATTTTCAAGGTCGCGTGGAGCGGGTCGCTTGCTTGAATAAGGCGATCCCTCCAATCTGTTCAGTATCCATTCAAAAAAACAAGTGCATCCAAGGCACGGCATCAGGAGACCCTATGAATGCGTTTAAATCAACGTGTGAATTACCTTTGATCAAATGGTTCGGTGCTGTCGCGCTGGGCTTTTCCATTCAGCTTGGCGTGGCTGCGCAAGAGTTAAGCGACTGGGCCAAAGTGCAGGCTTCGGGCGTGTTGACAGTGGCTGTCTACAATTACTTGGCCCCTTATTCGCATGAAGGGAAAGGCATTGATGTTGATATCGCCAAAGCCCTGGCGGCCAAGCTGGGCTTGGGTTTGCGAGTGCGTGCCTTTACCGAGGATGAAGAGTTTTCGGACGACATTCGAAATATGGTGACGCGTGGGCACTACCTGGCCGGCGCGCCTGCCGATATTTTGATGCATGCGCCGGTGGATGCATACATCATGCAAAAAGAAGATCAGGCCTTGTTTTTCTCACCTTACACACGCGACGACATTTTCGTAGCGCGTAACGTGAAGAAGTTACCAACGCTGGACAGCCTGAAGCCTTTCTCGGAAGCGGGCAATAAAATTGGTGCTGAAGCGGCTGCTTTGCCAAGCATTATGTTGGCGGGCGCCGATGGCGCTGCGTATGCCGACAATTTGGTGAACTTCAAAACCCCTAAAGAAGCAGTGGATGCCATGGTGAACGGTGAGTTGGTGGCCGTGATGGCCACCCGGGCCGAGCTTGAATGGGCTTTGCACCAGCACCCGGACAAGAAGGCTGATTATTACGTGTCCAAGGTGCCGCATAATTCACTGCCACCCAAAGGCTGGGCCGTGGGCATGGCCACTAAAAAAACCAACAAAGAGTTGGCTGAAAAACTGACTGTGGCCATGAATGAGTTAAAGGAGAGTGGCGAGCTTCAGAAAATCTTTGAAAAATACGGCGTGAAGTACATGAGGCCCTGATCAGGCTGAACTCATTTCAGGTCATTCGTTCAAAAAAAGCCTCGCTAGGATGCGGGGCTTTTTTATTGCAACAGTTGTGCCAATTTGAAACAACTGTGTTGCATCGGGAAAACCCCATGTGCAAAAACTCGGAAAAGTGTTGCCGAGAGCCGTTGAAATTTTGTTTTCAAGTTGGCAGGCTTATTGCATAAGAAGGCATGTACGTAGTGCCCAAAACAAATAACCAAAGAAGCGAGGAACAACGGGATGCAAAAATCTCTTCACATCACGCCTGACAAATGCACGGGCTGCCTTCAGTGTGAAATGGCGTGTAGCTATGAAAACTACCAGGTGTTCAACACCTCACTGTCGCGAATCAAAGTATTCGACTTTCATCACACCGGCAAAAAAGTGCCCTACACCTGTACTCAGTGCGATGAGGCCTGGTGTTTGCACGCCTGCCCGGTTGAGGCCATTACCATGGACAAAACCAATGGGGTGAAAGTGGTGTCGGAAGACACCTGCGTGGGTTGCAAGGTGTGCACGATTGCCTGCCCGTTCGGCACAGTGAATTATGTTCAGGAGACCGGCAAGGTGCAAAAGTGCGACTTGTGCGGCGGCGACCCAGCATGTGCAACTGCCTGCCCAACCGGTGCAATCACGTTTGTGGATTCGAACTGGACTGGTTTGGACAAGATGAAGCAGTGGGCCGAGAAGTTGAGCAACCAGGCTCACGCGTAATTCAGAAGAACAGAGAGAAGGGAGTAATACAAATGGCATGGACCGGTAAAGTACTGCGCGTGAACCTGACAGAAGGCACCTGTACCACTGAAGACTTGAGAATGGATTGGGCGAAAAGCTACCTTGGCCAACGTGGTTTGGCCACCAAGTACTTCGTTGAAGAAGTCAGCGCGAAAGTGGATCCACTTTCGCCCGAGAACAAGATTATTTATGCAACGGGTCCGCTGACCGGGACGATGGCGTCCACCGGTGGTCGTTATTCGGTGATTACCAAAGGCCCGTTGACAGGCGCAATTGCCTGTTCCAATTCGGGCGGCTACTTCGGCAATGAATTGAAGAGTGCAGGTTGGGACATGGTGATCATGGAAGGCAAGTCACCCAAGCCTGTGTACCTGCTGATTGAAAATGAAAAAGCCAAATTGATGGATGCGTCTGCCCTGTGGGGCAAGAGCGTGTGGGATACAGAACCCGCCATCAAGACCAAGCACCAGGACCCGCTGATGCGCGTGTGCTCCATCGGCAAGGCCGGTGAAAACCACGTGTTGTACGCAGCCATTGTGAATGACCTGCACCGTGCAGCTGGCCGTTCAGGCGTGGGCGCTGTAATGGGCTCCAAAAATGTGAAAGCGATTGCTGTTCGCGGCACCAAGGGTGTGGGCAATATTTCCAACCCCAAGGAATTCATGAAGGTGACCTACGAGAAGAAAAAAATTCTCGCAGAGAACGCAGTGACCGGCACAGGCTTGCCCACCTATGGCACGCAGGTGTTGATGAACGTGATCAATGAAATGGGTGCCATGCCCACCAACAATCACCGTGATGTGATCTTCGACGGCGCCAAAGACATTTCTGGCGAAAAAATGCACGAGCCACGCAAAACGGACGGCAAGGCCAACCTGGTCACCAACCAGGCTTGTTTTGGTTGCACCATTGCTTGCGGTCGCATTTCAAAAATTGATGAAACCCACTTCACCGTAGAAAACAAACCCCAGTACCACGGTGCTTCCGGTGGTCTGGAATACGAAGCAGCTTGGGCCTTGGGTTCATCGAACGGCGTAAACGATCTGGAAGCGCTGACCTATGTGAACTTCCTGTGCAACGAACACGGCATTGACCCGATTTCTCTGGGTGCCACCATTTCCGCAGTGATGGAATTGTATGAGATGGGTGTGTTGACCGAAGCACAACTGGGCTGCAAGGCGCCGTTTGGTTCAGCCCAAGCCTTGGTGAAATTAAGTGAAGACACCTGCAATGGTGTGGGCTTCGGTATTGAAATTGGGCAAGGGTCGAAGCGCCTGACTGCCAAGTACGGCCACCCTGAACTGTCGATGAGTGTGAAAGGTCAGGAATTCCCAGCCTACGATTCTCGCGGTATTCAGGGCATGGGCCTGGCCTATGCCACGTCCAACCGTGGTGCCTGCCACTTGCGTGGTTACACGGTTGCTTCTGAAGTGCTGGGTATTCCCGTGAAAACCGATCCTTTGGTGACCGATGGAAAGCCCGCCTTGGTGAAGGCATTCCAGGATGCAACGGCCGTGTTCGACTCAGCCGGCATTTGCGTGTTCACCAGCTTTGCCTGGACATTGGCCGACGTGCAGCCCCAAGTGGCTGCGGCCTGTGGCGATGAATTCGACATGGCCAATCTGGAAACCATGGGTGAACGCATCTGGAACATGGAACGCCAGTTCAACCTGGAAGCCGGTTTCACGAAGGCTGATGATGTCCTGTCAGCACGCCTGAAGAAAGACGCTGCCAAGGTGGGCCCAGCGAAAGGCTTGGTCAACGGCATCGACAAAATGCTGCCTGAGTACTTTGAGTTGCGTGGCTGGGACACCGAAGGGCGCCCAACCTCGGCAACACTGGAGCGCTTGGGGCTATGACTGTAATCACTCCAACACGGCACGTTATCTTGGGTAACGGGCCTGCGGGGGTGGTCGCTGCCGAGCAAATTCGCAAGCAGCGGCCTCGCGATTCAATCGTGATGGTGGGTGCCGAACCGGAACCCCCATACTCCCGCATGGCTATTCCCTACCTGCTGATTGGCAAGGTGGGCGAGAAGGGCACCTACCTTCGCAAAGATCCTGATCATTTCAAGAAGCAGAATATTCAAGAAATTCGCGCACGCGCCACCAAGCTGGACACCGCAGGTAAAAAAGTGGTGCTCGACAATGGCGACGTACTTGAATACGACAAGTTGCTGATTGCAACGGGTGCTCGGCCAATTTCACCACCCATTCCCGGTGTGAATTTGCCCGGCGTACACCCTTGCTGGACTTTGGAAAACGCGCGGCAAATTATCGAACTGGCCAAGCCCGGCTCACGTGTGTTGCAAATGGGTGCAGGCTTTATTGGCTGCATCATCATGGAAGCACTTGCATTGCGCGGCGTGAAGCTGACCGTGGTCGAAATGGGCAACCGCATGGTGCCCCGCATGATGACCGAAGGCGCGGGTACGATGATTCGCGACTGGTGTATCAAGGAAGGCGTGGATGTGCATTGCTCCACGAAAGTGGAAGCCATTGAAGTGGGCAGCCAGGCCGAGCAGCAGGGTTTAATCAGCAAGATTGGTTCTGCAATTGGTTTTGGCACCGCTGTGGCTGCAAAAGACGGCGCACCCTTGCGCGCAAAATTGTCCAATGGCAAGGTATTGGAAATTGACTTGGTGATTTCTGCCACGGGTGTAAAGCCCAACCTGGATTTTCTGGAAGGCAGCGGCCTTGAAGTTGATCAGGGCTTGTTGGTAGACGATCACATGCAAACCAATGTTAAAGACGTGTATGCCGCAGGCGACGTGGCCCAGGTTCGAGACTTCTCCACGGGTGAAAAAACCGTGAACATGATCCAACCGGCTGCTGCAGACGATGCACGCATTGCTGCCCAGAACATGATGGGGCAGGGCACGCAAACGCAGGGCAGTTTGGCCATGAACGTATTGGACACCCTTGGCTTGATCGCTGCCTCGTTTGGCCAGTGGTGGGGCGCAGAGGGTGGACAAAGCGTTGAGTTGCAAAACAAGGAAGAATTTTCTTACATACGTTTGGAGTTTTTAGACGATGTGCTGATTGGTGCAACCAGTTTTGGGCTAACGAACCATGTTGGCGTCATGCGGGGTCTGATTCAGGGCAAAATCCACTTGGGTGAATGGAAAGATCATTTGCTCGAAGATCCAACCCGATTAATGGAAGCCTATTTGGCTTGCGCTCAGTCACAAAGTACATGGAAATTACCTTCAAACTCTTTGCAACACTGACCGACTATTTGCCAGCGAACCGCAGCGACAACGCGGTTCGTTTGCAAGTCAATGTTGGCAGCACCGTGCAGCAAATCATCGATCAATTTCACTTGCCTGAAAAACTGACACACCTGGTGTTGGTCAACGGTGTGTATGTGGATCCGGGTGATCGAGCCACCAAAGTATTGAGTCCTGACGATGTGTTGGCCATTTGGCCACCCATTGCTGGAGGCTAAGCTGTAATGGCAATTTTTAACACTGACAAAGCACTTGATATGTCTTGCACCGAGCGAGAACTGCGCCGGTGGTTGCAGATGATTGCTGCAATTTTTCCGATGACCTCGGAAGAAGATGCACATGCGGATTACACCGTGGAAGGTGGTACCGCGCGTATTGCCTGGAAGGAATTGCCCGACCGTGTGATTGCCTTGGTGCGTTTGAAACGCATGGAAGTCACACTGGCGTTTTCTGAAGGTGTGCCTGCGGATGCAAGGGCACATTTTTCGAAGCAGTTTCAGATGCATACTTTGCGGGGCGGGGGCTGAGGCTGGTGCTCGGCGTTCGGCGTTTGGCGTTTGGCGTTTGGCGTTTGGCGTTTGGCGAGGTTTGGTGCGGCACCGGCTGGCCTAAGCAATGCTTCTGATCCGGCTTGATGCCTCTGGCTTGGGGCATGCGAAACGCTTAAGCGTCTTCGCATCGACCTTGCAGGTCGCCCCGCGCTGCGAAGCCGCCGGGAAGCCTTGCAAAGCCGGCCAGCCGGTGCCGTACCCAAGCCTCACCTTGCGCACCACAACGCCCGCGTGTTGCCAGTGCAGTTGCCAGCGCGCTCAGGCCGCAATGCCCTCGCAGCGCCGATCAAGAAAACCTGCCCTTGGTGTTGAATTCACCGTCCGTTCGGCAAAGCCGAAAGCGCAGCCCGCCCGCTGTTTAGCGGGTGCGCTTAGGGCGGTTAATCAATAACAAGGGGGTATTCAGGTTTTCTGGCGAGAGAGGGTATGCGCCTGAGCAAGCCAGGCAACGGGTACGCACCTGAGCAACCCAGGCAACGGGTATGCGCCTGAGCAAGCCAGACAGTAGGCTATCTGCTCACCTTGATGGTAAACGACTCGACGCCTCGATCTTCAAACTTCGCAAAGTCAATGCATTCACCAGCCCGCCGCGTCACCGCATCAAGAGCACAAAGCGTCCAATTGTCGGGAGTCAATTCAGAATTGGCCAAAGAAATTGACGGCACAACCACAGCGGTTTGCGGTTTCCATCGATACCAGCCATCGTCAAGCACAGCATTCGGTGCCGGGTCTATTCCGGCGCCGCTGCCTTTCACAAATGTTTCTTGCAGAACCAGCAATTCATTTTGAGTTTGCCAGTGCTCTACCCATTCGGTTTTTTCGACAGAGTGTGTCCAGCTCAGGGAAAACAGCAGACCTACCAGGCATGCCACTGATTTCCCTGCGATGAATACACACACACTCATGCAGTTTGCAACTTACCTTTCAGGGCGCGCATGTTGCGCCAGGCCAGGTAGCCGAACACAACTGCCAGTGCAAAGCCGATTTCGTCTGTAGCAGGCAAAGCTGCAATCAGGGTGAAAGCAGCTACCATGCCCAGCACTCGGATCCAGACTGGCAATTTCGCACCCAAGAACCCAATGACTGCCGCGCCCCACAAGCTGATCGCGAGTACGGTTTTAAACACGATGTAGATGACCGCGGGTACATAACCGATTTCACTGGCCAGTTGTCCACCGTCTTGCAACATCAATGAAGGCGTGTAAACCGCCATGAACGGAATGACAAAACCTGCGGCTGCAATTTTGACAGCTTCCATGGAAATGGTCAGTCCACGCTCCTTGGCAATCGGGGCTGCTGCGAAGCAGGCCAGCGCCACAGGTGGTGTCAGGTCAGCCAGAATGCCGAAGTAGAACACGAACATGTGGCTGACAATCAGTGGCACACCCAGTTGCTCAAGCGCTGGGCCGGCAATGCTGGAGGTGATGATGTAGTTTGGAATCGTGGGAATACCCATGCCCAATACAATGCAGGTGATCATGGTCAACACCAGCGACAGGAACAGACTGTTCTCACCCACGCTGACCACAAATTGACCAAAGGTATTGGCGGCACCTGTGAGTGTCATGGTACCAATGATGATACCCACCATTGCGCAGGCCACACCCACAGGCAGGGCTGACTTGGCGCCATCAGCCAAAGAGTCGCGGCAGACCGCCAGTGTTTCACGACCACCCTTCTTGAAGGTGTTGATTGCAATCAATGCCAGAATGGCACTGGCAATTACCCAGATGCCGAATTGCAGGAATGCTGCACACACCACACCCAAGCCAATCCAGAACAGCACGCGAATGGCCATATTGGGCAAGCCGATGGCAATTGACGCGCCAAGAATAAGCACCACGGTGAAGGCCAGGCCAACTGTACCTGCAAACAGTGGTGTGTAACCGCCCACCAGTAGCCACACCAGGGCGATGAGCGGAATTACCAGATACCACTGGTCTTTCACGGCTTTCCAGGGATTAGGCAGATCTTTTTTCTCAAGTCCCTTCAAACCATGCTTGCCCGCTTCCAGGTGCACCATCCAGAACGCGCCAAAGAAGTACAAAATGGCCGGAATGATGGCAGCTTTCACAATTTCGGAATATGCAACACCCAGCGTTTCCGCCATGATGAAGGCCACAGCGCCCATGACGGGGGGCATCAATTGACCACCCATGGACGCGGTTGATTCAACGCCACCTGCGAATGCTGCGCGGTAGCCAAATCGTTTCATCAAGGGAATGGTGAACTGACCCGTGGTCACAACGTTGGCCACACCTGAGCCAGAAATCGTCCCCATAAGTGCCGAAGACACAACAGCCACCTTGGCTGCGCCACCTTGTGCGTGGCCTACCAGGCCCAACGCGAAATCGGTGAATAGTTTGATCATGCCTGCTTTTTCAAGAAAAGCACCGAACAAAATGAACAGGAAAATATAGGATGCCGACACATAAGTCGGGATGCCGTAAATGCCCTCGGTGCCATAGGCCATGTGTTCAATCACCTGGTGAAAGTCGTATCCACGGTGATCAAACGGCGCAGGCAGGTACTGGCCAAGCAGGCAATAGGCGAAAAAAGCGCCGCAAATGATCGGTAGCGCTGGCCCCATCAGCACCCAGGTGGCGATAAACACAGTCGCGATCGCGATGACACCCAGATAGATGTCCAATTCTGTGGGGTCACCGGCGCGCAGCAACAGTTCCGTGTATTCATACCATTGATATGCCGCTACACCCACTGCGGAGAGTGCCAACACCCACCCCAGTGCCTTGACTGCCGTGTGTTTCTGAATGGCAATCAGCGGAAAGGTGAGTAGCAACAAGAAACCCACGTGAAATGCACGCTGCACCTGACTTGGGAAATCGATCAGGTGTGCGGCAGTGGCAATTTGAAAAGCGGAGAACACCACTGCAATCCAGAAAAGCAGTCGCCCTTCCAATGACTGGGTAAAACCAGCGGACGTGGGGTCATGAAAACCAGATGTGTTTTCGGCGGCAGTAGAATCGGGAATATTGGACATAGACAAAAAGCCCAGAAAGGGCCTCTAGAGAACTGAGGTTGTAAGCCACACCCCGGCGGGGTGTGGCAACTTCTTGAATTACTGCATTGGCACCACGATCACTTGATCAGGCCTTTTTCACGATAAAACTTTTCAGCGCCTGGGTGCAATGGCACGGGCATGCCTTGCAACGCGTTTTCAAACTTGATTGCATTGGCTGCCTTGTGGGCAGAGCGCAGTGCCTCGAGGTTTTCCCACAAGAGTTTGGTCATTTGGTAGGCCGTTTCATTGGACACTTCCGAATGTGTAATCAGGAAGTTCACCACAGCTGCGGTGGGTACGTCTTGTGTTTGTCCAACGTAAGTGTTTGCAGGAATAGTGCCCTCAACATAGGGGGCACCCAGCTTTTTCACCACGTCAGCAGGCACGGCCACCATGTTCACTTCCATGGAAGTGGACAGGTCTTTCAATGAGGCTACGCCCAAACCAGCGGATTGAAGGGTTGCGTCCAGTTGACGGTTCTTCATCAATTCAACTGATTCTGCATAGGGCAGGTATTCGGTTTTGCCCAGGTCTTTGTAGCTCATGCCAGCGGCTTCAAGAATTGCGCGTGCGTTCAGTTCTGTACCTGATTTAGGCGCGCCCACTGACAATCCTTTGCCTTTGAGTTGAGCCAGGCTGGTAATGCCCGAAGATTTGGATGCCACGATTTGAACGTAGTTGGGGTAAATGGCTGCGATGCCACGCAATTTGTTCAGCGGTGCCTTGAAGCCAGCTTCAGCGTTGCCTTCCCAGGCCAGCTTCACTGAGTCGCCCAGCGAAATTCCCAGTTCACCACGGCCTTGCTGCAGCAGGTTCAGGTTTTCTACTGAGGCTTTGGTGGATTGAACCTGCGTGCGTGCACCTGGAATGTTGTCAGCATAAACCTTGGACAAGGCTACCCCGATTGGATAGTAAATGCCTGAAGTGCCGCCAGTCAGAATGTTAATGAATTCGGCCCGGGCGGGGGTTGTTGCAAGCGCCAAACCGGTGATGGCCGTGGCCAGAATTGCAATTTTCGCTTTGCGAAGCATCATGCGTCATTCCTCCTGAGAAAGTGTTGTCGTATTTTGGTTGTGCAATGAATATCCCCGAGAACGTCGCAGGTTGCAAGGCAAACTGGCCAGTTTTTCCGCAAAATACGGGAAAATACGAATGAGGAAAACGTGAGTGTGTTTACTCACCGAAGCCGGGCGGTTTTCTGCCGAAACCTTGACTCCAGGCCCAAAAAGCCAGTTCAAAGTCTGTTTGTACACCCAGCTTTTGACGAATTTGTGACAGGTTGTTGCTCACGGTTTTGCCACTGATTCCCAAGCTGAGCCCCACCTGGTCAATGGTCTTTCCTTCCACCAGCAGTCGCACCACATCGACTTCTCGGGGGGTGAGGCCCCCGGGGGTGGCTCCCGTTGAATCGGTTGTTTCCCCTGCAAGATCCTGGGGGCTATCCTGGCTGTGTTGGGGAAAGTGCGGGGCGATCATGCCCAGGCTTTGAACATCGCTGGACACAAAGGTTTGCTCGCCCAATGCCATGCGAATGCCTTGAATCAGTTCATCAGGTTCGCTGGACTTGGTCACATACGCCCGTGCGCCTTGTTCCAGCGCTTTGGTGGCAACCACCGGGCTGTCGTGCATGGACAGCACCACCAAAGCCAACCGTGGCCATTTCAAACGCACGCGCTTGATCAGTTCAAGTCCGCTTTGCCCGGGCATGCTGATGTCCAGTACCAAGGCGTCGCACGCTTGGGTTTTCAGCAAGGCAAAGGCTTGTTCGGCGTTGTTGGCTTCGCCCACCACTTGTAAATCGTGCTCTGAATCGATGAAGCGTTTGTAGCCTGCGCGCACGGCGGCATGGTCGTCTACCAAAATAATCTTTGACTCAAGCGGCATGATTTTTCTCTGCGACCGGAACATGGCAACGCAACACAAACCTGTCCTCCTCGATGTTCCAGAACACGCGGCCTTGCAGGCTGGCCATTCTTTCGCGAATGCCGGTGAGTCCCAATGAAGGCGTGATCGGACCCTTTGCGGCGAGTCCGTCATTCTCAACAATCAAAATGAATTCCCGGGTTTGATCATCGAAACCCGCCAACACTTTCACTTTCTTGGTGCTGGCGTGGCGGGCGGCGTTGGTGAGCGCTTCCTGCAAGGTGCGGTACACAGCAATCGGTGCTTCTTTGGGCAGTGTGGGCGTATTGGGTGCCCAGGCGAAGTCCACATACCAGCCGTGGCGTTTGGCCCAGTTGTCGAGCAGGTCCAGTGCCGCGTCGCGCAAAGAAACCTCCAGAAGCAAGTGCGGTTTCAATTCGCGAAGCGAGCTGCGCAGCCAGCCCATCATTTCCTGTGCTTGATCGTGCACTGCTTTCGCTGCTTCCTGTGTGTGTGCCTGAGTGCTTTTGACCAGAAAAGCAGAATTCACCGAGATCGAGGTTAGCGATTGGCCAAAGTAATCATGCAGGTCCTGGGCAATCGCTTGTCGTTCGCGCTCTTGAAGGTCAACCACGCGATTCAACAGATCACGGCTTTTTTTCTGCTCAGCGTTCAGGGTGTTGATCAGTTGGGACACGCTGTCGTGAATTCGTTTGAATTCCTCAATCCTGAATTCGTCTGAAATCTTCAAGCCCGGCGGCGGCAAGCTCGGGTCGCGTTCAGCTTCCTCATAGTCGCGCAAGCCCTGTACCAATTGCTGCAAAGGTTTGTTCAAGGCGGGTCTTAGGGAATACCAAACCACCACACCGCTGCCCGCAGCCATGAGCAGCAACATGGCGCTAATTAAATAGAGTTCCCGCCGTGTTTCCCTGCGTTCCTGTTCTGCTTTGCGTTCGGCCAGTTGTTGGCGCAGGCGTTGCAGCGCGATATTGCCCAGAGGCTCGGCGCTAGACAGACCCCGGTGCAAGTCGTCGACCAGTGCAGAGGCTGCAGCGTATTCGGTTTTTACATCGAGCCGACCCATGGCGAACACCACCAATACGCAGAACACGGCCCACAGGCCGAGCCAGGTGAGCAATCGTCTAACCAGCAACTCGCTTAAACGCATGGATTGAATACCTTGAATGAATAGCAACAATGTGCACCAGAAATTGCGGGTGTTGAAGGGGGGAAATCCTTTTCGGGAAAACTTCCCTGTTGAAACCTGGAAAATTTCAAGAATATATAGGGAACAAGTCGCGTGGTTGCCTGGCCATTCTCCATGGTGCGCAGAGCAGGTTGACCGCGTGACTTCAAAAAACAATTCCAATTAAAAGGGCTATGCATGTTTGCGCGTCAACATTCTTTTGGGTGCCTCGGGGTCGTTGCACTTTCCGGTTTTTCCATGTTCGGTTCTGTCAGTGCCCAGCAACTGCAAGAGGTTGAGGTGATCTCGACCACGCCTTTGCCGGGTTCTTCCATACCCGTTGATCAGGCCCCGTTCAGTGTCAAGAAGGCCGATGACTTTCAACAGAACGCTGACAGGGAGTCGCTGAGCCGAAGCCTGTTTCGCGGTATCAATGGTGTGCAGGTCACAGACAATCAGGGCAATCCTTATCAGTCCGATGTGACGTATCGCGGATTTTCTGTGACCCCCTTGTTGGGCACGCCGCCTGGTTTGTCGGTGTATGTGGACGGTGTACGGCAAAACGAAACATTTGGCGATGTGGTGCGCTTTGATGCCATACCGCAATCGGCCCTGAAAGAGGTGGCCGTGCTGCCGGGCACCATGCCGCAATTCGGTTTGAATTCACTGGGTGGGGCCATTGTGATGCAAACCAAAAGCGGTCGGGATTTTCAGGGTACGCAACTGGATGCAGAGCTGGGTGATTTCGGACGCACCCGCTTTGGTGCGCAGAAGGGCTGGGTGGATGAACCGACACAACGTGACTTCTATGTGAACTTCAATTCATTCAGGGAAGATGGCTGGCGTGTGTTGTCGCCCAGTTCAGTGATGCAGTTGTTCGGCAAAATTGGGGTGCTGTCGGGCGACACACAAACCAATTTCAGCTTGTCGCTTTACGAATCAGACTTGAACGGCAATGGTGTGGTGCCGCGCAGTTTTTATGAGCAAAGCCGCGCGCAGTCTTACACCTACTTTGACAATACCCAAAACACTGGCGGTCAGTTTGCAGTGGACTTCACCCGGTATTTGCAAAGCGGTGCGGAGTTGACTGCAAATGCGTATTATCGCAGCTCAAAATCGACCACCTTCAATGGCGATGGCAACGAGAACGAAGATTACCGCTTCGGTGTGGCGGAGTTTGAGCCAGACCGTGCCGAAGTGGAAGGCAATCTGGGCCCAGGCACTTACAACGTTACTTGCAGTGCACCTGCTGCCACCGCTTATGCACCCGGTACGGTTACCTTTGATGAAAACGACCCCGCTGCCATGGATCCCGACAGCGCCAATTGCCCCGGTGCAAACAACCGCGGTGTATTGAATCAGGACGTGGTTGGCTTGGGCCTGCAATACGCACTGGCACCCATGGGCGCACACAAGGTGTTGGTGGGAACGCAGCTTGAATTTGGCAAATCGGATTTTCGGCGCAGCTATGCCTTGGGCGTGTTCAATGCAGATCGCACAGTGCGGGAATTGTACGCGCCGATTGAACAGGTCAATGTGGAGGCCAATAACCGGCAGTTTGGCGTGTATGCGCAAGACGTGTGGACCCTGAATGACAAAACCACCCTGTTACTCGGTGGCCGCTACAACCATGCCTCGGTTAAAACCACGGATCGTTTAAAGCCTGTGTTGATCAACGAAGAGGGCGAGGCCAGCCCGGGCCTGAACAATGACTACACTTACAGGCGATTCAATCCCTCGGTCGGTATTGCCTACCAAACTGCCATACACAGCACCTGGTATGCCAGTGCAGGCACCAGCAACCGCGTGCCAACGCCGGTTGAGCTGGCCTGTTCTGATCCTGAATTCCCTTGCTTGTTGCCCAATGCCATGGCGGCAGACCCGTTTCTTGAGCAGGTTATTACCACCACCGTGGAGGGCGGTTATCGGACGCGCTGGGCAACAGGCAGCACCCAGTATGGTTTTTCCTTCAATGTGTTCAAGGCCGACAACAAAAACGATATTTTGTTTGTGACCGATGGCGCAGGTTCTGGCGGCTTTTTTCAGAACTACGGCAAAACCCGTCGGCAAGGCGTTGAACTGGATTTTGATCTTGACACCCCAGTCTGGAATTTTGGTGCCAGTTACCAGTACCTGGATGCCACATTCCAGAGCGCAGCGCGACTGGCCAGCGAGGGCAATAGCAGTGCGGTGGATTTGAATGGTGACCCGGCGGTTGAAGGTGGATTTATTCAGGTACGGCCTGGTCACAAAATTCCGGGCTTGGCTGAGCACAATGTGAAGTTGTCATTGGGGTACAAGGCCAGCGATACAACTACGCTGTTTGTGGACATGCAGGCACAAAGTGAGCAATTCGCCCGCGGTAACGAGAACAATCAGCACCAGGCAGGTGTGGTGAATATTCCTGGCGAGGGGCCTGTTGAATTTCGGGACAATGGTCGAACTCCGGGTTTTGCCGTGTTCAATTTGGGTTTGAATCACGAGGTGAGCAAAAATCTCACTTTGATTGCCCGGCTGAACAATGTATTCGATCGTGAGTATTTCAACGGCGCAGTGCTGGGTGGCAATGTATTTGACCGCAATGGTGCTTTGGTTGAAGACGAGGGCGATATTACGTATGAAAGCTTTTTGGCGCCCGGAACCCCCCGAAATGCGTGGGTGGGCCTGAGTCTGCGGTTCTAATATTTTGAGGCGACGCCTGAATCGGATATCCTTTCGGGGTTGTGTTGATTCAGGCTTTGCTTTCACATGCATTTGAACGTTCGAAATTTTATCCTTGTTGTTTCTTTGCTGTTTGCAACGCCGCTGTTGCATGCCCAGCCTGCAAACTGTTGGCAGCAGCACCGCGCCACTGTGTACGAGTGGACTTGCGCAGGCCAAAGCCTGCCTGCAGAAGGACAAGATTTTGCCTTGTCAATTGTGGTGGTGGATTCTCCAAAAGCCTTGATGGTGATTGATTCGGGAGCCACTGCAGCGGTCGGTGAAAGTGCCGCGGCAGCCATTCGTTCCAAATTTGGAACCAAACCGATCTGGATTCTGAATACCCAACCGAAGCCCGAGCATGTGCTGGGCAATGTTGGATTTCGCGCCGCTTTCGCTGCCACATTGAGCGAAGGTGAGTCGTTTGCAAGCCGCTTGGTGGCGGGCAAGCGCACGGCAGACTTGATGCAAGCCCGTTGCCCGGCATGCATCGAGAATTTTTCTGAGCGCATGGGCAGTGGCTCTGTGAAGGGTACAGAATCTTTGGTGCCGGGTCGTATTTTAAGAACAAAAACCGGCCACTTGGGTGTGTTGCACAACGATTGGGTCTCTTGGACATTCCGTTTGTACAAGGATCTTGAAACCGAAGAGGCGTTGGTGTTGCGTAATCAGGAACTCAAACTTTGGTGGGTGGGGTCTGCTGTGCAAAATCGGGACATTCCCGATTTATACGACGGCAACGTGGTGGAACGTATCAATTTTCTGGGACGGCTTAAAGCCCGTATGCGATCCGATGAGACTATTTTGACCTCATTTGGCGCTTTGGGGCCCGACTGGATCGAGCGCAATCTGAACTACTTTGTGCGGGTTCAGCAACTGGTCTTGTACGGTTTGGAGGAAGGGGTCAGCGAGGTCGAGTTGATTCAACAAATCAGTGCACAAATTGGTGAATTCAAGAACTCGGTGTATGTGCAAACCGACCCCAACGTCAATGCCAAGGCACTTGAAACCCATCAACTGAATATTCAGCGAATCTTCCGTCAGACGGAGCCGTTTGCTTTCTGATCCGACTGGCTGGAATACGGCTTGCTTGTAGTCTCTTGAACTGTTGCAAACTGGGACAGACGAACAACAACCAAGGGACTATTCGCATTGAACACCAACAAAACACACACCCTGTTTTTGCTGTGGGTGCTGCTGATCAGCCTGACTGCGTTTGGTTTTTACATGACCTGGCACAAGGGCTTGTTCCAATGGATCATTCTGACTGACAACACCCGCATTTGCGTGGTTATTGTGTTGGCCTTCGTGGTGGGTAGCGGCCTGGCCGGTTGGCGCAGCGTTTACTTGAGTCGGCAGTGGCAGTACTTCGAGCAGATCCGTCTCGGCGCAAGCAATTTCAAATTGGGCCAATCCATTTGCCATGACTATTTGACCCATCCGCTGGCGCATCCCAGTGAAGGTCAGTTGATGGCCGAGGTGATGGCCGAACGTGCACGGGGCACTCACCAGGTGGGCTGGTTTGTGACCGGGTTGATGATCAAATTGGGACTGCTGGGCACGGTGGTCGGTTTCATCATGATGCTCAGTAGCCTGGAAGGTTTGGAGCAACTGGACATATCCGACATCAAGTCCCTGATGCAACAAATGACGCAGGGCATGGGCGTGGCGATGAACACCACCTTGGTTGGCTTGATCGGCAGCATTTTGTTGGGCTTGCAGTTTTTGATGCTGGATCGCCATGCCGACAAGCTGATTGCTGCCACTGTGGATTATGCACACCGAAACGTGAAAGCGAGCTGAGCAGCATGCCGCTTTTCAATCACAAACCAGACTTCGAGCTGGACCCGTTCACAGATTTGATCTTCAACGCCTTGTTGATTTTCACCTTTCTGTTCTTGATGGCTTTGTTGCTGCTGAACCCACCTGCCAAAAGCGGAATTATTGATCCCAAAGCCGAGTTTTTGGTGACGGTGAGTTGGCCGGACAACGACCCCAATGACATTGATGTGTGGGCGGCCGGACCCGCCGGTGCGCAGGTGTGGTTTATGCGGCCACAAGACGGCCTGTTGCACCTGGACCGTGATGACCGTGGCCTGGCCAATGACACTCAGGAAATTGAAGGCAAAACCTTTGTGAATCCATTGAACCAGGAGGTGTTGACCATTCGTGGACGACCACCCGGTGAATACATTGTCAATTTGCATTATTACAAATCGGAGAACAACCAGCCTGTGCCTGTGAATGTGTATGTGGCAGAGGTGAACCCGAAATTGAAGGTATTGCATTACTCCACCGTGAACCTGCAGCAACAAGGCGATGAGGCCACTGCGGTGCGTTTTACGATTGACACCAGTGGCACTGTGGGCAATATCAACCAACTTGAAAAATCTTTGGTGAAGGCAGACGGAAAATGAATGAAGTGTTAGTGGGTTTGGGCATTGCCTATATTTTTCTGGCGGCACTTTTGCTGTTGGCCCTTGTGTATGGCCGAATACACTGGTCGCTCAAGCTGGTTCTGATTGTGGTGTCGGTGGGTTTTTATTGGGTCAGTTACATCAATTGGCAAAACGCGCAGGGTTGGCCAAGCCAGGCGGAATTGCCCAAGCGATTTTTGTTTTATGCGGTGGTGGTTGAAGAACCCGACAAAACCGAAGGCATCAAAGGGCGCTTGTTCGTGTGGGCCAGCGACCTGGCCAATGACAGACCTTCTGAAACGCCGCGTGCGTATGAGTTGCCCTACGACAAAGAACTGCATGTGAAACTGGACGCAGCACAACGCCAAATGCGCAACGGAAATCTGCAAATCGGGGAAGTGGGGGGCGAGTTGTTTGACCCGACTTCAGCCAGAGACAACAACCGGATTGCAGACAAGAAAATTGATCTGGAATTCACGGATTTGCCCGATCCCCAGTTGCCGGAGAAGTAAGCCATGTTGAAAGTTTTGAGTGTGGTCTTTTTGACGCTTGGTCTGGCATCTTGTTCCAAGGTGGGCGGGGGCGAATACTTTCCGCTGGACGAAGGCATGCAGTGGCATTACCAACTTGATTACGTGATGCCCGACGGCAAGAACAAAAAAGGCCTGACGATTCGCACGGTGGGGCAATCCAGCTTCAAAACCGAAGACGATGAAATCAAGGGCATGGTGCGAAGAACATCCGACGGCACGGATTATTTCATTCAGGAGCGGGCCGATGGTTTTTACCGTGTTGGCAAACGTGTCATTGTGCAGACCAAGCCGCAAGCCGACAAAACCGCTCGTTTGATCTTGCCCAAGGGTCGAAACCTTCGAGTGGGTTACACCTGGACGCAGGACACCAGCCCGTATGTGATGCACTGGATGCCGCCATTTATTGAGGCCAATGCCAGTATCAAGCCTTTTGATCTGGTCTATGAGGTTGCTTCACTCGATGAGACCGTGGAAACACCTGCGGGTGTTTTTGAGAAATGTATTCGCCTGGATGGCACGGGCAAAATGGTGTTCTATGCAGACGCCAGCGCGGGCTATCAGGAAATTCTGATTAACCACAGTGAATGGTATGCGCCCGGTGTCGGGTTGGTGAAGCTGGAGCGTGAAGAGCCCTTGAACACCAGCATCATGAAAGGGGGGAAAGTGACCATGGCGCTAACGCGCTTGCTTCAATAATTCCCCCGGATCTTTTTTATTTGTTGAACAACCCTTCAAGGATCTGATCGCAGAAGCGCTTGCGTTTTTCGCCGTTGCCGGTGACCGAGCAGTGTTCAATCAATACTTGATCACCGACAATGCTGTGCGACTCCACACGGTCGGCGTAGAGCAGTATTTCCTCGGTGTCCAGGCTGAACTTGGAATCCAGGTCCATTTGGTTCAGGTCTGGCCTGCGCCAGTGCACAGTGAACAATGGCTGGTTCTTGAACACTTCGCCTTTCTGGTTTTGCAGCTCGGTGACCGCTTGCACCGCCAACACAGGGTGGCTGTTGAACTCTTGCGGGTAATACCGCTTCATTTCGCGCATGATGTTGTATGCGTCAGTTGCAAACAGGGTCACGATCCGATTGCGCGTGACAAACGTCAGTTGATCTGTATCAAGACCGCGAACTTCCACAATATTGCCGTTGGCCATTTTCTCCATGGAGTCTGGTGCAGGCGGACTGCAGGCTGCAAGAATTGCAGCACAGATCAGTAAGGTGGCGTGTTTGAAGTGGCGCAACATAAGGCGCATGCGTGGTCTCCGGTGTCGTGTTGTTGTGCCAGCAGTATAGGGGGTAAATGTTGTCACCTGGCTTACACCAGGTACTTACTTTCGGCAAAGCTTGCGCAATGCAGACTCCAGTTCGGCGGGTTTGGGTGGTTTGGCCATGATCATGTCCACTTGGGGCACTTCCTCGTTGTTCAGCGACATTTGTTTGCCCCAGCCTGTCAGCATCAATACAGGCGTTGTCGGACTTAGTGATTTGATCATTTCGGCCAGTTCTTTGCCATCCATTTCCGGCATGCCCAGGTCGGTAATCAGTGCGTCGAAATCCTCGCCTTTTCGGGCAGCCTGATTGAACAGTTGCGTAGCCAACGAGCCACTGTTGGCCGATTGAACCAGGTGCCCTGACATTTCCAGAATTGCCGTCATGGCGGCCAGTACGTTGGGATCGTCATCGACAAGCAGCAGGCTCAAGGGGCGAGCGGTGTTTGAATCGGATTCCGAATGACTCGCTTGAACGGTGTCATTGTGGTCCTTGGCCAGCACAGGGAAGTACAAATGAATTGCGGTGCCTTTGTTGAGCTCACTGCGAATATCCATGAATCCGTCGGCTCTTTGCACGATGCCATACACCATTGACAATCCGAGCCCCGTGCCTCGCTCACCTTTGGTGGTGAAAAACGGCTCAAAGCAACGTGTCTGTTGTTCTTGAGTCATGCCAATGCCGTTGTCCTGAACCACAACTACAATTTGCGGCTTGCCATCGTTTTCTTCAAATGCCGTTTTGAGTTGAATTTGACCCCCTTGAGGTAAGGCATCCACGGCATTCAAAATCAGGTTGGTCAGGATCTCGCGCAACTCGGTTTCAGACACAGCCAACCTTGGCAGGGAATTGGTCAATTCATGGACAATGTTGATGGTAATGCCATTTCGAAGTGCCATGTCTCCCCACCGCGGCCGGGTCAACTCAATGGCCTCCAGGCACATGTCATTGGCATCGCTGCTGCTGGTGGGTTCCTGCTCGTTTTTTGACCGGGCAAAACGCCCCATGCGGTCAACGGTGTTGCTGACATCGTCAATTGCAGTTTGAACAATGCGCAGCTGTTTGAAACCCTTCTCGCTGATCAGTTTTTCATTCTCCAGCAACGATTCAAGGTAGAGCGTGGCTGGGGAAATGGCGTTGTTGATGTCGTGTGCAATGCCGCTGGCCATCCCCGCCAGCGCGTGCAAGCGTTCTTGTTGTAGCACCATGTTCTGTGTGGACTGCAGTTCCCGGTAGGCTTCTTTCAGTTCATTGAGCAACTCGACTTGTGACAAAGCCACTGCCACGTGTTCGCTCAATTGATCGACGAACTCGATTTCCTCGCCGGAAAATGAAGCGATCTCGATCCGCGAGATCACGAGAATGCCAAGCACCTCGTTGCCTTTCATCAATGGGTTGATAATCAGGCTGTGCAGATTGCCCAAGGTATTCATGGCTGCGCCAATCGGTCCCCGAGACTCACCCATATTGTCGTTGTGAACCCGTTTGCCTTGAAGTGCCGCTTCCAGATGAATTCCATGCCCTTTGACTTGTGCACCAACAAAAAGCCCCAACTTGTCGGCCAAAGCCTGACTGCGCTCGCCGACCGATCGCACAACCAGGGTGTTGCTTGCGCTGTTGTAGGTGGCCATCAGGCTGAAGTCAGAGGGCAGACGTTCCTCCACATGATTGACCACCACGTTGTAAATTGAATCCAGGCTTTGACGATGTCTGATTGCCTTCGTGATCTGGTTGAGCAGTTGCATGCGAGCCAGTTGCGCCTGACTTTCCCGTTTGGATTGCACGATGCGACTCATGTCGGTGATGCCGCCCACCATGCGAATGCCTTTGCCCGAGGCGGTGTCGCGAATGACATGACCGCGATGGATTACATCCAGCCAGCGCCCATCTGCATGCCGGAAGCGGTATTCATCTTGCCAAATGTCACTTTGCCCGTCGATCACTTGGCGAACACAGTTCAAAACGCGTTCAAGATCCTCTGGGTGAATGAGTCTTGTCCAGGAGCGCGAGTCTTTTTCAAGCGACTCTCTTGGATGCGCAAACAGGTTTTGCATGCCTTCGTTCCACCAAAGCTCGTCGGTCTCAAGATCCCAGTCCCACACGCAATCGGTGGTGACACGGGTGAGCGAGCGAAACATCGACAAACTTTCTTGCAAGGCATCCTGACGAAGTTTTTGTTCGGTGATGTCGCGTTGAATGCCGATCCAGTGTGTGCATTTTCCCAGTGAGTCAATCATCGGAACGATCTCGACGTCCACCCACATTTTTTCACCGTCTTTTGTGTAGGTAATCAGTTCTTCCCGCGCAGTCTCTTTGCGGGCCAAGGCCTCGCGAATTCTGGTTTTGGCCTCTGGCTGGGTTTCGGCTCCCCCCAGTACCGCAGGCGATTGCCCGTAAATTTCTTCGCGGGTGTAGCCTGTGCGCTCCAGAAATGCCTGGTTCACGTACTGAATTTTCACTCCGTCTGAATCAATTGATTCTGCGTCAGTCACCAATACCATGTCATTGAGGCGTTCAAGACAGGTTTGCAAGAGACGAAGGCTTTCCATGGTTTTGGCTCGCTCAATGCCATTGACCAGATTGTCCAGTGCCATGGAGCGATTGCGCGACACAGTGTCGAGTACATGAAGCATTTCGCCACTGAAAAAATGGGGTTCATCACTCATGTAGACAAGTCCGGAATGCAGTCGACCGTTCAGGTGCAGCGGGATGATCGCCATGGACTCGAAACCTCGGTCCAGTGCTTCATCCAGCCATTTTTTGGCGATGGGCTCATTGCGCAGATCGTCCACGACAAATACCTGGCCGGTTCGCAGTTTCTGAAGCAGGGGCGAATCAGCTCTCAGTGTGAGTTTGGACATGACCGTGGAAACAAATTCTGTGTCGCGCCCACCTTTGGCGGCCACGGTGAATTCAAGTGTGTCTCGTTTGAACTGCACCACCCACACCAGTGGAATCTTGGCCAGTTTGGGGGCGGCTTCGCAAATTTCCTCGTACATGGCCTGTGCGCTGTCAAATGCAGAGAGTCTTTGATTAATGTGGTTCTGTGCCAGCAGGGCGCCATTGATTCTTTCCATCATCACGTCTTTCTTGCGCTGATCCGTGATGTCTTGAATGCAACCGTGAATTCGGGCAGGTTTGTTGTCCGCATCTTTCATGACCTCGCCCGCAATCCTTGCCCAGATTCGTCGATTCTTGAAAGTGTTCATTTGAACCAGAATATCGAACGCTTCGCCTTTGGTTTTTGCATTGCCGATGGCCTGTGCAATTACTTGTTTGTAGCGACCCACGTACAGGTTCATGCCTTGTTCAAGATTGGGAATCTGATCTGAATCATGCTCAAGCAGCTGAAAGGTTTCTTCAGACCAATACACCGCATCATTGTTGATGAGGTCGATTGCCCAGCCACCCAGTTTGCCAACTTGCCCGCCCAGACGTTGAAGCGCCATGCTGAATTTCAGTGCATCCAGCGCATGTTGCTGTTCCATGAGTTCATCCGTGGAGCCCGCAACATGATTCAGCACATCGACTTTGTGATCGGCTGGATGTGGTGCAGAGCCAATTCCCTGTCGTGGCAAACAAATTCGGAATTCTGCACCCGCCCCCGGATTGCTGTAGGCCTGAATGGAGCCATGGTGGCGTTCAATTATTTTTTTAACATTGGCAAGGCCCATGCCGTGCCCGTGGTAATCATGAAGGCTGTGCAAGCGTTGAAACGGCTTGAACAGATTGCCTGCAAGTTCGGGGTCGAATCCAACGCCGTTGTCTTTGACCGAGAGCGTCAGTAACTCATCGGATTCAAGTACATCCACCTGAATTTCAGGGTGTGTTTTCTTGCTGCTGAATTTCAATGCATTTGAAAACAGGTTGAGAAATACCTGTTCAAGCAGCGCCTCATCGCCTTGCACAACAGGCAAGGGTTTGACTCGCCAGTTGGGGCGGGGGCCGTCACTTTCCAGCTCGGACAATATTCTTGCACGCGACACCACATCGGCCAGATTCACGCTTTTAAAGTGCAGTTCAGAATCGCCGAGGCGCGCAAAAGCCAGTAAATCTGAAACCAGTTTGCTGCCCCTGTCGCTGCTTTCCCTGATCCGCTGAATGTGCAGCCAGTCTTGTTGCGTGAAACTGGTACTGGATCGATTGCTTAAACTTGTTGCATGACCGTGAATCAGGTGCATCACCGAATTCAAGTCGTGAGCAACGCGCGCTGCAAAGCTGTCAAGGTCTGCATTCAGTTCGGTTAAACGTTGGTTGGCGGTGGTGACCTTGTTGAGCAGAGCGGCATTTTGTTGTCGCAGTCGCCGGTTTTCCAGTGCGCGCTGAATCATGGGTAAAATTTCAGCGAATTTGAATGGTTTGAGAACGTAGTCCAGCACACCGATCTGGATTGCTTCAACCGCAGTTTCCATGCTGCCATGGCCGGTCATTAAAATAGCGCTCAGGTCGGGGATGATTTGTTTGGCCTGGCGAATCAGTTCGGTGCCGCTTAAGCCGGGCAGTTTCAAATCAGTCAGCAGCAGTTCGCAAGGCTGTTCGCGCAGTGCATGCAATGCGTCGTTGGCATTCGAGAAGCTCAAGACTTCATAGCCTTCCAATTGCAGAAGGGTTGTGAGTGCTTCTCTTTGTAGGGTTTCATCGTCAACCACATACAGGCTTGCCGACAGGTTCATGGTGGCTCCTGCACTTTTTCTCTAACCCAGTGCATGGTAGCGAATTTAACGATAGTTAACGATAGCCAATTTGGAGCCACTCAGCTTTGCAGTTCCCGTTCTACGTAATGACCGGCCATGTCGGCCAAACCTTTGGCCAAGTCATCAAAAGAAAACCCCGGGTTGGGGTGGTTCAGGTAGCGGATCATGGTTGCAATGCCGCTGTTGATGAAGATGTACGTCATGGTTTGCAAGTTCTTCAAGCGCAGAATTTCGGGATGCTTGATCGCATGTTGAACAAACAGATCGGTCAACGCTCTGTAAATAGGGCCGAAAGGCACATGTTTCTCCATCAAGGCCGATTCCCGGGCACAGCGCAAATACAGCTCATCGTCTTTTTTCAGGAAATCAGCGGTCTGCGCAATCAATTCATACACCCCATCGCGTAGCGAAAGCCGAACAACGTTGTTTGTTGCGCCTTGAATAACCCCAACAAGTTCTCTTGAAAAGCGTTCTCCCATGGCGCTGAAAATTGCCTCCTTGTTCTCGAAATACTCATAAATCGAGCCCACACCCACACCGGCATATTCTGCGATTTGCCGCGTGGTTGCGCCTTCTGCGCCATGTTTGGCCAAGGCAATGAAGGAACCTTGAACAATGGTTTCTACCGTGTTCTGGGAGCGAGTCTGTTTGGGTTTTCTGGTCATGGGAAATATCCGAATTGAATCCGAACAAACGTTCGTTTTAATATGACATTGTTCAATGTCACGGTCGCTATGTCAAGCGCAACAGGATTTACACATGTTCGGAAAGAAAATAACCAAGGGCGCCAATGCGGTGGTCACCGGTGCAGGCAGCGGCATAGGCCGCGCGTTTGCACTTGAAATTGTGCGGCGGGGCGGGCGTGTAGTGTGTGCCGACATTAGCCTGGAACGTGCACAGGAAACTGTGGACCTGATTATGGACCTGGTGGCAGGCAAGCTGAAAAACCCCGACCTGGTGTTTGTGTCACAGGCCTGGGCCGTGAAATGCGATGTCAGCAAATTAAAGGATGTGGAGGCGTTGGCTGAAGAAGCCGAAAGGGTGTTCGGCGGCAGCGATGAGAACACCGCCATTGATCTGGTGGTGAACAACGCAGGTGTTGGCGCCGGTGGCAAGCCGATTGGTGAAACCACAATCGACGACTGGAAGTGGACCATTGGTGTGAACCTGTGGGGTGTCATTCATGGTTGCCATGTGTTTGCCCCGCGTTTGCGCAAAAAGGGTGCGGCTACCAAGTGCGGCATCATCAATGTGGCTTCCACGGCAAGTTTTGCTGCTGCACCGTTGATGAGTGCCTACAACGTGACCAAAGCGGGCGCGCTCGCACTGAGCGAAACGCTGGCTGCGGAGATGGCCGGCACGGGCGTGAATGTGACCGCACTGTGCCCCACCTTTGTAAAAACCAATATTACGAACGACGGCCGCATTGATGCCGCTTCCAGCAAGCTCGCCAACAAGCTGATGGAGTGGACCGGTGTGTCTGCCGACGGGGTTGTGAAAGAAACACTGAATGCATTGGACAAAGGGCAGTTGTATGTGTTGCCCCAACTCGATGCCCGCATGATTTGGCGCATGAAGCGCTTGATGCCCCGCAGTTACACGCGCGGTGCTGGTTTATTGGCCCGTGTGGCCGCCAAAGCTTTTTAAGGAGTACACAAAATGCCTCAACTTGATCTTGAAAAAACACTGCGCCGTATCAAGGAAAATCAATGGGCCCTGGCTGACATTGATTGGGATGCACCTGGTCGCGAAATGATTTCGGATGAACAGTGGCCCAAGCTGAAGGCCTTCATGGCCGACCTGACCTGGATTGAGCACATTGGTGCGCGTGGTTTTGCGGCCATGGCCAAGAAAGCACCGAATGACACCTTGAAGGAAATTTACACCTGGTTCCATGCAGAAGAACAACGCCACGCCAATGCCGAACTGGCTTTGATGCAGCGTTGGGGCATGCTGGAAGAAGGGGAAATTCCTGAGCCCAACATCAACTTGCGTTTGACAATTGACTGGCTGGACAAATACAGCGACGACATGCCACTGAGCGTACTGGGAAGCGTAATTCCCATGCTGGAAGTGACGCTGGATGGCGCTTTGTGCAAGTTTTTGCTGGATGAAGTCAAAGACCCCGTGTGTCATGAAGTGTTCAAGAAAATCAATGCTGACGAGTCACGCCACCTTGGTGTGGATTTCCATGTGCTTGAAATGATGGGGCACGGCCCGATGTACCGCCTGGCTTTGGAAACAATTGCCACGGCCATCAACCCCAAATTGTTGTTGGGCGTGGCGGTTTATTTCCCCTTGCTGAACCGCATGCGCGACAACATTGTGACCATGGGTTTGAAGGAAGAACGGCTGTATGAAGCCATGGCCAAGTTCGAGAAATACGGTGGTGAAACACCGGAAGGCCGACGCAACCCTTGGTACCAAGTGATGCGCATGCATGGCAACTGGGTGATTAACCGCAAAAACCGTTTGTACCACGTGCCTGTGGATGCCGCTGTGAAAGCGTCGAACTACATCCCGAAAAGCTGGTTGCCACAAGTGCCAAGCTGGGTGAACAAACTGACCTGGCACACCACCGCGTAACTGAACTGGAATTCGCTATGACAACTGAACAATTGAAACCCAACAAGCCGCGTGCGCAAGCGTTGAAAGCCGAGCCGGGTGCAAGAACCACGGCACGAGCCGGTGCGGGCACTCGCCGAAAAACAGCCAGCAATGGCGGCCAGCATGTGTACGACACACTGATTATCGGTGCTGGTTTTGCCGGTTTGGGCACAGCCATCAAACTGCGTGAAGCGGGTGTGCACAATGTGGCCGTTCTGGAGCGTGCAGCAGAAGCTGGCGGCACCTGGCGCGACAACCAGTATCCGGGTGCTGCCTGTGATATTCCGTCGAATCTGTACAGCTTTTCGTTTGCGCCCAACCCCAATTGGTCACGCAGTTATTCCGGCAGCAAGGAAATTCTGGGGTATGTGCACAGCCTGGTGAATGACTTTGGCCTGGAAAAGCTGATTCAGTATCAGCAGAACGTAACGCGTGTAGAGCTGGATGATACGCAGGGCGTGTGGATGATTCACACCGACAACGGGCGCGTGTGGAAAGGCAAAACCGTGATCATGGCCAGTGGGCCTTTGGCCAATGCCAGCTTTCCGAAAATTCGTGGCATTGAAAATTTCAAAGGCAAGAAAATTCACAGTGCACAGTGGGACCACGACTACGACTTCACCGGCAAGCGGGTGGCTGTGATCGGCACGGGTGCCAGTGCCATTCAAATCATTCCGGAGCTGGTGAAAAAAGTCGACAAGCTCAAGGTGTTTCAGCGCACGCCAGCCTGGGTAATGCCACGCCCGGATTTCTCAACATCGGAGTTGAGCAAGAAGGTTTTTGCCAAGTTGCCGTTTACACAAAAAGCCATACGTGAGGCTTTGTATTGGACACACGAAAGCATGGCCTTGGCGGTGATCTGGAGTTCACCGGTGACACGGCTTGGCGAGCGTTTGGGACAGGCGTTTTTGAAATCCAAAGTACCCGACCCGTGGATGCGCAGGCAATTGAAGCCTGATTACAAACTGGGCTGCAAGCGTATTTTGGTGAGCAATGATTATTACCCGGCGCTGCAAAAAGAAAACTGTGAACTGATTACCTGGCCAATTGCCAATATCGTGGAGAAGGGCATACGTACCTCTGAAGGCATTGAACATCGAGTGGACTGCATTGTGTTTGCCACCGGGTTTGATGTGCCGAAAAGTGGTACGCCGTATCCTGTGAAGGGTGTGGGCGGGCGTGATCTGGCAGACGAATGGAAGCGCGGTGCGCAGGCATACAAAAGCATCAATGTGAGCGGCTACCCCAACCTGTACATCATGTTTGGGCCCAACAGCGGCCCTGGCCACAACTCGGCCTTGGTGTACATGGAGCAACAAATTGCCTATGCGGTGAAAGGCATTCGCACCATTTTGGATACGAACTTGAAAATGCTCGACGTAAAGCCCGATGTGCAGGCCAAACACAATGCCGACATTCAAAAGCGACTGGCCAAAACCAACTGGAATTCGGGTTGTAAAAGCTGGTACTTAACTGAAGATGGTTTTAACGCCACCATGTTCCCCGGTTTTGCTACGCAGTATGCCGCGCAAATGTCCAAGTTTGATGTGAAGGCTTATCGGCAGGTGAAAGCGGATATACAGGTTTGAAATGTGATTGATTAAGGTAGTGTGAGTAGTGTGGCCCCCAGTGACTCGTGACGGTCCTGGGGGTTTTTTATGAGATAAGATTAGCCGTCCAATCAATGACCTTGCTGATCAATGTCCACACCTGCTGCTCAAATGACTGATCTTGATCAACCCCCCGCACCTGTTAGCTTGATGCAGGCTTTCTGGTTTTGGCTGAAGCTGGGTTTTATCAGTTTTGGCGGACCTGCCGGGCAAATCGCCATCATGCATGAGGAGTTGGTTGAACGCCGCCGCTGGATTTCCGAGAAGCGCTTTTTACATGCCCTGAATTACTGCATGTTATTGCCTGGCCCCGAGGCTCAACAGTTGGCCACCTACCTTGGGTGGCTTATGCACCGCACCTGGGGCGGGGTGCTGGCGGGCGCTTTGTTTGTATTGCCATCCCTGTTTATTTTGATTGTGTTGTCGTGGGTGTATATCGCGTATGGCGATGTGCCGCTTGTCGCTGGCATTTTCTATGGCATCAAGCCAGCGGTTACCGCAATTGTGTTGCATGCGGCCCATCGAATTGGTTCGCGTGCCTTGAAGAATAACTGGATGTGGGCAATTGCAGCGGCTTCTTTTGTGGCCATTTTTGCAATGAACGTGCCGTTCCCCATTATCGTGGCCACGGCGGCCATCATCGGCTTTCTGGGTGGAAAGTTTTTCCCTGCCAAGTTCAATGGCAGCGGCACCCATGCAAGTGCTAAAAAATCGTACGGTGCCGCATTAATTGACGACAACACCCCAACACCCGAACATGCCCGTTTCAGCAAAATTCATTTGGCCAAAGTGGTGGCAGTGGGTGCATTGCTGTGGCTGGTGCCCATGGGTTTGCTTACCGCAAGCCTGGGTTGGCAAAACACCTTCACGCAAATGGGCTGGTTTTTCACCAAGGCAGCATTGCTGACCTTTGGCGGTGCGTATGCAGTGCTGCCTTATGTGTACCAAGGCGCGGTAGGCCATTATGGGTGGCTTACCCCCACGCAAATGATCGATGGCTTGGCCTTGGGTGAAACCACGCCGGGCCCACTGATTATGGTGGTTGCTTTTGTGGGCTTCGGGGGTGCTTATGTGCAGGCCGCTTTCGGTCCCGACAACGCATTCATCGCCGGTGCACTGGCTGCGGCCTTGGTGACCTGGTTCACTTTTCTACCTTCGTTTTTGTTTATTCTGGCGGGTGGCCCACTGGTTGAAAGCACGCACGATGATTTGAAATTCACGGCGCCACTGGTGGCCATTACTGCTGCGGTAGTGGGTGTAATTGTTAACCTGGCTGTGTTTTTTGGCTATCACGTGTGGTGGCCGGAAGGTTTGAATGGCCAGTTTGACTGGCGCGCTTTTTCGCTCACCATGGCCGCCTTGCTTGCACTGTTTTATTTCAAACGCTCGGTGATGCAAGTACTGGGTGCGTGTGCACTGATAGGACTTGCACTTTACTGAATAATCAACAACACGGAGACAAAGTTTGATCACCAAAGAAATGATGAACAAGTTCATCAACACGCAATTTCCGCAAAGCAAAATCACGGTTGAACATGTAGACGGAGACTCTGCCACGATTCGCCACAAGATCACGGAGGCGGAATTGCGCCCCGGTGGCACGGTGTCGGGGCCTGTGATGTTTTTGGTGGCTGATTGCGCGCTGTACGTAGGTATTCTGGGGAGAATCGGCATTGTGCCTTTGGCGGTGACCACCAATATGAATATCAACTTTTTGAGAAAACCCTCGGCAGACCGCGACATCATCGGCGTGTGCAAGTTGATCAAGGTTGGCAAAACTTTGGCAATTGGCGAAGTGTCTGTGTACTCTGAGGGCTTGCCCGAACCTGTGGCGCATGCAGTAGGTACCTACGCCATTCCGCCCAAAAAAGACTGATCGCGTCCAATCAAAAGGAGCACAACCATGAGTAACATCATTCGCGTACTGGGTATTTCAGGAAGCCTTCGTGCAAAGTCTTGCAACACGGGTTTGTTGCGCGCGGCAGCGGGGCAGTTGCCCGATGGCATGGAAATGCACTTCGCCAATTTGATCGACCTGCCTTTTTTCAATGCTGACCTTGCGGAAAGACCGGCTGCTGTTCAAACCTTTTTTGACCAGGTGAAACAAGCCGATGCCTTGTTACTGGCCTGCCCTGAGTATAACTATTCAATTGCACCGGCCCTGAAAAATGCGATTGACTGGGCTTCGCGCTACCCGGACAACGCTTTGCTGGCAGGCAAGCCAGTGGCCATTTGTGGCGCAGGCGGCGGCATGGGTACGGCGCGTGCCCAGTACCACTTGCGGCAGGTGTGCGTGTATCTCGATTTGCATCCCTTGAATAAACCCGAGGTGTTTGCCAGCGCATTTTCAGGCGGATTCGATGCAGACGGTAATGTGACCGACGAGAAAATCAAGTCAAACCTGGCTGCCCAGTTATTGGCCTTGAAAACATGGAGTCTTCGCCTGAAAGGGTAGGGGTGAAAAAAATTTCACTTCAGCCCTAAAGAATCATTTTTTCCAAGCGTTAATGAATCATGAGCAGCGCACGACAGTGCACGACACTGAAGGCGACTAGCTCCTAACTCAATAAATTGCTTGGAGAAATATCATGCTAGGAATCAACACCAACGTAGCCTCACTGACCGCCCAAAAGAACCTGTCTGGTTCAGGCATGGGTTTGAACAACGCGATTGCCCGCCTGTCCTCAGGCCTTCGTGTAAACAGCGCCAAAGACGACGCAGCAGGCCTGGCCATTGCCGAGCGCATGCAAGCCCAGATCAAGGGCTACGATGTGGCCGCCCGCAACGCCAACGACGGCATTTCACTGTTGCAAGTAGCCGACGGCGCCATGGGCAAGATCAGCGACAACCTGCAGCGTATGCGTGAACTCGCAGTGCAGGCCAAAAACGGCACCCTGAACGACACCGACCGTGTAAACCTGAACCGCGAATACGCGGAGCTGGCCAACGAAGTGGATCGCATTGTGACCGGCAGCACTTTCAACGGCAACAACATGTTTGATGCCGCCAACAAAACACTGAGCTTCCAGGTGGGCACCGGCAACGCGGTTTCCGACACCCTGGCACTGAATTTGACTGACGATGGTCTGGCTGCAGGCAATGACCTGAGCACCATCATGACCAACGGCGCTGCAAGCATTCAGGCCAACCTCAATGGTGTGGACACGGTAGCGAACGCCACCACTGCGATCACCACGCTGGACGCCTCGATTGACGCCATCACCGGCATTCGTGCTGTGGTGGGTGCGGGCCAAAGCCGACTGGAGCAGGTGGCCTCGTTTGCTGACTTGTCCAGCACCAACTTGCAAGCCGCACGTGGACGGATCATGGATGCAGACTTTGCCAAGGAAACGGCAGCACTGACCCGCTCACAGATCTTGCAGCAGGCTGGCACCGCCATGCTCGCCCAGGCCAACCAGTTGCCCAACAACGTCCTGAGCCTGTTGCAGTAACCCTGAATTGACCAAGCACTGGCTGATCTGACTAGCATCGGATCAGCTGGTTTCGGCAGGGGACATTCCCGGATTCGGACCATTCGTCCTCTGCCTTTTTTCTCCCCGCTGGTGTTTGTACCAATGACATCACGCACCATTTGGCATTAAACTGCATTTATTCCGTAAAAAATGCATATAAATGCAAGATTTCTCTCAAGCCTTTGTACAAGCCTTTACCCTGATCGGGCAAGCTGACCCCACGTTGATCGACATCATTGCTTTGTCGCTTCAAGTCACGTTCACAGCCGTCTCCATTGCATGTTTGCTTGGTTTTCCAATCGGGGCTGCTTTGGCCATTGGCCGGTTTCCAGGGCGAATGGTGCTGGTGGTTTTTCTGAATTCCCTCATGGGTTTGCCACCGGTGGTGGTGGGTTTGGTCATTTACCTGTTTTTATCAGCGGCAGGGCCTTTGGGGTTTCTCCAATTGCTTTACACCCCCACAGCCATGGTGATTGCGCAGGTTGTGCTGGTCACCCCCATTGTGGCGGCATTGGCCCGGCAAGTGATCGAAGACCTGTACGGCGAATACGACGAAATGTTGCGCGCCATGAATGCCAGCCGCATTCAGACCATTTGGACCCTGATTGTGGATGCACGCTATTCCTTGCTGACCAGTGCGTTGGCTGGCCTGGGCCGTGCGCTGGCCGAGGTGGGGGCCGTGATTATTGTGGGGGGCAACATTGCCAATGTAACCCGTGTCATGACCACCACCATTGCGCTTGAGACCTCGAAGGGTGAATTGGCCCTGGCGCTTGGTCTGGGCATTATTCTGATTGTGCTGTCTATTCTCATCAATGCAGGCCTGTTTCTTTTAAAGCAGGGCGCACAGAAGAGGGCCTATGCTTAAGATGAACAGCGACCTGGCGTTACTTGCCCCGCAGAAACCTTTCTCGGGTTTTTTACCGATCCAGTTCGAGGGGGTGCACCTTTCGTTTGGCAAACACCGCATTTTCAGTGATCTGAACCTGAAAATCGACGGGCCGGGCATCACAACCATCATGGGTCCCAACGGCGCAGGAAAAAGCCTGATTTTGCGACTGCTGGCAGGCCTGATTGAGCCCGGCAAAGGATGTGTTCACTTCAGTGGCTTGAATCAAACACCCCGCGATCAAATCGGTTTTGTATTTCAGCGCCCTGTGCTGTTGCGTCGCAGCGTGGAAGCCAACTTGTGGCATGCATTGGCCATTGCTGGTAGTGATCGAAGCCAGCGCCACCTGCGTGCAAATGCTTTGCTTGAGTTGGGGGGTATGCAGCACCTTGCAAAATCGCCAGCGCGAAAATTGTCTGGTGGTGAACAACAGCGGCTTACTTTGCTGCGTGCCCTGGCTGCCAAGCCCGGGTTGTTGATCCTGGACGAGCCCAGCGCCAGCCTGGATCCCCAAGCCACAGCCTTGATCGAAAACATTGTGCTGCGTGCCAGCCAGTGTGGTGTGAAGGTGATCGTGGTGACGCATGACCAAGGGCAGGCAGCTCGCCTGGCCGACGAAATTGTGTTTGTTCACAAAGGCGAAGTGCACGCCACTCAACAAGCGGATGAATTTTTGAAGAACCCCGCCAGCCGAGAGGCCAAGGCTTACCTTGCTGGCGAGTTACTGATTTAAACGAGGAGACCCACGTGCCAAAAAAACTCAGGCTGGCCATTGCAGTGCTGATCAGTGGCCTGTTGGTTCAGGCACACGCCGCCGACAAGTTCATCCTTGTGCAGTCTACAACTTCGACCCAGAACTCGGGTTTGTTTGATCACCTGTTGCCAGTTTTCAAGGCAGAGACAGGCATTGCGGTGCGTGTGGTTGCAGTGGGTACAGGACAGGCTTTGAAAAATGCCCAGAACTGTGACGGTGATGTGGTGCTGGTTCATGCCAAGGCGGCTGAAGAAAAGTTTGTGGCCGACGGTTATGGTGTGAAGCGCACGGATGTGATGTACAACGACTTTGTCGTGGTGGGCCCTGGCAATGACCCGGCTGGTGTGGTGGGCTCCAAGGAGGCCGTGAAATCGTTCAAGGCAATCGCCGAAAAGAAGGCCTTGTTTGCTTCGCGGGGCGATGACAGCGGCACGTACAAAAAAGAAATTGAATTGTGGAAGGCGGCCAATGTGGATGTGAAAGCAGCCAGTGGCAGGTGGTACCGCGAGACCGGCTCGGGCATGGGCGCCACCTTGAATACAGGGGTCGGCATGGGAGCCTATGTATTGGCGGATCGTGCCAGCTGGATCGCGTTTGGCAACAAAAGCAATTTCAGAATCGCAGTAGAAGGAGACCCCACGCTGTTCAATCAATATGGCGTGATCGCGGTGAACCCTGCGAAATGCCCCAATGTGAAAAGCGATTTGGCCAATACCTTTGTGAACTGGATTGTGTCACCGAAAGGGCAGGCTGCAATTGCAGCTTACAAACAGAATGGGCAATCCCTGTTTTTTCCCAATGCACCCAAATAAGGCTTAGGCGTTCCACACCACGGTGCCTAGCGCCGCGGTGTTGTAGCCAGCAAATTCCTGCGCCTTTTTCTGGAACACATCGCTTGCCGTGAATTGCATCAGTGTTTGAAAGGGTGGTTCAAACCAGGCTTTCCGGCACACAATCAAATCAAAATTTTCTTGCTGCGTTGGAACAAAACCAAGGCCGAATTGCAGCGCCAAGGCTTGCAAGCCGGGTGCAGCATCGGCTTTGCCGCTGGCGACAGCTGCAATGGTGTCATTTTCGGTTCGGCAGATTTCGGTGATATTCAGTTGCGCCATGCTCAAATTCTTGTCGCGCAGCAGGTGTTCAAACAGAATCATTCCGCCTGCGCCAGCCTGTCGTGTTGCTACATTCAGCGAAGGCAGACTGGCAACATTTGTAATTCGTTTCGGATTGCCTTTGGCCACGATCAAACCCTGTTGCCGTGTTGCCCAACGCAGTAACACCACATTGTTTTTCGCGAACCGGGCTTGAACGGCATGGGTGTTCCATGTCTCGTCATCTGGACTCAAAACATGCAGGCCGGTGGCCACGGCACCATTGTTTTCGAATACATCGAGCCCGCCCAAGCTGCCATCAAACTGCGTGGCCAAACCACATCCCGATTCGCGTATGGCCTATTCCAGAAGTGGGTCATGGCTGCCGGTCACCACGTTGGGGCGCAATGGTGTTGTTGCGTCGGCAGCCTGTAATTCTCCGGTGCGTATCCAGTGCATCAACGCCGCTTTTGGAAACAGCAATTTGCCAGTGGCTTTGACGCAGGGAATTTCTTGTGCGCTGACCAGGTCGTACAACTTGCGTTCCTTGATGCGCAACAGTTCAGCCACTTCCTTGGTGGTCAAAAACTCGGTGTTGTCCAGACCTGAATTCATGTGGTGCGGGTTTCTTCCAGTTTGGTCAAATCGATTTCATTGGGCTCAAGGCCCGGGCTGGTGCCCAGCAAACGGCGTATATCGTCGACCATCAAATACAGGCAGGGCACTAGCAACAGTGTAATGGCAGTGGCAAACAAAATTCCGTAGCCCAGTGAAATGGCCATTGGGATCATGAACTTTGCCTGGCGCGAGGTCTCAAAAATCATGGGGGCCAGGCCACCAAAGGTTGAAATGGTGGTCAGCATAATCGGTCTGAAGCGCCGCACGCCCGAGGTGCAAATGGCATCGTACGGTGTCATGCCCCCACGCACTTTTTCATTGGCGTGGTCTACCATGACCAGCGAGTCGTTCACGACCACGCCCGCCAAAGCAAGAATACCCATCATCGACACAATGCTGATGCTATAGCCCATCATCAAGTGACCCACAATGGCACCAAATATTCCGAATGGAATCGCGAGCATCACCACGAATGGTTGCAGGTAACTTTTAAATGGAATGGCCAGCAATACATAAATGATCAGAAGTGCCACCAAAAAGCCTTTACCCAAACCAGCCAAGGCCTCCGAGAAGTCTTGCTGGCGACCCGCGAAGCTGTAGCTCAAGCCCGGGTAATCGGCCATCAACTTGGGCATCAATTCTTGCACAGTGGCGTTTTGTACTTGCTGCGCCTGGTTGCGTGGATTCACGTTGGCGGTCACCGAGATGGTTCTGCGGCCATCTCGACGGGTGATGTTGGCCACCGCGCGGGTGTCATCAAACACTACCAGCGAGTGAAGGGGAACCAGCGTGCCTTGTGGTGTGCGAACCAACAGGTCGCGGACATCGGTTTGTGCCGATCGCTCGGTTTCCGGGCGCATCACCAGCACCTTGACCTCGTTGCGGCCACGTTGCTGGCGCAATGCTTCTGAACCAAAAAACGCAGCGCGCACCTGTCGGCCAATTTCGTTGGAGCTTAGGCCCAAACGGCGCGCTTCTTCCTTCAAGGTGAAGCTGAATTGCTCTTTGCCATTTTGAAAACCATCGTCAATTTCAGACACAATGGGGTAGTTGGCCAGTTCACGCGCAAAAGCCTCGCTGGCTTGGCGCAAGGTGTCGACATTGCGGTGGCTTAACTGCACGGTAAAGGCTGGCCCGCTGCCGGGTCCTCCCGAGTCGGCGGCAAAGCGAATGGTTTCCACGCCGGGAATGTTGCCAACATCAAGCCGCCACTGTTCGGTGAATTCCGCTGTGGGCACGGGGCGTACACCTGGCGGTGTCAGGTAGGTTTTAATCGTAATACTGTTTTCATTCACACTGGCGTAAATGCCTGTGCTTTGTCGCTCACCGCCAGTGGCCTCGACGGTTTTCAGGGCGCTGGCCACAATTCGGTCCCGGACCAGATTGACCTGTTCATTGGTGCTGCCCAAGGGCAGTTGTACGCGCACTTCGGATTGATCGGACTCTACCTGGGGAAACAGCTCAAAGCCCATGCGACCGCTGACTGGCCAACTGATGACCAATACCATCAGTGCAATGCCCACGCCCATGGACAGGTATCGATATTCCACACATTTGTGAACAATCGGGGAGTAGCGCAGTTCAATGAACCGGCTGAACCCTTTGGAAAACTTTTGCTGCCAGTTGTGGAATTTGCCCGTACCTTCTTTGCTGTTGGCCAGGTGGGCCGGCAAAATGAAAGTGGCTTCAATCAACGACACCACAAACACCGTGCACACCACCAGCGGAATAACACCCCATATTTTTCCCAAAAAACCAGGTACAAACAGCAAGGGTGCAAACGCAGCAACATTGGTCAAAATGCTGAAGGTGACCGGCACGGCCACATCACGTGCCCCTTGAATGGAGGCATCCAGCAGGGTCATGCCTTGTTGCCGGTACTCGTAGATGTTTTCGCCTGCAACAATGGCATCGTCCACCACAATGCCCAAGGCAACAATGAAGGCGAACATGGAAATCATGTTGAAGGTGACGCCGAACAGGGGCAGCAGCAACATGGCGCCCAGGAAGGCGATCGGAATACCCATGGTGATCCAGAAGGCCAGTTTCCAGTCCAGGAAAATGGTGAGCAAGACCATGACCAATATCAATCCCATGATGGCATTTTTGGCCAACAGGTTTTGCCGTTGTTTGTAGGTGTCTGAACGATCGCTGACCACTGAAATTTCCACACCCTCGGGCATCAAGGGGCGAATTCGCTCCAGTGCCTCTTGCGTGGCTTCGGAAATTCCAATGGGGGTTTGTTCACCAATGCGTGACACTGAAATTTCAATGGATGGCTTGCCATTGAAGGTGGCGTATTTGTCCACATCCTGAAAGCCGTCGCGCACATTGGCAATGTCGCCAAGCTTCAAAGGCGTACCACTGACGGGCGACACAATTGGGAGCGCCGCAAACTCTTTGGCAAAATCGCGTCTTTCCGACACACGCAACAAAATCTCGCCGCTTTGAGTTGAAATACTGCCGCCAGAAACCTCAACCACATTGGCCCGAATGTTGTCGGCGATACCTTGCAGCGTCAAGCCATAGGCGTTGAGTCGGGCTTCGGGTACTTCAACATGAATTTCCTGTTCACGAATTTCGCTGAGGTCAACCTGAGTGATTCCCGGATTTTGCAACAATCCATCGCGCACCTCCTCGGCCAGGTTGCGCAGTGACAATTCATCGGTGTCGCCATGTACCACCAAGGTGACCACGCCACGCTTGCGTGCGGTCAGCGACACATTGGGTACTTCAGCATCGCCAGGGAAGGTGGTGATGCGATCCACCTCTTGCTTGATTCGATCGTACACAGCCTGTGCGTCTTCCGATTCGTCAATCTCGATGAGCACGTTTGCGGCACCTTCATTGGCGGTGGAGTTGACTTCCACAATGCCCTCAATGGCCGATATGGCTTCTTCAACAGCGAGCACAATGCCTTGTTCTACATCTTCAGGGCTGGCGCCTGGGTAGGCCACTGAAACGGTGACCAGGTCGAGTTCAAATTCTGGAAATACTTCCTTGGTCATGTTCATGAAACCAAAGACACCGCCGATCAGGCACACCCACATCAAGATATTGGCGGCCACTGTGTTTTTGGTCATCCAGGCCAGTGGGCCTGAACGGTCTACCCGACGACGACTGGCGGCATTCATTTGGCGGCCTCGTTGGTGCGTTCATTCGTGCTTTCATTCGTTCGAATGGCCATGCGATTCACGGGTGCACCGAGGTTCGATGTGACGATCTCGTCGTCGTTTTTCAAACCTTGATCGATCAAGACATACTCGGCTGAACGGAAGGCAATGTTGACCGGTCGAATGTCGAGTTCGCCGCCGTCGTTTACCCACACCTTGTTGTCATGCACCGAGGACGGCTCAATTTTGAACACATTGTTCAGCTCAATGCCATCGAAGCGCACTTTGACATACTGGGACAGTAGCAAGGGCTGCAAGTTTTTTTCGCGCGTGCGTGGTACTTCCACCAGCACCTGCGCTTGTCGCCCGCTGTCTTGAACACTGGTTTGCAAGCTAAGCACCTTGCCTTTGTGGCAACCTTGCTCGCTGCTGCTTGCATCGCTGGCACACACGGTGGAGCCGGGCTGTTTGCCTTCAGGAAACTTGATCCATTTCAAATCCGACTGGGGTACTGCCACATTGATCCAGTAGGCCTCACTGCTGGCCAGCACACCAAGTGCGGTGGTGGCGCTGACTTGCGCGCCCACGCTTGCTTCACGACTTACCACAACACCATCGAAGGGGGCACGCAACACAGTGCGTTCCAGGTTGACTTTGGCGCGATCAACGCCAGCTTGAGCCGATTGAACTGTGGCCTTGGCGGCTTCCAGCTGCGGCTTGCGCAATATCAGTGCACGTTCACGTTCATCGACATTCATGCCAAGCAATTCGAAATCGGATTGCGCCACCACCTGGTTACCCTGTTCGGTTGTGAGAGTCGACTGTGCCTGGGCCAGTGCAGCCTGGGCTGTTTGTAATTCAATGCGGTAATCGGTGTCGTCCAGCTGCACCAGCACATCGCCTTTTTTAAATGAAGCGCCTGGAACAAACTTTGGGCCAATGCTTTGCACTGCGCCACTAACCCTGGCTTGCAAAGTAATTTGTTGCTCGGGTTCGACGATGCCGTATCCAAGCAAAGTCACGTTGTAGTCCCCGGCTTTGACAGGTGCGGTGGTCACCAGCCGTGCAGTTTTTTCCGGCGGCTTGCGACTGGCCGTGGGGGCTGTAGCCACCAACATTTCTGATCCAATAACACCCAGTGTCACCACACCGACTGCCAGGCCAATTTGCACCCATTTGCGTTTGAAAAAAGTTTGTTGGCTCATGACTACCCTGCTGCTTTAGTTTGTGGAATGCTGCCCGACAAAGCCCTGTACAAGGCAATGCGAAAGCCCACCAATTGTTGTTGTGCATTCACCAGATTCCGCCTTAGCTGACTGGTGCTTTGCTGCGCATCCAGAATGGCCAGGTAATCGACTGTGCCGTTGCGGTAGCCTGCAAACAAGCGGTTCAAGCTGAGTTCAGCCAACTCAAGCTGGCGTTGAAAACTTTCCATTGCGTCGCGTTGTCGGGTTTCCTGAATCAGTGCATTGTCCACGTCGGCCAGCGCATTGATGGCCGCTTCCTGATATTGGGCAACAGCTTGATCCAGCAAGGCCTTTTGGCGCGCTACCTCGGCCGAGCGTGCGCCCCCGTCGAACAGGGGGGCAACCAGGTTGACACTCAAGTTGCGCACCCAGTTGTCGAACAACAAATCGGAATCCCGGGTTTGGTCGCTAAAGCTGGCACGCAGGCTGAGTTGTGGAAACCGGTTTGCAATGGCGGCCGCCACGTTTCGATCGGTGGATAAAACTGTAGACCATGCCTGTTGAACATCCGGACGGCGGTTAAGCAATTCAGCTGGAAAGCCGGTTGCTGGCAATGGGGGCAGGGTGGGCAGATTCTCGCGGTTCAGGCTGATTTTGTTGGGCGGCTGCCCAAGCAACAGTGACAGGCTGTTAAGCAACACGTCGCGATTGGACTGGGCCTGAGCCAGGTTGCCTTGTGCTGACTCGACCAGTTGCCTTTGTTGCAACACATCGGAGGCAAGCGCGCTACCCTGGCGAAAACGCAATTCCACCAGTTTCAGGTTGGTCTTGAAACTGGCCAGTTCTTGCTCAAACAGGCGCACGGTTTGGTCTGCAGCAACCCATTGAGACCAGGTGGTGGCCAGTTGGCCTGCGATGGTTATTCTGGCGGCGTCGAGTTCGTATTGTGTGGCTTGCAGTTGCAACTGAGCAGCCTGGGCGGTGTTACGCACACGCGACCACAGATCAATTTCATAACTGGCCACAAAAGAGGCCGATGTAAACAGCCCGCGGTTGTTGGTGGCTTGCCCCTGAATGCTGGTGCCTTTCACTGTGTTTTCTTGCCGACCAGCATTCAGGGTGAGAGAAGGAAAGAAGCTGGCCTGTGCGGCATCCAGGCTGGCTTGCGCTGCGCGCAGCCTTGCGGCGGTGGCTTCAAGGCTCAGGTTGTCGGCTTGCGCCTGTTTCATCAGTGTGTTGAGTTGTTCGCTGGAAAAACCTGCCCACCAATCTGCCGGGGCTTGCACCGCATTTGGGTTGACCAAGGGTTTGAAAGTGGCGTTCTCAAATCGAGAGTCAATTTCTGGCTTCTTGGACTCAACGGTGGCACAAGCGCCTAGCAGCAGTGCCAATGCAAGGGGCAGCAGGGGTTTGAGGTGGTGCTTCATGGTGTCGTTTTTCTTGTTGAGTGCCCATCAGACCACAGTCTGGGGCTGTTTGTTCAGCTGTTAACTGATCTTTACAAAATTGAACCGGAAATCACCATGCCCCCGCTTTACTTACTTGGACGCGAGGTGCCGCAAGGCGTACACATACCCTTGCCAGCCCAGCCCGCAGATCACGCCTTCAGCCAAGTCCGAGAAATAACTGTTGTGGCGGAAACTCTCACGTTTGTAAATGTTCGACAGGTGCACTTCAATGAACGGAATGGCAACGCCTGCCAGGGCGTCGCGCAGGGCCACGCTGGTGTGTGTGTAACCGGCCGGGTTGATGACGATGCCTGAGATGTCTTCTGTTTTGGCTTTGTGAACGCGCTCAATCAGGGCGCCCTCGTGATTGCTTTGAAAGGTCATCAATTCGAAGCCATCGGTGAAAGCGATATTCTTCAGGGCCTTTTCAATGTCAGCCAAAGTCATGTGTCCATAAATACCGGGCTCGCGCGTGCCCAACAGGTTCAGGTTGGGACCGTTGATCAGCAGCAGTTTTTTCAAGTTTCTTCTCCGGTGCAGGTGTGTTTGAAAAAATAGTAACAAGCAATGCGGCGGGCTAGGGGGTTTCGTCTACACTGCGGACACGTTCGCGCACAAAATAACGACAAATTTCGAACAATTCCAAGACAGAGGCACTCTATGAACACCAATATCGACGCAATTTTTAACTTGTTGGCTGGCACAGCGCGTGGCTGGCGCGGCACGGGGATCACGGCCCGTGCCCGCAAAGCACCAGAAAAAACATTGAAACTGTATGACATCGAGATCAGCCCTTACTGCCGACTGGTGCGTGAGGCTTTGAGCGAGATGGATCTGGATGTGATGATTTTGCCATGCCCTGCAGGTGGCAAGCGGTTTCGCGGCGAGGCGCGCGAGGCGCTGCCTGGTACCAAGTTTCCAATGCTGGTGGATGAGAACACGGGCGTGGTAATGAACGAGTCCGCCAATATCATTGATTACCTGGCCAAAACTTACCAGAGCAAGCTGAAAAGCCAGCAAGGCTTTGGGCGCAAAGTGGCAGTGGGTTCATCGATGCTGGCCAGTTCATTTCAGTACCGAATTGGCGGTTTTCAGGGCATGAAAGCCCGTCCATCCAAAGCGCCAGTTGAGCCTTTGGTGCTTTACAGTTTTGAGTCCAGCCCCTATTCCAAGCCTGTTCGTGCCCGTTTGTGCGAACTGGAAATTCCGTATCTGTTGAAGAATGCGCCCAAAGGAGCAATGACCGATATGGGGCCTCCTGTATTCCGCGACAAGCTGTTCAAAGGCCCCAAAGGCACCACGCGCAACCGGACTTGGTTGGCAGAAAACACTGGCAAGGTGCAGGTGCCTTATTTGATCGACCCGAATACGGGTGTGGCGATGTACGAGTCCAACGACATTTTGCGGTACCTGGATAAGACATACGGCGCGTGAACAGTTTGTTACGCTGGCGAGGGTCTACTTGCAGTCGCTAAGCTAGCCCAAGCGCATGCCCTCTCTCGCCAGAAAACCTGTATTTCCCTTTTTGAGATTCACCCTGACTCACCTCGCTCGGCAAAAGGGCGAGCCGAGTCTCGGTGCCGGCCTTTGGCCGACCGTGGCGGTTGAATTCAAACGGGCAGGGTTTCTTGATCGGCGCTGCGAGGGCATTGCCTCCTGAGCTAGCTTAGCAAATAGGCAGGTGACTTGCGGCGCGTACAAGGCTGGCGTAAAGCAAGGTTTGGGTGCTTCACCGCCTTGCCGGCTTTGCAAGGCTTCCCGGCGGCTTCGCAGCGAGGGGCGATCCGCAGGATCGATGCGAAGACGCTTAAGCGTTTCGCATGCCCCAAGCCAGAGGCATCAAGCCGGATCAGAAGCATTGCTGAGGCAAGGTGATGTGGCACCCACACCGAAGCTTGGCCACGCACGCGCATCACAGCATGCAGCGTTCAGGTCTTGCGAACCACCACACTGCCAATCGAATAACCTGCCCCGAACGAGCAGATCACGCCGACGTCACCACCAGTCAAGTCATTTTTGTGGCGGTGGAATGCGATCACCGAACCTGCAGACGCGGTGTTGGCAAATTCGTCGAGAATCACTGGTGCCTTGTCGGCCGTGAATTCGCTGCTGCCCAACAGTTTCTTGGCGATCAACTGGTTCATGGCCAGGTTGGCCTGATGCAGCCAATAGCGGCGTACATCGGTGGCCGAGCTCAAGCCCAGACTTTGCAAATGAGTGCTCATGTGTTCGGCGGCCATGGGGCACACTTCCTTGAACACCTTTCGGCCCTCTTGCATAAACAGCTTGTCGCGTGCGTTTGGATCTGCGTCTTCCGAGCGGTTCAGGAAACCAAAGTTGTTGCGAATGTTGTTGGAATACTTGGTGGCCAGTTTGGTGCCCAGTACTTCCCAGCTGCCTGGCTTGGCGTCTTCAAGGCGTTGCACAATGACCGCTGTGCACACGTCGCCAAAAATAAAGTGGCAATCGCGGTCCAGCCAAGCCTGGTGGCCCGATGTAATTTCGGGGTTCACCATCAACACAGCGCGCGCGGTGCCGCTGCGCACGGCGTTTACAGCCTGTTCAATACCAAAGGTGGCCGATGAACAGGCCACATTCATGTCGTATCCAAACCCTTCAATGCCCAAGGCTTCCTGAATTTCAATCGCCATGGCCGGGTAGGCGCGCTGCATATTGGATGCGGAACAAATTACCGCGTCAATGTCGGCAGCCGTAAGCCCTGCGTCTTCCATCGCTTTGCGGCCAGCGTCCACAGCAATTTCAGCCATCATGGACAGTTCAGAATTCGGGCGCTCCTTGAAATAGGGGTGAAGGCGGTCCGGGTTCAAAACCCCTTCCTTTTCCATCACATAGCGTTGCTTGATACCCGATGCGCTTTCAATGAAGGCCGAGTTGGAGGGCTGCAGGGGTTGAAGCTCGCCGCTGGCAATCTCAGAGGCGTGTTCTTCATTGAATTTCGCCACGTAGGCGTTGAACGACTCCACCAATTCATCGTTGGTGATGGTTTGGCTGGGTACGAAAAGCCCTGTGCCGCTGATGGCTACCTTGATCATTGCGCTCGTCCTGGGTGGATGATTGTTTGTTTTGTCTCTTGCGCAATGATAAAGGCAAAGGCGTTAAATTTTAAGACGCCAAGCGCATTTGCTCCACGGGCATACCCTGATCGGCAGGTTCGGCCCTGCGCCCAACACCTTCGTAAATCAGGCCGTAGTCGGCCAGCAGCGCGGGGTCGTACAGGTTTCGGCCATCGAATACGGCTTTCTGGCGCAGGGTGCGGCTCAACATCAAAAAGTCGGGGCTTTTGAACATGCGCCATTCGGTACACACAATCAAGGCGTCGGCATTGAACAGGGTTTCTTCCTGGGTTTTGGCGATTTCAAATTCACCCAGCAAGGGGCCGTCTTGCCTGAATGTGGCCAGGTCTTCTTCCATGGCGCGGCGGGCGGTTTCATTGGCCACGGGGTCAAAGGCTTGCACTTTCGCACCGCGAAGCACCAGTTCGGCAGCAATGGTGCGGCTGCTGGCCTCGCGCATGTCGTCGGTTTCGGGTTTGAAAGCCAGCCCCCACATGGCAAAGGTCATGTTGCTAAGGTCTTCACCAAAGCGCTGGATGATCTTCTCGACCAGCACACGCTTTTGGCGCTGATTGCTGTGGTTCACCGCCCGCAAAATCGACAGGTTTTCGCCCGCTTCTTCGCCGGTCTGAATCAGGGCACGAACGTCTTTGGGAAAGCAGGAGCCACCAAAGCCACAGCCTGCATACAAAAAAGAAAAGCCGATGCGGGGGTCTGAGCCAATGCCCGCACGCACTTGTTCAATGTCGGCGCCAATTTTTTCAGCCAGGTTGGCCAGTTCATTCATGAAACTGATGCGGGTGGCCAGCATGGCGTTGGCGGCGTATTTGGTCAACTCGGCTGAACGCACATCCATGCACATCAAACGTTCATGGTGGCGCTGGAATGGCGCGTACAGCGACTTCATCATGCGCAGGGCGCGCTGGCCGGTGGGTGTGTTGTCGGTGCCCAGCACAATTCGGTCGGGGCGCAGAAAGTCGTCAATCGCTGCCCCTTCTTTCAGAAACTCGGGGTTGGACACCACTGTGAATGCATGCAGGGCATTGCGCTGCACCAGCACGCGGCGCACTTCGTCGGTTACACGTTCACCCGTACCCACGGGCACTGTCGACTTGTTGATGACAACCTTGAAGCCATTCATGTGCATGGCAATTTGCTGTGCCACTTTGACCACGTGGCGCAGGTCGGCACTGCCGTCTTCGCGGGGTGGGGTGCCCACGCAGATGAAAATCAGTTCAGCGTGGTTAACGGCATCTGCAATCTGGGTGGTGAACTCCAGGCGTTGCTCACGAATATTGCGCTCGAGCAGTTCATCCAGGCCAGGTTCGTAAATCGGGCTTTGACCGTTTGTAAGTTGGGCAATCTTGGCGTCGTCAATGTCGCAACACAAAACTTTGTTGCCGACTTCGGCCAAACAGGCGGCCGTAACAAGGCCTACATATCCACTGCCAATAATAGAAACGCGCATGTGCTTTGCTTTGATGAGTGATCAATGCGAGCAGTGTGTTGTGGCAGTGTTGCCTGCGTTTGACAGATTTAAGACTGGATTGTGACAGCGGAAGGGGGAACTGCAGAGGATGTAAGGTTGCGGTACAGGTTCGGCGAAGGCGGCAGTGCTTGCCGCCTGTTCACCGCCCGCATTATTGCAAAGTCAGTTTGTTGTTTTGGCTGAAACGGCGCATTTGATGAACCACTGCCAAGGCGACTTGACCTACAACCAAGCAACCAGCAGCCAACAGGTTAGGGCCTTCAAGGCCGGTGCCATTGATGTAATGTACACCTGCGTTGATGGTGAAGCCTGTGGTCAACATGGCCATGAACAACATGCCTGGTGTGCGAACGACTGAGTCGATAAAGTTTTTCATTTTGGTATCCCTTTTCATTTGATGCGAAATTGGGGCTTTCGCTTTAACCCGGCAGACACTTTGTTTGTTCTGCTTGGAATTAATTGTGCACACTTGTGCACTGAAAATCAAATTATTTTGTTAGAAATATCTTTCTAAAATCGTAAATAATTGATTAATAATATATTTTAATCATAGCTTGGTGTGTACGGTTTATTTGTTTTTTCAAAACGAAGTGCCCAGATCGATTCCCCAAGTTCTGGGTAAGTCAGTGCAAAACCCCTGAAAAACAAGGGCATGTGTTCAACATGGCCAGGAGCGGGCCAGTTGAACACGACCTGAACACGACTGTTTTTATAGAGTGGATTCAATACCTCGTTTTCAAACTCAAGCAGCACGTCGGGTGCAAGCAACTCGGTGAGCTGTTGACCAATCAGTGTGGATTTGACGTTGGCCCCCTGAAGCAACAGCAGTGCCGCTGGATTGGCCAGTTTTATTTTGCGCGATCGATCCATCGTAATCACACCGTCTGGCGCATGGGCGATCAATTCCTCCAGCGAGTGAATGTCTTTCCAGACCATCCGTGCTTCGGTTTCATCCCTGAATGATTTGGTGTAGCCCACCAGTTTGCGATTGTGACTGTAGATGGGCGCAAGATTCATGCGAAGGTGAATGCGCTTGGCAGAATCGCTGATCCGCAGCGTTTGAATGTTTTTAAGTGTTTCGCCCTGCGCAGCCCGTTCGTGAAGTCTTTTCTCAGAGTTCAGCAACTCGTCCGGTATGGTGAGGTTTTGTTCTTGGTCGTACAAAACGCTGGCGGAGTCCAGGCCAAATAATTCCTCTGCTGCATGGTTCCACACCAGAATGCGGCCCCGGGTGTCCTCAGCAATCAAGGCCTCGGAGGAATTGTTGACCAACTGTTTGTGCAGTCTCAATTCGTCACGACGATCCAGCATCCGTTTGACCTGGTAAGCAGCCAATCCACTCAAGGCAATACCCAGCAGGGTCAATGCCAAATAAACGGGGTTCAATGGCGTGTTGTTGTCAGGTTGGCTTGGCCAGAATTCCAAACGCCAGCGCCGGTTACCCAACTGCAAATCCCGGCTCGCCGCGGCGTGAGGGTACAGGGTGACATTTTGGGGTTCGACATTGTCAAAAAAAAGAGCGGGTGTTTGTTTTTCCTCAAGCACTGAAATTCGAAGTTGCAGTGTTTGATCTTGCGCCAGCCAGGCTTTCAGGAACCGGTCGATCGAGATGGGAAAGGACACCCAGCCCACCAATTCTTCGTAACGAGCCCCCAGGTCACTGGACGGCACCGCCTTGTTGAACACTGGCATCAGCATGGTAAAACCCAGTCGTCCAACATGCGCATTCTGAATCATGGTGATCGGCTTTGATACAGCTAATCCAGCTCGCGAGAATGCGCTGAGGCAGTTTTCACGTCGAACGTTTTCAGAGCCCAGATCCAGACCCTGCGCGGAGTGGTTTTCCTCAATGGGTTCAATGTACTGCATCACAAAACGGTCTTGAGAGGAAGGGCTGATAAAGCGGATCTGAAAGTCGCGCAGACCCTTCATTCTCATTTCCTGAATAAATTCAGCCTCTTTGTCCAGCGGAACCTTTCTGGCAAATGCAAGCCCCAAAGCACCAGGAAACTCCTTTCGCAAATTCAGGCTGTCCACATAATTGCGGAATCGTTCAGGTGTCAGTTCGTCTTGCCCAAACGCAGTGATCAGGCTGGCGGTGTTTTGAAGGTTCTGCTTGTATTCATTGATCGTGTGTTGCAGGTCCGCAGTTCGTCGGTCCAGCAAGTGTTCAAATGCAAGGGCTTCAGTGGCCTCGGCATTTCTTTGCAGGTGCAACCCCATTGCGATGCACAGGCTTGCGCCGAGTACACCCACCAGTGTGGCATAAGCCCAATTTGTAAATGATTGATCCATTTCTCGCATGTCAGTGTGTATGACTCTGTTCTTTTAGGCGAGCCTGAATGTCTTCAATCAACAGGTCCGGATCAAAAGGTTTGGTAATGAAATTGGTGAAACCAATGTTGATGCATTCGTTTCTCATGCTGTTGCTGACATGTCCCGAGACGGCGTACACCAGCAAGCTCTGAAGTTCTTCGCGCTTGCGTATCAACCGTGTGGCCTCCAGCCCGTCCATTACGGGCATTTGCAGGTCCATGAGCACCGCATCGAAATGCGCATTGCCGCTGGTCAGCAATGCAAGTGCATCTGCCCCGTTGCTCACGCAACTCACTGAAACGCCCCGGTTCTCCAGGAGCTTTTTAAACACCTTGGCGTTCAAGGCATTGTCCTCGGCCAGCAACAAGCGAAGTGGGGCATCTTGAGACTGCTCTGGTGCAACCGGCGATTCTTGCTTGCGGTGTTTGTAGGCGCGGCTCAAGCGGTCCCGAGTCAGCGGTTTCATCAACAGGCGAAGCTTGTGTTTTTCGGCGATTGCAGGCAGATCAGTGCCAAGCCAGACAATGTCTTGTCCCAAACTGGCTTGCTTGTCGAGAAACTGGCTGAGCCACTCGGCTTTGGACGCAGTCAATGGGCCAGGCAGGTCAAGCAGAACCCGCGCATTGTTGTGAACAGGCAATATTTTTTCGTGGGTGGTGCTGTGGTGAAGAAACTGAACTTGCCAATCGGGTTCCAGTGTTTGAACAAGGCGTGGCTCCAAAGCCGTTTCACCAATTTGCAGCAAAATCCGACCGCTTTTATTGACGACTGGGTTGGTTCGAGCTTGGTTCAAGTTGCCATGCGACAGTGGCAGGCGAAACTCAAACTGGGTTCCCATATTGAGTTTGCTACGCACATGGATGGTGCCGCCCATCACTTCAATGATCTGCCTGCAAATCGCAAGGCCCAGCCCCGCGCCGTTGTAGCGTTTCTGAAGCGATGAATCCACTTGATAGAACGCATCGAACACCCGTTCTATCTCTTGTTCTGGTATGCCAACGCCGGTGTCGGATACTTCAACAATCAGTTGATCCCGCTCTCTGCTCTCGGTCACAACCTGAATGCGCACAGTGACGCGGCCAAACAGGGTGAACTTGAATGCATTGGAAATCAGATTTTGAATGACCTGTTCAATTCGCCCCTTGTCGCCGAAGTAACTCGTCTGGCTTGACTGGGGTTCCAGCAAAAAGGGTTCAATGCCTGGTTTTTGAATCCATTGCTGTTGAAGCATGTTTGCCGTGTTGTCGATCAAGTCATCGATATTAAAATCATTGTTGTTGAGGCGAAAGAAACCCTGGCGTATTTTCGACAGGTCCAGCAGATCATTCACAATGGCGTGCACTGATTCGCTGGATTGTTTGATGGCTTTGCCCAGTTCCTGAACTTCGGCAGAGTAGCCCGGCGCATCCAGCAAGATGGCGATGCTGTTGATCGAAGTCAGCGGTGTTCGAATTTCATGCGACACATTGGCAATCAGTTTGTCTTTTAACTCATTGGCCGATCGTGCTGATTCGAAAGCGGCCTGTATGGCTCTGCGTGACCGGTATTCGTACAGCGACATCCAGACCACAATGGTCATTGTGATCAAGGCCAACAGCACCAGGTAGGGATGCAGCCCCATGGGTTTGCTCCACCCCTGTTTGGGAGCCACTTCAATTGCCCATTCGCCGTAAGGAAAAAACACAGTGGATGAGATCGGGTCGATCAGCGTGGAAGCCGGGTTTCCATGCACGATTTGCCAGTTGGCATCCATCGGGCTTTTTTGTTGCACGTGCACCAGCAGCCCTTGTTGCTCCAAGGGTTCAATTACTTTTTGCTTGAGGTGTTCAAAGTCGATCAGCACCGCTGCAAAACCCATCAGGTCCTGATTGTTGTTCGGGTTGCGTTGCCGAAAAACCGGATAGCGAAGAATCAATGCATGGCCACCTTGCAGCAGTTCGCGCGGGCCTTCCATGATGGTTTTTCCGGTCAGTGCCGCTTCTTCAAGAAAAGGGGCGGTGAGCTCCGCTTTGTAAAGGTTTAGTCCGATCGCACTTTGATTCAGGGCTGGGTTGGTTAAAAACCGCAGGATGCCATCGGGTGCATATTGCAAGCTGCGAATGGCGGGGTTGTCGACAGCAAGCAGGGTAGAGAACTGTTCAAAACTGGATTGGTCCAGTTGGGGCGTTTGCCGCACGAACACTTCAATGGCATGAAGGCTGGCGCTGGCTTTGCCAATAATTTTTTCAAGCGTGTTGGCGTAGTGGTCCAGGGTGTAGCGAACTTCTGCCTTGACACGCTGGGTTTCGCTTTCAACCTGTATGGAGTTGAACAGGGCCAGGCTGAGAAGGCACGCAGACAAGGCAATACCGATCAGCCAAGGCAATAAACCCAGGGAAGACTGGTGGTCGTTGTTATTCGCAGGCGTTTTCGACAAAGGCATGGCTGGAAAGACTCATTGGTTTGGGCCAAGAGTAGTCTTCCAGCGTCCGCTTGTATCGAATGATTAAGATAGTTAAATCATCCCGTTTACAATTGTTGTCAGTTTGTCGGGCTTCAGGCCTGAAAAAAGGCGGTCAAACGATTGGCATAACCCATTTCTTCTGCTTTGGCCTTGGCCTTGGCCCGGTAAGTCTTGTTCACCTTGTCCGTTAGTTTGGCCATTCGAACCTGCGCTTTCTCGTCCATTTCGGCGGTGATTAAACCCACCCCAACCAATAAGTTGTCCTCGGTGAAGGCGGCGGCAATCAGTTCAAGCAGTTTTTCATCACTCAGCAAATTGGCCAGTTTCGCAATACGGTCTTTGCGCTGCGCATAAAACGAAATGTGCAGGTTGGCTGCCGGGTCCTTGATCACTTCCATGATCTCGATGGCTTTTTTCTCGGGGATGTAGTCAGTAAAGCCACCCAGCACATGAAAGTCGCCATGTTCAACCAGCTTGGCCGTTACTTTTTTCAACTGCTCAACAGGCAATTCAGCCAGCATGTTCACGGCACGCTCAGGAATTTGCTCGCGGGCGACTTCAGCCATGAAGTCTGCGTCGAACAGTTTGCACAGGCTTACAGCTTTGCTCATGGGGGTGAAGTACGACATATTGGCCGTAATCGCCGGGCCAAAAACCTTGGTGCACAAGGTTGCGCTAATTGAGTCGGGGGCCAGTTTGCCGGCGCCTGCAATTTTTTCAAACACGGGGCCAAATTTGTTCAGCAGGCTGTTTTGAAAATTGGTGCGCAGCTTTTGCAGCGCTAGGGCGTCGAGTTTGTCCAGATAAGCCAAATCGTCGGCAGACTTGTGCAAGGCTTGCGCCAGGCGGCGCAGTTCAGTGTTTCGGTCCATGATTCAAAGTCCCAGAATTTTTTTAACAGTGCCGCGCAACAGGCGTGGAATGTGTTCAAGCGCGTTGTCCATGCTTTCTTTTAAAAAAGCATCGTGAGCCTGGTGGGCAGCGGCCAGGTCTGCGGCCAGTTTCTTTTGGTTGGCGGCGCTAAGCTGTTCAAGCTCAGGCATTGGTTCTCCCAATGCATCGATCAATGCGGCATCCAGTTTGGGCATGCTTGTCTCCTGTTTTGTTAGGTTTTGCTGAATGATAAGTTGATTTTTTAAATTCGACAGTTTTTCTTTCCCGTTTAGAGGGCAGGGTCAAATTCAGCAGGGGTGCAGATCGCATACACTTTCACTCAGCATAAACAAACCGTGGTCAACCAAACATTGGCCAGCAAAGTGAGCAAGCAGTGAATATTTATCAGCCTTTGAAGCAGCATGAATCGTGTTTTGTCGACTTGCGTGGTTTGCGCACCCATTTGCATTGCTGGGGTCCTGAAAATGCGCCACTGTTGGCGATGGTGCATGGCTGGATGGACGTGGGTGCCAGCTACCAGTTCGTGGTGGATGCCCTGAAAAATGATTACCGGGTTGTGGCGCCCGACTGGCGAGGGTTTGGTTTGAGCGAATGGCCCGTTGCAGACGGTGCGCCCGGCATACGTTCCTATTGGTTTCCGGATTACCTGGCCGACCTGGACGCCTTGCTGGACCATTTCTCGCCCAACAACCCTGTCAACCTGGTGGGCCACAGCATGGGTGGCAACATTGCCATGATGTATGCCGGTGTTCGGCCACAGCGCATTCGCAGCGTGGTCAATCTTGAGGGATTTGGCATGCTCGACTCCTCGGCGGAAAAGGCGCCCAAACGTTACGGCAACTGGCTTGATGAGATCAAGGTACCGAAGCAATTGCGAACCTACGGCAGCCTGGAAGCGGTGGCCAGGCGCTTGCAAAAAACCAACCACAGGCTAAGCGATGAAAAGGCGATGTACCTGGCGCAATTCTGGAGCAAGGTGGACAACGACGGTTACAGTTTGCTGGGCGATGCCGCACACAAAATCATGAACCCGATTGGCTACCGGCTGGCTGAAGCCCAAGCGTGTTGGCGCAATATTGCTGCACCTGTATTGCATGTTGAGGCCAAACAAACCGAAGCTGGGCTGTGGTTGAGCCGAGCGGGCGAGCCGGTGGATTTTGATGCGTTCCGTACGCGGTTTGATTGTGTCCCGAAGTGGGAATCAGTGATTGTGGACAACGCCGGGCACATGGTTCACCACGATCAGCCCGAGGTTTTGGCGCAGCTGATTGAAAGCCACATTGAAAAAGGATAAAAAAAAGCCGACTTCCTGGGAAGCCGGCTTAACCTTTCTCACTTGCGGAGAAGAGGAGACATGAGGTTGAGCACTGTTACAGCACTCAATGTAAACATTCTCGCGCTAAGCTTTCGGATCGGCAAGCAGATTTGTAGGTAATTTATACTAGACAAAACCATGAACTTTCACGGCTTTGTCACATACACAGGCTTTCTTCATGCCCCACATTACGATTGAATACAGTGACAACCTGCGCGATCTGGACGAGTCCTGGGTGCTGCTTCAGGTCAATAAAGCCTTGATGGGTTTGGGTATTTTTATGGACGCCGACATCAAAACCCGAATCCATTGTTTGCGCGCTTATCGCATGGGGGTGGCTGCCGCTGAAACTGGAGCGCATGCCTTTGTGGCGGCCACGGTGGAGTTGCTCAGCGGGCGGGAATTTTCCATTCAAGAGCATTTGGGCCAAGTGTTGCTCAGGGTACTGGAACGCACTTGCCTTCAATCCGATGGCTTGCAGACTCAAATCAGTGTGCATGTGCGTGAAATGCAGTCCGAGCTGTATTTCAAATCGGTCAGCAAGCGCAACTGAAAGCCTGGTGAATCAGGCACCCAACAATTGATGCGGGTTTTGTCCCTGCATTTTTCGTTTCAACAGTTCAATTAGCCGGGGTTCATCCAGCAAGGCCATGTGGCCAGTGCGGTCGATCACGTGGTTGGCTGCACCTTCCAAGTGGGCGTATCGATGATGCAATATCAAGGCATCGGGAATGGCAATCACACTGCTCATTTTTTGCCGATGCGAGTCGTCTTCCACATTCAGTTGATTCAAAAAGTCACTGTTGGGCAGCATGTCTGCGGCACACTCGCCAACGCCAAGGTGGGCCATGCGCGTGCCATTGTTGGGCGAAGCCAGGGTGAACAGGTGTTGCACCTGTGAATGACTATGCCAGCGCTGGCTCATGGCTTTGCGCACGATCAACCCACCCATGGAATGTCCAACCAGGTAGGTGTTGGCACCTTCGCATTCAGGCTGGCCAAGCACCGTGTCCATGTAATGCCCGAAATCGTGCGCCATGTCGTGTACCGAGGCCAATAGATAGCGCGGTTGATACAGGGCCACGCGTACGCCGCTCCACAGCAGTTCTTCATACAGGGCGGCAAAACAACCGGGTTTTTCCATGTAGCCGGGCACCATGAACACAATGGGCAACTGGCGGTTGTGAAAGTTGGGGCTGAATTCAGGAACAAATTGCGCCACACGTTGGCGAAACAGAAAGCTTAAGCCAAACAGATAACCCTCGCGGGCTGCAAGTTTGGCCACTTCGGCCATGCCCAATTTTGGGTGACCATTGACAGGTGTTTGACTGGCCATTTTATTGTCCCTTTTAAAAACACTTTCAGGATTGCTGGCTCGTTTTGTTTAAATTACGCTTGTATGCGCATTGACTACAATTCAATTAACGGTCAAAAAAGTGTCCTGTTGAGTAAATAGAACACTACACAGGGTAAACACGGGGATTCAGTCGATGAAAAAAAGGCCAGCAATTGCTGGCCTTTCCAATTTGAACTGACGCCTGAACGCGTGCTACACCAAGGTGTCAGCCCAAATATTCTGGGCCCAGTTCCAGGCGTAAGTGCCTTCAAGTTCGTTGGGGGCTGCCGATACGCCGCCCGAGCCCTCAACGGTCAAGAAGGTTTTCTTCTCGGCGTTGAACACATGCACACTGGCCACGTGAATCACGTTGTTGGTGGTTACATAGCTGTAGCAGGTGTTGTTGGTCAATGGTGTGGCATTGGGTTCCCAGCCGCTAAGCTGCGCAACAATGGCTGCTGCCACCACTTTGGCCTGGCTGTTGGCCATGTGACCACTTTTTGGCATTTGCGGTGCACCTTGTACCGAGTCGCCAATCACGTGCACATTGGGTGCCACAGTGGACTCAAAGGTCATGTAGTTCACCTCGGCCCACCGATTGTTCAGGTTGGCAATGCCGGAATCGACTGCCAGTTTGCCGGCGCGCTGCTCCGGCAAAATATTCAGCACATCGCCCTTGATGGGCTCTTCAAATTCAAAGCGAACCGTTTTCGTGGCGCCGTCGACACCCGTTACTTTCATATTGGGGCGGTATTCCAGAATGCCTTTGTACTCGCTTTCCCACACACCTTTGAACAGCTTGCCTTTCGATGTTACGTCGGCATTGGCGTCTAGCAGCAGCACTTTCGATTTCGGTTTGTACTGCTTGAAGTAGTTGGCCACCATGCTGGCGCGCTCGTAGGGCCCGGGGGGGCAGCGGTAGGGGGCCAGTGGCACGTTCAAAATGTAGGTGCCGCCATTGGGCATGGCTTCCAGTTGCTTGCGCAAACCCACGGTTTCAGGGCCGGCTTTCCAGGCGTGAAAAATTTGCCCGTTGGCATTGGCTGCAACCAGGCCTTCGATTTTGTCCAGTTGCAAGTCAATGCCAGGTGACAGCACCAGTTTGTCGTAGGGCAGGGTTTTGCCGCTTTTCAATTTCACGGTGCGTTTTTCAACGTCAATGGCAGTCACGCAGTCTTTCACCATTTTCACGCCGTGGTTGCGGCTCAAGCCCGTGTAGGGTGTGCTGATTTCACTGATTTGGCGAATACCGCCCACCACCAGGTTGCTCATGGGGCAAGAAATAAATGTGGAATTGGGTTCAACCAAAGTGACATCGAGCTGGTTACCGGAAAGCATGCGCAGGTATTTGGCTGCCGTGGCGCCACCGTAACCGCCACCAATCACGACCACTTTGCCTTTGGCACTTTTTGCGGTTGCAGACAGGGGCATGCCGCCCAACAGGGCAGAGGCCAGCGCGCTGGTTTGTAAAAATTGTCGTCTTTGCATGGTGCGCTCCTTAGTCTTTTTTGCCGAGGTAGTTGGCGATGATGTCGATTTGCTCGTCGGTGTAGCCCTTGGCAAGTTGATGCATCACAGTGGCGGGGCGCTGCCCGGTTTTAAACCAGATCATGTTGGTTTTGATGTATTCCACACTCAGGTTGGCAAGCCCGGTGACTGCGCTGCCTTGCACACCCACGCCGTTGGTGCCGTGGCAATTCGCGCAGGTGGCAGCCAGGCTGGCCGCTTGCAGTTTCTTTTCGGGTGTCAGTTCATTGGCTAGGGCGCCAGTGCCCAGCAGCAGGCCGCTGCCAGCCAAGGCCATGCTCATCAGCAGGCGCGTGGCGTGTTGTTTCAAATCAGTCATTGCTGTCCCTCCAGTTCTTGTATGTATGAATGCTTGTCTCCAGCATTGTGAATCGAATATGAATCATCACGCATGCAGTGTCAATTAGCCGACACAATTCGAAATCCAATCTGATTCTAGCGTGGTAACAGGTACAGGCAAGCAGTTTTTTCTCATACGCATATAACAAGATCGAGGTTGGCGTGGCTCACTCCAAACATGCACTGCAAGCAGTACTCCTTTCCCTGTCCACACTGGTACTTGGCGCGTGTTTGTCGTCAGGCGGAGATGACCCCACAAGCACTTCGGGTGGCGGGTCGGCGGTCAATCCTGCCGAATCCAACGGCCGGGTGTTTTTGATCCAGCCCGGGCCCAATGCGACTGAGGAAATGGTCAAGGCCATGGTTCAACTCAAGCCCAAGGACATTTTGCGGTTTGATTGCGGTTTCTTCGATTTGAAAACGGGTATTCAGATTACGACCACTGAGGACGTGATTATTGAAGGCTGTGGCATGGATGAAACGTTCCTGTCCTTTCGGGACAGTACTTCGCAAGAGGGTTTTCTGGCCTCGAATGTGCGCGGTGTCACCATACGCAACCTGACCATTGGCGACTCACCCGGCGATGCCTTCAAAATGAAAGGCGTGAACCATGGCACCTTGAAAAAGGTGCGCGCCATTTGGAGTAGTGGTCGCAAGCTGCCCGAGGAGCGCCCAATTACTGCAGCCAATTTCCGCGATGAAATCAAGGTGGCCTGTACCGACCCCGCACGCCACAACCCGGCCAACCCCAATCCGCTGGAAACCGACAACACCTCGCCCGACTACACGGTGAGTACCGCCTCAGGGCGTTACGGCATTTACCCGGTTGAAAGCCGCAATATTCTGGTGGAAGAAACTGAAAGTATTGGTGCCTCGGATGCCGGTATTTATGTGGGCCAAACCAATATTGCAAAAATCCGCAAAAGCCGCGCGGCATTCAATGTGTTCGGCTTCGAGATTGAGAACGTTCAGGATGGGGAATACTCCGAAAATCTGGCTGAATGTAACTCGGGTGGTTTTCTGGTTTACGACCTGGACAACCTGACCCAATATGGTTCGCGCTCGCGAGTGTTCAACAACATTTCCCGCAACAACAACACCTACAACTTTGCGGTACCCGGTTCAATCGTGGCCAACGTGCCGCGTGGTTCGGGCTTGATCACGCTGGCCTACGACAAAATCGATATTTACGACAACGTGTTCGAGAACAACGGCACTGCCGGCATTATTTTGACCAGTTACGATTTGCTGGGTGAAAACGGCGACCGCCGCATGGACGTGTATTCCGAAGCGGTGAATATTTTCGACAACACCTTCGTTAACAACGGCAATGATTTGCCCCAACCTGATTTTGCGACCATTTTGGCGACTCAGGGTGGGCAAGTAACCAGTGCCTTTCCCGCAGTGGTGGGTTTGAAAAATGCAGCCGGTGGCGGTGGTTATCGCGGAGCGCACATTGTTTGGGATGGGTATACCGACAACTTGAACAGCAGTTGTGAATTGCCCAAAGACCGCAATGGCAACCCCGTGGCGGTGGATGCCGATGGCAAGCCCATTCAGGGCAACCAAAACCCCAACCCAAGCTGCCGCTACAACAAATACAAATTCGAGTCCAATGGTCAGCGCAAGGTGCCAGCCTGGTGGTTCAGTTGTATCAATCCGAATAACAATTTCGGAACCGACAGCCTGGCGTTTGCCAATTTCCACGGCACCCGTGGTCTGGATGCGGTGATTAACTTGAACACCAATGACCCGGCTGCCAATTTGTCGCTGGATTATTTGACGGCGGTGGGCAGCGGTATCCCCTTGTTTCCCTCTGAATTTGACTTGAGCAAGCACGATTGTGTGGCGCGCTTCGGTTCGGACCTGCCACGCCTGCCCGATTTCGAGTTCGAGCCGTTTGAGCCCAGTGGCCAGTTTGCACCCGAGCCCACTGCGGAAGCTGTGAAAGCCTTGTGTGAAGTGCCCTTGAAGGCCGGGGTGGTCAATCAGCCTGCCGCTGTGGTGAACTGCCCGGACCTGGCTCAGTACAACCTGTTTGCGGATGATCAAAACCCGGCAAGCCGACCCAACGGGCAAGGCATGCCCTATGTGTTGAACAGCAAGTTATTCAGTGACTATTCGATCAAGCACAGGGTGATGTTTATTCCTGAAAGCAAGCAGGCGCGTTTCCTGGAAGATGAATCAAGCCGGGTCAATTCCACCATTGAGTTCCCGGTGGGTACCATTATCGCCAAAACATTCTCGTTTGTTGATCAACCTGCAGCGCGTGAAACACCTTATGAAACCCGCTTGTTGATCAAGCGCCAACGCACCGATGGTCAAAATTATTGGGAAGCGCTGGAGTACATTTGGCAAGACGCAGGCAATGGCAAACGCAAGGCCGTGCTGACCCAGTTTGGCGGCAGTGCAGCAGCGTCTTGGGATTACGTGGACGTGGATTCCGGCAAGCGTCAAACCGGAAGCACCAATGCCTACATGTTCCCCAATGCCAGCCAATGTGCAATTTGCCACAGCAACAACGATGTGGATCCTGGTTCGGCACCGATTGGTCCCAAGCCACGCAATTTGAACCGGGCCTATGTGAATGAATCGCCCATGTTCACCGGGCAGGCACAGCACCCGGTCAACGGCAAAAACCAGTTGAAATTCATGTGCGAAACCGGTTTGATGAATGGCTGCCCGAGCAGCTTTAATCTGGATCAGCGCCAGGTGGCCACCAATGTGAACCACATTCCGAAGTTCAATAGCCCGGGCGACTCGGGTATGGCTGCCAATTCAAAAGGCGATATCGAGGCCCGCGCCCGCGCTTACCTGGAAGTCAATTGTGCCCATTGCCACAACGTGAATGGACAGGCCTCGAATACAGGTTTCTATGTGGACGTATTCCGGGCCGTGGACAGCACTTACGGCATTTGTAAAAAACCGACTGCCAGTGGTTCAGAAGGGCGGGGCACTCGCACTTACGACATTCACCCAGCCGTGTCGGGCGATTCGATTGTGCCGTACCGCATGGGGCCGGAAGCCGTGGAACTGGCAGCGAAAATGCCGCCACTGGCCCGCAGTGTGGTTCACACCGAAGGCGTGGCGTTGATCAATCAGTGGATTGATCAGGTGATTGATTCAAGCTATGAAAATGCCGATGCCTGCCAAGATGGCAGCAATTCGGGCGGTGGATTGCCATTGATCGGAGGCCTTCCCCTGTTACCATAGCAGGCATGGAATTACTCAAAGATCCCACCACCTTGTTTTTGATCAAACTGGCCATCACCTTCGGGTTGATGGCCAGTGGGTTCTTCGTGAACAGGGCCTTGTCCTGGTCGCTTCGCAAACTTCATCCCTACCACCCTGAAAAGGCTCGCTCGCAACTGGTTTTTCTGAAAAACCTGGTGCGCATGTCAGTGTTTTTCCTGTTGATTTCGGTGTGGGCTTCGCAAATTACCGGCGCTTTTCTCAGTGTGGTGGCCATTGCGGGTGCCATGATCATCACCGGCAAGGAAGTGGTGTTGAGTCTGTTGGGTTATGTCAATATTTCGCTGTCCAAGCCCTTCCGGATTGGCGACTACATTGAAATTGGTACACAAAATGGCCGGGTGATCGGTATTGATCTGCTCAGTACCAAGCTGTTTGAAATCGGCATGTCAGGCAAATACACCGGGCGGCGCCTGGCGGTGCCCAACGCCATGGTGTTGACGCAAACCATCAAACACATGTCCATGTTGGGCAAATTCAGCCTGTACACCATTGACATCATCTTGCCCTTCAAGGCCGACACCGTGAGGGCTGAAGAAGTGGCCTTGCAAGTGGCCAATGCGGTCTCTGCCAGTTGGCTTGAGGAGGCGGACCAGTATTTCGATCGCATCGAAGTGTCGGAGTTTGTGGATTTACCCGGCGCAAAGCCAGAGGTGTTCTGGCAGGCCTACAATGAGCTGGCGCATAAAATGATTGTTCGCCTGGCTTGCCCGCTGGAAAAGCGGGGCGATGCAGAACAGGCAATTTACAAAGGTTTCTGGCGAGAATTTGGACCGGTTTAACTGACCCTTACCCCAGGGAACCTCTTGGTACGGGTTGGTGTCTATCAAGCCATGCAAAAAACAACAAAGGGACATCAATGACACAGTTTGCGCATCAATCCTGGCTTAACAAGCTGATCCTGTTGACCTGCTCCGGTTTGTTTGGTGGCGCAGTGTTGGCAGCCGGCGGTCACAGCCACTCCCGCCACAACGATGCGGCCCATGTTCATGGAGTTGGCGAGCTTGAGGTGGTGCAAGATGGCAACGGCCTTTTCATCAGTTTGTACTCGCCTTTGGAAAACGTGCTTGGGTTTGAGCGCAGTCCGAAAACCGACGCAGAAAAAGTCAAGGCACGCAGGGTGAAATCACTGTTGCAGGCCAATGGCATGTTTGCATTCTCGCCCGATGCGCAGTGCAAACGGACTTCTTACAAACTGTATTCCGAGGTGTTGAATCCGCACAGTCATGGTCCCAGTGATGATCATCAACACCATGAATCTGAAAGCGGGCATTCCGATTTTCGTGTTGCCTATGAGTTTGAATGTGCAGAGCCTGCAAAACTCAAGGTAATCGATGTGCGCGTGTTTCGCCAGTTTCCGGGTTTCGAGAAAATTGAAGTGCAGGCCTTGTTTCCAAAGGGCCAGGTTGGTGCAAGCCTTACGCCCAAACAGAGCACCTTGGTGGTTCAATGACCGCAGCAGTACTTCACTGCAACAACATTGCATTCAAATACGCCAGCAGCGGATTTGAGTTGAAAATCCCCGAGTTCTCGATGCAAGCCGGGGACACGGTATTTCTTGAAGGCGACAGCGGCAGCGGCAAAAGCACTTTGCTTAATTTGATGGCGGGTGTTTTGTTGCCACAAAGCGGCCATGTCAGTTTGATGGGGAAAAACCTGAGCGCTTTGTCGGCCAGCCAATGCGATGCACTTCGGGTCGATCACATTGGCTTTTTGTTTCAGCAATTCAATTTGCTCAGTTATTTAAGTGTGCTTGATAACGTGAACTTGCCCTGCAAGTTTTCAAAGCGCCGCAAACAAAACGCATTGAAGCATTCTGGTTCGGTGAATCAGGCCGCAAAGCAACTGTTGGGTGCTTTGGGTATGGACAAATTCCTGAATCAATCGGTGTCGACCTTGTCTGTTGGTCAGCAACAGCGCGTGGCCGCCGCCCGGGCTTTGATTGGTCAGCCCGATTTGATCATTGCTGACGAACCCACCTCTGCACTCGATGCGGGTCACCAAGCCCAGTTTGTTCAATTGTTGCTTGCACAGGCCGCTCAGCAAAACACGGCTGTGCTGCTGGTCAGCCATGACCCTGCCTTGGCACCACACTGTGACAGGCGACAGCGCATGGAGCAGTGGCAGGCATGATCCAAACCCTGTTTTTGTTGGCCAGTCGAAGTGCCTGGAGCCGCAAAGGCAGCCTGTTGCTGTTGTTGCTCAGTGTGATCACTTCCACATGCCTGTTGTTGGGCATTGATTTGGCGCGGCAAAGTGCCAAGGCCAGTTTTTCCAATGCAGTGGCGGGTACGGATTTAATTGTCGGTGCACAAACAAGCCCGGTTTCCCTGTTGCTCTACAGCGTTTTCCGAATTGGCCAGGCCACGCGCAATGTGCCCTATGCCGACTTTGAGAGGTTGGAACAAGACCCCCGCGTGAAGTCGGCCTTGCCCATTGCACTTGGCGATTCCTACCAAGGCTTTGCCGTGGTGGGTACCAAGGCAATTTATTTCGAGCAGTTTTTGTACGGGGCACGGCAAAACCTGCAATTTAAACATGGCCGCGCTTTCGAAGATTACAGTGTTGGCAAACCTGCAACCGTGTTGTTTGAAGCTGTGTTGGGCGCGGAAGTGGCCAAGCGCCTGAAGCACAAGGTGGGCGACAAAATCGCACTGAGCCATGGCATGCAAATTCAGCAGACCGAACCCAGCCATGCGGACAAACCTTTTGTTGTGGTGGGTGTTCTGGAGCCGACAGGAACCCCTGTGGACCAAAGCGTACACATTAGCCTTGCGGGCATGGAGGCCATTCATGTGGACTGGGCCGCCGGTGTACCGGTGCCTGGTGCGGAAATTCCTGCTGAATATGTCACCAAGTTCAATTTACAGCCCAAGTCAGTAACTGCCGTGTTGCTGGGTTTGAACAACCGGGCCGGTGTTTTTCGCATGCAGCGTGAACTTGAAAACCGACCCAATGCAGCACTCAGTGCAATTTTGCCCGGTGTGGCCTTAAGCACTTTGTGGCAAACCGTGGGTGTGGTTGAGCGGGTGTTGTTGTTTGTGGCTGCGCTGGTGGCTGTGGTCAGTGCGCTGGGGTTGACCAGCGTCATGCTGGTTACGCTGGGGCAGCGCAGGCGAGAACTGGCGGTGTTGCGTTCAACCGGCGCCGGGCCGCGCACCGTGTTTGGCTTGTTATTCCTTGAAAGCGCGCTGGTGATGTGGATCGGTGTTGCACTGGGTGTGATAGTGCTTGTGTTGGCCAGTGCTGCACTTGCGCCCTGGGTTCAGGCACAATTTGGTTTACAACTGGTGGGGCTGCGCGAACTTGGCGCGGGCTTGTTGGCGGTGGTCGCTTTTGCCGCATTTGGCAGCTTGCTGGGCCTGGTGCCCGCATTTCAGGCCTACCGAAACCAGTTGCAGGATGGTTTAAACCCCAAAACAAATTGATTCAACAGTGAAGTAACGTGCAGGTGTATTGTTCATGAAAATTGGCAAAGTAATCGTGATGGTTGTGGCCGTGGTGGTGCTTACTGTACTGGGCTATGGCCTTGCCTCCTGGTTTCTCGGCAAGCCTGCCCAAAACGCAGAAGGCGCGACCCAACTGGAACAAACACTGGCCCAACTTTCAAGCGAAACGGCAACTACCGATGGCGAGTATGCAGTAGGTGATCGCTTGGCTGGCCAGCCCGCCAAGAAAGCAACCGAGTTCGATCCTGCATTTCCAGAGTTGCAGTGGGACAACTTGATGCCAGCCGATTGGGACCCGATGGCTGCGTTTCGTGGCATGAATATCGCAGAACTGCAGGACAACGATCCGAAAGCCCAAGAGGCGTTGGAGAAAATGCGAAAAGCCTGGAACGATGCGCCAGTCAATATGTCTTACACCGGGAAAAAAATACGCATTCCCGGATTTGCAATTCCGATCGAACAAAGCGAGAAGGGCGTGGATGAGCTGTTGTTGGTGCCGTATTTCGGGGCCTGTATTCACACACCGCCACCGCCCGCCAATCAAATCATTCATGTCAAACTCAGCGAACCCCAACCCGCCGTGGGCGCCATGCAGGCGTACTGGGTGTGGGGAGAACTCACTGCCAGCAAGTTCAGCAGTGAATTGGGCGACGCTGCCTATTTGCTGACCGCCACAGGCATACAGCCTTACGACGAGTGAGCTAGCGACTGAATTAGTAAAAACCCCTCTATTTTTATCGTTGACAGCAAGTCATCATGCCCATACCGTTACATCAAGCGATGTTACAGTCTATAAAAAAAACAAACGTTTGATTTCCACTGGAGGTAATGATTCATGGGCAATGTAAGCACTGGCACAGAATTAGCCAGCATGCATCATCTTGAGCTTGCATTTCTTGACGATGTTGCACCGAACTACCTCAACCTGGCCCGCCCGCCGCATGGCTTGAAGATTCGCCAATGGAAAAACCGCAGCGCGGTGCCCCTGATCAATAAATTGCATGCAGGCCTTTCAGGCCTGAAGCGCAATCAGGCCACTGTGCTTGACCACCAATTGGTGTGGCTTGAAGGTGGCAATCCCGAAGGCACGCCTGTGGTGCTGCTGCATGGTTTTGCGTCCAACAAGGAAAACTGGTTGTCGCTGGTGCCTTTTTTGTTGAAGCAGCATCGTTTGTTTGTGCTGGATTTGCCCGGTTGGGGTGAAAGCCAGTTCAATGCCAATGTGCCTTATGGGCTGGATGACCAGGTGGCCCGTGTTGCAGCCTGGATTGAAAACCATGTGCCGGGCAAAGCCCATTTGGTGGGCAATTCCGTGGGTGGCTTGGTGTCGGCTTTGTTGGCCGGTCGGCATGGCCATTTGATACAAACACTGTGCCTGATGAACCCGGCTGGTGGAAAGGGCAGGGACCACACCCGTTTTGAAGCGGGTCTGAAAGAAGGCCGTAACCCAATGATCGTGGAAAGCCTTGCGGGCGCGCACACCCTTATGAGCCTGGCCGTACACAACCGTGCAATTGCTTTGGCACTTGCCCCGGTGATGGCACAAGACCTGATCAGCCGCCGGCATGTCAATCGGCACCTGTTTCATCAAATGTTTGTCAATGCGCCCAATCCGAATGGTCCGGGCATGTCCGCCACACAGGCTCCAACCCTGATCATGTGGGGCAAAGAAGACCGACTGGTACATTACACCGGCGCTTACACCTACCAAGCCATCATTCCTCATGCGGATGTGTTACTTTTTGACGGCGTGGGCCACTTGCCCATGGTTGAAATTCCGATCCGCACGGCCAAGGCCCTGCAGGAGTTTTGGACGGCCTGATCTTGATAGGGGATTCGAAGCATGAATATTCGTAAAGCATGCATCATGCTGGGTTTGCTCGGTTTGTTGACAGCATGCGGTAACAAGCTGGATGGTGTTTACAAAGACGACCTGGGTTTGCAAAAGTATGAGTTTCAGGGTGATGGCACGGTGTATGTGTCAACCATGGGTGTAACCCGTGAAGCGGCCTATGTGGTGGAAGACAAAAAAGTGAAAATCACCAGCGATGGTGAAACCACCATTTATGACCTCAACGAGGACGGGACAATTAAAGGGCCTCTCGGCATGACTTTAAAGCCCGAAACAAGCAAATAAATTCGAGTCTGTACTACCCCGAAACCCGCTCCAGTAGTGGGTTTTTTTACATTTGTTCACACAGTTAACCTTCTCTTGCATTCCCCCAAACGCATTAACCCAATATTGGCCCCCTTTTCCATTTCTTTTCTCCCTATTGAGCACATGGGTATCAGCGCAAACTTTCATTAAGCGTAAAATATATAAATTCATTGCATTTAACAAAGTGGTCCAACGGGGGACTTGATGCGCAGCACTCCAATTGAATTTCTGCAAGTTCTCCATCGTTGGGTAGCAACGGGCTACCTCACGGTTCATGGCGCTTTTTCCAATGGATGGTACGAGGCCTTTGAGCATGCCCCCGCTCCTCTTGAAACTGCAGTGTGCCCAGTCAAACAATTGATAGGAATATCGGTTCATGAAAAAACACAATAAAAATACACAACAAACCAGGAACTGGTTGCCACTGGTCATGATTGCTGCGTCTGTGGGCATTCTGGTGTTTGTTGCTGTGGCACAGCGCAGCGTTTGGCCATTTGCCGCGGGCGCTGTTGCCGTGGTTTTGTGTGGCCTTGCAATTTTTGAAATCGGCAAACAACGCCAACAGACCTTGCAGGCAGAAATTGATTCCTTGCTGAGCACTGTGAATGACCTGAGTCAGTCCGACACGGAGAAAGTGGAGCTGGTTCAGTTGGCAGACCTGTGGGTGCCCACACTGAATAGCCAGTTGAGTACGGCCAACTCGCAAATGGAATTGGGAATCGTGAATTTGGCTGAAGCGTTTTCAGAAATTCACAGCAAATTGAACGACACAGTGAGTGCGGCCACTGGCGCAGCCCAAGTGCTGGGCAACACCTCTGGTGGCAGTAACGGATTGGCCGATCATGTTGCGCAAAGTCTCAACGGCATGTTGAGCAGCATTCGCAATTCCTTCGATGAAAAAGCCATGATCATGCAAGAGGTGAAGGGCTTTATCTCCTCGACAGAGGAGTTGGCCAAGATGGCCGTGTCGGTTGAAAACCTTGCTGCACGCACCAATCTGCTGGCGCTGAATGCCGCCATTGAAGCAGCCCGCGCTGGCGAAGAAGGACGCGGTTTTTCGATTGTGGCCGATGAGGTGCGCAAGCTCTCGATGCTCTCTGCAGAAACCGGCGTCAAGATTCGCGAACGGGTTCAGTTGATTGCCGCAGCCGCCAAAAAGGCTGGTGACGGTGCCGCGCGCATGGAGACCAGCGACGAGAAAGTATTGAGCCAGGCCAGTGAAACCTTAAGTGGTGTGGTCGATCAATTTGAGCAGGTTACCGGGCCACTTCACCAGGCCAGCGAGCAGATTATTGCCAACACCAATCAAGTGTCTTCGAGCTTGAACAATGCGGTAGTTCACTTTCAGTTTCAGGACCGGGTGTCGCAGATTCTTGGGCATGTACAAGACAGCCTGACCCAGATGAAAAGTCAATTGCACACAGGCCTTGAGGCCTTGGACGTGGCCACTTTGATGCACGAACTTGAACGCAAGTACACGATGGCTGAGGAGCGCGTAAACCACACCGGTAAAAGTGGTGGCAATGCTGTAGCCAAGCCCAGTGCAAGCAGCGATGAACTGACCTTTTTCTAAACACCAGGAACGAGAACCTGTATGAGCAAAACCGTATTGATCGTGGACGACTCCACCTCCTTGCGCCAAGTGGTGTCGATGACCCTGAAAAGCCAGGGCTTTGATGTGGTGGAAGGTTGCGATGGCAAGGACGCACTAACCAAACTGGATGGCCGAAAAATCAACCTGATCGTGAGTGACTTGAACATGCCGAACATGGACGGACTCACCTTTGTGCGTGAAGTCAAAAAAATGGCAGCGTACAAGTTTGTTCCCATCATCATGCTGACCACGGAATCGGACGACAAACTGAAAAGCGAAGGGCAGGCTGCGGGCCTGAAAGCGTGGATGGTCAAGCCATTCAAGCCTGAACAAATGATTGCAGCAGTGAACAAATTGGTGGCTTAACGCCACAGGGAGGATGCACATGCACAGCGAACTGATTATGCAAGAAGACCTTGAAAACGAAATGGAAAACAGTATTGCATCCACCAGGCACACCCAAGTGGCATTGGACACCCTGACGATTGCGGATTGCGCAGGGCTGGTTGAAGTGATTCGTCAGTCTTTGAGTCAGGGGATTTCAGTGGTGCTTGATTTGACTCACTGTCATGAAGTGGACACGGCGGGCATGCAACTGCTGGTGACCATTCAAAACGACCCTGCTGTGAACCTTCGCGTGCACTGGAGCAAGCCCTCGGAAGTGGTGGCCATGAAAGCCGCACGCCTGGGTGTGCAGTCCTGGATCAACGCTGGTTTTCTGGAGAACTAAGGCATGGCCTTTGAACTGGATCTTGATGCTTCGCGCGGCATATTTTTCACCGAGGCCAGGCAACTGCTGGCTGAAGTGGAAAGCTATGTGCTGCAGCTGGAGCAAAACCCCAACGACACCGAAGTACTGAATGCCGCCTTTCGCGCGGCGCACACCATCAAAGGCAGTGCAGGTGTTTTTGGTTTGATGGTGATTACACACTTTGTGCACAACCTTGAAACTGTGCTGGATCGTGTGCGCAATTCTGAAATCGGCTTTGACGCGAATATGAGCACCTTGGTGCTTGAATGCCGTGACCACATTTCAGATTTGGTGGATTGCATTGAGGCTGGTGGCGATGCGGAAAGTGTTAGCCCCGAAATGGCAGGTGGGCAGGCTGGCCTGACTGCCCGGCTAAAAGCTTACTTGCTGCAGGAAGACCAACCTGCACCCAGCAGGCCAGGCAAGGGTGTTGAGGCCGATCAAGGGCAGCAAACCTGGCATGTGTCGGTGCGCTTGGGTCGCAGTACATTGTGCGATGGATTTGACCCGGCTCCCATTTTTTCGTACATGGAAAGCTTCGGCGAATTGCAGGCTGTGATGCCAGTGCTGGATGCACTGCCCAGTTTTGCAGACCTGGATTCCGAGACCTGCTACCTGGGGTTCGAGCTGCGTTTTGTCACTGACAAAGGCCAGGCCGGTATTGAGGATGCCTTTGAGTTTTTGACCGAGGAAAGCAAGGTTCGAATACTCGCCCACAACTGCACACCCGAGCAGTGGGACGACTTGGTCAATGCGCTGCCGGAAGGTGCTGTGCGCGCCACCGAGTTGTTGCACGAAGCGGGCTTTCGCAGACCAGTCGAGGAAGAGTTGCCCGAGGAGCTAGAAGTTCAGGGCAGCGTTGTGAGTGCGGCACCGGGCAAAGTCAAAGCCGCAGGCAAAGCCACACCGACCAGTTCATTTATTCGCGTGCCTTCCGACAAACTGGATGCACTGATCAACTTGGTGGGCGAACTGGTCATTGCCAATGCAGGCACGGTGGAGCAGGCCAAACATTTGAACCACACCGCCATGCTGGAATCGACCAGCGCAGTGGCAGGTCTGATCGAGGAAATTCGAGACGGCGCACTGGGTTTGCGCATGGTGCAAATTGGCGAAACATTTCAACGCTTTCAGCGCGTGGTGCGTGACACCGCCATGGGCCTGGGCAAACAGATTCAGCTTGAAATTTCAGGCGAAGACACCGAGCTTGACAAGTCGGTGGTTGAAAAAATTGGTGATCCTTTGATGCACCTGGTGCGCAATGCGTTGGACCATGGTCTGGAAACTCCGGAAGAACGCGTGGCTGCCGGAAAGCCTGCTACGGGTCGCTTGCAATTGAATGCCTACCATGACAGCGGGCACATTGTGATTGAGGTCAATGACGATGGTCGTGGGCTGGCACGCGAAAAAATCCTGAAGAAAGCGATTGAGAAGGGCATCGTAACGCCCGACCAAATGCTGACCGACGCCGAAGTGAACATGCTGATTTTTGCGCCAGGTTTTTCTACGGCTGACAAGGTGACCGACATTTCCGGTCGCGGTGTGGGCATGGACGTGGTGAAGCGCAACATTGAAGCATTGCGTGGTTCTGTTCAGGTGCGTTCACGCCCGGGCAATGGTTGCACATTCGAGATTCGCCTGCCGCTGACCCTGGCCATCATCGATGGATTCATGATTGGTGTCGGTGGTTCGGTGTATGTGATCCCGCTTTCCTATGTGCGCGAGTGCCTTGAACTGCCTGTCGATGCTTTGGGCACCGACGATCGCATGGACATTCATTACGACCTGCGTGGCGAGTTTCTGCCGGCAGTGCGATTGCGCAAAGTGTTTCATCCCGATGCTAAGCGCCCCAAGCGCGAAAACATCATTGTGGTCAGCTTTGGCGGCATGAAGGCCGGCATTGTGGCCGATCAACTCCACGGCGAATCACAAACAGTGATTAAACCGCTGGGCAATCTGTTTGAGCAAAACCGGGCAATCAGCGGTGCCACCATTATGGGCAACGGTGATGTGGCCTTGATCATTGATGTGCCGAAATTGATTACAGAAGTCAGCAGTATTACAGCAAAAACGGCGGAGCTGGAATTCAGCCGGCATGCCATTGAACAACCGGCAGTTCCAAGCAAAAGCCTTGAGCAGGCCAACGCGTAATTTTACAAAGGAAAACGAACATGGGTGCATTTGATTTTTTGAAAAGCGGTCAGTTGGCAGCAGTGGCTGATAACCTTGAAGTGGAAATTTCCGGCTTGAAAACCAACCTGGAAAAGCCTTTGCAGGCATTGCCCACCAAAGACCTGAGCGGTGACGTTCTGTCCGTTGTGACCAAGATCAACGAGATGATTGCCAACGTGAATGAGCGTTCACGCAGAATTGAAGAAACTGCCGTGCGCAGCATTCACCAGTTGTGGAAAAAAGAAACATTGAAAGGCGCTGCCGATGAGTTGCCCGCGGTGATTCGCGACGCAATGAAAAAACTGGAAGCGGAAGCCATGTTTGCGCAACGCCAGGTACAAGCGCTGGAAAGCGTGGCCACCAACGTGATGATTGCCGATGCTGATTACAACATTGTGTACGTGAACAACTCACTGTCGAAAATGTTGGTGGAAGCGGAAACTGACATCAAGAAAGACCTGCCCCAATTTGATGCCCGCAAAATTCTGGGTGCGAACATTGACAGCTTTCACAAGGTGCCCAGCCACCAGCGTGGCATGTTGGCCCGTCTGCGCGATTCATACAGCACCAACCTGACCATTGGTGAGCGCCATTTCAACTTGTTGGTGACTCCCGTGTTTGATGCCTCGGGCACCCGCGTGGGTACTGTGGTGGAATGGAAAGACCGCACCGGCGAAGTGGCCATGGCCAAGCGCGAAGAAGAGCGTGCCGAGAAAGAGCGCAAAACTGCGCTGGAGAACCTGGCCATTCGCATTGCCTTGGACTCTGTGACTACCAACGTGATGATTGCTGACAACCAGAATCACATCACTTACTTGAATAACTCCTTGAACACCATGATGACGCGCAACGAGGACATGATTCGCAAGAGTCTGCCCAACTTCAACGTGCGCAAACTTATCGGTGCAAACATTGATGTGTTCCACAAAAATCCGGCACACCAGCGCGGCATGCTGTCTGCCCTGAATTCACCTTTGAAGACGGGAATTAAAGTGGGTGACCTCAGCTTCCGTTTGATCGCTTCACCAGTGATCAACGAGGCGGGTGAGCGTTTGGGTACTGTGGTGGAGTGGAGCGATCGCACTGGTGAAGTTGCAATTGAAAACGAGATTTCCGGCATTGTGGGCCGTGCCTCCGATGGTGATTTCAGCAGTCGCATTCGTGAAGATGACAAGGAAGGTTTCCTGAAAACATTGGCACAGAACGTGAACGGCTTGTTGACCACCACATCGGTGGGTCTAGAAGACGTGGGCCGTGTATTGAAACTACTGGCCAGCGGCAACATGACCCAGAAAATTACAGCCACCTACAACGGGCTGTTTGGTGAAGTGAAAGACGATGTGAACACCACCATTGACCGCCTGAGCGATGTGATTCGGGAAGTGCGTGGCAATGCAGATTCATTGACCAACGCGGCACGTGAAATTTCCAAAACATCACAAAGCCTGTCGCAGGGTGCAAGCAGCCAGGCCGCAGGTGTTGAAGAAGTGTCAGCCAGCATTGAAGAAATGGCGGGTTCGATCAAGCAGAACAGTGAGAACAGCCGCGTGACCGATCAGATCGCAACCAAAGCCGCTGAAGAAGCGAAAGAGGGTGGTCGCGCTGTGACTGAAACTGTGAACGCGATGAAGGCGATTGCCGACAAAATCGGCATTGTGGACGACATTGCTTATCAGACCAATTTGTTGGCCTTGAACGCTGCAATTGAAGCAGCCCGCGCCGGTGAACACGGCAAGGGTTTCGCTGTGGTGGCAGCAGAGGTGCGCAAACTGGCCGAACGCAGCCAGGTGGCTGCTCAGGAAATTGGTGACCTGGCCAGCAGCAGCGTGAAGCAGGCTGAGCGTGCTGGTAGCTTGTTGCAAGAAATGGTGCCGGCGATTAACCGCACATCCGACCTGGTTCAGGAAATTACAGCTGCATCGAATGAGCAAACCAACGGCGTGGCGCAAATCAACCAGGCCATGATGAGCTTGAACCAGCAAACCCAGCAGAATGCTGCAGCTTCTGAAGAGTTGGCGGCAACTGCCGAAGAAATGAGTGGTCAGGCCAGCATGCTGAACACGGCCATGAGCTTCTTCGATACCGGCACTGGTCGCTCAAGCGCTCGGGCCTCAAGCCACGCTGAACGCAAGCCGACATCACCCAAAGCTGGCAGCCAAGGCAGTGCAGACAGTTTTGATAATTTTGACGACTTCTAACAGGGGCACTCACCATGAGCAATATCAATGAGCAATTGGCCAAGGCCATGGAGAGTGACAGCGCCAGCCACCAGTACCTGACGTTTCAGGTACATGGGCAAAAGCTGGCGGTGGAAATTCTCCGGATCAAAGAGATCATCGAGTTTGGGCGTATTACGGTGGTGCCAATGATGCAGCAATGTATTAGTGGTGTGATCAACCTGCGGGGCTCCGTGGTGCCGGTGGTGGATTTGAGTGCCAGGTTTGGACAGGGCAAAACTGAAATCAACCGACGCACCTGCATTGTGATTCTTGAATGTCAAATGGCCGAAGAAACACAGGTGGTTGGCTTCATGGTCGATGCGGTAAACGCCGTGGTCGACATTGGGGCCGAGTTTATTGCACCGCCTCCGCAGTTTGGCGCGGGTGTGCGAACAGACTTCCTGCGTGGTATCGGCAAAGTGGATGAAGAGTTTGTGTTGGTGTTGAACGTTGAGCGCCTGCTTGACTTCGACATTCCAACCAACCTTGAGGAAGTTGCTTCGGCCGTACTTGCTTAAAGCAATTACTTGGAACCGGCAGGCGGTGATGCGTCACTGAGATCATGAGCTGACACACCCACTGGGGGGATATTCTCCCGGTGGGGCACCATGAGATATCTCAACCGCATGTTAAAACTAAAATACGTTCTCGATATTTCAGACAGTGCCTCGCGCGCGCGGCAACGAATGGCCTTTGCCGGGCTTTCCTTTCTGATCGTTTTCTTTTTCGCGCCGGGAGGCGCGATCACTGGTAACAGCGCCCGCATGGCCTTCATGGTTGTGGTGGGCCTTTATTTTCTCTTTGCCTTGGTGCAGGCCTGGCTCATCTCCAATCGCGAACGCCATTGGGAAAAAATCGAACTACCCAGTTATTGTATTGATCTGCCATTGATTGGTTGGGGCTTGGTGGTTTCTGCAGACTACCTGGCACCCCTGTCGCCCTTGATCGCTGTGGTCGCGCTGATTCGGGGTATTCGTTATGGCCCCTGCATGCTGGCGTGTCACATTGGCTTGGGCATCCTGATCGTATTGGGTTTGGGCGCGTTTGTACCTTATTGGCAGGCGAACACCGAACTGGTGTATGCCAATCTGTTTTTGTTGTTGGTGTTGCCCATTCAGTTTTATGGGGTCAGTGTAAAAATTCAGGCCAGTTCAAAATCCTTGCGTCAGGAAAACCTGACCGACCCCCTGACCCGCAGCTTGAATCGCAAGGCACTTGAGGCCGCAGTGTGGCGGACCCTGAATGCCAAAGAACCTTTCGTTTTGTCCTTTCTCGATCTGGACAATTTCAAGATGGTCAACGACAGCCTGGGTCACGCCATGGGCGATAAGTTGCTCAAGCGTATCAGCAGCAAGTTGTCTGTTCGCCTGCGATCCGAAGACAAGGTGTACCGTTTGGCGGGCGATGAGTTTGTGGTGTTGAGTTTGGGAACCATTCGGCCAGACATGGCAGAAAATTTGGGGCAACGCATTAAGGCGGCCATTGCCGAGGCCATTGACTACACCTGCCCGAATCTGCCGGTTTCCGCCAGTGTTGGGGTGTTGCAGGTTACAACGTTTGAAGAGACAAGCCTTGAGAAGCTGTTGGCCCGGGCGGACGAGCTCATGTACGAAGCCAAAAAAACCGGAAAGGACCAGGTTCTGGTTGCGACACTTTAAGCGCTTGGGTTCAACCCTTTTTGGCGCAGTACTTGCTTATCGGTTCTTGCTGGTTAAGTGGGGTTTGCAGTTCGGGGGCTTGGTGCACATAAGTGCATTCGGCAATTTCACCGTAGTTGGAATCGCGAGTGGCCAAGGCTTTGCTGACCTGTATTGATACGAAGGTCACCATGAATGCTGCAATTGCGAACCACAGAACTTTTCTGTTGCGTCTAAAAAATGCGCCTAAATCAAGCATGGAGACCAGTAAAACCCCGAAAGTGTGAATTGTTGTAAATTCGTGACAATTATTAAAAATTATAAACAATAAGTCAATTCTTATTTGACAGCCTTGTTCAGCTTATTTCGTTGGTTTGTCGATCTCGCCCACATCAAGAATTGGCGAAGCGTCAATGGTCTCTGCGCCCAGCAGTGTGGTAACACGGCCCAGTACCGACGCAATCAAATGCTGTTCCCAGCTTTGCAGTTGACCGAAGCGCTCGGCAAAGCGGGTTTGAAGGCTGGACGGGGCGTCATTGACCTCGTGTTTGCCCTTCTCGGTCAGCACCACTTCAAGCCTGCGCTTGTCCACCTTGCTTCGAATTTTTTCGATCAAACCCCGGCTTTCCAGTTTTTGAAGAATGACCGTGGAAGTGACTGGAGAAAGGCTCAGCGATCTGGCCAGTTCGCCTGGTGATATACCCGGGTTGTCTGCCACGGATTGCAAAGTCAGTAGTTCAGAGGTTGCCATGTCGGCTTTTTTGGCCAATTCGCGGGCGCCCGATTCGGTGGCACGAATGATTCGGCGGAGCGAAATGAGTGAATTTTGTAAGGTGCTGTCCATGTGCGCTAACCCGGTGATTTAATTCAGTTTGATGAATTGTAGTGATTAACAGGCGCTGTGAGTTGAAAATTCCAGCGCTTAGAGCGATCCCACCAAATTTAACAATCCGGGGTTTGTTCGGGGTTTGTACAAGACGATTTGCAATCGTTCATAAAATAAACTATTATGGATTTGTTCTTTCATAAAAACTCTTTAAATTGTTGATTTGATTTAAGGAGCTTTTACGAAAGGATGAGAAGTAGTTAATTTGTTAATAACAAATGGGTCTGCCAATAACAGAGCCATCTCATCCAAATGTCAAACACTGATGTCGTTTTGCGACATCCCGTGCTCGAAGACGGTACTTCCGTTTTTGATCTTGTGGACGCTTGCAAACCTCTCGACCTGAATTCCCATTATTTGTACTTATTGCAGTGCAGCCATTTTGCGCCCACCTGCGTAGTGGCCGCCTTGCATGGCGAGGTGGTTGCCTGGGTATCGGGCTACATTCCACCCAAGCAAACCGACACATTTTTTGTTTGGCAGGTGGCAGTGGGCGAAAAAGCCCGCGGTCTTGGTTTGGGCAAGCACTTGATCAACTGGGTGCTTGCACAGCAAAACGGCATCAACAAAATTCACACATCCATTACGCCTGACAACGCGGCGTCTTGGGGGCTTTTCAAATCACTGGCTCGCGACTGGGGCAGCGATTTGTCTTCACAAGACTGGTTCGAAGAACAGTCTCATTTTGGCGGGCGGCACAACACCGAAGTATTGGTGGAAATCGCTTTGCCAACTACGCCACTGGCGACATTCCTACAAACTCAAGGAGTACAACAATGAGTGACTCAAGCAAGTCAATCGACTTTCAAACCCTGAGCAAAATTCGCACATTCCAGAAAAACGAGTCGGAAGCGCGCAGCTACTGCCGCAGCTTTCCAACCCTGTTTGTTCGCGCCAAGGGCAGCTACATGACCGACATGAATGGTCAGGATTATCTCGATTTCCTGTCTGGGGCAGGCTCGGTGAAGTACGGGCACAACGATCCAGAGATGAAATCGGCATTGCTTGACTACATTACGGATGACGGCATTGGCCACAGCCTTGACATGCACAGCGCTGCAAAAGCCAAGTTCATTGATGCGTTCAATCGTCATATCTTGAAGCCGCGCGGCATGCAGTACCGCATCCAGTTCACTGGCCCAACCGGTACGAACTCGGTGGAAGCGGCCATCAAGCTGGCGCGCAAAATTACCGGGCGCAAGCAGATTATTGCCTTCACCAATGGTTTTCACGGTGTTACCCAGGGTGCACTGGCGTGTACAGCCAATACCCACCACCGCAGCCCCTCGGCATCGACTTTGTGCGGCGTGGACCGTTACCCCTACGACGGTTACATGGGCGAGGGCGTGGACACCACCGAGTACCTTGAAAAAATGCTGACCGACAAATCAAGCGGTCAAGACGCACCCGCCGCTGTAATTGTGGAAGGCGTGCAAGGCGAGGGTGGTTTGAACCCTGCGTCGATGAAGTGGTTGAAAAATTTGGCCAAGATCACCCGCAAAGCCGGTGCCATGCTGATTCTTGATGAAATTCAGGCCGGTGTAGGCCGTGCAGGTTCTTTCTTCAGTTTTGAAGAAGCCGGTATTGAGCCCGACCTGATCTGCCTGTCCAAGTCGCTTTCAGGCATGGGCTTGCCCATGGCCGTTACGCTGATTCGCCCCGACCTTGATTTCTGGAAGCCGGGCGAGCACAACGGCACCTTCCGAGGCAATAACCATGCGTTCATTACCGCGGCAGCTTCGCTGGAAAAGTATTGGGCCAACCCTGCATTCGAGCGCGGCATTGCGCAGCGTGCAGACGTGGTGAACCAAAGCTTGAACCGCATTTTGAAAGCCAATGACAACATCACGGTGCAGGTGAAAGGCCGCGGCATGATGCAGGGCATTGAAATGCAAAACGGTGCGCTGGCCGATGAAGTGGTGGCCGAATGTTTCAAGCACCACATGATTATCGAGACCTGTGGAAATGAAGGCCAGGTGGTGAAGGTGTTCGCTGCCCTGAACATTGAAATGGAAGACTTGAAGAAAGGTTTGACCCTTCTGGAAAAAGCGGTGGCCGTAGTAAGCGCCAAGGCTGAGAAGGAAGCCAACAGCAAAAAGGTGAAAGCATGATTGTCCGAAAACTCAGCGAAGTACAAGGCACGGAAAAGCACATTCATTCCAAAGGTTGGGACAGTGTTCGCATGCTGCTGCGCGACGACGACATGGGCTTTTCCTTTCACATCACGACCATTCATGCCAAGGCTGAATTGCACATGCACTACAAGAACCACCTGGAGAGCGTGTATTGCGTCAGTGGCAAGGGCGAAATTGAAAGCAAGATCGATGGCAAGGTGTATCCAATTGAGGCGGGCACCATGTACGCCTTGAACTTGCACGATCCGCATATTCTGCGTGCCTTTGACGAGCCCATGATCATGGCTTGCGTGTTTAATCCGCCCGTAACCGGTGCGGAAGTGCACGACGAAACCGGCGCGTATCCCGCGTTGGCCGAATAAATAAAACAGGAGGCAAAACACAATGATTGTTTCAGCCGTAAGAGACCCATACCCCACACGTGACAAATCTGAAGGCGCTTTGATTCGACGCGCCGAACCTGTGGTGCACGGTGAGTGGACCGAAGATTCGCCGTTGACCCAGGCGCAAGTAGAACAGTTCGAACGCGACGGTTACCTGGTATTGACCGATGTATTTTCAGCGCATGAGCTGGACGAGTTGCGTGCTGCCGCCGAGCGTGTGAGCAAGAATTGCGCACAAACCCATGCAGGGCAGCTGATCAAGGAAGCCGATGGCGATCGGCTCCGTACCCTGTTTGGTGTGCATGGCATGGAAGGTTTGTTGAAAGAGACTGCCAGCAACCCACGCATGCTTGAAGTGGTGCAATTTCTGCTCAACGACGCGGTGTATATCCACCAGTCACGCCTGAATTTCAAAAGCCCGCAGTATGGCAGCGGGTTCGAGTGGCACAGCGACTTTGAAACCTGGCACGCCGAGGACGGCATGCCCGGCATGCGCGCGATTAGCGCCACGGTGCTGCTGACCGATGAAATTTCAGCCGATGGTTCCTTGAAGTTCATGCCGCGCAGCCACAAAACATTCGTGGCCTGTCCTGGCGAAACACCAGACACCGATGGCTATCGTGAAGCATTCAAAAAGCAGGCCGTGGGCAAACCGCCTGCACTGTTTCTCGATTTGCTGGAGGAAAACGGGGGAGTTCAGGAAGTGGTGGCGCCGGCCGGTTCAGTGTTGCTGTTTGATTGCAACGTGATGCACGGCGCAGGCAAAAACACCAGTGACCACCTGCGTGCCAACCTGTTTTATGTGTACAACGCAATCAGCAACGCCCTGCATTCGCCTTACGCTGCGGATGCGCCAAGGCCTGAGTTTCTTGCCGCACGCACTGTTGAGGCCTTGACCCTGCAGGTGCCTGCTTAATTTGGGCGCAAGTTTTTTCATTTGCTTGGGCCTGGTGCTGCTGGTTGGCTTAAGTTCAGCCAGGCAGGCCAAGGCCAGTGCGGCTGATTACTTCGTAGCCAGCCGCAGCGTGCCTCCGTGGCTGGTGGGCTTGTCGGCAGTGGCCACCAACAATTCAGGTTACATGTTCATCGGCCTGATCGGCTACACCTATGCCGTGGGCATTCAATCGGTTTGGCTCATGGTCGGCTGGATTGCGGGCGACCTGATGGCCTCAAAAATTGCACATGAACGCATGCGCGACGAGGCCGAGCGTGTGCATGCCAACGGCATCATCAGTTTGTTGGCGCGCTGGGGCGGCACCCGAAACAGATCATGGCAAGTATTGGCTGCGCTGGTCAGTGTGGCTTTTTTGAGCACCTATGCCGCCGCGCAAATTTCGGCTGGCGGCAAGGCACTGGAAGGCATGCTGGATATCCCCATGGCCATTGGCATGGGCATGGTGGCGGTGGTGGTGATTGCCTACAGCATTGCAGGCGGCATGCGCGCATCCATCTGGACCGATGCCATGCAATCGCTGCTCATGGTTGTTTCCATGGTGGTGCTGTTGTTCGCTGCAGTGACTCACCTGGGTGGTTTGCAGGCTGTATTTCAGCAAGCCGGTACCATTGAAGGTTTTCTGGATCCAAGCCCCACCGATCTGGACATTCCCGGTTTTGTTGGCCCAATTGCGTTTGTGGTGGGCTGGATGTTTGCCGGCGCGGCAGCGCTGGGGCAACCACACATTGTCAGCCGTTTTCTAGCTTTGCAAAATACCCGCCAAATGAACCAGGTACGCTGGTGGTATTACAGCTACTACCTGCTGTTCTATTGTTTTGCCACGGCGGTGGGTTTGCTGAGTCGCTTGTACTTTGGCGAAAGTGCTGGTTTCGATCCAGAAATGGCTTTGCCCACTATGGCACGTGACCTGCTGCCGCCCTGGTTGGCCGGGCTCATGCTGGCGGGTATTTTTGCCGCGACCATGTCCACAGCCGATTCGCTGGTGCTGTCGTGCTCGTCAGCCCTGACCCAGGATTTACCGTCCCGACCTTCTGAAAACAGGTGGGTTCTGAAAGCCGCCACGGGCTTGACCACCTTGTTCGCCTTGGGCATTGGCCTGTGGAGTGAGCAAAGCGTGTTCTCGCTGGTGGTGTGGGCGTGGGGTACCCTGGGCGCCGCGTTTGTACCTATTCTGATTTGGCAGGTCATGGGGGCCCAATTAAACTCGCTGGCCATGCTTTGCATGTCGAGTACGGGTGTGTTGATTACTGTGGTCTGGAAGTTTTATGGTTTTCCCAATACCGTGTATGAAGGTGCTGTGGGCATGTTCAGTGCTTTTGTTTTGGGCGCCTTTTTCGCAATAAGTACTATCCGCAGCCGGTTTCACCCCTAGCTACCCCGATTGGGGGGATAGGTGTATCACCCCAAGTTGTTAAATTGTGTAAACGACCTGCAAGTTCTTGTCAGGTATCAATACTCAATAATTAAATCAGCATCAAGCTGGATAAATCGAATCAGGGGCGGTGCAATTCATGAATTGGCTAGTGGAGGATTTTGCATTCGCAGCAGCTGCAATTTCAGAGGCCAACCTTTCCGGCTTGGCATTTGGTTTTTTCGCCTCTCTTTTGGCCATGACAGTGGGCGTCGAAGTCCGAATCAAAAACCCCCCCTTGATTGCCAACAGTCACTACCTGATTCGTCGGGGGGTGCTCATTACCCTCTACGTCATTTCCATGTTTTTTGCCTCGGCCTTTGTGGGGCTAACCTTGCCCTCAGCCAAAGGGGCATTGTTCAGTATTTCAGGCACGGTGCTCACGTTTTTCGTGTGCATTGCAGTGTTTATTTATGTGGATTATCTGGTTCAGTCGGCCAAAGCGGCTGCCAAGCTGTTCATGTTGTTGTTCACTTCCTTGGGTATTCTGATTCAATACCTGATTCACATGGCTTTTATTTTCATACCCAACAATTACCAGGTTGTGCAGGTGCGTTGGCCCGGCCTGATCGCCATGTATGTGTTCCTGTTTGTGTGCATGGGTTTGCTGAGCCGCTTTGCGCATGAAACCTCGGTGGGTAAATCAAAGCCATTGCAAAGCCGGATGATCTACATATTCGGCATTGTGGGTTTGAACCAAATGATCGCGCTGAGCCTGATTGGTTTTGTGCATGTGACCGATGGCCCCGAACACACCACCTGGTATGGACTGTGGACTGGCTGGGCAGGGTTCGAGATATTCGTCAGCTTTTTTGCCTTGCTGATGATTTCTGTGCTGATGTGTTACGTCTATGTTCTGCTCGACAAGTCTGTTCAAATCTTGCGCGCAGACAATCAGAAACTTCAGGTGATGAAGCAAGATGCCTTGGCGCAAGTGGCCAATGCATCAGAAAAACTTGAACTGGAACGAACCCGCATTGAGCAATTGGAGCGTTCCATTGAACTGGTGCAGCACGACCATGAAATGTCGGTCGATAGTTTGGTGGCCGCTGTAGCAACACTCGAAGACGGTGTTTTTGAATGGGATATTGAGCAAGAAACAGTCGCCTTCAGTTCAACCTGGCGTCGATTGTTTGGCTTTGATGAGCAGGCACAATCCACCATATCAGCCAATGCATGGCGTGCCGGTATTTTGAGTGAAGACATCAAGGGGCTTGATGCAGCCCTGCAATCCTGCCTGACAGCCATCTTGCCCAGCACTGCTGTGCAGGTGCGTTATGCAACAGCCTATGGCTCGTTGTTGAAGCTTGAAATTCACTTGGTCGCGGTTAAAAATGCCTATGGCTTGCCCAGCAAGGCGGTGGGAATTATTCATGACCGAACCGAGGAAATGGACCTTGAGCTTTCCATTCGGGAGGAATTGAATGAAGAGTCGCTGTTGTCTTCCAGAAAGTCCCAGTTTGTGTCGTACCTGTCACATGAAATCCGAACACCGATGACAGTGATAGGTTCAGCCAAAGCGTTGCTGGAAAGTTCGCTGCAAAAGGAGCCGGTGAACATGGAGTCGGCCTTGCATTACATCGATCAAATTGGCGGTGCCTTGCGTTCATTGCGGGCACTGGTCGATGAAACATTGATGTTTATGGGGGCAAGTTTCACGCGGAATCATTTGAACATTGCACAGCTGGATATCCGGAAAGTGTTTTGCCAGTTTTCCTCGTTTGAGCAAAGGCGCAGGCATGGTCAACACTGGCTGGAATATGAGTTGCACCCCAGTGTTGATCAATTCTGTTTTTATTCGGATGAGTACGTGTTCACCCAGGCGATGAGGCAGATGTTGTCGTTTGCTGAGGGCAAAGACTCACATGCTGGCAAATTGACCATCACAATGCCCAATGAGAATACCCTGAACCTGTGCATAGAATTGCTGGAGTGGCCTGTCTGGATGGTCAAGGCTGGACAGCTTGAACCCATGCACGATGAAGAAACTGTGGTGCCTTTCAAAGGTGAGCATTTGCCATTCACCTTGTTGCTCACCAAGCGGGTGATACGGTTAATCAATGGCCGCATTATGATCAAAAACCGGCGTAATCGTCATTACTTGTGTGTCGATTTGCCGTCCCTGAAGGAGGAAGCATGCCGCGTGTCATGATCGTAGAGGATGACTTGACCATTCTCAGTAATCTCTCTCAGTTGCTGCAACTCAGCGGGCTCGATGTCATGGAAGCACACGATGGGCAAGAGGCACTTCGCTTGCTGCTGGAATGCCGTGTGCACGATACCGCTTTGCCCAGAATGATTGTCAGTGACTTGATGATGCCCAATATGGACGGCTTTGATTTGCTGCGGGCCGTGCGAGGCGATTCGCATTTCAAGAAGCTTCCCTTTGTGTTGTTGAGTGCCCGAAGTGATGCGAGCGATCTGCAGCAGGCGTTTGCTTTGGGGGCCAACGATTACTTGATCAAACCCTTTGAGGTGGATCAGTTGATGGAGGTGATTCGGTATCACCTGTCGAACGCTGTGGATCGCAAGAAAGGAACTTTGGCAGGAAAAGACTGCACGGTAGACAGCGACTTTTTTCTGGAATAATCAGCCCGTTTTGAGTACAGAAATACTCAACAGGCGACCAATGGCGCTGTCGATTCCGGCAATGAAATAGGGCAGGCTGACCCACAGTATCCAAAGGCCGACACCAATCGTGATTGAGAAACCGATCGACATCACGTTCAACTGAGGCGCAGCACGCGCCAAAATGCCCATGACAATGTTGCTGATCAACACCGCCGCCAACACAGGCAGGGCAATTTGCAGCGCGAGCATGAACATGATGCTGCCCGCCATGGCAATGTTCTGGGTGTTGACCACCGAAAGGTTTGCACTGATCGGGATCAACTCGAAGCTTTGAACCACCGCTGCGATCACCAACAGGTGACCATCAATGACCAGAAATACAAGACTGGCCAGCACGCCCAGAAAACTGCCGATCAGTGGCGTTTGTGTGCCGCGGGCAGGGTCAATGAATTGGGCAAAGGCCAAACCCATTTGCAGGCCCAGCAAATCGCCTGCCATTTCGAACGCTGCAAACACCAGGCGCATGGAAAAGCCCATGGCCACACCGATCAGTATTTGTTGTATCAAAACGGGAATGGCCTGCGTCGAACTCAACACCGGTGGTGCGGGCAACAGGGGCATCATCACAATGGCAATCAGTGCGGCCAGCCCCACGCGAGTGCGGCGCTGTACAGTGCGGTTGTCGAACACGGGGGCTGTGGCCAGCATGGCCAGAATGCGAATAAATGGCCACAAAAAACTGGCGATCCAGATTTCAAGTTGTTCGCCGTTGATGGGGACCATGTTTAGCCGATCACGGTGGGTATGCTCATGATCAAACGCTGTGTGTAGTCCACCAGGGTGGCCAGCATCCAGGGGCCGAGCAGCAACAGCGTGGCAAAAATACCCAGAATTTTCGGAATGAATGACAGGGTCATTTCAATGATTTGTGTGGCAGCCTGCAAAATACTGACCAGCAAACCCACCACCAGGGCCACGAGCAACAAGGGGCCCGACACCATCAGCATGGTTTCCAGTGCGGCCTGTCCCAAATTCAATACGGTTTGACTGTTCATGTGCGTGCACTCAATTCAGTTCAGGTTTCAAAGCTGGCCACCAGTGAGCCAACCAGCAGGGTCCATCCATCGACCAGCACAAACAGCATGATTTTGAAAGGCAGTGAAATCAACATGGGCGACAGCATCATCATACCCATGGACATCAGCACACTGGCGACAATCAGGTCGATGACCAGAAAGGGCAGAAAGATCATGAAGCCAATTTGGAAGGCTGTTTTCAATTCGCTGGTGACAAAGGCGGGGATCAATACGCGCAAGGGCACGTCTTGGGGATTCTCTACATTTTCCACTTTGCCCAGGCGCATGAAAAGCGCCAGGTCGGGTTCGCGGGTTTGTTTGAGCATGAAGTCTTTCATGGGCACGCTGGCCCGCTCGGTCATTTCCTGAAACTCGATTTCATTGTTGGAAAACGGCAGGTAGGCGTTTTCATACACGCGGTCAAACACCGGGGCCATGATGAAAAAGGTCAGGAACATGCTCAAGCCGATGATGACTTGGTTGGGTGGCGAGTTTTGTGTGCCCAAAGCCATGCGCAACAGCGACATGACGATCACAATGCGGGTGAAGCCCGTCATCATCAATAGCAATGCGGGCAGAAAGCTGAGGAAGGTGAAGAACAGCAGCGTTTGAATGGGCACACTGTAATTGGTGGTGCCGTTGGCACCTGGGCTTGCGGTAACGCCGGGCAGTACTTGTTGGGCTTGTGCCGCCTCGGGCATTGCCATGACTAGCAGCAATAGCAGCAGACCGAGGACCGTGAATTTACCTGCGAAGGTGTTCATTGTGATTTCACCTTGCCTGATTTCACACGTTCGAGCATTTTTGCAAAGTTGGCTGCAGGGTTCTGGATTTCATCCAGTTCAATGCTGCCCGCAGGCATGCTGTGCAAGGTGTTGATGCTGCTGCTGGTCATGCCCAGTACCAGCCAGGTGTCGCCGATTTCGACCAGTACAATTTTTTCGCGTGGCCCCAAGGCTGAGCTGGCCAGTACCTTGTAAAAGCCTCCACGACGTTGCTGGTTGCCAATGCCCATGCGTTTCAATAACCAAACCAGCGCAAGCAACAAGACCACCACAAACAGCAAGCCCAGTGTGGTTTGCAGCAGGTGGCCTGTCATTGGGTTGTCGGCTGCGCTTGTTGCTGCAGGAGGAGCTGCTTCTTGTGCGCGGACTGCGCCATGAACCAGCCATGCCCCTGACAAGAACAAAAGGCGCATGCCTTTTGAAAAAGGGTTGCGCCTTGTGATCAATGTTCCCACCGTATTTGTGTTTTTTTGTTGTAGTTGCATGCCTTTGTACTGCAAAGGGATATCAACGGTTGAGCTATCTCAGACGCTCAGATGGCGTAATGATGTCGGTCAATCGGATACCAAATTTGTCATTCACGACGACCACTTCGCCCTGTGCGATCAGGTAGCCGTTCACCAGCACATCCATGGGTTCGCCAGCCAGGCCGTCCAGTTCAATCACGGAGCCCTGAGCCAGTTGCAGAATGTGCTTAATCGGTATCTTCGTCCGACCCAGCTCAACAGTCAACTGAACCGGGATGTCGAGAATCATGTCAATGTCGTTCTGCGTGCCTGAAGCCACACTTCCGGCAAATGGCTGGAACAGGCCAGAGGCAGGCTTTGCGTCGCTGGCCTGCGCAAACAGGTTGTCGGTGTCGCTGGTGCTGGTGGCGGTGGTACTGGCTTGTTCAGCCAGTGCTGCGGCCCAGTCGTCGGCTGCGTCGGTGGCGTCGGTCATGGTATCTACTTGCTGTTCAGACATGGTGTGTTCCTTATCTTGATCGCTATTCGTGTGTTTTTTCAGGCTGCTTGGCTTCCTTGCTCAGCAAGGCCTCCAGGTTCAGCGCGTCGGCATGGGATTCATTACTGACCGCCAATACTTCTTCAACTTTGAGTGCGTACTGGCCACCACTGGTGCCGTAGCTGCAATTGAACACGGGCACATTGTCCACACGTGCTTCAATGACTTTGTCAATTTCGATCGGAATCACATCGCCAATGCGCAGTTCCATGATGTCGGCCACAGTCAGCTGAGTGCTGGCCAGACCTGCGACCAAATCCACTTCAGCCATTTGTACCTGCTTTTTCAGCATGGTGACCCAACGTTTGTCGGGCTCAGCCTGATCGCCTTGCATGCTGGAATACAGCAGATCGCGAATCGGCTCCATGGTGGAGTAGGGAATACAAATGTGCAGCGAGCCGCCGCCGGCACCCAGTTCAATTGAAAACGAGGTGGTCACTACAATTTCAGATGGCGTTGCAATATTGGCAAACTGCGTGTGCATTTCCGAGCGCAGGTATTCAGGCTTTAACGGAAAAACCGGTGCCCATGCTTTGACAAATTCTTCCCGAATGACCTCGAGCATGCGGGCAATGATCCGCTGTTCGGTTTGAGTGAAATCGCGACCTTCCACACGGGTGTGGAAACGGCCGTCGCCACCAAACAGGTTGTCGATCAACGCAAACACCAGGCTGGGGTCAAAAATGAACAAGGCATTGCCGCGCAAAGGCTTCATGGCCATGATGTTCAGGTTGGTGGGTACCACCAGGTTGCGAATGAATTCGTTGTACTTCAATACTTTCACGGGGCCGACAGAAATTTCCGGGCTGCGACGCATGAAGTTGAACAAGCCGATTCGAATTAAACGCGCAAAACGCTCGTTGATAATTTCAAGCGTGGGCATGCGGCCGCGAACGATCCGTTCTTGCGTGGCCAGGTTGTAAGGGCGAACGCCTTCATGGGTTTCAGAAGCGTCTTTCGTTTCTTCTTCGCCGTTGACACCTCTGAGCAGGGCATCGACTTCGTCTTGTGAAAGAAATTCTCCGGGCATGGCGCAAGGCTTCCTGTTACTGAATCACAAAGCTGGAAAAATGCACGTCGCGAATGCCGCGGGTGGGGTCTTGTGGATCGCCTTTGATCGTGACACGGGCCAGATCCACCAACTCATCCATCAACCGTTGTTTGCCCTCGATCGAAGTCAGGTTGCCAACATTCTTGCCAGACAACACCAACAGGATTCGGCTGCGAATAACCGGGGTGTAGTTCTTGATTTCCTCGGCTTGCGCCGGGCCATTTACTTCGTAAGTGATGCCAATTTGAAGATAGCGTGTGGTGTCTGGTTCGGCCAGGTTGACGACAAACTGATCCATTACGACAAAAGTGGGCGGGCCAAGGGGTTCTTGTACTTTTTCTTCAGCGGCACCGTCAGCACTTTTGCCACTTAGCAGAAAGAATGCTGCTGCACCGCCTGCGGCCAGCAGGGTCAATACGATTGCGAGAATCAGGATCAGTTTTTTCTTGGATCCTTTTTCGGGCGCTGCAGCCTCAGGGGCTGCTGCAGCGGGTGCCGGGGCGACTCTGGCCATGTGCTTAACTCCGTAAGTTCAAATGCTGTTGTGTGTCACTTTCAAACTCTATTGTGTCTGAAAGGTTTCCGAGCAAACCCCCGAAAAGCCGTGTTGTTTGGACCCAATTCATTAATCAGGCTTTGTTGGTCAGGCAAACAGGTCGAGCTTGCCTTCAGGTTTTCTGCTTGCAGCAGCAGGTGTCCCTGAATCTTGTTGCTCATTGTCGCCACCACCGCTGCGCTGGCCGTTGTTTTGGCCTTGCTGGCGGTTTTGCTCAAATTGCGCTTGACCTTGGTTACCTTGGCCTTGCGGGGTTGGCGTGTTGCCATGTTGGATCTGGACCTGGTTCAGTTGCAAACCGTTTTGGGCCAAAACTTCTTTCAGTCCGCCCAGGGCTTGCGTTAACAGGTTGGCCGATGCTTCATCTTGCGTGCGAATGACCAGTTGAACCTGCTGGCCTTTTTGCACCAGGCGCATGTTCATGGGCCCAAAACTTTCGGGATTCACGCGAATGTCCACGGTTGACAAGTTTTTGCCAATGGCCCATTGCACGGTTTGTCCAAGTTCTTTGGCAAAGCCTGGCTGATTCACGGGTGTTTTGATCAAGGCCTGCTGCGCAATACCCGTGGCGCTAGTGAGCCCATTGGTACCTGCCGCAATGCCAGTGCCTGTGTTCGAAGATTGCAAGCTGCCAGCCGCCAGAATTTTCTGGCCCACTTTCAAGCCTTCGTCCCCGAAGCCTTCGCCCATGGCTTGTGCCTGTTGGGCAATTTGGGGTGCAATTTGTGGTGCAAGTTGCGCAGCCACCGCATTGGAGTTGCCTGTAGCGGCGGCGACGTTGGCCGTGGCTGCAGAATCATTGCGTACTTGTACCGTGCTGTTGGACAGCGCAGCCTCTGCTTTCAGCTGGGCTGTGGTTTTGATGTCTGGGCGTGTTTTGTCGGCGCCGGCTTGCTCAGTCAAGGTGTTTTGCTCGGTGCCAGGCGTTGTGGCTGGCAAATCGGCTGGCTTGCTGCCTGTCGATGTGCTTAAGGGCAGTTCAGCGGCAAGGCCGGTTTTTCCGTCCAGTGGCTTTTCCTGGGCAGCAGACGGGATGGTGTTGCTGACCAATGAGATTTGCGTGTCTTGCTTGCTGCCGGAAGCTGCTTTGTTGGCCGCTTCATTCGCTGCTTCATTTGCTGTTTCCGGGGCCGTGCTGTTCTGCGCTGTTGTGGGTGCGTCAGCTGTCTTGGTTGTGTCGCTGGTGCTTGCCTTGCTTTCGGTTTTGTTTTCGGTAACTTTTTCTGTGATTTTGTCTGCTGTTTTTTCTGTCGCGCGCGGAGCGCTTTCAGGTGCGGCAGCCTGTTTCACGGGTTCAGTGTTCATAACAGCAGCGGGCGGTGCGGCTTGTTGCACCGGGGTGGTTTGCATCCAGTTGCGCTGTGCCCACACAGCTGTCTGAGCGGCCTGTGCTGCTTCTGCGTTGGCCGTGCTGTCACTGCTTTTTTTCGGTTTGTCCTGTTTGTACAAACTTTCCCGCAATTGGTTTTCAATGCTGTTTAGCTGGGCGTTGGGCGCAGATTGGCCCATTGCTGAACTGAACAGGTCGTTGAAATTCAATTCGGATTCTTGTTTGCCCTGCTTGGGCTTGTTACCCGCTGTGGGGGTTTGAACCTTGTTGACATTGTTCATGGCTTGAGTGCTCGTGGTCATGAGGGTTCCCCTGCGGTGTGAACCCGGTAAATTCGCGCAGCAAATTCGTCATTCATTTTTTGATCACGTTTGTTTTCAAGTTTTGCCTGTTTCACTTTTTCACGTTCCACCAAGGCTTCAAATTTGCGCTGTTCGGCCAGGGCTTCTTGCCATTGGGTGCGCTGGTGGGCCAGGGTGGTGTTCAGGAATTCGATTTCACGGGTTTGCTGGGCCACGGCCTCACCAATTTTTCCGACAAAGGCCAATTGGTTGCGCAATTGTTGCCCTGTCATGCCAGTACTGGCTTTGTTGTGCATGCCACCCTCGCATTCGTCGCGGTAGGTTTGCAGCATGTTCAGTTTGTCTTGGCCCTGCACCAGCTTTTGCTGGGTGTTGGCCATGTTTCTGGCCAGGTTGTCGGCCTTTTCGCTGGCCTGTTCAATCAGGATTTGCAGCACATTGCTCATGGGCATCCAAGCGGTTTAGTGTTTGTCGTTTTTAAATTCGTTCGGAAATAACGATTGAAGGCCTGCCAGCGCTTCATCGAAACTTGCACTCTCTAACATTGACTGTTGCAGCAGGTTTTCAATCTTTGGATAAAGGGCCAAAGAATGGTCCAATTGCGGGTCTGCCCCCGGAGCGTAAGCGCCCACGGTGATCAGGTCGCGGTTGCGCTGCACTTTCGAGAAGGCAGCTTTCAGCCCTCGGGCGGCGTTCAGGTGGCCTGCGGGCACAATGTTGTGCATTGCCCTTGAAATGGACTGTTCAATGTCGATGGCAGGGTAGTGGCCGCTTTCGGCCAGTTGGCGCGACAGCACAATGTGGCCGTCCAGAATGGCTCGGGCCGCGTCGGCAATCGGGTCTTGCTGGTCGTCGCCTTCGGTCAGTACTGTGTAAAAGGCGGTAATGGAACCGCCGCCTTTTCGACCATTGCCTGCCCGTTCAACCAGTGTAGGCAGTTTGGCAAATACGCTGGGCGGGTAGCCTTTGGTGGCAGGGGGTTCGCCAATGGCCAGTGCAATTTCACGTTGTGCCATGGCGTAGCGGGTTAGTGAGTCCATGATCATTAGCACGTTGTGCCCTTGGTCACGGAAATGCTCGGCCACCACCTGGGTGTAGGCTGCGCCCTGCATGCGAAGCAGGGGGCTGACATCGGCAGGTGCAGCAATTACCACGCTGCGTTTCAAGCCTTCTTCACCCAGAATCTGTTCAATGAATTCCTTTACTTCACGGCCACGTTCGCCGATCAGGCCAACCACCACACGGTCGGCTTTGGTGTAGCGGGCCATCATGCCCAGCAACACCGATTTACCCACACCGGAACCGGCCATCAGGCCAATTCGCTGGCCACGCCCTACGGTAAGTAGTGCGTTGATTGCACGCACGCCCACGTCCATCGGTTCGGTAATGGGTTCGCGTTCCAGCGGGTTGATTGGGCGTGCCGCCAACGGGCTGCGTTTTTCGAATTTCAGTTCGCCCAAGGTATCAAGCGGGCGGCCATTGCTGTCAACCACTCGGCCCAGCAAGCTGTCGCCCACAGGCAGGTGTTTGGTTTTGTCTTCAGGCCTGCGCCAAGGGTGGGCTTTCACACCCAGTTTGGGGGCGATGGGGGGTGGTTCCTGTGCAACGACTTTGGCACCGGGTGTCATCCCGTGTACGTCGGTGGCAGGCATTAAAAACAGTTTGTCGCCGTTAAAGCCGACCACTTCAGCCTCAAGGGGTGGGGCGCCTTTTTGCATCACGGTGCACACGCTGCCCACCGGCAATTTCAAGCCCACTGCTTCCATCACCAAGCCAGCCACACGGGTCAGTTTGCCCGTGGCAATTTGGGGTTGGCTGTGTTCAACCAGAAACTTGCATTCGTCTATCCATTCCAGCAGGTCGGCCATTTATTCTGTGTCCTCAGGCGTCAGTGGATCGTCGCGGCCCAAGGCCTCAATGGCACGTAGCCAGCGGGTTTGCAGTGTGGCGTCGACTTCGCCTTCCGGGTGTTGAAGCAGGAAGCCACCTTGCAATTGTTTGGGGTCTTCGATCATGCGCAGGTTACCCAGCATTTGCTGATCGCCAAACTGCGCTTCAAGCACGCGAATCGTGTTGGGGTGAGCACGCAGGCTGACTGCTTTGCCGTGCAACTGCATGCTTTCCAACACCTGATTCAATAATTGGGCTGCTTGTTCGGGGTGCAACGCAAGTGTGTCGCCAATGACTTTTTTGCTGACCAGCACGGCCAGGTCAAGCAGCTTTTCTGAGAGTTCGCTCTTAAAGCGCTCGAACTCTTCTTCCATGGTGGTGGCAGCTTGAACCAGCACCACACGTTCGTTGTGTGCCGCGTTCCAGCCAGCCTCGTAGCCCAGTTGCTGACCACGTTCCTCCGCCTGTTTCAGGGTGTCTTTCTCGAGTTCTTCCAGCTGTTTCTCGCGGCGAGCCAGCGCTGCTTCCCATTCCTTCAAACGCAGTTCTTCTTCGGTAGGGGCCGGTGGCGGTACGCTGATTTCCTTCTGGTGTCGGTCGATTTCCGCCATCATGCGGTCAACCGGATTTTCATAGCGTGAGCCAATCAATTCGACTGACCAGTTGGGCAATTCGGCTGCATCGAGGCCGCGAATAATGCGGTTAGATGAACGCATCATCTCCGCCTCCACCCAGTACCACTTCGCCAGCGTCGGCCAACTTGCGAGCCACTTTCAAGACATCTTTCTGCGCAGCTTCCACCTCGGAGAGGCGAACCGGACCACGACTTTCGAGATCGTCGCGCAGTGCTTCTGCCGCACGGCTGGACATGTTCTTGAATACTTTTTCGCGAATGGCTTCGTCGGCACCTTTCAGTGCAATGACCAGCAAATCACTTTGAACATCGCGCAGAATGCTTTGCATGCCACGGTCATCAATGTCGAGCAGGTTGTCGAAGGTGAACATCTCATCCTGAATGCGCTGGCTGAGTTCGTTGTCGTATTCGCGGATGGTGTCGAGCACTGTTTTCTCGGAGGTTGTACCCACAAAGTTCAGAATCTCGGCCGCAGCCCGCACGCCACCCAGGGTTGTTTTCTTCAGCTTGTCGCCGCCTGCCAGCACCTTGGACAGCACATCGTTCAGTTCAAGCAATGCATTGGGTTGAATGCCATCAATGGTGGCAATTCGCAGCACCACATCACTGCGCAGTCGATCGACAAACAGGTTCAAAATGGCCGCGGCAAAATCGCGTTCAAGGTGAACCAGAATGGTGGCAATAATTTGAGGGTGTTCGTTTTTAATTAGTTCGGCCACTGTGCCCGGGTCCATCCACTTCAGGCCTTCAATGCCGGATGTGTCGCTGCCCTGCAAAATCCGGTCTAGCAAAAAGCCAGCCTTGTCTTCACCCAGGGCACGAGTCAACACGCTACGAATGTAAGCATCCGAGTCCAGGCCCAATGCACTTTGACTTTGCGCAATTTGCACCACTTCCCCCGCAATTTCTTCAATGCGGTCGATGGGTACATCCTTGGTTTTCGACATTTGTTGACCCAGCTTTTGAACTTCTTTGGGGCCCAGGTATTTGAATACTTCAGCTGCTTCTTCCTCGCCCAAGCTGAGCATCAGGATTGCGCCTTTCTGAATGCCGAGTTCGCTTTCTGCCATGGTGTTGATTCCTTGTAGTGCTTCTGCAGGCGGGCCTTAGCCGTTCTGTGTTTCGCCGTTGACCCAGTTTTTCACGATGCTGGCCACAATCTGTGGGTGCTCTTTGGCCAACTGGCGCAGCTTTTCCATTTTTTCCTGACGATTCATGCCGGGCAGGGAACCTTCGCGTTGCAGTTGCTCCAGAAGTTCGGCGTCGTTGTCGCCGCCCACCTGGTTGGCAAGCAAAGGCATGCGCTGGCCTGGCAGCAGTTCAGGGCCTTCGTCGAACAAATCAACATCGGCTGGTTTCATCATGGGGCGGAACAGGCCGAACACCAGGATGGCTGCAATCAGTGCAATACCAATTGGCATGCCCAGTGATTTCGCCAGGTCCATGGTTTCCTGTTGTGCCCACATGGGGATACTTGCTTCTTCAACCTTGGTGAAGGCCTGGTTCACCACATTCACGGCATCGCCGCGTTGTTCATCAAAGCCAATGGCCTGCTTCACCAAACTGTCCAGCTGGGTGATTTCTTCAGGTGTCAAAGGCACCTGGCGTGTTTCCCCTTTTGGATCGGTGATTGTTTTGAAGTTCACCACCACAGCGGCTGACAGGCGTTCAATTTTGCCCACCTGCGATTTGGTGTACTGAACCGACTTGTCCACTTCGTAATTCACTGTGGAGTCTTTGCGGCTGCTGTTGTTGGTTTGCGCTGGTGCATTGTTGCCATTGGCCAGTGCTTGTTGCGGGTTCTGACCAATATTGGCGGCGGCTTCCCCGGGTGGGGTGTTTGCCATTACGCCGGGAATGCCCTGCGGGTTGGCGTTGCTGCTGCCGTCATTGGACTCGCTGATTTGCTGGCTGCGAATGGTGGCTTGCGTGGTATCGCCGTTGGGTTTGTAAATTTCGTCGGTGCGCTCGGACGTGGAGTAATCCATGTTGGCGGTTACGGTGGCGCGTACGTTTTCGCTGCCGAATACAGGGGTCAAAATGTCAACAATTCGACTGGTCAGGCTTTGTTCAATTTGGTTGGTGTAGGCCAGTTGTGTGGGGTTCAAGCCGCTTTCAAGTTGTGTTTTGCCGGTTAGCAAGCGACCTGACTGGTCAACAATGCTGACATCTTCCGGGTTCATGCCGGGCAGGCTGGAGGCCACCAGGTGAACAATGCCGTTGATTTGGGGCTCAGACAGGGTGCGACTGCCAAACAAGTTCAGCACAATGGATGCGCTGGGGGTTTGTTTTTCACGAATGAAAATAGACGGCTTGGGAATGGCCAAATGCACGCGTGCACTTTGCACCGCTGAAATGGATTGAATGGAGCGAACCAGTTCGCCTTCCAGCGCGCGTTGGTAATTGACTTGTTCCTGAAACTGGGTGATACCCAGCTTTTGGTTGTCCATGGCTTCGAAGCCGCTCACGCTGCCTTTGGGCAGGCCTTGGCTGGCCAGGGCCAGGCGGGTGTCGTACACCTTGTCAGAAGGCACCAGAATGGCGGTACCTGCCGTGTTGAACTCGTAGGGCACCTTCATTTGGGTCAGCGCTTCAACTATGGCACCACCGTCCTGGTCGTTCAGGCCACTGAACAGCACGCGGTAGCTGCTCTGGTTGGCCCACATCAGCAGCGAGGCCAGCACCGCGATCAACAGGGGCACGCCGATCAGCACACCCATTTTGTTTTTCTGGGGCAGTGTTGCGAAACGTTGCTGCATATTGGTAATCGGGTTGTTGCCAACCGGGCCGATCACTTCGGGGCTGCTGAGAGCTTCTGCCATGTAATACCTGCATGTGGGTTAAATATTGTTCTACCCATGCATTGTGCTTGGGCCGGTGCGCAAGCAATTCGGTAAAAAGGGGCCTTTAACGGCACCTATTTCAAAAACTTGAGGGTGGTGTTTAAAAAATAAGGGGGGTTTTGCCCCCTGTTCGCGGCAATGGCTTGCCCCACTTGCCTGTACAAATAGAGGGTACAAACAATAATTCCGCGTTGGAGTATTTCATGATCGAGAAAATGGGGGCCGTAAGTGGCCTGTTAAGCAGTGCGGTAACCGATGCGATCAAAAGCCCGTCGCTGACCAATAAGCCGCAGGCGCTGGATCAGGCCTCGTTTGCTGATGCCATTGCCAAGGCCCTGGAAAGCGCGAGCCTGTCAGCAGACAAGGCGGCTGAACTGGGCAAGCGTTTGCAGATGGATGACCCCACTGCGTCGATTGAAGAATCCGTGATTGCATCGAATATGTCATCGCTGCAGTTCACAGCGGTGGTTCAGACCCGCAATAAAATTCTGCAAGCCTACAACGACATCATGAACATGCCTGTGTAATGTTCTGAATTCCAGACAGGCTGTGGCACAATCCAATTCATTGAATCCTCACATGAATTGGAGCCCGGCCCATGATTTCACCTTTTCCGATTGCCCGCGACAACCGTGCTGAAACAGCAGCCGACCTGGTCATGCTGCCTCAGTTGGCCAACCGGCATGGTTTGATTACAGGTGCAACCGGTACGGGTAAAACAGTGACCTTGCAGGTGCTGGCTGAAGCGTTTTCACGCGTTGGCACACCTGTGTTTATGGCCGATGTGAAGGGTGACCTTACCGGCATTTCCCAGCCTGGAAAAACCTCTCCGAAATTCGAAGAACGCATGAAAATGACCGGTATTCCCGTGCCGGAGTTTGCAGGCAGCCCCGTGACATTGTGGGATGTATTTGGCGAACAGGGCCACCCGGTGCGGGCCACCATTTCCGACATGGGACCTTTGTTGTTGGGTCGTTTGCTGGGTTTGAATGACACTCAGGAAGGCGTGCTGAACCTGGTTTTCAAAAATGGCGACGACAACGGCATGTTGTTGCTTGATCTGAAAGACCTGCGCGCCATGCTTCAGTACGTGGGCGAAAACGCCAAGCAGTTCACCACGGAGTACGGCAATGTTTCTTCAGCCTCTGTGGGGGCGATTCAACGTGGCTTGCTGGCCCTGGAAGGGCAGGGTGCCGACAAGTTTTTCGGTGAACCCATGCTGAACATTGATGACTTGATGCAAACCGATTCGAATGGACGCGGCATCATCAATATTCTGGCGGCCAATCAGTTGATGAATTCACCGAAGTTGTACGCCACCTTTTTGCTGTGGTTGTTGTCTGAGTTGTTTGAGAATTTGCCGGAAGTGGGTGATGTCGAGAAACCCAAAATGGTGTTTTTCTTTGACGAGGCGCACCTGCTGTTTACCGACGCACCCAAGCCCTTGATTGAGAAAGTGGAGCTGGTGGTTCGCCTGATTCGTTCCAAAGGCGTGGGCGTTTATTTCGTGACACAAAATCCATTGGATGTTCCCGATTCTGTGTTGGGGCAACTGGGCAACCGGGTTCAGCATGCCTTGAGGGCATTCACACCGCGCGATCAAAAGGCAGTGAAAGTGGCCGCTGAAACCATGCGCCCGAATGCAGGTTTGGACATTGAGGCTGCCATTACCGAATTGGGTGTGGGCGAGGCGCTGGTCAGTTTTCTCGACCCGAAGGGCACCCCCAGCCCCACTTGCCGCGCTTGGGTTTATCCACCCGCCAGCAAGTTTGGCCCGGCCAGCCCGGAGCAGTGCAAGGAATTGATTGCCAATTCACTGGTGGCGGGTGTGTATGAAAAAACAGTTGATCGTGAGTCAGCATTTGAGATGCTGAAAGCGCGCACAGAAACAGCAATGGCAGCTCAGGATGCAGCTGAAACACCTGCTGCCAAAGGCACTCAGACCGCCGAGGAAAAAAGCACGCTGAGTGGTTTGGGTGACATGTTGTTTGGCACCAGTGGCGCAGGTGGGCGAAAGCGCCAAAGCGTGGCTGAGAGCATGGCCAAGAGTGCTGCCCGCAGCATCGGTTCACAGGTAGGCCGTGAGCTGATGCGCGGTATTCTGGGTTCCCTGTTGGGGGGCAGCAAGCGCCGTTGATCGGTGCTTGATTGTTTAGTCGATCGAATGCAAGTTCGCGCGTTGTCTGCGTTCGGTTGCCAATAGAAACCGTTGCAGGCGACGCTCGGCGCCCCGCTCAAGGGTTTTCATTTCACATCCAAGTTGCACCATCTCGGGGTGATCTGCCAAAGGCTTGATGTTGCGTACCACCAAGTCCACCAGCATGCTGCCTTGGCCATCGGGCAGGGTCAGGCGAACATCGTTCATCACATCTCCGGCCTGATGCAGGCTGGGTGCTGTTTGCAGGCACACGCCGCAGCCTGCCAGGCTGATGTCGATCAGGCTGACATGGCCAGCAACTGCCGGTATTTCAAGTTTCACTTGTGCGTTCAGTTCTTCGTCAGCCATCACCCGGAAGTAATTGCGACGTTGCAGTCGAACGATTGTTTTGGGTATGGCAATTCGCAAGTCATCGGCACCTTGATACTGGCTTTGCAAAATTCCCATGCCGGCAAACTGCCCTTTGACGCCATCGGGAAAGCTGACCATGACATAAGCCGTAGACGCGTTGCAATTGGCGCTGAGTGATTTTTCATACGGAGTGCCCAACCAGATCAGGCCAGCCGACCAGTCGATGTTCAATATTTCGGTGACAAACTGTGTGTGATCTGATTGCAGGTAAACGTACAGTTCATGTTCGTCCTCCTCAATGGTGTTGAGGAGTTTTCGCAGTGTGGGTTCTGCACTCAAACTGAATTCTTCAAGCAGTTTTTGATCGCGTTCTGGTGCAATGCTGGTGTTTTGACTCATGGCTTTCCCTCTGTACTAAATTCTTTGTTTTCTATTTGATACACCCAGGCCAATAATTCTGCAATGGCCTGGTACAGGCCGGGAGGAATTTGTTGATCCAGGTCGACATTCATTAACAGCGAGACCAGTTCTCGGCTTTCATGAACAAAAACCCCCGATTCTTTCGCTTTCTGGATAATTTGTTCTGCAATCAAGCCTTGGCCTTTGGCCACCACTTTGGGTGCGCCAGAGTGTTCGAGGTAGGCCAATGCAACAGCCTGCTGGGGGCTCAGTTTATTCGCCAATTTCGAGCCCCGTGGGTACCATGAACTGACCGTGAACCAGTTTCAAACCTTTGTCATCCATGGCGCGCCGGAAGGTTTGCCAGTGGGGATCAATCGCCTGTTTGCTGTGTGCGGGCCCGGTAATTTGTACATCGCATTGTGAACCTATCATGCGCACCCGAACATTCAGCTCACCCAAATGAGCCATGTCCAGTTTCAGGCGTGCAACCCAGGGGCGGGCTGCTTCCTCGCTGCTTTGCTCGTCTTTGTCGGGCGCTTCCTCGGTGTCGGGTTCAATGTCAATTTGAACCGGGTGCCCCAGCAAACCGCTCAGCGCCAATGAAATCCGGTTGCTTTCGAGTGCCGCAAGTTGTGCGGTCACCAGTTTCACGGATTGATCAACTGCGGCCAGGTTCAAGCCTTTTTCGGAAATGACCTGGTCTTGTCCAAACCGGGCCTGGGGTTCTTTTGCAATTTGATCGGTGCTGCGCTGCCCGTTGGCCCACTGCTGCAAATGCGATTCATAAAACAGCCCGCTGTTTTCAACTGCAGCACTGACCTGTTTGGCCAACACGCCAGCCAGGCTGTTGTTCAGGTTGTTTGCCGCGTTCACCGCTTGGGCTTGTTGAGCGGGGGGCTGAGCTGCGCCCTGAACTGTGCCTTGGGTTGTACTCGGAATCAGCGCACGGGTATTGGGCGTTGCATTGTCAGGTTCGGCCAGCAAGGCGCCAGGCACAATGGTGGTCTGTGTTGGAAACTGGGTGCTTAACTGCTTCAGGCTGGTCATCACCGCGGTAGAGACTTGCGTGGGCGAACCTTGCCCCAATCGTTCAAGCAAACCAATCAATCGTGCTGTGCCTGAAAGCCGGTCCACAAAACTGGGTGAGTCTTGTGCCTCGCCATCGTCTGCCGTTGCTGGCAGTGTAGTCAGCAGGTTGCGGGCATCGGCTATTTTTTTGCCGCCACTGGTGCCACCTGCCGATAAATCGTCGCCTTTGTTGGACAAGGCAAAGGCGACTGTGACCATTTCGCCAGCAGTCAGTGAACGCCCCGGTGGCAACTTCACTTGAATGTTTTGCCCTGCAAACTCAAGTTCCGCCTAGTTGCCGGGGCCACCTTTGACCACACGAACCAGGGCGGTTTGACCGGCCAGTTGTTGGGCCTGGGGCAGGGGAAGCTGGCGGGTCAGTATGGCAACCACAGGCGCAATCTCGCCTTTGCCAGAACTGACCCGGTCACCCGGGTTGGATTGGAGAAGGGAGTTGACGTTGGGTGGAGCCGATTTAACCGGGGTTAATGTCATGTCTCACACCCGTTGCTTTAGCGCAATGGCTTAGTTGGATCCGTAAGAGTTGCTGAGTTTCTGCGAGTTGTTGGCTGCGCGAAGAAATTCTTCCAACTGCTTAAGGCGGGGTTCAGTGATGTCGCGAATTGCCGCGTCGTCGGCCAGAATCTTTTTCAGATAGCCAATGTGCTGACTGCGTTCTTTTTCATTCAATTCGGTTTGTTGTGCTTCCTTGATGACTTGTAGCTCATGGATCAGCCTTGAGCACTGCTCTTCAGCAGCACACAATTCATCCCAATCGCCCGCCTTGGCTGAATCAAGCATGATTTGGCTTTGATTCGCGATGGCGGCGTACAGCTTCATGATTGCACCGTTGTTGTCTGTCGCAAAGATCATGGTCGAGAGCGGTCCTAAGTAGGTTGTTATGGTTTGGAGGCAGTTTGGCCGATTTCCAGCCAGGCACTGCGCAGGTCGTCGAGCAACGCAATGCAGGTGTCCATGCGTTCCGGGCTGTTCTGAACGTTTGCCAGAATCAGTTCTTTGCCAATGTAGTCGTACAGTGAAAGCAGTTGCTCAGCCAACGCACCGCCGGCATTGACGTCTAGCGAGGCAGTCAATCCGTCTTTGATGATGCGCAGGGCTTTGTCCACCGATTTGGTTTTCATCTCGATGTTTTGCATTTCCAGATAAATTTTGGCCTTTCGAATAGCCTCGATGGCTCCTTCGTAAAGCATTACAATGAGGCCGTGTGGAGAGGCACTGTTGATGCCGGTTTCCAGTCCTACTTGTGCGTATGCTTTTGCGCCGTACATCATGGTGCGTTCACTTGGTAATTTGTCTTAAACAAATAGTAGGGTCTGTGCCCCCTGTTTGATCTGACTAAAAACAGGGGTTTTAGGGCACAGTTCCTCGCTTACCGCTGTTGTGCAAGTGCAGCCAGTTGCTGGCTTAGGTAAGCACTGGTTTGCTGCATGCTGGCCAGCATGGTGTCCAGTGCTGTAAATTGCGCGCGGTAGCGCTTTTCAACCTGTTCAAGCCGAAGATTGATTCGGTCTTCCTGAGTGTCGAGACGCTTTTTTCGGCTGTTCAAGCCGTCGGTGCGGGAAACCAGTGCGCCGCCTTCATCGGACAGGCTGCCGATCCAGTCGCTTAACCTTTCGGCCAAGCCCTTGCTGAATGTAATTGTGCCCATGTCGCCGGTGGCACCTTGTGCCACCGAGAATTGCAAGCCCTCGCTGGCTTCACCGGTGGCACCCGTCAGCAAGTTACCGATGCCTGTGCCCGCTACGCCGTTGATGGTGCCCGCCACGGTGTTGCTCCCATCGTATGCGGTGCTGATGTTGATGGCGTAGGTGCCTTCCAGTGTTTTTGTATTGGCCCCTACAAATTTGATCCGTGCATCCGTTGTTGTGGCCGTGTTGGTAAATACTTTTTCCAGAATGGATGGATTGGCCGCCACGGCTGCGTCAAGTTTGGTTTTGTCCAACGACAGCACGCCGTCTTTGTCGAAGTTCAAACCAATGTCGCTCAAGCCGATTCCGTATTGGGCCACCTGTTCACGCAGAATGTTTCGCATGCCGCGTTCCAGTGTCGATGGTGTGGTTTCTTTCGACAGGGTGGCGTCTTTTTGTTGCTGGTCTTTCAGATTGCCGCGAATTTTATTGTAAGCAGCAACAAAGCCGTCGAGCGTGGTTTTCAGGGCACCATCGTCCAGGGCCACTTCAATGTTCACAGGGGCGGTGGTGATTGCTTTCAGGTTCAGTGTCAGGCCTGCTACCGCATCGGTCACTGTGTTGCTGGCCTTGCTCACAGCCAGGTTGTTGATCGTGAAGTTGGCGTTCTGCGCCACTTGCAATGATTCTGCATTCTTGCCAGCACCCGCTGCGGCGGTTGGGTCATAGGCCAGCATGGACAAGCCAGCGGCGTCGGTGTTGGTGCCGTCGGCATCGCTCACTTCCAGCTTGAAGCCATTGACTGCGCCAGTCTCTTTACTGGTTAACACCAAGCGTGACCCTGTGCCGTCATTGACGATGGATGCGGTCACTCCCGCATTGGCATCGTTAATTGCTTGTTTGATGCCATCCAGCGTTTGCTGACCCTCACCAATGTTGATTGTTACCGGCGTGTTTGCGGCATTGTCGGTAAAGGTGTTTGTGGCGGAATCGTAGCTGCCCAAAGTCAGGGTAAGGCTGCCGGTGCCTACAACGCTGTCTGATGTGGCCACGCTGGGTGCTGCCACGCTTTGTGCTTTGGCAAGCTGGCTGACCTGGATGCTGTAGCTGCCCTTGGCGGCGGACGAACTGGCGGTGGCGGAAACAACTTTGTCGTCACTTGACGTTGTTTTCAGCGGATTCAGGTTGCTCAAGTTGCTTAGTTTGTCAGCGGACGCTTTTAGATCTGCAAACGAATTTTTGATGATGCCGTAGATCGAAATTTTGGTGTTGATCGCTGTGCGTTCTTGTGTGACCTTGGTCAGTGGAATTCGCTCGGCGGCCATCAGGGAGCGAATAATGCCCTCAATGTCGAGTCCCGAACCGATACCTGCGGATGAAATTCCAACCATGACTTGTTCCCCTTATTGCGTTCTATGCTTCGCGAGACATTAAAACGCCGTGCATTTTTTCGATGGCTTTTGCGATTTTAAGCATTTCAACCGATGGAATTTGTTTCAATATTTCCTGGGTTTCCCGATCGACGATTTGAACGATCGGTTTGCCATTGTCGCTGTCAACAAGAAATTTCAGATTGGACTGGTTGCTCGCCAGGGCCGCATTTGCTTTCTGAACCACTTCAATCAATTCACCCACGCTTAGCTCGGCCTGCCCGCCCATTGGCGGCTTGACCTCCGTGTTTTGAACCGGTTTGGTGTTCATTGCGTCCTGCGGTTTTTGCAGGGCTGTTGCGTAATCAACCATGTTTGAAATATTCATTTTCGTCACCTTTGCGAATTTTACGAGGCCAAGACAAGCCCCCATGTCTTGATTAACGGCAGGTTTCGGGGTTTTCTTTAGCGTTAAAAAGCCCGGTGAGCTTGGTTCACCGGGCTTTTTATTTGATTTGAACCCACTTTTGGTGGATTCTGGTCAGTGGTCAGACTAGGTCTGAATTAACGCAGCAAGCTCAACACGTTGTTGGGCAGCTGGTTGGCCTGGGCCAACATGGCGGTACCAGCCTGCTGAAGAATCTGCGCACGGGTCAGGTTTGCAGTTTCCTTGGCGAAGTCGGCGTCCATGATTCGGCCACGGGCAGAGCTCAAGTTGGCGCTGGTTGTTTCCAGTGAGGAAACAACCTGGTCCAGTCGGCTTAAGCCAGCACCGGTTGTGGCACGCAGGTTGGTGATGTCGTTGATTGCGGTGTCGATTTCCGTAATCGCGGTTGTGGCGTTGGCCACGGTGTCCACGCCACCGAATGCGGTCACGATTGCAGCCTGAGTTGCGCCACCCAGGGTGGTTTGCAAATCATTGCCTGCGGCTGTACCGGTGTCGGTCAGGTTCACGCTCAGGGTGTCGGAGGCCACGTTGCCCGAACCAATTTGCAGGTCCACGGTTTTGTTGGCTGCTTCAAACACGTTGTTGCCGTTGAATGTGGTGCCTGTGGCAACACGACCCACTTCGTTGGCCAGTTCGGTGTATTCGCGGTTCAGGTTGGCGCGGTCGGTGTCATTCAATGTGCCGTTTTTGGCTTGAACACCCAATTCACGCATACGCTGCAGGTTGTCACCGATTTTGCCCAGTGCGCCATCGGCCACTTGCAACAGTGAAACGCCATCGTTGGCATTGCGTGCAGCTACATCAAAGCCGCGGATTTGTGCGGTCATGCGTTCTGCAATGGCCAGGCCGGCAGCATCGTCTTTGGCGCTGTTAACACGCAAACCGGATGACAGACGGGCAATTGAAGTTTCAAGGGAACTGGCAGACTTGCTCAGATTGTTTTGTGCGCCAAGTGATGGCGTATTTGTGTTGATACCTAACATTTAGGACCTCCTAGCGGTTGAATTGACAAATCCTTTGTGAAGGGGTTTGTCGCTTTGGGTTAATTAACCCTTGTGCAGTTTCTTTTACTGACAATTCGATTAACGGAGGTTTTTAGTCAAACTTAAATAAATTAATTAAATAATTTAAATGATTTTTAATGCTGTTTAAAATGCGAAAGGATTATCCTGCCAGAAAGGCAGGATAATCCGGTGCTAATTATGATGGGCTGTTTTTTTATTTCATTACTGCAACAGGCTCAGCACGTTGTTGGGCAACTGGTTGGCCTGGGCGAGCATGGCGGTGCCAGCCTGCTGCAAGATCTGTGAGCGGGTCAGTGCTGCCGTTTCCTTGGCAAAGTCTGCATCCATGATCCGTCCACGTGCGGCCTGCAAGTTGGTGCTGGACAAGTCGGCAAACGAGGCCACCTGCTCCAGTCGGCTTTGGCCTGCACCCACCACAGCACGAATGCCGGTGATGGCGTCAATCGAGGCGTCCAGCGTGGTGATCGCGGTGGTGGCGTTCGCTACCGTGTCCACACCATTGAGGTTGGCCTGAATGCTTGCAGCGCCGTTGGCCATGATGGTGCTCAGGTCATTGCCTGCAGCCAGACCATCGTCAGTCAAATTCAGTGCCAGGGTGTCGGAAACCGCGTTGCCGGTGCCCACCTGGAAGCTCAGTGTTTTGTTGGCGGCATCAAACATGTTGTTGCCGTTGAAGGTGCTGCCGGTCACAATGCGATCCACTTCGTTGGCCAGCTCCGCGTATTCGCGGTTCAGGTTTACACGGTCGGTGTCGTTCAGGGTGCCGTTTTTGGCCTGCACTGCGAGTTCACGCATCCGTTGCAGGTTGTCGCTGATCTTGCCCATGGCGCCGTCGGCCACTTGCAACAGTGAAATACCGTCGTTGGCGTTGCGGGCGGCCACATCGTAGCCCTTGATTTGGGCTTGCATGCGCTCGGCAATGGCCAGGCCTGCTGCGTCGTCTTTGGCGCTGTTTACACGAAGGCCTGAGGACAGGCGGGCAATCGCGTTATTCAAACCCATGCCTGAACCAGACAGGTTCTTTTGGGCGGTCAGTGAGGCTACGTTGGTGTTGATTCCTAGCATGATATTTCTCCAAGCAATTTGTTGATTTCAAGTTGGCTGCGTCATCTTGTGCGCCGCCTTATGATTCATTAACGCTTGGAAACACTGGAACTTTAGAAAAAAATACAAAAAAATTCGCTTTTGCAAGAGAATTTTCATGAGCCCTAAAGTTTTATTTCTTACTGCCGTAATTGGGGGCTTTTTTGAAAACTTCCCCCGGTTAGTCCGGTGCTTGCTGCTTGTTGCACCTTCAAACCAGGGGTCGCTCGGAGTAAACCTTTAATTAACGCAGCAAGCTCAACACGTTGTTGGGCAGCTGGTTGGCCTGGGCCAACATGGCGGTACCAGCCTGCTGAAGAATCTGCGAACGGGTCAGGTTTGCAGTTTCCTTGGCGAAGTCGGCGTCCATGATTCGGCCACGGGCAGAACTCAAGTTGGCGCTGGTTGTTTCCAGTGAGGAAACAACCTGGTCCAGTCGGCTCAAGCTGGCACCGGTTGTGGCACGCAGGTTGGTGATGTCGTTGATCGCGGTGTCGATTTCCGTAATTGCGGTTGTGGCGTTGGCCACGGTGTCCACGCCACCGAATGCGGTCACGATTGCAGCCTGAGTTGCGCCACCCAGGGTGGTTTGCAAATCATTGCCTGCGGCTGCGCCGGTGTCGGTCAGGTTCACGCTCAGGGTGTCGGAGGCCACGTTGCCCGAACCAATTTGCAGGTCCACGGTTTTGTTGGCTGCTTCAAATATGTTGTTGCCGTTGAATGTGGTGCCTGTGGCAACACGACCCGCGCTGTTAACACGCAAACCTGAGGACAGGCGGGCAATTGAAGTTTCAAGGGAACTGGCAGACTTGCTCAGATTGTTTTGTGCGCCAAGTGATGGGGCGTTGGTATTAATTCCTAGCATGGTTATTACTCCGAAGAAGTTTAGACAAATTAATCAGAAGTGATTTTCTTCTGTATCGTCTCGGTAAATCGATCACCGATGACTATATATCGACTGGTGATTTTCAATATTTAGGATAAATTAAAAAATATTTTTTCATTTATATTAATTTTAAATAAAAAAATAGATTATATTTTTCTTGATTTTATTCAAGAAAAAGATAATCTATTTTCATTATGTACAAGCGCAAGAAAAAAGGAGGGGTGGGTGGAACCCACCCCCTCTAAAACAACCGGCCATCAGGAATCAGATCAGCAGGCTGCTGCTTGGTCTACACCAGTACTACAACACAGGTACTACATTCGATTTCTTTCCTTTCTCATTCTGTTTTCATTACTGCAACAGGCTCAGCACGTTGTTGGGCAACTGGTTGGCCTGGGCGAGCATGGCGGTGCCAGCCTGCTGCAAAATCTGTGAGCGGGTCAGTGCTGCCGTTTCCTTGGCAAAGTCTGCATCCATGATCCGTCCACGTGCGGCCTGCAAGTTGGTGCTGGACAAGTCGGCAAACGAGGCCACCTGCTCCAGTCGGCTTTGGCCTGCACCCACCACAGCACGAATGCCGGTGATGGCGTCAATCGAGGCGTCCAGCGTGGTGATCGCGGTGGTGGCGTTCGCTACCGTGTCCACACCATTGAGGTTGGCCTGAATGCTTGCAGCGCCGTTGGCCATGATGGTGCTCAGGTCATTGCCTGCAGCCAGACCATCGTCAGTCAAATTCAGTGCCAGGGTGTCGGAAACCGCGTTGCCGGTGCCCACCTGGAAGCTCAGTGTTTTGTTGGCGGCATCAAACATGTTGTTGCCGTTGAAGGTGCTGCCGGTCACAATGCGATCCACTTCGTTGGCCAGCTCCGCGTATTCGCGGTTCAGGTTTACACGGTCGGTGTCGTTCAGGGTGCCGTTTTTGGCCTGCACTGCGAGTTCACGCATCCGTTGCAGGTTGTCGCTGATCTTGCCCATGGCGCCGTCGGCCACTTGCAACAGTGAAATACCGTCGTTGGCGTTGCGGGCGGCCACATCGTAGCCCTTGATTTGGGCTTGCATGCGCTCGGCAATGGCCAGGCCTGCTGCGTCGTCTTTGGCGCTGTTTACACGAAGGCCTGAGGACAGGCGGGCAATCGCGTTATTCAAACCCATGCCTGAACCAGACAGGTTCTTTTGGGCGGTCAGTGAGGCTACGTTGGTGTTGATTCCTAGCATGATATTTCTCCAAGCAATTTGTTGATTTCAAGTTGGCTGCGTCATCTTGTGCGCCGCCTTATGACCTGTTATCGATGCCTGGAAATGAAACTTTAGGTTTTCCCGTGCAAATAAAAAATATTGTTTTGGTGCCCTTAAGTTCGCTGCTCAGTTGTCGTAATGAGACATTTTTTGCTGCAAAACAATCGTCCTTTTCCCTCAAGTTTTTTGCAAAGGTGTCCGTTAACCTCTACAAGCACTTAACAATCGGGGGGCCCACCACAAGGGGCAGCACGAAGTGGGGGCCAATCGAATGGGGGGATCCCCCCAAACTGTGATTCTTCCTTTGAGCCTATTGAGCGACATTGTGATCATGTAAGGCAGTTTCCTACGTCTCGAATTCCAGCTCGGTGACTCAATGTTTGGAAGTTGGATGATTCAGGTAATCGGGCTAGAAGCCGAAGATACGTATGAGGGAATTGCCGCTGCGATCAATAAAGCAGCACAAATTGAGGATGCAGTACAACAGAGATTGAATTGGAGGATGTTCAAAATGAAAAGTACACGTCTGTTAGATGAAATTCGCGAAACCAACCTGTCTTATTTGTTGCTGGCTCAGCAACTGATTCGCGAAGACCGCGCCGAAGCAACCTTCCGTTTGGGCATTTCCGACGAAGTGGCTGAATTGATCGACCAGTTGACCACCGCCCAGGTGTTGCGCATTGCCTCAAGCAATATGTTGATGTGTCGCTTCCGTTTTGATGACGAAGTGGTGTGGAACTTGTTGACCAGTCACACCAAAGACCGCAGCGTTTCTGGCATGCATGCAGCAATCATCATGTCCGGCAAAGCGGTCAACGCAACGGCCTAATCAATAACAAAGCACGTATTCAGGATGCAACAACAAAAACTCAGGCATCCACAATTGACATCAGACAGGGGTCAAAAAAATCATGGCTAAAGTTACATCAATCATCGACGAAGCAGCACAAATCCAATTGGCCACCGAGCTGATTCGCCTTGATGCGCGTTTGCAAGTTCTCGAATCTGAAACGCAGTTGTCCCGCGAGCGCTTGCTGAAGCTTTACAAAGAACTCAAGCACAAGTCGCCCCCCAAAGGCATGCTGCCATTTTCAACCGACTGGTTCATGACCTGGCAGCCCAACATTCATTCCTCGCTGTTCGTCAATATCTATCAAACGCTCATCAAGAGCACGGATATTGAAGACATCGAAGCAATCATCAAAGCTTACAGAATGTACCTGGAGCAAATTACTCAATTGGGTTTGCCCGAAGTACTTTCGCTGACACGTGCGTGGCGCCTGATCAAATTTTTCGATGCAGGTATGTTGACCACCACCGAGTGCAAAGACTGCGAAGGCCGTTTTGTAGTACACACTTATGAGCTCGTGAACGACTATGTGTGCGGCCTGTGCCACATGCCTTCACGTGCTGGAAAAACCCGCCAGTCAGCAGCCGACCGTTTCTTCAACGAAGAAGCCAGTATCGAAGCCTGAGTTTGCAAAGCCCAAGGGAGAAGGGCTTTTTCGTTTACCCCCGCTGCACCAAAAGGTCCGGTTGCATCCTCCCACCCTCTGTCTCTTCCGGGTCTGCAGTGGGGGTTTCTAATTCTTCAAATGACCAGCCAATGTTGCTGGTCATTTTTGTTTAACCCCCCTCCAAAATGGCTATCACCAAGGATTGTGAAATCTTGACCATGCCTTGAAATCGCCCCTAAAAGCCACTTTATTCGGACAAAAGATTTTACAAATTCTGCCGACAATACCTATACAGAAAAACCATTCATCGACAGAGAACTTCAGCCAATGTTAGTAGCAATCGGATTCGTGATCGTGATTTTCTCCGTGTTAGGCGGCTTTGCCTTCATGGGGGGGCACTTGGTAACCCTGTGGCAGCCAGTTGAAATTCTGATTATCGGTGGCGGTGCCATTGGCGCGATGATTGTCAGCAACACCCCCAGCATTCTGAAGGCAACTGGCAAGGCCATTGGCGGCGCATTCAAACCCAGTGCAATCACCAAGGCTTTTTACATGTCCTTGATGGCGTTGATGTATGAAATCCTGACCAAGGTACGCAAAGAAGGCCTGATGTCGATTGAAGGCGATGTGGAAGAACCCGAACAAAGCCCCTTGTTTCAGAAATACCCCGAGGTGCTGGCAGATCACCACATTGTTGAATTCCTGACCGACTACCTGCGCCTGATGGTGAGTGGCAACCTGAACCCCATGGAAATTGAAAACCTGATGGATGGCGAGCTTGAAACTCACCACCAGGAAGCGCACACCCCTCAATCTGCCGTACAGCAAATGGCAGACGGTTTGCCTGCATTCGGTATCGTGGCGGCGGTCATGGGCGTGGTGCACGTCATGGGCTCAGTGGGGCAGGTGAGCAATGCTGAATTGGGTGTAATGATTGCGGCGGCGCTGGTGGGTACCTTCCTGGGTATTTTGTTGGCGTACGGTTTTGTGGGCCCGCTGGCCAGCATTATCAATCACAAAATTTCCGAATCATCCAAGCCCTTCGAGTGCGTGAAAACCACCTTGCTGGCAAGTTTGAATGGTTACTCGCCTGCGCTGGCTGTGGAGTTTGGTCGGAAGGTTCTTTATTCCACCGAGCGCCCAACTTTCATTGAACTGGAAGAGCATGTGAAGAGCACCAAGGGCAAATAAGCATCATGGCGAAGTCTGACGAAGAACGTCCAATCATTGTAGTCAAGAAGATCAAGAAGGGAGGCCATGGTCACCATGGCGGCGCCTGGAAGATTGCGTATGCCGACTTCGTCACCGCGATGATGGCCTTTTTCCTGCTGATGTGGCTGCTGGGTTCTACCTCGGAAGGTGACTTGAAAGGCATCTCTGATTACTTCAAATCACCCTTGAAGGGGGCACTGGTTGGGGGTCCCGGCTCAGGCACTGCCACAAGTGTAATAGATGCGGGTGGTACCGATTTGTCGCGCTCTGTTGGGCAAATTAAAAGTGGAAGTGCCGACAAAGCAACGAATCCGTCCACCTCTACGGCGTCGAGCGAAGCCTTTGAAAAGGCTGAGGCCAAGCGCTTGCTGGAATTAAAGGGGGAAATAGAGGGCCTAATCGACGCATCGGATTTGATGAAACAGTTTAAAAATCAAATCATGCTCGACATTACACCTGAAGGTTTGAGAATTCAGATTGTGGATGAGCGAAACCGCCCCATGTTTGATTCGGGCAGTGCAGTGTTGAAAGATTACATGAAAGACATTTTGAGAAGTTTGACCAAGTTGTTGAACCAGGTGCCCAACAAGCTGACCTTGTCAGGCCACACCGACGCAACGCCTTATGCCCTTGGCAACAAGGGTTACAGCAATTGGGAGCTTTCTGCAGACCGGGCCAACGCCAGTCGTCGCGAAATGACGATGGCCGGTATGCCGGACAACAAAATGTTGCGTGTGGTGGGTTTGGCCTCCTCAGTGTCGCTGAATGAGAAAGACCCCTACGCGGCAGTGAACAGAAGAATTGCGATTGTTGTCATGAACAAACGCGCAGAAGAAGCCGTGCGAGCGTTGGCCAATCTGGACGAGGGGCAAGACCCTGGTCTGATCGAGCTACCGCCCGTACCCAAAGTTGAAGGTTTACCGTTTCCAAAGAACGGAGCCAGTACGAATTGAAAGAAACAGACTATTTGTCAGGAGCAATATGATGCAAAACGATTATCGCTTGATGAACATGATTGACGAGAAGGCAAGACTGGCAGGCTCCAACAAAATGGAGTTGTTGCTGTTCTCCCTGGGCTCTACCGAGGTGTTCGGTATCAACGTGTTCAAGGTACGCGAAGTGTGCGAAACCTTGCCGATCACGCGAACCCCCAACATGCCCGCTGGCGTGGAAGGCATCATTTCACTGCGCGGTAGTATCTTGCCTGTGATTGACCTGGCGCAATGTTTGCGCATGGACAATGGTTCAACCCGAACCAAGCTGATCATCACTGAGTTTTCATCCCACACCCAAGCCTTTTTGGTGCAAGACGTGGACCGGATTGTGCGCGTGGACTGGGAGCAGGTGAAGTCTCCTCAAAGCATTGGTCAATCGCAAAGCGCCATGATCACCGCACTGACCGAACTGCCCGATGGCAAGCTGGTGTCGATTCTGGACGTTGAGCAAATTCTGGGCGAAGTGATCGGCGAAGGCGATGTGCCCAACATGGACAGCATGCGCCCGGATCATCCTTACCCCGTGTTCTTTGCCGATGACTCGAATATGGCACGCAAGAAAATTACTGAAGTGCTCGAAAAGCTCCACCTGCCTTACCAAAGCGCCATCAATGGTCGCGAGGCCTGGGAAAAGCTGCGCAATATTGCCAGCCGTGCCGAGCAAGAAAACAAAGACATTCGCGATGTGGTTTCTCTCATCCTCGTGGATGCCGAAATGCCTGAAATGGACGGCTATGTGTTGACACGTCACATCAAGGAAGATGTTCGCTTCAAGGGAATCCCTGTGGTGATGCACTCCTCATTGTCGTCTGTTGCAAACAAGAAGTTGGGCCAGCAAGTCGGCGTGGATGCCTATGTAGGCAAGTTCCACCCTGAAGAGCTGGCACAGATGGTTACCTCAATGCTTCACCCAGCGTAAGGAGCAAGCATGAACCCCGAAGATTTAAGAATCCTGATTGTTGACGACTTCTCGACCATGCGTCGAATTGTTCGCAACCTGCTCAAGGAAATTGGCTACAACAATGCCGATGAAGCGGAAGACGGTGCAGTGGCTTTGGCCAAACTGAAAGCCGGCAACTTCAACTTCGTTGTCAGCGATTTGAACATGCCCAATATGAACGGCTTTGAGTTGCTGCAAAACATTCGTGCCGATGCAGAACTCAAGCATTTACCGGTTTTGCTGGTGACTGCCGAAGCCAAGAAAGAGGACATTGTCACCGCCGCCCAAATGGGTGCGAATGGCTACATTGTCAAGCCGTTTACCAAGGCAACCCTTGAAGAAAAGCTGGGCAAGATCGTCGCGAAGATGTCTGTCTAATTACGAAGAATCAGAAATGGAGAGGTCGCAACGATGAGCCCAGATAATCTGAAAAGTGGTGATAACGACGATTTGGAAGCGTTGTTTGATGAGATTGCAGAACAACGTGTGTGGGATGGTGAGCCATCAGCAGAACCCCAGGCGGCCGTGAGTACTGACATCAAAGTTCAGGCCCAGGCGAGTTTCGCTGCCGCTGACGAAGAACCTCACGATGTGTTTCGCCGTGTGGGTTCGCTCACCCGCAACTTGCACGACGCGCTGCGCGAACTGGGCTACGACAAAAGCGTTGAACATGCAGTCAATGCCTTGCCTGATGCGCGCGCCCGCTTGAATTACATTGCTGACCTGACAGGCAAAGCCGCCGAGAAGGTGCTGGCCGCAGTCGAGGCTTCGCAAAAACTGAATGACGATGTGTCTGCCCGCGCCGCCGAGCTCGACAAGCAATGGGATCGCCTCTACAACAACGAGATGAGTCTGGAAGAGTTCAAGTCGCATGCCCACGAAAACCGCGAATTCATCAAAGAGATTAGCCAGTACAGTGGGCAACTGGGTGGTCACCTGACCGACATCATGATGGCAAAGAACAGCTGGTGCAGTTGTTGCTCGACACCACGCCACCCGACCAGCGCAAGCAGGTTGAAGAAACATTCCTCAATGGTCCGGCCATCAATGCAGAAGGTCGTGCCGATGTGTGCAGCAATCAAAGTCAGGTCGATGACCTGCTGGAAAGCCTCGGCTTCTAACAACAAACAACAGCCGGGCTGACGTGGGAGAAAATAAATGAGCGCATTCAGTGATGTCGAACTGCTACAGGACTTCTTGACCGAGGCAGGCGACTTGTTGGAAGACGTGGACAGCAAACTGGTCGAACTGGAGCAAAGCCCAGAAGACGCCGACCTGTTGGCCACCGTGTTCCGCGGCTTCCACACCATCAAGGGTGGGGCCGGTTTTCTGGAAGCCACGCACTTGGTTGAGTTGTGTCACAAAACAGAAAACCTGTTCGATTTATTGCGTTCCAAAAAACTGGTGTTGGATGCTGAAATGATGGACTCCATCATGGCGGCCACTGGCGAGGTGCATCGCATGTTTGGTGAAATGCGCAACGGCCATCAGCCCGGTGCAGCACCTCAAGAATTGCTGGACGCCTTGGTTGCTGCAATTGAAGGACGCACTGTGGCAGCTGCCGCGGCCCCTGTTGTAGAAGTTGCCACGGCGGCGCCTGCGGTGAAGCCGAACAAAACACTCAATGATCTCGCGGAAATTTCCGAGGATGATCTGGATTGGGCGGGCTTGTACGAGGCGGTGGTGGGTGTACCACCACGCGAACTTGAACAGGCAGCACTGAGCAGTGACATGGCCACCGAGGCAATTGCTAGGCAGGCCGCTGCCGCAGTGCGCCCCAAAGCACCTGCACCGAAAGCCAAAGCCGCGCAGCCTGCAGCGGCCGTACAAAAAGAAAATACCATTCGCGTGGACACAGCGCGTTTTGATCAAATCCTGAACCTCAGCGGTGAAATCGGATTGACCAAAAACCGCTTGAACTGTTTGTTCCAGGCCTTCGCCTCGGGTGCCAGCAGTGATGAGTTGATCAAGTCGCTTGACACGGTTGTCGGGCAACTCGACATGCTGGTTTCTGATTTGCAGTCGGCCGTGATGAAAGCGCGCATGCAGCCAGTGGGCCGCGTGTTCCAGAAATACAGTCGCCTTGCTCGTGATGTTTCACGACAGTTGGGCAAAGACGTTGAACTGGTGATTGAAGGCGCAGAAACCGAGGTGGACAAGTCCATTCTCGAAGAGTTGAACGACCCCTTGATTCACTTGGTGCGCAATGCTGTCGACCATGGCATTGAAACCATTGCAGACCGTACCGCATATGGTAAAAACCCGAAAGGGATTGTGAATCTTTCTGCCCGTCAAACTGGTGATCACATCGTGATTGAAATTCAGGACGACGGCCGCGGCATGCGTCCTGAAATCATTCGCGAAAAAGCGGTTGAAAAAGGTTTGATCAGTGCCGAAGAAGCAGGGCAGTTGAGTGTGCAGGAAAGCCTGCAACTGATCTTCTTGCCCGGGTTCTCAACCAAAGATCAAATCTCGGATATTTCAGGCCGTGGTGTTGGCATGGATGTGGTGAAAACCAATATTCAACGCCTCAATGGTCGCATTGAAATTCAATCCGAACCCGGACAGGGCTCTACCATCACCATTTTGCTGCCACTGACTTTGGCAATTTTCCCCGTGTTGATGTTGAAGCTTGAAGAGCAAATCTATTCACTGCCTTTGTCTTGTGTTCGGGAAATTATTCCGATCGAAGAAGACAAAGTGCAATACGTGGGCGGCAAGCCCACCATGGTGGTTCGCGGAGAAGTCATTCCATTGCTCGATCTGGCCACCTTGATTGGTCGCGAAAGTGCGCCCACGCCAAAAGTGGGTGTGTTAACCATCAGTGGAAACAAGTCTTGCATTCTCGCGGTTGATTCCCTGGTGGGTCAGGACGAAGTCATGATCAAACCACTGGACGGCGTCAAGCCCAAAGGTGTTGCCGGGGCGACATTGTCCGGTGAGGGTTTGCTAGTTCTGGTGCTTGAACTTCGAGAGTTGATCGAGGGCAAACTGTAACTTGAACTAGCATGGTTTTCCATGTTTCCTAACCCATATGGTTGACTCGTTTTGCTTCGATAATTAATACATCGGCGCAAGTTGCCAATGACATTTACACACACACCTCGCAGACCAAGCGGGGGGCAAGGAGTTGACCTTATGAGTTCACTGTATCGCTCGATTGAGAAAGGTTTTTTCTACACGCTCAGTCGAAAATTGTTTGGTAACGTGGCTGGTATATCCGCTGTTGTTTTAATCGGATACCTGGTGATTTACAGCTGGGCCATGGACAAACTTGCCCCAGAACAAATCAGTGATTTCCGTCTCATTCTTAGTGGTGCCCTTGGGTTTACCTTGCTGGCCTGTGCAGGTGCATTTGTGTACCTGCGCCACCTGATTGTGCGCCCTGTGCATTTGCTGAGCGAGCGCATGGACCAACTTGCAAACGGCGAAGGTGACTTGTCGGTGAATTTACCCACGGTCACTGAAGATGAACTGCGCGGTTTGGCCGAGAACTACAATGCCTTCATGGTGCGTTTGCGTGATCTGATTCACGAGATTCGCCGAATGACGGCACAAGTGTCCATGGAATCAGTGCGCGTGTCTGGCAGCTTGAAAGACGCCAGCCGCACGGCTGACAAACAAGGCAACATTACTTCCGAAATTTTTCAGGCAGCCGACATGGCCTCCAGTGCGATGGAAAACGTGGCCAACAGTGCCAGTTATTTGTCGCGTGCCACGGAGGAACATCTGGAAACAGTCAACTCCTCGTACCGCGAATTGCTGACTGTGGCCGATGAAATGAACTCAGCCTCGGGCAGTTTGAACAGCTTTGGACATACGGTTGAAAAACTGGCAGAAACCGGCAAAGGCATCGAAAACATCGTCAAGTTGATCAATGACATTTCAGACCAGACCAATTTGCTGGCCCTGAATGCTGCAATTGAAGCGGCACGAGCCGGCGAACACGGTCGCGGTTTTGCAGTGGTGGCCGACGAAGTGCGTGGCCTGGCCGAGCGTGTAAAGTCTGCCACAGGTGAAATTCGTGGCAACATTTCTTCCATGCTTCGACTTGTTGGCGAAACTCAGCAAGAAACCCGGGAAATCAATCAAAGCATTTTGAAAGGCCAGGAAACGGTCAGCAACTCATCGGCCAAGTTCTCTGGCATGGTGCACAGTTTTGAAGAAATGAGCACGCAGATCAACGATGTCACCCAGCAGGTGCAGTCGGTCAAGCAAATCAATATGGAAGTGTCGGGCAAGGCCTCTGAAATACGTGAAACCGCCCAGTCTGTCATCAATCAAACCAGCGAATCTGAAAAATCAAGCTCTGAACTGGCTTCAGCCACAGACCGAATCAAGGAGCTGGTGGCTCGATTCAAAATTGGCAAAGGGGCTTACGAGCAAATTATCGAGCAGGCCGTTCTGGTGCGTGAACAGTGCAAAAACATTCTGATTCAAGCGCTGGACAACGGACATGACATTTTCGATGAAGCCTACAAGCCAGTGCCCAACTCGAACCCTCAAAAGTACAGTACCCGTTACGACAGGGCTGTAGAGCGTGAATTGCAGAGTGCGTACGATCAATTGGTGGCCAATGTACCTGGCTCCGTGTTCTCTCTGTGTGTGGATAGAAAGGGTTATGCGCCAACCCACAACAGCAAATACTCGCGCCCCTTGACGGGTGACCTGAAAACCGATTTGGTTGAAAGTCGCGACAAACGCATGTTCAGCGACCCCGTTGGCTTGCGTGCTGCGCAAAACCTGTCGCCCTGGTTGCTGCAAACTTATCGTCGCGATACCGGCGAGGTTCTCAATGATTTGTCTTTGCCCATTGAAATCAATGTTCGCCACTGGGGTGGTCTGCGTTTGGTCTTCAGCCCTGAGCTGTTGATCAAAGACTAAGGATCAGTATTAAAAAACGGATAGGGGTCCGTTTCTCACCGCGCTTAGGCGCGGTTTTTTTTTGCCCAGTCGTTCAGGGGTGTTTCGCAGGTGTTCAATATCTCGATCAACCTCGCAGTGCTGTTTTCGAAGTGCGAAATACTCTTAACACCCGACTGTCGGCAGGTCACTTCAAGTTCCTCTGCCAGGCTTCGGCAGTCTTCAAAACCGATGGCAGCACTTGCGCCCTTCACATTGTGTGCCGCATCGCCCAAAGCGCTCAGGTCTTGCCTGTCGCATGCGGTTTGCAGTTTTCCAATGTAATTCGGGCATTCCTTGATGAATACCTTGATCAGCATGGCCAGAAGGTCGGTGTCGTTGTCGATGCGCTCTAGCGCCTCGCGGGGGTCGTAATGCATGTGTTTGGTCTTGAATCCAGAAGAATCCCATGTTACCCGCTCAAATCGGGGTTTTGAATTGCGCGTATCCTTTTCATAATAAGAACATTCCAACACTTCAGGTGCTGCTTTGGCAGAAGAAACCGATCAGGAAAAAGACTTACCCGCGTCGGAACAGAAGATCCGTAAAGCGCGGGAAGAGGGCAACCTTCCCCGTTCCAAAGAACTGGGCGGGGGCGTTGTGCTGCTCGCGGGTGTCGGTTTGCTTTACACCATGGGTGGCGAGTTGGTCAGCCAAAGTGAAAAGTTGATGCGCCAGGGATTGGTTCTAGACCGTGCCCAGGCATTTGATACCAAACACATGGGCTTGAAATGGGTGTCCATGTTGCAGGAAAGCCTGTTTATTCTTGTTCCCCTTTTTCTCGTGGTGGTAGTGGCTGCGATTGCATCCAATGTTGCAGTGGGTGGCTTTAACTGGTCGACCAAACCGCTTGAACCCAAGCTTTCTAAACTGAACCCCATCAAAGGCTTGAAAAACATTTTTTCAGTGAACGGGTTGGCGGAGTTGGTGAAAGCCATTCTAAAAACCGTGGTGTTGGGTGGCGTGGGTTACTTGTTGTTGATGCAGGATTTGGGTGAGTTCACCCAGCTTTCAGCCATGCCGCTTGAGCATGGCATGGCGGAGACCGCGCGAATCACCATCAAGGACGCATTGATCCTTGCGATTGCATTTTTACTCATTGTTTCAATCGACGTGCCTTACCAGTTGTGGCGTTACTACAAGGGTTTGCGCATGAACATGGAAGAACTCAAGCGCGAGTCCAAAGAGTCGGACGGTGACCCGCACCTGAAAGGCAAGATCAAGAGCATGCAGCGCGAAGCAGCACGCCGCCGAATGATGGCTTCTGTTCCGAATGCCGACGTGATCGTGACCAACCCGACGCACTATTCAGTTGCCTTGAAGTACGACAAGGATGGCAAAGGTGCGCCGCGGGTGGTGGCCAAAGGCATTGGCCCGCTGGCCTTGAAAATTCGTGAAGTGGCCAAAGAGAACAAGGTGCCCATGGTTGAGGCTCCCCCATTGGCCCGTGCTTTGTATTCCAATGTAGAACTTGAGCAGGAAATTCCGGGTGCTTTGTACACGGCGGTGGCCAAGTTGCTGGCGTATGTGTATGCGCTTGCGGAAGGCAAAGGCCACATGGTGGAAGTGCCGGGAGAAGCGGATATTCCGGAAGGCATGGATCCCGGGCCGGCGGCTTGATGATCACCGCAGAGGTTTCTTGCCAACTCGGCATGGGTTACTTGTTCCGCACTGAAAACCACTTGATCCCTTTTTGAATTTATTCTTGCTCACCTCGCTCGGCAAAAGGGCGGGCCGAGTCTCGGTGTCGGCGTGACGCCGAACGCTGCGACTAAACTCAAACGGGGCGGTTTTCTTGAAGTGCGTCCCAAGCAATCCCACTGCCGAGTTGGCTTAAACCTACCGTGCGCGTCCACTTGCAGGTTCCGCTCTAAGTCACCGGCGCCGGCGTCTCTCCACCACCGCGCAGCTCACCGCTGTTCAACGCCCAATCGGCGGCGGTGTTTCGATCGCCTCGCCTTCAAGAAAACCTGCCCGTTTGAATTCACCCGCCACGGTCGGCCAAAGGCCGACACCGAGACTCGGCCCGCCCTTTTGCCGAGCGAGGTGAGTCAGGGTGAATTTCAAAAAGGGAAATACAGGTTTTCAGGCGAGAGATTGAAACTCAAGCCGATCGGGCAGTTAACGAGCGGTCGAGAAAGTGAAACCCAATCCACAATAAGGCGGTAAATCGCCTTCAATTCCTCCGTTGAGAAAAGCTAAAGTTTTCCATAATTGAACCGTTAACAACTTGATGGGCGGAATTGTGGCCACCACCGCATTCTCACTGGACTTTATAAAGGCAAGCTTGACTGGCGACAAGGTTAAAACCCTGGGCGCGCCAATCTTCATCATCATGATCCTGGTCATGATGATTTTGCCCGTACCGCCTTTCGCCCTTGATCTGTTTTTTACTTTCAACATTGCGCTCAGCCTCATGGTGCTGGTCGCAGCGCTTTACACCACCCGTCCCCTTGATTTTGCAGCCTTCCCCACCATCCTGTTGGTGACCACATTGCTGCGCCTGAGTCTGAACGTGGCATCAACGCGCGTGGTGCTCATGCACGGCCATGAAGGCCCCGATGCTGCCGGCAAGGTGATTGAGGCTTTCGGCCACTTTCTGGTTGGCGGCAACCTGGCTGTGGGTATTGTCGTGTTTGTAATCCTGATGTTGATCAACTTCGTGGTAATCACCAAGGGTGCTGGCCGTATTGCTGAAGTGTCTGCCCGTTTTACCCTGGATGCCATGCCCGGCAAACAAATGGCGATTGATGCCGACTTGAATGCTGGTTTGATTGCAGAAGACGAGGCCCGCAAGCGCCGCGCTGAAGTCAGCCAAGAGGCAGAGTTTTTTGGTTCCATGGACGGTGCCAGCAAATTCGTTCGTGGCGACGCCATGGCCGGTATCATGATTTTGATCATCAACATCATTGGTGGTTTTGCGGTAGGTGTTGCACAACACGACATGACCTTCGCCGACGCTGGCAGCAATTATGTATTGCTCGCGATTGGCGACGGCCTGGTTGCTCAGGTTCCCGCACTCGTTATTTCGATTGCAGCCGGTTTGGTGGTTGCCCGCGTAGGGCAGGGCCAGGACATTGGCACCCAATTGGCCAGTCAACTGCTCAAGTCTCCACAGGCCGTGGGCATCACCGCTGGCATTATGGCTCTGTTGGGTATTATTCCCGGCATGCCCAGTTTTGCATTCTTGCTGCTGGCGGCCGGGTTTGGATACCTGTCGTATCATCTCGCGCAAAAAGGCGTGGTTCAAAAAGTGGTTGCAACCACCGACGACCAAGCCAAAATCAAGGCTGCTACAACGGAAGCCCAGGAAGCCACTTGGGACGACCTGGTGCCCATCGACACCATTGCACTTGAAGTGGGTTATCGCTTGATCGCCCTGGTGGACAACAAACAAGACGGCGATTTGCTCAAGCGAATCAAAGCCATTCGCAAAAAGTTTGCGCAGGAAATCGGTTTTCTGCCACCGGCCGTGCATTTGCGCGACAACCTTGAACTGCGTCCCTCGGTGTATCGTATTTTGTTGAAAGGCGTGTGCATGGGCGAGGGCGAAGTGTTCCCGAACCAACACCTGGCCATCAACCCAGGCCGTGTCACCATGCAGTTGCCCGGTCCACAAACCACCGACCCCGCATTTGGTTTGCCTGCCGTGTGGATTTCCGACGATCAGAAAGAAAAGGCCAACGCTGCCGGTTACACCGTGGTGGATGCCTCCACAGTGGTGGCCACGCACTTGTCGCATATTTTGCAAACATCGGCTGCCCAATTGTTGGGCCGCACGGAAACCCAACAGTTGCTGGACCATTGCGCAAAAACGTCTTCGAAAGTGGTGGAAGACCTCACACCGAAATTGCTGGATGTTGCAGTGATTCAGAAAGTGCTTCAAAACCTGCTGGACGAAAGCGTACACATTCGCGACTTGCGCACTATTTTTGAAACCCTGCTTGAAAACGGCGTTCGCACCAAAAACCCGCTGGAACTCACCGCAGCTGTGCGCATTTCGCTAGGTCGCGCAATTGTTCAAGCCCTTGCGGGCACCACCGACGATTTGAACGTATTGGTGATGGAACCCAAGCTGGAACAGATGATTACACATGCCCATTCAGCCGCCGGGCAAGACCAAGTGGGCATTGACCCCAACCTGGCTGAAAACCTGGCTCGCCAAACCGCCGACGCAGCCGGGCGCCAAGAGCAGTTGGGCCAAAGCCCTGTGTTGCTGGTGCCTGATGCCCTGCGCTTGTCCATGGCCCGATTGTTAAAGCGTGCAGCCCCCAATCTGCGGGTGTTGTCGCACAGTGAAATTCCTGAAAACCGTACTATCCGCGTTGCGCAAGTCGTAGGAGCGAAAGCATGAAGCTGAAAAAATTCACAGCCCCCACCACAAGAGAGGCCTTGCAAAAGCTGCGCGCTGAACTGGGTGAAGACGCCATCATTCTGTCCACCAAGCAAACAGCTGCGGGAACGGAAGTGCTGGCAGCTTCTTCGGAAGACCTCGACACCGTGACCGAGAAGCCTGCGGCGTCCTCAGCACCTGTGTCCTGGACCAAGACTGAGCGCACTCAATTTGCCGCGCAAGAAGCCACGCGTCAGCCCACACCTGCAGAGAAAATTGCGCAGCAAGTGGCAGCGCAGCGCGATGTGTTGATTAACCGTGCGCCTGCTGTTACCCATCAAATTCCAGGTGCCATGCCTGCACCGGACATGATTTCCGATGTGGCCAAACGCCGCTCGCAAGCCGCCAGCGATGCCATGGTCAACGAGCAAAATGCAGTGCTGGAAGAAATCAAGCAAATGCGCCAGTTGCTGAAAGATCAAATGACCATGATCACCTGGCGCGATGCCCTGGAGAAGAACCCCCAGCGTGGCGAATTGTGGAACCAGTTAACACAATCGGGATTCTCTCCCCTGTTTGCACGCACCGTGGTTGAAAAACTGCCTGCAGACCTGACTGATAGCCAGGTGCAAGACTGGGTAATGAATGTCATCAAGAAAAACCTGAACGTGGTGCCTGCCGACAAAGACATTGTTGAAACTGGCGGTACTTTCGCCTTGGTTGGCCCCACCGGCGTGGGCAAACCCACCACCACAGCCAAGCTGGCTGCACGTTGCGTGGTGAAGTACGGCGCCGATTCGCTGGGCTTGATTACCACCGACAGCTACCGGATTGGTGCCCAGGATCAACTGCGCATTTACGGCAAAATTCTGGGTGTTCAGGTTTACACCGCACAAACTCATTCAGACCGTGACCAGCTGCGCAACACCATGCAACGCAAGCGCCTTATTTTGATCGACACCGTGGGCATGGGTCAGCGTGACTCACGCGTGGCAGAACAAACAAAAATTCTGACCGACAGCCATGTAAAACGCGTTTTGCTACTCAATGCCACCAGCCAACCAGAGACCCTGGATGACGTTGTTCGTCATTACAAGAGCACTGGTCTGAATGGCGCAATTTTGTCCAAACTCGACGAAGCCATCAAAATCGGTGGTGTGCTGGATGTGGTCATGCGTCACAAACTGGCCTTGCATTACATTGCCACCGGCCAGCGCGTACCTGAAGACTTGTTCCCCGCTGATCCTCGCGTGTTGGTGCACCGCGCCATGCGTGCGCGCAGCAGTCAGGCGTTTCAAGCCTCGAGCGAAGAATTGAAATGGAAAATGGCCCAAGTCTCTACGACTGGAATTTAAAGTTTCATGGTCAACTAGAACACATGGATCAAGCTAAAACACTTCGACACCTGTTGGGCCGCAAAGCCGCCACCATTCATCCGATTCTCGGTGACATGGCCAGTGATTATGCGGCCTGCCTGGCCCGATTCGGATTGGAGCAGCAGGCAAGGCAAGAACGTGCCGCGGTGTTGTTTGATGGCTCGGTTGCGGGGCTGCCCCAGTTGCTGCCACCCCATGGTCGGCCCGATCTGATCGAATTTTTCAATGGCAAGCTGAATCTGGAAGACCAAGTCATCGAGCTTGCGCAATCCCAATACCTGGTGGTGGCCCGAATTGGCCTGGAAGCCCTGACCAAAAAACCGGCCCAAGCCGTGGCTTTGCTGGGCAAGCTTCACCGCATGCCCGTGAGCTGCGATCGCTTTTATGCCACTTTGCCCTACGAGGCCGTTGAACTGGCCAAGGCGTTTTCCCCGCAAGACGACTGGTATTGGGTCGTACAACCCACTGCAAGATCGGTTACGCGTGCTTTTCAGGCCATTCGTTCTTCCAAAGGGGTAGACGAAAATATTCACCATCGTGTTATTGTTGCGGGTGTAAGAAGCACAGATGAAGCCGATCACGTGTTTGCAAATTTGCTGGAAAGCACTTCGAGCTTTCTGGTCAATCCGCTGCAGTACGCGGGGCATTTGCCAGCTTTGCCCTCGGGCAAGGCCTTGAACCAGGTCGGTCGGGAGATGATTGCGGCAGGTCGCCGAATTGCAAGAGCCATTTGCTCTTTCGACGAACACGCACTGGCGTAATAACAAGACAGGAAGCACAGACTCCATGTACACAGCCCAGGGCACTTTAGACAAATCAAAGCAGGTGGACCAGTACATTCCGTTGGTTCGCAGGTTGGCCCATCACCTCATCGCCAAATTGCCGGCGTCTGTGCAAATCGACGACCTGATTCAGGCCGGTCTGATTGGCCTGATGGACGCCATTACGCGTTTTGAGGAAGGTCAGGGCGCTCAGTTTGAAACCTATGCCAGCCAGCGAATTCGTGGCTCCATGCTCGATGAATTGCGCGCGGCCGACTGGATGCCCCGTGGCGTGCGCCAGGCGCAACGAAAAATTGAAACTGCAACCCTGAAAGCCGAGCAAAAGCTTGGGCGTTCGGCCAATGAGAAAGAGATCGCCGAAGTCATGGGCGTTAGCCTGGATGAATACCAGGACATGCTGTTTGACTCGCGTGGCGCATCGCTGGTGTTCTACGACGACTACGCAGATGATGGCGACGGCGAAGGTTACCTTGACCGACAAATTGGTGGCGATGAAGAAGCCAACCCGCTTGAAATGCTGGGTGATCAACGTTTTCGTGAAAATCTGATTCAAGCCATTGAAGACCTGCCGGAACGTGAAAAAATGCTCATGGGACTGTATTATGAGCAAGAGTTAAACTTCCGTGAAATCGCCGCTGTGCTCGGAGTCACTGAATCCCGTGTGTGCCAATTGCACACACAGGCAGTCAGTCGCCTCAAAGCCAAGCTTCGCGAACACTAAGCACACATGGCAGATCCCAAAGCCCAGGGAAAACCGAGAACATTCGAGCAGTCTCGCACCAGGGTCAACCGCTCCCTGATTTTAGTCATCCTCACTGGCGTTGGTCCTTTGACCCTGGCTGCTTTTTACATGGCGGCCACCACCTCTGATCCCGGCAACTGGAAGTTAACCATTCTGCTCACCCTGGCACTGGGTGTACTGGGTGCCTGGTTCATGGGCAACAAGCTCATGTCCGGCTTGCTGGAAATTATCCAGTCTTCCGTTCAATCTGAAAGCCAGTTGCGTCGCCTCATGGAATTGTCAGGTGACTGGTATTGGCATCAAAACTCCGCCCACACCATTGTGCGAATCATTTATCGGGGCAGGGACCAAAACAACAACTCTCGTAGCGGCTTCAAGCTGCCATTCGACGGCCTGGCCCGTTGGGATGTCGAAGGTTTGAAGTGCATCGATCCACGCTACAACTGGGACACATTCAAAGAACTGCTTGACAGCCACCAACCCTTTGACCGGGTGTGTTTTGAATACTGGCCCCAAGATGCAGAGCGTATTATTTTCGAATCCACCGGTCGTCCCTTGTACAACGCCAAAGGCGATTTTATGGGCTACATGGGGGTGTCTTCCGATCGAACGCAGAAACGCCTGAATGAACAATTGCTCTCCTTGCAGCGTTCCCTGTTGCAAGGTGTGTTGCTTTCTGCACCCATTCCTGAACTGGCGGCTTCATACGCACGGGGCCTGAAAAACTGTCTCACCGTGCACGCCGAAGTGGTGCTGGGCTTTCGGGACAAATCGGAGCACAACTACTGGCGGGTTCGCGGTACACACCCAGACCTGCGTATGCCGCTGGAGAAGGGGCAAGCATTTTGGGACAATGCGGAACAGTTGTGTGAGCCCCTGGAAGGTCACGATCAACACGGCTTGGTGTGGATCGCCAAAATGAAACCCGAGCATTATTTCGAGGACAATTGGGCCAGTGAATTGGGAGTTACTTCGGTGTGGTTTGCCTTGCGCAAAGCAGTCGAGCCCAATCAGCCAGAGTACTGGATCATGGTGGCCCAGAAAGGTGTCGAGAACACCGGCCATGATGATGTGTTGCGTGTGCTCACCGCCATTCGACTGTTGGGTCTGTGTGTTGAGCGCCGTGTCTTTGAAGATGATTTGCAGGGCCTGAACGGTACGCTTGAACAACGAATCAACGATCGAACCGCTGAGCTTACCCGCAGCAATTCCGAGCTGGAGGCGTTCACTTACACCGTGTCGCATGACCTGCGCGCGCCATTGCGTGCCATTGACGGTTTCTCCAGCATCTTGAAAGAAGACTTTGCAGAAGGCCTGCCCGAAGATGCCCGTGGATTGCTTGATCGAATCAGCAACAATGCGCGCCAAATGGGTGGTTTGATCGATGGCCTGCTCGACTTTTCTCGCTTGTTGCGAACCGATGTTGCGCGTGTGCGGGTTGATCAACATCAACTGCTCGATCAAATTCTGGATCAGCTCGACGCCAAACGTAAAAATGTGGTCGAAGTGTGCGAACTGCCAGTGGTCTACGCCGACCCGGTGTTGCTAAAACAGGTGTGGATGAACTTGATCGACAACGCCTTGAAGTTCAGCAGCAAGGCAGACCAGCCCAAAGTGACCGTTGAGTGCGAGAAACTGGGGCGTTTTTACAGCTTCAGTGTCCGGTACAATGGTGCGGGCTTCGACATGAAATACGCAGACAAGCTGTTCAATGTGTTTGAGCGTTTGCACCACAGAAAAGATTTTGATGGCACCGGAGTGGGCCTGGCCATTGTGAAACGAATTATTGAACGTCATGGTGGTGAAATCAGCGCCAGGGGTGAATTGGGGCAGGGTGCCTGCTTTACATTCACACTGCCTGAACAAGCCGACCTGAACGACTAGAAGGATTTCTGCCATGGCTGATGTAGTACTGGTTGATGACAATTCCAATGACGCCGATCTCGCCCTGCGGGTGGTGCGTAAAACATCATCAAGCTCCACCACGGTGCTGCTCGAAGATGGCGAAAGAGCCATCGAATATTTCAAGCAGTTGATGGAGGATCATCCCAAAGACAGCGCTGCCTTGAATTTGCCAAAACTGGTGTTGCTGGATTTGAAGCTGCCCAAGCTGGACGGTTTGGAAGTATTGAAATTTCTACGCTCTCACGATGTCTTTAAAACCATGCCAATCGTGGTGCTTTCTTCCTCGCGAGAAATCAGCGATGTGAAGCGGTCTTATGAGTTGGGAGTGAACAGCTTTGCAGTCAAACCAGTGCAATTTGATCAGTACCTGACCCGAATTTCTGCACTGGTGTCTTATTGGCTAACGATTAACGAATTACCGCGCGGGGCATAGCGCCACCCGTTAAGGCTGACTGGCTCATACCGCCCTTGGGGCCATATGTGTCGCTGGCTGTTGGCATTTGTTCGGCCACAGCGGCGGCAGTCAAAATTGAAATTCTTTCCTGCAAGCCTGCCAACTGTTCTGTAACCAGCTCACCGTTTGTGTTGTTCAAACGTTGTGCATGGCTCAGCGTAGTGCGAAGGGTGGAGTAAGTGCCCAACAGGCGGGGTTCGTGTGCTGCAAGCACATCGGTCCACAAGGCAATGCCATCCATATTGGGTTGAAAGCCTTCCGCCTTGGCCATTTGTACATTGGCCAAATAACGTTTTTCCAGCTCCAGCATCATGGCCTCTTTGCGAAGGGCCAGGCTGTTCAGTTCAGTGGTTTGCAGTTTTACCAGGCACGCCTGCTCTTCAAGCAAGATATCAACCAGCGCCATGGCCATGTCACATTCATAGGCCAGGTTTCGGTACAAGTTTTTTGCTGCGTCAGCGTGCGACATAATGTTCTATCCTCAGTTTGAGCTCCGAGGCACCAGGGCAAAAATTACTTTTGACCAAGCAACTCGCGAGCACTTTCAATCACCTTGGCTGCAACAGCCTCGGCGTTGACCTTAAATTCACCATTGCTGATGGCCTCTTTGATCTCGGCCACTTTTTCAGCATTGAACGGAGCACCAGCGGCACTTAGTTCACTGGATTGCCCGGACAGCTTTGCTACCGCGCCTTCCGAACTGGCTTTTTCAGTGGAACCAACCGATGCTGACTTGCTGCCACCTTGTGGCTTGGTCAGTTTGTCAATCGGGTTGCTTCCCGGGTTTATTCTATTAATACTCATGATGTCCTCCGCGTTGGGCAGAGCCTAAGTGGGTTTCGTATGTTTTCTTAACGGCTCGATTCCACCTTACTTTAACGAATTCTCGAAAGAATTCCTACTTTTTTAGGATCACCCTTACAAACTAACCTCGACCAAAAGCGCATCACGCGCCACACCGTGAAGTATTTTGCCCTGCGCGGTTTTGATTTTTACCACCTCGCCCAGCTCGGCTTCGCCCATGGCCACGGCAGTACCGCCTATGGCAAAGCCCGGGCCTTTCATCATCACTTTGACCGTGTCGCCGTTTTTCACCAAGGCCTGACCACGCAAATGGTCGTACTTGAGCAAGGTGCCGGGCCACAATTGTCGCGCAGCAGTTTTGTTGTTTAAATGTGCAAGATCACTGACCCAGCCATGGCTAAGCTGACTTAAATCCATGGTTCTGAACTCAACATCATTGATGCCAAGTACCTGACCAGACTGCACTGTGCCTTTAACCACCAGCACGGGTGCCCACACTTTCACATCCACACCCAAAAAAAACGGTGCTGTGTCTGAGCCCACACATTGCACGCGCACATAGGTGCGTCCCCACATTTTGTTGCCTGCCGAATTGGCAAACAGTGCAGCAGGGCATTGCAGGCTGCCAATGCGTTCATCGGCTTTCACAAACTTCACATCGACACTTGCGCCGGGCGGCAGCAATGCGGGGTCCACCAATTCACTCAAGCGGGTCTCTGTCACCCAGCGCGAGCTGTCCGCCTGCGCCAAGCCGGCCTGCAGTAGCGCAAGGGCCAGCAGTGCTTGAAATGTGGTTTTAAAAAAAGTGTGAAATTTCATTCAAGTTCTGGGCGTTGCTGCCGTAAAAGTCACTGTAAGAAATAATTTCTGCCTCGATGACAACATCCTAGGCGGGAGCTTGCTGCACCCTAAGCAGAAAAAGAGCACCCTTTCCCCCCTTTATCTTCACTTTGATTTGACAGCATCAATTCAATAATCCATTCATCCGTCCGTGTATGAAGGATTCAACGATGTTGGACAAACTTACTGATGCAATGCAGTTCTCTGCCGAGGCCCTGAAAATCAGAGCGCGTCGGCAAGAGGTATTGACGTCCAACATTACCAACGTAGACACCCCCAATTACAAAGCAGTCGATTTCGACTTTAAAAGCGCGCTGAAGGCAGCCACTGGAGATAAGGGTTCCATGGGTGCACCGGCGAATCCTGGTTTGGGCAATGGCGCTGGCGCATTGGCTGTGACCCACCAGGGCCACATTACTGGCAAAGGCAATGCGGGCATGACCACTTCCGAGATGTTGCAGTTTCGCCGTGGCAACAATGCCGCCATTGACGGCAACTCGGTCGACATTGACCGCGAGCGTGCTGCATTTGCAGAAAACACCGTGAAGTACGAAGCCGCCCTGCGCACCATCAATGGAAGAATTTCTTCCTTGAAGCAGGCCATGGGCTCGGGCAACCAATAAGGCTTAAGGAAACAACATGTCGCTATTTAATTCTTTCAAGTTAGCCGGTGGTGCCATGCAGGCACAGACCACACGCCTGAACACGGTGGCCAGTAACCTGGCCAACGAAGACACGGCGGCTTCCAGTCCGGAAACGGCCTATCAGGCCCGCAAGGTTGTATTTGAAGCCGTGCTTCAAAAGGCCGCGCCGGGCAAGGCAGCCCTGGCCGACAACGTACAGGTCAAAGACATCGTTGAGGACAAAACCGAAGCGAAGAAGATGTTCGATCCCAAACACCCGATGGCAGATCAGGATGGCTACGTGTACATGCCGAATGTGAATGCAGTGGAAGAAATGGTGGACATGCTGGCTGCTTCCCGCAGCTACCAGACCAATGCTGAAGTCATGAACACCGCCAAACAGTTGATGTTGAAAACCTTGAACATGGGCAACCAGTAAGGAGCAATGAAAAATGACGATTGATGTAACTTCCGCACTGGGTAACAACAGCGGCGCCACAGCAGCCAAAAAGAGAGTCGATGAGAACAGCCCTGAAGCGATTCAGGAACGTTTCATGTCCTTGTTGGTGGCCCAGTTGAAAAACCAGGACCCACTGGCCCCGATGGACAACGCGCAGGTCACCAGCCAAATGGCGCAATTGAACACGGTCACCGGCATCAACAAACTGAACACCACCATGGAAGGTGTGTCCGCTTCGCTGAATGCAAACCAAACCATCCAGGCCACCAGCATGCTGGGCCGTGCGGTGCTCACCGAGGGCAGCGACCTGACCTTGGTCGATGGCAACGCCGTGGGCTCCATGGAGTTGAATCAAAGCGTCGACATTCTGCGTGTGAATGTGCTGGATGCAGGTGCCAATGTGGTTCGCACCATTGACCTGGGCCCACAGTCCAAAGGCACGCATCAGTTTGAGTGGGACGGCAAAAGCAACGATGGAAGCACCCTGCCAGTCGGGAATTACAAGTTCGAGATTGAAGCAAAAGCAGCAGGCAAGGACGCCAGCGTGACACCTCTGACCCTGTCTGTGGTTCAGGGCGTGCGCAATGCCGGCGCGGAAGGCACCAAACTTTTAACCAGCAATGGCGGCGAAGTCAGTTTCGCAGACATCAAGCAGGTTTTCTAATTTAAAGATTTTTCAAGGAGTCAAGCATGGCTTTTTCAGCAGGTGGTAGTTTCCAGCAGGGTTTGAGTGGTCTGAACGCAGCACAGCGCGGTTTGGAAGTCATTGCAAACAACGTATCCAACGCCAGCGTGGTGGGTTTTAAAGGATCCGAGGCAGAGTTCTCTGATGTATTCGCCCGTGCGTTCAACGGCGCGCGTTCCACCAATGGCATTGGTCTGGGTACCAGCCTTGCTGCGGTTACGCAAAACTTCAAACAGGGCAACATCAACGTCACCGGCAATCCTTTGGATCTGGCCATCAGCGGTACTGGTTTTTTCAAGGTACAGGCTGGCAATGGCGACAACATTTACACTCGCAACGGCCAATTCACGCTGAACAATGCGGGCCTCATCGTGAACTCCCGCGGCGACAAGTTGCAGGGTTTCCCGGTTGATGCCGCCACTGGCCGTCCATCCGATGTAGCTCAGGACATTCTGGTTCCACGCGGCAGCATTCCTCCCGCTGCAACACGTTCAGGTCGTCTTGAATTAAACCTGGATGCACGTGCTCCAGCCATCGATCCCGCTTTGGTGTTTGACCCTGCAAACCTGAATACCTTCAACAACTCAACATCGATGACGGTGTATGACGAGTTGGGCGGTGCACACATCATGGCCGTGTACATGCGCAAGGAAGCGTCAAACGATTGGTCAGTATTTGCCACAGTCGATGGCACTCAAGTGGACGTAGGTACCGCCCCCGTGGCAGTAACTGCTGCGCCAGCGCAATCCACTTCAGCCAACCTGCAATATGGCGTCGATGGTTTGCTGACTACACCCAACACCGGCAACCTGACTGTGGACATGTCGCGTTTCGTGACCGCGAGCGGCGTGCCGTTTTCTTCCACTGGCACTGCACCCAACCAGTTCACTTTCAATATGAGCAACACCACGCAGTACGGCAGCTCATTTGTGGTGCAAAACCTGGGTCAAGACGGTTTTGAGTCTTCTCCATTTGCGGGCTTTGATGTGGGCGCCAACGGCATGCTGACCATCAGCTATGCAAACGGCCAGTTGGTAAACCATGCGCAGATCGGTTTGTATCGGTTCCCGAATCCGGAAGGTTTGCAGCCAGTGGGTTCAAACGGCTGGTTGGCCACCAACTCGTCTGGCCCCGAACTGGTGTCGCTGAGTGAAGACACTGCCTTCGGCATTATTCAGTCGGGCGCTTTGGAAGAGTCGAACATTGATTTGACAGCTGAACTGGTTGCGATGATTTCCGCACAGCGGGTTTATCAGGCCAACTCACAGACCATCAAAACACAAGACTCGATTTTCCAGACCATTACCAACCTTCGTTAATGTGAACTGAAGCGGGATTGCACACATGGACAAACTGATTTTCCTGGCCGCCCAAGCCGCCAAAGGCACAATGTCTCGCCAAGAGAACATTGCCAACAACCTGGCCAACGTGAACACGCCCGGGTTTCGGCAACAACTCATGGCGTTTCAAAGTGCGCCGGTCACCGGCGAGGGCAGTGGTTCCCGAAGCTTTGCGGTGGAAACCAGCATTGGCTTTGACACCACGCCAGGACAAATCCAGTCCACGGGTCGGGAAATGGACGTGGCCATTCAAGGCGAGGGCTGGTTTGCAGTCAACGACGCCAAAGGCAACGAGGCCTACACCCGCAACGGTTCCTTTCAACTGGATGGCCAAGGCAACCTGGTGACCCAGGAAGGTTATTCAGTCATCGGCAGCAATGGCCCGATCAATGTGCCGCCAGATCATCGCTTGTCGTTTGAAGGCGATGGTTCGGTGTCTGCGATTCCGCTGGGTGGCGACACCAATGTGGTTCAACTGGGCCGCCTGAAACTGGTGAATATCCCCGAAGGTGAAATCAACCGGGGCGACGACGGCCTGTTCCGCGCCGCCAACGGTGACCCCGCGGAAGCCGATTTGAATGTGCGTGTTGCAGGCGGCTTCATTGAAAGCAGCAACGTGAATGCAGTGGACATGATGGTGCAAATGATCACCGCAGCCCGCCAGTATGAAACCCAAATGAAAATGATCAGCACGGCCAAAGAAAACGGCCAGGCCGCCAACAGCCTGTTTGGCATGAACTAAGGAGAAACCCACCATGATGCGTTCTTTGTGGATTGCAAAAACAGGTCTGGATGCCCAGCAAACCCAGCTTGATGTTATTTCCAACAACCTGGCCAACACAGCCACCAACGGCTTTAAACGCTCGCGCGCTGTGTTCGAAGATTTGTTGTATCAAACACTGCGCCAGCCCGGTGCACAAACCACCGAGCAAACTCAAGTGCCTTCTGGCCTGCAAATTGGTACTGGTGTAAAGCCGGTTTCAACGGTGCGTAATTTTGCGCAGGGTAACTTGCAGCAAACCGGCAACACGCTTGATGTCGCCATCAATGGTCAAGGTTTCTTTCAAGTGCAAATGCCCGATGGCACCACCAGCTACACCCGCGACGGCAGTATTCAGATTGACGCCAACGGCACCCTGGTCACATCCAACGGCTATCCTGTTCTTGGGCCAGTCACCATTCCCCAAGGCGTGCAGGAAATTTCCATTTCTCAGGATGGTGTGGTGTCTGCCGTGGTGCAGGGCCAGGTACAACCTCAGGAACTGGGTCAAATTCAGTTGGCCAGTTTTGTGAACCCGGCCGGCTTGTTCAGCATGGGCCAAAACCTGTATTCAGAAACAGCCGCTTCTGGCGCGCCCACACAAGCTGTGGCGGGTACCAACGGCGTGGGTTTCATCTCCCAGGGTTTCGTGGAAACATCGAACGTGAATGTGGTGGAAGAACTGGTGGGTTTGATTCAGGCCCAGCGCGCTTACGAAATCAATTCCAAGGCAATCTCCACATCTGACCAGATGTTACAGCGCTTATCTCAGCTTTGATTTTTAAAACCTCAGTCACACTGAACGTGTTCTGATGGAGTGTATGGCATGAAAAGTTTGGTTCTAATCGGTTTAACGGCAGTGTTCTCGATAACTTTAGGGGCTTGTTCAACTTTCGCACCGAAAGTTGACATGCCCGAGAAAACAACCGTGCCGCAACTGGTGCAGCAGCCGGACCAACTGGCCATGGCTGCCCCCACGGGTAGCCTGTACAGCCCGGCCACCTATCGCCCCCTGTTTGAAGACCAGCGCGCCCGGTTTTTGGGTGACACACTGACCATTCAAATTATTGAACAGATCAACGCCGCGCAAACCAACTCCATGAGCGCTTCCCGCAGCGACTCTGCCAGCATTGATATTCCCTTGATTCAAGGCTTCTTTGGAAGCCGTGACTTGCGTGCAATCAACGGCAGTGCCAGCAGCGACAAAGACTTTTCTGGCGAAGGCTCCAGCCGCGCCGCCAATACACTGACTGGTTCCATCACAGTGACCGTGGCCAGCGTGCTGCCCAACGGCAACTTGCAAGTGGTAGGCGAAAAACAGATTGGTACCAATCGTGAAGTGGAATACCTGAAATTCAGCGGCGTTGTGAATCCCATTACCATTTTGCCCGGCAATGTGGTGCCCAGCACCAAGGTCGCCGACGCACGCATTGAATACCGCGGGAAAGGTGCCTTGGACTCTGCCACAGCCATGGGCTGGTTGAGCCGCTTTTTCCTGACCGTGTTGCCTTTCTGAACTGGACCTCACCATGAAACGCATTTCCTTGCCGGAATTGAAAGACCGAATTATCAAAGGCGTTGTGCTCGCCTTGACCGCCGCTGCGGTCATGGCGTTTGGCACACAAGCTGACGCACAAACCCGAATTCGCGACCTGGTCACCGTGTCTGGCGTGCGCTCCAACCCAGTGTATGGCTACGGCATTGTGATCGGCCTGGATGGCACCGGCGACCAAACCACACAAACACCATTTACCAGCCAAAGCATTGTCTCCATGCTGCAGCAGTCGGGCATCACCTTGCCACCGGGTGCCAATTTGCAATTGAAGAACGTCGCTTCGGTCATGGTCACCGCCAATCTGCCTGCCTTTGCGCAACCCGGCCAGGCCATCGATGTCACTGTGTCTTCCATCGGCAATGCCAAAAGCCTGCGTGGCGGCATGTTGTTGATGACCCCCTTGAAAGGTGCAGACGGTCAGGTATACGCACTGGCCCAAGGCCAATTGATTGTGGGTGGTGCAGGTGCTTCTGCAGGTGGTTCCAAAACAGTGATCAACCACTTGTCGGCAGGCCGTATCCCGGCGGGTGCCTTGGTTGAACGTGAAGTGGCTTCGCCCTTCCTGCTGGGAGAAACCCTGCAGCTGGAATTGACGACAACCGATTTTTCCAACGCCATTCGCGTGGCCGAGGCAATTAACAACAACATGGGCCCGAACGTGGCCCAAGCGCTCGACGGCCGCACCATCAAGGTTCGTGCGCCCTCCAATCCCAACGACCGCGTGGCGTTTTTGTCGCGTGTTCAGGAACTGAGCATCAACAAAGCCATGGGCAGTGCCAAGGTCATTGTGAATGCACGCACGGGTTCGGTGGTCATGAATCAGGCCGTGATGCTGGAAAGCTGCGCCGTGGCACATGGCAACCTCACCGTCAAAATTACTTCTACCCCGGTTATTTCACAACCCGCGCCATTTGGTCAGGGCGAAACGGTGGTTACTGAGGTGGCCGATATTCAAATTTCCGAAGCCGGTGGCGAGTTGATTGAGATCAAGGGGGCCGCTCAGTTGTCCGATGTGGTCAAAGCCTTGAATGCCTTGGGCGCTACGCCCAGCGACCTGATCTCGATTTTGCAAGCCATGCAAACCGCTGGCAGCCTGAAAGCTGAACTTGAGGTGATCTAAATGACGCCATTGTCGAACAAGCCGGTTGATACCCAGCAAATGCTGTCGATGGATTCCCGTAGCCTGGAAGGCTTGAAACGCGGTGCGCGCTCCGAACGGGGCAGCGAGGAGTTCAATGCAGCAGTTGACAAGGTGGCCGTGCAGTTCGAATCCATTTTTCTGCAGATGGCCTTGAAAAGCATGCGCGATGCCACACCCGAGGGCGGTTTGTTCACCGATTCCAGCACCAAAGCCTATCAGGGCATGTACGACCAGGAACTGGTTCAGAAACTGTCGGGCAAGGGTTTGGGCCTTGCTGGCGAAATTGCACGGCAGTTAAAAGCCGGTGCAGGCGTGGGTGGCGAGCAAACCATTTTCCCGCCAGGGCAGATCAAGAAAGACTTCCCCTCAACTTTCCCGAAAACTGACCGTTAAGTCGTTCAAGACACCAAAGGATCCTGAATCATGTCTAACTCGGTTTACGGAATTGCGCTCAGCGGCCTGAATGCGGCCCGGGCAGGGCTATCCACCACCTCGCACAACATTGCGAACAGCAACACAGTTGGTTTTAATCGCCAGCAGGTGATTCAACAGTCGCGCCCCTCCACGGGCAGCGACATTGGCTATATTGGCCAGGGAGTTGACATTGCCTCCGTGCAGCGGGTGTATTCCGATTTCATCAATGCACAGGAACAGAAAGCCACATCCGATGCGGCTTTTTACAATGCCAAGGCGCAGCAAATTGCCCGTGTCGACGCCATGATCGCCGACGATGCGTCGGGCTTGTCCAGTGCCCTGAGTATTTTCTTTGGTGCCGCGCAAACCCTGTCGACCAATCCGGCCGATCTGGCCGCGCGTCAGAACTACTTGTCCTCGGCTGGAACCCTGACTTCGCGATTCAACGGTTTGAATACGGTGATGGACGAATTGCGCAGTGCCACCAACCTGAAAATTCGTGACACGGTGGAGCAGCTGAACAACGCCACCTCGCAAATTGCGGCGTTGAACAATCAAATCGTGACCGCCTTGAACCAAACCTCCAATGGTGGCCCACCCAATGATTTGATGGATCGCCGGGACCAATTGATCTTGCGGCTGTCCGAACAGGTACAAGTGACGCGCGTGGATGTGGCCGACGGCTCAACCAATCTGTTTCTGGCCAATGGCCAGTCTTTGGTTGTAGGTACGACCCAATTCAAGGTTCAAACACAGGTTGATCCTCAAGACCCACAAAATTTGCTGGTTGGAATGACAAGCAAAGTCAACGGTCAGGATCGGCTTCTTGCCTTTGATTCCAAAAGTTTAGGCAACGGTGCGTTGTCAGGTTTCCTGAGCTTTCGTGAAAATGAACTGACCGAATACCAGAACACAATCAGCTTGCTGGCCGCGCGGATTGGTCAAGCAGTCAATGACGTCCAAACCACTGGTGTAGACCTGGACAACAACCCAGGCAGTGCCCTGTTCAGTTTCGGCAACAGCGGTAATTTTGTAACTGACATTTCCCGCGTTGTGCCCAATATCAACAACAGCACAGCCAACCCCACGCAAATCACCATGCGTGGTCTTGATTTGTCCAAGCTTGGGCCCGCCGAATACGAAGTTCAAATTGTGGGCAGCCAGCCCCGTTATCGCGAGATGGGCTCAAATGGTCCGTTTGTTCCTGCCGCATTGGTGACTGACCCAGGCGGTGATTACTATGAAATTCGCGACCCCGCAGGTGCACCATTGCTCAGCTTCCAGTTGAGCAATGCCACGCCGCAAGAAGGCGATCGTTTTGTGCTGATGCCAGTGCGTGAAGCAGCCTTGAACATGCGCACTGCGCTCAATCGGCCCTCTGAGGTGGCAGCGTCTTCTGCCGTCAACCCAAGCATCGGTAACAACGAAAATATTTTGAAGGTCGCTGCGTTGCAGACTGCACGCACCCTGTCTCAGTCCAATAACTCAGCGGGCGTTTCCATTTCGGACGGGTTCAACCAATTGGTCAGCCGCGTGGGCAATAAAACCCGTGAATTCAATCTGGCTGCGGAGTCACGCGAGACCGTGTTGAACCAGGTGGCCGATTCACGCGATGCCTTACAGGGCGTCAACATGGATGAAGAAGCGGCCAACCTGATCAAGTTTCAACAGGCTTACCAGGCTTCCGGGCGAGTTATTTCACTGTCCAAAGAATTGTTTGATCAAATCCTCAGCATGTTCTGATCGGGTTTCAAGGAAAAATTATGGCAATCGGCAGAATCAGCACCAACCAGTACTTCAAGCTCAGCACTGAACGCATGAGCAAGCAACAAACTGAACTGGTGAAATTACAGGGGCAACTGGCAACAGGGCAGCGGGTGCTGAAACCCTCGGATGACCCTTTGGCCATGTCAGTGGCTTTGGGTGCCAAAGCGGGTGTGAAAACCATCGACAGCTATCAAAGCAACATCACCTACGTGAACAACCAGTTGGGTCAAATGGATGTGGCCTTGCAATCAGCTTCCGACATCATGGTGTCCATCAAGGAAGCATTTTTGCAGGCAGGAAATGCAACATTAAGCCGTGCCGATCGGGAAATTATTGCGCAAGACATTGAAGGCCGCATGGAAGAGTTGCGCGGTATTGCCAACCGCACAGACGCCAACGGTTACTACATGTTTTCAGGTACGTTTCAGGACCGTGAGCCTTTCCAGGCACCGGCTGGCGGTGTAAGCGGCACGTTTTTGGAAACCACCACGGCAGCTGCTGGTGAAGCAGTGATTGGCCGAGAAATTCAAGTGGCCAGCGGCCGTTTTGTAAACCTGAGCATTACAGGCCAGGACGCCTTTGTAGACCCGAATACGAATGAAGATGCTTTTGCGATTCTTCGCGATGCGGTGGCTTTGTTGCGCAATCCTTCTTACCCCAATGGTCAGGAGGGTGCAACGCCTCAAGATACTTACTTGAAAGCGTTCAATGACAAGGGTGCGCAGCTCGACGACATTTTTGACCAGGTACAAATTTCCCGCACCAAAGTGGGTGTTCGCCTGCGTGAGGTTGAAACCCTGCAACAGATTAACCAGGCTGCCCAGTTGGAGCTTGAACGCGTTGCTGGTGAGGCGGTGGGGCTTGATTATGCCAAGGCCATCAGTGAGCTGTCTCAGGGCCAATTGCAGCTTCAGGCTGCGCAGCAAAGCTTTGCGAGTACCTCGCAGCTGACCTTGTTCAACTTTATTGGTTGAACTTGAAAGGTCGCAGCTGCGGTTTCTTGCCACCTCGGCGTGGGTTACTTGTTACGCACTGAAAACCGCTGAATCCCTTTTTGAAATTCCCCCTGACTCACCTCGCTCGGCAAAAGGGCGGGCCGAGTCTCGGTGCCGGCCAATGGCCGACCGTTGCGGTTGAATTCAAACGGGGCGGCTTTCTTGAAGTGCGCCCCAAGCAATCCCACTGCCGAGTTGGCTAAAACCTCCCGAGTGCGACCACTTGCAAGTTCAGCTTAGCGTCACCGGCGCCAGCGTCTCTCCACCTCCCCGCGCAGCTCACCGCTGTTCAACGCCCAATCGGCGGCGGTGTTTCGATCGCCTCGCCTTCAAGAAAACCTGCCCTTGCGTGCCGAGCAGGGCCGGTGTCGCCCGGCATGGGCGACAGAGAACGAGCCCGACCCGCTTTTTAGGAGGGTCGTTCTCAGGCATCGTAAGGCTCAGCAAGGGAGTTACAGGTTTTCAGGCGAGAGACCGGAACCTAAGCCGATCGGGCTAAACAAACCAGCGGCCGAGCAAGCTTAAATCAGTCCGTTCTCCAACGCATAGCGCGTCAGTTCACCATTGGTTTTCATGCGCATTTTCTCAAGAATCCGTGCCCGATAAACGCTCACGGTCTTGGGGCTAAGCGACAACTCATCCGCAATTTCACTCAGCTTCTTGCCCGCAGCAATCATCCGAATGGTCTGGAACTCACGATCGCTGAGGGTCGCATGCAAAGGTTTGTCTGAATCTTCAGTCAAGTGGCTGGCCAGCGATTCAGCCAGTTCAGGGGTAATGTACTTGCGGCCAGCGGCAATCACCTGAATGGCATCCACCAGTTTTTCTGGTGCTGTGTTTTTGGTCAGGTATCCCGATGCGCCCGCTTTCAGGCAGCGCACGGCGTACTGGTCCTCCGGGTGCATCGACAACATCAGGATTTTCAGGGCGGGGTATTTGTCTTTCAGAATTTTTACAATGTCCACGCCATTTTTCCCCGGCATGGAAATATCCAGAATGGCCAGGTCAACGGCATGCCCGTTCATGGCCTTCATGATTTCTGAATACTCACCCGCTTGCGCCACCACCTGCACAAATCCTGTGTCATCCAGCAATTGCTTCAGGCTTCCCCGAAGCAATGCATGGTCATCTGCCAGCAGCACCTTAATCATTTCCCGCCTCACCTGTCTGAATGCTTCTTGGTATGGAAACCATGACCGTTGTCCCGGCCCCCAGGGACCCACTGACATCGACCCAACCCTCGAAGGCTGCAACCCGTTCTTGCATGCCACGCAAGCCGAACGATGTTTCTTTTAATTTATCAGTATTCTCGATTCCGCGACCATTGTCACGGATCTCCAGTGTTAATTCACTTTCTGTAACAAACAATTCCACGTCAACCTTTGTGGCCTGCGCGTGTTTCACGATATTGGTGAGTGCTTCCTGCAGAATCCTGAACAGGGCTGTGCTTTGCTCGCTGTCCAGGTCCAGTTCATCCACGTTGCACTGAAACAGGCCTTCGATCTGCGTGCGCTTCTGGAAATCGTTCATTTGCCACTCAAGGGCAGGGATCAGGCCATAGTCCAGAATACCTGGTCGCAAATCCTTGGCAATCCGCTGGCTGCTAGCCAGCAAGTGCTCAATCAACTCCAGCATGTCAGCGAGCTTTTCCTGCGCAGCGGGGTCACCAGGTGAATTCTTGTTAAGCCACGCCACATCGGCTTTCAATTTGGTCAGGGATCCACCCATGTCATCGTGAATTTCACGGGCAATTGCACCACGCTCCTGCTCGCGTCGTTTCTCGAATTCGGTGGTGACGAGTCGCAATTCGCTTTGTGCGTTCAGCAGGCGTTCTTCAGCCTGTTTTCGATCCGAAATATCGAGCAACACGCCGTCCCAAATGAACACGTTTCCGCGTTGTTTGGCCACTGCATTCATGTAAACCCAGCGTGATTCCCGTTTGCCGTAATTCTTGATCCGACCTTCCCAACTCACGGCCACACCGGGTTTCGGAGGGTCCATCAATTGCTCAAATAGGGCCGCTGCATCGGCGGGTTCAAACTGTTCGAAAAAGTAATGCGGGTTCTCAAGAAACAGGCGGGGAGGCACGCCAAACAAGCGAACCACACCCTCGCTGACAAAAGGAACCGTGGGGCGGGGCATCGAAGGCCCCGACTGCATTTGAAAAATAATGCCAGGAATATTCTCTGCAATGGCAGCAAACCGCCGTTCGGATTCACGCTGGGCCATTTCAGCTGCAGCAAGGCTGCGCCGTTCATTCGCAGCCCTTAGCGAACGCTCAATGGCGGGCACCAAACGGGCCATTTTGTCTTTCATCAGGTAATCGTCGGCACCGGCACGCATGGCCTCCACAGCCACGTGTTCACCGATACTGCCCGACACAATAATGAAAGGAATTTCCAGCCCCGAGTCGCGCACCACGCGTAAGGCTTCCTCGGAACCAAAGCCTGGCAAATTGTGGTCAGAAATCACCACCTGCCATTCCTCGTGTTCCAGGCACTTTCTCAGGTCTTCTATGCGGTCTACTCGCGTTGCTGTGTACTTCAAGCCGCCCTGTTTCAGGCGGTAGCACATCAGCTCGAAATCCGAATCATTGTCTTCCACCACCAGAACTTTCAGTCCACCATCTGAAAAGTTGCTGATGTCCAACAATGAAGGGGGTAGTCCTTTCGATTCACTCATTGTCTGTTCGCTTGTTGTTGGTTTTTATTGTTGTGTGCAGGATCAAAGCGAGAGATAACGCCCTTTCGAGGTTTTAATCCTTGCATTATTTTATTCATCTTATCGGAACATATCAGGGTATAGAACTCATTCACGTCGGGGCACCTCCCAAATTGTGTTAACCCCGCGACAAAGGCCCTGATGAACCGACCACCCGTAAAGTTTGAATTCTCCAAGTCCACACACACCAGCGACATGGTTGCAGGTGCCAGGCAAGCCGCAGTTGCTGTGAACCGCAGTTTGTTGAGCGACGACAATGCCGATCGTGAGTTTGAATTCAACGACAAGGATTTTGCCCGTGTACGCGCACTCATTCTGAAGATTGCGGGCATTTCATTGGCACCCAGCAAACAAAGCATGGTGTACAGCCGTCTGGCCCGACGCTTGCGTGCTTGCAATCACAACCGATTCTCCACGTATCTGGATGCGCTTGAATCCAATTCAGGCAATCCGGAATGTGAGCACTTCACCAATTCGCTGACAACCAACCTGACCTCGTTTTATCGCGAGGCTCATCACTTCGAGATTCTGAAAAAGCAATTGCAATCGCTCTCGCGCAATGCCCGAATCGAGTTGTGGTGCAGTGCCGCGTCCACCGGTGAGGAGCCCTACACCATGGCGATCACGGCCATGGAAGCTTTCAACAGCATGAATCCGCCTGTGCGAATCCTTGCCACAGACATCGACACCAAAGTGCTCGAGCATGCCAAAAAGGGTGTTTACCGCATGGATCAGGTCGACAAAGTTCCGGATGAAATTCTGCGAAAGTATTTTTTGAAAGGCAAGGGCGAAAGCGAAGGGCTGATTCGTGTGCGCCCTGAAGTGCAAGCATTGTTGACATTTCGCAAGCTGAACCTGATGGACAATGTGTGGTCCCTGAGGCCCGGCTTTGACGACATTTTCTGTCGAAATGTCATGATCTATTTTGAGAAAGATGTGCAATTGCAAATCCTCAAGCGATTCGCTCCCCTGATGAATCAGAACGGCCTGTTGTATGCAGGGCACTCTGAAAATTTCGCCATGGCGCGCGACTATTTCACCTTGCGTGGTAAAACCGTGTACACCGTAAATGCCGACAAAGCAGTCAAAACCAGCACCGGCGGAGAAGGTCAGGCACGTCAGGTTACAGCATGAGCACAGGGCTGTTAATTTCACCCCCGGTAACAACTGCACCGCCCCTGGTGAAAAAAATCATCATGCCTGGTGATTATTTCGTGTCATGGGCACCCGCTGAAATCGCTACCCTGTTGGGGTCCTGCGTGTCAGCTTGCGTGTGGGACAGTCATCGAAAAATTGGCGGTCTGAATCATTTCATGTTGCCCGACTCGCCATCAGAAGCGCGCACACTAGCCGACAAAACCAAATCGCTGCGTTACGGTTTGTATGCCATGGAATGCCTGATCAACGACCTGTTGACCATGGGTGCAAAGCGGGAGCACCTCAGTGCCAAAGTATTTGGTGGCGCCAATATTACCGGCGCCTTGAACACCCAACATGTGGGTCGCCGCAATGCAGAATTCGTGATCGATTTTTTACAGAAAGACAAAATCAAAGTGGTTGCGTCTGATCTGGGTGGGCCACACAGCCGCCGTATTCGTTTCAATACCCAAACCAGCGCAGTGCGTGTAGAGCGAGTGGCCAGCGCCAACTCAGCGGCACTGCAGCAGGAAAAACGATACAGCGAAAAGATTAACAAAGACCCCGTCAATGGCGACATTGTGTTTTTCTAAGGGCTCATGTGATGAATAAAATCAAAGTGTTGGTGGTAGATGATTCGGCCTTGATCCGAAACCTGATGAGCAAAATCATCAATTCACAGCGCGACATGGAAACCGTGGCCACAGCCCCGGATCCATTTATTGCCCGAGACCAGATCAAGAAATTCAATCCCGATGTGATTACACTTGACATTGAAATGCCCAAAATGGACGGCATTGAATTTTTGGAAAAAATCATGCGCTTGCGGCCCACGCCCGTGTTGATGGTGTCTACTTTGACTGAGCGCGGAACCGACGTAACCTTTCGCGCCCTTGAACTTGGAGCTGTTGATTTCGTGACCAAACCCAAACTGGACATTAGCCAAGGCATGATCGATTATGCCAACGAAATTACCGACAAAATTCGCGCTGCCTATGCGGCCCGTTTTCGCCTGAATCGATTGCCTTCGAAGCCCGCTGCGCAGGCACCGACGGCTCAAGCTGATCCAGTCACTGGCATGGTGGTTCCAGCCGAGGCGGCCAAGCCTGTGCCCACCAACAACGCCTTGGGTAACCGCTTTGCAGCCACTGAAAAACTTGTGTTGATTGGTTCGTCTACAGGTGGTACCGAGGCCATTCGGGTCATTCTTGAACAATTGCCCAAAGACAGCCCCGCGATCTTGATTACCCAACACATGCCAGCCGGTTTTACCAAAAGTTTTGCGGACCGCTTGAACCAGGTGTGCAATATCACCGTGAAGGAAGCAGTGCATGGTGAACGCGTTTTGCCCGGCCATGCCTACATTGCACCGGGTGACAAACACCTGTTGTTGGGTCGCAGTGGTGCCAACTACATTTGCCAGTTGTCCGATTCTGAGCCAGTCAATCGTCACCGGCCATCGGTTGAAGTGCTGTTCAAGTCAGGGCAGGAAGTGTCGCCCCGCAACATTGTGGGCATCATGCTCACCGGCATGGGCAAAGACGGCGCACAGGCCATGGCCGACATGAAAAAAGCCGGTTCCTACAATATTTGCCAGGATGAGGCCAGCTCAGTGGTGTTTGGCATGCCACGGGAAGCGATCGCTTTGGGTGCAGCCGATGAAGTGGTTCCCCTGAACCAGATCGCCAGGCGCCTGCTCGACTACCTCTCTAAAATCGGAGGGCGTTCAGCCGTTCGAATTTGACCTGGTGGACAGCCAGTTTTTCAGGCTGTCCATGTCCATGGGGCGAGAAAACCAATAGCCTTGCAGCCTGTCGCAACCCATCTGAATCAGGCTTTCCCGCTGCTCTGCAGTTTCAATGCCTTCCGCATGCACAATCAGGCCCAATGCATGTGCAAGATCAATCACAGCCTTCACAATCATGTGGCTGTTTTTGTCCTCCAGCAAATCCATGACAAAACTTTTGTCGATCTTCAACACATCCACAGGCAGTTGCCGCAAGTAATTCAGCGACGCGTAACCCGTACCAAAATCATCCATCGCAATTTGCGAACCCTGTGCTTTCAGTTGGTTCAAAGCATCGACCGTGCGGGCCATGTCATCAATGGCCGCGGACTCGGTGACCTCGAACTCAATCCACTTGGGGTCCAGGCCTGCATTGCGAACGGTTTGTTGCGCTTTGGCTGGAAATTCCGGGTTAAGAAGCTGACCGGCCGAGCAATTCACCGCGCTCCACAGCATGTGGCCTTGCTGATGTAACTCAAGAACCTTCTTGCTGCTCGACTCAATCACCCAATCGCCTAGCGCATCAATCAGGCCTGAGTCCTCGGCTACTCCAATAAACTCGCTCGGCATGATCCGACCCAGTTCCGGGTGGGTCCACCTCTCCAGGGCTTCAAGTCCGCAAATGCGGCCGGTTTTAAGGTCTTCAATCGGCTGAAAGTCGAGCACCAGCTCATTGCTCTCAATGCCTTTGGCCAAACCCAGTTCAATGGTTTTGCGTCGCTTGGCCAAGTCATGAATTTCGGCATCAAGAACATTCAACAGTTCAAGTCCGCGAGACTCAATCACATGCGCCACCGATAGCGCATGGGTGACCAACTCGGCTGCATGCTGACCATGCACACCGGGGCGAGCCAGCCCCAAACGCATGTTCGGGCGAACAGCAATGTTGTCGACCGTGAACACACGGTTCAGGTTGGCTTCAAACTCGCACAGGGTGTCGGCGATCAAGGTGTTGTCTGCACTCCAGTCGAGCTTATTGGTTAGCACCACCAACACATTGTCAGACCATCTGCACAGAATGTCATGCTTAAAGGTGTCCCGAACTCGCTCCACGATTTTTTCAAGCATATTGCGCCGAATTCGCGGGTCTACTTCCGGGCGGCGTGCCTGGTTTCTGGACACATTCACGCTTAGCATGCACAGGTCATTGTCATCGCCTGAATGGGTACTCAAACCCGACAAAGTTTTCACCAAACCCTGGCGGTTCAAAAAGCCCGTGGCGGCATCAAAATAAACAGCACGCCTGTGGGCTTGCTCAAGCAATAGTTTTTCCCGGCGAAGCCTGTGCGTGTGAATTTCCCTGCGAACCGCAGGAATCAGTCGTTCGGGTTTGGATTTCTCGACATAATCGCGCACACCTTCGTGCATGGCTTGCACGCCCAGTGCGTCGTTCGCCAAACCCGAGAGCAGAATCACGGGGGTTTCAGGCCGCAGACTTTGAACTATTTCAATGGCCTTCTCGTGCGTCAGCTGGGGCATGGAATAGTCACAAATCACCAGGTCGGGCTCGATGTCGTTCAGCGTTGTTTTCAGCGTTTCCTCGCTGTGCGCATGGCGAACAATCGCTGTTTGCCAGGTTTTCACGAGTTGACGCTTGATCAATAGAAAATCATCGTCGCTGTCGTCGACAACAATGATTCTGGGCGCTTCCTGTTCTGTTGTCATTGAAGGTTTTATGATGGTGTTATTGGCAAAGAAACAGCCGCTTTCCTGTATCCTGCACACTTCTGCAGAGGCTGTCTAGTCGGGCAATTCACGAGAAAAGACATGAGCAAGGCTTTCACCAAAGAAAACGATTCAGAATTTGAGGACGATGGCCCCGACGCAGGCCCCGCACTTCCCCAAGGCTTGAAAAATTACATCACGCCAAAAGGCTATCGCCGTTTGCGCGATGAGCTGACTCATCTTGTGAAAATTGAACGACCCGAGGTGGTTTCGGTGGTGTCTTGGGCGGCCTCCAATGGCGATCGTTCTGAAAATGGCGATTATCTGTACGGTAAAAAACGTTTGCGTGAAATCGATCGCCGAATTCGTTTTCTCACCAAGCGCACTGAAATTGCCGAGGTGGTAGACCCCGCCACGCAGCAAGAACTCGAGAGTATTTTCTTCGGTGCCACGGTCACCTATATCAACTCAAAAGGTGATGAACTCACTGTGAAAATTGTGGGCGTTGATGAAGTGGATACTGCCAAAGGACATATCAGCTGGATTTCGCCTGTGGCGCGTGCGCTGTTAAAAGCGAAAGAGGGTGATGTGGTGTACCTGATGACGCCGGGTGGTCGGGATGAGCTTGAGATTGTCGAAGTGCAGTATGTGATCGACTGACTCTTGATCTGAACTTGAAGGGTCACCGCAGTGGTTTCTTGCCACCTCGGCGTGGGTTACTTGTGCCGCACTGAAAACCGCTGAATCCCTTTTTGAAATTCCCCCTGACTCACCTCGCTCGGCAAAAGGGCGGGCCGAGTCTCGGTGCCGGCCAATGGCCGACCGTTGCGGTTGAATTCAAACGGGGCGGTTTTCTTGAAGTGCGCCCCAAGCAATCCCACTGCCGAGTTGGCTTAAACCTCCCAATCGGCGGCGGTGTTTCGATCGCCTCGCCTTCAAGAAAACCTGCCCTTGCGTGCCGAGCAGGGCCGGTGTCGCCCGGCATGGGCGACAGAGAACGAGCCCGACCCGCTTTTTAGGAGGGTCGTTCTCAGGTATCGAAAGGCTCAGCAAGGGAGTTACAGGTTTTCAGGCGAGAGATCGGAACCCAAGCCGATCGGGCAGTTAACCAGCGTTCGAGCGAACGACAAGACAACCCAAGCCGATCGGGCTATTCAAACCAGAAGGTCAGTGTGTCGCAGTGTCAGCAACAGGCAAGCGCACCTTGGCAAAAGCACGACCTTTCACACGGGTCACACGCTCCACGTATTCAAGCCTGCGCAGCGCCATCAAGATGCGCGCCAAGTGCACACGGTCAGTCACCTGAATGGTGAAGTGCAACAGCTTGCGGTAGGCCGTTTCATCGCTCATGGTCAGGTTGGTAATGTTGGCACCTGCATCAGACAAGGTGGCTGCAATAGTGGCCAAAGCGCCTTTCTCGTTCACAGCCTGCAAGTCAACATTGACGTCGAATGGGCGTGTAATTTCCGGTGACCACTGCACATCAGTCCAGCGCTCGGGTTCTTTGCGAATTTGTTTGCGGGCGGTTTCGCATTCATCGGTGTGAATGATCAGGCCCGAGCCTTTTCGCACATATCCAATAATGTGATCCCCGGGAATCGGCAAACAACAGGGTGCGCGTTGAACCGACATGCCTTCTCCACCGTGAATCATAATCGGCACTCGCGGCTCACCGGTATTGGCAACTTGCGCATCCACCCGCGCATCTGCACGGCCCATGGCAATCAGCACTCGGCGGGCAACAACAGGGGCCACACGGCGACCTGCGCCAACATCAGCCAGAAGTTCATCGCGGGTGCTGACCTGTGAATCTTTTTGCAAACGGTCCCACACCTCATTGCTCAAATGTTCCAGCTTGATTTGGTCCGCTTCCAAAGCCTGTTCCAGCAGTCGGCTTCCCAGGCGAACAGTTTCTTCAAGATTCATCGACTTCAAATAGTGACGAATCTCGGACCGGGCCTTGCCTGAACGCACAAAGCCCAGCCAAACCGGGTTGGGGCGGCTGTGTGGGGCTGTAATAATTTCAACCACATCGCCGCTTTTCAAAATGGTGCGCAACGGTTCGATCACCTGATTAACCCGTGCGGCCACGCAATGGTTGCCCACATCGGTGTGCACTGCATACGCGAAATCGACCACAGTGGCTCCCCGGGGCAGACTCATGATCTTGCCGTTGGGGGTGAACACGTACACCGCATCGGGGAACAGGTCCACCTTGATGTGTTCGAGAAACTCGGCTGAATCGCCGGTTTGGTTTTGAATGTCGAGCAGGCTTTGCAGCAGGCGGTGGGTTTGGGTTTGAATGGTGTTCAGCGCCTCGCCTTCGCCTTTGTACAGCCAGTGCGAAGCCACGCCTTTTTCAGCCACTTGGTGCATTTCTTCGGTGCGAATCTGGAATTCAACCGGTGTGCCATAAGGGCCCAGCAAGGTTGTGTGCAAACTTTGGTAGCCGTTCAGCTTCGGGATCGCAATGTAGTCTTTGAACTTGCCCGGTACGGGCTTGAACAGCTGGTGCAACATGCCCATGGCCATGTAACAGCCGGGCATGTCTTTCACCACCACCCGGAAACCGTACACATCGAGCACCTGCGAAAAGCTCAGGCGCTTTTCAATCATTTTGCGGTAAATGCCGTACAGCGCTTTTTCTCGACCAAACACTTGGCACTCAATGCTGGCGTCGTCCAGGCATTTTTCTACCGCTTCCAGAATTTTGCTGACCACCTCGCGGCGGTTACCACGCGCTGCCAGCACCGCTTATTTCAGCACCTCATAGCGCATGGGGTAGGCATGCTGAAAGCTAAGTTCTTGCAGTTCGCGGAAGATTTCATTCAAGCCCAGTCGGTGGGCAATGGGCGCGTAAATTTCGAGGGTTTCTAAGGCAATGCGGCGTTTCTTGGCGGGACTCATAATGTCGAGCGTTCGCATATTGTGCAAACGGTCGGCCAACTTCACCAAAATAACGCGCAGGTCGCGGGCCATGGCCAGCAACATTTTGCGGAAGTTCTCGGCCTGGGCTTCTTCCCTGGAAGAAAACTCCATTTTGTCGAGCTTGGAAAGCCCATCCACCAAATCGGCCACTGATCCGCCGAAGCGCTCGATCAAATCTTCCTTGGTGGTGCCAGAATCCTCCATCACATCGTGAAGCAGGGCGGCTTGAATGGCTTGGCTGTCCAGGCGCCAGCTGGCGCAAAGTTCAGCCACAGCAATGGGGTGGGTTACGTAAGGCTCACCTGTGGCGCGGAATTGCCCCAGGTGTGCAACGTCAGAAAACTTGTAAGCCTCGCGAACACGCCGAATCTCTGCCTCGGGTAAATATGTCGAGGCAAGTCCTATTAGCTGTGCGATAGAGACCACGTCGGGTCGGTTTGGCTCAGGTTGAAGTTCTCTGGCTTGCATTGCCCCCCGCATTTTGTACCACTCTTACAACTTTAACTACGATCTTCTATTGTGCAGTCTTACTTCTGGTCCGGCAAGACGATATTGACTTCCAACATCTCCATATTGCCTTGTTTTTGAAGGTTAAACTTCACATCTTCTTGATCAATTTTGACGTATTTGGCGATCACCTGCATCAATTCGTCCCGCATTTGGGGCAAAAAGTCGGGGCCGTCCTGATCTACACGTTCGCGCGCGATAATCAAAGACAGTCGTTCTTTTGCAACATTGGCAGACTTTTTCTTCTCGCCAAACAGCATGCTCAGTAATGACATCACCTTAACCTCCAAACAAGCGTTTCAGCAGGCTGGGCTTTTCGTAGTCCACAAACTGCAGCGGTTTGGTTTCGCCCAGAAAGCGAGAAATACAGTCTTGGTAGGCCAAAGCTGCATCGTTTTCCTCGGCGTGAATTACAGGCATACCTTGGTTGGAAGCCTGCAACACGGTTTCACTTTCAGGAATAACACCCAGTAGCGGCACACGCAACAGGTCGGCCACATCCGAATAGCTTAGCATTTCGCCATCGGCTGCACGCTTGGCGGAATACCGGGTAATGAGCAGGTGCTCCTTCACGGGTTCGCCGCCTTCTTTGGCGCGCTTGCTTTTCGCCTGCAAAATGCCAATGATGCGGTCGGAATCGCGAACCGACGACACTTCCGGGTTGGTCACAACAATCGCTTCGTCGGCGAATGTCAATGCCATCACTGCGCCGCGTTCAATGCCGGCGGGGCTGTCACACACAATGTACTCAAAGCCCATTTCGATCAGGTCTTTGATTACTTTTTCCACGCCTTCTTCGGTCAAAGCGTCTTTGTCCCGGGTTTGGGAGGCGGGCAAAATCGACAACATTGGGCAATGTTTGTCTTTAATCAGGGTTTGCTGCAAATTGGCTTCGCCGTTGATCACATTGACCAGGTCGTAAACCACGCGGCGTTCACAACCCATGATCAGGTCAAGGTTGCGCAAGCCCACGTCAAAGTCGATCACTACCGTTTTAAAACCACGCAAGGCAAGGCCTGCGGCAAAACTTGCGCTGGTAGTTGTTTTACCAACGCCACCCTTACCGGATGTAACAACAATGACTCGACTCACAAATGGTCTCCTAGCGGATGTTGATGGCTTTGAGTCGCAATACTGCCGGCTCGGTGCCATGGTCAAGATGAATTAATGTAGGTTTGGATCGGTTTTCTTCAGGAAAACCGCCCTCGAATGTTAAGTAGTAACCCGCCACGGCCACCAGTTCCGCTTCGAAGCTGGTGGAAATGATGCGGGCTTGGGTGTCTCCTGCTGCACCGGCCAGCGCGCGCCCCCGCAACACTCCGTAAACGTGCACATTGCCATCTGCGATGACTTCAGCGCCAGCAGACACCTGTCCCATGACAATCAGATCGGCGCCTTGGGCATAAATTTTTTGGCCACTGCGCACGGGTTGATCGATCACCATGGTGCGGCGGGCCTTGTCGAAACTGGGCACAGCCGGGTGGGTGGCTTGCTCGGAATCGGCTTTTTGTACGGTGCTTGCTTTGGCAGGTGCTTCCGGTTCGGGCGCGGCCACAGCAGTTGGGGCCCCAGCAGGCGCTGGCTCGGCAAGATCCGCTTGCCCAACTTCGAACCGAAGGCCCAGTTCTTCGGCTTGAGCCTCAAGGGTTTCGTTTTGGCCTCGCACCTCAACCAGCAGCACGCCGGCGGCCTTGAGCATGTCAGCGTAGGCTTTTAATTCAATGCCATGTTCAGTCAGTTCGGTGTCATTCCAGGCGGAAAAGTCGAGCACAGCCGGTTCGGCAGAGTACACGCCGGGGGTGGGGCCAAGTCGTTTTTTCAGGGCATCGAGGCTTTCTTGCAGTGGCGCAGGGCGCAAGGCAATGGTCACAGCCTTGATTTTGGCGAATTTGATGTCCAGCGGTGCTGAAGAAGGTTTGTTCAAGGTAATCGAAGTCCGGGGATGCTGAGCTATCGGGCAGCTGAGTTTTCAGTCAATTTTACGAACAAAGCCCGAGCCGTGTGCCGGTCTCGGGCTTTTTTGAATGCAACCTTGCCCGGATTAAATGGGCACGCGTTTCAACATTTCGATACCGATTTCACCAGCAGCGATTTCACGCAGGGCGGTTACTGTTGGCTTGTCTTTGTCGGACTTTACTTTGGGTGTGTGGCCTTGGGCCAGCATGCGGGCGCGGTAAGTGGCGCACAGGGCCATGTCGAAACGGTTAGGGATCTTTTTCAAGCAATCTTCAACGGTGATGCGGGCCATCTGGTGTCCTTACAGTCCAATACTTTTGAGTTGCGCCCCGTGGCGCGCCATTTGCTGATTGAAACGGCAACGGGATGCGAAGACGATCGATTTCAGCTCCAACAGAGCCTGCGTGAAATCATCGTTAAGGATAACATAATCAAAGCGCCTCGCCTGCTCGATCTCGAGTTGTGCGGCACCCATTCGCTTCAAAATCACCTCTTCCGTGTCTGTGCCCCGTCCGCGAAGCCGTTTTTCGAGTTCCTCGATGCTGGGGGGAAGAATAAAGATGGACACCACATTCTCTACCTTGCGCACCACTTGTTCGGCGCCTTGCCAGTCAATTTCAAGCAGCACATCGCGGTCAATGGCCATTTGCCCTTCAACCCAGGCGCGCGATGTACCGTAATAGTTGCCATGTACGTGCGCCCATTCCAGAAAGCCGTCCTGGTCGCGAACCGCTTCAAATTCATGTTGGGAAATGAAATGGTAGTCTTTGCCGTCCACCTCGCCAGGGCGTGCCTTGCGGGTTGTGTTGGATATGGACAGGCCTATGCCCTGAACTTCAGCCAGTAGCGCCTTTACCAGCGACGATTTGCCCGCCCCAGAGGGGGCGCTGACAATAAACAGGCTTCCAGAATACTGTGGCGTGTGCTGGGGTTGGGCCAAGGCAGTCATGTGGTCTTCACAGATTGATCAACAAGCCGTGATTCTATTGGATTTCCCGTGCACTCGCCATGTTGACCGTTTATTCAGCGGGCTTGGCATGCTCGGTCAAAACAAACCAGGGCTTGGTGGATGTCTCGTCGCCGAACCCTGAGCCTTTGCTGACTTTGTAGCTTGAAATGGGCGCAGCAATCCACTCACGTTCATTGGGCAGCAATGCACTTGAAACGGATACGTCTTTGGCCAACTCGGATTGAACGATGCAACTGACTGTGCCAAACACGCTGGGAATCAGGGGGCCGGCAGAGTCATTTCGCTTGCTCATGCTCAGAAAATAGTCGGGTGTAAAAGGTTTGCCGGTTTTCTCTGCCTCTAGCATGGCCTGAAACATGGGGGATGCAGGTTTCAGATTGTGTTGCGCTTCAGAGGACTGCACAGGCAATGCATTCAGAAAACTGACCAGCACAAGGCTACGGTCCAGCAGGTCCGAGTGCGATTGAGGCTCACCCTTGAATTCACCCCGCAAGAACTGATTCATTTGACTTGAGTAGCCATCGGTTGCGATGTAATCCCGAAGCACGCACCGTTCTGCGGTGCTGACCGGGTGCGCAATTGGGCCTTCTTTGGGTACATTGGGCAAGATTGACGGGGCTGAAAGTACCTCGATTCGCTCTTGTGCCGACAAGGTATTCTCAAATTTGTAGTGATCACCCACCTTTATTCTGGGAATTTCACCCTGGCTGGAATTGCCAATTTCCAAACGACCGCTTTTGATGAGGTTCATGTCTGCCAGTTTTTCCTGGCCTACCCTGAACTGCGTCAACTCGCTGCGTTGCATGCGCAGTGTAGGGTGAAATATCAAAGCCTGTGCACTACCTGCTTGCCCTTTTGCCACCAAAAGCAGGCCTGCGATTCGCGGGTCTTTGGCGGCTTGGGGTAACACGTGTTTCAGGATTTGGTTAAGCAGCGAAATGGGTGTGGTCATTGGGCACGGTCTCGAACAGGGGTAAGTTCGATTGGGTGCCCAAGTATTCAGATTGGTTCAGTTCAGTACCAAATTCAGTGTTTATTCAATGTTCTGAACTTGCTCGCGGAACTGTTCAACCAAAACCTTTAAATCAATGCTGGCTTGGGTTTGGGCAATGGCGTGGGCTTTGCTGCCCAGTGTATTGGCTTCACGGTTCAATTCCTGGGTTACAAAGTCCAGTCGTTTGCCAATAACCCCACCTTTTTTCAAAATGCGGCGCACCTCGGTGAAGTGGGTTTGAAGCCGTTCTACTTCCTCTTTCACATCAATGCGCACACTGTGCAGCGCCACTTCGTGTTTGATGCGTTCTTCAAGGTCTTCCACGGTTAAGTGGCCGGCTTTGTCATTGATGATTTTGTCGAAGGCCTCGGTCATGCGTTCCCGAATTTTGCCCTCGTAGTGGGCCAAAAACTGGGGCAGCATGGGTAGCAGGCTGTTCACAATGGTTTCCATGCCGTCTACTTTTTCCAGCAATACAGTGGCAAGGCCAGCGCCTTCGCGCTCGCGGCTTTGTTTCATTGCATCAATGGCTTGGTCGCACAAGGCTGAAATGGTCTCTTGCAGTTCTTCACCACTCAGGCTGTTGTCTTCAACCACACCGGGCCAGTTCAACACCTCGGTAATGCGAAAGCCGTTCGCCTTGGGCAAGGCACTTTGAATGCTGGCTTCAAGGGCGGCCAGTTGTTTAACCTGCTCAAGATCTACTTTGGGAATTCTTTTCTCGCCTTCGGCACGCCCCCATGAAATGCGGCACTCCACTTTGCCCCGGCTCAAGGTATTCATCAGCTTTTCGCGAATCAGTGGTTCAACCGTGCGCAGGTCGTCGGCCATGCGAAAGTTCAGGTCCAGAAAACGGGAATTCACGCTGCGCAATTCCATGCTTAAGGTGCCAGCACGGGTGGTGCTTTGCGCGTTGGCAAAGCCTGTCATGCTGTGTACTGCGGCGGTGTTTTTGCTGTCCTTGCTCATTTGCGGCCTGTGCGTGTGTGTCGGTGGTGCATGGATTGTAAACTCTGGACTGGTGCTTGTTTTCTGTGGGGGTGTTTTTGTCGGGTCGAATCATTGCCCATTTGGACATGGACGCCTTCTACGCCAATGCTGAACTGGTGCGCAACCCAGCCTTGCGGGGTTTGCCTGTGGCTGTGGGTGGTCGCCGTGGCATGCAGCCACTGCCAGGTCAGCAATTCCCAACCCTTGCGCAGTACGAGGGGCGCGGGGTGTTGACCACCGCCAATTACGAAGCGCGCGCATTGGGGTTGCACTCGGCCATGCCCACCATGAAAGCCGCCAAGCTGGCGCCCCACGCCATTTTATTGCCAGCCGATTTTGATTGGTACAAAACACTCTCGCGCCAATTCAAGGCCGCTGTGCGTGAATTGGCTCCGAACGTAGAGGACCGGGGAATTGATGAAATTTACATTGATTTAACCGAGGAAACTTCGGGTGATTTTGACGTGGCCATTGACTTGGCCCGGCAATTGAAGGCGGTCGTGACCAATGCCACTGGCGGCATGACCTGTTCGGTTGGGCTGTCTGAAAACAAGCTGACGTCCAAAATATGCTCTGACCTTCAAAAACCGAATGGACTCAGCGTGGCCCGCCCCGATCAGTTTCAGGAAATGATCTGGCCCTTGCCCGTTGGCAAAATCAACGGGGTGGGGCCCAAGGCACAGGAAAAGCTGAAAGCCATGGGCGTGAACAGCATTGCCGAGCTGGCCGCCCAACCCCTTGACTTGCTTCGGGAGCGTTTTGGTGAAAGCTATGGCTTGTGGATGCATGAAAGTGCCAATGGCATTGATCTCAGGCCAGTGACGCTGTATTCCGAGCCGAAAAGCATTAGCCGTGAAACCACGTTTGAGAATGACATGCATGTGCGCAGGCATCGGGACCAACTCACGCAGGTATTGACTCACCTGGCCGACAAACTGGCGCAAGACTTGGCCCGCAAGCAGCGCCTTGCAAAAACCATCGGTGTGAAAGTGCGCTTTGCAGATTTCAAATCGTTAACCCGCGATGTAACCACGGGCTTGACGACGAGTACAGCGGATGAAATTCTGCAAGCCGCGCGAGCCTGCCTGAAAAAAATTCCTTTTGAACAGAAAGGGGCACATTCAACCATTCGATTGCTCGGTATCAAGGCCAGTCACCTGATTACACCCGCCGATGCAGCGCTTGAGCAGGCTGCACAGGAAAACCGCCGCAGCAAAGGGCAGGCCCAGTTATTTCTCGACCTTGAAGATGCGCCATAATGCGGGCACGACAATTGGTTATGCACTGGAGAATTTGAATGACTACCACCACAGCCCGCCCCGATGGACGAAGCCCCCACGCCCTGCGAAAAATCAGCCTTGAGCGCAATTACACCAAGCATGCTGAGGGTTCGGTCATGGTGCGTTTTGGCGATACGCATGTGTTGTGTACCTGCAGTATTGAAGACAAGGTTCCTGGCTTTTTGAAAGGTCAAAACCAGGGTTGGTTGACCGCCGAGTACGGCATGTTGCCCCGTTCAACCCATTCCCGCATGGACCGTGAAGCGGCCCGTGGCAAACAAAGTGGCCGCACCCAGGAAATTCAGCGTTTGATTGGCCGCGCCCTGCGTGCTGCGGTTGATTTGAACAAACTGGGCGAACGCACCTTGAAAATTGATTGCGATGTGATTCAGGCCGATGGCGGCACACGCACCGCATCCATTACCGGTGCCATGGTGGCCGTGGCCGATGCAATCGGCAAATTGATGGCCAGTGGTGCATTGGCCGAAAGCCCGATCAAACAATTTGTTGCTGCGGTTTCAGTGGGCGTGGTCAATGGCCAGGTGGCACTCGATTTGAATTACGACGAAGACTCCACCTGCGAAACAGACCTGAATGTGGTGATGACCGAGAAGGGCGGTTTTGTGGAAGTGCAGGGCACAGCCGAAGGTGAGGCTTTCAGCCGGGACGAATTGAATGGCATGCTCGATTCCGCAGCAGCCGGTATCGCTGAATTGGTTCGCTTGCAGAAAGCAGCACTTGCCGCTTGACCCGCAGGAAGGAAAAACGTCATGGCATTGAACAAGGAATGGGTGCTGGCCAGCGGCAACAAAGGCAAGCTGCGTGAATTTCAGGACCTGTTTGCCCCTTGGGGCGTGAACTGGGTTGCCCAAGGTGAACTGGGTGTTCCCGATGCGGACGAGCCCTTTCACACCTTTGTTGAAAATGCATTAACCAAGGCACGGCATGCCAGCCGCCTGACCGGGCGCCCCGCGCTGGCCGACGATTCTGGCTTGTGCGTGCCTGCCATTGCTGGCGCACCAGGTGTGTTGTCGGCCCGCTATGCCACTTTGTTTGGGCAGGAAAAAAGCGACGCCAACAACAATGCTTGCCTGGTTGAACAGCTTAAAGGTGTTGAAGATCGGCGCGCTTATTTTGTGTGCGCCATGGTTTGGGTGGCCCATGCCGACGACCCCACACCCACCATTGCCCAAAAAATGTGGTGGGGCGAAGTGATCGACGTGCCGCAGGGTGAACATGGATTTGGTTACGACCCGCATTTCTGGCTTCCTGAACACCAATGCACTGCCGCGCAAATGCCCAAAGAATTGAAAAACAGATTCAGCCACCGTGCGCAGGCCACACAGGCCTTGCTTGTTGAGTTGCAACAGCGCCTGGGTTTAAAGAAGGTGGGTGCCTAAGTGGAACAGGGCAAGGGCGACGACAAGCCCACTTTCATGGCAACCTCGGCCAGCAATCTTGTTGGCCGCGTGTTCATGCCCAGCGAACTTCGTTTCGCTGCCATGCCACCACTGGCGCTTTACATTCACCTGCCTTGGTGTGTGCGCAAATGTCCTTATTGCGATTTCAACAGCCACCTGGCCCCGGAAAGCAAGCTGCGCGAAGTGGGCATACCCCTTCACGCTGACATGCAGCCTGCCGCGGGTGAACAAGGGTTTGCAGAATCCTTGCCACTCGACTTGCAACGCCGCTACATCAATGCGCTGGTGGCGGATCTTGATCAGCAGTTGCCCAAAATTTGGGGTCGAAAGCTGTATTCCATTTTTATTGGGGGCGGCACGCCTTCCTTGTTTGCACCCGAGTTGATTGATGAGTTGCTGGGTGCGGTGCGTGCGCGCCTGGGCATGCCGCAAAGCGGCGAAATTACGATGGAAGCCAACCCGGGTACTTTCGAGCAAGCCCGGTTCGAGGGGTTCCGCAAAGCAGGCGTGAACCGGCTTTCAATTGGTGTGCAAAGTTTCTCTGATTCTCACTTGAAGGCCTTGGGCCGGGTGCACAACAGCGGACAGGCGGTGGCTGCCGTACGCAGTGCTGTGGCCTTGTTCGATGAAGTGAATATTGATTTGATGTACGCCTTGCCCCACCAGAATGTGGAGCAGGCGCTGGCCGATGTAGAGCAGGCCGTGGCGCTGAACAGTTCCCACTTGAGCCTGTACCAGCTCACCATGGAACCCAACACCCTGTTTGCTGCCAAACCGCCACCGTTGCCCGACGATGACACTTTGATCGACATTGAAGAGGCGGTTCACCGCGCAGCAAAGGCAGCAGGCTTTGAGCAGTACGAAATTTCAGCCTTTGCCAAACCTGGGCATCGTTGCCAGCACAACCTGAACTATTGGGGGTTTGGCGATTACCTGGGCATTGGTGCCGGGGCCCACGCGAAAATCAGCTACCCCAACCGAATTGAACGTGAAACCCGTCACCGCAACCCGATGGCTTACATGGAAGAAATGGAGGGCGCAGCGCAGCCCCTTGAAGTACGCACCTTGGCTGTGAAAGAACTGCCCTTTGAATTCATGCTGAACGCCTTGCGTTTAAGCGATGGTGTGCCGGAAAGCTGGTTTGTAGAGCGCTGTGGCAGACCATTAAATGATTCGCAGAAACCATTGAAAATGGCGTTGGACAAGGGTTTGATTGAAACCCAACCCGGCGTATTCAAACCCACCGAATTGGGCTTTCGTTTCCTGAATGATCTACAGGAAATGTTTTTGACTGGCTAGCTTAGTTCAAATGGCGCGTTTCAGGCCGTTCGATAATGCTGGGCACGCTCTTGAAATGCAGGCCCCAATCGGCTTGCCCACATGTTTTGATCAACAAATCGGCAAAGCCATGTTGCAACTGCTCGGCCATGCGCATTTCAAACCCCTTGCCACTGCCAGCCACCAGCTTCAACACCAGGTCGGTGTTGTGCGCCTCGCCGCTGGGGCGAAGTTCAATTTGAGTGATCAGCAGCGGGTCAGAACCCAAGGGGGTTGTGGTGTTTTTGTCCTGAAATGGGCTTTTGAAGTCGGCAGAATACAGCGACACTTCCCGGCTCATTTCCAGCAGTGCTTTGCGGCCCGCATCATTGAGCGGCCTGTCGCTGGCCAACAGCTTTTGCATCATTTCATCCAGGCTGGGTATCAGCATGCGCACCATACGGCGCGTCAGCCATACCCGTACCTCCTGATTTTCAGCTGAATTGATCCGCATCAGGATGCGATCATGTTCCGGCGCGTAAGCAACTTGGAGTTGTTTGATTTGCATGGCAGCGTACTTGAAAAATAGTGCAAGTCATTTGTGTTGGCGTTATCTTGAAATCACCACGCTCGCCCACACATACGGTTCATGGGTATTGTGACTCAAAATTGTTAAGAAGGGTTTGCACACATGCGTTTAGATCGACTCACCACCAAGTTTCAGGAAGCTTTGGCCGACGCCCAAAGCCTGGCTGTGGGGAAGGACAACCCCACTGTTGAATCTGCACACGTGTTGTTGGCCATGCTTAAGCAGGGCGAAGGGTCCGTCCGCGGTGTCATCAGCAAGGCTGGTGGCAATCCGCAGGTGCTGATCAAGGGCGTTGAAGCCGAGGTGAACAACCTGCCCCAAGTGGCCAACAATGCCGGGCAAATCCAGATTGGCAGCAAGCTGCAAGCCGCCCTGAATTTGACTGACAAAGAAGCGCAGAAGCGTGGCGACCAGTTTATTGCCAGCGAGTTGTTTTTGTTGGCTTGTTTGCAAGACAGCACCGGCTTGGCCAGGGTGATGAAGGAAGCGGGTTTGAATGCCCAGTCGCTGAACACAGCCATTGAACAGGTGCGTGGCGGTGTTGCCGTAGATAGCGCTGATGGCGAAAGCCAGCGCGAGGCTTTGAAAAAATACACCATTGATTTAACCGAGCGTGCCCGCAAGGGCAAGCTTGACCCCGTGATTGGTCGTGACGATGAAATTCGCCGCGCCATTCAAATTTTGCAACGCCGCACGAAAAACAACCCGGTGCTGATTGGCGAGCCAGGGGTTGGTAAAACCGCCATTGTGGAAGGCTTGGCCCAGCGCATTGTGAATGGCGAAGTACCCGATACCTTGAAAAACAAGCGCGTGTTGGTGCTGGACATGGCGCTGTTGTTGGCTGGTGCAAAATACCGGGGCGAATTTGAAGAACGCTTGAAAGCCGTGTTGAAAGACGTGGCTGCCGATGAAGGCCAAACCATTGTGTTTATTGATGAAATTCACACCATGGTGGGTGCAGGCAAAGCCGAAGGCGCAATTGACGCTGGCAATATGTTAAAGCCCGCACTGGCCCGCGGTGAGTTGCACTGTATTGGCGCCACCACGCTGGATGAATACCGAAAATACCTTGAAAAGGATGCCGCACTTGAACGCCGTTTCCAAAAGGTGTTGGTGGGCGAGCCCAGTGTTGAAAGCACCATTGCCATTCTTCGTGGCTTGCAGGAACGTTATGAGTTGCACCACGGCGTGGACATTACCGACCCTGCTATTGTGGCCGCAGCCGAGCTTTCTCACCGCTACATCACAGATCGTTTCTTGCCCGACAAGGCCATTGATTTAATCGATGAGGCAGCTGCTCGAATCAAGATGGAAATTGATTCCAAGCCCGAGGAAATGGACAAGCTTGATCGCCGCATTATTCAATTAAAAATTGAACGCGAGGCTGTGAAGCGCGAGCAAGACGAGGCGTCCAAGAAGCGCTTGGCTTTGATCGAAGAGGAAATTGTTCGCCTTGAGCGCGAATACGCCGATCTGGATGAAATCTGGAAAAGTGAAAAAGCAGCAGTGCAGGGCAGCGCAGCCATCAAAGAGGAAATTGATCACATTCGCGCAGAAATTGAACAGTGGAAGCGCAAGGGCGACTGGCAAAAGGTGTCTGAACTTCAGTACGGCAAATTGCCTGATCTGGAGAAAAAACTAAACGATGTGAAAGACAACGAGGGTGGCGAGAAGAAACCCAACAGGTTGTTGCGCACGCAAGTTGGCACCGAGGAAATTGCTGAAGTGGTGAGCCGAGCCACGGGCATTCCGGTCAGCAAAATGTTGCAGGGTGAACGCGACAAGTTGCTGCAAATGGAAGCGGCCTTGCACATGCGTGTGGTGGGGCAAGACGAAGCGGTTACCTTGGTATCGGATGCCATTCGCCGCTCGCGTGCCGGGCTTTCCGACCCCAACAAGCCTTTGGGTTCATTCCTGTTTTTAGGCCCCACGGGTGTGGGTAAAACCGAATTGTGCAAAGCCTTGGCGGGCTTCCTGTTCGACTCAGAAGACCACCTTGTTCGCATTGACATGAGTGAGTTCATGGAAAAGCACACGGTGAGCCGCTTGGTGGGGGCGCCTCCAGGGTACGTGGGTTACGACGAAGGCGGTTATCTGACCGAGGCTGTGCGCCGCAAACCTTACAGCGTCATTCTGCTGGACGAGGTGGAAAAGGCCCACCCCGATGTATTTAACGTGCTGTTGCAGGTGCTCGACGATGGTCGTTTGACCGATGGGCAAGGCCGCACTGTGGACTTTAAAAATACGGTAATCGTGATGACATCCAACCTGGGTTCGCATGAAATTCAACGTTTGGCCGGGCAAGACGGCGAGTTGATCAAAGCCGCGGTGATGGAAGAAGTGAAGCAACATTTCCGCCCGGAATTCATTAACCGGGTTGATGAATTGCTGGTGTTTCATGCCCTGGACAATGCGCACATTGCCAACATTGCACGCATTCAGTTGCATCGTTTGCAACAGCGTTTGGCAAGCCGCGACATGCGCCTGGAGGTAAGCGAAGCAGCATTGGCCGAAGTAGTGAAGGCTGGCTTTGATCCACTGTATGGTGCAAGGCCTTTGAAGCGGGCCATTCAGCAGATCATCGAGAACCCTGTTTCGAAGATGATTCTGGAAGGCCGGTTCGGTCCAAATGATGTGGTGCCCGTGGATTTCAAGGACGGTGCATTTACGTTTGAACGTGTGGTGCACTGAAGTAATCGTCGGGAATCTGCCTGCTGAAGTTATCCGAAAAACTCGGCAGGCTTGATTCAATCGAGTGGCGGGCCAGGTTAAGTGCCTGGCCTGCAACCAGCCTTGGCAGGCCAGAGTACGGCACCAAGTCGTGCTCGGGTTTGTCGAGTTGATTTCCTGCTTCATCGCGAAAGTAGCTGCTGGTTCTGTACAGGCTCTCGTACTCGTCTTCTTTTAGTCGGGCTGCGTAGCACTCAATTTTTTCCAGCGGGTGTGGCTGGCCAGTTTCTTTTAAATATTCCACTTTGGCTTGTCGAACGGCCTCAAGGCGTCCAACGCCGTCGAGCGTGATCAATCGATCGGCGCTTGCGCAACCAATTTTCAAAGCGCCTGTTGAGCCTGCCAGAAAGTTCATGGCATCCAGATGAATTGTTTTGTCTGTTGGGTTGGTTTTCATCCAAGCCAGAATGCGGCTTGCCCGTTGCGCTGTTTTCTCAATCGCTTCCCCATCAATGCTGTGTTGTGACCGAATTGCTGCAATTGGAACGTGTACCAAGGTGTAATCCGTGTTGCTTATTTTTCCGGTAATCCAGGCAGAGGTGTTGTGACGCTTTACCCGGGCCGGGCATGCAATGGCTGTCAGCAGTCTTGGCAAGGCTTTGAAGTTGCCAAATTTTGACAGCATGGCGAGCATTCCTCCGCTGTCGACTTCTTGCAGTGTTTGGGCGGATTGATCTTGCTGTAATTGACTGGCAATGGCTTTTGCTGAAACCGAAATTGCCTTGCCTGTGAGCTGACTTTGAGTGTTTGCCGGGGAGGAGGAATTTGAATTGACGTTGGGCGTATTGAATATCACTTGGCATTTACCGGGCAGCTTCAATACCTGTCGGTGTCATTCAGGGCCGAAAAAGTTCAGCCCTGAATGATAGCCTTGGGTCGAGGCCTTAGTGTGCGGCCGCGTACATCGCCTCGCCAGCCTCAACCGGGTTGCCGGTCTTGTTGAATGTTTCCAGCCACACGCCGTAGTTGTGCACAGTGGGGTCTTGCCAGGGGTGAAATCCTGGCTTGAAATAGTTCAGCAACTTGGGCAGCAAACTGCTGTACAAGCCCTTGGGACCCAGCAGCCACACCAGGCCCTTGGCGTACATTTTGAACCGGGTCCAGCCTTTGAATCCATCGGTTCCCAAAATGATCCAGGTGAACACCAAGGTGTGCAGCGTGAAATTGAACATGGCGTGAGCCATTGCCAGGCTGCGTTTGAAGTAGCCTACCTTGGCAACTTTTTGCATCACGTCAAATGCCACTGCTTTGTGTTCCATTTCCTCAACAGCATGCCATGCCAGCATGGCGCGCACGCGGGGGTCTGCACCGGCCATCACTTCTTTGCGGGCAAAGAACATTTCAGCCATCATCGCTGTGAAATGTTCAAGCGCCGCTGTCATGGCCAGGCTGTATTCAGGGGAAAGCACCTGCAGGCGGCGATTCATGATTTTGGTGATCACGTGCAGCATTTTGTCCACCGGCACGCCTTGTTCTTTCAGGCGTTTGTTGTAGTCGGTGTGCACCTTGCCATGCTGGCCTTCCTGAAAAGAAAAGTCCTTGACCGCTTTCAGCAATTCGGGATCGGTGATTTTGTCTTTGAAGTTTCGCACGCTAGAGATGAAGTAACGTTCCCCGTCCGGAAAACTCATTTGCACGCCATCAATCACGCGGGTTTTGAATGCGTCTCCGTCCATCCAGTATCTGGGGATGTCGTTGTCGGTAATCCCAAAGTCCAGATCTTTGCGAACTACGATGTCTTCTTTGAACGATGAGGTTGTCATTGCCGCCTCCTGCTGCTTCGTTTGAATAAAGATTACAGAATCACCACGGCACACGATATGATTTGAAATGACAAATAAGGAAGAATTCACGACAATCTGAATTATTTAACGTACTGGAGACAGGGTGGAAACCATCAATTTTCAAATGCTTGCAAGCCTTGCCAACGCAGCGCGGCGCTGCGACATTGATTTGAACAGTGTCATGCAAGAGCTGAAACTTGAAATCGACATGAGTGGCGATCCACGGCGGCGAATGTCGTTGCAGTGCTTTCACTCCTTGTTTGGGGCAGTGGATGCACGCAAACCAAGTCACCACTTTCCCTTGGTGTTTGGCGATTCATTCAATTTTGATGGTTTGCCTGAATTGGCAACTTTTGTAACCAGCGCCTCGACCCCCCAAGAGGCCATGCGCGTGCTGGATTGGTCGCCCAAGTTGCTGCATCCCAATTTGCATTTCAAAACCCTGAATCTGGGTGATGAGGCAGCGCTGGAAGTCAAAGTATCCGACCCGACTGGGGTTAACGAAGACCTGCCCGGTTTTGTAGAGGCTGCCATGTCGGCCGTGTTGAAGTTCATTCACCTTCTCAGCCCTGGATCACACTTGATCAAGCGAATTGAATTTCGCCATGCACCTTTGACCCAAGAATCCGCCTATCAAGAGGTGCTTAAAACCACAGTCCTGTTTCAGCAGGCCAACAATCGCCTTGTGGTGCATTCCTCTGCACTCGATTTGCCTTTGCCTGGCGGAATACCTTCGGCACACCACAAAGCGCAAGCCGTAATTTTGGACCGATTGTTGCCTGATGTGCAGGAGCAAACGCTGGAAATACAAATCAAGCGACTGTTGAAGTCTCGCTTGAGTATGCTGAGCGAGCCAATACAGGTGATAGGCGAGGAGCTACACATTCACCCACGAACCTTGCAGCGCAGGCTTAAAAGCGAGGGCAAGTCTTATGCTGAAATTCTAGGGGCTGTGCGTCATGAACTGGCCTGCGAAATGTTGAAAGGCTCGGTGCTTGACATCGAAACCATTGCTGCAAACCTTGGATACTCAGACCGGCGAAGCTTTACCAGTGCCTTTGTCAAGTGGCAGGGTATCTCTCCCAGAGAGTTCAGAAATCAGCACTGAAACCTTTCGACCATGTTTACTGCCCGTATTTCATGTTTAAATTTTGGCTGTCAATAATCGCATTTAATTTTGGAGCTTCCCATGACCCCCACCACCGACCTTTGTGATGCAAACGAAGACAAAATTGCCGCGGGCACATTGCGTGTTGTTGAACCCATGTTTCAAAGCTGGGGCCTGAAAAGCAGTTTTATGGGCCAGGCGCATACGTTGAAAGTGTTCGAAGACAACTCGCTGGTGCGCAGCGCCCTGGAGAAAGACGGGCAAGGCAAGGTGTTGGTCGTGGATGGCGGCGGCAGCATGCGTTGTGCCCTGGTCGGTGGCAACCTTGGGATGCTGGCCGAGAAGAACAACTGGGCAGGTATTCTTGTGTACGGCTGCGTGCGTGACACACTGGAGCTGGATGAGTGCGATGTGGGCATTCGCGCATTGGCCACACACCCCATGAAAAGTCAGAAGCGGGGTATTGGCCATGAGAACATTGATGTTGCGCTCAGCTTCACCACCGTGCGCCCCGGCAACTGGGTGTATGCGGATGAAGACGGCGTGCTGGTGAGTGACCAGGCGTTGATCTGATTTGCTGATTTGCGCAGCCAAGTTCATTTGAAATTTAAGCTGCGCCGCATGATTTAGAGTGCATCCTCTTTTTCATTTAGAGAAAAAGTATTTCACATCGTGATTAATTGGAGTTAAGTCATTGATTTTAAATGATACGAAAAAAAGTCTTGTATAAGATATAACTCTTGTTGCTCTGCGAAATGATCTGTAAGATACGGCTCATCACCTGATCGACACCACTTGCCCAAGTGATACCCGCGAAGCTGTACACGCAGGGCACCGCAAGTAGGCCATCAAGCGAACCGTTTTCTTTTTTCTCTATCGCCTCTAAGGAAATCACCATGAAATCTTTTGACCAACAGGTTCAAGAACTCAACAAAGACTGGGAAACCAACCCCCGCTGGAAGCTGGTAAAGCGCGGCTACAAAGCTGAAGACGTGGTACGTCTGCGCGGTTCACTGCAGCCAGAGTACACACTGGCCAAGCGCGGTGCTGAAAAGCTGTGGGAAAAAGTAAACGGTACAGCCAAGAAAGGCTACGTGAATGCGTTCGGCGCGATCACTGCTGGCCAGGCCATGCAGCAAGCCAAAGCTGGTTTGGAAGCCGTGTACCTGTCAGGCTGGCAAGTTGCTGCTGACGGTAACAGCTCTGAAACCATGTACCCCGACCAGTCTCTGTACGCTTACGACTCAGTGCCAAAAATGGTTCGTCGTATCAACAACACATTCCAGCGCGCTGACGAAATTCAGTGGAAGAACATTTGCGACGGCAAAATGAAGTCCGACGACGCAATCGATTACTTCCTGCCTATCGTGGCCGACGGTGAAGCCGGTTTCGGTGGTGTTTTGAACGCCTACGAACTGATGAAGAACATGATCGCTGCAGGTGCTGCTGGTGTTCACTTCGAAGACCAATTGGCCGCTGTGAAGAAGTGTGGTCACATGGGTGGCAAGGTATCGGTTCCAACCGCTGAAGCGATTCAAAAGCTGATTTCTGCACGTTTGGCCGCCGACGTAATGGGTGTTCCCTCAATCGTGTTGGCTCGTACCGACGCTGAAGCTGCTAACCTGCTGACTTCTGACTTCGACGCAAACGACAAGCCATTCTTGACTGGCGAGCGCACTCCTGAAGGTTTCTACCGCGTAAAGAATGGTCTGGAACAAGCCATTAGCCGTGGTATCGCTTACGCACCTTACGCTGACTTGGTATGGTGCGAAACTGGTACGCCCGACATCGGCTTTGCCCGTGAATTCGCGCAAGCTGTTCTGGAAAAGAACCCAGGCAAGCTGTTGAGCTACAACTGCTCACCATCATTTAACTGGAAGAAAAACCTGAACGACAGCCAGATCGCTTCCTTCCAGGAAGACCTGTCAGCCTTGGGTTACAAGTACCAATTCATTACATTGGCCGGTATTCACGTTAACTGGTACAACACATTCAAGTTTGCCAATGCATACGCCAACGGCGAAGGCATGAAGCATTATGTCAATATGGTTCAAGAACCTGAGTTCGCAGCGCGCGAACAAGGTTATACTTTCGTATCTCACCAGCAAGAAGTTGGCGCAGGTTACTTCGATGACGTAACGACTGTGATCCAGGGTGGCGCTTCTTCAGTAACAGCCTTGACAGGCTCTACAGAAGAAGAACAGTTCCACTGATTTGCTGGTTGAACTGAATTTGTCGGCAATCTTGGCAGTCTCCCACCCCAAGAGGGGTGGATAGGTTGACCGACTAAGGGGGGGAGAGGAGACAAGCTCAAAAAACCAATTCAAGAGTATTTTTCCCCTTGCTGGGCCTTTACAAAAGGCCCAACAGCGAGTGCTGAAGCCCGGTAAGAAACTTGCCGGGCTTTTTATTTGTGCTTGAGCATGTCGTGAACAATGGCGTCGCAAAGCGTGTCTTCCCAGCGGTAAACATGAACATCCTGAAGCGCACCCAATAATTCTTTTTCCTCTTTCGAGTACGCCTGTACAAATATTCGAATGCTGGGGTTCAACATTTTCGCGTTCTCAATCATTTGGGTCAGTCCCGGTGTATCGCCAGTGGCTATCACAAGGCTGTTGGCATTCGTCGTGTGCGCTTGCACCAAAGTGACAGGATCCGCATATTCGCCAGAAACTGCTGCAAGGCCATTCTTTCTCAGCTTGGCCACTACCTCACGGCTGGTGTCGACGATCACATGCGCTACATTTTTCTTTTTCAGTGATTTGGCGATTCGTTTACTCAGTTCAGTGTGGCCAACCAGAACCACATGACCCCCCAGGTACTTGCCATCGGTTTGCTGCGGCAGTTCTTCCATGGTGTGGCCACGGGCATTCAAATTACGAACCCATTGAAAGCGTTTGACCATGCCACTGTTCAATTTCGGGATGAGTGAGAAGATGACCGGGTTCAAGGCAATCGACAAGATTGCACCCGAGACCACCAGGCTTTGTACCTGCAGGTCGACCAGGCCCAGGTACAAACCCAACCCAATCAAAATGAAAGAAAATTCGCCAATTTGTGCAAGGCTGGCAGCGATCACCAATGCGCTTTTGAGCGGGTATTTAAACAGCAGCACCAAGGCACCCGCAGCCAGCGATTTACCCAGCACGATAATGGCCACCACAGCCAGCACGCGCAGCGGGTATTCAAATAACACGTCGACCTGGAAAAGCATGCCCACCGACACGAAAAACAGCACGGCGAATGCATCACGCAAGGGCAGGGATTCCTCGGCTGCGCGGTGGCTTAATTCAGATTCGCGCATGACCATGCCGGCAAAGAAGGCACCCAGCGCAAAAGACACATCGAACAAGCCCGCCGCCACGAAGGCCAGGCTGATGGCCAGAGCGATGACTGACAGTGTGAACAATTCGCGAGAACCAGTTTTTGCGATGTGCCATAGCATCCACGGAATGACCCGCTTGCCCACCACCAGCATCAAGCCAACAAACAGGGCGACTTTCACCAAAGTGAATCCGATTTCAAACACCAGGTTGGTCTCTGGATCCAGCGAGCCGCCCTTCAACAAACCAGCCAGCGGGGGAAGCAGCACCAGAATCAGCACCATGGCCAGGTCTTCAACCACAAGCCAGCCCACTGCAATTTGCCCATTTGCACTGGTCAACATGCCGCGGGCTTCCAATGCCTTCAGCAACACCACCGTGCTGGCCACTGACAAGGCAAGACCAAAAACCAGACCTTGACCCATGGGCCAATCCCAGTAATGGGCCACACCCATGCCCAATAGCGTGGCTGCCGTCATTTGAACAATGGCGCCAGGCACGGCGATATTCTTGACGGCCAACAGGTCTTTCAGGGAGAAGTGCATGCCCACACCAAACATCAGCAGCATCACGCCCACTTCAGCCAACTGGTTGGTGAGCGCTGGGTCTGCCACAAAGCCGGGTGTGGCCGGCCCAATCAGGAACCCGGCAACCAGGTAACCCAGCAAGGCAGGCGTTTTCAGTTTTTCTGCGATAAAGCCGAAGATGAGCGCAAGGCCAAAGCCAAATGCCAATGTGGCAATCAGGGAAACGTCATGGGGCATGTTGGGGGCAGTCCTAATGGTATTGTTCTAATGATAGCAAGTGCATATAGAATGCACTCACCTCATAGACAAGGACTTCCCCCCGAAGTTGCGAACAAGAAGCGTCTTATTCTGTTTTAAATACCTTGATTGCATTCATCATTGATAGCGACACGCCAGACAAGTGCGTTGCCACTTGAGTGTTTTGTTGGGCAGCAGCTGTATTCTCTTCAGTCATCTGTGCAACACGTTCCACGTTGCGGCTGATTTCGATGCTGACATTCGATTGTTCTTTCATGGACACCGCAATGGCGGCAATCGCCTCAGAAACACGGTCAGAGTCAGACTTGATTTTCTGTATGGTTGTGTTCACCACTTCGGCTTGATCGATCCCTTCCTGTACCAATTGCACCGAGGTGTCCATCGATTTGACTGCACCTTGCGTGATGTTCTGAATTTCAAACACCATGCTGGAAATTCGGTCGGTAGATCCTTTGGTTTGCTCAGCCAGCTTGCGCACTTCGTCTGCCACCACTGCAAAGCCTCGGCCTTGTTCCCCAGCGCGGGCGGCTTCAATGGCGGCGTTCAAGGCCAGCAAATTGGTGCGGTCTGCAATCTCGGTAATGGTCGAAACAATCTCTGAAATATCTGCAGATTGTCTTTCCAGTGTTTGTACAGCTTGCGCACTGGTTTGAACTGATGCTGCAATCCGCTGTATACCCTCAACAACCTCACCCAAAGTCACCATGCCATTGTCGGCCGATTCACGCGCTGCGTTGGCAGTGGTGGTGGCGTCATTTGAATTCTCTGAAATTTGTGAAATGCTGACAGTCAATTCCTCTACGGCGGCTGCCATTGATGAGGTGGCATCAGCCTGTTCTACACCCGCATTGGCCATGGTTGATGAAGACTCTTTCACCTGTGTCGCGTTGCTGCTCAACTCAAGTGCAGATTGGCGAATGCCATCGATTAACTTTCTCAAGTTACCCTGTGCGGTAGCCAGTGCAGCCAAGAGCTGGTCTACTTCATCCTTGTTCTGGTGGTTAATGGGGCTGTTCAGCTCACCATTGGCCAAAGCATTAATGTGCTTGCCTGCAGTGCCTAATTTGTTTTGAAGCAGCTTGACCAAACTGATGGTTGCAAACACACCCACCACGAAGCTGGCAATCAGGGCGGCAGCCACCGACCACAGTGCTGTTTGATAAGTCGTCTCGGCCGCTTGGGTACGAATTTTCAGCAAATTCAATTCTTCTTGTTCAACCTGTCCAATCAGCTCGCGCATTTTGTCCATGATGGGCTTGCCCGACAAGGAGACGAATCGGTTCATGAACTCGGTTTGATCAATTTCCTGATTGTTGAGTGATTGGCGCAGTTCAATGGTTTTCTCGATTGAAAACTTCAACCAGTTCGAATACATTTCTCGCAGGCTGTTAAATCGTTCGGTTTGTGCGGGGTTGTCTGAGGTGAGTTTGATCGCCGCCGCAAAGTGCGTGTCAATTTCCTTTTTGCCTTCGGTGTAGGGCTCAAGGTAAGTGGGGTATCCCGTGACCAGAAAGCCGCGTTGGCCAGTTTCAATGTTGGTCATGTTTTCCCGTATCAAACTAACTTCCCGCAGCACCTCATGGGTGTGCTCATTGGCCTGGGCTCCTTCCATGATTTTCTTGGCATTCAAAAGCCCAAGTGCGCCCGTCAACAGGCCCAGAGCAATCACGATAGCAAAGCCAAATCCCAGTTTGGCACGTATGGTATTAAACATGGCACTTCCTTAGTGGTGGTTTATTTGTTGTAGTCGAGCAAGTATCGCCAATGTTTACAAAGTGAAGTATCTCTAGTTTTGGGGGATTCCCCTTTTGAGTGCTTTGAAACTAAAGCGATTCTGTGGATTGCTGCCCTTGAATATCCAGCAGTATCCGAATCAGGGTCTCTTTCTTGAATGGTTTAATAACGTGTTCGCACATGCCGGCGTTCAGAATGTCCATGCGGTCCTGCTCACTGGCCGATGCGGTTACGGCTACGATGGGTGGTGCTGCATTGCCCAACTCTTCGAGAATTCTGGCGGTGGCTTCATAGCCGTCCATTTCCGGCATTTGCAAGTCCATCAACACCATGTCGTAGCGTGCAGTGATACAGGCTTGCACGGCTTCCTTGCCATTTTCTGCCAGGTGCACTTGTGCCCCCCATTTCTTCAGCATTTCCGAGGCCACCATGCGGTTCAGTTTGTGGTCATCGACCACCAACACAAGCTTGTTCAACATCGGCGGAATGGCCGGTCCAGTGTCAGCGGGTGCGTCCTGAGTTTGCAATTTCAAGGCTTGTTGGTCCTCAGCCCTTACTTTGAATTCGGGCTCAATACAGTCCACTGTGAAGTGAAAGGTTGTGCCCAGCCCTGGCTTGCTTTCTACCCAAATACGTCCGCCCATCAGCTCAACCAGGTTTTTACAGATCGACAGGCCCAATCCAGCACCGCCGTAGCGGCGCGATGAGCTGTCATCGACCTGACTGAAGGGTTGGAACAGGGCTGCGCATTGCCCCTCGTTCATGCCTATGCCGCTGTCCTTTACGCTGAACTGCAACTGTTTGCCGTCCGCCACGCTTTGTACCTGCAAATGAATTCGCCCCTTCTCGGTGAATTTCAGTGCATTGGATAACAGGTTGTTCAATATCTGAGCCAAACGCAGTCGATCGCCTTTCAGGCTGACCGGGCAGTTGGCGTCTTTGGTGCAATACAGCTGAATCGCTTTTTCCTCGGCCCTGTACGCAAACAGGTCGGTGGTTTTTGTAAGTACTTCGTCCAGCAGAAAACGGTTGCGGCTTAGTTCCAGCTTGTTGGCTTCAACCCTTGAAATGTCCAGAATATCGTTCAGCACATTCAGCAACACATCGGCAGCGGAACCGATTTTGCTGAGGTAGTCGCGTTGCCGTGCTTGCAGGTCTGTGTCCTCGAGCAATTGCAGCAAACCAATGATCGCATTCATCGGCGTACGAATCTCATGGCTCATGTTGGCCAGGAATGCGCCCTTGGCCTTGCTTGCGGCTTCTGCTTGTTGGGTACGGTCGGTTAATACATGGTTGATTCGTTCAAGCTCGCGTTGTTGAGCCTTGAAGTCGGTGATGTTGGTGGAAATCGAGAAGAAACCCTCAACTTTGCCGTACAGCACATCGGGAATCAAATGCACCAGCATGTCGGCATGGCCACCAGAGGGCAGGGCCTTTCTGCGCTCGAACCGCTGTTTTTCACCTTTGAGCACACCCAACACATAGTGGTGGTCATGCAAGAACAATTCTTCACCAAGCACTTTGCGCATGTGCTGCCCGCGCATTTTGTCAGCAGGAATATCGGACCATTTTTCATGGTTGCGGTTGGCAAAATGGCAGCGCAAGTCTGTGCTCCAGTAAGAGACTAATCCTGGCAAGCACTCCGACAAGGTGCGCAAAAAGTGTTCACGTTCAATCAAGGTGGCTTCATTGCGCTTGCGCTCTGAAATATCTTGAATTTGGGAAATGAAGTAAATCACCCGCCCGTTGTCATTGCGAACGGCCGACACCGAAAGGTGAACCCACACGACATGTCCGTCTTTGTGAATGTACCGTTTCTCCAGTTGATAATTGTGTCGCCGACCCTTCAGCACATCACGCACCAGATGGGTGTGTTGCATGGTGTCCTGTGGATGTGTAATCGCATCAAAATTGAACCCCAGCAATTCTTCCATGCTGTATCCAAGAATTTCTGACAATGCTTTGTTAACCTGCAAAAACTGGCCTTTGAAGTCCAGCATGGCCATGCCAATTGCCGCCCATTCAAACGAGGCGCGGAATCGGGCTTCGGCCTCGCGCAATGCATCTTCAAATTGGCGTTGCACGGTCACATCCACGTTCACTCCAATCATTCTGAACGGAATGCCTTTGGCGTTTCGATGGGTTTTTGCACGGGCCTGAATGTGGCGAATCCGGCCATCGCTGGCGCGTCGAATATTGAAGTTGAATTGAAACGTATCTTGATTCCTGGACGCCTCAAGCAAGACTGTTCCCAGTGTGTGGACGTCTTCAGGCACCACGTAATTCAACCACTCTCGGTAGGACACCAATTCCTGGCTGTCTTGCACGCCATAAATTTTGCGCATAGCGCTGTCCCAGCGAATAAACTTTTCCTGAATGTTGTATTCCCAAACACCGATCCCTGCGCTTTCGGTGGCCAATTGAAAACGTTCATCATTGAATTGTTGGTCTGCTTTGACTTTTTCATTTGCCAGAATTCGTTGAGCCTGGTGGTTCATGCTGGCTTTGATCATGAGTACGGCAAGTATGCAAAAAGCCAGGTAACCCAAAAACAAGCTGATGGTTTGCTCTCGCCACTGGGCTTTCATGTGCGCCGCGTCCGCCCAGGTAATCAGGTAAAGGGGAATTGGTGTATTTAATTCTTCCGAGTTTGCAAGCGACAGGCTAGCGAAGTAGTGATCCTTGAACAGCCCGTGTTCAATCAAATTGCCCGTCACGTCTGCAGAATTTGCTTGTGCACGAAAGGATTCGAAATAGGGCAGTTGTTTGCCCAGGATTTTGGTGAATTCGGGTTGGATGAGAAGTACGGTACCGTCTTTGTAGGCCAGCCCACTGCGCATGTGCTCGCCGAGTTGAAGCGATGTCACCATGCGTTCAAGGTATCGGACATCAAGTCTGCCTTGAATGATCCCCAGCGTTTCACCGCTTGCAGTTTTGATCTGATAGTTAATGATTAATACAAGCTGCTTGTTTGCAGTGAATGATTCGGAAAATGACACCAGCCGTTCGTTGTGCAGCTGTTTTGCATTCGGTGTAAACGTCGCCTTGTTATTCGTCAACTCAGCGTCTTCACCGGTCTGACCCAAAATATTGCCTGCAGCATCCCTGACTACAATGGCTTGCATTGCTGGAAGTGCACTCTTGAGCAACTCCAGTCGCGTCTGAATATTGTTGGTGTTGTTCAGTCCAATCTGATCAGACAATTGGTGTGTGGTTTCATCAAACGATCGCACAATGGCACTGAATTCGTCATGCAAGATATCGTGAAGTAATCGGAGCTGTGTTCGTGTGTTTTGTTCGGCTGAATCATTGATACGACGAAGATCAGCCGCCGCCATTGCAAGCAACGCCAAGCCAAGCACGCATAGCATGGCTGCGGCCAGAATCCATTGATATCGGATTTTGCGTGTAGTCACCGAAGAAGGCCTGTGGCAAGTGGAAAAAGAGTGCTGTGTGTTGGGGGCAAATCACCCCATAGCGATTCTGTTACACCTGCCTGTACATCAATTCAAAGATTAAAGGGGGCTTTTCACGGTTTATCGCCCTCAAGTTTCAGGCGTTCCAGTACGAGTCAATGCTGTAGCGGTGTTTCAGGAAATCGATCCACAAGCGAACGCGCAGGGGGAGGTGTTTCCTTTGAGGGAATACAACGTAAATTGCATTGGGTGGCGCAATGAAATCGTCCAGAACGGTGACCAGGCTGCCGTGGCGAAGGTGCTGTTGCACCTCCCAGCGGCTGCGCCAAGCCAGCCCGGCATCGTCCAGTGCCCAATCCAGAATCGATGAGCCGTCATTGCAAGCCAGGCTGCCGCTTACCCTGATTTGTGTGGCTTCGCCATTGATTGTGAACAGCCAGCCACTTGGGGCGCCCGAGCTCACCAGATTCAAACAATTGTGTTGGGCCAAATCATTGGGGTGCTGCGGACAACCGTGCCGTTGCAGGTAGGTTGGGGTGGCAACCACCAGCCGTTGGTTGTCTGCCAGTTTCACACCGACCAGGCTGGAGTCAGGCAACACACCAATGCGGACTGCACAGTCCATGCTTTCATTCAACAAATCCACAACCCGGTCTGACAAATCCAGCGACACAGTGACTTCTGGATGCTCGCGCACGAAATCATGCACCAACGGCGCCACGTGCTGCCTTCCAAAACCACCCGGTGCTGATACGCGAAGGTGACCGCTGGCCTTGATGCCACCCAGGCTTACACTGGCTTCGGCATTGGACAGGTCGTTCAATATTCGCTGACAGTCCTCCAGAAAGGCTGAGCCCTCATAGGTCAGGTTCAAGGTGCGGGTGGTGCGAATCAGAAGTTTCACGCCCAAGCGTTCCTCGAGTGCATCAAGGCGTCTGCTGATCACAGCCGGTGCCACGCCTTCATCCCTGGCCGCTGCCGAAAGGCTGCCTTTTGTGGCCACTGCCGCAAAGGTGGTAATTTGTTTAAAGTGATCCATGCTTTTGCGTAAAAGGTAAAAATGTCTTCAATTAATTGAAAGAGTATGCTGGTTTAATTCAATAAACTAGAGATTAATCAATTCGCAATGAAAGGTGTAATGAATGGCAACTCCGAAATTGGTACTTTTTGATGCGTATGGCACCTTGTTTGATGTGTATTCAGTCTCTAGCACTGCAGAGCAAATATTTCCCGGGCAGGGCGCAGCGCTATCCGTGCTGTGGCGCGATAAACAAATTGAATACACGCGCCTGCGTGCCATGGCTGGGCGCTACAAGCCCTTTTGGGACATCACCATTGATGCGCTGCGTTATGCCTGCGAGGCACTCAAGCTTGATTTAAGCGAAGAACGCCAGCGCCGTTTGCTCAATGTGTATTCAAGTCTTGCGGCTTATCCCGAGAACAGAGCGGTGTTGCAAGCGTTGAAAAGTCGGGGCATCAAAACTGCAATTCTGTCCAACGGCAACACAGAAATGTTGAACGTGGCAGTGCGTGGGGCGAACTTTCAGGACCTGCTCGATGCCGTACTGTCCGTCGATTCGCTGCAAACCTTCAAAATTCACAGCGCTGTGTATCAAATGGGTTTGAATCACTTTGGGCTACAAGCGTCTGAGGCCTTGTTTGTTTCCAGCAACTGCTGGGATGCATGCGGCGCCTCCTGGTTTGGTCTGCCCACACTCTGGGTGAACCGCGCTGGTTTGCCTCTGGAAAGGCTGGATGTAGAACCCATGGCGACTGGCCGCAATTTAAACGACGTGTTGTCCCTCATCTGAGGGAGCAAGAGTCCAAGATTTTGCCAGCCATGTTGATTCGTGGCACCGTAATAAAAAAAATACTGTCGATCCTTGTCTTGAGTTCAAGAAAAGGAAGTAGTAATGGCTGGCTCCCCACCATTGGTTTCAACGCATTCAGGCGCGGTTGTGCCTGTTGAATCAAGGTTTTCGCCCAGGAAAGATGATTTTTCTTTGCCCGCCTGTCGGGCTCACACCATTCGCAAAGCGAACTACAAATCGCTGGGCCATGGGCAGCTGGTTCGCAAAGGCTGGCAATCCAGGCTGCGGGCCTGGATCGAGGGTAACAATGCAGACGCGCGTTATCACCGGGCGGCTTACGAAAGCAGCCAGCGGGTATCCGCTGCATTGTTTGCGGAGCAGTACAAAAATGCTGTTGGCGGCAAACCAGTTAATGTTTTTGACAGTGCCTTGCTCAAGGCACGGTTTTACCGACAAGACAATTTAAGGTTTAACCCCGAATTAAGTGAGCCCCAGTTTGGTTTGTCCAAACCAGATCAGCGTGCGGTCAAGCTTTCTCGCTGGGCCCACTGCGCAAATGGTGTCACTGAACTAGGTGCAGCGCCCACTGGCTTGCTGTTGAAACTCAGCAAAATCGCAATAACGCCCAATCGGGATGACAAGTCCTTCACCAGCCAGCTGCGTGTCCTGGCTGCTCTCCCCTTGGTCGCGGGCGCCGTAGCACTGTTTTCCCGAGGGGTATTCACCGAGGGTTTGGGCCGGGCTTTCAACAATGTGTCGCAGGCATTGCTTGCTGACATGCGCGCCCTTGCATGCAGCTTTAGTGCAATTTCGGCGGTCTCTGCCATGGTGTCTCTGGCACTTGGTGCAAGCAGTTGCATGGTCGCTTCAAAATCCAGTTTGAGTGGCGCAGTGACGGGCCTGATCCAGTTCAACAAGGACAAGCACCTTCACCGTATTTTTTTGTTGTTAAATGACGTCAAAAACAAGCCAGGCGCCATCACCTTGCTGGCAAAAGCCTTGCGATACAAGATCGGCGAAAAATACTGTGCTGCAAATAGTTTGCCTTTGTTGTTGAATCGGCTGCTTGAGAACACCAACAATTGTCAAAACGAAGCACAGATCAAGCAGGCCATTGAAAAAACGATTGGGTCTTATCTTACGGAGTTAAGCCCGACTGGCAGTACACCAGGCAACTTTCTCGATGCCAAGTCAGCCAAAGCCGAACTGTTGACCCGTGAAAATCACTTTTTGGCTTTGACCAACTTGATCGAACATTCTGCCGTTCATTCTGATCCACACGAAAATTTCATGGATCTTCGCCACTGTGTTGAGAAGGGCGCAGAGACGTTGCGCAAGGGTGTGTTCAACAGTCTTGTGCATGTTCTTGGTTTTGTCAGGAAAGAGGGTGGGCAGGCGCAAGTTCGGCCAACCGCAGCCAGCTTGCGTTACAGCGCGGAAAGTATGCTGAACAACTCGCATCAATATGGGCCGGTGACGCGCAGTTTGGCCCGGATGTCCGAGGGGCTGAGGGTGTTTAATCACGGCATTCTGATGTCTCTGAATTATCAGTTAACCCGTCCAATCGCCAAGTTGGCGGGATACATTACCGAGTCGGCACTGAAAATACCCAATTCCCGCACGGCGAGTTTCAGCATAGGCCGGGCAGTGGCCAGCTCTATCTGGGCCGCAGTCGATGCGTTTCTTTTTCTTTCTCTGGCGGCGGGCAATGGTGTGGGCTTGGGTGGGCCCGAGGCATTGACCAAGGTCAAATTCCCCTTGAATGTACCTTTTGGTGCCATTGGCTTGGGAATTTCAATTATCAGCACTGCTGCGCAAATGCTCTTGGTTGCCATACCAGCCGCCATTTTGATGGGGGCTGCCAAAGGCGCTTGTCATCTCGAAGGTTGGAATGGCAACGTGGCGAGGCCACTGGAACTGGCGGGTAGCAAAAGAAAACCTGTGGCCTGGGCTTGACACGACAGGTATAAAAAAAGCCGCCCGAGGGCGGCTTTTTCACGTAGACGCGAGAATTACAGCGCTGTTACGTTTTCAGCTTGTGGGCCTTTCTGACCTTGAGTCACAGTGAAAGACACTTTCTGGCCTTCAGCCAAGGTTTTGAAGCCGTTGCCCTGAATGGCGCTGAAGTGTACGAACACGTCAGGACCGTTTTCACGGGAAATGAAGCCAAAGCCTTTGGATTCGTTGAAAAATTTAACTTGACCGGTTACGGTATCAGACATAGCAATATCCTGGATTTCTGAATTGAACAAAATAGCTAAAAAACTGGGTGAAATTCGAGAAACAGAACTATTGCTTAAGCGGTTTGCCTGAATTGAACTGACCTGAAGTAGCGCCAAATTTTTTTTGCTGAAGCCAGTTTAGGCTTTTCCTGAAGCTTGTCAAGCAACATTTTCAGTTCAGTCACCTTTTCTTCACATTTCTTTTATCGCACTGTCACATGCAATCCGTACATTTCGTGTCATCGAAATGACAAATGGACCCTTGGATGGAAGCGATCAAGCACGATGTCACCAAGCAAGATGCCTTGAGAAATGCCTTGTACCTAAGTACTCCTGCGCGCGCACAGGCCCCTTCGCTGGAGGTTTGTCTGGCCAGAACAGCCGCTGAGGTGCTTGAGGCCCAAAAACTACGTTTTAATATTTTTTCCGAAGAATATGGTGCAGATCTGGGTAGTAACGGGATTGATCATGATGTGTTTGATGCCTACTGTGATCACCTTCTTGTAAGAAACAGCCAAACCGGCGAAGTGGTGGGTACTTACCGCATTCTCGCGCCAGAGAATGCGGCACGCCTGAAATGCTGGTACTCAGAGACCGAGTTTTTCATGAACCGCATTGAAAGGTTGCGCAAAACCACCGTTGAGGTAGGCAGGTCTTGCGTACACCCGGATTACCGCAATGGCGCGGCCATCATGCTGCTGTGGAGTGGTATTGCGCAATACATGAAGCTGGGTGGCTACAAGCACCTGATTGGTTGCGCAAGCGTCAGCCTGCGCGATGGAGGCCACCAGGCTGCCAGCCTGTTCAAGCAGCTTGAGCCGCACCTGGCCGAAGCCAGCTGCCAGGTATTCCCTAAGAACCGTTTACCGGTTGAGCGCTTGCGTTGCGACGTGGAAATTGAGCCGCCACCCTTGGTAAAAGGTTATTTGCGCCTTGGCGCGGTGGTGTGTGGCGAGCCCGCATGGGATCCCGATTTCAACACCGCAGACTTCATGATGCTGTTGTCAATCGACAAGATGAGCCCACGTTACGCAAGGCACTTCGGTTTTATCTGATCGTGTTTGAATAAGCCCGGTTCAGCGCCGGGTCCGCACCTCCAGTTCAAGCCCGATTCGTTGCCACTGTTCAACCTCTGTTTCAAGGCTGTATTGGGTCAAGGGGTGGGTGATCAGCCAGTTTTTAGGCACACTTATTTGAATGCCTTGTTCAAGCAGCTTCACCTTGAGTTCGGGCAAGGCCTCTACCTCCCTGCGGCGCAAAAACAGGGCTGCAAGGCGCAAGCACATGGGCGCTGCCCAGTGAATGGCGGTGTTGGCGATGTCGCTGACCTTGCCCAGTTTTCCGTTGTGAGCAAGCACCCAAGTCGACAACAATTGTTGTTCGCGTTTTGAAAACCCGGGCATGTCTGCGTTACTGAGAATGTAGGCAGCATGCTTGTGGTGACCATTGTGACCAATCGACAAACCAATCTCGTGCAACATGGCAGCCCAATGCAGCATCGGTAGCTGCTCTTTTAATTCGGGCAATTGTTTCATTAGTTGCTTGAATAACAGTTCGGCCAGTACTTTGACCTTGCCCGCATGTTTGCTGTCAATTTTGTAGCGGTGTAAAAACTGCGCAACTGTAATTTCGCGCATGTCTTCGTTGTGCTGGCGGCCCAGCATGTCATAGAGCAAACCTTGGCGTAACGCACCATCGGTCACATCCATTTGTTCAATTTCAAGCTCTTCAAACACGGCACTCATCACTGCAAGGCCGCCAGGCATCATGGGCAAGCGATCAAGCTTCAGCCCCTCAAGGGTAATGTTGTCCAGGTGCCCGGCTGCCGTGACATGTTCTCGAATCAGCCTCAGGCCTTCAGCAGACATGCCATGTTGGGTAAACCCGTTTGAAATGCATATTTCAGCCAAAGCCCTTGCTGTGCCTGAAGATCCAATGGCGTGAGTCCAACCCATGTCCAGCATCTGGCGGCGCAGTACCGCAACTTCTTTGCGTGCCGCCATGATGGCGTTTTTCATGGCGCGGGGGCTGATGCTGCCATCGGTAAAGTATTGCTGGGCAGTGCTCACGCAACCAATGTACAAACTTTCCATGGCTTCGGGCTCGTAGTCTTCGCCAATAATGAATTCAGTGGAGCCCCCACCAATGTCGACCACCAGGCGCTTGCCCTGTCCAATGGGCAATTGGTGGGCAACACCGCAGTACACCAGGCGAGCCTCCTCAACACCCGAAATTACATCGATCGGGAATCCCAGCGCGGCTTCAGCCTTGGCAATAAATTCGGCAGCATTGCGCGCCACCCGCACTGCGTTCGTGGCGACGGCACGCACCTCGCCCGGCTTGAACGAGCGCAAACGTTCGCCAAAACGGCTCAACGCGCCAAGAGCGCGCTCTTGGGAGTCTTCGTCCAGGCACTTCTGAGCGTTCAGGCCTGCACCCAAACGAACGGGTTCTCGAAGGGTATCAATGATGTAAATTTGGGATTGCCCGTTGAGCTCTTCCACTCGGGCAACAATCATTCGAAAGCTGCTGGAACCCATGTCAACGGCGGCAATCAACTGGCGTGGCTTGGACATTGTGTGGTCTGTGATTCGGGTCAGGCGCTAGGATGCCACAAATGAAGCACCCTGGTTTTGTTTGTGGCCATTTGACCACTTTCAAATGTTTGTCACATTTTTGAAATACCATCAAGGGTAACGCATCGACACTTGGAGTATTGCTTGAAAGTAGCAACCGTCACGGACGTAGCACCCAATAAAGAATTGTATTTGAACCGCGAGTTGGGTGTATTGGCCTTCAATCGTCGGGTTTTGGCCATGGCCGAAGACGAGAGCGTGCCTTTGCTGGAGCGTTTGAAATACCTGTGCATCGTGTCCAGCAACATGGACGAGTTCTTCGAGATCCGGGTGTCGGGGTTGCAAGAACAAATCCGGCAAAATCCGGAATTCACCGACAAAGACGGCTTGAGCGCACTGGAAACATTGCACCGGGTTTCTGTGGCCTCGCAAGAAATTGTTGGGCAGCAGTACCGTTTGCTCAATGAATCGGTGTTGCCCGCCCTTCGGGAGGAAAGCATTGCCTTGATGACACTGGCGACCTGGAATGAGGAGCAGGCACACTGGGCTCGCCAATACTTCCGGCACGAGGTGTTGCCTGTTTTAACGCCGATTGGACTCGACCCCGCACACCCGTTTCCACGTGTGCTGAACAAATCCTTGAATTTTGCTGTTGAATTGACTGGCCAAGATGCGTTTGGTCGAGCATCGAATGTGGCCATTGTGCAGGCCCCACGCGCTTTGCCACGCCTTGTTCGCATGCCGTCCAATTTGTCGGGTTACGAACATGGTTTTGTGATGTTGACCTCGATTTTGCAGGCCTTTATTCCCGAACTTTTCCCGGGCATGGAAGTGCACGGTGTGTACCAGTTTCGCGTAACCCGCAACAGTGACCTTTATGTGGATGAAGAAGAAATCACCAATCTGCGTGTGGCTTTGCAGGGCGAGTTGTCGCAGCGACATTTTGGCGATGCTGTGCGTCTTGAGGTAAGCGATCAAACGTCAGCCGACATGACTTCACGTCTGTTGAAGGAGTTCGGGCTGTCTGAACAGGCCCTGTATCGCGTAAACGGCCCGGTGAATTTGGTGCGCTTGATGCAGTTGCCAGACTGGGTGGATCGCCCTGATTTAAAGTTTGCGCCTTTCGCGCCAGGGCGACCTGAAGCACTGGTGAAGCAGCCTGATATCTTCAAGGCGATTCAAAAGGGCGATGTATTGCTTCATCACCCTTATCAAAGTTTTAGCCCTGTGCTGGAATTCATCAAGAAGGCTGCGACTGACCCCGATGTGGTGGCTATCAAGCAGACCATATACCGCACGGGCACTGAATCGGTGTTGATGGACAGCTTGTTGGCTGCAGCCCGCAGTGGCAAGGAAGTGACGGTGGTGCTGGAGTTGATGGCCCGTTTTGATGAAGAAGCCAATATCAACTGGGCATCCAAGCTTGAGCGCGTGGGTGCTCATGTGGTGTATGGGGTGGTGGGGCAGAAAACCCACGCCAAAATGGTGATGGTGGTTCGCCGTGAAAAAACCGAGACCGGCAAGGTGATACTGCGTCGGTATGTTCACTTGGGTACCGGTAACTACCACCCAAAAACTGCGCGTTTGTACACCGATTTTGGTTTGTTTTCCTGTGATGAATCGTTGGGGCACGATGTGCACGAGGTGTTTAACCATTTGACTGGTTTGGGCCGTGCCCGCAAGTTAAACAAAATATGGAATTCGCCCTTTAATTTGCACAGCAATGTGGTGATAGCAGTACGAAAAGAGGCTGAGCTGGCCAAAGCCGGTAAAAAATGTCGGATTATGGCGCGCATGAATGCCTTGCTCGAGCCGAATTTGATCAATGAGTTGTATGCGGCTTCGCAAGCCGGTGTAAAAATTGATTTGATCGTTCGGGGTGTGTGCGCGCTGCGTCCCGGAGTTCCGAACCTAAGCGAGAACATCACTGTTCGCTCTGTGGTGGGTCGTTTGCTGGAACACAGTCGAGTGTTTTACTTCAGCAATGATGGCGATGAAGAAGTCTTTATTTCCAGCGCAGACTGGATGGACAGAAATTTCTTCAGGCGTGTGGAATTGGCCGTACCGGTTGCCGACAAGAAACTGAAAAAGCGCGTGATTGACGAAGGATTGAAAGCTTTGCTGGCTGACAACATTCTGGCGTGGACCATGGATTCTCAGGGGAATTACACCCGCAAGAAGCCCACGGGAGCGCGCCGCATGAACTCGCAGAATTATTTGTTAACAACACTGGCGGCCAGTTTTGTGGAACACAGGGAACCTGTCAGCCCGCCGGAATCAAGTTGAATTAGCGTCGCCGCACTTCAAACACCCCGTTGACTTCGAGCAGGTGTGTCAGTGCGCCTCGCAATTGTTCACCGCTGTTGACTTCAGCGGTGAATTGCATTTTGGCAACCCCGCGTTGTGTTTCAGTTTGCACGCCAATCACGTTGATTTTGTCTTTTGAAAACACTTCAGTGATATCGCGCAACAAACCTTGCCTGTCATTCGCGGTCACTGCAATGTCGACCGGGTAATGAAGGCCCGAGGATTCTCCCCAGGTGGTGTCAATCAGGCGCTCGGGTTGGCGACGCATGACCTCGGCCAGGTTGGAGCAGCCCAGGCGGTGAATGGATACACCTTTGCCACGGGTTACAAAACCGATAATGGGATCGGGTGGAGCAGGGCGACAGCACCGGGCCAGGTTGGTCATCAGGGTGCTGACACCCACCACCAACACGCCCGATTCTTTGCCCGTTGAGTTGCCCAATGAGCCGGCTTTGCGCTTGTTAAGAATTTCAATCTGTTCTTCGTCGGACAAGGGGCCCGAGGGTTGCAGGTCGGCCCGCAATGCATTTTCGATCGCGCGGGGTCGTATTTCTTCACGGGCCAGCGCAACATACAAGTCATCGGGTTTCTCGTATCCCAGCTTCTGGGCCAACAACTCCAGGTTTTGTGCGGTTTGCCCAATGCGTTGAAGTTCGCGCTCGGCAATAGCACGGCCGCGTTCAAGCGTTTCTTTGCGTTCTTGTTGTGCAAACCACTGCTTTACCTTTTGGCGTGCGCGGTGGCTGATCAGGTACTTTTGGGTCGGGTTTAGCCAGTCGCGGGAAGGCCCGGTGGCCGCGTCGCCCCGCGCGCTCACAATTTCCACAGTTTGGCCGTTGTCCAGCGGGGTGTTTAATTGCACCATTTGCCCGTTTACCTTGGCACCCCGGCAGCGGTGACCCAGCTCGGTGTGTACATGGTAGGCAAAATCGAGTGGTGTGCTGCCAGTGGGCAATTCCACCACTTTGGCTTGCGGAGTGAACACGTACACCCGATCATTCAGGGCGCTGGTTTTCATTTCCTGCGCCCAGTCGCTGGCCTCGCCCATGGTGTCGGTCACATCTTTTTGCCACGCCAGCAGTTGGCGCAACAAGGCAATGCGTTCCTCAAACTGACCCTCAGCGCGACTTTCGCCGGTGTAACCGTCTTTGCCCGATTCTTTGTAGCGCCAATGCGCAGCCACACCATATTCAGCGAACTGATGCATGGCCTCAGTGCGAATTTGCACCTCGAGTGTTTTACCGGTTTCGTCCTGCACCACGGTGTGCAGGCTTTGATAACCGTTGGGCTTGGGTTTGCTGATGTAGTCGTCAAACTCCTCGGAAATGGGGGTCCACAAGTTGTGAACAATTCCCAAGGCTGTGTAGCAGTCATCGACTGTGTCTAAAATCACCCGGCAGGCACGCACATCGTACAGCTTGTCAAAGCTGACGCCTTTGCCACGCATTTTGTTCCAAATGCTGTAGATGTGTTTTGGGCGACCGGTGATTTCGCAATGAATACCGGCAAGCAGCAGGTTTTCCTTGATACTTGTCATTGCAGATTCAATGAAGGCTTCGCGCTCAATGCGCTTTTCATCCAGCATTTTCGCCACGTTTTTGTACGTGTTCGGTTGCAAAATGCGGAATGACAAGTCCTCAAGTTCCCACTTCAGTTGCCACAGGCCCAAGCGGTTGGCCAAGGGTGCATACAGGTCAAGGGTTTCTTGCGCGTGCGACACGGCATAGGCCCACAAAGGACCTTTTTCGTTTTTGATGTCGTCGTGACTGGTGAAGTGCCGCAGGGTTTGAAGACGCGAGCACAAACGAATCATGATGACGCGAATGTCGGTGGACATGGCCAACAACATTTTGCGCAGGGTTTCAATTTGATCGGCCCAGCGCAAGGTTTCAATGGTGGTGCGGCTGGCACTGGGACCCACCATGGATCGCATTTTGAAAAGCTTGCGCAGGCTGGCCAGCATGCGGCCTACCTCGTCCCCAAATTTCTTCTCCATTTGGCTTTCAAGGTGTTTGTCGAAAAACACCAAGGGGCCCAAAGCACCGGCAATTCGGGTGTTGGCGTCAGCTCGCAGCTCAGCCAACAGGTCGGCCACCGCCAGCATGTGTTGAATGGCAGATTCTTGGGTGTCCAGAAGATGATCGGCCGCATGAGCCCGGGCGTAGTTGAGTGCTTCCTCAACGCGGGCAGCGTCAAATTTATTCAACAACACCAGGGCAGGCGCAGAAGCGCTGCCTTTTTTTTCAGAGCCCAGTGTTGATGAAACTGAAACCATGTGTGCTTGGGTGGATTCGTTAAGACCAGTTTAAAACAAAAAGTCGCGAACAATATTAATTTGCTCGTTCTGCATGAAAGTAGGGGCATGACCAACGCCCGGCACCTCGATAACGCGTGGCCTGGGGCCACGTTGACTCATTTCCGACACTGTTTGTTTCGACAGCAGGTCGGAGTGTTCCCCGCGCACCACCAAGGTGTCGGCCTTGATCGCATCAAATGCTGCCCAAAGTGCAGTTTCATGCAGCAAGGTGGTGGATTCTGACAGGTTTTGAAATGCCTGGCCGATTGCGGGGTCGTAGTGAGGCTGCCAATGTCCGTTTTTTTCGATCAACACGGAATCGCACAATTCATTCCATTGCGATTCAGAGTGTGGGCCAAAGGGTTGGGAAATTGTTCGAATATAAAGGCGTGCTTCTTGAAGTGTTTGAAATTGAACGGGTTTCCCAACGTAATCGCCAATGCGTTGCAAAGCGCTGAAATTCAGGCTTGGCCCAACATCATTCAATATCAGCTTTCGAATGGGGTTTTTGGGCAGGCTAGCATAGCCCATGCCGATCAGCCCACCCATGGAGGTACCCAACCAGTCCAGTGTCTCTGCATTTAAACGGGCCACCAGTGCCACACAGGCGCCAACATAGGTGGGTACGCCATACAGGGCAGGATCAGCCAAGCAATCCGATTTCCCCCGGCCTGGCATGTCGGCTGCTACAACGCGTATGGATTTGCCCAATTCCTGGGCCAGCGCTTCAAAATCAGCACTGCTGCGGGTGAGTCCATGCACACACAACAGCACATGTGGGTTGTCGGGGTCGCCCCATTCGCGGTAGGCTAAATTGTGTAAGCCTTGCGGGCTTAACCATTGCACGGTGTGCAAGCGCGCTGTCAGCATTGTTCAATACCCTCCAGTGAATTGTTTTAATCAGTATTTCAGAGTTTCATTATCGAAAGAGGTTCATCCGTGGATTTTAAGAACATGAATGCGTTGGTCACTGGTTCGACCAGTGGTATCGGTTTGGGTATTGCCCAGCGCCTGGCTGCCAAGGGCGTGAACGTGATGCTCAACGGTTTTGGGTCGCCTGAACAAATTGAAGCGGCCAGGCAAAGTATTGCTGCTTATGGCGTGAAAGTGGGTTACCACGGCGCTGATTTGACGAAGGTGGTTGAAGTTGAAGACTTGGTGAGAAGTACAGAGGCTTTGTTCGGCAGTCTGGATGTTTTGGTGAACAACGCAGGTATTCAACATGTTTCGCCGGTGGAAAGCTTTGATCCTGCAAAGTGGGATGCTGTCATTGCGATCAACCTGAGCGCGGCTTTCCACACCACGCGATTGGCCTTGCCCGGTATGCAGGCACGCAACTGGGGGCGTATTGTCAATATTGCTTCGGCGCATGGTTTGGTGGCGTCGGCCAACAAATCGGCTTATGTGGCGGCCAAGCACGGCATTGTGGGTCTGACCAAGGTAGTGGCTTTGGAAAATGCGAAAAGCGGTATTACCTGCAACGCGGTGTGCCCGGGCTGGGTGCTGACCCCGCTTGTACAGGCGCAGGTTGATGCGCGTGCGGAAAAAGAGGGCGTTTCCGTGGAAGATGCCAAAGTGGGCTTGTTGAGTGAAAAGCAACCTTCGCAAGAGTTTGTAACACCCGAGCAGTTGGGTGGGCTGGTGGTGTTTTTGTGCTCGGACGATGCACAGGAAGTGCGTGGTGCTGCATGGAATATGGACGGCGGGTGGGTGGCGCAGTAAGCGTCGCTTTGTGGGCTGCAGATCCCGATTTTCTGGGTCACCGCCACGGTTTGTTGCCCACTCTGCATGGGTTACTTGAGCCGCACTTGAATGTTCACCGCTGGGTTCAGCGCCCAATCGGCGGCGGTGTTTCGATCGCTTCGCCTTCAAGAAAACCTGCCCGTTTGAATTCACCCGCCACGGTCGGCCATCGGCCGGCACCGAGACTCGGCCCGCCTTTTTGCCGAGCGAGGTGAGTCAGGGGGAATTTCAAAAAGGGAAATACAGGTTTTCAGGCGAGAGATCGGAACCCAAGCCGATTTGGCAGTTAACGAGCGTTCTAGAAAGCGGAACCCAAGCCGATCGGGCTATAAAAACCAGTTGGTAATCTAACCAACCCGCTCAATGGTCACTTGAACGTCCAAACTTTCTTGCCCACCCCCAGTGCGAATGCCGCGAATTGGCGATGCACCCGTGAAGTCTTTGGCAACAGCCAGGCGGCAGTGATTGCCTTGCACCAATGATTTGTGCGTGGCGTCTACCCCCAACCACTGCTGCCGATCTTCGTCGAACACCTCGACCCACGCGTGGCTGTCGTGTTGCTCCACATTGGGATTGAAAAAATAACCACTCACATATCGCGCAGGAATGCGATGCGCACGCAGGCAGGCCAGCATCACATGCGAGTGATCCTGACAAACACCCTGACCATTCTCGAAGGCTTGCATGGCAGAATCAGCCACCGTGGTGCTGCCTTTGGTGTACACAACCCGGTCTGCTACTGCATGCGCCAGTGTCAGTATTCGATGTGCAAATGGAACGTGGGTATCGGTCACGAAACTGGCAAAGTCCCGCATCTCATCGCTGTACTGCGTCAATGGCGTTGTGGGCGTGTACACCAGGGGGTTGAGTGAAAATTGGCGGGCCGGGGTATAACCATCGTCAAGTGGATCAATTTCAACCTGCCCTTGTGACTGTACTGTTAATTCCCGATGTTGCTGATTGACCGAGAAGGTGTGTACGGCATTGCCATGGTGATCGCGCGCACTGTGATGTTTCGAGGGTGTTTTTATTTTCCAGTCGATGATTCTTTGCTTGTTGTCTTGCTGCGGTGTCAGGCGCACATGCTGGATGCTGTACAGCACGGGCCATGTGTAGCGATAAGTGGTGTGGTGTTGAATACGCAGCTTCATACCTCAAGCGGCACCAGGAAATCTTTGCTGATTCGGTTGCCCAAATCGTTCACACGCTCCAGGAAATTGGTGAGATAAGCGTGCAAACCCATCTGCAAAATATCGTCGATTTGGCTGTACAACAACTCTGCACGCAGCTTACCCGCGCGGCGTTCAGTGGATGCGGAATAGTCGTTTCGAATCATCTCCAGGTTGGCACACACTTCATTGAGCGAGGCCAACAGTGACCTTGGCATGTCATCACGTAAAATCAGCAGCTCGGCAACACGGTCGGGTGTAATCACATCCCGATACACCTTCCGGTAAGTTTCGAACGCAGACACTGAACGCAAAATCGCGGCCCAGTGATAATAGTCGGCATGTGGGTCGGCGGTATTCAAGTTGGCCAAAGGGCTAAAAGGCATGCTGTGGAACTTCACATCCAACAGTCGCGCGGTGTTGTCTGCACGTTCCAGAAAGGTACCCAGCCGAATAAACCGAAATGCGTCGTCCTTCAACATGGTGCCAATGGTCACCCCCCGGGACAAATGGCTGCGAAACTTCACCCATTCAAAAAACTCGGATGGATCGCGTTCTACAGTTCCGTCAGTCAATACCTTTTTTAATTCAAGCCAGGTGGTGTTGTTGGTTTCCCAAACTTCGGTGGTGAGTGCGCCACGCACCGCACGTGCGTTTTCCCGGGCACCTTGCAAGCAGCAATAAATGCTGGAGGGGTTGCTGGGGTCTTTGACCATGAAGTCAATCACGGCCTCTGCGCTAACCTCGTCGTGGCGTTGCGCAAATGCTTCGGTCAATTCGCAAATTGACAGCATGGCTCGCCATCCTTGTTCCGCATTCTCCGGGTCTTGCGGAAGCAGGGCAGTTTGTACGTTGACATCGAGCATGCGGGCTGTGTTCTCGGCACGTTCAATGTAACGTGCCATCCAGAACAAGTGGTCAGCAGTTCTACTTAGCATGTTGATTGCTCCTTATCGTTCCAGTACCCAAGTGTCTTTGGTGCCACCGCCCTGGCTGCTGTTCACCACCAGCGAGCCCTCACGTAGCGCCACCCGGCTTAGGCCGCCCGGGATCAGGCTGACCTTGCTGCCCGATAACACAAAGGGGCGCAGGTCAATGTGGCGGGGCGCCAAGCCCTGTTCCACAAAGGTGGGGCATGTCGACAAAGCCAGTGTGGGTTGGGCAATGAATTTCGCAGGATCAGAAATGAGTTTCTTGCGGAAGTCTTCAATTTGCGCCTTGGTGGATGCCGGTCCTACCAACATGCCGTATCCACCCGCGCCATGCACTTCTTTCACGACCAGTTCAGGCAGTTTGTCCAGCACCTCTTTCAATTGCTCGGGTTTGCGGCATTGCCAAGTGGGTACGTTTTGAATAATCGGTTCTTCGCTGAGATAAAAGCGAATCATGTCAGGCACATAAGGATAGATCGATTTGTCATCGGCCACACCCGTGCCTATGGCGTTGGCCAGTGTGACATTGCCTGCGCGGTACACCGACAACAGGCCGGGAACGCCCAGTTGTGAATCTTCGCGAAATGCCAGTGGATCGAGAAAGTCGTCGTCCAGCCTGCGGTAAATGACATCCACACGTTTTGGACCTTGAGTGGTGCGCATGTAGAGCACTTCCTCATCCACAAACATGTCTTTTCCTTCCACCAATTCAATGCCCATTTGCTGGGCCAGAAAGGCGTGCTCGAAATAGGCCGAGTTGTACATGCCTGGCGTAAGCAACACCACTGTGGGGTCGGTGCTGTTTTGTGGTGAGACCGAACGCAGGTTTTCCAGCAAATTGTCGGGGTAATGTTCCACTGGGGCCACGCGGTTGCGGGCAAACAGTTCCGGAAACAGGCGCATCATCATTTTCCGGTTTTCGAGCATGTAGCTGACGCCTGAAGGCACTCGCAGGTTGTCCTCGAGCACATAAAACTCGCCTTCACCGGCACGCACCACGTCCACACCTGCAATGTGGGCATAAATATCGCCAGCCACTTTCACGCCCTGCATTTCAGGGCGGTATTGTTCATTGTTGAAAATCTGTTCAGGCGGAATTAGCCCTGTGCCCAGTATTTTTTGCTCGTTGTAAATGTCTTTCAAAAACATGTTTAGCGCTTGGACACGCTGGCGCAATCCGGCTTCCAGTGTTTTCCATTCAGACGCCTTGATGACGCGCGGCACGATGTCGAATGGAATTAATCGCTCCGTTCCCGATTCTTCGCCATACACAGCAAACGTAATCCCCACCCGTCTGAAAATAAGATCTGCCTCGGCTCGCTTGTTTTGCAATTTCTCAGGGGTTTGTATTTCCAGCCATCGCGAAAAATCCAGGTAATGCGGGCGAATTTCGCCACCGGGCGTGTACATTTCGTCGAAGGGTGTTGCTGACATAAGTTGATTATTCCTGTTCTGTGTAGTTTTGAAGTAACAAGAAGCATGCCAAGCGCATGCAGGCTGATTGTGTCGCGCTCAGGCATAAAGTTAACAGTGTTAACGACCTTTTGCACCGCTTTCGTGCATGTGCCAGTATCGCTGGCGTTGCTGGTGTGCGTTGAGCACTTCAGGCTGAACGTTCATGTGGTTGAACTTCCATTTCATTGCACCATTTTGGGCGGTATTGGACCATTGGACGCCCATGGTTTCGTATCGTTCAATCACGTGTCGGTGTGGATGACCAAACTGGTTTTCCCAGCCAGATTGTATGAGGGCGTACTCGGGCCGCACAGCGCGAAGAAACGGAGTGGTTGATGACGTTTTTGATCCATGGTGGGGCACTACAAGTACCCGGGACCTTAGCGCGTTTGCCCCGTGTTGTGCCAACAAGGTCATTTCCGAAATCGCTTCGATGTCACCCGTCAACAGCACACTGTGCAGCGTATTGCTGATTCTCAGTACGCAACTTTGATTGTTCTTTGCCAATAACTTTTGGGACTTATCGTGGGGTGAGTGAAGTCCGAGTGGGGTGAATGTCACCCCGTCCCAGGTCCACGGCTTCAAGGTGTGGCAATTGCTGGTGCTGCTTTGAAGAGTTTGAGCGAGCAAGTTTAAATGGTGTTGTTTGTCGATGGACGACGCAAACTGAGCGGGTACTGATTTTTGTAATAACAGGGGTGCACCGCCGGAATGATCTGCATCGTCATGTGACAGCATGAACATATTGGCCTGCCGATATCCATGGGCGGCCATCCATGGCAGGACCACGCGCCTGGCCGAGTCGGATCGCGAATTGAAAGCAGGGCCAGCGTCGTAAATCAGCAAGTGTTTCCGGGTTTGAATGCTGATGGCTGTGCCTTGGCCGACATCCATCAGGGTCATCCAGAAATCATTGTGTTCTGGCCGCGGTGGCGGAAGTGCCAGCAAGCCAATCAGCCCGATTCCGACCCACCGGGCAATAAGTCCGGCAGGTAAAATCAATACCAGACAACCCGTGGCCACCAATGCATTGATCCACCAAGGCTGGTTGTGTACCGGTACGGTGGCCCAGCTCAATTCATTGAAATAGACAAGCCATTCGCGCTGTACAGAAAGACTGTCGGCTGCCAGCAGCAGCGCCCATGCTTGTTGCGTCAAGCCGCCAATCAATGCCAGGGGCGTGCTCACAAAACTCATCCAGGGAATGGACAGGGCATTGGCCACAGGGCTGATGAGTGATTGTTGGTTGAATAAAATTGCGCACGGAAGTATCAAACCAATGGTGACCGTGTACTGGGCTTTCAAAGCGTTGGCAATGAATTCATGCTGGGGTTTAATGAAGTAGTAATGCCCTTGGGTGACGAGGATCAACAGTGCCACGGCACCGAAGGAGAGAATGAAACCTGCATCCTGTACAGCCCAGTTGTCGAACGCCAGGGTTAAGAACAAAGCGAGAAAAAATGTGTCCCAGCTGCTTTGATGCCCCGCGCGCACCTGCCCCACAAACAATGCAAACAGCATGAACACGGTGCGTTGGGCGGGTACGCCCCAACCTGCAATCAAACCGTACAGGACTGCAAACAGCAAACCGAAGGCACTGCCCGCCAATGGAGCGGGTAGCAGTAGACAAAGCAATGAGGAGCGACGCCACAACGCACTGAGAAATTTGCCTGCCAGCATGGCAAACAGTGTGATGTGCAAACCGGAAATGGCAACCAAATGCGCAATGCCAGTGGCATTGAACATTTCACGATCCTCGGCGCTGATCAAGCCTTGATCACCGACTACCATGGCCAACACCAAAGCCCGTTCGGGGTGGTTTTGCAGGGCGGTCACAATGGTGTTTGCAACATGCAGACGAGCACGCTCCATCCACACCAACGGATTCAGCATGGCTGCTTCAGGTAATTTCTCCAGCTCGCCTTTCAATTGGGCGGTGCCAGCGATTCGATTGGCAAACCAGTGGCGGTGAACATCGAAACCTTCCAGCTGCAAAGGTGCTTTGGGCGATTTGATGCGAACCATTGCCCGGAAAAACTCTCCTGGTAGCAGTTTTTGGTAAGTGGTTGCATTCTCAACAAAAACTTGCAAACGAGCGCCGTTCATCAGGCAGTCACTCTTAAGCCACGGGCTTTCTGGTGTGTGTTCAATCAGCCAGGTTTGTGCGCTGTTGTCGCGGAATGTTTTTTCAAGCAGGCGGAATTCGGATTTGATTTTTTGTTTGTTGCAACTCAAGGGGACCTGTGCGTGTTGATGTGCAGCCGCTTGAAGGCCCGCGCACATTTGCGCCATGACAGCACCCAGAATAAACCAGCTTATTTTCTCGAGGATGGATTTGCTGACGCCGCCGCGAATACCAAGCATCAGGAAACTTGCTGCCCATGCGAACAGAATGAGACTGTTTCCGCCCAGCGCTTGATGAACTTTTACCCAAGTCCATGGCAGAGTGGTTTGGCTGTGGAATAGCAGAAGGCTTAGCAAGTAAGCTGTTGTGAACAACGGCAGGGAAGGCACGACTTGGTATTGGTGTGGAGGCAAGCCCACAAGCGTGCACCAATGTGTTCAAGTTCACCAATGGTGATCGAATTTGGGTGATGGTTTTGGTTAGCTTTGCAGGGCGAGTGCGGGCAGTACGCGTTGTGCGTTTCGTTCTGTTTGCGCTGAAAGTTCTTGTAAACTCAGCCCGCGCAATTGCGCAATGGTCTGTGCAATTCGGGGCAAATGCTCCGGTGCGTTGCGTTGTTTGTTGATCCATTCAGGTGCAATGTCAGGCCCATCGGTTTCAAGCACCATGGCATGCTCGGGCAGCTCGGTAGCCAGTCGCCGCAGCTGCAGTGCCCGCGTGAATGTGCTTGCACCGCCAAAGCCAAGGCACATGTTCAAATTCAAAAAATGTTCAGCTTGCTGAAAGCTGCCGTTAAACGCGTGGGCAATGCCGCTGCGTGGTTTATAAACACGCAGGCTTTTTAAAACTGGGTCTTGTGCCTTGCGCACATGCATGACCACGGGCAAATCAAAATCGCGGGCCAGCTTCAATTGAGCGTTGAAAAACCGCACCTGCTTTTCCCAATTCAGGCCAGGCACAAACCCATCCAGACCTATTTCCCCGATGCCCGCAAACTTGGGGTCATCAATTGATAGCTGAATTTTTTGCTTCAAGGTCAGCAAATCTTCTTCGCGCGCATTGTCTACAAACATGGGGTGTATGCCCAGGCAATAAACCGCGCCTGCGGTGTGGTGGGCCAATTTTTTTACGGTATCAAAATTGAATGCGCCCACGGCGGGCAATACAAAGCGGGTAACATGCAATTCACGCGCACGCTGAACCACAGCAGTGCGATCACTGTCGTATTCAGAAGCATCAAGGTGTAGGTGCGTGTCGGTCCACATACTTTAAAGTTTGCCATGTTTCGTCGGAAAATTCGCAAGTACCTGCCCACGCCCGATCATTTCGATCGCCTGGCTTGGGCACGGCCATTCAAACGCTTCTTGGGGCACCCGAATATTTGGGCCTTGAATCGAAAAAGTATCGCGGGTGGTGTGGCTGCTGGCCTGTTTTGCGGGTTGATCCCCGGGCCTTTTCAAATTTTCGGTTCTCTCATTTGGGTGCTGGTGGGCAAGGTGAACATGCCAGTGGCGTTTGTCGTCACCCTGTATACCAACCCGATCACGATTGTGCCGCTTTATCTGATTGCTGTCGCTTATGGTGACTTTCTTCTTGGCGGGATAGGGCAGGCCAATATTCAACCTGCACCACACTGGAACTGGTCCGCTTGGTTGGATTCGTCACGCGCTTTCCTGGACTGGATGTTCTCCATGGGGCCATCGCTGGCGGTGGGGCTGCCCGCACTCATGGTGACCTTGTCAATATTGGGTTACATCAGCGTTCGCGTGGCCTGGAACATTGGCGTTCGAATTGCGGTGATACGCAGGCGTAAGCGTTTGGGTTAACCCAGAACCAACCCACTCTCACCACTTGTGGTGGCACCTTTTTCCATCCAAAACGCGGCATGTTAACTTGTTCGGTTATTGACCGAACAGGGCAAAACCATGCCATTGATGATTCGCCAAGGCGACACCACCAGCCATGGTGGCACAGTGCTTGAAGGCTTTCCGTTTTACACCGTTGAAGGCCGTGCAGTGGCCGCCATGGGCCACAAGGTGGCCTGCCCGCTGTGCAAGGGCGTGTTCCCGATTGCGCAGGGCAACCCAGCTCACACATTCAACAATGTGCCCCTGGCCTATGAAGGCATGAAAACCGCGTGCGGTGCTTCGTTGATTGCCTCGCAAGCCAGCACCACCCACGCCGCGCCAACAGGTTCTGTTGCCCGAATTGCGGAACAGCAAATCCCCGACAACCCCTTGGGCAATCAAACCGACGACAAAGTGGTGCAGTTTGTAATTCGGCACCATGAAACCCAAGAACCGTTGGAAGGCGTGCCCTACAGCATCAAGTTGTCCACTGGCGCAGTTGAATCGGGGCACACCAACGCCGAAGGTTTGACCCGCAAACTGGTGGTCAACAAAACCGTTCAGGCAGAATTGATTGTGCACACCATGCCATGACCAACAATTGCTTTCCCCACCTGCTTAGCGACGACCTTCTGCTACACAAAGGCGCGCGCACGCTGGACAAGTGCAAGTGCTACAGCACCGACCGCTACGACAACACCGAAAAACTGATTGCGGAAGTTGAAGTATTAACCTGCGACTGCCTGTGGCGCATTTACCAGCGCGAAGCCCAGCACATTGTTGCCCCCGGCGGCGTGTTGATTGCCGACCCCATTGCGCGCAACAGGCGCATTAATGCGGCATATGCAGCGCTATGGAAAGCCGACAGCCGCTTTGAATGGGCCGGGCTTGCGGCTTTTGCATCCAAACAGGTGGGCTGTGGCCTGTTACACGCAGCCACAGGCATGGAACAGATCAACCGCACCCAGCGCGAACTGGAGAATATTGAACGAAAACCTTGGGTACCGCCCGGTGCAAAAATTGGATCAGCTGGTGTGCGTGGCGGCATGGAAGGTGCAGAGGTGTCGATGAAGTATGTGTTCGACACCCTGGCCCTGGGCAACACCGCCTTGTTTCTGGACATTTACCCGCTGCACATGTTTTACAAAAAGCGGGGGATTGGGGAAATGAAAAAGTGTTTGGATAAGCGAGAAAAAATCTATGGGCATCCAAAATTTCCTGTGCTGTGGCCAATTCAGGAAAAGGTCGAGTTCGGTTTGAGATTCCCCGAAATTATTCCAGCATTCGAAGCCATTGAAGCTGGGGATATTTTTGAAAGCGTCCGCTTACTTGCATTTCATGAGCAACAGAATATTCTACAACCCGCCATTTACGAGGATTTTCTGATGCGGGGGTTGTTGCAAAGCAACCAGGCGGCTAGTTCACTGGCCTATGTCACCAATATTTCCACAGGGCTTGAACAACCGGTTCAACTGACACTGGCCAATCAATGCTCGCCCTTGCAAGATGGCCGCAGCATTGAATTCAGCACCGGTGCTTTTGCAAACCTTGCCAATCTGGATGAACGCATGCCCTTTGTATTGCGCGCAGCAAAGCAATTCCACAACCTGCTAAAAAGCGGAAACCGGCACTTGATTGAACAAAGCCTGGGGGAAATTTCAAATGGAAGCGCTATTCGATGACAGTACAGAACAATCTATTTCAGTGGGTCAGACAGCACAAAATTCTCGCTGTATTTGCCGCAACACTTCTTGTAGTTGGTGCTTGCAAGGCAGCTGAAATACTGATGCCAGCCAAGGAAATCGCTTTGATTATTGGCGAACCATGGAAAGACATGCAGGCCAGATCAACTGCTGAGATTGCCGATGACATACCCAATGAAATTTGGTACCGAGTGCCTAAAGACCTTGCATATTTAAAGTTTGCTGATCCAAAGTATGAGTTTGTTACCCCCCCGGCAAAATGCTTCAGTATTTCATTTAACCGTGGCTTTGTGTACTCAGTCCGAATGTCCCCCCAAGTTGAGCCGCTGCCACTTCAGGAGTCCTTGGATATCGTGCTGGATCTGCAAAATCAATGGAGAAAGTCCGGGTGGGAACTTGAAGACCCAATCGAGAATCCACCCTATGAGGACAACACCGAGTGGCGCAAAGCCATTGAACAATGTACCGCCTACAGCACTTATTGGCAGGCTAGAGATTTTTATTCAATTTTAATTTCGATTGGGTGTTTCAAAGACAGTCGTCATCCATACGAAAAGCGTTACCTGATCACAATGGCCATTGGCAAATACATCGACTACGACTCAGATACTGACAATTCAACACCGCACGGCAAATGAGATTTACTCCGGATTTCGTCAGGCACGTCACCAATATTTCCACAGGGCTTGAACAACCCGTTCAACTGACACTGGCCAATCAATGTGTACCCTTGCAAGATGGCCGCAGCATTGAATTCAGCACCAGTGCTTTTGCAAACCTTGCCAATCTGGATGAACGCATGCCTTTTGTATTGCGTGCAGCGAGGCAATTCCACAACCTGCTAAAAAACGGAAACCGACACTTGATTGAACAAAGCCTCGGTGAAATTTCAAACGGAAACGCCATTCGATGACAGTGCACAACAATCTGTTTCAGTGGATCAGGCACCACAAAATTCTTGCTGTATTTGCCGCAACACTTCTTGTAGTAGGTGCTTGCAAAGCAGCTGAAATGCTGACGCCAGCCAAGGAAATTGCATTAATAATCGGTGAGCCGTGGAAAGACATGCAGGCTAGATCAACAGCAGAAATTGCTGATCACATACCCAATGAAATTTGGTATCGGATGCCTAAAGAACTCGCTTACTTGAGGTTTGCTGACCCCAAACACGGCTTTGTTACACCGCCTGCAAAGTTTTTTACTGTTTCGTTTGACGACGATGCTTCAATTCGATCGGTCCGAATGTCCCCCCAAGTAGAACCTTTACCGCTACAGGAGGCCTTGGATATCGTGCTGGATCTGCAGAATCAATGGAGAAAGTCCGGATGGCTTCCTACTGACCCCGAGGAACCCGCATACGAAAACACACTAGATTGGATAAATAGAATTGAAGAATGTAGATCGAATGCCACTTTCTGGCATGTTCCCGACAAGTATCAAATCGCTGTTGGAATTGCCTGTTATGGAGATAAGCAACACCCTAACAAAAAACGCTTTATGATCAATTTTTCGTTAGGCAGGCCATGGTATGAGCCTTGGAAATACAACTTTCCTCTTGATCCAAACAAGCCATACTAAAAAGCACCGAACTTGATTTGAGTGGCTCACACCATCTACTTGATTGAACAAAGTATTCGCGAAATTTCAAATGGAAACAACATTCGATGACAGTGAACAACAATCTGTTTCAGTGGGTAAAAAGCCACAAGATTCTCACTGTGTTGACAACAACACTTCTCGTAGTTGGTGCTTGCAAAGCAGCTGAAATGCTGACGCCAGCCAAGGAAATTGCATTAATAATCGGTGAGCCTTGGAAAGACATGCAGGCTAGATCAAGCGCAGAAATTGCCGATGACATACCCGATGAAATTTGGTACCGCACGCCCAAAGAACTTGCTTATTTAAGGTTTGCAGACTCTGAGTATGGATTTAAAACTCCTCCAGCTAAATTTTTCATGGTTGGTTTCAACAGGGGAAAAATAGACAGTATTAGGATGTCCCCCCAAGTCGAGCCACTTCCACTCCAGGAAGCCCTAGAGATCGTGCTGGATCTGCAGAATCAATGGAGAAAATCGGGGTGGGAACTTGATGAGCCAGAAGAGTTTCCAGCATATGACGACACTCCTGTTTGGCACGAAGCGCTTAAAAAGTGCGCTGCCCTAAGTACTCACTGGAACGCCGGGAAACTATACCAGCTCATGATCGTGATCACCTGTTACGAGGACACCCGATATCCGGACAACAAAGGGTACCTAGTCACTATTTCCATGGGCAAATACAGGGAGTGAACATAAACAATACTTTGCTTGCTTATATCTTTGGTGGAATTTCAAATCGACTCATCATTCGATGACAGTGCACAACAATCTGTTTCAGTGGATCAAGCACCACAAAAATGAGCTAAGTCGATTCGTATAGTTCACTCCGCCTTCAGTTCACCCTTCTCAAGCCTCAACACCCTGCTGCACTTGCGCGCCAGTTCCATGGAATGAGTCACGATGATCAAGGCAGATTTGTTGGCTGCCTTGCTGTGAATCAGGCTTTCAAATACCTGGTCGGCAGTTTCCTGGTCCAGGTTGCCGGTGGGCTCATCAGCCAAAATGGCTTTTGGGTTGGTCACCATGGCGCGCGCAATCGCCACGCGCTGGCGTTCGCCGCCCGACAACTCCGCAGGGCGGTGGTTTAGCCGGTGTTCAAGCCCAAATTGTTTCAACAGCACGGCGCTTTTTTCTCGCGCCACTTGTTTGTTCTCACCACCAATGCGCAATGCCATGGCGACATTGTCCAAGGCATGAAACTCGGGCAGTAAATGGTGAAACTGGTAAATAAATCCCAGCGTTTTGTTGCGTTCCATGCCCAGTTTGCGCACCGACCATGGCTCAATAGCCTGGCCAGCCCACAGCACTGAACCGCTGTCGGCTTTCTCGAGCCCACCCAACACATGCAACAGTGTGCTTTTACCCGCGCCGGAGGCACCAACAATTGCCACGGTTTCGCCTGCATGCACCTGAAAGTTCAGGTTTTTGATGACTTGTGTGGCTTTGTCGTTCGCAGTAATGCCTTTGAACGCCTTGCTCAGGTTTTTGGTTTCCAGAACAACATTACTCATAACGCAGGGCCTCCGCAGGTTCGGCACGCGATGCGCGCCAGCTTGGGTAAATGGTGCTGAGCACGCTGAGCACCAAGGCCACGGTTACGATAGTGACCACATCGCTTGCGCGTGGGTCGGAGGGCAACTGGCTGATGAAGTAAATTGATTTTGGCAAAAATTCAACGCTGAGTGCGCGCTCGATGGCCGGCACAATGGTGCCCAAATTGATGGCCAACAACCAACCCGCTGTTACACCCAGAAATGTGCCTATCCAGCCCACCAATGCGCCTTGCAACATGAAAATTCTTTGAATCGCAAATGGGCTTGCTCCCAAGGTGCGCAAAATCGCGATTTCGCCGCGTTTGTCTTTCACGGTCATTACCAGCATCGAAACCAGGTTGAATGCGGCCACGGCGATAATCAGGGTCAGGATAATGAACATCATGCGTTTCTCGGTTTGAACCGCAGCAAACCAGGTGCGGTTTTGTACCGACCAATCGCGAACCCACACGCTAGGTGGCAATTGGTTTTCAATGTCGCGGGCCACAAAGGGGGCGGCGTCCATGTCGTTGAGCTTCACGCGAATGCCTGTGGGGCCAAGGCTGCGATAAAAACGCGCTGCGTCGTCGATATTCATCAGCACCAGGCCACTGTCGTATTCATAGTGGCCAGTGCTTACCAAGGCAGTAATTTCGAATGCCTTCAGGCGGGGGATCATGCCAGCGGGGGTCATTTGGCCCGAAGGCGCAATCAGCGTAATTCGGTCGCCCACGCTGACACCAATCTGCTTGGCCAACTCAATGCCCAAAACAACGCGGAATTCGCCAGCTTGCAGGTTGCTGAGGCTGCCGGAAATCACTTCCTTGAAATCCGACACTTGCTGTTCTTGCGCGGGGTCAATGCCGCGAACAATGGCGGGGCGCAATAAATCGCCATGGGCCAGCATGCTTTCACCGGCCACATAAGGCGCAGCACCAATTACTTTGGGGTTGGCGCTTTTGATCGCACCCACCAGCGCCTCGGGGTTGTCGAACCCTTCCTGCGGGGCCAGTACCTCGATGTGTGCAATCACCGACAGCATGCGATCTCGAACTTCTTTCTGAAAACCGTTCATCACCGACAACACCACGATCAGGGCGGCAACGCCAAGCCCAATACCGGCCATGGACAATCCGGAAATGAAGGAAATGAATTTGTCGCGGCTTCTGTGGCCGCCACCGCGCACATAACGCAGTGCAATTTCAACATCAAAGGGTAAACTAATCACAAATTGTCCCGAATTGTTCAAATGCGCTTCTGAAGTTTCAAAGCGCTCTCATTGTAGTGTGAATAAAACCGTGTCCAAACCAAGCAATGCGCCTTTGTGGGTGTTCGTTCCCAACATTCTTGTGCCTGAAATGGCACTTGAACGCCTGTCTGCCAATTCGCAGGCCCAGTCTTTTGCGGGCTTGCCAGCCGGTTTGCTGCAAACCATGGCCAGAAACGCTGCGCCAGAATACCAAAATGCGGATGGGCTTGACCGTATCGAAGCCTGGCTGTTGCGATACTTGGATTCACAAGCCCGGGCAAAGTTCGACCAGTACCCGGCTTGGGCCATGATCCAAAACCCGGAGGCAGGCGACAACACAGCACCTCTAACGCCTTTCACCCGGTTTTGGGGCACAGTGGGTTGTCTGGAAATTGAACGCGATGGCGTGCGCTTTACGCCACCCGAGGTGTTGCAGGTTGGCCAAGCTGACCTGGACGCCTTCTGGAGCGTGGTGAAACCTCTGCTGGAAAAACATGGCTGGGCCTTGAACACGCCCGCTGGTTTGCACAGCCTGTTGAGCAACCCTGTGCCTGTGCCTATGGAGCAGGCTTCGCCTTGGTCGGTGCAAGGCATTCGATTGACCGATTACCTGCCCATGACCCACGAATGCAGCGACTGGCGGCGCATGTGGCTGAATATGCAGGTGGAATTGCACAACGCTGAATTCAACAAGGCCCGCGAGGCCAAAGGCTTAAAGCCTTTGAATGCGTTGTGGTTTTGGGGCGGTGGTGAGGCTTGGCAAACGGAAGTGCCTTTGCCGCGTGTGAAATCGGTGTCAGAGGATGGCGTGTTTGATGCCGTAAAAATGACCGATGGTGCAGATGAAGCCCTAAACCGCTTTGTGTTCTGGACCCAATTGCTGGGTCCCGTATTAAAACAGGGCGCCCATTCCGGGCCAAAACCCGATCATGTGTATTGCGTAAACTTTCAAGGTTGGGGTGGCAATATTGCTGTGTTCAAACTGCTGGAAAGCGAAGTGCTGCAACCCATGCGCCTGGCGGGCTTGGCCTTTAACTGGGTGCTGTTGGGCAACAATGGATGGAAAACTTTAAAAAGTAACTGGATGAACCGCTTTAAATTTTGGCAGAACACACCCAACTGGGCCGTGCTGGGTGAACCCGAAGTGCAGGAAGGTCCTTCCGAGGAAGACCTGCAAGCCGCATGGCAACAAGGCCAGCGCGACCAGGACAGCATTCAGGCTGAATGGGAGGGGCGGTCATGAACACTTTGAACAATGCGGTTCAGCACCGGGTTCGAACGCCACGTCCGCAAGTTGAGGCTGTACTTCGCAGCCAAGGCATGCACCCTTTGTTGGCCCGTTTAATGGCCACGCGTGGAGTCGATACCCAAGCTGAAGCAGAAACCAAACTGGCTGATTTGATTCCACCTGCTCAACTCAAAGGAATTGATCAAGCCGCAGAAATTTTGGCAGATGCACTGGAAGCCGGTGCGCGCATCGTGATTGTGGGTGATTACGATTGCGATGGCGCAACTGCGACAGCGGTGGGCGTGCGCGGCTTGCGCATGCTGCTGCAAAGCCTGGGCGCCGATGAAGAAGCCGCCAAGTACCACATTGATTTTTTGGTGCCCAACCGCTTTGAATATGGTTACGGCCTAAGCCCTGAAATTGTTCAGCTGGCGGCGCAGCAGTTTGAACCTGATTTGCTGGTGACCGTGGACAACGGCATTGCCAGTGTTGAAGGCGTGAATGAGGCCAATGAGCTGGGTATTGGCGTGATTGTGACCGACCACCACTTGCCCGGCGAGCAACTGCCGCAAGCCTTGGCCATTGTGAACCCCAACCAGCCAGGTTGTGAATTTCCCAGCAAATCGATTGCCGGGGTGGGCGTGATGTTTTATGTGTTGCTGGCCACCCGTGCCGTGTTGCGCGAACGCGGCGTGTTCGATGCCGCCAGCCAACCCCGCATTGATGCGCTGCTTGACCTTGTTGCGCTTGGTACCGTGGCCGATGTGGTGAAGCTGGATGCGAACAACCGCCGCCTGGTGGCGCACGGTTTACAGCGCATACGCGCAGGCCGCGCCCAACCGGGCATGCTGGCCTTGTTTCATGAGGCCAGCCGTGATCCCCGCAAGGCCACAGCCGCCGACATGGGTTTTGCCCTTGGGCCACGACTGAACGCAGCAGGTCGCCTCGCCGACATGGCGATCGGCATTCGCACTTTGTTGGCCGACGACGCTGCTGAGGCCAGTGCGCTGGCCGCCCAGCTTGGCAAAATGAACGAAGAACGCAAGCGCATAGAAGCCGACATGAAACGCGACGCGCTGGAAGACATTGAAAAATTCATCAGCCAGGACGAACCTGCTGCGGGCATTGTGGTGGCGCACGGCACTTGGCATCAAGGTGTCATTGGCATTTTAGCCTCTCGCATCAAAGAACGCCTGTATCGCCCCACCATTGCCTTGGCCCCTGGCGACGACGGCTTCTGGAAAGGCAGTGGCCGTTCCGTGCAGGGCGTGCATTTGCGCGATGTGCTTGATTTGGTGTGCAAACGCCTGCCCGAAGGCAGCATGCCCAAGTTCGGCGGGCACGCCATGGCGGCTGGCTTAACCATTGCCGAGGGCGCCATTGAGCAATTCAAAATTGAATTTGCCAAAGCCATTCTTGATTTAAGCGACCCCAGTGCGCTAACACAGGTGGTCGAAACCGATGGTTCCATTCCCGCCGACTACATTGCAGCCAGCGCTGTGGATTTGCTGGATACACAGGTGTGGGGGCAGGGCTTCCCGGCTCCTCTGTTTTGTGATGAATTTGAGGTGCTGGAGCACCGTTTGCTGAAAAACGCACACAGCAAGTTCACCTTGCGCCGCGATGGGAAAACCTTCGTGGCCTTGCGTTGGCGAGCAGTAGAGGCACTGCCGGCCAAAGTGAAACTGGCTTACCGGTTTGAACGGGACACTTTCACCGGCGGCGATGCGGTGCAAATCATTGTGGAGCATGTGTTGTAAGGCGGCTTGCGTTACAATATCGGGTTACGCACATTGAATACATTAGAGAAACATGGAAGCCGAACGCCTGAATGCCATCATCAACGCCCTGACTGACCAAGCCGACCGTGCTGGCCAGTTGCGGAGGTATCTTTGACGTCGACCGCAAGGCCGAGCGACTCACAGTAGTTGACGCCGAACTGGAAGACCCCAATGTTTGGAATGATCCCAAACATGCACAGGAGCTGGGCAAAGAGAAAAAGATGCTCGATGGCGTCGTGGTGACCATGAACACCGTGCAATCCAATATTAGCGACGCACAGGAACTGGTCGAAATGGCCCAGGCCGAGGGCGACTTCGATGCGCTGGAAGCCATTGAAGGCGATGTCGCCGAATACGAAAAAATCATTGCTGACCTCGAATTCCGCCGCATGTTTAGCAACCCGGCCGACCCGGCCAACTGCTTCATCGACATTACTGCAGGTGCCGGTGGCACCGAAGCCCAAGACTGGGCCAGCATTTTGTTGCGCCAATACCTGCGCTATTGCGAACGCAAGGGCTTCAAGGTCGAGGTGATGGAACAGTCTGACGGTGAAGTGGCCGGCGTTAAATCGGCCACCATCAAGGTGGAAGGTGAGTATGCGTTTGGTTATCTGCGCACCGAAACCGGCGTACACCGTTTGGTTCGCAAATCGCCTTTCGATTCCTCGGGTGGGCGACACACCTCATTTGCTTCCCTGTTTGTGTACCCTGAAGTGGATGACTCATTCGAGATCGACATTAACCCCGCCGATGTGCGAACCGACACCTACCGTGCCAGTGGTGCGGGTGGTCAGCACATCAACAAAACCGACTCGGCTGTTCGCCTAACCCACATACCCACAGGCATTGTGGTGCAGTGTCAAAACGACCGTTCGCAGCACCGCAACCGCGATGAAGCCTGGGGCATGTTGAAAGCCAAACTGTATGAGTTCGAAATGCGCAAGCGCATGGCCGAGCAACAGGCTTTGGAAGACACCAAAACCGATGTGGGCTGGGGCCACCAAATTCGCAGTTATGTGCTGGACAACAGCCGTATCAAAGACCTGCGCACTGGTGTTGAAATTTCCAACACACAGCGCGTACTCGATGGCGATCTCGACCCATTCATTGAAGCCAGCTTGAAGCAAGGTATCTAAACCATGAACGACAAAACACAAGCCGCTGGCGACGAAATGCCAGTCGACGAGAACCAGATTATTGCCGAGCGACGTGGCAAGCTGAGCAAATTGCGCGAGAAAGGTCAGCCTTTCCCCAACAGCTTCAAGCCTGAACACCGCGCTGCCGATTTGCATGCACATTACGGTTTGCTGGACAAAGAAACACTCGATCCGCAAGGCATTGAGGTGTCAGTTTCTGGCCGCATGATGTTGAAACGTGTGATGGGCAAGGCCAGTTTTGCAACCGTGCAAGACGGCACTGGTCGCATTCAGTTTTACATCAACAATGAAGGCGTGGGCGAAGACGTTCACGGCGAATTCAAGCACTGGGATTTGGGCGATATCGTTGCGGCCAAAGGCAAGCTGTTCAAAACCAACAAAGGTGAATTGAGCGTGCACTGCACGGAAATTCATTTGTTGGCAAAAAGCCTGCGCCCGCTGCCCGACAAATTTCATGGCTTGGCTGATCAGGAAATCAAATACCGTCAGCGTTACGTGGATTTGATCGTTTCCGAGCAAACACGCGACACCTTTGTGACTCGTTCCAAAGGCATGTCCTCGATTCGAAATTTCATGACCAATCACGGGTTTCTGGAAGTGGAAACGCCGATGTTGCATGTGATTCCTGGCGGTGCCTCGGCCAAACCATTCGTCACACACCACAATGCACTGGACATGGAAATGTACCTGCGCATTGCGCCTGAACTGTATTTGAAACGCCTGATTGTGGGTGGCTTCGAGCGGGTGTTCGAGATCAACCGCAACTTCCGCAATGAAGGGGTCAGCCCGCGCCACAACCCTGAATTCACCATGATGGAATTCTATGCGGCGTACTGGAATTACCGCGACCTGATGGACTTCACCGAGCAGGTGATTCAACACGTGGCCACTACAGCAACCGGCAGTGCAAGCTTGACTTACCAGGGTCGTGAGCTTGATTTGTCCAAGCCGTTTGCACGCTTAACGATTGTTGAGGCGATTCAAAAGTATTTCCCCGAATACGGCACGGAAGATTTGCAGAATATCGACTACCTGAAGCAGGCCTTGGCCAAGAAGGGTGTGCATGTGGACAAAGAGCCTGCATTGAAAAACGCAGGCATCGGTGCTTTGCAGTTGGCTTTGTTTGAAGAAACATCTGAAAGCCTGTTGTGGGAACCCACATTCATTGTGGACTACCCGGTTGAGGTGTCGCCTTTGGCGCGAGCATCCGATGCGAATTCACAAATTACCGAGCGCTTTGAGTTGTTCATTACTGGTCGTGAAATTGCCAACGGGTTCTCTGAATTGAACGACCCGGAAGACCAGGCGGATCGATTCAAAAAGCAGGTTGAGGCGAAAGAGGCAGGCGATGATGAAGCCATGTTCTACGACGCTGACTTTATTCGTGCGCTTGAATACGGCATGCCACCCACTGGTGGTTGTGGCATCGGTATTGACCGTTTGACGATGCTGATCACTGACAGCCCGAATATTCGGGACGTGATTTTGTTTCCGCACTTACGGCGCGAGGACTAAGTCAAATTTGCACCGCGCGGGAGTGATTCAGTCTCCTGCGCGGTTTGTGTTCACCGCAAGTGCAATGCTCACCTCATGTGTCGCACCATCCCGCCTTGGCGGGCTTTAATCCCTTCTTGATTGCTGGCTCGGTTCATGCGAAACGCAAAAGCGTGTTCGCATCGATTGCTTGCGCAATCGCCCCTCGCTGCGCATCAAACGGGCAGCCCACCTGAAATCGGCGGAACGGTGCAACACATGAGGTGAACTTGAGCGCCGGTGATGCACAACAGAACATTTAATTTGCGTTCTGTGAGCGCACTATTACACTGAGCATCCAAAATATTGCTCGGCTCACTATGCTTTGCTCTGCCTTTGTTGTAATACTTGCTTCCCTTCCGATTATTTCTGCATGTTCCGCGTCTGATCAGCGACTATCGACTCAACTGTTTATGCATTCGGAAACTGCATGCGAGTTGATATTCAAATCTCATGAAGTGTTGATCGTCGAGAATTTTTGCGACACTGATCAGCGACCAATCTTGATCAAGACGGCTGATCGGGAAATCAGATCCGATTGGATTGACGAGAAGACCAGTCGTTTTCTGTTTCAGGAAGGTTGTGCCCAAGCGGATGAGTGTTTCTATGAACTGAGTACAAACGATGCTGGAGTGAGCGGCCGCTTTTCGTATCGAATCAATATGAGGGAAGGTGAATACGGCTTCGAAGTCAATAGGTCTGGACAGTCGAAGGTGTTCAAGCAGTCATCCAAGGATATTCCGTCTTGAAAGGATTGTCACAGGCATTTTTAGGCCTCCGCGCTTTGTTGCATTCATCTCGCCGAGTTCAGGTGGGCTGCCCGCTTGATGCACAGCGAGGGGCGCTTCCGATAGGAAGCGATGCGAACACGCTTTTGCGTTTCGCATGAACCGAGCCAACAATCAAGAAGGGAATAAAGTCCGCCAAGGCGGGATGAAGCGACATGAGCGGAGGCCATCAAGAAAGCAGCTGGAGGATACGCGACAAGCGTGGAGGCAGCAAACGAACTGGTGAATAATCCAACGTGCACGGAGGCCAACAAGCAACTGGCTGAACGACGCGCAACTCAGAACACCGTTACAGCCACCTTCAGCGTATGCTCTCCACCCCCATGCACAACCCCGCGCATCGGTGGCACATCAGCATAGTCACGCCCAATCGCCACAGTCACGTAGCGCGTGTCCGGTAACTGGTTGTTGGTCGGGTCGAAGTCGACCCAGCCCACATCAGGCCCGCACCAAAGCGATGCCCAAGCATGGCTGGCATCGGCGCCCAGCAGCTTGGGCTGCCCGGGCGGTGGTTCAGTCAGCATATAACCACTCACATAGCGCGCTGAAAGTCCAAGTGAACGGAGTACGCCCAACATCACGTGCGCAAAGTCCTGGCAAACACCTTCGCGGCTTTGCATCACTTCTTCAACGGTGGTGTGAATGGTGGTTGATCCACTTTGATAGCTGAACTCACGAAAAATACGCTGCATGAGCGCTTGCCCTGCATGCACAATTTGACGGCCTGGCCAGAAATCAAGACTGCCGTAATCGCGAAGCGAGTCGAGCAGCGGCACATGCTTGGATTCAAACCTGAACTGATAATCGCTTGAAATCGCCTGACCGGCCTGATAGCGCAACTGGTCTACCAAATCATTCAAGCTTGGGCTGATCAAATCATCGATTGGACCTGTGTGCAAAAAGCTGCTCACCTCGACTTCACTTTCACTGAGCACTTCCAGATTGTCATGTGGGTAATTCATCTCAAAGTGATGAACCACATTGCCGAATGCATCGGTGTTGCTTTGCACGCTTGAAGGGTTTGGCCGAATTTTCAAACTGTGCGAAATCAGCTTTTGCCCCTTGCGCAGGGGGCCTGCTTGCATGCCTACTCCTTCCTGCGGTTGGAGGATACAAATTTGCTGAGCGCACTCTGCGGGTTGGTGATAGTCGTAGTCGGTGACATGGGTCACCTTTCTTCTTTCGGAGAAGGTCATTGATTTATCTTCCCTGAATGACTTGATCGGGCAATTCAGCCAGTCTGAAATATTGAGCACCGACCAGGTCGGAAACCTTGTGGGCAGTATCGAGTAATTCTTGCAACCAAACACGCAACTGACGCCCTGTTTCGGCCGGGAAGGGTGGTTGCAACCCCTCAAGGCTAAGTCCCTTGGGCATGTCGCCATTGCGGTACACGCTGTCGAACAATTGGCGTATTTGACTGGTATCGCCAGGCAAACGGTCGATCACAATGTCCAGCTTATACAGAATTCGGCGAATGGCATAGGGCGCGTCTTCGTCAAAAATCAGCAGGTCGAGTGTGGGCAACCATTCAAAACGGTGCTGGTAGCGCGACCTGTAAGTAATCGTGCTGTCGGCCAGCGCAATGGCCAGGGCCAAACCATGTTCACCGGCACGCCCGGGCATGCTCGTCATTGACAACAAGCAGTCGCATGCGCCGCACAGACGTTCAAGCTGACGCCCTAGCTGTAAAAAGCGCCAGCCATTGTCGCGGGTCATGTGGTCGCTTTGTTCACCGTGCATGGCCAACAAATACAACTGTACCTGTTCAAGTGATGAAGTGGGCAAGGTGCGCTGGAAACGAACCCATTCGGGTTCGGTCAGCACTTTGGCGCAATCGTTCAACAGGCGCCAGTGGCCACTGCTTAAGCGCTCGCGCAGTTGACCCGCCACGTTGGCCAGTCCATTCAGTTGACCTGCCAAACCCACCGCGGCAGGTGCATCCACGCCGGTTTTGTACCACAGCCTTTCAAGAATATTGGTTTCCAGTTCATCTTGAGTCAATGGTTCGGCCGGGTCCAGCTCTGTGCTTAAGCCCTGTTTGCCGCACAATTCATGCAACAGGCCGAGCGTGGTGGGGTCCAGGTATTCTTCCTCGTTCAGCAGCAATTGGGCGCGCATCAACAAGCGAAGGGAAAAACTGGCGCGCTCGGTGTAACGCCCCAACCAGAACAGGTGTTCAGCGGCTCGGCTGGAAACAGGTCTACGCAACGCTTGCAAATCTTTGGCTTGTAGCTTTTCTTTCAGGTTGGTGGTGCGTTCTACGGGTTCGCCACTGCGCACCCAGGTGTCCAGGCTGGTGCCACCTTTTTGCATGCTCACAATGCCATTTTGGTCGCCTGCCACGCGGGTTAGTCCGCCGGGCATGACCGTGTAGTTGCCTTGCCCGTCGGTCACTGCGAATAGTCGCAGCATCATGGCGCGTTCTTCAATGCCACCTGCGCCGGTCCAAATGGGCACGCGCGAGAGCGGTATTAATTCCTGCAAGGTGTACTGCGAAGGCCGTTGGCTGATCTTCGACAACCATGCGCGTTTCTCGATTTCATCGAGCTCGGAGCCCATGATCGAATCCATGGTTCGCCCGCGCCGGTTTGGCCCTGTGGATTTAATCACCAGGTTGTTCAGCCTTTCGCTGGCTTGCGCCCAGGCGGGTGATTCCCCACACCACCAACTCGGTACGCTGGGCAGCAGCAAATCTTCCTGAAGGTAATGTTGCCCAAGACCCGGCATGAAGCCATGAATGGCAGGGCTTTCCAACCAGCCGGAGCCCGGCATGTTGGCCATGACTACGCCGCCAGTGCGAATGGCCTGCAGCAAGCCGGGAACACCCAGTTGCGAGTCTTCGCGCAGCTCAAGTGGGTCCAGCCACTGGTCGTCGGTACGGCGAATCAGGCCATCGATGGGTTCAAGCCCGTTTACCGTTTTCAGGAATACATGGTTGTTGCGTACGGTCAGGTCACTGCCTTCAACCAACGATATGCCCAGGTAGCGCGCCAGGTAGGTGTGTTCAAAATAGGTTTCGTTGTAGGGGCCCGGGGTCATCAGGGCAATGCGTGCATTGTCACCTTTGGGTGAAAGTCTGCGTATGCCGTCGATGTAGTCGCGGTAAAACCCCGCCAAATGCTGAATGTGCATTTCGCGGAAACCACGCGTGAAACTGCGCGAAATGCTCAAGCGGTTTTCAAGGGCATAACCCAGACCGGAAGGTGCCTGCATGCGGTGGGTGATCACCCACCATTTGCCATCGGGACTGCGGCCCAAATCAAATGCCACCATGTGCAGCCACACCCCGTTTTGAGGTTCGGTGCCTTGCATTTGTGGCAAGTAGCCAGAATGCCCGTACACCAAATCGGCGGGTAGAAGGCTTTTGGAGAGCAGTTCGCGCTTGCCGTACACATCGGCCATCATGGCATTTAGCAGGCGCGCGCGCTGGGCAATGCCGGCTTGAAGTACAGCCCAATCGGCTTGGTCGATGATGAAGGGCAGCAAATCGAGAGACCATGGGCGTGACGTGCCTTGTGCATGGTCTGCGTATACATTGTAGGTAATGCCGTTGTCGCGAATTTGCTTGGCCAGCGCATTCAGTTTGCTGTCCAGGTGATCGCTAAGCCCCGTGGTGGGTAATCGGTTGACAAAGTCAGCCCAGACGGGTCGAAGAACGCCCTTGGCCGCCAGCTCGCTGTAGTACGCACTGGTGCCTTGTAGGATGCTCTGTTGCCAGGGCACCTCAACATTTGCAAGGGTGGTGTTCGGGTTCGCGCTCAAAGCGGTCATTGCCTAAAGTTCGGTGCCCTATTGTAAATGCCTAACACCATCTTAGGTCCAGTGTGATGGGGAACTCCGGTCTTCCACTTGGGCTTTTTACACTAACCTTTCCTTGGGTGTGGCCCATGCGGAAAAAGCGCGTCAACCTGCGACTTTCCGCTTCAAAGGCATTCACCGGGAAAATATCGTAGTTGCGCCCGCCAGGGTGTGCCACGTGATACTGGCAGCCACCCAGGCTGCGGCCGTTCCAGGTGTCGATCAGTTCAAACACCAAGGGCGTGTGTACATCAATGGTGGGGTGCAAGGCATTGGGTGGTTGCCAGGCCCGGTAACGCACACCAGCTACATATTCGCCTTCAGTGCCGCTGCGGTGCAGGGGCACTTGCACGCCATTGCAAGTCAGTGTGTAGCGCTCGTCCACAAAGTTTTTCACTTTTACTTCAACGCGTTCAAGTGAGGAATCTACATATCGCACCGTCCCACCCGGTGCACCTTCTTCGCCCAAGACATGCCAGGGTTCCAGTGCACTGAAAATTTCCACCTCCACACCCCGGCTGGAAAAGTCGCCCATTTTTGGAAAACGAAATGCAAAGTGCGGTGCAAACCAATCCAGTTGAAACGGAAAGCCCGCGGCCTGCAAATCAGCCACCACATCGGCCATGTCATTTTTTACAAATGTCGACAGCATGAATTGATCGTGCAAGCGCGTGCCCCATTTCACCAAACGGCCGGTGTAGGGGGTTTTCCAGAATTTGGCAATCAGGGCGCGCAGCAGCAGTTGTTGAGCAAGGCTCATTTGCGCATTGGGTGGCATCTCGAAGGCACGCAACTCGAGCAGCCCCAGTCGACCTGTTGAGGTGTCAGGGCTGTACAGCTTGTCGATACAAAATTCGCTGCGGTGGGTGTTGCCCGTTGAATCAATCAGAATGTTGCGCAACAAGCGATCGATAATCCACGGCGGTGGCTTACCCGCGTGTTTTTGCATTTGCCGGCCCAGTTCGGTGAGCGCAAGTTCCAGCTCATGCACCTGATCGCTGCGCGCCTCATCCACTCGCGGTGCCTGGCTGGTGGGGCCAATGAACAGACCCGAAAACAGGTATGACAGACCTGGGTGGTTGTGCCAGTAACGCAGCAGGCTGCCCAGCAAGTCGGGGCGGCGCAGGAAAGGGCTGTTCTCGGGTGTTTCGCCGCCCATCACAAAGTGATTGCCGCCACCCGTGCCGCTGTGCCGGCCATCGAGCATGAATTTCTCGGTTGAAAGTCCGATCAACCGTGCGTCCTCGTACAAATTATTGGTCAGGTGCAGCAATTCAGCCCATGTTTTGCTGGGTTGCACGTTCACTTCCAATACGCCCGGGTCGGGTGTCACCTGCAGCATGGTCAGGCGTTTGTCACGCGGGGGCGGGTACCCTTCAAGCACCACAGGCTGGTTCATCGCCTCTGCAGTGTCTTCTATTCGGGCCACCAGCTCCAGGTAGTCGTCCAGTACTTCCAGTGGGGGCATGAATACATACAGGTGTCCATTTCGCACCTGTACACACATGGCAGTGCGTACCACGTGGGTTGCCGATTCTTTCAACACAGGCTCGGTGTCATCCGCCGCGCCGGTTTTTGCACCTGGCTTTTGCAGCGCCATTCGGGAAGGTGCTGCTGGCGCAAACGGATCGGCAGGAATGGTGTACGGAAAATCTTTCTTGGCCACCCAGGGTTGTGAATCAAGTGGCAGGCGATAACCCATTGGCGAATCGCCAGGAACCAGATACAGGCGTTCATCGCGCAGAAACCATCGCCCTGTTCGCCATTGCCCTTTGGCCGATTGAATGGGCAGGCAGTATCCCACTTCCTCAGTCAGGCCTTGGGTGAATACCTTGTTCAAGCGCTTTCGTTCAAGCGGGTCGTCAAGCCGCGAATCGAAGGGGTCCACATTCACTGGCAATTTGCGTTCGCGCCACATGTAGTACCAGGCGTCTTCGAAACCGGGCATGACATAGCGCGGGTGCAGCCCCAAACGGCTGCAAAGCTCCTCCATGAATTGTTTGGCGGTGGCGTTGGTCGCCTTGCCGTCAACTTGCTCATGGCTAAGCAGTTTCGGATTTTTCCAGATTGCCTCACCGCTTTTCAGCCAATACATCGACAAGGCCCAGCGGGGCAATTGTTCGCCCGGGTACCATTTGCCTTGCCCAAAATGATAAAAACCGCCTTTGCCGTAGTATTTGGCCAGCTTGTTCAGCACCTTGATGCCGTAGTCGCGCTTGGTGGGGCCCAGTGCATCCACATTCCACTCCGCTGCGCCGCGGTCGGTGTTGGCCACAAAAGTGGGTTCGCCGCCCATGGTCAGGCGCACATCCAGCGCGTCCAGTGCCTTGTCCACTTCAAAGCCCAGTGCTTCGATACCTTTCCACTGCGCCTCGGTGTAGGGCTTGCTGGTGCGCGGCGATTCGTAAATACGCTGCACACTCATTTCATGTTCAAATTCAACTTCACATTCATCCAGCGTGCCGGTAATGGGTGCGGCGCTTCCGGGTTCGGGCGTGCAGGCCAAGGGGATATGACCCTCACCCGCCAGCAAACCCGACGTGGGGTCCAACCCGATCCAGCCAGCCCCGGGCAAATACACTTCACACCACGCATGCAGATCAGTGAAATCTTTTTCCGGGCCATCGGGGCCGTCGATTGCTTTGACATCGCTGGTCAATTGAATCAGGTAGCCAGAGGCAAACCGCGCTGCCATGCCAAGACGCCGAAATATTTGCACCATCAGCCAAGCGGTGTCGCGGCAGGAACCAGAGCCACTGTTCAAGGTTTCATCGGGTGTTTGCACACCGGGTTCCATCCGGATCAAGTATTTGATCCGCCCCGCAAGGTCTTGATTCAAGGCCACCAGGAAATCAATGGTTTTTACACGGCTCAAATTCAGCTCGGCCATGTAGGCATTGAACGCCTTGCCTGTGTGGCAGGGCACCAGGTAGGGCGCCAATTCCTGATCCAGCGACGCATCGTATTTAAACGGAAAGTACTCGGCGGCTTCCTCCAGGAAAAAATCGAAGGGATTCAGCACCGACATTTCAGCCACCAAATCAACTGCAATTTCCATCATCCCGGTGCGCTCAGGGAATATCAAACGCCCCAAATAGTTGCTTTGCGGGTCTTGTTGCCAGTTGATGAAATGAGTTTGCGGCAGCACTTTCATGCTGTAGCTCAAAATACGTGTACGGCAATGCGGAGCAGGGCGCAAACGCACCACTTGAGGGCCCAGGTTGATCAAGCGGTCGTATCGGTACCGTGTAATATGGCGCAGAGCAACGTGAATTGACACTTTGTAATCCCAAAAATGAAGCCGAACAAACAAAACCCGTTTTCGGCGTGGAGAGAAGCATGAACCATGCCGAAGAAATCTGGAAAACCTTGGTGCGGGCCACAGTGGACAAAAAGCACCCATGGCGTGTAGTCGCATTCAGTACTGCGGGTGCAAAAGGACCACAGGCGCGCTCTGTTGTTTTGCGAGCCGTGAATATGGCTGAACACGCGCTGGTGTTTTACACCGATCGTCGAAGCCAGAAAATGGCTGACCTGGCCCACGACTCGCGTGTCGCTTTGTTGTTCTGGAACCCGCGCAGCAACACCCAACTCAGAGTATGTGGCATTGCAAAGCCTGAGACCAGTGAATTGATTGTGAATGGTTTTTGGGATCGAATCCCCGAATACGCCAGAAAAGACTACGCCACCCTGAGCGCTCCCGGAGATGCGCTTGTTGGTGACAGCTTGACTTACGATTTCGACACGGCCCGCATGAATTTTGTGGTGTTGAACGTGAAAGTTTTGAATGTCGAATTATTGGAATTGAAGCGGGAGGGCCATGTGCGATTTCGCTGTGATCTTGACGAAACCGGACACTGGATTCATCAAAACATGGTTCCCTGAAGGTATCCTAAACCTTGATATTTTTTGAGCATTTAGCAAAGCGAGGTCAGAATAATGAGTGATTCCAAATACACGCCACCCAATGTCTGGGTGTGGGACAAAGAAAGCGGTGGCAAATTTGCCAACATCAATCGCCCCATTGCTGGCGCCACCCATGAGAAAGATTTGCCCGTGGGCGAGCAGCCCTTGCAGTTGTATTCCCTGGCCACGCCCAATGGCGTAAAAGTGACTGTAATGCTGGAAGAATTGCTTGCCTTGGGGCATTCCGGTGCGGAATACGATGCCTGGTTGATCAATATTTCCAACGGCGACCAGTTCAGCAGCGGATTTGTTGAAGTGAACCCCAACAGCAAAATTCCAGCCCTGCTTGACCGCAGCACCAACCCACCCACACGCGTGTTTGAATCGGGTTCGATCCTGCTGTATCTCGCTGAGAAGTTCAAGGCATTCTTGCCCACTGACCCTGCAAAGCGAACAGAAACCTTGTCGTGGTTGTTCTGGCAAATGGGCAGCGCGCCTATGTTGGGTGGCGGTTTTGGGCATTTTTATGCCTATGCGCCTGAAAAATATGAATACCCGATTAATCGCTACGCGATGGAAGTAAAACGTCAGCTTGATGTGCTGGATCGCCAATTGGCCGATCAGGAATACATTTCAGGCAGCGAATACACCATTGCGGACATGGCGATTTGGCCGTGGTATGGTGCTTTGGTCACCAACAAAGTGTATGACGCCGCAGAGTTTCTGGAAGCCCACACTTACACCAATGTGTTACGTTGGACCGAGCAAATTGCCAAACGGCCTGCTGTAATTCGCGGGCGCATGGTGAATCGCGCCTGGGGCGAAAGCAATGAGCAGGTGCTAGAGCGGCACAGCGCCAGTGATTTCGATGGCAAGGCCATTTAAGGTCAGCAGGCTGGGGCACAATGTGCCCTTTCTTTGATTTGTTGTGGAGTTCTATTTTGCAAAAGCTTGTGTTTGCGGTGGCGTTGGCCTGCCTGGCGGGTTGTGCTTCCACCCATGATTTGTCCAAAGGCAACAACATGCTGGGTGGTGGTTACAAACAGGAAGAAGTTGGACCGGATTTGTTTTATATTTATGCGCGTTCAAACCATGCACCCTGGACCAATATTGATGCCGCCAGAACCACTTGGCGAAACGGGGCAGAACGGGCGTGTTTGTCTGCAGCCTACGACGAACTGAGTATTCAGGAAGGCGAAAAAGACACAGGCTTGCAAAACAGCAGTGGTGTGCGTTATCTGGTGACCGAGCGAACCGGGTATGCGAAATGTGACTCTTCAACGTTAAGTAGCGCAGAGATCAATAAAATTATCGGAAAGGACTCCGCTGTTCGATAAGAAAAAAAGGGGGAGTTGATGCGCCTGTTCAATGCGGTAGTTCTTGCATTCTCTTTTGTTGTAAGCACTGTTCACAGCGCCACTCCGCTTGAGGTAGTGGAACGCCCTGAATGGAAAACCTTCTTTGAGCAGCACAATGCCGAGGGCACCCTAGTGGTGTTGGACCAACGCACTCCCGGTGCAATGGTTCAGGTTCACAATCCAAAACGTGCCAGCACTCCCTATCGGCCTGCCTCCACTTACAAGATTCCCCATGCCCTGTTTGCACTTGAACACGGGGTTGTGAAAGACGAGTTTCAGGTGTTCAAATGGGACGGGAAGAAACGTGACTTCGATGTCTGGAATTCAGATCACAACCTTCGCTCTTCCATGCGGGGCTCTGTGGTGTGGGTGTATCAGTGGATTGGCCAACAAATTGGCGAGAAGGCCGCCCGCACCTATCTGGAAAAGGCGGGCTATGGCAATGCCGACCCCAGTGGCGGAAAAGACGGTTATTGGCTCGACGGAAATATTCGAATCAATGCCTTCGAGCAAATCCAGTTTTTACAAAAGCTTTACACGAACAGTTTGCCTTTCAAGCTAGAGCACCAGCGACTTGTGAAAGACATCATCATTGTCGAGGCGGGAAAAGACTGGATACTTCGCGGCAAAACGGGCTGGGAAGGTCGCTTTGGCTGGTGGGTTGGCTATGTTGAATGGCCAGATGGGCCCGTATTTTTCGCCTTGAATATCGACACGCCCAATCGCATCGGCGACTTGCCAAAGCGAGAAGCAATTACCCGGGCGGTACTTCGTTCCATCAACGCTTTGCCTGCCAACTGACATGAGCCGCTTGCTTGTTCGGGCCTCAGTGTTTCTACTGCTTGGTTTGCTGCAAGGCTGCGCACTACCGCTCCTCAATGACCGCATTCAATCCAGCGCGCTGAGTGAACAACTGGCCCGTCAAACCAGTTTGGGCAGGGCACTGGGCCCACTGGAAACCGAGCATCGCGGCAAAGCAGGCATATACCCCATACAAGACCCCAAGGATGCCTTTGCCAGTCGGGTGATTTTGCTGCGAGCGGCCGAACGCACCATTGATATTCAGTCTTACCTGTGGCGCAATGACACCACAGGTACCTTTATGTTCAACGAATTGATCAAGGCAGCCGACCGTGGCGTGCGGGTTCGTTTGCTGCTGGATGACAACGGCATTGCCGGTCTGAACAATCAATTGAATCGGCTGGACCGTCACCCCAATATCGAGGTTCGCCTGTTCAATCCATTTGTCATTCGCAACCCCAAATGGCTGGGCTACTTCACCGACTTTTCTCGCGTGAACCGGCGCATGCACAACAAGTCGTTCACGGTCGACAACATAGTTACCATTTCTGGTGGGCGCAACATTGGGGATGAATACTTTGGTGCAACCGATGCGGCTGTGTTCATGGATCTGGACATGTTGTGCGTGGGCCATGTGGTCCGAGCCGTATCTCGGGATTTCGATGCCTACTGGCGAAGCGACTCGGCGTATCCATCCGCTAAAATTTTGCTGCCCACCGAGCCAGCCATTCTTGATCAAATTGATCAAAGTGCACTGAACTTTGAGCAGACCGAGCGTGTCATGGAGTATCAGACTCCGGTGGAGAATTCAGTTTTTTTGCGCCAATTCATGAATGGCACTTTGCCACTTCAGTGGACCTCCGTGCGCATGGTGAGTGACGACCCGGCCAAAGGGTTGAACACAGCCACCCGAGAAAATTACCTGGTGACGGAGTTGCGTGATTTCATTGCAGAACCCAAGTTCAGCCTGAGTGTGGTGTCGCCGTATTTTGTGCCGACTGAACGTGGTGTTGCATTCTTTTCCCGCTTGGCCAAAGCAGGTGTAAATGTCCAGGTACTGACGAACTCGCTGGAGGCCACCGATGTGGCCGCCGTGCATTCCGGTTATGCAAAAACCAGAGTGGAGTTGTTGAAAGCTGGTGTGAAGCTGTTCGAATTGAAAAGTGCCCCTGGCGCTAAAAATTCTGATCGAGGCAAACGCAACCTGATGATCGGCAGTTCGGCTTCAAGCCTGCACACGAAAACTTTCGCAGTGGATGGTTCTCGCGTATTTGTGGGCTCGTTCAACTTCGATCCACGGTCTGTGAACTTGAACACGGAAATGGGCTTTTTGATTCAAAGCCCCGCGCTGGCAATGCAAATTGAACTGGGCTTTCAGGCGCTGCCAATTATGGCTTATGAAGTGCGTCTGGATGAGAACGATGCTTTGGTGTGGATAGAGCGGCAAGCCGGGAAGGAAATTGTTCACAATCTGGAGCCCAAGGCCACGCTGTGGCGAAGGACTGTGGTGTTTTTCTATTCCCTGCTACCCATCAACAGCTTGTTGTAATCAATCCTGCTCTTCAATCCAGGTCATCTGGATTGCTTCCAGAATTTTTTCATTTGACTTGTTGGGGTCATCTTCAAAGCCGGGCAGGGCACACACCCATTTGTGCAAATCCGTGAAACGAATGTACTTTGGGTCTACATCGGGGTGTGCATCAATCAATTCAAGCGCAATATCCAGCGTGTCAGTCCATTTCATGTTGTGGCCCCCTTGATCAGTGATTTTCGCGTGCGTGGTTGATGGTGTATTTCGGCAATTCCACCACCAGGTCTTTGTCGGCTACTTTCACCTGGCAAGACAAGCGACTTTGGGGAGTCAGTCCCCAAGCCATGTCCAGCAAGTCATCTTCATCATCATCGCTTTCATTCAGGCTGTTGAAACCTTCCTTGATCACGACATGGCAAGTGGTACAGGCACAGCTCATTTCGCAAGCGTGTTCCAGTGCAATGTCGTTGTTCAAAATAGCTTCGCACAATTGGGCACCCACGGGTACTTCAAATGTTTTGCCTTCAGGGCAAAGGCTTTCATGGGGCAAAATTTTAATAATTGGCATCTCTAAATCTCTCGTGTTCTGTTGTGTCGCGTTTATTTCGCAGCGCCGCCAAGGGTGGTGCTCACAGTGTCGATGGTTTTTCCGGTCAGCGCTTTGCGAATACCTGCATCCATTCGGCGTGCGGCAAAGTCTGCTGTCAAATGGCTTAAGTCGTCGATGCCTTTTTCAATGGCGCGCAAATCCTCGGTTTGAGCCAGTTCTCGCAATGCATTCACACTGGCATCAATCGTGTTGAGTTCGGTGGTGTCGAGCAATTCACTGTCTTTCGCAATGGCCGCTTCAACCGATTCCACCAGGCGCATGGCTTCCACTTGCTGCTCGCGCAACTGGCGTGCGTTCATGTCAGCTTCTGCAAACTCAAAACTGTTTTTAAGCATGCCGGCAATTTGATCGTCGTCCAGCCCGTAAGAAGGCTTCGCGGTGATATTGGCCGATACGCCAGAACCTGTTTCCATGGCATTTACAGCGAGCAAGCCATCGGCATCAACCTGAAAGGTGACACGAATGCGTGCCGCACCAGCCACCATGGGTGGAATGCCGCGCAGCTCGAACCGCGCCAGTGAACGGTTTTCTGAAACCAGTTCGCGTTCACCTTGCACCACGTGAATGGCCATGGCGGTTTGCCCGTCCTTGAAGGTGGTGAATTCCTGTGCACGCGCAACTGGAATGGTGCTGTTGCGGCTAATGACTCGCTCAGTCAGGCCACCCATGGTCTCAAGGCTCAGGCTCAGTGGAATCACGTCAAGCAGTAGCAGCTCGTCGTCGCTTCGGTTGCCCGCCAAGGTATCGGCTTGAATGGATGCGCCAATCGCTACCACTTCATCCGGGTTCAAGTTCACCAGCGGGTCTTTGCCAAAAAACGCTTTCACAGCTTTGCGAATCACGGGCATGCGGGTAGAGCCACCCACCATGACCACGCCATCAATTTCATCGGTACTCAAGCCAGCGTCGCGCAATGTTTTGCGGGCGGCTTGAATGGTGCGTTTCACCAACGGCTCTACAATGGCCTCAAACTGCTCGGCGGTGACTGTTTCTGCAATGGTTTCACCGCTTTTAAATTCCACGCTGAGAAATGCAGTGTGCTCGTGAGAAATTTGTTCTTTCACGCGGCGGCAAGCCATGACCAGGCGTGATCGCTGTTGCGCGTTCAGTTCTTCAAAGCCATGTGTGGCAATGAAGTGGTCGGCCATGGCGCGGTCGAAATCGTCACCGCCCAACGCTGAATCACCACCTGTGGCCAGCACTTCAAATACACCGGCTTGCAGGCGCAGAATGGACACATCGAATGTGCCACCACCCAAATCGAACACCACAAACTGGCCCTGCGCATTTTGATCAAGACCGTACGCCACAGCAGCTGCGGTGGGCTCGTTGATCAGTCGCAGTACGTTCAGGCCAGCCAGTTGTGCTGCGTCTTTGGTGGCTTGGCGTTGTGCATCATCGAAATACGCGGGTACTGTAATTACCGCACCGACCAGCTCGCCACCCAAAGTGGCTTCAGCGCGTTTGCGCAATGCACGCAAAATATCGGCAGACACTTCCACTGGGCTTTTGGTGCCATAGTCAGTTTCAATTTCAACCATGCCGCCGGAATCTTTCACACGGTAGGGCAGGTTCAACCCCTGCACATCCTTGTGACCTCGCCCCATCAGGCGCTTGACCGAAAACACGGTATTGAATGGGTCTGTGTCCGCACAGGCCAAGGCGTCTTCACCCATGTTCTTCACGCCTGTTTCGCCGTAACGCACCACGCTGGGCAAAATGACACGGCCTGAAGAATCGGGCAAACATTCGGCGCTGCCGCTGCGTACGCTGGCCACCAGTGAATGCGTGGTGCCCAGGTCGATCCCCACCGCGAGCCTGTGCTCATGCGGTGCTGTCGACATGCCTGGTTCAGCAATTTGTAACAAAGCCATTAGCTGGCATCCTCCAGTTGCTCCAATTTCTTGGTCAACTCAATCATGAATTTGTTAATGAACAGCAAAGCCTGTGCAGTGCCATTGGCTGCCTGCGCGTTCTTTTCTGTATCAATTTGTTGTGCGATCAAGGTCAAACAACGCTTTTTCTCGGCGGCCACTTCGCTCAGCAAATCTTCAAGTGCTTCTACGCCCTTGATTTCTTCAAGTGATTCTCGCCATTCCATTTGCTGCATCAGCAGTGCAGGTGGCAGGTTACTTTGTTGCCCACGCGGGTTTTCGCCGTGTAGTTCGCACCAGTAAATGGCACGTTCCATCGGGTTTTGAAGGCGTTTGTAGGCTTCGTTCACACGGGTGGCCCACTGCACTGCCAGCCTTTTTTCCTGAGCGCCGGCATTCGCAAAGCGATCAGGGTGGGTTTGGCTTTGAAGTCGCAGATAAGAAGCAGAAAGGGCTGCGCTGTCCAGAGCAAACTGGCAGGGCAACCCAAAAATATCAAAATCGCTGTCGTTTAACTTGATTGCTAAGTTGGTCATTGGGCTGACAATTAAACGGTGAAGCTTTCACCACAGCCGCAGCGCGCCTTTTCATTGGGGTTGTTGAATTTGAAACCTTCATTCAAGCCTTCGCGTGCGAAGTCCAGTTCAATGCCTTCAAGGTAAGGCATGCTTTTGGGATCCACAAAAAGCTTCACACCATGGGCTTCGAATACATTGTCTTCGTCGGAAACAAGATCCACAAACTCCAGCTTGTAAGCCATGCCGGAACAGCCGGTGGTGCGCACACCAATGCGCAAACCAATTCCCTTGCCGCGTTTGGTCAGGAACTTGCTAATGTGGTCGGCGGCGCGCTCAGTCAATGTAATCGCCATGGTGTTCAATTCCTTATCAACAACTTTTCAACAATCAGGCGTGCTTCTTTTTGTAATCTTCAACCGCTGCCTTGATGGCGTCTTCAGCCAAAATGGAGCAGTGAATTTTTACAGGTGGCAAGGCCAACTCTTCAGCAATCGCCGTGTTCTTGATTTCCAAAGCCTGGTCCAGGGTTTTGCCCTTGACCCACTCGGTGACCAATGAAGACGAAGCAATGGCCGAACCACAGCCGTAGGTTTTAAACTTCGCATCGGTAATCAAACCGTCGGCGCCTACCTTGATTTGCAGTTTCATTACGTCGCCGCAAGCGGGTGCGCCCACCATACCTGTACCCACTTCGTCGTCGCCCTTTTCGAACGAGCCCACGTTGCGGGGATTTTCGTAATGGTCCAGAACTTTTTCGCTGTATGCCATGGTACTTCTCCTCAATCTTCAAATATTTCAGTGCTCAGCCCATTGAACGGTGCTTAAATCCACGCCGTCCAGGTGCATTTCCCAAAGGGGCGACAATTCACGCAACTTCGCCACTTTGGCTTTCATCAATTCGATGGTGAAATCAACATCGGCTTCAGTCGTGAAACGACCAATCGAGAAACGAATCGAGCTATGCGCCAATTCGTCGCTGCGGCCCAATGCACGTAGTACATAGGAGGGCTCAAGAGAGGCCGATGTACAGGCTGAACCAGACGATACCGCAATTTCTTTTACGCCCATGATCAGGGACTCGCCTTCCACGAAGTTGAAGCTCACGTTCAGGTTGTGCACCACACGCTGATTCAGATCACCGTTGACATAAATTTCATCAATGGCTTTCAAACCGTTGAGCAAACGGTCGCGCAATGCTTTCATGCGTGGCAATTCACTGGCCATTTCTTCTTTGGCAATGCGGAAGCATTCGCCCATGCCAACGATTTGATGGGTGGCCAAGGTGCCTGAGCGCATGCCACGCTCGTGGCCGCCACCGTGCATTTGTGCATCAATGCGAATACGGGGCTTGCGGCGTACATACAGGGCACCAATGCCTTTGGGGCCATAAGTTTTGTGCGCAGAAAAGCTCATCAAGTCTACTTTCAGCTTTTGCAGGTCGATTTCTACCTTGCCGGTGGCTTGCGCAGCGTCCACGTGGAAAATGATGCCTTTCTCGCGACACAATTCACCAATGGCCGGAATGTCTTGAATCACGCCAATTTCGTTGTTCACAAACATGATTGAAATCAACACAGTGTCGGGGCGAATGGCAGCTTTCAGGGCGTCCATGCTGATCAGGCCGTTGTCCTGAACATCCAGGTAAGTGGCTTCAAAGCCATGGCGTTCCAGGTCGCGGAAGGTGTCCAGCACAGCCTTGTGTTCAGTTTTCAAGGTGATGATGTGCTTGCCCTTGGTTTCGCCATAGAAAAGCGCTGCACCCTTGATGGCCAGGTTGTTCGATTCGGTTGCGCCAGAAGTCCACACGATTTCGCGTGGATCGGCGTTGACCAAAGCGGCAACGTCTTCACGGGCTTTTTCAACGGCTTCCTCTGCGGTCCAGCCATAGGCGTGACTGCGGGATGCCGGGTTGCCAAAGCTTTCACGCAGGAAAGGAATCATGGCGTCGGCTACGCGCGGATCCACAGGGGTGGTGGCGCTGTAATCGAGATAAATCGGCATCTTCATAGTGTATTTGCTCCAATCAACTGCTATTTAATGTGTATGTTGTGCGGCTGCGGCATTAGATGCCGTTGGCCTTTCACGAAACTGAATGGTTCGCTCAGCGTCTTTTTGTTTGTGCTTTTCAACCAAGCACTGCAAAGTGACTGAGCCCAAATATTCGAGCATTTTGGTGTTAAGGCTGCTCCACAGGTCGTGCGTCATGCACTGGCCTTCATCGGTGCAATTTTCCTTGCCACCACACTGGGTTGCATCCAGCGGTTCATCCACAGCCAAAATGACGTCAGCAACGCTGACTTCCTTCAGGGCGCGGGCAATATGATAACCGCCACCGGGGCCGCGAACGCTTTCAACCAGCTCGTGCCTGCGCAGCTTCGAAAACAACTGCTCCAGATACGACAGTGAAATACTCTGGCGCTGGCTGATGCCGGCGAGCGAAACCGGCCCTGTGTCTTGCTGTAAAGCAAGATCAATCATGGCTGTAACGGCAAATCTGCCTTTTGTGGTCAATCGCATGGCAATCCTTTTATTGCACCCTTAAAAGCCTTCCGGCTAATTCCTACTATTTTGGTCAAGTATAGCAAAGTTGACTGTTTTACTCAAGTATTCGGCGGGTTTGAATGGCTAGGGGAAACCTTGATCTGCAAAAGAAAAACCGCCAGCAAAGGCCAGCGGTTTTTGACTTCAGTGCCCGCCGAAAGCGGGCTGGATCAGATTATGCTGCCGCGAACTGAAATACACGTTTGCGCAACACTTCCAACAAGCCTGTGCAGCTGTCTTCAATGTAGTTCAACACGGTGTCAAAACCATCGGGGCCGCCATAGTAGGGGTCGGGCACGGTGGCTTCGTCATGTTCAGTGGCGTAGCGCATCATCAATTGAATTTTGTGCGCGTACTGGCGTGGGCACTGCTGTTGAAGCAGGCTCATGTTGTCCCAATCCATGGCCAGGATCATGTCACTGTCGCGGAAATCGTCAGCAGTAACCTGGCGTGAAATCAGGTTGGAAATGTCGTAACCACGCTTGGCGGCGGCTGCCTCGGCGCGGGGGTCGGGCGTTTTGTCCAAATGGTAGGCATGCGTGCCGGCTGACTCAACAGAAATTTCATGGTCAAGACCCGCTTCGCTTACCATCTGCCTGAAAACGCCTTCTGCTGTTGGTGAGCGGCAGATGTTTCCCATGCACACAAACAAAACTTTGCTTTTCATATTGGCTTCCTATTGTCCTGAACCCATTAAAGTAAAACTCTTCAAATCTTTGCAACGCGCCTGCTTGCTTCAGGCGCTGCGTTTGGCATCCAGCGAGGTCACGTTGGACTCGCCCTTGCTGCCAAACAACTGTTCTTTCAGCAAACCCAACTGGTCGCGGGCCTGGGCGGCTTTTTCAAACTCCAGGTTCTTCGCGTGTTCCAGCATGAGTTTCTCAAGCCGTTTAATCTCTTTTGCCAACTGCTTTTCACCCAAGGGGGCAACTTCCATGGCCTTATCGGCTTTGCGTTGCCTTGAAGCGTTTGGATCGAACACGCCGTCGATAAGTTCCTTGACCTGTTTGTTCACGCCCCGTGGGGTAATGCCGTTTGCTGTATTGAACTCAATTTGCTTGTTTCTGCGGCGGGTGGTTTCGCCAATTGCCAATTCCATGGAATTGGTCACCCGGTCTGCGTACAAAATGGCTTTGCCGTTCAAATTGCGGGCAGCGCGGCCAATGGTTTGAATCAAACTGCGTTCACTGCGCAAAAAGCCTTCTTTGTCGGCATCCAGTATTGCAACTAGGGACACTTCCGGAATATCCAAGCCCTCGCGCAATAAATTAATTCCAACCAGCACATCAAATTCGCCCAAACGCAGGTCACGGATAATTTCAACGCGCTCAACGGTTTCAATGTCGGAATGCAAATAACGCACGCGCACACCATTGTCGCTGAGGTAGTCAGTGAGGTCTTCGGCCATGCGCTTGGTCAACGTTGTGACCAATACTCGATCGCCAGCGCGAGTTCGTTCGTGAATCTCGCTGAGCAGGTCATCGACCTGGGTGGTGGCAGGGCGCACCTCAATCACAGGGTCAATCAGCCCTGTGGGGCGCACCACTTGTTCAACCACTTGGCCAGAATGCTCTTTCTCGTAATTCGAGGGCGTGGCTGAAACAAACACTGTTTGCCGCATTTTGGACTCGAATTCCTCGAAACGCAAGGGGCGATTGTCCATGGCAGATGGCAGACGAAAGCCGAAGATAACCAAAGTTTCCTTGCGGGACCTGTCTCCACGGTACATTCCGCCCAGTTGGCCAATGGTGACGTGGCTTTCGTCAATGATCATCAAGCCGTCTTTGGGCAGGTAATCGATCAGTGTGGGGGGCGGCTCGCCAGGCGCTGCGCCTGACATGTGGCGGCTGTAGTTTTCAATGCCTTTGCAAAAACCGAGTTCGGCCAGCATTTCCAGGTCAAAGCGGGTGCGCTGTTCCAGGCGCTGGGCCTCGACCAGTTTTCCGGTTTTGACAAAGAAATCAAGTTGTTCGCGCAATTCTGCTTTAATGGTTTCAATGGCACGCAGCACCGTGGCGCGGGGCGTTACATAGTGGCTGCTGGGGTAAATCGTGAAACGTGGCAGTTTTTGGCGAATTTTGCCGGTTAGCGGGTCAAATAGCTGAATTGCATCTATTTCATCGTCGAACAGGTCGATACGCACAGCCAACTCGGAATGTTCGGCCGGGTACACGTCGATGGTGTCGCCCCGAACCCGGAAGGTGCCGCGCGTGAAGTCCAGGTCATTGCGCTTGTACTGCATGGCGATGAGGCGTTTCAGAATGTCGCGCTGGCTGAGCTTGTCGCCATGGCGAATACTCAGAATCATGGCGTGGTAGTCCGATGGATCACCAATGCCGTAAATGCAGCTGACCGTGCCCACAATAATGGTGTCGCGGCGCTCCAGCAGGCTTTTTGTGGCTGAAAGCCGCATTTGTTCAATGTGCTCGTTGATCGAGCTGTCTTTTTCAATGAACAGGTCGCGGCTGGGCACGTAGGCTTCGGGCTGGTAGTAGTCGTAGTAGCTGACGAAGTATTCCACCGCATTTTTGGGGAAAAACTCGCGCATTTCAGCGTACAGCTGGGCAGCCAGGGTTTTGTTGGGGGCCAAAACCAAAGCCGGGCGCCCGGTTTGGGCGATTACATTGGCCATGGTGAAGGTTTTGCCCGAGCCGGTAACGCCCAGCAGGGTTTGAAACACCTCGCCATCGTTCACGCCTTCGATCAGCTTTTCAATCGCGGTCGGCTGGTCGCCAGCCGGGGAGTAGGGCTGGTAAAGCTCGAACGGACTGTTGGGGTAACTGATAAATCCAGGGGCCATGTTAAACTACGAGTCTTGATGCGAGGCAACCACAAAGCACAGCGGTTTTAGCCAATGATTAACCCCACGGGTTGAACCTTCTGGCCAATCCCGTAGAATTACGGAGTTGCATCATTGGGCTGTTGGCTGCAGAAAATTCGCAGCATTTTGTGATAAGCCAATCCTGCATTATCGTCGGAAATGAGTTTTTTTTCCAGACTTGACTTTTTCTTTTTTCACTCCCAGACAACGGAATCATGCTTTCAAATCGCGCACTTACGATCAAACCTTCCCCTACACTTGCCGTGACAGCCAAGGCGGCCCAACTGAAAGCCGAGGGTAAAGACATTATCGGCTTGGGCGCTGGTGAACCCGACTTCGACACGCCTGACCACATCAAAGAGGCTGCCAAGAAAGCCATTGATGCCGGCTTTACGAAATACACAGCCGTTGGTGGCACCGTAGGCCTTAAAAACGCCGTGATCGCCAAGCTAAAACGCGACAACGGGCTGGAATACAAAGCCAATGAAATTGTTGTTGGCGTGGGTGGCAAGCAATGCATTTTTAATATGGTGCTGGCTACCATCAACGATGGTGACGAGGTGGTAATTCCTGCACCTTACTGGGTGAGCTACGCTGACATTGTTGAAATTGCTGGCGGTGTGCCCAAGCTGGTGTTTGCCGGCATTGAGCAGGGCTTTAAAATTTCCCCTGCCCAACTGGAAGCCGCCATTACGCCAAAAACCAAGATGTTCATGATCAACAGCCCCAGCAACCCCACGGGCGCTGTGTACACCAAGGAAGAGTTGGCGGCCTTGGGCGAAGTGCTGTTGAAGCACCCCAATATTATTGTGGCCACCGATGACATGTACGAGCACATCAACCTGGCTGGTGTGCCGTTTGTGAATATTTTGAACGCCTGCCCCGCATTGAAAGACCGTACCGTGGTGTTGAACGGTGTTTCCAAGGCGTACAGCATGACCGGATGGCGTATTGGTTTTGCAGCGGGCCCGGCCAAGTTGATCGATGTCATGACGAACCTGCAAAGCCAGTCCACTTCCAACCCCACGTCTATTTCACAAGTGGCCGCGGAAACTGCCTTGAGCGGCGACCAGGATTGTTTGAAGCCTATGGTGGCTGCGTTCCGTGAACGCAATGAGTTTGTGACCAAGGCTTTGAATGCTGTGCCGACGATTCAAACTTTGAAAGCCGAAGGCGCTTTCTACGCATTTGTAGACGCGCGCAAGGCCATCGAGAAGCTGGCTGCAGAAGGCAAGATCAAGGCAGCAAATGATCTGGAACTGACGGCGTACCTGCTGGAAGCCGGTGTTGCTGTGGTGCCTGGTTCTGCTTTTGGTGCTGAAGGTTACTTCCGCATTTCATTTGCTACCAGCATGGGCAACCTGGAAAAAGCCTGCGAGCGCATTGCGAAAGCATTGGGTTAAACAGGGGTTAAGCAATAAGTTGCCTAAGGTTTAAGCAGGCAGCGGGGTTTTTGTAATTCATTTGTCCAATTTGGGTATTTGGGGTTGCACAAAAAAATTTCGCTGCTATAATCTCGGCTCTTTCCCCGATAGCTCAGTTGGTTAGAGCGACGGACTGTTAATCCGCAGGTCCCCCGTTCGAGTCCAGGTCGGGGAGCCAAATAAAAAAGTGAAAAGCCCTTACGGTGAATAACCGCAAGGGCTTTTTTCTTGTCTCGAAATTTTTGAAAATTTCAAACCATCAACGCTTTATTTCAAGCAGTTCAACCTTGAACTTCAATACGGAGTTCGGGGGGATCACCCCGGGTATGCCGCGCGCGCCGTAGGCTGTGTCTGCAGGGCAGGTCAACGTGGCCTTGTCGCCGACTGACATCGTGCTGACGCCTTGCGTCCAGCACGGAATAACACCGCTTAGTGGGAATGTGGCTGGTGCGCCGCGTTTGTAAGAGCTATCAAACACAGTGCCGTTTGTTAACGCGCCCTCGTAGTGAACACTTACGGTCGACGTACTTTTTGGCTTTTGTGCACCTGTTGATTTCCCATCAATGGCCACAACAACGCCAGAGGGAAGTTTGATTTCCTCGGCAGCGGCGGTAGTCGGGAAGAGCAACACGGGTGAGAGAACAGAAATTACAGACCAAATCATTGAATGCTTCATGTTGATCAAATCGCTATTAGAAGTTGGGTTAGATAAGGTTAACGCGATATTTACACCTAAAACAAACCCCCGCAACGTTTTCACGGGCGGGGGCTCGTAACCGATACTTGGAAGCAACGGTTTAAGGCATAAATGATGTGTCTTGATTTATTTCTTTTTCTTTGCTGGCTTTGTATTTACTTTGGTCTTCAGGCTTTGGCCAGGAGTGAATTTAGGCACTACAGCTGCTGCAATCTTGATGGTTTCGCCTGTGCGTGGGTTACGACCCTCACGGGCTGCACGTGCGCCGGTTTGAAATGTACCGAAACCCACCAAAACAACCTTGTCGCCATCGGCCATTTGCTGGCTCACGGTTTCGATGAAGGCATCCAACATTTTGCCAGCAGCGGCCTTGGAGCATTCACTTTTTGCGGCGATGGCGTCAATCAATTCGGTTTTGTTCATTGTTTATAGTTCCAAAGAGTTAATGAGCGTAGGTAACATGCCATGGAAAACCGCATGTAGCAAGGGGGTTTAGGTTGTTTTCACCTCCCTATGGGCGGTTTATTTTATTGCTTACCCGGCCTGAACGGCGGCGCCTTGGGAAACTGGAATACGCCTTGGGGAATATCTACTTCGGGCGCCTTCTCGCTGGTCCATACATGGGCCATGGGTTGGAATTCGAAAGGTGGCCCCAGCCTGTCTGCGGCCACACCCAACAGGCCAGTCAGCGCATCGACAGTGGCATAAACAAAATCATTGCATTGGCTGCATCTGCGGTATTGCTTGGGTTTGCCAGAGCCGCCTGTCATGTCAATCGCCTTGAATTCGCCCTGTGTGCATTGTTCCTCGGCTTTAAAAAAAGCGGCCTTCGCGTAAGGCATGCCGCTAATGGTTTGGCAATCACGGCAATGGCAGATCAATTGTGCAACGGGCGTCTGGGTGAAGGTAAGCGTCAATTGACCACATTGACACTGTGCGCGGAAGGTGTTGTTCATTCAATCACTCATGTGTTAGGGGTTTTACGTTCGGGACATAAACTTGGCTGGCAGTCGACTTTTTCACTTTCATCGTTGTCATTTCGATTTCTGCTGCCCTGTTGTGGAATATTTTCTAAAATCTTCGATCGCATAACTGGCCGCAGGCGACTGTAAACGACTGCTCAAGTTCACTACGGCAATATTGCTAAACAATGGCGGAAAATCGATGATCTCCAGCTTCACCAGGCTGCCATTGTCCAGCCAGGGTTTGGCCGCAAGTTCAGTCGAGGCCACAACGGTGTTGGTACTCAAGGCCACTTGATGTAACAGGTTAACGTCGTCGCATTCCAGTGCAAGTTGCAGCAGGTTTCGGCTGTTTTGCCCCAACAGCTGACCCAGGCCAGCCTTGAGCATGTCGGGTAACTTCACTGAGGCTATCCCATATTCCCAGGCATCTTCGAACCGGTGGGTCTTGCCCGCCAAAGGGTGCTTGGCGTGCGCATACAAATGCCCATACTGGCGCATCAATGGCTGAATGTTCAAGTAGGGCGCAGCATTGATTTCTCCCGTGTCGGCAACGAAGAAATCGATTTCTTCTTTCAATAACAAAGCCAACAGGTTTGCCGGGTTGTCAATTTCAATGCGAACCGAAACTTTTGGAAACGCCAAGCGAATTTTTTCAATGACCCGTCCAGCCAGCGTGACAGCGGGAAATGGGCCCACGCCAAACACCAGCTCACCCACCTCTCCTTGCAGATAAAGACCAATGTCGCGCTTCAGAGATTTGGCTTCGAGTACAAGAATTCGGGCACGTTGAATTAGAAACTGACCTGCGGGTGTGGGGCGTATTTTGCCGCCCTTGCGTTCGAACAGCAGTAAGCCGGTTTGTTTTTCAAGCGATTGAATGCTACGGCTGAACGCAGGTTGGCTGAGGTGAACCTTTTGCGCTGCTTTGGCAAAATGGCGCGTTTCGTCCAGGGCCAAGAGATGTTCAAGCTGATGAAGATTGGTCAATGTGATGCGCTGATTGCATTGAAAGTGAATTAATTATGCATTGGACGTATATTCAGTACAAGGTTAAATTCAAGCTATCGTTGAACCACGCGGACCCATCATGCAAATCTCGGAATTTCAGAACGTACTGATTTTGATTGCCATTGCAGGCTTTGCCTTGATGGAGTTCGCCACGCGTCGCTACCAAACCACGGTGAATGCCACGGCGAATGACACCAAGCTGGACTTGCTTGTGTTTATCAGTGTGGTGGCTGTGTCGCAGCCTTTGGCAATTTTCACAACTCAACAACTCGGCGAGGCCTGGTTTGCGCAGTGGCAGGGCATTTGGGCTGACTGGCCCTGGTGGGCCATGTTTGGCGTGTTGTTGTTGGGCGATGATTTAACGCAATACCTGTGGCACCGGGCTTCGCATTCGCCGTTGTTGTGGCCTTTGCACCGTGCCCACCATTCTGCGCAGTACATGAGTGTACGCATGACTTTTCGCAACAACTTTTTTTATTACCTGATGATGCCTGGCCTGTGGATTGCCGGTGTCTTGTTGTTCTTGGGGTTTGGCGGCTGGGTGTACGCCAGTTATTTAACCCTGAAGCTGACCATCATTTTGGGGGCGCATTGCTCCTGGCGTTGGGACGAACCACTTTACAAAATCAAGGCATTGCAACCGGTGATGTGGGTTGTTGAGCGCACCATTTCAACACCCGCCACGCACTGGGCCCACCATGCACTCACCAACAAGGATGGCATCGGACACTACACGGGCAACTTCGGCAACATGCTTTTTTTGTGGGACGTTATTTTTGGAACAGCTCACATTACCCGCAAGTACCCTGAACACATCGGTTTGATGGACGACCGTATTCACGGGCAGGAACACTGGGCGCACCAAATGTTTTATCCCGTGTTGCATTCAAAGCGTGACGATTCTGCTTTGCGCTTTGGTGGCACTATTTACGATGAAAACAAGAATCCAAACTAAGCATTCAAATAGCTGACTACCATTTCGACCAACTCAATTTCCAGTTCCTCGTCGGTGATGAAAGGGCTGGGTTCACTGATCGCGCGGATCATGGTGAACACGATGGCGTTGGCAATAATGAAACTTCGAATTTGAAGCCGTTCGGGGTTGTTGCTCAGCGGGTTCTTCAGCAGGTACATCCGCATGAAGTCCAGCAGAGTGTCTTGCAGCAGCCGAACCACATTCTGGGTGGGCAGGCGGTACCAGTTGCGCACCAGCTCAACTGCAAGGCCATCGTCGGCACGCAAAAAAGACATGCCGAAGTGCACGGATCGTTGCACCATGTCGCGAAGATCGGTGGTTTTTTCCAGTACCAGCGTATTCAAGCCTTCGCGAAGATTCAGCGTGACTGTGTCCAGCAAGGCCTCAATCAAGTCTTCGCGTGAATCAAAATACTGATACAGCGACCCCACGCTGACGCCTGCCAGTTCGGCCACATGGTGCGTGGTGAACTTGTCCATGCCTTGTTCCCGAATGGATTGGGCGGTGGCGTCAACCAGCCGCGCAACCAGTTCTTTGGAACGTTGCTGCTGTGGAATTTTGCGCATGGATTTTAGAACTTGCCGATGTAGAAGTCCCGTTGAATTTCATCCACGCGCACCGGGTTGTTGGCGTATTGCGTGAAATCCGATACCCCGGTTTCGCGCAGCACTTCTTCATCCAGCCAGCTTACCTTGGCATCAAAGCGATCACGCTGATTGATCAACTCAAATGCAGCATCGGCCATCACTTCGGGTTTGCGCGACACATTCAAACCTTCTTCGCCGCTGAACATGCCCACTGCAGCGGTGGCGATCAAGGTGGCAGGCCACAGGGTTTTAACCGCAATACCTTTGGCTTTGACTTCCTGCTGAAAACCCATGCTGAGCAATGTCATTGAATACTTGGTGCTGGTGTAGGGAATGAATGCACCCAGCCAGCCTTTGTCCAGGTTCAGCGGTGGGCACAGGTTCAGCACGCTGCCTTTGCTGGCTTGCAGGTAGGGCAGGCATTCGCGCATGGTGATCAGCGGGGCGCGGGTGTTCAGCGCGTGCATCAGGTCGAATTTTTTGGTCTCGGTAATGCCCAGTTGGGTAATGCCCAAAAAACCGGCGTTGTTCACCAGCAAATCGATGCCACCAAACTGTTGCACGGTGGCCCGAATGGCACGTTTGATTTGTTCCTCGTCACGCACATCGGTGGCCACTGGCAGTGCTCTACCGCCAGCTTCGTTCACTTCCTGCGCGACCGAGTGAATGGTGCCGGGCAGCTTGGGGTTGGGTGTGTCTGATTTGGCAGCAATCGTAATATTGGCGCCTTCTCGCGCCAATCGCAAAATGATTTCCCGCCCAATGCCACGGCTGCCGCCGGTGATGAATACTGTTTTATTCGACCAGCTTCCCATATTGCCTCTGCCTTTGTTATTCGAACGATCGTTCAGTTTAATACGACTTATTGTTCGTATTCAACTCGCGTTGACGGAAACAGGTGGCACGGCCTGTTGAACTTGCCGCTGTTGAAGTTCAGCCACTGCAATTTCCTGCGATTTTCGGCCTTGGCGAATGTGCCATGTAGCCAGCCCTGGCGTGCATCGCCCCAACATATGCAGGGCAGCCCTTGCGGGTACGGCCAATAAGGCAATGAAGGGACCAAAGGGAGCGCGTAGCCCCAATTTGCGGAACATGCGCGGGCCAAGCAAATACCACGATGAACTCAAATGCTTTTGATGGGCATAAGCCCTGCGCAGGTTTTGAAAGTTGTTGTACCCGCGGCTAAGCGGTTCGCCAGCCAGTGCGGTAGCCAGGCGGTGGGTGGACTCGTCGGGTGGGGAGTGGGTGAACAAAAACTGACGCAACTGAATCAACGCCTGTGCTTCAGTATCAACCAGCCATTTTTCCTGTACACCCATTTGCCAGCCGATCAATTTCCACAGTTGCATCACAGCCCTTGAATTGCGTGGTGTTACTACAATGCCCATTTTGCGAAGACCCAGCAGCATGACAGTGCTAAAGCCCAGGTATGTGGCGGCCATGTCCACCTGGTTGATGGGCAGCCCCCATTGCGTGGTGTTCCATTGTGGGTTGTGCTGCAACTGCTTGCGCACCAGTGCATGCATCCAGCGAACGCGCAGTGTGGACATGGCACCGGGGCCACCCGCGTGGTTGGCGTGTGGGTTGACCACTTTGAGCCACCATTGCGCTGTGCTGGCCAGCCGGGGGGCTGCGCCTTTTTCCAGTTCGCCGGTCAGAATCAGGGTTTTGTTGAAAGCGACCATCAGGTAGCCGCCCATCAAGGCCATGTCACGCAGCACGTCGGTGGCGGCACGCCCGGTGCTGTGAATGAATTGCACACCTTCCTCGATCAACGCCCAGTCTGCCCAGTCGGGGTTGGTGCAGGTGGACTGCAACACAGTTTGAAGTGCGTCGCTGCCCTGACAGGTCAGTGGATTGTTTGACTGCAGGGCTTGGTGAAATTCCCGCCAATCGGGCTGATCAGGCGACGCTTTGATTCGCGCCTCGATGTATTGGTCCATCACCGGATCACCTTCAAACAAACCCTTGTGCAAATCAAGGTACTGTTGCTGGCTTGGAGCGAACTGCCCACCCAGTAATTGTTGGATAGGCCAGGGTGTGTGAACCTGGGTCAGCGGAAAAGGCCGTAGTCGGGTGGGGTGGGGGTGATCAATGGCGGTCATGTGGCTGAGGCAGGCTGTGAAGATGCCTCAGACTAAAGCGAATTTTTAGTCGCATTCAAGTCGCATTTTGAAACCAGTATTTATTCATGGCGTTGTTGTAATTCGCGCTTGTAATCGGCATAAACACCGGCTGCATGCTTCTGGTTGGTAACCACCCAGATCAATGCGTTCTCGCCGTGGTTGACGTCCATCAAGCGATCGGGGGCGATGCTGCCAAATCGAATGCCCGAACTTTGCTTGTGTGCTTCCTGGCGACATGCTGACAAGGCGATCTGGTCCAGAAACCAGATTGATTTGCCTTTGTTCAGGTTGTCTTCAATAAACGCAACCACTTGCGCAATGTATCGCTGGGCGGCCGGTGTGTTGTTCAAGTACACCACACCCGCTGCAACATGTTCCCAAAATGGCGCCGCCTTGGGTTGGCACACAATGACATCGTTGTTGTTGGCCAATTCGCCCAGGGTGGCCGCCCAGGGCTTGCGCCACAAGGCATCGGCATCAATCAGTATTACAGGTGAATTCAGGTGTGTCAGCAGGGCTTTGCTGGCGGCAAAACGACGGGTTGCAAACTCCACCACTTTGGTGGGTGATTCCAAATCGATTGTTTCCTGCGTGGCAGTAATTTCCAGTTGTGGATATTTGCCTGCAAGGTCTTGAACGTGTTGAATCACACTGGCGTTGGGTGTGTACAGGTGAAAATGCACCAGCAGGTCGGCACTGTTGTGTTCAATCACGGAATACAGCAGGGTCAGCGCGTGTTCATAAAAGTACTTGTCGTCGCAGGCAATCAACACAGTGGGTTTGGTGCGTTGTGTTTTGGCTGGTTCGATGATCCATGCATAGGGGAATCCTGTTTCCGCCTGTACAGGTTTATTGGCCAGGCTGGCAAAGTCGACGGGTTCGTCAGGCAGGGCACCCAGTTCGTACATGCAGGTCATGCTGAGAAGTTTGACCAGCGAATTGTTTTGGTGGGCACCTGAATCCACAAGCTTGACCAGGTAAGGCAGTGCTTCTTCGTAACGCGCTTCCATGGTGTACACCATGGCGACGATTTGTTGCAGGTGTGGCGAGGTGTCAACAATTTTTTCGTTTTTGCGCACCAAAGCCATGGCCTCATCGATTTCACCAATGCGGTACAAAATCTGAATGGCGTTCATCAGGTATTTCACGCTGGGCACTTTTTGCAGCACACGCATGAGCCCATCGCGAATGCCTTTTTTATAAGCCGCAGGCAGGGGTGTTTGAATGCCATTGCGGTGTTTGTCCATGGACAAATGGGATTGCGCAATCAGCATGATCATTTGTTTCAGTGCCAGGTCTTTTGCAGCGGGCAAACCCGATTGCACGGCATGCAGGGTTTCAGCACACAACACGGGGTCGCAGGCATTGGTGTCGATCAACGAAATCAGTGTTTCTTTCGGGATTTTTCCAAGCTCTTCAAAGAAATAGGTTTTCACCAGACTGTCGCGATAGTACTGGTGCATTTCCTGGCTGCGTTTGAATTCCGTCACGAGGGGCTCCTGTGGCCTTTTGGGTTAAAACCATTTAACCGAAAGAATAACCGCAGGGTAGCCGCACTGAAAACCGGAGAAAAGGGGTAATGCCGATTCAGTGCGCTAGTTCAGTAACTGCGCCGTGATCCGCCTTGCGATGGGGGCCAGCATGTAGATGGCTGGCACGGCAGCCAAATAACCAATGAAGTAGGTTTTTCCCCAGGTGGCCAGAAAGTTGCCACCAAAGCCAAAATTGCTGGCGGTGGTCACAAAGGTGACGATGCCCACCATCAGAAAACCCATGATGAGTGCGAAGACCAGTTGGAATAATTTTCCGGGTTGGGCGGGAAGTGCTGCGTTCATATTGCGTTGTGACAGGTTTTTTGATTCGTGAATTTTAGCGGCAATTGCCGGTGCCTGCTCTCAGGGTAAACACCTTCATTTCTTTCTTGATGATTCGTTGCGTACTTCACACGGAATGATTAAAGAAATCCTTTCAATCTCAAAGGCTTGTTTCTATAATTCGCCTTTTTCCTGGGTGCCGTGCCAATGACTTTTCGTGTCGCTGATTCAGATCGCAGGCCTGAGTTATTCAACACGGGCAGGCATGTGTTGGTGGATGCGTCTGGCGCAGGGCAGGGGCGTTACTGCATGGCGGCGGTGTGCATTGAAAATGGCGAGGTGGTGCAGTTGTGCAGCAGACCTTGTGAGGCCTATAGCTCGGTGTTGGCCGAGCAGGAAAGTATTGAGTGGGCTTTGATAATTTGGCCCAACGCACTGGTGTGGAACGATTGCATACCTGCAATTGAAGCAGCGTTGACCCGGCAACCAGGTTTGGCGGGCCAACTGTTTTGGCCCACGCCACGCATGCGCAAACCCTTTCACGACATGGCGCACAGCCTGTCGGTGAAGGCGCGAGAGGAACCAACACCCAGGCAATGGGCGTTGATTGAACTCTCGTGATTTCAACTGTCAGGCTTTGTTAATTGCGGGGTCAGCCCGCTCAATAATTGTTTTCACCTGCATGCCCTTGGGCAAGGCGCCGTAGTTGTGGTGCCCTTGTGCCGCCAGGCGGCTTGCACAGAAAGCCTCGCTAACTGCAGCAGGTGCATGGCGCACCAACAAAGATGCTTCAAAGGCCAAGGCCATTTGATCGACCATGGTACGGGCACTGTACTGCAAGCCATGCAGATCGGCAGGGTTCAGTTGCCTGAACTGTTGGTTCAAGCCATCCAGGTAGGTATCAAGTATGGAGTTGCCACCACGTGCTTTGTTCAATTCGGCATTGAATGCCATGAGCACAGCCGGTGTTTTTGCAATGGCACGAAGTACATCCAGACATTGCACATTGCCGCTGCCTTCCCAGATCGGGTTGATCACACTTTCCCGGAACAGGCGGGGGTAAATTGAATTTTCCATGACACCGCTGCCGCCAATGCATTCCATGATTTCGTAGCTGTGCTGGGGTGCGCGTTTGCAAATCCAGTACTTGCCAACAGCTGTGGCCAGGCGCGCCAGTTGGGCTTCGTGTTCGTCGCTGTCTTTCATGTCCAGTGCCCGGGCCATGCGCATGGAAAAAGCCATGGCGCCCTCGTATTCCAGCTGAAAATCGGCCAACACGTTTTGCATCAGGGGTTGGTCAATTAATTTGGCACCGAAGGCGGCGCGCTGTTTGCAGTGGTGAATGGCATTGGCCAAGCCAGCGCGCATCAGGCTAGCGGATGCGCCCATGCAGTCAAAGCGGGTCAGGCTAACCATTTCAATGATGGTGGGCACACCGCGGCCTTCATCGCCAATCAACCAGCCTTGCGCACCACGAAATTCCACTTCGCTGGATGCATTGGATTTGTTGCCCATTTTGTCTTTCAGACGAATCACGTTGAGTGCGTTTTTTGTGCCATCGGGCAACCAGCGGGGCACGGCAAAGCAAGACACACCAGCGGTGGTTTGCGCCAGAATCAAAAACACGTCGCACATGGGGGCCGACAAAAACCACTTGTGGCCCACCAGGCAATACAGTTGCCCCGCACCGGGCTGATTAACCGGTGTGGCCATGGTGCTGTTGGCCCGTACATCGGATCCACCCTGTTTTTCGGTCATGCCCATGCCCACGGTGATGGACTGTTTTTCATCAATGGGCACATTGCGCGGGTCGTAACCGCGATTCAGAATTTTGGATTCAAAAATTGCAGCCACTTCGGGTTGTATACGGAAGCTGGGAACCGAGGCAAATGTCATGGTGACAGGGCAACCATGGCCGGCCTCCACCTGGCTTTGCAGGAATGCTTTTGCACCGCGCACCACATGGGCACCTTCTCGCGGGTGGGTCCAGGGCTGGCTGTGCAATCCTTCCTCTAGCGCTGATTTCATCAGTTCATGGTAGGCACCGTGGTAGCGCACGGAATCAACCCGGTTGCCGAAGCGATCATGGGTATCCAGTTCAGGTGTGTATTTGTTGGCCAGAAAACCCAGTTCAAGGTATTCCGGTTTGCCACATTTTTCGCCAAAGGCAGCAACCTCCCCAACACCCCACGCGCCACCTTCGCGCTTCACGCCCTCAAGCAGGGCCGCGTCAGTGGTAAACAGGTTGTAGCTGTGCAAATCACTGGCCACATTGTGCACCTGGTGGGTTTCACCCACGATTGGGTTGGCTTGCAATTCTTTGGCGGTTTTCATGGCGTTTATCCCTGTAATTCTTGAAGTATCTTCCAATAATTACTCATATTTATCAATAATGCAAATAGTTGTAATTGATTGGGTGGGCTTTGACCCATTTTGTGCTGGTTTTCTGTACAGCGCTATGGTAGAACGAAGGTGTGCTCACCACGGAGAAACACCATGGCAACAACGCATCAAGTAGAAATTGATTTGAACACCTTAGTGATGTTGGTCAATGAAGTTGCCAAGGAGGATCCACTGGACTATGGCGATCTTGCAGTGGATGAAATGGCGCTGCGCCACTCTTGTTGCCTGGGGGCTTTGAACATTCTTCAAAATGCGGCCATGTTCAAGGCCGAAGACCTCATTTATGTGCTGCTTAGTTCAATGGCGAAGCTGATTGAGGAAAACGTGCTGCTACACGCCCAGAATGTGGAGCGCGGTGAACAGATACGCAGTGAGCTGGTGGTGCAAATTCTGGACCGAGCCAAGAAGGGGTCTTAGCAAGTTCGATTCAACTTTTGTGTGCTGCTGCCGTTATCAAGTGAATTGATATGGAGAAAATGCATGGATGTATCCCCAGCCGCCATGGTGAATGCCACGGTTCAAATGCAGCAGGCCCAAAATATTCAGCAAGGTCAAATTGCAGTGTTCAAGAAAACCATGGACATCGCGGAATCTTCTGTTGCCCAGCTGATTCAGTCCATTCCACAACCACCACCTTTGGCAACCAGCGGCAATTTGGGTACTCGCCTGAACGTCTACGCCTGAGGGTTTACGGTTAAATGCATCAGGCTCTTGTAGCCAACATTAAAAAGCTTTGCCGAGCAGCTTGTTCAAGTTGTTTTCGGCTAAGGCTTGGGTCGTTGTCTTGCGCAAGCTGTGAAACAAGCCCGTGAATTTGGACCACAATCATGGCTGCCCGCAGCTTGTATTCCGACTTGCTGATTTTTGGTTCCAGCCCGTAAATCAGTTTAAAAATTTCTTTTCTTTCCCGTGCATACACCGCATCAATCAATCGGGCTGCAAAAGGCAAACGGTTCGATAACGCATAAATTTCAGCCAGTACGCCAAAGGTTTCCGGGCGACGTATTTCCAGCAAAATCAAATCCACGATGGTGGTAAATCGTTCCAGCTGACTTTTGTCGCTCATCGCATTCATCACCTGCGCAACCGCTGCCTGGTAATTGTCCATCACATAAATCAGCAAGGCCTCAACCAAGGCTTCCTTGTTGGTGTAGTAGTGCTGCACGGTACTCAGTGAAATACCCAGTTGAGTGGCTACGCTGCGCATGCTCAGCCCGGCATAGCCCTCAGCGGCCAATATGGCTTGGGCTGTTCTCAATATTTCTTGCGAACGAATGTGACCTTTGTCAGTGGTGGCGTGTGTGCTCATGGGCGTTACTTTAACTCAAATATTGACAAACCGGTCATGTGACCTATAATCGATTCACTGCAACCGGTCGGTTGACCTATAACTTTGAGAGTGCGAAGAGACAAATGAGATACCCCAACCCCAGCTGGATGAATTCCGACCTCGAACTGTACCGTTCCAATATTCGTCGTTTTGTTGAAGCAGAGATCAAACCCAATCAACACAAATGGGCCAAGCAACAGTATGTGGACCGTGAGTTGTGGAACAAAGCCGGTGAAATGGGTTTGTTGTCTGCTGACATTCCCGAAGAATACGGTGGCGCAGGCGGTGATTTTACCCACATGGCTGTACTGTTTGAAGAACTGGCCTACAGCGGTGACCGGTCGTTCGGGGTGCATGTGCACGCGATTGCTGCGCAGTACATTTTGAACCACGGTACCGAAGCACAGAAACAATACTTTTTGCCGAAAATGGCCAGCGGTGAAATGATTGGTGCAATCGCGATGAGCGAGCCTGGTGCAGGGTCAGACTTGCAGGGTATTCGCACCAGCGCGGTGAAAGACGGCAACCACTACGTTGTGAATGGTTCCAAGATTTTTATTTCAAATGGTTATCACGCCGATGTCATTATTCTGGTGGTGAAAACCGACCCCAGCGCCGGGGCAAAAGGCACCACCTTGCTACTGCTTGAAACCAAGCAGGCAGAAGGTTTCAAGGTTGGCCGCATTCTGGAAAAACTGGGCCAGAAAGGACAAGACACTTGCGAACTGTTCTTTGACAATGTGCGTATTCCAACCCAAAACGTGTTGGGCGCTGAAGGCATGGGCTTCATGCAGTTGATGGTTGAACTGCCTTACGAGCGCCTTATGTTGGGCGTGGGCGCCATGGCCGCCATTGAAATGGCCATAGAAATTACCCTGGAATACACCAAAGAACGCAAGGCCTTTGGCAAGTCGATTTTTGAGTTCCAGAACACCCGCTTCAAGATGGCAGAGTTGAAATCGCAGGCTGTGGTGGCCCGTGCATTTATCGACAACTCCATTGAGAAACTGGTTGCCGGTAAGCTGGATGCGGCAACAGCCTCAATTGCCAAGTTGCATTTGAGCGAACTGGAATGCAAGGTGATTGACGAGTGCCTGCAGTTCTTCGGCGGTTATGGTTACATGATGGAATATCCAATTGCGCAGATGTACGCCGATGCGCGCGTGCAGCGTATTTATGGCGGCTCCAGCGAGATCATGAAAGAGATTATCGCGCGGTCACTGTAAGGCAAACTGACCATCAAAAACCCGCTTTCGAGCGGGTTTTTTTGTTGCACTGGCTATTCGGTGGTGCATGAATACTTTGTGTGTTAAATATTGTTCACAATTTTTAGTGACAATATTCGAATCTGTTCCAAGCGATTGGGTGTATTAGTTGTGTCAGAAAACTTACAGGTGTACACCTCATGATTGATCAAACCCCGGTTGCCAAAATTCAGACCCCCAATGCAACGCCCACGGTGACCCGAAATGGTCAGGCAGTGGCCGATGCCGAGTTGTTCCAATGGGGTGATGAGATTTCCAATACATCTGCAACTCCCATGGAAATTCGAATTCCGGCACGTGGTGCAGGGCAGGGCGATACCTTGTTGGTATTGCAGCCGGGTGCGGCTGCGCGTCTGGAAGAAATTGGCTCTGACGTAGCAGGCGCGGCTTCGCGCACCAAGGTAGTTGCCTTGACCGAAGGTGTCGAACTTTACGACATTGACGACGATATTTCATCTGCAATTCTGGAGCAAGGCACCGGCGAAATGTCTGGGCTTGTTGGCGCTGGTCTGCTGGCGGGTGGTTTGGGTGGTGGCGCAGCCGCCGGCTTGGGTGCCGTGGCTGCAGGTGCTTTCATTCTGGGCAACGACGATGACAACGGCGGTGCTGGCGATGGTGGCTCCGGTGCTGGTGGTTTGGCCGGTGGCGTTGAGTCTGTTGGCGATGGTCTGGAGGAAACTCCATTGGCACCCGTGGCTGGCGCAACTGATGCTGTGTCCGATGGCTTGGGTACCGTGGGTGGCGCAATCGGAGGGATTTCCGATCAAGACCCCACAGGTTTGACGGACGTGCTCGCCGGTGTGGTTGGCGATCCCGGTAGCGGTGATGGCTCCGATGCCGGTGGCGTTGTGGGTGCGGTAAACGCAATTTCAACCGGACTGGACAGTGGCACGGAAAATACCCCCTTGGCTCCTGTTGTAGACCCACTGACTGAAACCCTGGGTTCTGATTCTGGCGCGGTGGATGGAGTTGCAGAAGGTTTGGCCGATGTGGGCAATACGCTGGCAGGCGATGACAGCCCCCTTGCACCGATTACATCTGATATTTTGGCGCCAATCGTGGGTACCAGCGACGATACCAGTGACACCAACGGTTTGCCTGGTACTTTGAACGAGGTGAGTGAGGGCCTTACCGACCTGACCGCTGAAGACGCAGCGTTGGCACCACTTGACCCAGTAACCAGTGCCGTGGGCGATGGTGTGGATACCCTGGCTGGTGGAGTTGAAACTTTGGGTAATGCGGTGACCGATGCCTCTGCTCAAGACCCCACTGGTTTAATTGGTACGGTCGGCGAGGTGTTGGGCGGCGACACAGCAAGTTCTAGCGATTCAAGTGCAGGTACAGATGCCTTGCCTTTGGATATGCTCACCGGTGCGTTGCCGATTTCTACGGACGGCGGTGGCTTGGGTGCCCTTGATCCAGTGACAGGTGCTTTGCCAATCTAATCAGGTTAGTTTGAGTGGTACAAAAAAGCTCCTTTGGGTAACCATGGGGGCTTTTTATATTGTGTGTGATATAAACCTTTACGCTGGAGGTATATGGCAGCCTTGCGGTTTTCCAGTGATTGCTGATGGTTTGAATGTCCCCGATCGTTACAAAACCGACCCTATATATTTGTGAAAAAATTAATTGCCGTAGTTGTCTCTTTGACCGTGGGTGTAAATTCGGCACAAGCCGGCCGTCCCATTGAAACTGATGATGCGTCAGTCACTGCCCACAGAATCTGCCAACTTGATTTCTGGACAGAAACTGCCCTTGAAGTCCGACAGGACAATTTCAATGGAGGTTGCAATTTCCTTGGCAACGGCGAATTCAGTCTGGGGCTTGGTGCTGCACATGGCAATCAGGAAGATCTGTCCCTGAACTCGCTTGGTTACAAACACATACTTCGAGATTTCACCGAGAACTCGACAGGATTTGGCTTGGCAGCTAGTCGCGAATGGGGGCGCTTGAAATTCAGCGATGAATCTTCGCAAGAAACGCTGCTTACTACCATTGCCTCTGTGCCCCTGCATGGCACCGATTTACTGCTTCACTTGAATTTGGGCTATTTGCAATACAGTGACCAAATCCAAAGCGACAACAGTGTCTTCAAAGCAGCAGCACTCGATTATTCGTTCAATGAGCGAGTCGGGTTTTCTGTTGAAACCTATTCAGGTGTGAATGACAGTTTAAGTTGGCGTATTGGGGTGCGGTACACGTTGATTCCCGATTTTCTGCAAGTGGATGCCAGCTACGGCAGCGACTATGGCACTTTTCAAGAGGCCAGAGCTTTCACGATTGGTTTCGGAATTACGCCGGGATTTTGAATCACTTAAATAGTCGGCCTTGCAAAATGTTCGAAACCCGCATGATTTCTGGTGTTTTGCATGTCTGAGTGGGTTGCGAATCCCCCAGAAAGTAAAATATGGGTATTAGAAATCTGAGGGATTTTGTCCCTTTATGTTGATGGCCACTGACGATTTTTTCCGCTCCCGTTTGGATCAGATGATTGACCTTCGTCACCCGTTGGCGGTGTTGTCGCAGAAGATGCCCTGGGATGGGTTGGAAGAGTCTTTGAGGCCGGTGTTTGAACATCGTGACCGTAAAGGTCGTCAGTTTTTCACAGACGACATGTTTGGCCAGAATCTACAGATAGCAGGTGCGGGGGTGAGCAACGCCGGACGCCCTCGGTTGCCAATCCGGTTGATGGTGTCATTGCTGTATTTGAAACACGCCTATGATGTCAGTGACCGGGAGTTGGTGGTGCGCTGGACCGAGAATGTGCAGTGGCAGTATTTCAGCGGCATGGAGTATTACCAGACCAAGTTTCCATGTGATCCGGCCCAGATCACCCGGTTTCGCCAAATGCTTGGAGAGGCTGGGGTTGAAGAGTTGTTCAAGGCGACCATTGATGCAGCGGTGAAGATGAAAGCCATTCGCCCAAGCGAGTTTGAACGAGTCATTGTCGACAGCACTGTGGTTGAGAAGGCAGTGGCCTATCCGACTGACAGCAGGCTGTTGGAAATCGCCCGGTACCAGTTGATCAAGAACGCCAAACACGTTGGAATCAAATTCAAGCAGACCTTTGCCATGGAAGGCAAACAACTGAAACGCAAAGCAGCCGGTTATGCCCATGCCAAACAATTCAGACGCCTGAGGCGAACATTGAAACGTCAGCGAACCGTTGTGGGCATTGTGATTCGGGAAGTACAGCGCAAGCTCAAAGTCCTGAATCTGGAAAGCTCAGCGGCACTGGAAAGAATGAACACCTTGCTTGAACGAGCGCAGCGCCTTGTGAATCAGAAACCGAAAGACAAGAACAAGCTGTACGCTTTACATGCCCCTGAAGTAGAGTGCATTGGAAAGGGCAAGGCCCGACAGCCCTATGAGTTTGGGGTCAAAGCTGGCTTTGCAGTGACTCACAAGAGGGGTTTGATTGTTGGTGCGAGAACATTTCCTGGCAACCCTTTCGATGGTCACACGCTGGCAGAACAACTAGAACAAGCCAGGATTCTCACCGAAGAGCACAACACACCGATCAAGCAGGTGTACGTGGATTTGGGTTACCGTGGGGTGGATTATGCAAATCCAGATGTGGAAATCATCCACCGAGGCAAATACAAATCGATGATCAAAGCGGACAGAAAGAGACTGAGACGCAGGCAGGCCATTGAACCGACGATCGGGCACTTGAAAGCGGATCACGGAATGCGAAGAACGTGGCTCAAAGGGGCATCTGGTGATGCACTGCATGTGGTGCTGTGTGCGGCAGGCTTTAACCTGAAGTGGCTGATGAGGGCGATTGCCCTTTATTTACCCTTATTTGCGGTGATGGCTTGGATGAAAAACATCATGCAAACCGTGAAAAATGAGCAATCCAGCCGTTTCGGGCTGGATCAAGCGAGACTGGTAACAGTTGAAAACTGAATTTCGCAATACCGACTAAATATTCTTCACCACCATCAGTGCCGCCACAATCACGCACATCACACCAAATGCTTTTTTCAATTGTGCGCTTGGCATTTTGTTGGAAACCAGCCGCCCTCCCATCATGCCGCACAAGGCGGCGGCTGCGAAAGTAATACCGATTTCATAATTGAAAGCGCCGGCGCTGGCGCTGTTCAACACGCCAAATGTTGAAACAATTGCAATCACCGCCAATGAAGTGACAGTGACCGATTGCACACTTAAGTTGGTGAAGCGCTGCAAGGCGGGCACCAGCACAAAGCCGCCACCCACACCCAGCAACCCTGATAGAAAGCCCGCCACCGCACCAGAGAAAACAAGTGCACGAGCGCATGGCCAGGTCCATATAAAGCGCCCGGTTTCCGGACTACGTATACAAGGGCATTTGCTTTTTTCCGAATCGGGCGGCGCATCAATCACATTCAGCTCTGAATTTGCAGCACCCCGAAATGCGTTGAATGCAACCCACAACAGCACCGCCGAGAACACAAGGCCCAGCGCTTTGGTATTGACTTGCTGAGCCACCCAAAAGCCAACAGGTGATAGCAGCAAGCCCACAGACCCCATCAGGCCTGCAGCTTTGTAGCGCACCTCGCCTGCGCGAAGGCCAAGTGCCGCACCCAGCGTTGCCGCCAAGCCCACCGCCAGCAAACCAATGGCAGACACCTGTTGAACAGGCAACCCGGTTGTAAATACCAGTAGCGGTACAGCAAGCACGCCACCGCCAGCGCCCGTCAGTGCCATGACCAACCCCACCAAAAGTCCCAAGGCCAGCGTACCAATCATGCAAATACCTGCTTCAAGATTTCCCCTGTAAAGATTGAGTATTGAACATTTTGCCTTGCCGTATTTGCATACTGCATGACAGGCAATAAAAATATAGAATGCCATTTATTATATGCGCGAATACGCATATATAAAATATTGAGGACGGAATATGATTTTCAAGCAACTATTCGAGCCGGTGTCCAGCACCTACACCTATTTGTTGGGCTGTGAGCAAACAGGGCAGGCCGTGTTGATTGACCCGGTGGTGTCCGCAATTGATCGCGACCTGGCAGTGGTCAATGAACTTGGTTTGACTCTCGCCTATACCCTGGATACACACATACACGCAGATCACATTACTGCCGCACTTGAGTTGAAGAAAAAAGTGGGCAGCAAGATAGCCGCTCCCGCTTTCGATCGTTTGCCGTGCACCGACCATGGTATTGAAGAAGACCGACAGTTTTTAATTGGCAGTATTGAAATTCAGCCCTTGCACACGCCAGGGCACACCGATGGTCACTTTTCCTATCGCTTGGGGGAAAGGGTATTTACTGGCGATGCGCTGTTGATTGATGGCTGTGGGCGAACCGATTTTCAGAACGGTGATGCACCCACCTTATACAAAAGCGTGAGGGAAAAATTATTTTCTTTGCCTGAAGACACCTTGGTTTATCCGGGGCACGATTATCAAAACCGGCGGGTTTCTTCGATTGCTCAAGAGAAAAGTCGAAATCCGCGTTTGGGTGAACAAAAAACGCTTGAGGAGTTTATCGAGATCATGGGTAAATTGAATTTACCCTATCCAAAGTTTATTGATTATGCGGTGCCAGGTAATCGCCGTTGTGGTATTTGCCCCAGCCATTTGCCCGAAGAACTTGAAAAATATTGCCAGCAGATTACAGAAAGTCAACAGGGTTGATTCAATGTTTGTGGTGTTTTTGTTGTGAATAACCTTGTATGCTCTTGTTTTGCACTTTGGTTTATCACATCGAATGTTATTGAATCACGAATCAAGCCAACTGGTTTTAATTGATTATCAAGAAAAGTTGATGCCTGCCATTCATCAGGCAGATGATGTTTATAACAATGCACTAATTTTGGCCTCCTTGGCCAAAAAGTTGCGCGTGCCTGTTTTTGGTACTGAACATGTTCCGGACAAAATAGGTCCGTTTGTGCCGGCCCTGGGCGCATTTTGCAAAGCCACAATGCGCAAAACCCACTTTAGTGCCTGTCCGGAAGGTTTGGTCGACTTACTGACCTCAAAAGCACCAGCAGGCAATGCACGCAGTTTGCCCAAGCATTTGCAAAAGAATAATCAGGATTCTGAGCGCCCCAGTATTGTGATTGCTGGTGTAGAGGCGCATGTGTGCTTGCTTCAAACCGCACTCGACTTGTTGAATGAGGAAATGGAGGTCTGGGTTGTCACCGACGCCTGTGGATCCAGAACTGAGAGAAATCGAGATGCCGCGTTTGACCGACTGGCGGGCAATGGGGCCGAGCTGGTCACAACCGAAATGGTGGTGTTTGAATGGTTGGAAAGTGCAGAAAATGAGCACTTTAAATTCGCGCTTGACTTGATTAAGTAATCAATTTAGGTTGTGGTTTGTGGTTAATATCAAATTTAATTACAATCGGGCTTGTTAATAAACTTTCTTAAAATCAAAAATGAAAAAACTAAATCTATCGGCGTTAAGTGCTTCTGAGCTTCAACAATTGAAGTCAGACATTGAAAAAGAATTGGGTGAACGTAGTTCTAAATTGCAGGCAATTGAAGAAGTAAAGAAACTTGCTGCATCAAAAGGTTTGAAGCTTGAGGAATTGTTTGCAGAATTGGGTGGGGGCAAAGTCAAGGGCAAACGCGAACTGGGACCAGCGCCTGTGCGTTTCCGTCACCCTCAGGATTCCTCATTGACCTGGTCTGGCCGCGGCAAGCGTCCAAACTGGATGAAAGACGCCTTGTCCAAGGGTTTGACCGAAGACCAAATGCGCGTTTAATGCACACTTCCGTCATGAAAAAGCCGCTGATGAAAATCAGCGGCTTTTTTTTGCCCGTTCGCGTACTTCCTGGCCAGTCAGCCCAGCCCGCGCGCCAAGTCCTTCTTCAAGTCGGCAACATCCTCAAGGCCAATCGCCAAGCGAATCAAGCCCTGCTTGATGCCGGCAGCTTCACGCGCTTCAGGGCTTAGCCTTCCGTGCGTGGTAGTGCCAGGGTGGGTAATCGTGGTGCGGGTGTCGCCCAGGTTGGCAGTAATCGACATCAAATGGCTGTTGTCGATCACATTCCATGCGTTGGCACGTGCGTCGTCTTCGTTCATGGATTTCACCTCGAACGACACAATTGCACCACCTGTTTTTTGCTGCTTCATGGCCAGTTCATGCTGTGGGTGGCTTTTCAGGCCAGGGTAGTACACCTTGCTCACAGCAGGGTGCGCTTCCAGCCACGTGGCAACTTCAATCGCAGCAGCCGATTGCGCCAACATGCGAATGTTCAGCGTTTCCAAACCCTTGAACAGCACCCAGGCGTTGAATGCAGACAGGGTTGGGCCCGCTGTACGCAGTACGGGCAGAATTTTGTCTTTCAACAAGTCTTTGGGGCCACAAATGGCGCCACCCAGCACACGGCCTTGGCCATCCAGGTATTTGGTGGCGGAATGAATAATGATTTCGGTGCCGAAATCGACCGGCTTTTGCAGGGCAGGGGTACAGAAGCAGTTGTCGACCACGTTGTAAATGCCGTGCTTTTTGGCCAAGTCGCTCAGCGCCCTCATGTCCAGAATTTCAGTCAGCGGGTTCGACGGTGTTTCGCTATAAAACAACCTGGTGTTGGGTTTGATCGCCTTTTCCCAAGCCTCAATGCTGGTGCCATCCACAAACGTCGTTTCAATACCAAAGCGCGACAGAATGTTCACAAACAACTGCACAGTGGCGCCAAACAAAGCCTTCGACGCAACAATGTGGTCGCCTGCATTGAGCAAGCCCATGCAGGTTGTTGTTATGGCAGCCATGCCGCTGGATGTGGCCAGGCAATATTCCATGTCTTCCAGCACGGCCAAGCGTTGTTCAAACATTTGCACGCTGGGGTTGGTAAAACGGGCATACACATTGCCTTCTTCGGTGCCGGCAAAGCGTGCGGCGGCCTGTGCGGCACTGTCGAACACAAAGCTCGATGTTAAAAACATCGCTTCGGAATGTTCGCCAAATTCAGTGCGGTGGCTGCCCGCGCGAATGGCCTGGGTGGCTGTGCCCCAGTCGGCAGGGTTCGCCTTGGGTTTGTTGTTGCTCATGATTGCAATCCTTGCGCAATTCGAGTTTGTACAGTGTGCTTGCCCAGCAAGTTCATTACCTTGTCAATTGAAGGCGTTTGCGTGATGCCCGTCAACATCAAACGCAAGGGCATGGCCAGCTTGGGCATTTTCAAGCCGTGGTTTTTAATGGTGGCTTTCACCAAACCATTCAGTGCTTCCACATTCCAGTCCACACCGTTCAGGCCCTCGTTGAATTCGGCAAGCGCTGCGCGCACACCCGCTTCGGCCAGCATGGGGGCCAGCTCCTCAGCATTCACCTGTGGCACTTTGTAAAATAGCGCGGCTTCGTCGCGCAGTTGCACCAAGGTGGAGGCGCGTTCAAGCACCACATCCAGCACATCATTCAGTTTGGGGCCTTCAAATGCATTCACACCGTCTTGCTCCAGGCGGGTTTGCAAGTCCGACAGCAGCAATTCTTTCGGGGCCTGTTTCATGTAATGGGCGTTCACCCATTTCAGTTTTTCAGGGTCGAACTGTGCGGCCGATTTCGACAGGTTGGTCGAGTCAAACCACTCAATCAATTGCTCGCGGCTGAAAAGTTCGTCATCGCCGTGACTCCAGCCCAAGCGGGCCAGGTAGTTGATCATGGCGTCGGGCAAAAAGCCCTCTTCGTGGTACTGCACCACACTGACCGCGCCGTGGCGCTTGGACAGTTTCTCGCCATCGGGGCCAAGAATCATCGGAATGTGGCCGTAAACGGGCTGCTCACCGCCCAGCGCTTTCAAAATATTGATTTGGCGCGGCGTGTTGTTGATGTGATCGTCGCCACGAATCACATGGGTAATTTTCATTTCCCAGTCGTCCACCACCACGCAAAAGTTATAGGTGGGCGTGCCGTCCTGGCGGGCGATAATCAAATCGTCCATTTCTTCGTTGTTGATTGAAATGGGCCCTTTCACCAAATCGTCCCAGCTTACAGCGCCGCTCAAGGGGTTTTTGAAGCGCACCACAGGCTTGACGTCAGCGGGTGGCGCGGGCAGCACTTTGCCAGCCTCGGGTCGCCAGGTGCCGTCATAACGAATGCGCTGACCATTTTCCCGTTGCTTTTCACGCATTTGATTCAACTCGTCTTGCGTACAGTAGCAAAGGTAGGCATCGCCTTTTTCAAGCAGTTTGTCGATCATGGCCCGGTAACGGTCCATGCGCTGCATTTGAAAAAACGGGCCTTCATCGTAATCCAGGTTCAACCAGGCCATGCCGTCCATGATGGCTTGAACAGCTTCAGGCGTAGACCGCTCAACATCGGTGTCTTCCACGCGAAGAATGAACTGACCTTTGTGGTGGCGGGCAAAAGCCCAGCTGTACAAAGCGGTTCTGGCGCCACCCAAATGCAAATAGCCGGTAGGGCTGGGTGCAAAACGGGTGCGAACTGTTTGATTTTGGCGATCTGTTGACATGGATTAGTGACTTTTTTTCAAAGAACTCATATTATAAGTTCAAGTAAATTCTTAAGTTATGGCAATGCACAATTTCGACCGACGATCATTTCTCAAAGCGGTAAGCACTTTGGCCGTTATTGGCTCGGTAGACACATTTCTGAATCGCGGCGTTTTGGCCGCAGGTTCCGATTTGCTTCCTCCACCCGATTTGTTCGATCCGGGGCTGGTTGACCTGACATTTTGGTTGCAACCGCGCACCCTTGAAATGGTACGCCCACAATCGGGCGAGCGCTTGAACATTACTTACTGGAAAGACGGACATCTTAACCCAATCGCCTACGAACAGATTTGTGGTTTGCTTCGAGACGTGCAGGCAAATCAGATTTTCCGCATGGACACGCAAATTATCGACACCCTTTGGGCTGCACAGGCCTTTGTTCGTCGTTATGGCTTTGTTGCCCCGGTTGAAATCACCTCGGGTTATCGTAGCCTCAAAACCAATTCTCGCCTGATTGAACAAGGCCTGCCCGCAGCCCGAAATTCTTTGCATTTGAAAGGACAGGCGGTTGATTTCCGGCTGCCCGGCTTGCACCCCAAGGTATTGGGTGAGTTGGTAGAAGGTTTCCGTGCTGGCGGCGTGGGCTTTTACTTCCGGGTCGGTTCAAAAGGTGGCTGGATTCATGCTGACACGGGTCCGGAGCGCGTTTGGCGTGGTTAAATAAAGCCATCTAAAAAAACAACAGTGCGAGGGTGGTTTTTTGGCAGTTTTCCAGCGTTTCGCAAAAGCAGTTCAGTGGGGTGGTGGTTTTGTTGTGGCGGCGGCTTTGGGCCTTTCCTTGGCCGCGTGTAGCAAAGCACCCAACAATCCCTATGTTGAAACCGCCACAGACAAAAAACTCAACACCCTTTACACCGCCTTCACAGCTCGGCCCAAACACCTGGACCCGGCGCAGTCCTATACGTCAGACGAAGCCGAATTCACCTACCAAATTTACGAACCGCTGTTTCAGTACCATTACCTGAAACGCCCTTATCAGCTTGAACCGCTGGCGGCTGCGGCCATGCCAACGCCCGTTTACCTGGATGAGGCGGGCAATGTGTTACCCGACGATGCGCCCTTGGACGCCGTCAAAACCAGTGTTTACACCATTCAATTAAAGCCGGGCATCAAATACCAGCCGCACCCTGCGTTTGCCAAAGATGAGCAAGGCAATTTTTTGTATCACCAACTGGGCGACGAAGCCCGCAAGTACAACAGCCCCCTGCAATTCGAGGTGCAGGGCACGCGTGAACTGACCGCACACGACTACGTGTATGAGATCAAGCGCTTGGCAAGTTCCAGAATTGTGTCGCCAATTTTGGGGCACATGGGTGACTACGTGGTTGGTTTGGGCGAGTTGTCCAAAACCCTGCAAGAACACGACAAAGCGCTGAAAGAAAAAATCCAGAAGGAAACTGGCGACGCGTTTCCGCCGGCCACTGCAGATTTGCCGTGGCTTGATTTGCGCGAATTCAATTTGCCTGGTGCCCAAGCGCTGGGCGACCACACCCTTGAAATCCGTGTGAACGGCAAGTACCCGCAGTTTATTTACTGGTTGGCCATGCCGTTTTTTGCACCCATTCCCTGGGAAGCCGATGCCTTTTACAGCCAAAAAGGGTTCATCGAAAATAACCTGGTATTGGATTGGTGGCCCGTGGGTACTGCCGCCTATATGCTGACCGAGAACGATCCGAATTCCCGCATGGTGCTCACCCGCAATCCCAACCACCGGGGTGAGCCTTATCCTTCAGAAGGTGAGCCTGACGACGAAACCAAAGGGTTGCTCGCCGATGCTGGTAAAACCATGCCATTCATTGATCGAGTCGTGTTCACGCGCGAGAAAGAAGGCATTCCTTACTGGAACAAGTTTTTGCAGGGCTATTACGACACCTCCGGTGTCAGTGCAGACACCTTCGACCAAGCCATTCGCGCTAGTGCAGATGGTGACGCGGCCCTGACCCCTGAAATGGCCGAGAAAGGCATTCGTCTGGAAACTTCTTTGTCCACCAGCATGTTTTATCTGGGCTTTAACTGGCTCGATCCTGTGGTTGGGCCAGGTCAATCTGCCCAAGATGCCGAGCGCGCCAAGTTGCTTCGTCAGGCGATTGCAATCGCTATGGATTGGGAAGAGTTTTCGCAGATATTTACCAATGGCCGTGCTGTACCCGCACACGGGCCTGTACCCCCAGGTTTATTTGGCTTTGAGGAAGGCGAGGCTGGTTACAACACGCAGGTGTATGACATTGTTGATGGCAAGCCAGTGCGCAAGCCCGTTGAAGATGCATTGGCTTTGCTGAAACAGGCTGGCTACAACAACGGTATTGATCCGAAAACAGGGCAACCTTTGACTTTGGCTTTAGACACCACCGGTGGGGGCCCTGGCGACAAAGCCCGCTTTGACTGGTACCGCAAGCAGTTTGCCAAATTGAACATTCAGCTGGATATTCGGGCCACAGACTGGAATCGTTTTCAGGAAAAAATCCGCAAGGGCAATGCGCAAATTTTCTTCCTGGGATGGAATGCCGATTACCCCGATCCGGAAAACTTTTTGTTCCTGCTCTATGGCCCCAATAGTCGAGCAAAAACTGCGGGTGAAAACGCATCGAATTATTCCAACGCGCAGTACGACGCGATGTTTGAGCGCATGAAAACCATGCCGAACAACGAGGAGCGCGCACAAATTATTTCCCAAATGACTGATCTGGTTCAAGACGATGCGCCGTGGCTGTTTGCTTTTGTGCCCCAGCAATTCGGCTTGATTCACGAGTGGTACGGGAATGTGAAACCCAACGACCTTGCGCGCAACAGCATTAAATACAAAACAATCGACACGGCCAAGCGCGACGCTGCCAGGAAAGAATGGAATCAGCCTGAGTGGTGGCCCATTCCAGTGCTGTTGATTGCACTGGCGTTGTTTATCTGGCCAGCCTGGGCTGCATGGAAACGCCGCGAACAGGCCATGGGTATCCGCGAAGATTTGGCCAAAAGCACCGGAGGGCAACGCTGATGGGCAACTATTTGCTGCGCCGTGTGTTGTACGGTTTGTTGGTGCTATTGGGCGTCAATCTGATTACCTTTGTGTTGTTTTTTCAGGTGAACAGTCCCGATGACATGGCCCGTTTGGCATTGGGTGGCAAGCGGGTTTCGCAAGAGTCGGTGGATCAATGGAAGCGGGAGAAGGGGTACGACTTGCCACTGCTGATCAACAGCGAAGCGCAAGCCACAGGCAAGTTGACAGAAACCATTTTCTTTCAAAAGTCGGTACCCATGTTTGTGGGCGAATTTGGCAGTTCGGACGACGGCCGCAACATTGCCAATGAAATTGCAAAGCGTGCAGGGCCCAGCCTGGCTTTGGCCGTTCCGGTATTCATTCTTGGTTTGTTTTTGAACATTGTGCTGTCGTTGCTGCTGACATTTTTCAGGGGCACCTACCTTGATTTAACCGGCGTGGTGTTGTGTGTGCTGGCCATGTCCATTTCCGGTTTGTTCTACATCATCGGTGGCCAGTACCTGTTCTCGAAAACACTGGCACTGGTGCCAATTTCCGGATATGACTCGGGCCTTGATGCTTGGCGTTTCCTGATCCTTCCTGTTCTCATTGGCGTGGTCAGTGGCTTGGGTGGTGGTACGCGTTGGTACCGCACCATTTTCCTTGAAGAAATCAACAAAGATTATGTGCGAACCGCACGCGCCAAAGGCTTGTCTGAAGTGCAAGTGCTGGGGCGGCATGTGTTGCGCAACGGGCTGATTCCAATCCTCACTGGCTCCGTCACGGTCATTCCCCTTTTGTTCATGGGTTCACTGATTTCCGAATCGTTTTTTGGCATTCCCGGCTTGGGCAGTTACACCATCGAGGCCATTCAGTCGCAAGACTTCGCAATTGTACGTGCCATGGTGTTCATAGGTTCCGTGCTTTATTTGGTGGGTTTGATTTTGACCGACATTGCTTACACCATCGCGGACCCTCGGGTTCGTTTGGCTTAAAGGGCGCTGGCTGATGATACCCACACTATTGCTCACTGATGTACTCATTTGGCTGCTGGTTTTGGGCGTGTTGGCCTATGCCCGCAGTGTGATCAAAAGCCCGTTGTCGCGCGCTTCTTGGGGTTTGGTGTTTCAATCAAAAATTGCCAGTGCCAGTTTGGTGATTCTGCTGTTGGCGGTGGTCATTACCTTGTTGGACAGTGTTCATCTTCGTTTGAATGTTGAGCAACAAAGCCGCTATGCCAATCCCATCATTTCGGTGCTGGACGTCGCCTTGGGCCCATTGGCTTACGAGCGCGAAAAATCGTATTCCGCGCCCCTGGCCACTCGAGCACTGAGCAAAGAGACCATGGAGTTGAACGGCAAACCCGTACGCGATTATGCCCGTTTGCAGTTTGGTGGCGCGCACCTGCAAGATGAAAGCCTGAAAGGCCAGGACCTCTTGAAACGGGCGTATCAAGGCGCACTGGGCGGTGCGGTGTTGTGGGCATTTTTCCTCTCGGCCTTGTGGATTATTCGCCGGGCCATGTCCAATGCCGAACACCAAAACAACATCAGTGTGTTCACCGGCAGTGGTGCATATCAGGCTGTGGTGTGGACCTTGTTTGTGTTGTGTATTCTCGGCGGTGTGGTGTGGAAGTGGGCCGAGGCCTACCATGTGCTGGGCACCGACAAGGTGGGTGTTGATGTGTTTTACATCGCCTTGAAAGGCCTGCGCACCGCCATGCTGATTGGCTTGTTGACCACTTTGCTAACACTGCCCGTGGGCATTGCCATGGGTTTGGCCGCTGGTTATTTCAGGGGTTGGGTCGATGACATTATTCAGTACATCTACACCACCTTGAATTCCATTCCTTCCGTGCTGCTGATTGCCGCAACGGTACTGATGTTGCAGGTTGCACTGGATGCCAACCCCGAAGCATTTGCATCCTCGGTTGAAAAGGCAGACCTTCGCCTGTTTTTCCTGTGCGCTATTTTGGGCTTGACCAGTTGGACAGGGCTTGCCCGACTAATTCGCGGCGAGGTATTGAAAATGCGCGAGCAGGATTACATTCTCGCAGCACGGGCCAGTGGTGTTTCCAGCGTAAAAATTCTGTTCTCGCATTTGTTGCCCAATTTGATGCACCTGATTCTGATCGCCATGGTGATGGATTTCTCTGGCCTGGTGCTGGCCGAGGCCGTGCTGAGTTATGTGGGCGTGGGCGTAGACCCAAGTACCTTCAGTTACGGCACCATGATTAATGCGGCACGGTTGGAGTTAAGCCGTGAACCGATTGTGTGGTGGAGCCTGGTGGCAGCGTTTGTATTCATGCTGTTGCTTGTGCTGTCAGCCAACCTGTTTGCCGATGCCGTGCGTGATGCATTCGATCCCCGCGCACGCCAGTTGAAACAATCTTTGGTAAGGGTGTAAGCGTATGAGTTTGCTCGACATCCACGGACTTTCTACCCGGCTGGCCAGCGAGGCCGGTTGGGTGCATGCATTGGACGACATTTCTCTGGCCATTGAAAAGGGGCAGACTTTCGCCTTGGTGGGCGAATCGGGTTGTGGCAAGTCCATGACAGCGCTGAGCATTGCGCGCTTGCTGCCCGACAGTGGCGCCATTGTGGCCGGACAAGTGAAATTAAGTGAGGGCATTGCCAGTACCGAGGGTACGGACGTATTGCGTATCAGCGAAACTGCCATGCGAACCTTGCGGGGCAAACGCATTGCCATGATTTTCCAGGAGCCCGGTACCAGCCTGAACCCGGTGATGACAGTGGGCGATCAGCTCACTGAAATCATTTGCTTGCACACAGGCGCCAGCAAAGCACAGGCTTTGAAAGAGGCCGAGGAATGGCTTGCCCGAGTTGGCATTCCCGAGCCTGCAAAACGCCTGCAACAGTACCCATTTGAAATGTCGGGCGGGCAAAAGCAGCGGGTGATGATCGCCATGGCTTTGAGTGTAAAGCCCGACTTACTGATCGCGGACGAACCCACTACCGCCCTGGATGTGTCCATTCAGGCCCAAGTGCTGGATTTGCTGAAAACCCTGCAGCGTGAGCAGGGCATGGCCATGCTGCTGATTACGCACGACCTGGCCATCGTGAAGCAAATGGCTGACACGGTGGGGCTCATGTATGCAGGCCAACTGGTTGAAAAAGCCAGCACCGCCGAGTTTTTTGCGGCGCCGCGGCATCCGTATGCCCACGCACTGGTGAAGTCCTTGCCAAGCCAGGCCCAGCGCGGGCAGGCCTTGTATGCGCTGGAGGGCCGGGTGCCCTCTTTGGTCAACCCGCAGCCGGGTTGCAGGTTTGCCGCCCGCTGCATGCATGCGCAAGACAATTGCCAAGAGAGCACTCCTGAATTGAGTGCTGCCACAGACACCCATGTCGTGCGCTGTTTTTACCATGCTGATTTGTCGTTCAAGAAACCACAGGCCAATTTGCAGGCTGCCGATGACTCGGTATCGATCGGTAAACAGGGCAAAGTGGTTTTGCAAACTGTGTCGCTGTCAGTGGCCTATCCTGAAAAAGGTGGTTTGCTGAAAAAACAATTCAAACCTGTTTTAAACAAGCTGGATATAACCTTGCAACAGGGCCGTACCGTGGCCTTGGTGGGTGAGTCAGGGTCGGGTAAAACCACAGCCGCCCGGGCCTTGTTGGGCCTGCTGGGCAGCAATGCGAAAGTAGACGGCGATGTGCTGATGGAAAGCCGACCACTTCGCCAGTGGGCCGAACGCGGCCCCCAAGGCTGGCGTTCTAAAATTCAATTCGTGTTTCAGGATCCCTTTGCCTCGCTGAACCCGCGCCACCGAATTGCTGAAATTCTGGAAGAACCATTGCTGAGTTTGCGTCCTGACATGGATGCGCAGGCCCGCGCCTTGCGAATCGCGAAAGTGATCGATCAAGTCAGCATGCCCGCCGAGGCACTTGCGCGTTTTCCGCATGAGTTCTCTGGAGGGCAACGCCAGCGCATCGCGATTGCGCGTGCCTTGGTATCTGAGCCGAAGATTTTGATTTGTGATGAACCCACTTCTGCGCTGGATGTTTCAGTGCAAGCCCAGATACTGAATTTGCTCAAGCGATTGCAAAACGAAACAGGCGTAGCCTTGCTGTTCATTACCCACAACCTGGCTGTGGTGCAGTATCTGGCCGATGAAGTGGTGGTGCTAAGGCACGGCGATGTCGTTGAACGAGGTTCCGCAGAACATTTGTTTGCCAATCCACAGCATGCCTACACCCGCCAGCTTATCGACGCTGCACCTGTGTTGTAACAATTCAGGATTCCCAGTTGCCTGGCTTTGGGGCGTTGGGAATGCCCAATTTCATTCCGGGTTTGATCAGCTTCTTCTTGCCCAATCCGTTGAGGCGTTGCAAAGCCTTAACGCTCACGTCAAAACGCGCTGCAATTTCACCCAAGGTGTCTCCTTTCCTCACGGTGTAGCTGCGTTGGGGTTTGGGTGGTTTGTATACGCTCAGGCTTGCCTGAATTTTTGCGCTGTACTCAATGGGTACCAGAAGTGTGTTGCTGTGGGCTGCATACAAAATTGGTTGGTTCAAGCCTGGGTTTAATTTGCGAATTATCTCCAGTTCAACGCCTGCCAGTCTGGCAATTTCTCGCAGATCAACGTCTGCGCTGCGTTTGATTTCCGCAAAGTAAGGCTTGTTGGGAAACTTGGGCAAAGTGGTCCCGAAGCGCTCCGGGTTTTAGATCAGGTTTTTCAAAGCCTGTAATTTGGGAATGTAATGTTTTGTTTCCAGGGGCAATTCAAGATTGTCCAGGGTGGGTTCCAGGCCAGCCTCTTGTGCTTTTTTTACTGCCCTTAACACGGATCCTTCGCCCCAGTTGTAGGAAAGCAAGGCCAGGTGCCAGTCGCCATGCATGTCGTACAGGTAGGTCAGGTAATCCAGTGCGGCTCGGGTTGAGGCCACCAGGTCCCGGCGTTCATCCACCCACGTGTTTTGTTTCAAGTCAAACTGACGACCTGTGCTGGGAATAAACTGCCACAAACCTTCAGCGGCCGACGGAGAGCGGGCATGCGGATTGAATTGGCTTTCGATGAAAGGCAGCAGCGCAAGCTCGGAGGGCATACCGCGTTTTGCACATTCCTGGGCGATGAAATAAATATAGGGCTCGGAACGCTGCAGCATGGTGTTGACCAGGCGTTTGTTTTTCAGCAGCGCACGTTCCCGAACTTTGATCGCCGGTGTTTCAAGGTCGGGTATTGAAAAGCCTTTTCGGATGTCGGCCCACACATCGCCCGGTTCTTCAGCAAAATCAAGTGTGATCAGCTTCAGAGGACCTGACAGTTTCAATTCAAGTCCAGGGTTTGGTGCGACCAGTCCAAACAGTTGTGCGTCTTCGTTGCCACCGTTTAGTGCAATTTCTGCTTGCTGGGTGTTGGCCCATGCAAGGTTGGGCCCGAGAAATAGACCGGCCAAAACCGTCAGCATCGCCTTGAAACGTCCCAAGGAGGGCGTTTTAACTGCGTGCTTGATTCCATTTTTGAACGAGTCGTGTTTCAAAGGGTATGGGTGCCGGGCAGGGCGAAGTGCGAAACGAAAGTGCATCCTATGTTGAACTTTTGTGTAGGTCAATCGAGAGTTGACCCATGCCCCAGCTTGAGTGATACCCCTTGAATTATTTCAAATAAGTGTGATCGTAAAATAATGTTAATTGATTATTGCGATCAGAATTTGTCTTTTGCCTCACGTATTTGTTTGAATTCAATGGGGTTTGCTGCATTGATAAACAAATTACTGAGCCGTTCGGTCTCCAGTGTTGTCGGAATAGTGCTTAATCCTTGTTCCCGAATTCTGCGGACTTCACTTTCTCGATCTTCAATTTTTTTGGAGTCTGGTGCGTAGGCTCGCGAAAAGCGCATATTGGATTCTGTGTATTCATGCGCACAGTGCACCCGGGTATTTGCAGGAAATTGATTGAGTTTTTGAAGCGATTCGAACATTTGCTGGGGGCTGCCTTCGAACAAGCGGCCGCAACCGCCGGAAAACAGTGTGTCGCCGGGAAACATCCAGACTTCCTCGCTGTTCATGGTGTCTTTGAGCTCGATCACGTAGGCGATGTGATCCAGCGTATGGCCCGGTACTTCCAGAACTTTTGCCACCAGGCAGTGAACATCCACCGTGTCGCCCTCGCGCACCGGGCGATTGATTTGCGCAATCCGTCCGCTGGCGGGTCCATACACCGGCAGGTCTTTCTTTGCTTTGCCCAACAGCGCATCAATTCCCCCCACGTGGTCCATGTGGTGATGGGTGATCAAAATACCGCTAAGATGGTAGCCACGGGCGTCCAGAAAATCTTGAACCGACTTGGCACAACCAGGGTCTACTACCATGCAGGCCTTGCTGGGTTCATGCACGATCGCCCAAAGGTAATTGTCCTGAAAGGCCGGAATGCCGTAGACCGACCAATTCGAAACTTGAGAAGACTTGAATGATTCCATCTGAACCCCTGAACGAACTGAGTACACAACAAGCTCAAATGTTAGCACTCGACGCATGGTTGAGCACGCCAGCGGGCCGGTACTTCACAAGTCGTGAGCAGGCATGGATCGATTCAGTGGTGCCCGATCTGTTTGGCTTCAGGGCGGTGCAACTTGGCACCCGCTTGGTCGATGGTCTCAAAGAAAGCCGCATTCCGCACAAAGCCTATGTGCAGCAGGGTTTGGTGGCCGACAAGCCTGCCGGTGTCGAGGTGATCAGCCCGGATTGTTTTGCCGAGTTTGAAGAATTGCCTTTCGAGAGCAAATCGCTGGACATGATCGTGTTGCCGCATGTGCTCGAATTTTCTGAGAATCCTCACCAGTTGCTGCGCGAGGTAGAGCGGGTGTTAATGCCCGAAGGGCGCGTGGTTATTACCGGTTTTAATCCAATGTCATTGTGGGGCTTGCGCCATGCCGCCCTGAAACGCTGGGCACCTGTGTGGCCAGAAGGTTGTGAACCCATTCATTTGAGTCGCTTGAAGGACTGGTTGAAACTGCTTTCCTGTGAACCCGAGTTTGGTCGTTTTGGTTGCTATCGCTTTCCCGCCTTCACCGAGAAGGGCCTGAGCCACATGGGTTTCATGGAGCATGCGGGCGACCGGTGGTGGCCCGTCTGTGGCGCAGTCTATTTTGTATGCGCAGTCAAGCGCGTGCGCGGCATGCGTTTGATTGGCCCTGCTTTCAAGGACAAAAAAGTATCCGCGCGTCAACTGAAACCTGTGGCCAATAAGGCGCTGAATAAAACACCTACAATAGGCGACCGTGGATAAGGCCAACAGGATTTTATTGTGAGTGAACAGAGAATTGCCAGCGTTGTGATGTATGCCGACGGGGCATGCAAAGGCAACCCGGGGCCAGGTGGTTGGGGTGTGTTTTTGCAATCGGGTGACCATGCCAAAGAATTGTGTGGCGGTGAATTGAATACCACCAACAATCGCATGGAACTGACTGCTGTCATTGAAGGATTGAATGCTTTGAAGAAGCGCTGCAGCATCGACGTGTACACCGATTCGCAGTACGTGCGTAAAGGAGTATTGGAGTGGATGCCGAAGTGGAAGATGAACGGTTGGAAAACCTCGGACAAAAAGCCGGTGAAGAATGCCGACTTGTGGCAAATACTGGACGAAGCCAGCGTGCGCCATTTGGTTCGCTGGCACTGGGTAAAAGGCCATTCCGGCAACCCCGGTAACGAAAAGGCCGATGCGTTGGCAAACCTTGGTGTAGAAAAGGTGATGAAACAATGAGATACGTGGTACTCGATACTGAAACAACTGGTCTGGAAGTTCGGCAAGGCCACCGCATTATTGAAATTGGTTGTATTGAGGTGAACGGACGGCAAGTCACCGATCATCATTTTCACCAATACGTCAATCCTGAACGCGAGGTGGATGAGGGCGCTTTTCAGGTGCATGGAATTTCCGGTGAAATGTTGGCGGACAAGCCCAAATTCAAACAGATCGCCAAAGATTTTCTCGACTTTGTGCAAGGCAGCACGCTGATCATTCACAACGCATCATTTGACATCGGTTTTCTGGATGGCGAACTTGAACGCCTTGGTTTGGGCAAGATGGCCGATTATGTGGATGGCGTCATTGACTCCCTGGGCATGGCGCGTGAAATGTTTCCCGGCAAACGCAACAATCTGGATGCGTTGTGTGACCGACTTGGCGTGAACAATGCGCACCGGCAATTGCACGGCGCTTTGCTTGACTCGCAAATTCTGGCTGAGGTGTATTTGGCCATGACACGCGGGCAAGATAGCCTGGTGATTGATCTGAATGCACACCATGACGATGACGGTGTAGAGCGCATTAAACTTAGCGCCCTGGATTTGCCAGAGCCCGAACCGACTGAGGATGAGCTGGCTTTGCACGTGGCTTATTTGACCGAGATTGAAAAAGTGGCCAAAGGCCCAAGTGTGTGGAGCAAGATCAGCCAGACCACGGACGAACAAGCAGCTTAAGGGAGGTGCGCCATGAAAAAGGCGATTGCATGGGGTGTGGGCATTGTGGTGGGGGTGCCAGTTGTATTGGCAGCCACCGCAGCGATTTTGGTGAATACCATTGACCAGCAGGCTTTGTTGAATAAAGCCAGTGCGGTGGTCAAGGAAAAACAGCAGCGTGATTTGGCATTCACCGGCCCTGTGCAGTTAAAGTGGTTTCCCTCGATTGGCGCCGACCTGAATGGCGTAACACTCTCTGAATTTCAAAGCACCGATCAATTTCTGAAAGCGGACAAGGTCAGCATTTCATTGGCCTTATTGCCCCTGTTGAGTTCCGAAGTGGTTGTCGACGCTGTCCAGGCCAGCGGTGTCACTGTGAACGTGGTGAAAAACGCCGAAGGCAAGTTCAATTTCGATGACTTGAGCAATCCCGAGAAAAAAGACGAGCCTCAAGCAGAGCCTGAACCAACGCAGCAAGCGGGTGAGCAAGCACTGAATTTCTCGGTGGACTCGATCGCGCTTGAAAAAGTAAATGTGACCTACACAGACAATCAAACAGGTCTGCAAGCCTCCCTGAATGACTTCTCAATGCAAAGCGGCCGCATTGAACCCGGCGTGCCAACCGACATTGCACTGAAGGGCAATGTGAAAGCCAACAAACCACAAGCTGATTTGAACATTGACCTGAACACCCGCCTTGAGTTTGGTTTGGGTGAAAACCTGTATGCCAATTTTGAAAACCTGAAATTTGCCGTGTTGGGGCAACTGGATCAACAACAGGCTGATGTGAATGTGCAGGCCAGTACGTTGAACGTAAACCCGAAAACGCTGGAAGTCAAAGCGCAGTCGCTGGATGCCAAGGCCAAAGGGCAATTGCCCAATGTGGGCGCATTCGATGTCAGTTTGAACTCGCCCTCGCTGGAACTCAGTGAAACGGTTGCCCGCGGCGAAGCTTTCAATTTCAAAGCGGATTTGAAGCAGCCCACACGCAGTATCAAAGCCACGATCGATTTGACTGGCTTGCAGGGTAATTTAAAGCAGGCGGTTTCTGCAGCCTTGAACACCACGGTTAATTTGGTGGAAGGCGAGCGCACAGTGAATTTGAAGCTGGCCAGCCCCATGAGCCTGAACATGAAAAGTCAGTTAATCGAATTGGCTGCCTTGACCGGGCAGCTGGATGTGAAAGACCCGGCATTGCCTAAAAAAGAAGCCAGCATGCCCTTGGCAGGTCGGCTTGTGGTCAATAACACCGAGAAAACTGCCGAACTGGATTTGAATTCGAAATTTGAAGCCACCCGTTTCGATTTGAAAGCGGCAGTGAAAAACTTTACCAAGCCAGCAATTACTGCAGTGCTGAACGCAGACAAGCTGGACATTGATGCGCTGCTGCCGCCCAAAAAAGCGGCTGACTCCACCAATTCAGGCAAGCCTGCAGAAACCGCCAAAGACACGCCAGTTGACCTAAGCCCCTTGCGCAATTTGAATCTGGACATTACCGCCAATATTGGTGAATTGAAGGTGTCCAATCTTCAGGCTCAGCAAGTGAAAACCAAGGCAGTGGCGCGGGGTGGCAAGCTGACTATTTCTCCATTGGATGCAAAGTTGTATGGTGGATCAACCAAGGGTGTGATCACCGCCGATGCAAACACCCAAACCGTGACCGTGAACCAGAACATGACCGGTGTTCAGGTTCAACCGGTGATCAAAGCCTTGCTGGACAAAGACATGGTGGAGGGCAAGGGCAATGTGGGAATCAATATTCGCACCACCGGCAATACCGTGAACCAGATGAAGGCCGCGCTGGATGGCAAGGTGTCTGTCAGTTTGCAAGACGGGGCCATTAGAGGCATCAACCTGGCCGAGCGGTTTCGCAATGCCAAATCGCTGCTAAGCAGCGGCAGCAATGCCACGCAAAAAACAGATTCCACCCAGAAAACCGATTTCAGTTCCCTCGCAGTTAGTTTTGACATTGCCAATGGCGTTGCAACTTCGAACGATTTAAGCGTGATGGCGCCGCTGTTTCGAATTGGTGGTGCCGGGCAAGTGAACCTGGTCAAGAACAGCCTTGATTACTTGGCCAAAGCGTCCGTGGTCGCAACCAGCACCGGCCAGGATGGCAAAACACTTGATTCCGGTTTGAACGGAGTGACCGTGCCTGTTCGCCTGTATGGCCCGTTCACCGGGGTTCAATGGGAGTTGCAGTTCAAAGAACTGGCCAAGGAGGCCGCAAAAGCCAAACTGCAACCCAAAATAGATGAGAAAAAGGAAGAATTGAAAGGCAAGGCGGAGGAAAAATTAAAAGATGCCTTCAAAGGATTTCTGAATCGATAGGCAATCGCGGATCGGGGGCCCCATGGGGGTAGGTGTTTGGCAAGGCAATAGTTTGCTAACATTCAGTCAAATTATTCTTATAACGGTGCCCCTTTGTCCGAACCCGCTGACTTGCCAGTGATAGAGCTGAGTTATGCCGTTGAGCTTTTGTCTAAAAAGCTCGAAATTCAGCCAAGTGAAGCTGAGCAGTTAATTCGGTTGGCAAAACTGGTTCATTTGCGCCGTGCTGACACCTTGTTTGAACAAGGTGAGGCCAGTCTCCATTTTTACCTTTTGTTACAAGGCCAGCTGAAAGGGCAGCGTTTTCGTCCGGATGGTTTTCAAGACATTACCCTCTCTTTTTATCCAGGTGAAATGATCGGCGAACTTGGTTTTTTTGACCAAGCCCCTCGCACGCTCACAATTTCTGCCCGCCGCGACAGTGTTCTACTCCAGATCGATCAGGCTGCCCTGGAACAATTCGGCGAGTACAGCAGATCGGTCTACCATCACCTTATCCGAATGTTGGTGTCCCGATTCAAGCGAGAACTCGGGTACAGCGGTCCTTTGAAGCAGCATCAATTTATTTTGTTTCAGTCATTTGTTCGGCCCGAGGGTTTTAACACGCAGGCGATCGAAGGTTTTCAGTCTGCCATGGCACGGCATTGCGAATTGCGGCGATGGAAGCAGCTCAGCGATGTGACGCCACCCCATTCGCTCAGTGCGACAAGCTGGCTGGTGGAAATGATCGAGACTGAACCGCTGGAGCAACTGGACGACCGCCTGATCGAAGAAGTGGATTGCATGGTGGTGATGCTCTGCGCAAGTACCTTGAATGATTCGCGCAGTTGCGAATTATTGAGGGCACAACTGAAATCGGCCAACGATGATTTGCCCGTTTGGTTTGTCCTTGTTCACGAGGCGGGCTGGGTTGAGCAGTCGGTGGTTGAGCGTATACACAAAGAATTTGGCAGCGGTTTCAAACTGCTGCATGTGCGGCGGGGGCACCATTCAGACAATGCACGCACGGCACGCCATGTGCTGGGGCTGACTCTTGGTTTGGTGCTTGGCGGTGGTGGTGCCCGCGGGTTTGCGCATGCCGGATTTTTTCAAGCGCTTGAAGAGGCCGGTGTGGTGGTTGACTCTGTGGGTGGAACATCCATGGGTGCACTGGTTGGCGCCCTGATTTCGTCGGGTCGATCTTCAGCAGAAGTGAACAAAGTGCTGGCTACCAGTTTTAAAAAAGGATTGCCATTGAAACTGACTGATTACTGGATACCCAAACACGGTTTTGTAAAAAGCAAGGCAGTCAATGACATGTACCAGAGCGTATTCGGAGATTTGTTGATTGAAGATCAACCCATTCCGTTTTTCGCGGTGAGCTGCAATTTGACCTCGGGCAATCAGTTTTTGTTTGAACAAGGCCCGTTGTGGGAGGCGGTGCGCGCCAGTACGTCGATTCCCGTGTTTTTTGAGCCTTTCATGGCGGGTCGGCATGTCATGGTAGATGGCGCACTGGTCAACAATGTGCCTGTTGATTGCATGCGTGCCCGCGGCGCACGAAAAATTCTCACCGTGGATGTTGGGCTTGAGGAAGACATCACCGCGCACATGGTCGATGAGGGCAGCGTGCAAATGCCCAGCATGATGAAGTCGCTCATGCGGGTCATTGAGCTGGGTGGCATTGAGAAATCAAGGCAAGCCAAGGTGATTAGTGATTTGTATGTTCAACCTCCGATCGAGCAAATCGGATTGATGGAGTTTGAGCGCAGAGAAGAGATCGTTGCCTTGGGTTACGAGGCTGGGCGTAAGGCAATTCCGGATATACTGGGTTTACTTCACAAAATTACATAACAACGCAGTCGTCATTCTTACGAGGCTTTGATGCAAAAACACTCTACAGTAGAGGTGTTGGGTTGCAGCGGCAGTATCGGTATCCCCGGACAAGGAACAACTAGCTTCCTGATCGACAGCGATATTTTGATCGATGCAGGCACAGGGTTGTGCGAGCTTGACTTTGCTCGCTTGGAGCAAATTGAGCATGTCTTCATCACGCATTCACATCTTGATCACATTTGTGGATTGCCCTTCCTGATCGATACGGTGGGCGTTGGTCGTGAACGCCCGTTGAAGGTCTATGCCACCCCCCCCACAATCAAGGCCTTGCAACAGCATATTTTCAATGAGGAAATATGGCCTGACTTCTCAAAAATTCCGAATGCAGAAAACCCGGTACTGGAGTATGTTGAGATACAGCCTGAAGAAGAACTGGTATTCGGTAAACGCAGAATTACAACGGTGGCAGTGGACCACACGGTGCCTGCCGTGGGTGTATTCCTTGATACGCCCACAGGTGGATGGTGCTTTTCTGGAGACACACACCAAACAGACCGGTTGTTCACCCTTATCAACCAGGCAAAAAAGGTAGATTATTTCTTTATCGAGGCTGCTTTTCCCGATAAGGAAAAATGGCTTGCAGATTTGGCCAAGCATTTGTGCCCAAGTTTGTTGTTTGGTGAGCTTCAAAAATTAAACGCAGCATGTGAAATCTGGATTAGTCACCTAAAACCCAGAGAACACGACCAGATTCAAAAAGAGTTACAGCAGTATCCGGGAAGCCAGCCGCTGCGCATTTTATCGGCCGGAATGATTTTTAACATTTAACGGTTACACAACAATTCTATGAAATTCAAACTATCCGCAGTCGCCTGTGCAGTGGTGCTGTTGGTCAATTCGCATTTGCAGTTCGCGAATGCACAACCCTTGCCTGAAAGCACAGCCAATTCGAAGTCCAGCAGCGACAAATATCAGGAACCCAGCTTCCAGCTTTCCGGTTTTGAGGTGTTGGGCCCAGAATTGGTGCCGCGCGATCAAGTGATGTCGATATTGCAGGGTTTTTCAGGAAGAGAAATCACCTTTACTGATTTACGAGCGGCCACCGTGGCGGTGGAGCAACTACACGCCGAGGCGGGCTATGAGGTTGTTCGTGTGCTCATTCCTGAGCAGGAAATTACGCCGGGAGAAAAGCTCAAGCTGCAAATTGTGGATGCCCGACTCGATGTGGTGACCGTGGCTGGCAATGATCATTTCACCGCAGAATCCATTCAGCAAAGTTTGGTGGTGTTGCAGCCCGGTGCCCTGATCAACACCGTCGACATGGACAAAAACCTGCGTCTGATCAATGACAATCCGGCAAAAATTGTACGCGTGCGCCTGGAGCCCAGCGACAAGCCCGGCTTGGTGGATGCCAAAGTACAGGTGTCTGATCAAAATCCCTTGGCAGCTTATTTAACACTCGACAATTCAGGCACCAATGCCACAGGCGACTTCCGCATGGGCCTGGCTCTGCAACACAACAATGCATTCAACAAAGGCCACATGGCCTCGTTTCAGTACGTGACCTCGCCAGGCCGCTGGTCTGATGTCGAAGTCTTCGGCTTGAATTACAAGGTGCCGTTCTATTCCCTGGATTCCATGCTGGAAATGGCTTACAGCGATTCCAACGTCGATGCGGGCAATTTGAGTGTGGGGTCTGGCCCATCCGCCAGTTCCGTGTCGGTGGCCGGTGCGGGTACCACCGTGGCCATTCGTTGGGTGAAATTACTGGATCGCTTGGCGGGATTTGACGCGCGGCTCACTTTTTCTCATGAAATCAAAGAATTTGTCAGTCAGGTGCAACTCAATGGTTTTGGCCCAAGCCTGGTGCCTGAACTGGAAAGTCGGCCTGTGGGCGTGTCGTATTCCCTGACCGAGGCGCAGGATTCTCGCCAGCGGGCTTTTCAAATTGGCTATTTCAAGAATTATGTGACCGGCGGAAATAATTCAACTGCGCAATACAGCATGACCAACCCTGCAGCCGAAGCCAATTTTGACGTTATTCGCGCCAATGCAAGCTGGTCTGAACAGGTCATGCCAGGTTGGCGTTTGACCGCGCAGCTGGATGCGCAGCACACCGACTACTCATTGATCCCTGGTGAGCAGTTTGGTGCTGGTGGTGTTTACTCGGTGCGTGGTTTCGAGGAACGCGTTGTTTCCGCAGACCGCGGCCTTCGCCAGTCTCTCGAGTTGATGGGGCCGAATATCAATAAAACATTTGGAACACTGTTTGAACGATTGCAGTTCGTGGGCTTCGTAGATGCTGCCCAATTGAAATTCAACAACCCGGTGTTTGGGTCGCCGGTTGAGCCGCACTTGATGTCCTACGGTGTCGGCGTCCGTTTTGCATTCTCCCCCAAACACCAATTCCGAGTTGACCTGGCCAAAGTTGTGTCGGGCTTACCCATTCAACCGCATGGTGACGTGATGTTGCACGTCACTTTTGCCACTTCCCTGTAAGGAAAGACACCATGAAATCCAATCGTCTTTCAAGCGGCAGTTCAAATACCCGGTTTCGTCGCAAGGCAGTGGCTTTGGGCGTGGCAATGGCCATTGCAAGTTCGGCGTATGCCAACCCCACTGGAATGTCGGTGGCTGCAGGGCAGGCCACCGCGCAAACCATTGGTAACCTGATGCAAATTACCAATACGCCGGGTGCCATTCTGAATTGGCAACAGTTCAATATTGACGTGGGGCAAACCACACAGTTTATTCAGCAAAATACAGCCAGCCAGGTGTTTAACCGAGTCACAGGTGGCGATGTTTCCCAAATTCTTGGCACCCTTCAAAGCAATGGGCAGGTGTTTTTGATCAACCCGGCCGGCGTGTTTTTTGGGCAGGGCGCAGTGGTTGATACAGCCGGGTTTTTGGCCAGCACCTTGGCGGCCTCGAACACTGATTTGTTGAACGGGCATTTGCGTTTCAACGACTCCACAGGCACCGCCGGCAATATTGTGAATCAAGGTTCGCTGACCACGCACTCCGGCGGCTCCATTGTTTTGTTGGCCCCCAGTATTGAAAATAGCGGCATTATTCATGCCGATGGTGAGGTGTTGTTGGCGGCGGGGCACAGTGTCACGATTGTTGACATGAGGCACCCCACGATTGGCCTCACAGTTGGCGCGAAAGAGGGCGACAAGGTGGTGAACCTGGGGCAAATCATCAGCAAAAACGCCTCCCTGTTTTCGCATTTGGTGAAAAACAGTGGCGTGGTTGAAGCCACTGGCGCGCAGGTTGGCGAGGGCGGCGTGATTCGATTCATCGCCCAAGGCGATGCGTTGGTGGGCGGTCAGCTGCTTGCCGAAGGCAGCAGCGGCCAAGGTGGTGAAATCGATATCACCGGTCAGCGAGTTGCTGTGCTGGAAGGGGCCCGAATTTCCGCAGATGGCGCCACGGGTGGCGGTACAGTGCATGTGGGTGGTGGCTGGAAAGGGCAAGACGCCAGTCTTGCCAATGCGCAACAAACCGTGGTGCAGGCCAATACCCGAATTTCTGCGAATGCCACTGCCAACGGCAACGGTGGTGAAGTGGTGGTGTGGGCCGATGGACACACTGTGGTTGATTCCGAGGTGCAAGCCAAAGGCGGCGCATTGGGTGGCAACGGCGGTCGGGTAGAAACCTCGGGCAAACAAAGCCTGGCGGTGAATGTAGCGGCCAATACTTCTGCGGCAAATGGTGAGGCCGGGCAGTGGCTCATCGACCCGGCCAACCTGACGATTGTGGATCAAATTCCGGAAGGTGGTTTCAACCTGGAACCTGGGCAACAAAGCCCGTTTTTCTCGACAGACGACATTAGTTCGACCTTCTCGCCAACCGAGTCCTTTTTGCTGAACAGCACCGTGGTGAGTGGCCTTGAGAACAACGGTTTTGTTCAAATTTACACATCGGGGACACAACCCGGAGACGGCAACTTAACCATCTCTGCACCCATTCTGATCAGTCAGAATTTCTCACAAACTACGGGCGTGAATCCTTTGCTGTTTCTTGAAGCCAAGGGTGAAATCAACATTGATTCGGCTGTTGGTTTAAACCCCGGACAACTTGCATTCGACGGGTTTGATTTGCACTTGAGTTATGACATTGCAAAGCCTGTGTATATCGATGCACCACTGTATTTGGGCAATTCCGGCAGCTTGATTCTGTCCCCTTACGATGTCGGCAATACATTGCCCACCAATACACTTGGGCAATTGCCGCTGGATGGTGTGAATTTGCTTTCGGGCATGAACAGTGCCAACACGTCTCAACCATTGCTGCTGAATCAGATCTATGTCACCAGTGCGGTAGCCACAGATCCAATGACCGAGCAAAGCTTGAATGTTGATCCTGTCAAAACAGTCAAGTTGAACGTGTTGGGCGCCAATTTGATGGTGAACAATCTCAGCTTTTTTTCTGATGAATTCACGCCTGCAACCGACATTCGAGTCGGTGTAGACAATTTCGATTTGCCTGCGCCCATTCAAGGCAATCTGCAATACAACTCCATGGATGCCAACAGCCTGACCGTGGACGCTGGCAGCACTGTGTCTACATTCACTCGGTTTGATCCAGAATTCTCATTTGATTTGAATCCAAATACCATGTTGAACAGGCTGGTTTCAAGCGGCACCGTGAACTTCAATGGTGGATTCAGCGAGATTTTCGAGATTGATACCAATGCGGGCACCCTGAACTTTCTAAGCAACTCTGGCAGCAGCAGCTCGCCATTCGGTTTTTACGAAATTGGCGACCTTGCGGCAGGAACGGGAAGCACGATTAACCTGGTGGGTGCCAGCATGTCCTACCAAAAGGCAGTGCTGGATGGAACCTTCAATTTGATGTCCAATGAATTCGGTTCTTCTGCTTCGTTGAGCGCGATTGACACCGATTTGAATGGAAGCATCAACTTTGCCCCGGGCTTTGCAAATGCAAGTTTTCAGGCGCTCGGTATGGGTGCCAATTCACGAATCAATTTGTCGGCGGGATCCTATCTTGAGTTGGGAAGATCATTCACTTCCTCTGGCTCCACACCAATGGTTCTGGCCAAGCAGGAAGGCGCTTACATTTCGACCACACAAGGGCAATTCGTTGCCCAGCAGGGTGCGCGCATTGTAATGAACGGGGCCGCCTCCGATGACATCATTCACTCAGAGCCCCCCCTTGAAGCCGCAAGTTTTTCAAGCTCACCCTTCGGTGGCGCAATTGTTGACATCACCGGCCTGGACGGTCGCCTGGATGCGCCGGTCACCATCGAGGTCAACGGATTCTTGAACTCGATTCAAACCGATACTGAGAATTTTGACTTCAACTCGGAAGTCAGCGTGTCGACTCCAATTAGCACCATGGTGATCGAATCGGCCAACATTCAGGTGAATGCTGGTGGTGACGGACGTTCCTTAAGGATCGGGGAAATTCAGTTTTCCGAGACGCAGAACTCTGATTTCGAATCTGTTGTTGACTTGGATTTCAATGGTTCGCTAACCGTGAATTCGGGCCGTGTGCGTCTTGAGGGTAAAAATATTTCGACCACAGACGGGAGTCTGAATGTAAACGGCACGAACTCATTGATCGCCTTGTCTGGCAACTTCGTTTCTGCAGACCTGTATGGTGTAAACCGTACAAATGGCGGTCGATTGGCGGCAGAGGGGGTGTGGGACAACAGTGCCGTTAACGCCGCCAATGCAGCAACTTCTGCGCCGCTTTCCAAGGGCAGTATTCTGGTTGCTGAAGACTTGGTGGTCACTGGTGGCTTGCTCACCAGCGCGGGCACTTCCAATTCAATCAATATTGCACCTGACGGCTTCCTGGAACTTCGCAACACCGAAGTAACCACAACCATCAATGTATCGCCTACGGGCGTCGTTCTGCTCGCCTCTCAAGATGAAAATGGTGCCCCTGTCACACCTGCGGTACTGAATGGTGCCAACATCAACATGGGCGGCGACTCTTTCCTGATTGTGGAATCCAATGCCGAAGGTGTAGCGAATTTGAATGGCACCGCCACCATTAGCTCGGGTACGCAGGGCAACCTGATTCTTGCTGGTCGTCGCGCCTACGACCCAATGGCGGTGGATTCAATTCCTGATTCCATGACCCTGAATGTGGGCAGTGGAATCACGCTCAATGTGACCGGTAACGCTGCCAGTTTGCCACCGGCACTCAGCCTGTTCTATGGAAACACGCCAGCGCCACAGCGCCCTGTGTTCCTGGTGGGTCAGCTAACACCCGAGGCCGTGGCGATTGCCGAGTACGAGGACTTTGATGGATTCTCCACGCCTGTTACTACCGTGTTGTCCGGTTTTTCAAATCCGTCTTTTGTAATTGACGGTACGCCTGATTCGCTGACAGACGGATTCACCTGCTCGGTGTTTGATTTCTGTGTGAAGTTTGATGTGAACCAGGCTGTAGCCTACTCGGGCATGGTACTGACCTCGCTCGGCTCGCCCAGCCCCACTTTGGCCAACAGTGGGGTCGCGTTCGCCGCTGGAACCGATCTCAGTGGTTTGCGGTATGTATTTCAGAGCATCGACGAGATTCGGTTCATGATGGGCTTGAACATTGTGACTGCGGCTGATCTGCAAAGTGGTCGACGCATTGTCAATGGTGTTTCTTCAACTGTGCGCTTGGGACCCAATCAAACCAACGAGACAATTACCAACAACATTGAGAACAATGGTTTGTTTGAACTGCAAGGCAATTACACCTACAGTGGATTGCTTTCCGGTACGGGCACGCTGAGCAACAGCGGTAACCTGATTCTGAGCAACAGCTCAGGCAGTCTGATCCAGAACAACATTATGAACAGTGGCTCCATCAGCAACACTGGCTCGTATGTTCTCAATGGCTTGGCATCGTCGGGCACAGCGGGCTTTTTCAACAGCGGTAACTTAACCTTCAATGCAGGCCAGTTCTCCTTTGGCAGCGGTGGTTATGTTCAGACCGCTGGCAATCTCAATGTGCAACCCGGCGCCGTGTTGAATGGCAATGTCAATATCAACGGCGGTGCCTTGCGGGGCTTTGCAAGCATCAATGGCAACTTGAACGCACAAGGCGGCCGAATTGTTCCTGGTGCTTCTCCTGGTTTGACGACAGTCAGCGGTGATTTGAACCTGGACTCAACCAGTGTCATTGATATTGAGATAGCCAGCGACGGCGGCGTAAAAGGCACTGATTTTGACTGCATTATTGTTCAAGGCAATGCCAACCTGGCAGGTCAATTGAACCTGATTGATATTTCCGGAGGCACTTTGACTGCTGGCAGCCAATACGCGTTTCTGGAAGCCAATGCCATTAACGGAAGTTTCGGCAGCGTCTCGAATGCCCCTGCCAGTTCTGCTTACACCTTCTCGTCTCCAACTGTGGCAAGTGTGAACCAGATTCAGCAGATGAGTACCACGACTGTTGCGCTCAGTTCGCCACCTCCTGTGTCCGAACCAGATTCAACCACAAGTCCGACCACCTTGACTCAAACAACAGGCACCTCGGACTCCACAGTGGGGCAGAATTTGAATCAGGCGTTTACACCGACCTCAACGTCTACATCAACAACGTCGACAAGCCCCAGCAGCTCTTCGACCCCTCAGCAAGAAGAGCAGGCCGTAACGGTGGCAAATCAGAATACCGGGGGTACAACCATTTCACAGCAGTCCAATGACATCGAGTTGAAGACCACACAAAGTGATCCACAGCGTGCTTCGGCAGTGTGCAAATGAGGACCTACAACATGCATAAATTATTGGCCCTTGGACTTTTCGCCTTCACCTTCGCGGGCACCAACCCTGCCTTGGCCCAGAATATTCAATCGAAAGACCTGGCACCTGCAGGCGCTTCAGCAAGCAATCAACCGACCAAGGCAATCGTCGGTAGTATCAAGGTGGTGACTGGTTTGGTGAATTTGCAAACTGCCGAAGGCAAAAACAAATTCGCCAGTGCAGGGACCAAACTGAACGTGGGCGATGTCATTAATACGCAGGCCAAAAGTACGGCGGTGCTTGAATTTGTGGACACCACGCAAGTGGCCTTGCGGCCCAACACGCGCTTTGTGGTTGAGAACTACGAGTATCAGCCCGAACAGCCGATAGCCGACAAGGCAGAATTTAAACTGGTGAAAGGGGGGTTGCGCACCTTGACTGGTTTGATCGGCAAGCGGGGCAGTGCAGATGCCTTTGCACTGAAAAGCGAAACCGCAACCATTGGTATTCGAGGCACCGATTTCTCCGCTCGAATTTGCAATGGCAACGAGTGTAATCGCCTTGCCAAGGGTGAGTCTGAGAAAGCCACTGTGACGAACACCTCCACCTCAGATGTAGCAGGACGCGTGTCGCAATTGACCGGCGAGTTGTTCGCCATTTCGTCAAATGGAAAACGCCGTCCCCTGCAAAAGGGCGCCGCGGTGTTTGCAGGCGAAACGGTGGATGTTCCTGAGGGTGGTTATGCCGTGCTCAGCATGGCAGATTCCACCCGTTTGACCTTGCCGGGGGGTAGCTCCATGCAGGTGGCGGCTTATCGTTATGCACCCGCTTCGCCCCAAACATCAGTGGCATCGTTCAAGTTGTTGAAGGGTGCGGTACGCGCCGTTACGGGCGCAATCGCCAAGGCGGAACCCAACAATGTGAAGTTTTTCACAGAAACTGCAACGGTGGGTATTCGGGGCACTGCAATTGATATTTCGTGCACTTCAGCCGCAGGCGGACTGGTCGTGTGTTCTGGCGGCGCCAACCTCACTGTTGAGCTCCGCAACGGGCAAATTGTTGTGACCTCGGGTGACATGAATTCCGTGATTAATGCCGGGCAGTCTGCAATCATTCCTGCAGGCAATGTGAAAATTCAGGTCATCAATTCATTGCCCAATGTGTTGGGTAATGTACCCAATGCCGGACCATTGCCCGAGACAACACCCGCGAATTTTGAATCCTTGTCGTCCACGCCAGTGCAGTCCCTGCAGCAGGGCGCTGACTCTGAAGGCGGAGCACAGCTTTATGTGGCTGTGAATGATGGTGTGATCGTGATCACGAACTCCAATCAAACTCCGCTGGAAGTCAATCGGGGCGAGGGTGCTTTTGTGCAAACGTCCACCAATTTGCCGCCTCAGTTGTTGACTGCGCCGCCTGACATTATCGTTGAAGACATTACCCTGTCTTCGCCGCCTTTCTCTGCACCACAGTGCGCACCATAAGGGCAGTCAAGGCGTGAGTACATTCAAGAAGTCCTGGCGAAGAATCGCAGGCAAGGCTTTTCGCATTGGCGTGGGCTTTTCATTTACCGCCATAGCCTTGCTGCATGTGTTGGGTTTTGCGCCCAGCGATGTGGTGAAGCGTCTCGATTATCTGGTTTACGACGTGCGACTTCGGGCCGAGGCACAAAAGCCCGAGCTTGATCCGCGCATTGTGATTGTCGATATTGATGAGAAAAGCCTGGGTGAAGTGGGGCGCTGGCCTTGGTCGCGAGATGTCGTGGCGAAATTGGTGCTTGAATTGACCGACAGGCTGGGTGCAGCTGCAGTGGGATTCGACATTGTGTTTGCCGAGCCTCAGCAAAGTGATGCATTGTTGGCGCTTGGGTCCATTCTTGAAAGCAAACCCGCCTTAAAAAGTGAGTTGCTAAGTTTGGAAGGGCAAATTACCGCTGAATTTGATCGTGATGCGCAACTGGCGAAAGTCCTGACCGATCGCCCAGTGGTGTTGGGGTATTACCTGAATCAGGATGCGACCGCATTGTCTGGAGCACTTCCACCCGCATTGTTCAAAAAAAGCCAGTTGGGTGACCTTACCCTGGACAGCACCAGCTGGCAGGGCTACGGTGGCAACATCCCGGTTCTACAAAAAAATGCTGAAGGCGGTTATTTCAATCCAATTGTGGATGAGGACGGCACCGTGCGTTCCATTCCGCTGCTGGCCCAATTCAACGAAGCTTATTACCAAAGTTTTGCCTTGGGTACACTTCGACGCGCGCTGGGTAACCCACAGGTGATTCCGGTCTTTCCGGAAGGTGTACCCGATGACTATGGCGCAGTTGAATTAATAGCGCTCAGGTCTCCAGAAGTTGAATTGGACATTCCTGTAGAACGCGGTTTGTTGACGCGTGTGCATTTTCGCGCCAAGGGCGGTCCCAATGTGGGCGGCTATCGTTATGTCTCGGCGGCCGATGTACTTGCGGGTGTACTAAAACCCGAGGATATCGAAGGTCGAATTGTACTGGTGGGAACCACCGCACCTGGTCTGCTCGATTTGCGAAGCACGCCCGTGAACCCGGCCTACCCGGGGGTAGAGGTCCATGCCAATGTCATCAGCGGCATGCTCGACGGCATCTACAAGCTTCGCCCCGAGTATTCCCAAGGTTTGCTTTTCATCACCGTGCTGGCTGTCGGCGTGGTGCTCAGCGTCATGATGCCCATTCTTAGCGCCACCTGGTCGCTGTTGGTTGCGTTTGCGGTGTTGGTGGCCAGCGTGGCCATCAATTCAGTGTTGTACTTTCAGGCAGGCCTTGTGTTGCCTGTGGCGGTTGTGCTGTTGTTGGTATTGGCGATTTTTGTGTTTGACGTGGCCTATGGTTATTTGGCTGAATCGCGCAGTAAACGGCAAATGGTGGATTTGTTTGGAGAATACGTGGCCCCTGAGCTGGTGTCTGAAATGGCATCGGATCCCACACGCTACTCCATGGAAGGCGAAAGCCGTGAACTCACCGTGCTGTTTTCCGATGTGCGTGGTTTCACCACCATTTCAGAGTCACTCAAGCCCAATGAATTGCGTGAGTACATCAATGAGTACCTCACGGTGATGTCTGAAATCATTCGTTCCCATCGTGGCACTTTGGACAAGTACATTGGTGACGCCATCATGGCATTTTGGGGGGCACCCATTGCCGATGCAGAGCATGCAGAGTTGGCCACCAAAGCCGCCATCGCCATGCAGGAGGAAGCTGTGCGTTTAAACGAACGGCTCTTGGCGCGCAACTGGCCCACACTGGCCATTGGGGTGGGTGTAAACACCGGTCAAATGCGTGTGGGCGACATGGGCTCTAAAATTCGCCGCGCGTACACTGTGATGGGCGACGCAGTGAACCTGGGCTCTCGACTTGAAGGCATTACCAAAACCTATGGTGTGGGCGTTATCGTAGGCCCGCAAACCAAAGCAGCTGTTTCTGGCATGGTTTTTCAAGAGTTGGATGCTGTGAAGGTAAAAGGCAAGAATGAGCCCGTATTCATTTATGCCCCCTTGGGCGAGCACAGCGCCGTGACAGAGCAGCAATTAACCGGTTTGCGTGTGTGGGAGACCATGTTGACGCAATTCAAGGCGCAGCAATGGGACGCTGCGCTGCAAAGCCTGCATGAATGGCACGGCCATTCACCGGAGTTCAATGTGCTTTACGACTTGTATGCCGCACGCATTGCGTACTTCAAAGAAACACCACCCCCTGAAAACTGGAATGGTGTAACCCAGTTCGACACCAAGTAAAACGAACTGATTCAGCTTAGATCAGTTCGTTTTGCTGGTTCAAATACACCTCGGGTGAAATCCGGAACGCAGCGCCTGTGGGGCACGCGCGAACACAGGCCGGGCCGCCTTCTTTGCCATGGCACAAGTCACACTTGTACGCTTTCTTGATGGCGTTGGCGTCGTACTTCACAGGGCGTTCGCCCAAGGGGCCGCCCGAACCGAACAGCAACCAAGACAATAAGCCAGTTTTCCTGGGGGGTGGTTTGACCCGCAGCTCAATCGCGTTGTATGGGCAGTTTTTGGCACAGTTCCCACAACCAATGCAGGTGTCGGCAATCATTACCTCGCCTTTTTCATTGCGGCGAATGGCATCGGGTGGGCAGTCTTTCATGCAATGCGGTTGTTCGCAATGTCGACAGGAATGCGCCAGATGAATGTTCTGGAAGGTGGGCCCCGCGTCGCGATCCAGGCGGGGTATCCCATCGTGGGTTTCAGCACACGCACGCTCGCAATTGTCACAGTGCACGCACAAATTTTCATCGATCACCAAGGCGTTGGTTGCGTCACCCAAACCTTGCTTCATCAAAAAATGAATCAGATCGCTTTCGCGTTTCGCCGTGCTTTCCCGGAAAATAGCGTCGTGCACGCGCTTGCCAATCTTGGCCTGCAGCGCTTTTTTCCAGTTGCTGTTTTTGCTCAATACATCGATGACCGCGTCGGCTTGAATCAACAGCACTTCAGTCAGTACCGTGGCGGTGCAAGTGGTTTGGCGGTCTGTGCCATTGACCAGATCAATTTCACCGACATAGCTGCCTGCGGATACATAAGAAAGCACTGAATCCTGATCATCCAGCAATTTGGACACCGACACCGATCCGCGTCGGATCAGGTGCAAGCCGTCGGTTTTATCACCTTCACTGAACAGTTTTTCACCCCGTACGTAGCGGGTCACACTGATGCCCGATGCAATCAGTTGTTCGATTTCCTGAGGCTCTAGCTGTGGGGCAAGGTGCGTGGACAGGGCGCGACGCACGAACGTTTCGTCGATGGTTCGGCGCACCGCATCCACCGAGGCAATCAACTTCAACATCGCTTTGCGGGGTGTTTCGATCAACACGCAGTTTTCTCCTGCATAGACCGTGGCCGTGCGGCGTCGCCCGGAGATCAAACCCATTTCGCCAAAATAATTGCCTTTGTCGAGATTCAGGATAAAAGGCTTGCCTTCCTTGTTCACCAATTCAATGCCCACGCTACCTTGCACAATTGTAAAGAAAGTACTGGTGTAGTCGCCTTTGTGAAAGATGACAGAGCCTTTCTTGGGTTGATGCAGCGTTGATTCCAGCATGAATTCACGCAGTTGAAGGCGGGTCATCTGGTTGAACAGGGGAACGTTGTCCAGAATCATGTCAAGCACGGCCGAGACAGAAATATCACCCAAGGGCATGAATTTCTCAGCGAGCAGTGGTTCGTCTGCAGGTACCACAGGCAGGCCCATGATCGAGTCGACCACTTCATGGCCCTGGTTCATCGCTTGCTTGATCAAAGGGTAGCCGCCCAGGGCACCTACAATAAACAGGCCGGGTACGTTGGATTCATAAGTTTCGCTAAGCGCAGGCACTGCATTGGGATCGCTGTTGGGAAAGGTCACCCCGAAGCTTTCCACCAAGCCACGGGGCGGTGTCGCTCCCAAGCGGGCAATGATTCGGTGCACCGGCATGGCCTGCTCACCTTCCGGGCCTTTGTAGCGATAGTTCAGGGTGGGCTCGCCGTCTTTGGCCTCCGGCATTTCTTCGACCGCACTCGTACTCGTGTTGTAGAAAATGCGCAGGTCTTCGTTCCTGTCTGCTGCAAGAATCTGATTCAGGTTGCCTTCTTTACACCGGGCAAATTCATCTTTGCGGTTGATTAGCACCACCTTGTTGTTTTTCATCAAGGCCAGTGCGTTTTCAATGGCGGCATCACCAGCCCCAATCACAATGATGGTTTCATTGTTGAACTCATCAGGATCAGCCAAGGTGTATTGAACATTGGGAAGGTCGTCGCCCGCGGTGCCAATCTTTCGAATATTTCCCTGTAGACCAATGCCCAGAATCACTGTGCGGGCTGTGGTTGTAGTGCCGTCTTCACAGGTCAGTTCAAAAGGGCCGGCACCATCATTGAGCCTGATTATTTTGCTGACTGTTTTCTTGTATTGAATATTGATTTTTTGATCAAGCAGCTGAGAATCCCAGGTGCCCAAAACACTTTCGCGTTTGCCCGCATCAAATGACATGCCACTGCGAAGCGGCAAAAAGCCGGGCTCAGCCATCACGTGCTTGCCCTTTTGGTACTTGTAAATGGTGTCCGATGCGTGTTTCTCTGATTCAAATAACGCGTATTTGCAACCCAGTTGTTGCGCACGCGCAGCGGCAGACAGGCCCGCTGGGCCAGAGCCAACAATTGCAATATCCAGATCAGCTGACAGATCGCTGAACATGGGGGTGGGCGTAATGCGCGTGGTTGTGTCGGACATGTGTTTAACCCCCCACCGCGGCTTTCAAGGCCAGCAGTTCGGTCTGGAATTGTTTGCGGTCATATCGTTCGTCATTGTTCAATAACTTCAGCAGGCGATCCATGCGTGCATTCACGGCACTGGCCAGTTGCGAATTGCCTTTGTTTGCAAGGCCGTTGGCTACACTGCTAATGGACATGTAGGCCTGTTCAGCACTGGCGTAATCGGGGTATTGGTTGCTCGCGGCCATGGTTACCAATTCTTTCAAAAGTTTTTCCATAATGGGTTCAGTGAATGACACCTTTTGCACAACAGAACGGGCCCTGTTTAGCTCGCTGTTCAGGCTTCGCGCAATGCGTTCAATCTCTTGCATGCTGGCCGCAGGCGATGTGCTTTGAATGTGAAGCTGCTCAATCAGGCCTCTCAAGGCAGGTTCTTGTGCGGGTGCTGCGGCCCGAACCACGGCCTGAACCATGATCAGGCTGGCATTGTTGATGCGTGGCTGGCCAGGGGTCAGTGCCAGGTCTTTGCTCCAGTCTTTCTTGCTCATGGGTGAATGGCAGGCGTGGCAGTCGAACATCATGAGTTCCGGCACAATGCCTTGGCGATTCCGCTTGGGGTCAGCAATTAATTCCAGCAGGTTTGCGCTGGTGGCGAACTGGCCCATCGCCCATATTTTTCCGGTGTCGAATGCACCTTTGCGTTCTCGCCAGTCATCATCAATGCGGTAATGGGGTGGCTCCAGCGCCATGAATGTTTCAACTTCGATTGAAATGCGCGGGTGGCCCGCACCCATGATTTGGTGGGTGATCGGGCGGCTGGAATCACCCACATGGCAGCTGGTGCACAATTTTGCAACCGCATAGGGGTCGCTGGTGGGGTACAGCCCGTTCTCCACATTTCTGGCGTGGCTGGCTTTCGGTTCCACGTGGGTTTTAATCCACTTTTCAGCGGGGCCGTGGCAGGCCTCGCAGTTCACCCCATCACTTTTGTCAAAGCGCGGCCCTTGTTTGCTGGCCGGTACATTGTGGCTGTGGCAATCCAGGCACACCTTGGCTTCATGCGCAGGTTGTGCAAGCTTCAGGTTTTTTGCAATGCGTTGGGATTGCGCGTTTTTCAGTACCGCATAGGCTTGGGTGTGTGGGTCTTGCCGCAACCAAGTGGTGTATTCATTTTGTAAAACAGGGGTGGCTGTGCGTTCGGCAATGCTGCCGTGGCATGTGCTGCTGGCGCAGTTCACGGTGCCCACCGATTGGTTGGGCGACTGGTGTGGCATGGTTTGCGCTGCACCAGTCAGGGGCATGGCAAGCATCCCCACCAAAAAGGCGATTGCGGGCGAGAAAAGAAGACGGGCTGTCATGGCTTAATCCTTTCTGAAAGCCACTGAATTCACTTTGGGCTTGGGCAAGTAGTTTTCCTTTTCAACTTTGTCGGTCACCGTCCACAAGCGGCCATCGGCCCGCAGGTAAAACGCTTCCATTTCCTTGCGTGTGAAAGGGCGAGAACCAATGCGGCCAAACACCGCAATTTGCCCACCTGTTTCATCGACCGCACGGTCCCGATCCAGTCCTTTTGACACAGACAATGCCGGGCTTGGGGTTTTACGCCACGCAATCAACTCGGGCATGGGCGCAGGCGAAAAACCGTAAAATCTTGGCTGTGTGTCTGGCGAGGTAAGCTGCAATACCTTTAGCCCGTTCACACCATCGGCCACATAGGCAAACAGCGATGCGTTGGTGGAACCCACCACCACATCATGCGCGTCATTGAGCTGACCGTCAGCAGTAAATTGTTGATACACCACGGGCTTGCGCGGGCGCTCAATGTCCACAATCACCAAACCTTGTTTTTTCGCAGCCACATAGGCGTAGGTGCGGGCCAGGTACACGCGTTGCGCATCGGCCATGGGCACTACTGCGCCAGTGTGTTCCGGTTTTTCAGGGTGGGTAATGTCGATCACTTCCAGCCCTTTGGCGGTGGTGGCAAACAGGTAACGGAATTGCACCGCTGTGGCGCGTGCGTCCTGCAAGGGCAGGGTGGTGATGTGCCTTGGTTTTAGCGGGTCGTTGATATCAACAAACACCAGGCCCTTGGGCGTGGTGATGTAGGCGTAATGCCCGCCCAGCGCAATGTGGCTTGCGCCATTCAACACCCCGTTTTCATTCCAGGTCACAGCGCGTTCAAAGAAGTTGTTGCGCGGTTCGCCATCGGCCAGCGTATTCACATTCACCGCAATCAAGCCTTCTTCACTGTCGGTGATGAAAGCGTAGTTGTAGATGGGGTGGAAGGGCTGTTCCATATTGGTAATGCGCATCAAATCGCCCTGGTTTTTCTCGGGGTTGATGGGCTGGTTGGTGGGCAAGGCCATGCAGGTGGCATTTTTGCTGGCCACATGGGTGTCGTGCCCCAGTGGGCTGAATGGTGCCGTAATTACACGCTGACCAAAGCCCTTGTTGGCCACGCTGGCCGCGTCGTAGGCCCGGAAGCCGCCTTTGCCTTCGGCCACAAACACGTACTCGCCACGCAACTGAATGCAACTGGCCACACCCTTGGTGGCGTGGTCCATTAACGCTGGCACCACGGTGTCGGCCAGTTCGCGCTTGCGGTTCAAGTGGTTTTGGTAATAATCGGGGTAGGCGTATTTGTGCAGGTAACTGCCCAACACGGCTTGGGGTTCATCCCATTCGGTCACTGTAATTGCAGCAATGTGTTCGCTGCCACCCAGCCAGGCATTGAAACCAATGAAGTTCACGAAGTTGGTGCCCTGCAAAAGCAGTTGCGCCATGATGGCGTTGTTGTCATCTTCGCGAGACAAATGGCAATCGCTACAGGTTTTGGTTTCTTCTTTGCGCTCGGTGTGTGGGTAATGTGGTGCGAATGCCTGCGATGAAAAACCGCTGGCAGCAATGGGTGGCTGCTGAATGTAAATGCGTTCGCGGTTTGCGTTCATCGACGAAAGAATCAAGGCCGAGCTTGAGCGAATTGGCGCAATGCGATTGCCTTTCACCGGGCCGTGTACGCCCAGCTGGAACATGTCATCCCGCGCTACTTGCGGGTTGTAAGTGGCGTAGTTTCTGGTTTCCCCACCCTCATAGTGCAAGCGTTCGGTTTTCCAGTTGGCCTGAATCGGCAAGTGGCAACCCGCGCAGCTGGTGGTCCAGCTTAGGTGGCAGGTAAAGCAGGTCATCTTGTCGTTGTCGTGGGCCAGTTCCTTCACGCCCGGGCCCCATTTTCCGTCTTGTCCTTCCGCGCCTGCACCCATCAGTTTGGCGCGTGCGGCTTTGGCGTTGTACTGCGGGTGGGCCGGGTTCATATTGTCTTTGACCAGGCTCATTTCCCATTCTTTGTCGGGGTCCAGTGCCGCCCGCTGGTACAACTTGCCATCGCGCCATTCAAACCGCTTGCGGCCGTCTTGCGTACGCAATTGGGTCAGGTCGGTGCCGCCTGGGGGCGAGGCTGGGCCGCTGGTGCGCAGCGTGGGGTACTTGGTGGCCGTGCCATGGCAGTCGGCACAGTCCACTTCAACAGCCGCAGCCACTTCACCGTAAATGTGGCCGTTGCCGTGCATGTCTTGCGCAAAGTGGCAGTCTACGCAGTGCATACCCACGTCCAGGTGAATCGAGCTTAAATGCACCGCCTTGTCGAATTTCTTGGGGTCGTCGTCGGCAACAATGTTGCCTTGCGCATCCAGCAATGCACCCTTGCGGTTGCGTTTGAACACAGCGCGGAAGTTCCAGCCGTGGCCGTGGTAATCCGCAAACTGGGTGTCTTTCAATTTGCTGTTCAGCGTTGAAACATTCTTCAGGAATTCAGGGTCGCTCCACTTGCCTCGCACTGCTGCTTCTTCGGGGTTGCGGTCCAGAATTTCACGCATTTCTGAATCGGTGGGGTAACGCTGCTTTTCTGGCCACATGTGCGGCGCATCGCTTTCGTAATCCCACATGATGTAGCCGTAATAACTGTTCACAAACACGTTGGGCTGGTGCATGTGGCACACCATGCACTGCGAACTTGGAATGGCGCGGGTGAATTCATGTTTCACCGGGTGGCCACTTTCATTTTTCGCAATGGTGGGGTCGATGGTTTGTGTGGTGCCGTCGTGACCAAACTTGGCGTAGGGGCCTGCGTGCCTAGGGTCGCGGTCGTTGGTGTACACCGTGTGGCAACCTGTGCAGCCCGATGAACGGTAATCGCCCGGTTGTTCGTTGGTGCCCAAAAACCAAAGGTGTGGGTCATTCAGGCGGGTTTTGGTCACGTTGATCAACGGCACCGCAATGCGTTGGCCTGTGCCGGGGCCACGGTTCGATTGTTTAATGTCTGGCCGGCCCGGTTCATCCAGGCGCTGAATCTGACCCAGCACGTTGGGCAAACCCACTTCCGGAAAAATACTGTTGATTACCTTTCCGCCACGTTCAAACACCCGGAAAACGTCACCGGGTGGGGCGGTTTCCCACGCTGGCAAGGGCGCCAGTTCATTCAAAATGCCTTTGTGTACAAACAGTTCGTTGTTCGCTTCCACCGGATTTTTCAACAAACCGGGTTGACCATCTTGCGTATACGCTTCGCCCAGAATGTAACGTTTGTAAGGCAATATGCCGTTGTTGTAGGCAGCACCGCCCCACAGCATGGCCGAAGTACTCATCAAGCTGCGTTCTTGCGCTTGAATCACCGGCAGGTGGCATGCGCCGCAAGCCTCGCGCGCCACGCGCAAATCACCAGGGTTGATAAACCGGATGTAGGCCGGGTGTTCTTTGTTCAGTTTGGAATAAGAACGCTTGGGGTTGGCCGAAGAAGGGTAGTTCCAGAACTTTTCGTTGCGGGGTGCAATGTGGGCATTGTCCAGCGCAGCGCGGTATTCGGGTGCAAATCCTTTTTCGCGTGCAGCGCGCGTGTGGTCGTAGGCAAGCGTACCTTGCTTTTGCTCCGGCCCATTCCACTTTACTGTGGCATCACCACCGTGGCAGTCGGTACAACCAATGACCACACCTGGGTTGGCATGCATGGTGTGCTGGTCGGTTTGCGTGTGGCAGCTCATGCAACCTTCGGTTTTTGCAAAGGCCTGTTGTGCGGTTTGGCGCTCCGGTGCAGCAGGCGCCATGGTGTAGCTTTTCTCTGGCAAATTGTCGCTTGCTGAATGGGCCACACCCGCGCTGAACAACAGCGCGAAACCGAGCGCAGAAAGCCACCCCTGCCAACGGAACTGGTTGGCTGGTTTGGCTTGCGCTGCTTTGGCATTATTCAAATTCATCAACAAACAACCTGCTTTAAAAACTTAAAATCACGTTGAACAAAAACGAGTAAGGATCTTCATCTTCGGGGAACAGTTCTTTGTAACCCTTGCCCGGCAAAAGTTTGGCAAATGAGCCGTTCACAACAATGTTTTGGGAAAAGAATGGGCGGTATTGAAAACCCACCGATGCATCAATACCCAAATCAGTTGAAGGCGGGCGTTGTTGGCGCAAAGTACCGAGCACATTGGTGTTGTCAAATTCCAGCTTGTTCAAATTGGCAACCAAACGAAGTTCGGGCAACACATCAATATCGGCACCAACCCCCACCAACCACAGGCCTGGGTTAATGAAATTTGATTGCCCCTGTTCCTTGCTTGAACGCAAGGATGGCAACAGGCCATTTCTACCCGATAAAAACACGCCACCACCACCGACCAAAGGAATATTCTGGCGGATGAAGAAGCTGGTGTCTGCCCCTGCAAACTGGGGGTTTTCGAAAATTGCATCGAAGCCTTCCGCTTTGCCGTCGAACGGATCTTTATCGCCCGATGCATACAGGAAACTGCCGCGCAGGCGGAACCAGTCGAAGTCGCGTGAAATCTCTGTGGCGTGAAAGAGCGCGTCAATGTTCTGTTCACGTTGGGCCAGTCGGTGGCGATCTGTTTTACCCGTGGCGTAGTAGGTCGAGGTTGTAATGTTTAGCCGCCCATAGTGGCCGTCACCGCTGAGTCTAAAATAATCCACGTGGTAGCCAAACGGCTTTTGATCACCCAGCGAGGAAGGGCGCGCCAAAAAGCCATTCGCATCAAAGTACCGTTGGCCGTCTTCATCATTGCGGTTGTGAATGTACGAAACCTGGCTGGTGAAGCCCAAGAACGGGAAGTCTTGCCTGTACAGGTTGGCGACAAAAAAATCATCGTCGCGCAGGTCTTGGCGAATGTCGTTCAGGCCACTGTTGGTGTCTTTTTCAACCCGTTTGAAGTAGCCAATGTTGTACTGATAAATGTTGTTGTTGCGGTTGCCGAACAGGCGAATGCCCATGGGCAGGTCCTGAAACAGGAAGCCGCGGAAATCGCTGATGAAAGGCTGAATACCCACGCGCAGGCTGTCGAAGTCGTATCGATCGGATACGTTTCGCAAGTGCACATCCACAAATGCTTCCTGAATACCCACAAAGCCTTCGCGGCGAACATCGCCTGAAGAGGATGAGATTTTCAGCAAGCGGTCTTCATTCACCCGCACATCGGTGTAGTTGAATACCGGTGTTAAACGGAACTCGTAATCGGGTGGTTTGAATGTGGTGTTGCCCTTGGTCAGTGACAAACTCACGATCAGGTTGTGCGCAAAAATGGACTGCTCGCCATTACCAAAAATATTCGCTTGCCCACTGGTAGTAGAAGTTGCCGGGGGCACAGGCACCGGGAAGTTGCGTTGTTCGTAAAGCGTGTCAGCAATAATGCCCAGGTTAAAAAACCAGTCAGGACCCAATGTGTTTTGCAACACCGGCAGGTCGCCCTTGATCACGTTTTGGTTGTAAGGGTCGTACAGCGGAAACTTGAAGCCCAGCGATTGCATGATCCGCCAGCGATCGGGCACTGCCACGGTTTCGCGTGGCAGGTTGGGCAAGGGTGGGGGCACCTGGCTAGGGTCGATAACCGGAATGGCAATGTCGCGCGGCACAATGGGGGTGTCGCGGCCAGGAATGGCGCGTTGAACCTGGGGTGTTTGGGGTAAGGCTTGTGGCACCAAGCCAGGCGTTGCATTTTGCGAAGGGCGAATACCCGTGCCCGCCTGGTCTTGCAGCACATCGGCAGAAAACGCTCTGGGCGCAAAAATACCCAGGGATTGTTCGCCATACTGACCGGTGCCTTGTTGTACCCAACCGTCGGTGCTGCCTAGCAGGCTGTCTTGAATTCGGACACGGTACCACCCATTTTTTTCTTCAAAGGCATCCACCAGTTGCCCTTTGAAAAACTCACCAATTGCACGCGAATCCGAGTTCGGTTTCGAATAGACAATACTTCGATTGTCAAAGACCTGCAGCAACACCAAAGGGCGTTCAGCGTTGTCCAGTTCGTCAAGCTCTGGAATACCCGCTACTTTGCGACCCACTTTCTCAACGGTCTCTGTGACTTGCGCAACAACATCTGGTTTGGTGTCGCTTCGAATGTCTGCCCGAATTTGCGCCATGGCTGGCAGGGGCAACAGGCCTGCCAGAGTCAGCCCGACAGCCAAGGGTTTTAAACGCATGATGTTGTTGTTCTTTTTGCTCATGGTGTTGGGCACACGTTTTGTTCACTGCTGTTGTTGAACGGAGTCTGAGGGCATTGCACGTATTTCAGGAATTCGCCGGAATTTGACAACTCGTTGGCAGTCAACAAGGTGGATGGAAATGGGCGCATTGTGCTTCCCACAGCCGCTGCACTATTGATCACACCGAGATAGCCCACCATATCGTCCTGGTCGACACCGTCACCCGATACACCCACAGCGCCCACCAATGTGTCGCCTTTGTAAATCGGAAAACCGCCTGGGAAAATTTGAATTCCATTTGCAAAACGGCTTTGTCGCCCTGCGGGAATGTTTCCATCATCCACACAGGTCAGCGCTGCGGGTGGTGAAAACTGATTCGCCACGCGCGTTGTTGCCGTTAGGGTACCCAACACCTTGTTGGTCACAATATTCAGCTGAAAACCAACGTTGAAAGGGCTCCACTCAGCAATTGGAGACGACAGGGGACCTTGGGGGGTGCCAACTTCACCGTCAGGAAAATAGGGCCGATGCACATTGCCGATAGCACGAGCCGAATAGGCGGCTGAACCGTTTAATGCGTTCGAAGTCTGCGAGAAAAATGTGTTCATGGCGTTGGCAAAGGCTGCATGGTTGCCCGCATCAATTGCCGTGAAATCAGTCAATGCCTCGGCTGAACTGAATGTGAGTGCCGAACGTGCTTTTTGAACGGCGACATCGGTGCCAAAAATAGGCGCATCGCACGTATTTGCTCAGGCGCACGGAATGCCTCAGGAAGTGCAGCAAACGCAATTTCTTCTTCAAGGTCGACTTCGTTGGTAAGAATATCGCGATCGAGTCCATACACGCCTTGTGTACCGGCATCGGTCGATGCGATCACGCCGATTCCACCCACCACACGTCCTTCCTGATAAATCGGGAATCCACCTGGGTCTGCAGACAAACCCAATGGTGAGCGTTTGGGTCCAATCGTTGAGTTTTGAGAAAGCCACACATTCAAGTCAGAGCAGGGCAGTTGACTGAACTGCACACCATACAGCGGACCGCTGGGCTGACCTGTTTCACCCGGTTGAAAAAACTCCTGAACAATCTGGCTTGCGGTTCGGGTGCTGAATGCGTTGCCTGTAGACGACAGGTAAGCGCCGGTAATTGCTTTGGCAATTGCAGCCAGTTCGCTGGGTACCGGGGTGAATCCGTCCAGCCCCTTCCCGTCGGCACCACTCAATCCACTGGTGATAATTACGCTGGGGCTGGAGTTGGTCATTCGATACACTGCCAACACATTTCCAACGCGGTCCGTGACAGCAATGGTGGATTGCACGCCCCGTGAAATGGAAGCCTGTATCGCGCGACTCACGATGTCGTTGATCTCTGCGATGGACAGGCTCTGTGTTCCCAAAGGCTCAACGTTGAAACTTGGCGTGGTGGAGGCCGGGCCGTCACCACCGCCCCCGCCTCCGCACGACACCAGAGTCAAAGGTGCGGCCAAACAAACGGCAACTCCCATTGCAATTCGTTTGAATTGTTTAACGCCATTCACGGCGTGTGTGCGTGTACGCATCGACTTCTAACTCGCTCATCTTTGTTGTTCAATGGGCCCACTTGCCTGTGCGCCCCCAGTTCACTGCTGGTCTGTCTACTCAAGTTACTGCGTCGAATGGCGTTTTTACTTCGCTGCCACTTCTTTGTTGTGTATGTGGTATTCGTGGCAAACGCCACAGTTGGATTGCACTTTGTTCATCACGGGTTTGCTGCCAGCGTGGCAGGTTTGGCAGCCTTCTATTGAAGGCATCAGTACATCGCTGGCTTCTTCGGATCGACTTGCCTTGTGGCAACTCTCACAGCTTTCAAATTCGTGGGCCTTGTGGTCGAATTTGGCCATTGGCATCCACGGATGCGTTGGGTTGATGTCTGCTATTTGGTACTGCGGCATTCTAGAGCCCGAGGTTTTGGTGTTGCCCAAACCCTCCACAGCTTTTACCTGGTGGCACACGGCACAAGCCGTATTTTCAAACAATTCCACCGTTGCAAAAGCAGCCTGTGCACGCGGATTGCCACTCAGGTTTCGCAGGTTAGACCTGTTGGGGTTTTTCTCGCCAGGGCGGGCGCGCAATACAGCGCGTTGAGCATTCACTTTGTTGCGCTCTTCGGGATGAAGGGCAAGGTAACTGTAAAACTCCTCAACAGTGCTGAGTACGGCGTCAACAGGTCCATGGGGAACCTGGCGATCAGGCAAAGCTGGTTCGAAACTCAGTTTGTGACAGTCTTGGCAGTGGCTTTCCATGCTTAGTTTTTTAAAGCCTGTTGCCGTGTCTGCGGGCTCGTGGCAGTTGGCGCATTTCATCACCACCTTCTTGCTTGGGCTGTCGATTCCTTTGGGGTCAAGGTGAACATCGTGCGGAAACTTCAGGCTGGTTTTTTCGACAACTGGTGTATTTGCCACCATGCGAATTCTACGCAAATCAGTGGGCTCGGGACCTGTGGCAACAGTAATTCGAAATGCAGGGTGTTTGTCGCCTGCAAAGTCGCTGACAGCCAGCGTTTCGGTTTTCTGGGCAACGGTTTGAATGTCGGCGTGGCAAGTGGCGCAGTCGGCACCCACAAAATGTTTGTTCTGTTCGGCAAGGCTTTCACGGCCCTTGTGGTCACGGTGACAACTGGCGCAGCGGCCTTCTTCAAATGAAGTATTCGGCAAGGTTTGTTCGGCCACATGCAAGCCCATGTTGCTGTGGCACACCATGCAGCTTTCATCTTTCACACGGGAAAAATCACCGGCGTGGCAGGCCTGGCAATCGCCCTCCAGATTCGAATGAGCAGAGGCAAGCGGACCTGGGTTCCAAATTGAATCGAGTGCCAGAGCCGTGGCGTTGCGTGTGTTTGGGGCAGCGGTGTTTTGAAGGCTCGGGTGTGCGTTTAAGGGCAATTTTTCAGCGCGAACCGTTTGTGGGTCTTTGTTCGTACTTGTTTGTTCAACACCAAACAATTCAGGTGCCTGCATGGCCACCAAAGGCAAAATCAAAAACGCGAAAAGAATAGGGACAAAAAGAATCCACGACAGGGGGCGTTTTAACCCCAAGGGCTTTTGCAATGCCAGTTGCTCACGTTGAAGCGGGCTTTTTTCTTGTTCTGCCATGTTCGCTTACCAGTAAATGAAAACAGAAAGCACGTGTGCGATCAGTGCTGCCAGCAACCCAAACGACAAGGGAACGTGGACAGACAGCCAGAGTTCAAGCCAATAACGCATGTGGTAATACCGGCGTAGCTGTTTCAAGGCGCGCAGGCGCTGAACCTGATTTCCGTAAATGTCAGAAAGTCCGTCAATTCGCGTCATTTCCTGCTGCAGAGAATGGACCGCTTTTTCGGTGGCGCAGTCTTTCACAGTGCCTTTGCGTTGATTTCTGCGAGTGGAAAAAATGTGTTGATTCAGCGAGGCATTGACGATGCGGGTAACCATGTCGGTCGTGTTTTTAAGCAGTTTTTGCGCCTCGCGATCAAGCGTTTGAATTTGTCCCACAATTTGTTCGGGGCTTTGGCGGTTCAACACATTCGACATTTCTGTGGGGTAGCGCAGGTAAAAGCTTAAGCCCCATACACCTGTGCCAATGGTGGCCATGGTCAGCACATAGGCCAGTGAATGAATGTTCCAGCCGATTTGAAAACCCGTGTGCAATGTGGCTACTACAGACAAAGCCAAACCCAAATAAATATGTGCTGAAACCCAGCCGCGCAAGTTACCTGTTTCATTGGCGTACTGGCGCTTGCGCACCCCAAACCACATCAGCCAGACAATCAGCAAAGCGCCGATGGTTCCCAGGGTGTAGCCCAGCCAAGTGCCACCATTGGCATTGATTTTTGGTTGGTCAATAAGGTAGGCAAACGATGAAATGAGGGTCAGCAGCAAGGCCCATTTCAGAAAAACAAATCGTTTGTAGTTAAACAGGTTGTCCTGAATCATGTGTTCAGCGCCTTGGCGAATGGTCAGAGGTAATGCTGCTCAGGGTTTACGCTTAATTCTGTGTAGCCTTTAATGTTACGTGATCATTGGTAATGTTAGTATCCCTACTTCATGTCTGGGGGTTAACAATTGAGTCTTGGCGTGGCCTTTGTAGGCTTTATCTTCCTGTTTTTTCTAGTATTTTGCCTGTATTTCGCGTGGAATGAATTTTTTTTCTCCAATGAGAAAAAAACCACGAACGAGGTAGGGACTCTGGAGGACAGCCCGGAGTGGCGCGCTTTTTTGAATCGACGTCAGGAAATTGAAACAGACCCAACACTCGACAATTCCAGCAAGCAGGTGCTCATCGAAAACTGGCTGAGCATGGCCAGCGAAAGCAAGCAACACATGGCACCTGCAGGTACCTCCACACAGCGTCTCGCCTGGGCCAAGCCCAAACTCATGCCTTGGTTGATTCTTGCCAGCTTGGGTCTAGCAGTTTTGTTCACTTATTCAATTGGGGCAATACACCGCAGCGCTTTTACATGGCCGCAAGGAAATTCTGCCGACATCGCCGTATCCAATGTTGATCAGGCAGTGACCGCTTCAGCAGGGCATCCAGGTGATGGTGCCAGCCTTGAGGACAGATTGGCTGGCCTTAAACTGCGACTTGCAGAGCAGCCTGATGATTTGCGTGGCTGGGTGTTGTTGGCGCGTACACATGCTTCAATGGCCAATTATCAGGAAAGCGCAAGTGCCCTGAAAAAAGCGTTGGAGTTAACACCAGGGCATCCGGACATTCTTGCCGATTTGGCCGACATGACCGCCATGGCGCAAGGTCGGCAACTGGCTGGCGAGCCAGAAAAGTACATTGCAGCGGCCCTGCAAAGCGATCCAAGGCATGAAAAAGCACTTGCGCTGGCAGCCAGTGCAGCGGAGCAGGAAGGTGACCAAGACAAAGCGCAGGTGTACTGGCAACTTCTTAGTCAGGTTCAGCAAGCCAGCCTGAAAAATACCAGCCAGCCCGTGCCTGAAAACGTGCTTACCGCTGTCACCGTTACCATTCCAGCAACTGTCTTGAAACGCGTTGGCGACAGTTCAGCCTTGTTTGTGTTTCTCAAAGCGCAAGCTGGCCCCGGCATGCCTTTGGCAGTGGTCCGCGTGCCTGCATCCCGGTTAATCGCTGGTGAGCAGGTCGTGCGAATGGGGCCTGGTGACTTCATTCAGGAAGGTGGTGTTGGTAATTTGCCAGATACCGTGCACATCCAAGCGCGCTTGTCGATTCAAGGCATGGCGCAAACAGGTGCCGGAGATATCGAGTCGGCCTGGCGAACGCTTGCCCGCAATCAACTGGCCTCTGGTGTCGAATTGAGTTTGCCCGATATTCCGGCAAGTCCATGATGCAAGTTTCACTTTCAGTGACCGGATTACAGGTTAAAACGCCAGCTCTCGAGGCGGCCACTGTGCTTTTGTCCGGACCAATCGAATTCGAATTGAAGTCGGGTGAAATCAACGTCATTCGTGGCGGAAATGGCGTGGGAAAATCAACATTGCTGAGGTTGATGAGCAACGCATTGCCGGGACAGGGTATTTTGTTCAGGCCTGAATTTGGCTTGCGCGACGAATTGCTCGTTGATACGCATCTTCAAATTGTGATGGACCACCTTGGGGCTGACTCAAATCAGATCGAGCAACTGCTTGAACAGGTGGGCCTGAGCAATTGGCAATACGAGCGTATTGGTACCTTGTCCTCAGGCCAACGCGCGCGTTTGGGTTTGTGTACCTTGCTGGCAGGGCAATTCAAGGTTTGGCTGCTCGACGAACCTTTGAATGCCCTGGATCATGACGGTGTGGCCACCTTGGCCAAGGCCATCGAAATCCACTTTCAGCGGGGCGGAATCTTGTTCATGGCCACGCATGTGGATGCGGCAGTGTTGAGTCAACACTTAAGCCTTGTCCCGGTCAAAGAGGGCTGGCTGGAACACGGCGGCTTGGTGGGTAACTTTGCACCTGCAAGTGCTGATCCATTTGCCCCTTCCGAAGTGAGCCAACTTCCTGCCAGGGTCACTTTGTCTGCGCTGCTCAAGCGCGACTGGGCGGTGGCCTGGGGCAATCCTCAAGCCCTGTTGTGGGGCGCTTTGTTTCACTGGATGGTGCTGAGTTTTTTTGGCATTGGATTGGGAAAGCCAAGTGCCGAATTTGCGCAAGTGGCCGTGTGGGTCAGTTTGTTGCTCGCGCTGTTGCTGGGTGCAAAAGACTGGTTTGCCGAGGATCACCGTGCAGGCTGGCTGGGTTTTGTGGCCAACCTTAACGCAGACAACATTGCGTTTTATTGGCTGATACGGGTTGTTTTTCTGGCCTTGTGCCAGGCACTGGTGTTGGTGCCAGTGACCGGCCTGGTTGCACTGCAACTTGGGTTGGCCGGTGTACAAACCCTTGAACTTGTTTGCGCCTTGATCGCGGGCATTTGGGCGGTGGCGCCTTTGTTGGGCTTGATCGCGCTGTTGGTAATGTTGACCCGAGGCGGTGCTGTATTGGTTTACCTGCTTGCCTTGCCATTGCTGGTACCCGTGCTGATTTTCGGGCTTGAAGCCAGCCAGGCGGGCGGCTTGGGCCGCACAGCCGTTGCACCGCTTGCCGTGTTGGCAAGCCTGGGTATGTTGGGTTGTTTGCTTGGGCCCTTTGTGGCCAAACGCCTTGTTGCTTTAATACAGGAATAGCGATGTTTGCACAGTTGGCTTCACCCCCCAAATTTCACGCCTTGGCCAGTTGGCTTTGGGTGTGGCTGCTCGCTGCCGGTGGGCTGTTGCTGGGTTTTGGTTTGTACACGGGGCTTTTTCTCGCGCCAGTGGATGTGCAGCAGGGCGAGGTTTACCGCGCTATTTACGTGCATGTTCCTGCCGCCTGGATGTCAATGTTCCTGTACCTGGTGGCCTGTGGGTACGCGGGCATGAATTGGGTGTACCGCAGCGATGTGTCCGCTGTCATGATGCGGGCACTACTGCCCACCGGTGCCTGGATGACGGCCTTGGCCTTGATCACCGGCGCGCTTTGGGGCAAACCGACCTGGGGCACCTACTGGGTTTGGGATGCAAGAATGACTTCCGAGCTCTTGCTGCTGTTTATTTACCTGGGCCTGATTGCCCTGGGCCAATTGACCACCAACCCCGCCAAGGCCGATCGCGTGCTGGCAGTGGGCTTGTTGATTGGCGCAGTCAATATTCCACTGATTTACCTCTCAGTGGTTTTCTGGAATACGCTTCATCAGGGCTACAGCGTGTCGATGAGCGGCAACCGAATTCACCCCGACATTGCCATGGGCATGTGGCTTAGCGTGTTGGGCTTCTGGTTGATTTGTGCCAGCACGGTGTTGAACCGTGCGCGGCGTTTGTTGGTACAACGGCGTTGGCTTTAACGGGTAAAAGGCAAAAGCAATGAATCTTGATGCATGGCAAACAATTTGGGTTTGTGTGGTTTTAAGCCTGTTGGTTTTGGGTCTGGATGGATTGTTGGCCGGTCGTGCTGGCCCCAGCAAAACCGACTTGGTTCGTGAACAAAAGCGCGCCAATCGAATGGCAGCAGTTGGCAAGGGGGCAGGCAATGAGTAACGCACGCGCACACAGGGCCGCCTGGCTGGCAGCCATTGTGGTGGTGGCTTTGGGTTTTGGCATTGCCTTGGTCAAAGTGTTCAACGACAACCTGGTTTTCTTCTACACCCCCACCCAAATACTTAGCGGCGATGTGCCCAAGGGCGAGAAAACGTATCGCTTGGGCGGCATGGTTGAAACGGGTAGCGTTCAACGCGAGGCCGACTCATTGAAAGTACGTTTTGTAGTCAGCGACTTGAATAACAAGGTGCCAGTTGAATTCAATGGCATTGTTCCTGATTTGTTCAAAGAGGGCACTGGTGTGGTGGCCGATGGCCAATGGGATGGCACAACGTTTGTGGCCAGTGAAGTGCTGGCCAAACACGATGAAGACTACATGCCGCCAGGGGTGCAAGAGTGATCGCGCTTATCTCGCAATTTAGCCTTGCCTTGGCCACAGTGTTGGCCTTGTTCGGTGCAGTGGCCGGTTTTGCAGCCGTGCGCGGTGTGTACAACCATGCCCCGGCAGTGCCTTTGTTGAAATCGATTCAACGCAATGTGTTGCTGGTTTCCGGGCTGGTGGGTACTGCTTTTTTGGGTCTTGTTTATTCCTTCGTTATCAGCGACTTTTCAGTTCGCAATGTGGCTGAAAATTCAAATTTGACCTTGCCTGTGTTTTACAAGGTGGCTGCCAGTTGGGGCTCGCACGAGGGCTCATTCCTGTTGTGGGTACTCATGTTTGCAGGTTGGACCCAAGCCGTGGCCTGGGCCAAATTTGAGGTGTCGGCCTGTTTCAAAGTGCGCGTGTTGGCAACTTTGCAATTGGTGTTGGTGGGGTTTTTACTTTACCTGTTAATTGCCAGCAACCCATTTGAATTCCTGTACCCCACACCCATTGATGGTCGGGATTTGAACCCGCTGCTGCAAGACATTGGCATGATCATTCACCCGCCTTTGTTGTACATGGGCTATGTGGGCTTTGCGGTTACCTTTGCATTCGCAGTGGCCGGTTTACTCGAGGGTCGTTTCGATATGACCTGGGCCCGCTGGAGCCGCCCCTGGACCAATGTGGCCTGGGCCTTCCTGACCATGGGCATTGCCTTGGGCAGCTGGTGGGCTTATCGGGAATTGGGTTGGGGTAGCTGGTGGTTTTGGGACCCGGTCGAAAACGCATCCCTGATGCCATGGTTGGCAGGTACGGCACTAATCCACTCGCTGGCCGTGTCTGAAAAACGCGGTGCGCTGCGCAGCTGGACATTGCTGCTGGCACTCACCACTTTTGCCTTGTCCCTGTTGGGTACATTCCTGGTTCGCTCCGGTGTGCTTACATCGGTACATGCATTTGCAACTGACCCCGAGCGCGGTGTGTTCATTCTTGCCTTGTTGTTCATCGTTGTAGGTTCTTCCTACATTTTGTATGCGCTTAAAACAGGCGAGGTGGGGCAGGGTGGCAACTTCAAGGCCACCGGGCGTGAATCGCTGTTGTTGTCGAATAACGTGTTGATGAGCGCAGCACTTGTGGCCGTGATGTTGGGCACACTTTACCCCTTGGTGGTTGAAGTAATTGGTGGGCGAAAAATGTCGGTGGGGCAACCTTATTTTGAGGCCATGTTCGCCCCCATCTTGTTGCCTGCCGTGTTGCTCATGGCCTTGGGCCCCGATTCACGCTGGCGCGAAACCCGCCTTGCACAATACGTAAAGCCAGGCGTTGTTGCATTGTTTGTCGCGGTGCTGGTTTTGCTGGGCGCGGCATTGTTCAATGCGCAATTCAGCTTGTTGTGGGCCACCGGTGTTGTGTGTGCTGTGTTCAGGGCAGTGGCCACGCTTGCACATGCGGCAGCGGCCACGCGCAAAGCAGGTGCCGCTGCGCCTGAAAGTGGTTTGCTTTATCGCATGCGCCGTTTGTCACTTTCCTACTGGGGCATGGTGCTTGCGCATTTGGGTGTGGCCGTATTTGTGGTGGGCGTTAGCTGGGTAAAAACCTTCGAGACGGAAACCGATGCCGTGCTAAAGCCCGGAGAAACTTCTGAAATTGGCCCATGGCGTGTCACCTTCATCGGCGTTGATTCAGTGCAGCGGCAAAACCATGTTGCTGCACTGGGGGTGTTTGAATTGACGCGTGGCGACGGTACCTTGATTCATTTGCTGGAACCCGAGAAGCGCCGTTATCAAAGTTCCGAACAAATCATGACCGAAGCAGCCATTCACAGCGATTGGTTCTCCGATGTGTATGTGGGTTTAGGGGACGCAGTTCAAAGCAGCACCAACGCAGGTGCCTGGGGTGTGCGGCTGTATTACAAACCCTTGATCAACCTGATTTGGTGGGGCTGTGCGCTAATGGCACTGGGTGGTTTGGTCACCGTGTTTGATCGCCGCTACCGGCCAAGAAAAAATGCGGTGGCAGCATGATCAAAAAACGCTTGCGCCTCTATTTGCCCATTCTGGTTTTGTTGTTTCTGGGTGTTTTTTTGCTGCGCGGTTTGTGGCTTGACCCTAAGAAATTACCCTCGGCCTTGATTGGCAAACCTGCACCAGCTGTGGTGTTGCCTGTGCTCAGCTTTAACGGGCCTGAGGCGGGTGCGGTGCAAATTGCCGACATTCAAACACTGCAAAACATTGATGCCCTAAAAGGCCAGCCATGGGTGCTGAATGTGTTTGCATCGTGGTGCCAGGCTTGTTTGGCAGAGCACCCGCACTTTATTGCCTTGGCCAAACAGAAAAAAATAAAGCTGGTGGGTTTGGCTTACAAAGACGACTTGGCCAACACCCGCCGGTGGCTGGCGCAATACGGCAACCCCTACGATTTGATTCTGGTAGACCAGCAAGGCCAGTACGGCATTGAATTGGGCGTGTATGGCGTGCCCGAAACTTTTTTGATGAGCGCCAACAACACCATTATTCACAAGCAGGTAGGCCCCATACCAGCCGATTACTTTGACAGCATGGCACTGCCCGCCATCGAGGCTTCCCGATGAATGTGAACGACCTGAATGCAGTTGAGAAAGAACAGTACAAAGAAGTGGCCAGCGAGCTTCGTTGCCTGGTCTGCCAAAACCAGTCGCTGGCGGATTCGCATGCTTCTCTCGCAGTGGACTTGAAAGAAAAAATTGCTGAGCAAATTCGCGCTGGCAAAACCAACGAAGAAATCAAAAGCTACATGCAAGACCGCTATGGCGAATTTGTAATCTACAAACCTGCCTACAGCATGGAAAATGCAGTGCTGTGGTTGGGGCCTTTTGTGGTGCTGGTCATTGCCGTGGTGTTGGCGCGCAGGGTAGGGAAGAGCAAAGCCCCTGCGGCTAAAGCAAGCGCACAATGGGCAGAAAACTTGTACACCAAAACAAAAAACAAAAAAGACAACTAACTGTTGGTGGAGCTACAGAATCAGTAGCTGCTCGTTAATTTTTTTTGCCTGCGCAGGTGGTACCCCCGCCAGCGATGCGAATTCAGGCCAGCGTTCAATGGCTTGGCGAACTTCTCGAATAACTCTGGGTGCGGAACCTATTGCAAAGCGCTCCGCCTCTTCCAGCAAATCAACCTCTGCGAAATTCTTGAATTTTCCATTCACCGACATCAAGTGTTGGTGAGTCCATTCACCCTCAGGGTTGTGTGCAAAGGTAATGTCGTAGGCTGGTGCCAGTTCCCAACTTGATCCTTCCTTCAGCAAAAACGAAAAATTCTTGCTGTGATCATCGCAGTTTCTTCCCATTACATTGAATACCATGCGTCGAAATGCTTCCTCCTTTTGTTCATAAGGAAGTTGCAGTTTCACAATGCATTCGAATAATTGCGCGTAAGCATTCGTGCCTTTCTTTTTGTAGTCCAGGTGGTTGAATGCGCACAGCGTTTGGATGTGATGCCGCACATTGTTTGCAGCCCGGTCAAAACGGCGTGTCATGAAGTGTGCACGGCTGTTTTCTTCAAGCAAGCGGCATTCTGAAATGCCAATGTTTGCTGCCTTGGCCATCAAATAATAGGCATATTCAATTCGGCCATAGCCACCTGATGCACCCAGTTCGTTGTCTTTGCCCATGCCGTCGAATTTCAGTAGCCAGTGTTCGAACCCTGGCGGTGTATCCACTTGTCCGGAACGAATTTCGTGAGTGTTCCGGTTCCAGGCAATTACCGCTTTGGCACGGGCTCCACCCGCTGAAGTGCCCACATCAATAATGCTGCGCAAGGCTGCGTTGGTGTATTCATCTTCATCGTCGTCAAACTGACCGGTAACCGCTTTTCTGGCGTGTTCTACCAGGTGACTCAATTCAATTGATGTGGCCACACGCTTTGAAGGCCCGCGGCTTGGTTTGAATGTGAGCGCACCCATGGCGCGGTTACCCATGTAGGCCAAGCGATCAAGTGCAGTGATGTCACTTTTAGACAAACCCCGCTCGGCCATGTAACGGTCAATCAATGCATTGCCAAAATCATCGGGCAGGGCATCGGCCAGCATGGCAGGCAACCGTTTGTAGGTTTCCACCGGCAGGTCGGTGAACAAATACGGATCGCCGTTGTTCAAAGGCATTTGCAGTGGGGCAGGTTCAATGCCGGTTTTCAGAAAGGCAGGTGCGTAGGCGAAGGCGTAGTAGCCATACACAGGGTCTAGCGCTACCGCGCCCACTTGTTTGCCCCAAAGAAATACCTCAACACGATCCACGCGTTGATAAGCCGTGCTTCTTGTGCGGGCAGTTTTCTTCTTGATATTCATGGCTTACTCACCTTGCGCCTTGCGCGCTGGCGAGGTGCTGCTTTGGCCACCATGGCCATGGGGTTAATGGTGGCAACAGGTGCAATGGTGTCGAACCAGCTTTCACGCCCCAAGGCGCGAACAACCTTCACCAGTGTTTGCAATGATGAACCTTCCCCGTTTTCCAGGCTTTGCAGCGCACGGGTACTGACACCGGCTTGTTCAGCCAGTGTGCGTTGGTCGGTGTTTCGGCTAAGGCGAAGCTGTTTCAGGTTTTCGCCCAAAGCGGTTTCCAGTTCTGCTAGCGTTTTTTGAGTCAATTTATATTATTCCCAAAACGTGTTATTGCGCGTTTTAATTAATGTATTGTATTTTATACGCGCTATTAAGCGTATTGTAATAATTTGAATATTTTCAGTCAATGTGATGTTGTAAAACGCGTATAAACGCTTATTAGCATATTTTTTTATTCTTACACGCGTATTTATGCGCAATAAAATTATTGGATTTTATTGAGCATGCCTGGTGCAGTTTTGCATGCTTACCCCGCAAATGCAGGGTGGCGCGTGTTGCCTTGTTGCGTACAACGAGGCTGGGCGGGCCTTTGGGCATTGCTTACTTCCCAAGAAATAGGGTGAACGGATCAGCTTGCTTGCTGTTGCATACCAATTAATTTACATTTTGAAACTATTGAAATTGCATCCCGAATACCTTTATTGGCTTTGGCACCGGCCTGCGGTAGCCATGGTGGGTTGGGAAAATGAGTGCAAAACAAAACCCGGTACACGTAAGCTTCTTCGGCTGTACAGGAAAAGTGTCTAGAGCGAATCGTAGTACGCAATTGATTAAGCAAACGCGGCGAGTTTTGGGCTTTGGTTAGACTGTTGATTTGTACAGTTTATCTCCTGGTCGTCGCGATGTGCAAAGGGCTCAGTTGGTTGGGGAGCTTCTAGGAGTGATGTTCGGATAAATGGATATCGCCGTTATTGTTCGATAAAACTAGTTAGGGGAATCAATGAGCGACATATCCGAATTTGAGCGCATTGAATCCATCGTTAAAAGCGGCGGGCTTGAAAAAATGCCAGTGGCATCAGCTCGTAAAGAGCGTGATGTTCTACTCCGCTCAACCCCGACATCAAACAACCCACAATTCATACAACGTTGGGATCGTGTGCTATTTGCTCTAAACGACCGCATCGAGGAACTGGCTTGGTGGCAAAAGCCTTTAGGCACTATCGCCATAACCGTCCTCGCAGCAGTAATTTCCGCCGCCTTAACGTTCTGGCTCGGACTGACATGAGCAAAACAAACGCCACAACAAATCCCGTTATCCCGGCCACTATCACTGGCAATGTGAGCCATTCCCCTAACATGGCGGTCAAGCGGGACGCTCCGCTAGCAAGCTGGCTACGCGCCCCTTACCTTCAACGTTAGACCGCACAGAAACCCGATGCCTTACTACCGCGTCATGCTCCATGGAACCGGAATCCGCATGCCCAGCCAAGCCTCGGGACAGGACCTCATTGGCTTCTACACGACGCGTTTGGTCCGTGCCTCTTCAGAGGAGGAGGCTGAGAGGAGAGCACACGCGAAGGTCGGATCGCAGTGGAGGACGGCGGAGTACGCACGCAATAACCTGGGTGCCCCTCCGGAGCTGTCCACTGAATGGATTCGGCGGACGTCGTTCCTCGACTTGTTCTTCTTCACAGCAACAGGTCATGCTTTCTACTTCCAGGACGCCGATGCGGTCTAACAGAACGGTCGACTCGGACACGTTACGGCAAGGCGCCGCGAGGCGCCGTTGGATATCCTGCACCTCGCGGCGCCTTGCCGCAACGTGCCGGTCACCTTCACGTTAGGCATCACAGGAGAGATCGTGACAATTCATCGCGCCGCGGCTTTTGCACATTGGAACTATTTCCTCGCCTTAGAAGAGGATCTGGATCGTTTATCTAGGTATGTCGATTTTTCAGGAAACGATGACGCCTACTCGCTTGAGATTGCCCGCCTCCTACTCGGTGCTAGCGCCGAGGTCGATGTTGTTCTGAAGCTTCTGTGTAAGCGCTTCAATCCAAACAGTGCTGCGTCGTCCATCGGCATGTATCACGCGGAGGTGAGTGCGAATTGCCCAAACTTCATCAACTTCGAGACTCAGCTTCCGCGCTATGGCGTAACTCATCAGCCGTGGATTAGCTGGACAGCAAATCAACCTCCACTTTGGTGGTCAGATCACAACAAGGTAAAGCATCAGCGCGACCAGTACTTTGAGCGCGCCACGCTGAAGAACTGCCTTAACGCAGTTGGGGGTCTGTTCGTTGCGGTACTGCATCTCTATGAGCAGGAAGCCGCAAACGGCGAGTTACTCCAGCTTCCTCGTCTATTCAATGTCGGCAATCAATTCTTTGCCGGCACCCAGATGGGCCGATACGGTCACAGCTTCAAGTACAGAGTGCGGTGATGCCTAACCCTTCCATTGATGCGGACGTCCAAGGGCTATCGCCCTCGACCTCCCCTCATGTCAAACGTTAGGCTGCACATGAACGACCAAGTTAATCGCATGTTTCACGAAGCCCAGGATCGGCTGCACGATGCGGACGTTCTTGCGCGCTCTCTCGACACGCGATCCGACTCGCAGGCAATTCTCCGAATCCTTGGATTTGAGATTCTGTTGAAGTGCGCACTCCTTCTCTCTGGCCAAGAACCGAAGAATTCGCACAACTACAAGAAGCTGTGGCTAGGCCTTCCCGGTCACGTGCGAAAGAAGGTTCTAGAGGTAGCGTCGGCAAGGATGCCCGGCCACGCAGACCTGTCGAATCTCGAAGAGAAGCTGGAGTGGTGGCAATTTGTATTCGAGCGCGCACGCTATCACTACGAGCTCTACGAAAACTACACGTTGAAAGAACAAACCGAGCTCGGCGCGCTATGGGTCGCACTCGGTGCGCCGAGCAACGAAGCTGTAGTTCAGTGCTTTCCCTCCGAGTTGCAATTCTTAGTCGAAGGCCTCACTGCCCATGTCGAAGGTGCGGCCTAACCCTTCCATCGAGAGGACTCGCCCCGGCAAGCCGGGTCGAGCCTCTCATATCAAACGTTAGAGCTATTAATGCAAATACCCGCAGCGATTCAAAATAGAAATCTTATTGCCTTCGTTTATGATGGCTATAGTCGCACCGTAGAGCCACATACACTTGGTGTTGACGGTAAGGGACATGAGGCTCTCCGAGCCTATCAAGTCGCTGGCGGTAGTGGGTCTGGTGAATTTGTTGGCTGGAAGATTTTTCACGTCAGCGAGATGCGATCATTAATCGTCTTACCGCAACACTTCGCTGGACCTCGCCAGGGTTATAAGCGGGGAGATAAAGCGTTCTCTGTAATTCATGCAGAGCTCTAACCTTTCGGTCAACGTGACAGCCCAAAGCTGCGCTTTGGGTTCCCTCAGCTGCTGCGCAGCTCCGGCTGCTCGTTCCCTTCAACGTTAACTGCTATACAGGAATCGGAACATAAGAATGCAAGAGTTTTCTCTAGAAAGGATTTCAGAGCAAATCCATTACGGTAAAACAAAGGGCTACTTTCAAGAGGTATTGTCCTCGTACAATAACGGCAACTACCGATCCGCTGTGGTTATGCTGTGGTCAGTAGCTATATGCGACATCGTTTACAAACTTCAGAACTTGATAGATTTATACGACGATGCAGCGGCAAAGGAAATTCTTCGAGAAGTTACTACAATCCAAAATGAGGACTACAAGTCATCAGCATGGGAAATAAAGCTTCTTGATGAGGTTCATGATAAAACTTACTTGCTAGATTCTTCCGAGTATGAAGATCTGCGTTACCTTCAGAAACAAAGACATCTTTCTGCGCATCCAGTTCTCAATTCTGAGCGGGAGCTTCATTCACCAAATAAAGAAACTGTGCGATCTCTCCTGAGAAATACTTTGGAAGGGCTGCTAATTAAGCCGCCATTTTATACGCAGCGAATAATGAAGGAGCTATTGGAAGATCTCGCTGAGTCTTCTGACGTTCTTAATGATAGAAAAAAAGTAAAAAAATATATTGAAAGTAGGTATCTAAGTAGAACCACACGGTCTGTAGAAATAAGTATATTTCGATCTTTGTGGAAGCTCGTTTTCAAATTAGATAACGAGGAATGCGAAAAGAACCGAATAATCAATCTTCATGCTTTGGAGGTTTTGTCCAATCGGAATATAGCTTCAATCCCCAATGAAGTTCAGGGTGACAATGACTATTACAGCAATATCGCATCAACTGGAATGCCACTATCTTACTTAGTCTTTTACCTTTCGAATAACCATCAGATTTACCCTTTGTTAAGCGAGGATGCGCGTTTAAAAATTGATCATTGCATAAATAATGTTGACGTGGGTAAGACTGTGGGCTGGTTTATAAAAGCCGATTTAGGTGCACATGGAAACGATGTGGAAGAATGGATAAAAGGTGGAGAACACCCTAATTTCACTACAGGCCAATTCGACGCTCTTTTAGAAATATCTGACACAGAGGAATGGCAGAAAAAATTCTGCCGAATCGTGACAGCATACTATTCAGTTAGTTATAGCTTTGATCAAGCAGATACTAGATTTCAGGTAGCAATACCAAAATACATCGGCCTATTCGACCGCGACTCACTCATTTATTTGGCGGAACAAATCGAGAACAATGGACAATGTTATGCGCGCGGCAGAGCGCGAGAAGACTATGTTGTGATCAAAAATCGTATCGATGAATTATTTGACGATGATTTCGATTATGAAGGCGTGCCTTCTTTTCGACGTAAAGTGGTAACGGCGGAATAATGCAGTTAACAAACGCGTCAATTCGGACGCTCGCAAGCTCGCGCCTATTACGCGGGCGTTATGTCTAAACCAAGATTAGGAGCACTTCAGTGAGTGGAATAATCGAGCACCCAAATAGCGGTGATGGAAATATCGAGGTTATAAAAATTGGAGAAGCTTCTGCCCCTGTATCGCTAAAAACTTACCAAGACATTTACCATCAAGTCACAGGCAGAACAGAGCAAATTAAGAAAAGATACTCTGAAAATTTGCTTGTCGAGTTTTCAGAGATCGAACAGCTCCACCACAAAATAAAACAACTTTGCGATGTGCACAACATCGTTGCATCTAATGAAGTCGTCTCCGTTTTTCATGAGAAGGAACGGAAAGAGCAGTTCACGTCATTTGAAAGATTCAGGGCGTATAACTCAAATACAGCCAGCCCGACAGTAACCCTAGTTCTGAAATACAACTTCTCCATAATTCCTGCTGGTCGAGAGCGGCCTCAAGAATATGCAGTAACTGTTCGATTGACATCTCGAGTTGCGATGCTTGAACAAGTAGAACGGGAGGCCCCATCTTTTGTCAGGCCGCACCTTGTCGGTATCGTCGCGCTTAACACCGCTGAAGTAACCGTTGACTATTCCGACTATGTGATTGCCCGGGGCTTTCTTGAGGCAGTCGACGAGTGGGTGGGGGGATGCAGAAAGACACCACCGATCAATTGGCTCAATGTTCTACGCAGGTGGTCTCACTTTGCTCCGGGCATATCAAAGCTAATTGCCGGAGGTTTACTGGCTTGGTTTGCGCTTCAATCTATCCCGGCACACTTTTCGGCTACAGCCACAACGGAAGTCGGGGCTAGGTTCTTCGTTGTATACGGTAGTGGAGCATTGATACTTGTCCCACTTATGGGGGCGATCGGAGGCATGATAGAGGAAGCAATTGATAGCTATCCGATACTGTCCTACCTCAAACTCAATAAAGGCGACTCGAATTTGATTGAGCAATTTTCTGAAAGAAAGCGGTCTGTTTTCATAAAGCTGTTTTTTAGCGCGGTCGCCAGTATTGCCCTTGGTATTGTTTCAGCAAAGCTTGAGCGCCTTATTTAAACATAACCTCTCGGTTAAGGGGACAGCCGAAAAGCTGCGCTTTTGGGTACCGGCACCTTACCTCCAACGTTAGGCACTTAAGTGAAGCCGCAATGGAATTTGAAGCAGCTTCGTGAATACATCCGGGGCTCGCGGTCGGATAGTGCAGTGCTGCTCGATATTGTCCACTCCATTGATCGTTACACCCAAATTTTTCTGTTCCATCTTGAAGGAGCTCGAGATGTCATGAATGGAATCGGAGACGCCGAAAATCCCCGAAGCAGAAAGAATCTCGAGATTGTATTCGGCGTATCGTCTCAGCAAGATGAATACCACTTGGCGAAGGTTGCTAGCGAAGCTCACATCCTGGGAGTTGTCCATTCCACACGGGCAATGTTCGATGTTTTCGCTTTTCTTGTAAACGCAATGCTTCTCAATGGTGAAATTCCCGAGCATCGTTGTGATGTCAGCCGTGTTATCCAGAAAATTCCAGCTTCACCTCTAAAGCAAGAGCTTGAGAAACTGGCCGTATCGTATTGGTTCGGTTACGTTTCAGCCTTTATAAATACCTCTAAACACCGGATGCTCGTTCGTCATTCGTTTCATGTGGGTATCGAGGAACCATACGTTGGAATTCGTATCGGCGCATTTGAATACAACGGTCAAAGTTTTCCCGTGTATAGGCTCCGGGAATTGCTAGAGGGCGTCTTAGAGGTCAAAAATGCTATCGTGCGTTGTGGAAAAGCCTTTAATGATCAGGTGGTTGCCGGTGCCTGACAACATATTGCAACCGACTCTTGATTTGCTGTCCACCTTTAAAATCGCAAAATCAAGCATTACCTCAAACGAGCCTCAAGATGGGCGTAACATTTCACTACTATCATGACTAACAACTGGTCGGGTTCTGAGGTCGAAGCAGCAGTTGCTGACTATTTCTACATGCTTCGTCTTGAGTTGACGGGGAATAAATACAACAAAACCGGGCATCGGCGCGCCTTGATGGAGCAGCTAAATAATCGCTCCAATGGCTCAATTGAATTAAAGCATCAGAACATCAGTGCCGTCTTGATCGAGATGGGTATTCCATACATCGACGGCTACAAGCCCCGGTCCAACTATCAGCGCTCACTGTTGCCTGCGGTGGTGGCTGATTACCTCAAGGCTAATCCAGAGCTTCAGCGCCTGTTTGCTGCAGATTCGGAGGTAACGCCCGCTATTCCAAGCGTGGAAGACTTCTTGGCGGCCTGGGACGAGCCACCCAAACCGGAAGATCGAAAAACACCTACCATTTCAGAGCCGCGAGCCATCTACAACCCCGGTGGTGCTAACTACTTGGAGCGCGAGGCTAGAAACCAATCTCTCGGGGAAGCAGGCGAGCAGTTCGTTCTTAATTTTGAGCGTGCTCGCCTGATCAAGGCCGGTAAGGATTCACTTGCTGACCGTATCGAGCAAATCTCGATCACAGTTGGACCATCTGCTGGTTTTGACATCAAGTCTTTCGAGGAAAACGGCACAGATCGGTACATCGAAGCAAAAACTACGAAGTATGGAAAAAACACGCCATTCTTCGTTACGCCAAATGAACTTCAGTTTTCGCGAGACAATGCATCGAGGTACTACCTGTACCGCTTGTTCAAGTTCCGCAACGGTCCACGCCTCTTTGGATTGAGTGGATATATTGAAGATCGGTGCATACTCGAACCGTCTGAGTTTATTGCGAGGCTGGGGTGGAATTAAACAAGGCGGTAACTGAGACGTTTCCCTTGTGCCCCATTTTTTATTCCCGAGAACAGGTATTCCATAAAACGCTCCTCAGATTACGCGTTGGAACCAGCTATGATTGACGAGGCAAAATTCAATCGCTTTTCTATCGCACTCAGGGATTTTGAGAGGGCAGAGGCGTTTATCAAGGAAGCAAGAAATCATCAGTACGGCGGCCTGGTGCATGAAGCATTGGTGTTATCGGCAATAGTCTGTTACTACCGGCCGTTCACCAATAATGAAAGAAATCCGAACTCCGCCGCTGCGAGCAGGTTAGAGCTATCGGACTTTTCACCCCTATCGCGAGATCAGCTCGACATTCATGAGACATGTAAGGAGCTCAGGAACAAAGCGCTGGCTCATGCTGAAATAACTCATCATCCAACGAAGTTAGATCGAGAGAATGGAGTAATTTCTAGCCCTGTCTTCAGCCTCGTAGGTAAAGCACCTCTACTCGAGGAGATGTCAGAACTGATCGGAAAGTTGATAAGGCAGTGCCATGACAAAAGGGCAGACTATGTGAATTCAGTACGTAACACCCCCTAATAATTTGCTGTAATGAATGGCAATGAGGGGCTCCGCTGAGCTCAAACATTAAAACCAATAGGAAGTAGCTTTTGTCACTAGATGCAGCAAAGAGAGAAATAGAGTCAGCAAAGCGTGCTTTAAGCAATATGAAGACTGCGACATCATTCGAAGTCTTCGATGAGGAGTGGCGTGATTTTTTAAACTGTTTGGAAAAGGCATGGAACAAAACTGAAAGAGGGTGTCAGCCCGTAAGGAACGAGTTTCAACCATGGCAAGGGAGGTTTTCTTGACTAAGAAAAAAAGACATGTTACTTCGTTATTTAAAGCAAGCTCGTGATGCTGATAACCACTCTATTCAAGAAGTAGCGAAGGTAAAGTCGGGTTACAGGACTATGAACTTCTTAAATCCAAAGGGTGGTTTTATAAAGCACATGGAAATGCGTGGTGGTGCGGTTATCAGCTACGAGGGAGATCCAATGGTCGTTACAGACCATCCCCCCACTGTCGAGGTCGTGCGTGTAAAAAATTCGGGCCACTGGTATAACCCCCCGACGTCACATCTAGATCAACCAGTTACTTCTCATCACCCTGTCGCAATTGCTGAGCTAGGGTTAAAGTTCTACGAGAAATTTGTTAATGAAGCAGAGGAAAAATTTTGGAAGCAAAAGCCTTAACCAGTGCAGTAACCAGCACACTCAATACGTTACGCCTGCTACGCAAAAGTTAGAGTTTCTCACTACTCAGCACAAACACCCCCCAACCCACCAATAAAAAAACCGAACCCCAGTCACCCAAGGTTCGGTTTTTCTAAACTACATCAACCCCAAAACACTCACTTCAAAGGCTTGTAACGCACTCGCTTCGGGCGCGCACCTTCTTCACCCAGTCGCTTGATTTTGTCAGCTTCGTATTCCTGGAAGTTGCCATCAAAGAACACCCACTGTGAATCGCCTTCACAGGAAAGAATGTGCGTGGCAATGCGGTCCAGGAACCAGCGGTCGTGCGATGTCACCAGCACAGTGCCCGCAAATTCCAGCAGCGCGTCTTCCAGCGAACGCAGTGTTTCAACGTCCAGGTCGTTCGAGGGTTCGTCCAGCAGCAACACGTTGCCGCCGGAAATCAGTGTTTTGGCCAAGTGCAAGCGTCCACGTTCACCGCCCGACAAATTGCCGATCAACTTTTGCTGATCGCCACCCTTGAAGTTAAAGCGGCCCAGGTAGGCACGTGAGGGCATTTCGAACTTGCCCACTGTCAGCACATCGGAACCTTCAGCCACGCCGTCGAACACAGTTTTGTCGTTGGGCAAAGAGTCACGGGTTTGGTCCACCACGGCCATGCGAACGGTAGAACCAATCTTGATGGTGCCGCTGGTAGGCTGTTCAGTGCCTGCCAGCCTTTTGAACCGCGTGGATTTACCCGCACCGTTGGGGCCAATTACACCAACAATTGCGCCGGGTGGTACTTTAAAGCTGAGGTTATCGATCAGCAAGCGATCGCCAAAGGCTTTGCTCACGTTCTCAAACTCAAATACTTCGTTGCCCAAACGCTCTGCCACGGGAATGAAAATTTCCTGTGTTTCATTGCGTTTTTGGTATTCATGGCTCGACAATTCTTCAAAGCGTGCAATACGCGCTTTGGATTTGGCCTGGCGACCCTTTGGGTTTTGGCGAACCCATTCCAGTTCTTTTTTCAGCGCTTTTTGGCGCGCGCTTTCGCTGCTTTCTTCCTGCTTCAGGCGATCCTGTTTCTGGTCAAGCCATGAACTGTAGTTGCCTTTCCATGGAATGCCAGATCCACGGTCCAGTTCCAGAATCCATTCGGCAGCGTTGTCCAAAAAGTAGCGATCGTGGGTTACAGCGACCACGGTGCCAGGGAATTTGTGAAGGAACTGTTCCAGCCAATGCACCGATTCCGCATCCAGGTGGTTGGTGGGTTCGTCGAGCAGCAACATGTCGGGTTTGCTCATCAGCAGGCGACACAGGGCCACGCGGCGCTTTTCACCGCCCGACAAGTTGGCTACGTTGGCTTCCCAAGGTGGCAGGCGCAGTGAATCGGCTGCAATTTCCATCAGGTGCTCTGCATCGTTGCCTGCGGCTGAAATAACCGCTTCCCACTTGGCCTGTTCTTCAGCCAGTTTGTCAAAGTCAGCGTCAGGGTCTGCATAGGCAGCGTAAATTTCTTCCAGCTTTTGCTGAGCCATGCCCAGTTCACCCAAGCCTTCTTCAACTGCTTGGCGCACCGTGTGCTCGGGGTTCAGTTCCGGTTCCTGGCTCAAGTACCCAATGTTCAAATTGGGCATGGGCACTGCTTCGCCTTCAATGTCTTTGTCCACACCCGCCATAATTTTAAGCAGGGTGGATTTGCCAGAGCCGTTCAAGCCCAGCACACCAATTTTTGCGCCGGGGAAAAAGCTCAGCGAAATGTTTTTCAAGATCTGGCGCTTGGGGGGAACAATTTTCCCCACGCGGTTCATGCTGTAGACGTACTGGGCCATTCGGTTTCCAATTCAATAGGTTTAACGTTGCCGCAATTTTAGATCATCGCAGGCAGTTGGGGGGTTAAAGCTTGGCGTTCTTTGCTGGCCTCACCCAGCAAGGCCATGCCCAGCAGTGCGCCATCCTTGCCCTTGAACAAGGCTTTCACGCCATTCTCATCGGCTGTAATTTCCCATTCACCTTCATGCTCGGGCAGGGGTGGGTTGACCACAGCGGGGCAATCGGGCGTTTTAATGCTCACCGGCATGGCGGGGAATTTGATGTCGGTCGGCTTGCCAGCCAGGGTTTGTGCCATGGCACGGGCGGCTTGCATCACCGGCATAATGTAGGGCAACACAAACTTGCCCAGGTATTCGGCGCAATCGCCAAGCGCGTAAATGTGTTCGTTGCTGGTTTGGCCAAGGCTGTTCACCACCACACCACGCGCCACATTCAATCCTGTTTTGGCAGCCAAATCGATACGTGGCTTCAATCCCACTGCAGACAGCACCAAATCGGCCTGTGTGGTTTCACCGGTGGAATCGGTCAATGTGTAGCTTGCGCCCGATTTTGCAATGTTGCTGACCGTGCGGCCCAGCTTCCAGCTCACGCCTTTTTCCGCCAGCTTGTTTTGCATGAATGTGCTGGCTTGCTCGGGCAGCAGTCGCGCCAAGGGGCGATCAGCCAGATCAAACACGGTGGTGTGAATGTTGGCCTTCAGCAAATCATTGGCGAATTCACAACCAATCAAACCGGCACCCAACACGGCTACTTCTTGCTTGCCGTCCAACAGTTTTCTGAATTCAGCGTAATCATTCAGATCGTTCACGCTGATAACGTCGGCGGCTCCATCGCCTTCAATGGGCAGTTTGAGGGTGTCTGCGCCCAAGGCCAATACCAGGTTGTCATAGCTGAATTCGCCCGCACTGCTGCTTAACTTGCGCGCAGCGGCATCCACTGAGTTCACCGTGGTGTTGGCCACCAGTTCAACTTTTTGTTGCTCAGCAAATTTTGCAGCGGGCGTCATCACCAGGGTTTCTGCCGTTTTTCCGCTGGCCAATGCATTGCTCAACATGGGTTTGGAATAAAAGTCGCCGCTGTCGGCTGTGATCAGGCGAATTTCTGCTTCCGGGTCGGCTTTGCGAAGTTCTCGAACCAAAGTCCAAGCGGCCACGCCGCTGCCAATGTTGGTGGTGTTCATAGTTTTAATCCTGTGTGTTGCACGTGAATTGCAATAGTCAATATCTATAATTGATTTTTATTGATCACGAATTGCTATCGTAAACATTGGGTACTGGCATTGTAAGCGCAATCCAAATGTATACGGGTGTTTACCAAACAGAGTGGCATTGGTTAAGATGCGCGTAGACATTCGATTTTCAAGCCTGCATCTAGAGTAGGCTTGCTGCATTCCTTTATTATCAAACGACTTTCACACAATACACATCAAAGGGAGACAACTTTGAGTACATTTGATCGCATCGGCACTTCTCGTTTTATCAAAACTGCGGCCTTGGCGCTTTCCGTCACTGTTCTGGCCGCTTGCGGATCAATTACAGGCGTCAAAGACATCCCCGAATATCTTGATTCTGACTTTGAACATGTCGGCCCACGCGAATTCATCACCAACATTGATTTGGCCCGAATCAAGCTGGGCATGTCGCCGCTTCAAGTGCAAAACCGATTGGGCATGCCCATGCTAAGTGAAAAGGATCAAGATGATCGCTGGGACTACATCTTGAAAAAAGGGCAGGGCGCCAATGAAGAGTTCGTGCCTTACGCAGTTTATTTTAAAGACCAGAAAGTGGTTCGTCTTGCGCCATTGACGCCTCCGCCTCCCCCGGTGGCTGAGGCTTCAGCCGAAGCACCGGTAGTGGATGCTTCTGCAGTTGTTGCACCTGAAGCCAGCGCTGGCGAAGTGATGGCACCTGAGCCCAGCCTGGCTGTTGGTGCCGATGTGGGCGATGCTGCAACGATCAACGACATGTTAAGCAATTGGGCAGCCGCATGGTCTTCCAAAGACGTTCAAGGTTATTTGGGTTTCTACGCGGACACCTTTGAGCATGGTAAAAAGTCTCGCAGTGCTTGGGAAAGTCAGCGCCGCGCGCGTTTGTCTGACAAGGAATCAATTTCGGTAACTGTGTCCGATGTTCAAATTGATGTGCAGTCCGAAGCCTTGGCCACGGTCAAGTTTAAGCAGGACTATTCATCCAACCGTTACAAGGACTCGGGCATTAAAGTGCTGACTTTGTCCAAAGCCAGCGGCACCTGGAAAATTCAACGCGAAGAATTCCAGAAATAAATTGCGTTGTTCCATTTGATGAGATCCCCTCGAGGCGACTTGCTCCGAGGGGATTTTTTATGATGGTACCGATCAGTGTCACTCACTGTAATTGAGTTTGTTCACTCTCATTGATTTCCCGTAAGGTCATCGACTTTCAACTGTTGCTGACACCCGAGAAACTTTTATGAACAAACGCGATTTTATCAAGCTGACCGCTTTGGCTGCCGGCATGTCTTCTTTGGCTCCCACAGCTTTGGCGCTCGACTTTGGCAAAATGCTGAATGCAGGTGCCGGTCTGGCCAAGTCGGCCAGTATTTCCGATGATGAGCTGAACGCATATTTCGACCAAATGACTGTTCAGTACGACAAGCAGAACAAAATTGCGGATGAAAAATCCGCGTATGGAAAACGTCTTCAAACGCTGGTCAAAGGTCTTGAAACTGAAGACGGATTGAAGCTGAATTTCAAGGTCTATGAAACACCGGAAGTCAATGCCTTTGCAATGGCCAATGGCACGATTCGAGTTTACAGTGGCTTGCTGGATTTGATGACTGACGATGAGGTGCGTTACGTGATTGGCCATGAAATTGGTCACGTGAAAGCGGGGCACACCAAGGCACGAATTCAAACTGCGATACGAACCAGTGCACTCCGGGAAGCTGCCTCAGCCACCGGTGGCAATGTGTCCGCCTTGGCCGATTCTCAGTTGGGTGATTTGTTCGAGAAAGTCATTCGTGCCCAGCACTCGCAGGGCAACGAAAATGAAGCAGATGACTACGCCATGGCGTTTATGAAACGCCGCAGCTACAACTCCAAGGCCACGGTAAGCGCTTTGGAAAAGTTGGCAAAGATATCTGAAGGATCCAGCGCCGGTTGGTTGTCAACTCACCCGGCGCCAGCTGCACGCGCTGAGCGTATGAAGAATCAATTGGCTTGAATTACTGTTCAAAAATTTGAATTTTTCCGCACCCGTCGAGACGCTCTACCAAATCACTGCCCATCAATTTCGATGGCGTGTAGGCACCACCAGCCACATTCTTTTCCATCAAAATAAAGCTGGCCACTGCCAATGATCCCATCACCGTCAGCGAATAACCGTTGGCGGTTTTAACGCGCGCGACTACCTTCTTGCCTTCGGCATTGGTGGCTTCACCCCAAACATACGCAGGCATTTTTGCACGTTGTTCCTCATTCGGGCCTTCAACCTTTGCAGCTTGTTTTTTCAGAATTCCCTGTACAAGCGACATGCCAAGAATTGGGCGTGCCAGGTTAGCGGCGCGCATCATGCGCACTGATTTTGGCGAGGAGGGAATGTACACCTCGATGTTACGAATGCCGGTGCTATGGAATGCGGTAGATACATCGCCCCAAGGAATCGTGACTGCAAACTTGGTGCCATTGCCAAAATTGATTTCTCGGGTGCTGTAGCCCAAGCCCACGGCCTTGATTTCACCGCCTTCACGCACGCGGCCACCCAGTTTCATGGCCTCCACGGTGGTTTTGGCGGTACCTGCTGACAAACCACTTCTGGAATCAAAACCCAAGGCCAAATGTGTGGCATCGGGCAGTGTTTCATGTAGGCGGGCAGCAACGCAATCTGTTGGAATCACATCAAAACCCACGCCGGGGCACAACACAATTTTCTGTTTGCGCGCCTTGCCGCTTAGCGACTGGGCCAGTTCGAACACTGAAATTTCACCGGTAATGTCAAGGTAGTGTGTTTTGGTCTGAAGGCAAGCCATCATCATGGGCTCGGCGGTTTCTGAAAACGGACCCGCGCAGTGCAGCACCAGGTCGACTTCATTCAAGCCTTCCAGAATTTCAGCCTCGTCACTCAGCGAGAAACCCCGGCTGGGCAAACTCAATTGATTGGCCAGGGCTGTTACCGCCGCTTCATTGCGGCCTGCCAAAATGGGGCGCATGCCGCGTTTGGCGGCTTCACATGCAATCATTTCACCGGTGTAACCATTGGCACCGTAAATCATCCAGGGCATTGCGTCTCCTAAAGCGCTTTGGAGCCCTCAGTGGGGCTCCCTTGTTGTTGTGTTCAAGATTCCAGTTTGGCTTTTACGCGATCAAGGAAGGTACCAACCTGCGCGTCAAATTCCGATTTCACAATACCTTCTGCAATTCCTTTCATCAGGCGAGGCACTGGCATTTCGAACTCACCAGTCGAGCGGAACGAAATTGTACATGCCTTGGGGCTGTCTTCTTTAATGACCCAGCCGCCCGATACGGTGGCATTGCCTTCGCCTGGAACAGGGTTCCAGTCAATTTTGGATGCGCCATCGTTGGTGTACTTCACAGCATACTTAACCTGGTGCGAAATACCTGCTGCGCCAATCTTCGCCATTTCCCAGCGCCACACGGCATCGCCAAGATCCACAATTTTGTCCAGCTTGGGAAACAGGGAAACGGTGTCCGCAACATCCGCCAACTGGTCAAACGCCTTTTTGGCACTGCAAGCCACTTTGAACGATTTTTCGATTTTTACATTCACGTTAACTGCCATATTTCCCTCGCTTTTTATTGTGGATGTTGTACTGCATGGGTTGAAGTGTATCGGTTAATTGGCGCGCTTGTTAGCCCGATGAGGCAACTGGGTGGCGCTTCATTGGGGGCTTGTGAAATCTGGTGAATTACCGGGTTCAACTAAAAACAACTGTGTTGCGCTGCACCGTTTTTCTGGTCTTCTGGAACTGTTGCCTATGCTTGCTCTTGTTTGTTTTTTAAAAAACTTATGTTGCATTGCAATGTAAATCATTGATTTTTTTCGAACTAAGTCTCTAGAAAAGTCGCTGTTTTTTTGGTGCAATGAGGTTGACAGTTGTTCACTGAAAGCGCATGTTACGCCTAAGTAACTTAGAAGTAACTTTGATGACATTCAAGGGGTATAAACATGTCAAATTCACTTTTCGCCGTTTTCTCAGCCGTTGTGCTGATCGGCCTCGTCTACAGCGGTGCAAACCTGCTGACCTTCACCGCCGCCATTGGCGCGTCTGCGCTGGGCTTCTACGCCTTGGGCGGCTTGGGTGAACTCGGTCTGATCGTGTTCGCTGCCATTTACCTTCCCATCGCAGTGGTACTGAACGTATCCAGCTTGCGCCGTGGTGTTTTGACTGCGCCTATTTTCAAGGCCTTCAGTAAGGCACTGCCTGCCATGAGCCCAACTGAAAAAGACGCGCTCGAAGCGGGTGACACCTGGTGGGAAGCCGAAATGTTCGGTGGCAAGCCAGATTGGTCCAAGCTGATGAACGTCAAGTACACCGAGCTGACCGCCGATGAAAAGTCTTACCTGGACAACGAGACAGAAGAGCTGTGCAAAATGCTCGACGACTGGAAGATCACTTTCGAGTTGAAAGACCTGCCTCAAGAAGTCTGGGATTTCATGGGCAAGAATAAATTCTTTGCCATGTTGATTGCCAAAGAACACGGCGGTTTGGGATTCTCCCCCTACGCGCAAAGCTGCGTAGTGGCGAAAATTGCCACCCGCTCATTGACCGCATCGGTCACCGTGATGGTTCCCAACTCTTTGGGCCCAGGCGAGTTGATCATGCACTACGGCACGCAAGAGCAAAAAGACTACTGGTTGCCACGTTTGGTGGATGGCCGTGAAATTCCCTGTTTTGGTTTGACTGGCCCTGAAGTAGGCTCCGACGCATCTGCAATTCCCGATACAGGCGTTGTTGTCAAGCGCGTGGTCGACGGCAAAGAAGAGCTGGGTATCGTGTTGAACTTCAGCAAGCGCTACATCACCTTGGCACCAGTGGCCACGGTGGTTGGTTTGGCATTCAAGCTGAAAGATCCACAAGGCCTGCTGGGCGACAAATCCAAAGTCGATTACGGCATTACCTGCGCCTTGTTGCCAGCTGACACGCCGAATGTACAAATTGGTCGTCGTCATTTCCCCGGTGCTGTTTTCATGAACGGCCCCATCATTGGTAACGACGTCTACATTCCATTGAACGCCATCATTGGTGGCCGTGAAATGGCCGGCAAAGGCTGGAGAATGCTGGTTGAGTGTTTGTCAGCAGGCCGTGGCATTTCCTTGCCCGCCTTGTCGGCAGCCTCTGGTTGGGGCATGTACCTGGCCACTGGTGCGTATGCACGCATTCGTCGCCAGTTCAAAATGCCAATTGGCCGCTTTGAAGGTGTTCAGGAAGCAACCGGTAAAATCGGTGGCCTGACCTACAAGCTGGAAGCCTCTCGCGTGTTGACCGCAACAGCCTGTGCAGAATGTGCACCTTCTGTGGTTACCGCCATGATGAAATACCACATGACTGAAATGATGCGCGAGATCATCCTGCGCTCCATGGACGTGCACGGTGGCCGCACTGTTATTCTTGGCCCACGCAACTACCTGGGTCAGGCTTATCAGGCCATGCCAGTGGCTATCACAGTTGAAGGCGCGAACATCATGACGCGTGACCTCATCGTGTTTGGTCAGGGCGCAATTCGCTGTCATCCTTGGGTATTGAAGGAAATGCAGGCAGCCCAGAACCCCAACAAAGAAGAAGGTCTGCGTGATTTCGACACAGCATTCTTCGGTCACTTGGGCCATATTTTCAACCGCGCCATGCGTGCCCTGGTACTTGGTTTGAGTGGCAACCGTTTGGCAAAAAGCCCGGTCAGTGGTCCCATGGCCGACTATGCCAAAGCCATTGAGCGTCGTTCCGCTGCACTGGCATTCACAGCCGACGTGGCCATGGGTGTATTGGGGGGCGAACTGAAGCGTCGCGAGCGCTTGTCGGCCCGTTTGGGCGACGTGCTAAGCCACCTTTACATGGCCACAGCCGTGCTGAAGTATTTTGAAACCAACGGTCGCTTGGCTGACGAGTTGCCGCATGCACAGTGGGCGATTGAAGACTCATTGTTCGAAATCGACAAAGCGTTCACCGAGTTCAACCGCAACTTCCCCAACAAGGCCATTGGCAAGCTGCTGAGCTTTGTGGCCTACCCCTTGGGTATGGGCAAATCCAAAGGCCCAAGTGACAAAACCAATGCTGAAGTTGCCGAGTTGCTGATGACACGCAATGCATTTGCAGAACGTCTGCTCGACAAAGTATTCGTCGGCGAAGGTTTGTCAGACCCAACTGGTCGCATTCTTGAAGCTGCTGACAAGCTGTTGTCCATTGAGCCTGGTTACAGCAACTTCCTGAAAGCTGTGTCTTCGGGCAAAGTGATCGGTGAAGGTCTGGAAGATCAACTGAAAGACGCTGTGGCCAAGAACCTGATTAGTCCTGATTTGGCCCAAGGCATTCGTGAATACGAGCCAATTCGTTTCGACGCGATCCTGACCGATGACTTCAGCAAAGACTATTTGCGCACCAATGGTCAAATTCCTGACGAAATCATTGAAGCCAAGCCAGTGACCGAGTACAAAGCAGCTGCTTGATTTTAAAGGCAAGTTTTTTGCAACATTTCTGTTGTAGTAAAAACGCCAAAGAAAGCCCCTCGCGTGAGGGGCTTTTTTTATTTCTCGCACGGAATATTTTGCGCTATGCTCAATGCATGGCAATTCAATTGATTCGTGACAAACGATTTGGTGCTTTCTTCTGGACGCAGTTTCTCGGTGCGTTCAACGACAATCTTTTGAAGTTTGCCGTCACGCTTGCCGTCACTTACAACGATGCACTTCGCGGCAGTTTTTCACCCGGTTTGTTGATCAACCTGATCGCTGCTTTGTTCATCCTTCCATTCGTATTATTTTCGGCCACCAGTGGGCAGCTTGCCGACAAATTCGACAAAACCAAAGTCATGCGTTTGGCCAAGTGGTTAGAACCCCCCATTGTTTTGATCACCGCAGCTGGCTTTCTTCTGAACTCGGTTGAACTGCTCATACTCGGTGTGTTTTTACTGGGCACACAGTCTGCATTTTTTGGCCCCGCAAAATACGCTTATTTGCCCGAACAACTCAAGTCCAGCGAACTGGTCATGGCCAATGCCTTGGTAGAGTCCGCCACCTTCATGGCTATTTTGCTCGGCACCATTGCAGCGGGCAGCTTGATGAGTCAAGACGCAGGCAATCTTGCCGTTTACATCGTCTGTGGATTTGGTTTTGTGGTGGCTTTGATGGGGGTTTATCAAGCCAGGCAAATGCCACTAACGCCTTCGCACTCACCCGACTTGAAAGTGAACTGGAACCTGTTCACAGAGACCTGGCGCAACGTGCGTTTCGCCACCAATTTGCCCAAGGTGTGGCCAGCCTTGTTGGGCATTTCATGGCTTTGGTTTGTGGGTGCTACTTATTTGACCCAGTTTCCGCTGTTGTCGAAAACCCTGCTCAACGCAAGTCCGGGTGTGGCCACAGTGTTGCTGTTTGCATTCACGGTGGGCCTGGGTATTGGCGCATTCCTCTGCGAGAAGTGGTCGCGCAAACGCATTGAAATGGGTTTGGTGTTGTGGGGGCTGGTCGTGATGATTGTTGCTGGCGGCCTGTTGCACTGGGTATTGGTGGCTTATCAAACCAATCCCGATCAGCAAACCGTGGTGGCTTTCTTTGGTCAATTGCACAATTTGTCTGTGCTGGGCCTTTTTGTGCTGATCAGCATTGGCGTGGGTTTATACAGCGTGCCCTTGTACGCCACCATGCAGGCCTTTGCACCCAAGGAAAGCCGCTCGCGCGTGGTGTCGGCCAATAACATTATCAATTCCTTCTTTATGGTGGTGTCTGCAGGGTTTGCAATTGCAATTTTGTTGGCAATGAAAGGTGAGGTGCTTTGGGTATTCACCGCGGTCACTGCAATCAATGTGGTGGTTTTGGGTTTGTGGTTGTTCAAGCAGCCCTATGTGGTGCTGCGTGCCCAGTTGCTTTTGAAAGTGCCGGGTCGGCAGTTGCCACGCATTGAAAATATGGACCATGTGGGCGATTCAGGTGGCAGCCTGATCGTGTTTCCAACCTTGCTTCACGAAAACTATTTGCAGCGCATGGCCGGCTTGCCCATAGAAATGACTGTGGTGCTCTCCGGGCGCCTGAAGCCTTCCCGATTTGTGAACCGATTGCGCAAACATGGCTTCGTACTTGAATTCAGCAAGTTGTCTGAAATTGATACCCAGAAGGAATTAATCAAGGCGATTGCGTTACATATACAACAAGGCAAGTCAATTGCCATCGACAAACCCATGTTTGAGTTGCTGCGCAAGCAGTATCGCCTTGATGACATGCCCGGCGTGTTGGCCAAAAAGGGTGTGGTCATGAATGTGCTCGAGTTTCTGGAAGAGCAGGGGCAACAAAAATTTGAAAAAAGTGCAATTTCTCAAACGGTCTGGCGTCTAAATAAAAGGGAAGCTCTAACCGCTTCAGGGGTTTAATGCCCCAATCGATAGGGAGATAGTGGGAACGGCATGGTTAACCTGAAAGTGTTGCAAGCACCAAAACAGCACAAAAATGTAAATAAATAAGCTGGCTTGTTTTTTGCAACTTTTTCGGAAGATGAGATTGATTGCTTTGGGCGCGAAATAGGTTCACGGCCGAAGTAAAAGGCAAAGAAGCGTTGTGCAGGAGGACATCATGAACACAGAGCTTGAACCGCGTGATTTGAATTCCAGCGAATCTGACATTTTTGGTCAGTTTCAGTCCCGTTTTGCAGCTTTGCAGCAAACCGAGATGAGCCTCGAAGAATACCTCGACCTGTGCAAAGCCGACCCGCTCACCTACGCCAGCGCTGCCGAACGCATGTTGCACGCCATCGGCGAACCCGAAGTGATCAACACCCGCCACGATCCACGTCTGTCCCGAGTTTTTGCAAACCGTGTGGTGCGCCGTTATCCCTCGTTCAAAGAGTTTTACGGCATGGAAGAAGTGATTGAAAACATCGTCGCTTATTTCCGCCATGCCGCACAGGGGCTCGAAGAACGCAAGCAGGTGCTTTATCTGCTTGGCCCTGTCGGCAGTGCCAAATCCTCTCTGGCTGAGCGTCTGAAAGCGCTGATGGAGCAGCAGCCCATTTACGCGCTCAAGGGCTCACCCATTAATGAGTCGCCACTGGGCTTGTTTGATCCAGTTCAGTTTGGCGCTTCACTGGAAGACAAATACGGCATTCCACGTCGTTACCTAACCGGTATTGCCAGCCCCTGGGCCACCAAACGCCTTGACGAATTCGGAGGCGACCTGCGCAAGTTCCGGGTGGTCCGCCTGATGCCTTCGACTTTGAACCAGATCGCGATCAGCAAGACCGAGCCTGGTGATGAAAATAACCAGGACATTTCTGCCTTAGTGGGCAAGGTCGACATTCGCATGTTGAACCAGTTCAGCCAAGACGATCCCGATGCTTACAGCTTCAGTGGTGGTTTGTGTTTGGCCAACCAGGGTTTGCTTGAATTTGTGGAAATGTTCAAGGCACCCATCAAGATGCTGCACCCCTTGCTCACCGCCACGCAGGAACGCAACTTCAAAGGCACGGAAGGCTTTGGCTCCATTCCCTTTGACGGCATTATTTTGGCTCACAGCAACGAATCTGAATGGCAGCAATTCCGTAACAACAAAACCAACGAAGCGTTTCTTGATCGTGTCTACATCGTGAAGGTGCCGTATTGCCTGCGTGTATCCGAAGAAGTGAAGATTTACGAGAAATTGCTGGAACATTCTTCCCTGAACAAGGCAGCCTGCGCACCGGGAACCCTGAACATGATGGCGCAGTTCAGTGTGTTGACTCGCCTGAAAGAGCCTGCCAACAGCAACCTGTTCAGCAAGATGCGCGTGTACGACGGTGAGAACCTGAAAGACGTCGATCCGCATGCCAAACCAATTCAGGAATACCGTGATCAGTCCGGGCCCGACGAGGGCATGAATGGATCATCCACGCGTTGGGCTTACAAAGTGTTGTCCAAGGTGTTCAACTTTGACCACCATGAAGTGGCTGCCAACCCAGTACACCTGTTGTATGTGCTGGAGCAGCAAGTCATTAAAGACAACCTGCCCGAGGAACAAACCCGCAAGTACCTTGATTTCATCAAGAGCTACTTGACACCCAAGTACGCAGAATTCGTGGCCAAGGAAATTCAAACAGCCTATCTGGAGAGTTACAGCGAGTACGGGCAAAACCTGTTCGAGCGTTATATTCAGTTTGCTGACAAGTGGATTCAGAACGAAGAATTCCGCGACCCGGCCACGGGACAAATTTTTGATCGTGACTCATTGAACGAAGAGCTGAACCGCATTGAAAAACCTGCGGGTATTGCCAATCCCAAAGACTTCCGCAATGAGGTGGTCAACTTTGTGTTGCGTGCACAGGCCAGCAATTCCGGCACCATGCCCGCATGGACGAGTTACGAAAAGTTGCGCGAAGTGATCGAGCGAAGCATGTTCTCGAAAACTGAAGACTTGCTGCCCGTGATTTCTTTCGATCACAAAGGATCCAAAGAAAGTCAGGAAAAGCATGAAAACTTCGTGGACCGTATGGTGGCCAAAGGTTATACCGAGAAACAGGTTCGCCTGTTGGTAGAGTGGCATTTGCGCGTGAAAAAGGCGTCTTGATCACGCAAAAAGCATAAAGGAGTTTGCCATGGGCGATTCAACCATTATTGATCGCAGGCTCAACGGCAAAAACAGAAGCTTGCCCAATCGCGAGCGCTTTATTCGGCGTTATAAAACACAGCTGAAAAAGGCGGTCGCTGACGTGGCTGGTGAGTCATCCATCTCCGATGTCAGCGGAGACGGACGTGTGAAAGTGCGGATTCCCACTCGGGAAGTGTCCGAGCCCACTTTCATTTTCGGTCAGGGTGGCGATGTGGAGCATGTGGTGCCAGGCAATCGCGACTTTGTGCCAGGCGATCGAATTCCAAGGCCCAGTGGCGGTGGTGAAGGGCAGGGTGGCGGAAAACCTGGCAAGGGCGAGGGCGAAGATGGTTTCACCTTCGTGTTGTCTCGTGAAGAGTTCTTGAATCTTTACTTCGATGACCTGGAGTTGCCTGAACTGTTGAAGCGTGAAATTTCCTCGGTAAAGCGTATGAAAAGCCGCAACGCTGGTTATTCACGCACGGGCGCACCCACCTCGCTTTCTGTGTTGCGCACCATGAAGGCCTCACTCATGCGCCGAGTCGCGCTTGAGCCTCGCGACGAAGAGGATGAAGAGGAAGACGAAGAAAAGGGACAGCTCGATTTGCTGGAGGATCCCAAGAAAAAACCTTATGTGCCCTTTCTCGACGAAGTCGACTTGCGTTATCGCAATCGCGTAACGTATCCCGAGCCGTCAACCAATGCCGTCATTTTCTGTCTCATGGACGTGTCTGCCTCCATGGATGAGGCCAAGAAAGATTTGGCCAAACGCTTTTATACCTTGTTGTATCTGTTCCTTACTCGCAAATATGAAGAGGTGAAGCTGGTTTTCATTCGCCACACCGATGAAGCCGAAGAGGTCAGCGAAGAAGACTTTTTCTACGGCAAAAAAAGTGGTGGCACCGAAATCATGCCTGCCATGGAATTAATGCATCACATCATCGAAACCCGCTATCCCGGCAGCGCATGGAATGTGTACGTGGCGCAAGCCTCTGACGGTGACGCCACCTCGCGCGACGCGCGGGCCAGCGCGGAGTATCTCTCTTCCAAAATCATGCCGCATGTGCGTTACTACGCATACGTGGAAACCATGCCTACACCCATGTTCGGCATGGCCCGTGCGTCCGATTTGTGGGAAAGTTTTGAACGTCTGGAAGACAGCTTTGCCGGGCACTTTGCCATGCGCAAGTTGTTCAACCGCCGCGACATTTACCCTGTGTTTCGTGGCTTGTTTGAGAAGAAAGAAGTCGCCTTTGGGCGCTAGGAGTAGCAACAATGGCCCAACAACTTGACTTGGCCGGCAATGAGTGGACATTTGATCTGCTGCGCGACATTGACACGCAGCTGCACGACATTGCTGCCAACCAATACAAGCTCGACACCTTTCCCAATCAGATCGAAGTGATCAGCGCCGAGCAAATGCTGGATGCCTATTCCAGTGGCGCCATGCCGGTGATGTATCCACACTGGAGCTATGGTAAATCTTTCTCGGTGAATGAGCATCTCTATGAAACAGGTCAGCAAAACCTGGCCTACGAGGTGGTGATTAACTCCAACCCCTGCATTTCCTACCTCATGGAAGAGAACACCATGACCATGCAGACCTTGGTCATTGCGCATGCCTGTTATGGGCACAATTCTTTCTTCAAGGGGAACTACCTGTTCAGGCAGTGGACCCAGGCCGACGCCATTATCGATTACCTGGTGTTTGCCAAAAAGTACGTCATGGAATGCGAAGAAAAGTACGGCATCGATGCGGTAGAGGAAGTACTGGATGCAGCACATGCCATCCAGCATTTCGGCGTAGATCGTTACAAGCGTCGATTTGAGTCAGAGGCCTCGCTGAAAGTAAAACGTGATGACCTTGCTGAAGAAAAGCGTCGGCAGTATGACGAAATCATGGCCAAAGTATCGCCTGTCGAAGCCGCTCAAATTGAACGCCGACAAGACAACTACCCAAGAGAGCCCGTTGAGAATATTTTGTACTTTATCGAGAAGGAAGCCCCCAAACTTCGCGATTGGGAACGTGAACTGGTGCGCATTGTCCGCAAGATGTCCCAGTACTTTTACCCACAGGGGCAGACCAAAGTCATGAACGAAGGGTGGGCCAGCTTCTGGCATTACACCCTGCTGAATACCCTTTACGACGAGAAGTTGGTGTCCGATGGATTCATGCTGGAGTTCCTGACCTCGCACACCAATGTGGTATTTCAACCCGATTCCCGCGATGGGCGTTTTCGTGCCTTGAACCCCTATGCATTGGGTTTCGCCATGTTTAGCGACATTCGCCGCATGTGCGAAAAACCCACCGAAGAGGACAAGCGCTGGTTTCCTGAATTGGCCGGCAGCGGCAACTGGTTAAAGGCGGTTGACTTTGCCATGCGCAATTTCAAGGATGAGTCGTTCATTCGTCAGTTTTTATCACCCAAGGTGATTCGTGATTTCCGTTTGTTTACCATCGCAGATCACAAAACTGAAAGTGACTTGTTTATCGACTGTATTCACAACGATGAAGGCTACAAACGAATCCGCACCCTGTTGGCCAACCAGTATTCACGCGAAAGCATGGTGCCCGACATCCAGGTGACTTCCTATGCACGCATGACAGATCGGTCATTAACGCTGACCCACATGAGCCGCCGAGGAAGACCACTGAACATTGATGAGGCCGAGAAAACACTGGCCCAAGTGGAGCGTTTGTGGGGATTTCCTGTGCTTCTGGAAACCTCGGATGCGCATTGAAACCCAAGTCAAGCATCAGGCAAAGCTTGATCTCTCTGGCTCTGTTGCGCCGTTTGAGCTTGAGCTGCCAGACATGCCTGCTTCTGTATGGGCCAGTCCCGACCTGTTGCGGTCGCGGGTTCATCTTGAAGCGGCACGTTTTTTTGAGTGCGAGTCAGTTCTGGCGGTTACAGGCATAGGCAGCGGGATCTCCGCGCTTGCACGCTTGTTTCAAACTTGGTACGGGTCGATGCGGGTGGTCTTGGCCGAGCCCAGTTTCGATCAGTGGGACAAACGCTTTCGCAGAGCAAATCATGTTGTGCTCGATTGGCCCGTGGAACTGGTGCTCGAAGGCGAAATTCCAGAGTGCGATGTGGTGGTGTTGGGGCGCCCGGTTAACCCAAGCTGCCAAATGATCACGATTGCCCAAATCAAGCCACTTGCACGAAAGCTTCGGGAACAGGGCGGTTGGCTTATCCTGGACGAAGCCTATCTGGACTGGACCGGAGAAGAGTCCTATGCCTCCTTTATCGAAGCCGAACCCGCCATTGTGCTTCGCTCCGTGGCACCTTTTTCTGGTTTGGCAGGTGCAAACCTGGCATTTGTGTGTGGCCCCAAGGCCGTGTGTACAGCGCTGCTCAACGAGGTCGGTACTCAAGCGGTGTCATCGCCGCAATGGTGGCTGGCGCTGCAATATTTTGCTGCCGAAGGCTGGAGAGCAGCGCAGTTGATTCGACTCGATGCAGTGTGCAAAAGGCTGGAGTCGCTTTGGCGAGTTCGATTGGACGAGCAGGTTCAAATTCGCAAAGGTGGCTACTACATCAGTTTTACCCACCCGAAAAATGAACAGTGGGCGACCGACCTGGAACACATGGGAATTCTGGTGCGAACCTACCCCACAGAGGACTGTATTTTGCGTTGTGGCGTACCGCGGTCGGAGGACGATTGGCATCGCCTCGAGAACGCGGTCAATTCGCTTGGTGACTAGTTGTGGCGCATTACTTCTTCAATGCCGCGTTCCCGTGGCTTGGTTGAAACCAACAGTGTTTTTGCCAAGCGGTCTTGGGGAAATTGCCCGTTTTTGTCGAAAAACGAATAAATGAATGCAATGCCTGTCAGGTTGAAAAACCAGCAAAGCACGTAGCGCAGCATGGCTTGCGCCAGCCCAACTCGTTCGCCGTTTTCTTTGACCAAACGAATGTGCCATGTTTTCATGGCCAGGGTTTGGCCGCCATGGCGCCAAAACCACACAAAATACAAGCCCAGCACTGCGAAAAACCACCACTGGCGAGCATCCCGCAGGTACAGCGCATGCCGGCTTTGGGTGAGGGTGTCGAAAAAGTAGCCTGCAATGAACAAAACGCCGAACAACAGCATGCTTTCATACAGCATGCTGGCAAGTCGGCGTTTTCGGCTGGGGCTGATCAGCCCGTTGTTGAGTAGTCGTTCCATTTCGTCATTTTATCGCTGACGCGCATTGGAAATGGAGCGGGGGTTTTAATTCAGCGAGGGTTTGTTGCTTTTTCCCTTGAATTCATCGAGCTGTTTTTTGTCCAGGCTTTGATAGCTGTTCCAGCTTGAGTTTCGCTCACCTTGGCGTTTTTCCTTCAAGGCCTTGTAGTTTTCACGAGCAGCCGCTTTTTCTCTGGGGCTCAGTTCGCTCCAGCTGCTTACCCGTTCACGCATAATGGCCTGGCGCTCGGCTGGTTCACTTTCGTATTTTCGACCTACTTTCAGCCAGCGTTCTTGCTGTGCGTTGGTCATTGAGTTCCAGTCGTTCTGCAGGGGAGAGAGCAATTCCTGTTGTTTGGCCGACAATTTCGACCAGTCGGTCGCAGCCAAAGCCTGACCACTTTGCAGACTCAGCACCAAAAGCAAGCCCAAAGTCATCAATCCGGAATAGAGTCTAATCATGATCGTACCCCTCAATCCTTAAAATGCTAGATCGACGTAGTGAAGTCGGCGGGTAGTGAATCCATCCATTGTTCAATTCCGTCTTCAGCCGGAATTGCATTTTTTTTCTGCAATTCAGTGGCGTAATTGATGAATCCAGGATCCAGGTAGGCGTCTGGCGGAAGGTCATCGGACAAAATAGCGGCGTCCAGATCGGCTGTTTCCGAAATACGAGCATCTGAGTTTTCCAGGCCAAACTGCGCCACACCGAACGCGGCACCCGCAATAAATAGTGCGCTGACCGCCATGGACAGGGCTGGGCGATTAAACCACTCGGAAAACTGTTGAAATAAACCACCGATTGGGCCGGCACCGGTCTGTTTGGATTTGACTGCACTGCCGTGTTTTTCGGCGTGCAGTTGCACCGATTGGGCGATTGCAAGATTCAAGCGTTCTTGGATATGGGGCGGAACTTGACATGCCGACTCATCAAGTAGCCTTTTTACTACATTTGCGGTTAGCCGATCTTCATTCATTCCCGAAACCCCTGTTGCCTCAATACCAGTGCCAATGCCTTTGTCGCTCTGGAGCAATGTGTTTTCACACTGCCTTCCGAGCATCCCATGATCTCTGCAGTTTCTGCCAAGTCCATCTCTTCCCAATAACGCAAGATGAATGCCTGGCGTTGACGCTCCGGCAAATTTGCGATGGCTTCTTCGATGGCGGCCATATTTTGTGACTGTTCAATTTCGTCCTGGGCGCTCGCGTTCTGAGATTCATCCTGTGCGAGAAGGTTCTCAAGCACGTCGTAATCTTCTTCATCTTTCTTCTGAAAGCTTGAAAACAGGGTCGTCCAGGTATTTCTGACCTTCTGGCGTCGGTGGTAGTCCAAGACCGTGTTCTGCAAAATGCGGGTAAACAGCATTGGCAGTTCTTCTTTGGGCTTGTCGCCATACTTGTCGGAAAGCTTCATCATGCTTTCCTGCACCAGGTCCATCGCGCTTTCTTGGTTTTTAACGGCAAAAAACGCCTGGCGATAAGCCCGGTGCGACACCTCTTTCAAAAAGTCCTCTAATTCTCGCGTGCTTGCCATAAATGTGTGTGTCGAGGTGGTGTCAGAGGGGTTTGGGGGTCGAGGCGAGAATGATTCGCAATATTTAACAATACGGCATGATATCAAAGCCGCAGGCTTTTTTCTTGACCCACGGCGGGCTTCGCACTAAGATCTCGTTCTACCCTGTTTTTGTCTCTAGTTAATCAACATACCCTTGTTGTTTTAGCGAAAGACGCGCTAGGGCGCTGAACTTGTAGTTCAGAAGCCCATGGCCAACCTGCCCGACATAATCGGGTTGTGATCGCCAGCGCTTTGCGACATGTCCATACCCACAAGGTTGTTCATTTTCAAAAAGCCTGTGCCCCACGGCAATGCGATCCAGGAAGGCATCCGACCAATGTCCCGTGGATTTTGTCAGGATTTTTTTAAAATGGAATATACCGGCGCGGAAATCGTTGTCAAATGTCTGGAAGAAGAGGGCGTCAAGCACGTTTTCGGTTACCCAGGCGGAGCAGTACTCTACATCTACGATGCCATCTTCAAGCAAGACGGCTTCGAACATATTCTGGTACGTCACGAACAAGCTGCAGTTCATGCAGCCGATGCCTATTCGCGCTCAAGCGACAAGGTGGGTGTTTGTCTCGTTACTTCAGGCCCCGGCCTCACCAATGCTGTAACCGGCATTGCCACTGCCTACATGGATTCAATTCCCATGGTGATTTTGTCTGGTCAGGTGCCCACGCACGCGATCGGTCAGGATGCATTCCAGGAATGTGACACCGTGGGTATTACACGCCCTTGCGTTAAGCACAACTTCCTTGTGAAAGATGTGAAAGACCTCGCGCGTGTCATGAAAGAAGCGTTTTACATCGCCCGTACAGGTCGCCCAGGCCCAGTACTGGTGGATATCCCCAAAGACATCACCATTCACAAAACCGCTTTTGATTACTCTGAGCCCGTGAAAATGCGCTCGTACAACCCCGTGGTCAAGGGCCACCAGGGTCAAATCAAAAAAGCCGTGCAAATGATTCTGGAAGCCGAGCGACCCATGATCTATTCCGGCGGTGGCGTTATTTTGGGCGATGCATCTGCTGAACTGACACGTTTGGTTGAATGGGTCGGTGCACCTTGTACCAACACCCTGATGGGTTTGGGCGCATTCAAGGCCAGCGACAAGAAGTTCATGGGCATGCCAGGCATGCACGGCACTTATGAAGCCAACCTTGCCATGCAAAACTGCGACGTGTTGATCGCCGTGGGTGCCCGTTTCGACGATCGAGTCATTGGTAACCCAAAAGATTTCGCGTCCATCCCCCGCAAAATCATTCACATCGATATCGATCCGTCCTCAATCTCCAAGCGCGTCAAGGTGGATGTGCCTATCGTGGGCAACATCAAAGACGTGCTGGTTGACCTGATCCAATTGCTTGAAGAAAGTGGCAAGCGCGTTGATCAAGGCAAGCTGCAGGGCTGGTGGGAACAGGTTGAGAAATGGCGTGGCCGCAAGTGTCTGGACTACGCAAAGTCCGACGAGTTGATCAAGCCACAGTTCGTGGTTGAAAAGCTGTGGGAAGTCACCAATGGTGATGCCTTTGTGACATCCGACGTGGGTCAGCACCAAATGTGGGCTGCTCAGTACTATCGCTTCGACAAGCCGCGCCGCTGGATCAACTCGGGTGGTTTGGGCACCATGGGCGTGGGCTTGCCTTACGCCATGGGTGTTCAAATGGCCAACCCCGATGCGCAAGTGGCCTGTATTACGGGTGAAGCGTCTATTCAGATGAACATTCAGGAATTGTCCACCTGCTTCCAATACCATTTCACACCGAAAATCGTGAACTTGAACAACCGGTATCTGGGCATGGTTCGCCAGTGGCAGCAGCTCGATTATGGCTCACGCTACTCTGAAAGCTACATGGATGCACTGCCTGACTTCGTCAAGTTGGTGGAAGCGTATGGCCACATCGGCATGCAGATCACCAAGCCATCCGATGTCGAGCCCGCCCTGCGTGAGGCGTTTGGCAAGTACAAAGACCGTTTGGTGTTCATGGACTTCATCACCGACCGCACCGAGAACGTGTGGCCCATGGTGAAGGCTGGCAAGGGCTTGTCCGAAATGCTGCTGGGTTCGGAAGAACTTTAACAAGGAGATGGCAAATATGAGACACATTATTTCCGTTCTCCTCGAGAACGAACCAGGTGCGTTGTCCCGCGTGGTGGGGTTATTTTCTGCCCGCGGATACAACATTGAAACCCTGACCGTTGCCCCCACAGAAGACGAAACCATGTCACGCATGACCATTGTCACTGTCGGTTCCGATGACATCATCGAGCAGATCACCAAACACCTTAACCGCTTGATTGAAGTGGTTAAAGTGGTTGATCTAAGTGATGGTGCGCATATTGAACGTGAGCTGATGCTGGTAAAATTGCGTGCAGTTGGCAAAGAGCGTGAAGAATTGAAGCGCACTGCGGATATTTTCCGTGGCCGCATCATTGATGTCACCGAGAAAAGCTACACGATTGAGTTGACTGGCAACAAATCCAAGCTGGATGCATTCTTGGACTCGATCGATCGCACCGCCATTCTGGAAACAGTCCGTACGGGCAGTTCCGGCATTGGCCGCGGCGAACGAATTCTGCGCGTCTGAAAGATGAATTTAAATACCTGAATCAAAAGGAAAATGACATGAAAGTTTATTACGACAAAGACGCGGATCTTTCCCTGATCCAGAAGAAGAAAGTATCCATCATTGGTTACGGTTCACAAGGTCACGCCCACGCACAAAACCTGCGCGATTCTGGCGTAGAAGTAGTTGTTGGTTTGCGTAAAGGCGGTGCATCCTGGTCCAAAGCTGAAGGTGCTGGCTTGAAAGTGAAAGAAGTGGCCGACGCGGTAAAAGAAGCCGACGTGGTCATGATTTTGCTGCCCGATGAAAACATTCCCGACGTGTACAACAAGGAAGTTGCTCCAAACATCAAGCCTGGTGCAGCTTTGGCTTTCGCCCACGGCTTCAACGTGCATTACAACCAGGTTGTACCCCGCGCCGACATCGACGTCATCATGATCGCCCCCAAAGGTCCAGGCCACACCGTGCGCTCTGAATACCTGAAAGGTGGTGGCGTGCCTTCACTGATCGCGATTTACCAAGACACCACTGGTAACGCACACGACATTTCCCTGGCCTATGCAGCAGCCAACGGCGGCACCAAGGGTGGCGTAATCGAGACCAACTTCCGCGAAGAAACAGAAACAGACTTGTTCGGTGAGCAGGCTGTGTTGTGCGGCGGTGCGGTTGAGCTGGTAAAAGCCGGTTTCGAAACTTTGGTTGAAGCAGGTTACGCACCTGAAATGGCTTACTTCGAATGCTTGCACGAGCTGAAGTTGATTGTTGACCTGATGTACGAAGGCGGCATTGCCAACATGAACTACTCCATTTCCAACAACGCGGAATATGGCGAGTACGTAACCGGCAACCGAGTAATCGCCGACCAGGCCCGCGCAGCCATGAAGGAATGTTTGGCCAATATCCAAAACGGTGAATACGCCAAGCGTTTTATTCTGGAAGGCAAAACCAACTATCCAGAAATGACTGCTCGTCGTCGTTTGAATGCGCAGCACCCCATTGAAATCGTGGGCGCGCAGTTGCGCGGCATGATGCCTTGGATCAGCAAAAACAAGTTGGTTGACCAGTCCAAGAACTAATCTGCCGCTTGACTGCTTTACGGAAAACCCACAGTCTGAAAGTGCTGTGGGTTTTTTGTTTTCTGGCCAAATGGGGGTTCACTTCGGATTCTTATTGAGCAATTCGCACAAAACTTACCGCACTTGGTCATTTTGGCTTATAAAATCTGCACTATAACCATTCACAACAAAGAGCTATGAACTACCCACATCCCATCATTGCCCGCGAGGGTTGGCCTTTTCTTGCAATCGTTGCTGTTTTGGCGCTTGCCCTTCAGTCTTTTGGCCTCACGTTTCTATCGGTCGTGGCGTGGATTCTGTTCATCTTTGTCCTGCAGTTTTTCCGTGATCCTCCCCGTTACATTCCCGCACAGAAAAATGCGGTTGTGTCGCCAGCAGATGGTCGCATCGTTGCTGTTGAGCGCGTAGAAGATCCTTACGCCCAGCGTGAAGCCTTGAAAATTTCCGTGTTCATGAATGTATTCAATGTGCACTCCAACCGAATTCCAATTGGTGGTGAAATCAAGTCAGTGGATTATTTCCCCGGTTTGTTTGTGAATGCAGACCTGGACAAGGCGAGTACCCAAAATGAGCGCAACGCAATTGTGATTCACACTGAAAGTGGCGCTACCGTAACTGCTGTTCAGGTTGCCGGCTTGATCGCGCGTCGAATTCTTTGTTACGTCAAACCCACAGAGGCTGTTGAGAAAGGACAGCGTTACGGATTTATTCGTTTCGGTTCCCGTGTCGATGTTTATTTGCCAACTGATTCAGTGCCCAAAGTGGCAATTGGCGACAAGGTTTCAGCTTCGTCAACCGTGTTGGCCGGGTTGGTGTCCTGATTATGCGATTCAAGCGGAATAAAAACCGTTTTGGAGCACCGCGCGCGTTTTCAAACGCGGCTTCGCGCCCGGCAGGCAAGCCCCACAAGGGCGTTTATTTGTTGCCCAACCTGTTTACCACGGCGGCTCTGTTTAGCGGTTTTTATGGCATTGTCATGGCCATGGGTCAACAATTCACTGCTGCAGCGGTTGCCATTTTCGCTGCCTTGGTACTTGACAGCCTGGATGGTCGAGTTGCCCGAATGACCAACACCCAAAGTGCATTTGGTGCCGAATACGACAGCTTGGCAGACATGGTGTCGTTTGGTGCAGCCCCAGCACTGATTATTTATGAGTGGTCGCTCAGCGGCATGGGCAAACTGGGTTGGGTTGCCGCTTTTGTTTATCTGGCAGGTGCCGCTTTGCGCCTGGCCCGTTTCAACACCAATGCGGCAGTCGTCGACAAAGCCTGGTTCCAAGGTTTGCCCAGCCCTGCCGCAGCGGCACTGGTCACCGGTTTTGTGTGGGTGATGGACGACGCCAAAATGGCAGGTGCCGAGTTGGATTGGTTGGCCTGGGGTATCACCTTCTACGCAGGTATTACCATGGTGTCCAACGTGCCTTTCTTCAGCGGCAAAGACTTCCATTTCCGCCGCAGTGTGCCTTTCTTGGTGCTGGCCTTGATTCCCCTCGTGTTTGCGCTCGTGTCCCAAGACCCGCCCAAGGTGTTGTTCGGCGTATTTGTGTTGTACGGTCTTTCTGGCTATGTCGTTTACCTGGTCCGGAAGGTGAAGGGGCAGGGCCTTAAGGGCATGGATATCGAAAGAGACGAACACTTTTAATTCGTGTCATTCAGGCCGGATACGCTGTATTCGGCCCTTCACGGGTTCCCCGCAATACCGCTTCACGCCTGCATTGTTGTATCCTTAGAACATAATCAGGAGAACAGCATGTCAGACCGCCTCATCATATTCGACACTACTTTGCGCGACGGCGAACAAAGCCCTGGCGCCTCGATGACCCGTGAAGAAAAAATCCGTATTGCCAAGCAACTTGAGAAGTTGAAAGTTGACGTGATCGAGGCCGGTTTTGCCGCCTCCAGCAACGGCGATTTCGAGGCGATCAAGTCCATTGCCTCGGTCATCAAAGAATCCACAGTGTGTTCTTTGGCCCGCGCCAATGACAAAGACATCATGCGTGCTGGCGACGCATTGGCTCCAGCTGAGCGCCGCCGCATTCACACCTTTATTGCCACTTCGCCTTTGCACATGGAAGTGAAGTTGCGCATGACGCCTGATCAGGTTTTGGAGCAGGCCGTCAAGGCTGTAAAGCTGGCCCTGCAGTACACCGATGATGTTGAGTTTTCGGCTGAAGATGGCTACCGCTCTGAATTGCCATTTCTGGCCAAAGTCTGCGAGGCCGTGATCAAGGCGGGTGCAAAAACCATCAATATTCCCGACACGGTTGGTTATGCAGTGCCTTCCTTGTATGGCGAATTCATGCGCGATCTTCGCACCATGACCCCAAATAGCGACAAAGCCGTCTGGTCTGTTCATTGCCACAACGACTTGGGCATGGCAGTGGCCAATTCTTTGGCCGGCGTGGCCATTGGTGGTGCGCGCCAGGTGGAGTGCACAATCAATGGTTTGGGTGAGCGGGCGGGCAATTGCTCCCTAGAGGAAATTGTCATGGCAGTTAAAACCCGCCGAGACTTCTTCAATATGGATGTGGGCATCGACACCACGCAAATCGTCTCGGCCAGCCGATTGGTCAGCAATATCACCGGCTTTGTGGTTCAGCCCAACAAAGCGATTGTGGGAGCCAATGCATTTGCGCATGCTTCCGGCATTCATCAGGATGGCGTACTGAAAGCCCGCCAAACCTATGAAATCATGACTGCTGAGGATGTCGGCTGGTCTGCCAACAAAATTGTGCTGGGCAAGCTGTCTGGTCGCAATGCCTTCAAGCAGCGTCTTGAGGCGCTGGGTATTGAAATGGAAAGCGAACAGGCTTTGAACGATACTTTCCAGCGATTCAAGGATTTGGCCGATCGCAAAGCCGAAATTTTTGATGAAGACATTCATGCCTTGGTGTCGGGTGATGGCGCTGGTGGCGAATCTGAACATTATCGCTATGTGTCTTTGGTCCAGCACTCCGAAACCGGAGAACGCCCCAAGGCAAGGGTGGTGTTCTCAATTGAAGGTCGGGAGGTCATTTCTGAAAGCCAGGGCAACGGGCCAGTGGACGCCACAGTGAAGGCCATCGAGGCTGAAGTGCAAAGCGGTGCTGAACTCTTGCTCTTCTCTGTCAACGGCATTACTTCCGGTACCACCGAGTCGCAGGGCGAAGTCACCATGCGCTTGCAAAAGGGTGGTCGAATAGTCAATGGCGTGGGGGCAGATCCCGATATTGTGGTCGCATCGGCCAAAGCCTATTTGTCAGCTTTGAACAAATTGCAGTCAAAACACGAAAAGTTGAATCCACAGGTTTGATTTTTACCGGTTTTCCCCTACAATAGCGGGTTCAGGTGACCACCTTTTAAAACGGGTGGTCTTTTTACACGGAACAGCGGTCTGAACAGTGGCTGCTAGTTCACGCAAGTGGAGTAATAAAGATGTCAGAAATCAATAAAGCGGCAATTCTCGCCGAATATCAACGCGCCAAGGGCGACACAGGTTCTCCCGAGGTTCAAGTAGCATTGTTGACAGCCCGAATCAACTCGTTGACCGATCACTTCAAGGCCAACGCCAAAGACCATCACTCACGCCGCGGTTTGCTGCGCATGGTGTCTCGTCGTCGTAAGCTGCTTGATTACCTCAAGCGCAAAAACGCAGATGCTTACCGCAACCTGATCAGCAGCTTGGGTCTACGCAAGTAATTGGTCGCTGCTACAAGCCGTTGATTTGACTCAAATGCCTGCAACCCCGGTTGTGGGCATTTGTGTTTTAAAACTGACGGGCTCTCGCATCCGGGTATTGGCCCGGCGAGATTACTAAAAGGAAAAGACAAAGTGTTTGAAATTCATAAAGAAACCTTCCAGTATGGTCAACACACAGTGACCCTGGAAACCGGTGAAATCGCCCGCCAGGCGGGTGGCTCTGTCATCGTAACCGTAGACGACACCGTCGTATTGGCCACTGTTGTAGCCGCCAAGTCTGCCAAACCCGGTCAAGACTTTTTCCCCTTGACCGTTGATTACGTTGAAAAATTCTATGCCGCTGGCCGTATTCCCGGTGGCTTCTTCAAGCGCGAAGGCAAGGGCACTGAACAAGAAACCCTGAATGCACGCCTGATCGATCGTCCGTTGCGCCCCCTGTTTCCTGAAGGCTTCTTCAATGAAGTACAGGTAACCTTGACCGTGATGTCGATCAACCCTGAAGTCAATCCAGACATTCCAGCCATGCTCGGCGCGTCTGCGGCACTGTCAATCGCTGGTATTCCTTTCAATGGCCCGGTCGGTGGTGCGCGCGTTGGTTACATCAACGAGCAGTACGTGCTGAACCCAACAGCCACACAGTTGAAAGACAGCAAGATGGACCTGATTGTTGCAGGTACCGAAGCTGCTGTGCTGATGGTTGAATCTGAAGCGCATGAGTTGTCTGAAGAAATCATGTTGGGCGGCATCATGTTCGGTCACGAACAAATGCAAACCGCAATCAATGCCATTCACGCGCTGACCGCCAAAGCTGGTAAGCCTGAATGGGACTGGAAAGCTGCACCTGCAAACGAGCCTTTGGTGGCTGCTGTTACCGAATTGGCTGGCGAGAAACTGGCCGCTGCTTACAAAATGACTGAAAAGCAGGCCCGTAGCCAGCGCCTGAAAGAAATTTCTGCTGAAGTGGCTGCTGAACTGCCTTCCAAGTTGACTGAAGAGCAGCGCGCTGGCATTACCAACGCAGACGTCAGCGACATCATGTTCGGCCTGGAAGCCAAAATTGTTCGCGGTCAGATCCTGAATGGCGAGCCTCGCATCGACGGTCGCGATACCCGCACCGTACGCCCAATCACCGTTCGCACCGGCGTATTGCCACGTGCCCACGGTTCCGCCTTGTTCACACGTGGTGAAACACAGGCTTTGGTGGTCACTACACTGGGTACCGGTCGTGACGAGCAAATGATTGATGCGGTTGCCGGTGAATACCGTGATCGTTTCATGTTCCATTACAACATGCCCCCGTACGCCACCGGCGAATGTGGTCGCATGGGTGCACCGAAGCGCCGTGAAATCGGCCATGGCCGTTTGGCACGCCGTGCAGTTGAAATGATGTTGCCCGCGCCTGAAGACTTCCAGTACACAATGCGTGTGGTGTCAGAAATCACTGAATCCAATGGTTCAAGCTCCATGGCTTCTGTGTGTGGCGGTGCATTGTCCCTGATGGACGCGGGTGTTCCCCTGAAGCAGCTGGTGGCTGGTATTGCCATGGGCTTGATCAAAGAAGACAACAAGTTCGCTGTTCTTACAGACATTTTGGGTGATGAAGATCACTTGGGCGACATGGACTTCAAGGTGGCTGGCTCTGAAAACGGTGTTACTGCGCTGCAGATGGACATCAAGATTCAAGGCATTACCAAAGAAATCATGCAAGTTGCATTGGCACAAGCTCGCGAAGGCCGCATGCATATCCTGGGCATCATGAAAGAGGCCACAGGTGGCAATGTGGGTGAGTTGTCTGCCTACGCGCCACGCATGATCACCATGAAGATCAATCCTGAGAAAATTCGTGACGTAATTGGCAAGGGTGGTGCAACCATTCGCGGCATTACCGAGCAAACAGGCGCAAGTATCGACATCAAGGAAGATGGTTCAATCACCATCGCCTCTGTTGATGGTGACGCAGGCGAGCGCGCCAAGAAGCTGATCGAAGACATCACGGCTGAAGTGGAAGTGGGTGCCGTGTACGAAGGCACCGTGCTGAAGCTACTCGATTTCGGCGCCATCGTCAGCGTATTGCCAGGCAAGGATGGTCTGTTGCACATCTCGCAAATTGCCAACGAACGTGTGAACACCGTTGGCGATTTCCTGAAAGAAGGCCAGGTTGTGAAGGTTAAAGTGCTTGAGGCCGATGAAAAAGGTCGCCTGCGCTTGTCCATGAAAGCCCTGTTGGCTCCCGAGGCTCCTGCTGAGCAGGCCGCCGAAGGTCCCAGCGAAGGTTAATGAGTACAGCAGCCCCGCAACTGCCTGTCAGTATGAGGGCAGTGGGAGTGAAGGCCCCCGGTGGTGTCGATCAGCTTGAGTTGATTGAATTACCGGTTCCTTCGCCCATGCCAGGTGAGGTGCTAATTCAGGTCAAGGCCGCCGGGGTGAATCGCCCCGATGTGTTGCAACGCCTGGGTTTGTACCCGCCACCCGCCGATGCCAATCCCAATTTGGGGCTGGAAGTGTCGGGCGTGGTTGTGGCTGTGGGGCAGGGCGTACCTGAAAGCCATTTGGGCGAACCCGTCATGGCTTTGTGCAATGGCGGTGGTTATGCGGAGTATGCATGCGTGCCCGCAAGGCAGTGCATGCAAATTCCCAAAGGTTTAAGTTTCACCGAGGCGGCCAGTTTGCCCGAGGTGTACATGACCGTTTGGCAAAACCTGTTTTTGAAAGGTGCTGCCAGGGCTGGTCAAACAGTATTGATTCATGGGGGCAGTAGTGGCATTGGCACCGCTGCCATCCAGTTGTGCAAGAAACATGGATTGCGCACTTTTGTAACTGTGGGCAGTCAGGAAAAAGCAGATTTTTGCACCGCTTTGGGGGCTGAAAGGGCCTACCTGTACAAAACCCAGGATTGGGAGCAGCAGGTGTTGCAGGATACACAGCAACAGGGTGTCGACTTGATTCTCGACATGGTGGCTGGCGATTATCTGAACAAAGATTTGAACTGCGCGAAACCGCAGGGCATGGTGATCGTGATTGCATTGCTGGGCGGACGTTTCGCCAATATTGACGCTGCAAAATTGATGACCAAACAAGTGGTTTTGACTGGAACTACCTTGCGGCCCCGTTCTGCTGAATTCAAGGCGGATTTGGCGCGGCAGGTCGAGCGGGAATTAATAGAGGGTTTTTCCGCGCAAGTGCTGAAATCGCTGGTGCAAGCCACTTTCACACTTGCTGATGTTGCCAAGGCTCACCAGTTGATGGAGTCAGGTAGCGCCTCGGGAAAAATTGTGCTCAATATCGAGAATCAAGAAAAGGAATCAGAAAGAGCATGAGTGAAACATCCAAACACAATTCAAGAAAGAAATTGGTGGCTGGTAACTGGAAAATGAACGGTGACTTCGACTCGAATGAGGCGCTTGTTCTTGGGTTCCTGCCCGAAGTAGACGATCAGGTTGATGTGTCTGTATTTTGCCCGTTTCCTTATCTGGCCCAACTAGGAAAGTTGCTGGAAGATCAGGCAGTTATCTTCGGTGCGCAGGATGTGTCAGCAAAATCCAGTGGAGCCTACACCGGCGAGGTGTCAGTCGAAATGCTGAAGGAATTTGGGGTCAAGCAGGTGTTGGTGGGCCACTCAGAACGTCGCCAGTACCACGCAGAAACCAGCGCGACTGTTGCACAAAAGGCGGTCGCGGCCATTCAAGGTGGCATCACACCGATTGTGTGTGTGGGTGAAACGTTGGCAGAGCGCGAAGCCGGGCAGGTAGAGGCTGTGATCGCCTCCCAATTGGATCCGGTTGTTGAGCATTGCTCGAAATTTGTTGAAAACGGCGCCTGGAGTCTGGTGATTGCCTATGAGCCGGTTTGGGCCATTGGCACTGGCGTTACGGCCAGTCCGGAGCAAGCGCAAGAGGTGCACGCCATGATTCGTGCCCGACTGAATGCCATGTTGGGGCCAGAAGTAGCCCAGAGCACCCGAATTTTGTACGGCGGAAGTGTAAAGCCGGGCAATGCAAGCGAGATTTTTTCAAAAGTTGACATTGATGGTGGCCTAATTGGTGGTGCAGCTTTGTCTTCTGATGATTTCTCTGGAATAATACGCGCCGCGAGAGGTTAAATAATTTATGAGCATATTCAATTCATTCTTGGTGATCATGCAGATCATCTCTGCAATCGCCGTTATCGTTCTGGTTTTGTTGCAGCACGGCAAGGGTGCAGACATGGGCGCAGCCTTCGGCAGCGGCTCATCTGGCAGCCTGTTTGGTGCAACTGGATCGGCGAATTTCTTGAGCCGGGCCACAGGCTTTTGTGCTACAATCTTCCTGCTTTGCACACTGGGTTTGGCCTTTTATTCAAGGGCTGGCGTTGAAGCGGAATCCGGTGGTGTAATGGAGGCCATTCAGGCTTCTCCAGTAGAGGGAACGGCAACCCCTACGGAGACCAAACCGGCTGAACCAAAAACGCCCGTGCAGGATATTCCAAAGTAATTTATTGCAAAGCAATTTATTGCGCTGCAATGATATGCCGACGTGGTGGAATTGGTAGACACGCTATCTTGAGGGGGTAGTGGCCACAGGCTGTACGAGTTCGAGTCTCGTCGTCGGCACCAAGGTTTAAATCAAAGCCGGTCTTGTACATAACGACCGGCTTTTTTTCGGGCTAATCGAAGGCTATTAGGGTTTACACGGGAGTCACAGTGAATTTAGAGTCTTATTTTCCAGTGTTAATGTTCATCCTTGTGGGGATCAGTGTCGGCGGTGGTGCCATGCTGGTTGGTCGTATCCTTGCCCCCCACCGCCCAGACGGGCAAAAACTTTCCCCCTACGAATGTGGTTTCGAGGCGTTTGAAGACGCCCGCATGCAATTCGACGTGCGTTACTACCTTGTTGCCATTCTTTTTATTCTGTTCGATCTCGAAATCGCGTTTCTCTTCCCCTGGGCTGTGGCTTACAGGGAAATTGGTCCTGTTGGTTTCTGGGCCATGATGATTTTCCTGGGTGTTCTGGTGGTGGGTTTCATTTACGAATGGACCCGCGGTGCGCTGGATTGGGAATAAATTGGCCAATAAGCGGGCTATTTACGGGCAAATGATCGCCCCACTTTCGTGAAGGTAGTAAGCAAATGGGTATTGACGGTGTTTTAAACGAAGGTTTTATCACCACCACGGCTGATAAATTGATCAACTGGGGCCGTACTGGCTCGCTTTGGCCGATGACCTTTGGCTTGGCTTGTTGTGCGGTGGAAATGATGCATGCGGGTGCCAGTCGCTACGACCTGGATCGTTTTGGCATTATTTTTCGACCGAGTCCACGTCAATCCGACCTCATGATTGTGGCGGGCACGCTGTGTAACAAAATGGCGCCAGCCTTGCGCAAAGTGTACGACCAAATGGCTGAGCCACGTTGGGTGCTGTCCATGGGTTCGTGTGCCAATGGTGGTGGTTATTATCACTACTCTTATTCGGTTGTTCGCGGTTGCGATCGCATCGTGCCAGTTGATGTGTACGTGCCGGGCTGCCCTCCCACAGCGGAAGCGCTCATGTATGGTCTGCTGCAATTGCAGAACAAGATCAAAACCACTTCCACCATTGCGCGATAAGGGGTTCTATTCATGACACAGAACCAGACTTTAAGCCTTGAAAAGTTGAGCGCTGATCTGCTCGCTGCGCTCGGTGATCGCATCGTTGAATGCAAGCTTGCTTTCGGTGAAGTCAATTTGACGGTGAAGGCCGATTCTTATTTCGAGTCTTGCACCATTCTTCGCGATGACGAAACCCTGCAGTTTGAGCAATTAATTGACTTGTGTGGTCTTGATCGCAGTGAATATGGCAATGAATTGAACGAATCCCAGCGTTTCTGGGTGGTGTGTCAGTTGTTGTCTGTATCGAAAAACCTGCGCGTGCGCCTGAAGGTGTGTTGCCCCGATGACGATTTGCCCACCGTGGCCTCTGTGATCGACGTGTGGTCTTCGGCCAATTGGTACGAGCGCGAAGCCTTCGACTTGTATGTCATCGTATTCGAAGGTCACCCCGACTTGCGCCGCATTTTGACTGACTATGGTTTTGTGGGGCATCCGTTCCGCAAAGACTTTCCTTTGTCTGGCCATGTCGAAATGCGCTACGACCCTGAATTAGGTCGTGTGGTGTACCAACCCGTCACCATTGAGCCGCGTGAAATTACACCCCGCATCATTCGCGAACCTCAATACGGTGGAGCGAAATAATCATGGCTGAAATTAAAAATTACACTCTGAACTTTGGTCCTCAGCACCCGGCAGCACACGGTGTGTTGCGCCTGGTGCTCGAGCTGGATGGCGAAGTCGTCCAGCGCGCAGACCCGCACATTGGCCTGTTGCACCGTGGCACTGAAAAGCTGGCAGAGCACAAAACTTTTATTCAATCATTGCCTTACATGGACCGCCTTGATTACGTGTCCATGATGTGCAATGAGCATGCTTACTGCATGGCCATTGAAAAGCTGTTGAACATCGAAGTGCCTGTTCGCGCGCAATACATTCGCGTCATGTTCGATGAAATCACCCGTATCCTGAATCACCTGCTGTGGTTGGGTGCGCACGGCCTTGATGTGGGCGCCATGGCAGTATTTCTGTATGCCTTCCGTGAACGTGAAGACCTGATGGACTGCTACGAAGCGGTTTCCGGGGCACGTTTACACGCAGCCTATTACCGCCCGGGTGGCGTGTATCGCGATTTGCCTGATCGCATGCCCCAGTACAAGCCGTCCAAGGTGCGTTCTGCCAAGAAAGTGGATGAGTTGAACAAGAACCGACAAGGTTCCGTGCTCGATTTTATTGACGATTTCACCCAGCGGTTTCCGAAGTATGTGGACGAATACGAAACCCTGTTGACCGACAACCGCATCTGGAAACAGCGTTTGGTCGGCGTGGGTGTGGTTACGCCTGAACGTGCCTTGTCCATGGGCTTTACCGGCCCCATGCTGCGTGGCTCGGGTATCGCCTGGGACTTGCGCAAAAAGCAACCTTATGAAGTGTACGACCGCATGGATTTTGATATTCCAGTGGGCAAAAACGGCGATTGCTACGACCGTTACCTGGTGCGCGTTGAAGAAATGCGCCAGTCGAACAAAATCATCAAGCAGTGTGTTGCGTGGTTGCGTGCCAACCCTGGCCCAGTCATGAGCGACAACCACAAGGTAACGCCGCCCAAGCGCGTGGACATGAAAACCAATATGGAAGAATTGATCCACCACTTCAAGTTGTTCACAGAAGGCATGCATGTGCCTGAGGGTGAGTCATACGCAGCGGTTGAACATCCGAAGGGTGAGTTTGGTATTTACCTGGTCGCTGACGGTGCAAACAAGCCATATCGCTTGAAGATTCGTGCCCCTGGTTTTGCGCACCTGCAAGGTTTGGACGAAATGTCTCGCGGCCACATGTTGGCCGACGTGGTGACCATTATTGGTACCCAAGACATTGTGTTCGGTGAAATTGATCGCTAAGGATTGAATTGAATCATGAAGTTGAGCGAAAACACCTATCGTTTGATAGACAAAGAACTGACCAAGTATCCTGCTGACCAGAAGATTTCCGCGGTCATGGCGGGCTTGCGTATTGCGCAAGTGGAATTGGGTTGGTTGCCTACCGATGCCATTGAGGCTGTTGCCGAATACCTGGAAATCCAACCGATCGCAGCCTACGAAGTGGCCACGTTCTACAACATGTATGACACCAAGAAAGTTGGTAAGTCGAAAATTGTTGTGTGCACGAACCTTCCCTGTGCATTGTCGGGTAGTACGGATGCAGCTGAGTACTTGAAGAAGAAACTGGGTATTGATTACAACGAAACCACCAAAGACGGCTTGTTCACCCTGAAAGAAGGTGAGTGCATGGGCGCCTGCGGCGATTCCCCAGTCATGTTGGTGAACAACCACCGCATGTGCAGTTTCATGAGCACCGAGAAAATCGATGCGTTGGTAGAGGAGTTGAAGTCATGACTTGTTTGCACGGACGACACATTAACCCGGTAATTCTGGCTGGTCTTGATGGCAGTAACTGGGATCTGAAAGGTTACGAGGCGCGTGGCGGGTACAAGGCCCTGCGCAAAATTCTGACTGAAGGCATTTCTCAGGAAGACGTCATTGCTGAGGTCAAAAAATCGGCCTTGCGTGGTCGCGGAGGCGCAGGCTTCCCCACGGGTTTGAAGTGGAGCTTCATGCCTCGCCAGTTTCCGGGCCAAAAGTATTTGGCATGTAATTCGGATGAAGGCGAACCCGGTACATTCAAAGACCGCGACATTTTGCGCTACAACCCGCATTCCGTGATTGAAGGCATGGCCATTGCCGCCTACGCCATGGGCATTACCGTGGGTTACAACTACATCCATGGCGAGATCTGGGAAACATACGAACGCTTTGAAGAGGCGCTGGAGCAGGCTCGTGCGGCTGGTTACCTTGGTGACAACATCATGGGGTCAACCTTCAGCTTCCAACTGCATGCGCACCAGGGTTATGGCGCGTACATTTGCGGTGAAGAAACCGCATTGATCGAATCGATTGAAGGCAAGAAAGGCCAGCCCCGCTTCAAGCCGCCATTCCCGGCGTCTTATGGCATTTATGGCAAGCCCACCACGATCAATAACACTGAAACATTTGCGGCCGTGCCGTTCATTATTCAAAACGGTGGTGACTGGTTCCTGGAACTGGGCAAGCCCAACAACGGTGGTACGAAAATTTTCTCGATTTCCGGCGACGTTGAAAAACCCGGCAACTACGAGATTCCCTTGGGTACTCCATTTGCAACCCTGCTTGAAATGGCGGGTGGCATGAAGGGTGGCCGTAAAATCAAGGCCGTGATCCCCGGTGGTTCTTCCATGCCCGTACTGCCAGGCGATGTGATGATGGCCACCGACATGGATTACGACTCCATTGCAAAAGCTGGCTCTATGTTGGGTTCTGGCGCGGTAATCGTCATGGACGAAACACGCTGCATGGTGAAAAGCCTGTTGCGTTTGTCTTATTTTTATTACGAAGAAAGCTGTGGTCAATGCACACCGTGTCGTGAAGGCACTGGCTGGTTGTATCGAATCATCAACCGCATCGAACACGGAGAAGGTCGTCCCGAGGATCTGGACATGCTGAACTCAATTGCCGACAACATTCAGGGCCGCACCATTTGCGCGCTGGGTGATGCTGCAGCCATGCCGGTTCGCGCTTTCCTGAAACATTTCCATGAAGAATTTGAGCATCACATCACACACAAGTCGTGCATTGTGCCGGCTTACGTTTGATTCCCTGCGGGTAGATACAAATGGTTGAACTAGAGATTGATGGTGTAAAAGTTGAGGTGTCCGAGGGCAGCATGCTCATGGACGCCGCTGAGAAAGCAGGCAGCTATGTGCCTCACTTTTGCTATCACAAAAAATTGTCGATTGCGGCAAACTGCCGCATGTGCCTGGTCGATGTAGAAAAAGCGCCCAAGCCCTTGCCCGCGTGCGCCACGCCTGTGTCGCCCGGCATGATCGTTCGCACCAAGAGCGAAAAAGCCGTGAACGCACAGAAAAGCGTGATGGAGTTTTTGCTGATCAACCACCCACTGGATTGCCCAATTTGTGACCAGGGCGGTGAGTGCCAGCTGCAAGACATCGCGGTGGGCTATGGTGGTGTCTCATCCCGCTATCAGGAAGAAAAGCGTGTGGTGTTTTTCAAAGACATCGGCCCGCTGGTTTCCGCACAGGAAATGAGCCGCTGTATTCACTGTACGCGTTGCGTGCGCTTTGGCCAGGAAGTGGCCGGCGTCATGGAACTGGGCATGGCCAATCGCGGTGAACACTCAGAGATTCTGAGTTTCGTGGGTAACTCGGTCGATTCCGAATTGTCGGGCAACATGATTGATCTGTGCCCTGTGGGCGCGCTCACATCGAAGCCTTTCCGCTACAACGCCCGCACATGGGAAATGGCACGACGCAAGTCGATTTCCGCGCACGACAGCCTGGGCTCGAACGTGGTGGTACAGGTGAAGGCCGACAAAGTCATGCGCATTGTTCCTCAAGAAAACGACAATGTGAACGAGTGCTGGATTTCAGATCGGGACCGCTTTAGCTACGAAGGTTTGCAGGCAGCCGATCGCTTGAAAGAACCCATGATCAAGAAAAATGGTCAATGGGTGACAACCGATTGGCAAACCGCCTTGAACGTGGCGTTTGAAGGTTTGAAGAAAGCCCGTCGCGAGTCGACTGACCTGAACAACATTGCCATGCTGGTATCCCCGAACAGCACATTTGAGGAAATGGCTTTGGCCAAGGCCTTGATGAGCGGCATCGGTTCATCCAGCGTTGACGCAGGCCTGCGTCACAGTGCCAACTTGAATTTGTCCGGCGCCACACCTTGGTTGGGTGGCTCCATTCAACAATTGGCCGACGCGGAGTCCATCGTGATCGTGGGTACTGATCCGCGAAACGATCAACCCTTGTTGACTCAGCGTGTTCGACAGGCTGCAAAGCAGGGCGCCCGTGTGGTGCTCGTGAATGCGGGTGGATTGGACCCGTTGATGCCCAAAGCCGTGTGGCTGAAAACTGCTCCTTCCAAATGGGCTGAAACATTGAGCCACGATGCTGTGGCCAACGCACTGAGTGCGCCCGAAGGTGCCAAGTTTGTATTGATTGGCCAGCAGGTGTTGATGAGCCCGTTTGCCGGTCAGGTGTTGGCCAAAGCGGCCGAATTGGCGAAGTCCACTGGTTCGACATTGGGCTTCCTGGGCGATGGTGCCAACTGGGTTGGATCATTTGTGGCTGGTGTTCAGGCCAGCGCCAATGGTGGCAAAAACGCGCAAGCCATGTTGGAAGGCAAGGCCAAGGCAGCGATCGTTTTTGGCGCAGAGCCAGACCTGGACAGCGTCGAGGGCCAGAAAATTATGCGCGGCCTGATTGACGCCGAATTTGTCGTACAAGCCTGTGCGTTCGTGGGCAATGCAAAGCAGTACGCTGATGTGTTGTTGCCGATCGCGCCAAGCACCGAAACTTCCGGTACTTACATCAATATTGCAGGCACTGCACAAACCTTCAAGGCTGCGGTTCGTCCTTTGGGTGAAACACGCCCGGGCTGGAAAGTGTTGCGTGTATTGGGCAATTTGTTGGGTCTCGATGGTTTTGAGTTCAATAGCTCTGAAGAGGTATTGAAAGCATACTTGCCTGCTGATCTTTCCGCCGTGTTGAGCAATGCGATTCCGGAGCAAGCAGTGGCTGGTGTCGCACTGAACGGTAAACTTGAGTTGGCGGCATTTGCGCCAATTTATGACACCGACGCACTTGTTCGTCGCGCCGAATCACTGCGTGAGACAAAAGCAGCCAAACCTGCTCTTGCGCAAATCAGTGTGCAAACTGCAGAGACTCTAGGCGTTAAAAGCGGGGACAAAATCCAATTGACTGACTCCGAGGGCGGCACCTTGTGTGCAGCAGTTCTAGTGAATAAAACCATTGCTGAAAATACGGTGCTGGTGCCTGTGGGTCGAGCTGACACGCAAAGCCTGCGCAATGTGTTTGGTGGCGTTGCTGTTGAAGCAGTGGTGGCCAGCGAGGTGCAGGCATGAGCTCACCGGTTGAAATGATCACCACTTTCGGTTCGGGTTTGCTCGGTTCGGCTTGGGTACCTGTCTGGACATTGATCAAGATCTTGTGCATCACCTTGCCTTTGCTTGGCTTGGTTGCGTACCTGACTTACTGGGAACGCAAGATGATTGGTCGCATGCACATTCGCATGGGCCCAAGTTATGTGGGGCCCATGGGTTTGCTTCAGCCAATCGCTGACGCGGTCAAGATGATGTTCAAGGAAATCATCGTGCCAATGAACGCCAACAAAGGCCTGTTCATTATTGCGCCGATCATGACCATCATGCCTGCTCTGGCGGCATGGGCCGTAATTCCATTCGGCCCTGAAACTGTGTTGGCCAACGTAAATGCTGGCTTGTTGTACCTCATGGCGATTACTTCGCTTGAAGTGTATGGCGTGATCATTGCGGGCTGGGCATCGAACTCCAAGTACGCCTTCCTGGCTGCCATGCGTGCTTCTGCGCAAATGGTGTCTTATGAATTGGCGATTGGTTTCGTATTGGTTACCGTGTTGTTGGTGGCTGGTAGCTTGAATATGACCGACATCGTGATGACACAAACCACGGGTCAATTTGCCGATATGGGCCTGAATTTCCTGTCCTGGAATTGGTTGCCTTTGCTGCCCTTGCTGGTGATTTACATGATCTCAGCAGTTGCAGAGACCAACCGACACCCCTTTGACGTGGTGGAAGGCGAGTCAGAAATCGTGGCTGGCCACATGGTTGAATACTCTGGCATGACCTTTGCGGTATTTTTCCTGGCCGAGTACGCCAACATGATTTTGTTGTCTTGCCTGGCTGCAATCATGTTCTTCGGTGGTTGGGACGCGCCGGTTGCATTCCTTGAATTCATACCGGGCTGGATCTGGCTGGGCCTTAAAACCTTCCTGCTGGTTTCCATGTTTATCTGGTTCCGCGCATCGTTCCCGCGTTATCGCTATGACCAAATCATGCGTTTGGGCTGGAAAGTGTTTATTCCGCTGACCTTGGTGTGGTTGGTAGTGGTTGCTGCCTGGATGCAGACCCCCTGGAACATCTGGAATTAATTGAGAGCGAACCATGTTTCAAGTTGTTAAAGAGTTTTTGAACAGTTTGTTGTTGCGCGAAATGCTCAAGGGCATGGCGCTCACAATGAGCTACATGTTCACCCAACCAATTACTGTGTTGTACCCCATGGAGAAAACGCCGATGTCGCCGCGTTTTCGTGGTTTGCATGCGCTGCGCCGCTATGAAAATGGCGAAGAGCGTTGCATTGCCTGCAAGCTGTGTGAAGCAGTGTGCCCAGCCTTGGCAATTACAATTGAATCGGAACAGCGCGAAGACGGCACACGTCGGACGAGCCGTTACGACATTGATTTGACCAAGTGTATTTTCTGCGGTTTCTGTGAAGAATCGTGCCCAGTGGACTCAATCGTTGAGACCCACATTCACGAATATCACGGTGAGAAGCGCGGCGATCTGTATTTCACCAAGGAAATGCTGCTGGCTGTGGGCGACCGCTACGAGGCTGAAATTGCAGCAAACCGTGAAGCCGATGCGGCCTACCGTTAACTTGATACAAAACTTAGAAGACTAAATGCAATGGATGCAATAACCGGTTTCTTTTATGTGTTCGCCGCCATTCTGGTGTTTGCCGCGGTGCGCGTGATAACCGCCAGCAATGCTGTACATGCGGCTTTGTACCTGGTGCTCTCGTTTTTTTCGGCCTCTGCCTTGTGGATGCTGTTGGAAGCAGAGTTCCTGGCCATTTCACTGGTGCTTGTGTATGTGGGTGCAGTGATGGTGTTGTTCCTCTTCGTCGTCATGATGGTGGATGTGAACATGGACAAGGTACGCGCCGGTTTTTGGAAAAACTTGCCAGTGGCAGCAATCGTCGGTTCGCTGATTGCTTTCCAAATGTCGGTGGTGTTGTTGCGTGGCTTTTGGGACCCCAATCTTGAAACGCCAGAGCAGGCGGCCAACAATACGCAGGCACTGGGTAAATTGCTGTACACCGAGTATTTGTATCCGTTTGAAGTGGCTGCCTTGATTTTGCTTGTGGCGATGGTTGCGGCGATTGCCCTGACTTTGCGCAAGCGCAAGGACACGAAAGGCCAGGTGCCTTCAGACCAGGTTCGCGTGAAGTCCACAGACCGCGTCAAACTGGTGAGCATGCCTGCCGATCTGGACCGCAAACAAACCAAAAGCGACACCAACAGCGGTCGCCAAGCCTAACCGGGAATAGACAACAATGATTTCACTATCTCATTACCTCGTGCTGGGCGCGATTTTGTTCTCGATCAGCGTGATAGGTATTTTCTTGAACCGCAAGAACCTGATCGTGATTCTGATGGCCATTGAACTGATGCTTCTGGCTGTGAACATGAATTTCGTCGCGTTTTCTCACTTCTTGGGCGATTTGTCCGGGCAGTTGTTCGTTTTCTTCATTCTCACAGTGGCCGCTGCCGAGTCTGCAATTGGTTTGGCAATTCTGGTGGTCCTTTTCCGTAACATGAATTCAATCAACGTCGAAGACCTCGACCAGCTGAAGGGGTAAGCGCGAATGAATCCCTTGTATTTGATCGTTCCGTTCGCACCGCTGGTCGGTTCCATACTTGCCGGCTTCTTCGGCAAGCAAATCGGCCGCACAGGCGCACACACAGTCACCATCGCTGGCGTTGCCATTTCCCTGATCGCATCTATCCTGGTGTTTATGGATGTAATGGAAGGCAACACTTTCAACGGCACGCTCTATGAATGGGCTGTTGTGGGTACTTTGGTGTTTGAAGTTGGCTTTCTGATTGACACCTTGACCGCCACCATGATGTTGGTGGTGACCAGCGTTTCATTGATGGTGCACATTTACACCATTGGTTACATGGAAGAGGATGACGGCTATCAGCGATTCTTCTCTTACATTTCGCTGTTTACTTTCTCAATGTTGATGCTCGTGATGAGCAACAACTTCCTGCAACTGTTCTTCGGTTGGGAAGCGGTTGGCTTGGTCTCTTATCTGTTGATTGGTTTTTGGTACACCAAACCGACTGCCATTTACGCAAACCTGAAAGCATTTCTTGTAAACCGCGTGGGTGACTTTGGCTTTATTCTTGGCATCGGCCTGATCATGGCCTCGGCTGGTTCCATGAATTACGCGGAGGTGTTTGCGCAGGCTGACGGCCTGGCAGCCCAAACCATGCCTGGTACCGATTGGCCTTTGTTGGCAGTTGCCTGTATTTGTTTGTTCATTGGTGCGATGGGCAAATCAGCCCAGTTCCCGCTGCATGACTGGCTGCCCGATTCCATGGAAGGCCCAACACCGATCTCTGCCTTGATTCACGCGGCCACCATGGTGACCGCCGGTATTTTCATGGTTAGTCGCATGTCGCCGCTGTTTGAACTCAGTGACATCGCCCTGAACTTCGTCTTGGTGATTGGATCAATCACTGCGCTGTTCATGGGTTTTCTGGGCATTATTCAAAACGATATCAAACGGGTGGTGGCCTATTCAACGCTGTCGCAGTTGGGTTACATGACGGTGGCTTTGGGTGTATCGGCTTACCCGGTTGCTATTTTCCACCTGATGACTCACGCTTTCTTCAAAGCCTTGTTGTTCCTTGGGGCAGGTTCTGTGATCATCGGCATGCACCATAACCAAGACATTCGCCACATGGGCGGTCTGTGGAAGTACATGCCCATTACCTGGCTAACTTCCTTGCTAGGCTCGCTGGCCTTGATTGGGACACCTTTCTTCTCAGGTTTCTACTCCAAAGACAGTATTATTGAAGCCGTGCACTTCAGTAATTTGCCAGCAGCAGGGTTTGCGTACTTTGCCGTGGTTGCCGGTGTGTTCATCACTGCGTTTTACAGTTTCCGCATGTATTTCCTGGTGTTCCATGGCAAAGAGCGTTTCCATGATGTTCAGCATCATGATGATCATGGCCATGATGACCACGCGCATCACGGACCCGTTCAACCGCACGAGTCACGCTGGGTAGTTACCTTGCCGTTGATTTTGCTGGCAATTCCATCAGTCATCATTGGTTACATTGCTGTTGAGCCCATGCTGCACGGTACATTCTTCGACGGCGTGCTCACCATTAATCCCGAACATGGCGCAATGGCTGGCTTGAGCAGTATTTTCCATGGCGCAGCTGCCATGGGTGTGCATTCCCTGCAAACAGCGCCATTCTGGTTGGCATTGGCGGGTGTGGTTTCCGCTGCGGTTTGTTGCCTGTGGGTGCCTGCCATTCCGGCAGCGTTCATGAGGGTCTTGAAGCCCGTGCACACCTTGCTCGACAACAAGTACTACATGGACAAATTCAATGAGGTAGTGTTTGCCGGCGGCGCCCGTGGTTTGGGCGAGGCATTGTGGAAGTTTGGTGATCGCATGCTGATCGACGGTTTGTTGGTCAATGGCAGCGCCAAACTGGTGGGTTTGATCTCGGGTGTGGTTCGATTCGCGCAAAGTGGTTTCATTTATCACTATGCGTTCGCGATGATTCTTGGCGTATTGGCCATGATCATCACTTTCATCACACTCAAATAACAAAGGCGGAACTTCGGTTCTTACGATTGGAAAATATCAATGTCTAACAATATTCCTTATCTGAGTTTGGCGATCTGGCTGCCAATCGCCTTTGGTGTTTTGATCATGGCTCTGGGTAATGACAAAAACGCAGGTGCAGTCCGGGGAGCGTCCCTGATTGCTGCGCTGATCAGCTTTGTCGTTACTTTGCCTTTGTACTTTGGTTTTGACACCAGCACAGCCCAATTGCAGTTTGTTGAAAATCTGCCCTGGATTGAGGCCTTTGGTGCCTCCTATGGTTTGGGTGTGGATGGCCTGTCAGTCTGGTTTGTTATCTTGACCGCCTTGATCACCATTTTTGTGGTGGTTGCTGCCTGGGAAGTGATTACCGAAAAAGTGGCACAGTACATGGCCGCATTCCTGATCCTCTCGGGGTTGATGGTGGGTGTGTTCTCGGCCACCGACGGCTTGCTGTTCTATGTTTTCTTTGAGGCGACCTTGATCCCGATGTACATCATCGTGGGTGTGTGGGGTGGTCCCAACCGCATCTACGCTGCGTTCAAGTTTTTCCTGTATACGCTGTTGGGTTCTTTGCTTACGCTGGTCGCACTCATTTACCTGCAGTTTCAGTCGGGCACTTTTGAAATTGCAGCGTGGCACAAACTGCCGCTGGGCATGACTGAGCAAATATTGATTTTCCTGGCTTTCCTCATGGCGTTTGCTGTGAAGGTACCCATGTGGCCAGTTCACACCTGGTTGCCCGACGCGCACGTGGAAGCACCCACGGGTGGCTCGGTGGTTCTGGCTGCAATTATGTTGAAACTGGGCGCGTATGGCTTCTTGCGTTTCAGCATGCCGATTGCGCCTGATGCAAGCCATGAGTTGGCTGGTTTCATGATTACCTTGTCGCTGATTGCGGTGGTGTATATCGGTGTGGTGGCACTGGTTCAGAAGGACATGAAAAAGCTGGTGGCGTATTCATCGATTGCCCACATGGGTTTCGTCACTTTGGGCTTCTTCATGTTCCAGGATTTGGCGGTGCAGGGTGCGATCATTCAAATGATCTCCCACGGCTTTGTGTCGGGCGCCATGTTCCTGTGTATCGGCGTGCTTTATGATCGCGTGCACAGTCGCGAGATTTCCGCCTATGGCGGTGTGGTCAATACCATGCCGAAGTTTGCCGCCTTCTTCCTCTTGTTCGCCATGGCCAACGCGGGTCTGCCTGCAACCAGTGGTTTTGTGGGGGAATTCATGGTGATCCTGGGCGCAGTGAAGTACAACTTCTGGATCGGTTTGCTGGCTGCAACTACCCTGATTTTCGGTGCTGCTTATTCGCTGTGGATGTACAAGCGCGTGGTGTTTGGTGAAGTGGCCAATGACGACGTGAAAAAATTGACCGATGTGAACACCCGTGAATTCCTGATGCTGGGTGCACTGGCAATTTTGGTGATGGCCATGGGCCTGTACCCCAAACCCTTTACTGATGTGTTGCAGGTGTCTGTCGATGCCTTGTTGCAACATGTGGCTCAGTCCAAGCTTTAATTGAGGAATGTTCGTGGATCAGATGAATCTCTCACTCGCTATTCCTGAAATTGCTCTGGCGCTTTTCGCCTGTGCGTTTCTGATTGCTGACAGCGTGACCAAAGGCCGTATTTTGCCAATGCTGCATAACATTGTGGTGTTGTTCTGTATCGGCCTTGGCGTGTATTGCCTGGCGCAAGTACCCACCGCGGGCACCGAGCTGGCTTTCTCCAATATGTACATTGCCGACAGCATGGCCCTGATCTTAAAAGGCTTTTCTGCCTTGGCAATCGCATTTACCTTAATTGTGGGTGCGAACTATGCCAAAGACCGCGATATGTTTAAAGGTGAGTTGCACGCATTGGTGCTGTTTGCTCTGCTTGGCCAGATGATCATGATTTCTGCCAACAACCTGTTGTTGGTGTACTTGGGTGTCGAGTTGCTGTCTCTCAGCCTGTATGCTGCTGTGGCCATGCAACGTGACAATGTGCGCGCAACCGAAGCATCGATGAAGTATTTCGTTCTTGGTGCGTTGGCTTCAGGTTTCCTGTTGTATGGCATGTCGATGATTTACGGTGCAACAGGTTCGCTGAATCACGCTGACATTGCATTTGCTGCGACCGCGGCGGTGTCGGGTCAAAAATCAATTATTTTCGTATTCGGTATTGTGTTCCTGGTGGCTGGCCTTGCCTTCAAGTTGGGCGTGGTGCCGTTCCACATGTGGGTTCCCGACGTGTATCAGGGTTCGCCTTCAATTTCCACCTTGCTGATTAGCGGTGCACCCAAACTGGCTGCATTTGCCATGTTGATGCGCTTGCTCGTTGATGGTTTGTTTGTGATGGCTTTTGATTGGCAAAACATGCTGATGGTGTTGGCGATTGCTTCGCTGGCCATTGGTAACCTGACCGCCATTGCCCAAACCAGCCTGAAGCGCATGCTGGCTTATTCAACGATTGCACAAATGGGTTTCATGCTGTTGGGTTTCTTGTCGGGCGTAACAGGGCAAGATACCGGTAACGCGGCACAGGCTTATTCTTCGGCCATGTTCTACAGCATTACTTATGTGTTGACCACTCTGGGTACCTTCGGTGTGATCATGGTGATGTCACGAAAAGGCTTTGAAGTGGAACACATCAGCGACTTGAAGGGCTTGAACAAACGCGCACCTTGGTTGGCTTTGATCATGCTGTTGTTGATGTTCTCCTTGGCTGGTATTCCACCCATGGTGGGCTTTGCTGCCAAATTGTTGGTTCTGAAAGCCTTGTTGGCCACCGGCCAGGTGTGGTTGGCGGTTTATGCCGTCATGTTCAGTTTGGTGGGTGCTTTCTATTACATTCGCATTGTGAAAACCATGTATTTCGAAGCGCCTGCGGATGAAACTGAAATCGTGATGGGCAACGATGCACGCGCAGTATTGGGCCTGAACGGTTTGGCTGTGATCGCGCTGGGTTTGTTGCCCGCGCCGTTGATGGCATATTGCATGACAGCCATTCAGCAAACGCTGGCTGGTTAACTGAATATTTTAGAACTTTCAAGGGGTAGGTTTTGACGCAGACGATTGGGCATTGGTTGTTGTTTGGCTTGGCCTTGCTGTTTGCGAACCTGCCTTTTGTGAGCAACCGCATCATGGGCGTTTTGCCTGTGACTAAAAAAGGCGGTTGGACCCGTGTACTCGAAGTAATCGCCGGTTACTTTATCGTGGGTCTGATCGGCTTTGCCATTGAAGCAAGCCTGAGTCAGGTTACTCCTCAACGCTGGGAATTTTATGCGTTAACAGCATGTCTCTTTCTGGTGTTCGCTTTTCCAGGTTTCGTTTACCGCTTTTTGTGGCGTGCGCCCAAAGGCTGATCTTTGCTGCGGCACGTTCTGTGTACTCCATCAACGGCATTCTTGCGTTCAAAGTAAATGTCCTTTCAGGAATCTATGCCATGAAACGCTTGCTGCTTGTTCTCGCCGCTTCCTGTGCGGTTCTGCTGGTTGCTTGTACCAATTCACCGGAAACAACTCGCAAACTGCAATTTCTCGCCAAAACCGATTGTGAACTGGTTTACAAGTCTGCCGGCGCCCAGGTGATCGAGAATTTCTGTGAAACAGAGTGGAAACCGGTCACGGTGTATATTGCCGATCAAAAATATTCAGTGGACTGGATTGACGAAAAAACCAGTCGAGCCCTGTTTGAAAAAGGGTGCGGCAAGGTTGCGGGGTGCTATTACGAATTGACGCTCGACGGGGTGACCGTAAATGGTCGATTCGCCTATGTAACTCATCTGCTTGAAGGCGAATACACCTTTGAGATCGATGCAAATGAAAACTCAAAGCGATTAGACGAAATCTCAAGCGATCTGAAAACCTGAAAAAAAACGCCGACTGAAAAGTCGGCGTTTTGAACTTGCTTACATGTTCGGGTAATTGGGTCCACCACCACCTTCCGGTGTCACCCACACAATATTTTGTGTGGGGTCTTTGATGTCACAGGTTTTGCAGTGTACGCAGTTTTGTGCGTTGATCTGCAACTGGTCTTTGCCATCTTCCTTTTTCACATATTCATACACACCTGCCGGGCAGTAGCGCTGCTCGGGGCCTGCGTAGGTGGTCAAGTTGGTTGCAACCGGTACCTCTGCATTTCTCAATGTCAGGTGTGCAGGCTGGTTCTCTTCGTGGTTGGTGTTGGAGATGAACACCGAACTCAAGCGATCAAACGTAATCTTCCCATCGGGTTTTGGATAGTTGATCGGCTGAAATTCAGAAGCAGGGCGCAGGCATTCATGGTCTGCGTGCTTGTGGTGCAAAGTCCAGGGCACCTTGCCATTGAACAGTTTTTGTTCAATACCCACCATCATGGTGCCGGTGTACAAACCTTTGCTCATCCATTGTTTAAAGTTGCGAGCGCGGTACAGTTCGTCGAACAGCCAGGAGTCGTGGAAAGCTTTTGGATAGGCTTCGAGCTCGTCGCCAGCACGATCTTGAGCCAAGGCATCAGCAATCGCTTCGGCACACAGCATGCCGCTCTTGATGGCCGCATGTGATCCCTTGATTCGGGACGCATTCAGAAAGCCTGCATCGCAACCCACCAAGGCACCACCCGGGAATACCAGTTTCGGCAGGCTCATCAGGCCGCCTGCAGCAATTGCGCGAGCGCCGTAGGAAAGGCGTTTGCCACCTTCAAAATACTTGCGAATTTCGGGGTGGGTTTTGTAGCGCTGGAATTCTTCAAAAGGCGACAAGTAGGGGTTTTCGTAGGCCAAGCCCACCACAAAGCCCACTGCAACCTGGTTGTTTTCCAGGTGATACAGGAATGAGCCGCCATAGGTGCTTGAATCGAGCGGCCAGCCACCAGAGTGAATGACCAAGCCTGGCTTGTGTTTGGCTGGATCAATTTCCCACAGTTCTTTTAGCCCGATGCCGTATACCTGTGGGTCGCGACCTTCGTTCAGGTTGAATTTTTCGATGACGCGTTTGCCCAAGTGGCCGCGTACGCCTTCGGCGAACACGGTGTACTTGGCATGCAGTTCCATGCCTGGCTGGTAAGCGTGGGTATGCTCACCATCCTTACCAATGCCCATGTCGCCGGTTTGTACGCCTTTCACGGCACCTTTTTCGTCGTACAGAATTTCTGCACCTGCAAAGCCCGGAAATACTTCAACACCCAAAGCTTCGGCTTGCTCACCCAGCCAGCGGACCACGTTGGCCAAGCTGATGACATAGTTGCCATGGTTCTGGAAACATTCGGGCAAAAGCGCATTGGGTACTTTTTTTGCGGACGTTTCAGTTAAAAACAAAAACTGGTCTTCAGTGACTTCTGTGTTCAGTGGCGCGCCGCGTTCTTTCCAGTCAGGGAAAAGTTCAGTGATTGCGCGGGGGTCCATCACGGCGCCTGACAAAATATGGGCGCCAACCTCAGAGCCTTTCTCCAGTACGCACACATTGATTTCCTGGCCTTTTTCTGCGGCCACTTGTTTCAGGCGAATGGCAGTTGAAAGGCCGGCAGGGCCTCCACCAACTACCAATACATCGTATTCCATCATGTCTCTTTCGACAGCCGACATTGGGTGCGTCTCCTTAAAATTTGTCGCGATTGCTACAGCGAGGTGCAGCTTTGATTTTAAGCCGAAAGCTTATTGCATATCGGGAAAAAATAGTTGACTTTGATCTCTAGTCTGAGAAACTTGCTTTTGTGCAATGCAGCAAGAAGATTGCGTGCGCCAAGAAGTTAAACTAATGGCACAAATTCAAAGCATGAGGAATAGAAATGGGGATGAATAAAGTATCGGCCAGTGCCACAGAGGCTTTGGCGGACAAGATCAAGGACGGAATGACGCTTGCCGTGGGTGGTTTTGGCCTGTGCGGCATTCCAGAGGCTTTAATTGAGGCAGTTCGTGCATCGGGTGCAAAAGATTTGACTGTGATCTCGAACAATGCGGGTGTGGATGGCTTTGGCTTGGGCCGATTGCTGGAAACCAGGCAGGTACGCAAGATGATTTCGTCGTATGTGGGTGAGAACAAAGAGTTCGAGCGCCAGTATCTCAGCGGTGAACTGGAACTGGAATTCACGCCACAAGGTACCTTGGCCGAAAAACTGCGCGCAGGTGGTGCCGGTATTCCCGCTTTTTTCACGAAAACCGGTTTTGGAACCGTGATTGCCGATGGCAAGGAGACACGGGTGATCGACGGCGAAAACTATGTGCTGGAGCACAGCCTGAAAGCCGATATTTCGCTGGTGAAGGCCTGGAAGGCGGATACCTCTGGCAATCTGATTTATCGCCTCACTGCGCGCAATTTCAATCCGGAGTGTGCGGCAGCCTCGAAATTTACGGTGGTGGAAGTGGAAGAAATTGTGGAAGTGGGTGCGCTTGATCCCAACTTTATTCACACCCCAGGTATTTATGTGCAGCGTGTTGTATTGAACGCCAATCCTGAAAAGCGGATTGAGAAACGCACACTGGCGACCCCGGCACAATAAGGAGAACAAAAAATGGCGTGGAATCACGATGAAATGGCAGTACGCGCTGCGCGCGAATTGCAAGACGGTTTTTATGTGAATCTGGGCATCGGTTTGCCCACTTTGGTCAGTAACCACATTCCTGATGGCATGGATGTGATGTTGCAAAGTGAAAATGGTTTGTTGGGCATTGGGCCATTTCCTACCGAGGAGCAGGTGGATGCCGATTTGATCAATGCAGGCAAGCAAACCGTGACCACTCTGAATGGGTCAGCTTTCTTCTCAAGTTCAGAGTCGTTTGCGATGATTCGCGGCGGGCATATCAATCTGGCTATTTTGGGGGCCATGCAGATCAGTCAGAATGGCGATTTGGCCAATTGGATGATCCCCGGCAAACTGGTGAAAGGCATGGGCGGTGCCATGGACTTGGTGGCGGGTGTGTCGCGTGTAATCGTATTGATGGAGCATGTGGCTCGCAAGAAAGATGGCACGACTGATTTGAAGATTTTGCCTGAATGCACCTTGCCATTGACAGGTAAAGGCGTGGTCAACCGCATTATTACGGACTTGGCGGTGATGGACGTCACCGCGCATGGACTCGAAGTGCTGGAAATAGCGCCAGGCGTATCTAGAGAAGAACTCCAAGAAAAAACAGGGTGTGAACTGAAGTTTAGTTAAGATCACTGGCATGGACCAAGCGCGCTCAGGTTATAATTCTGCTTTCAAACAGCGCACAATTCGCTCAATTGTGCGCCCTACTGAGCGCCGAACAGAGCGCCGCCTGGCACTATGACCAAATATGTATTCGTTACTGGCGGGGTTGTCTCGTCCCTTGGCAAAGGTATTGCCGCAGCATCTTTGGCCGCGATTCTCGAAAGTCGTGGCCTGAAAGTCACCATGCTCAAACTCGATCCTTACATCAATGTTGATCCAGGTACCATGAGTCCAATTCAGCACGGTGAAGTTTTTGTTACCGACGATGGCGCAGAAACCGACCTGGATTTGGGCCATTACGAGCGTTTCATCTCGACCAAGATGAAAAAGTCCAACAACTTCACAACAGGCCAGATTTACGAATCTGTGCTGCGCAAAGAGCGCCGTGGTGAGTACCTGGGCAAAACGGTTCAGGTGATTCCCCACATTACCAATGAAATTCAAGCTTTCATTGAAAAAGGCGCGCGCGCGGCCTGGGGTGGTGAAACCGATGTGGCCATTGTAGAAATTGGTGGCACCGTGGGTGACATCGAGTCTTTGCCGTTCCTTGAAGCTGTGCGTCAAATGAGCTTGCGCTTGGGGCGCAACAGTGCGTGTTTTGTGCACCTTACATTGGTGCCATTCATTGCCTCTGCAGGCGAATTGAAAACCAAGCCCACTCAGCACAGTGTTCAGAAACTGCGTGAAATCGGTATATTCCCAGACGCACTATTGTGCCGCGCGGATCGCCGTATTCCCGATGATGAACGCGCCAAGATTTCCATGTTCTCGAACGTGCAACTGGAAGCGGTTATTTCTGTTTGGGATGCCGACACAATTTACAAAATCCCGGCCATGCTGGAAGCTCAGAAACTCGATGACATTGTGCTCGAGAAACTGAACATTGAGGTGCCTCGCGCCGATTTGTCCAAATGGGCTGAAATTGTGTACGCGCAGGAAAATCCTGAGCAAAACATCACCATTGGTATGGTGGGCAAGTACGTTGACTTGACCGAATCCTACAAGTCTTTGATCGAAGCCCTGAATCACGCTGGCTTGCACACGCGAACCAAGGTGAACATCAACTACATTGACTCAGAAGAAATTGAGACCAACGGTACCGAAAGTTTGAAAAAACTGGACGCGATCCTTGTGCCTGGCGGTTTTGGCAAGCGTGGCACAGAAGGCAAAATCAAGGCCATTCAATACGCCCGTGAAAACAAGGTTCCTTACTTGGGTATTTGTTTGGGTATGCAATTGGCAGTTATTGAATTTGCACGCCATTGCGCAGGTTTGCCCAAGGCCAATTCAACTGAGTTTGACAGCCTGGCAGAAACTCCGGTTGTGGCCCTGATCACCGAGTGGAAAGACAGCACTGGCAAGGTTGAGTTGCGCAGTGATCAAAGCGATTTGGGCGGCACCATGCGCCTGGGCTCGCAGCGTTGCCCGATCAAGCCGGGTACTTTGGCTGAATCGATTTACGGCCCCGAAGTGAACGAGCGCCACCGCCACCGCTATGAAGTGAACAACAATTTTGTGCCGCAGCTTGAAGAAGCTGGCCTGCGCATATCGGCCCGTACGCCCACCGAGAACTTGCCCGAGATCATGGAATTACCTGATCACCCCTGGTTCTTTGGTGTGCAGTTTCACCCCGAGTTCACCAGCACCCCACGGGACAGCCACCCCTTGTTTTTGGCGTACGTGAAGGCCGGTTTGGCACACAAATTAGCCAAAGCGTTATAAGCTGGACCCAACAGGAGGACACCTCATGAAACTATGCAATTTTGAAGTGGGTTTGGACAAACCTTTTTTCCTGATCGCGGGCCCATGTGTCATTGAAAGTGAACAAATGGCCATAGACACTGCGGGTCAACTCAAGGAAATCTGCGAGTCGTTGGGCGTACCTTTTATTTACAAAAGCTCGTACGACAAAGCCAACCGCAGTTCAGGCAAAAGCTTTCGTGGTTTGGGCATGGACAAGGGGTTGGATATTCTGGCCAACGTGAAGAAAGCCTTGAATGTAAACGTGTTGACTGATGTTCATGCCATTGAGGAAATTGCGGCAGTAGCCAGCGTGGTGGATGTGTTGCAAACCCCTGCGTTTTTGTGCCGCCAAACCGATTTTATTGAAGCAGTGGCCACGTGCGGTAAACCAGTCAATATCAAGAAGGGGCAGTTTCTGGCCCCCGGCGACATGGTCAATGTAGTGGACAAGGCGCGCGCGGCTGCCATTGAGGCAGGCGGCGATGGCAAAAATATCATGGTGTGTGAACGCGGCGTCAGCTTCGGGTACAACAACCTGGTTTCAGACATGCGAAGCCTGGCCATTATGCGCAACACAAATTGCCCAGTCGTATTTGATGCCACACACAGTGTGCAGCTGCCAGGTGGGCAGGGCACAGCAAGCGGTGGTCAGCGTGAATTCGTACCCGTGTTGGCCCGCGCGGCGGTGGCAGTGGGTGTGGCAGGTTTGTTCATGGAAAGTCATCCTGACCCGGCCAAGGCCATGTCAGATGGCCCCAATGCCTGGCCTTTGCCCCGCATGAAAGCTTTGTTGGCTAATTTGCAGGAACTGGACCGTTTGGTGAAGTCTGGCCCACTGGCCGAAACAGACCTGATGAAATAAACAGGCCGAGTATTCAAAACAGAATTTAATCCATCCAAGAGGAAACTATGAGCGCAATTGTTGACGTGATTGGTCGTGAGGTTATTGATTCTCGCGGCAATCCCACCGTGGAATGTGACGTGCTGCTGGAAAGTGGTGCAATGGGCCGTGCGGCCGTGCCCTCTGGTGCGTCTACAGGTACCCGTGAAGCCGTTGAACTGCGCGACGGCGACAAGTCCCGCTATTTGGGCAAGGGTGTATTGCGCGCGGTTGAAAACATCAACACAGAGATTTCTGAAGCAATTCTGGGTCTCGATGCACAAGAGCAAGTGTTTCTGGATCAAAACCTGATCGATCTGGACGGTACAGAGAACAAATCACGCTTGGGCGCCAATGCCACTTTGGCAGTGTCCATGGCAGTGGCCCGCGCAGCAGCCGAAGAAACCGGCTTGCCTTTGTATCGCTATTTTGGCGGCATGGGCGGCATGAGCCTGCCAGTGCCCATGATGAACGTGATCAACGGTGGTGCACACGCCAATAACAACCTTGACTTGCAAGAGTTCATGATTTTGCCAGTGGGTGCGCCTTCTTTCCGTGAGGCCATTCGCTATGGTGCTGAAGTGTTCCATGCCTTGAAAAAGATCATTCACGACAAGGGCATGTCCACTGCCGTTGGCGACGAGGGCGGTTTTGCACCTTCAGTGGCCAATCACGAGGCTGCCATTCAAATGATCATTCAGGCCATTGAAACTGCAGGCTTTGAGCCTGGCACGCAAGTGGCTTTGGGTCTGGACTGTGCTGCCTCTGAATTCTACAAAGACGGCAAGTACAAGTTGGCTGGTGAGGGCATGGAGCTGAGTTCGCAGGAATTCGCGCACCTGTTGGAAAGCTGGTGCAACAAGTACCCAATCATTTCCATCGAAGACGGCATGGCCGAGGACGATTGGGACGGTTGGGCTTATTTGTCAAAAACCATGGGCCGCAAAGTACAGTTGGTGGGCGACGACCTGTTTGTAACCAACACCAAGATTTTGGCCGAAGGCATTGAAAAGAACATTGCAAACTCCATTCTGATCAAGATCAATCAGATTGGTACATTGACTGAAACCTTTGCAGCCATCGAGATGGCCAAGCGTGCGCGTTACACCGCAGTGATCTCACATCGCTCGGGCGAGACAGAAGACAGCACGATTGCCGACATTGCTGTGGGTACGAATGCAATGCAAATCAAGACCGGTTCAATGAGCCGTTCGGACCGTGTTGCAAAATACAACCAGCTGTTGCGTATTGAAGAAGACTTGGGTGACATTGCCTACTACCCAGGCCGTTCAGCCTTCTACAACCTGGATTAATCGGTATTAATCAAAGGTGGCCCCGCACAGCGGGGCCTTCTTGTATATGAACCCCAGGCTGATCTCACTCGTCCTTTTTGCTTTGCTGATTTTGCTTCAATACCCCTTGTGGTTCGGCAAAGGGGGGATGCTGCGCGTTAGCGATCTGCAAGGCCAGCTTGAGCAGCAAAAACAGGTGAATGAAGCATTGCGTTTGCGCAATCAACAACTTGAAGGCGATGTGCGCAGTTTGAGTGAGGGTGTTGAGGCGATCGAAGAACGTGCCAGAAACGACTTCGGCATGATTAAAAAAGACGAAGTATTTATTCAGTTGATTGAGCCCCGCGGACAGCCTGCCGCCGCACCGCCTGGTGCAGCTGCAAAACCTGCCAATTAATGCAGAGTGGGCGGCAAGGGAGGCTGATCCCCGTCGTTTTGAGCCTCGTCGGTGAACAATGCATTGCAATCGTCTCGGGTAAAAGAATAGTTTGCATTGCAGAAATCACATTGAATTTCCACTGTCGGGTTTTCCGATAAGGCGTCGTCAAGCTCGGCCTGCCCCAGAGTCAGCAACATTTTCCCAACTTTTTCGCGTGAGCAGGTGCATTCAAAGTGCGCTTGGCGCTCTGCCAGACCATCTGGGTCTTCTTCCCAAAAAAGCCGCTTTGCCAACTCGTCGGTTTCGATTGTCAGGTGTTCTTCCGTTTGCAGTGTGTTAATCAAGGCTTTTAAGCGGTCCCAGCCATCGGCATCAAATTCTTTGCTTGAAGTAATGCCCCCGTGTTGTGGCATTTGCTGAAGCATGACACCCGCTGCGGTTGTTGCGTCCGAATTCAAAATCAGGCGGGTTTCCAGCTGTTCACTGCTGTGCATGTACGCTTCAAGAGAATCGGCCACGGTGCTGCCTGCAAGCGGCACAATGCCTTGGTAGGGGGCTTGTCCCGGCAGGCGGTTGCGTGGATCCAGAATAATGGCGCAAATGCCTTTGCCTGTTGCATTGACCAAGTCTTTGAAGCTGGCATTCTCAGGAATTTCAGCATCTTCAGCAAGCTTGACAGTGGCGCGCAAGCCCAAGCGGCTGTTGCATTCAGCAACCAATAAACGAATTGGCCCGTCGCCTTGTATTTGAATAATCAAGGATCCCTCAAACTTCAGGGATGCGGACAACATCGTGCTGGCAGCGACCAATTCACCCAGTACTTTTTGAACAGGCCTAGGGTAGTCGTTGTTTTGAACCACTTGTTGCCAAGCCTTGGAAAGGTGGACCAAGTGCGCGCGGCAACTGGATTGATCAAAAATCAGGGTACGTAGAGTGTCGGTCATGGATACTAATTGGGGCTGCTAAGATTAATCGTCAATTCTTTCAAGTGTTTCTTTGAACAACTTGGCTTTTTGTACATAGAAGGCGGCGCCAATCAGGCGGGCCACTTCATCGTCGTTCAAGGTTCGGATCACTTTTCCAGGCGAGCCTACTACCAGGGAGCGATCGGGAATTTCCTTGCCTTCGGTGATCAGGGCGCCGGCGCCGATGATACAGTTTTTTCCGATCTTCGCACCGTTCAACACCACTGAACGAATACCGATCAAACTGCCTTCACCCACTGTGCAGCCGTGCAGGCAAGCCTGATGCCCTACAGTGACATTTTTGCCCACAACCATGGGGTAGCCGATGTCGGTGTGCAGCACCGCGCCTTCCTGCACATTGCTGCCTTCCATGATGTGGATTAGTTCGTTGTCGCCGCGAATCGCCGCAAAATCCCAAACCGAGGTGTTTTCATCGAGCTGCACTTTGCCAATGATGCTGGCCATTTCAGCCACATAGGCGCTGGAGTGCACGGTGGGCGCTTCGCCGTTGATTTTGTACTTGGCCACAATTGTCTCCTGTGTCGGGGTGTTGCCATGGTTTGTTTGCCTTAAAATACCATGATCGATCCCTTATGCAGTGTGCTCATGGGCAGTGAACTTGAACAAACTTTAAGACAGACCGCCTTGCAGGCTTTGGAATGTAAAGATTCCCTGGAGAAGGTGCGTCTTGTTCTTGCAATTGATGTGAGCTTGCCCCTTGGGAGTCAAGCAAGCTTTTGCTCCCGTGTGGGGCGGCCAGACAAGCCTGAGCTGGTTCACCCTGCGCGCGTGCCCACACGAAAAGTCAGTCAACCCGTGGGGCGGGGCATGTTGCTGCACTCACTGGCCCATATTGAATTCAATGCAATTAACTTGGCGCTCGATTTGCTGGTTCGTTTTCCTTTCATGCCTGAACAGTTTTATCTGGACTGGCTGAAGGTGGCCAAAGAGGAGGCCCTTCACCATTCGTTGTTGTGCGACCGTCTTGCGGCGTATGAATTGACGTATGGGGACTACCCTGCACACGACGGCCTGTGGCAAATGGCCGAAAAAACCAAAGAAAGTTTGCTGGCGCGACTTGCACTGGTGCCCAGGTTACTGGAGGCACGGGGGCTGGATGTGTCGCCTGCCATACGTGAGAAACTGGCTGCAGCTGGTGACATGGAAAGCGCCAAAGTGCTAGACATTATTTTGCGTGATGAAATTGGGCATGTGGCCATTGGCAACCGCTGGTTCAATGAAGTGTGCAACAATGAATTACGCGATCCCATTGAAGCGTTCGAATATTGTCTGCGGGAATACACCGCACCACAGCCCCGATCGCCGTTCAATTTCAAGGCTCGCGCCCAGGCTGGTTTCTCTGAAGAAGAGTTGGCCTGGTTGATGCAAGTTGAATTGGAGCAATCGGCCCAATAAGCCAATTGCAAAAGTATGAGTAAAGCAGCACAAATCAATTGGAGCGACCCGCATTTGATCAATGCGGATTTGCATTGCCACTCCACCACATCGGATGGCACGTTGACGCCAGAAGAGTTGGCAGAACGCGCAGCCGCCAACGGTGTACAAGTTTGGTCATTGACCGACCACGATGAGGTGGGTGGTTTGGCCCGAGCGTCAAAAGCCGCCGCTGAACACGGCATGATTTTTATTCCTGGTGTTGAAATCTCGGTGACCTGGTCTGCGGTGACCTTGCACATTGTGGGTTTGAATGTTGATTACGTGAATTCACCCCTGGAGAATGGCTTGGTCAGCGTGCGAAATGGACGCACCGAACGTGCCATGGAAATGTCGCGCCAACTGGAAAAGGTTGGTATTGATGGCGTGTACGAAGGTGCCTTGAAGTTCGTGGGTAATCCCAACCTGATCAGCCGCACACATTTTGCGCGTTGTCTTGTAGAAAGGGGCGTTTGCAAAGACATTCGTGAAGTGTTCGAGCGCTTTTTGACCCCCGGTAAGCCCGGCTACGTGCCGCATGAATGGGCCAGCCTGAAACAGGCGGTGCAATGGATTCTCGATTCAAATGGCCAGGCCGTGATTGCGCACCCTGGGCGCTACGATTTGAATCCCATGCAGATGGACGAACTGGTTACCCAGTTTGTGAAGCTGGGCGGGGAGGGCATAGAGGTGGTAACGGGCAGCCACACCACCGATCAGTACGCCACCTATGCACGCAAGTCGGTGCGCTCAGGTTTGAAGGCGTCGCGTGGGTCCGATTTTCATGGTCCCACTGAATCCAGGGTTAATTTGGGTGAATTGCCCCGTCTGCCGGATGGTTGCGTGCCAATCTGGGATAATTGGGGCAAGTTGTTCAGCTAACAGGATCCCCATTGGCGCAGTTATTCAACGTTCACCCCCAAAATCCGCAATCGCGTTTGTGCAAGCAGGCGGCTGACCTGATCAATTCAGGTGGCATTGCCGCCATTCCAACGGACAGTTGCTACGCCCTGGTGTGCCATCTCGATGATAAAAATGCAGTAGAACGTTTGCGCAGGCTGAAAGGTATTTCCGAGAAACAGCACTTGGCCTTGCTATGCAAAGACTTGAGTGAACTGGGTAGCTACGCCAAAGTGAACAATGTTCAATACCGCCTGTTGAAGTCGGTTTTTCCGGGGCCTTACACCTTCATTCTTGAAGCAACCAAAGAAGTGCCCAAGCGGGTTTCGCATCCGTCCAAAAAATCAATTGGTTTGCGCGTGCCTGCTCACGCGGTGGTGCAGGGCTTGCTCGAACACATTGAAGGCGCGTTGATTGCCACGACTTTGCAACTTCCGGGAATGGAAGAGCCGGCACGCAGTGGCTGGGAAGCCCAAGAGGCTGTGGGCAATGATGTCGATTTGATTGTGGACGATGGCGAATATTGTGGCGCTTTCCCGACCACAGTGATCGACTGGACTGGCGAAGATCCGGTGGTAGTGCGTGTGGGTGCCGGGCCTTTAACCGGCCCGCTCGAGCCAGTCAACATTGAAGAACAGGAAGAGCTGTAATGGATTCAAGCATCATTCAAACGATTGCGGTGTATGCACTGCCGGTGTTGTTTGCCATTACCTTGCATGAGGCTGCGCATGGTTATGTAGCAAGAATGTATGGCGACAACACTGCGATGTACGCGGGTCGAATTACGTTAAACCCGATCAAGCACATTGACCCTGTGGGCACAATTCTGGTGCCAATCGCAATTTTGGTGTCTTCGAGCTTAATGGGAGTTGGCGCTTTTCTCTTTGGCTGGGCCAAGCCCGTACCCGTGAATTTCGGGAATTTGCGCAATCCGAAAAAAGACATTCGTTTCGTGGCATTTGCCGGTCCAGGTGCAAATTTCATCATGGCCCTGATGTGGGCGCTCAGTCTGAAATTACAAATTGTTACCGGTTTGAACGAACCATTTTTCGCTGAAATGGCCAAGGCCGGTATCGTGGTGAACCTGGTGTTGGCGGCTTTGAACCTGTTACCCATTTTGCCGCTGGATGGTGGTCGAATTCTGTTCAGCTTCCTGCCCAGTTCTGCAGCCTATAGTTTCAGCCGCACCGAGCCCTATGGCATGATCGTGCTCATTGCACTCTTGATGCTGGGTATCTTGCCCATGTTCATTCAGCCCGTTGTTAGTGTCGGGTTGAACGTGCTAACCCTTTTGTTTAATTTTTAAGCCACCATGTTTGCTGAACGCGTATTGTCGGGCATGCGCCCAACCGGTTTGTTACACCTTGGCCATTATCATGGCGTGCTGAAAAACTGGGTGAAACTGCAAAATGAGTTTCCCTGCCTGTTTTTTGTGGCCGATTGGCATGCGCTGACCACGCACTACGAAACCCCTGAAGTGATCAAGGAAAACGTGTGGGACATGGTTGTTGACTGGCTTGCTGCGGGCGTAGATCCCGAGAAAGCCACCTTGTTTGTTCAATCGAAGGTGCCCGAGCATGCCGAGTTGCATTTGCTGCTCTCGATGAACACGCCGTTGAGCTGGCTTGAACGCGTACCCACTTACAAAGACCAACAGGAAAAGCTCAGCGACAAAGACTTGGGCACCTATGGCTTTCTGGGCTACCCGCTGTTGCAGTCAGCCGATATTCTTATTTACCGAGCAACGCAGGTGCCGGTGGGCGAGGACCAGGTGCCGCACATTGAATTAACACGTGAAATCGCGCGGCGCTTCAACCACTTTTACAGCAAGGAAAAGTTGCTGAATGCGAAAGGTGCCGAAATTGGCCGCAAGCCGATTTTACTGGAGCCCAAGGCTTTGCTGACTGAAGCCAGCAAAATGCCGGGCCTGGACGGTTTTAAGATGTCCAAGAGCTACCAAAACACCTTGGCCCTGCGTGAAACACCCGAAAACATTTCTCAAAAAGTGCGGAAAATGCCCACCGATCCCGCTCGGGTGCGCCGCACGGATCCCGGTGACCCCTCGAAATGTCCCGTGTGGCCGCTGCATGAAGTGTATTCCGATGCCAGCACCAAGCAGTGGGTACAAGAGGGGTGTAAATCGGCGGGAATTGGCTGCATTCAATGCAAAGAACCGATTATTCAAGCGATCACCGATGAATTGGCTCCCATGCGCGAGCGTGCAGCCATGTACACGGCGAACCCGACACTGGTGCGCAAAATAATCAGCGAAGGTTGTGAGCGTGCGCGTGCCATGGCCAACGACACCATGAAAGACGTGCGCAAGCACATGGGTCTGGATTATTCCTGAGATGACTGAACACCATGCCAACCCTGCCATGGCGCCTTCACCATGGGTTCGCCTTTGTGTGGAAAGCCTGCATGCCTCGGGTGCTGTCAAGCCGGGTTTAAGGGCACTTGACCTTGCTTGCGGCGGTGGTCGCCACGCTCTGTATTTGGCTTCTCTTGGTTACACGGTGCATGCTGTTGACAAAAATACGCCAGACACCATTTGGCCCGTCAATGTACAGTTTGAGGCCATGGATCTGGAGCAGGCTGATTGGCCTTTGGCCGGGCAGCAATACGACTTGATCGTGGTCACCAACTACCTGCATCGCCCACATTTTGCGAACCTTTTGGCTAACCTGAAGTCTCAGAATGCAGTGCTGGTTTATGAAACCTTCATGGATGGCAATGCGCAATTCGGTTCGCCACGCAGCCCGCAGTTTTTGCTGCAACCGGGCGAATTACTTTCCCGTATGTCTTCATTGAATGTAATGCGTTTTGAACAGGGGCTGCGAAGCATTCCAAGCCCTGCAATGATTCAACGGGCCATGGGCATTACAGGTGCTTGGTCTGAGATACAATCTGGAACAATAACACTCACTCAAAGGGACTAAATGATCACTGGCAGCATTGTCGCGATTGTTTCGCCGATGTTTGAAGACGGGTCGCTGGACTATGACAGTTACCGTCAGCTCATTGATTGGCACATTGAACAAGGTACCGACTCGATCGTAGCGGTAGGAACCACTGGCGAATCGCCTACTGTGGACGTTGAAGAGCATGGCGAGCTGATCCGCGTTGCTGTGGAGCAGGCTGCTGGCCGCATACCCATTATTGCGGGTACCGGCGGCAATTCAACCACCGAGGCAATCGAGCTTACTGAATTTGCACGCAAGGTGGGCGCCGCTGCCAGCTTGCAGGTGGTGCCTTACTACAACAAACCCACCCAGGAAGGCATTTACCTGCACATGCGCAAGGTGGCCGAGGCTGTAAATCTGCCAGTTATTCTGTACAACGTGCCAGGGCGCACGGTGGCCGATATGGCGCATTCTACGGTTGTACGGCTAAGCCAGGTCGATGGTATTGTGGGCATCAAGGAAGCCACTGGCGACCTTGAGCGTGGCGCGTGGCTGATCCGCGATACAGCGCCCGATTTTGCGGTGTATAGCGGAGATGATCCCACCGCCGTGAATTTGATGCTCATGGGCGGGAAAGGCAACATTTCGGTGACTGCCAACGTGGCCCCCAAGTTGATGCATGAACTGTGTGTTGCTGCCATTGCAGGCGATTCGAAAACTGCACACGCATTGAATTTGAGTTTGCTGGATTTGCACCAGGCCATGTTTGTACAGGCCAACCCAATTCCCGTGAAATACGCATTGAGTAAAATGGGCAAAATGGCACCGGGTGTGCGCTTGCCACTGACTCGACTGGAATCCAATTTTCACCAAACCGTGGACGCCGCCTTGCGTGCGCACCGGTTGATCGACTAAAGACGACTTAAGGCTGTGAAACAAATGGAATTGAACAAGACAACCTCTTTCAAACTGTTGCTGATCGTAGCGGCTGTATCCACTGCGGCAGGCTGCGCCTCCTACAAAGAGGCTGTGGAAGGACAGAAAACGGCATACCGCACCGCTGAAAAGCGGGAGCAGGGCCTTGAAGTGCCGCCCGATTTGACTGCTCAGTCGGCTGATGAGCAATTCCTGATTCCCGGTGAGTCTGGTTCAGGTTCTGTGTCGGCATCGTCTTTCTACAGCGGCGGCGGTACTCGTCCCGCAGCAGCACGTCCACAAGCGCAGACTGAACCCATACTGGTGGCTTCTGAAGATGTAAAAATCAAGCGCGTGGGCAATTTGCGTTCCCTGGAGGTGAAAATGCCTCCGGAACAACTGTGGCCCAAGTTGCGTGAATTCTGGAAAGACACAGGATTTGAGTTGGCAGTGGATGATCCCAAAATTGGTTTAATGGAAACCAACTGGGCTGAAAACCGGGCAAACATTCCCTTGGATGGAATTCGCAAGGTTATCGGTACTGTGTTTGATGGTATTTACTCCAGCAATACCCGTGACCGTTACCGTACCCGTGTTGAGCCCATTGCAGGGGGTGTTGAAATTTTCGTGACCCACCGTGGTATGGAAGAAAACTACACTGATCAGTCTCAGTCCAGCCTGGTGTGGATGAGTCGTCCTTCTGATCCCGAACTTGAAGCCGAAATGCTGAACCGCTTGATGGCCAAGCTGACAGGCGATGAAAAGGCTGCAGCAGCGGCAGGTCGCCCAGTCACCCAAGAGTTGATTTCCGTGCAGAAGAAACCTGAAGGAACGTCGATCATATTGGCTGAGGATTTTCCGTTGGCATGGCGACGCGTGGGCTTCGGTCTTGATCGTGCCGGCTTTATCGTCGAAGACCGTGATCGCTCCAATGGTGTGTACTACGTGAAGTACATTCCTGATTCGGCCTCGGCGGAAGGCGAGAAAACCGGTTTCTTCGGAAAACTTTTCGGTGGTGCATCCAATGACAACACCCTGAAAGCAGATCAACGCTTCCAGGTGGTTGTTGCGCCTGAAGGTAACAAATCAACCTCGGTCAAGTTTACTTCCGAGCGTGGTGCGGCTGTTGATGCTGCAATTTCCGAAGAAGCGGCAACCAAGCTGGCCGGTAAACTCCGGTAATTGGTGTGCGCTTTGCGAGTCTGGGCAGTGGTAGTGAGGGCAACAGTTGGCTGTTTGAATGCAGGCTGACTGATGCCCCCACACGCCTGATGGTGGACTGCGGTTTTGCTGTCAAGGAAACCGTGGGGCGCCTTGAGCGCGTTGGACTTGCGCCCGGGGATGTAGACGCCATTGTGGTCACCCACGAGCATGGTGATCACATTGGTGGGGTGTTCAAGTTCAGTCGAAAATTTGGCACCCCCGTGTATTTGACGCACGGTACCTGGCGTGCCGCGTTGAGATCCAAACTGACCGACGAGGATTATCTGCAATCGGGGCGGGTGGTGTTAATTGACAGTCATTCCCCGTTTAGCGTGAAAAGCCTGACTTTGCACCCATTTCCCGTGCCTCACGATGCTGCTGAACCGATTCAAATGCTGATTGAATCGAAGTCGGGGTTTGTCACTGGCATTCTGACCGACTGTGGCAGCGCTACGCCGCATTTGGTGAGCATGTTGAACCGGGCGCATGCCCTGATTCTCGAATCCAATCACTGCCCTGAAATGCTGTCCAATTCGCCTTATCCGCCAAGCTTGAAAAAAAGGGTAGGCGGCGATTATGGGCACCTGAGTAATCAGGTGGCTTGCGACATTCTCAGAAGGCTTGATTCGGGCAGTTTGCAGTTTGTGGTGGCTGCTCATTTAAGCCAAACCACGAATTGTCCCAATGTGGTTCAACAAATGTGGGCCGAGGTACTGACCCCACGGGGAATTGCGTTTGACATTGCCTGCCAGGCGGAGGGTTTTGGTTGGACCAGTCTTGATTCAAGGCAAATAGCCGCTTGATTGTTTTCAGCTGAACCAACAAAAAAGCCCCATGGTTTTCACCTGGGGCTTTTGTTTTCAATCGCTTTTACAAGCGAATTGAATTTACTTCTTTTCTTCTTCAGCTGGGGCAGCTGCTGGCTCAGTAGCGGCTGGCTCAGTTGCTGCTGGTTCCATTGCTGCTGGCTCAGTAGCTGCTGGCTCAGTAGCTGCAGGAGCTTGCTCAGTTACTGCAGGCGCTGCTGGTTCAACAGGAGCTGCTTCTTCTTTCTTGCCACAAGCGGCCAAAGCAACTGCAAACAAAGATGCGATCAAAATTGAGTTTTTCATGTTTATTCCTTTTGGGGTCACGAACTAGGCGCCGATTCAAGCGCCTTTTTTAGAGCAAATAGGCTCACAAGAGAACCCAGAATCACCCATTTTCCTGCCGGGTGTTCAAGCACTCAAGCGGAAAACTCTGCAAATTCTAACGAATAGCCCGTCAAATTCAAGTCATTGTTTCGACCTTATTTTCGAAGCAAAATTCTATTGACTTTGCCGAGTCGTTTCAAATTCTAAATGAAATTAATCATATTAGGGTTTCTACCCAACCGGCTTTTGCAAAACCAATTAAAAAATACTGAAATTCAGGGTTTTTTAATGCTTCTGCGGCGTCGGTTGGCTCCATTTCACGCTGGTTTGCGAGCTTTTGCAGCTGTTTAACGGTAAGGGCACTGGTCGGGTTGACAGCGTCGCCATTGATATAGAAAACCTCATCTTTGAACAACATTTTAGTTTTCATGCTTAATGCAATGCCGCGCACGCCAAGTACACTAATTATTTCCGGTATATCTTGATCGTCTGTGTTGTTTACAAAATACACATGAGGCTTGGGTTCGGTCAGCAAAATCCCCATGCTGCGCTGTATTTGAGGCGATTGCGCTGAAAACTGCTGAATCAAATTAAAACCGAAATTCAGCATGTCGTCAGGAATTTCTGCGGGGTTTTTCTGTAGCCCTCGCGCTGGGTCAGAAAACAATTTTTGAGTCATGCCAGGATCTTGTTCAATTTGATCGGCCATGTCGCGCAAAATACCGCTTAGAACCTCCGCTTGGGTGGGTGCTCTGAATCCAATGCTTAGTGTCGAGCAGGTGCCCTCTGCGATCCCATCGTGACCATAATTGGGCGGCAGGTAAAGCATGTCACCAGGTTCGAGCACAAATTCCTCTGTCGGCTCGAACTCCTTCAGTATTTTCAAAGGTACGCCTTCTTCGAGTTCCTTGTTTAAAAGCGGACCGATCTTCCAGCGCCTTTTGCCATGCATTTGAAGCAAAAATACATCATAGGAGTCGTAATGTGGGCCCACGCCGCCGCCGTCGCTGGCCAGGCTGAGCATGATGTCATCAAGGCGCGCATCGGGAATAAAGCGAAACAGTTGTAGCAGATCGTAGGCCTCGGGCAGGTGATGGTCGATGCCCTGGATTAGCACGGTCCATGCCTTTTTCTTCATGGGTGGAAGCTCGTCAAACGGCCCTTGCTCGAGTGTCCAGCCGTTTTTTCCATATTGAATCAAGCGACTTTCAATGTCTTCATCCGAGGCCATCTCGGCGATGGTGTCCAGATCGCAAAGGGGTTCAAAATTTGGGAACGCTTGACGAAAAAGGAATGGTTTGACGTGCCAGTGTTCGGTCATGAACTGTTCGGTGGTCAGATTGGCGATTTGGGTGAGGGGTTTGATCATCTGCGGGAGCTTTATTTGGGTGATTTATCGATTACGGGTATCATAGGCCACCTTAAAAGACTGCCCACTGTTCGGGCGCTGATTTCTGGAGTTATGTACGATGATTGTTGAGCACGGCACGGTGGTTACCCTTGATTTTGAGCTGCGTGATGCGCAGGGTGAACTGATTCAGGAACATGGTGGCGAGCCGATCATTTACCTGCAGGGCAGCGAGAATGAAGTATTTCCGAAACTCCAAGAGGCTGTACTCGGCAAGGCTGTTGGCGATGAAGTGTTTGCTCAGCTAGAGCCCGAGGATGCATTTGGTGACTTTGATCCGGAGCTGATGCGGGTTGAGGACATTGAAATGTTTGGCGAAGAATTGGAAATCGGCATGCAACTGGAAGAAGTGCCTGTTGACGACGAGAACGAGCCAGACGAGCAGGCCACCGAGGAAAACACGGGTTTTGGCCGGGTTTGGACAGTGACTGACATTGCCGAGGGCAAGGTGGTACTGGACGGCAATCACCCGTTTGCTGGCATGGCTCTGCGATATCACTTGAAAGTGCTGGACATTCGCGCAGCCAACGAGGAAGAAAAGGCGCAAGGCGCAGCAGCCCAATCGTTGTTCAGCGTGGCGCCCAATCCGGGTGCAGGCAAGTTGAACTAATTGCTGACTTCTGGGGCGGGTAGCGAAATACTGCTGGCCTCAAAAGGCATCTTGGTGCCGGGTGTTACCGTGACCTGTACCCATGCGTTCATGAACGGATGGCCCCAGCCTTCGACCCGATAGAACAGTGCATCTGTTTCGGGTGTTCCCCCAAATCGTTTAAGACTGGGTTTGTCCCATTTAAACCTGTGTGTGTCGCCGTGCGCCAACAGCACAGGGCGCTTGGTGGTGTTGATGTATTTCACCAAGCTTTTCATAAAGCGGGCATATCCATTTTTGACTGGATTGCTGCCTGCACCGCCTGATCCATCAATTGGATTGCCTTGAATGGCGATCACGGTTTCCGTGAGGCGTGGGTCTGCCTTGTCGAACAGTTGTTCTGCTTCCGCAAGCCAGGATTCAATGGCCAGGGAACGTGCCTCGAATAATTGTTTTACTTTTTTTGTGCTGGCATTTCTGGATTTTGGGTTGAGCAGGTCGTTGTTACTGCCGGGGATATTCAAGCTCAGGAACAGCGTGCTACCTTGAGTCCACATCAGGTGTTCAGGGTAGGGGTGCTTAATTTGCTGGCGAATCGGGAAGCCTTGTTTGCCCAGTGTGCGAGGTTTTGAGAAGGCTTGTTTGCGTAAAAATTCCAGGCGCTCCTGCGTGTCAAAATTTCCGTTTGATGATCGGTGGCAATCAGTCCATTCGTTGTCGCCGGGTACATACACCAAGGGCTTTTCGCTTTGTTGTAGTTGATCCAGTCTGCGTTCAAGCAAGTCATCGGAGCAGGGCTCGTTGCCGCCTTTGATGTCGCCAATGTGCAATATCCAGCTTACATGGCGTTCCCGCCCGATTTGTTGTATCAGCTGGCTGGTTGCAGGCTCAAAAAAGTTGTTGTAAGGCTGATCGCCGATGAGTGCGAAGCTGAAACTGTCGGTATGTGAATTGGCCGATATCCATGGGGTGGCAATGGACAAGACCACCAGCAAAGTAGCCGCACAGGTTTTGCTTACCGTGCGGCGCAAGTTCATGTATGAAGGCCCTTGAGCTGAAAAATCAACTGCAGTGCTTCTCGGGGGCTGAGCTCATCGGGGTCGATCTCGTTGAGCTTTTCGAGAATCAGGTTCACATGCTGCGCGCTGGCCGGTGCTTCGGTGTCTGTTTCAACCGGCAGATCGAACAAATCCACTTGCGTGGTCATGGCGCGTTTTTCAGCTTCCAGTTGGTCCAGTCGCTTTTGTGCATTTTTTACCACCAAGGCTGGCAAGCCTGCCAGTTTGGCCACTTGCAGGCCGTAACTTTGGCTTGCAGGGCCAGCCTCGATGCGGTGCAAAAATACCAACTTGCCTTGGTGCTCGGTGGCAGACAAATGAACATTGAATACGCTGTCCAGCTCGTTGCCCAGCGCTGTGATTTCAAAATAATGCGTGGCAAACAGTGTTAAGCATTTGTTGGTGTTGGCCAGGCGCTTGGCAATTTCCCAGGCCAGTGACAAACCGTCGAAAGTGGAGGTGCCACGCCCAATTTCGTCCATGATGACCAAGCTGTGTGGCGTGGCTTGGCGAACAATGGTGGCAGCTTCGGTCATTTCCACCATGAAGGTGGAGCGGCCGCCAGCCAGGTCATCGGATGCGCCGATTCGTGTAAAAATTCTGTCAAGCACCCCAATTTGTGCACTGCTTGCCGGTACGAAACTGCCCATGTGAGCAAGCAACGCAATCAGCGCGGTTTGGCGCATGTAGGTGCTTTTACCGCCCATGTTCGGACCGGTGATCAGCGCCATGTGTTTGCCTGGGTGTAATGCACAGTCGTTCGGTGTGAATTGTTCTACCTGAACTTCCAGCACGGGGTGGCGACCCTGGTGAATATTCAGCAAGGCATGGGGCAGCAACTGCGGGCGCACCCAGTTGGCTTCGAAAGCCACAATGGCCAACGCAGCTAGTGCATCGAGTTCAGACAGTTCACGTGCACACCGTTGCAAAAACGGCGTGAATTGGCCCAGCCACACCATCAGGTTTTCGTAAATTACTTTTTCAAGGTTCAGGGCTTTGTCTTTTGCAGACAATGCTTTTTCCTCAAAGACTTTCAGTTCTTCGGTGATGTAACGCTCGGCATTTTTCATGGTTTGCCGACGAATGTAGTGTGCGGGCACCTTTTCGGCCTGCGCGCTGCTGACCTCAATGTAAAAACCATGCACGCGGTTGAACTCGACTTTCAGGTTGGCAATGCCAGTGGCTTCGCGTTCCTGTTTTTCAAGCTCAATTAAAAACTGCCCGCTGCCGGTTTGAATATTGCGTAATTCATCCAGCTCGGCATGATAGCCGTCGGCGATTACACCGCCGTCGCGAATCAGCACAGGCGGATTTTCGGCCAAGGCCTGCATTAATTCTGCCAGCAACTGTGGGGGTGCTTCCAATGCCTGCAGTGCAGTGTTGAATTCATTGTCGCCAAAGTTTGCAATCAGTTCAGCAACTTGCGGCAGCGCTTGCAGGCTTTCCCGCAGCGCCAGCAAATCGCGAGGCTTGGCCGTTTGCATGGCCACACGGCTGCTGATGCGTTCAATGTCTGCCATGGCGCGCAAGGTTTTCACCAGTGCGAAACAGGCCGGTTCAGGCGCCTGGCCCAAAGTGGCAAGCAGGTGCTGTATTTTGTTTTGTCGTGCTTCAATGGATTCAATACTGCGAAGGGGTTCTAGCAACCATTGGCGCAAGCGCCGCGCACCCATGCCGCTGCCTGTGCGGTTGATCCGTGAAAACAGGGTAGGGGCTGGCTCGCCCCTCAATGTTTCAGTCAATTCCAGATTGCGGCGTGCGGCTTCGTCAAGCACCAGAAAGTCTTGCTCGTGTTCAACCTGAATATCGGACACGTGCTTGAAGGTATCGATGCTAAGGTGAGTTTCCTTGGCATATTGCAAAGCTGCACCCATGGCGGGGCCAGCAAGCTTGGCTTTGTGTAGTTCAAGGCTTTCGAGATTCGCAGCTTGTAATACCGACTGCAAATGGGTTTGTGCAAAACCGGCATCGAAGTGCCAGGCGGGCCGCTCAAAGCTACCCGTAATTTGGCTTTGCTGCGCCCAGCTGCGGTTGTTCACCAGCACTTCGGCCGCGTTGAAGCGGCTGATGTGCGCAGCCAATGCGCCTGAATCACATTCGAGCAAACGAATGGAGCCAGCTGACAAGGCCAGGCAGGCGACACCCCAATACTTGCCATCTTCGGAATACAGGCTAAGCAAGGTTTTGTTTTCTTGATCAGGCAGCAGGGTTGATTCGGTCAGTGTGCCTGGCGTAACCACCCGCGCCACCTTTCGCTCCATGGGGCCTTTGGTCAGGCCTGGCGTGCCCACCTGTTCGCAAATGGCCACTGAATGCCCCAAGGCAACCAGCTTGGCCAGGTATTGGTCTGCGGCGTGAAATGGTACGCCAGCCATGGGTATGGGCTGCCCGGCAGATTGACCCCGATGAGTCAGGGTGATTCGGAGTAATTGTGCGGCCAGTTGGGCATCGTCAAAAAACAGCTCGTAAAAATCGCCCATGCGATAAAACAGCAGCTTGTCTGGGTATTCGGCTTTCAGCGTGAGGTACTGCTGCATCATCGGCGTGTGGCTTTCAAACGCCTGTGATGCGGCCTGGTTGTTTGTACTCGCTTGTTTGCTCAACTGGGTCCCTGTTTGTTTTATTTGAAGCTCAGCAGGTATTGAAGTGCTTTGGGGTTTCCGGCTACTGCGTCGCCAGTTGCCATGTAGGTGTCGTTGCCTTGTGGGTCGGTAATCAAACCACCTGCCTCGGAGACAAGCAACACGCCTGTTGCCAAGTCCCATGGCTTCAGGCCAAAACACATGTAGCCGTCCAGGCGACCGCAAGCCACATAAGCCAGGTCGAGAACGGCTGAGCCTGATTTGCGAATACCTGCGGTGCTCTCAGTCAGGGCCAGCATTTTACGCTTTACGCCAAGGGAGCCTTCATTCTGGCCGCTCGGGAACGCAAAACCCACCAAAAACTCGTTAGGTTTGCTGCGCTTGGAAACCCGGATGCGACGGTTGTTCAAGAACGCACCTTCGCCCTTGGAGGCGGTGAACAGATCGTTCGTGGCTGGGTTGTACACCACGGCCTGTTGCACATTGCCATTGACGCGAAGTGCGATAGAGATGGCATAGTGTGGATAGCCATGAATGAAGTTGGCCGTGCCGTCGATGGGATCGATCACCCACTCGTAATCTGATTTGCCAGAGGCGCCGCTTTCCTCGGCTAGAATGGCGTGATCGGGAAAGGCTTGCTTGAGCACGTCGATAATGGCGCTTTCAGCGGCCTGATCGGTTTCGGTGACGAAATCGTTGGGCCCTTTGACTCCGATTTTTACCTGATCGAGGTCAAGCTCCGCTCGGTTGATGATTTTTCCCGCAGCGCGAGCGGCTTTCACCGCCACGTTCAACATCGGATGCATGGCCTTTCCTTTCAATTTGAATACGTTTAACCCGACATTATAAATGACCGCAGCCATTTCCCTCGAATCCATTTCAATTGTTCTCGTAAAAACAAGCCATCCGGGCAATGTTGGTTCAGTGGCGCGTGCCATGAAAACCATGGGCCTGAGTGATTTGCGACTCGTTGAACCCAAAACGACAGACATTTGCAGCGCTGATGAGGCGATTTCGCTGGCCAGCGGTGCCACGGATGTACTTGAAAAGGCTCGAATTTTCAATACTTTGCCCGATGCCTTGGCAGATCGAAGCGTTGCATTTGCCTTGTCAGCGCGTTTGCGGGACCTGGGCCCGCGTTTACAAAGCCCCCAAGAGGCGGCTCAGGAAGCCTTGAAATTAACTGAAAGCGCAGTAGGCGCTGCTTTTGTATTTGGCGCTGAACGCACGGGTTTGAGCAATGATGAGTTGCTGGTGTGTAACCGACAGGTGACGATTGCTGCCAATCCGGCATATAGCTCGCTCAACCTGTCACAAGCGGTGCAAATTGTTGCTTACGCCTTGCGCACTGAATGGGCCGCCGGGCAGTTTGATCTGGAAGAAGATTCCTTGGCTGGCACTTTGGCAAAAGGCGAAAAACTGGCCACCGTGAAGGCTGTAGCTGATTTGCAAGCCCATTGTTTACAGGCAATGCAGGCGGTGGACTTCATCAACCCGGACAAGCCGAAAAAAGTAGTTCAGCGTTTGGCCAGAATGTTGGCCAAAACCCTTTGGAACAAGAGGAAGTGGATATGCTGCGCGGGTTTTTTTCAGATGTGATCCGAGTGGTAGACGATCGCCTTTATCCGCATGAATTCGAGCGCAAGAAGCCTTGATTCAGCCGTGATACACTGCGGCGACCAGTGTATACGTACCAATAACAATTGATCCAAGGTTTTCCGCGCATGTGGATTCGACTACAAGAAGACATTGACACGATTTTGAGGAAAGACCCGGCGGCCCGAGGGCGTTTGGAAGTGTTCCTGTGCTACCCCGGTTTGCATGCCTTGATTTGGCATCGCCTGGCCCACAATGCATGGGCGGCTGGTTTCACCACGCTCGCGCGGTTTTTGTCTCATTTGGGTCGATTTTTTACTGGTATTGAAATTCATCCAGGTGCCAATATTGGCAGGCGCGTATTCATCGACCATGGCATGGGCGTGGTCATTGGTGAAACTGCTGAAATTCATGATGACGTCACCATTTACCAAGGGGTTACGTTGGGCGGTACTTCACTGGCCAAGGGCAAGCGCCACCCCACGCTGGAAAAAGGCGTGGTCGTGGGCGCAGGTGCGCAGGTGCTGGGTCCCTTTGTGGTGGGTGAGGGCGCCAAGATAGGCTCGAACGCTGTGGTCACGAAGCCAGTACCGGCAGGAGCCACCGCGGTGGGCAATCCCGCCCGAATGATTCTGAAAGCGGCTGAACGAACGCCTGACGAAGTGTTGACAGGTGCGGCGAAAACCAAGGAAGAGTTTTTGGCCTATGGTGTGTCTAAAAACGGAGATGACCCACTGATCAAGGCGATGCATGGTTTGATTGATCAGGCCATCGCTCAGCAGCAGCGAATCGAACAACTTGAAAAGCAACTGAGCAAAGGCAAAGCAGAGCCAGATTGCGGCGATTCCGTGGACTGCGAAGAACTGAAAGCCTTGAATAAACTGGTGGACAATTAATTGAACAGATTCAGGCTGAATTCCCCGGTGCTGAGTAATTTCAAGAAACCGCCCTTTGGGCGGTTTTTTTCTGGTTCATCGAAGTTCCAGTCGGGCAAAACGATTCGCTGACCCTTTTGCAGTTGTCCTTGAGTGCTTTCGGGTACCAGGGGTGCCTGGCTATCGAGCGTGCCGTGTATGGCACAGCGGTGGGTGTGGCCATGCAATATGACATCGCTTTTTCCCACGTAGTAGCCATCGGGCCAATTGCCCTTGAATGACTCAGCCACAGCGTGCAGATTGGCGTCCATAATACTCATGGCACTGTTGGCCTTGTGTAATTTGCTTTCGCTGCGAATGGCCTTGGCCATTTCAAGACGTTGTTCGAGGGGTAGTGCCAGAAAGTTTTTTTGCCACTTGTCGTCACGGCTTTGAAGCCTGAACTTTTGATAGGCCTTGTCATCTGTGCAAAGCTGATCGCCATGCGTAATCAATACGACTTGGTGATTGATCTGCAAAAATTCGGGATCGGGAAGAATCTCGAGCCCCGCTGCTTCGGCGAATTGATCGCCCAGAAGAAAATCACGGTTGCCATGCATGAAATACAGTGTCGCGCCGGTAGATTTTGCGCTTTGAACAGCCTTGATAACGCGCTCGCTGGTGCTGTCGCTGTAGTCGTCGCCGTACCAAACCTCGAACAGGTCGCCGAGCAAAAAGACAAGTGTGTTTTCCTGGGATACGCTAACCAGCCAATTCTCGAAGGCGTCCAGTGTTTTGGGGGTGTGTTCTGACAAGTGCAGGTCGGAGGCAAAGAATGCAGCACCTTGTTGAGGAATTTCTATCAACTTGTTACCTGATTATAAGGTCATTAAAAAAGCCCTTGAACAAGGGCTTTTTTTATTGGGTAGCTTTACAGTACTTCGACGCCCTGAATAATCACATCTTCCAGCGGTACGTCTTGGTGAAAACCTTTAGAGCCGGTTTTGACCGCCACAATTTTGTCGACAATGTCTTTGCCCTCGGTCACTTTGCCGAATACGCAATAGCCCCAGCCTTGAGGGGTAGGGCTTTTGAAGTTCAAAAACTCATTGTTTTCCATGTTGATGAAAAACTGGGCAGTCGCAGAGTGCGGGTCGTTGGTACGCGCCATCGCAATGGTGTACTTCTCGTTTTTCAAGCCGTTGTCGGCCTCATTCTTCACGGGGTCTTTGGTGGGCTTCTGTTTCATGCCGGGTTCAAAGCCGCCGCCTTGAACCATGAAGCCGCCGATGACACGGTGGAAAATGGTGTTGGTGTAGAAGCCACTTTTTGCATATTCCAGAAAGTTGGCCACGGTAGCGGGGGCTTTTTCAGCGTCCAGGGCGATTGTAATGTCGCCAAAATTTGTTTTAAGTTTAACCATGGTTTGTTTTTTCGCTTTTGCAAACGCAGAGGAGATTGAAGAATTACCGATGCTAACAGCAATCGCCGAGAACATCGACCACTTGAGAAAAACACGTTTGCCTAGAGTCACAGCCTTGTCCTTTACAGTTTTGAAGTATCTTCTTGCACAATTTGCCAGCGTGTGCCGACTTTCATCCAGTATTGTTGCTTGCGGATTTCACCCGACAATTTGTCCTCTTGTTTGAAGGACACCAGCATCATGTCTTTGTCGCTGGGGTATCGCATGACCGTGAGGTCGTCGATGGAAATTTTTCCAAACGACTTGTTGCCGATTTGCTGATTTTTCTGCCACTCAATCAAACCCTGGCCGTCTATTTTCACATCGCTTGCGTAATGATAAATTCCTTTGGAAAAGCCTTTTTCTAAGTCCTTTTTCCAGGTGTCCACCATGCGCAAGGCAGCTTTGCGGTGACTTTGCCACACATCCACGGGCACGAAGTCAAGTCTCTCGCTGATGACAACTTGCGTGCTGCCAATGTCGACAAATTTTTTCAAGGCAAGCAAGTCCTGGTTTGCCAGCACCACACAGCCATCGCTGGCCTTGGGGGGGCGACTCACATAGTGTTTGGGCATGCCGTGCAGCCAAATACCATAGCCGGTTTTACCTAGCCGTTTGTCCCAAGCATTTGGATAATCGATGGGCAAGGCAATGGGCCCGTAGAAATCAGTCAGTTTTTCTTTGGGCAGTAATTCGGTAATTGTGTACACGCCAATGGGTGTGCGTTTGTCACCCTCGCGCACCTTCACCGCCCCCATTTTTCCTTGGGACACGTAAAAGTCAGTCACCAAGCGTGGCTGGGGAAATGCGTTTTCATAAAGAAAAAGCCGTGAGCGAGTGGTGTCTACCAAAATCACGTAACGTTGATCGTCATTCAGTTCAACCAGTTCGGCAGGCAGCAAGTCGCGTTGGGGGCGATCTTTAACTGCTTTGAATCGTGCTATGGCCTCGTCTCGCAACTCAGTGAGTTCTTCCTGTTTTCCCTTGGGAACATCGAGCATGTCGCCGATTTGCGTTAAGGGACGCCCAGCCTTCAATGACAAAATATCGCCTTTGAGCATGTGGCCAAGATAAAAATTGGGAAATTCAGCAAGCAGTCGATCTGTTAATTTCAGCGCCTTGTTTAGCTCGTGCTTGCTCAAGGCGAGGTAAATTTCCTCTACGGCAGTGTCGATTACGGGCTGGTAGCTGGCTGACTCAAACAGCTTGCTGGCCAGCGAGCCTTTTTTGGGTTCGGCGCTACTGTAGGCGGCGAGGTCAAACGACTCTTCAGAGCCTGATTGAACAAAAGTGGGGGCTGCGGTGAATGCCCAAAACAACAGGGGTGCGGCAAATCGCAACCCTTTGGACATTCTTCGAAGCTTATTGCTTAACCACATTTAACCGCCCACCCTCTCGCTGGTAATTTTCCAGGTGCCGCCTTCTTGTTTCATGGTCAATGTTTTCGCGGACACATTGTTCAGGCGGTTGGAGAAATAACTCTGCTTGAACTTCACCACAGCCTCATTGCCAGTGATTGTGATTAAGGGGTTTTCAACAACCACGCGAATGGTTTCCTTACCAACAATGCGTTGTTCGCGCATTTTTTCCCAATTGGCACGGTTCATTTTGCCGGGTGTGTCGAAATCCTGGCTGTACGCGCCCAGATAACCGGCCATGTCTTGATCCGTCCAGGCTTTGGCCCATGCTTCAACAGCTGCAAGTACCTGGCTGTCCATGCCGATCGTATTTGGTTTTGTCTCGGCTGGTTTGCTGGCAGTGATTGCTGGCGCTGCTGCCGGGGCAGGTTTGCTTGGTGCCACTTCAACAGTGGGTGGTGCGGCAGCAACCACGGGCGGTGTGGGTACTACTGCGGGTGCAGTTTTGGCTGGTGCGGGTTTGCTGGCTGGTGCTGCAGCAGGTGCAGCGGCCACAGCCACTGTTTCTGGTTTGCCTGCAATCAGGTTGCGCACCAGTGACAGTTTGGTTTGAGCGGTTGAATTGCGACCATCCAGTTGAAGGGCTTTGTCGTAGGACTGACTCGCCAATTTGGCATACACGTCGCCCAGGTTTTCATGGGCAGTTGCATAGCTTGGATGGGTGCGAATGGCCATTTCAAGCGATTCACGGGCTTTTTCGTATTCGCCGCGCCCCGCGTACAACACTGCCAGGTTGTTGTAGGGTTCGGGCAACTCGGGAAAGTCCTCGGTCAACTTGGTAAACACAGTGATCGCTTCGGCGGTCTTGTTCCGCTCTGTCAGGATCAAACCTTTCAGGAAACGCATTTGTGCATCGTTGGGACGATTGGCCAGGTAAGCGTCAGCACGGGCTTGCGCCTGTTCGAACTGACTGTTCTGAATTAATTTGGATACTTCATCCGCCTCGTCGGCATAGCCGGGGCCACCGGCAAACGCCAAGCCCATGAGGGCGATCAGCAGCGCATATTTGCTTTTTTTGAATTTGCCACTGATTGACGACGTGATTGTTTTTTTAGCCTGCATTCGGTTGCGCCTTTGCGGGGTTACCCGTTCATGTGATTGGTTGGGAAAAACTCGATCATGCGTAATGATATACTCGACCGCTATTGTAGCAAGCCCTAGAGCGGGTTGGCTTCTGAACTAGGTTTCCTGAGTGCTACTGTGTCAGATTGTACCGTTTTGACAGGCTGAGTCCGCTTTTTATCCGAGTCCAATGAAATCGTCTCTCCAAATTTACAATTCAATTCTAAGGAAAAAGCAGGCTTTTTCACCGCTTGATCCACAGAACGTCCGGATGTATGTGTGTGGCATGACAGTCTATGACCTCTGTCACCTGGGCCATGCCCGCGTCATGGTGGTGTTCGATTTGCTCAAGCGTTGGTTGCGCGCCTCGGGGTACCCGGTTACCTATGTGCGTAATATCACTGACATTGATGACAAGATCATTCGCCGTGCTGTTGAGAACGGTGAAAGTATTCGTTCGTTGACAGATCGCTTTATCGCAGCCATGCACGAGGATGCTGATGCATTGGGCATTGAACGGCCTGATCATGAGCCGCGTGCCACAGAGTATGTGGCCGAAATGCAGGAAATGATCCAAACGCTGATGAGCAAAAGACTGGCGTATCGGGATGATTCCGGTGATGTGAACTTCGCCGTTCGCGCATTTCCAGACTACGGTCGTCTTTCTGGCAAAAGCCTGGATGAGTTGCGTGCTGGCGAACGCGTGGGCGTCTCTGGCAGCAAAAATGATCCACTTGACTTTGTTCTGTGGAAAAGCGCCAAAACCGATGAGCCTGTGGATGCCAAATGGGAATCTGATTTTGGCGTAGGTCGCCCGGGTTGGCACATTGAATGTTCAGCCATGAGTTGCAAGTTGCTGGGCAATACGTTCGATATTCATGGCGGTGGAGCAGATCTGCAGTTTCCCCACCATGAAAACGAAATTGCCCAAAGTGTGGGTGCGACCGGTGAAAGCTTTGCCCAGTATTGGATGCACAACGGTTTTGTGCGGGTAGAAACCAATGGGCAATCGGAAAAAATGTCGAAATCGTTGAATAACTTCTTCACGATTCGCGACATTTTGAAAGTCTACGATGCCGAGGTGGTGCGGTTTTTTATTCTTCGTGCCCAGTATCGCAGTCAACTGACTTATTCCGAAGGTCATGTTCAAGACGCGAAGGCAGCCTTGGGCCGTTTGTACACAGCCGTGGGCGATGTGCAAGCCGCAACCACCATTGACTGGAGTAGGGACTTCGAATCCCGCTTTGCCGAGGCGATGAATGACGACATGAACACACCCAGTGCGATTTCTGTGTTGTTTGAAATGGCCCATGAAGTGAATCGCAGCGCCGATCAGACACTGGCCGAGCGATTGAAAGCGTTGGCACAGGTGTTGGGCTTGTTGGGTCGAACCTCCGAGGCCTTCCAGAAAGCGGAGGTGGGCGAACAGGCAGGTACGTTCGACGAGACAGCGATTCAAGCGCTGATTGACGCCCGCACCCAGGCCAAGACGGATCGAGATTTTGCAAAAGCAGACGCCATTCGCCAGCAGTTGCTTGATTTGGGTGTCGTGCTGGAAGACAAACGGGGCGGTGCCACTGAATGGCGGCGAGCCTGAGGCTGAATCACGACCCTGATGCGCCTGCCTACTGGCAGGAGGCGTGCATGGCGTTGACCCTGCAAAGCCCTGTGTGGGCTGACTTGGTCAATCGGCATTCCGACCGGGCATTGCGGTCCCGCGGTGCGCCTTATGAAACCATGTTGCGCTCGTTGGTGGGTCAACAAATTTCGGTGAAAGCAGCAGATGCGGTGTGGGCCCGGGTGGTTGGTGCCTTGAATGGTCAAATCACCAGCCATTCTTTGCTCGCCTTGGCGGATGACACTTTGAAGGCCACAGGCCTTTCCCGCCAAAAAATTGCTTATTCCCGGGCTTTGAGCGAATTCGAACAGCAGGGGCGGTTAAAACTGGAATTACTTGACAGGATGGACGATGAAACCTGTACCAGCCACCTGTGTGAAATCAAGGGAGTAGGGCGCTGGACGGCGCAGATGTTTTTGATGTTCTGTTTGCGCAGGCCCGATGTATGGCCTGTGGATGACATTGGTGTGCAGCGCGGTATCTCGCGCCAATTTTTCGAAGGTGAACCCATCGGACCGAAAGAAGCACTACAATTCGGGGAAAAATTAAAACCTTGGCGGACCGTGGCAGCGTGGTATTTGTGGCGCAGTCTGGATCCAGCTGTGGTGGACTATTAAGAGAACCTCATGAAGCAAACATTTCTAGATTTTGAAGCGCCCATTGCCGAATTGAAAGGCAAAATCGAGGAGCTGCGCCTGGTTCAAGATGGCTCAGCCGTTGATTTGTCAGAGGAAATTCGACGCCTGGAAGGCAAAAGCGATGTGTTGACCAAAGAGCTTTACAGCAAACTTACCCCTTGGCAGGTCTCGCAAGTGGCAAGGCATCCGCAGCGCCCTTACACGCTGGATTACATTGCCAACGCGTTCACTGATTTTCATGAACTGCATGGCGACCGCCATTTTGCCGACGACCCTTCGATTGTGGGGGGCTTGGCCCGGCTGGATGGTGAAAGCGTGATGGTGATTGGTCATCAAAAGGGCCGTGATGTGAAAGAGCGTACCCTGCGCAACTTTGGCATGCCACGCCCCGAGGGCTATCGCAAGGCGCTGCGTTTGATGAAAACCGCTGAAAAATTCGGTATTCCCATTGTGACTTTGGTTGACACGCCCGGGGCCTACCCCGGCATTGATGCTGAAGAACGCGGACAATCCGAGGCAATTGGTCGTAACCTGATCGAGATGGCACAAATTCAGCTGCCCATTGTCAGCGCAATTATTGGTGAAGGTGGTTCGGGCGGGGCGCTGGCATTGGCCGTTGCCGACCATGTCATCATGATGGAAAACGCCACCTATTCCGTTATTTCTCCCGAAGGTTGCGCCTCGATTTTGTGGCGCAGTGCAGAACGGGCCTCCGATGCAGCAGAAGCGTTGGGTATTACGGCAAAACGCCTGCGCGATTTGGGCTTGATTCAGGAAATTGTCAAAGAAAGTTTTGGTGGCGCGCACCGCGACCACGCGCAAACAGCCAACAATTTGAAAACCGCCATCAAGGCTGCCTTGAATATGTTGGTGACCTACAAGCCCAAAACTTTGTTGGATGCTCGCCATGACCGCTTGATGAGTTATGGTCACTTCAAGGTGAGCAAGTAATTGAGGCCGTCGCTTGAAGCCTTTTTAAGCGACCTCAAACGCCACACACCGACACCCGCCAGTTTTGTAGTGGCTTATTCTGGTGGTGTCGATTCCACCGTGTTGCTACACGCTTTGCACAGCATGGGCTTGTCGCTGCACGCTGTGCACGTGAACCATCAAATTCAGCAACAGGCTGATTCTTGGGAAGCACATTGCAAAAGTCAGTGCGAACAGTGGGGTGTACCGTTTACAGCGTTGAGGGTCGACGTAGAGCCGGGTGATTTGGGCCTTGAAGGCCAGGCCCGTGTGGTGCGTTATCGGGCAATTTTCAACTGGATGAAAACCAATCAACACACGGTATTGCTGTGTGCCCACCTCCGGGATGATCAACTTGAAACTGTGCTGCTGCAATTGCTGCGGGGGTCTGGTTTGCGGGGCGTGGGTGCCATGCGGGTTGTGGGCCCGGTGGGGGTGGATCGACACCTGCATCCCCAATTGCTGTTGTGCCGCCCTTTGCTCAACTGTAGCAAGGCCAGCCTGCTGGAGTACGCACGGTTGAATCACTTGCAACACATCGAAGACCCCAGTAATGATGACACCACACTGCGCCGCAATTGGGTGCGTCACGAATTGTTGCCCAGTCTTGAAGAACACTTTCCTCAAAGCCCGAAGGCCTTGTTGCAACTGGCCGAATTTTTTCAGGCACACTATTCAGAAGAAGACTCCAATACCGAGGCTTACGCGCCGCAAGTGGTTTCCGCTTCAGGAACATTGCTATTGAATCCGTGGCGGGAACTGGATGAAACAAACCAATTGAATACCCTTCGGCATTGGCTGTTGGGGCAAGGAGTGCGCTGCGGCAAGCTGAAATTGCAGGAATTGGCCCGCCAGTTGCGGATCAACAAAGGCGGCATTCGGGTGGTGAAAAAAGGTTGGCATGTCAAAGTAAGCCGACAGCAGGCTCACCTGCAACACACTCAACCATAGGACAAAGCGTTTGAATAACGATGACTTGAACAACAGCATGGGCAATATAGACCCGGAAACGGTGGCCCAATGGCTGGAAAGCAGCGGCAACTACAAAGTGCTGCGCCGTATACAAATGCGCGACAGTTTCGGTGGGCAGATCAGCAGCCCTGTGAAAGTGTTGGTGGTCGACACCGAAACCACGGGTCTTGATTTTGCGACTTGTGAGGTAATTGAAGTGGGTGCCTTGCTGATCGAGGTGGACCAGGACACCGGAGCAATTGGCGCGGTGCTGGGTAGTTACGGCGGGCTCGAGCAGCCTAAAGTACCGATCACTCCTGAAAATTCGGCCATTCATGGCATTACCAATGACATGGTGAAAGACCAGCATTTCGATGAAGCGGCCTTGAAAGCCTTGTGCAATGACGCTGCATTGTTTGTGGCACACAACGCCGCATTCGACAAACCTTTTATGCTGCGCCGCTTTCCCTGGCTTGAGAAATCAATCTGGGCCTGCACATTTCGTGAATTGCCGTGGACACAGGAAAATTATTCAGCTCGTAAGCTAGAGCATTTGCTGTCCGATTGCGGCTACTTTCACGGCGCACACCGCGCCGTTGAAGATTGCAATGCCTTGATTCATGTATTGGCACAGCCCCTGAAGACTTCACAACGCATGCCTTTTCAGGTGCTGTTCGACAGCGCCAATGAATCGATTTACCAAATCGCTGCACTGAAGGCACCATTTGAGAAGAAAGATTTTCTAAAGTCCAAGGGTTTTCGCTGGAATGCGGATGACCGTGTTTGGGAATTCGAGGCGGTTGGCTTTTCCGAGGGAAAGGAAGTCATTGAGTGGCTGCGGGAGCAGGTGTATTGCACCACTGGCAAAATCATGCTGGGTTTTCGCATTCAGGCTGGGGTTGATCGTTACTCTGGCACCACACTGAAACAACAGTTCAAAGAGGTGTAAGGCGTGCCCGCCAAGGTTTATCCATCGGACACCAGCGAGCTTGCACTAGACGGCGCCCAAGCCCGTGAGCGCGATGTTTTGCTGCAATTGCAAGCGCAGTTGCCCGACAACTACACCATTTATCACGGCATACACTGGTCACGAATCGAGCACGGGCTCACGGTCACTGGCCGTATCCAGTTTTTGATACTTGGCCCAAGCGGCATTGTTTACAGCATTTTGATGAAAACCGGTTTGATGAAGCTGGACCAGGGCCGGGTGGTGAAGCAATTGGGTGAGCAGCGCCAAGACGTGTTCAACGCTTTGGCCGAGCAAGGGGCTTTACTCAAGCAAAAATTCAGTCAACAACACCAGGGCACCCTTCGGGTTGAGCCTGTTTTTTATTGCCCGGATTTCACCGTGTCAGATGCCAGCGGGCTGACTGTGAATGCCGAGCGTATTGTAGACGCACGTCACAAAGATGAGTTGGCCGCACTGATTCAAACCATCGATATCACGGCTGACCTGTTCAGCAGCCACTCCAATCCCAAAGCGATTCATTCCTTTTTGTGCAATGAACTGAATCTGGTTCCTGAAGTGGGGGCATTGTCACAAGCCGCTGAAACCTTGGTCACGCGCTTGTCACATGGCTTGGAACAATGGGTTTCAAGGCTGAGTTTCGAGCCTTTTCGTTTGCGTGTAACGGGCACTGCGGGCAGCGGAAAGTCGCAATTGGCCTTCAGTGAATTGCAACGCAACCATGTCTTGAAAGCGCGAACTTTGTATGTGTGTTACAACCGCCCGCTTTCTTCGCACATGGCGCAGCAGGTTCGTGAAGCAGGTTTGATGGGTGCTGTGGTGTTTAATTTTCATGCCCTGTGCGACCGCATGCTGCGAGATGCAGGGCAGGAAGTGGACTACGCCTCGCCCGGCGTGTTTGGCCGTTTGGCAGAACAAGTGCTGGCCACCCCTTTGGACAAACGTTGGGTGTTTGATTCAATTGTGGTGGACGAGGGGCAGGATTTCGACCAAAGCTGGTTGCCTGTGCTTCAGCGTTGCGCGCATTCCGGTACACGCTGGTTGTGGCTGGAGGACCCCATTCAAAATCTGTATGCCAAGCCGGCGGTCAGTTTGCCAGCTTGGGTTAGCCTGCACACGCCCATGAATTACCGCAACCCCAAACGCGTGGTACAGGCTTTGCAACTTGTTCAACATGAATTCAGGTTTGAGTCGCCGCTACCATTGGACATTGAAGCGGCATGCCCCCTGGAAGGTTTGCCACTTGAGTTTTTTGAGTATGACAGCGATGAGTCCTTGTTAAGTCAGACCGCCAAGGCGATTACTGCCTGCTTGCGACATGGTTTTACTCGCGACAAAATTGCGGTGCTCAGCATGCGCGGTCACGAGAAGTCAAAGGTATTGGCGCAAGCCAGTCTTGGGCCGCACAGCTTGCGGCATTTCACGGGTCGGTACGATGACAATGGCAGCCAGGTGTTTACCGAAGGCAATGTACATGCAGAATCGGTTTATCGTTTTAAAGGGCAGGCTGCACAGGCTGTTGTAGTGACTGAATTGGCTTTTGTTGACTTCAACGAGGCGGATTTCAGGAAGCTGTTTGTGGCCATGACCCGCGCCAAGTTGTTGTTGGTTTTGGTAGGGCAGGTCGATACCTTGCAGCGTTTACGCCGTGCTGTATATGCCTGAGCCTGGTGGGCGGTTACTGCTGAATTTGCCAGGTCCCTTTGCTGGGTGAGCACACTTCACCCCGGAATTTGGTTTTTTCACCATTCACAATCGTGACGCCCAAGTAAGTGCGGCAAGTGTCAGACTTTGCACCGGGCGACAAATACACCCCAACGCCATTCACTGGGTTGAGCCAGCGCACAGCTTGCCCCGAGGGAACCAACTCCATGGTGTGTCCGAAGCAATGGGAGTCAACCGCAAATGCATCAACCAATTCGGTTTCAGTGAAGATTGTCTTGAAGGCGTCGGTGGATTCAACGTAGGCCATTTGCTCGGTCAGGGCACCCTTGAGTGCCTCGTTTTGAACCAGCTTGGCATCGCATTGCCCACGCAGTACCCCAAAGTCGTTGTTCCAGCCTTTGCCCGTGTAACCGATAAAATTTTTGGCATTGGCCACATGAAATGGCAGTGCCATGGCAAGCGCAAGCAGGCAAAGAACAGTTTTCGAGCGTACTTTGGCTATGGGCATGGAAGAATACTTAACTGGGCAGCCTGATGACATTGATAAAAACGGTGTGTAAGCGAATTTCGTTGACCCAAAGAGTGTATCTTTTTCTGTATAAAAAAACATGAGACAGCGCCCGGAGGCCGCACAAAATGACAGTTCAAGGCAAAACAGTATCCGCAATTGACATTGCCAAAGGTGCCTTGGGTTTTCTGCCTGACGTTCCCCATATTTTACCTTCGTTGGCCAGTTTGGCATTTCTCCGGCCGCATTCACGCCGCTCACTAGGCCTTCTGTTTCAGGAAACTGCGCGCAAGCATGCGAAATCTTCATTCCTGAAAAGTGACGAGCAATGTTGGACCTACGGACAAGCCAACTCAATGTGTAATCAAATGGCGCGCGGGCTGCTTTCGATGGGAGTCAAGGCCGGTGACACGGTCGGGTTGCTGTCGGCCAATCGGCCTGAAACTTTGCTTGCAGTAATTGCCTGTGCCAAGTTGGGGGCTGTTGCCGCGCTGTTGAATATCAATCAGCAAGGTGCTGTGCAGGCGCACAGTTTGAAGTTGGTGAAGCCCAAAATAATTTTGGCCTGCGATCGTGGGCTGGATATTCTTAAAGAACTGGAATCTGAGGACACCACGCTGCTCAAAGGCATCGAATTGCTCTCGCTGCAAACTGACAGTAGCCTTTTGCGGGTAAGTGATTTTCGCAGTGCCTGGTATACGCAGCCTTCCCACAACCTGGCACAAACTGCTCAAATTACAGCGAACTGGCCCTGTTTTTATATCTTTACTTCAGGCACTACCGGTTTACCCAAAGCGTCGGTGATGAGTCACTACCGTTGGTTGCAAGCTGCCTCGGGAATGAGTACGGCTGTGCGTTTAACTGCGAATGATGTGTTTTATTGTTGTCTGCCGCTGTATCACAACAATGCGCTTACCGTGTCGCTTGGTATTGTGTTGGCCTCGGGGGCCTGCTTTGCGCTGGACGAAAAATTCAGTGCCAGTCAATTCTGGAAACGGATCGCCCATTACAACGCCACTGCGTTCTGTTATATCGGGGAATTGCTGCGTTATCTGTTGAATCAAGCACCCACCATGGATGATCAAAACCATGAAATTCGCTTGATATTGGGCAATGGCTTGCGTCCGGAAATATGGGATGACTTTGAGAACCGGTTTGGTATTCATCAAATTTTCGAGTTTTACGGAGCAAGCGAATCCAACCTGGGTTTTATGAATGCCTTTGGGTTGAAGGAAACCGTGGGTTTTTGTCCAATGCCATTTGAAGTGATCGCCTGCGATGCGGATTCCGAGCAGGTGGTACGAAATGCACGCGGGTTCTGCAAAAAAGTTGCGCGTGGCGAAGTGGGTTTGCTGATCAGTGAAGTGACCGATCTGCGCCCCTTTGATGGGTACACCGACCCGAAAGCCAACGAAGGAAAACTGCTGCGCAATGTGTTTAAACAAGGTGATTGCTGGTTCAATTCAGGCGACTTGGTGCGCAGGCAAGGGTGGCAACACATTCAGTTTGTAGACCGTTTGGGCGACACATTCCGCTGGAAGGGTGAGAATGTAGCGACCTCGGAAGTTGAGGGTGTGTTGGCCAAATTGTCATTTCTGGAGCATGCAGTGGTATATGGCGTCAAGCTGGAAGGCGTTGATGGCCGGGCTGGCATGGCAGCTGTGGCGGTAAAACCGGGTGTTGAGCTGGACTTAAAAGCCTTGGCAAAGCATTTGACTAGCCAACTTCCCGGGTATGCAGTGCCGCAGTATGTGCGCTTACTTCAAAGTGTGGAAACCACCGGCACCTTCAAATATCAAAAAGTACAACTGAAGAAAGAGGGCATTGATCAAGCGGTGGTGAGCGATCCCTTGTATCGTTTCGACACTGCAACCCGGGAGTACACGGTGCTAGTTTGAGGCGGTTTGTACCGGCTTTCCTTGAACCAGCTTGACAATCAAATCGAGAGTTTCAGTGTCGTACAACATGCCGCTGTGTGACACGCTTTTACCCGGGAGCAAGTCTTGAATATAAATGTTTTGGACGCCGGGCTCTTTCACAAACTGATTTTCAACAGGTACCACGACCTTGTCATTTTTGGTGACCAGCACGCTGTACTGCACACCAGGCATTGTAATGGGCCCATCTTTTAAATCACGCAACAATGCCGAGCGGGGATGTTGGTCCGCGCAAGCCAGGCAATACTCCACCAAATCACGGTTGGGTGTTTTTGCAATCGATGTGCCATTGACACTGGGTGCCAAAGCGACAAAACGATCAACATGATCAGCACCTTGTAATTTCTTCAAATAATAAAAGCCAATCAGCCCGCCCTGAGAGTGACCCACCAAGGTCACCTTGTCGTGCTTTGTGGCTGATTTTACGAACTTGATGAAATCAGCGATCCGTTGCCCCGATTCATCAACTGCGCCTACGCCTTTGAACCAGTCGCTGGGTTCGGCTGCACCATAATCGATCGAATACACACACAGGTTTTGATTGGCCAGTGCGGGGCCCAAAGCGCCGAATGAATACATGCTGGAAGAAAAAGTACCGTGTATCAGCACCACCGGGTTTTGATCATTCGTGGGGCGACACGCCCAATTGTTAACGCCATCGGGCATTGTTTGGCCGCCAAAGACTTGGCTCAAAAATGAACTGGTCCAGTTGGCTTTGGCCTGGTACTGACCAGTGGAATTTGCAGGACTGGTTGTGCTACACGCCGCCATGGTCAGCATGGTCAGCGTGGCAAGCAGTAAACGGCGAGTGAACTGGTTAGACATTGTGAGGTATCCCCGGGTAAGCATGGTTTGCTCTTTAAGACCAGAATTGCAGCAAAGGGTTCTGTAGCGCACCAGCAAACAAGTAGAGCGTCCCACCAATTTCCGCAAATACCAAGGCCACCATGAATACAGCCAGGCCCGCCCGGGGCATGGGGTGTTTTCCAAGTTTGTGGGGTTGTCGCAGTTGGTTGTCGGGTCCTTTGAGTGCAGCCTGTATCAGGTAGCCGGTAACGGCCAGCACAAAAAAAGCAATTACGATTATTGCCGCGTAAAGATTGTTGTCTGGATTGAAGACACTGAAATGTGCCAACACGGCCAAAGTGATGCACGCAAAGCCGTAAAGCAGACTGGCCCGGTGGGCGATGTCTACGTATGGGTGTGCCAAACCTTCAGCGCTTTTCCACATCTGCAAAAATTTCCACAATCCACTGAAAAGTCCAACCAAAAGGAAGAACCCTGCGGACAGTATGGCAAAGGCGGTGGCCGAACTAATTGTCATTGTATTTACCTCTTGGGGGTAGTCGGATAAGGTGGCCCCCTTTGTGGGAAAGACGCACTTGTGTTTTTGCTCTTAAATAGAGTCATCAACACACATGTGCATTATGCACCGGGAGTATTACCATGGACGATTTCGCAAACAAGCGCTTTGATGTGACCATGCTGGGTGAACTGGAAGCCAAACGAGAGTGGTTTGTCGGTGTACTCGGTGCCAGTGTGTGCTACGGCCTGATTCTTTGGTTGCTCTGACAACGCACTGAACAATTCATTGTCACCATAAAAAAACCCTCGAGAGTTCGAGGGTTTTTTGTTTAGTCAAAGCACAGCTCAAGCTGGGCAATGTCTTTTCAGACCGAGGCCTTGGGTGTAGCAGCAGCGCGCTTGGCGCGTGGTGCAGCAGCTTTCTTGGCGGCGGGCTTCTTGGCAGTTTTCGTCGCGCCAGTTTCACCTTTCACACCAATTTTCTCGAACAACTGAGAAGCGATTTGCTCGGCTTGTTCAATGGCAGGCTTCAAAGTTTCGTTTTTCTTGGCTTGTTCCAAGGCGCTTACACCCATGGTGATTGCGTTTTCAGTCAAAGACTCGGCTTGCGACAAAGCCAAAGCTGCGTATGAAAAACCTTTGTCGATCACAACTGGCAATTGCTGTTCGAACAGCTCAACGCCTTTTTGTGTGTACACCTGGCTAACACCAACAACTTTTTCCAAGCCTTGCTTGATCTCGGTGCGTGCATTGACAACCACTGACTTGTCAGCCAAAGGCAGCTTTTCAGCAGCAGTGAATGCGTTACCCAAACCTTGTGACAACAGGCCAAATTGTGCTTGTACCAGGCTGTTCAATGCCTTGGCAGCAACTTGGTGCTGGTTCTTCAGTTCGGTATTGGTTTTGGTCAGCAGTTCAGCTGTTTTTTCAAATGCGTACATCGTGAGATCTCCTTGGGTAGCGGGTAGTCAAATTTCGTGACACTTCGCACTATAGGGAAATCGCTTTAGCAATGAAAGGGTTTGAACCTGAGGCTCTACACTAAAAAAGAGTGTAGGTGCCTCAGGGTGTTACGTTTTTAATCCATTCCGCGAGTTTGAACCATGGGTTCTGGCGCGGGTTTTCCTTTAAAGAATTTATTAAGAATGATGGCAACGATAGCCAGTACAGCACCGCCAATGTCGGTGTACAAACCACCTTCGATCATGCAAAGCGCTGCGACAAGCAAAATGCCCCGTACTACCCAGTTCGAGTGTGCGCCCCAGAACCAGCCTTGGATGGCGGACGCCAGGAAAAACACGCCGATACACGCCGTGACAAAGGCACGCAAAATCACAAACCATTCACCTTCCATGAGCAACGCCGCATTGTAGAAGAACATGAAAGGCACGATAAAGGCCGTCAAACCGATTTTAAAGGACGTGAACGAAGTTGCCATGGGGTTTGCGCCTGAAATGCCGGCGGCTGCATACGAGGCCAGCGCCACAGGTGGCGTGATTGCCGAGATTACTGCAAAGTAGAACACGAAGAAGTGGGCCACCAGTGGCTGAATTCCCAGTTGAATCAGGCCAGGCGCAACCACCGAAGCAGCCACTGCATAGGCTGCCGTGGTTGGCATTCCCATGCCCAGCAAGATTGCAATACACATCGCAAAGAACAGGGCGATCAGTTGCGAGTTTTCAGCAATGTCCAGAAGAATGGAGGAGAACCTGGCGCCCACACCCGTCAAGGCGATCACACCCACGATAATGCCTGCACAGGCACACACTGTGATGATCTGAATCGACATGACCCCCGCAAGATCGAAGGCTTTGAAAATACTTTTTGGACCCATCTTAAAGGGCGTGAGCCAGCTAACTACAGCAGCAGCAGCCGTGGCCAATGTGCCGGCCCTGATCACTGAATAGCCCATGAACAAAGCAACGATCAGGATGATGATGGGAATAAACAGGTAGACCTGTTTCACCATTTTGGAGAATTGAGGCAGTTCGTCGGACCGCATGCCACGCATGCCCAGTTTGGCTGCTTCAAAGTCAACCATCAGGTAAGTCGAGAGGAAGTACAACACGGCCGGGATCACTGCCGCGATCGCGATTTCCGAGTAGGGAATGCCCGTGATTTCCGCCATGATGAAGGCACCAGCGCCCATGATGGGCGGCATGATTTGCCCGCCAGTAGAGGCTGCGGCTTCAATGGCGCCAGCAGTTTTTCCGTTGTAGCCTACTTTTTTCATGAGTGGAATGGTCAGCGAACCCGTGGCCACTACGTTGCCGGCGCTCGTGCCGTTGATCATGCCCATCAGGCCAGACGCGAAAACTGCCACTTTGGCAGGGCCTCCACGGGCTCTTCCTGCGGCAGCAAATGCAAAATTGACAAAGTAGTCGCCCACTTTGGAAGCCTGCAGAAACGCAGCGAACACAATGAACAAAATAATGTAGGTGGAAGACACTGCCGTGGTTGCACCCAACACTCCCGCATCGGTGTAGATGTAGGAAAAGAAGCGGCTGAAATCAAAGCCGTCGTGTGTCAAAAAGCCGGGCAGGTAAGGCCCAACGAATGAATAGAGCACGAAAATAACTGAAATGATCACCAAGGCGCTTCCGGCCACGCGACGCGTCAGTTCCAGAATCAGGGCAAGACCTACCATGGCTGCCCAGGCATTGCCGGGTGAGGCGAAAGGCGTGCCCGCACGCATGCGCAGCGCAGTGCCGTCCAGGTGCACCATCAAATAGGCTGTGCTCGCTATTGTTGCCAGAACCAGCGTTGCATCCAGCCAGTTGAAGCGATGGCCTTCCGGGCGTAGAAACCATGAGGCCACGATAGCACCCAGCCCTGCGATGGCCAGGGGAATGCCAAACTGGTTCACTTCCATCTCGGGTGCGATCATTTCACCATTGGCAATGATCTGGTTCATGTCAAACACAATGTAAAGCGAGTAAAGGGCGGGTAAGGCTAGTAATACAGCCAAGGCCTTGATCAGCATTTGATTGCCACGTTGCGGCTGGTCAATGTTCGCAGATGAATAGGCGATGAAACCAATAATCAGCGCGCCTGAAACGTGCAGAATGCGAAAAGCCCAGGTTTCCACCGGCGCGATGTTAAGGGTAAACACATGCCAAAACGCATAAGCCGCAGAAATGATCGAGACAAACAGCGCTGTTTTTTGCACAAATTTGCGTTGATTGCTTGCCATTGGTTCGTCATCGACGCCTTGCGCGATGAGGTGTTCCTCTTCGGCATGGCTGGATATGCTGGTGGATTTGGACATGATTTGACCGATTCAAAAAAATTGAGAATTGAGGTTTAAGAAAAGCGCTGAACTCTTGAGTTGAGTCCAGCGCTTCCCGATTCAGCCGTCAAGGCTGTTTGCTTTTTATTTCAACTTAAGATTCGCTGGAATCTTGATGCCTTTTTCTTCGTAATACTTCACGGCACCGGGGTGGAATGGGATGAATGTGTTCTTGTCCCAGTTCTCGGCCAATGTGGTGCGGGCACCTTTGTGGATGGTCAACATTTTCTCGTTGTTGTCCAGCACCGCCTTTGTCGCTTCGTATACAAAGCTTTCTGGCAGGTCGCAGTTGGCAATGGCGTAGTTCCACATGGATACCGCACGTGCATCTTTCTTCAAGGTTTTGTAAGTGCTGGCCTTGATCGGGAATGCCGACACGGGGTAGGTGTCCATGATCTTTTTCTGTTCAGCTTCTGTAAATTCCAGAATATTGATCTCGGTCTGCACCTCAAGCTGGGTCACGGCAGGAATGGGTACACCGGCTGCAAATGCCACCACATCGATCAGGCCATCTTGCAATTGCCCGCCCAAATCGCTCCAGCCACCGTTGCGGCGTTCAAATTTCACGCCCAGGGTTTCCAGCATTTTCGGGAAGTAGGTGTCAGAGGTAGAACCTGCAGGGCCAAAACCGATTTTGGAGCCAGGTGGAATCTCCTTAATGGATTTGATTCCACTGGAGGACAGCACGGTGACCGAGAACGGGGTTTGGTACATGGGGAACATGGCGCATACCTTGTTCATCTTCAGGCCGGGGGCCAGGGGGCTTTTGCCGTCCAGTGCCTCGCGCGCTGGGCCCATGGTGGTCATGCCAAAGGCAAGTTTACCTGTGTGTACCAAAGCCAGGTTTTGAGTGGGGCCGCCAGTAACTTCCGCGCCGCCGGTAATGCCCACAGTTTCTGCAACCAGGTTTGCCCAGCCAGCGCCATATGCGTAATACGTACCGCCCTGAGAAGCTGTACCTACGGTAAAGCTTTTGGGCCATTTGGATTTGTCTGCGTAAGCTGCACCCATGGCCAACGCGGCCAGGCTGATTGCAACGGCGGATTTTGCCAGAATTGCTTTCATTGGTATCCCCTATGATTTGATGAAACTGTGCCCATTGGGTATTGGGCTTTGTGATTATTATCGTTCTCTAATTGAACGAATCGAGTGTGCAAATACACCTGGCTAATGTCTTATTTATACACAAAATGAGCAATACGGGATGTCCGCAACAGGGTTTTTATCAGGTTGGTCGTTTATGTATCGATATGACAATTAAAGAGGGTGAATTTAAGCCACCGGGCGTGTAAAATCACCGCTTTTGAGCCAAAGGGCTGCTGTGTCGATTGAATCTGAAGTCAAGCGTCGCCGAACGTTTGCAATTATTTCCCACCCCGATGCCGGTAAAACCACCCTGACCGAGAAGCTCTTGCTGTTCGCGGGCGCCATTCAAATCGCTGGAAGCGTTAAGGCTCGCAAGGCGAGTCGCCATGCCACGTCGGACTGGATGGAAATTGAAAAGCAGCGTGGTATTTCTGTGGCCAGTTCGGTGATGCAGATGGAATACCGCGACCAAGTGATTAATTTGCTCGATACCCCGGGCCACCAGGATTTTTCTGAAGACACTTATCGGGTGTTGACTGCCGTAGACGCGGCCTTGATGGTAATTGACGCCGCCAACGGTGTAGAGCCGCAAACCTTGCGTTTGATCGAGGTGTGCCGTGCGCGTAACACGCCAATTATTACATTCGTCAATAAAATGGACCGCGAGGTGCGTGACCCCCTTGAGCTGATGGACGAGATCGAAAGCACGCTGGGTATTCCTTGCGTGCCTTTTGCCTGGCCTGTGGGGCAGGGCAAGTTGTTCCACGGTATTTTCGACATTCGCAAAAACCACATGCGGGTATTTACGCCCGGTGCAGATCGCCGTCGGGAAGACGACGAAGTGGTCGATGGCAACAATCGCGAGTTACTCAGAAGTCGCTTTGGCAACGAGTTCAAACAGGCCGAGCAGGAAATTGAACTGGTTACGGGCGCTGCCCCCAGTTTTGATGAAAAAACATTTCTTGCCGGTAAGCAAACGCCCATGTTTTTTGGCTCTGCGGTGAACAATTTTGGTGTTCAGGAAGTGCTGGACGCCTTGGTGGACGTTGCGCCACACCCCGGCCCGCGCAAAGCGATTGAGCGTGAAGTGGCGCCTACCGAGAACAAATTCAGCGGCGTGGTGTTCAAGATTCAAGCCAATATGGACCCTTCCCACCGGGATCGCATTGCTTTTGTTCGCGTGCTGTCAGGGCGTTTTGAGCATGGCATGAAATTCAAGGTGTTGCGCACAGGCAAGGATTTCCGTCCCACCAGTGTGGTGACCTTTCTTTCTCAGCGCCGCGATCGGGTTGATGAAGCTTATGCGGGCGACATCATCGGTTTGACCACCCACGGTGGTTTGCAATTGGGCGATTCTTTGAGTGAAGGCGAAGGTTTGCAATTCACGGGTTTGCCGTTTTTTGCACCGGAGCTGTTCGCATCCGTCGAATTGAAAGACCCCATGCGAAGCAAGCAGCTACAGAAAGGTTTAATGGAACTGGGGCAGGAGGGCGCCATTCAGGTGTTCAAGCCCCTGTTGGGGTCGGAAATGTTGTTGGGTGCAATCGGGCAGTTGCAGTTTGAAGTGGTTCAAGCCCGTTTGAAAGGTGAGTATGGTGTGGAAGTTCGCCTGGCGCCAAGCCGTTACAGTTGCGCACGTTGGGTAACCAGCAAAAACGCCAATGACTTGCGCCGGTTTATGGATGCCAATGTGGGTCGCATTGTGACCGATGCTGCCGACACACACGCTTTTTTGGCGACATCGAGATTTGATCTTGATGTGATGCAAAAGCGTTGGGAAACCATTGAGTTTCATCCCATGCGCGAACATGCAGGGCTTTTGTTGGCCAATCACTGACCCGCCACCCCCGTGTGAAAACGGGGGTACAATCATTTCAACATAAAAAATACATCGGTCATGCTATGAGTGAACTGGATTCCCTGCTGGAACAAGTGTCAGGCTACTTTGCTGTGTTGTCTGAACCCACGCGTTTGAAAATTATCCACGCCCTGTGCAACGGGGAAAAATCAGTAAACGACATCGTGGAAGAGGTTGATTCAACCCAGTCGAATATTTCTCGTCATTTGAACTTGATGTACCGTGCAGGCGTGTTACAGCGCCGCAAAGAAGGCACCTTGGTGCTATACCAGGTAAAGGAGCCGACAGTGGTGGAGCTTTGCCGGACCGTGTGTGTGCATGTGGCGGCCAAGCTAGACGCCGTGCCTGTCGACTCCAGGCAGCTGCCTGATTTTTTCAAGCAGCCATAAAAAAACCGGCCATTGGCCGGTTTTTTTTATGAATTCAGTGCCTTGATTTATTTCAGCGACTCAATCAGATCAATGTAATTCTGCATGGCTTGATCGTTGCTGGTGCCTTCCAGGCCCTTCCACGCGTCAAACTTTGCACGGCCAACAATGTCGGTGAACCCTGGGCGTTTTCCGGTGTTGTCACCTTCGGTTGATTGCTTGAACAAAGCATAAATCTTCAACAGGGTCTGATTGTCGGGGCGTGACGGCAGTGATTTTGATTCGGCCACTGCCTTTTCGAAACGGGCTTTCAAGTCGCTCATAAGTTCTCCTAAGTCTTGTTATGTGTTTTCTTCAGTAATAAAAGATTGGGCAAGGCTTTCGAACAGTTCTTTGGCATTGCCTTGTAAATAGGGTGCGAGCAGGCACATGACCTGATACACACCGTTGGCCAGCGCAGCACTCATGGTGGCTTCATCGTTGAAGTGGCGCGGGTCCCTGACGTATTCGAATGACAGCCAGTAAGTGGCTACAACCACCATGTTGGTGGCCAAGGCATTGATTTGTGGCTGGGATGCCATCATGTCACCCGATTCCACCAAGCCTTGACACAAGCGGCGTGCCACATCAACTTTGTGTTTCAGAATGCGTTTGAAATGGATTTCGAGTGTGCGGTTGCGCGAGAGCAGATCGTTCAAGTCGCGGTACAGGAATCGATAGCGCCAAATCAGCTCAAATGACACCTGAAGGTAAAGCCAGGCATCTTCGATATTGGCTTGGCGGTTGCCGGGTACGTCGAGCAGACCATCAATTTCTTTCTCGAAACTGGCAAAAATACTGTTGACGATGTCGTCTTTGTTTCGGAAGTGATAATACAAATTACCGGGGCTGATGTTCATTTCATCAGCGATCACGGTAGTTGTAATATTGGGCTCCCCGAATTCATTGAATAGCCGAAGCGATAAATCAAGAATTCGTTCTCTTGTTCTTCTTGGAGGCTTGCGTTCCATGTTCTGGTCGTCTCCTGTCTGGCCAAAGTCCTGATCAAGCTTAAGACTTCATGCAGCAAGTCTGTTATTGGTATTTTGAATACTATTAGTCTACGTTGTTTTATCAAGTATTTGGGGCCTCACTGCCCTTGTTACTTGTGAGTAATGGCGTTCTTCACGCAGCATTTCTTGTTTTTGCAATACGTATGTAACGATCAAGCTCGTTGAGCGAGTCTTCAAGTTGATCAAATTTGGACACCATGGATCCAGTACGTGCTGGTCTTTTGCTGGTTTTGTTGGCCAGCTGCATGGTGGGATCTTTCAGAACTTCCAGATTCAGTTCAAGACCATGTCGCGAAAACTTCTCGGCCAAATCGTAACGGCGTGCCCACAATTCTTCGCGCGTGCGTTGGTAGGCATGCTCACACAAACGTCGGCGGCTTGCGTAGCTGAAAGGGTTGGTGAAGAAAAATTCGCCATCGCCATGTTGGGGTTCAAACAGCACAATGTCAGCATTGGGATAAAGGTGCGCGTAGCGCTCCATGCCAATGTCCATGCGTGAATGAATAATTGATCTAAACGTTTGCGAGAGCACCAGCGGCAATCCGCCTTCGTATAAACGCGATCCGGGCTGAAATGCTTTGCCCTTGGCCCTGCGTCGATGGTTTTTGGGGTTTAACCGGTCATCGTACGGTACTAAGGGGTTCAGGCAAATCAGTAACTCCACACCTTCTTTTAAGGCTGTGGAGGCATGCAGGGTTTTTTTCAACGCCCCATCTACATAGTGCCGATTGGCAATGCGCGTGGGCGGAAATAAGCCGGGCAGGGATGCAGAGGCTTGCACAGCTTTTGATATGGGAACGTCATCAAACCCGGGCATTCCGAAGGGGATGGAGTCGCCTGAATCCAGATCGGTCGCCACCAAAATAAGCCGGTTGCGCAAACTGCGGAAATCGTTGGTACCACCGCCTTTGGCGATCAGGTCCGCCATCCATTCGTGCAATTCGTCGCCATTGAACAAGCCAGTGGGTATTGCTGCACCCAAGCGTTCAATGCAGCTGACCCAAGTGGCGTCATCGCGCAGAAAATAGTCTGAAATGGCAGTGCCCAGAAGGCTGGGTACCTTTCGAAGGCGCATCCAGTACTCTTTCCAGGCCGGCCGCAACAAAATCGACGGATCAAAGGCAAACTCTTCGGGTTCGCCTTCAATGAACAGCTTGTAGATTTGGTGTGGAGTCAGATCGTGCGCCAACCCGGTGGCAACAATTCCGCCAGCAGATACACCCACATAGACACTCATGTCGTTCAGATCGAGTCCATCGATGGCCTCTGAAAGCGCGACCAGTGCACCAATTTCATAAATGGCGCCCAAGGGGCCGCCACCTGCCAAGGCCAGCCCGATTTTCGGGCCAGATTCGTGATTGTTCATGCGGGTTGTGTGCTCCAGCCCAAAGCGTTTGTTGACTAGGCCGTCGTTGGCCCGGTCAACAATTGATTCAATTACTCAGCAGATTTTTTGGCACGCGTGGTGCTGGTGCGCTTTGCAGTGCCTGCTTTGGTTTCTGCTTTTTTGCCTGTCAATTCAGCAATGGCAGCAGACAATTGATCAATGCGTTCAGACAATTGTTGAACGTCTTTGTTGGTTGGAACACCCAAGCGACCCAAGGCGCGGGCTACGCGTTCCTCGAATACTTGTTCAAGCTTGTCCCAGTGCTGGGTGGCTTTGCTGGATACTGAGCCTGCCAGCTTGCTGACCTTGCCTGTGACTTCAACTACTTTTTGATCTGCAAATTTCACGGTTCGCTCCTGAATATCATGGCCTTCCTTGACCAGGTTTTCCAAAACACGGTTGCTTTCTTCTTGCGCTTTGGTAATGGCGCCCACCCCTGCGGTCCACAATTGTTGTGCGCTATCGACTGCACCTTTGATGGGCTTTTTCTTACCGGCCATGTTGTCTCTCCTTGTGATGGCAAAGTGACCCGTCGCGGGTCGCTGCCTTTTTTGATTATTGTAGTAGTTTATCGAGGCCACACTAGAGAAGGCACACTAAACCCTACCTCGTGTTTTCCCGTAAGCAGGGTGCTGACAAAACACCCGCACAGCCCGCATGGAGTTTGAGAATTTCGGGCGGGCAGTTATAGTAAGCCTTCCTGAGACGTATCTTCCATAAAAAACCCCGCGCGGAGAAGACATACATGAATTATTTTGTGACCGGAGCCACGGGCTTCATCGGTAAACGATTGGTGAAACGCTTGGTTGAGCAAAAGCGCAAAGGCACCATTTACTTTTTGATTCGCGAATCGAGTCTGGACAAAGTGCCCGAACTCCAAAAGTATTGGGGTGCCAAGAAAGGACAGTGCGTGCCTGTGGTTGGTGACTTGACCAAACCAAAGTTGGGTTTGAAAGCCACTGAAATCAAAGAGCTAAACAAGAATATTGCCCACTTTTTTCACCTGGCTGCCATTTATGATTTGGCTGCGGATGCCGAAAGCCAGCAAGAAACCAATATCAAAGGCACCGAAAACGCGGTGGATTTGGCCAATGCAATTGGAGCCGGCTGCTTTCAGCTGACTTCCTCGATTGCGGCTGCTGGCTTGTACGAAGGCGTGTTCCGTGAGGACATGTTCGAAGAGGCCGAGAACCTGGATCACCCTTATTTCAGCACCAAACACGATTCAGAAGAAATTGTGCGCAAGAAAGTAAAAGGCGCATGGCGTGTGTACCGGCCGGGCTTTGTGGTGGGCGATTCGAAAACTGGCGAGATGGACAAAATTGACGGACCCTATTACCTGTTCAAGTTGATCCAGAAAATGCGCAAGCTACTGCCTTCCTGGGTGCCTACGATCGGCATCGAAGGCGGTCGAATCAATATTGTGCCTGTGGATTTTGTGGTCAATGCCATGGATCACATTGCGCACCAGCCTGATCTGGACGGTAAGGCATTCCACCTTGTTGACCCCAGCCCCAATCGAATTGGCGATGTACTGAACATTTTTGCGCGTGCTGCACATGCACCGAAAATGGAAATGCACATTAATGCGGCCATGTTCGGTTTTGTACCTGGTGCAGTGAAGAAGGGGCTGATGAGCCTGACCCCAGTGCGCCGAATTCGCAATGCCTTGCTGAAAGATTTGGCCCTGCCCGAAGAGGTGTTTGGTTACATTAACTGGCCAACCCGATACGACTGTCGCCAAACTTTGGCTGCACTGGACGGCAGTGGCATTGAGTGCCCGCGTCTTGAAGACTACGCTTGGGCCATTTGGGATTACTGGGAACGTCACCTGGATCCCGATTTGTTCATCGACCGCAGCCTGACAGGTCAGGTGAAAGACAAGGTGGTGCTTATTACTGGTGGTTCATCCGGTATTGGTTTGGCGGCTGCGCAAAAATTTGCGGCAGCGGGTGCAATTACCATTATTTGTGGCCGCGATGAAGAAAAGCTGGCTGAGGCCAAGGCCTTGATCAAATCAGAAGGCAACACGCTGCACACTTATTCTGTCGACATTGCGGACATGCAGGATTGCGACCGATTCGTTGCGCAATTGCTGTCTGATTTCGGCCATGTCGATGTGTTGGTGAACAACGCGGGTCGTTCAATTCGCCGGGGTATTGAAAACAGCTTTGACCGTTTCCACGACCTGGAGCGAACCATGCAGCTGAATTACTTTGGTGCCTTGCGTGTTACCTACGGTTTGTTGCCAAAAATGATGGAAAAGCGCAAAGGCCATGTGGTGAATATTTCTTCAATTGGTGTGTTGACCAACGCGCCTCGCTTCTCTGCCTATGTGGCTTCCAAAGGGGCGCTGGATGCATGGACGCGTTGTGCAGCTTCTGAATTTGCGGATTTGAACATTACTTTCACCACCATCAACATGCCGCTGGTGCGCACACCCATGATCGCGCCCACCAAGCTGTACAACAATGTGCCCACGCTGAGTCCTGAGCAGGCAGCTGATTTGATTGCGCAAGCGGTCATTCACAAGCCGGTTCGAATTGCAACGCGCCTGGGTGTGTTGGGTCAGGTAATGCATGCGCTGATACCGAAGCCTGCGCAAATTTTGATGAATACCTCGTTCCGCATGTTCCCGGATTCGGAATCTGCGGCGAAAGGCAAGAAGGGTGGTGGGCCATCTGCAGAGCAGGTTGCCTTCTCAACCCTGATGCAAGGTATCCACTTCTAAGCCCTGTTTTCTGCCAACGGATAGGCCTGAGCATCTTCTGCAAGCCAGTTGAGAATCAGGTCTTCCGTGGTGGAATCTGTCACCAAAGCCACGTGCCCGCATCCGGGCACGGCGATGTTTTTTCCAAACTCCAGTTTGCTGGAAACCGGTGGACACACCATGTTGTCTTGTGGGCTCCACAGCGACCAGATCTTGTTCTGAAATTCTCGGTCTGTCGGGTGTTCCCGCAGCGTATTCAAGAAAAAACTTCCCCAGGCCATTTGCTTCACATTCTTGCCAATACCGAAGGTAGACAAGGCTGTGCCGTAATGCGGACTGCCAATTGTAATCATGCCGGCAATGCGATGGTGCCCGTACTCGGTGGCGTGGTAGCGCACAGCGACTCCGCCCATGCTGTGTGCAATTATTTTGACTTGGGGGGCGCCTGTCGCCACCAATAATTCATCAATCGCCTCGTGAATCGTGTCGGAGTAGCTGCGAATCGAGCCAATCGTAGGTTCAAGCGTAATTGCGTGTGTAGTCACGTCGGCACGTTCAAGCAGGGTTCGGGTTCCAGCCCAAACCGCCGAGTTGCACAAATAGCCATGCACCAATAGCACAGGTAGAGGTTTTTTCCTGCGCCAAGCCTTGCCAGCCAATTGAATGCCGTCGGGATTCGGGGCCCAGGGTTGTAACAGGGTGATCAGTTTTAGCGAAGTAATACTTTCTACCAACACGGCCTTGATCCAGCGAGCAAGACCAAGCCGGTGAAATCCTTCCCCTTCGGTGCTGTGAAAGTGAAGCCCCTTGTCGCGGACTTGCGGAATTTGACGCACGCTGTAAGAAAGGGCGAAGCCCGAGATGTTAAAGCCCACATGTGCGGCAAACAATACGCCGACTACCAGGGCCATGGCGGCCACTGCAGCGTTGTCGGCTCGAACACCGAGCCAATGGTGAAGTGCCCAGTAAAGGCTGAACATGACCGAAATGTAGCCAATCCAGTACAGCCTGTTCAGATAGCGAACCATGGTACTTAAGCCAGCGCCGTGGCTGCTTGGCCAGTCAACTCGGCCACCAGTTGCTGGCTGAGTTTATTGGTGAGGCCATAGATGGACAACTGCGGGTTTGCGCCGATGCTGGTGGGGAACAGCGAGCCGTCGTGAATGGACAGGTTTTCGATTTGCCAGTGACGGCCATCCGGCCGGGTAACCCCAAGTTTTTCTTCGCCAGCCATGGCGCAGCCGCCCATCACGTGTGCTGAAACCACCTTCATGCTAAGGGGCTTCATGTCGAGTTGATTGATTTGTTTCAATGCATCGTCAATGTTGTTGGCCGGTGTGGCGAATTCATGCACGGGCAGGGTAGATTTCGCACCTGCAGCGTGTTGCAATTCGGCCATGGCTATCAATGCACGGCGCGCAGCATCCCAAATTGCGGGGGTTAATTTGTAGTCCAGCACAGGGCTGCCATCGCCGTTCAAACGCACCTGGCCACCCACGCTGCCTGAATTGAAACCATCGCGCAGCAAAGCCAGTTGCATGTGCGTTTTCGAGAAATTCTTCATGATGTCTGCATGCTTCTTCGCGAATCCTGGCAGGGTGGATGCAAAAATCACCGGGTGCAGCGGCGGCGCTTCCAGTTTGAAACCAACCGGTCCATCGATTGGATCCGTTTGCAAATAATGGTCGCTGTAAATGGTTTGGGGGGCACCTGCATCTGCGCGCACTTCCTGTTCCATCATGGCGGCGGAAATTACAACGGGGTGCAAAAAGGTACGCTCGCCCAGGCGGTCATAAGGGTCGCTCGCATTCGAGCGCAACAGCACAGCAGGGCTATTGATGGACCCACCAGCCAGCACAAAATGCTTGGCTGAGACTTCAACTTCCTTGCCGGAAGGCAAGACGCCGTCTGCGTTCATGACCTGACAACGCAGTGTGCGAATACGGCCTTGCGCGATTTTGAATGAGTGTGCACGAAGCGAAGCCACCAGTTCGGCACCATACTGCAGGGCGGTCGGAATGGTGGACACGAGCATGGACTATTTGGCGTTGGTGGGGCAGCCCATGCCGCAGTAGCCCAGGTTCCAGCAGTCTTTCACGTTGCGGCGTATCGCGCCCCATGAAATGCCTTTTGCTTCAGCGCCTCGGCGCAAAATATCGTTGTTCTCATTGGGTGGCACCAACCAGTCAGCAATGTTCAAACGGCGTTCAGCCTGTTCAAACCAAGGTGCCATGGCCTCTACGGTCATGTCCTTCAAGGCGAACTGGTTTTGCCAAAATGCGAGTGTGTCAGCAGGGGTTCTGAAGCTGGAGGTCCAGTTCACTGTAGTAGACCCGCCCACCGCGCGGCCTTGCAAAATATTGATTGCCTTGTCAGCAGTTTTGCGAGCAGCACTTTCTTGGTACAACGTGGGGTAGGCCTCAGATTCCAGCATCTTGAAATCTTTCGAGGTTTTAAGTGGCCCTTCCTCGATCAGCAGAACCTTCAAGCCAGCCTTGGCGCATATTTCAGCAGTAATGCCACCACCCGCGCCCGTGCCAATGATCACCACGTCGGCAGTCATTTGTTTGGGCATTTCACGGCTGTGGGCTTCGTAGGCATTCCAGCCACTGGCAATGCCGGCTGTGAAAAGGTCTGGCACCAATGTGCTCATGGGCTTGATTTCTTGTTCAGTCATTGGTCTTCAGGGTGGTAATACGTGTCAGGAAAGCTTGAATGGAGGGCCAGGATAGCCCATGTCAGCCCATTGCTCAGGAAGGCCGTACCAGCCAGCCACCATCAGATCGTGTAGCGCGTGATAGCCAGGCTGCAGTGCCGGAATTGGATGGTCCCGAAAAGCGAACAGAAACGCTTGCACTTGCGCTGGCGTGGCATCTTCCCAGCTGTTGTCCAAATCTGCAATCAGTCTTCTTCCCACCGGGTTTTCGAGAATGTTCAGTAATTGGCCCAGTTCAGCCTGTGCGCTGGCTGCCAACATTTTGCTGGCGTTCACAAATGTGTTCACTGCCGTTTCAATTGCTTCAGCGCGGCCGGTAGCCGGTAAGGCGGAGTCGAGCAAGCCTGTTGCAATTGCCCTTAGCATGGGCAGGTGCTGCGGCTGGACTACCGATTGGCCCGCCACAATTTCAACCTGGGCAAAGTGCTTGCCCAACCAGCCCAAGCCGCCTGCCATTAAAAGGCCGGCGGCACTAAGCTTGAAAAATTTACGTCTGTTCATGGGGTGGCGGTTTATACCTTGCGGGTCAGCAGTTTGGTCATGAAGGCGAACATTTTGTTGTCATACGGGGGGGACAACATTTCCATGACGTGGAAACGGCTTTGTTTGAAAATGGGTTTCAGTTTGGTCATAGTGTCAAAACCAAATTTGCCATGGTAGTGACCCATGCCCGAGTCGCCCACGCCACCAAATGGCAGGTTTTCCTGCGCAATGTGGAACAGTGTTTCGTTCAGGCACACGCCACCGGCAATGGTTTGTTTCATGACCATGTCTTGGGTTTTTGATTCGTCGTCAAACAAATACAAGGCCAGTGGGCGAGGGCGGTCGTTGATGTAATCAATCGCTTCATCCAGGCGTTTGTATGTGATCACTGGCAACACTGGACCAAAAATTTCTTCTTGCATCAGCATGGAATCGGGCTTGGCATTGAACACCAGAGTCATCGGGATTTTGCGGCCAGGGCTGTCGGCAGTTTTCATGAGTGACACTACGCGCGCACCTTGTTCCTCAGCTTCGTCAATCAGGCGTTGCAGGCGCGTGGCGTGGCGGTCAGAAATAATGCCAGTGAAGTCTTTGGACAGAATGCCGTCCGGGAAGCGACGGTCAATAATTGCTTTGGCGTGTTGGATCAGCTGTTCTTCACAACCTTCCGGAACCATCAAGTAGTCGGGTGCAATACAGGTTTGCCCGGCATTGATTGACTTGCCAGATAAGGTACGGGCAATCGCATTGTCAAAGCGGCCAGGATTGGCTGCGGTGGGCGCAGTAATAATCACAGGGCTTTTGCCGCCCAACTCCAGGGTAACGGGCACCAGGTTTTCACTGGCGGCTTTCATCACCATTTTACCCACAGGCGTTGAACCGGTGAACAGCAGGTGATCGAAAGGAAGGTGTGAAAACTCCGCTGCCACCTCTGGACCACCGTTGATGACTTGCACAACTTCTCGACCCAGTGCTTTGGCCAACAACTCATCGAGCAAAGCGCTGAAGCGTGGGGTGTACTCACTCATTTTGATAAATACACGGTTGCCTGCGGCCAGTGCGGCAATCATGGGACCGATTGACAAAAACAGGGGGTAATTCCAGGGCACGATCACGCCCACAACGCCGAGCGGTTGAGGCATCAGGCAAGTGCTCGCAGGCTTGAACCAAATGCTGGCGCCTTGATTGCGTGGTTTCATCCAACTCTTGCCGTGCTTGATCGCGTGGCGAATACCTTCAAGGGAGGGAAATACCTCGGCCAGAAGCGTGTCGTTTTTCGAGCGATAGCCAAAGTCTTCAGAAATGGCGTCTGCAATTCGAAGCTTGTTGTCATAAATCGTGTCGCTTAACGCCATCAACCAGGCTTTGCGCTGGTTCCATTCCGGGTAGGGATTGATGCGGTAAGCTTGCTTTAACGATTCCAAAGTTGCTTTTAGTTCTGCTGCTGTCAATTCTTGGCCGTGTGCTTTGGATGGGGCATTCATTGTTGTCTCACTCTCTGGTTTAACATTAACGGATGTAAACATAAATTTTGACTATTTTCCATGTCTGATTTGTGCTGCTATGCAGCAAACAGCATGGAGCTTTATGACGCAATTGCAATTCAATGGCCATGATCGATATTCACAGTTCTCCCTTGGAATTACAGAAAGCCATCACAGCCCTTCGACAAGGACAGGGGCGTTCAGTTGAATTTCTGAATTTAAAGAAAGAAATAAAAGCATTTCAAAACAGTCGATTAGAGGGAACATATAAGGATTTGCTTGCAGATGATGGCATGCGTGCTGCGTGCCGTTTTTTCCTCGATCAGCTGTACTGCACACATGATGTCAGCATGCGAGACCACCAGGTGGAAAGAGTGTTGCCCAAACTGGAAAAATTATTGCCCGCAGGCGCAGTCGATACCGTGCGAAAAGTGATTTACATGGACTATTTGGCGGAATTTCTGGATGATGAAATAACCTTATTTATCAGCAATAAAGAGTTTTTTTCTGATAATGCACTTAAAGAAATGCGGTACATAAATGCCTTTCGGGAACAAGGGCAGTTTGAATTGCGCGAGCAGCAAATTCTGCTGGTTCGGGAAGTGGGCGAATCCTTGCGCAAATTGATGCGTCTGCCTTTTTTGAGACCTTTGATGAAGATGACGCGTGGTGCAGCGCAAAAGGCCAATTTAGAGGATTTCCACAATTTTTTAAGCCAGGGCCTGGATGCGTTTGCCTCTCTTGAGAAGCCAACCCTTTTTTTCCAACTGATTCAAGAACGTGAGATGTCCATACTGGAAGGGATTCGACAAGGTACCTTGTCGAAATTTCCTTGATTGCGGCTTCGGGGCAGGTACACATCACAATCGTAGTGCATTAGAATCCATGCTCTTTGATATTCCGGTATCGTTTTCCATCAATACAAAACAGTTGCGAAGCACGGCAGTGCCTACAAGAAGGAGACATTTGTGACAGATAAAGCCTGGGCTCAGAGCTACCCACCGGGTGTACCCACGTCGGTTGATTTGGATCAGTACCCCTCCATTCGGGATATTTTTGAGGACGCCAGTCGCAAGTTCGCTGACAAAACTGCTTTCAGCAACATGGGTACAGCGCTCACCTATGAGCGTCTCGATTCTCTGACTCGTGACTTTGGGGCTTACCTTCAAAGCCTGCCCGGCATGAAGAAAGGCGACCGCGTTGCCTTCATGATGCCCAACTTATTGCAATACCCAGTGGCGATGCTGGGCGCTATTCGCGCTGGCTTTGTGGCGGTAAACGTAAACCCGCTGTACACACCCACCGAATTGGAGCACCAGTTGCGCGATTCTGGTGCCAAGGTGATCGTGGTGTTTGAGAACGTGGCCCACACCCTTGAAAAAGTCATTAAAAACACCCCGGTTGAGCACATCGTGCTGGCCTCAATGGGCGAAATGCACGGCTTTTTCAAACGTTTGTTGCTGAATTTTGTAGTGCGATATGTGAAGAAGCTGGTGCCAGCATTCAATATTGCCGGCGCCATTACCTTCAAAAAAGCCTTGACCCATGGTCGCAACAATGAGCTGCGCAAAGTCAATATCACTCACGACGACCTGGCCTTTCTTCAATACACCGGGGGCACCACGGGTGTGGCCAAAGGTGCCATGCTGACTCACGGCAATATTGTGGCCAACTTGCAGCAGGCATCAGCCTGGTTGAATCAGGACATTGAGGAAGGCAAGGAGATCGCCATTACCGCGCTGCCGATGTACCACATCTTCTGCCTGACCGCGAACATACTGGTATTCATCAAAGTCGGTGGGCATTGCCTATTGATTACCGATCCGCGCAACATGAAGACATTTGTTAAAACCTTGTCGGCTGTGCCATTCACCGCATTGACGGGTGTAAATACTTTGTTCAATGGGCTGCTGAATACGCCCGGGTTTGAGCAGGTTGATTTTTCACATGTGAAGTTGGTGCTGGGCGGGGGTGCGGCCATTGAGCCCGCTGTGGCCGATCGCTGGAAGAAAGTGACTGGTACCCGCCTGTCGGAAGCCTATGGCTTGACCGAGGCATCACCCGCCGTGTGTATTAACCCGCTGCATGAGGAATACAACGGCTCGATCGGCCTGCCTGTTCCTTCCACCGAGGTAACCATTCGCGACGATGATTTCAATGAATTGCCTGTTGGGCAAGAGGGCGAATTGTGCGTAAAAGGCCCGCAGGTTATGCGCGGCTACTGGAACAAGCCACGCGAGACTGCCGAGATTTTGACGCAGGACGGCTGGTTGAAAACCGGCGACATCGCCTACATGGATCAAAGTGGTTATTTTTATATCACCGATCGCAAAAAGGACATGATCCTTGTGTCGGGTTTTAACGTGTACCCCAAGGAAATTGAAGCGGTCGCCACGTTGCTCACTGGTATTTTCGAGGCGGCAGCTGTGGGCGTGCCCGACGGAAAGACAGGCGAGGCCGTGAAGCTTTTTGTGGTCAAAAAGGATGCTGATTTGACCGCCGAGGCGGTGATTGAGCATTGTCGCAAGCACATGACCGCTTATAAAATTCCCCGTCACGTGGAATTCATGAAGGAATTGCCCAAGAGTCCGGTGGGCAAGGTGTTGCGCAGGGAGCTTCGCGACATGGAAAAGAAGCGCCTGCAAGACCAAACGGCCTGATTTTCCAGGTTTTAGTGGGCAATGGATCAACTTCGTTGCCTGTTTTCTGAAAACCCACTATAATTTCGGGTTACCTGCTGCTGCACCACGGGGGTGTGGCGGCTTTTCCAATTGTGGAAAATCCATAGGAGTTAATCAATGCGTCACTATGAAATTGCTTTCATCGTGCATCCCGACCAAAGCGAGCAAGTGCCTGCCATGGTTGAGAAGTATCGTGGAACCATCGAAGCCAACGGCGGTAAAGTACACCGCCACGAAGATTGGGGTCGCCGCCAATTGGCTTACCCAATCCAGAAACTGGCCAAAGCACACTATGTGTTGTTGAACATCGAATGCAGCCAGGAAGTTCTGGAAGAACTGGAAACTGCGTTTAAATTCAACGACGCCGTACTGCGTCACTTGACCGTGAAGATGAAAAAAGCTGAAACAGCTCCTTCTCCAATGATGAAGGAAGTTCAGCGTGAGCAAGAGCGTAAAGCCGCTTCTGCCACAGCGTCTTCAAGCGACGACAGTTCCGATTCAGACGAGGGTGATGACGAGTAATTTCGTCTTCGCAAAACACTGAATCAATGAATCAGGAGGAAGCAGCGGAAAATTCAAACAAGTTTGGGGAAGAAGGAAATGCTGGCGTTAACCAGTTCACCTTGACCGCCACGTTGGTTGCAAAATCAATATTGCGATATACCCCGGCAGGTTTGCCCATTTGCGAATTTGAGCTTGAACACGAAGGTGAACAGCTTGAAGCCAGCAAGCCAAGAATGGTGAAGTGCACAGTTTCAGCGGTCGCGCTGGGGGTGGCAGCCAACCAAATCAGCGGCCTTGAAGTGGGAAGCCTGAAAAACTGGTCCGGATTTATAGCGCTTCGTTCGCACAAATCAAAAAGTCTTCGATTCCATGTTTGCGCAGTGCGCGAATGTTGAAGACTTGAAATAGTTGGAGAATATTATGGCTTTTGGTCGTAAAAATGATCGCAAGGGACGTCGTCCACAACAGAACCCTTTGTTCAAGCGCAAGAAGTTTTGCCGCTTCACAGTGGGCAAGGTAGAGCAAATCGATTACAAAGACATCGACACGCTCAAGGATTTCATCAGCGAAAACGGCAAGATCATGCCCGCTCGTATCACTGGTACCAAGGCGAATTATCAGCGCCAGTTGGACACAGCGATCAAGCGCGCACGTTTCCTGGCTTTGCTGCCTTACACCGACAACCACTAAGCAGTACGGGAGAACACCATGCAAGTAATTCTTCTTGAAAAAATGCCCAATTTGGGTCAACTGGGTGACGTGGTTCGCGTAAAAGACGGCTACGCACGTAACTTCTTGATTCCTTATGGCAAAGCCAAGCGCGCCACTGAGTCAGCAATTGCTGAGTTTCAGGCACGTCGTGCTGAACTGGAAAAAGCAGCCGCTGAAAAGCTGACCGCAGCCCAAGCCTTGGGTGCAAGGTTGACTGCAGCAACTGTTCAGTTGAGCGAAAAAGCTGCCGTGGACGGTCGTTTGTTTGGTTCTGTAACCAACAACGACATTGCCGCCGCTTTGAACGCGACTGGCTTGAAAGTTGAGAAATCCCAGGTGCGCATGCCCAACGGCGCACTGAAAATTGCTGGCGAGCACACAGTAACTGTAGCCCTGCACCCCGACGTGGTTGTAGACGTGAAAGTTGTAGTGGCTGGCGAAGCAGCTTAAGTACCCGCGGGTTTTACGGCGAATAAGATCAAAGGCATTGACCACATTCGGTTATACTTTTGATCTGCCTGAACCCCACAAAAAGGTCACCTCAGGGTGGCCTTTTTCTATTGCGAAACTATGTCCGAGAATCGATTTACAGAACAAGAAATGACGGGCCTGCGTGTTCCGCCTCACTCGCTTGAATCAGAGCAATCGGTGGTGGGGGGCCTGCTGCTTGATAACCAGGCTTGGGATAAAATCGGCGACGTTATTCGTGCCGATGACTTCTACCGCTACGATCATCGCGTTATTTTCGAACACATCGCCAAGCTGATCGACGGTTCGAAACCTGCCGACGTCATCACCGTGTATGAATCATTGCAGTCCTCGGGCAAGGCCGAAGACGTAGGCGGTTTGGCTTACCTGAACACGCTGGCCACCAACACGCCGTCTGCGGCCAATATTCGCCGCTACGCGGAAATTGTGCGCGATCGGGCAGTGCTGCGGCGCTTGATCACCATTAGCGACGACATTGCCACCACGGCCTTGAATCCGCAAGGCAAAGACACCAAAACCATTCTGGACGAAGCTGAAAGCAAGATTTTTAAAATTGCAGAAGACGGCGCCCGTGGTGCAGGTGGCTTTCAAGACTTGCAACCAGTACTCAGCAAAGTGGTGGAGCGTATTGACGAGCTTTACCACCGCGACAGCACCAGTGACATTACCGGTATTTCTACCGGCTTCGTTGATCTGGATGGGAAAACCTCGGGGTTGCAGCCCGGTGATTTGATTATCGTGGCTGGTCGACCCTCAATGGGCAAGACAGCATTCAGCCTGAACATTGGCGAACACGTGGCCGTTGAAGAGGGGCATGCAGTGGCTGTGTTCTCCATGGAAATGGGCGCAACCCAATTGGCCATGCGTTTGCTGGGTTCTGTGGGGCGTTTGGACCAACACCGCTTGAGAACCGGGCGATTGACCGATGAAGACTGGCCGCGCCTGACTTATGCGGTCGAGAAAATGCAGAATGCGCAGCTGTTTATTGATGAAACGCCTGCCTTGTCTTCAATGGAAGTGCGTGCCCGTTGCCGCCGCTTGGCGCGCCAATGTGGCCAGCTCGGATTGGTGGTGATTGACTACATTCAATTGATGGGTGCGTCCTCGCCGGGAGAAAACCGGGCCACCGAAATTTCTGAAATTTCCCGTTCGTTGAAAGGTTTGGCGAAAGAATTGAACTGCCCTGTAATTGCACTTTCGCAGTTGAACCGTTCGCTGGAACAGCGACCAAATAAGCGCCCAGTGATGAGCGACCTGCGTGAATCGGGGGCGATTGAGCAAGATGCCGACGTGATTCTGTTCATTTACCGTGACGAGGTTTACAACCCGGATTCGCCCGACAAAGGCACCGCCGAGATTATCATCGGCAAGCAGCGTAACGGACCGATTGGTACGGTGCGGGTGACCTTCCTTGGTATGTACACCAAGTTTGAGAATTACGCAGGGATGCAGCCGGAAGGGGAATAAGCGGGGTATTGCTCGTGCTGCCTTGATGAGGGCATGCAATTGCTCACATGCCCATCAACGAATCAAAGGTTATCCGACGCAAAATCAGCCAGCCTTGAACGCTCGCCACGCTGTAGCGTAATGTGCCCCGCATGCGGCCAGCCCTTGAATCGATCCACCACATACGTCAGGCCGGAAGAGCCTTCAGTCAAATAAGGCGTGTCAATTTGCGCCAGGTTACCCAAACAAATCACCTTCGTACCAGGGCCTGCCCGGGTAATCAGGGTTTTCATTTGCTTGGGTGACAGGTTTTGCGCTTCATCAATAATCAAAAACTTGTTGATAAACGTGCGGCCCCGCATGAAGTTCATCGACTTGATTCGAATTTTGGTACGAATCAAATCGGTGGTGGCCGAGCGACCCCAATCACCACTGCTTGGGTCGGGCTTGTTCAGCACTTCCAGGTTGTCTTCAAATGCGCCCATCCAGGGAGCCATTTTTTCTTCTTCAGTACCTGGCAAGAAGCCGATGTCTTCACCCACGGGCACGGTGGCACGGGTCACGATAATTTCGGAGTACTGTTTGCTTTCAAGTACCTGCGACAAACCTGCAGCAAGAGCCAACAATGTTTTACCCGTACCGGCTTGACCCAGCAGCGTCACGAAATCGCATTCAGGGTTCATGAGCAAATTCAAAGCGAAGTTTTGTTCGCGATTGCGTGCGGTAATGCCCCAAACGCTGTTCTTGTTGTGGCTGAAATCGCGCAGTGTTTTCAGTACTGCGGTGCGGCCACTTACTTCGAGTACTTGGGCGATCAATGGAATGCCGGTTTCGCAATACACGAACTGGTTCACCATCATGTCTTTTACTGCAGGGCCGCTGATGCGGTAGAAGGTGCTGCCACCTTGCTGCCAACTTTCAATGCCTTTGCTGTTCTTTTCCCAAAAATCGGATGGCAATTCCATGATGCCGGAATATAGCAAATCACGGTCTTCCAGCACCTGATCATTGAAGTAGTCTTCGGCCAGCAAACCCAGGGCACGCGCCTTGATTCGCATATTGATGTCTTTGGACACCAATGCGACTTCGCGATCTGGGTGGTGTTTACTCAATGCAAATACCACACCCAAAATTTGATTGTCAGCCTTGCCCACTGGCAAGGTTTTGGGTAATTCGGCAGCCAATTCTGTGGTTTGAACAAGCAAACGCCCCATGGCATCCACATTGCCCAATCGGTTCAGCGCCACTCCTTTTTCGATGTCCTCGATGTTCTCCATCAAAGCATCTAGTGCGCGGCTAACCTGCCGGGCGTGACGTGCCACTTCCGACATGCCTTTCTTGTGGTTATCCAGTTCTTCAAGCGTAATCAATGGCAAGAACACATCATGTTCTTCAAACCGGAATAGTGATGTGGGGTCGTGCATCAACACGTTGGTGTCGAGCACAAAAATTTTCTTGCCAGTGTGGGTGACCTGTCGCTTGGTTTTCGTAATCGCAGTGCCCGCAGATTTTCGCGTTTTCCCAGAGGCAGCGGCTGGAATGTTTCGTGTGCGGTTTGTTTCCGGGGCTTTGGCCGTGACAGTGTTGTCGGCAGCCAGGGTCAGGGGCGCTTTGCCCGTTGCCTCGGTGTTGTCGGAAACGTCAATTTTCTTGGCCGGCTTCTTGGGTTTGGGCGCCGTGATTGGAGGAATTTCGTTCAGTGTGGTTGCGGGTTTGCTGGGTTCTTTGGGCAGAGGCATTGTCAACGATCTGAAGTAGGAAGCTCATAAATCGCGCGGGGTCGTCAATCCCGCGCCCGTGAGGATATTAGTCCCCAATTGTGTGTACAAAGTCAAGCACAGCTTGCGCATGGCCTGGCACCTTCAAGCCGCGCCATTCCTGCACAAGAACACCTTTCTTGTTGATTACAAAGGTACTTCTTTCCACGCCACGCACTTGTTTGCCGTACATGTTTTTCATTTTCATCACGTCGAAAATTGTGCACACTTTTTCGTCGGGATCAGAAATCAACTCAAATGGCATGTCCAGTTTGGCTTTGAAGTTTTCATGCGACTTCAGTGAGTCGCGAGAAACACCAAACACGAGGCAGTCTGCCTTCAAGAATTCGGGGTGTAGATCGCGAAAATTCTCGCCTTCGGTTGTGCAGCCGGGTGTGCTGTCTTTGGGGTAGAAATAAATGACCAGGTTTTTGCCAGCACAAGCTGACAGGGTAAAATCGGCGCCGCCTGTGCAAGCTGCTGAAAAATCAGGCACTTTGCTGTTGACTTCAAGAGACACGGTACTGCTCCCCACGGTGTTGTGATTGCATATTGATGGCTCAGTATAACCACAGCTTTTGGCAGCAAATTGCCGCAAGTGTCAGGAACGCGCCAAAAGCGCCACACCGAGTACGATCACCCCAATGGCCACCCAGCGCTGCAGGCTCACGGGTTCATTCAAAAAGTACTGTGCCGCAAAAGCGTTGATCACATAACCAATGGCCAGCATGGGGTAAGCCAGGGTTACGTCGACCCGTGACAGCGCCATCAGCCAAATGAGCAGCGAAAATCCATAACAGAATAGTCCCAGAATCATGGGCCACTGCAAGAACAAAGCAGACATGGCACCCAGGCTGAGCGCGCTGGAGACTTCGATCACCCCCACTTTATTGGTCGCCATTTTCAGAAGAAACTGGGCCAGCGCATTCAGTACCACGCCGGAAAGTACTAGCATTGCAGCGTAGCTTGTCATAGCAGAATCGCGGCAATTACTTGCCGGCCTTCACCAATTAAAATGTTGTAAGTGCGGCATGCGGCCTGTCTGTCCATGTATTCCACCGGGCAGCGTTTGTTGGCGAAAAACTTGCGTATGTCCATGCCCGGAAAAACCTGTTTGGGACCTGTGCCAATCAGCAGCACTTCCATGCTGTCGGGGCATTGGCTGTAAAGCCATTCGCAGTGTGCCAACGTTAGCGGGCCTGAACCCGTGTTCTCCCAGATACGGGGTGCGAAATCGGTGCCAAACACCACACTTTCAGTTTGAAGCCTGCCGCTGATCACGACACCTTCCTCGTCATACCGCTGAACGACGAATTGATTGTCGAGCGATTCAGGTTGAAATTTCATTCGAAAGATGCTCCAGGATGGGGCCAAAGCCTAGCAGGCAAGGGCCTAAACGGTTAAATTATAAGACTTTGCGCGAGCAAAAGAATAACAACCTTAACAATCTACACACAGGTCGACATGAAACCCATTCTCAAATCTGCCAAGCTGGCCAATGTTTGCTATGACATCCGCGGACCGGTGATGCAGCGAGCGCGGCAGCTGGAAGAGGAAGGGCACCGAATCCTGAAGCTCAACATTGGCAATCTGGCTCCTTTTGGGTTCGAAGCACCCGACGAAGTTCGGCAAGACGTGATCATGAATCTGGGCGATGCCTCGGGCTACAGCGACAGCAAAGGCCTGTTTGCAGCGCGCAAGTCCATCATGCATTACACCCAGCAAAAGAAAATCAAGGGTGTAACACTCGACGACATCATCGTTGGCAATGGTGTGTCTGAGTTGATCGTGATGAGCATGCAGGGGCTATTGAACAATGGTGATGAGGTGCTGGTACCTGCGCCGGATTACCCCCTGTGGACCGCTGCCGTCAGTATTTCTGGCGGTACGCCGCGCCACTACCTTTGCGATGAGCAAAGCGATTGGTACCCCGACACCAAACACCTTCGCAGCCTGATCAATGAAAAAACCAAGGCCATGGTCATTATCAACCCCAACAACCCGACGGGTGCTTTGTACCCCGAGGAAGTGTTGCAAGAGCTGATCCAGATTGCCCGTGAGCACCAGCTCATTATTTTTGCGGACGAAATTTACGACAAAATGCTGTACGACGGTGCCGAGCACACCTCGATTGCCTCGCTGGCCGACGACGTGTTGTTCATCACCATGAACGGTTTGTCCAAAAACTACCGCGCCTGTGGTTACAGGGCAGGCTGGATGGTGATTTCCGGCGACAAACGGCATGCCACCGATTACATCGACGGTTTGGGCATCATGGCGTCCATGCGCCTGTGTGCCAACGTGCCGGGCCAGTACGCCATTCAAACCTCGCTGGGCGGCTATCAAAGTATCAACGACCTGGTGGGTCCGGGTGGGCGTTTAACCCGTCAGCGCGATTTGGCCTACGATTTAATGACTTCCATTCCTGGCGTTACTTGTGTGAAGCCCAAGGCAGCGTTGTATCTGTTTCCGCGCCTGGACCCCAAAATTTACCCCATCAAGAACGATCAACGCTTTGTGCTTGAACTGTTAGAGGCTGAAAAGGTACTTGTGGTGCAGGGTACAGGCTTTAATTGGATCAATCCGGATCATTTCCGGGTGGTTTTCCTACCCAACACCGATGATTTGACGGACGCAGTTGGTAGAATTGCACGCTTCCTGGAAAGTTATCGAAAACAACACCTTGGCTGATTTAAAAATGAATAAACCTCTTCGAGTGGCCCTGCTGGGTTTGGGTACTGTCGGTTCTGGCACATTCAACGTGCTGAAAGACAATGCGAGTGAAATTGAACGCCGTGTGGGTTTTCCCATTCAGATCAAAGTCATCGCCGACCTGAATACCGAGAAAGCCCGTGAACTGGCTGGCCCCGGTGTTGAGGTATTGGGTGATGCATTCGAAGCGGTCAAGCGCGATGACATCGACGTGGTGGTTGAGCTGATCGGTGGTTACACCATCGCCAAGCAACTGGTGTTGGCCGCAATCGATGCAGGCAAACACGTAGTAACCGCCAACAAAGCCTTGCTGGCGGTGCATGGCGACGAAATATTTGCAGCAGCGGAGGCCAAACACGTGATGGTGGCTTTTGAAGCCGCGGTGGCCGGTGGTATCCCAGTGATCAAGTCGATCAAGGAAGGTTTGGCTGCCAACAAAATTGAGTACGTGGCCGGTATTATTAACGGCACTTGTAACTTTATCTTGTCAGAAATGCGGGACAAGGGCTTGCCGTTTACTGAAGTATTGGCCCAAGCCCAAGCCTTCGGATATGCCGAAGCAGACCCCACATTCGACATTGAAGGCGTGGACGCCGCCCACAAAATAAGCCTGTTGAGCTCGCTTGCTTTTGGTGTGCCCGTGCAGTTCGAAAAAGCCTACATTGAAGGCATTACCAAACTGACCAAGGAAGACATTCAGTTTGCTGAGCAACTGGGTTATCGTGTGAAATTGCTGGGCATTGCCAAGCGCACCGATCAAGGCGTTGAGCTGCGGGTGCACCCCACATTGATACCGGGCAAGCGCCTGATCGCCAATGTAGAAGGCGTGATGAATGCGGTGCTGGTGAAGTCCAACGCCGTGGGCCCAACCTTGTACTACGGCGCAGGTGCGGGCAGTTTGCCCACGGCATCAGCTGTGGTGGCTGACCTGATCGAAATTGCACGTGCAAGCCAGGGGCCATTGGCCAGCCGCGTGCCTGTGCTTGCGTTCCAAAAGTCGGGCATTCAGAATCTGGAAGTATTGCCCATGGAGAAGGTGGTTACGGCCTTTTACCTGCGCTTGGCGGTGGACGATCGCCCGGGTGTGCTGGCTGAAGTGACGCGCCTGTTGGCCGACAATCAAATTTCAATCGAGGCCATGATTCAGCGCCAAGCCACAAGTGAGAAAGAGACCGCTGAAATTGTGCTGTTGACTCACCGTTGTGTGGAAGGCGACGTCAACAAAGCGATTTCCAAAATTGAAGCCTTGGACAGCGTACATGGCCCATTGACTCGTATTCGCGTAGAGGACTTGAGCTGAAATGAAATACTTCAGCAGCCGAGGGGGAATGGACCCCCAAGATTTCTCGGAGATTTTGCTGGAAGGGCTGGCCCCTGACGGCGGCTTGGCCGTACCCGAGTTTTATCCGCAAGTGCCCCTGCATGTGCTGGAAAGCTGGAAAGACCTGAGCTATGGTGAATTGGCATTTGAGGTGTTGAAGCCCTATGCCACCGACATTCCCGAAGCCGATCTGAAAGCACTGACCACCAAAACCTACACCAAGGCGGTGTATGGCACCGAAGAAATTACGCCGATTCGTGAGCTGTTTGATGGCATGAAGGTGTTGGAGCTGTCCAACGGCCCCACCTTGGCCTTCAAAGACATGGCCATGCAGTTGTTGGGCAATTTGTTTGAGTACCAATTGGCCCGCACCAACCGCGAGTTGAATATTTTGGGTGCAACCAGTGGTGACACGGGTTCTGCAGCTGAATATGCCATGCGTGGCAAGAAAGGCGTGCGTGTTTTCATGCTGAGCCCGGCAGGTAAAATGAGCGCGTTTCAGCGCGCGCAAATGTACAGTCTTCAAGACCCCAATATTTTCAACATTGCTGTTGATGGCTTGTTCGATGATTGCCAAGACATCGTAAAGGCGGTCAGCGAAGACCTGGTCTTCAAAGCGCGTCAAAAAATCGGCACGGTGAATTCCATCAACTGGGGGCGTATTTCCGCCCAGGTGGTTTATTACTTCAACGCTTACCTGCGTACGGCTGAAAAAATCGGTGATCCGGTCAGTTTTGCCGTGCCTTCCGGTAATTTCGGAAACGTGTTGGCCGGTCACATTGCGCGCCAAATGGGTTTGCCCATTCGCAAACTAATTGTGGCCACCAATGAAAACAACGTGCTGGACGAATTTTTCAAAACCGGTGTGTATCGCCCGCGTAAATCTGCGGAAACCTACATTACCTCCAGCCCGTCGATGGACATTTCCAAAGCTTCGAATTTTGAGCGCTTTGTGTACGACCTGCTGGGCCGAGACCCCAAGGCATTGAAGGCTTTGTGGCAAGGTTTGGCGAAAAACGGTCACTTTGACCTGTCCCATGATTCGCGCTTCAAACACATCGAATCAGACTTCGGGTTTCAGTCGGGCTCATCCAGCCATCAAAATCGTCTGGATACCATCAAGGAAGTGTATGCCCGCACCGGTACTTTGATCGACACACACACTGCAGACGCAGTCAAGGTGGCTCGAGACCTGGTGGAGCCCGGTGTACCCATGGTGGTTTTGGAAACAGCGCTGGCGGTGAAATTTGCCGAAACCATTGAAGAAGCTACAGGCCAAACACCACCTGTACCGGCCCAGTTCCAGGGCATCGAGAAGTTGCCCCAGCGTGTAACTGAAATGCCAGTTTCAGTAGAACAGGTCAAAGCATTCATTACCGACAACACTGGGCTTTAAATCGTTCCAGTTCGGTATTTCAAACAATCGTTTGCCTGCAAGTAATAGGGTTTACCTAACTTGCAGGTACAAACGGAATCATGAACAATGGCAAAGTTAAGTAACACCTCGTGAAGCCACTGTTTTGACCTCTCAATCCAACACTGTTGACCTTCCCCAAGTTGCCGCAGGCCAAGGCATTGACGCCCAGCCCAGAAAGGGTTTGGCCGCATTGGCGGTGGATGACGAGCCCGGCATGCGCCACTTTCTGGAAAAAGCGCTGGAAACCCGTTTTGCCCGGGTAGACACGGCTGGTTCCGTTGAAATGGCGCAAGCACTGTTTGACGGCCATGACTACAGCACTGTGGTGCTCGATGTGAGCCTGCCGGGTAAAAGTGGCTTGTCTTGGTTGAATGAGTTGCGGCAAGGTGGTTATGAAGGCGATGTGATTTTAATCACAGGCTATGCCGACATGGACACTGCAATTGGTGCACTGCGGGCAGGGGCTCAGGATTTTCTGCAAAAACCGTTTCGAATTGATCAGCTTTGGTATGCGCTGGATCGCGCGGCTGATCAAAACCGCTTGAAGCGCGAAAATTATGTATTGAAACGGGCAGTTTCCAACCTGCAACAAAACGAGCAGGTAATGGTGGGTGAAAGCCCGATTGTGCGCCAGCTCCGAAAGCTGGTGGCCAAAGTGGCCCCCACAGATTCAACCGTGTTGCTCACAGGTGAGTCAGGCTCAGGCAAAGAAGTGTTGGCCCGTACGCTTCATGGCATGAGCCTGCGCAGCGAACGCCCGTTTGTGCCAATTAACTGTGGTGCCATTTCCCCTGAGCTGATTGAAAGCGAGTTGTTTGGTCATGCCAAAGGTGCTTTCACCGGTGCCAATGAATCGCATCAGGGTCTGCTCTATTACGCACAAGGTGGCACCCTGTTTCTCGATGAAATTGGCGAGTTGCCGCTCAGCATGCAAACCAAATTACTGCGTGTTCTCGAGGATCGGCGAATCCGGCCCGTGGGCAGTACCAAGGAAGTGGATGTGGATGTGCGCATTGTTGCTGCCACGAACGTGAATCTGGATGTCGAGGTTAAGCGAGGGCGCTTCAGGCAAGACTTGTACTACCGCTTGCAGGTGATGCCGATTGAAATGCCGCCCCTGAGAACCCGCCCGGAAGACATCGAACTGTTGGCCAATTACTTCATCAAGGTGTTTGCCAAAAAGCTGCGCATTGATCCATTGACAATCAGCCCCGACATGCTGGCCCGCTTGCAGGCCTATGAATGGCCAGGCAATGTGCGCGAGCTTCGCAACTTCATTGAACGTTCATTGATTTTAGGCTACTTCCCCAAAGAAGACTTGCCTTTGAATCTTGATCTGGATGAGCGAGAGCAAACCGAAGAAAACCCACAAAATGAATCACTTGAGCAGGTTGAAAAGGCCCACATTCTTCGTGTGTTGAATGCGTGCAGCGGAAATAAATCCGAGGCGGCGCGTCGCTTGGGCGTGTCCCGAAAAACACTTGAACGAAAGTGCATGGCGTGGAGCCAAGAATAGGTCAGCGGCCGTTTCCGCCACGCGGGCATTTCTGGCCCAGTCACTGGACTGTCAAAACCAAACTGGTTGTTACAGCCTGTATCCCTTTGCTGGTACTTATTCCAATTGTGGCCATGTTGGTGTGGTCGGCTGGGCAAGCTGCCTACACCAAAATCCTGATTTCAAAGGTACGCAGCGATCTGGTGCTGGCACAGCAAGAACTTGCCGATGTGCAAGAGAGTAAATCGCAAGCGTTAAAGGCCTGGTCCGAGAGCGCCTTTCTTCGAAATTTGTTGAGCCAGCGTGGTGGCAAGCTGAATAACAAAGACCTGCAAACGCAGGCAGAGCGACTCGGTTTTGCTTACCTTCGTTTGATCAGTCCAACTGGCATGGTTGTGAATTCGTTTCCGTCTCGCTTGCCCTACATGCTCGACCCCGAGGTTCAAAAGTCGGTGAAGTTTCGAGAGTCGGGCAGTTACACTGTGTTGCTCTCGAACAAAGAGCTGAAGGACATTTCTCCCGATCTAGCGTCGAGTGCCGTGCAAGCCATTATTCCCACATCCAACGCCAGTCCTTCACCCAAAAGTACCGAAGATCGAGGTTTGGTCGTTCAGGTTCTGCAACCCCTTTTCAACGACGGCAACATGCTGGGTTACCTGGAAGGTGGCTTGCTGTTGAACGGCAACCTGAGTTTGGTGGATGAGATCAATAACCTGATTTACTCGCCCAATACTTTGCTGGAAGGTTCGATCGGCACCACGACTATTTTTCTGGAAGACGTGCGTGTGGCCACCACGGTTCGTCGTGATGGGGAGTCGCGTGCCTTGGGTACCCGAGTTTCCGATGTGGTTCGGCAAAGTGTGTTGGGGCGCGGTGAAGTGTGGCTGGAACGCGCCTTTGTGGTGAACGACTGGTATGTGGCCGCTTACGCACCGTTGTTGAGCCCAGAGGGCGCACGGATCGGCATGTTTTATGTCGGCTTTCTGGAAGCACCTTACGCCAATATCAAAACCCAGTTGCTGATTTTGTTTTTGCTGGCGGTGGGCGCTGCCATGGTGTTGGGTGCCATGATGGTGGTGCGCTTGACTTCGGGTATTTTTTACCCGCTGCGCCGCATGAACTACATTATGAGTCTGCAGGAAAAGGGCGATACAGCAGCCCGTGTGGGTGATCTTCGCCGCGAGGATGAGTTTGCGGACCTAGCCAATCACTTTGATGCTTTGCTGGATCAACTGGATGCTCGCCGCAGCGAGTTGCTTGGCTTGAATGAGCAATTGGATGAGCGTGTGCGGCAACGAACGGCAGATTTGCAAGCGGCCAATCAAAAACTTCATCAGGCGGTGGAACAGTTGCTGGCCTCCGAGAAATTGGCGGCCTTGGGGCAATTGACTGCGGGTATTGCCCATGAATTCAATAACCCCTTGGCGATCATGATGGGGCATCTGGATTTGATTCGCATCACCTTGAACGATCCTGAAAGCGCAAAAACATTGCGTTTGCTCGATGAGCAAGTTCACCGCATGCGCAATATTGTTCAAAAGCTGCTGCAATTTTGCAGACCAGATGAATATGCTTCTTACACCGAAGAAGTCAGTGTCAATGAAATCATTCAGGACAGTATTTTGTTCGTTCGCAATGAAATTGACACGGCGCGTGCGCAATTGAAGTTTGATTTTTCTGCGCAGCAAACGGTGCAAATCAGCAAAACCGAATTGCAGCAGGTCATGGTGAATTTGTTGATCAATGCAACCCATGCATTGGAGGGGGCCTTTGATGCGCAGTTTGCCGCTTTGAATGAAGGGCCCACCATTTGCATAAAAACTGCCGATGTTCGTTTGAGCGATGGTCAGCAAGCAGTGCAAATTCTGGTACAAAACAACGGTGAAGCGATTCCCCCTGATCGCCTGCAACTCATTTTCAAAATGTTTTACACCAGCAAACAGGCTGGTCGGGGAACCGGTTTGGGTTTGCCAGTATCGCGGATGTTGGTGCAACGTTATGGTGGCGATTTGTTGGTCGCCAGCCCGGTGGTGCCTGAAGGTGAACCACAATTCGGTGCGTGTTTCGAAATCGTATTGCGTTGCAAGGCGCGTCCATCCGCGGATATTTTGAAGGAAACAGGTCAGCAGCTTTTGCTGATCGAGAAGCAACTGTCAGAAGGAAACTGAAGTGCCCAAGGTGTTTGGCTTTGCCGGTTTTTCCGGCGTGGGTAAAACCACATTGATTGAACAGCTCTTGCCCATTTTGATTGGCGAGGGCGTTCGGGTGTCTGTGATTAAACATGCCCATCACGATTTTGACATTGACCGACCGGGCAAGGACTCGTATCGGCACCGCGAGGCGGGCGCCTATGAAGTACTGATTACAGCCAACAAGCGTTGGGTGTTAATGCACGAGTTGCGCAATGAAACCGAGCCCACCCTGGAAGAGCAACTTGAAAAGCTGTCTCCTTGTGACTTGGTGATTGTTGAAGGTTTCAAAAGGGCAGATATTCCAAAAATTGAAATTTGGCGGGAGGCCAACGGCAAGCCAGTGTTGTATCCTCAGGATCAAAACATTGTGGCTGTGGCTTGCGACACTGAAATTGAATGCCGCGGCTTGCCGGTGCTCCCCTTGAATGACCCCGCTTCAATTGCGAAATTTATTCTGAAACGGTTTTTGAATGATTGATTTGAATGATTTGCTTGAGCAGGTGTGGCCGATTGCCGCCCAGCAAGCAATGCGTACTGAATCTGTGGAATTGAAGAATGCCTTGAGCCGTGTATTGGCCGAAGACGTTGTGTCCACGTTAAACGTACCGCAGCACGACAACAGTGGCATGGATGGGTACGCAGTTCGATGTGCCGATTTACAGCCGGGTCAACCGTTCAGGGTGTCTCAACGTGTGCCTGCCGGTTCTTCACCGCAACATTTGCAGCCAGGAACGGTGGCCCGAATATTCACCGGCGCACCAATTCCTCCGGGCGCAGATTCCGTGATCATGCAGGAAGACGCTGTGGTCAATGACGACGCCAGCGTCACGTTCAACGCCTTGTCAAAGCCAGGGCAATGGATACGCCGCGCGGGCGAAGACATTGCGAGCGGGCAGGTGGTGTTGTCCAAAGGCACCCGCCTGGATGCAATTCATGTGGGTTTACTGGCCTCGATTGGCGTGCCCGCTGTGACGGTCACCAAGCGCCTGAAAGTGGGTGTCATGGTCACTGGCAGCGAGCTTCAAAGCCCCGGAGAAGTTTTACAGCCCGGTCAAATTTACAACTCCAACGAGTATGTGTGGTGTGGTCTTCTTGAGTCGATGAATATGGAAGTGCGCTCGGTGGGCATTGTTCCTGATAATTTTGAGGCCACCTGCACTGCGCTACAGTCTTTGGCCGATTGCGATGCGGTGATCAGCTCGGGTGGGGTGTCGGTTGGCGAAGAAGATCATGTGAAACCCGCCATTGAAAAAGTGGGGCAGCTGCGTTCATGGAAAGTGGCGATGAAGCCCGGCAAGCCCATTGCATTTGGTCACATCAATCGACCAGGTGGTGGGCAAAGCTGGTTTTTCGGGTTGCCTGGTAATCCAGTCTCGAGCGCAGTCGCTTTTCAGTTGATTGTGAAACCCTTTCTGGGCCTGCTGGAAGGCCAAGCCCGAAATGAGGTGGACTGGCGTTCGCGCATGCGAAAAGTAAAAGCGGATTTTGCCTGGAGCAAGCCCGATTCTCGCCGTGAAGAGTTTTTGCGGGTCGATGTACAATCTGACAAAGCGGGTTTGTTTGCGAATCAAAGCTCGGGCGTGTTGACTTCGCTGGCCAGCTCCAGCGGTTTGATCAGATTGGCAAAAGGGCAGCAAGTTGAGCCGGGCGGCTGGGTTGATTACGTGTCGTATCAGGATTTGATGAAATGAAAGTAAAAGTGCGGTTTTTTGCGAGCCTGAAAGAATATGTTGGGCGCGACGGTCTGGAGATCAACGCGATATTTTCACCTGCAACCGTGGCAGGTTTGCGTGCCTATTTGTGTGCCGAGTATCCAGATTTCGCCAGGGCCATTTCAGAAGTGGGGCGTGTGCGTGCTGCTGTAAACCAGGACATGGCCGATGATGAAACCCCCGTGGCTGAGCACGCAGAGGTCGCCTTTTTCCCGCCGGTTACAGGGGGTTGAAATGAAGCGCTCCAAGGTCTTGGTTCAAGAGGCAGATTTTGATGTGGCCGAGGAAATTCGCTGGCTTCGGCAAGGTTTGCCCGAAATTGGTGCAGTGGCAAGCTTTATTGGCACCGTGCGCGACATCAACGACAACAGCAAAGTTCAGGCAATGACCCTTGAGCATTACCCGGGCATGACGGAAAAGGCACTTGAAAACATTTTGAAGGTGGCTGATGCACGGTTCGAAATTACATCAGCCATGATTATTCACCGAGTAGGGCCACTGTATCCTGAGGATCAGATCGTGTTTGCCGCAGCCACCAGCGAACACCGGCAGCAGGCTTTTTTGGCCTGTGAGTTCATCATGGATTACCTGAAAACAGAAGCGCCCTTCTGGAAAAAGGAAGACACGCCTGACGGTGCGCGTTGGGTGTCCGCACGCGACAGCGACGATTCCGCCAAAACACGTTGGGAGCAGGCTCAGTGAGTGCGCTGAACGCCTTGGCAGTGTTTGTGGGCGCAGGCTTGGGTGGAGTAGGGCGTTATGGCCTGGGGTTGGTATTGATCCAACCCGCCTGGTTACCTTTTCAAATCGGGACCTTGGCGGCCAACCTGGCGGGCGGCTTTGTCGCCGGTATTTTGTTCTCGGTTTTGGGACCCGTGTGGCTAAAAGCCAACCCTGTGGGTTTGTTTCTCATGACTGGGGTATTGGGTGGGTTGACCACTTTCTCTGCTTTCACAGCCGAAGGCGCTAATTTGTTGCTCGACAAGCCTGTACTGGCCTTGGGGCATGCCGCAGTGCATGTGATGGGCTGTTTGGCAGCGTTTTTTGTGGCTGGCAGGTTGTTTGGCCTTTTCGGGCAATAATGCCCATATTGCGGCGTTAATGTTGCTCCCAGGGCAGCCCATGAAAACGCCATCCATTTGTACTCGAACGCTGGTGAAAGTCGTTCTTGTCACCCTCAAATCCTTCCAGAACATTGATTGCAAATTCAAAACCATGCTTGGCAGCCAATGTGGCGGCATGGTGTGAGCGAGCACCGCTTCTGCAAATAAAAAGTACCGGTTGATGCTTTTCAACCCGCGCTTCAATTTGAGCAATAAAGTCTGGGTTGCGTATTCCGTCGGGATAATTGTTCCACTCCACGTGAAATGAGCGGTCCTCTGAAAAACTCACTTGCCCAACCCAATCCAGTTCTGCGTCTGTTCGCACATCAATCAGCACGGCATTTTCATCGGTATTGAGTAACGCCCAGGCTTCTTGGGGGGTGAGCGCGCCCAAATAGCCCAGCCCCTTTTCAGACGCGTACTGTTTGGCCAGGTCAATCAATTGTTGTGAGGTGGATGGTGGCATCAAGATGTTGTTCGCAAATGGCATTATCAATGAGTGTATTGTAATACAAGCATGCGATCGATTAGACAAAATACTAATTTGCACCGTTGTGGTGCGTTTTGCACTGTAATGGTGCAAATCAGATTGGATGGATTCAAAGTGACCTGCGTGAAGCCTTGATTTGGTGTTGCCTGCGACTTGGTATGAACTTTGCTTTACCCCTCCACGTTGAAGATTGAATTCGTGCTGAGCGTCATATATAGCTGTATCGAACGTGCTATTGTTTCGCTTAAATCAAAGAGTTCAACCCAGAATTTTTTTAGATCACTATCCACCTCACGTACCAGGAGATTTTCAATGGCGACCGCCCAAGATGTAATGAAGATGGTTGCGGAAAACGAAGTGAAGTTTATTGACTTCCGCTTCACCGACACCAAAGGCAAAGAACAGCACGTGTCTGTGCCAGTTAAGATGTTTGACGAAGACAAGTTCGAGTCTGGCCATGCATTCGATGGCTCTTCCATCGCTGGCTGGAAAGGCATTGAAGCCTCTGACATGCTATTGGTGCCCGATGCTGACACTGCTCGCATGGACCCGTTCCGCGAAGAGCCCACACTGATTTTGACTTGCGATGTAATCGAGCCAACCGATGGCAAGGGTTACGACCGCGACCCACGCTCCATCGCGCGCCGTGCTGAAGCTTATCTGAAGTCCTCTGGCCTGGGCGACACGGCCTACTTCGGTCCAGAACCCGAATTCTTTATTTTCGACAGCATCACCTGGGGTGATGAAATGTCTGGCTGTTTCTTCAAGATCAAATCAGAAGAAGCTGCATGGTCTACCAGCATCGATTACGAGCACGGTAACCTGGGTCATCGCCCAACAGTAAAGGGCGGTTATTTCCCTGTGTCCCCAACCGATTCTTTCCAGGACATTCGTTCGGAAATGTGTCTGTTGCTGGAACAGCAAGGCGTACCCGTTGAAGTGCACCACCACGAAGTGGCTGGCGCAGGCCAGAACGAAATCGGCACCATGTTCTCCACGCTGACCAAGCGCGCTGACTGGACTCAAATTTTGAAGTACACCGTATGGAACGTGGCCGCCAGCTATGGCAAAACAGCCACATTCATGCCCAAGCCAATGTGGGGCGACAACGGTTCCGGTATGCACGTTCACCAGTCGATCTGGAAAGACGGCGTGAACCTGTTTGCTGGTAACGGTTACGCAGGTTTGTCTGATTTCGCCCTGTACTTCATCGGCGGTATCATCAAGCACGCCCGTGCCCTGAACGCGTTCACCAACCCATCTACAAACTCGTACAAGCGTTTGGTGCCTCATTACGAAGCGCCGGTAAAACTGGCTTACTCTGCCAAGAACCGTTCTGCTTCTATCCGCATTCCACACGTGTCCAACCCCAAGGGTCGCCGCATTGAAGCGCGCTTCCCGGATCCAATGGCCAACCCATACCTGGCGTTTTCTGCCTTGTTGATGGCTGGTCTGGACGGCATTCAGAACAAGATTCACCCCGGTGAAGCCTCAACCAAAAACCTGTATGACTTGCCTCCAGAAGAAGACGCATTGGTACCAACCGTGTGTTCCAGCCTGGAACAGGCATTGGAAGCCCTGCAGGCTGACCACGAGTTCCTGACTCGTGGTGGCGTGTTCAGCAAGGAAATGATTGATTCATACATTGCCTTGAAAATGGAAGAAGTTCAGCGCTTGCGCATGAGCCCACACCCAGCTGAATACGACATGTACTACGGCCTGTAATTCAGACTGTACGCATTAGTCCGATGTGAAAATGGCCCTGCAAAGGGCCATTTTTGTTTTGAACAGTTTGTAAAGGTCTTCCCCCGTCTGGTATCAGCACTCGCCTTCAATGGGGAGGGGCTTCCGAAGGGGATCGAGTATCATGAAAGTCGTCCGGAATTTTTTAGAGATGCAACCATGGTGAAGTCGAGCGTCATCCAACATTTATTTTTTGCCTTGGTGCTGGGGGTTTTTGTTGTACCCAAGGCGCAAGCCAAAGGCACCGAAATGTTTGTGTGTACAGGCGCAGACGGTGTTCGAACCTATCAAAACTCGGATGGTGGTGCCGGCTGTGTGCCTTTGAACCTGAATCCGATTACTGTGGTGCCTTCTCCCCGTTCAGCCTCAAAAAGCAACGGAATGTCCGGGCCCTCCTCCACCGGTGGTTCTGGAAGGCGAGCCACGGCTGCTTACGACAACCGTTCAGCCTCTGATTTCAATGCGAAAGACGATCGAATGAAAATTATGCAAGAAGAGTTGCGCATTGAAGAAAGCAAGTTGAAGTCTTTGCAAGACGAATACAAAAACGGCCAGCCTGATCGCTTGGGCAGTGAGAAAAATTACCAAAAATATTTGGACCGTGTTTCACGACTTGAGCAGGAAATCATGGTGACCAATGACAATATTGAAATTCTTAAAACAGAATTGATCCGTCTTTCAAAATAGCTGTTTTGAATGCCGCCGGGTCACCCGAGGACGAAGTGAAAAAAGAACGGTTTCAAGGCCTTGAATTGTTGGCCACTGCGGTGGTGGTAAGTAACCCGGAAGGCGTGGTGTTGTACGCCAATCTGTCTGCCGAAACTTTGCTTGAAGTGTCACGGCGAAGCCTGGATGGGCAGTCACTGGCCGCGTGGTTCGTCGAGGCCAATGCGTTTCGGGAGTTTCTCAACAAATCCCTGATAGATCCCTTTGGTGTCAAGCGGCAGGTGTTTGAACTGATTCGTCCAAGCGGTACCTCAGAGCATGTGCACGTGACTCTTTCATGTCCCGATGGTGCCAACGGCGTCACCGTTATCGAGCTGCGTGAAATTGAACAGCAGCTCAAAGTAGATCGCGAAGCCAGAATGATGGACCAGTCGCTTGCGAACAAAGAGCTGATTCGCAACCTGGCCCATGAAATCAAGAATCCTTTGGGAGGTATTCGCGGCGCTGCGCAGTTGCTTGAAATTGAGCTGCCTTCACCCGAGCTAAAAGAGTACACGCAGGTGGTGATCAAGGAATCAGATCGCCTGCAAACCCTGGTTGATCGTCTGCTGGCCCCGCACCGCAAACCTCACATTGTCTCGATGATGAATATTCACGAGGTGTGCGAGCGTGTCCGTTCTGTGATTTTGGCTGAGCATCCAAAAGGTTTGAAATTCGTTCGTGACTACGACATTTCCATCCCCGAGTTTTTGGGCGACCTGGAGCAGCTTATTCAGGCAATCCTGAATATAGTGCGCAATGCTGCACAAGCTTTGGCACCTCAAATCGCAGAAAGCACCGCACAAATAACTCTATGCACCAGAGTGGTGCGTAGGGTAACCTTAAACCGCAAACAACACAGGCTGGCATTAGACTTGCAAGTGATCGACAACGGACCCGGTATACCTGCCGAAATCATGGAAAGAATTTTTTTCCCGCTGGTTTCCGGGCGTGAGGGCGGCAGTGGTTTGGGCTTAACGTTGGCTCAAACATTCGTGCAACAACACGAAGGCATTATTGAATGCAGCTCCACACCGGGAAGAACACTTTTTAAAGTCACATTGCCGCTTCAGTTTGATCACGCTACCAGCTGAGCGGTTTGAAGGAACCACAATTAATGCGTCCAATTTGGGTTGTTGATGATGACCACTCCATTCGATGGGTGTTGCAAAAAGCAATTTCCCGCGAAGGGATTCCTTGCGAAATTTTTTCGTCCGCAGCCGAGGTTTTAGAACGACTGGAAACTGAAGTACCACAGGTATTGGTCTCAGATATTCGCATGCCAGGGCAAAGCGGGCTTACGCTACTGTCCAAGGTTCGCGAGCTTCAGCCTGATTTGCCGGTCATCATCATGACGGCTTATTCTGATTTGGACAGTGCGGTGTCTGCCTTTCAGGGCGGCGCATTTGAATACCTTCCCAAGCCATTCGACATAGAAAAAGCGGTTGAATTGATTCTGCGCGCAGTGCGCGAATCGCAAACTGAAGAGTTTGTTGAAGAAGCTGATACGGCAGCCCCTGAAATATTGGGTCAGGCGCCCGCCATGCAAGACGTTTTTCGCGCCATCGGCCGTTTGTCGCAGTCCAATGTCACCGTATTGATTACGGGCGAGAGCGGCGCAGGCAAGGAATTGGTGGCCCGTGCATTGCACCGCCACAGCCCGCGCGCAGCTAAGCCGTTTATTGCCTTGAATACGGCAGCCATTCCCAAAGACTTGCTTGAATCGGAATTGTTTGGTCACGAGCGTGGTTCCTTCACGGGTGCGCAGGCTCAACGGCAGGGCAGGTTTGAGCAGGCCGAGGGCGGTACGCTGTTTCTGGATGAAATTGGCGACATGCCCGCTGAACTGCAAACCCGTTTGCTACGGGTGTTGTCTGACGGACATTTTTACCGTGTGGGCGGCCAGCAACCGATCAAAGCCAATGTGCGGGTGATTGCAGCCACACACCAGAATCTGGATGAACGTGTGAAGCTTGGCATGTTCCGCGAGGATTTATATCACCGTTTGAATGTGATTCGTCTCCGATTGCCTCCGCTGCGCGAGCGGCAGGAAGACATTCCCATTCTCGCTAAACACTTTCTCAATGTGTCGGCACGTGAACTGGGTACTGAAACCAAACGCCTGTCCGATTCAGCCATTCGAATCATCGGTGAATTCCCGTTTCCGGGCAATGTGCGCCAACTGGAAAACGTGTGCCGCTGGATCACTGTAATGGCACCTGCCCAATTGGTCGAGGCGCGTGATTTGCCTCCTGAGCTCAATGCCTTCCAGAACGAAGGTGCTAAAGCGCCGGATAAAATGGCGGAGAACTCCTCTACAAGCCCCAGTTTTTGGCGTGCCGAAGGCAGTCCTGTCTTGCCTGCAACAGATGCGCAGGCGTTGCCGCTGAACTTGGGCATGTCTGCTGGCAAGTATCCTGTTGATTCTGGCGTGGTGGATTCCTTTTCGAATTCACCTGTGCCGGTTGGCAGTGTCAGTTGGCTTGAATTGCTGTTCGTCGAGGCTGAAAAGGCATTGGAAAGCGGCCAACCTGATGTGATGGATGCCTTAACTGCCCAGTTTGAAACCATCATGATTCAAGCTGCTTTGAAGGCAACACACGGCAAACGAATTGAAGCCGCTCAGCGTTTGGGAATAGGGCGCAACACCATTACCCGTAAAATTCAGGATCTGAACATTGATGTAAAAGACATCGATTGATTGGTTCAGCCCCACCAACAAAAAAGCCTCTGCATGCAGAGGCTTTTTTGTTACACCGGGTGGTGTGAGATTACATGTTTTTAACCTGAAACTTTTTCAGAATATTGGACAGATCGGTGGCCACACCCTTCAGGCCTGAAACAGCATTGGCCGCGCGGCGTGCCATGTCCAGGTTGCCTTCGGACAACTGGGCTACCACTTCCACTTGCTGGCCAATGCTTTCCGAGGCCTGGTTTTGCTCCAGCAAGGCAGCGTGAATATTTTCAACTGAATGCGCTACCGCAGAAGAGTCTGCCGTAATTTGATTCATCGCCTGGCCTGCACGGTCCACAAGTTCCACGCCTTTTTTCACGCTTTCTACAGCCATGTCCATGTTGTTCACGGCCACGCCTGAGCTGTTTTGAATGGCTTCAATCATGCCGTGAATATCGTCGGTAGATTTGCGAGTGCGTTCAGCAAGCTTGCGCACCTCATCGGCCACAACAGAGAAACCTCGACCTTGTTCGCCGGCACGTGCGGCTTCAATGGCGGCATTCAAGGCCAGCAGGTTGGTTTGCTCTGCAATGCCCTTGATAATCAGCGCAATTTCAGAAATCTCGCGAGACTGTTCACCCAGTTGTTGAATCACACTGGCAGTTCCCTGAACGTTCTCGGAAATCTTGTGCATTTGCTGGGTGGCTGAATTGATCGCACCCAGGCCATCATCAGCCAACTGGCGAGCCTTGTTGCTCACGTCTTTGGCTTCGGTTGCAGACTCACCCACGCTGGAGATGGAAGAAGACATTTCTTCAACTGCAGCAGCCATACCCGAGGCGGCATCGCTGCCCGATGCGGCACCCTTGCTCAATTCTTCGCTGGTTTGAACCAGATCTTCAGAAGCAAACTGAACTTGATCTGTGCTGCGTTTTACCGCGCCCAGCGCCTGTTCCATGCTTTCAGCCATGCGATTCATGCTGCGAGCCAGCAGGCTGATTTCGTTTTTCGTGGACACGCTGCCATTGGTCACATCGTCGGCAGCACGTGCGGTCATATCGCCATTGCCCAACTTCAAGGCCAAGGCAGTCAGTACTTTGGTAGAAGCAGTCAAGCGGTTGGTTACCCAAAACAGGGCCAAAGCAATTATTGCAGAGGCGATCAGGCCCATCACAACCATCATCGACGACATGGCGTAAATGGTGCTAAACATTTCAGAGGTAAGCGCTGGTGCAACAATGGCTGCACCGCCCCACTGGGGAACCTTGGTGAATGCAACAAACTCTGTGCGGCTTTCACCTGATTTCGGATCGTTCCAGCTGACTTGGGTAATACCTTTGTCTTCCTTGCTCATCTTGTCGAGCAAACCCTGCAAATCAGATTCCTTGGCTGCCAATTCCTTGAATTCATCGCCTTTGAATTGCGAGTGAATCATTACTTTGCCTGCATTGGCACCTGTGGTGTACAGCACGTAAGGAATGCCAGTTTCGCCAACGCGCGTGCTTAACACGGCATTCTGAACGTCGGCAAACAGATTGGTCATGTCAAAACCAATGTACAGCACCAAATCATGTTGACCGTTGGTGCTTTTACTCGGCAGGTACTTGGACATGTATCGCTTGCCGAACAGCAGGGCTTCACCCACATAGGTTTCGCCTTTAATCACCTTGGCGTAGCTTGGGTGGCTGCGATCCAGCTTGGTACCCACGGCACGGTCGCCATTTTCTTTCTTCAAACTCGTGGAAATTCGCAGGTAGTCGTCGCCCGTGCGAACAAACACCGTGGCAATGCCACCGGTCATTTTTGTAAAGTTATCGACCACACCGTAGTTGCCGGTGATGAAAGTAGAATCCAGGGTAACCATGGGGCCGTCAATTTCAGGGGTAATTGAAATTGGCTGTTCTGGATCAACCAGTAACTCACCTTTGAACTCAACCTCAAACAATTCAGCAAGTTGCGTCACAGAGCCTTCTGACAGCTTGTAGGCAATTTCCATTGTTTGTCGCAAACCTTCAGCCTGAGTTGAAACGGCACGCTCGGTGCGCGCAGTGGCGGCATTGAAAGTGTAAGCAGCAGTAATGCCGACCAGACTCAATACAATCAAGGCCACCAAGGCGGCGCTGGTAAAGCTGATCTGTTTGGAAAGGGGCAGAGTCTTTAGGTTCATGATTCGGAGCGATTAGGAGGGTGATGAACAGCCTCGATCATCGCATCGCTTACCCCAGACTAATTGCCTAATTAGAGGGGTAAATCGCCTGCTATCAGTGTCTAAAGTACAGTTGTTGGGTTCAAGCATTCCCCCTTTTGGAAGGGGGGGGCTTGTCAATCAAATATTCAAGGTTGCAATTGCGGGGGCGTGGTCGGAAGGCTTTTCCCATTTGCGGGGGGCACGGTCAATCACGCTGGCTGTGCAATTCTCGGCAAGTGGCTTGGAAAGTAAAACATGGTCAATTCTCAAGCCTTTGTTTTTCTGAAAACCCAGCATGCGGTAATCCCACCACGAGAAGGTTTTTTCTGGTTGCTCAAACAGGCGAAAACTGTCGACCAAACCCATACCCAGAAGCGTATTGAAGCGACTGCGTTCATCGTCTGAGCACAACACTTGCCCGGCCCAAGCCTTGGGGTCGTGCACATCGCGGTCGTCGGGGGCAATGTTGTAATCGCCCACCAAGGCCAGCTTTGGATATTGAGCAAGCCAGCCTTTGCAGTCTTTCAGCAAGGCATCCAGCCAGGTTTTTTTGTACTCGAACTTGTCCGAGCCCACTTCTGAGCCATTGACCACATAGGCGCTGATAAAGCGCAATTCACCGAATGTGGCTGCAATGACCCGCTTTTGTTCATCCGGAAAGCTGGGCAAGTTCACCTGCACATCTGCAGGCTCAGGCATGGTGGCTTTTTTGTACAGAATGGCCACGCCGTTGTAGGTTTTTTGACCTGCAAATACGGCACCGTATCCAGCGGCTTGAAGCTCGGCCACTGGAAAGTTCTCGTCAGTCAGTTTCAACTCTTGAAGGCCCAGCAAGTCAACCGGGTTGCTTTCAAGCCACTGCAAGAGGTGCGGCAAACGCACCTTCAGCGAATTCACATTCCAGGTTGCAAGTTGAATGTTGGCCATTACGCCGCCTGCCTGTTGTCAACCATGCCAGTGTGGCGAAGCAGGGCGTCGATACTGGGTTCGCGACCACGGAAGGCCTTGAACGATTCTGCTGCCGAGCGGCTGCCACCCACCGACAGTATTTCCTCCAGAAACTTCTTGCCAGTTTCCGGGCTTATCACACCGTTTTCCTCGAACATGGCAAATGCATCGGCCGACAGTACTTCAGCCCACTTGTAGCTGTAGTAACCCGCGGCATAGCCACCCGCAAAAATATGACCGAACGAATTGGGGAATCGGTTGTAGGCTGGGGGAATCAACACTGCCACCTCGCTGCGTACTTGGGCCAGCAGGTCCAGAATATTCGTTCCGCTGTGCGGGTCGAAATCGGTGTGCACCAGCATGTCGAACAAGGAAAACTCGATTTGGCGCAGGGTTTGCAAACCACTCTGGAAATTCTTGGCGGCCACCATTTTGTCGAACAAGGCTTGGGGCATTGGCTCGCCAGTGGTCTCGTGTGCAGTCAGTGATTCAACCACACTCCATTCCCAGGCAAAGTTTTCCATGAATTGCGATGGCAGCTCCACTGCATCCCATTCCACGCCATTGATGCCGGCCACATCCAGTTCGTCTACACGGGTCAGCATGTGGTGAATGCCATGCCCGAATTCATGAAACAGGGTTTGAACGTCGTCGTGCGAAAGTTGTGCCGGCTTGCCCGCTGCCGGTTTTGTGTAGTTGCAGGTGAGGTAAGCCACAGGTGTTTGCACACCTTGGTCTGTGCGTTTGCGGCCACGGGCATCGTCCATCCAGGCACCTGAGCGCTTGCTGGCACGCGCATACGGATCCAGGTAAAAGTGCGCAATCGCTTTGCCTTCTTTCTGAACTTCAAAGAAGCGTACATCGGGGTGCCAGGTGTCCGCCTGGGCTTTCACAATTTGCACGCTGAACAGCTTCTCGGTCAGCTTGAACAGACCATCCAGCACGCGGTCTTCCTGAAAGTATTGGCGCACTTCGAGATCACTGAAGGCGTATTTCTTTTCTTTCAGTTTTTCGGATGCATAGCTCATGTCCCAGCTTTGCAATTCATCCATGCCCAGCTCGGCTTTCGCAAATGCCTTGATTTCTTCAAGGTCACGCAAGGCAAATGGTTTGGCCTTCAGGGCCAATTCGCGCAGGAAGTTTACAACCTCACCGGGTGTGTTGGCCATTTTTGGAACCAGGCTCAATTCACCGAAATTCTTGTAACCCAACATTTGGGCTTCTTCAAGGCGCAGCTGGAGCAGCTCGCGGATCAGTGCCGTGTTGTCGAGCTCCGCAGGGCCGAATTCAGAGGCGCGCTTTGCATAAGCCTCATAAAGGGTTTCGCGCAACTCGCGTTTGTCTGCGTACTGCAACACAGGAAAATAGGAGGGGAATTGAAGGGTGAATTTGTAGCCTTCCTTGCCCTCAGATTTCGCCAACTCTTCGGCGGCCTGAACTGCGTAATCGGGAATGCCAGCCAACTCGGCTTTGTCGGTCACGATCAGTTCAAAGGCATTGGTCGCGTCCAGCACGTTTTCAGAAAACTTGGCCGTAATGGCCGCCTGGCGGTCTTGAATTTCGGCGTAGCGCGGCTTTTGATCAGCCGGCAGTTCGGCACCGCCAAGCTTGAAGCCGCGAATGGAATTGGCCAGTACTTTCAGTCGCGCCGGTGTGAACAGCTTGGCTGCATCACTTTGTTCAATGGCTTTGTATATGGCATACAGGCGTTCGTCCTGCCCAACCATGGTCCAGAATTCGGTGGTTTTTGGCAAACAGGCATTGTAGGCGGCGCGCAGTTCGTCGGTGTCGGCCACCGAATGCAGATGACCCACCACACCCCAAGCGCGGCTGAGCTGTTCACAGACCACATCCAGTGGCATAAGGGTGTCTTCCCAAGTGGCTTGTTCTGGTGCGGTGCTGGCGGTTGTTTCCAGTTGTTTTTTTGCAGCCGCAAGCAGCGTGTCAATTGCTGGTTCCACGTGCTCGGTTTTGATATCCGAAAAACGAGGTAATCCGGAAAAGTCGAGTAGGGGGTTGCTCATGTTCGCGTTCATAGGTCTTGGGTCCTGCTAAAAAATGCTTAAAGGTTGCGCTTATATGCTGCGTTCAACCGCTTCAATTGTGTTTTGCAACAGCATGGTGATGGTCATGGGGCCAACGCCGCCAGGCACTGGCGTAATCCAGCCGGCCACTTCCTTGGCTGATTCAAAATCCACATCGCCGCACAATTTTCCGTCTGGCAGGCGATTAATACCCACATCGATCACCACTGCGCCGGGTTTGATCATGTCGCCAGTAATCATATTGGGGCGCCCCACCGCAACGACAAGTATGTCAGCGCGCTGGCAATGCGCTTTCAGGTCTTTGGTTTTGCTGTTGCACAAGGTGACCGTTGCACCTTGTTGCAGCAGCAACATGGCTTGGGGCTTGCCCACAATGTTGCTCGCGCCAATGACGACTGCTTCTGCGCCACGCAATTCAATGCCAGTCAATTCCAGCATTTTCATCACGCCGTAGGGCGTACACGGGCGAAACAGGGGTTTGCCTGTCATCAGCAAGCCCGCATTGCTGATGTGAAAGCCATCCACATCTTTTTCGGCGTTGATGGACTCAATCACCAAATGCGAATCCAGGTGCTTGGGCAAAGGCAGTTGCACCAGAATGCCGTGGATGCTGGGGTCGGCATTCAGTTGTTCAACCAAGCCCACCAGCGCGTCCTGGCTGGTGTTTTCTGGCATGCGGTGCATGACCGATTTAAAGCCCGCTTTCTCGCACGCAGATACCTTGTTGCGCACATAAACCTGCGAGGCTGGGTCTTCACCCACAAGTACCACGGCCAAGCCCGGCTGGTGGCCCAGCGCGGTGAGCTCGGCAGCGCGCTTTGCAATGGTTTCACGAATTGAGGCAGCCAGTTCAGTGCCGCTGATAAGTTGTGCAGACATGGTTGAATGAGTTCTTAAATTTGAAATGGTTCAATTGAACAAGGCCCACCTTCAGGTTGGCAGTGGGCCTTGTTGAGAGATCGTCAGGACTGTGCCAATTCCGGTGATTTACGCAAGGCAATTTTCAACAAGTCGGCCACAGTGGTTACTTGCAGCTTGTCCATAATATTGGCGCGGTGGGCCTCTACTGTTTTAATGCTGATATTCAGGTCGTCGGCTATTTGTTTGTTCAAACGGCCAGAAACAATGCGCTCAAGCACCTGCAACTCACGCGTTGTCAGCTTGGAATACAGTTTGTTGATTTGTTCATCAAGTTTGGCAGTTTGTGCAAGTTCATGGGCAAGGCGCATGTGCTGGTGAATCAGGTCTTTGATTTTGCCTTCATCAAAGGGTTTTTCCAGAAAATCAACCGCACCGTTTTTCATGGTTTCAACGGCCAGGGTGACATCGCCATGGCCGGTGATGAACACGATCGGAATGGGTATGCCGCGTTCATTCAGTGTTTTTTGAACTTCCAGGCCAGAAAGCTTGGGCATGCGTATGTCCAGCAGCAACACACAGGGCTGTGGCCATGCCAGTTGTTCCAGAAACAACTCAGGATCTTCATAGGTTTTTACCTGATATCCCTCGGTTTCAATCAACCATTGAAGCGAGTCTCGCACCGCCTCGTCATCGTCCACGATGAACACGGTTTCTTGTATTTCGGTGGGGCGTGGCTGGGTGTGGAGCATTGGCTTTATTCCATAACAGGTGGGTTGATGTGCGCAAGCACCGAGTCTTCGGCCAAGGGCAAGGTGAACTTGAACACGCTGCCTTGGCCTTGCGCGGGTTCTACCCACAATTGGCCTTGATGATACTCAATAATAGTACGACAGATGTTCAGCCCCATGCCCATTCCATCGGATTTGGTGGTGAAAAAGGACTCAAACAGCCGTTGACGAATTTCTTCGGGCACTCCAACACCGTGATCCCGAACTTCAATCAGGGTAAACTGAGCCGATTGGCCCACCTGGATTTCAATCAGCTTTTGCTCCGATGGCAAATGCCCCATGGCCTCAAGTCCGTTCTTGATCAAGTTCATGAGTACTTGCTCGATCAGTACGGGGTCTGCTACTACAGACATCAATGCGTCCGGCAGGTGCATTTCGATTCTTGCAGACTGGTGTTTCGCCTCCAGTCGCGAGAAGCTGATCGCATCCTCAATAATTTTTCCGATCGGGCAGGGGCCACGCTTGGGTTCCTGTTGCTTCACAAACTCGCGAATGCGGCGAATGACAGCTCCGGCGCGCTGGGCCTGAACATTGACCTTTTCCAGCACAGGAAGCAGTTCCTCAGGACTTACCTTGCCTGCTTTAAGGCGTGTGACGCTGCCCATGTTGTAGTTGGAAATGGCCGCCAGCGGCTGGTTAATCTCGTGGGCCAGGGAGGAGGCAAGTTCACCCAGCGTGATTAATCGGGAGGTGAACTGCAGTTTTTCCTGTTGCTGACGTGACATGTCCTCGGCTTCCTTGCGCGAAGATATGTCGGTGGCCACCTGCATCACCACCGTTGCGCCGTCTACCCAGGAAATGGATCGTCTTCGAACCTCGTACCAACGCTGTGAAACGGGATTAAGCCACTCAAAAGGCTCATACAGGTTCACACGGTTTCGGCGATTCTTCGACATGCGTGGCGGCGTCGCTTTACCAAACCATTCGCGATGCAGCCGATTCACGAAAATATATTCGTCAAGCCCGGCCTCGGGGCCTTGCACGCAAACAGCGGCATCCAGCTCTTCGAGAATGCGAACAAACCGGCGGTGGGCTGCAGCCAGCTCATCGCGTACCCTGCGGGGTTCGGTGATGTCTGTCATTGAGGTCATCCAGCCACTTTGCTGGCCATCGCTATCGACCAGTGGCGAAACGTACATGCGCGCATCGAACACGCTGCCGTCGCGCCTGCGAACTTGCACTTCGATGCCCTTCTGCGGCGCGTTACCCGACAAAATCAAGTCCAGATTGGTTTGCTGTTCCTCGTAAGACCGGTCTGGCCAATAAGGAAACGGCGGCGTCATGCCCACCAGTTCCGATTCCTTGTAGCCTGTCATCTTGCAAAAAGCAGGGTTGACATAGGTAATCCGCCCTTGCATGTCGATGGCTCGCATCCCGGTGACCACTGAGTCCTCCATCGCACGTCGAAACTTGGTCTCAGCCAACAATCGCTTCTCGGCCTGACTGCGAAGTTTCGCATGGCGAAACAGCAAGATAAAACTCCAAACAATCACCAATGAAAGTCCAAACACGGCCCACGCCAGCATATTGGAGAACAGCTCGGTGTTGGTTTTGTAAAGCACTGCGCGCAGTTTCAGGCCGTGCCCCGGTGGGTCTAGCGGTACCTCGTGGCTTAGTTTGGCATTGTCGATCGACCGGCTGACATTGGACGCCACCGGGTTGCCCCCTCCGTCCACAATGCTGACCAGATAGAGTTGAACAAAAGACTCCGGCACTGCATCGTTGAGCAAAGAGGCAAGGGGAATGGTCGCGGCAACTGTGCCAATGAAATCGCCCTTGTTGAAGATCGGGCTGTGAACTTCAATAAAAACCTTGCCGGATGGGTCCAGGAAAGGTCTTGAAAACACGGGCAGGCGAGTTTCCCTGGCGGTGTTGAATGCCCAGTAGCTCTCGGCATCTTCGATGGTCTGGAATAGGGGATGCAGCACTTCCGAGGATCGCGAACCAGGCAGGGCCAAATTGGTGACCCGTCTTTCCTCATCAATAATCAGCACGCTGCTGACTTCCTGAAACTCATTTAACAGGGCTTGAGCGGAAAAGCGAAACCCCTCAACATCACTGCTATTTTGTTCAAAGCCACGGGCGATCTGGTTCAGGCGTTCTTGCGAGGCCAGCAAGCGGGTACGAATGGTTTGGCGTGCAAGTTCGACATCGCGGATCACCCGCAATTGGGTTTGATTTTGATCCTCGGAATGCAGGGTGTAGAAAAACGCCCCCATGGCGAGCAAAAACAGAATGATGCCCACCAGCGGGGTGGCCCAAACCAATGGGCTTGTACGGGGTTGATCGCTGAGGCGCACGGTCGAATCGGTCTCGAAATCCTGAAGATGACTGAAGTGTACAAAACAAGCGGGCAGGTGGGTTGACTGGATTCAAGGGGATTCGGGAAAATCCTTATAAATTCCACGATATGAAAACACAAATCATAATTTGAAACTTTATGAATTAGGTGTGATACTCTAATATCAACAGGAAATACAGCCAAAAGCTCGTACTTCTGCAAAAGAACCCAGAGACCCAAGGAGGAAGCAATGTCAGCGCAACTCGATTTCCCCGGATCGGACGATCCCGATTTCCAAGAAACCCAAGAATGGCTAGATGCCCTGGAGGCCGTGCTTGAACGCGAAGGCCCGGAGCGCGCGCATTACTTGCTCGAACAACTCATTGCCAAAGCCCGTTTAAGCGGTGCCTTTATCCCGTTTTCGGCGAACACCGAGTACGTGAACACCATCCCCGTGCACCTTGAAACCCGTTGCCCCGGCAACATGGAATATGAAGAGCGCCTGCGCAGCTGGATGCGCTGGAACGCCATGGCCATGGTGGTGCGTGCCAACAAAAAAAGCCCGCCCGATGGCGGAGACCTGGGTGGTCACATTGCATCGTTTGCATCCCTGGCTACCATGTTGGGCGTGGGTTTTAACCACTTTTGGCATGCTGAAGATGAAAACCACGGCGGCGACTTGTTGTACCTTCAAGGCCATGTTTCTCCCGGTATTTATGCCCGCGCCTTTCTCGAGGGTCGCCTAACCGAGGATCAACTGGACAACTTCCGTCAGGAAGTGGATGGCAAAGGTCTTTCAAGCTACCCCCACCCCAAGCTGATGCCTGAATTCTGGCAGTTCCCCACCGTGTCAATGGGTCTTGGCCCGTTGATGGGTATTTACCAAGCCCGTTTCCTGAAGTACCTGCACGCCCGCGGTATTTGCGATACATCCAAGCGCAAAGTGTGGGTGTTCTGCGGTGACGGTGAAATGGACGAACCCGAATCATTGGGCGCCATCGGCATGGCCGCGCGCGAGAAGCTCGACAATCTGGTGTTTGTGGTGAACTGTAACTTGCAGCGCCTCGATGGCCCTGTGCGTGGTAACGGTAAAATTATTCAGGAACTGGAAGGCGAGTTCCGTGGTTCAGGCTGGAATGTACTCAAAGTAATTTGGGGCGGTTACTGGGATGAACTGCTGGCCCGCGACAAAGACGGGCTGATGCGCAAAGTCATGCTGGAAATGGTCGATGGCGAATACCAAAACTGCAAGGCCAACGACGGCGCTTATGTGCGTAAAAACTTCTTTGGCAAGCACCCCAAATTGCTGGAAATGGTTGCCCGCATGACCGATGAAGACATTTGGCGCTTGAACCGTGGCGGCCACGACCCGCACAAGGTACATGCTGCATACGATGCGGCCATGAAACACGAAGGTCAGCCCACAGTGATTCTTGCAAAAACCGTGAAAGGTTTTGGCATGGGCAAAGTGGGCCAGGGCAAGAACACCACCCACCAGCAAAAGAAGCTTGATATTCAATCCATCAAGGAATTTCGCGACCGTTTCAACATTCCGGTTTCCGACGACATCATCGACGAAGTGCCTTTCTTCAAACCGGCCGACGATGCGCCAGAGATCAAGTACCTGCATGAACGTCGCCAAGCTTTGGGCGGTTATTTGCCCAAGCGTCGCCGCGAGGCCGACGAAAAGCTGAAAGTACCTGGCCTGGATGCATTTGAATCGGTGCTGGAGCCCACCAAGGAAGGCCGTGAAATTTCCACCACACAGGCTTTTGTTCGCGTACTTACTGCATTGGTTCGCGACAAAGAACTGGGTCAGCGCATTGTGCCGATTGTGCCCGATGAAGCCCGCACCTTCGGCATGGAAGGCATGTTCCGTCAGTTGGGTATTTACTCCTCACAGGGGCAGTTGTACGAACCAGTGGATCGTGACCAGGTGATGTACTACCGCGAAGACAAGGCCGGCCAAATTCTGGAAGAGGGCATCAACGAAGCTGGCGCATTCAGTTCCTGGATCGCGGCGGCCACGTCGTACTCCACCAACAACCGCGTCATGATTCCTTTCTACATTTATTACTCCATGTTCGGTTTCCAGCGTGTGGGCGATCTGGCCTGGGCCGCAGGCGATATGCAAGCGCGTGGCTTCCTGTTGGGCGGCACTGCTGGCCGCACCACATTGAATGGTGAAGGTTTGCAGCACGAAGATGGTCACAGCCATATTTTGTCTTCGACCATTCCCAACTGCGTTAGCTACGATCCCACATTTGCGCACGAACTGGCGGTGGTCATTCAACATGGCTTGAAGCGCATGGTTGAAGATCAGGAAAACGTGTTTTATTACCTCACCGTGATGAACGAGAACTACGCGCAACCTGGTCTGAAAAAGGGCACCGAAGAGGGCATTCTGAAAGGCATGTACGTGTGCCGCGAATCTGCCTTGAAGAAAGCGGGTAAGAAACGCGTTCAGTTGTTGGGTTCGGGCACCATTTTGCGTGAATCACTGGAAGCTGCCGAGTTGCTTGAGAAAGACTGGGGTGTTGCTGCCGATGTGTGGTCAGTAACAAGTTTCACTGAACTGCGCCGTGAAGGCCTGGATGTTGAACGTGAAAACATGCTGCACCCTGAGAAAAAATCCAAGCCTAGCTATGTCGAAAAAACGCTGGCAAAAACCGAAGGTCCAATTGTGGCTTCAACCGACTACATGAAGTTGTTTGCGGATCAAATTCGGCCATTCATGCCCAAAGGTCGTGAATACAAAGTATTGGGCACCGATGGTTTTGGTCGTTCCGATTTCCGCTCCAAGTTGCGTGAGCATTTTGAGGTGAACCGTCATTTCGTAACCGTTGCAGCATTGAAGGCCCTGGCCGATCAAGGTGAAATTCCCTTGAGCACCGTGGGTGATGCAATCAAGAAATACGGCATCAACCCCAACAAGCCCAACCCAGCCTACGCATAAAAAGGACGACTGAAATGACAATCGAAATCAAAGTACCCGACATCGGCGATTTTGACGGGGTGGAAATCATTGAGGTGCTGGTGAAAGCCGGTGACACCGTTTCGGCGGAGCAATCCATCATCACGGTGGAATCTGACAAAGCCAGCATGGAAATTCCCTGCCCGCAAGCCGGCGTAGTAAAAGAACTGAAAGTGAAAATCGGCGACAAGGTTAAAGAAGGAACCTTGATGCTGATTCTGGAGCCTGCTGAAGGGGGTGCTGCTGCAGCGCCTAAATCTGAAGCGGCCCCAAAGGCAGAAGCACCGAAAGCCGAGGCAGCCAAAACGGAAGCTCCGAAGCCTGCAGCACCAGCCGCAGCGCCTGCGCCTGTTGCAAGCGCTGCGCCAGCGCCTGCTGCTCCAGTTAGTGCTGAGCCGCACAATCCAACAGCTGCACCGGTGAACGCACCGCACGCAAGCCCTTCAGTGCGCAAGTTTGCACGTGAACTGGGTGTGAATTTGACCACCGTGCAAGGCACTGGCCCCAAGGGTCGCATTACACCCGACGATGTTCGCAATTTTGTGAAAGCAGCCGTTGCGGGAGTGGGGTCTTCTTCGACCGGTGCAGCCAAGGGCGGCAGTGGTGTCGGCCTTGATTTGTTGCCTTGGCCAAAAGTGGATTTCACCAAGTTTGGTGAAATTGAAGAACAAGAACTTTCTCGCATCAAGAAGCTGTCGGGCCCGAACTTGCATCGCAACTGGGTCATGATTCCCCACGTTACCCAGTTCGACGAAGCTGACATTACTGATCTGGAGCAATTCCGCAAAGACACCAATGCAGCTTTGGCCAAACAGGGCGTGAAGCTGACCATGCTGGCCTTCGTCATGAAAGCTTGCGTGGCCGTGCTGAAAAAGTACCCCGCTTTCAATGCCTCGCTAACCGAAGCTGGCGACAAGCTGATTGTGAAAAAGTATTGGAACATTGGTTTTGCAGCTGACACGCCCAATGGTTTGGTGGTGCCTGTGATCAAAGGCGTTGACCAAAAAGGCTTTGCGCAAATTGCCAATGAATTGGGCGAGCTTTCCGCCCAGGCACGCGATGGCAAGCTGAAAGGTGCCGACATGCAAGGCGCCACATTCACGGTGTCATCGCTTGGCGGTGTGGGTGGAACCCTGTTCACCCCCATTATTAACGCACCAGAAGTTGCAATTCTCGGCTTGTCCAAATCGGCCATGAAACCGGTTTGGAACGGCAAGGAGTTCGAACCACGCCTGATGTTGCCTTTGAGTTTGAGTTACGACCACCGTGTCATCGACGGTGCCATGGCTGCCCGATTTACCACTGAGCTTGCTGGCGTGTTGGCCGACATGCGCAAAGTGCTGTTGTAAGGGGGATGAACACATGAAACTGATCGTTCCTGATATTGGTGATTTTGATTCCGTAGAAATTATTGAAGTGTTGGTGAAAGAAGGCGACAAAGTGAGCAAGGAGCAATCCTTGATCACGGTGGAGTCCGACAAAGCCAGCATGGAAATTCCGGCATCGGATGATGGCGTGGTGACCAAGCTGCTCGTGAAAGTGGGCGACAAAGTATCCAAGGGCAGCGAGATTTGCGAAATCAGTGGTGGTGGTGCTTCTGCTGCCGCCCCGGCTTCTGCCCCTGCCGCCGAGTCCAAGCCAGCAGCACCTGCGGCGGAGTCCAAACCGGCTGCGCCTGTGGCCGCTGCACCCGTGGCATCTGCTGGCCCCGCCAGCAGCTACAGTGGTCAAGTGGACCACACGTGCGATGTGTTGGTGTTGGGCGCAGGCCCAGGTGGATATTCCGCGGCGTTCCGCAGTGCCGACCTTGGCATGAACACAATTCTGGTTGAACGCTACAGCACCTTGGGTGGTGTGTGTTTGAACGTGGGTTGCATTCCTTCCAAAGCACTGTTGCACACTGCACAGGTGCTGGAAGAAGCGCAGCACATGGGCGAGCATGGCATTGCATTTGCCAAACCGAAAATCGACCTCGACAAACTGCGCGCGCACAAAGCAGGCGTGGTGGGCAAGCTGACCGGTGGTTTGGCTGGCATGGCCAAGGGCCGCAAGGTAAAAACCCTGCAAGGTGTGGGCAGCTTTTTGAGCGCCAATCACCTGGAAGTGGTGGCGGCCGATGGCGGCAAACAAGTGGTGCAATTTGGCAAGGCAATTGTTGCTGCTGGTTCGCAACCTGTGCATTTGCCATTTATTCCTGAAGATCCGCGAATTGTCGATTCCACCGGTGCCCTTGAACTGCCGTTTGTTCCCAAACGCATGTTGATTATTGGCGGGGGCATCATCGGCCTTGAAATGGCCACTGTGTATTCCGCGCTGGGCGCACGCCTTGATGTGGTCGAAATGCTCGATGGCCTGATGCAAGGTGCTGACCGTGATTTGGTCAAGGTTTGGCAGAAGCGCAATACACCGCGTTTTGACAACATCATGATGAAAACCAAAACCGTGGGGGTTGAGGCCACCAAGAAAGGCATTTTGATAACTTTCGAAGGTGAGCAAGCCCCGAAAGAACCCCAGCTTTATGACATGGTGCTGGTGTCGGTGGGCCGTACGCCCAACGGTAAAAAAATTGGTGCTGACAAAGCAGGTATTTCTGTCACTGACCGTGGCTTTATCCCGGTGGACAAGCAAATGCGCACCAACGTGCCGAATATTTTCGCCATCGGCGATGTTGTGGGGCAACCCATGTTGGCGCACAAGGCTGTGCATGAAGCCCATGTGGCCGCTGAAGCCGCTGCGGATGAAAAAGCCTATTTCGATGCTCGGGTTATTCCAAGCGTGGCCTATACCCACCCCGAGGTGGCCTGGGTCGGTCTGACTGAAGACCAGGCCAAAGACCAAGGCATTAAAGTGGGCAAAGCGGTATTCCCGTGGGCGGCGTCCGGTCGTGCCATTGCCAACAACGCCGACGACGGCTTCACCAAACTTCTGTTTGATGAGGAAACCAAGCGTGTGGTGGGCGGCGGTATTGTCGGCATGAATGCCGGCGACTTGATCGGTGAAGTATGCCTGGCCGTAGAAATGGGCGCAGACGCTGTCGACATTGGCAAAACCATTCACCCCCACCCAACCCTGTGTGAAAGTGTGGGCATGGCTGCTGAGGTTTACAAAGGTGTGTGTACCGATTTACCAGCCCAGAAAAAGAAGTAAACACAGACCTCTTGGTCGTAAACTCAGGAAAAACCAACTGCATGCAGTTGGTTTTTTCTTTTCCGCTTCACTTCTGCCTTTAAAATACGGTTTACCCGTCAGCACACTCAATATCAATCAGGAATATCAAACACCCATCATGGATGCTCTAACACTGAAGAAAATGGTGGCCAAGGCCGCGCTTGAATATGTCCAGCCGGGCACCGTACTCGGTGTGGGCACTGGGTCGACTGTGGATTGCTTCATTGATGCCTTGGCCGAGTCAGGCATTCAACTCAAGGGTGCAGTGTCATCTTCCGTGCGTTCCGAGAAAAAGCTGCGTGAAATTGGCGTGCCGATCGTCGACATGAACGATGTAGAAAGTCTGTCGATTTACGTGGACGGCGCTGATGAAGTGGATCCAGCGAATTGCCTGATCAAGGGTGGTGGCGGTGCCAACACCCGCGAGAAAATTGTGGCCGATATTTCTGAAAAATTTGTTTGTATCGCAGACCAATCGAAGCTGGTGCAAGTGCTGGGGGCTTTCCCTTTGCCAGTTGAGGTTTTGCCCATGGCGCGCAATGCGATTGCTCGAAAGCTCGAAGCCTTGGGTGGTCAGGTGAAATTGCGCGAAGGTTTTACCACCGACAACGGCAACATCATTCTGGATGTGAGTGGCTTGAAAATCACCGATCCGGTTGCCATGGAAAAAGAGATTAATCATTGGCCGGGCGTGGTAACCAACGGGCTTTTTGCGATTCGAAAGGCCGATGTGGTGCTAATAGCGACAGCAGAGGGCATAAAAACCCTTTAATCCCACATGCAGACAGGATGAAGGCCTGAATAATTGTGTAGAACATGGCAGAATAAAGTGACGATGTGGCTCGGTTTGACAAATTCCTGTCATGTGCTTGTGCCACATTGCATCGTTACAACAATTATCCGGTTAAGGAAGACAAATGACTGAACACACCTCCAAACAGTACGACGCCGAACTGGAGTCGCTGCGCACTCGCGTTCTACAGATGGGCGGCCTGGTGGAGAATCAGATCGTGTCAGCAATCGAGGGTCTGGGTGCGGCCGATACCAACATTTTCAAGGAAGTGATTCGTCGCGAGAAAGAGGTCAACGACATCGAACTTGAAATTGATGAATTGTGTAACCATATTCTTGCGCGTCGCCAACCAGCAGCCGTCGATTTGCGTTCCGTGATTGTGGCCATCAAAATGATTCGCGACCTTGAACGCATTGGCGATGAAGCCGAAAAAGTGGCTCGCATGGGCATGATGATTGCCGATGCTGGTAAGCACTTTGTACCCAAAGTCGATTTGCACCGCATTGCCAGCAACGCCATTGCCATGTTGCGAAAGGTGTTGGATTCATACGCTCGGGTGAATGCGGTTTCCGCGGCTGAAGTGGTGAAGGCGGATATCGAGGTGGACGACGAATTCAAGGCGATTTTGCGCCAGTTGATCACCTTTATGATGGAAGACCCACGCACTATTTCTCGTTCTATTGAAATTTTGTTTATTGCAAAAGCAATTGAACGAATTGGCGACCATTCCAAAAATATGTCTGAACACGTGGTTTACATGGTCAAAGGGCGTGACGTTCGCCACCAAGGTCCAGAGGCAGTTGCCCAAGAAGCCTCGGGGAACTGATCAACCACTGTTTGTGCCTGAGTAAAACTAGAAAGCCCGCTTCATTACTGTGTAGCGGGCTTTTTTTTAGCTAAATTTGCTTCGATCAATCAGTTGCTGGGTGGTACATAACCCGCTGCCTGTTCGGCACCATCGCCAAAGAAATGCTTTTCCATTTGCTCCATCAGGTACTTGCGGGCGCGTGCATCAGCCAGGCTCAGGCGGTTTTCGTTGACCAGCATGGTTTGGTGCTTTAACCAGTCTTGCCAGGCTTGTTTGGACACGTTTTCAAAAATTTTCTTGCCCAATTCACCGGGTGCGGGGGGGAAGTCCAGCCCTTCGGCCTCTTTACCCAATTTAATGCAGTTCACTGTGCGTGCCATTTCTTACTCCTTCTAACCCTGTAAAGGGTTTAATTCTTCGCGGGGTGATTGTCTACTTTTGCGTATTTTACAAAATCAAAGCCCCATGCGCGTTCGCTGGTGGCTGGATTGACGATTCGATCTGTTTCCCCGAACCTGGATCGGTCCCAATCTGGAAAACTGGCATCACCGTCAAAGTCGTGATGGATCTCGGTCAGAATCAACTCGTCGACCAGGTTCTGGTTCAGTGCCTGTTGATACAAGTTGCTGCCGCCAATCAAAAACACCTGTTCAAAGCCTGCAAGCCATTTCAGTGCATTGGGCAAGTTTGTGGCTGTGGCAATTTGAGTGGCGCTGCCTTCCGGTAGCGCTGCAGGGTAGGCGATTACGTTTCGAGGCGTGCCGTCTTTGGCGGGGGCGGGCGTCCATTCCGCGTTGCCCGACAACACCACGTTCAGGCGGCCAGGCAGCGGTCGATTAATCGACTCATAGGTTTTTCTGCCCATTAAAACCGGGCACCCCAGGGTGGTTTGCTTGAAAAAAGCCAGGTCTTCGGGCAAATGCCAGGGAAGGCTGTTGTTGATGCCGATAATGCCGTTCTTGGCTACCGCAGCCACAATGGATACTTTCATGATTTAAATCGCCACGGGCGCTTTGATGTGCGGGTGGCAAGTGTAATTCAGAATTTCAAAGTCTTCGAATTTGTAATCGAAAATACTTTCGGGTTTGCGTTTGATTTGTAGCGTAGGCAAAGAATAGGGCTTGCGGCTGAGTTGCTCGGCCACTTGCTGCATGTGATTGCTGTACAGGTGGCAATCACCGCCCGTCCACACAAAATCGCCCACCTCGAGATCGCACTGCTGGGCCACCATGTGGGTGAGCAGGGCGTAACTGGCGATGTTGAAAGGCACACCCAGGAAAATATCGGCACTGCGCTGGTAGAGTTGGCAACTCAACTTGCCATCGGCCACATAAAACTGAAACAGTGCATGGCAAGGTGGCAACTTCATATTGTTGATTTCAGCCACATTCCAGGCGCTCACAATGTGGCGGCGAGAATCGGGGTTATTTTTGATTTGTTGCATCAACTGCGAAATTTGATCGATGTGGCGGCCGTCGGCTGTGGGCCAGCTGCGCCACTGCACACCATAAACAGGGCCCAGGTTGCCGTTCTCATCGGCCCACTCGTCCCAAATGCTGACGCCGTTTTCTTTCAGGTAGCGAATGTTGCTGTCGCCCATCAGAAACCACAGCAGCTCGTGAATGATCGAGCGAGTGTGCAATTTTTTCGTGGTCACCATCGGAAAGCCGTCTTGCAAATTGAAGCGCATTTGATAGCCAAACACGGAACGCGTGCCGGTGCCGGTGCGGTCCATTTTGTCGGTGCCGTGGTTTAGCACGTGCTGCATCAAGTCAAGGTACTGTTGCATGGTGTATTCGCTGCAAATTCGAGGGTTCTTGGATCCGATAAGTTTACCTTGTCGGGCCGATGCACCCTAAGCTGGTGCCATCATTTTCTGTGCATTTTCATCAATGAACTGAAGCGAGGCCAGCTTGGCATACAACCCTTGCCGGGCCATCAGGTCTTTGTGGGTGCCCATTTCGACAATCTTGCCTTCATTCATCACTACAATGCGGTCGGCTGCCATCACTGTGGCCAGGCGGTGAGCAATAATCAGCGTGGTTCGGCCGTGACGGCTTTTTTCAATGGCCTGTTGTACCAGTTGCTCACTTTCTGCATCCAGGCTTGCGGTGGCCTCGTCAAGCAATAGCAAACCTGCATCGCGCAGCACAGCGCGGGCAATGGATACCCGTTGACGTTCGCCGCCGCTTAAGCGCACACCTTTTTCACCCACGTTTGTATCCAGGCCCTCTGGCATTCTGCGTACAAAATGGGTAGCAGCCGCATCGGCAAGCGCCTTGTTGATTTCTTCGGCGGTGGCGTCAGGTTTGCTGTAGCGCACATTGTCCTGAAGGCTTCCGGAAAAAATCACGGCTTCTTGCGATACATAGGCACAATTGGCACGCCATTGCTCCAGGTGCAAACTTTCCAAGGCTTTGCCTTCGATCAAAATTTGTCCCTGGTTCACGTCGTACCAACGCAGCAGCAGGCTGAACAGGGTTGATTTGCCAGCACCCGAAGGTCCTACCACGGCCAATGTCTCGCCGCGTTGAATGCTCAAGTTGAAGTCTTCGAGTATGAGTTTTTCAGGGGCAGAAGGGTAGGCAAAATCAATGTGGTTGAACTCGATCAAGAAACCACCTTGTTTGGGCGGCGGCGGCAAGCCATGTTTGTGAATGGTGGTGTCCAGGTTCAGCAATTCAACCAGCCGCTCGGCTGCACCTGCAGCACGTTGAAATTCTCCCAGTACTTCCGACAAAGCTGCAAAGCCCGCGCCCACAAAGGCTGCATACATCACAAACTGGGCCAATTCGCCTGCGCTCATTTCACCACTGGCCACTGCCTTGGCACCCATCCACAGCACCACCCCCAGGCCTGAAAAGGCCAAGCCAATGGCGACAAACAACAAGGCCGAGCGGTTCACTGTGCGCCTGCGTGCGGTTTGATACGTTTGCTCGCTGGACTTGGTGAATTTGGCTGCTTCGGTGTGTTCCTGGTTGAATGCCTGGACGGTGGTAATCTGGTTCAGAACCTCTTGTGCAATTGCGCTGCTGGCGGCCAGTTTGTCCTGGCTGACCCGGGACAATTTGCGTACGCGCCTTGCCAATATCACCACCGGGATCATGACCACCACGACCAAGAGCAGTACCGCACCCGAGAGCAGGGGGCTGGTGAGCAACAACATCACCAAACCACCCAATGAGGTCAAACTGTTTCGCAAGAAAAAGGACAGGCTGCTGCCAATCAATGTTTGGATGAGTGTGGTGTCGGCAGTAAGTCGTGAAAGTACTTCGCCTATTTTCAGCGTTTCAAAAAACTCGGGTCGTTGTACCAGCAGGTGGCTGTATACGCGGTTGCGCAAGTCGGCAGAAATTCGTTCGCCCAGTGTGGTCACCAGGTAAAACCGCACAGCGCTGGCCATGGCCAGAACGAACACCAATATCAGTAAATAAGCAAATGCGGTATTCAAGCCTTCCGGATTTTCACCAGCCAGATAACCGCTGTCGATAAGCCAGCGAAACATGACTGGCATGGTCAGCGACATGGCCGAGCCAAGCAGCAATGCACCCAGCGCGGCAACGGCCCAGGACTTGTGTGGGCTTATCAGCGAGCCGAGTGTGGAGCCCAGCGTTTGAAGTTTGTTCGTGTTGCTCATTCAGTGTGTGGCATTCGACTTAAAGTTGCATGGGGCGATCATACCCCGTCATTTCAAGATAGCCTCGGCCCCAAGGCGAAGCCTTGTTGCTTTTCACGCGCACGGCGCCTTCCCAATACAAAGTGCCCGTGCTGGCGCGTGCGTCCAGTTCCTGATCATCAAACAGCGGTTCAAGTTCGAAGGTTTGCTCATCGAGTTGCAGCTGTTGCGCCACAGGGTATTGAATTCCGGTTCGGGTTGATTTCCATTGGCGCAACACCTTGAACTGGATTTGCCTGAAATTGCGTACCTCGCCATTGGCCTGGCGAAGTGCCGCATGGGTCCACACCGGGGGTTTGGTGTTGTCGCGGTCGCGAATTTGAAAGGCCATCAGCGACTCGCCCTGATCACCGTGCAAACCAACCCAGTCCCAACCCTGGGCGTTGGGTGCCAATACAGTGCTGGACCATTCATGATCCATCCAGAAGGTGCCTTGCACTGGCAATGTTTTGCCCTCAATGCGAATGGTGCCAGTGCTTTTCAGGTGCGGCATGGTGATGTAATAACTTGCTTGCTCTGGTTTTGGTCCTTTTTGGGAGTAGCCGCCTTGGCCCTGTATCCATGGGGTCTGGGTTTCCGCCATGCTCAGGTTCATCGAAAGTTGCGGTGTATCCACCCGGCATTGCCATTGGCTGCCATTGCCACTTTGCAGGTGCCAGCCTGGCATTCGAATATTCAGTACCTCAGTGCTGCTGGTTTTCAATTCGGCGCCGCCGCGGCCTGCGCGGCGAACGATTTGTTCATGCACCAGCTTGCCTGCCTTGGGCAGCGCCACCGCTGCATGCGCAAATAACAGTTGTTGGGGCGAGAATGCACTGGGGTTTTGAACATTCACATTGGGTGCAGATCTGAAAAACGTAATTCGCACGCCGAAAGCCTGTTCAAATTCAGGGCTTTCAAACCACCCGGTGAAGTACCACCATTCGGTACGAAATGCAGGGTGCACGCCGTGGTCTTGTGGCAGCCTGGGTAGTATCTCTGGGCTTGGCTGCGCGTATACCCGTTCAAGGCCGCGTGCAGCATGCACCGATCGCGGCAAGGCCAGTTGCGCGAGGACGGGCAGCGCCAAGCCTGCTTTCAGAATTTTCCGCCGCATCATGCCCATTCCTCTTTGAGTTGGTCCACCAGTTGTGTATTCAATTTGCCGCGCAGGGCAAGCGTGACTGTTGCGCTGCTCATTGCCACCAACACCACGACCATCAAGATCAGATCACGCCAGGGCGTAAACCATTCCATGGTCCAGTGAAACGATTGTGGATTGACCACGAAAATCAGGATGGCTGCAAATGCAAGGCCAATCGTCAAACCCACGCCAGCCGCCAAAGTCGAGGCCAGAAAGGCTTCGCGTGCAATCAGCTTGAGCATCCATCCCGGGCCAGCCCCAATGGCACCGAGCAGCGCGAATTCGCGCTTGCGTTGCAATGCCATGGCAGAGAAGGTTGTGCCCACACCAAACAGGCCAATCACTATGGCGGCAATTTCCAGCAGGTAGGTGACCGCAAAACTCCGATCGAAAATGTCCAGGCTGATTTGTCTGATTTCTCCGGGCTCGGCAAAGTCGATTTTATTTGACAAGGCGGTAGTGCTGGCTGCCTTTTCAATCCGGGTGATGGCTTCTTTCACCGTAACAGCCTGGTTTGGCCATACAGCGCCTTGAGTGTCTTTGAATTTCACATTGAATTCACTCAGCAGTGCAGCTTTGGGCAACACGATCGCACCGTGCTGCCGGGTGTAGTCGCGCCACACGCCCATCACCGTGGTGGGTATCACGGTGCCCTGGTCCAGTTGCAACACAAGTTGACTGCCTGCTTTTAAACCGTAAAGGTCGGTCATGGGTTCACTGACCCACACTGGCAAAGTACCAGCCTGTGGTGAATCCAGGGTGGTGCCGGTCATTGGCAGGCGTTGCCGGGCCGCGTCGACACCAATCGGTCTTGCAATCAATTCCACGGCAGGTCGTTTCGGGTCGAGCACCAAAGATTGCGAGCCCCAGAATTCAATCAAATCAATGCCTGGCTCCGCAGCCAGTTTGTTTTGAAATTCATCCGGAAATGCTGGAATTGTGGGTGTGTTTAATTTGACATACAGGGGCGCGGGCAGCACCTGCGTTAACCAATTGTCGAGCGAAAAGCGAAAACTGTAGATCATCACATGCATGGCCACCACCAACGCAAAACTGGCCACCACGCCCGATAACCCTACCGCCAGCAAATTCGGCGTACTGGCCAGCCGCGATTTTGCAAGATCCCCAAGGGCAGACAGCTGCGCGGGGTGGCGAATGAATGCGCGCACCACAAGCCCGATCATGGCAATGCCGCCAAACAGGCCGAAGGCAACTGCCAAATAGCCGCCCACGGGAATGTTGCCATATGGAGGAATCCACAGGCAGGCAAGCGCAATTGCACACAGCAGCAAGCCCAACCAGTGCGCTTTGTTGGCAAACTGCAGGCCTGCCTCTTCGGTGCCAGCGCGCAGCCGCTGGTGCAAAGCCATTTGCCCGGTTTGAAATGCAGGGGACAAGCCGCCCAGTAATGTCGCCAACACGCCGAAACCGCCAAACAGCATCGCGTCAACAGGTGCAAGGCTTACCGCACCGTGCGCTGCTTCAAAGTAACCTGCGCCCAAATCAACGCCCAAATAGCGCACTACCGACCAGGCCAATCCCCAGCCCATTGCAACACCCAAGGCCCCACCCACGATGCCGCAGCACATGGATTCAAACAGCACTTGCATGCGCAATGCGCCCGCTTTGGCCCCCAAGGCTGCCAACAAGGCCCATTGGCGCGAACGTTGCGCCACGGCAAGCATTTGAGTTGAAAAGGTGAGAAAGCCACCCGTTAACAGGGCCACCATGGCCAGAATTGACAGGTTGGCACGGTAGGCCTGTGACACACTGGCACCCCGTGTGCCTTGTTCACTGGGCGTTTCAAGGCGGCCCAGGCTGGCGAACTGCGCCTCGTATTGTTTTTGAAATGCAGCCGGACTTACGCCTTCTCTGAGCTTCAGGTCGACTCGGGATATCTGTCCCAGGGTGCCCAGGCGCCACTGCACTGCTGCGATATCCGCCATGGCCAACACCTGGCCCGCACCCGCCGCAGGCACATTGCCCGCAATGCGCCATTCAGCACTACGGTTACCTTGCAGTGTGCTGAGCGTCTGCTGTTCGCCGGGCAACTGTTCTTTCAATGCCGGGCTGATGAATACGTTGTTGCTGTTTAACAGCGGTATGTCGCCTTGCTCTGGGGGGTTCTCTGTTTTTTCATTGGTTTGTCCAATCAGGTTGGGGGTTACCAGGGCAGCGGTAAAAACATCCAGCCCCAACCAACGCACTGGTTTTTCCAGGTCCCTGACTGGTACCAAAATGTCAATGACTGGCGATGCCACAGCCACTTCAGGCAGCACACTGAGTTGGTCCAGTGCGGCTTCCGGCAACAGTTGGCTGTGCGGCAGCAATTGCAAATCGGCCTGCCCGGAAAACTGGCGCACACCGTTGTTGAACTGATCCAGTGCCTGTTTGTGAATCAGGTGCACTGCAAAGCCAAGGCCCACGCCCACTGCAATTGACAACGTGGCGATCAACCATTTGAAAGGCTGGTCTCGCAACGCACCCGAGAACAATTGAAATTTCAATGCGAGTTGCGCAGGTAGGAACATGCCGGATTTCATACCAGTCGGTGCTCGGCCAGGCTGAGTTGTTGATTCAAATGGCCTGCTGCCTTCATGGAGTGCGTCACCATGACCAAGGCACAGCCATGTGTATTGCAGGCTTGCAGCAACACCTGCAGAACACGTTCGGCGTTGTCTTCGTCAAGGTTTCCTGTGGGTTCGTCTGCAAGTATCAGGGGCGGGTTCAAAGCCAGGGCACGCGCAATGGCCACGCGCTGTTGCTCGCCACCCGACATTTCTCGGGGGAAACTATTTGCCTTGTGGGCCATGCCCACTTGTTCCAGCAAGAGTGATGCGTGTGCGGAATCGGGTTTTTGACCCGCAAGCAGAAAGGGCAGTTCAACGTTTTGTCGGGCGCTTAAATGCGGCATCAGGTAGTAGGCCTGAAACACCAGACCCACGTGCCGAAGGCGAATGGCCGCCACTTGATTGGTGTTGAGTGTGCAGATATTTTTACCTGCCCAATACACTTCGCCTGTGTCGGGCTGATCCAGGGCCGCCATCAGGTGGAGCAATGTGGATTTGCCTGAGCCCGATTCTCCAACCACTGCAAGAGATTCACCCTGCTGAAGTTGCAGATTGACGTCTTTAAAAAGCTGAACGCCACCAAGTGTTTTTGAAACCCCCGCTACAGCGAGGGTTGCCGTGTTTGCATGTGCTTGATTCACCTGAATACCGCCCTAGGGTGAAACGTTTTAGGAACAATGTTCCTTATTCTGCCATGCCACCTACAACCGTGCTGTAGCCCGCGTCCACATAGGTAATTTCAGCAGTAATGCCACGCGCCAAATCGGACAACATGAAGGCAGCGGCGTTGCCCACATCGTCAATGGTCACGTTGCGACGCAGTGGGGCCGCGTCTTCCACGGCGTGCAAAATTTTGCTAAAGCCCTTAATGCCAGCGGCAGCCAGTGTTTTGATGGGGCCAGCCGAAATACCGTTGACGCGAATGCCTTTGGGGCCCAGTGATTCGGCCAGGTAGCGAACAGATGCTTCCAGCGATGCTTTGGCCAAACCCATTGTGTTGTAGTTGGGCACCATGCGCACCGAACCCAGATAGCTCAGCGTAAGCAATGCGCCTTCGCGGCCCTGCATCATGGGGTAGGCAGCCTTGGCCAGTGCCGGAAAACTGTAGGCAGAAATATCGTGCGCAATGCGGAACGCGTCGCGTGAAATACCTTCCAGAAAGTCACCTGCAATGGCTTCGCGTGGTGCAAAGCCAATGGCGTGTACCAAACCATCCAGACCATCCCATTGTTTGCTCAGTTCGGCAAACAGGCTTTCAATTTGAGCGTCTTCAGCCACATCCAAAGGAAACACCAACTTGGAGTCAAACTCGGCAGCCATGTCGGTTACACGGTCGATAAAGCGTTCGGTTTGGTAAGTGAAGGCCAGTTCAGCCCCCTGCGCATGGCAGGCCTTGGCAATACCGTAAGCGATTGAACGGTTTGACAGCAGGCCTGTGATCAGAATTTTTTTACCGGCTAGGAATCCCAATTTGTATTGCTCCCGAGAATAGGTTTTGAGTTTTCATTTTGTACCTATTATAGGCAATTCACAGGGCAATCGACTTCAGGGGCGGTTGGACAAAGGTTTGGGGTTGCCCGGCAGCTTCTTGGGGGCAAGGTTGCCCAGTCCAATTGGGGCCAAATAACCTTGAAACTGCTCAGCACAGTTTTCCCAGGTAAACGTGCTGGCGTGTTTCAGTGGCGCATTTCGTTCAATTCTCAATGCGGCCATGGCGGCTGTTTTCAGGTTCCAGTCCAGTACGCCAGCACCGGAACTGCCTACTACATCCAGCGGCCCGTTCACGGGGAAGGCCGCCACGGGGCAGCCACTGGCCATGGCCTCAAGCAGCACCAATCCAAACGTGTCGGTCAGGCTGGGAAAGACAAACACGTCAGCACGTTTGTACAACTCAGACAAGGCAGCATGGTTCAACATGCCAAACCACTTGGCCTCGGGAAACTGCCTTTGAAGCGCCTTGCGGGCAGGTCCATCACCAGCAATCCACTTCTCGCCGGGCAATTCAAGACTTAAAAAAGCCTCCAGGTTTTTTTCCACAGCCACTCGACCCGCGTACAGAAACACCGGTTTTTCCTCCGTGAATTCATTCAGTCGACGCAGCAGTTCTACTTGTTGCGCGTCATCTTGAGGCAAATCGCGCGGGCTGTAACTTAGGTGCTTGCTGGCGGCCGATTGATCGGGATTGAAGCGTTTCAAATCCACACCCCGTTGCCACAGCACGCAGTTGGATAAACCACGATCTTTCAACGTGGTGATTACTGATTGGGTGGGCACCATGACTGCGCGGGAGGGCTTATGGAACCACCGCAACAGTGCGGCAGTAAAGCGAATGGGAATGCCCGACCTCGCTTTGACATACTCGGGAAACTGCGTGTGGTACGCAGTGGTAAAGGGCAACTTGCGGCCATGGGCCAGCAAACGCATGGCCAAGCCAATGGGCCCTTCGGTCACAATGTGCACGGCCTGCGGTTTAAACTGGTCGAGTTCAGTGCGCAGGCGGTTGAAAGGCCACAGGGCCAAGCGAATTTCAGGGTAGGTGGGGCAAGGAATGGTTTTGAACAAACCAGGGTGAATCACCCGCACGTCGTGGCCGCGGGCAGTGAGCTGTGCCACCACCTGGCTGAGCGTTTGTACCACACCGTTGACTTGTGGTGCCCAGGCATCAGTTGCTATCAGAATTCGCATGGTGGTTCACTCCGCTGCTGTGTGCGCAAGCGCTTTTTGTTTGCGAACCGGCAGGTCACGGTGTGGCCAGTGAACAATGTCCAGTTTGCCGCAAGGGTGTTCAACCAGGGCGGTCAGGCTTTCCACCCAGTCGCCATCGTTGCAGTACAACAAGCCGTCGACTTCTTTAATCTCGGCTTTGTGAATATGGCCACACACAACACCGTCGTAGCCGCGGTGTTTGGCTTCATGTATCAGAGCATGCTCAAACTCGAGAATGAAGTTCACCGCGTTCTTGACCTGCTGCTTCAAGAACTGGGACAGCGACCAGTACGGGTAACCCAGCTTGATTCGAATGTTGTTCAGCATTCGGTTCATGGTCAAAGCGAAGGTGTACAGCGTGTCGCCCAGGTAGGCCAGCCACTTGGCATAGCGCACCACCTGATCAAATTCATCTCCATGCACTACCCACAAACGTTTGCCGTCTGCGGTGACGTGCACCGCATTTTCCATAATCGGAATATCGCCAAAGGTCATGCCTGCAAACTGGCGCGCGGCTTCATCGTGGTTGCCGGGAATAAACACCACTTGCGTGCCCTTGCGCGCTTTGCGCAACACTTTCTGAATGACATCGTTGTGGCTTTGCGGCCAAAACCAGCTTTTGCGCAATTGCCAGCCGTCAATAATGTCCCCGACCAGGTACAGCGTGTCGCTTTCATTGTGTTTCAGGAAGTGGAGCAGGGCGTCGGCCTGGCAACCGGGCGTGCCCAGGTGAATGTCTGAAATCCAGATGGTGCGGTATTTGTTGGAACCTTGTTCCTCTGGGGCGGGGTCAGCCGGGTCAGCGCCCTGAGAAACTGCGGATGCCGCTGCATTGAGGGAATGTTCTTCAGTTGTTGTCGCTTTCGCAAACAGTTGTTCGGCAAGTTGCTGCTTGAAATTCAACTGGTTCGAGCGCATTTTTAATGTCCATGTTCTTGTCATGGCCCCATTAAACGCGCTCGATTTGACTACCTTGTGACAGTTATATGACTCTTTTTTGACAAAAACCCCGAGCCATAAACAGCAATGTGACTGGTTTTATTTTGCTTCCAGGCTTTTCGGCAGCCACCAGGTGAAGCCATACAGCAGGGTTTTTGACACCACTTCCATGGTTGGCAAGTTTTTACCGCGCAGTCGCAAGAAGGCAATTGGCAATTCCAGCGTGTGCGCCACCAGCAGCAAAGCGGCCAGCACCAACAGGAAAGGCATGACCAGGCTAATCAGCAAATAGGCTGGAACCACAATCCAGAAGCCGTTCATGACTTTGCGCATGGATTCAAACGATTGAGGGCTGACTTTAATGGCCATTTGCTTTCCTTGTGGGTGAGGTAGGTCTTGAAAAATTGAATATGACAATAGTTCTTGTCAGAAGTCTTGTCAAGCGCGTTTGGACTTGCCCCCGCAAGCGCACTGGTGTATATTTCGCACTCTTCTTTAGGACCGTAGCTCAGCTGGTTAGAGCGCTGCCTTGACATGGCAGAGGTCGCTGGTTCGATTCCAGTCGGTCCTACCAAATTCTCCCCCCAAAACTAAATCATCAAGAATCTCCATTCCGTTGCACAATGCAGGAATCAGGTTTGCATTTGCATGCTTGAAACCTTCAGGAGTGCTGGCCATGGGCCATGAACAGAAAAGCAACAAGATGGACAAGAAGAAAGCGCTAAGCTCACCCAAAGAGAAAAAAGCGGCGAAGAAAGTGAAAAAAGACATCAAGGAAGGCATTCACAAGCCCAAATTGGTTTGATTTCAACATTCAGGCACCGATTGAAAGGCTAAAATAGAGGGTTGATGAAAAGTCTATCCAAGCCTAAACAATCGTAAGGGAAGTACATATGCCAGTTATCCGCCTGCCTGACGGATCCGAACGTGTTTTCGATCACCCCGTGACAGTCGCCCAAGTGGCTGCAAGCATCGGCCCCGGTTTGGCGAAAGCCGCCTTGGCCGGCACGGTAAACGGCACGCTGGTTGATACCTCCTACACCATCGAAAGCGACTCCTCACTTTCTATCGTCACTGAAAAGGACGAGGAAGGGCTGGACATGATTCGCCACTCAACGGCCCACCTGTTGGCCTATGCCGTGAAGGAATTGTTCCCCACAGCGCAGGTCACCATTGGCCCGGTCATTGAAGACGGCTTTTACTACGACTTTTCTTACGAGCGCCCCTTCACCCCTGAAGACCTGGAAGCAATCGAGAAAAAAATGGCCGAGTTGGTCAAGCTCGATGAAGTGGTTACCCGCGAAGAATGGGTTCGCGACGACGCCGTGCAGTTTTTCAAAGACCAAGGCGAGCATTACAAAGCGGAAATTATTGCCAGCATTCCCAGCAACGAGAATATTTCCCTGTACCGCGAAGGCAAGTTCATCGATTTGTGCCGTGGGCCCCATGTGCCCAACACCGGCAAACTGAAGCACTTCAAGCTGATGAAAGTGGCTGGTGCCTACTGGCGCGGCAATTCAAACAATGAAATGTTGCAGCGTATCTACGGCACGGCCTGGACCAAGAAAGAAGACCTGGCCGCTTACCTGCACCGCCTTGAAGAAGCTGAAAAGCGCGACCACCGCAAACTGGGCAAGCAGCTTGATTTGTTCCACATGCAAGACGAAGCGCCAGGCCTGGTGTTTTGGCACCCCAAGGGGTGGGCACTGTGGCAGCAGATTGAACAGTACATGCGCAAAGTGTATCTGGATGGTGATTACCAGGAAATTCGCTGCCCTCAGATTCTGGACCGTAGGCTGTGGGAAAAGTCGGGTCATTGGGACAACTACAAAGAACACATGTTCACGACCGAATCGGAAAAGCGCGACTACGCCTTAAAGCCGATGAACTGCCCGGGTCACATCGAGGTGTTCAAGAGCGATTTGCGTTCATACCGCGACTTGCCTATGCGCTATGGTGAGTTTGGTGCATGCCACCGCAATGAAACCTCCGGTGCCTTGCACGGCATTATGCGAGTGCGTGGCTTCACGCAAGACGACGGTCACATTTTCTGTACCGAAGATCAGGTTCGCGAAGAGGTGACCAAATTCAACCAGGTGGCCATGCAGGTGTACGCTGACTTTGGTTTCAATGAAATCAATGTCAAGTTGGCCTTGCGCCCCGAGGCCCGTTTGGGCACCGATGAAACCTGGGACAAAGCCGAAGATTCCCTGCGTGCTGCCTTGAAGGCCTGTGGCGTTGAGTGGACCGAGCTGCCGGGCGAGGGCGCTTTCTACGGCCCTAAAATTGAATACCACATGAAAGACTCGATCGGTCGTTCATGGCAGTGCGGCACCATTCAGGTTGACTTCCAGTTGCCTGGTCGCTTGGGTGCCGAATATGTGGCTGAAGACAACAGTCGCCGCGTGCCTGTTATGCTTCACCGTGCCATTGTGGGTTCAATGGAGCGCTTCATCGGCATCTTGATTGAAAATCATGCGGGTGCCATGCCCGTGTGGCTGTCGCCGGTGCAAGTGGTGGTTGCTACCATCACTGAAGCGCACAATGAATACGCGCACAATGTGGTGCAAATGTTGAAAAAACAAGGCATTAGGGTGGAGGCGGATTTGCGTAATGAAAAGATCAATCGTAAAATCCGTGAGCATACTATGCAGAAAATCCCGTATATCGCTGTAATCGGCGACGCGGAACGTGATGCAAACCAAGTTGCTGTGCGCCTGCGCGGTAACGAAAACCTGGGCTCCTTGCCTGTTGATGAATTCGTTCAGCGCTTGCTGGGTGAAATCAACAGCAGGGCCTGATTTTATTTAACCAGAAGAAAGAGGCTAGACATCGTAGCAGAAAAGAAAAATCGCACGAACGAGGAAATTCGTATCCCCGAAGTGCGCCTCATTGGAATTGAGGGTGAGCAGTTAGGCATCGTTAAAACGTCAGACGCGCTGCGGATGGCTGAAGAAGGCGGTGTGGATTTGGTAGAGATTGCACCCCAGGCGGTGCCGCCAGTGGCCAAGCTGATGGATTACGGCAAGTTCCGTTACCAAGAGCAAAAGAAAGCTGCTGAGGCCAAATCCAAACAAAAACAGGTTCAAATCAAGGAAATCAAGTTCCGCCCCGGAACAGACGACGGCGATTACAACGTGAAGTTGCGTAATTTGACCCGTTTTCTGGAAGACGGCGACAAGTGCAAAGTTACCTTGCGCTTCCGCGGACGTGAAATGGCTCACCAAGACATTGGTGCCCGCCTTTTGGAGCGTGTTCGCAACGACCTCGAAGAAATTGGTCAGGTAGAACAAATGCCCAAAATGGAAGGCCGCCAAATGGTCATGATGATTGCGCCACGCAAGAAAGTGTAATTTTCCAAAAAGATTGCCAGTATTAGCAAACCCGCGCTATAATCGCGGGCTTGCTGCATTGTGCGTAAAAACACAGCGCAACAAATTGCCCACCAGGTCAGAAAAGTGCTTCGTCGAAGCCACCTGCAAGCAGGTTTGGTTCAATTACCAAACAGTATCAGGAGCACCAAGATGCCCAAGATGAAGACCAAAAAGAGCGCCTCCAAGCGTTTCTTGGTCCGCTCAAGCGGATCGATCAAGCGTGGCCACGCCTTTAAGCGCCACATCCTCACCAAGAAAACGACCAAAAGCAAGCGTCAATTGCGCGGCATGGAAACGATTCATAAATCAGACATCGGTCGCGTTCGCGACATGATGCCTTACGCATAACAGGGAGGAGTGTCAAATGCCTAGAGTAAAACGTGGTGTAACGGCTCGCGCCCGTCACAAAAAAGTTATCGCCCAAGCCAAAGGCTTCCGCGGTCGTCGTAACAATGTATTCCGCGTTGCCAAGCAAGCGGTTATGCGTGCTGGTCAGTACGCATACCGTGACCGTCGCAACAAGAAGCGCGTATTCCGCGCCCTGTGGATCACCCGTATCAACGCAGCAGTGCGTGAACACGGCATGACCTACAGCGTATTCATAAATGGCTTGAAGAAAGCTGCAATTGGCCTGGACCGCAAGGTGTTGGCTGATTTGGCAGTGACCGACAAAGCAGCATTCGCTGCCATCGTGGGTCAAGTGCGTGCAGCGCAGGCCTAAGCTAGTCAAATAATTGTCATAAGTGTTACCAGTGAGGTATTTCACTTAAGTCGGCGAAAAGACTAAACAAAACGGAGCTCTCGGGCTCCGTTTTTGTTTTCAGGCGGTACAATTCAGGGCTCTACGCAAAGCCGTTCCAATCTCAAGAAGAATCGACCCAATACCCATGGATGCATCGCTTTTAGCCATTCTTACCGAGGCCGAACAGGCCATGTCATCGGCAACCGACCCGGCCAGTCTTGAAAACATCAAGGCCCAGTTTTTGGGCAAGCAGGGCAAGGTCACCGAGTTGCTCAAAGGCATGGCAGCGCTGTCGCCCGAAGAAAAGAAAACCCGCGGCGCGGAAATCAACCAGCTTAAGCAGCAGGTTGAGGCCGTGTTGAATGCCAAGCGCCAGGCGCTGGCCGATGCCGCCATGCAAGCCAAGCTGCAGGCACAGGCCATTGATGTCACCAAGTCTTGTCGCATGCGTGGCACCGGCGGTTTGCACCCAGCCATGCGCACACTAGAGCGCATTGAAGAAATTTTCACCACCATTGGCTTTGATTTGGCCGATGGGCCTGAAATTGAAACCGATTTTCACAACTTCACCGCATTGAACACACCGGAGAATCACCCCGCGCGTTCCATGCACGACACCTTCTACGTTGAAGGCACCGGCGGTAACCTGCTGCGCACGCACACCTCGCCCATGCAGGTGCGCTACATGCAAACCAACAAGCCGCCCATTCGCATTATTGCGCCGGGCCGCGTGTACCGCGTAGACAGCGATGCAACCCATTCGCCCATGTTTCATCAGGTTGAAGGTTTGTGGATTGATGAAGGTGTCAGTTTTGCTGATTTGAAAGCGGTGTTCATGGATTTCCTGAAAACCTTTTTCGAAACCGACGACATCACCATTCGTTTTCGCCCCTCGTTTTTCCCGTTCACTGAACCGTCTGCGGAAATTGACATGGCATTCACCAGCGGCCCCAACAAGGGCAAGTGGCTGGAAATTGCCGGTTGCGGACAGGTGCACCCGAATGTGTTGCGCCATGTGGGCATCGACCCGGAAACCTATACGGGCTTTGCCTTTGGTGTGGGCCCCGACCGTTTGACCATGCTGCGCTATGGCATCAACGATCTGCGCCTGTTCTATGAAAACGACATTCGTTTTCTGCAGCAATTCAATTAAATTTAAATAAACCAGTTTTGGATATTTCAAGATGCAATTCACAGAATCCTGGTTGAAGTCTCTCGTCAACACCCCTTTAAACACGCAAGAGCTGGGCGACAAGCTCACCATGGCGGGTTTGGAGGTTGAAGAACTTGAACCCCTGGCCCCAGAATTTTCTGGCGTGGTGGTGGGTTTGGTTGTTAAAAAAGACAAGCACCCCGATGCCGACCGCTTAAGCGTGTGCCAAGTGCAGGTTGCCGAGGGCGATGTGCGCCAAATTGTGTGCGGTGCCCCCAATGTGGCTGAAGGCCTGAAAGTACCTTGCGCCTTGCCCGGTGCCGAGTTGCCTGGTGGCTTTAAGATCAAGCCCACCAAAATGCGCGGTGTTGAAAGCGGCGGCATGTTGTGTTCCGGCAAAGAATTGGGCGTGCCCAGCGATGTCGATGGCCTTCACATTCTGAGCAGCGACTTCCCCGTGGGTGGCAATGTGCGTGAACTTCTCGGATTAAACGAGATGAAGTTCACCCTGAAAATGACACCCAACCGCGCGGACTGTTTAAGCGTGTGGGGCGTGGCCCGTGAAGTGGCAGCACTGACAGGCGCAGCACTGAACGCACCTTCATTTGCACCTGTGGCCGCAAGCATTGGCGACACACTGAATGTGAAAGTTGAAAACACCGATCTGTGCGGTCGTTTTGCCGGGCGCGTTATTCGTGGTGTGAACAACAATGCAAAAACACCGCAGTGGATGGTTGATCGCCTTGAAGGCGCAGGCCAGCGCAGCTTGAACGCCTTGGTCGATATTTCCAACTACGTGATGCTTGAACTGGGCCGCCCCAGCCATGTGTTCGACCTGGACAAAGTGCAGGGCGACCTTACCGTGCGTTGGGCACGCGACGGCGAGAAGCTGAAGCTGCTCAACGACATGGAAGTAACGCTGAAGCCGCACATGGGCGTGATTTGTGATGCCAATGGCCCCGAAGCGCTGGCTGGCATTATGGGTGGGGACCACACTGCAGTGAACGAAGGCACCACCCATATTTTTGTGGAAGCTGCGTTTTGGCACCCCGACGCCATTGTGGGCCGTGCGCGCGAATTCAATTTCTCGTCCGATGCCTCGCACCGATTTGAGCGTGGCGTGGACTTCCAAACCATTCCCGAGCACATTGAGCGCATTACCAGTTTGATTCTTGAAATTTGCGGTGGCCAGGCTGGCCCCGTGGTGGATCAGGTGTTGAACCTGCCTGCACGCAAGCCGGTTACGCTGCGCCATGCGCGTGCTGAAATGGTGATTGGCATGCCATTCACTGTTGAGCAAGTAAACGATGTGTTCACCAAGCTGGGTTTTCAGTTTTCAACCGAGGGGCAGGGCGCTGAAATCCGCTACGTGGTCAACCCACCTAGCTACCGCTTCGACATTAATATTGAAGAAGACCTGATTGAAGAAGTGATTCGCGTGGTTGGCTACGACAGCTTGCCGCTGCGCGCGCCCATGGGCAAGCTGAAAATGCTTCCTGCCGCTGAAGGCAAAATTGGCCGCCATGCCATTCGCCGTCAAGTGGCAGCGCTGGGCTATCAGGAAGTGGTCAGCTACAGCTTCACGCCCGAACAATGGGAGGCTGACTTCAATGCCAACACCAACCCCGTGCGCCTGCTGAACCCGATTGCAAGCCATTTGAGCGTAATGCGCTCCACCTTGATAGGCAGCTTGGCTGGGGTGTTGAAACACAACCTGGGCCACCGTGTTGACCGCTTGCGCGTGTTTGAAGTGGCCCGTGTGTTCGAGAAAGACGACAAGGTGCAAGACGGTGCGCAAACCGTGGCCGGTTTCAAGCAAACCTGGAAATTGGGCGGCTTGGCCTATGGCTTGGCCGACCAGCTGCAATGGGCTGCCGGCAATAACCGCGCACTCGATTTCTTTGATGTAAAAGGCGATGTAGAGCAATTGCTGCATGGCCGCAAGGTGGACTTTGAAGTATTCGATGCTGCAAACCCACACCCAGCCTTGCACCCAGGCCGCAGTGCCCGCGTGTTGGTGAACAAGCAGCCCATTGGTTTTATCGGCGAGCTGCACCCCAAGCTGGCACAAGAGTACGATTTGCCCCAAGCGCCTATTGTGTTTGAGTTGCTGCTCGATGGCCTGAACACCCGCAAGTTGCCTGCATTCAAAGAGGTGTCCAAGCAACCTGTGGTGGTTCGTGACCTGGCGTTTGTGGTGGACCAGGCAATTGCTGCTGCGCAACTTAAAAAAGCCTTCACGGAAGTGAAAGATGACAACCTTGGCTGGCTGAAATCGGTTATCCTTTTTGATGAATTCGTACCGAAAGAAGAAGGTAAGGGTCTGAATCTAAATGAGAAAAGTTTGGCATTCAGGTTAACCCTCCAGGCCGCGGACCGCAGCCTGACCGATGCAGACATCGAGCCATTGTTAAAGAAAATGATTGAGCAAGCCAGCCAGCGTTGCGCTGCTCGTTTGCGATAAAAATATATTTGGTTAATAGGTAGAACTCACTGTGGATCAATTTGTGTTGAACGACGACCGAAGTAACGAGATGACAGCCCGCTCCGACCGCATGGACCTGATTGAAGACGGTCTGGCATCGGGGTCTCTGACCAAAGCCGAACTGGCTGAAATGCTGTTTGACAGCTTGGGCCTGAACAAGCGCGAAGCGAAAGATTTCGTCGATGCGTTTTTTGATGAAATTCGCACCACTCTTGAAGGTGGTGACTCGGTCAAATTGTCGGGTTTTGGCAATTTTCAGCTGCGAGACAAACCACAACGCCCAGGTAGAAACCCAAAAACTGGCGAAGAAATTCCCATTGCAGCGCGTAGAGTGGTAACCTTTCATCCCAGCCAGAAACTTAAAGCTTTGGTTGAATAATTTTCACTAAATTATTTAAGTATAAGCCAATTACTCAATGCAAAAAACCGTAAACCCAGACGGAACGCCACCCTCAGCCAGCTTGCCGCCCATTCCGGCCAAGCGTTATTTCACCATTGGTGAGGTGTCTGAATTGTGTGGCGTTAAAACCCACGTGCTTCGCTATTGGGAGCAAGAATTCACGCAGCTGAAGTCGATTACCCGCCGTGGCAATCGCCGTTACTACCAGCATCACGAAGTGCTGTTTATTCGCAGAATTCGTGAATTGCTGTATGAACACGGCTTCACCATTAACGGCGCACGCAATCGTTTGGATCAAGAAAAAAATGGTCCTGCGGGCGATGCACCGTTGCCAATTTTGATTGATCGTGAAGTTTTGAAAGAACAATTGCTAAATTTGCGTGAAGCCCTGAAAGCTTAAACGTTTCTAGGTATAATCCAGCCTTCTCGGAATGTGGCGCAGCCTGGTAGCGCACTTGCATGGGGTGCAAGGGGTCGGAGGTTCGAATCCTCTCATTCCGACCAAAATTGAAAAAGCCCAAGTCTAAAAGCTTGGGCTTTTTTGTTTTAAAATTGAGCAAATTTCTTTGCCTGTAAATTTCATTTCACACTACTCTCAATATCAACCACACCAAAAACCCCAACACACCGACACCCACCAAGCCAGTCACAATGCCCGCGATGATCGCAATACCATCGCGCGCCATCAGCCCAAGCCCAATCAATATAAGTGCAACTGCGGGGGTGCCGTTGCCACCGGGTATGGGCAAAAAAATGATAAAGCCCATTAGCGCGATGAAGGGAACAAGCCAGCCCCTGTGGGCGGGGCTGCTGAGTGCTTCAAGCCGTGGTTTGCACACCAGGTCAGCTTTGGTGTAGATCCACGTCAAAATCTTGATCATCCGGGTGGCTGATGTTTTGGACAGTTGAACGCGGCACACCGATTCAGGCAGGCCGTGGCTGCTGTCGTTGATCCACATCATGCGTGCAATTGCCCAGATTCCGAATGAGAACAAAAAGCCTGAGAAGGGAATGGGCAGCAGGGTGAGCACTGCGAGAAAAAGCAGCAATGCGCCGTGGGCGGATTCGCCGTGCATGTCGGCTAAAAATCGCACGGAAACTTTGTCGTCGTGAGGGTGTGCAACTGCCAGTTTCAGGCGCAGAAGTAATTCGTTCATGCGGCAGTATACCTGCGATGTATTGCACTCAAATGTAGCCTTTCACGCCGAGTTCGCGGCCCATGCCGCCAAACACGCGCTCGGTGCCGTCCACCAGTTCCTTGACTGGTTGTTTAAAGTCGGTGGCTATCCAGCTTTGGCACAAATGAATAATTATACCCACAGCGCTTTTGGCCATCACACGCAGCACTTTGTCGGGCACTTTGGGGCCGCTTAAAAACGGCCGGGTAAATTGCAGCATCAGATCGACAAACGCATCGTAACGCTCACCGTACATTTCGCCCAGTTGGCCACGCACGGTCATGGCTTCAATCAATATTAGCCGCGCTTTAACAGGGTTGCGCTGTACAAAGCCAAAGCTTTCCTCAAGCCCGGCGCGGACCAGTTTGCGGGCGTCCATGAGGTGGGGGGAGACTGCCGCCAAAATGGATTGCATGTAGTCTCGCGTTGCTGATTCATAGGCAGCAGTCAACAGGGCTTCGCGGCTGGGAAAGGTTTGGTAGAAGTAACGTTTGGTCAGGCCAGCTTCTGCACAAATGGCATCAATGCTGACGGCTGCGAAACCTTGCGTGCCAAACAATTGAACGGCAGCTTCCACCAATGCGCGTTTGCGTGCGGTCTTCCGTTCCTCTGCGGATTTACCGCCATAGCTGCGAAGTGTGGCCGGCTGGGACAGGGTGTGATTGGGTTCAGTCACGATTTTTTTGCATGTTTTGAAATATTTGACACGGAATCGTATCACATTTATTCTGATACGCAATCGTGTCAAATTTATCAATTTTTCCTTGTTATGAACATTTCATTTACGCGTGTTGTGGGCATGGTTTGTGCCCTGTTGCTGGCAGCCTGTGGTGGCCAGCAGGGTAGCGGCGCCAATGGCTCTGCTATGGTGCGTGCAAGTAGCGCCAACTTTTGCACGCCCATTCAGGGCAATTCAGTACCGGACCGCGCGGTTACCTCATGGAAAACTGCGCCCGGCGACGCGCTGATTACGCACCCCATCAGCTTTTTAACGGTGCGGCAATCGTTTGCGCCGCACTGGGCGGGTGATGTGGTGCGCTTGCGTTTAAGCAACAGGTATTCAAGCCTCCCAGTTACTTTTAGCAATATTCATTTGGCTGAGGAAGCCGCACCGGGCAGTGCCGATATGGTGCCCAATACGCAATGTTTGCTCACCTTCAATGGCCAGCCCAGCGTAACTTTACAGGCCGGTGAAACGGTGGTGAGCGACTGGATGGTGTACCCGGTGCAGGCGTTTAAACGCTTGGGGGTTAGTTTTTACGCACCGGGCCTTACGCCACAGGTAACCCGCCATTTGAATGCGAATGAAGTGCTGTACCTGAGCCTGCCCGGCGACCATGCCGCCAATGCAGATGGCAGCGTTTTTGTGGCTGCGCCTGAGGGTTACACCGCCAATTTTTTGGTGATTGAAGCACTGGAAGTGTTGGCGCGGCCCGAGGTTAGCACAGTGGTTGCAGTGGGCGATTCCATCACCGATGGGTCAGATTCAACCACGGCGTTGTTAAGCGGACGCGGTTCGCCACTGGTGGCCACCGATCAACGTTATCCCAACCATTTGCAGCGCCGCTTCAACGATGCGGGCATGCCTTTTACCGTGGCCAATGCGGGTATTGGTGGCAACGAGCTTTTGCGCGATGGCTGGTTGCCCCAGTTTGGTAAATCACTGCTTGCCCGTTTCGATGCCGATGTGCTGCAAACCCAGGGTGTAAGCCATGTGTTGGTGATGATAGGCACCAACGATTTCGGAAACCCCAAACCAGGGCAAGCACCCACATCTGAAGCACTGATTGCAGGGTACCAAGAGTTGATTGCCAAAGCCCGGAATGCAGGCTTGAAAATTATTCTGGGCACCATACCGCCTGCGCAAGGAACGGTGACAGAGTTGGTGCCTGTATTGCACGGTACTACAGCCGCAACACGTTCTCGTGATGAAGCCAATGCCTGGATACGCAGTCAACATTTGAGTGATGGTGTGGTGGATTTTGAGAAGTGCCTGGAAGATAAAAACCGTGCGGGTTTTTTGGCTGAGGAATACAACAGCGGTGACAACCTGCACCCCAACCCGGCAGGTTACGCCGCCATGGCGGACTGCGTGAATTTGAATCTATTTAGAAATTGATTTGAGAGATGGGCATGAACACTTTGTTTACACGCAGTATCCACTTTGCATTGCCTTTGTTGATGGTTGCAACAGCAGGCCTGCTCAATGGCTGTTTGGGCAGCAGCGACAGCACAACGGCGGCCAATGCTGTACGCACGTCCCCCAGCGCCGTACAAGCTGCGCAGGTGGAGATGGGCGAGCAAACCATCGCCTTGCGCAATGCCAATGGCAGGGTGGAAGTGTTGAAAAACCCGTTGAGGATTCGTTTTTTTAATGCAGCCGACGAGTTGGTGCTTGAGCAGGTAAGTAGCAGTGGTGGTGTGTTTGAACCGGGCTTTGCTGTGGATGAACCGTTGGGCAGCGACTACCTTCCGCGCATGTTGTTGAATGCGCCTTTTAGTTACATGGTGGGCGCTGAAATTGTGCCCCAATTGCGGGCCACGCCATGGGTGGGCAATTACCTGACACAGGCCTTGGTGGGCTTGCAGTACCATGGCACCGAAGTGTTGGAGGCCAACAAAACCGCAACCGGTGTGGCATTGACAATTGCCACCAACGACCCGACCGGGCGTGTGATTGATGTGGAAATAGCGCCTGCAGACAACAACAGTTTTGAAGTGCGCATGGCAGTGAAGCCAGCTTCGGGTGTGGTAATGGTGGCTGACAGTTTTGTATTGCAGCAAGAGGAATCGTTTTACGGTTTTGGTGGGCGGCACAATGCGGTTAACCAGCGCGGCAACTTGCTCACCAATTTTATTCAGGCACAAAATATTGGTGCAGGCCCCTTGGCACCTGTGGCCAATTTGGCTTCCGGGCAGGGTGAGGGCTATATGTTCCCTTCCGGGCCTGATGCGGCGTACTACATTTCCACAGCATTTGCGTCCACGGGCGGATATGGCTTCATGCTGGACAGTACTCGGCCTTCACGCTACGACCTGGGCGCATCAAATACTGATGCATGGCAGGTGAATGTGTCGGGCAGCGAGATGATTTACCTGCTGGTACCCGGTACCGAGAAAAAAGCATTGCAAGGTTTGGCGGGTTTGCAGGGACGCCACCGAGTGCCGATGCAAGCTGACCTTGGTCCAACCCTGTCACGTGCAGTGCGGGTGCTGTCTGCTGAGGCGGATGACGCCACCAGTTACGAGGCAAAAATTTGGGACGACATTGCGCAGATAGATGCTTTCAAATTGCCTGTGAAAGGTTATGTGTTTGAAGGTTGGGAAATTTTGCCACGCGAGACCAGCAAAACAGTCATCAAGGCTTTGCACGACAGAAACATACGCGCGTATTTGTACATTCGAAATTATGTAGGGCTTGATGTGGCCAACACCGAGCGGCCTGAAACCTTCACTGAAGCTTTGCAAGAAGGTTATGTGGTGAATGATGCTGCCGGTTTGCCCTACCTGTTTGGCACGCCCTTTGGCGGGCTGGGTGCAGCAATCGACTTCACCAACCCTGAGGCGGTTGCTTGGTGGGAAGGTCGCATTCGAGAGATGCTGGAAGAGCTTGGGGCCGACGGGTTTATGCAGGATTTTGGCGAACACATTGCGCTGGACATGCATTTTTTTGACGGCAGTACCGGCGCGACCATGCACAACCATTACCCGACCGTGTTTCACCAAACCACGCGAAAAATCATCGATGACATTGAAAGTAAAACCGGGCGACACATTTTTTTCTGGACCCGCGCCGGGTATTCGGGGCGGCAGGGTAGTTCGGGGTTTGAGTCATCGAATTTTCCCGGTGATGAAACCAGCGACTGGTCGCGCGCCTCGGGCATCGCCTCATTGACCACAGACATGTTGAGTCGTGGTGCGACAGGCTCGTACGGCTACAACACCGACATTGGTGGCTACTTTGACTTTCACACAGGCCCGGCCAGCGCAGAGCTTTATACACGCTGGTCATTCTGGGCGGCTTTGTCGCCTGTGTTCAGGGTGCACAATTCTTCCAGCAACGGCGTGCGCATGCCCTGGTTTTATGGCGAAGAAACTTTGCAACACTGGCGCAAGGCGGCCGAGCTGCATTTGAAAGCGGCACCACTGATCATCAAACTGTGGCAAGAGGCACAAACCACGGGTGTACCGCCTGTGAGGGGTTTGTGGGTGGAGTACCCTAAGGATGAACGCGCCCGGCAGGAAGACCAGCAATGGATGTTGGGACCGGATGTGTTAGTGGCCCCGGTGGTAGAGCAAGGTGCTAGCACCCGCGACGTTTATTTGCCAAAAGGTTGCTGGAAGCATGTGGATACCGGTGTGCAGTACGAAGGGCCGCGAGATGTGACGGTCCCTGCGCCGATTGATTCGTTGCCCTATTTTTTCCGTTGTGGAAGCAATCCGTTTTAAATGATCACTTGATTTTCGGAAGCATGTGCCGGTATAAACTGGGCAAATGCGACTTAACTCTTTGATATTCGGAATGTGGGGCATTGCCCTGTGGGCCACCCTGATGTTGGTGCTTGCCTACCCGCACGACTGGGTTACGATTTCCAATGCGCCCGTGGTGCTCATTCTGGTGTCCTCCATCTATTCCCTTTTATTGCCTTTGGCGCTTTCGCTGGCACTCAGCGCGCTTGCGGTGCTCATGTTCAACTACCAAATGGTGCCCCCCGTGCACACATTTCATGTTGACCTTCACGAGCATGGCATTTTGCTGATCACAATGATGGGCGTGTCGTGGCTAATCACCTATTTGTTGCGACGGCAAAAGCAAATTGCGGCGCTTGAACGGCAACAGGCGCAGCGCACCTTGCAGCTGATGCAATGGAGTGAAACGCTGCGAGAGGTCGACAAGCCGGAACAGCTTCTTTCAGATTTACAGCAGTTGTTGTTTGGCATGGCCGAGGGTTGTGCACAAGTGGTTGTGGAGTTTACTGCTACGGAGGTTGATTCACTGAATGCTGCACAAATCAAAGCGTTCAATGCCTGCCTGAAAGAGAACAAGGCGCTGGGGAAAAGCACTGGGCGTTACGACAACCTTGAAGACCTTTACCTGCCCATGCGTGGAAAATCGAAAGCCTATGGTGTGTGCGTGTGTGTGGGTGGTGATATTGATTTTAACGAGACCTTGTGGGTGCGGGACGCACAGGCACTGTTGGATCAAATGGGCCTTGCCTGCGAGCGCCGAGACAATGTGTTGCGCGCCCAAAGTGCACGTGAATCGGCACAAACCCAGAAAACCCGCAGCTTGTTTTTAACATCGATTGCCCACGATCAGCGCACACCGCTGGCCAGTATCATGACTTCCGCCTCGGCGATACTGGAACAAACTGACCGTTTGAGCAAAGATGAAATTCGGCATTATGCTGAGTTGATTCAAGAGGAATCACAGCAGGTGGCGCGCCTTACCGACAACACGCTGACTTTGGCGCGGCTTAGTGGTGAACAGGTGCAGGTGCCCATGCAACTGGAATCGGTTGAGGACATGGTAGCGGCCGTGTTGCAGCGCCTGAGAAAACGCAAGACCCTGTATTTGCCCACCGTGAAAGTTGATGCTGGCTTGCCCTTGGTGAATTGCAATATGGTGCTGGTGGAGCAGGTGTTGGACAATTTGATTGACAATGCCATGAAACATTCGGGCGCACCCGGTTCAGTTGAACTGCTTGTGTTGCAACAGCAGAATGAGGTGGTGTTTCAATTGGCAGACCGTGGCCAGGGCATGCAGGGTCAACATAAATTGCAGGGTGATGAATTCCGGGGTTTGGGCATTGGCTTGCAGCTTTGCCATGCCGTGGCGCAAGTTCATTCGGGCCGTTTGAATTTTTCCTCGTCAACAAATTCAGGGCAAGGCGTGTTGGTCACTTTTGCCTTGCCTCTGGCCGCTGTGCAGGAACAACGCGCATGAGCATTCGTATTTTGTTAATTGAAGACGACCGGGAGCTTGGCAGGGCGCTGCGCAACACCTTGAGCACGGAAGGGCATTCAGTGGCCACGGCGGCCAGTTTGTCTGAAGCCAAGGCCTTGTTGGCCAATCAGCCCGACGGGCAGGCTTTTGATTTGTATTTGCTTGATTTGGGTTTGCCCGATGGCGATGGCAAAAGCTTTCTACAACTGGCCCGCCGGGCAGGCAGTGCACCAGTGATTGTGATTTCAGCGCGCCCGCATGAAGACAGCAAAATTGAATTACTGGATGCCGGGGCTGACGACTACCTGGTGAAGCCCTTTAACGTAGGCGAGTTATTGGCACGCATCCGTGTGGCCTTGCGCCACCGTGGCAATTTGGCGCAGCCAGCCACTTTGATGTATCAGCGTGATGGTTTGAACATTGACCTGGTGAAGCGTGAAATTACCCTGCAAGGCGCTGAAATCAAATTAACGCCCACCGAGTATGAGTTACTGGCTCGCCTGGTGCGAAGTGCCGGGCAGGCCGTAAGCCATCGGCAATTGTTGGCTGATGTGTGGGGTGCGGAGTACCTTGAGCACACCCAATACACCCGCTTGTATGTTGGCCAGTTGCGCGCGAAAATTGAGAACAACCCCGCAGACCCACACTTTATTTTGACGGAAACCGGTGTTGGCTATCGTATGTTAGCCAGCGAATAAGTTTCCTTATAACTTCCTTATATGTTGCAGCGCATGATGCAGGCTGTTTTCACACTGCAGATGCGTTGCAAACATGAACAAACCCGAATCAAAAGACAAAACCAAAGCTGGTCTGGCCGCACTTACCTTGGGTGCCATCGGCGTTGTGTACGGCGACATTGGGACCAGCCCGCTGTACACAGTTAAGGAAGTGTTTGGCGAGAACAGTGGCGTGCCATTGAATCCAGAGAATCTAACTGGCGCCATTTCGGTCATTTTTTGGGCCTTGATGTTGGTGGTCACTTTGAAGTATGTGATCCTGATTTTGAAGGCTGACAACAATGGTGAAGGCGGTGGCTTGGCGTTGACAGCCTTGGCTTCGGAAGCGGTGCGAAAAAATCCCGGATTGAAAACTGTTTTGTTATTAGTGGGTGTGTTTGGTGCCACGCTTTTTTATGGCGACAGCGTAATTACACCAGCCATTTCAGTGCTAGGTGCCATGGAAGGGCTGACGCTGATTACGCCCACCTTAACGCCCTACATTATTCCGCTTAGTGTATTGATCCTGATTGGGCTGTTTGCTGTTCAACGCCACGGTACTTCGGTGGTGGGCAAGTTTTTTGGCCCTGTTATTGTTGTGTGGTTTATTACCTTGGGCGTGGTGGGCATTGTCAATATTGCCAGTGCACCCAAAATTTTATACGCACTGAACCCGGTGCATGCCGTTCAATTTGTGCTCGACAGAGGATGGGGTTTGTTTGCTGCATTTGGCGCAATTGTGTTGGCATTAACCGGCGCAGAAGCGCTATATGCCGACATGGGACACTTCGGGAAAAAACCAATTCGGCTAGCATGGACATTCTTTGTTTTTCCAAGCCTTGCTTTGAATTACCTGGGGCAGGGGGCTTTGTTGATTGCAGACCCCAGCGCCATTGAAAATCCATTCTATCGTTCGTTCCCCGAAACCATGGTAATTCCTGCATTGGCCTTGGCCACCATGGCCGCCATTATCGCATCGCAGGCGGTTATTTCTGGTGCGTATTCCATGAGCAAGCAAGCCATTCAGCTGGGCTTTTTACCGCGCATGAAAATTCAGTACACCTCCGCCAAAGAGTCGGGCCAAATTTACATGCCCGCCGTAAACTGGTTGTTGTTGGCGGGTGTTTTGCTGGCGGTGTTGATGTTCCAGAATTCTTCCAACCTGGCGGGCGCATATGGCATTGCCGTGACCCTGACCATGTTGATTACCACCACGCTGACCTACTTTGTGATTCGTCACAGCTGGGGCCTGCCTGCATGGTTGTCGGTGGGGGCCACCATCTTCTTCATTCTGATCGACATACTGCTGGTGGTTAGCTGCGCATTCAAATTGCTGGATGGCGGCTGGTTTCCGATCGTGTTGGGCTTGGCCTTGTTTGTAGCCATGTCTACCTGGTGGCGTGGCCGCAAGTTGCTGATGAAAAGCATTCAGAAAGACGGTATTGATTTGAACGATTTTTTGCCCACGCTGAATGTGGATCAAATTAACCGTGCTTACCGCACTGCAGTGTACCCGGTGGCTGACCCTGACAAAGTACCCATGGCTTTGCTGCACAACTTGAAACACAACCAGGTGCTGCATGCATCGAATGTAATATTGACGGTGGTGTTTGAAAGTGTGCCGTGGGTTGGCAATTTGAACCGCGTTGAGGTGAAGTCGCTAAGCCGCGGGTTTTGGCAAGTGACGGTGCGCTATGGCTTTATGAACACGCCTGACATTCCCAAGGCTTTGGAGTTGACTGACGAGGTTGGCCTTAAAGTTTCTCTGTTCGAAACCACTTACTTTTTAAGCCGCGAAACTGTGGTGCCCACGGCGGGGTCGGGCATGGCGAAGTGGCGCGAGCAATTGTTCGCCACCATGAGCCGCAATGCGGGTGGCGTAGTGGATTTTTTCAGATTGCCCTCGAATGCGGTGGTGGAGTTGGGTACGCGGGTACAGATTTAACGCGCAAGGGTAAACCTTGCTGGGCGGCGGGTTTCATGCTTTATAATTTTTAAATGAATCCAGACGATCTACAAAAGCTTGTGACCATGAAAATGCCTTTTGGTAAGCACCAGGGCAAGTTGCTTGCAGACCTGCCCGGCAATTACCTGAACTGGTTTGCCCGTGAGGGCTTTCCGAAAGGTGAAATTGGTCGTTTGCTTGCCTTGATGCAGGAAATTGACCACAACGGTTTAAGCCACTTGCTCAAACCACTTCGCAATTAAACTTCAAATTAAGCCTATCACTGCATGCCTGACACCTTGAATAAATCAGTGGCCATTGTTGGCGGCGGTCCTGCGGGCTTGATGGCCGCGGAGGTGCTCAGCAATGCGGGCGTGCAGGTGGATGTGTTTGATGCCATGCCTTCGTTTGGACGCAAGTTTTTGTTGGCTGGCATTGGTGGGCTCAACATTACGCACAGCGAAGAGTACACAAAGTTTTGTGCCCGCTATGCAGACCGGCAACCGCATTTACAAGCCACACTTGATTTGATGACACCGGAGCAATTGTGCGAATGGGTGCATGGTTTGGGTATTGAAACTTTTGTGGGTACCTCAGGCCGGGTGTTCCCGAAGGAAATGAAAGCAGCCCCTTTGTTGCGTGCCTGGTTGCATCGATTGCGAAGCAAGGGTGTGCGCATGCATGTGCGCCACCGGTGGCAAGGTTGGGGCGCGCAGGGTCAATTGCAATTTTCTACGCCGAATGGTTCAGTTGAATGTTCACCCACGGCCACAATACTGGCGCTGGGCGGTGCAAGCTGGCCCAAGCTCGGTTCCGATGGTGCGTGGGTGCCCCTCTTGCGTGGCGCTGGTGTTGGCGTGGCTGAACTTGAAAGCGCGAATTGCGGTTTTGAGGTGAAGTGGAGCGATTACCTTCGCGAGAAATTTGCAGGCGCACCACTTAAATCGGTGGCTTTGAAATTTACCAACTTGCAAGGTCTGGAAACCGAGCGGCCAGGTGAAATGGTGATTGGCCAGTACGGTGTTGAGGGCAGCTTGATTTACGCTTTTTCGCGTGAAATTCGCCAACGGTTGAATGCGCAGGGCAGCGCAACTTTCACGCTCGATTTGTTGCCGGGGCGCAGTGTTGAACGGGTTCGAACTGACGTGGCGGGTTTGGCTCGCAGCAGTCAGTCCATGTCCAGCTACTTCAAGAGTAAATTGGGAATTGCAGGCGTGAAGTTGGCCCTGTTGCATGAAGTGTTGGGTAAAGATGATTTCAAGAATTCTGACAAACTGGTTTCAACCATCAAGGCCCTGCCGATTACTGTTCACGCAACACGCCCCATCGACGAGGCAATTAGCACAGCAGGTGGCGTGTGTTTTGAAGGCATGGACAGCAATTACATGCTGACGAACAAGCCGGGTACATTTGTGGCAGGTGAAATGCTGGACTGGGAAGCACCCACTGGCGGTTATTTGCTCACTGCCTGTTTTGCAACCGGAATGGCTGCAGGGCAGGGCGTGTTGCGCTGGGATTACGACTCAATTACGGATTGATGAACGTAATCATGTTCTGCCAGCTCAGACTTTCGGCTTTGTCGTATTTCAGCCCCAGGTTTTCCGCTTCTTTTTGAACCTGCGCCACGCTCATGGTGTGCAGCGCTTTGATCGGCACATCGGGGTCAAAGGCCCTGTATTCTACAAACACAATTTTTCCGCCTTTTTTTACAGCCTTCATCAGCGATTGAAGCGTTTCACGCGGGTATTCAAGCTCGTGATACACATCGACCATAATCGCCACATCCAGTATTCTGTCGGGCAGGTTCAAGTTTTTCTCGCCCGATTGTCGAATTTGCATGCGGCCTTTGGGTAAACCATCTGCCTTCTTTTGCAGAATTTTGATCATTTGCGGCTGAATATCAACTGCCCAAACCACACCGTTCGGTGCAATTTTGTCGGCGATCATTTGGGCAATGTGCCCTGTGCCCGCGCCAATGTCGCCTACCACCATGCCGGGTTTTAAATTCAATTTCTGGATCAGCAAATCGGTGCGCTCTTCTTCAAGGCGTTGCGGGCGCTCAAGCCAGGGCGCACCTTGCCAACCCATTACTTTTGAAATTTGACGGTCGCAATACGATTTGCCAATTCCATCGGGGTGGGGGTTGGCAATGGTGGCGTAGGTGCATGCTGCCCATGTTGATGTGTTCAGCGCAAAAAATATCAGCAGTGTGCTAAGGATCAGCCTAAGCATTTGCGAGCTTGATTGGTGCATATAAATTTATTTGTCGTTGTTGTTCTCATTGGATTCTCTGAGCGTCACCCAATGCGTTCCGCCCTCGTATTTGGTTATTAAATCCGGAAAAGTCTTTACCATTTCGAGTAATCCGGAATGACCAAATTTTTTCGGTGTAAAGCCCGGATCGCTACGACGCAAGTAATTGCCGAGCGCACCCAAACCTACCCATCCTTCTGGGGAGTCCGTCACCAACAAAGCCACGGCTGACTTGAGCATTTTGGGTTTTTGCTTCTTGGCAACTGGCTTAGGCTGATCCTTGCTAGGGGTGGTCTCTGGTGGTTGGAATTCGAAAAACTGATCGGTTGCATTGCGCAGTGCATCAGGTGTTTTTTCTTCTCCGACGATATAAACCATTGCGCTGCGTTCTCTCAGCTTTCTGCACAAATAGGCAAAGTCGGAGTCACTGGTCACCAGGCAAAAAGTGTCAACTCGTTCATCAAACAACATTTCAACCGCATCCAGTGCCAACGCAATGTCTGCAGTGTTCTTGCCTGAGGCATATTGATATTGCAGACAGGGTGTGAATGCCAAGCGAACCAGGGCCTCTTGCCACTTGTTGGCCAGGGTTGAATGATTTCCGTAACCACGACGCACCACCACCCGACCAAATTGTGCAACCACGCGAAGGGCATACTCCAGAATTTCCGGTGTGGTGTTGTCGCAGTCCACAAGCACTGCGACACGTCTTTCCTGGCTATTGATTTCTGATGTCATATGATTCTCTGAAGTATCTGTAGTCAATATTAGCAGTTCGCTTCTAGTTCGACACAGTAGCCCAAATTCATCTCACCTTCTGCTAATCTGGTTTGGCTCGCTAGAGGCACACTGAACAATAAAAGCAAACGGAGACGTGAACAATGAAAGAATTCAACGGCAAAACCGCCGTGATCACTGGGGCGGCCAGTGGCATTGGTTTGGCTTTGGCCAAACATGCGGCAGCACAGGGCATGAACGTGGTGCTGGCCGACATTGATGAGGCTGCACTTCTTGCGGCGACAGAACAACTGAACTTGTCGGCTGATCGGGTGTTGGCGTTGCGCATCGATGTGCGCCATGCAGCAGAAATAAAATCCCTTGCCGATGCAGCATATTCAAAATTCAACGCCGTGCATTTGCTGTTCAATAATGCGGGAGTGGCCTTGGCGCGCACCACGTGGGAACACACCGTGGCCGATTGGGAATGGGTGTTGCAGGTGAACCTGTGGAGTGTGGTGCACGGCATTTCTGAATTTCTTCCCCGCATGCAAGCACAAGGCGGCGCGGCGCATATTGTGAACACAGCCTCGGTGGCCGGGTTGGTGTCTAACCCCGGCATGGCGGCTTACAACGTGAGTAAGCACGGTGTGGTAACGCTAAGTGAAACCTTGAGCCTTGAGCTTCAAATGACTCAATCAACGGTGGGTGTTTCTCTGTTGTGCCCGGCATGGGTACCGACAGGCATTGGCAATTCCGAGCGCAACCGACCCAGTGATGTGGCGCAAACCATGCCAATCGAGGGATTTTCTGCTCAACTGAACAAGCGAATTGGCAAGGCAATTGCCAGCGGGCAGTTAACTGCAGATGACATGGCCGTGGAAACTTTCAATGCAATTTCAGAGAACCGTTTCTATGTGATTCCACACAGCTACATGTTCCCGGTGATTGAAACCCGTATGCAAGAAATTCTGGGGCAACAAAATCCCACACTGCCAAAATAAGAAGGAGACAAAACAATGAAAGCATTGCTGTGTAAAACTTTGGGACTGCCCGACACGCTGGTGCATGAGGAAACAGCTGACCCGCAGCCGGGCCCAGGCCAAGTGGTGGTGGACATGAAAGCCGCTGGTGTTAATTTTCCCGATGCCTTGATTATCCAGGGCAAGTATCAGTTCAAGCCTGCCTTGCCCTTTGCGCCGGGCGCAGAACTGGCTGGTGTGGTGGCTGCACTGGGTGACGGTGTAAAGAACGTGAAAGTGGGCGACCGCGTGATTGCAATGTGCACACACGGTGCCTTCGCTGAAAAAGTGCTGGTGCAAGCCAAGCAGATTATCCCTATGCCTGCGGCCATTGATTTCGAAACTGCTGCCTCGTTCACCTTGGCCTATGGCACTTCCTACCACGCGTTGAAAGCCCGTGGACAACTAAAAGAAGGTGAAACCCTGTTGGTGTTGGGTGCTGCAGGTGGCGTGGGTTTGGCTGCTATTCAAATTGCCAAGGCCTTGGGTGCGAAAGTGATTGCAGCCGCTTCTACGGAAGAAAAGCTGGCCATTTGCAAAGAGAACGGAGCTGATGAATTAATTAATTACAGCACCAGCGATTTGCGTGAACGCGTGAAAGAATTGACTGGCGGTAAAGGTCCGAATGTTATTTTTGATCCGGTGGGCGGCAAGTATGCTGAACCGGCATTTCGCAGCATTGGCTGGAGTGGGCGCTATTTGGTGATCGGTTTTGCAGACGGTGAAATTCCAAGTATTCCACTGAATTTGCCCTTGCTTAAAGGCGCAGCGATTGTGGGTGTATTTTGGGGTGACTTTGTGAATCGTCAGTTGTTCGATTTCATCAAAGACCTGGGTGAAATGTTTGCCTTGATCGAACAAGGCAAACTGAAGCCACTGGTGTCCAAGGTGTATCCACTCTCGCAGGGCGCACAGGCCCTGCAAGATTTGTTGGACAGAAAAGTGGTGGGCAAGGTGGTGATCACAGCCAACACTTAAACAACTTAAGTTGTGTAATCGCCGCTGGCCTCGGGCTGAAACAGAATTTCCTTCACCACTGCGAAATGCTGTTCTCCGCTCGGGGTTGCCCATTGTGCCAGCGCGCCCGCTTTACGACCCAATAAGCTGGCACCCACAGGCGACAGTATGGAAATATAGCCTTTCGCAGGTTCAGCATCGTTGGGGTAACACAGCATCAGTTTGTTGCTGTGTCCACTTTCTGTTTCAACTACGGTAAAAAGGCTGTTCATTGTGATCACATCGGAAGGAATTTCTTGCGGCGTGATCACTTCAGAATCATCAATCGCCTCCAGCAATTCCGGCGGGAATGGAGCAGTCAATTTGGAAATGCGAGCCAAATCCAGTTCGTTCATCAATCGCTCGGGCGTGCGTAATTTCTTCATGTTTAACTCTCAGGCTGTTGCGCTTGAAGTGTGCCCGGCGATGCGTGTTGTGTGCGCGAATTGGGTAGGGTGGGTGATCGCCGGGCTTAAGAATGTGCGGCCGGCGGGCAAACACGCGCGCGGCAGCGTGCCTTGCAGTTGAGCAAGGCGAGCAGTACGGCTGCAGCATGTTTTTTGAAGGTAGGCATGGAGCAATGGTAGGTCGCATTGCTGGTTTGGTCAACTTTTGAGCAAACCTTGCGCTGCCAAAGTGTCGTCAATCAACTCAAGCCGCAGCAATGGGTTGTCCAAAGCCAGCAGTTGTAGTTTGGTGGGCTTGTCCAGGGGCAGCAGTTCGCACCAACGGTTGGCAACCCAGCCGCTATCCATCAATTTATAGGGTTTGCGAAATGGCAATTGATCCTCGGCAATTCCTTGCTCGTCGATTGAGTTGATCAGGTTGGCCAGGGCATTGGCGCTGCCTTGCAGGTAGTCGGGTATTTCAACCACGGAGTCAGCGGGCAGGGTTTGTATCTCGCCCATCCACAAACCATTTTTTTCTTGTTCGGCATTCAGCAATTTGAAACGCTGTGTTCCCACGGTGGAAATATTCATCAATGTGGGCGTGGTGAATTCGTGGTGTTCAATATTGACCAGTGTGCCGAACTTGGCCAACTGAATTTGTTCATCGGGGCGACGAACTTCATTGCCATCGAGCAGGCTGACCACCCCAAAGGGTGTGTTGTCACGCAGGCATTTTTTCATCAAGTCGAGATAGCGCACCTCGAAGATTTGAAGATTCAAAACACCTTGTGGATACAGGACTGTTGCCAACGGAAACAGTGGCATGGGCGCTTGCGACATGGGGTACTTCCTTCGGTAAAACTGACCGTAACACACTACAGCATATCAACCCAAAGCCTGCAATGCCATCTCTGCGCTCAAGGTCAGCAAGGTAACACCCATCACCACACGCTGAGTCAACAGCCAGCCAGGTTTACGCGCAAGAAAAGCAGCCATGCTGCCCGAGAACAGGGCCATGCCAGCATTCACGAAGGCGAACATGAAGATTAACAAGCCGCCGTAAAAAAGCGACTGCTGCAACACTTCGCCTTGGGTTTCATCAATGAATTGCGGCAACAAAGTGAGAAAAATCAGAGCCAGTTTTGGGTTCAACAAACTGGTGGTGGCACCCATCGCGAATAGTTTGCCTGTATGTTCGCGCGGTAAGTGGTCGCGAATTTCAAGTGGTGAACGACCGCCGGGGCGAATGGCATTCCAGCCCAGCCAACCCATGTACACCGCACCACAGGCGCTGAGTATTTGCGCAGCATGAGGCTGTGTTTTAAAAAAGGCAGTAATTCCAAATGCAGCACCAAACAAGTAAAAAAGGTAGCCCACAATGACGCCGCCCAGCGAAGTCAGCCCGGCGCGCCGACCTTGTGTTATTGAGCGTGAGATCACGTAAATCATGTTGGGGCCGGGGGTAATGGACAGCAAACTGCCCACCACTAAAAATGCATACAGTGAACTCAGGTCTTGCACTTGAAGAATTCCTTGTTGAGTGAATTGCGAGGTGAATTATTGAATGCTGGATAAATTTCGTAAAACGAATTAAATTGAAGTAATTATTCAGAAAAACTGATGAAATGAAAAAACTCGATCTGGATGCCTTGGCCATGTTGGTTGCAGTAGCTGACTCGGGCAGTTTCGCGGCGGGTGCTACTTTGGTACATCGCTCGCCGTCAGCGGTCAGCATGCAGATCAAGGGGCTGGAGAGCCTGCTGGGCAAGCCTCTGTTTTTGCGCGACACCCGAAACCTTGAGTTGACAGCCGAGGGGCACACCTTGCTGGGCTACGCTCGACAAATGTTGGCTTTGCGTGATGAAGCGTTTGCAGAATTAACCCGACCTGCATTGACTGGGCGTGTCAGCATCGGTGTGCCCGATGACTATGCTTCGTCTTTGCTGCCACCGGTGTTGCGGAAATTTTCTGCCACTTATCCCCGGGTGGAAATACAGGTGGTGGGCCGACCCAGCCAGCACATTGCGCAAATGCTGAAAGACAATGAAGTGGATTTGGCCGTGATTACACGAACCAAGGGTTGCCCGGGGGTATTGTTGCGCATGGAACCCTTGGTGTGGGCGGGCTCGCCCAGCAACAAAAATATCTGGAAAGAGCGCCCGTTGCCGCTTGCTGTGTTTGGTGAGGGCAGCACCGCACGTGCCCATGCTCTGAAAGCCTTGCAGCAAGCAAAAATTCCCTATCGCATGTCGTACGAAAGCCCGGCCGTGCAGGGTTTGGTGAGTATGGTAGACGCTGGCCTTGCAATTGCGCCCTTGGCCCAGTGTGGCGTGCCTTCGCACCTGGTGCGACTGGGTACAGCGGAGGGCTTGCCACCGTTGCAGCCCGTGGAGGTGGTGTTGTCCAGAAGTTCGAAATCCAAGCGCCCGCCTTGTGATTATTTTGCTGAATTGTTGGTTCAGGAGTTGGAGAATTGAACAGCTTAAGGCATTGTGGATGGGTTGCAATTTAAACTGAATACACACAACCACACGGAATCTGACTGATGAAAATTCACCACATGAATTGCGGCACCATGTGCCCGATCTGTAAACGCTTGATCAACGGCAGTGGTGGTTTTTTTGAACGGGCGAACATGGTGTGCCATTGCTTGTTGGTTGAAAGCGAGCAGGGTCTTGTTTTGGTGGATACCGGCGTGGGCACGGGCGATATACTCGAGCCCAAAAGGCGCTTGGGCACCGGTTTTATGGCCATGTTGGCACCACGATTGAAAATGGAAGAAACAGCCATTGAGCAAATCAAGACCATGGGGTTTAAAGCGAGTGATGTGAAGCACATTGTGCCGACTCACCTCGACTTGGACCATGCAGGCGGTTTGAGCGATTTTCCCGATGCGCAGGTGCATGTGTTTGAGCCAGAACACCGGCATGCGATCAACCCGAGTTTGCGCGATTCCATGCGATTCAGAAAAGCGCAGTTTGAGCATGGCCCACAGTGGGTCATTCATTCAGAACCAGTTGAAACCTGGTATGGCTTTCAAGCCATTCGCCCGGTTACCGGTGTTGACTTGCTGATGGTGCCCTTGATTGGACACACCCGCGGCCATGTGGGTGTGGCGGTGAAGCAGGGCAACGAGTCGGGTAGTAAGTGGCTACTGCATTGTGGCGATGCTTATTTTCACCGCAGCGAAGTGGCATTGAAGCACGAAGACCCCATGCCTGCGGGCGTGGCATTTTTTGAAAAGCTGGTGCAAACATTGCCTGCAGAGCGCGTGGCCACGCAGGCGCGTTTGCGTGAGTTGGTGAAAAGCAGCGGCGATGAAGTTGAGCTGTTCTGTGCGCACGACCCCGTGGAGTACGCGCGCTACAGTTGAAACAGATTTAGCTTTTTGCTTTCAGCGCTGCAGCCAATTGTGCTTGCAGCGCATCAATGCGCTGGTGGTTGTCTTCTGAACCGATGTAACTTCTGAACAGCCATTCTTGAGTTCGCATGGACATGTCCAAATCCTGGTTCAACACCACATTCGAAAGCCGCTTCGTTTCAGCCAAGCAGGCGCGGTCGTATTGCGCCATGTCGCGTGCAATTTGCGCAACCGAGCTTAGTAGTTCACCTTCGGGAAACACCTTACTGACATAGCCCAAGCGCTCGGCTTCAGCCGCATCATAAATGCGACCAGTTAGCGCCACTTCCTTGGCGCGACCCATGCCAATGATGCGCCACAGCGGATCCATGATGGGGGTCAGCGACAGCACAATTTCACGCTGCCCGAACTTGGCGCGTGTTGATGCGTAACGAATGTCGCACATCATGGTCAAGTCGAACCCACCTGCAATTGCGGCGCCGCCCACAGCGCAAATCACGGGTTGTTCGCAAAACAAAATTGCACGGTATGCGCGGTGAAACAGGGCAGTGTAGGCTTCGTTGTTAACCTTTTCCAGTTTGCGAATTTCGTTCAGGTCAAAGCCTGCTGAAAAATATCGCTCGCCACCGGTGAACACAATCACGTTCACATCTTGCCTTGTACCCAGCGCGTTGAACATCGCCGTTACTTCTTCAAGCACGTCGGGTGCCAAGGCATTGCCCTTGTCGGGCCGGTTGATTGTGACAGTGGCCACGCGTTCTGCTACTTCAAGATTCAAATACTGAAAGTTCATTGAGATAAATTCCGGTTGAATTATTTCCAAGCGTTGTTGGTGACCTTGACCACATAAAAGCCTTGGTAACCATCGGTGTACCAAATCTCTTTGCGTTCAGGCACAAATGCCGGGCTGGACATGGCCCAGTTGCTGGCAGGTGCTGGCAAAGTTAACACACGCGGCTTCACCGGAGCGTTGAAATAGGCCACTTCAACAGGGTTGGCGGGGTCGCGAATATCAAAAATTCGCAAACCAGACAAAATCATGCTGCAAGCAACAATGGTGGGGTTCACACGCGTTGGAATGTTGCAGTAATGCCCTGCGTAACCACCTGTGGGGTTTTGTGCGCCCGGGTCGTTGGCAATTTCTTCGCGGTTGGCAATGTTGTGTACATCAAGCCGCAAGTTTGAAATGACCTTGGGTTTTGTTTCATCTGAAATATCGATAATTCGAGCCGCGCCCACATTGGGACCATTCGCGCCCACTGGCAAGGGTCCATTGTTGCCACCTGAATATTCGTCAACTTCCATCACATACTTTTTGCCATTGCTGGTAAACGGAATGGCGTTTTGTGGAATGCTCACGGTGTCCCAAGATACGCGGGAAATTTCTCGCACTTCCGGGTTGGCTTTGCGGGCCTGAATATCAGAAATATCCAGAATCAGCATGCCAGCAGGGTCGCCAATGCTGGCCACATAGGCGCGGTTGCCATCGGGGCTAATCGACAAGCCGTGTGATGAATATTGCCCTGCCCAAAGTGGGCGTGGCAGGCTTGGGTTGGAAATATCGAGCGCCACGAGTGTTGATGTACCAGGCGAGCCCGAGAAGAATGTTTTGCCGTCGGGAGAAATACCGCTTTCATGGCCAAACAGGCCCAAAGGGGTGGATGATTTCAACACAGGGTTGCGGCAGTCTTCTGACACATCGTAAATATCAACAATGCCAGGTCCAAATGCCGGGTTACCCAACACCGCGGCTAGCACGCCGCCCTCCTGGCTTACCACCAGTGATTCATGCGGCGACAACATCGCAGGCGTAATCAAACGTGTAGTGCGCACTGGCTTGGTGGGGTCGCTCATGTCGAACACATTCACGCCCAGTTCCATGTCCAGAATATTGGTGGGGAACAACAAGGTGCTGTCTGCGAATGCGCAGTCGCGACCTGCTTTGTCGCGGTAGCGTTCCACTTTGAAGCCACCTACGGTACCGATCACGCGTTCAGGCGCGAACGAGCCCACCATTTGTGTGTTGCACGTAAAACCAGCTGTGGCCAGGCCTGCGTCATGGTCTGCCTGCGAAACGCGGCCTTGCATGCCCGTTTCAGGGCGCGAGCCCGGGCCGCATTGGCTTTGCGGTGTGGCGGTTACATTCAAACCGTTGACCACTTGACTGGAATTGGTGCGCGCACCCACGTTGCTGCTGGAATCTGAGCCGCCCAGGCAGCCCGCGACCAGCGTGGGCAACAACAAGGCGGCGAGTACCACTTGTGTCGGTTTCTTTAACATGATTGGGAATGTCTCCATTTCAGGAATTTTTGATTTGTTGTAATTTCAATTGGATCCAGCCAATCTCCATGCCTTGGTCGCGGATCATGCTGCTGGCCAGGGCTTTAACCAGGCTGGACTGGCCGTTTCGGTTTGCAAACCAGGCCATGGGAATGGCTGCACGGTGGTGGGCCAGCATCAGCTCAAGAAAAAGAACTTCTTTCTCTGAACCCTTGGCATTTTTGAGTTGTTCCAGTTGCTCCGGTGTGGCAATGCCAGCCATGGCGCCACCGTCGGCTTTGCATTGGGCCTGGTACAACTGGTCATCCAGATGGCGCACATGGCTTGCGTTTTCCACCCAAGCCATGGGCTGACCTGCCAACATCACGGGTTCATTCCAGGCTGTGAGCCAACCTTCCATCACGCCCATTTCCCGCGTCTGTTTCATGATGATGGACTGAGCCAAGGCTTGAATTTCAGGAGACGCTTCGCTGCGCATCATCATCGACATTTGAATGGCCTGGGCATGGTGCAACAGCATGCTGCGTGCAAAGCCCGAGTCAATGGCGCTGACAGTGCTGGCTGGTTTACTTGTGGTTTTGTAAGTGAAGATACCCGCGACAAGCGCCAGAACGAGAAGCGCGCATAGCGCAATCAGCACGTTTTTTCGGCGTGAGGCGGGGTTTGTGGGGTGTTGCATGTCTCGTGAAGTTGTTGTGATGTTTATACCACTTCTACTTCAAAAAACCTCTATTGGATTCAGTCCTTTACGGGCAAAAGAGTACTGACAAGTCGGCGCGTTGTCTCGGCTGCAGCCGTTGCAGTGCATTCACTGGCGTTTTGGCCCGCCCACAATGGCGAAAAGTCACCAGAGCCCATGCTTTCCGCCTTGGCTCGCAAGGGGGCAATGCCAGGTGTGGCCAATGGAAACTCGGGAGGTGATTCAGACAAAGCCCCCAATTCGCGAATGACACGGTTCACAATGCCGCGCGCTGGCCGACCGCTGAACAAGTTCGTCAGCGCCGTGTGGCGGGCCGCTTCACTTTGCAGGGCCTTGCGATGAATGGCGCTGGTGCTGCATTCTGGCGCAAGCAGGTAGGCTGTACCCACTTGCACTGCACTGGCACCCAGAGCCATTGCAGCTGCCACACCTTGTGGATTGGCAATTCCACCTGCTGCAATCACCGGTACTTGAACTGCTTTAACAACTTGGGGCAGCAGGGCGAACGTACCCATTTGCAAGTTCAAATCATGATTCAGAAAATGCCCGCGGTGCCCGCCAGCTTCCAGCCCCTGCGCAATGATGAAATCGCAGCCATTGGCCTGCAACCAAATTGCTTCGTCAACCGTGGTGGCCGATGAAATAATTTGCGCACCCATGGCCTTCACGCGTTTCAGCAATTCCGGTTTTGGCAAGCCAAAATGAAAACTAACAATGGGCGGTTTGAATTCTTCAAGCAGTTCGGCTGACTCGGCATTGAAAGGCGTACGCCCTTGGCCACTAGGGAATTCATCAATATTCAAGCCAAATTCACGGTAATAAGGCGCAAGGGCGTTTTTCCATTTCAAATTGCGCGCTGCGTTAATTTCCGGTGGCGTGTGGGCGAAAAAATTGACGTTGTAAGGCTGGTCTGTACCAGCACGAATTGCCAGTAGTTCAGCACGAAGTTGTTCTGCCGAGAGCATGGCGCAGGGCAGGGAGCCCAGGCCACCAGCATTGCTGACTGCAATGCACAAGGCACTGGTTTGAACACCCGCCATGGGTGCCTGCACAATCGGGTATTTCGTGTTGAAAATCATATAAAACTTCAGGGTTAGTCTTTCAGCTCAAGTGCACGGTTCAGGCTCAGCGCGGCAAGTGAACCCACTGCACCCGAAAGCAGATACAAGCTTACGTATTCCAGGCCAAAGTGAGCAGCCAGACCCAAGGCCACCAGCGGCGCAAAGCCTGCGCCCACCAGCCAAGCCAAATCAGATGTAAGCGCCGCACCCATGTAACGATACTTTGCCTTGAAGTTGGCGGTGACCGCACCAGCGGCTTGGCCATAAGAAAGACCCAACAACACAAAGCCGATCAAGATGAATGCATTTTGACCACTGTAGCCACCATCCATCATGTGGGGTACAAAAAAGCTGAACAAGGCGATCAAAATGGCCAGAAAGCCCAATGTATTGCGACACCCCAGCTTGTCGGCAATCACACCACTCAACACGACTGAACCTGCGGCCAACACGGCACCTGCAATTTGAATCAGCAAAAATTCGGAAATGGAGCGCTCGGAGTGCAGTGCAATCCACGAGAGCGGAAATACGGTAACCACGTGGAACAGGGCATAGCTGGCCAATGCAGCCAACGCACCCACCAAAATATTATGGCCTTGCGAGCCCACAATTTCGGTCACTTTGACGGGTTGAAGTTCGCGTTCTTCCAGCAGGCGTGCGTACTCACTGGTGGCCACCAAGCGAAGGCGTGCAAACAAGGCCACTACGTTGATGGCAAATGCCACGTAAAACGGATAACGCCAGCCCCAATCCAGAAAGTCAGCGTTGGACAAGGCAGACAACAAATAGGCGAACAAGCCTGCTGCAATCACGAATCCCAAGGGCGCACCCAATTGACCCAGCATGGCGTACCAGCCGCGTTTGTTTTCAGGCGCATTCAAGGCCAAAAGCGATGGCAAACCATCCCAGGAACCGCCGAACGCAAGCCCTTGCCCGATTCGCAGTACCGACAACAACACGATAGAGGCGACACCCAGCGATGCGTACGTGGGCAGGAAGGCGATGCCGGCTGTAGAAATACCCAACATGAAAAGGGCCACAGTCAGTTTCGTTTCTCGTCCGAATTTTTGCTGCACCATCATGAGCGCCACTGTGCCGAATGGGCGGGCTATGAAGGCGAACGAGAAAATCAGGAAGGAATACAGGGTGCCAGTGAGCGGGTCTTCAAAAGGGAAGAACACTGCAGGAAATACCAACACTGACGCGATCGCATATACAAAAAAGTCGAAATACTCGGATGCGCGTCCGATGACCACCCCGATGGCGATTTCGCCCGGGGACACATTGCTGTTGCTGCCGTGATGGCCCGGTGTGACGCCTTGTTCCGCATGAATTGAACTTGTGCCGGACATTTGAACTTCTCCTCGAATCTTTGCTTGCTTGAATATTATTTTTATTTTCAATGGGTTGAAAGTGATATTTGCCAACTGGGACAATATGTCCACTGCCCATAGGCCACCCATGTCAGTAAATTAGCATGAAATCAATTCCTAACCATGCTGGGTATTATGTTCAAGCCACTGAAACGAAGTCTTTTGTTGGTGCCGCTTCTCCTGCTTGCAGGATGTAACACCATTGTGATGAATCCCAAGGGTGATATCGCTTCTCAACAGGCCGATTTGATCGTGTTATCGACGGTTTTGATGTTGATCATCATTGTGCCGGTGATTTTTCTGACCTGTTTTTTCGCATGGAAGTATCGCCAGGCCAACACGCAAGCTGAGTACGACCCTGAATGGGACCACTCCACCAAGCTAGAACTGGTGATCTGGGGCGCGCCACTGCTGATTATCATTGTGTTGGGCTTGGTGACCTGGGTAAGCACCCACAAACTCGATCCATATCGCCCGCTTGACCGAATCAACGCCAGCACGCCTTTGCCGGTAGACCACGAGCCACTGGTGGTTCAGGTGGTGTCACTGGACTGGAAGTGGCTGTTCATTTACCCAGAGCAAGGCATTGCGACCGTGAATGAATTGGTCACACCGGTGAACGTACCCGTGCGCTTCAAGATCACCTCCAGCACAGTGATGAATTCCTTCTACATTCCTGCGCTGGCTGGGCAGATTTATTCCATGGCTGGCATGGAAACAACTTTGAACGCGGTAATTAATGAAAAGGGCAGTTGGGAAGGTTTTTCTGCCAACTACAGCGGCGCCGGTTTTTCCCACATGCGCTTCAAGTACAACGGCGTAAGCCAGGAAGAGTTTGACAACTGGGTTGCACGCAACAAATCGTACGGAAAAGAACTGGACCGTGCTGCTTACCTTGAACTGGAAAAGCCCAGCACGAAGCACCCTGTCGAGCGTTTCGCCACAGTGGAACCAGAATTGTTCCACGCCATCGTCAACCGCTGCGTGATTGAAGGCACTGTGTGTATGGACACCCAAATGATGGCGGACTCCATGCGTAACCGAACCGATCTGTCTGCCGATGAATTGGCCGCATTGATCGAAGAAGCCATGTGCCGCATTCCGACCGACGACGCAAATCCACTCATCACTTCATCAAAGAAGAATGGCTATGACTCAGTATCCAATTGAAACAAGCCCGATATTCGGGCGGCTAACACTGAACGCGATTCCGTACTACGACCCCATCATCATGGGTACGCTGGCCGTGGCAATGGCGCTGGGTATCGTGATTCTTGCGCTAATTCACAAGCACCGTTTGTGGGGTACCTTGTGGCACGACTGGTTTACCAGCATTGACCACAAGAAGATCGGGATCATGTACATGATCCTGGGCTTGGTCATGATGATGCGCGGCTTTGCAGACGCCATCATGATGCGTGCACAGCAAGCCATTGCCTTTAACGGCAACGAGGGGTTTTTGCCACCACACCATTACGACCAGATTTTCACGGCCCACGGTGTGATCATGATTTTCTTTGTGGCCATGCCCTTGATCACTGGCTTGATGAACTACCTGATTCCGCTGCAAATTGGTGCGCGCGACGTGGCATTTCCCTTCCTGAACAACTTCAGTTTCTGGATGACCGCCATGGGTGCCGCGTTGATTATGGCGTCGCTGTTTGTGGGTGAATTCGCAATGACTGGCTGGCTGGCCTATCCACCGCTGTCCGGTATTTTCCAGAGTCCATACGTGGGGGTTGATTACTACATCTGGGCGCTACAAATTGCGGGGGTCGGAACCTTGCTCTCGGGTGTCAACCTGATCGTGACCATTGTGAAAATGCGTGCCCCCGGCATGAGCCTGATGAAAATGCCGATTTTCACTTGGACCTCCCTGTGTGCAAACGTGTTGATCGTGGCTGCCTTCCCTGTGCTTACCGCAGTATTGGGCATGTTGACCATGGACCGTTATTTGGGCACCAACTTCTTCACGAACGATCTTGGCGGTAACTCCATGATGTACGTGAACCTGATCTGGATTTGGGGCCACCCCGAGGTTTACATCTTGATCCTGCCGCTGTTCGGCGTGTTTTCTGAAGTGGTGTCTACTTTCAGCCGCAAGCGCCTGTTTGGTTACAGCTCCATGGTGTACGCCACGGTGGTCATTACCATTCTTTCTTACCTGGTTTGGTTGCACCACTTCTTCACCATGGGCAGCGGGGCCAGCGTGAATGCTTTCTTCGGCATCACGACCATGATTATTTCCATCCCTACGGGTGCGAAAATTTTCAACTGGCTGTTCACCATGTACAAGGGCAAAATCAGTTTCGAGTTGCCCATGATGTGGACCATTGCTTTCATGATCACCTTTGTGATCGGTGGCATGACTGGTGTGTTGCTGGCCGTACCGCCTGCTGACTTTGTCTTGCACAACAGCCTGTTCCTGATTGCGCACTTCCACAACGTGATTATTGGTGGTGTGTTGTTTGGTTTGTTTGCAGCCATTAACTTCTGGGCGCCCAAAGCGCTGGGTGTGAAGCTCAACGAGTTCTGGGGCAAGGTGTCTTTTTGGTTCTGGGTGATTGGTTTCTACTTCGCTTTCATGCCGCTGTACGTGTTGGGCCTGATGGGCGTTACGCGCCGCATGAGCCAGTTTGACGATCCCTCACTGCAAAGCTGGTTCCAGATCGCAGCCTTGGGTGCCGGCATGATTGCCGTGGGTATTGCGGCCATGTTGATGCAGTTCTATGCAACTTACCGTGATCGTGCCAAGTTGCGCGACACCACCGGCGATCCCTGGGGTGGCCGTACGCTGGAGTGGGCCACTTCAAGCCCACCTGCAGAGTACAACTTTGCATTCACACCCGTGGTGTACGACACCGACGCCTGGGCCGACATGAAAAAGAATGGCTACAAGCGCCCAAGCAGTGGTTTTGTCGACATTCACATGCCCAAGAACACCGCTGCTGGTTTCATTATTTCAGCAATCAGCGCTGTGATCGGCTTTGCCTTGGTGTGGCACATCTGGTGGCTTGCCGCAGGCGGTGCAGCGGCCCTCTTGGCGGCCGTGATTGCACACACATTCAATTACAAACGCGACTTTTACATCAAGGCCGATGTGGTGGCCAACACGGAAGCCGCGCGCACGAAACTGGAGCAAGCCCATGTCTGACTTAACAATCAATGCAGCCATGAACGAATCCGCTGACCCTAGTGCACGTTATTACGTGAAAGACCACCATCCGAAAAATGGTTCGTCGCTGGGCTTCTGGATTTACCTGATGAGCGACTGCCTGATTTTCGCTTGTCTGTTTGCAACCTATGCGGTGATTGGTCGCAACTACGCCGGTGGCCCCACCGGCGCAGAAATCTTCGACTTGAATCTGGTGGCTCTGAACACAGCATTTTTGTTGCTGAGTTCAATCACCTATGGCGTGGCCATGGTCGGCATGCAAAACCGCAACCAGAAGAAAACCATTCAGTGGCTTGCAATTACTGGCGTACTTGGTATGGCCTTTTTGGCAGTCGAAATCTACGAGTTCTGGCACTTCATCAGCATTGGCGCCACACCGCAAACCAGTGGCTTTCTAACGGCCTTCTTTGCCTTGGTGGGCACGCACGGTTTGCACGTGTTCTTCGGCATTATCTGGTTGGTGGTGTTGTTGTTCCAGTTGAAAAAACACGGGCTGATTCCTGAAAACCGCCGCCGCGTCATGTGCCTGTCCATGTTCTGGCACTTCCTCGACGTGATCTGGATCGGTGTGTTTACCTTCGTTTATTTGATGGGAGTATTGCCATGAGCGCACATCCACACAATACAAATGACCATCACGATCACCACGATGATGAAGATGAAGTGCATGTCAGCATGCGCGATTACACCATCGGCTTCGTGTTGGCGGTCATTCTCACCGTGATCCCTTTTGCTTTGGTCATGGGTGGTGTATTTGAAAGCTCGACCACCACTGCATTGCTTATTCTGGCTTTGGGTGCTGTTCAAATGGTGGTGCACATGGTTTACTTCCTGCACATGAACAGCAAATCGGAAGGTGGCTGGACCATGCTGGCTTTGATGTTCACCTTGATTATCGTGGTGATCACCTTGGTCGGTTCGATTTGGGTGATGTATCACCTGAACACGAACATGATGCCCGGCATGAATCACGAGGCCATTGAGTCGATTCAACAACTGAAGTGAAAAACAGCTCGACCAATACGGTAAAAAGGCTGCTGGGCTTTGCCCTGGCGGCCTTTTTTTTCCTTGCATTTTGTGCGCTGGGAACCTGGCAGGTTTATCGGCTGGATTACAAGCTTGATCTGATTGAGCGGGTAGACAATCGGGTGCATGCCCAGCCTGTTGATGCACCGGCCAAATCAGAATGGCCCGCGGTTAGCCGGAATACCCACGAATACCTGAACGTGAAAGTGCAGGGCGAATTGCTGCCTGAATACACCACCCGTGTGCAAGCCACCACAGCCTTGGGTGCGGGGCACTGGTTGATGACACCACTGCGCAATTCAGCGGGCAACATTGTCTGGATCAATCGGGGCTACATTCCGGTCAATGAAGCAGATCCCATGACAACGGAAAACACCCAAGGGCAGTTTGAAGTGCGCGGCCTGTTGCGAATCAGCGAAGCGGGCGGGGCGTTTTTAAGAGAGAACGACCCGGCCGGTCAACGTTGGTATTCTCGCGACATTGCGGCGCTGTCTGCCCACCATGGTTTGGAAGGTACCGCGCCTTACTTCATCGATGCTGGAACACCGCGCAACCTGGGCGAAGAAATCACAGGCTTTACCCCGAAATCTTATCCAGTGGATGGATTAACTGTGATCAAGTTTCACAACAGCCATTTGGTGTACGCCTTCACTTGGTATGCTTTGGCCTTGATGGTGGCGGGTGTCACTGTGTGGTTGAATCGAAAGTAGTCCGATCAGGTCAACCCCGTTTTTACAGGTTCAGCAGCAGGATTCACATTTCAATGGCCATTAATTCCGACATTGTTTCCATTCGGCAGGGCGCCAGTGCGTTTGATGAAACAAACGTATTGAACGAAACCGGCCACAAAAACATGTTGCATTTGATTCACCTGCGCTGGCTGGCTGTGGGTGGTCAAATCGCCACAATTCTGGTGGCCACCTGGGGTTTTGGCATTCAGTTGCCGCTGTTCAACATGCTTGCCGTGATGGTGTGCCTGATTGCTTTCAATGTGGGTGGCCACTTGCGTTGGCACGAAGAACGCGTGGTCAGCAACCGTGAATTGTTTTTGGCCATGCTGGTCGATATTGCCAGCCTTACCGCGCAGTTGTACTTCACCGGGGGCATCAACAACCCCTTCGTGTTTCTGTTTTTGCTGCAGGTCATTTTAAGTGCCGTGCTGCTGCGCGCCGAATCCACCTGGCTGGTGGTCGCCATCACCACCTTGCGTCTGGCTTTTCTGTCGGTTGTGAACAAGCCCCTGGTGTGGCCAGCCAACAGCCCATACAAGCTTGCTGATTTGTACGCCATCGGTTTGCTCATTTGCTTTGTGCTTAACGCAGCCTTGCGGGTTATCTTTATTACCCGCATTGGGCGCAATTTGCGCGCTGGCGATGCTGCCCTTGCCAGCTTGCGACAACGTGCCGCCGAGGAAGAACACATTGTTCGCATGGGCTTGTTGGCCAGTGGTGCAGCCCATGAACTGGGCACGCCATTGGCCACCATGTCGGTTGTGTTGGGTGACTGGAAGCGAATGCCTCAATTTTCAGGCAATGCGGCCATGCTCGAGGAAATCGAAGAAATTGAAGGTCAGCTGCTGCGCTGTAAAAGTATCGTCAGCGGTATTTTGTTGTCGGCTGGCGAAACCCGTGGGGAGTCCTCATCAAAAACCAGTCTGGACAACTTCTTTGAAAGTCTGGTTGAAGAATGGGAAAGTAGTCGCCCGGCCCAGCACTTTGAGTACAACAATTGCATTGATGAAGAGTTCACCGTGGCCTTTGATTCAACGGTGAAACAAATGCTGTTCAACGTACTGGACAATGCACTTGAAGTTTCTCCGAACTGGTTGCGATTTGAGGTGTCCAAAACCCAGGAGCAATTGTTCCTGATTGTTTCAGACCGTGGGCCTGGTTTCCGGGCTGATATTCTTGAACAGGTGGGCACGCCCTACAACTCAAGCAAGGGGCGCCCAGGTGGTGGTTTGGGTCTGTTTTTGGTAATGAATGTGGCGCGCACCTTGGGCGGCACATTGACAGTCAACAATCGCAAAGAGGGCGGTGCAGAAGTGGTGATTACATTGCCATTAAGCTCACTGATCTTGCAGGAGAACCAATAGCCATGAGCCAAAGTAGCAGTACGGAAAGGCTTTTGTTGCTGGTCGAAGACGACGAAGCATTTGCCCGCGTGCTTAAGCGTTCATTTGAGCGGCGCGATTACAAAGTGCTTCATGCCAGCAGTCAGGAAGAAATGCAGGCAGTGTTGTTGAAACAAACGCCAACGCATGCGGTGGTGGATTTGAAGCTCAGTGGAAACTCATCGGTCCTGAATTGTGTTCAAGACTTGCATGCGCACAACCCAGCCATGTCGATTGTGGTGTTAACGGGGTTTGCCAGCATTAATACGGCGGTTGAAGCAATCAAGCTGGGCGCTTGTCAGTACTTGGCCAAACCCTCAAATACCGACGACATTGAAGCTGCATTTGGACATGTGGCTGGTAGTGAACCCGTCGAGCTGACCAACCGAACCACCTCGATCAAAAACCTGGAATGGGAGCGTATTCACGAAGTGCTGGTAGAAACCGATTTCAATATTTCTGAAACAGCGCGCCGGCTCGGCATGCATCGCCGGACCTTGGCCCGCAAGCTTGAAAAGCGTAGGGTCAAGTAGCTGGCGGTGGTCGGGTAATCTGTTTTAATTCAACTCTTCTTCGCTGGGCAACACCGGCAGCGCAATAATTTCAATGCCTTCATCGCGCAGTTCGTCGAACTCTTCTGGGCTGGCTTGTCCGCGAATGGCGCGTATGGGCGCTTCCTCGTAATGAATTTTTCGGGCCTCTTCGGCAAAGCGGTCGCCCACATCTTCAGAATGATTAATTAAAGCCTGTATGGCTTGCCGTGCCATGACAAAAGCAGTGGCCACATCCACGGAATTTGGTTTTTGCACAGCGGGTGCCGCAGGTATCTCTTCTGCTTTTTGCCCGGTAACTGCATGTGCATGATCGGCCTTGCTGCCAATATTGATTTTTGAAGGCACTTTACGAATGGCAGATGTGCCACACTCGGGGCAGGTGAGAAGTTTTTGTTCGCGCTGGTCGTCGAAATCCTCGTTGGATCGAAACCAGCCCTCGAAGCGGTGGGAGTACTCACACTCCAGGTCGTAAATAATGATTGCCACAATATTTGAATCTGTCTCTGAATTTGGGTATTTTACAGTGGAATGGTTTGCCTACTGCTGAATTTGAATCTCTTCTAGAATTCGATCAACAACAATCAAGGCCCAAAGAGGTTTGTATGTCCCGAAAAAAGTCACTTGAGCCCCATTTGCGCGGCATTGTTGACTTGGTATCCGCCACACTTGACGAAGGCACCCGGCAAGTTGAGGGTGTTCATCGTCGAATTGCAGACATTCCATTTTCCGTGCTGAAAAAGATTCGCCCAATTGCACCCATTTCATCGGCCGTGCACATGGTGGAGAAGAAAATTACCCATTCTGCCTATGACACCGTTCGTTTGGTGGCCAAGGTGGGCGCTCAGGCCGTGCACAATGTTTTGCCCACCGACCCCACCAGCCAGGGCATTTCCAAACCCGAGTACAAAATAGACCACGACAGTCTTCGAAAGCAGAAATCTGTGCAGAAGACTAAGAAGAAACCCTAGGTTCAAACTGCTTGCACAAGTCAATTTTAGAGCGTAAATTCTAGATATGATCATATGCGCATATAAGATTTAATAATCAAGTGCGTCGTATGGAAAAACATGCATATCTAGGAGACATTTGTGTCGTTTGACATTTCTTCAGACACCCCGTTGGGTCAAGTTCGACGCGCACCAGAAAACTTTGTAAGCCGCAGTGACATTGCCTTTGTCAATCGTGCCAGTGAAACGGATCGTCGTGGTTTTTTCAAAAAAGCATTCGCAGCCGCTGCCGCGGGCGCGGTGGTGGCAACACCTGCTTTGGCCCGCGCAGCGCAGGGCGACCCAGCCATACTCAACTTGCCTGCACACAGCAAAGGGCTTGGTCAGCCCGTGGCCACCATGCCTTACGGCATGCCCTCACAGTACGAGAAGAATTTGCAACGCCGTGAATCACCGGGCTTGACCCGCGTGGGCGGCTCGTCCGTTTCGTTTTGCCCTTTGCAGGGTTTGTTTGGTGTCATCACACCCTCTGGGCTTCACTTTGAGCGCCATCACCAGGGTTGGTGGGACATCGACCCCACCCAACACCGCTTGATGATCAACGGTTTGGTCAAAAAAGAAATGGTGTTCACAGTCGATGAACTCATGCGCATGGAATCGGTTTCGCGTGTGCATTTCATTGAGTGTGGCGCAAATTCCGGCATGGAATGGGCCAATGTGGCGGTGCCCACCGTGCAGTACACCCATGGCATGTTGAGCTGTTCCGAATTCACGGGTGTGCCCTTGATCAAGGTGCTGGAATACTGCGGCGTGAATTTGAAAAAGGGTCGCTTCATTCTGGCCGAGGGTGCCGATGGTTCATCCATGACCCGCACCATTCCCATGGAGCTGGTTGAAAGCGGCGAGGTGTTGTTGGCCTACGGGCAGAACGGTGAAATGCTGCGGCCTGAAAATGGTTATCCCTTGCGTTTGGTGGTGCCCGGGGTTCAAGGCGTAAGCTGGGTGAAATACCTGCGACGCATTGAAGTGGGCGACAAACCTTATGGCACCAAAGACGAAGCCATTCATTACGTTGACTTGATGCCCGATGGCACGCACCGTCAATACACCTCGATTCAAGAATGTAAATCAGTGATCACAACGCCATCGGGTGGTCAACAATTACTCAGCCCGGGTTTTTATAACATCACAGGGCTGGCCTGGAGCGGCAGAGGGAAAATTACTGCGGTGGATGTGTCCACCGATGGGGGTAAAAACTGGAAAACTGCCAAACTGCAGGGGCCTGTACATGACAAGTCGCTGACCCGTTTCAACTTGCCCTGGGTTTGGGATGGAAAAAGTGAGGTGTTGCTGCAAAGCAGGGCGGTTGATAGCACCGGTTACGTGCAGCCCAGCTACCGCACGCTTCGCGAGAAGCGTGACAACAAAAGCATTTATCACAACAACGCAATTCAAAGCTGGCGAGTCGATGCCGCTGGTGAAGTGCACAATGTGCATGTGGGGTAAGGCATGAAATTCAAATTTGAATCCCTGCTCGCCCTTTGTGCAACGCTTTTAATCAGCACCCACGCTTTTGGTTTTGAGGGTTTGGGGCGTGTGGCAACGCCCGATGAAGTCAAAGCCTGGGACATCGACGTTCGCCCTGATTTTGTGGGCTTACCCAAAGGCAGTGGCAGTGTCACCAAAGGCATGCAGGTGTGGGAATCGCAATGCGCGTCATGCCACGGCGTGTTTGGCGAAAGCAATGAGGCATTCACGCCCATCGTTGGCGGTACTACAGCCGAAGACATTAAAAAGGGTCGCGTGCAATCGCTGATTGACGGATCCTCTCCCCAACGCACTACCTTGATGAAAGTGCCCACCCTGTCCACTTTGTGGGACTACATCAACCGTGCCATGCCTTGGACCGCACCCAAAAGCCTGAGTACTGAAGAAGTGTATGCGGTGACTGCTTATATTTTGAACATGGGTGGAATCGTGGGTGATGACTTTGTCCTCAGCGACCAAAACATGGCGCAAACTCAAGCCCGGCTGCCGAACCGCAACGGCATGCAAACCAATCATGGCATGTGGCTTGCCTCGGGTAAACCCGATGTGAAAGCGTCACGTTGCATGTCAAACTGCAAACCTGACGCGAAAGTCATTTCTTTTTTGCCCGATTACGCACGTGATGCGCATGGCAATTTGAAGGATCAAAATCGTTTGGTTGGCCCAATTCGGGGCGTACTCACTGTGGCGCAGGCAAATGAAAAATCCGCAGGCCTCAAAGTGAGCAAACACTCAGGTGAGTCTCTGTTTAGCGCAAATGGTTGCGTGGCCTGCCACGGCATGGACAGTAAAAAATTGGGGCCGTCTGTTGTGGCAGTGGCCAATAAGTACGCTGACAAAACCGATGCAAAAGCCTATCTTGCGGGTAAAATCAAGGCAGGTAGCAGCGGTGTTTGGGGTGACATGCCCATGCCGGCGCAGTCGCATTTGTCTGAAGAAGATTTGAACGCACTTTCTGACTGGTTTTTGTCCAAGAAGAAGTGATTGATGGAATTTTTAGGAGGAGTTAGTCAATGAACCAAAACAGACGCACCATGCTGAAAGCCTCGTCGGGCCTGACAGTATTGGGCTTGGCAGTTGCCGCCGGATTGATCAAACCCAATGAGGTGTTCGCAGCCGCTGGGTACCCAGAAAAAGCATTTGGTGCCAAGTCTCTGGATGAACTGATGAAAGCCTTGGGCGGCAGTATGCCCACGGAAAGCAAGGAAATTACAGTGATTGCTCCTGACATCGCTGAAAACGGCGCAGTGGTGCCAGTTGGCGCTGACAGCAAGTTAAAAAACACCACAGAAGTAGCCCTGTTGGTTGCCAATAACCCCTCCATGATGTCGGCCCAGTTCATGATTCCCGCTGGCACAGAGGCCAAGGTAAACACGCGCGTAAAAATGGGTAAGTCCAGTGATGTTTATGCGCTCGTCAAGGCCGATGGCAAGTATTACTTTGCCAAAAAAGAGGTCAAAGTAACCCTCGGCGGTTGTGGCGGTTAATTCAAAATTCAGGAGAAAAATATGGGTGATCCAATGAAAATTCGCGCCAAGGCCAACGGCGATGAAGTGGAAGTGAAAGTATTGATGGCGCATGAAATGGAAACTGGCCAGCGCAAAGCCTCCGATGGCAGTTTGGTTCCTGCCTGGTTTATTCAGAACGTGACCGCCAAGTGCAACGACAAGGTGGTTTTGCAGGCCAATTGGGGTCCTGCCGTATCCAAAAATCCCTTCTTGTCCTTCTCTTTCAATGGGGGCAAAGCCGGTGATACAGTGGAAGTGACATGGACTGACAACAAGGGCGACTCCCGAACTGACAAGACCAAAGTGGCGTAATCTCCAATTAATGCATAACCATAAGAAGGGGTGTGAGATGAGGCAAACAGCAAGAACAGCGGTCAAGCTAGCCGCTGTGGCCTTTGTGGGCGCAGGTGCAATGGCGACCTTCACAATGAGCGCACATGCACAAAAAACCACCGAGCAGGGTATTCAGGAATACCGCGACATGCTGGCCGACGGCAATCCTGCCGAGTTGGTCGAGTTGCGCGGCGAAGACATTTGGCAAAAGCCGCAAGGCCCCAAGAATGCATCGCTTGAGCAATGCGATTTGGGCGTAGGCCCCGGCAAGCTGGAAGGGGCAGTGGCGACCATGCCCCGCTTCTTCAGCGACACAGGCAAAGTCATGGACGTGGAATCTCGTCTGGTGCATTGCATGGTGACATTGCAAGGGCGCGATGTTGCTGAAATAACCAAAAAACCTTTCTCAAGTGCGGGTGAAAAACCCACCGAGATGGAGTCTTTGGTTGCTTATGTGTACGCACAATCCCGTGGTGCCATGATCAAGGTTCCACAAGGCCATCCTGAAGAAAAGGCATCCCGCGCACGCGGCGAAAAAATCTTCTTTTACCGTGCAGGCCCTTATGACTTTTCCTGCGCAAGTTGCCACGCAACTGACGACCAGCGCATTCGTTTGCAAGGTCTGCCCAACTTGACAAAACCCGAACCTGCTCAAGCTGCATTTGCTGCTTGGCCGGCGTATCGCGTTTCTCAGGGTGCTGTGCGTTCCATGCAATGGCGCATGTACGACTGTTTCCGGCAGCAACGTTTCCCCGAGTTGAAGTATGGCTCGCAAGCGTCGATCGACCTGATTACCTTCCTGGGCGTGAAAGCCGAGGGCGGTACCATGCAGGCCACATCGCTGAAGCGCTAACAACGAGGAGAAAAAACATGCACAGCACAATTAAATATTCGGCCAGTGTTTTGCTCATTGCCCTTTTGGGGGCATGCGCGAACACAGACAGCAAGCCCGTGGTCGCAGAGCCAAGCAACGAAGAGGTTCACCAACTGTTGCTAGCCTCGTTCAAGACAAAAGGGCAAGCCAATATTGACCGCCTCAACCAAACCGAATTGCAGCAAGCCTGTTCGCTGGCTGAAACTGCACCGGGTGGTTTACCCGATACCCAGCGAACTGCGCTGCAAAATGCTGCTTTGGCCTCGGTGAAATATCCAGGCGATGGCAAGTACCTTGGGGACTGGAAAGCCGGTGAAAAAATCGCGCAAAGCGGAAAGGGTTTTCAGTTCAATGACAAAGAAGGCAGCACTTCAGGTGGCAACTGTTACGCCTGTCACCAGTTGGCACCGCAAGAATTGGCTTACGGCAACATTGGTCCGTCCTTGTATCAGTATGGCAAGTTGCGGGGCAACTCGGATGCCATCATGAAATACACCTGGGCGAAAATCTGGAATTCGCATGCCTACAACGCATGTTCCAACATGCCTCGTTTTGGCGCGGAAGGCATTTTGACGGAAGATCAGTTGAAAGACGTGATGGCCTTGTTGATGGCAACCGATTCGCCGGTCAACAAGTAAACACAATTGTTCCGATCACCTGTGCTTGAAAAAAGTGCAGGTGCTAACTCTCTGAAAAGCGAAATTATTCAATGCAGATGAATCGACGCGAATTCATGGGCATGCTCGCGGCCGCCTCGGCGGCGGGCATGGCGATCAACTCACCGCATGTACTGGCCGGTGGCCATGGTGAAAAGCTGTATGACCTGAAACCATTTGGCAATGCCAGCCTGTTGCACATGACCGATTGCCATGCGCAACTGGTGCCCATTTATTTCCGTGAACCGAATGTGAATTTGGGTGTGGCCGATGCCTTTGGCAAAGCCCCACACCTTGTGGGCGAGTCATTGCTCAAGGCATTCAATATCAAGCCGGGTTCCGCACAAGCGCACGCGTTCACTTATCTGAATTTTGAAGAAGCCGCCAAGCATTATGGCAAGGTAGGTGGGTTTGCGCATTTGTCTACCTTGGTGAAAATGATGAAGGCCAACCGGCCTGGCGCTTTGTTGCTGGACGGCGGCGACACCTGGCAAGGCTCGGCCACCAGTTTGTGGACCAATGCGCAAGATATGGTTGATGCTGCAAAAATGCTGGGCGTTGATGTGATGACCCTGCATTGGGAATGCACCTACGGTTCGGATCGAATTCTTGAAGTGGCCGAGAAAGATTTCAAAGGCAAAATCGACATTGTTGCCCAAAACATTAAAACCACTGATTTTGGTGATCCGGTTTTTCCAAGCCATGTGATGAAAACCATCAATGGGGCCAAGGTTGCAATCATCGGGCAAGCCTTTCCCTATAGCCCAATTGCCAATCCGCGTTACTTCGTCAAAGACTGGTCCTACGGCATTCAGGAAGAAAGCATGCAGGAAGTGGTCGACGAAGTGCGGGCAAAAGGCGCGCAAGCGGTGGTGCTGCTTTCTCACAATGGCATGGATGTTGACCTGAAACTGGCCAGCCGCGTGACCGGGATCGATTTCATTTTGGGTGGTCACACGCACGACGGTGTGCCCAACGCCATTCCCGTGAAAAACTCTTCTGGCACAACCTATGTCACCAATGCAGGCAGCAACAGCAAGTTTTTGGGCGTGCTTGACATGGACATTCGTGGCGGCAAATTGCGCGATTTCAAATACCGCCTCTTGCCAGTGTTCTCGAACATGCTGCCCGCCGACCCCGCGATGGAAACCTTTGTGAGCAACGTGCGCAAACCCTACATTGAAAAGCTGAGCGAACCCTTGGCAGTCAGTGAAGGTTTGCTGTATCGCCGTGGCAACTTCAATGGCAGTTGGGATCAATTGATTGTTGATGCACTGATGGAAGTGAAGGGCGCTGAAATTGCTTTTTCTCCAGGCTTTCGCTGGGGCACCAGCCTGCTGCCAGGTCAAACCATCACGCGTGAACACCTGATGGACCAAACAGCGATTACCTATCCAAATACTACTTTGGTCGACATGAAAGGCGAGTTCATCAAAACTGTGCTGGAAGACGTGTGCGACAACTTGTTCAACCCGGACCCTTATTATCAGCAGGGCGGCGACATGGTGCGTGTGGGTGGTTTGACTTACACCTGCAATCCCAACGGGGAAGCAGGCCAGCGCATTTCCGATATGCGTTTGAACGGTAAACCCATTGAGGCGTCAAAAGCATACAAGGTGGCGGGCTGGGCTCCGGTGGCCGAAGAGGCTCGCAACAATGGTGAACCACCAATTTGGGATGTGGTTGAAACCTATTTGAAAGCCAAAAAAACCATTGCCACCAAAGTGCCTTACACACCAAAACTGATTGGAATGAACGACAACCCGGGATATGTGGTCTAAATTGCATGAAAGCAGTCTGGGTGTTTCTCGTGTTGGCCTGGCTCTCGCCTGCACACAGTGCAGGTGGAGAACCACTTTCTTTTCCGGTTAATCTTCAACAACAGCAAGTGCCAGCTGTTGTGGTGCTGTTTTCCTTGCCCGATTGTGCTTACTGCGAAAAGGTCCGGCAGCAGTCATTACGCCATGTCAGCACCGATCCGAATTACAGGGGCAAGGTGGCTGTTTACGAAATCGATTTTTCAGACAGCAAGCGCAGTTTTATTTGGTTTGATGGAAATCGATACACCGGCAAATCTCTGGCCAGTCCGCTGAATGTGAAGTTTTCGCCCACGGTCATGGTGTTCAATGCAAAAGGTGCTGTGGCGGGCAAACCCTTGTTGGGTGCCAGTTTGCCAGAGTTTTATGGCGCTTATCTGGACCAGTTGATCAAGGCCGCATGGGCCTTGTAGACCGTAAATTCAGTCGTTGGCGGTACTCTGGCTGCCCTTGAAGTCCGATATGGCAGTTCGAATTCTGTCCAGCATGGCTTTGGACGGTTTGTGCTTGGTGATCTGGCTGGCCAGCTCATAACCTTTGGTGTCCATACTCACTGCGAAACACAATTCCAGCAGACTGGTTAAGGTTTCTGGCTCAAGCTTGGGCAACGCTTCTGTGTTGTCTTCGAAAAACGAAAGCAGTTTGCCACCTGCCTTCTCCCCGCGCCCATCGGCAATGTCTTTTTGAATCGCCATCATGGCACGCGCCAAATCAAGTTCAGTGGAATTCACCGTGCTGCGCATTTTTGCGGTCAGCTTCTCGGCTTCTTCATGTCGACCTTCCTGCACGTAAATTTTCGACAACTGAAGGTAGTCGTGTATTTGCGAAAGTGAGGTGTTTCGGGATCGATCAATTACTTTCGTCAGGTAGTTTTTCGAGCGCGTATTGTCACCAATGCGAACGGCGAGATCAGCAAGTTTGCGCAGGCGGGTCGTCGATGACAGTGCCTTCGCCCCCATTTTTTCAAGAATATCCAGGGCATCGGCCGGGCGGTTCTGCTCCCAAAGCACGTCGGCAAACAAGTCGCTGGCGGCCAGGTACTCCGGGTTTGTTTTTACCACCTCAGTGAGCAGGTCATTGGCTTGCTCAAACTGTTTTTTCTCAAGGTTGACCTTGGCCAGCAACAGTTGCATCCATGGTTTTGGCGCCTTCTCAATCTTTGCCTGCAATTCCTGTTCGGTTTTTTCGTATTCCGCCAATCTGTAGAACGATTCAATACGCATGCGTTCGAGCTCATTCAAATACTGCGGAAACTTTGATTCCAGATCTTCGCAAATGGCAGGCACTTCTTGAAACCGTTCTTCAAACATCGAACGGTATGCATCGGCCAATCGAATTTTTCGGTTAAATACTCGAACAACACGGTCTGAAAGCGTAGAGGCCGTGAAAGGTTTGATCAGGTAATCGTCGGGTTCGAATTCAGCCACTGCCACCACATTGCCGTAGCTCCGCTCACCAGTCACCATCATGAAAGCGGTTGACCACGCCAGTTTTTTGTTCACTCGCAGGTCTTCCAGCAGTTGTTGACCATTGCGGTCGCCTTCCAACTGGTATTCGCACACAATCAGCGCGAACTCGCGAGAACTCAAGTGCTGTTCAACTTCGGAAACCGAACTGGCGAAAATGACCGCTTTTGCACCCAGTTGAGAAAGTTGCTCCTGAAGCGCACGCCGCGTAGCCAAGGCCGAGTCCACCACCAGCGCAGTTTTGCCCTTCAATGGTGTCATGTCTTTTACGGCCTGCTTCATCCTGTCAGGCTTGTCGGTGCTGTTACTCGTAGCCGTATCAGAGTTGTCTGCCGGTAGATCGATCTGCGTCATGAATTTCGAAAGGCAACAAATGAAGATACTTTATTCTCCACGCTTTTTAACAGTTCGTTGCCTTCAATTGGGGGGTGTTTAGGCATCTGTCTTCAAATTTGGTGCCTCAAATAGAATAGCGCTTCTATTAACAACTGTTTACTTTCCCTTGGATGGGTGAATATTTCATGGTTTAATAACGTGCGCAAATCTTGTTACTCAAAGGTCAAATCTAAATATTGACTAGGCAAGGTATAAAAGAAAAATCAACGGAGACATCAATGATCAGAGCTGGCGTATGGCGTATTTTGGCCATTTCGGGAGTAATTGCATTTGCGGCAGGTTGCGCAAGCGTCGAAAGAGGGGCTACAAACCTCGCGATCAACCTGATTGAACGCAGAATTATTCCACCTCAGCTTGAAATTGACGATGTCGACATGGCCTGTCGCTTTGCCACAGGCAACTTTCCCCTGATTTCTGGCGGCACCCGCGCCTTTGGTGGCGATCCTCAACTGCTCGAATCTCTTTTGCTGGTCTCCTCTGCCGCGTGTTCTGAGCAGCGTGCAGTGGAAGAAGAACTGCGTTACCTGCGCGCTTCCAATCAAAACAATATTGTAGAAGCGCAAGACGCGCGTATTGGGCAAAAACGTTTGCTGGAAATTACCGCACGTCGCCAGTTGCGCGCATTTGAAGCCATGCGCAACAAGCTGGAAGACAAATACAACTTCGAATATGGTGAAGGTTGCCCCGAGTTCGAACGTGATTTTGATGAACTGACTTACTTGTTGGGCACCGTTGCTGGTTTGCAAGCTGTGGTGAACGACATTGCTTCCCAGCAAATGGTGGGTGTGCCCACCGACATCGCGCCAAAATCCGAACGTGCGCTCACCTGTATTTCCAATGCCAAGTGGTGGGGCGCGCCAAATGCCGCCCGCGCCGTGGTCTGGAGTATTTTGCCAGGTGCCTCTGAAGGCAAAGACGTATGGGGAACATTCCGCTTGTCCATGTTGATTGGCGAGCGCCAAGGCGTGCGTCTTTCTCACGTGATGTACGGCTTGTCCGCACTGGCCGTGGGTGATACCCCCCGTTTCCGCGATGCAACCAAGCGTTTTGCGAACGTGAAAGACTTCAAATCAAGCCAACAATACGCGTTGGTCGACAGCTTGGCTGGTGCGGTCATGCTGAATCTTTCAGACCGTTACTGGACAGAAAACGTGGGCACCCGTACCCCCGTGAACAGCATGGGTAAATATTGGGATGAAGAAGCCGCGATGCCAGCAGGCATGAACGTGGACGACTTGTTGAACTAAGTTTTTGCTCACAGCAGACCTGGGTTAGATTCTCTAGCAAAAAATCCCGGGTTCGCAAAAACACAATTTTGGGAGACCAGACAATGAAGTTGAAAATCAAAGCAATCACCGCCGGCTTGGGCTTGGCCTTGATGGCATCCGCATCACCGGCCTTGGCCAAACAGAAAGTTTGTGTATTCGACATTCTGGGCGCAGGCGGCGACGTATTTAACCTGAGCAAAGACTACGTGTTGGCAGCCAAAGGTTTCGGTGCCGACCTGGAACTGGAAGCGTTTACTGACGAGAAAATCGCCTCTGAGAACTTCAAAACAGGCCAGTGCGATATGTTGGTAGCAACCTCGTTTCGCACGCGTGCTTACAACTCGGTTGCTGGTTCAATCGATGCATTGGGGGCGGCCTCTGTTGTGAAAGACGGTAAGGTAGACATGCCTTTGAGCTATGAAGTGGTCAAGCGCACCATTCAACTGTTCGCGACTGAAAAAGCAGATGCGTTGATGACTCAGGGCAACTATCAAGTGGCCGGTATCATTCCTTTCGGCGCTGCATACCTGTATGTAAAAAGCCGTGACATCAACTCAGTTGAAAAGCTGGCTGGCAAGAAGATCGCCTCGTTTGACTACGACTCTGCCCAAAAGGAAATGATTTCCAAGGTAGGTGCGTCTCCTGTTTCAGCCGATATTTCCAACTTCGGTGCCAAATTCAACAATGGTTCTGTCGACATTATTGCTGCGCCCGCCGCCGCTTATAAACCGCTTGAGCTTTACAAAGGCTTGGGCAGCGCAGGCGCAATTGTTCGCTTCCCGGTGGCTGTCTTGACCTATCAGGTCATCGTGAACAAGAGCAAGTTCCCCGAGGGTTTTGCCCAGAAATCTCGTGACTACTGGTTCAAGAAATTCCCTGCAGGCATGCAAATCATTACCAATGCTGAGAAGGGTATCCCCAACGCAGCGTGGATGGATATTCCTGCTGCCGACTCTGTGAAATACACTATTTTGCTGCGTGAATCACGCGTGGCGTTGGCCAAAGGCGGTTCATACGATCCCAAGGCCTTGAATATCATGAAGCAGATTCGTTGTAGCGTGAACCGCGCTGACTCCGAGTGCGCAACCAAGACCGAGCTGTAATCGATCCAGGGCGGGGCTTATTCCCGCCTGTTTGCCTTTGCAGTAATGGGGGCTTGCCGTTGCCCCCTTTTTATTACTTTTAATTCGCTATTTGATCAGCCAACTCAAAGTTGGCGCTGATAAGGATCCGTTATGCAGAGTTCCGCCGGCAAGAAATGGATGGGTCGCACACCGTCCGAGTGGTTATCCAGCCTACCGATTTTCTCCCTGTTGTTACTCACCCTGATTATTGGTACGGGTGAAATGGTGCACGGTCAGCTCTTGCGGCTAGGCGAGCGCATGTTCGGCGATCCTGAAAATCAGGTTCAATACTTTTTGCTGCGTGCAGATCCTTCCGCACCCACCTGCGAAGCCAATCCCGACATTGACGCGCTTGTGACCAAACAGGTCGCCGATGCAGAGAGTGCACCGAAGTCTGATCTGGATTTGTTATTCGGTGATGTCGCTGTTGACCCCAACGAGATTCGAGCTTCTTTGGAAGCCGCCCGTGATCAATGCCGCGAGCGATTTGCTGTATATGAAAGGGTGAGCAAAGCCATCACACCCGAAGTCGAGGTGTTTCGAGAAGTTGAAACCGGCTTTTTTGGCATTTTCAAGTTCGGTACTGAAAACCGTCCCCTGATTTTGTTGATCATGGTCGCAATTGCTGCCATTTCAACCACCAAGCAGTTCCACCACATCAGTTTGCGTCCACCACGCACCAAGAAAGACTTCCAGGTCTATTCGTTGGCCATGCTGGGTGCAAACCTGTTGATGACCATTTCAGCCACCTATTACCTGAAGCTTCAATACGACTCGGGTGTGGCGGTTGAAAATCCGCTGATCAGTATTATTGCGATTGCCCTGTTTGCCAGCCTGTCGTTCATCAGTCTGAAAGACGTGCTGAAAATTCCAGCACAGGCTGAAGAGGGCGGAAGCTACGGCATGGGCCTGTTGAGTATCCCGCTGTATGCATTCATGGCCTTGAATGCGGGTATCAACTTTTTCATGGACGACTACATTGCTGGTTTGGCCATTTACTTTGGCCAGATCACCGAGTTGTCGAGCATTTTCCTGAACCTGGCGCTCTATCTGTGGGCCGGTATGTTGCTCAAGCAGACCCGTGTGGTGTCCTTGTTCATGGACATTCTCAAGCCCTGGAAGCTTCCGCCTGAAATATTCACCTGGATTGTGTTGCTCGCAGCGGCCATTCCAACCGCCTACACAGGCGCCTCCGGTGTGTTCGTGATCGCTGCCGGTGCGATTGTTTATCGGGAAGTGCTTGCCTCTGGCGCACGTCGTCCATTTGCATTGGCCGCAACAGCCATGTCGGGCTCGCTCGGTGTGGTGCTTCGCCCCTGTTTGCTGATTGTGGTAATTGCCGCATTGAACAAGGAAGTGACCACCAGTGAACTGTATGGCTGGGGTCTGTTCGTATTCATACTGACTTCAACTATCTTCATGTTGATCGCGCTGCTAAAAGCAGAAGGGCGTGTCACTGAACGTGCCAAGGCGAAGGAAGCACTGCCACAATCCCTGCGAGCATTGGTACCCGTATCGCCTTACATTGTGATCGTGATGCTGGTGGTATTTGGTTACGAATATTTGCTGGACACCAAACTGGATGAGTTCACAGCGCCCGTGATGCTGCCTGTGATCATGCTGTTCGTGATTATTTTCGACAAGCTGCGCGGCGGCCCCACCAAAGTAGGTGGTGATACGCCAGCAGACAAGAAGAAAAACCAGGGTCTGGAAATGGCGGTGCGCAGTGCCACCTCTGAGACCATTGGTCACATTGGTGCCCTGATCATGTTGATGGCTTTGTCCATTAGCGTGGGCGGCATGATTGAACGTTCTGGCTTGATGAGCATTGTTCCTGCCGAAATGGCCAGCATTTGGGGTGCATTGACGCTGTTCATGATCATGATGGTATTCATCGGCATGGTGATGGATCCATTCGGCGCGGTTATTCTTGTGTCGGCCACAGTGGCGCCAATTGCCTACAGCAATGGCATACACCCGGTCCACTTCTGGATGATCGTCATTACAGCGTTCGAGTTGGGTTATCTCTCGCCGCCGGTGGCATTGAACCAACTGCTCACTCGCCAGGTCGTGGGTGAGGCTGAAATGGACAAGGTTGCCGACGAAGTGAAAGGCAAGCCGTTCTACTACAGGTACGAACGCTGGTTGCTGCCCGTGTACACCTTGTTCATTGGTTTGCTGATCGTGACCTATGGTGGTCAAGCCTTGATCAACAATGCCGACAACTTGAAGCCAGTCAGTCATTTCCTGGGACTTGACCAACTTCGCCCGGCAGTACTTGACCAATCGCCCGCACCGGCTGCTGCACCTGCACCCGTTGCAGAACCTGCTGTAGACCCCGCAATTGATCCAGCAGCAGACACCTTGCTGGATCCTGCGTTGCCGCCTGCGGACGATTTGTTGAACGGTGAAATGCCTGCTGCAAGCGACCCCATGGCAGCTGCAGCACCCGCAGCACCTGTGGCGGCACCCGCTGCACCTGCTGGCCCCAGCCCGGTTCAGCTGCAAATTGAAGTGACAGAAGCAGTGAGCAATTGGGCTGCAGCCTGGAGTGCCCGCGATGTGGAGGGTTACCTCAGCTTTTATTCTGCCAACTTCGAGCTGCCTGGTGCACTAAGCCGTTCACAGTGGGAAAGCCAGCGCCGCGCCCGAATTGCCAACAAGTCGAATATTGAGGTTGACATCAGCAACCTGAATATTCAAATCAATGGCGAAGAAGCCACTGCCGAGTTTGATCAGGCCTACAAAGCTGACAAGTATTCTGACAATGTTCGCAAAACTTTGCGATTGAAGAAAGAAGATGGTCGCTGGAAGATTCTGACTGAGCAAGCCAGCTAATTTATTTGCTGTTCAATTGAAAAAGCCCCTGACAAGTCAGGGGCTTTTTTTATGCCTGGTCTCGCGGACAGGAATCGAACCTGTATCTAAGCCTTAGGAGGGCCTCGTACTATCCATTATACTACCGCGAGATGAGCGCATTTTACACCGCATCTGCCATCAGCCTGAGCCCGACCGGGTTCTGATTTAGAGATTTTGGATCATATTGAGTACGGAATTTATAAAAAATCAAAGAACTTACAAGAGCTAATCAATAAATACACCATGAAATCAGGCATTTGAAAATTACCTGTCCCTGGCATGCACACTGCACAACGCTTGTTACCACACACAAGCAAATAGAGGCAGGCCATGGAACAAATCGCAAACGTTCAACAGTTCGAAATCACCGTGTCGGGTATTGATGAAAGCACACCCGCACCGCTGAACGCAGCACAACTTTGCACGCTTGAAGCCTTGTTGAAATCGCAGCGATCGCGCTTGACCCATTTTGTTCGCAAGCACCTTCGTCGGGAGGATTATGTGGATGATCTTATCCAGCAAACGCACATGGCCGCGTTTCGCAACTGGGCCCGTTTTCGTGGCGACTCCAAACCCGAGACATCGCTGTTTGGCATTGCACTGAACCTGGTGAAAAACTTTCGCTACCGCGACACCAGTTTTCGGTTTCAAGGCGACGATTTCGATGAGCAGATCAGCATGATTCCCGCCGATTCAATCTGCGAGCCCGAAGAGTCCTTGATGCGCCAGGAGCGCATGGAAACCCTGAAGTCGGCGATTGATCAACTTCCGGGCAAAATGCAAACAGTGGTGCAGCTTGTTTTACTCGAGGGTTTTACTTATCAGGACGCCGCACTTGAGCTGGATTTGCCATTGGTACGGTTCGGTCCCGATTGTCTCGTGCAAGGGATATGCTTCGGGTGGAGGTTATGGCGCAGTCAGAATCACAGCATTGACTAATCCCAAGGGGTGATTCATTTGGCGTAAGCAGCCCTCACAATAAATATTGTTCAATTTATTGTGCCAAGGCTACAAATGACCGAGTTGATCCTTTGCATTGAATCGCAAGAACTTAAAAGCCGACTTCGTGCAGCAGCTTTGTTGATGCAGGCCAGTGTTCATGAATTGTCACTTGCTGAATTGATGGCCAAGCGCAACCTGCCCGCACACTGGTTGTTGGTGGACCATGGGCTGGAAGCAATTGGTGATTTAATCGAGCATTTCAAGGCACAGGGGCGTAATCCGGAAACCCAGATCATCCGGTTTATTGAAACACCCTGGCAAGAGTACGTTTATCACGACATTCCTATTTTTGCTTCGATTGTTCACCCCGCCAACCCATTGGCTGCCATGCAAGTACTGGAAAAGCTGACACGCACCAAGCCGTTCAGATCAGACCGAAAACCATTTCATGCCAATCATCCCGGGCCTTACAGCGAGGAGTTCGTGCGTTCACAGCCCATGCGCCATGCGGTATCCCAGCTTCAACGATTAAAGCAACTGCCTGTTGATACTGTACTTTTGGGGCCAACAGGCGCTGGCAAAGACACCGCAGCACGCTGGTTACATTCGCAGTCTGGCGTGAAGGGGGAGTTTGTTCACGTCAACTGTGCAGCGCTGCCAGAACAACTTTTCGAGGCCGAGGTATTTGGCGTGATGGCAGGTGCTTTTACCGGAGCCCAAAAAGACAGACCCGGCAAACTGGAACAGGCGCACAATGGCACGCTGTATCTGGATGAAATGGACAGCCTGCCTTTGTCCTGTCAGGCCAAGTTATTAAATGCCTTGCAGTACCGCGGGGCCACGCGCCTGGGTGGGCAAACATCTTACAGCGCTGCATTCAGGGTCATTGCATCCACCAAAGCCAGTCTGGAAACTTTGGTGGCGCAGGGGAAGTTTCGGGAAGATCTGCATTTTCGACTCAGCGTATCCCAGGTGCGCATCCCCGCCTTGGCTGAACGACTTGAAGACATCATTCCCTTGTATCGGCATTTTCTTGGTGAAGTGGCTACACAATTCAAACTCGGGGTGCCCGATCTTGAGCATGACGATATTGATGAACTCTTGAGCAAACCCTGGCCGGGGAATGTACGGGAATTGCACGCGTTTGCACAACGTCATGTCATCGGCCTGGGTACACCTTCTTGCATGGCCGTTGGCGTTGAGCCCGCAACGGGTTTGAAGCAGCGGCTGCTGGCATTTGAAAAGGCAGTGTTGATTCAAACACTTCACGCTCATCAGGGGTGCGTGCGCCTTGCCAGCGAAAGCCTCGGCATACCTGTTCATTCCTTGTACTACCGCATGAAACGCTTCGATATTCTTGAGAAAGTCGGGAACCCTTTGGCTGGCAAAGCCACTCAATTTTCATGAAACTAAGTTTATTGGCATCTTGCAAATGATTAATCCCAATACCCCGTCAATTCAGGCTGGTGCAGTCAATGCGGCAAACTCCGTTGGCTCGGTCGCGCGCAGCACCTTCAAATCCATTCTTTCCGAGCTGAATACGCGCCCCCTGAAACCCCTTGCCATGCAGCGTTTTGCGGGCCTTACTTCGCCCCGCAGTCTTGCACAACAAGTTCACAGCGATACCGCTGGTATCGTGTAGGGCCCGGTTTATTCATGTCGCCTGGCGCTTCCGGAAACTGGTTCTTGATTGATCAGCAGGCTGTTGAGGGCTTGGGGCATGGCGAATTGTTGCAATCCTCTTCTTGCCCCTCCGATTTCCAAGCCACGCTTGTCTTGAACAGCTATGAAAGTAATTGCCTTCGTAACTGGCTTTCGCAACGTTGGCGAGCAAAGTCTCTCGAGCAAACCTGTGTTTACGAGGCTGAGCATTCGACCTTGCTAATATCCATGGCCATGTCTGCAATCAATCTGCTTGCTGCCAGGGAAAAATTCGAAGCGTGGCTGCAAGCGGTTTTACTTGATCAACTTAGTGCGGCGCAAAGTCGGGATTGAATACGCTACGTTGCGCTTTTATTCTGGAAGTAGGTTTGTTTGTAGGCAAATGCCACATGAACAAATCCCTGAAATTGAGTCATAACAATGTCGTTGTTCTCACTCACAATTTCCAGGCACAGCCGCAAACAGTTGTCGTGGTGTGAAATTGCAATGGATACGCCAGCGGGCATGTCGTCTTTCAGCGCGCCGAACAAGGCCAAGGCCAATTTGATCTGGTTTTCCTGAACTTGAAGCGATTTCCCCAGGCTGAATACTCTCGCGCTTACTCGGCAATCTGAGCCGCTCAAGTGTTGCAATTCAACTGTGAAATTCTTTTCAAAATCGATTCGATAACCGTCTGTGGCCGCACATTGCTCGGTGTCGCTGGGACTCATTCCCAAAGACTCCAGAATTTTGTTGAGTGCCCCATATCGGGTCGACAAATTTGCGTTCATTAGTCCATGTACAAATCGTAGATTGATTTCAATTGCGCACGTGATCTTGAAATGCGTGACCGCACGGTGCCAATTGGAATGCCTAGAATGTCAGCCGCTTCCTGGTAAGAATTGCCATGCTGAACGACCAGAATCAAGGTCTCACGCAGGTCGTTGGGTAAATTTCCAATGGCCGATTCCAGTTTGATGCTGAACTCGTTTTTCATGCAGTGCTGCATGGGGTCTGAGCCTTCTGCCTGTTCCAGTTCAAGGTCTTCATCCGAGGTGAAGTGAAATTTGTACTGTGGCGAGCGGCGGGCCGTGTTTCGAATAATGTTCAGTGCAATGCCGAACAGCCAGGTGGCTCTTTTTGCGTCTCCCCGAAAACTGTCCCAGCAGCAGTAAGCCTCAATCAGGGTTTGTTGGAACACATCTTCAACTGCATTTTCATCACGAAAATGTTTGATGATGAAGTTGCGTAACCGCTTTTCCTGCTTGGCCACCAACAACTCGAACTCCGAGCGGGTTGTTTCCAGATTCGCCCTCGAGCACCTTTGAATTGCGGTGATCTTTAACTTGGGGGCAATCGGTTTCATGTCGAGCCTCTCTACTTGAAACGGAAGTGGAATCATGGTCGGCCTTGGCAAATGGTTTAAATAACGCCACAGCGTATCAAGGCTGCAAAAAGTCCGAATGAGGTGTCACCATGGATAGGGGGTGGGGTGACATGCTGCTTTATTAGCCTTAAAAAGTGTGCTAACCACGCGCTACAAATTTCCTATCTTGATCATGAGTGCTGGCACAGCCGCAGATGGTTCCAGTACGGCCCGAAATGGGCTGAAATTATTGGTATCATCAAGCGGTCATTGAACTATCAGGTTGTCATGAGCCAGTACCAAGAATCGTCCATCCGTGTCCTTAAGGGGCTAGAGCCAGTCAAGCAGCGCCCTGGCATGTACACCCGCACCGACTGCCCCTTGCACATTATTCAAGAGGTAATCGACAACGCGGCTGATGAAGCCTTAGGTGGTTTTGGTTCAAGAATTACGGTCACCGTTCACACCGATGGCAGTGTGTCGGTGCAAGACGAAGGGCGGGGCATCCCGATCGGCCTTCATCCTGAAGAACAAGTACCCGTAATCGAGCTGGTGTTTACCCGCTTGCATGCAGGTGGCAAGTTTAATAAGGCCGATGGCGGAGCTTACCGTTTCTCAGGCGGTTTGCACGGTGTGGGTGTTTCTGTCACCAACGCCTTGTCTACACGGCTTGAAGTGAGCGCGGTGCGCGACAAGCAGGTGGGCATACTGGTGTTCAGCGGTGGCGATGTGATCGAGCCCCTGAAAGTACGTCCCCAAGCCAGCGGCGATCCAAAAAAGGGAACCACGGTGCGCGTGTGGCCCGATCCCCAGTACTTTGACTCAGCTGTGCTGCCTCTCAATGAAATGGATCGCTTGCTGAGAAGCAAGGCGGTGTTGCTCAAGGGCGTGGAAGTTGTACTCGTGACCGAGAAAACCGGTGAAGCCAAACGTTGGAAGTTTGAGGATGGTTTGAGTGGCTTTTTGCGCGAGGAGTTGCTGGACCGTGAACTGGTCGCCCCCATGTTCAGTGGCGACCTGAACGTGGATGTGCTGCGCGACGAAGGTTTCGCTGAAGGCGAGGGCGCAGCCTGGGCCTTGGCCTTTGTGGCCGAAGGTGCGCCTGTGCGTGAAAGTTATGTCAACCTGATTCCAACTTCTGCCGGGGGTACCCATGAATCGGGCCTGCGCGAGGCTGTGTTCCAGGCCATCAAGGCATTCTGCGAAATGCATTCGCTCATGCCCAAGGGCATTAAATTGATGCCTGATGACATATTTTCCAAGGCCAACTTTGTGCTGTCAGCCAAGGTGCTCGACCCGCAATTCCAAGGTCAAATCAAGGAACGCTTGAACAGCCGCGATGCAGTGCGTTTGGTGTCCTCACTGGTGAAGCCTGCGTTCGAGTTGTGGTTGAACCAGCATGTGGAAGACGGCAAAAAAATTGCTGAACTGGCCATTAAACAAGCGCAAGCCCGTTCGCGTGCAGCGCAAAAAGTTGAAAAACGAAAAAGCTCTTCAGTGGCCATTTTGCCAGGCAAGTTAACCGACTGTGAAAGCACCGACATTACTTTGAACGAAGTATTCCTGGTCGAGGGCGATTCCGCCGGTGGCTCTGCAAAAATGGGGCGCGACAAAGAATTTCAAGCGGTGTTGCCTTTGCGCGGCAAGGTGCTCAATGCCTGGGAAACCGACAAAGACCGCCTGTTTGCCAATCAGGAAATTCACGACATTGCAGTGGCCATTGGTGTAGACCCCCATGGTGTGAACGACAACCCCGACTTGAGCGGTTTGCGTTACGGCAAAATTTGTATTCTTTCCGATGCCGATGTGGACGGCTCGCACATTCAGGTGTTGCTGCTCACCTTGTTCTACAAACATTTCCCTGCGCTCATTCGCAGCCAGAATTTGTATGTGGCTCGCCCGCCGTTATTCCGCGTGGATGTGCCTGCACAGGGCAAGAAGCCTGCACGCAAACTGTATTGTCTGGACGAAGCCGAACTTTATGCCGTGCAAGACAAGCTGGGCAAGGAAGGCGTGAAAGAGGCGAACATCAAGATTTCCCGCTTCAAGGGTTTGGGTGAAATGAATGCCGAACAGCTTTGGGAAACTACATTGAACCCCGACACACGCCGCTTGTTGCCGGTTACTTTGGGGACTATGGACGTAGACCAAACCAATGCCATGATGCACATGCTGATGGGCCGCACTGAAAGTGGTGCACGCCGTACCTGGCTGGAAGACAAAGGCAATCTGGTTGAAGTTGATATTTGATTTCAGCCTATTTAAAATCGCGTGAAGGCGTTTGTAGTTGCGCAAGCAGGTGGGTGTAGTCTACCAGCCTTCGTGCTACCAAATTACATACTTCGCCTTCGCGCTGCCATATGCCAAACACCCCCATGATTTGCGCATTGCGTAACACTTGCCGCTGTTCTTCTGCCAGGCTGTTCCACACAATCACATTCACATTGCCTGTTTCATCTTCCAGGTTTAAAAACACGGTGCCATGCGCAGTGGCTGGGCGCTGCCGGTGCGTCACAATGCCGCAGGCACGGGCTAGCCGGCCGTTTGGGTAGGTGCGCAATTCTTCAACCTGCCTTATTTTGTAAGGTGCCAGTTGCTTGCGCAAAAATGAAATAGGGTGGTGCTCCAGGCTTGCATTGGTTGCGCGGTAATCGGCCAGCATGTCTTCCAGTTCACTGGCTTTTGGCAATTCAAGCGGTGTTTCATTGCTTCGGGTGTGGGTCAGCAAGTCTGTATTTTTTGTGCCGCGCCGTACGCCAGTTGTTTCTGTTGCTGCTGTTTGCCATACAGCCTGGCGGCGGTGCCCAGCCAGTTGTTCAAGTGCATTGGCATCAGCCAGCGCAAGCAGGTCAGCGCGGTCAAGCTGTGCACGTTTGGTCAGGTCTTCCACGCTTTCAAACAGGCCTTGTGCACGGGTTTGAACAATGCGCAAAGTGGCGTCGTTTTTCAGGCCATTCACACGGTTCAATCCCAAACGAACAGGGAGCAAGGTGCCGTTGCAACTGCCCAGCCGGGTTTCCAGTCGGGTTTCAAATGCACTGCATTGCACATCCACGGGCAATACTTTCACCCCGTGCCTTTGCGCATCTTGAATCAGTTGCGAAGGTGCATAAAAACCCATGGGTTGCGCGTTGAGCAAGCCACACAAAAACGCATCAGGATGGTGGCATTTCAGCCAGGCCGACGCATACACCAGCAGCGCGAAACTGGCCGCATGACTTTCTGGAAAGCCATATTCGCCAAAGCCTTCCATTTGCCTGAAAATACTTTCGGCAAACTCGCGGGTGTAACCGCGTTCCAACATGCCACTCACCACTCGTTCATAGAAATGGTGCAGGCCACCCTTGCGCTTCCAGGCTGCCATGCCGCGGCGCAGTGCATCGGCCTCGCCTGGTGTAAAGCCAGCAGCCAGAATGGCCACCTGCATCACTTGTTCCTGAAAAATCGGAACACCTTTGGTTCGTCCCAGTGCTTGCTCCAGCGCTTCGGAAGGATAGCTGACAGCTTCAAGGCCCTGTCTGCGTTTTAAAAATGGATGCACCATGCCGCCTTGAATGGGGCCGGGGCGCACAATGGCCACTTGAATCACAAGGTCGTAATATTTGCGGGGTTGCAGGCGTGGCAGCATGCCCATTTGTGCGCGGCTTTCTATTTGAAACACCCCTACGGTGTCGGCCTTGCACATCATGTCGTATGCTGCGCTGTCTTCAGGCGGTATGGCTTGCAGTGTTCGGGGGGTGCCGGGTTTTTTGTTCAGTTCATCCAGTGTCATGCGAATGGCGCTCAGCATTCCCAATGCCAATACATCCACTTTCATCAGGCCCATGGCATCCAGGTCGTCTTTGTCCCACTGAATCACACTGCGGTCTGGCATGGATGCATTTTCAACAGGCACCAGTTCAGTCAGGCTGTCGCGGGCAATCACAAAGCCACCCGTGTGTTGGGACAAATGCCGCGGAAAACCCAAAAGTTCATCGGCCAAATGCACGCAGTGCTGCACAGCGGTTTGACGCACATCAATACCAGCCTGCACCATGTGGTCAACACGCATGCTGCGGCTGTAACCGCCATCTTGTGACTTGGCCAATTGCTCAATCATGTCAGTGGCCAATCCCAATGCTTTGCCCACATCGCGCAATGCCGAGCGGGGCCGGTACACCACTACACTGGCGGCCAATGCGGCCCGGTCACGACCATATTTTTTGTAAATGTATTGAATCACTTCTTCGCGGCGTGTGTGTTCAAAGTCCACGTCGATGTCGGGTGGCTCGTTGCGTTCGCGGCTAATAAAACGCTCGAATAGCACAGCCATTTTGTCGGGGTTTACTTCGGTAATGTGCAGGCAATAACACACCACGGAATTGGCGGCAGAACCACGCCCCTGGCACAAAATATTGCGCGAACGCGCAAAGCGAACAATGTCGTGAACGGTTAAAAAATAGGCCTCAAATTTCAGTTCTTCAATCAGCGTTAATTCATGTTCAATCTGTTCTCGAACTTTTGTGGGTACCGCGTTGTTGTAGCGCTGCTTTGCACCTTGCTCTACAAGCAGGCGCAAGTACTCTGCGGGTTCCAGGTCTTCGGGGCTGATTTCGCGGGGGTACTGGTAGCGCAATTCATCGAGCGAAAACACACATTGCGCTGCCAGTGTCGTGGTTTGCTCAAGCAAGGTGTGCGGGTAAGTTTGGGCAAGTACCTGCAAGGGTTGCAGGCAACGTTGCGCATTCGTTTCCAGAAAGGGTCTGGCCTCGTTCAGGCTGCAGTTCAGCCGAATGGCAGTGAGCACATCGTGCAGGTTTTTTCGTTCGCTTGAATGCATCACAGGCAAATTGCTGGCCATTAATTCGACATGGTGCAAGTGGGCCAAAGTTTGCAAGTGCAGCAACCATGCTTTGTCAAACCCCCTGTGCTGCAAATTGCACACCAAGTGCATTCGGCCAGTGAAGCGTTTGGCGCACCAACTTAGCAGTGCAGCCAAGTTTTCTTTGTTGCGCTCATCGGGTAGCAGCAATAAATGCAGTCCGGGTGGAATGTCGGCAAGGTCTTCGCGGGTAAACAGGTAATCGCCTTTGAATGCACGGCTGCGTGCCTGTGTAATCAGCCGGCACAAGTGGGTGTAACCCGTTTTATTTTTCACAACCAGGGCAATGCGCTGGCCAGCAAATTGACTGCTGTGTGCAAACAGAAATTGCGCACCCACCAGCAGTTGTATGCCGCTTTCTTTGGCGGCCTGGTGTGCGCGAACAATGCCCGCAAGCGAACATTCATCGGCAATGCCAATGGCGCTGTAACCCAGTAGTTTCGCCTGTTGAACCAGTTCTTCGGGGTGCGATGCACTTTTTAAAAAACTGAAATTGCTCAATGCCAGTGGTTCCGCAAAGCGGATCGGATTTTCCATGGTTTTAGTCATGCAAAGTAACCGTGTAAAAACCAGCGTGTGTTGTCTTCAAGCAGGTCTTGGTACAGCCACACCAAACTCGAGTTGCTGTCGCGTGCGCAATAGTAATCGCGCTTGCAAGGTTGGGCATCCCACCAGCCAAACTCAACACGCTCAGGGCCACTGAGCAACTGCCAAGGGCCACCGGCTTGCCAGCTTGGGGTTTTACCTTGCAAGGGTTTGGGCTGTGGCAACAACCACAAAGGCCTTGGCGCACTGCAGGGCAAGGTGGCGTTGTTCAGTTCAGGGGTGTGTGTTTTATCGCCTTTTTTAAAGGCAATACTTGAATTTTTAATTAAGGGGACAGGCTGCAACACAACGCTGCATTCCGGTCTTGGGTCGCTTTCAGTGGCTGCAAACAACACGGTTTGTTCGCCCAGGCGCGCGCGCAGAACATCGCAGGTATTGTCCCAATTGTGCAAGCTTTTCCCAGGATCGGGTAAAAAACTGGTGTTTATATTGGGCAGCAATTCACTGTGCGCGCACTGTACCCGCAGGTTGCGTATGTCATCTTCAAATTGCATTCGCCCCAGTTGGTGGTGCAGCAGCCGTTTCCAGGTATCAAGGCAGTCGGTGGGCTGCGCACTTCGAAGGCGCAAAATTTCTTCACCATGCGCATGCTTGAAGGACCACTGCAATTCACGTGCACCATGTTTTTGCTGCTTTAACCAGCGGCACACTGCTTGAAGCAGGGTTTGTGCGTGGTGCTCAATCAGGTCTAGCCTGTCGCTGTGAAACGGCAATTCCGTTTCTTGTTCAAAGGTGTTGGCAGGTGTGTGGCTAACCGCGCCTGGTGCCAATTTGTTTTGAACGCCAAAGCCTGAATCAAGTTCTGCCAGTGCCTGCGCGCCAAAGCGTTTTAAAAACCCGTCGCGCGGCAAACGCCACAAATCACCAATGCGATTAAAGCCGCATTGTTGCCAGGTGGTTTGTAACTTTAAATCGCAATCCAGTGCATGTGTTGGCAGGGACAACAAGCTGTTGTCATTGAAACTCAGCATGGCCAGAAAATCACTTTCAGTGTGCGCAGGCGCACATTTACCAAGCCACCAAGCCCCAGTGGCGGTGTGGTGGTTGGCCAGTTGCAGTTCACCAGGAAACTCTTCTGCGCTTTGCTACAATTGCGAAAGCAAGGCCTGTGCACCACCAAACAGCCTGAAGCTGCTGTGCACTTCAACCAACCACCCCGCATATTCATGGTGTTGGTCTTGTCGCCAACACACCACCGGGCTGTAATGTGCTGCCAATTCAAATAGTGAATTGGCGTCAAACTGAGGTGTAGTTTCCTGTGGCTTGCAGGGTTGTTTGAAAGTTTGTTTGTAACTCAGGGCGATCCAGCGCACGAACAAGCTCCTGTGAGTGCGGGGTGTCGGGTAAAGCACCTTGCGGTTTGGGTAAATCAATCAATACTGCTTGTTCCAGCACAGGGCCCCTGCGTTTGATCAAATGCACGCGCAAGCTGTTGGGGCTTTGCGCGGTCAGGCACAAACGCAGCGAAGCCGGGGAGGGCTGAATTTGTGCCCGAATAGGGCGAAATACAAAACTTAAACCTTGTGAGCGTGTGGCCTGGTATTGCAAGCGGCGTAACACGGTGGGGCTGCACAATGCTTTTTCCTCGGGTAACCACATGAAAAGCGCACCAAATGAATCGCTTTGAAGTACTTGTTCAATCGCCCAAAGCCGATCTTGAGGTTTGTCGGTTTGAATTAAATGGACTTGGTTTAAAGCCACACCGAACTGTTCAAATACGGGTGTAAGTGGAAGCAGTGGCGCGCCAATCAGCACCAGTTTTTTTTGTTCTAGCGAAAGCTTGCGTAACACGGGGATCAGAAAGCGAAGCTCGCCGATGCCGTGGTGTTTCAACAGCAGTTCAATCAGGTTTCGGGTGGGCCAGCCACCCCCGGGCAATTGTTGATCCAGGGCAGCAAAGCCGCTAGGTATGCGTACGCTGGTGTCGCTGGCAAGCTGATGGGCGCGCCAAACGCCAGGGTGAATGTTGGCAAGATCAGACGACACAACAACCCCCGACATTGCTCTTGGTGCAATGACTGCTTTTTAGTGCAACTGGCCCTGGCGGATCAAACCAACAGCCAAACCTTCAATTGCGAATGTTTCTGTTCGCAAGTCGACTTCAATGGGGGCGAAATCGCTGTTTTCAGCTTGCAGCTCAACCACATGGCCTTTCTGGAAAAAACGTTTCACGGTGACATCGTCGTTCACACGCGCAACCACCACCTGACCTGCGCGTGCGGTGCTTGCTTTTTTTACCGCCAACAAGTCGCCATCCATAATGCCGATGTCTTTCATGGACATGCCACGTACTTTCAGCAGGTAATCGGGCTTGTCGGGAAAGAGCGATGGATCAACCGGAATTTGTTTTTCCACGTGTTCTTGCGCAAGAATCGGGCTGCCTGCTGCAACACGGCCAATCAGCGGCAGTTGCATGAAATGCTCGAATGCACGTTCGGCTGCCTTGCTGGCGGTTTCTTCCAAACCTTCAGCATATTCACCCAGCAGGCGAATGCCGCGCGAGGTGCTGGCATCGAGCGCGATGACGTTTTTCTTGGCCAAAGCCTGTAAGTGATCTTCTGCCGCGTTGGCAGAGCGAAAGCCCAATTGCCGTGCAATTTCAGCACGGGTAGGGGGGCGGCCAAATTGCGCGATTTGATCGCGAATCAGATCCAGAATTTCTTGTTGACGAGCAGTTAAACCTTTCATGGCACCAATCTCGAATTGACATGCTGTGATTATATACAGTAAATCAAAACTTGCCAACACATTTGCTTGAATCCATTTGTGCATATGACAGGTAATACATTTATCTTCGGGAGAGACAGCCTGGGAGACACGGCCAGAAGCGGAGCGACAATGTCGCATCCGCGGCCAACCTCAAAAAAACCAGTGTCTTGCATACCTTGTATTGGGTATTTTTCCCGGCTTCACACCACCCTGTCCCTGAATCACCTGCCAGATCCTGCGATAATAAACCCGTAGTAACAACCAGGTGATGCATGTCCATGCTTGTAGTTCTTTCTCCCGCAAAATCGCTCGATTACGAAACACCCTTGTCCGTTTCAACCAGCACGCAGCCCCAATTTGTTGAGCAGGCAGCCGAGTTGGTGAACATTCTTCGCCCTATGAGTCCGGCTGATATTTCCAAACTCATGTCAGTTTCTGACAAGTTGGGGGTGCTTAACGCAACGCGTTACAGCGAATGGTCAACCAAGTTCACCAAGAAAAATTCGCGGCCTGCATTGCTGGCGTTCAATGGCGATGTGTACGATGGTTTTGATGCCAAAACCCTGGACGAAGATGGACTGGCCTTTGCCCAAAAGCATGTGCGTATTTTGTCGGGTTTGTACGGCATTCTTCGCCCGCTCGATTTAATGCAACCTTATCGGCTTGAAATGGGCACCAAGCTGCCCAATTCGGCAGGCAAAGATTTGTACGCATACTGGAAGCAAACTGTGGCGCCCGCTTTGAACAAAGAGCTCGGCAAAAAAGACCCGGTGCTGGTTAACCTGGCTTCGGATGAATATTTCAAGTCGGTCGATACCAAGGCTTTGAATGCACGTGTGGTACAGCCTGCCTTTCAAGACTATAAAAATGGTCAGTACAAAATCATTAGCTTCTTTGCAAAAAAGGCCCGCGGCCTGATGGCCCGTCACATTGTTGATCAACGCATCACTGATGTAGAGCAACTGAAAAAATTCAAGGTCGCCGGTTATTCTTTTGCAGCCAAAGAATCCACTGAAAACACTTGGGTGTTTCGCCGCAAGGAAGCCTGATTTTGACCATTCCCCATATTTTAATCAGCAACGACGATGGCTACAGCGCCCCTGGCATTCTGGCCCTGCATGGTGCCTTGCTAGAACGATTCGGCAACACAGTTCACCTGGAAGTCATGGCGCCCGAACAAGACCGATCAGGTGTATCAAACGCCCTTACGCTTGATCGCCCGCTTACTGTGCGCAAAGCGGCCAACGGTTTTCGCTATGTGAATGGCACCCCCACCGATTGCGTGCATGTGGCAGTAACAGGTTTGCTGGAACGCCGCCCCGATCTTGTCGTTTCCGGTATCAACAACGGTGCCAATATGGGCGACGACACCATTTACTCGGGCACCGTGGCCGCAGCCATGGAAGGCTTCCAGTGTGGTCTGCCTGCCATTGCTTTTTCGCTGGCCGGCAAGGGTTATGCGCACCTGGACAGCGCGGCCCGTGTTGCTGCTGAAATCGTGGACCGTTTTCTGAACAATCCACTGGGGCTTGAACACTGCTTGCTGAATGTGAATATTCCTCCCATTCCTTACGACGACATGCAGGGCTATGAATGCACCCGCTTGGGCAAACGGCACCATGCTGAACCAGTTATTCCAACCCAGAATCCCAAAGATGAAACCGTTTACTGGATTGGCCCACCCGGTGGCGCGAAAGATGCTGGCCCTGGAACCGATTTTTATGCGGTGAAGCAGGGTAAAATTTCAATCAGCCCATTGAAGGCTGATTTGACTGACCTTGAACAAATGAAAACCCTGGCCGATTGGCTGTAAAACAAAAAAATGGATCAAAAGCCTCGCTTCAAGCCAGCACCTGCGCTGATTACCCAGTCTGCGCGCAAACTGGATCGCATACCGGAACGCCTCGGTGGGTCAAGCCTGACCTCTGAGCGCGCACGCGGGCATCTGGTTCAAAAGCTTAAAACATTGGGCATCACGAACCAGCGTGTGCTGGATGTGATTGGCACAGTACCGCGCCACCTTTTTGTGGATGAAGCTTTTGCTTCGCGGGCCTATGAAGATGCAGCACTACCGATTGGTCACCAACAAACCATTTCGCGCCCGTTCACCGTGGCGCGTTTTGCGGAATACGCGCTGGATGGTCGGACTGAGCTCGACAATGTGCTCGAAGTGGGGGCGGGCTGTGGCTATCAGGCCGCTGTGTTTGCCAAGATTGCAAAACAAGTGGTCAGCATAGAGCGCATTGAGGCGTTGTATGACAAGGCCCAGCGTAATTTAAAGCTTGCAGACTTTCCGAAAGTCAAAGTAATTCATGGTGATGGGCTAGCTGGCTTGCCCGCACAGGCACCTTTTGATGTCATCATTGTGGCCGCAGCTGGTTTGGAAATTCCGCAAGCTTTATTAAAGCAACTCAAAATTGGCGGGCGTCTTATTGTGCCCGTGGCTGATCAAAATCAGCAAAATCTGGTCATTGTTGATCGCTTGAAGGTCGATAAATGGCATCGTGAGAAAAAAGACTTGGTAAAATTCGTACCCCTGTTACAAGGAACTCGCATCGTATGAAACGTGGCGCATTAACCAGAACCCCATTGCTGGGTCACACACGTGCATTGGCAGTTGGGTTTGCAACCCTTATTTTTCTTGGCGCGTGTACTACAACTGGGAATCAAGCCCCGGTTGTGGATCGTTTGCCGTCCAGATCCTCCGATACTGCAGTGGCCACCGATGGTGTTTACACCGTGAAGGCCGGCGATACCCTGTACAGCATTGCCCTTGATTTTGGTCTTGATTGGCGTGAACTGGCTCGAGCCAATAACTTGAGCGATCCCAGCAAGCTGAGTATTGGTCAAAAACTGCGTGTAACAGGCGCGCCTGGCGTCGTGGCAGGCTCAACCATTGAAGACAGCGGTGTTGAAGTGACCCCGATTACCCCAGCGGGTGGCGCAAGACCTGTTGATGCCACGCCAGCGCCCGAAATCAAGCCGCCTGCGCCAGTGGCGGTTACTTTGGGCTTTATTTGGCCGCACCCGGGTGAAATTATTCAAGGGTACAAAGCAGGTGTGAACAAGGGCATTGACCTTGCTGCCAAAGTGGGTGACCCCGTAATGGCCTCTCAGGCCGGGCGTGTGGTGTATTCCGGTAACGCCTTGCGTGGTTATGGCAACCTGATCATTTTGAAACACGACAACAATTTGTTGACAGCCTATGCGCACAACAAAACCTTGTTGGTCAAAGAAGGTGAACCCGTGACCAAGGGCCAAAAAATTGCGGAAGCAGGGCAGTCCGATTCCGATCGCCCCAAATTACATTTTGAGGTTCGCAAGCAGGGCAAACCTGTTGACCCAATGGATTACCTGCCAGCCCGTTAATTTTTATCGAAAGTAGCCATGGGCCGCAAAAAGAAAAAAGAAAGAACACCTGTGGTGTTTCCACAGGTGCAAGTTGCCATTGAGTCGATTGATCTGGATGCCAATGGTATTGGTCATGTCGATGGCAAGGTGCATTTTATCGATGGTGCCATCACCGGCGAAACTGTTGTTGCTGAAGTTACTCGCGTCAAGCCGAGTTATTCAAGGGGCAGAACGCTTCAGGTGCTCAACAGCGTGTCCACGCGAACCACACCCAAGTGTCCGCATTACGGCGTGTGTGGCGGGTGTGCCATGCAGCACATCGAACCCAATGCCCAGGTGGCCATCAAAAATCGTGCCCTTGAAGACCTGTTGCAACGGATTGGCCGCCAAACCCCTGAACAAATGATGCCGCCTATTTACGGCTCGTTTTGGGGTTATCGTCACCGTGCACGCCTAAGCACCCGTTTCGTGATCAAGAAAGATCGCTTTTTTGTGGGTTTTCACGAGAAAGCTTCCTCGTATGTGGCCGACATGCAGCAATGCCATGTGTTGCCCAAGCATGTCTCCAACATGATTGTGCCGCTTGGCAATATGTTGGTTACGCTCAGCATTTACATGCGTGTGCCCCAAATTGAGTTGGCCGTGGGCGATGGCGTTACCGCAATGGTGTTGCGCCATCTCGAACCTTTTAGTGACTCCGATTTGGACACACTTCGTGCCTTCGGCCTTGAGTGGGGAATCGACTGGTGGTTGCAACCTGGTGGCCCGGCCACTGCGCATCGTCTGGAAGCAGACAAACCAGTGGACCTGACCTATCGAATTCCCAGTTTTGGAATTCGTATGCGATTTCGGCCCACCGACTTCACGCAAGTGAACCACCTGATCAACGACGCCATGATTAGCCGTGCTGTCTCATTGCTCGACCTAAAGGCCGAAGACCGTGTGCTTGACCTGTTTTGTGGTTTGGGCAATTTTTCTTTGCCTTTGGCTACAAAAAGCAGTTACGTGAAAGGCTTTGAAGGTTCACAGGACCTGGTTGACCGGGCTGGTGAAAACGCGCAGTTCAATGGCCTGGCAGACAAAACAGAATTTCATGTACGCAATCTGTTCGAAGTGGAAACACCCGAGTGGGAAAGCTGGGGGCAGTACGACAAAGTGTTGGTCGATCCACCGCGTGATGGCGCTTTGGAAATTTGTAAGGCCATTGTGGGGGCGCGTGCTGAATTTCAGCCCAAACGTATTGTGTATGTGAGTTGTAATCCTGGCACCTTGGCGCGTGACGCTGCCGTGTTGTGCAATCTAGGTTCATACAAACTCATGAAAGCAGGGGTGGTCAACATGTTTCCACACACGGCGCATGTTGAATCAATTGCGGTGTTTGAGCGGTTGGCCTACAGCGATTATTTGTGATTACTTTACTGAGCGTATAAATAACAAACGGGGCCGTTGCGGCCCCGTTTTCGTTGGTGCGTTTGCCTCACCAACTCGGCGGTCAGTATAGATACCGACCCACTGAAACTTCATACTGCGCTTTTGAAATTCACTTTGCAACAACTTTCGATGCTGCAAAGTGTCAAAAAACTGCTTAAAAATCAGTTACTTCGCAGTAACTTTTTCCAGGGTTCGCGTATTTACTCGCGGCTGCCACCTGCAAACACCATGAGCAGTTGCAGCAAATTAACAAACAAATTGTACAAACTCAGGTAAATGCTCAGCGCTGCAGAAATGTAGTTGGTTTCGCCACCGCGCATTACACGCTGCAGGTCATACAGAATAAACAGCGAGAACAGGCCCACACAAATGGTGGAAATGGTCAGCGACAGTGCTGGCATTTGAAGGAAAATGTTGGCCACAGAAGCCACAATCACCATGACCAAGCCAATCAACAGACCTTTGCCCATGTTGGTGAAATCACGTTTGGTGACCGCAGCGTAACTGGCCAGGCCGAAGAAAATACCCGCTGTACCCAGCGCAGCCATCATGATGATGGAACTACCGTTCGACAGGCTCAGGGCGACCGATAGAATACCCGACAGCATGAGACCCATGAAAAAGGTGAAGCCCAGCATGAGCACCACACCAAACGAGTTGTTGCGGTTTCGCTGGATACCCCAGATAAAACCGAACATGGCGGCAAGCATGACCACGAATGAAAGAATAGGGCTGCCAGCAAACAAACGGAAGAAGCCGAATTGAATACCTGCAAAAGCGCCCAAGGCTGTCGGAATCATCGACAGGGCCAGCAAGAAGTAGGTGTTTCGCAGAACACGGTTGGTTTCTACGGTAGATACACCACCGGCCGTGCGGCCAAATTGTGCGGTTCTGAATTCAGACATGTGTACTCGCTCCTTTGTAAAACGCGAATTTGTATGGATTTAGAGTAATGGTAATGGCGAAAAGTTTCAATTCAATGGGTGGGTCAGTCCTGTGATTGGGTTTTTTACATAAACCAGCTATAATCGCGGGTTAATTTTCACGCTTTTCTAATTTTTTCGGAGTGGTTACACCATGGCAATCGAGCGCACCCTGTCCATCATCAAGCCTGATGCTGTTGCAAAAAACGTAATTGGTCAAATTTACAGCCGCTTTGAAGCTGCTGGCCTGAAGGTAGTTGCTGCACGCATGGCGCACCTGTCACGCGCTGAAGCTGAAGGCTTCTATGCTGTACACAAAGCACGCCCGTTCTTCAATGACCTGGTTGAGTTCATGATTTCCGGCCCAGTCATGATTCAAGCCCTGGAAGGCGAGAACGCCATTGCCACGAATCGTGAATTGATGGGTGCCACAAACCCCAAGGAAGCTGCCGCCGGTACCATTCGTGCTGATTTCGCTGAAAGCATTGATGCCAACGCCGTTCACGGCTCTGATGCTCCTGAAACTGCTGCGAACGAAATCGCCTATTTCTTCCCAGCGTCACAAGTATTTTCACGTTAATCTGAATCGGTTGCGTTGAATTCCGGGGGCGCACGTGCGTCCCCGTTTGTTTTGAAAGGACACACCATGAGTGAACAACTCGACAATTTGCTGGACTACTCGGTGCCCGAGTTGATTCAGTGGTGTGGCAATTTGGGTGAAAAACCATTTCGTGCCAAACAATTGGCCAAGTGGATTCACCAGTCTGGCATGGACAATTTTGAGTCCATGACTGATCTTGCGAAGTCATTTCGCCAGAATTTGAATAGCCGTGCCTGTATCAAGGCCCCCAACATCATTTCCGACAATGTCTCCAAAGACGGCACACGCAAGTGGCTCTTTGATGTTGGCAATGGCGATGCGGTTGAAACTGTATTTATTCCCGAAGAGCGCCGCGGAACGTTGTGCGTCAGTTCGCAGGCTGGTTGTGCGGTCAATTGCCGCTTTTGCTCCACAGGCAAACAAGGCTTTTCGCGCAATTTGAGCACGGCTGAAATCGTCGCCCAGTTGTGGAAAGCCAATGTGTTGCTTCGCGAGGCTGGCGATCGCGTTTACGCCCAAGAACGCCCGGTTACCAATGTGGTCATGATGGGCATGGGCGAACCTTTGTTGAACTACGATGCCTTGGTGCCCGCTTTGCAATTGATGCTGGATGACACAGCCTATGGCCTGTCGCGCCGCAGGGTTACAGTGTCAACTTCGGGTGTGGTGCCATTCATGGACAGGCTTTCTCAAGACTGTCCTGTGGCCTTGGCCGTTTCGCTTCATGCACCCAACGACGCGCTTCGCGATCAACTGGTGCCACTGAATAAAAAATATCCGTTGCGCGAGTTGCTGGACGCCTGCCTGCGTTACCTGAAATTTGCCCCCCGCGACTTCATTACCTTTGAGTATGTGATGCTCGATGGCGTCAATGACAAACCAGAGCATGCTCAACAACTGCTCGAAATTGCCAAAATTGTGCCTTGCAAATTCAATCTGATTCCATTTAATCCTTTTCCGGAATCGGGTTTGTTCAAGTCAACCACCCCTGCGATTAAAACGTTTGTTGATGTGTTGGCTGGTGCAGGTGTAGTGACCACAGTTCGCAAAACTCGCGGAGACGATATTGACGCAGCGTGTGGTCAATTGGCTGGCGAAGTTCGGGATCGGACAAAAGTCCGGGAAAGATCGGTTAGCACGGTTTCGCTTGAAGAACTGAGGGGTTCCTCCAAACGTAGGAGCTAGGCAAACACCCTGCACGCTTTGTCATACAATGAAAACAGGATTGTCTGTGTTGTGGCGGTGTAGGTTTGTATTGATTGATTTATGAAAATCATATTTTGTTGCCAAACTTGTGGCAATTTCTCAAAAAACTCCTCAACACATTGAATTTTCATACAAATCGCTTGAATCCATCTGCCAGCATCGATTATGCTGCAAAGGTGGTGGCGGTAAAGAACTACAATTAATAATCGGGGCCAGTTGTGCCTGCCGACGCTTGGAAAGACCAAATGAATGAAAATCGTGCGATGAGCAAAACTGAATCATCAGATGCCAGTGCAGGTCAAGATGTTAAATCGGAGCAGAACATGGGCTCCGTGGCCGAAAAGCACCCCAATTTGACTCTGCTGGAATCTGGTCAAAACCCAGGTGAAATTCTGCGCGCTGCCCGCGAGAAGGCCGGCTATACCTTGAGCGACATCAGCGCTCAAACCAAAATCAACGAGCGCCAACTTGAAGCCATTGAAAGCGGAGACGTGGGTCGTTTGCCGCCTGAAACCTTTGCCAAGGCTTTCATCAAGAGCTATTGCAAAGCCCTGAAGATGGATGCTGCCCCGGTTATCCTGTCTTTCGGGTTTTCCGAGGGCAGTGTTCAGATGAAGGCCACAAGGCCAGGGCAAGCCGAAGGCGGTCGCCCAGAGCCGTTTGAACCTAAAATGCCCAACAGCTCCAAGCGCTTGTCCACATTGAACTTTGACCGCAAAACTGGCAAGAAATCGCTGAGCTACGGCATTGTGCTTGCAGCAGTGGTTGTCATGGCTGTGTTTTACATTCCGGTGTTCATGTCGAGTCAAGAAGTTGCTGTGGGCGATGCCGAGGTCATTGAGCCCAACGAGGCACCTGTTGCGCTTGCACCATCGCCTGACAGTGCGGTGCAGGCCGATGGTTCACTGCCATTGGCTCTGGAAGCACCGGCAGCCGCAGGTGGCACTGCGGTGTTCCCTGCGCTTCAACAGCCATCAGCCCCTGAAAGTCAACCTGCAGCGCCTGCGGTAGCTGCGCCCGCAGCTCCTGCACCCGCCGTCTCTGCGCCAGCGGCTGAAGCTGCCGCGTCTGCCGCTGTGGTGCCACCGGTGGCCAGCGGTTCGGAAGGTGTGTTGCGCTTTAATTTCCAGGAACAATCCTGGGTTACCGTGCGCGATGCAAACGACAAGGTGTTGATTTCCCAGCTTAACGATGGTGGCAGCAACCTGGAAGTGAAGGGCTTGGCTCCATTCAAGCTGATTGTTGGCAATGCCACGGCAGTGAATGTGTCAAGCAACGGAAAACCAGTTGATCTAACTTCGTCCATTCGCGGTGAAGTTGCGCGGATTACTGTTCAGTAAAATCATTTGGGGGTAGTGCCCCCATTTTGTCAGCAACCTGTTTTTATCTCGCCAGAAGTTCATCGTGATTCCAAATACCCCCTTGAAGCGACACAAAACCCATCAAGTGGATGTCCGCTGGAAAGAACACGTCGTGTCCATTGGCGGCGGCGCGCCCGTGTTGGTGCAGTCGATGACCAACACTGACACGGCAGATGCTTTGAACACTGCCTTGCAGATCAAGGCCCTTTATCTTGCCGGCAGCGAGATGGTTCGAATTACAGTGAACAACGATGCCTCTGCACAAGCCGTGCCTTACATTCGTGAGCAGTTGGACAAAATGCGGATCCCTGTACCTTTGGTGGGTGATTTCCATTACAACGGCCATTTGTTGTTGCAAAAGTATCCAGATTGCGCAAAGGCCTTGTCGAAGTACCGAATTAACCCTGGCAACGTGGGCTCATCCCGTTCGCGAGACGACAATTTTGCCGCCATGATTGCGATTGCGGCCGAGCACGACAAGCCAGTGCGCATTGGCGTGAACTGGGGCAGCCTGGACCAAAACCTGTTGGCCCGGATGATGGATGAAAACGGTAAAAAAACCGATCCACTGCCAGCGCAACAGCTGATGTACCAGGCCCTGATTGAGTCGGCTGTGAGTAGTGCCCACAAAGCCGTTGAGCTTGGTTTGCCAGCCAATAAAATTATATTGTCGTGCAAGGTAAGTCAGGTGCAAGACCTGATTGCTGTGTACCGTGAATTGGCTGGTCGAAGCGAGTTTCCCTTGCACCTTGGTTTGACCGAGGCGGGTATGGGCACCAAAGGAATTGTGGCGTCGACCTCGGCTTTGTCTGTGTTGTTGCAAGAGGGAATTGGCGACACCATTCGAGTGTCGCTAACCCCTGAGCCCAATGGCGACCGCTGCAAGGAAGTCCTGGTTGGTCAGGAAATTTTGCAGTCCCTTGGCTTGCGTGCCTTTACGCCACAAGTTATTGCCTGCCCGGGCTGCGGCCGCACCACCAGTACTGTATTTCAAGAGTTGGCCGATCAAATTCAAACCTATCTTCGTGACCAAATGCCCATTTGGAAAAATCAATACGTGGGTGTTGAAGAAATGAAAGTTGCTGTGATGGGTTGCGTGGTGAATGGCCCCGGTGAAAGCAAGCATGCCGACATTGGTATTTCCTTGCCTGGTACCGGCGAAGCACCATCAGCACCTGTGTTTTTGGACGGAAAGCGCACGGTGACACTGAAGGGTGAGAATATTGCCCAGGAATTTCAGGCAATTGTGCAGCGTTATGTTGAGCAAAGGTACGCTGGCGGCAACAAGTAGCCCAAGAATAGGCGACAATACCGGGTTGAGAAATTAAGTTGAATGCGTCAATGAGTCATCCTGAGTCGCCGGAACAATCCAAAGCCAAGAAGCAACCCCGTCTTCAATCCGTTAAGGGCATGAACGATGTATTGCCTGTAGAGGGCATTCACTGGGAAAACCTTGAGGTCATGCTGCGCGAATGGTTGACTTCCTATGGCTACCGTTTGATTAAAACGCCTGTACTGGAACCTACGTCGCTGTTTCGCCGTGGCATTGGTGAAGTCACCGACATTGTTGAAAAAGAGATGTTCAGCTTTGTGGATCGCTTGAATGGCGATGAACTCACGCTGAGGCCAGAATTCACGGCCGGTATTGCACGCGCCACCATCCAGCACAATTTGACCTATGCAGCGCCCCAGCGTGTGTACTCCATGGGGCCAGTGTTCCGCCATGAGCGCCCCCAGCGCGGGCGTTATCGTCAATTTCACCAGCTTGATGTCGAAGCCTTGGGCTTCGCTGGTCCCGATATTGATGCAGAACTGATCGTCATGCTTTCACGCCTGTGGCGTGAAATGGGCCTTGAAGACGTGCGGCTTGAAATTAACTGCCTGGGCGAAGCGCCAGAACGTTTGGCTCATCGCCAGGCTTTGATTACTTATTTTGAAGCACACACTGAATTGCTCGATGAAGATGCCAAACGGCGCCTGCACAGCAATCCATTGCGCATTCTGGATACCAAAAATCCAGCCATGCAAGACATGGTTAACGGAGCGCCGCGCCTGTCCGAGTTTCTGGGCGCAGAATCGCTGGCGCACTATCAGGGTGTGAAACGTCTGCTCGACGATGCAGGTGTGCAGTACGTCGAGAATCCGCGTTTGGTTCGTGGTCTGGATTACTACAACCTCACCGTGTTCGAGTGGATCACCGACGCATTGGGAACACAGGGTACTATCTGTGGCGGTGGTCGATACGATGGTTTGATCGAAGTTCTGGGTGGAAAACCCACGCCTGCCATTGGATTTGCAATTGGCCTGGAACGTTTGCTCGAGTTGTACCTCGAAGTGAATCAGCCCGATGACACCGCAGATCTGGATGTGTACGTTGTTCACCAGGGTGAGGGCACCTCCCGCCGCGCATTTACTCTGGCTGAAGAGCTTCGGGATGCAGGTTTTGCGGTGGTATTGCACGCAGGCGGTGGCGGATTTAAAAGCCAGATGAAGCGTGCCGATATCAGCGGCGCAGCTGTGGCGGTTATTCTGGGTGAGAACGAATTGAATGCAGGCACTGCGGCAGTCAAATTGCTGCGTGGTGAAAGCAAACAGGAAGAATTCAAACAAGAGGGATTGGCCGAAGCCATTTTCGGTCTGCTTTACGGAGAAGGAGAGGAGTCTTGAGTCGATACAGCCTTGAAGAACAAGAACAACTGGCCAGTTTGAAGGCATTCTGGTCCAAATACGGCAGTTTTATTCTGACCGTGTTGATTCTTGTGTTCGGTGCCTTTGCCTTGAACAACGGTTGGAAATGGTGGCAAACGCGCCAGTCCACAGAAGCGGTTGTGGTCTACGAACGTTTGGAGGCGGCCTCGCGAGAGGGCAATATCGACCTGGTGGGGCAAACTCAGAAAACCTTGATCGAGGATCACGCGGGTTCACCTTACGCACAACGCGGTGCCCTGATTGCAGCCAAGGCTTTTTTTGACGAAGGCAAACTCGATGAGGCCAAAGAATCACTGAAGTGGGCTTCTGAAGAAGCCAAGCTGGATGAATATGCGGCCACTGCCCGACTGATGCTGGCTGGCATTTTGATCGAACAATCTGATTTCGACGGTGCCAAAGCCGCTTTAAGTGACAATTACCCTGGTTTTGAAGGCCTGTTTCATGATCGCTTGGGCGATCTGGCCCTGGCCCAGAAAGATGTGGCAACAGCTCGCAAGGAGTATGAGTTGGCGCTTGCTACCATTCAGGCAGACAGCCCATGGAAGCAAGTAATCGAGCGCAAAATTAGCGCCTTGCCCAAACTGGAGACCAAATAATGAGTATGCCAATGAAGCAAGCCATCAAAGTCTCATCCCTTGTAACGGTTCTGGCCTTGCTGGGCGGTTGTGCTGCAATCAGTTCGACCATGAGCAGCCTGAACCCATTTGGTAACAGCGCCGTAAAGCCTGCTGAATTGCAGCCCTTTACTTCACAACTGAAAGTTGCAAATGCCTGGTCTGTGGATGTTGGTGATTCTGAGCAGGGCAGTTTTACACCGGTGTTGCTCGACTCCACCGTGTATGCCGCGTCGGAAGAAGGTCTGTTGGTGGCCATTGACAAGGCCACGGGCAAAACAAAATGGAAAGTGAAAGTAGGCACGAAGCTGAAATCGGGTGTTGCCGCGACGCTTGACACCATTGCTGTGATCGACGCGAACAATAACCTGGTTGCGTTTGATGCCAACGGCAAACAAAAATGGCAAGTCGGTGTGGGTGCCGATGTAAGCAGTGTGCCCGTGGGTGCTGCCGGCACTATCCTGGTTCGCGGCATTGATTTCTCTGTGATTGCTTATTCTGCGTCGAACGGTGCACAACGCTGGAAGTACACACGCCAATTGCCACCGCTGACCCTGCGCGTCAATACGCCTGTGGATGTGAACAATGCACGCGTGTATGCCGGTTTCCCGGGTGGTCGTTTGGTTGCACTTGACCTGAGCGCGGGCACCGTAGTTTGGGAAGGTACGCTGGCCACGCCCAGCGGCACCACTGAAATTGAACGCATTACTGATGTGACCGGCACGCCAATCTACAACTTCCGCGAAGTGTGTGCGGCTGCGTTTCAAGGCAAGGTAGGTTGCCTGGATTCCGTGAGTGCACGCCCTATCTGGACAAGCGATTTTTCCGCACCCAGCGGTGCCTCCGTAGACGACCGTTATCTGATCGCCCCCAATGAACTGGGCGATTTATTCGCATTCTCCCGCAGTGGCGGCAAGCAGGTTTGGAAAATTGAAAATTTCCAGCGCCGCCAGCCCACCACGCCGACCGTCATTGGCCGTGCCGTGGCCGTGGGTGACTACGAAGGTTATGTTCATTTCATTGATCGAGACACCGGCAAAACCATTGCGCGAACAAGAGTGGGTTCAACCGCCTTGACCAGCCAGCCGGTGCCTGCTGAAACCGATGCGCTGATTGCGCAATCGCGTGGCGGCAGTGTGGCCCTGATATCTGTCCAGTAAAGTAAAACATGAAACCTGTCATTGCCCTGGTTGGGCGCCCAAACGTGGGTAAGTCCACATTGTTCAATCGCTTGACTCGAACAAGAGACGCCCTTGTGGCCAACCAGCCGGGCCTAACCCGTGATCGCCACTATGGCCTGGGGCGTATTGGTCCGCGTGAATACCTTGTAGTCGACACCGGTGGTCTTGAGCCTGTCGCCAAAGAGGGCATTTACGCTGAAATGGCCAAGCAAAGCAGGCAGGCCATTGTTGAGTCTGATCTGGTGTTGTTTCTTGTGGATGGTCGCCAGGGTGTAACCCCTCATGACCACGTGATTGCTGCAGAGCTGCGCAAAGCCAAGCGAGAAGTGATTTTGGTGGTCAATAAAACCGAGGGCTACACGCACTCGATGGCTGCCGCCGATTTCTTCGAGCTGGGTTTGGGCGAGCCGGAAACCATTTCTGCCAGTCACGGGGATGGCGTTCGTCAATTGATGGACATTGCCTGCGAAAAATTGCCGGTGTTGCCAGAAGATGATGAGGGCGGGCGACGAATCAAAGTTGCAATTGCCGGTCGTCCCAATGTGGGCAAGTCGACGATGGTAAACACTTTGCTGGGTGAAGAGCGCGTGATTGCCTTCGATTTGCCCGGCACCACCCGAGACAGCATTTACATTGATTTCGAACGCAACGACAAGCCTTACACCCTGATTGACACTGCTGGTTTGCGTAAACGTGGCAAGGTGTTTGAATCGGTTGAGAAGTTTTCTGTGATCAAAACCCTGCAGGCGATCGAAGACGCGAATGTGGTCATTCTGATGCTGGATGCGCAGCAGGATATTTCTGATCAGGATGCGTCAATTGCAGGCTTTATTGTAGAAGCAGGGCGTTCGCTGGTGCTGGCTGTCAACAAGTGGGACAGTCTGGACGACTATCGCAAAGAACGTATCAAGGCAGAAGTAGGCCGCAAGTTGACCTTTTTGAACTATGCCAAGTTTCACTATGTATCGGCGACCAAGCCTTTCGGCATCGCCGCCATGATGAAGTCAGTGGACGAGGCGCACGCAGCCGCTTTCGCAAAACTGTCTACACCGAAGTTGACGCGCCTGATTCAAGAGTGTGTTGAGCACCAGCAACCCCCGCGCAAGGGTATTTTCCGGCCGAAATTGCGTTATGCGCACCAGGGCGGCCAAAATCCACCCATTGTTATTGTGCATGGCACAGCGCTGGATGCCATTCCAGACAATTACAAACGTTACCTGGAAACCCGCATTCGTGAGCGTTTCAAACTCGATGGCACGCCGCTTCGGGTTGAATTCCGAAGCAACGTGAACCCGTTTGACAAGAAGGATTAAAACGGAATTTTGCGGGTCAGAATGTCTTTGTACATGACCCAGTCACCCATCAAGCTATACAACGGATATTTGAATGTGGCGGGGCGGTTCTTCTCGAAAAAGAAGTGCCCCACCCATGCAAATGCATATCCGGTCAACAAACCATACAGCAGCCACATTGGTTGGCCGGTGGTGATCAGTTTGAACAAACACACCAGTGCCAGTGTTGAGCCCACAAAATGCAGTCTGCGGCAGATCAGGTTGTTGTGCTCGGCCAGGTAAAACGGGTAAAAATCAGCAAAAGTTTGAAATCTGTTTCCGGTTTTTGGCATGCCCATGTCTCCATTTATTTATTTTTAATCGTTGTAGTTTACATCCCTTGCCGCTTCAGGCCTGTATTTGCCCAGAAATTTGGACTTGAAAGCTGTGGCATTTCGGGTAGGATGAATAAAACGACCATAAGAATATTCTAGGAGGTTTGTGATGCAAGTTAAAGAAGTCCTGCGCGTGAAGGGCAACACGCTTTTTACGGTCACTCCCGAAACCAATTTATCGGATTGTGTTGTCACCATGGCTGATCATGACGTGGGCTCTTTGGTGGTCATGGACAAAGGCGTGCTGGCTGGCATCGTAACCTTCCGTGAAGTAATTCGCGTGTTGGCCAAGCGGCAAAAAGAGCACCGCACAGGCCCCACACCGCCAGTGGCGGAAATCGTGGTTCGTGAAGTGATGAACACAGAACCCACAGTGGCCACGCTGGATATGGAAGTGGACAGTCTTCGAAAATTGATGCTTGAGAACCACCAGCGTTATTTGCCGGTGATGGATGGAAACACCCTGTGTGGCGTAATTTCTTTCCACGATGTGGCCAAGGCCGTACTCGAAGAGCAAGGGTTCGAGAACAAAATGCTGAAAGGCTATATTCGCGATTGGCCAATGGAAGAAAGCAGTAACTGAGTTGAAATCCAAGCAGTACAGGTGGTGTTAAATTGAAGAAGAGAGTTGCGATTATCGGTTCGGGTGTGTCGGGTTTGGCATGCGCAAGAGAATTGGTTCAGCAGGGCCACGAAGTTACTTTATTTGAAAAAAGTCGTGGTCCGGGCGGGCGCATGCCCACGCGCTGGTTGAACCGTGATGTCGAACCCCCCTTGGGTTTTGATCACGGAACCCAATATTTTCAGGCATCGACCCCAGCCTTTGTTCAGTTGGTTGAGCAGGCTCAAAAAGCGCAAGCGGTTGCGCCTTGGGCCGGTACGGTCGTCAATCTCGGTTATGGGTTTTCTTCTCCACACAACAGCACCACAACACGATGGGTTGGCACGCCGGGCATGGCTAGCCTGGGGCGTTTTATGGCTCACGGGTTGGATATTCGCCTGCAATGCAGAGTGGCTGGAATGGCCCGCACGGATGGTGCCTATCAACTGACTATTCACCTTGGTGATGGCACAGTGCGGGTTGAATCCGGTTTTGATGCTGTGGTGTGCGCGGTGCCTGCAGAACAGGTTGTTCCCCTGTTCGATGAAATTCACAAGCCTTTGGCAAGCCTGGCTTCCGGTGTTCAGTCCAATGTAACGTGGTCGGTTATGCTGACTCCTCGCGAAGCGGTCAAAGTCGATTTCGATGGGGCTTTTGTGGTTGACAGTCCTTTGGGCTGGATTTGTCGCGATTCATCCAAACCGGGCAGGGCGGTGGGTGATCGCTGGATGTTGCAGGCCACCGCAGACTGGTCCCGTTTGCACCAAGATTATGCAGCCGATGAGGTGGGCAAAATGCTGCTGGATGTGTTTTGCAATGTGACAGGTCAATTGATTGAAGAACCCTTGACCTTGACTGCACACCGTTGGCTGTATTCATTGCCCAGCAATCCGGTGGGCATGCCCTGTTATTTCAGCGAGGAATCCATGTTGGGTGCTTGCGGTGACTGGCTCAATGGTGCGCGTGTTGAAGACGCGTTTTTGAGTGGTCACACCCTTGGTCATCAGCTGTCGAATGCATTTGACAGCACTTTGATTCAGTAGCAACTTGGTTGCAATTGAGCAAGCTCAACGCCCGCGCCGTTCAGGTGCGGGATAATCCGATAAAATAACGTTTTGCCTATTCGAGTAAACGCGCATGTCTGGAAGCAGCTTGGGTCGCCTTTTTGTGGTCAGTAATTTTGGAGAAAGCCATGGGCCTGCCATTGGTTGCGTGGTTGACGGCTGCCCACCCGGTTTGCCACTGACCGAAGCAGATCTGCAGGCCGACCTGGATCGACGCAAGCCGGGGACTTCCCGCCATGTGACGCAACGCCAGGAAGCTGACCAAGTCGAAATTTTGTCCGGTGTGTTTGAAGGCCTTACCACGGGCGCACCAATTGGCTTGCTGATTCGCAATCAGGACCAACGCAGCAAAGACTACGGCAACATCATGGACACCTTTCGCCCAGGCCATGCTGATTACACCTACTGGCACAAATACGGCATTCGCGATTTTCGCGGAGGCGGTCGCTCTTCTGCCCGCATGACCGCGCCCATGGTGGCTGCGGGTGCCATCGCAAAAAAATGGTTGGCCGGTAAGCTGGGTATCGAGATTCGCGGTTGCATGACTCAAATTGGTGAGGTGGACATTCCATTTTCCACTTGGGACGATGTGCACACCAACCCGTTCTTCGCGCCAAACAATGGAAAAATTGCTGAGCTTGAGGCTTACATGGATGCCTTGAGAAAGTCGGGCGATTCGTGTGGTGCAGGGCTGCGTGTACAAGCCACTGGCGTACCCGTGGGTTTGGGTTCTCCTTTGTATGACAAGCTGGATGCCGACATTGCCCATGCCATGATGAGTATCAATGCCGTGAAGGGCGTTGAGATTGGTGCTGGTTTTGCCTGTATTTCACAAAAAGGCTCGGTGCATGGCGATGAAATGACCCCCGAGGGTTTTGGCTCCAACCATGCGGGCGGTGTTCTGGGCGGCATTTCCACCGGGCAAGATATTGAAGTTCGAATGGCAATCAAGCCAACATCGAGCATTCGACTGCCGAGAAAGTCGATAGACAAATCAGGCAATCCGATCGAAGTCGAAACTTACGGTCGTCATGACCCCTGCGTTGGAATTCGCGCAACTCCGATTGCTGAAGCCATGCTGGCATTGGTCATCATGGATCATTTGCTGATGCACCGTGCGCAGTGTGCGGATGTGCAGGTGGATACGCCACAGATTCCACCAGGTATTTCAAACTATTAAATCGTCAATCTCGAAACGGGCAGGCATTTGCAACTGGGCTGGTTAGCGCTTTTTTACGCAGCGTATTTCGCATTTGTTGGCCTGTATTCGCCTTTCCTGGGGCCGTACTTAAAGTCCATTGGCCACAGCCTGGATGTGATTGCCCTGTCCTTGGGCATGATGCAACTGATGCGAATCGTAGGGCCCTTTGCGTGGGGCTGGATCGCGGATCACACCGGTAACAGGGTTCGCTGGATTCGGCTGGGTACTTTTGCGGGCTTTTGCTTTGCAGCCCTGGCATTTTGGTATCAGCAAACGCCCTCGTATCTGATCGTGCTGATCCTTCTGTTGAATTTGAGCATTTCGGGGTTGGTTCCCATGTCCGACTCCTACGCCATGGAGCGTTGTGCCGGCTGTACGGGCCGGTACGGCCAGGTGCGTTTGTATGGTTCCTTGGGCTTTGTGGCAGCTGTATTGGTTTTTGGCGCAGTGGCCGATCGTTTCGGTTTTGCTTCTTATCCGGTGTGGGCCTGTGCCATGTTGTTGCTCGGGTTTGTTGCTGCGCTGAAGTTTGCGCCGGATTCCGCCCGCGTGCCCGCAACTGAAAGCTCAATTGCCTTCACAGGCAGCGGATTCAAACGCCTTTTATTGCCCGGTCCAATGCCGCTGTTCTGGCTGGCTGCGTTCTTCATGATTTTTGCCCACGGGGTTTTTTACGCCTTCTTTTCGCTTTATTTGCTTGAATTCAATTATTCAGAAATGAGCATTGGCGGCTTGTGGGCTTTTGGCGTGATGTATGAGGTGGTGTTTTTTGCCCTTCAAACACGATTTTTTAAACGTTTCTCTCTCAACACCTGGCTTTGCGTCAGTTTTGCAGCTTGTGCATTCCGTTTTGCACTCACCGCGGCATTTCCCGAATACGGTTGGATCATGTTGTCTGCCCAAGGCTTGCACGCTTTAACATTTGCGGCGCACCACACCGCCACCATTTCCTGGTTGCGCGAGAATTTGCCGGTAAAACTGGTGGTTCGTGGCCAGGCGATGTATGCCACCATTGCCTATGGGCTTGGTGGATCAGCGGGTACGTTTCTGGGCCGTTTTGCCTGGGAACTGGGCGGGCCCTCCAGCGCTTTTGCGATGGCGTCGTTAAGCGGATTGATCGCTTTGCTTTTGGGGTGGCGTTTTACGATTGCCAGCAAGCTGGCACCTTCGGCACTTTTGTCGCGATAAACTGTCTCATGTCGGTAGTTGATGTCAACTTTGCAGCATTGTGTGCTGTTTTTAAGAAACGGTTTTACTGAAAATTACAGGTGAAAAATAATGGTATTTTCTGGACTCAAGCGACGCACAGCCCTGGCACTAAGCCTTGCGTTTTCAACCGGTGTGTTGACTGCGTGTTTAACTACTCAAACCACCTCAGGTGGGGCGGTTGGGGTTGATCGTTCCCAGTTTGTGCTTGTTTCTTCGGCAGAAGTCGATGCGGCTGCTGCCAAAGGCTACGCCGATGTGATCGCCAAAGCCCAGAAAGAAGGCAAATTGAATAAGGACGCCAAGCAGGTGGCCAGAATTCGGGCAATCGCCAATCGATTGATTCCCCAGACAGCGGCCTTTCGAACCGATGCGCCGCAGTGGAAATGGGAAGTCAATGTGATCGAATCAGACCAGCTCAATGCGTGGTGTATGGCCGGTGGAAAGATTGCGTTTTATTCGGCCCTGATCGAAAAACTCGCCCTGACTGATGATGAAATCGCAGCCATCATGGGGCATGAAATTGCCCATGCTTTGCGGGAACACAGTCGCGAGCGAATTTCGCAGCAGTTGGCCACATCGGTGGGGCTTGATTTGATCTCTGCAGGTTTGGGTTTGTCCCGCGGCGCATCAGACTTGGCGGGTATGGCAGCGAATGTGGCTATTTCTCTGCCGTATGGCCGTTCTCATGAGGTGGAGTCGGATCGAATTGGCGTGGAGTTGGCGGCGCGTGCGGGTTATAACCCCCGTGCTGCGATCAGTGTTTGGCAAAAGATGAGCCGGGCTGGTGGTGGTTCACCTCCCGAGTTGTTGTCTACGCATCCTTCGCCTGAGAATCGAATTCAGGATCTCGAAGTTTACTCAGCCCGAGTTCAACCCTTGTATGAGCAAGCCAAGAAGCGTTAAAGGCCTTGATTTGAGGTGCCGCCTTGTCGGCTGCGCTGTAAGCCCAAGGCTGGCTGTGGCATAATAAGGGGTTATTTTTTACGCAATTTGCTGGTCAATTCAGATCGACGAATCTGAATGATTCAGCCCGAAGCAGGTCCTTGAAAATGGCAAAAACTCTTTACGACAAACTCTGGGAAAGTCACGTGGTGCGTACCGAAGAAGACGGTACCTCACTGATTTACATTGACCGCCATTTGCTGCATGAAGTCACCAGTCCCCAGGCATTCGAAGGCCTGGAGTTGGCTGGCCGCGACTTGTGGCGCAACAGTGCCAACCTGGCGGTGGTGGATCACAACGTACCAACTACCGATCGCTCCAAGGGCATTGCCGACCCCACTTCGCGTTTGCAGGTTGAAACCCTGGACAAAAATGCAAAAGCCCATGGCCTGACCTACTTTGACATCAAAGACCTGCGCCAAGGCATTGTGCATGTGATTGGACCTGAGCAGGGCGCAACCTTGCCTGGCATGACCGTGGTTTGTGGCGATTCGCACACCAGTACCCATGGAGCCATTGGTGCGCTGGCGTTTGGCATTGGTACCTCAGAAGTTGAGCATGTCATGGCCACTCAGTGTTTGCTGATGAAGAAGGCCAAAAACATGCTGGTGCGTGTTGAGGGCACCTTGGGCAAAGGCGTGTCTGCCAAAGATGTCATCTTGGCCATCATTGGAAAAATTGGTACGGCTGGTGGTACCGGCTACGCGATTGAATTCGCCGGTTCGGCAATTCGTGGCTTGTCCGTCGAAGGTCGCATGACGATGTGCAATATGGCCATCGAGGGTGGGGCGCGTTCCGGCATGGTGGCTGTGGATGACAAAACCATTGAATACGTGAAAGGGCGTCCGTTCAGCCCGAAAGGCGAAATGTGGGACCCAGCAGTCGCTTACTGGAAAACCTTGAATACGGATGATGGCGCACATTTTGACCAGGTGGTTGAACTACGCGCCGAAGATATTCAGCCGCAAGTGAGTTGGGGTACTTCACCCGAGATGGTGACTGATGTGCACGGCGTGGTGCCAGATCCAGCTTCTGTAGCAGACCCTGTGAAACGTCAGGGCTACGAGCGCGCCTTGCAATACATGGGCCTGAAACCCTTGCAGAAAATCGAAGAAATTAATGTAGACACCGTGTTTATCGGTTCTTGCACGAATTCACGCATCGAGGATTTGCGCGACGCCGCAGCGGTGGTGAAGGGCAAGAAAAAAGCCGAGTCAGTCAAGTTGGCCATGGTGGTGCCAGGCTCTGGCCTGGTGAAGGCGCAGGCTGAGAAAGAAGGTCTGGACAAAATTTTCCTGGATGCCGGATTTGAATGGCGTGAGCCTGGTTGTTCCATGTGTTTGGCCATGAACGCCGACCGCCTGGGCAGTGGTGAACGTTGTGCATCTACCAGCAACCGGAACTTTGAAGGACGTCAAGGTGCGGGCGGCCGTACACACCTTGTTAGCCCGGCCATGGCGGCCGCGGCGGCGATTGCAGGCCATTTCACTGATTCCAGAACTTTTTAAAACAAAGGAGTGTTTGATATGAAAATCGTTTCCGCACTTTTGCTCGCTTTGTCAGCTTTGTCATTGTCTGCCTGTAACACCATTGAAGGCATGGGCAAAGACATCAAAGCCGGTGGTGAAGCCATTGAGCGCACTGCCGATGAAAACAAGAAGTAATTTTTAACTTGCATTCTGAAGTGGCGCTGGCAATGTTGTTTTTCCAGCGCGGCTTGAACTCCGGTAAATCCGGAATATTCACGGATTAATTATGGACAAATTTGTAACCCACACTGGTATCGCCGTTGCGTTGAACCGCGCCAATGTGGACACCGACGCCATCATTCCCAAACAGTTTTTGAAAAGCATCAAGCGAACAGGTTTTGGGGAGCATTTGTTTGATGGCTGGCGTTATCTCGACGAAGGTGAGCCTGGCATGGATTGCACCACACGCCCCTTGAATCCTGATTTCGAGTTGAATAAACCCGAGTTTCAAGGTGGCACCGTGTTGGTGGCTGGCCCCAACTTTGGTTGTGGTTCATCGCGCGAACACGCGCCTTGGGCACTTCAGCAATATGGTTTCAAGGCTGTTATTTCCAGTAGTTTTGCCGATATTTTCTTCAACAATTGCTTTAAGAATGGTTTCTTACCCATTGTTTTAAAAGAACAAGAGGTGAAAGAGATTTTGACGGCAATTGACTCAAAGCCTGGCATTGAAATCACAGTCAGCCTTGAGCACCAAACCGTGAGTATTGCTGGCAAAAGCTATGGTTTTAACGTGGATGCATTCCGCAAGCATTGCCTGGTGAATGGTTTCGATGACATTGGCCTGACTTTGCAGCACCGTGACGAAATTGTTGCGTTCGAGAAAAACCGCCTGGCAAACCAGCCTTGGCTTGCAAACACCATCTAAATAAAAACAAGCAGAGAATCAGAATGACATTGAAAATCGCCGTAATGCCCGGTGACGGCATTGGCCAAGAGATTACAGCGCAGGCCGTTAAGGTGCTTGAAGCACTGAAAACTGACGGTTTGAACATCGAGTTCGAGCATGCCTTGATCGGAGGTGTGGCTTATCGCGAGAAAGGTGTGCCGCTACCAGAGGAAACTGTGGCTTTGGCCAAGGCGTCCGACGCTGTGTTGTTTGGTGCCGTTGGCGATTTTTCGCTGGATACACTGCCGCGCCACCTGCGCCCCGAGCAGGCCATTCTGGGAATTCGCAAGGCTTTGAACCTGTTTGCCAATTTCCGCCCGGCCATGGTGTACGACGAGCTGGCCGATGCGTCGACCTTGCGCCCGGAAGTGGTGGCTGGTCTGGATATTCTGATTGTTCGTGAATTGACTGGCGACATTTACTTTGGCACCCCGCGTGGCAACAGAATTGCCGAAGATGGTCCATTCAAGGGCGAACGTGAGGCATTCGACACCATGCGTTACGCCGAAACCGAGATTCGCAGAATTGCACATGTGGCCTTTCAGGCCGCGCAAAAGCGCGGTGGCAAGCTGTGTTCTGTCGACAAGGCCAATGTGCTGGAAACAACCCAGTTTTGGCGCGATATCGTGACCGAAGTGGGCAAGGAATACAACGATGTCGAACTGAGCCACATGTATGTGGACAATGCCGCCATGCAGTTGCTGAAAAACCCCAAGCAGTTTGACGTGATCGTGACCGGTAATCTGTTCGGTGATATTTTGTCAGATGAAGCGTCCATGTTGACCGGTTCTATTGGCATGTTGCCCTCGGCCTCGCTGAACGAATCGAACTTTGGTCTTTACGAGCCAATTCATGGCTCAGCACCCGACATTGCGGGCAAGGATTTGGCCAACCCCATGGCCACGGTGCTTTCAGCGGCCATGATGCTGCGTTACACCTTTGGTCTTGAGGACTATGCAATCCGTATTGAGAATGCGGTGAAAACCGTGCTGGCCACGGGGCCGCGTACCGGCGATATCTGGCGCGATGGGAAGGTGCGTACCGGCACTGTGGGCATGGGCGATGCGATTGTGGCTGCGCTGGCCAAACAGCGCTAAAGCGAAATCGCAATTCAAGAATTTAAAAGTACTGGAGTTTTTTATGTTGAAAGTTGGTTTGGTTGGATGGCGTGGCATGGTGGGTTCCGTGCTCATGCAACGCATGCAGGAAGAGAATGATTTCGCGCATTTCGAGCCGATTTTCTTCTCGACTTCCAATGCGGGTGGCAAGGCACCGGCTTTCGCCGGCAATGCGGGCCCCTTGCAAGATGCAAACAGTATCGACGCCCTGAAACAAATGGACGTGGTGTTGACTTGCCAGGGTGGTGATTACACCAACGAGGTGTTCCCCAAGCTGCGCGAAGCGGGTTGGAATGGTTACTGGATTGATGCGGCCTCCAGCCTGCGCATGAAAGACGACGCCATTATCATTCTTGACCCCGTGAACATGAACGTGATCAAAGACGGCCTGACCAAAGGCGTCAAGAATTACGTGGGTGGTAACTGTACCGTGTCACTGATGCTGATGGCTTTGGGCGGCCTGTTCCAGAATGACAAGATCGAGTGGGTCACTTCCATGACTTACCAGGCGGCTTCGGGTGCTGGCGCACAAAACATGCGTGAACTGATTTCGCAAATGGGCAGCATTCATGGTTCGGTCCAAGACCTCTTGGCTGACCCCGCGTCTGCCATTCTGGAAATTGATCGCAAGGTTGCTCAGCACATCAATTCCGATGCCTACCCTAGCGATAATTTTGGCGTGCCACTGGGTGGAAGCCTGATTCCATGGATCGACAAAGACCTGGGCAACGGCCAGTCCAAAGAAGAATGGAAGGGCGGTGCCGAGACCAATAAAATTTTGGGCAAACCTGCCATGGGCGCGTCCGGTTGCGTGCCTGTAGACGGTCTGTGCGTGCGTGTGGGCGCCATGCGTTGCCACTCGCAGGCGTTGACGATCAAGTTGAAGCAAGACATTCCGTTGAATGAGATCAATGACATGCTTGCCAAGGCCAATGATTGGGTTAAAGTGATTCCCAATGAACGCGATGCTTCCATGCGCGATTTGACTCCAGCCGCGGTAACAGGTCGCATGCACGTGCCTGTGGGGCGTTTGAGAAAAATGGCCATGGGTGGTAGTTATTTGAGCGCATTCACGGTGGGCGATCAGTTGTTGTGGGGTGCGGCCGAGCCATTGCGTCGTATGTTGCGCATTCTGATCGAACGCTAAGCAGCACCAATATTGATCACAATAAGCTGCCGAAGGTGGCTTGAACATTCATGGAGTAAACGGGTGAGGCATACCAAAAAGAAGATTCTGCCCTTTGTTTTTGCATCAGGTTTGTTGGCAAGTTCCTTCGCGCAAGCGGCACAGCTCGGTAAGCTCGAGGTTTTGTCGGGTGCAGGTGAGCCTTTCTTGGCGGAAATCCTGGTTGATTTGGTGTTGCCAGAGGAACGCGCTTCCTTGCAGGCCAAGCTTGCTTCTGCCGAGGCATTCAAGGCGGCTCGCCTGACGATGGATCCAAACCTGAAGAACCTTCAGTTTGCCGTGAAGGATGGTCCAAAGCCCGGTACGGCCACGGTGAAGATTACGTCTGCCCAGCCCTTGCCGGCAGGGTTTATCGACACCTTGGTTGAATTGACCTGGGCGGGCGGTCGCGTTGCCCGTGAATACACTTTGACCGTGCCTGTTGGCGTGGCTCAGGCTGCTGAACCCGCAACGAGTCTTCCTGAAATTCGCCCACCCATGACACCTCCGCCAGTGGCGGCGCTACCCAAGTCCCCCGCTGTTTCTGCGCCAGCCCCGGCCCCGGCCGTGACGCCGCCGGCAGCGCCGGAAGGCACCTTGAATGTTCAGCGCGGTGACACCTTGTCCGAGCTTGCTTTGCAGCTTGTGGGCGACGGAGTGTCGCTGAATCAGGCCATGGCAGCAATTTACGAGGCCAACAAAGATTCATTTATCAATGGCAGTGTGCACCTGATTCGTGAAGGCGCCCAAATTCAGGTGCCCAACCGCGCAGCCCTGCGATCCCGCAATGCCAACGAGGCATTGCTGGTTTTGGCCCAAAACGATGACCGAAACGTTTACTCGGCCTACGCCCGTCAAATTGGCTTGTTAACTGTTGACAATCAGGTGGCGGCGGCCGCCTCAACAAGTAGCCAAGGCAGTATTACTCCACAAGACCAGGCACCCAAGGCCAGCGCAGCCGCTCCTGCGGATCGTTTGCAGATTGCTCCCGGTGCAGCTCAAGGTGCAGGCAGCGCCGATACCAACGCTGAAGAGTTGTTGGCGAAAAACAAAGCGCTTGCTGAGGCCAACGAGCGAATTGCCCTGCTCGAGAAAAACGTAAGCGACTTGCAACGTTTGCTCGACATGCAGAAAGATTTGGGCGCTGAACCCACCGTGCCAGCTGAAACAGCGAATGAGGCCGGGCAGCTTGATGCCGCTGAACCCGCTGCTGTCGATGTGCCTTCGGAAACACTGGGAGATGGTGGCACCGAGGCAACTGACGACGCGCCTGTTGCTGATCAGGTCCCGGAGCCCACGGAAGGCGTGCAGGCGCCTGTAGCGCAGCCCCCGGTAGAAGACACGCCTTTTGACTGGCTGCCCTGGATTTTGGCAGGTGCAGGTGGTTTGGCGGTACTGCTTGTTTTGCTGCTGATTGCCCGTGCCCGCAAGAACAAAGCCGAGAATCAGGAAGAGGAGCTGGATACTGAGGATGAATCCTCTTTCAGCGAAGTGAATGAGTTTGACGAAGCGATTGCGGCCGCCAGCGCAGGAATTGCGGCTGAACGTGAAAACAGTTTGAATCAGGCTGAGAATTCTGACTTTGATCTGGATGAAGTGCTCAATGATCGACTCAAGCAAGCTGACACAGAGGAAACAACACAACTGCGTGCTGCTTCCAGCGAGGTGGCGGCTGAGTCTGCTGCTGCAGATATTCCTGAGTTGAACGAAGCGTCAGATGAGGCGCAGCAACACAAAGAATCGCTGGACAGCGAAGTCACGCTGGATTTCCCGGAAGAAGATGTGGTTCAAGCCAAATCGGGTTCGATTCTGGACGATCTGGATGAAATCGAGAAGGGCACTTTGGCTGCGCAGGAAGAACTCGACGAATTGCGCAAGCAACCCACGCCGCAGGAAGAGGGTGTGCGTGAAATTGATGCAGCCTTTGACGATTTGGTGGGCGATCCGGAAGACCCTGATAACACGGATTCCGCAACCGCAGCTGCGCTTGACGATGTGCCTGAAGAGGCAGCTGATAAATCGCTGGTTGATCTGGATGTGGATGTTCCAGACCCCAAAGTGGACGATGCCACCTGGCAGGAAGTGGCCACCAAGTTGGACTTGGCGGGCGCTTATGTTGAAATTGGTGACGCAGACGGTGCCAAAGAGTTGTTGAACGAAATCGTGAAAAAGGGCGATGCTGATCAGGTTCGCAAGGCCAAGGCGCTTTTGGCCACGTTGAACTAAATGAACAGAGTGGCCTTGGGCCTGAGCTATGACGGTCATGAGTTTGAAGGTTGGCAAACCCAACCGCATGGCCGCACCGTTCAAGACTACTTGACCAAAGCCATACAGGCCATTGCCCAAGAACCAGTTGCATTAACCTGTGCAGGCCGAACCGACACGGGTGTGCATGCCCGTCAGCAGGTGGTGCATTTTGATACCGTGGCCGACCGACCACTGACCGCTTGGGTAAAAGGCGTCAATAACAGCTTGCCGCCATCCATTTCGGTTCAAGGCGCCAAGCAGATTGATTCCAGTTTTCATGCACGTTTCAGTGCAGTGTCCCGCACCTATCGCTATTATTTTTACAGCGCTCCTGTTCGCGATCCGTTCAAGCGCTTCATGACCTGGGTGCATTACCCCCTTGATTTGCAAGCCATGCGAAATGCCAGTGCCTGTTTGTTGGGTACCCATGATTTCAGCGCTTTCAGGGCTTCCCAATGCCAGGCAGCCAGCCCGGTGCGCACTTTGCACGCCCTAAACCTGATTGAAGCCAGTGATCACAGTTATTTTGAAATTCACGGCAATGCATTTTTGCACCACATGGTTAGAAATTTGATGGGCAGCCTGATGGAAGTGGGTTTGCACCGGCAAGCTGAGGGTTGGCTGCAAGAGGTTCTTGAATCCAAAAATAGAAGCCTTGCTGCTAAAACTTACCCCGCGCAAGGTTTAAGCTTGTGGAATATTGAATACCCTGCGCAATACGGAATACAGGAATTGTTTGCATGAGAACCCGAATCAAATTGTGCGGCTTTCAAACCGAAGACACGGTGCGTGCGGCCACTCGGGCTGGGGCTGATGCGGTGGGGTTTGTGTTTTATCCGCCCTCTCCACGCCATGTCGAGGTGCAGCAGGCAGGCCAGCTTGCCCGTTGTTTGGGTGCCTGGCAAACGCCAGTTGCCTTGTTTGTGAATCCGCAAGCTGATTTCGTGAATTCTGTGATTGTTGAAATTCCCAACGTGCTGTTGCAGTTTCACGGTGATGAAAGCCCGGAATTTTGCGGCAGCTTTCAGCGACCCTATCTCAAAGCGATTCGAATGAAAGCGGGAGTGGATTTGAGGCTGGAGAGCAGCCGGTTTCATTCAGCGCAGGCGCTCCTTGTCGATTCGTGGAGCGAGGCGTATGGTGGAACAGGGCATACTTTTGACTGGTCTTTGCTGCCCAAAGCGGATGAACTGAAGCAGGCTTTGGTATTATCCGGAGGGTTGGATGCAAGCAACGTTGAACAAGCCATTCATGGCCTGAGGCCTTACGGCGTCGATGTGTCCAGCGGGATTGAGTCAACGCGTGGCGTAAAGAGTATCGAGAAAATTGAAACGTTCTGCAAAGCGGTCCAGAAGGCCGATGCAGGGCTGTTGTAAGTGAACCCAGATAGAGCAGCATCATGAACAAACCCTATGAATTTCCAGACGCTACAGGCCATTTCGGCCCCTACGGCGGCACCTTCGTATCTGAAACCCTGGTTCACGCCCTTGAAGAACTCAAAAGCGTTTACGCACATTATCAAAACGATCCAGAGTTTTTGGCAGAATTTGAAAGTGAGTTGAAGTATTTTGTAGGTCGCCCCAGCCCCATTTACCACGCCAAGCGCTGGTCTGATCTGGTTGGCGGTGCGCAAATTTATTTCAAGCGCGAAGACCTGAACCACACGGGTGCGCACAAGGTAAACAACTGCATTGGGCAGGCCATGTTGGCTAAGCGCATGGGCAAGCCCCGCGTAATCGCCGAGACTGGCGCGGGTCAGCACGGTGTGGCCACTGCCACCGTGGCAGCGCGTTACGGCATGAAGTGTGTGGTGTACATGGGGCAAGAAGATGTAGCCCGACAGGCACAGAACGTGTTTCGCATGAAGTTGCTGGGTGCTGAAGTTATTCCGGTTACTTCAGGCTCCAAAACCCTGAAAGACGCATTGAACGAAGCCATGCGCGACTGGGTTACCAACGTGGAAGACACGTTTTACATCATTGGCACAGTGGCCGGTCCGCATCCTTATCCCATGTTGGTTCGTGATTTTCAAAGCGTGATTGGTAGCGAATGCATTCAGCAAATGCCAGCCATGGTGGGCAAGCAGCCTGATTACGTACTGGCTTGTGTGGGTGGCGGGTCAAACGCCATGGGTATTTTTCACCCTTACTTGAACGTGGATGGTGTGAAACTGGTGGGTGTTGAGGCTGCTGGCGAGGGCATTGAAACCGGCAAGCATGCCGCATCACTGAGTGCTGGCACACCTGGTGTGTTGCATGGTAATCGCACCTATTTGCTGCAAAGTGACGACGGCCAAATTATTGAAACTCATTCCGTGTCTGCTGGTCTGGATTAGCCCGGCGTGGGTCCTGAACATGCATGGTTGAAAGATTCTGGCCGAGCAGAATACGTGCGAATTACCGATGCAGAAGCCTTGGAGGCTTTCCACCAGTGCTGCCGCATTGAAGGTATTATTCCCGCGCTGGAAAGCAGCCACGCACTTGCCCATGCTGCCAAACTGGCCAAAACCCTGCCGAAAGACCAGGTGATTCTGGTGAATTTGTCAGGCCGCGGCGACAAAGATATGCACACCGTGGCGCGCCTGAGTGGTGCCGAGTTTTACTGCCACCCCGATTGCAAAACAGGCGCAGAAATGGCCTGCAACAAGAAATAATTTTTACAACACACCATGTCAAGAATCAAAGCAGTTTTCGCGAAGTTAAAAGAAGAAGGGCGCAAGGGTTTAATTCCCTTTGTCACCGGTGGTGATCCTGATCCTGGTCAAACCGTGGCCATGTTGCATGCCTTGGCCAACGCAGGTTCTGACGTTATTGAGTTGGGTGTACCTTTTTCTGACCCCATGGCCGATGGCCCTGTGATTCAGCGTTCCAGCGAGCGTGCCTTGGAAAAAGGCGTTACTTCACGCAAAATTCTTGATTACGTGGCCGAGTTTCGCCAAACCAACCAACACACACCCATTGTGTTGATGGGTTATGCGAACCCCATCGAACGCATGGGTGTTGAAAAGTATGTGGCTGAAGCCAAAAAGGCTGGGGTAGACGGTGTGCTTGTGGTGGATTATCCACCAGAAGAATCGATCGAGTTCTCCAAGTTTCTTCGGGCAGCTGAACTGGATCCGATTTTTTTGCTGGCACCCACTTCGTCGGATGAACGCATTGAAAAAGTGGCCAAAGTGGCAAGTGGTTATGTGTATTACGTCTCACTGAAGGGTGTGACGGGTGCGCAGAATCTGAATGCGGCTGAAGTCAGCTCCAAATTGCCTATCATCCACAAATTCACCAACGTGCCTGTGGGCGTTGGCTTTGGCATTCGCGATGCTGAATCAGCATGCCGCGTGGCCGAGTCTGCCGATGCAGTGGTGATTGGTTCAGCCTTGATACAAACTCTGGAAGCAGGCAGCCCACAAGAGGCCGCCGCTTTGGCGGGCAAGTTTATTGCCCCGATTCGTGCCGCGCTTGATTCAAAGTTCGGCTCAAAATAAAAATACCTCAGCAAGGGAAAGTGTATGAGTTGGTTTGACAAAATTATTCCACCACGCATTTCGTCGAAAACTCCCGGCGACTCTGCCAAAAAAAGCGTGCCGGAAGGCATTTGGGCGAAGTGCAAAAGCTGTGATGCGGTGCTGTACCAAAACGACTTGGTGAGCAACGCCATGGTGTGTCCCTCGTGCACCTACCACATGCGCATTGGTTCGCGTGAGCGTTTGAATTTGTTGTTCGACAACGATGAGCGTGTGGAAATTGGTCAGGAAGTGCTGCCCATGGACACCTTGAAATTCAAGGACAGCAAAAGCTACACAGCGCGTTTGAATGAAGCCAAGGAATCTACCAGTGAAACCGATGCCCTGGTGGTGCAGAAAGGCACCATGAACGGCATGGAGGTGGTGATTGCCTGCTTTGAATTTGATTTCATGGGCGGCTCGATGGGTTCGGTGGTCGGTGAGCGCTTCTGCCGTGGCGTACAGGCTGCGCTAGATGCCAATGTGCCGTTCATCAGCATTGCTGCTTCTGGTGGTGCCCGCATGCAAGAAGGTTTGGGTTCGCTCATGCAAATGGCGAAAACCTCAGCCATGTTGGCCAAACTTAGCCAAGCCAAACTCCCTTACATTTCCGTGTTGACCGACCCAACCATGGGTGGCGTGTCGGCAAGCTTCGCCTTTCTCGGCGATGTGGTGGTTGCAGAACCCAAAGCGTTGATCGGTTTTGCCGGGCCCCGCGTGATTGAACAAACTGTGCGCCAAACACTACCGGAAGGTTTTCAGCGCGCTGAATTCCTGATGGAAAAGGGTGCAGTAGACTGCATCGTGGATCGCCGTGAAATGAAAAAAACCTTGGCCAGCCTTTTGGCGCTGTTGTTGAAAAAACAGATTGATCAGGCCGCCTGAACACTTATGACTCAAGCAGTACCCGAACAGAAACCCGCAAAACCAGCAGCCAACGCCACGCTTACCGAGTGGCTCGCCTATCTGGAATTGATACACAGCAAGCCGATCGACATGGGTCTGGACCGCCTGAAGGTGGTTCAGCAGCACATGGGTTTTGTGTTGAACGGGGTCGTGTTCACCGTGGCGGGGACCAATGGCAAAGGGTCCACTTGTGCCATGTTGGAAAGTATTCTGATTCAGGCGGGTTACAAGGTGGGCATGTACACTTCGCCCCACCTGATTCGCTTTACCGAGCGGGCACGAATCGATGGGCAAGAGGTGGCTGAGCCCGAGTTGATTTCAGCCTTTGAGCAGGTGGAGCTGGCTCGCACGGCAACCGGCATTTCCCTGACTTACTTTGAATTCACCACGCTCGCGGTCGCCCTGGTGTTTTCTCGCCTTGAGCTGGATGCTGTAATTCTGGAAGTGGGCTTGGGCGGGCGCCTTGATGCGGTCAATATTTTTGATGCGGATTGCGCGATATGTACCAGCGTTGACATTGATCACCAAGCCTTTCTGGGGCCAGACCGCGAAAGCATTGGTCGCGAGAAGGCGGGAATTTTCCGTGCCGGCAAACCCGCGATTGTGGGCGACCCCAAACCGCCCCAAAGCGTGATTGACCACGCCAACGCAATCGGTGCTGATTTGTGGTTGTTTGCCCGCGATTACAACTACGGCGGGGACAAGCAGCAGTGGGCCTATGGTGGCCGCAGCATGCGCCGTGCCGCTTTGGCTTATCCAGCATTGCGTGGCACCAATCAATTGTTGAATGCCTCGGCTGCGCTGGCTGCGCTTGAGTCGGTTCGCGATCGCTTGCCGGTTCCAGCGCAATCCATTCGTCAGGGGTTTCTTTTGGTGGAATGGCCGGGGCGTTTTCAAGTGTTGCCGGGTCAACCCACTGTTGTTTTAGACGTTGGACACAATCCGCATGCAGCTGCGCATTTGCGTGAAAGCCTCGACAACATGGGTTTTTTCCCCTACACCCATTGTATTTTCGGGATGCTGGCCGATAAAGATGCAGTGGAGGTGGTCAAAGCGTTGAAAGACAGGGTCGACCATTGGCATTTGGTGCCGCTGCAAGGCGATCGTGGTCGCAGCACTGCGCAGTTGAAGCAGCAGCTTGAACTGGCTGGTGTGGATTCAGCGGCTTTTGACTGGGTGGCCAATTCCCAGGCATTGGCCAAAGGCGGTATTGCGAAGTAGCCACCTGAAAAAAGTGTGCAGAGCTACGAGAGTGTGAGTCAAGCGTATGCGGTGGTCACTTCTGCAGTGCCGCCCAATGATAGAATTCTGTTTTTTGGATCCTTCCTGGTTGTGGCGCAAGCCATGCAAGCCAAAGAAGCGCTTCGAAAACGTCCCGGTTAATTTTTTTCAGGAGTGCAGGTGAGTTCAAATTCGCGTTCTACTGCCAGGAACAAAGTCAACAACGATCCAGTTGATGAGTTAAAACGCAGATCAAGAAGGCGATTGGTAGGCTCCATAGCACTTTTTCTGGCGGCCATTATCATCGTTCCCGCGTTGGTGGAAAATGAACCTTCCCAAACCAGCAGCGACGTTGAGCTGGTGGTACCTGATCGTCCCTCAGCTGAAATTCCTGCGCAAGCTGCCCAGGTACCCGAGTCACCCAAAATAGAAGCACCTCAGTCTACTCAGGAGCAAGCCGTGGCCATTGCGCCCGTTGCACCCGCTGTAGAGCCACCCCCCGTCATATCCGAGCCCAAGGCAGCGCCAAAGCCAACACCAAAGGTGGAACCTAAGGTAGAGCCTAAGGTGGAACCTAAGCCAGAGGCCAAAGTGGAACCTAAGGTGGAACCTAAGGTTGAGGACCCCATCGCGGCTTTTGCCAAAGCCGAGGTGTTTTGGGTGCAGGTGACAGCGGTCAGCGACAAGCTTCGTGCGGATGCATTGAGCAAAGAATTGAGTGGCAAGGGTTTTCCTGCCAAGGTGGAGTCCACCAGCACTGCCGACGGCACCGTGTACCGGGTCAGGGTTGGCCCAATCGCGGGTCAAACCAAGGCGGATGAAACCAAGGCCAAGCTGGCTGCTGCTGGTTACTCCTCCGGGAGAGTGGTGCAGTGACGATATTTGATTACATCGTCATTGCCGTGGTGGTGCTGTCGGTCATTTTGGGTGTGTTCAGGGGCATGGTCAAAGAAGTGCTTTCCCTGGCCAACTGGGTGTTGGCTTTCTGGGTTGCAAACCGCTATGGCGCGGATTTGGCGGTGTACATGGACTGGGCGGAATCGCTGAGCCCCCCCATGAAAGCCCTTATTGGCTGCGCTGCTGCGTTTTTTGCAACCATGTTGGTGGGTGCCATTCTGATTTCACTGTTGGGCAAAATTGTTGCTGCAGCAGGTTTGGGTTTTGCGGACCGTGGCCTGGGTGCTACGTTCGGCTTCGCGCGTGGTTTATTTATTGTGTTGGTGCTGGTTACTGGGGCTGGGTTTACCTCGCTTCCGGAACAGCCATTTTGGCGAAACGCCATGTTGTCCCCCTTGGCGGTAGATGCGATGAGAGAAATCAAGCCGCATTTGCCTGAAAGTGTGGGCAAATGGGTGCGCTACTAGGAGCTTTCAATGTGCGGGATTGTCGGTATTGCCGGTTTTTCTCCTGTTAATCAAATTCTTTACGACAGCTTGCTGTTGTTGCAACACCGCGGTCAAGATGCCGCAGGTATTGCCACGGCGCACAGCAATTCGTTCTCGATGTCCAAAGGTAACGGCTTGGTGCGCAATGTATTCCGCACCCGCAATATGCGGTCATTGCCTGGCAATATGGGCATTGGTCATGTGCGTTACCCCACTGCGGGTTCTGCAGCCAGCTCCGATGAAGCACAGCCTTTCTATGTGAATGCGCCTTATGGTTTGGTGTTGGCCCACAACGGCAACTTGACCAACAGCGAGCGTTTGAAAGCCGAGCTGTTCAAGAACGATCGTCGCCACATCAATACAAATTCCGATTCCGAAGTGCTGTTGAATGTACTGGCCCACGAGCTTCAATCGAATGCATCGGGCTACTCGCTTGATCCAGTCACTATTTTCCGTGCTGTTGCTGGCGTTCATGCCCGTGCGCGTGGTGCCTATGCCTGTGTGGCTCAAATTGCAGGCTACGGTTTGCTGGCCTTCCGTGACCCGTTTGGTATTCGCCCGCTGGCTTTGGGCAAGGCTGAAACAGAGCAGGGCACCGAGTACATGTTTGCATCGGAATCTGTGGCGCTGGTCGGTATGGGTTTTGAGTTTGTGCGCGACATTGATCCGGGCGAGGCCGTATTCGTAGATCTCGACGGCAAGCTTCATGCGCAGCAGTGTGCCGAGAAATCGTCACTGAACCCCTGTATTTTTGAGTATGTGTATTTGGCGCGCCCCGATTCAGTGATGGACGGCATTAGCGTGTACGAAGCCCGAGTGAAAATGGGTGAATACCTGGCCGATCAAATTCGCAAAGGCATGCCTGCCGGTGAAATTGATGTAGTCATGCCCATTCCTGATTCAAGCCGCCCCGCAGCTTTGGAGTTGGCGAATCAATTGGGTGTGCCTTACCGGGAAGGGTTTATCAAGAACCGCTATATCGGTCGTACCTTTATCATGCCCGGCCAGGCGGTTCGCAAGAAAAGCGTGCGCCAGAAGTTGAACGCAATTTCCGTTGAGTTCAAAGGCAAAACCGTGCTTTTGGTGGATGATTCGATTGTGCGCGGCACCACAAGCCGCGAGATTGTACAAATGGCCCGTGAAGCGGGTGCCAAGAAGGTGATTTTTGCTTCGGCTGCGCCCCCTGTGCGTTTCCCCAACGTTTACGGTATCGACATGCCCACGCGTGATGAACTGATTGCGTCGGGCCGGACCGATGAGGAAATTTGTGCGGAGATTGGTGCCGATGCCTTGTTTTATCAAGACATCGCCGACATGAAACGCGCTGTGCGTGATTTGAATCCCAAAATTCAAACCTTTGACGCAAGTTGTTTTGATGGCTCGTACATCACCGGCGACGTCACCACAGAGTATCTGGATCGGCTTGAGTACATGCGCAAGCACCCGGAGGTGCTGGAGTCGGCAGGCTTGCAAATGAACCTGGGTTATTCCGCGAATCAATAAGTGCAGCGGGAATTTCAGGTAAAATATTCAACTGATTGATTTAAAAGCGCGAAATGGTTCGCGCTTTTTATTTGTGCAGGGCGATCTGACTATGTCACTGATAGTACATAAATACGGTGGCACCTCCATGGGGTCCACAGAACGTATCAAGAATGTAGCCAAGCGTGTCGCCAAATGGCACCGCGCAGGTTTTCAAATGGTGGTTGTGCCGTCGGCTATGTCTGGCGAAACCAACCGCTTGATTGGCCTGGCCAAGGAAATTCAGGCTGAGCCTGATCCCCGTGAACTCGACATGCTGTGTTGCACTGGTGAGCAGGCGTCTGTGGCTTTGTTGGCCATGGCTTTGAAAGCAGAGGGTCTGGATGCAATCAGTTTCTCTGGTTGGCAAGTGCCCATCAAAACCGACAGCAGCCACACCAAGGCACGCATTGAGTCGATTGATGACACACGCGTGAAAGCGGCATTGAATGCCGGGAAGGTTGTGATCATCACGGGCTTTCAGGGTATTGATGATGCCGGTAACCAAACCACGTTGGGCCGTGGTGGCTCAGACACGTCGGCTGTGGCCATTGCTGCAGCCATGGGTGCGGCAGAGTGCCTGATTTACACCGATGTCGATGGTGTGTACACCACCGACCCCCGTGTGGTGCCTGAGGCGCGCCGCATGCGTGTGGTGTCTTTTGAAGAAATGCTGGAAATGGCCTCTTTGGGCTCCAAGGTTCTGCAAATTCGTTCAGTGGAATTTGCCGGCAAGTACCGTGTGCCTACCCGAGTGCTTTCCAGCCTGACCGATCCAATGATGTCGCTGGACGAAGAAAAGGTTTCCGGCACGCTGATTACTTTTGAGGATGATGAACATATGGAACAGGCCGTTGTTTCCGGTATCGCTTTCAACCGTGATGAAGCAAAAGTGACCATTCGTGGCGTGCCCGACAAGCCCGGTGTGGCTTACCAAATTCTGGGTCAGGTTGCTGAGGCCAATATCGATGTGGACATGATCATTCAGAACCAGGGTTCGGATGGCACCACCGATTTCACCTTCACCGTACACCGCAATGAATTCAACAAAACCATGGACTTGTTGAAGAACAAGATTCAAGGCAGCGTGGGTGCACGTGAAGTGGCCGGCGACACGAATGTGTGCAAGGTGTCGGTTGTGGGCATTGGCATGCGCTCGCATGTTGGCGTGGCCAGCTTGATGTTCAAAACCTTGTCAGAAGAGGGCATTAACATCCAGATGATTTCTACTTCGGAAATCAAGGTGTCGGTGTTGATCGATGACAAGTACATGGAGTTGGCGGTTCGTGCACTTCACAAGGCTTTTGGCCTTGAAAAAGAAGCGGCTTGAACTGAAGTTTGAGTTGTTTGAATACGGCGTAATTTGCTTGAAAGCGATTTGCGCCTGCATTCAACATTTTGGCCGAAACCGTGTATAATTCGGCCTTCTGGAGACGTGGCCGAGTGGTCGAAGGCACTCCCCTGCTAAGGGAGCATACCCCAAAAGGGTATCGGAGGTTCAAATCCTCTCGTCTCCGCCAGAATGAAAAAGGGATCCCGCTTGGGATCCCTTTTTTTATTCCATGGCCACAAATTGAACAGCAGGGGCACTGCTGATCTGAATTGAATTCACAGGCGGGTGCACATCGCCGTCGAGTTGCCATGCTGTTGGCGCGTCAAACTGAAATTCAATGCTGGAAATGGTGCTGCGCTCGACGCCGACGCTGGCTGGCATGGTCCCGAACCAGATTCTCAACAGGTTCAACACAAGCGCAAGTTTGTTGGGTACGCCTGCGATCAGGCACATGTCTTGTTGGGCCTGTGGCCCGCCGCTGGTGGATACACGAAATCGAAGTGGCAAACACTGAATGCTCAGCGCAAGGCAGGCCTGCCAGGCAAATTGCTGTGGCGCTGCGCCGTTGCGGATTTGCTGCCCTTTAACTGTTGAAAAAAGCCTGTCTACAAATTCGCTTTGGCGAATAATTCCCCAGGCAATTTTGGCCAAGAGTTTGGCGGCAGCAACAGGGCCACTGCCCAGGCTGTAATAGGCGTGCATGAAGTTCACCGTGACGCCGAAACCAAATACAAATCCGTACTGTTCGCCCGAGGTTTTAACGGGGTAGCGCGGTGTGCTGTGTAAAAGGGCGTTTGCCTGGTGTTCAACCAACCAGCGCAGTGCTTTTAGCGGCGCTGTTTTTGGATACACGTCCCAAGCGATCATGTTCATGGTGCCTGCATGCAAGGGAAAAATTGGCGGAATCACCCGTTCACCCCACACTTTGGCCGCTGCACCCAAAACCGCAGACACGGTGCCATCCCCACCAAAAGGCACAATTACAGTGGGTGGACTGCTTTGGTAGGCAAGTAGGGCCTGTTCTAGTTCTTGTGCATTTTGAGTCAATGCCACATGTCCGGCATTGCCCAGAATGCGGTGAATGTCCGCAAGGCTGCCGCTGGAATTGCGTGTTTTGAGATAGCCAGCTTTCGGGTTTGCGATGACAAGAATCACGATGATCCTTTTGTTACGGGATGATCTGTATTTAATTTAACCTATTCTTCAGGCGGCAAACCAGAAAATAGAGGCGTGTTTTACCGGCTTGTAGGACATTGCTCACAACTTCTTCGGCAAAAGCTGACCTACTTTTCCACTTAAGGCGTTTACTGTAAAGCGTCAACCAATTAAACCCCCAAGGAGTTGATCATGTTGCACTACGCAGTTGTGTTTTTTGTAATTGCATTAATCGCTGCTTTGTTTGGATTTGGTGGTATTGCGGCCGGTGCGGTGGAAATTGCAAAAGTATTGTTTTTCATTTTCATTGTGCTTGCGGCAATTACTTTTGTCGTGAACTTGATTAAATCCAGGCCGTAGTTATTTGAAACGCTTGGGTTGAATCAAAGCCGGGCCACCTGAGAAGTGGCCTTTGTGCGTCTTTAAAGGTCTGTTTGAATAATTCTGTTCACTCGTCAATTCGATCCGTGCGAAGCCAGATTCGGCATGGTCGTCCCTATTGGCTTTTCATCTTTGGTTGCGCCATGGTGCTGGCCTTGTTGGGCATCACCTACACCCATTCCAGAATGAATGCCGAGGTGATGGCGATGGCCGAAATCAATCAAAAAAGAATTGATCGCCTTGATCAGTTGTGGGTTTTGCTGGTGGATGCCGAGGCCAGTGCCTTGTCGTTCCTGCTGATGCGCAACGACGTTTATCTTGAGCCCTACCGCAGCACCGCAGCCCGACTGGAGCCGTTGATGGCTTCCATGAATTTTGATATTCCACCAGGTTCAGATGATCATGCAGACTTGCAGGCTTTGAAGCGCCTGGTTGAGGCGAAGTTTCAGTATCTGGGTGAAATGTTGAGCCAAGGCAAGGCACCAGTGGCTTTGTCGGAGGAGCACGGGGAACTTGGCAAACAACTGATGGACCAAATTCGTGTTCGACTCGCGATACTGAAAGCGCGGCGGGAAAAGGCTCATCAGGACCTTGAGAACATGTATTTGGCAAGAGCCGACAAAATTCAGTATGTGGGCTATGCCTTGGGTATTGCGTCCCTGTTGTTGATTGTTGGTTTGTTTGTGGTGCAGCAAAGGCAGGTGGCCCTGCGGGCCCGCATTCAGGAGCTGTTGAAAACCGAAAACAGTCGCCTTGAAGCGAAGGTGTCGGCGCGCACACTGGAGTTGACTAACCTGGCCAGCAACCTGACCACTGCACAAGAGGAGGAGCGCCAGCACATTGCCCGTGAGTTGCACGATGAAATGGGGTCTGCACTGACTGCGGCAAAAATGGACGCTGGCTGGCTACGCCGTTCGCTAGGCGGGCAATTGGCAGACGATGTGCAAGAGCGCTTATTGCGTTTGATCGAGAATATAGGCAGCACCATTACGCTGACGCGCCGCTTGGTGGACGATTTACAACCCCCCTTGCTGAAAGGTTTGGGGTTGGTCGAGGCACTGCGCTCACTTGGGCAGCAATTTGAAATTGATTTGCCGATTGAAATGAGTTTCCCGGATCGTGAATTGAATCTGAATGCTGAACAGTCTTTGGCATTGTTTCGCGTGGCACAAGAGTCGCTGAACAACATTCGAAAATACGCGAAGGCCAGCCAGGTGTGGCTGAGTTTGAGTGAGGAGGCGGGTGAGGTGTGCCTGAGTATTCGAGACAACGGTGTTGGATTTGATACCCAAGACATTGAATTGCATGGTCACGGCATTGCCGGAATGAAACACCGTGCCCAAATGTTCAATGGAAAGTTGCTGTTAAGCTCGAGCCCGGGTCAAGGAACCCGGATCAAAGTACATCTACCCATGATCCAAAGCATGTATTCAGGCAAAGATTAATCCATGCTGGTGGGCATAAGTCGCAAGTTCGGCATTGCTGCCAACACTCAGTTTCTCAAGCAACCTGGACCGATAGGTGCTGACTGTTTTCACACTAAGATGAAGTGCCTCGGCGATCTGTGACACGCTTTCGCCTTTCGCCAGTCGAATGAACACCTGCATTTCGCGCTCCGACAATTGTTCATGAGCGGTTTTTTCTGCTTCTCCCATCACTTCACGGGCAAGCAGTTCAGCCGTGTTGGCAGAAATGTAGCGGCGACCCTGTGCAACGGTGTGTATTGCATTGATCAGGTCGTTGCGATCGCAGTCCTTGCACAAATAGCCGCTTGCGCCACTGCGAATCATTGGCAGGGCGTACCGGTCTTCCGAAAAGCTGCTAATAATTAATACCTGTGTTTCATCGTGGCGTTGTTTCACGGTTCGAAGCAGGTCGATGCCGTTTTGATCAGGCAGCGACAAGTCGAGCATGAGTACGTCGCAGGGGTGTTGTCCAAGCAATGTTTTTGCTTCTTCGGCGCATGCGGCTTCGAACTGAATGGACATTCCCAATTCTTCATTCAGCATTTCGCGAAAGCCAGCGCGCACAATGGCATGATCATCAACAATGGCCAATCGAATCATCTGTGTATTCCTTTTGGGGTTGTAAATCATTGAGGCCAGACTATTCCTACAATTGAATCGTCCTTGTCGGACAGATCTCAGTTTTGCCCCTCAGTAGTATTGAACGCATGAAGCCTGATCAATACATACCTTTGATCTTGATTTCTTGAAAGTAGTCAGTTCAAACACTTTGAAGGAGTACAACTATGAAAACATTGATCACACAAACTTTGATTGCTTCTGGTATTGCTTTGTCTGCGTTGAGCCCAGTCTATGCCGCAGAGCAGGGTAAAGAGCCCTTGAAAGCGGTAGGGCAGTATGTGGACGATGCCACCATTACCACCAAGGTGAAAGCAAAACACGCTGAGGACAAAACAGTAAGCGCTTTGCGTGTTCATGTGGAAACCAAGCAAGGCGTGGTGGTGTTGTCAGGCGAAGCCAAAACCGAGGCCGAGATTGATCGTGCCGAAGCGTTGGCCAAGCAGGTGGAGGGCGTGAAAGCTGTCTCCAATTTGATTGAGTTGAAGCCCAAGTCTTAACGGGCTGTCATGATGCCTCGCCGGCCTTCTCGCTGGCGGGGCGTTTCAGGTGTCTGCCATGAAACAAAACTGTATGGATCAGCTCCCCTTGCGTGTGCTGGTGGTTGAAGACTCGATCGAGTTGCAGACCATGTTGCAGGCGATGCTGTGTGAAATTCCCAGTGTGCAGGTTATTGCAAGTGTGGAGTCCGAGGAAGCGGCACTTGCGACAATACGGAATGAATGCGCTGATTTGGCAATCGTTGATTTGGAATTGGAATCAGGTACCGGGCTGGGTGTGTTGAAGAACCTCCAGCAAAGTCTGGAGATGAATCCGCACCCGGTTAATATTGTGGTGTTTTCCAACTACTCCAATTTGGTCATACGGCACCGGTGCTTAAGCCTTGGTGCCAAGGCTTTTTTCGACAAATCGTTTCAAATTGATGAGTTGCTGGAGTTTGTGCAGGCTCAAGCCTCTGGCAAAGCCAAAGGCTTGTCGGCTTAGTTCCTGAAATCAATCAAATGGCTTGCGCAGGGCCGAAAAACTCAAAATGCTGACGGTCGGCAGGCACGCCCAGTTTCCCGAGCATGCTTTTCACTGCACCCATGAAACCAACTGGTCCCAAAAAGTAAACCTGTGCATTGTTGGGCAGGTTGTTTTCAATGGTTTGGGCTTTGATCAAGCCATGCTGATTTTCATAAACATACTCGGTAGTGATATTGCTGTGTTGAGCCTTCAGTTGCTCAGTCAAATTCTTGAATGAGTGCTGCGCTACGTTCTTGCAGGCATGAATGAATCGAATCTCGCGCTGGCCGGCAACAGCTTTGAGCATGGCAATGGCGGGTGTCAGCCCCACGCCTGCGGTAATCAACACCAGTGGGTCTTTGCTGTCGTCGAGTACAAACTCGCCACAGGGCGGGCTGAGTTGCACGGTGTCGCCCACAGCAAATTCATTGTGAAGGTGGTTGGACACCATGCCACCTTCTTCGCGTTTTACCGAGATTCGGTAGTGCTCCCCATTGGGTGAGTCAGACAGGGAATAGTTGCGCATGATGCTTGTGTCATTGATATTCAAGTGCAGGGTAATGTATTGCCCTGGCTTGAAGGTCATGATCTCTTTGCCGTCCACAGGTTTCAGGTAAAAAGATGTGACCAGTTCGCTTTCTTGCTCTTTCGCGGCAATTCTGAAAGCGCGTTGCCCCTCCCACCCTCCAGCGGACATGGCTTGTTTGGCATACAGGTTGGCTTCTGCATTAATTAAAATATCGGCCAGTTGGCCGTATGCAGCTGCCCAGGCGTCGATAATTTCGGGGGTGGCTGCTGCACCCAGTACTTCTTTCATGGCCTGCAGCAGGCATTCGCCCACGATAGGATAGTGCTCGGCCTTAACGCCCAGTGCCACGTGTTTGTTCACGATCAGGGTAACCGCACCCATCAGCACGGCTGGGTTATCAATGTGCTTTGCATAAGCCAGTACCGCATTGGCCAGTGCACGCGGTTGGGTGCCTTTTTGCTGGTGAGCCGGATTGAAAAAAGTGGCTGTAACCGGGTATTTGCTGAACATCAGTTTGTAAAAGTGCGTGGTCAAGGCCTCGCCGCCCTGTTCAAGTGCGGGAATGGTTGCCTTGATCCATTGTTTTTGTTCGGTGCTCACTGACATGTTGATGTTCCTTTTTCGCGTGATTGTAAATTGACACATGCTTCTCGGTGACAAGTACTATCAAGATCCATGCCAGACGTTAAAATTTTTTTAAGCTATTGATTAATATAATTAATTGATAATTATGGATTTGTTAAATATTTCAAAAGATTGTGCTAAAAACAATGTGATATTATTGTTAATAACACAATAATTGTTAAAGTGACAATATATGGAAATGTCCAGTTTTGTGATGGCGGTGATCGAGGACTTGGGCGCTGACCTGGATCCGCAGACCCGGTATGCACGTTATGTGAATTCATTGGCAGCGGCATTGCCGGGCAACGCGTGTGCCTTGCTAAAAAAGGAAGGCTCGGCCTTAAAGCCATTGGTCGTTCGGGGTTTGACGCCGGATAGCCTGGGGCGCCGCTTTGAATTGAATGAGCATCCCCGCTTAAATGCGATTGTCACTTACCGGGGGGTCACTCATTTTCCAAACAAGTCCACGCTGCCTGATCCCTACGATGGTCTGCTGGAAGGGGTGCATGCGGGGGATTTGACTGTGCACGACTGCATGGGTTGTGCCCTGCATGTCAATGGCAAGTTGTGGGGTGCGATTACCCTTGATTCTTTGAAGGCAGGGGTGTTCGACGTCAAGGTTGAGCGGGCCATGGCCATGTTCGCCCGCTTGGGCGAGGCTGTGGTGCATTTGGCTGAATTGAACGAGCGAACCTTGACCAACTTGAAGCTGAGTCAGGGCAATGGCAATGCTTTGCAGGCATTGGAGGGCGTTCAATTGTCTCGCCGGGAAATGATTGGCGACAGCAAACCCATTCGCGATCTAAAGCATGAAATTTTGACCGTTGCCAGTAGTCAGCTGGCAGTACTGATTCATGGCGAAACCGGTGTAGGCAAAGAATTGGTTGCGCAGGCTCTGCATGCCATGTCGAGTCGCGCCAATTTGCCCTTGGTGGTGATTAATTGCGCGGCTTTGCCTGACCAGTTGATTGAAAGCGAGTTGTTTGGTCATGTTAAGGGTGCGTTTTCCGGGGCTGAGCGCGATCGCCAGGGCAAGTTTGAATTGGCCAACGAGGGCACCTTGTTTCTGGATGAGGTGGGCGAGTTAAGTGCCTCTGCGCAAGCCAAGCTGCTTCGGGTGCTCCAAAGCGGGCAAGTGCAGCGTGTGGGCAGCGACAGGGAGCATCGGGTTGATGTTCGCATTGTTGCGGCAAGCAATCGCGATTTGTCTGCCGAAGTGAAAGCAGGGCGCTTCAGGGCTGATCTGTATCACCGTTTGTGTGCTTACCCTTTGCACATTCCGCCTTTGCGTGAGCGGGGCGACGACGTGGTGTTGCTGGCCGGTTATTTTCTGGAACAAAACCGCAGTCGGTTGGGGTTGCGAAATCTTCGTTTGGGTCGTGGTTGCGAGGCGGCCTTAAAGCGTTACAACTGGCCGGGTAATGTGCGAGAACTTGAGCACACATTGGGGCGCGCAGCGTTGAAGGCACGCCGGGATGAAGCCGGCCCCATGGTGACCGTGGAGCTTGAGCACCTGGACCTATTGACCGAAGCAGGGCAGGAACATGTTCGGCTTCATCGTCACCCGGACATTGAAATGAGTACCCCGATGGGTGGCATGGATTATCGCGATGCCGTGGATGAGTTTTCAAGAAACCTGATTCAGCAGGTGCTGAAGCAAACCGATGACAATCGAGCCGCAGCCGCCAGACAACTGGGGCTCGATTCCGGTAATTTTCACCGCATGTTAAAGCGGCTTGGTATTTAAACTGCAGCGCGCGTGGCTTCGGTCTCGCCGCTTGTGTTGCTTTGCAGGTACTGCAGTGCTTCATTCACCTGGTCGATCAACACCAGCACCAGGTGATCCGCTGCGGTTTCATCCAGTGCCATCTGGATGGCTTTGAATTCACCGCGCACCTCCACCACCGATCGTTTTTTATCGCTGCTGGATTGGGCAATGCCTTGCTGCAGCAGGGCGAGGGTTTCACCGTCTGGGCGACCACGCTGGCAGGCGTCCTCATACAAAATAATGTGATCGAAAAAGCCGCCCACCAATCGACCCTGTTCGATAATGTCCTGGTCGCGGCGATCGCCTGCAGCACTAATCACCACCGTGCGTTTGATCGCAGGTATGTTTTTCAGTGTGTTCACCAAAGTAGAGACCGCATCGGGATTGTGGCCGTAATCGGCAATCACTGAGCCACCTTTGTGCTTGAAAAAGTTAAAGCGACCAGGGACTGTGTCGGGCGTTGACTGAAAACTGCCCAGTGCTGCACGGATGGTGTTTAAGGGCACATTCAGGGCCAATGCTGCAGCAACAGCGCACATCACGTTTTGCACCTGGAAGGTGAACAAACCGTTGTTGGTCAATGGCACATCCATCAGGTCGATGGTTTTCTCGGTGTCGTCATAGCTGATATTGATGACCCGACCATCGTGAATAATCACGGGGCGGCCTTTGGCTTTGTGTGCAGCAACAATCGGATTGTCGGGGTTGCTGGTGAAAAACAGCACGCGGCCTGGTGTCAGCTTGGCCATGTTGGCGGCATGTCGGTCATCGGCATTCAGCACAGCAAGCCCTTCCGGGGCTACGTTTTGCACTAACACGCTTTTCAGCAAGGCCAGGTCTTCCACGCTGTCAATAAAGTTCAGGCCAAGGTGATCACCTTCGCCAATGTTGGTCACAATGCCCACGTCGCACATGTCAAAGCCCAGGCCTTCACGCAACATGCCACCACGTGCGCATTCAAGCACCGCAGCATCTGCTTCGGGGTGAACCAAAACTTTGTGGGCACTTTTCGGGCCACTGCAATCGCCTGTGTCAATCAGGTGGCCATTCACGACAACACCCTCGGTGCCCGTAAAGCCGACACGCAGGTTGTGATAGCGCAAAATTTGTTCAATCAGGCGAACGGTGGTGGTTTTTCCATTGGTGCCGGTCACCGCCACCACTGGAATTCGACCGTTTTCGTCTTTCTTGAACATCAAATCGATGACTGCTGCGCCGACATCGCGGCCCTTGCCAATCGAGGGTTCCAGGTGCATGCGCAAGCCAGGCGCGGCATTCAATTCCACAATGCCACCACCTTGGGCTTCAAGTGATTCATCTACGCGTTCGCACACGACATCAACGCCGCACACTTCAATGCCGATTTGTTGTGCGGCTTGAATGACCATTTCTGCCATGGCGGGGTGTACGTTGTCGGTGACATCGGTTGCGCTGCCGCCGGTACTCAGGTTTGCATTGTTGCGCAGTACGACTCGAACACCTTGCCCGGGTACTGCTTCAGCAGTGAAACCCTGTTTCTTGATCCGGGCTATTGCGATTTCATCGAGCCGAAGTTTGCTCAGCGCACTGCCGTGGCCCTCGCCGCGCAGTGGGTTACAGTTTTCGATTTCAATGAGTTGCGCAATTGAATTGACGCCGTCGCCCACTACGGATGGAGGCTCGCGACGTGCTGCGGCCACCAGTTTGTCTCCCACCACGAGAAAGCGATAGTCATGGCCAGGAATGAATTCCTCCACAATGGGTACACCACTGCCGTGTTTTTTGGCGGCATCAAATGCAACGCGCAAATGTTCTTCATCGACAATATTGACGGTTACGCCTTTGCCTTGGTTGCCGTCGCTGGGCTTGATCACCACCCCTTTTTTGGTGGTTTGGGTCAGTTCGCGAAACGCCTCTAGCGCTTCCTCGAAAGTCTTGACCAGCTTGCCTTTGGGGGTTGGAATACCCGCGGCAGACAAAATGGTTTTGGTCAGGTCCTTGTCTTGCGCAATTTCTTCAGAAATGGCGCAGGTGGTGTCTGTTTCCGCAGCCTGGATTCTGCGTGCTTTTGAGCCCCAGCCCAATTGCACAAGGCTGCCCTGTGTCAGGCGGCGAATGGGAATGCCCCGGCGCAAGGCTGCATTGACAATTGAGCCGGTACTTGGTCCAAGTTTGCAGTCCTCAAAAGCCTCTTTCAACCGTTCAATGGCTGATTTCGCGTCGAAGTCTTGCCCGGCCAGTGCAGCCAGGATAAGTTGGTGAGCTTCTTCAAAGGCAGCACGCGCCAATTCTTCTTCTTCGTACTGCACCACCACCCGAAAGTACCCTGTGGTGATGTTGTCGGCCACATGGGCGAAGGTGACCTGCGAGCCCGCCTCAACCTGAAAGCGCAGGGCGGCACGGCTTAAAATGTGAGCCAGTGCAATATTGCTTTGTTCGAACCCGGTGGCCCGCAGTGAACCAATGCCGGGCAGGGCGCTGCGTACCCGCATTTCAATGTTGGCGAACCGATCGTACAAGCGTTCATTTTCTTCACAAAACACCAAGGCTTCCATGCTGGTGTTTTTGCTCCACAAATTGGGGCCGCGCAAGGCGCGAATGCGTTCAATTTTCATAATTTTTCAACCTGTTGTGTGCATCGGCATGGGGTCAATAGCGCTGCCGAAGATCGGCGCGCAGCAGGTGGTGGGGCACATCCATCGCCCAGCCTGCAGCAGCCAGAGCCAGTGCCTTGGTCAAATTCACAGGGGGCTGTTTCAGGGGTATGGGACTTCTTTGTTCGGCTTCCGCCCGGGTACCCATGAAATGGATGTTCTCGCTTTGATAAATCACTGCCATACCGCCATTTTTGACATGTTCGGTAACAATTGGATTGTCAGCGCTGTTGCTGATCCAGATTACCTTTCCATCGCACAGGTCTTTCAAGGGTAACAGGCTGACTTCGTCGGCATTCACCACGGCGTGACCACTAGCCAGCACCAGGTCCACCAACGTGCGCATCACATTGAAGTGCTGCTCTTTGGTGAGAATGTCCCATTCGTTCAGCCCATCCATTGAACCCATGCTGGTAATGACCGCCAGGCTTGATCGGTCAAAAGGCAGGCCTTCCGATAAAATTGTGCTGGCTTTGACCTGCATGACCAGTGTGTCAAGGTTCTTGTTGATCAGGCAATTTCGACCCGATTGCCAGTTGGCTGAAGGTGCTTTGTTAATGGTGCGACCGTTCATGACCAAACCCTGGTCGCAGGCCAAGCCTACTTTGTGGCCCTGGTCTTCAAGAATTTCGGTGAGTTCGGGGCCGAAACCATCGATTTCCTTGCCGCCCGAGTAAGAAATGGTGGGAATTCGACCATTCGCATCACCGGGGAACAGCGACTCAATAATGGGTTTGCCCACGTTGCGTGCCTGCCCCCTGGCGGGTTTGATGTGCATTAGCAGCCCAGGGCCAGCATTGACTTCGACCACAGCCAGCGATTGCCCTTTGGGGGACTGGTCAATGTGCTCACACACCAGGTCAATACCCGCCACGTCCAGCCCAACAACACGCGCAGCCATGCAACACAGTCGCGCAATTTCAGGGTGAATCAAATCGGTCACATCTTCAGAGGCGTTGCTGTTTCGCTCGATGATGACCTGTTTGTCGAGGGGAATGATCGAATCGGCTTGATAGCCTTGTCGCTGAACTTCCAGCGTCACCACAGGGTTTGAGGCAATGCGGATTGTTTTAAGTGGCGTGATTTCTGTTTCACCGCGCCGTGGATCGGCATTAATTTGCAGATCGATCAAGTTTTGCAGCGTAGATTGGCCATCGCCTTTCACGCTGACCAGCTCCCCACGCGAAACTGCCGCGATTTGGTAGTTGACCACCAGCACACGGTGCTCCACACCCCGTATGAATTTCTCTACAATCACGCCGCTGTAGCTTTCTTCATAAGCCAGTGCCCAGGCTTTTTGAATGTCTTCCTGTTTGTCCAGCTCAAGTGAAACCCCGCGGCCCTGGTTGCCATCCACTGGTTTAACCACCACGGGCAAGCCGATTTCCTGCGCAATTTCCCACGCACGTTCGGCTGTCTTTGCAAATGCGCCCTCGGGAACCGGCACGCCACATTGGGCCAGCAATTCCTTGCACAGGTCCTTGTCAGCGGCAATGCCCTCGGCAATTGCCGATGTTTTCGATGTTTCAGCTGTCCAGATTCGCTGTTGTTTGTTTCCATGGCCCAATTGAACCAGGTTGCCATCGTTCAGGCGAACGATAGGAATGCGCCGTTCATAGGCGGCGTCTAGAATATGTTGGGTACTTGGTCCCAGGCCATGCATGTCACAGTGAAGTTTGATCACCTTCAGTTCGGCCTGCAAGTCGTACTCGGTGCCCTCAATGGCAGCGTGTAACAGCCGCACACCGGCCTCCAGGTAAGCCATGCCGACAACAGGATCGGGGGTGCGAAACACCATTTTGTAAACACCGTCCTTGCTGGTCATTCGGGCTTTGCCGAAACCGACCTCAAGCCCGGCCTGGGTGTGTAGTTCAATGACGATGTGTTCGAGCATGTGCGCAGCATAGGTGCCCTCGCGCACGCGCAGCAGAAAACCGCCTGGTTCACCAATTCCGCAGCGGTGGTCAACCAAACCGGGTAGCAAAGCCGTTAATCGCTCGTAAAAGCCTGGCAGCAAGTTGGATGGAAACTGTTCCAGTTCCTGTATATCCACCAACGCCTCGATACAACTTCGATAGGTCCAGATATTTGGGCCATCAAGCCACATGGTTCGGAGTACTTCAAGGCGTTTTTGCGTCATAAGCTGAGTGCCGGCAGGTTTGTTTTCTAGGATTGGATTTTCGATCAATGTTAACTCCGTGTCGCTGGAAATAGTGGTGTAACATCAGCGAATTCGCGAACTGAGGGGGTAATCTCATTGAAAATCGTTGGATTTTCACCGTCTGAAAACGAAGTACAACGACTTTCAGAGGTATGGACCGCAAACACGCCAACCCAAGCAGTGTTTGTCGCTGACATGAATACTCGGCGTGAGTTTTCTCGCAGCCTAGTAGCCTTTAACGCCCATGAATTAATTGTGGTAGACAGAGACTTGCAGGCGCCTGTTTTCAAAGCACCTTTCGCGAGCATTGAAAAAATTTCCATGTCTGATCATTCCGGTCTTTCAACGGTCTTGATTCAGGTTGACTCCGGGCAGGTATTTTATTTCTACGCAAGCTTCAGTTTGCATCGCGCACTTGAAGAATTCGTTGAGCTGCTTGAAACCGCTGTGCGCGAATTTGAGCAGGGCATGGCGCACACTGCCCAAATTCAGCATCCAGTGCCACGTTTGCTCGCCGAAGATGAGTTGGACGAGGCCGGTTTTGACGAGCCAGTGTCCTCTCGTGCCTTGTTGCGTTTGTGGCAGTTTGCGCACCCCTATCGCTGGCGTCTGTTTGCCGGGCTGGTTTTGACTTTGCTTTCCACTGCGGCAACACTTGTGGCGCCCTATCTTTCCATGCCGCTCATGGACGAGGTGCTGATTCCATTCCAGAACGGCCAACCCATGAATACCGAGTTGGCCACATTTTATCTGAGCGCTTTGTTAATTTCCTCCGTGGTGGCTGCGGTGCTGAGCTGGGCCAGAACCTATTTGTTGGCTTTGGTGTCTGAGCGAATCGGTTCCGATTTAAGAACCACCACATTCAACCACTTGATGAGTTTGTCGCTTGATTATTTCAGCGCAAAACGCACCGGCGATTTAATTGCGCGTGTCAGTGCGGAAACCGATCGAATCAATTTGTTCCTTTCGCTGCATGCCCTCGATTTCATCACCGATGTCATCATGATTGTGATGACCGCCGTCATCTTGATGAACATTGATTTTGAGCTGGCTTTGCTGACTTTGCTGCCTTTGCCGGTGATTGCCTGGATGATCCACCTGGTGCGTGAAAAATTGCGCACTGGGTTTGAGAAAGTGGATCGAGTGTGGGGAGAAGTCACCAACATTCTTACCGATACCATTCCCGGTATTCGCGTTGTGAAGGCTTTCGCTCAGGAACGCAGGGAGTCGGATCGCTTCCTGAAAGCCAATACCCGTAACCTGGAGGTGAACGACCGAATCAACAAAACCTGGTCACTGTTTGCACCCACGGTTAGCTTGTTGACCGAGTTGGGTATTTTGGTGATTTGGGCCTCGGGCATTTGGATGATCATGAACAACGACATCACCGTGGGTGTGCTCACGGCGTTTCTGGCTTACATAGGTCGTTTTTATACGCGGCTCGATTCCATGAGCCGAATTGTGTCAGTGACCCAAAAAGCGGCAGCTGGCTCCAAGCGAATTTTTGACATTCTCGATTACAAGTCCTCTGTGCCGGAAGCTGAAAACCCGGTGAAAATCGATCAGCTCAAAGGTGAGCTGGAATTGCGCAATGTGTCCTTCCGCTATGGCAGCAGGCAAGTGCTCGACGGTGTCAGCCTGAAGGTCAAGCAGGGCGAGATGGTTGGCTTGGTGGGTCACAGTGGTTCGGGTAAATCCACTTTGGTGAATTTGCTGTGTCGTTTTTACGATGTAAGCGATGGCGCTGTATTGGCCGACGGTATTGATATTCGCCAGATCGAGATGGGAAGTTATCGCCGCAACATTGGTTTGGTATTGCAAGAGCCGTATTTGTTTTTCGGCACCATTGCAGAAAACATTGCGTATGGACGCCCCGATGCCACCCGTGAAGAAATTATCGCAGCGGCTCGATTGGCACACGCGCACGAATTTATTTTGCGACTGCAGCATGGGTACGATTCTTTGGTCGGTGAGCGTGGTCAAAGTTTGTCGGGCGGTGAGCGCCAGCGCATTTCGATTGCACGCGCACTGCTAATTGATCCGAAAATCCTCATTCTCGACGAAGCCACCAGCTCGGTTGATTCTCAAACAGAAAAGGAGATCCAGAAAGCCTTGGACAACCTGGTGCAGGGCAGGACAACCATTGCGATTGCACACAGACTTTCAACGTTGCGCAAAGCCGACCGCATTGTGGTAATGGACCGTGGCAAGGTGGTAGAAGAGGGGCCGCACGATGAACTGCTGGCAGCGAAGTCGCATTTTTGGCATTTGCACCAGGCCCAGGAAAAACTGAAGCAGGAGCAAGCCCAATATGAATGAATGGCGATTGCGTGAATCAACTCAAGGCAAGTTGGCCTTGTACAAAGGCAATGCACTGGTGGCAGACCAAGTCATGCCGGTGCTGGCATTTCCTTTTTCCGCGCCTGACGAAAGTATTTCAATTGTGGATGAGTACAGCAAGGAACTGGCTTGGCTGGACAGGCTCGATCAACTGGACGCCGACTCACAAGCAGTGGTGAAAGATTACCTTGCTGTGCGGGAGTTCAGGCCCTCGGTGCTGCGAATTACTTCGGTGTCCACGTACTCCACGCCAAGCATCTGGACCTTGGAAACCGACAAAGGGCCCTGCAAGTTTGAGTTACCCACGGATGAAAGCATTCGACGACTGGGTGGTAGTCGCCTGGTGCTGACCCATGCAAACGGCATGCAGTTCATTGTCGAAGACATGTTTGCGCTGGACGCCAGAAGCCGGCAAATCCTTGCCCGGTTTATGGCTTGATACAACGGCACGCCATCCAATTGCTTAAGCGGTTTCCAGCATGCTTTCTTCATTGAAGAAGCGGGTGGCTGCGTCTTGCTTGGTTTTCCCGGCACGGGAAGGCATGTTGCACAAACCGCACTCGTAGTTGTTCACCAAGTCATAGGTGTGCACCACAAAGTTGCCCTGACAGGTTTTGCAGCCCGTGGTGGTTAACATGCCTGCATCAAAAAACTTCACCAGGCGCCATGCACGGGTCAGCGACAACACTTCCGGTAGGCCCAAGGCGTTGATTTGCTCGCGATAAAGTTTGTAAGCCTTTACCAGGCATTCCCCGTCTTCAAGGTCTGTGTGCTTGATGCAAGTGGAGTAAAAATTCATGAACAGCGAGCAGTGAATATTCGGCTGCCAAGTCATGAACCAGTCGGTTGAAAAGGGCAGCATGCCCTTGGGTGGCGACTTCTGCTTGATTTCCTTGTAAAGGCGAATCAGGCGTTCACGCGACAATTGGGTTTCGCTTTCCAGAACTTGCAAGCGGGCATCCAGCTTGATCAGGTCAGAAGCAAGTTTGATTTGGACAGCCTCAGCCATCAAGGATTTAATCTTTGACATGTCTGTTCTCCAAAGCACCCTTGGGTGCATGAACCACGGTTTTTTAAGTGCGCTTAAGCTGCAATTTGGGCACTGCGGCCAGCCATCAGGATGGCGGCGTGCATGCCCGAAATGGCGCGTTCTTTTCCGTGGTCGGAGAGGAGTTTCCACACGGCAGGGTCTTCGAACCGAATGCTGCACATGGGCACATTGTTTGCTGCAATGCGCAAGACTTGTGCGGTGGTCAGTTGGTCCAGCAAGTCTGCTGTGTTTTCATCGATACCCAGGCGAATGATGGCCTCGGCTTTGTCTTCGTTGATGAGTTGTTTGGCCAGAAGCAGGTAAGATAAATTGGCTTCGCGAATTTGTTCCAGTAGTTCATTTGCTTTCATTTTGAACATCCTCCTATTCAAATCGAGCAATCTTTTTCAGAAGGTTTCGACGCTTCCCACAGACATCGATCCCAGTGAATGTATTGTTGAACAATCACGAAAAAAACTAAGCCATCCATTTGCTGTAAGCGAGATCAGTAAGCGGCTTTGGATGCTGTAAGAAAAAACCAGACAACACGACAGGTGAGACAACAATGAGTAATGCGTTTATGAACTGGCTTTGCCGCCGATTGATCGACTCCAAATGCAAGCAAATGGGCTTGATCAAGAGCAGCATCAACACCGTAGACGGGCGCACCGTATTCTTCAAGGGCGGGCAAGGGCCCGACATGGTGCTGGTACACGGCTTTGGCGCCAACAAGGAAAACTGGCTGGCACTTGCCCCGCGATTGATGCGCCATTACACCGTATGGATTCCCGACCTGATTGGTTTTGGTGAATCAGACCGGCCCAGCAATGCACGGTTCAATATTGCAGAGCAGGCTGACCGGGTTGTGCGTTGGCTTGACGCCGTGGGGGTCAAGAATTTCCACGTGATGGGCAATTCCATGGGCGGCTATTTGGCGGGTACCCTGGCAGCCAACTTTGAAAACAGAGTGCTGAGCGCCTGTTTGCTCAACCCGGCTGGCGTGAAGGGTGCTGAACACACAGCCATTGGGCGCGCATTCGCAGATGAGGGAAAAATCATTCTTGCTCCCAGCAATTTTGAAGAATATGAAAAGGTGGTTGGCCTTTGTTTCAATGGCAAGGCGCCACCCATGCCTGGCTTTATGCGCAAATACTTCGGGCGTATGTCGATCAAAAACAAATCGCTGCTTGACCGCGTGTTCATGGAATTTGTGAACCCCGATGCCAATGTAAGTTTGAATGAGATGGTAGAAAAAACCACCGTGCCCCTGATGGTGGTTTGGGGCGATTCGGATCAACTGGTGCACCCCGGCGGGCTGGCTGTGTTGAAACAGATCAAGCCTGAAATTGTTGATCTGTTGCTAGAAAATACGGGGCATTGCCCCATGGTAGACAGGGCCTCGCTGGTTTACAAAGCGCATCTGGAATTCATGCCAGCATCTTGAAAGGTTGGGCTTGCTCAATTTCCAGCGCAAGCTCAATTAATCGGAATTCATGACCCATGGCCGCTGCAAAATGGACTCCCACCGGAATTCCTTCAGCGGTGTGGTGCATGGGCAAACTGATGGCTGGTGCACCTGCCACGTTTTGTGCCGCTGTGAAGGAAGCAAAGTTAATCAACCTTTCCCTGGCCTCATCAAAAGGCAAGTCCAGCGCCAAATAACCCAAGGGCGGCGCAGGCTTGCCAAGTGTGGGGCTAAGTAGTACATCAAGGTCTGCAAATGCGGTGGCGTATCGCGCTTCAAATTGGTAAAGCCTGCGTAGCGCGAAAGGAAAGGTCAGTAAATTCCGGGTGAAATGCCTGGCCAGTCCGTGGGTGAGTGGTTCCAGCTTGCTGGTGTCCATGTGCCGGTCAACTGCCAGCTTGCCCAGGTGTGAAATCGATGCGGCAAGCATGCCCCAGTAAAGTAAAAAATCATCTGCAAACTGAGCATTGATCGGAATTTGAATTTCCTGCACTTCATGGCCCAGTTCTTCGCACAAGGCGGCCGCTTTGTGAACAGCTTCTACACAGGCAGTGTCGGTTTCCTTTCCTGAAATTTTCTGGGTAAACATGCCAATTTTCAGGCGTTTGCGCCCTGGGGCCGTAATGTGTCCCAACGGTGGCAGGGTGGGGTTTTTGTAGTGTTCTTCGGCCAAGGCGAAAAACGCCGCAGTGTCCCTTACGCTGCGCGACACAATCCCGTCGCTAACAATATTGATGGGCAGGTTTTTCGCCATTTCATTCATGGCAAGGCGTCCACGGCTGGGTTTCAAGCCCACGAGCCCGCAACAGGCTGCAGGAATGCGGATAGAGCCACCGCCATCGTTTGCATGCGCAATTGGAACCACTCCTGCAGCCACCAAGGCGGCTGAACCGCCCGATGATCCGCCTGTGCTGTACCCGGTATTCCAGGGGTTGTGCGCGGGCTCGGCTTTGCTGTATTCGGTGGTGGCGGTCAGCCCGAATTCGGGCAACTTGGTTTTACCCAACAGCACCACACCCGTGTCGATGATTTGCTGTGCCACTGCGCTGGTGTGTTTCTTGGTAGTCGCCGGCATGGCCGCTGAACCGTGCTGGGTGGGCAAGCCTTGCAAATCCAGGTTGTCTTTCAAAAAAGCGGGTATGCCCTGAAATGCCCTGAAGTTTCCAAGCTCATCGTAATATTTTGCCTGAGCCAGCGCAGCTTCTTCCTGAAGGCACACCGTGGCGTGTAGCGCCGGGTTGACTTGCTCCAGCCGGTGGTAAGCGGCTTGCACCAGTGCAGTTGCACTGGTTTCTCCGCGTTGAAGTTGCGCGGCCAGGGCCACTGCATCGTGATGGCCCAAAGCGTCGGCATGGTTAAACGCATGCACTTGTGAAGGCTTAGTTGTCATTGTTAGTGGTCATTGTTGTTGGTTTTTGGTTGGCTGTCTCTGGCTTCAGTCTAAAATGAAAAATCTGCACAGTTCACCGGCTTTGCCCTACATGGTCCAAAAAAATAAATCACTGCTGTGCCCCTGCGGCAAGGGTTCCTATGCAAGCTGCTGTGAACCTTTTCACATCAACGTGGCATTGCCCCCTACTGCAGAGGCCCTGATGCGTTCACGGTACAGCGCCTATGCCATGGGTTTAAGCGACTACGTGTTGTCGACCTGGCATGCCAGTACCCGACCAAACCAGCTTGATTTACAACAGGAGCTTGCGCAAGGCCAATGGCTGGGCCTGAATGTAAAGGGGCACTGGCCACAAGGCAAACATGCGGAAGTGGAGTTTGTTGCCCGTTACAAGCCCCACAGCGGGCCAGCCAGTCGCTTGCATGAGCGCAGCCGTTTTGTGCAGGAAAACGGGCAATGGTTTTATGTCGATGGTGATCTTTTTTCGAGCTGAAATTTTTTTAATAAAAGACCTTGAAATTGTCTGGGTAGCTCATAAATCATTGGTGTGGGAAATGTCTCTGTGAGAGTTTCCGCACATTTTGAACAACTGATTTTTTGCTTCTCAGGAGAATGAATCATGGCAACAATCGACCTTACCCCTTTGTACCGCAGCACCATCGGTTTTGACCGCATGGCCAGTATTCTGGATGCCGCAATGCGTGCCGACACTTCAACCGGCTATCCTCCCTACAACATTGAAGCACTGGAAGAAAACCGCTATCAAATTAGCGTGGCAGTGGCTGGTTTCGAGGAAAAAGAGCTTGAACTGGAAGTGGAGCGCGGCGTGCTGACAGTGCGTGGCCGCAAAGCTGACGAAGAGGGCAAACAGTACCTGCACAAAGGCATTGCATTCCGCAGTTTCGAGCGCAAATTCAACCTGGCAGACCACGTGCAAGTGGATGGCGCAAATTTGAAAAATGGTTTGTTGGTCGTCGAGTTGCGCAAGGTGATCCCAGAACAAATGAAAGTGCGCAGAATTCCGATTGGTGACACCGACCTTCGAACCATTGATTCCAGCGAAGGCAAACAGGGCGCAGCGTAAGCTGTGTAGTTCATCCCGAAAAAGCAGCCGTTGGCTGCTTTTTTTGTGTTTAAACTAAAGGCATTATGTTCAATTTTGTCGAGCACGCATGCCCAGGGTTTATCTTCTTTCCGATCGCGCAATTCAGATTGACTGGGCCACAGGGTCAACTTCTGGCGAGAATCAGGTCTCTGTTGCCCGACTCACCGCATTTCGTCAGGAATTGATTGAATCAATGCACTCTCTGGCTTGGCCCGCATTTCAATGTGTTCAGGCCGATCAATCAATCACCGTGTTGTTTACCAATTCAATTCTTTCCAATTCGCAAGGCAAATCCATACTGGAGCAACTTGATCGGCTCGTTTCTGAACTGACGAAAAGTACGAAGAACTTGGTCAAGTCGGGAAGCCAGCATCGAATTCTTGTGAACTATGGCGGTGTCGCCGGGCAAGACCTTCAATGGTTGGCCGCCAAAACAAAACTAAGTCCTGAAGCCCTTATCGAGCTGCACAGCAGCGCCACATACACTGTTCAGTTTTTGGGTTTTTTACCCGGCTTTGCTTACCTCACAGGTTTGCCCAAGCAGCTTCAGTTTGCGCGCCGGGAAACGCCGCGCCCGCGCGTGCCAGCAGGCACATTGGCAATTGGCGCACATTATTGCGCTGTGTATCCTTGGGAAAGTCCCGGTGGGTGGCATTTGTTGGGGAATGTGGAGCAGGTGCTTTTTGATCCTGAGATCACAGGGCAGGAAGGGCAGTCACTTTTCAAGGCCGGTGACACCGTGCAATTCATTCGGGCTGATCATGCTTAAAATCGTCAGGGCGCAGGGGCAGGGCATTGTCAGCGATTCGGGCCGTTGGGGCTACCAACATGAGGGTGTGCCTATTGGGGGCGTGCTCGATGGGTTTTCCTTCCGCCTGGGCAACCTTGCGCTGGGCAATCCAGACAATGCTGCTTGCCTGGAGCTGATGGGGCAATTCGATTTTGTGTGTGCCAAACCATGCCGGGTGCTGTTTGCAAACCGTGGTGCACAAGCCTGTTTAAATGGAAAGTCCTTGCTGTGCGGTCAAATGGTGGATCTGCAGGAAGGCGACTTGCTGCGAACAAGGCCGCCGCACTTGGGCTTTTGGAACCTTTTGTGCGTGCAGGGCGGCGTCGATGTGCCGGAACTCATGGGCTCTCGCAGCACCTGCCTTGCAGCAGGTTTTGGGGGCTTTCAGGGCAGGGCCTTGCAGGTTGGGGATGAACTGCATTTTGCCCGGCAGTTCGCCACCAGCATACGGCCCGGAATTCGTTTGGCCATGCCATTGGCCCGCGCTGAATATTCAACCCGATTAGTGCTTCATCTACTGCCAGGCCCGGAATTTTTTGAGCTCACTGAAAATTCTCAAGACCTGCTTGCCCACCAGTTTTTCACTCTGGGCATGCTAAGCAGTCGAATGGGGTATCGTTTGGAGGGGGCTGAATCGCCTTTGTCCCTGAAGTACGCGGTGTCCTTGCGCTCACATGCGGTTCACCCTGGTGTCGTGCAGTTGACGCCCAGCGGGCAGGCGGTGGTGCTGTTGTGCGAAGCGCAAGTCACCGGTGGTTACCCCCGCCTTGGCAGCGTGCTGTCTTGCGATCTTTGGAAATTGTCGCAACTGGGATTGGGGGAAAGCGTAAATTGGGTAGTGGTTGATGAAGAGCAAGCGTTGCGCCTGCAGTCCAGGCATGAACAGGAGTGCAGGCGTTACAGGCACGAAATTGAATGTAACGAGGCAAACACAAATGTGGATTAATGCAGATTTGGGTGAAGGTGGTGCCCACGATGAAGCCATGTTCAATGTTATTGATTGGGCCAATATTGCCTGTGGCGGCCATGCGGGTGACGAGCAAAGTATTCGCCAGGCGTGTGCCTTGGCGCTTGAGCATGATGTGGAGGTGGGCGCGCACCCCAGTTACCCGGATCGCGCAGGTTTTGGGCGCCAGAAGCCTGAAATTTCACCCGCCGTGCTACTGAACGAGTTGAAGCAACAAATGGAGTTGTTTGAAAACACTGCCGCGAACCTGGGGTGTACCCCTGCGCATTTCAAGCCTCATGGTCAGCTTTATAACGACGCCGCGGTTCAACCCGCCGAGGCAGAAATACTGATCAAGCTGGCCCATGCATTTCCGCACCTTAAAATGCTGGCCCTGGCAGAAAGCCCCCTAGTTGCTTGGGCGCGCTCTGCGGGCATTCAGGTGATCGAGGAGGCTTTTCCCGACCGGGCTTACTTGGGCAACGGTACACTGGCCCCGAGAAGTCACCCGGGTGCTTTGCTCCATGACCCGGTTCAGGTCAAGGCCCAGGCTGCCTTGATGATAAGGGGTGGTCCATTGCCATGTCTGGATGGTTCGAGCCGTGTTGTCGTGGCTCAAACTTTGTGTGTGCACGGCGACAGCCCACAGGCGGTGGAAAATGCACAGGCGGTTCGCGCTGCGTTAACAGAGCACGATCAAGACATGTTCAATGGTGCTGACTGATTAAAGACTTGAATTGATTTCAGGCGTTGGCAGGGTGATGTGATCCGGCACACCAACCACCGGCACGTAACGTACATCCAGCGGTGCAAGTCCGTGCTGGGCGCGTGCCTGGTTGCATCGGGGATTTAACTCGCCTTGTGCATCGAACACATCGTATTCCCGACAAGGGGAAGGGCGATTCTCGTAAATGGTGCAGTTGACCGACTCACCAATATTGCCCGCCAGTGCAATGCAACGTGGCTTGCTCTGTGAGCTTCCCTTCATGCAGCTGCGGTACAGGTTCATTTGCTCGGTCATTTCCACTGGCACCACACCGCCTTCGGCCGCCGTGGTCTCTCCCCAGTAAAAGCTGATTCTGAAGGTTGAGCAGCATACGCCGCAGCTTTGGCACAGGGCTTCAACGCCTGCGCCATCGACGATAATAGTGGTGGGGTTTGACTGCAATTTAACCTCGGAAAAAGACAGCCATCGGGGGAGTTGCGCGAATATATTCCTGCCCCATGCGCAAAGCAAGCACTATTTTCAGGGCGCGTCGTTTGGAAGAAACAAGCTTTTTGTAAGGTGCTAAGGCTACAATAGGGAAAACCATTATAAAAACCATTTAGCCCAGCAAATGGAGAGACTGTGAATCGACCGAATGCCGCTTCTGTGGCTGATTCGGGGGTAAATGCTCCTGAATCCGCCCAATCCAGTACCAGCCCCTCTGGGCAAATGCTGGACTACATCAAGCAAAGACTCGTCAAATACGCGCCGTTTAGTGAAATTCCGCCGCGCGACCTGGACTGCCTGCTTGATGGTTGTGCTGAAACCTACTTTGCGCCCAATGAAGTAATTGTGCGGCCCGACGACGGCCCCCCCCAGTTTCTTTACTATGTTGAAAAAGGCTCAGCCGTAGGCCGAAAGGGTTTGGCCGACCTGTCCTCTACCGGGTTTCAATATGAAGCCGGGGAAATGTTTCCCGTGAACGCCTTTTTGGCCAAACGTGCTGTAACTGCCACCTACAGTGCCCGCGAAGACACCTTTTGCCTGATGTTCACTTTCGATGGTGTCCAGGCGCTGGCACGCAAAAGCCCGGTGTTTTCCGATTACCTCACCCGGCGCACCATGCAGTTTCTGGACCTTTCAAGAAAGGCAATTCAGGTCGCTTATTCTTCGCAAACGCTGGCAGAGCAAACCCTTGAGAAACCCTTAAGGGATGTGTGCCGCCATGAGCCGTTTTCATGTTCGCCCAATACCCCGCTGAAGCAGGTGCTGGAAGTGATGCATGAGCATCGAATCGGCTCCATGATCGTTGTGAGCGAGACCATGGTGGTTGAAGGCATTTTGACCCGGCAAGACGTGCTCTCGCGTGTCGCCATGGCGCAAAAACCGCTTAACTCGCAAATTTCCGAGGTCATGAATACGCCTGTGCACACCTTGGATGAGAGCAATTCTGCGCAAGACGCCGCCTTGTTAATGTCCAGATTCGGCATACGCCATGTGCCAGTAACCCGCAATGGCAAATTAAGTGGAATTGTGTCTGAGCGCGATATTTTTGCCATGCAGCGCTTGTCGCTGAAGCAAATCAGCAGCAACATTCGATCGGCCCAAGATGCTGAAATGCTGCGCACCTGCGCCAACGACATACGCAGTTTTGCCAAAAACCTGCTTGGCCAGGGCATTGCCGCCAAGCAGCTGACCGAATTGATCAGCCACCTGAACGATGTGCTCACCGAACGCATTCTTGAAGTGGTGGGTAACCGCATGGGCATTGATGCCAACAGCTACTGTTGGCTCAGTTTCGGCTCTGAAGGCCGTTCGGAACAAACCATTGCCACAGACCAGGACAACGGCTTGTTGTTCGTCAGCGATCAGCCCGAAGTGGACAGGCCACGCTGGCTGGCTTTTGGCAAAGAAGTAAACCAAACACTTGACCAGTGCGGTTACCCAATGTGCAAGGGCAACATCATGGCCAGCAACCCTGATTGCTGCATGACAGCGGGTGAGTGGTTAAACAAATTTGCACGATGGATCGACGTGGCTACCCCCGAGAACCTGCTGCGCGTGAACATCTTTTTTGATCTTCGTGCTTTGGCGGGTAACAAAGAGTTGGCAAAGCCGTTGCGGGATTACATCGTGACCCGCGCCAAGGAGTCCACCATATTCTTGCGGCTACTGGCTGAAAACATCATGCGTTTTCGCCCGCCATTGAATTGGCACGGCAGTATTGACACAACCGAGATTGAAGACATTCGAACACTGGACTTGAAAAAACAAGGCACAGCGGTGTTTGTAGATGCTGCACGCTTCTTCTCGCTGGTGTTTGGTATTGATGAAGTCAATACGCGCCGCAGGTTTGAGGCAGTGGCCAAGCGTTTAAGTGTGGAAGAACAACGCCGGGACGCCTGGGTGAGTGCCTTTGAGTTTTTGCAAATGATGCGCCTTCGCATACAACTTGATGAAGGCGTGGCCGTTCCCAATTTGCCGGATCAACCCAACGTGGTGAACTACGATGTGCTGGATAACATTGACCGCCGCATACTGAAAGAGTGTTTCCGGGTGGGGCGCCGTTTGCAGCAGCGAATTGAAATGGAGCACATGCGTTGAGCACCACATTGCAGGGCCAATTGTTGCCCGCTCAAGGCTGGGCCAGCTACATAAAAACCCGCCTGGTTCAAACGCTGGATTTCTCCAGCCCTAACCCCGATCGATGGGTGGTGGTTGACGTAGAGTCATCGGGTTTGAACCCGAAAAAAGATCGTTTGATCTCAATTGCAGCCACAGCGATTGCTTTTGACTCGCAACGCCGCCCAAGAATTTCCTTGACCGATACTTTTGAGGTAGTGATAAAACAGCCCCCTGAAATTGTCGACATGATTGAATTTGAGGCCATCGACAAAAACAATATTTTGATTCACGGCATTGGCATTGGTGCGCAGCAAAGCGGTGTGAAGGCCGAGGTGGCTTTGTCTGAATTTCTTTGCTATGTCGGCAACTCGCCGATCATTGCATTTCATAGCTGGTTTGATGAAATCCTGATCAACAGAGCCATGCGCAAAGTGCTGGGCCGGGCAACCCACCGGCACTGGCTTGATCTTGAACATTTGGCCGCGGTGCTGCACAAGGAAAACCATCAACTACCGCTGGATGTCTGGATGCAGCGTTATGGCATTGAATGCGAACAACGCCACCAAGCCGCAGCCGATGTGTTGGCCACTGCGCAACTGCTCATGAAGTTGTGGCCCATGTTGCAAAAACGAAAGGCCACTGACTGGAAAGAACTGAAAACCATTGTTGGTGGCCTGAAGACCCTGCCAGGCCGCAATCTACCCACATAATTGCCGGGCAGGGCTTGTCCGGTTTGGTCAATCCCTTGTTTTACGCTATTCTGCCGGGCTGAACATTTTGATTTGAAGTTGTCTGGCCATGCATGATTTTTCCAGTTACACGCTGATTATTGATGCCCGCTCGCCGCGCGAGTACGAGGAAGATCACATTCCTGGTGCAGTCAACATGCCCGTGGTGAACAACGACGAGTATGCAGAGGTCGGCACCCTTCACCGCAGCGACAAAATGGGCGCATACAGCATTGGCGTGCGTTATTCCTTGGCCAATATTGCACGGCACTTGACCGAAGACCTGCCCAAATACCCCAAAGACGGCAAGGTGCTGGTGTACTGCTTCCGTGGAGGCAAGCGGAGCAAACTGTGGATTGATGCGCTTGAAACCATTGGTTACGACGTACAAAAGCTCACTGGCGGCTGGAAAGCCTATCGACGCTGGGTGAATGAGCAGCTTGAAACAGCGCCCACGAAGTTTGACTACCACGTACTGAGTGGGCCAACCGGTTGTGGAAAAACCCGCCTGTTGTACGCCTTGCACGAAGCGGGTTGCCAAGTGGTGGATCTGGAAGCGATTGCCAGGCACCGTGGTTCGATTATTGGTGCCATTCCCGATACGCCGCAGCCCTCGCAAAAGTATTTTGATACCTTGCTGCTTGAGGAACTTGCCAAGCTGGATCCTTCCAAACCTGTGTGGGTAGAAGCTGAAAGCAAAAAGATCGGCAACGTTCAAATTCCTGCTTCCATGCTCGATTCCATGCGCAAGGGTAAAACCGTTCGTGTGCATGCGGACATGCAGCAGCGGGTTGAACTGTGGCGCCAGGATTACAAACACTTTGAAGAAGACCCGGAAGGCATGCTGGAACGCCTGCGTTTTATCCGTAGCCTGGTTGGTGGAAAAGAATTCGAAGAGTGGGGAAAACTGGCGGCTGACCGACAAATGCCGGAGCTGTTTGAGCGTTTGATGCGCAACCATTACGACCCGGCATACCGCCGCTCAATATTGCGCGAATATCCCAATATTGATGAGTCACCCCTGATTGACTTGAGCGACTTGTCGCCAGCCGGTTTGCTGCAAGTTGCGAAAAACATTCGAGCGCAATACGAGCATTGACTGAGCAATGCTCGAACACTGATTTTTTAGATCACCAGCAATGCCATTTTGCGACGTATGCCTTCCGGAATCGGCGTGGGTGTATTGTTGGCTTTGTTCACAAACACATGAATGAAGTAGCCCTGGGCGCACAATTCACCTTCGGCATTGAAAAGCCCCAATTCATAACGCACTGAACTGTTGCCCAACTTGCCCACACGCAGGCCTGCCATAACGGGTTCAGGGTAGGCCAGTGGCTTTAGGTATTTGCATTGGCTTTCCACCACAAAACCCACCACTTCGCCGTTGTGAATGTCCAGGCCACCTTCTTCAATCAGGTAGCGGTTCACCACGCTGTCAAAGTAGCTGTAATACACCACATTGTTCACATGGCCGTAAATGTCGTTGTAGTGCCAACGGGTTTGAACCAGTTGCTGTAAGGGGTATTGAGCCAGTGTGGTCATGGTCGTTGTTGGTATTGTTTAGTAGGCTGCCAGGTATATGGCCAAGGCCTGGGCCTCGTTCACATCGCGTGGGTTGTTACTCAGCAAGCGGGTTTGCAGCATGGCGGCGCTGGCCATCACCGGCAAATCTTTTTCGGCAATGCCCACTTCGCGCAAGCCCACCGGCAAACCAGTGGAGGGCGACAGGGTTGCCGTGTAGTCAATGAAGGCCTGTGCCAGTTGTGCCTGGTTGTCACCATGGTGGCCCAGCTTCAACACCTGCGCCAATTCAGCATATTGCTGCTCGGCTGCGGGCAAGTTAAAGCGCAACACATGGGGCAGCACCAGTGAATTGCTCAAGCCATGCGGCACATGAAATATGCCGCCCACTGGATAAGCCAAGGCATGCACTGCGCCCACGGGGGCGTTTGCAAAAGCCTGGCCCGCCATGCAAGAACCCAGCATCATCGCCTGGCGCGCCTCGCGGTTACTGGGGTCTTTGCACACGGTGTGAAGGTTCGCAGCCAGCAGGCGCAGCGCCTCACAGGCCAGAAAGTCCGCATAGGGATTTTTCAGACGTTTGCTGGTGTAGGCCTCAATGGCATGCACCATGGCGTCAATCCCGGTGGCTGCGGTGACATGTTGTGGCAGGCTAAGTGTCCAGTCCGCATCCAGAATGGCCAGGTCGCCGTACAGCACAGGCGAAACTACGCCCATTTTTGTATCCACACCCGTGGTTACAATTGAAATTGGAGTCACTTCACTGCCAGTTCCTGCCGTGGTGGGCACCAGCACCAGTGGCAACCGGTCGCTGTGTACATTACCCACGCCGTACATGGTGGTCAGTTCTTGCTTGCCGCGCGCCAACACAGCGATCAGCTTGGCCACATCCAGCGTAGAGCCACCACCAATGGCAACTACCACATCTGCATTGAAATCTTTTGCCAGTTGGGTCACACGGTGTACCAAGGCCTCGGGCGGGTCGGGTTCCACATCGTTGCAACTGTGCACGGCGTGCCCTGCTGATGTCAAATTGTCGCAAATGGTTTTGAACGCAGCAGTACCGGAAATAAAAGGATCCACCAGCATGAAGACCCGTGCGGTTTTTAGTCCGTGCTGCGTCAACAATGGGGCCAGCATGTCTGCCATTCGTACAGAGCTGCCCGATTCGCACACAATACGGTTGACGGTTCTAAATTCAAATGGGGCCATGCCGGTGTCTCCTCGCTGTTTTTTTGTATTTTAGCCTTTGCGCTTGGGGGTCCAGGCCCAAATGGCGCGAACAAAGATCGGTTCTTTGCTTTCGCCATCGGTAATGGTGACCGCCACATCCACTTCACCGCGTTCCTCGGTTTGCATCATGGTGATTTGTTCCTGCGTCAGCATGGCTTCGGCGCGCATATCGCCCGCTGCCCGTTTGCGGTAATCCACCTCCATGCGCTTGATCACGGGTATGGCATTGGCAGGTACGTTCAAGCCGACCAAAGCACCTGTGGCTGATTCAGCAATCATGATCATGGCCACAGCATGCACCGTACCAATGTGGTTTTGTACATAGGGGCGGTTTTTTATCACCACAATCGAATGGTTGGGCTCAATCCACTCAAACTTCAAACCACTGGTTTTGAAGTACTTCACGGCGCGCCCAAACAGCAGGGTAAATGCGCGGGTTTTTAAAGGTGTGGGCAGTTTGTCCACTTGCGCATACACTTTTTGCAGCATCGATTTTTCAGTCATTTTTTTGTTCTGCCTTTACAGGGTTACAGCCAGGCGAGTGGCTTGGTTAATTGCTCGTTTGGCGTCCAGTTCGGCAGCCACTGATGAACCGCCCACCAAATGCACGGGCACGCCCAAGGCCTCGATCGGTTCTACCAGTTCACGCAAGGGGTCCTGGCCAGCACACACAATAATGTTGTCCACTTCCAGAATTTGGGGGCCATGCGCACCCATCACATGCAAACCACGGTCGTCAATTTTCAGGTACTCAACACCCTGCATAAAGTGAACGCGGCGGCTTTTCAAGCTGGCCTTGTGCACCCAGCCCGATGTTTTGCCAAGGCGTTTGCCCAAGGGTTCGTCCTTGCGCTGACATAGCCACACCTCACGTGCAGGCTTGGGTGGTTCTGGCTGCACGCCATCAATACCACCTGCGTTCTTGGGGTCAAAGGTAATGCCCCATTCTTTTTTCCAGCTTTCCAGGTCCAGTGTGGGGGAAGGGTGGGCAAAGTCGTGCGTCAGGTATTCCGACACATCAAACCCAATGCCACCAGCTCCAATCACCGCCACTTTCTGGCCCACTTCTTTTTTGTGGAGCAGCACGTCGATATAGCTCATCACCTTGGGGTGATCAATGCCTTCAATACCGGGCGTGCGGGGTTTAATACCAGTGGCCAGAATGACTTCTTCAAATTTTTCTTTTGAAATCAGCGCGGCGTCTACCCGCGTGTTCAAGCGAACGTCCACGTTCTTCAGTTCCAGTTGACGCTTGAAATAGCTGATGGTCTCAAAAAACTCTTCTTTGCCCGGAATTTGTTTGGCCATGTTGAACTGGCCACCAATTTCACTCGCTTTGTCGAACAGGCTGACGTGGTGTCCACGACGGGCCAGTTCAGTGGCCGCTGCCAGTCCTGCCGGGCCTGCACCCACCACGGCAATTTTCTTTTTGCGCTCGATCGGTTTGTCCACAATTTCAAGTTCATGGCAGGCGCGCGGGTTCACCAAACAAGAGGCACGCTTCAGGCTGAAGGTGTGGTCAAGGCAAGCCTGGTTACAGGCAATGCAGATATTGATTTCGTCGGCGCGGCCTTCTTTGGCCTTGATCGCAAAATCGGGGTCAGCCAACAGGGGGCGAGCCATCGACACCATGTCGCATGCGCCGTCGGCCAACAGTTGCTCCGCCACGTCCGGTTTGTTGATGCGGTTGGACGCAATCACGGGAATACGCAATTCCTTCCTCAGGCGCGCAGTCAGTTCAGCAAACGCCGCACGGGGTACAGACGTAACAATGGTGGGTACACGGGCCTCATGCCAGCCAATTCCGGTGTTCAGCAAGTTGGCTCCAGCGTCTTGCACAGCCTTGGCGATGTAACTGACGTCTTCCCAGGTGTTGCCACCTTCGACCAGGTCAAGCAGGGAATGGCGATAAATAATGATGAATTTCTCGCCCACGGTTTCGCGAATGCGGCGAACAATTTCAACCGACAAACGCGCACGGTTTTCAACCGATCCCCCCCAGCGGTCTGTACGCTGGTTGGTGCGTTTGCAAATAAACTGGTTCAGGAAGTAGCCTTCCGAGCCCATGACTTCAACGCCGTCGTAACCGGCTTCTTGCGCAATTTTTGCCGAACGTGCGAATGCGGCAATGGTTCGGCGAATGCCGAAGTCGCCAATTTCGCGGGGTTTGAACGGGTTAATTGATGACTTCACATTCGAAGCCGAGACGCTGAGCGGGTGATAGGCATAACGACCGGCGTGCAATAGTTGCATCACGATTTTGCCGTCGTGCTTGTGCACGGCTTCGGTCACTTTCTTGTGGTGTTTGATGGCACCGCTGCTGCTCAATTTGGAGGCAAAAGGATACAGCCAACCTTCCAGATTCGGAGAAAACCCGCCGGTCACGATCAAGGCAGTGCCGCCTTTGGCGCGCGCTTCAAAGTAGGCAGCAAATTTGTCGAATTCCTTGTATTTGTCTTCAAGGCCGGTGTGCATCGAACCCATCATGATGCGGTTACGCAATGTGGTAAAGCCAAGGTCGAGCGGAGAATTCAAATGGGGGAATGCGTCAGACACGTTACCGTCTCCTTAAAAATCGGTAGTTTTTTGTAATGTATTTACTTATGTTACTTAAAAGTAATTTTTATTGTTGGAGTCAGCACTCAAAATAGCACGATCGGTCAATTTTTTGCGTGTTTTATTCATGAAGAAATTACTGCGCCGCAATATTCAGGGGAACCTGTATCCCCGCGCTTTGTCCTAAACTGGTGTTTTACCCAGCAAGCGCTTTCCCCATGCAGTCTTTTCAATATTGGGCGCGGCAATCACGCCGTGCATCGTTCCGCATTTTGTTCGTGGCCTTGGTCTTGGCTGTGGCCGCGATATCCTCCGTGGGGGTGTTTTCAGCCCGCATCGAGGCGGCTTTGGTGCGCGACGCCAGCCAAATGTTGGGCGGAGACCTGGTCATTGAATCCAAACGCAATGTGGATGCCGCACCTTGGCTTTCCGTGCTGGATAAGCCGGAATACGCCAGTTTGAAGCAGGCGCAAAGCGTGGTGTTTCCCAGCGTGGTCCCTTCCGCGCGGGTTGATCTGCTTGTGTCTCTGAAAGCAGTGAACAACACTTATCCGCTGCGTGGACAAATGACAGTGCGCAACGCACAGGGGCAGGATGAAAAAGTGGCCAGTGGTCCGCCACAAGGCGAGCTTTGGGTAGACCAAGGCGTATTGGGTTCGCTGGATGTTCAATTGGGTGATGAAATTCAGGTGGGCGAAATTACACGCCCGGTAACGCGCGTCATTCTGGTAGAGCCTGACCGCGGCGGTGGTTTTGTTAATTTTGCCCCCCGCGTGATGATGAATACCGCCGACCTGGGCGAATCGAAGTTGCTGGGCCTTGGCTCGCGCGCCACCTGGCGAATTTATTTCACGGGCGCTCAACCCCTGGTTGACCAACTGATCACTGAACTCACTCCCCAGTTAACCCCTGTCGAGGAAATTGAAACCCTTGAAAACGGGCGTCCGGAGATCAGCAATACTTTAGAACGCGCCAATGATTTTCTGGCCATGGCCGCGCTGATCGGCACCATGGTGGCCTGCGTGGGCATTGCGCTTGTTGCGCATTTGTTTGCCAAAGAGCAGGCCAGCGAACTGGCCGTGCTGAAAAGCCTGGGTTACACGCCCAAACGCCTGTTGCGCATGTGGGTCATCGGCATGGGCCTGTTAACCCTGGGTGCAGGTGTGCTGGGTGTGGCCTTGGGGTGGGCGGCCCACTGGGGCTTGCTGGCCTTGCTGGCCGAACTGGTGGGGGTTGATTTGCCACTGGCCGGTTTGTATTACCTGCCTATGGGTATTTTGCTGTCAGCACTGCTGTTGTTCGGTTTTGCTGCGGTGCCAACCTGGTATGCCTTGCGTGCACCGGCAGTGGCAGTAATTCGTCATCAAACGCTTAAAAGCAGTGGCGGGCAATTGGTGTTGTCTGTGCTGTTTGGCGTGCTCACGGCAATTGCTGTGTGTTTGCTGATTGTGAACAATGTGGTGTTGGCCCTGTTGCTGTTCGCCGGCTTTGTTGGCACCTCCCTTGTGTTTGCCTTGTTGTTTTGGGGCCTGCTCAAGGCCTTGGCTTATTTCGGGCGGGGCAGGTCGTCCAAAGGTTCCAATATTGCGGTGTTTCAAAGCATGTCCAAACGTGCCAGCACACTGGTGTTGCAGGGTGTAAGCCTTGCGTTGGGCCTTGCCGCATTGTTGATGCTGGCTGTGGTGCAGGGTGATCTCATTGACCGCTGGCAAGAAGCCGTGCCCGAAGATGCACCCAATCGTTTTGTGTTCAATATTCAACCTGATCAAGTTGAGGGCGTGCAACAAACCCTGAATACGGCAAGCCAGAATCCCGTAAACCTGTATCCCATGGTGCGTGGCCGTTTAAGCGCCATCAATGGAGAAATCATTACTGCGGAAACTTTTGCTGATGAACGTGCCCGCAATACCGTGGAACGTGAACTGAACCTGAGTTTTGCCGATACATTGCCCACGCACAACACCCTTGCAGAAGGCGCATGGTTTGACGAAACGCAGGCCAAGGCCGAGGTTTCAGTAGAAGATGGTGTGGCCGTGCGCTTGGGGCTCGCCATGGGCGACAAGCTGACTTTCGACATTGCAGGCACACCGCTCACGGTTGAAATTACCAGTATTCGCGAACTGCGTTGGGATTCCATGGAAGTGAACTTCTTCATGGTGTTTCCGACCGAAGTGCTGGAAAGTTTCCCGCAAACCTGGATTACCTCGGTCAGTTTGCAACAAGACAAAGCCATTCCTGTGTCGCGTGAGTTGGTGCGCAGTTACCCCAACTTGACCGTGCTGGACACTGAACTGGTGATCACCCAGCTTCGCAAAATTCTGGGGCAGGTGGGGCAGGCTGTTCAATTTGTATTTCTGTTCACTGTGGCAGCAGGTGGCTTGGTGGTGGTGGCCTGCGTCATGACAGGTGCACGGGTGCGCACCCGCGAAGCCGCGATTTACCGCGCCATGGGTGCTTCTACTGCACAACTTCAGCGTGCCGCATGGCTCGAGCTTTCTGTGCTGGGTGCTTTGGCTGGCTTGGTGGCTGCAATAGCCGCCCAGGGGTTGGGCTGGGGCGTGGCGCATTTTGTGTTCGAGTTTGAATATTTCCTGTCGCCCATGCACATTGTTGCTGGGGTGGTGGCAGGTGCTGCGGTGTCGGTGGTTTTTGGTGCATGGTCAGTGAACAAGGTGTGCCGCGCACCGGTGATGCAAACCTTGAGGCAAGCCACCGCGTAAAGCATGTTACATGCCGGTACAATGTGGGTAGATTATCCGCATTACCCAGACCCAAATTCAGGCCGGCATGTCCATGAGCAACAACGATTCAAGCAGCACCAGCACCAACACAAGCGACGACGCGCAACCCAAGCCGCCCATTCTTTACTTCGGCGACACGCCAGAAGACCAACAGGTGGGGGTGCGCAAGCTGGTTGATCTGTTTTACGACGAAATGGATCAAAACCCCGATTTCGAGCGCATTCGCAAGCTGCACCCGGTTCATCTGAATCATTCACGCGAAAAGTTTTACCTGTTCCTGTCGGGCTGGTTGGGTGGTCCCGACTTGTATTCGCCCCAGTTTGGTCATCCACGTTTGCGCATGCGCCACATGCCCTTTCCCATTTCCAGTGAGGACCGCGACCAATGGCTGTTGTGCATGGTCAATGCCTTGCGTGCCATGCAACTGCCCGAGAAAGTCATTGAAGGGCTGATGTTGTCATTTTTCCGCACAGCCGACTGGATGCGCAACAAACCCGATCCCGAGGGCAGCGCCAAGGGTTTGAACACCATTTCAATCAAGGGCGAGTAAGCATGGAGGCTTCACTGATATGGGCAGTTCTGGGACTGTTGCTTGTGGTCCTGATCGGTCTTTTCCTGGTGTACCGAAAAATGTCAGCCGACAATTCGGCCGAGCTTGCCCAATTTCAACAACAGGTGTTGAGCAATCTTGATGAGCTCATGGATGCGCAGGCCCAGCAGCGTTTCGTCTCGGAAGAGTTGAGCAAGCAACTGCGTCTTGTTAATCAAGACATGGAAACACGGCAAGGAAAACAGGCTGAATTGCTTCAGCAAACTTTTGCCCAAGCGCGCACCAAGAGTCAGCAGGCCGCACATGGTTTGCAGCAAATTATTGTGGGTCAATTCACGCAGGGCAATCAAATTCAATCTGAGAAACTGAACCAGTTTTCTGAAACCCTGCACCGCACCAACACCCTGATTCAAGATCAGCTTACGCAAATTCGTTTGTCGGTTGAACAAAAGCTCAAAGACATTCAAGACGACAATGCCAGCAAGCTGGAATTGATGCGTAAAACGGTGGATGAAAAACTGCACGCCACATTGGAAACCCGCTTGGGCGAATCGTTCAAGCAGGTCAGCGAGCGGCTTGAACAGGTTTACAAAGGTTTGGGTGAAATGCAAACCCTGGCCACTGGTGTGGGCGATTTAAAGCGCGTTTTAACCAATGTGAAAACCCGTGGCACCTGGGGCGAAGTGCAGTTGCAGGCATTGCTTGAGCAAATGCTGACACCGTCGCAGTTCGGCCGCAATATTAAACCTGTACCGGGCAGCAACAACATTGTTGAATTCGCAGTGCGCCTGCCGGGCAAGGAAGATGACCAACCCGTGTGGTTGCCCATCGACTCCAAGTTCCCCAAAGAGCAATACGAGCGCCTGCTTGAATGTTTTGACCGGGCAGATGCCGATGGCGTGGCCACCGCATCCAAAGCATTGGACATGGCCATACGCGCCGAAGCCAAAACAATTGCAGAAAAATACCTGGCCCCGCCTTACACCACCGATTTCGGCATTCTGTTTTTGCCCACCGAGGGTTTGTATGCTGAAGTGGTGAAGCGCCCAGGCCTGGTCGATGACCTGCAGCGTTTGCACCGGGTTACCGTCGCTGGCCCAATCACTTTGACCACGTTGTTGAATGCATTCCAGCTGGGCTTTAAAACGCTGGCATTGGAAAAACGTTCAAGCGAGGTGTGGACAGTGCTTAGCGCCGTCAAAACTGAGTTCAGTAAATTTGGCGATATTCTTGCCAAAACGCGCGATACCCTGGAAAAAGCCGCTAAAAATATTGAGGGCGCAGAAGTTCGTTCACGCGCCATGCAACGCAAATTGAAAGGCGTTGATGAGTTGCCCGAGAAAGATGCCCTGAGTGTTTTGGGGTTCAACGACAGCAAGGTGGACCCGCTGGATGATGACGATGCGCCCGCAAACACCTGACACCTTACCCCGCGTGGCATTGGTGGCCACAGGTGGCACCATTGCCGGTGCTTTGACCGAAGGATCGGAAACCTGGGCTTATGAATCAGCCCAACGCAGCGGTGAAAGCCTTGTAGTTGACATGCCCGATTTGTTGCGCCGCGCACAGTGGCATTTTGAGCAACCTTACAGCATTGGTAGTCAAAACCTGCAGCTGTCGCACATGCTGCAACTGCGCTCAGTTCTCTTGCGCTTGCTTCAATCGCCCTTGGTAGACGCGGTCATGGTGACGCATGGCACCGATACCATGGAAGACATGCTGTACTTCCTCCACCTTACATTGCCCACTTCAGCCTTTAGTAAACCTTTGCTGTTCACCGGCGCCATGTTGCCTGCCGATGCCGAACAAGCCGATGGTCCAGAAAACTTGCGTGGTGCACTGGCTTTTATCGAGCAATGTTTGATGGGTCGCCAGCCAAACAGCACCATGCCGTTTGGCTTGTTCATGCAGGGCTTGTTTACGCCTGCGGCATGCGTGGAGAAGCAAAGTACAGCGGGTTTCGATGCCTTCGACGGACCTTATTCTGTGGTGCCTGATTCAAATTGCCTGAACAGCCAGGAGGCGATGAGTTCGCCCTTGGATTCAGGGGCGCAAGGTCAGTTTTCAAAACTATTTGATGACGATGCAACCGGGCATCCCCTGTTCGAAGCCATGGAAGTCCCTGTGGTGTACTGCGTGCCTGGAAACGGTCCTTTGCGTCAATTAAATGACCTTTTGAGTCGCAAGCCTGCCTCTGTAATTGTTGCTGCACCAGGCCATGGCAACATTCCTGACGATTGTGTTTCAGTATTACGCCGTTTGTTGCTCAATGGGGTCAGTGTGGTACGTGCAAGCCGAGTGGCCTAAGGTGGCGTGGAACAGGGTGGCGAATTCAGCGCTTTGGATGGTTTCAGGGAAGGCGGCAATACAGGCAATGCCGCAGTATTTTCTGAGTCGGGAAGTTTGAGCTTGAGCAAGTGTGCAATGTACGAGCGGCTGCGAGTGTTGGCCCGCAGCCTGATGGCCTAGCGATTATTGAATTATTCGACCTTGGCCTGTGCAAGATTCAAACCCTTTTTACCTTGGGTTTGCGCGGTGGTAAAAGGCATGTTTTGTTCACGAATAATTTGCCAAATGCCTTTGTCTTCTTTCCAGGTCAGTACTTTTTTTGAGCGTTCCTGATACGACTTCGCCTGATAATCCTGAACAAAACTGATTTCATATTCATCGGGTTTGTCGAAACTGGGAATGACTTGCAAGTCTGAAATTTCGATGTCGATTCCTTGCGCTTTCGAAATTCGATCACGCCGGTGACTTACCCAAGCTTCGTAGCTTCCTTCTTCAGGTTTGAAGTTGGGTGCATAGAACGCAATGTAGCTGTTCAGGTCTTTGTTTTCCCATGCTGAGGCCCACGCTTTCGTTTTGTCGATCAGGCTTTTTGATACTTCCGCAGGGTCACCAAATGCCGCCACTTGTTGAGTGGGGCCACCGTCGTTGAGCTGAGCCAACTGAATCGGGGGCAGGCTGTTGGTGGCATCGACTGACTTCAGCGCCTCGTCGAATCCAATATTGGGCAAATCAAAATCTTCAAGATTAATCAAACTGGCCGGGCAGCCTTCTGCTTCCGCACCGCTCTGTGTTTGTTCTTTGTAGAACAAGACATTGCGTTTGGTGGGTTCGTCAGCGTTGACCAGCTCATCAACTGCAAACAGCGTGGTGAGTTGTCCTGTGGCCGCCAGCAGTTTCAGTGTTGAAATGCTTAAGTCCGCTTCAATATTGATCAGGGCGCGTTGCGCCTGATAGTACTCATTTTCCGCGCTCAGCAAATCGAGCAGGCTACGCCGCCCCACGGCGAATTGCTGCTCGTATGCGGCACGTGCTTTGGTAATTGCCGCTGCCTGCTCACGAAAGTAATTCAGTTTTTTTTGCGAACTGACCACGTCGAACAAGGAGGTTTGTGTTGACTGGCGAATGGCGCGGCAAATAATCAGCTTGTCGTCCAGGCTGCGAAGTCGTCGTTTGATCGCGGCATTTCGGGAGGCGTTGTCGGCACCGCCGCGGTACAGATTAATTGTTGCCAGCAAGTCAATGGATGAAATTTGTCGCTCATCGAAGGTAGACAGGTAATTGCTGTACACATCTGTTTTCGCGCGCAGGTCAAGGCGAGGGTGAAAGCCCTCGCTGGCTGCTGTCACTTCCTGCTTGGCGGTGGTAATTGCCGCGTTAGAGGCTTTCAGCAAGGGGTGGTTGTTCAGGGCGAACACCAGGCGTTCTTTGTTCTCGACTTCAAAGTTAGCGTTAACAACATATTCCCCTGCTTGATTCACAGGCCAAACCGTGTCTGTAATTCGCTGGTAATTTGCCATCGACGAAAATGTGTTTGCTTTCTCGGTCGCCAGGTTGCCCAAGGCCAAGGTGTATCGGCTGCGTGCTTGCTCAAGATCGGATTGGCGGCTAACTCCGCTTTTCACTTTCTCTTCAATGCGGTTCATCAGGTCTTGGTGGTATTTCAGATTGTTTTCTGAAAGTAGAGTAAGGGCCTGAAACCGGGAAACGTCCACATGAGCACTGGACGCTTCAAAGGCCACCTGATTGGCTTTGTTGATGTATCGGTAATAACTTTGCATGGCCCCGGAATGGGCGGCCATGTAGCGGGCCTGAGAGGCAAACCCGTTGTAAAGGTTTTGACGTGCCTCAATTCCATAGGAATTTGCGTTGTAGGTGCGTGTGTCCGAGTTCTCAATGCTGGTGCGTTCCCGACCTGCCGAACCCCGCGCATCGACCGTGGGCAGCAGGGTGCCAAAGACCACGTTTGCTTCCTCCATTTGTGCCTCAAGTGCATGCACATCGGCGTCTAGTGTGGGGCTGTTTTGCAAACCCTTGATTACGCTTTGTTGCAAGGGGTTGGGCGTTTCTACGGCAGGAGTGGCCTGATTTTCCTGGGACCATGCAGCGGGCACGCTGAAAGTGAGCAGGGCGAGAAACATTGCTGCAGGCAAGGTTCTCAATGTGGTGTTTGGCGTGTGGCTTGTGTTCATGTTGGCTCGTTCGTTAAATTGCATCAGCTCACCGCAACTGCGTCTTCGGCGGGTACACAGGATGAAGAGTCAAAGTCACTGGCGCTGAAACTTGAAGCCCATCCTGCTTTGCTTTGGGTGTGTTCGTTGGCTTGTTCCTGGGCATGCTCCAGATAAGCCTGCACTTTTTCTTGAGTGGCTTGTGCGACGGCATCGACCGAATATTCTTCGGAGGAGTATTCATAGTCGTGCATCTTGGTGTCGCCCGTGTCAGCGGCGTTTTCTGTGTAGTCTGTGGGGCAGTCACTGTCACTGACGGGTGTGTCAATTGACTCAACATTCATGTACACATGGGCGGTGTCGGTCAGGCAACCGTCGTCACCAATGGTGTAGCTGATAACGTCTTCACCACAAAATCCCTCGTTGGGCGTGTAGTGCAATTTGCCGTCCCTGATTTCAACTGTTCCGTTTTCTGCGCTCGCTTCGGTGATTTTCAATTCGCCACAGCCCAGGTCGTTGTCGAGCACGTCGACAATGACTGGGCAATCTACCTTGGTACTCGAACAGTCATTCACCGCATCTACTTCGGGGCAATCCGGATCGGTCTTGCATTCTTCCTGCTCATCTACTGGGGGCAGGTGGGCGGTGCGGGGCATTCGCAGTCTTCCTCTTCGTCGACGGGTGGGTCTACGGGCGGCGGTTCTTCATTTTCATCCACGGGTGTTGGGGGTGGCATGTCTTTGCATTCCACACTGGCAGGACCTTCTTTTTCAACCACGCGGACCGTGTCGGTACCGTTTTCGCCCACTTCGCCATCCATGCTGGGTAGTGGGTCCTGGCTGACGCGTTCCACAACATAGCCTTCGCTCAATTTCGGAAGGTCTTCTGGCACATCGTTGTCTTGGGCTTCCACGGTAATGTATTTGCGAACAACATCTTTGTCAGGTGGGGTACCCGCATCGAAAGGCACAATTTCACCGGTTTTCGGTTTGATCAGCCATTCGGTTGGTCCTTCCAGGGGGCGAACCATTTCAGGGGCAGTAATCTGTCCATCGGTAAATGGCCCCAGTTGTACAACCACCTCGGTTTGCGGCTTGCGTTTCAGGGCAGGGCGCGGTTTTCTGGCCAGTCCCAGTGTACTTGGGTCGCATTCTTGGGCATTCACAACGGGCTTCTCGCTCATACGGGTCCTCGGATTCGATGTCATTGATAAGTGATCGAGTCGCGAGTTTGGTTCCAAATCCACTGTGTGCCAAACAGGTGATTGGGTCAGGATGGGCGAGAGTTAACTCTATGGAGTTATTTTGTAAGGTTGGCTTTGCTTCACTGTTCAGTGAAGGCTTGGATCGAACCCCGTAAAACCGGCTTGGTGAGGTAGGACAACACCGTTCGGTCTTCGGTCTCAATGCTCACATTGGCAACCATGCCAGGCATTAAACGGATTTTTTCGTGCACCTGCTGGCGTTGCACCGTGACTTTTACACTGAAGTAAGGTCGGCCAAATTCGTCAAGTAAACTGTCTGCGGAGATACTCTCCACGGTCCCTTCAAGTGCGCCGTAAATGGCATAGTCATAGGCGGTTACACGAATATTGGCATGTTGTTCGGGGCGAATAAATGCAATGTCTTTCGGATTAATTCGAGTCTCGAAAACCAATTGTTCATCAATCGGTACAATTTCGATCACTTCCTTTCCTGCAGGTACAACGGCCCCGCGGGTATTGTACAAAATGCGCTGTACAAGTCCGTCTACTGGGGTTTTCAATGTGGCCTGGTTTACCCGGTCGGAAAGTTCGATCTGGTTTTGCTCCAGACTGGCCAGTCGCGCTTTGACCTCGGACAGTTCAGTGCGCGCTTCATTGATTTGTTTCAAGCGAATTTCTTCAATTTTTTGGCGAGCTTCACGAATCGCGGAATGAAGCCGATTAGTCTGGGCATTGGCGCCTTCAAAGTCGCCTTTGGCTTTGGCCACATCGCGTTCAAGACGAAGCACTTCGATTGGTGACACCGCGCCACTTTTTAGAAGAGGCCGCATGCTGCCCAATTCTTGTTCGGATATTTCCAGATTGCGTTTGGCCGCAGTGGCATTACTTTGGGCTTCATCAAGCTCGCGTTGACGTTGATCAAGTTGCTGCTCATAAATTTGTGTCTGCGCAGCCCACTCTTGCAATTTGGTTTGCAGCAGCTTGGATTCTTGCATGTATAAATCGGGAAATTGTTGAACCAAAGCCGCAGGCAGATTCAGTGCGGTTTTGTTAAGTTGGGCCATTAACCTGGCTTCCCGAAATTGAAACGAGGCATCGATCGCCTCCTTTTCCTTCAGGCTTGATGAAAAGCGGGTGATGTCGATTTGCACCAGTTTGTCACCGGCTTTCACCAATTGGCCTTCGCGTACGAACACTTGGTTGATCACCCCGCCGTCCACGGTTTGAATCACTTGCAAGCGCTGCGAAGGCACTACCCGTGCTTCGCCATGCGCGGCCTGGGGCACTGTTGCAATCGCAGACCAGGCGAGCAAGGCCAGCAAGGTGAGCGCACAGCAGTGCACCAGTCGCCTGGTGATCACTTGTTGTTGTTGCCACAGCCGTGATTGTTCAAGCGCGGCTGTAGCAGGAATGTGGTGCGGCCCACTTTTCCCCGCAAACCAATGAATAATCCCCTTTATTGTGTTTTGAATACTCATTGTTTAATCTGCCTTTCTTGTTTGCGCTGCGTGGCAAGTGCGTTGGCGGCGTGCAGTACTTCAGGTTTTCCCCCTTGTGTGTGTATTTGCCCGTTGTGCATTAGAACCAAGCTGTTTGCGCAAGAAAGTAGCCCCAGTTTGTGCGTGGTAAACACCAGAATAGTTTGTTCCGGTAGTTGTTGCAGGTGTTGCATTAGCTGGTTTTCCATGTGTTGATCCAGGCACACGGTGGGTTCGTCGAGAAGCACCAATTGCGGCTGACCAGCCAGTGCCCTGCACAGCGACACGGCCTGTTTTTGCCCAGAGGACAAATTGTTGCCTTGGCTTTCAATCGCCATGTGAATTCCGTCGGGGTGCTGGTCTATCCATTCTTTCAGGCCCAGTTGCCGTAAAACTTTCCAGCAGTCCGCGGTGCCAATGTTTGGGCGCATGAAGCGAATGTTGTCGAGCAAACTACCCTTGATCAACACCGGAGGTTGGCTGGCATAGCCCACTTTGGATTGAAATTCACTGGCGTGAATATGGTCGACAGACAGTTTGTTGACCGCCAGTTGACCCAGGTCGCATTTCAGCTGTTGTGCCAGTAGTTTCAGCAGGGAGGTTTTTCCTGAACCTGTGGTACCAATAATTCCGAGTCGCTCACCAGCGTGCAGGTTCAAGTTCACGGCGCGAAGTATGAAGTCAAAGGGTTGTGCTGTAGTGTTGTTGCGCCCAGGCTTGAGCACACTGGCTGATTCAAGCGCAATGTCATCCACGCGTTCAAGCGCGTTACGTTGTGTTTTGGATTGATTTTGCTGGCCTAAAAACTGGTCAAGTTCTTCGAAACTGGATTGGGCTGAATGCGTTTGCACCAAGTGCGCTTGCAGTTTTTGAATGGGGGCAAAGCAGCGCATGGTCAACATCGACACTGCGATCAATCCACCCACTGTGAGTTGTTTCTCAACAATGAAGTAAACCCCCAGCGAAATTGTAAGCACCCAACTGCTTTGCTGTAGCAGGTGTATGCGTTGGTTGACTGAAAAGAGCTGATCGCGCACAGCATTGCCGCTTAATCGCGACTTAAGTTGTAGTTTGTTGAGCAATTGGCTGTGAGCCTGTTGCACGCCATGGGCTTGAATGTTGTCCAGGCAGGCGAGTGAATCCAGCCATTGACTTTGAGTTTCGCGGCTTTGCCGCATCTGGATTTGCCCTAGCCGGGACATTGTTCTGTGCGAGGTTGCTACGAATAACAGTGTTAATCCAATAACGCCACCAGCGATCAATAAAAACGCTGGGTGAATCAGCGCGATTACTGCCAAAAACAGCACCAGAAAAGGCAAGTCAATCAAGGCCAGCAGGAATACACCTGTGATCAATTCTCGCAGTTGTTCAAACGAGCGAAGATGCTGTAGCAGCAAAGTGGGTTCTGTTTTGTGAATGGGTACATTCAGGAGTGCTTTTGACAGGTGTGTGGTGCAGCGGGCGTCAATTGATGTCGCGGCAATTTCCATCAGGCGGTGGCGGGCATGCTTTAACGCATGTTCAAACCCCAGGCAGAGGAATACCCCCATCAGCAATGCAATCATTGATGCGTAGGCTTGGTTGGGGATGATCCGGTCGTACACCTGAAGCGAAAACAGTGGGCCAGCCAAGGCCAACAAGTTAATTAGCAGTGATGCGTAGATCACTGGCTTGAAGCTTCCGTTCTCGAAATTCAGCGCTTCGCGTAACCATGGGCTGTCGCGAAGTTGTTGCCAAAAGCCGAGCAGGCTTGAGGGTGTGTGGCTGGTGTTGGCGTGGACGCTGTCGGGTTTGATCGAGTCAATTTGAAGCGCCCATTTCAAGGCGGTTTGCTCAGGATTACGTGCAATCAATTCTTCAAGCCGACCGCACTGGCCGTTGTGCAACATGGCCAGGGTGAATGGGCCCAGGTGCTTGATTTCCCCGGGCGACACCTCGTGAAATAGTTGCCGGGAAATATTGCAGGCGGAAAGATAGCCCAACACGTGATTCAGTTCAGCGTCGTCGCCAGGCTCGAGCAGCTCGGATTGCAGTGCCCACTGGCTGGGCAGAAACTCCAGCCCCAACTCTTCCAGCACACTGCACAGGGTGTGTTGTAACGGTTTGATGGGGCGGGGGTCTTGGAGCATGTCAGGGGCCTGAATTCAAGAGCGCCCATGGTAGCGCCTGAACTTACCCCTGAAAATCACTCACTTGGTTCACTCCCCCGGGTGGGGTTCATTGGGAACTTAAATCAAGCCTTCAAACGGCAGGGCCAGCACCGAGTCGCCCGCTTTTAAGTCACCTTGATCATGGGCCAGCACCAGCAAGCAATCGGATTCGGACATGCTGCGCAAAATACCGGAACCTTGTGCACCTGTAAGGTGTGCAATTGGAGAGCCTTGAGTCATATCGAGTCGGGCGCGTTGATATTCGGTACGCCCCGGGCGCTTGCGCACGTTCTGCGCAAGTTTTGCCGTGACCATGGGAATAGGTAAGGTATTTGCGTGAGCCAATTTGAACAAGGCGTCACGTACAAATGCGTAAAAGGTGACCATGACCGCCACCGGGTTGCCAGGTAAACCAAACAGATATGCTGAATCACCTGTGTTTTTGTTGTGCACTTGACCAAAAGCCATGGGGCGACCGGGGCGCATGGCAATTTTCCAGAAATTCACGCTGCCCAGTTTTTCCATCACGTGTTTTGTGTAGTCGGCTTCGCCGACAGAGACACCGCCCGAAGTCACGATAACATCTGCCTGTTCCATGGCTTGAAGCATGGCTTGCTCAAGCGCTTCAGGTGAATCATGCACAACGCCCATATCCAGTAATTCAACGAATCGCAGGCGTGTCAGCATGCCCCACAATGTGTAGCGGTTGCTGTCATACACGCAGCCTTCATCCAGGGGTTGACCCAAAGATCGGAGTTCGTCGCCAGTGGAAAAAAAAGCCACCCGCAGTTTTCTGCGTACGGCAATTTCCGCGATACCCAACGAGGCAATTAAACCCAAGTCTGCTGGGCGCAGCACCTTACCGGCGGGCAGGGCAGGCTTTCCGATGGTCAGGTCTTCACCCGCCAATCTGCGGTTGTCCCCGGCTTTGACGGCACCTGGCGGAAAGCTGATGGTGTCGCCACTGACGGTGGCATTTTCTTGAATCAGCACTGTGTCGCAATTCTCGGGCATTACTGCGCCAGTCATGATGCGCACGCATTCACCCTTGCCGCAATTGCCGTTGAAGGCCTTTCCAGCGTAAGCAGTGCCGACCATTTTCAGATTGGTAATGCCAGCGGCTTGAATACAGTGCCCGCTGAAGGCATAGCCGTCCATCGCGGAATTGTCGTGTGCTGGCACATTGATGGGTGACAGCAAGTCTGTTGCTAACACCTGGTCGAGCGCCTCTCGAATGGCTACGGTGCGTGTCCCGGTAATAGGCTGAAGAAGCGCCAGTATTTTCAGCCTTGCTTCATCGACCGTTTGAAAATCAGTTTCCATGCTTTGTTCTGCTACTCAGGATTTCTGCTCAAGCTCTTTAAGTTCGTCAAGGGTATTGACGTTGTGAAAAGCAGCCTCGTCGTCAAACTCGACTGCTTCATGAGGAATGTTGGCGTACCATGCGTCAATTTTTCGCCCACCCCTGCGTAAAAACTCTTCCATGCTGGGTAGCAACTCGGTGCGCATCATACAAAACACCGGGTGGTGTCGACCCTTGGTCGCGGCCACTGTCAACATCAATCCCACATTCTTTTCAAACGGTGCGCCCAGCTTTTCCACCAGATCCATTGGGAACATTGGCACATCACAAGGTACCGTGACCAAAAAAGGCACAGTGGCATAGCCAAGGGCGGTTTGCATACCTGCCAAAGGCCCTGCGAAATCGGGTTGTTGATCGCAGATGACAGGAATGCCAAACCCTTCGTATACACCGATATTTCTGTTGGCGTTAATGGTCATGCTGCCGACCTGTCCATTCAAACGCATCATTGCATGAAGCGCCAGCGGTGCGTTTTTGAAATTTCGAAGTCCTTTGTCAATGCCACCCATGCGACGGCCCATTCCGCCTGCCAGGATAACGCCAGTGATGTCATCAAGTGAAATACTCATGCGAATTGTGTGTTGGTTAAAGTGTTGAATCGATGCGTGCCACTGTAGAGCAGGTAGTGCTTGCCCTGACAGCGACCCAGCATAGTGATGTTCAGTTTTTGGGCGATTTCATAGCCCATTTGCGTCAGCCCGGATCGAGACACCAACACCGGTATGCCCATTTGGGCGCACTTGATCACCATTTCGGAGGTTAAGCGCCCGGTGGTGTAAAAAATTTTGTCTTCGCCAGTCATGCCGTGCAACCACATTTGACCGGCAATGGCATCCACTGCGTTGTGTCTGCCCACGTCTTCAACAAACAGCAATATCTCTCCGCGATTCTCGCCGCTGTTGGAACAAAGCGCACAACCGTGCACCGCACCTGCCTGTTTGTATATGGATTCGTGTTTCCTCACCTGGTCCATCACACCGTACAGCACGTCTTGCGACAAGTTGTAGGCATTGCTTAAATGTACCTTGTCCAGATCTTCCATCAAGTCGCCAAATACAGTGCCTTGACCGCATCCGGAAGTGGTTGTTTTCTTCTCCAGTTTTTGGGCTTTTTCTGTGGTTTCCCAAATTGTCTGGCCAGTGGTCTTCAGCACGGTAGAAGTAACTGCAACGCTTTCTGTTTCCCAATCCACGTGAATGGCTGAAATTTCCGATGGGTCGGAAACCAGTCGTTGATTGCGCAGCCAACCCAACGCCAAGGCCTCGGGTTGCGCGCCCAGAGTCATGATGGTCAGCAGTTCTTTTTTGTCGAAGTACAGGGTAAGCGGGTGCTCTCCGGAAATTTGAACGGGCACCTGTTCGCCACGTTCATTGATTGCGGTAATTTCAACGGTGCTGGGAATGCTTGCATGGGTGGTTTGTATGTGTGCTGCCATAACTTGCTTCAATCAATTCCTCAGCCGCCGATGTAAGACATTTCGATTCTGTCTTTTGGCTGCGTGGTGTTTTCAGTTCGAATTTCGCTGTAGCGATCGGCCCGCACAGCCCACAGATTTCTGATTGCATGATTCAGTTGTTCGCCAATTGCTTCAGGCAATGCGTTTGAACGAATCAGCGGTTTTAAATCATGTCCCTTGCTTGCAAACAGGCAGGTGTAAAGTTTGCCCTCGGTCGACAGGCGAATGCGTGTGCAATCTTTACAGAAGGCCTGGGTTACCGACGAAATAACGCCAATTTCCCCGTTTCCATCGCTGTACTTCCAGCGTTCTGCAACTTCGCCAGTGTAATTCGCATCCAGCATTTGCAATGGGGATACCTGCTGGGAAATCATGTTCACGATGCGTGCTGAAGGCACCACCTCGTCCATTTTCCAGCCATTGCTGCTGCCTACATCCATGTACTCAATAAAGCGCAGAATGTGCGGTGTGCCCTTGAAGTGTTTGGCCATTGGCAGGACCTGGTCATCGTTCATGCCGCCTTTCACAACCATGTTTACTTTGATCGGCCCCAGGCCAGCCTCGTAAGCAGCCTCAATACCATCCAGTACCTCATTGACCGAAAAGTCGACATCATTCATTGCTTTGAACACGGCATCATCGATCGCATCCAGGCTAACAGTGACGCGGTTTAGTCCAGCCTCTTTCAATATTCTGGACTTTTTTCGAAGCAGGGTGCCATTGGTTGTCAGCGTAATTTCAACAGGCTTGCCGTTGGGTGTTTGCAAGCGGGCCAGTTTCTCGATCAGTATTTCGATGTTTTTGCGCAGCAGCGGTTCACCGCCAGTCAGGCGGATTTTTTCTACACCCAAGGCCACGAATTGACGGGCCACCTGTTCGATTTCCTCGAAGCTGAGCAAGTCTTTGTGCGGTAAAAACTGGTAATCCTTGTCGAAGATCGACTTTGGCATGCAGTACACGCAACGGAAATTACAGCGGTCAGTGACAGAAATGCGCAAGTCATGAAGCCTGCGATTGAAATGATCTTTTGCGGGTACTTCACTGCTTGCGGGCGCGCTGAAATTCAATGGAATTACGCGCGAATTGTCCTGGACCAGTTGAATAACTCGGTCTGTCATCGTTCAATCCCTCGCCCCATGGGGCAAACTCCTATTGTGATACTTGTGGTGTATCTTCTAATCTAATAACCATGAATTGTGCCCGTACTGGCGGGCACCGGCAACTCGCAGAGGTGTTTTTTGAGTGCAAATTTTTTGGTGCTGGGTGAACTGGCGATCAAAGTAAAAATCGGAAAAGTAATGCAACAGTCGCCCTGGCAGCCTTTTCGCTGGCAGGTTCTTGACATGTGTCCGGCGGAAGTACCCTTGGAACAAGGTGATGAAGAACTGGTGCAAACCCTTAAAGTTGAGGTGTACCAAGACCAATTGCAAGGCTATTTTTTAAACCTCGATACTGAAGTGCCCTATGTTTTCTTTTGCGTACGTTATCCCGAAGACAACAAGACCTTGAGACCATCGGTTTTTGAAGCAACGTTAAGTTATGACGAAGCCGCGCGCTGGATGGACTCGAATGAGGAAGTCCAAACGCTTCCATTGCCCGGCCCCGTGGCAAGTTGGCTTGCTGAGTTGGTGCAGGCGAGGTATCAACCCGAGCCCAAGCAGCGCCGACGCCCACAGTCTTTTGTGAAACCTGGGGAGCGTAGTTAAAGCGATGAGTGATAATTTTCTAAGCAGGTGGTCAAAGCGAAAACTGGAGGCCAAAGAGCAGGAAAAACAACTTGAAAACCTCTCGGAGCCAATCCAAGGGGGCAGTGAGCTGAGCATTAAACAGACCCCTGCTGAGTTGAATCGCGATTCCAGTGGTGATTCTGCGGTGGCGGTCTCGAAAGAGCCCCAAGTCGATATTCCTTTGCCCACCGAAGCCGATTTAACAAAAGTGGAGCAGGGCGGTGATATCAAGGCGTTTATGGTGGACAAAGTATCCGCAGAGTTGAAAAACAAGGCCTTCAAAGCTCTGTTTTCCCGCCCGGAATTCAATGTCATGGACGGTTTGGATATTTACATTGATGACTACAGCAAGTTCACTCCGTTGAGTCAGGAGGACATTGGCAAGATGACGTTGTCAAAGCAATTGTTGAGTCGCCCAGACCTTGAGTTACCGAAAATAGGTGACATAAAAGAGGGTTTGAATGCCTTGCCTGGGTCGGTTGATGAGTTGCCGGAAGTTCCAACGCCTGTGCTAGACAAACCGGAAAACGAAGCACAGACCGGTGAAGAAAATACACAAACCGAGGGTGACCCGAGGGTAATCCCTAATGAATCGCAAGCCGTTGATTCAAAAGAACAGTTAACAGAACGATCGTTCGAAAATCTTCCAAAAAAATGATCTTCATTTGGTACATTTTGTCGTATCGATTGTCCATGTCGATACAGACAAAATGCACCATATGCCTTCCTTGTATACAAGCCCCTTCTCCTAGTCCAATGATTTTAAATAAGAAAAATTACGGGGTGGATGTGGCACAAGTTTTGCAATTAATTGCCAAATAACCAAAATAGAAGTTTTAGATGACCAACTCGGATGTGTTTGTGTGTGGTTGCCAGGGAAGCGGCGAGACAGTTGACAAGGCGTTGAAAAACGTCAGCGTCGACGGTGTACGGTTTTTGTCCGCTCAGCGTGCTTGTCGCGATGGTATTTCCACGATTCTTGATTCAAAAAACCGGTCCAGCGGTGCGCGTTGTTTCGTAGGGTGTACTCAGGAACAGGCGGTGTTCGAATCTGTTTCAGACACATCTTCAAACACCCAAACAATTGAATTCGTAAATTTGCGCGGATTGCTGAGAGGTCAGCCCGGCCTGCAGTCATCTCCCGAGGCAGCTGCAGCCGTTGCGGCACTCGCCGCCTACGAAACTGAATTTCAGGTAGAACCCGTCCCGGCCGTGCTGTTCAAATCGCAAGGCCGCATTGCTGTTGTTTCGCAAACCGACAAGCAGCTTCACCATGCCCAAACGCTGGCCAACAACCTCACTGTTGATTTGTTGGTTGTTGATGCCTCTGGCGTTGTGTTGCCAGCCAAGCGTGATTTGAATGTGCTGGCTTTGGCTGTTGATTCAGCCGAGGGTTACTTGGGTTCGTTCACTCTGAATACCCGAAAAACAAACCCTGTGGACATGGAAATGTGCACACGCTGCGGCGCTTGTGTTGATGCATGCCCAACAAAGTCGATCTCCAAAGATTCCTTTGCGATTGACCTCGGCAGTTGCGATCAGAGCGGTGCATGTATCAAGGCGTGTGGCGAGTTCAAAGCCATTTCTTTTTCCGACATGAATTTGGTTTCAGCGCGCGAATACGACATGGTCATTGACTGCACCATGCCGGGCTTGTTTGCTGATCGCCAAGCGCCTTTGGGTTATTGGCATGTGGGCGACAGTGAGCAACTTATGCTCGAAGCCATGCTGGACGCAGTTCAAACTGTGGGTGAATTCGAGAAGCCCAAGTTCTTTGATTACAAGTCGGGCATTTGCGCGCACAGCCGTTCGAACAAAGAGGGCTGCAGCAACTGTATCGACGCCTGCAGTACCAAGGCAATTCGATCTGCCGGTGAAAAAATTGAGGTAAATCCACATCTTTGTTTAGGTTGTGGTGCCTGTACTACCGTGTGCCCAACCGGCGCAATTCAATTTGCATTGAGCCCCGCAACTGCGCAGGGGCGCGCGATAAAAACGGCTGTGAAAGCGTTTCGTGCAAATGGTGGAAAAAAGTTGGAGTTGGTGTTTCACGGCCCAGACTTTGAACACAACTGGCTGGAGTCAGCCAAAAAAATGGCGGCAATCAATGCCGGCAAGTCCGCTTCCTCAGATTTTAGTTTGTTGCCCATCGAATTGAATCACAGTGCAAGTGCGGGCCCAGACTTGTGGTTGTCGGCCCTGGCTTTTGGTGTAGACAGAATTACGATTGTGCAATCTGCGCTGGAAGGGGCCCATTATGGTGAGCCGCTTGGCGCACAAGTAGGTTGGGTAAATACGCTGCTCGAAGCCATGGGTTTGCAGCGCCGTGTCCGCCTTCTTGCTGTTGGGCAAACCGAGCAGTTGTTCCAGCCGTCGAATTTGGTCGCTTCCGGTGTGCAAGCTGCCAGCTTCGAGCTGTCTTCCAACAAGCGAACCCGCATGGAGTTCGCTGTGGATCATCTGGCAGAGCACGCTCAAAAGCATGCTCAGCTCGATTTTGAAGAACCAATAGCATTGCCCGCTTCCGCACCCTTTGGTGCCGTGTTGGTTAACAAAGACAAATGCACGCTTTGCATGAGCTGCACCAGCGCTTGTCCAGCTTCAGCACTGATCGACAATCCCGAATTGCCTCAGCTCCGCTTCATTGAGCGGAACTGTGTTCAGTGTGGATTGTGTGTTGAAACTTGTCCCGAAAATGCAATGGAATTGGTGCCACAGCTGTTGCTTGGCCCGGCAGCTCGCGAAAAGCGCGTGTTGAACGAATCGCAGCCATTCCACTGCATCAGCTGTGGAAAAGCGTTTGGCACCAAGCACATGATCGAGAACATGTTTGCAAAACTGAGTGCGCACAGCATGTTTGAACGAAATGCAAACCGGCTGAAAATGTGCGCCGATTGCCGCGTAACTGACATGTATAGCGCCAAAGATGAAATGACCATATTTGAGGTGAAAAAATGACCACCCAGGTTCAACAGGATGACAACCTGATCGCCGGCGAAGACTGGGCTCGCGCCGATTTTTATGGCCTGTTGTCCCAATTGTTTTCCGGCAAGGTAAACGATGAGTTTCTGGCCCGTTTCCGTGAAATTGATCGCGGCACGCTCGACATTACAACACCGTTGGGCTTCGAGTTTTCCGAGCTCATTCGCGTGGTGGAGCAATTCGACAGCAAGAAAATCAATCAGGAATTTGTCGACAACTTCATTGGCGTGGGTCGCCCCGAAGTGATGTTGTATGGCTCGTATTACATGGCTGGTTTTTTGAACGAAAAGCCCTTGATTGCCTTGCGCGATGACCTGGCAAAGTTTGGACTGACCCGCGACGAAGCTTTGGTGGAAACCGAAGACCACATCGCTTTTCTGTGCGAAGTGATGCGTTATTTGATTTTGGCGGACGAGCCACCTGTGTCGTTTGCAGAGCAGCGTGCGTTCTTCCAGGCCCACATGGCGAGCTGGTATGGCCGCATGGCCGACGACATAGAGGCAGCCAGCAATACCGATTTTTACAAAACTGTGGGTCGTTTGGCCCGCGTGTTCTTTGATGTTGAAACACAGTCTTTCGATTTTGAAAGTGCCGTTTGATTGGAGGTGATGAGATGACCAAGAAAATGATAAGCCAAGACAAACCCAAGCTTGCACGACGCCAGTTCCTGGTGGGTGCCGGTGTGGGTGTCGCTGCTGCCGGTGCTGCACTGGTGGTAAGTAAACAACCTGAAGTGGCCGAACAAGTCGCTGCCGCAGGCACAGAAAAGAAATCGAAGGGTTACCAGCTCTCTGAGCATGTGAAAACCTATTACAGAACCTTGCTGGTGTAACTCAAGGAGACCAGGATGTTAAAGAGAAGAGACGACAAGACAGTGGCCAAAGTGATCCCAAATCACAACCACAGCCTGCTCAATAAAATTGGGTCGCGCTTGGGTGCCACAATGGACCGCCGCGCTTTCCTGAAGCGCTCCGGAATTGGCGTGGGTGCGGGTGCCGTTGCGGGCAGCCTGCCGTTTGGTATGGTCAAACGCGCTGAAGCGGCTGCTGAAGGCAGCACAGCTGGCGGCGCAATTGAAATCAAACGCACAATTTGTACGCACTGCTCAGTGGGTTGCGCCACCGATGCGGTAGTGCAGAATGGCGTGTGGATCCGCCAAAATCCGGTGTTCGACAGCCCCATTAACCTGGGTGCGCACTGTGCCAAGGGTGCGGCGCTTCGTGAGCACGGCCACGGTGAGTACCGTTTGAAATACCCCATGAAATTGGTGGACGGCAAGTACCAGAAAATTTCCTGGGACGAAGCGCTCGACGGTATCGCCAAGAAAATGCTGGCACTGCGTGAAGAAAACGGTCCTGATTCCGTATTTATCATCGGCTCTTCAAAGCACAACAACGAACAGTCTTACTTGCTGCGCAAGTGGGTATCGATGTGGGGCAGCAACAACTGTGATCACCAGGCGCGTATTTGCCACTCCACCACGGTGGCTGGCGTTGCGAACACTTGGGGTTATGGTGCAATGACCAACTCCTACAACGACATGCAGAACACCAAGTGCGCCTTGTACATCGGCTCCAATGCAGCTGAAGCGCACCCCGTGTCTGTGTTGCACATGCTGCATGCCAAGGAAACAGGCGCGAAAATGATCGTGGTTGACCCACGTTTCACACGCACTGCTGCGCGCGCAGACGAATACGTGCGTATTCGCTCTGGCTCAGACATTCCTTTCCTGTTTGGCTTGTTGCACCACATCTTCAAAAACGGCTGGGAAGACAAGAAGTACATCAACGACCGTGTCTACGGCATGGACCAGATCAAGGCTGAAGTGTTGGCCAACTGGACTCCTGATAAAGTTGAAGAAGCCTGTGGTGTGGGCGAAGCGCAAATGTACAAAGTGGCTGAGATGTTTGCCAAGAACCGCCCCAGTACTATTGTGTGGTGTATGGGTCAAACCCAGCACACCATTGGTAACGCCATGGTTCGCGCATCTTGTATTTTGCAACTTGCTTTGGGCAACATTGGTGTGTCTGGTGGCGGTGCCAACATTTTCCGTGGACACGACAACGTACAAGGCGCTACCGACGTAGGTCCAAACCCAGATTCACTGCCAGGCTACTACGGCGTTGCCGAAGGCTCCTGGAAACACTGGTGCCGCGTATGGGGTGTGGATTACGAATACATCAAGAGCCGCTATGCAGAGGGCATGACCACCAAAGCCGGTATGACCGTGTCGCGTTGGGTAGACGGTGTACTTGAAAACCCCGAGTTGATTGATCAGAAATCCGGCAACCTTCGCGGCCTGTTCTTCTGGGGGCATGCACCGAACTCACAAACCCGTGGTTTGGACATGAAGAAAGCCATGGACAAGCTCGACTTGCTCGTGGTTGTTGATCCTTATCCTTCAGCAACCGCCTCCATGGCAGCGATGCCCGGCGACCCTGCTGGCCTGAACCCCAACCGCGAAGTGTACTTGCTGCCTGCAGCCACACAATTCGAGTGTGCCGGTTCCTGCACAGCCTCCAACCGTTCACTGCAGTGGCGCGAGAAGGTGATCGAGCCCATGTTCGATAGCCGCACTGACCACATGATCATGCAGCAATTGGCAGAGAAGCTTGGGTTCGCAGACGAGTTCAGCCGCAGCTTCACACTGGTAAAGGGCAAGGGCGGCATGATGGAGCCAGAAATGGAATCCGTCTTGAAAGAGATCAACAGAGGCACATGGACCATCGGCTACACCGGTCAAAGTCCAGAGCGTTTGAAGCTGCACATGAAAAACATGCACACCTTCAACGTTCGCACATTGAAAGCCGAAGGTGGCCCATGTGATGGTGATTACTTCGGTTTGCCTTGGCCTTGCTACGGCACAGCCGACATCAAACACCCCGGTTCACCCAACCTGTACTCGACAGAAAAATCGGTCATGGACGGTGGCGGTAACTTCCGCGCCAACTTCGGTGTTGAAAAAGACGGTGTCAACCTGTTGGCCGAGGCTGGATCACACCCAGTGGGTGCTGAAATTACAACCGGTCACCCCGAGTTTACAGCCGACCTACTCAAGCAGTTGGGTTGGTGGGACGACCTTACCGAGGCAGAAAAAACCGAAGCCGAAGGCAAAAACTGGAAAACCGACCTGTCCGGCGGTATTCAGCGCGTGGCCATGAAGCACGGTTGCCATCCATTCGGTAACGCCAAGGCCCGTGCTGTGGAGTGGAACTTCCCGGATCCAGTGCCCAAGCACCGTGAGCCGCTGTACTCCACCAGACCCGATTTGGTTGCCAAGTACCCAACACACGACGACAAGGCAGCCTTCTGGCGCTTGCCGACCCTGTACAAGTCTGTTCAGGAAAAGAATGCCGACATTGGCAAGTCTTTCCCCTTGATCATGACTTCAGGTCGTTTGGTGGAATACGAAGGTGGTGGTGAAGAAACTCGTTCCAACCCATGGCTGGCTGAACTTCAACAAAACATGTTTGTTGAAATCAACCCCAAGGCAGCGAACGACCGTGGCATCAAACACGGCGATCAGGTTCGCGTGACTACACCAACCGGTGCGAAGATCCAGGTGCAAGCCTTGGTTACACGCCGTGTAGGCGCAGACACTGTGTTTCTGCCATTCCACTTCTCTGGACACTGGGAAGGCAAAGACCTTCTGCAGTACTACCCGGAAGGTGCGGCACCCGTTGTACGTGGAGAGGCGGTAAACACTGCGACAACCTACGGTTACGACGTGGTTACCATGATGCAGGAAACAAAGACCACCGTTTGCCAGATCGAAAAGCTGGTTTAAGCACTAATGCAAAGGAGATAACAAAATGGCACGAATGAAGTTTCTGTGTGATGCCGAGCGTTGCATTGAGTGCAATGGCTGCGTCACCGCATGTAAAAACGAACACGAGGTGGCTTGGGGTATCAACCGCCGCCGCGTGGTTACCATCAACGACGGCGAACCCGGAGAGCGTTCAATCTCCGTAGCCTGTATGCACTGTTCAGACGCGCCTTGTCAGGCCGTATGCCCAGTGAACTGCTTCTACAAGACCGATGAAGGTGTTGTGTTGCACGACAAGGACCTGTGTATTGGTTGCGGTTATTGCTTCTACGCCTGTCCATTCGGTGCACCACAATTCCCTCAGGAAGGTGCATTTGGTCAGCGTGGCAAGATGGACAAGTGCACATTCTGTGCAGGCGGCCCAGAAGAAGACGCTTCCGAAGCCGAGTTCGAGAAGTATGGTCGCAATCGCTTGGCCGAAGGCAAGCTGCCACTGTGCGCCGAAATGTGTTCAACCAAAGCCTTGTTGGCTGGTGACGGTGACGTAGTCTCCGACATCTTCCGCAATCGTGTGGTTGTTCGCGGCAAAGGCGCTGAAGTGTGGGGCTGGAGTTCTGCTTATGGCCAACCTGCCAAGGAGGGCGCGTAATTATGGCGCTTCGTAGCAAGTTGATCCTTTCCGGGGCCTTTGCGGGCCTGGTTTTGGCCACTGGTTGCTCACCCCTGGAAGATGCCAACGAAGGCAAGGGGTATGCAGGCAAGGCCGACACACCGGCTTATATGACTGGCGGCGGTGAATTCACCGCCGGTGGTTTCAAAGCGGGTGACAAGGAAAGCTGGGCAGACAACCTGAACGTCCGAGCCAAAGCACAGAACGAATACGTTCGTACCGGCGATTCGGCAAAGGCCAAATAAGGAGAGTCAATCATGACACATTCAACCATTCGGGCTGCTGCAAAGCCAGGCATGAGCAAGGCGATGTTGGCTTTGTTCACAGCGCTGGTTTTCGCGGTGTGCTCACTGTGGTCAATGGGGGCCATGGCGCAAGATGCATCTGAACGCGCGCAAGCGCAAGTCCAGAAGCAGCAAACGCAGCCCCTGAACAACTCACCGGTTTGGTCCGACGTGGCGTCGGGTGATTCATTCACCACAGTCACCAAAGGCCGTGAAACCGGTGTGTTGATCAACAAAAGCGGTGAAACATGGCGCCAAATGCGCAATGACTGGATTTCCTACTATGGCGGCTGGGCCGTTGCAGTGGTTTTTCTGTTGATTGTTGGTGCTCACTTGGTCAAAGGTCCTGTAAAGCTGCCTGAGCCACGTACCGGTAAGTTGATTGAGCGTTTTACTTCGGCAGAACGTGTGGCCCACTGGACCATGGCATTCAGTTTCGTTGCCTTGGCGCTTACGGGCTTGTTGTTAATGTTTGGCAAGTATGTGTTGGCACCGTGGATGGGCTTAACGCTCAATTCATGGCTCGCCTCCATGAGCATTGTGATTCACAACTTTGTGGGTCCATTGTTTGCGGTCAGCATCATTGTGTTTTTCATCATGTACGTGAAAGACAATTTGCCAGAGAAAAACGACATTGAATGGCTCAAGAAGGGTGGTGGTTTGTTCGGTCATGCACCGGCAGGCCGCTTCAACATGGGCGAGAAGATCTGGTTCTGGGGTGGTGTCACGGTGCTTGGCCTCGTGGTGTCTGCAACTGGCCTTATTCTCGACTTCCCGAACTTTGACCAGGAACGTCTGTTGATGCAACAGTCTCATGTGATTCACGCCAGCGCTGCGCTGTTGTTCATCATCATGTCGATGGGGCATATTTATGTCGGTTCTATCGGTATGGAAGGTGCGCTTGAGGCCATGCGCGACGGCTATGTGGATGAAACATGGGCCAAGGCTCATCATGATGCCTGGTACGACGACATCAAGTCTGGCAAAATATCGCCAGTGCGCTCCAAAGAGGGTGCAACAGCCATGGGTTCTCAGGTGATGGCCCAGTAAAGGGAAATCAGTTCGATACGGTATGGCAAAAACCCACTCAGCAATGAGTGGGTTTTTTTTTATGGTTACCGGCATTGTGTATCAATAAAAAAACCCGATGGACTCTCATCCATCGGGTTTTTTACTCGGGTCATGGCTGACCTGAGAACTGCTTTAGTTTGAACCACTTCTGAATTCAGGTTTTGTTTCAACCAAAACCAGATTCTCGGAGGCAATCTGAACAACCGGCTTTCGCTCGCGTGGTGCTCGAACCGGCTTTGGTGTGACTGCCAGATTCGACTGTACAAGCGACCATTTTTCATGGTCCGTTTCAACCCACAACATACCGGCGCTGCTCAACATTTGTTCCAGCTCAACCTTGTTCAGCTTTGCTGTTGGCTTTGCTGTCGGCTTTACCGTTGGTTCAACAACTGGTTTGGTTTCCAGCTCGACCACAGGTGCAGTATCCGCTGGGCTTTCAACAGGAGCTTGTACTGTCTCGGCCTTGGCCACAGTCTCTTGTTCCGTTGTCTCAGGCTTTGCTTCTTCCGCCGGTTGGGCCACTGCAGCGATTACTGATTGAACAGCCTGTACTTCCGCACCCAAAACACCTGACTCATCGGGATTGTTCTCCGTAGAGCCCATTTGTGTTGGTTCTGCAGGTAAACCCATTTCAGAAACATTCATGCCGGTTGCTGCAATGGTTTGCTCTGCTGTCTCTTCAGAAACTTGTTCAGAGGTTTCTGAAGACTGCTCAGTGCCAGCATTGTCACGGGCTGCCCCATCACGGTTGCCACCACGACCACGGCGGCGGCGACGGCGACGTGGCTCATCACCACTCAGTTCCTCATCGTTGCCATAAGACATGGTTTCTGCAATCTTGTTGGCCAAGTCCTCGTCATCTGCTGCATCAGCGGCCTGGAAAGTATCTTCCGACTGCATGGCGGCCTGGTCTACAGCTGCTGCTGTTTCACCTTCGCCTGCGCCTCGGCCACCTCGACCACGACGACGGCGGCGGCGACCACCGGTACGTTCATTTTGCTCGGCAGAGGATTCAGATGCATCGCCAGCCACAGCTTCCACAGCGGCCAACGGTTTTACTTCCAGCACCTCTGCGCCTGCTGCACGCTCATCACGTGGTTTGCCCCGGCCACCACGGTTCTGTTGGCCAGAGCGTGTTTGCTGCGCATCAGCGGCTTTCACTTCGTCGCCAGTTGCTGTGCCTGTAGCCTCATCGTCACGACCACGGCCACCACGTCGGCGATTTCTTCCACCGCGACCATTGCGCTGATCATTTCGATCACCTTGAGACCGATTTTGTCCACGGCCACCACGATCATTGCTCTTCTGCTCGATGACCACTGCAGGTGCTTCAGCCGTGGTGTCACGTTTAAACCAAGCAATAATTCGTTGAATCAAGGAAGGCCCCGCAGGTGCAGTAACTGCAACAGCCCGTTCAGCTTTGGGCTTACGTTCCTGATGGGGAGGTGCTGGCTGGGTAGGAATTACTCCCTTGATCACCGCTTCCTGACGTTTAACCGCTTCGCCTTCAACTTTCTTCTCATAGTAGTTTGGCTCCTCCTTGGAAGTTGCCAATTCAAAACTCTGACGCGGATCTTCAAGACGCTCGTCATCATGGCGCAAGCGTGTTATTTCGTAATGCGGTGTTTCCAAATGTTTGTTTGGAATCAAGAGCACATTCACCTTCAAACGCGCTTCCAGCTTGTAGATTTCAGAGCGTTTTTCGTTCAGAAGGAATGTTGCCACGTCCACGAGAACCTGTACGTGCACACTGGCCGTACCTTCCTTCATGGCTTCCTCTTGCAGAATGCGCAATACATGCAGTGCTGTACTTTCTGTGTCGCGAATCACGCCAGTGCCGTTACAACGCGGGCAAGTGGTGTGGGAACCTTCGTTCAGGGCAGGGCGAATGCGCTGGCGGCTCAATTCCATCAGGCCAAAACGGCTGATTTTGCCCATTTGCACGCGTGCACGGTCAAAATGCAGGCTGTCTTTTACCCTGTTTTCAACTTCTTTCTGGTTGCCGGTTTTTTCCATGTCGATAAAATCGATCACGATCAAGCCACCCAGATCGCGAAGGCGCAGCTGGCGAGCCACTTCTTCAGCAGCCTCCAGGTTGGTGCGCAAGGCGGTGTCTTCAATGTCCGTGCCGCGAGTCGAGCGGGCTGAGTTCACATCGATCGACACCAAAGCTTCGGTGTGGTCAATGACAATCGCGCCGCCAGAGGGCAGGGGAACCATGCGGCTGTAGGCCGTTTCAATCTGGTGTTCAATCTGGAACCGGCTGAACAGCGGAATGTCGTCGCGGTAGCGTTTCACCAAATTCATCATGTCAGGCATGACATGCTGCATGAATTGCTTGGCCTGGTCGTAGATTTCATCGGTATCGATGAGCACTTCGCCAATATCGGGGCTGAAGTAATCGCGAATGGCGCGAATCACCAAGCTGCTTTCCTGGTAAATCAGGAATGCGCCATTGGCTGATTTACCCGCGCCGTCGATCGCTGTCCACAGTTGCAACAGGTAGTTAAGGTCCCACTGCAACTCCTCAACCGAGCGACCAATACCCGCGGTACGCGCAATGATGCTCATGCCTTTGGGGTATTCAAGCTTGTCGAGTGCCTCGCGTAATTCCTGGCGCTCTTCACCCTCGATACGGCGTGAAACACCACCACCACGGGGATTGTTGGGCATTAACACCAAATAGCGGCCAGCCAGAGAAATAAAGGTGGTCAGGGCTGCGCCCTTGTTGCCACGTTCTTCCTTCTCGACCTGAACGAACAGTTCCTGGCCTTCTTTGACGACGTCTTGGATCCGGGCTTTGCCAGCTTCAACGCCTTCTTTGAAATACTGTCGGGAAATTTCCTTGAATGGCAGAAAACCGTGACGATCTTCGCCGTAATTGACAAAACAGGCTTCAAGACTGGGTTCTACGCGGGTAATTACACCTTTGTAGATATTGCTCTTCCGTTGTTCACGGCCGGCTGTTTCAATGTCAATGTCGATAAGTTTTTGGCCGTCGACAATTGCGACCCGCAACTCTTCTGAATGAGTTGCGTTAAATAACATGCGCTTCATGCACACTCCAATGGCACCGCAGTGCGAAAAGAGATGCTGAAAAAGCGGAAGGAACAAAGAGATTCAAAAACGAATACAACAAAGCGCCGCTCGGCTTTAACCAAGAGCGGCGATTATACTAAGGCATTGATATTTAATAATAAATATTGGTTCAAATTTCACCTGCGTAAGGTGGGCCTGCGTCGTTTTTGTTAGTACCCAGCGCTTCTTGTGTGCGCTGGTGCGTAAAATTCTTTGTTTCCAGCTTAAGGCGGGCATTCAGCCGCGCGCCTCTTTTTCAGCCATCATTGCCACCATCCAGGGTAGGCGGCACACCCACTAAATAAAATCACGGTGGGGCGTATCCAGAACTGAATTCGGACGCTTCCCAAGCGATAATCCGATTATATGCTGAACCCGCTCAATTGGTAAAACAAAGAATTGAAAACACAGGAAAAACCCAATCCCGACAGGGCTGTTTTGCTCGAAATTGACGAAAAACATCAAGATCAGCGTTTGGACAACTTTTTGTGCAGTGTCTGCAAAGGCGTGCCCAAAAGCCACTTGTTTCGTATCATCCGCTCTGGCGAGGTTCGAATCAATCGAAAACGGGCCGAAGCAAAAACAAAACTATGTGTGGGTGATATAGTTCGAGTTCCACCCATTCAGGTGATAGAAAAACAAAGCCTTGAGTCCATTTCCTCAAGTAACACTTTAAATAAAACGCAACTACTAAAGGCAGCAGCAGATATTCCCGTGCTGTTTGAAGACGAGCACCTGCTTGTGGTGAACAAGCCATCAGGCATGGCCGTTCATGGCGGCTCGGGCTCTGCGTTTGGTTTAATTGAATGTATTCGGGCACTTAGGGCCGAAACGCATCAAGATTTAGAGCTGGTTCATCGAATTGATCGTGAAACCTCTGGAATCTTGATTATTTCTAAAAAACGAAGTGCTCTTAGAAAGTTACAAGAACAACTTAGAGCCAGATCTTGGAAAAAATATTACAAAACGCTTGTCTTGGGGCACTGGCCCAACGCGTTAAAGCAAGTGGATTTGCCTTTGTTGAAAACTCAGGCAGGCGAGAAAGAGGCACGAGTTTTTGTGGATGAAAGTGGCGACAAAGCCTGCACTAAATTCAAAGTAATTCAATGCTATAAGTCACCTTATTCAAACTTTACATTAATTCAAGCTCAAATTTTGACTGGCCGTACCCATCAAATAAGGGTTCACACCAGTGCCAACAAGTTTCCAATTGCTGGCGATGATCGGTACGGCAATTTTGAAATGAACAAACAATTGGCCAGGCACGGCTTGAAGCGCATGTTTTTGCACGCAGCTCGCCTGCAGCTGGTTCATCCAGCTACAAATGAAACTATAGTACTGGAAGCGCCTCTGGCCCCCGAATTGGACAGTTTTTTAAAATCGTTACAGGCAGTACAAAGCAGATGACCTACAAAATGGTGGTGTTTGATTGGGATGGCACCATACTCGACTCAACCGGAGCAATTACCCGGTCCATTCAACGTGCCTGTCTGGATGCAGGTTTGCCCGATCCTGGTGAAGAAATCGCTTCTTATGTCATCGGTTTGGGTTTGAGCGATGCCTTGCGTCATGCGGCCCCAGGCGCCAGTGAGTCTCAAATTGGCATGTTGGTTGAAAGTTATCGCAAGCATTATCTGAGCAAAGATCATGAGCTGGAGTTGTTCACTGGCGCCGTGCCCCTGTTAAAAGAACTGAATGACATGGGTGTGATCTGCACAGTGGCCACCGGCAAAAGCAGGCAGGGTTTGAACAGGGCCATGGCGAATTCCGACACAGCCCGTTACTTCATGAGTTCGCGCTGTGCCGATGAATGCCACAGCAAGCCGCACCCACAAATGATTCTGGAGTTGATGGAAGAATTCAATACTGATCCAGCCCACGTTGTGATGATCGGTGACACCACACACGACTTGAATATGGCCGTGGCGGCTGGTGTACACGCATTGTCTGTTCAAACTGGTGCGCATCCGCCCAAACTGTTGAACCAGGTGCCTCATTTGAAATCCTTTCGCTCAATCAACGAGCTGGCCCCATGGCTGGTTCAAACCATCTTAGCTCGCTAATTCATCATGCAGCAAATTCAAGTATGTCAATCCAGTGATCTTGAAGAGGGTGGCAATGGCTATCGCTTCAGGGTTTTGTACAACGGCGAAGAAACCACAGCGTTTGCGGTGCGGGTCGATGATGCCGTTCGGTGTTTTTTAAATCGTTGCTCACATGTGCCGGTTGAACTCGACTGGAACTATGGTGAGTTTCTCGACGATTCCGGGCGAATTGTAATTTGTGCCACGCACGGCGCCAGCTATGACGCCACAGACGGAAGTTGCCTGGGTGGCCCTTGCGACGGTAACCCATTGGTGCGATTGAATGTCGAAGAAAAAGACGGTGCAGTGTACTGGACCCCGACCGAGTTAATTACGGTGCCAGCCGACGGCATTGAGGACTAAAAATGAGTGAAGAAAATAATCAATGGGAGCGCAAGCTTCTTGAAAAGCTTGCCTCAGAGGCGCTGGTCGAACAACGTAGAAAAAGGCGTTGGGGTATCTTTTTCAAGTTGATCGGCTTGGCATATGTAGGCATCTTGATTGCCTCCGTGTTGGGGTTTACTGCCACGCCAAGTCTGGAAGTGAGTCGTCACACCGCTTTGGTCGATCTTGACGGCGTAATCGCCAGCGATAGCCTGGCCAGTGCGGACAGAATCAACTCCAGCCTGCGAACCGCTTTCGAAAGCGAAGGCTCCGTCGGTGTCATTCTTCGCATCAACAGTCCAGGGGGGAGCCCTGTTCAGGCTGGCCTGATCAATGACGAAATCAAGCGCCTGAGGGCCAAATATCCCCAAAAACCTTTTTATGCAGTGGTTGAGGAGGTATGCGCCTCGGGTGGTTATTATGTGGCCGCAGCTGCAGACAAAATTTATGTGGACAAGGCCAGTCTGGTCGGTTCAATTGGTGTGGTCATGAATGGTTTTGGCTTCACTGGCACCATGGAAAAGTTGGGCGTTGAACGCAGATTAATTACCGCTGGAGAAAACAAAGGGTTTCTGGACCCGTTTAGTGAAGCCGATCCATATGAAACGGAATTCGCCAAGCAAATGGCCGAGGAAATTCATCAGCAGTTCATTCGGGTGGTGAAAGAAGGGCGTGGAGAAAAACTGGCTCAAAACCCGGAGCTGTTCAGTGGCTTGGTGTGGACCGGCGCCAAAAGTGTCGAATTGGGCTTGGCTGATGAGCTGGGGTCAATTGACACGGTTGCCCGCGACGTGTTGAAAGCCGAAGATATTCTGGACTACACCGAACAGGATTCTTTTGCCGAACGTTTTGCCCAGCGCGTAGGCGTGGTGTTTGGTCAGGGTGTTCGCAGCGTGTTTCCGGAATTTGGCGCTCGCCAAAGCCTCGGTTTTCAATAATTCAGGCAGATAACCACAAAAACAGGCAGGGCATCTTGCCTGGAGTGGGTATCCGCTTTTTCCACTGCCCCACAGTGCTGGTTTGAATGTGCTGATCATCGCCAGTCAAGTCCCAGCCAATACACAGCAATGTCGAGTCTGAAAGCTGTTTGAGTAGCGCTTCTATTAGCTTGTCGTTTCTGAATGGCGTTTCAATCACGATTTGAGTGCACTGTTGCGCTTTCGACTCCCGTTCTGTTTGCTTGATCCAGGCATCGCGCGGTCCCGGTTCTAGCGGTGGGTAGCCATGAAAGCGAAAATTCTGACCATTCAAGCCACTTCCCATTAAGGCCAACAGAATAGAACTGGGGCCAACCAATGGGTGCACTGGGCATTCAAGGCGGTGTGCAAGAGCAACAATTTCTGCGCCCGGGTCGGCTATGCCAGGGCAACCGGCATCACTCATGACCGCGATTGGCTCCCCAGTCTTGCAGCGCTGAATTATTTCCTGACGCTGCTGGGGGTTCAATTGCGCAATTTCAAGTATTTGAAGTTCGCGAATGGCCACAGGCATGTTGAATTGCCCAAGCGCAGCCCTGGCGGGTTTTGCGTTTTCAACCAGCCAGGTGTTGCATTGCTGCACCAAGGGCAGGTCGGCTGCCAGTAGGGGAAGTTTCGGGGTTTTCTGGCTTAAGGGGCTTGGGACTAAGTAAAGCATGTCAGGGCAGGGTCAGTTCAAACTGTCGAAGTGCATTGGCCACCTCAATTAAGGGAAGTCCGATCAGGGCGGTCGGGTCACTTGACTCAATTCGCTTAAGCAGGGAAATGCCCAAGCCTTCGCTTTTCGCCGAACCCGCACAATCATAGGGTTCTTCTGCAATCAGGTAGCGTTCAATTTCAGCGGAATTCAGATCCCGAAATTCAACCGAGGTAGGTACAGTGAATTCAACGGTTTTTGAAGTTTCCAGGCAGTAAACACACACCGCTGTGTGAAACACAATTGTTTTTCCGCTCATGCTGCGTAGCTGCGCGCGCGCCCTGTCGTGGGTGCCAGGCTTGCTAATGGCGGCGCCATCAACGTCAGCAACCTGGTCCGAGCCAATGACAATGGCTGATGGGTGCTCTGCGGCCACAGCCATGGCCTTTTCTCTGGCAAGGCGCTTGCAGGTGTCCAGCGGAGTCTCCCCCGATTCGGGCGATTCATCAATTTGGGGCGATTCGCATCTGAAATTGATTTGAAGTCGGGTCAGTAGCTCGCGGCGGTACTTTGAACTGGAGGCTAAATAGAGTGAACGGGTCATTTGAATGGCGTGCTGGCTTTGACAGATTACGTTAGGCAGAGTATTATCGCGCGTTTCCTGCTTTTCTTATCGGCATGCGCCACAAAGGCCCATTAAAACAGTTTGATGAATTCGACGCTTGGTCGTTTTCTCGTTTGGGTGAAAGCATCCGCAGTGAAGATGTGACGTTTGAATTCCCAAGGCTGGCTGACGATGAAAACATTCTGGTCAGCGCAGTAGAGCACTGGGAAATATCCGGGCGTATCAACGCCAAGTCTGAAAGCGTTCTCCGGTTTAAAGGCCGGTTTAATGCCGAACTTTCTTGTGTAGTGTGTGGTTCAGGTGTGCCGTACGCCATCGACTTTGATCGTCATTTGATTCTAATGACCTCCGAGAGTCAGGCAGACAATTACGACGAAGACACGCTGAACGATGAAACTGACGTTGTTGCCTGCCCAGGTGCGATAAACTTGCGGGATTGGCTGGAAGATGAAATTTTGTTGGCTTGCCCAATGTTCCCCAAGCACGAGGCCTGCGCTGAAGAAGCCGGGCGAAGCTGGAGAGAAGAGGGTGCCGACCTTGAAGATACTGACGACCATCAGGATGACACTGCTGATGGTCCAATACAGGAAGTACAGCGTCCTTTTGCCAACCTGAGCGATTTGCTCAAGGGTAGCAAGAAGTAACACTTTTATACATGGAGCTTTAAAATGGCTGTTCAACAGAACAAAAAATCACCTTCGAAGCGTGGCATGCACCGCTCACACCAGAACCTGACAGCGCCCACCTTGTCCGCTGATTCTTCCTCTGGTGAAACACACTTGCGCCACCACATCAGCCCCAACGGCATGTATCGTGGCAAAAAAGTTGTAAAAACCAAAGCTGACGAGTAATTATTTACAAATCAACAAGGCAACTGCAGTCATGTTGCCATGAAAACCAAAAGGTCTAAGAACGGATGGTTCGCATAGCGATTGATTGCATGGGTGGAGACCACGGTTTGTCGGTCACCATCCCGGCCTGTTTGCGCTTTCTCAAGCAGCATCCCGATGTTCAGCTTGTGCTTGTTGGAAAACAAGCCGAGATTGAAGCGGCACTGGCCAAGAAAAAGGCGTTGGAGCATCCCCAAATTACCATTCGTCACGCAAGTGAAGTGGTGGAAATGGACGAGCCTCCAGCGCAGGCTTTGCGTAACAAGAAAGACTCCTCGATTCGAGTGTGTGCCAACCTGGTAAAAGACGGGTTGGCGTCTGCGTTCGTCAGTGCTGGCAACACCGGCGCCCTGATGGCGATTTCTCGTTTCGTTCTCAAAACCCTCGACAGCATTGACCGCCCTGCAATTGCATCTGCTTTGCCGAATATGAAAGGCAAAGGCACGCTCATGCTCGATCTGGGTGCCAACGTGGATTGCGAACCTGCTCACCTGTTTCAGTTCGCGGTAATGGGGTCAGCCTTCGTAAAAGGCACGGAAGGCATTGAAAAGCCGACTGTGGGATTGCTGAACATTGGCGAAGAGGTGATCAAGGGCAATGATGTGGTCAAAAAGGCCTCTGAATTGCTGCGCGCAAGCGAACTGAACTTTTACGGTAACGTAGAGGGCAATGACATTTACAAAGGCACCACCGACGTAGTGGTGTGCGATGGTTTTGTGGGCAATGTGGCCTTAAAAACCTCTGAGGGCCTGGCGCAAATGCTGGGTGACATAATAAAGACAGAGTTCAAGAGAGGCCTGTGGCCCAAAGTTGCTGCAGTATTCGCAGCGCCAGTGTTGCTTCGATTCAAAAAAAGGGTGGACCACCGCCGCTACAACGGAGCAGCATTGCTTGGGCTTAAAGGGATTGTGATCAAAAGCCACGGCTCGGCAGACGCCTATGCCTTCTTCTATGCGATCAAACGGGCTTACGATGCTGCCAACGGCAATTTGCTGGATAGCATCAGGCTCACCATGTCGCATTATGTGCCATTGGCCGCACCAGCTCCCAACAGCACTCAAGAGGCAGCAGCTTCTCCGGTCGAGGCGAAACCAGACCAAGTAATTTAATGTCTCATTACAGTGCAATCCTTGGCACTGGCGCAAGCCTGCCAAGGCGTGCGGTTTCAAACCAGGAGTTAACTGAGTTTCTTGCCGAAAAAGGTGTTGAAACCAGTGCTGAATGGATTGAAACGCGCACCGGAATCAAGCAAAGGTATCTTTGTGAGTCCGACGAAACCAATTGTCAAATGGCCAGTAAGGCCGCTTTGCAAGCCCTGAAGGCGGCTGGCGTCTTGCCTGATCAAGTTGACCTGATTGTGTTGGCCACTTCAACACCCGATCAGGTTTTCCCCTCGACCGCCTGTGCGGTTCAAGCTGAAATTGGCGCCAAAAAAGCCATGGCCTTTGATATTCAGGCCGTTTGTAGTGGCTTTGTTTACGCGCTGACTGTTGCTGATTCAATGATTCGTTCAGGTCAGGTGAGCAATGCTTTGGTGATCGGCTCTGAAGTGTTCAGCCGCTTGATGGACTGGCACGACCGCACCACCTGTGTGTTGTTCGGAGACGGAGCGGGTGCTGTATTCGTTCAAGCCAGCAAAGAGCCAGGCATTTTGGGTTGCAAGTTGCATTCAGATGGCACCCTGGGTTGTATTTTGAACACCACAGGTCGCATTGATGGCGGAAAAATTGTGGGAGACCCTTTTTTGCGCATGGATGGTCAGGCGGTTTTCCGGCAGGCTGTGTCTGTACTCGGGAACAACGCGCTGGAATTGTTTGAAAGCCTGAATTTCAAGCTGGAAGACCTGGATTTTCTGGTCCCGCACCAGGCCAATGTTCGAATTTTGCATTCCATTGCGAAAAAACTGAAACTACCCGAAGACCGGGTCGTGATTACGGTTGGAATGCATGGCAACACCTCTGCTGCCTCTGTTCCCTTGGCTTTGAACCACGCAATTGAGCAAAAACAGATTAAAAAAGGCGATAACGTGCTCTTACAAGGTGTTGGGGGCGGTTTTACATGGGGCAGTGTGCTCGTTCGCATGTAAAATAGCGCAAATTGCAAATTAGATGAATTCCTCGAAAATGACAAAAAAAATCGCCTTCCTGTTCCCAGGGCAGGGTTCGCAATCTGTCGGCATGCTGAATGCATTCAAAGGCAACAGCGCCACAGCCAGCCTTTATGCCAATGCAGCGCTCGAGGCTGAGCAGGCCTTGGGTCAAGACCTTGCCGGGTTAATTGAACAAGGCCCCGCCGAGTCGCTGAATTTAACCACCAATACCCAGCCTGCCATGCTGATGGCCGATGTGCTGGTGTTGCGCGCTTGGCTTTCAGCCGGTGGTGCAGCCCCCCACCTGGTTGCCGGGCACTCTTTGGGTGAATATGCTGCACTGGTTGCAGCAGGTGTATTCAGTCTTTCCGAAGGTTTGGGGCTTGTTCGTATTCGTGCCCAGGCCATGCAAGAGGCCGTTCCTGTTGGGCAAGGCGGAATGGCTGCCATACTCGGCCTGGCGGACGACCAGGTAAAGCAGGCTTGCCAGCAAGCCAGTGTGAACGGCGAAATCGCTGAGGCTGTGAACTTCAATGCGCCAAGCCAGGTTGTCATTGCGGGCAGTGCACAGGGTGTCAAGGCGGCTTGCGAGGCAGCCAAGGCTCTGGGTGCCAAGCGTGCGCTCGAGTTGCCTGTTTCTGCGCCATTTCATTCCAGCCTGATGAAGCCAGCCTCGGTTAAATTGGCAGCTGCCCTGGTCAATACAAATTTCAATATCCCAGCGCTGCCTGTGTACAACAACATTGATGTGGCTGTAGAATCCGATCCCGCGAGAATTCGTGACGCACTGGTTCGTCAGGCTTATGGCCCGGTTCGTTGGGTTGAAACAATTCAAGCCATGTCTGCTGCCGGCACCACGCTTTTTGTTGAGTGTGGCCCAGGCAAGGTGTTGGCTGGTTTGGTTAAACGTATCAGTGATGTGCCCGTGGTCAATGTTTTTGATCCGGAAAGCATTCAAGCGGCGCTTGGCGCCGTATAAAAGGGACTCACCAAATGACCATGTTTGATTTGACCGGAAAAGTGGCTTTGGTAACAGGTGCAAGCCGTGGGATCGGCAGGGAAATTGCCGTTACTTTGGGCAAGGCAGGTGCTACCGTGGTGGGTACGGCTACATCCGAAGCTGGCGCTGCTGACATATCAGAAGGCTTGAAAGCCGCTGGCGTGAAGGGTTTTGGAGCGGTGCTCAACGTGACTGATTCTGAAAGTCTTGAGCCCCTGTTTGCAAGAATTGCAGAAGAACTGGGCCAGCTGTCGATTTTGGTGAATAATGCCGGAATTACGCGTGACCAGCTTTCCATGCGCATGAAGGACGAGGATTGGGATGCAGTCATCGCAACCAATCTGTCGGCGGTCTTCAAGCTGTCCAAGCTGGCCATGAAACCCATGATGAAGGCACGAACTGGCCGCATGATTAATATCACTTCGGTGGTAGGTACAAGTGGAAACGCAGGGCAGGCCAATTATGCTGCAGCCAAAGCGGGCGTGGCCGGAATGACAAAAGCGCTCGCACGTGAACTGGGAAGTCGCAATATCACGGTAAACTGTGTGGCGCCCGGATTCATCCAAACAGACATGACTGATGCACTGAATGAAACACAGGTGGATCAGTTGAAACAACAAATCCGTTGGGTCGTATGGGGCAGGTAGGCGACATTGCTGCGGCGGTGTTGTACCTGGCCAGCGATCAGGCGGGGTATGTAACTGGAACCACATTACACGTGAATGGTGGAATGTGGATGGGCTAATGGCAAAGCGTTTAGAATATGATCTGTCATATCGCTTTGCTATTCTCACTCGATTTTATTAAAAACCCACGGAGGCTCCGTAATGGAAAACATTGAACAGCGCGTTAAAAAGATTGTGGCCGAGCAACTCGGCGTAAAAGAAGAGGAAATCAAGAACGAATCTTCTTTCGTAGATGATCTGGGCGCTGATTCCTTGGACACAGTGGAACTGGTCATGGCTTTGGAAGAAGAATTTGAAACAGAAATTCCTGACGAAGAAGCTGAAAAGATCACCACAGTTCAACAAGCGATTGATTACGTTAAGACAAACTCTAAGTCTTAATGGCTGGATTTGAAGGGGCGTAGAGGAGACTCTGTCTTCCTCGGCCCCTGCCTGTTCACGCAAAAACTGGATCAAGGGAGGGCTTGTGAGCCGTAGACGTGTTGTTATTACCGGTTTGGGCATCATCAGCCCTGTGGGTAATTCTGTTAGCGAGGCTTGGACAAGCCTGACCCAAGGCAAATCTGGCATTTCGACCATTAGCAGGTTCGAAACAGAAGCGCTGACTGCAAAAATCGCCGGCGAAGTCAAAGGCTTCGACGTGGCCGAATACATTCCAGGCAAGGAAGCCGCCCGCATGGACACGTTTATCCATTACGGTTTGGCCGCTGGTATTCAGGCATTCAAAGATTCCGGTCTTGAAGTGACCGAACAAAATTCTGAACGAATTGGCGTGAGCATTGGCTCAGGCATTGGCGGTTTGCCAATGATTGAAGACACCCATTCCGATTTGATCAACAAAGGCTATCGCCGCATTTCTCCGTTCTTCGTTCCGGGTAGCATCATCAACATGATTTCCGGCCACATGTCCATTATGTATGGCTTGAAGGGTCCGAACATTGCCATGGTGACTGCCTGCACCACGGGAACCCACTCCATTGGTGAGGCTGCACGCATTATTGAATACGGTGATGCCGATGTCATGATTGCTGGCGGGGCCGAGTCAACTGTGTCTCCGCTGGGTATTGGTGGTTTTGCGGCCATGCGCGCCTTGTCAACCCGAAACGATGACCCCACAGCGGCGAGTCGCCCCTGGGACAAGGACCGGGATGGTTTTGTGCTGGGCGAGGGCGCTGGTGTACTGGTGCTTGAAGAATACGAGCATGCCAAAAAACGTGGCGCAAAAATTTATGGTGAAGTTGTGGGTTACGGCATGAGTGCCGACGCAAGCCACATGACTGCCCCCTGTACAGACGGCGACGGCGCAGCGCGCTGTATGAAAGCCGCTTTGCGCAACGCTGGCATGAATCCCGACGATGTGGACTACGTGAATGCGCACGGTACATCGACCCCATTGGGCGATGTGGCTGAAACCATGGCAGTGAAGCGTGCCTTGGGTGATCATGCTTACAAAACAGTCGTGAACTCAACGAAAAGCATGACGGGACACCTTTTGGGTGCTGCTGGCGGCATCGAGGCTGTGTTTACGGCGCTGGCAGTTCACAACCAGATTTCTCCGCCTACGATCAACCTGATTGAAGCTGGTGAGGGCTGTGACCTTGACTACTGTGCGAACACGGCCCGCGAAATGAATATTAAGCTGGCTTTGTCTAACTCCTTTGGCTTTGGCGGTACCAACGGTACTTTGGCCATTGCACGGGTGTAACGGGGCGCTCCTTGTCAAACACACGGTCGGGCAGCATGTTGAATGAATTCACATTCGCTGCCCGAGTTGTATCTGCTTCGCTCAAACCTCAGCGGCTTGTGTTCACATTCACTTCCGAAAGTGATTGCAATGCGCATGTCAAATTCGACCCTCGCTTTTTTCTATGTGCCTCAACATCCACGGGCAGTGAGCACCACATGGTCTCCTTTTACCGGGCTTGGGTTTTACCGTTCGGCATATTCCTGTTTATGGAACAATCCGCCTTGCTGAAAGCCAAGGTGGTGTTTGTGTCTGCGTCTTCGCTTGCATTTCGGCCATTGTGTGTTGTGGCATGTCGACTTCAATCTCATGAAATCGCAGAAAAACCGTCACTTTCCAGCTACTTTTGGAGGATGAATGTCCTCCGATAAAGACGATGATCTATTGATCGTTCAACGGGTTCAGGCCGGTGACAAGCTTGCATTCAACTTGTTGGTGAACAAGTACCACAGGCGCGTGGCGCGCTTGCTCACCCGCATGGTTCGCAATCAGGAAGACATCGAAGATGTGGTTCAGGAAACCTTTATCAAGGCCTACAGGGCCATTGGTAATTTTCGGGGTGACAGTGCCTTTTATACCTGGATCTACCGGATCGCGATCAATACAGCAAAGAATTTGTTGGTCACGCAGGGGCGGCGTCCTTCTACCCTGAGAGAATCAAATGACGGGGACAGTGAAACTTTTGAAGACAATGCTGCTCTTAGTAACATTGATACGCCGGAATCGCTTTATCAGACCAAGCAAATCGGAGAGGCGGTCAATGAGGCCATGGCTGCGTTGCCTGAAGAGTTGCGGTCCGCAATTGTCATGCGCGAGATCGATGGCCTGAGTTATGAAGAGATTGCCGCGGCAATGGATTGCCCAATTGGTACGGTTCGATCACGAATCTTCCGTGCCCGAGAATCCATTGCAGCAAAAATCAAACCTTTGTTGGAACCCAAAGGCAGCAAGCGTTGGTAAATCGGTGAGTGTGCAAATGAACAGAAACGAACAAATTTCCGCGATGTTGGATGGCGAGCTTGATGAAGTCGAGCTTAAATTCCTTCTCAATGCCATTGGTGCCGAAGAGGCCCAAACCTGGCAGGGCTATTGCGCTGTGAGCGACTTGATTCGTTCGAGCGAGATGATTGCGTTTCACTCTCCGGATTTGCTTGCACGGATCGAATCCAGTATTCAAAATGAACCGACCGTGATCGCGCCAGTACTGGCCGCTCAGCTTGAGCGCCAAACCGCATTGCAACGCGTGTTCACAGCCAGCCGCTCGCGTCGCTTGCTGGCATCGATGGCCGCTGTGGGTTTTTTCAGCTTTGCGCTTAATCAGGCTATTCCGCCTGTGGACAGTCAGGTGCAAATGGTACGAACACAAGCCATCGAGAATACTTTCACTGACGCAGAACTCGCGCTGTGGCAAGAATATTTTATGGCCCATCAACAAAACAGCATTCGAGGCGGATTGTCTGCTGTGTCTCCGATGGCCCGGGTTGACGCAGAACGCCCAATGCTGGACAACACCGAGCGGGTTATCGTTAATAATTCGGGTGCAGGTGAGTGGATGAATGTGTGGGAGCCTTCTCCCCACAGCACAGACCCCACTGTGCGATTTAACTATGTTTCTTCCAGCCGCTAAGTGACATTGAACCCATGAAGATGTACCGCCCGTTTCACTTTGCCAAACATGTTGCAACCGGCGTATTTTTGGCCTCGGTGGCTTTTTCCGCGCAGGCTGAACAAAGCCTTTGGAACTTGGTATGGGCCAGCCACGATCAAGCCAAGTCGCTCAGTTACTCTGGTTTGTTGATCACAGAATCAGGTAAACATTCTCAAACCAGCAAATTGCTGCATCAAGCCACAGCTGGCGGGGAATTTGAAGTACTTGAGCGTCTGGATGGCCAGCCTGCCAAATGGATTCGGCACAATGATCAAATTCAATGTGTCATTCCCGATCGCAAAATGATTCTTACCGAAAGGCGTCACACTTCGATTGCGTTCCCTCGGGTATTTGCAGGCGCAGACGGTTCAAATTCCCTCGAGAAGTTTTACACGATCAGTGAGTTGCCGGGGCGTCGCGTTGCGGGCAGGGCTGTTCGGGTGTTAAAGCTGGTGCCCAAAGACGATTTGCGTTACGAGTACCGCCTGTACGTTGATCGTGAGAATAAACTTTTAATGCGATCTGAATTGTATTCTCCGCAGGGAGAAATTCTTGAAAATGTCGGTTTCAAGGAAATTTCCTTTGAACCTTCGCTCGTTGAAAATCCGGCTTTGGTCAAAGCAGGGCCTGGTTGGCGAATCAGTAGTACCGAGGTGCGCACCTTAAGCTCTGCTGAATTGATCTATGATTTACCCGATCTGGCGTTTGGATTTAAAAAGGCGGACACTGTTTGTCGTGTGAAATCCAAAGACGATCAAATTCATCAAACGGTTTACTCCGATGGTCTGTCGACTTTGTCGGTATTTGTTCAGAAAGTTCAGGCTGGTCATTCGATGCCCCAAGTGCCCATGAGCCACGGGGCCGTCATGTCCAAGTCTGAGACTCAGGGAGAGCACCTGGTCACCGTACTGGGTGAGGTTCCCGAGAAAACCTTGGGACTTTTTCTGAAGTCCATTCGTTGGAAATCTCAATAACAAGGAAATTTTTAAATGAGATCTGAAGTGTTGAATTCCCGAAATATTGTAGTGATGGCCTTTTTTTTGCTGGCCACGGTGTTTTTTGCCTGGTCAGTGCCAGCCCACGCGCAAACCACCTCACGCGGCTTGCCTGACTTTTCCGATTTGGTAGACCGAGTGGGTCCTGCAGTGGTGAATATTCGAACCACGCAAAAGGTTAGTCAAAACCCTCAGGGGTTTCCTGGTTTTCCAGGTATGGATCCCAATGATCCATTTTTTGAGTTTTTCCGCAGATTCATGCCTCCCGGCACGCCAATGCCCGGGCAACCTGGCCAGGCTCCACGTGGTGGGCAACAGGCCCCTGAGCGTGAAGTACCCAGTGGCGTCGGTTCAGGCTTTGTAATTGATTCAGACGGTTATCTGCTGACGAATCACCATGTCGTAGACGGCGCTGAATCGATTATTGTGACTTTTCCGGACAAGCGTGAATTCAAGGGCAAAGTGATCGGATCGGACCAGCGTACCGACGTGGCGTTGGTGAAAATCGAGGGTAAAAATCTTCCATTCCTGAAAATCGGAAATGTCGCCAACACCAAGGTGGGTCAATGGGTCGTGGCAATTGGTTCGCCTTTTGGTCTTGAAAACTCGGTGACGGCAGGTATTGTTAGCGCCAAGGGGCGTGACACTGGCGAATATTTGCCCTTTATTCAAACCGATGTGGCGGTGAACCCGGGCAATTCCGGTGGCCCCTTGCTGAACCTGGATGGTGAGGTCATTGGTATCAACTCCCAGATTTACAGCCGTACTGGCGGTTTCATGGGCATTTCTTTCGCGATTCCAATTGATGAAGCCATGCGTGTGGCCAAGCAGCTGCGCGACACGGGCAAGGTAAGCCGTGGTCGAATTGGTGTGGGTATTGGCGAAGTTGATAAAGATGTGGCCAAGGCCTTGGGTCTTGATTCTGCAATGGGCGCCTTGGTTGGGTCTGTGGGCAAAGACAGCCCGGCTGACAAAGCAGGTGTGATTGCGGGTGACATTATCTTGCGATTTGACGGCAAGAAGGTCGAGAAAGCTTCGGACTTGCCACGTATCGTGGGTGAAACGAAACCAGGCAGCAAGGTTAATATGGTTTTGTGGCGTAAGGGCGCTGAGAAATCAGTGTCGATTACTGTCGGAGAATTCGAGAACGAAGCCGCGTCACCAGCAGCTGCGCCAGTCGAGAAACCCAAGCCAGTCGAATCTGACAAGTTGGGTTTGACTGTGACCGATCCCACAGCTCAGGAAAAGTCTGCACTGAACCTGACAGGTGGTGTGGTGGTTCGCAATGCTGTTGGCATGGCCGCGTCTGCCGGCATCGTTGCTGGGGATGTAATTTTGCGTATAGGCCGAACTGATATCACTTCTGCCAAGCAGTTTGCTGATTTGGTGAAGGCGATTCCAAAAGGGCAAGCGGCGCCCATGTTGGTGCGTCGCGGTGAAAACTCTTTCTTTGTGGTGCTGACACCCTGACCATTACTTCCGAACAACTCGGCAGGCCTTGCGAAATATGCTGTAAAGCAAGGCCTGATCGGGTAAAATGACACGTTACCGAAATTTCCAGGGGGCCAAGAAGCCCCCTTTTTAATGATGCAAATGCAGCACATACGCAATTTTTCGATCATCGCCCACATTGATCACGGGAAATCTACGCTAGCCGATCGCCTGATACACAAATGCGGTGGCTTGAGCGATCGGGAAATGGATTCTCAAGTGCTTGATTCCATGGACATTGAGCGGGAGCGTGGCATCACCATCAAGGCGCAAACTGCCGCACTGACTTACAAAGCCAAAGACGGCAATACCTATTTGCTCAATTTGATTGACACGCCGGGGCACGTTGATTTTTCTTACGAAGTGAGTCGCTCACTGTCCGCATGCGAGGGCGCATTGCTGGTTGTGGATGCTTCTCAGGGTGTGGAAGCACAAACTGTGGCCAACTGCTACACGGCCTTGGACCTGGGCGTGGAAGTGTTGCCCGTGTTGAACAAAATTGATTTGCCACAAGCCGATCCAGAAAACGCGAAGTCTGAAATTGAAGATGTGATTGGCATTGATGCCTCAGAGGCCATTGCGATTTCAGCCAAAACCGGTTTGGGTGTAGATGAGGTTCTTGAGTTGATTGTCAACAAGGTGCCACCCGCTCGCGGTAGTCGCGATGCACCTTTGCAGGCTTTGATTATCGACAGCTGGTTCGACAATTATGTGGGCGTGGTAATGCTGGTTCGCGTGATCAATGGCGTGCTTAACCGCAAAGACAAGATCAAGTTGATGGCCACGGGTGATACCTACATTGCCGACGATGTGGGTGTGTTTACCCCCAAGTCGGTTGCGCGTGAATCGCTTTCAGCTGGTGAAGTAGGCTACATCAATGCCGGCATCAAGCTACTTGAAAGTGCCAAGGTTGGTGACACGGTTACTTTGGCGGGTAAGCCCGCTGACAAACCCTTGCCTGGTTTCAAAGAGGTGCAGTCGCAAGTGTTTGCAGGCTTGTTCCCTGTTGAATCCAACCAATATGAGGCCTTGCGCGAGGCGTTGGACAAATTGCGCTTGAACGATGCCGCTTTGAATTACGAGCCTGAAGTATCGCAGGCCCTGGGGTTCGGTTTCCGCTGCGGTTTCTTGGGCATGTTGCACATGGACATTGTGCAAGAACGCCTTGAGCGTGAGTTCGACATGGATTTGATTACCACTGCTCCAACAGTGGTTTATGAAATCAAACAGCGTGATGGCACCATTCTGCGGGTGGACAATCCCTCCAAGATGCCTGACCTGAGCAAGGTCGACGAAATTCGCGAACCGATTGTGATTGTGAATTTGTTGATGCCTCAAGAATATGTGGGCTCAGTAATGACCCTGTGTACAGGCCGTCGCGGTACGCAAACCAATATGGTTTACCACGGGCGCCAGGTGCGCATTACGTTCGAGATGCCGATGGCTGAAATCGTGCTCGACTTTTTCGACAAATTGAAATCAACCTCGCGTGGCTATGCCTCAATGGATTATTCCTTTAAGGAATACAGGCCTGCGGACATTGTGAAAGTTGACATGCTGATCAATGGTGAAAAGGTGGATGCGTTGTCGATCATGGTTCACCGCGGCAATGCTGTGTATCGAGGCCGTGCAGTGGCAGGCAAGATGCGGGAAATCATTTCTCGCCAAATGTTTGATGTGGCAATTCAAGCAGCCATTGGCGCCAATATTATTGCCCGTGAAACAGTAAAGGCTTTGCGTAAAAACGTATTGGCCAAGTGTTACGGTGGCGATATTTCCCGCAAGAAAAAACTGTTGGAAAAGCAGAAAGCAGGCAAGAAGCGCATGAAGCAGGTTGGTAATGTGGAAATTCCACAAGAAGCGTTTTTGGCCATTCTCCAAGTGGAAGACAAATAACAATGAATTTTTCTCTGATTCTGTTTTTGCTGGTGTTGTTCACCGGCTTTTTCTATGTGCTTGACGTGTTTGTGTTCAAGCCAAAACGAAAAATGGCGGCAGAGCAAGCGCTTGTCGGCGCAGGCGGGAACACTAATCTGAATGGTGACGCCGAGAAGCGAATTCGCCAGCAATACATGAAGCAGCCATTGTGGCTGGAATACAGCGCAAGCTTTTTCCCGGTTATTTTGTTCGTGTTTGTGTTGCGCTCTTTTGTTGTCGAGCCGTTCAAGATTCCGTCAGGCTCAATGATTCCCACTTTGCTGATCGGCGACCTTATTCTGGTGAACAAATTTACCTACGGTATTCGTTTGCCCATTGTCGACAAGAAGATCATTCCATTGAATGATCCACAGCGTGGAGATGTCATGGTCTTTCGTTATCCACTTGATCCATCGCTTGATTACATCAAGCGTGTGGTGGGTGTGGGTGGCGATGTGGTCGAGTACCGTAACAAAAAGCTGTCCATCAACGGCCAGGCCGTGCCTGTAAAAGAACTGGACAAATATTACGATCCAAATAGTTTTTCGTATTCTCTTCAGTTTCAGGAAACCTTGGGTGGCAAGACGCACCGGATGCTCAACGATGAGGATGCGCCACCGTATGTGATTGGTGCACAGACCTTCAAGAATCGTGACAACTGCAAATACGATGTGACCGGTTTTCGTTGTGTGGTGCCGCAAGGACATTACTTCATGATGGGAGACAATCGGGACAATTCCAGCGACAGCCGTATTTGGGGGTTTGTTTCTGATGAGCAAGTGGTTGGCAAGGCATTTTTGGTGTGGATGAACTTCAATGACTTTTCCCGAATTGGCTTGTTCCATTAAAGCCAGCTGGAGGTATTGAGTGGACAGTTCAAAGTATTCAAATCTTCAGGCTGCATTGGGGTATTCGTTCAAAGATCAGGCGCTGCTGCGGCTCGCTTTGACTCACCGAAGCTACAGCAGCCTCCACAATGAGCGCCTGGAGTTTCTGGGCGACAGTGTTTTAAATTGTGCAGCCTCTATTCTTTTATTTGAAACTCATCCAGACATGGACGAAGGGAAAATGTCGCGGGTGCGTTCGCACCTTGTGAAACAGGATTGCCTGGCCATGGTGGGCCGTAACCTGTTGTTAGACCAGTATCTTTTCTTGGGTGCGGGCGAGCTGCGTAGCGCCAAGGCCATTAAGGACAGCATTATTGCCGATGGACTGGAGGCTCTGTTTGGGGCCATTCTTCTGGACTCCGGTTTTGAAGCGGCTCGCGATTGTGTCATTCGCCTGCTCAAGCCCGTGATGCTTGAAACACCGATTGAGTCCATGGGCAAAGACCCCAAAACCCGCTTGCAGGAATTGCTTCAGGGTAAACGTTTGAAGCTGCCCATTTACCGCGTGTTGGTAGAGGGTGGTACATCGGCTAGCCCTGAGTTCAGTGTTGAGTGTTCAGTGGACGATCTTGAAATTACCAAGGTTGGACAAGGGCACTCCCGCCGGGTGGCTGAACAGCACGCCGCACAAGCGGTGCTTATCGAATTGCTTGAACGGGAGTATTCTGATCCCAATCAAGCCAGCAGGAGGCAATAACATGGCCGAATCAAAATGCGGCGTGATTGCCGTGGTGGGGCGCCCAAACGTGGGCAAGTCCACCCTTATGAACGGAATGATTGGCGAACATTTGTCGATTACGTCCAGCAAGCCACAAACCACTCGTCATCGGGTGCTTGGGGTTATGACTGAGACCATCAAGGACGTGCCGACCCAGTTCATTTTCGTAGACACGCCGGGCTTTCAAACCAAACATTCAAATGCTCTGAACAAGACCATGAACCGTGCCGTGCTCACTGCCTTGGCCGATGTCAATGTCATCTTGTGGGTAATCGAGCAGGGCAAGTTGACCCCGGCAGACATGAAAGTGCTGGAGTTGTGCCCCAAAGGTGTGCCACTTGTGGCCGTGGTGAACAAGGTCGACTTGCTGGAAAAGAAAGCGGAAATGTTGCCTTTTCTTCAGAAGGTGAGTGGGCAACGAAATTTTGATGCGATTGTGCCCCTGAGCGCGCAAACCATTAAAAATCTGGATGCATTGAAGGAAGCTGTTTCTGCTCTGTTGCCAGAGCAGCCCTTCTTTTATGACGAGGACACCTTGACGGATCGCCCCGAGAAGTTTCTCGCGGCTGAGCGCATTCGGGAAAAGCTGTTCCGTTTGGTGGGCGACGAGTTGCCTTACACCTGCACGGTGGTGATCGACAAATTCGAGATTGAGGAAGGTCGTCGGGTTATTTATGCATCCATTCTGGTGGATCGCTCTTCTCACAAAGCCATGATTATTGGCAAGGGTGGGGAAAAACTCAAACGAATCGGCTCGGAGGCGCGCCAGGACATGGAGCGCCTGTTTGGTGGCAGCGTACACCTTGAAACCTGGGTCAAAGTACGCAGCGGTTGGGCCGACAATGCAACCCTGCTTCAAAGCCTGGGGTATGAATAACACGCGATCCAGCACTGATTTTGCTTATGTACTGCACAGCGTGCCGTACAAAGAGACCAGCTTGATTGTAGAGCTGTTTTGCAAAGAGCATGGGCGTTTGCCCGTTGTTGCCAAGGGGGCGAAAAGACCGCACTCGGGCTTGCGTGCTGTGTTGGTCAGTTTTCAGCCACTTTCAGTGCGTTTTGCCGGGAAGTCTGACGTAAAAACCTTGACGCAGGCAGAATGGCTGGGCGGTTTGATGTCGCCTGATGGCAAAGCCTTGTTTGCAGCTTATTACCTCAATGAGTTGTTGATGCGCGGACTGAGTCGGGAAGACACACACCCTGATCTGTTTGATCTTTACCAAAATACGCTTGTTGGTCTTGCCGGCGGCGACGACATGAATGTGTGTATTCGCCAGTTCGAGGTGGGCCTGCTCCAATCACTTGGCTATGCCCTTGATTGGCAGCACGACAGGTTTGGCAATGGGATTGATCCCGATCGTCACTATGTGTGGCTGGATCAGGAAGGCTGGGCTCCCTCGGACGGGGGAGCTGTAAACAATTCAGTGAACAGCAGCGTTGAGCAGCTTGTCCAAGGCTCATGGATTGCTGAAATTCAAAGCGGTCTTTGGTCAAAGTCTGCTGCGAGTGCCTTAAAACCGATTACCCGGAAGCTGTTGGGGACGCACATCGCGCCCAACGGTTTGATGTCTAGAGTCTGGATGGAGCATTTGTTAAGAACATGATTGAACTTGGTGTAAACATTGATCACGTTGCTACGATTCGCCAAGCCCGCAGGGGACATGAACCCGATCCATTGAGGGCTGCCTTGCTTGCGGAGGAATACGGAGCCGACGCAATTACGGTGCATGTGCGCGAGGACCGCCGCCATATGCAAGATGACGATGTGCGCCGCATTCGACCTTTGATCAGTACGCGTATGAACTTTGAGTGTGCTGTGGTCGAGGAAATGATTCGCCTGGTCGAGGAAGTGAAGCCTCAGGATGTGTGTTTTGTGCCAGAGCGCCGGGAAGAAGTAACTACTGAAGGCGGGCTGGATGTGATTGGTGGCTTTCATTTGATCGCGCCAGCAGTTGCCCGGTTGAAAGACCAGGGCATGCGAATTTCACTGTTCATTGACCCGGATATGGATCAAATAGAAGCGGCCTTGAAATGCGGCGCCGATGCGATTGAATTGCACACTGGTCGATATGCTCATGCCGTGGGTTCGGCGGTTGACCTTGAATTGTCCAGAATCAGGAAATCTGCCAATTTTGGTGTGGCGGAAGGTTTAAGGGTCAATGCCGGACATGGCTTGAATTATGACAATGTGGGGCCAGTCGCTGCCATAGAAACCATCTCGGAGTTGAATATTGGTCACAGCATAGTGGCCAACGCGGTATTCATGGGTTGGGAAGGTGCAATCAAGAAAATGAAAGAATTGATGGTTGCTGCGAAGTTAGAAGCGATTCGCCCTCGATAGGGTATAAACAGGTTTAGATGCCTTCATGATCGACGATATTTTAGGTTTGGGCTGCGACATTCTCGAGGTCGATCGACTTGAGGGTTTATTGCGCAAGGGCAGGGACGTTTTTATCAAGCGTGTGCTTACTGTTGCTGAAATTGATGAGTACGAGCGCAGATCTGACAAATCAGCAATTCGGGGCACGCTGTTTGTGGCGACCCGTTATTGTGCAAAGGAAGCTTTTTCCAAAGCCATGGGCACGGGTGTTGGCGCAGATTTTTCATTTCAGGATTTGTCGGTTTTGAATGGTGAGTCTGGCGCGCCTTTTTTGATTTACTCCGAACGCCTGCAAAATTGGTTAACGTCTCGCAGGGCTCATGCAAAAATCTCAATCAGTGATGAAAAAAATTACGTGATGTCCACGGTAATTCTGTTTTCAAAACAATAATTTATATTAAGGAATTCATACAATATGTTAGGTCCATTCATCATTGGTTTAACGGGTTTAACTTTGTCCAGAGAAGACATTGCTCGAATTCAGAACCCGGCTGTTGGCGGACTTATTTTATTTACAAGAAACTTTGAAAGTAAGGCGCAACTTATTGATTTAGTGGAATCAATTAGGTTGAATGGCGGTTTGAACAAACCAGTTTTCGTGGATCACGAAGGTGGGCGCGTACAGCGATTCAGAGATGGCTTTACTGCCATTCCGTCAATGCGGCAAATTGGTCAAAGGGCCGAAACAGATTTCGATGATGCTGTACTTTTGGCCAGAGAAGCCGGCTCCGTGATGGCGGCCGAGTTGCGTGCCTGCGGTATCGACATGAGTTTTGCACCCGTGCTGGATCTTGATTGGGGCAATAGCGAGATTATCGGTAACCGTTCCTTCGGCAAAGACGCAAGAATGGTCTCGCGTTTGTCTTCGGCCTTGATGAACGGCATGGCGCTGGCGGGTATGCAGGCCTGCGGAAAACATTTTCCCGGGCACGGTTGGGTGAGTTTGGACAGCCATTTGGCTTTGCCTCACGATACGCGGCCATTGAATGAAATTTTGAAGGTGGATGCACTGCCTTACCAGTTGAATTCAACCTTGAATATGGCCAGTATTATGCCGGCCCATGTGGTGTATTCCGATGTGGATCCGATGTCCGCCTGTTTTTCAAGCTTCTGGATTCAAGAAGTGCTGCGGGTTAAGTTCAGTTTCGATGGCGCTGTGATTAGTGATGATTTGGACATGGTGGGCGCGCATGGAATCGGTGGCATTCGGACCCGCGCCAGCGCGGCTTTGCGGGCAGGTTGCGATGCAGTGCTGGTTTGCAATAACTTCGAGGACATTGACGCGTTGGTCAACAACCCGGTACCCGAAGTGCATAAAAACATGGAAGTGCGAAACCGCCGTCTAAGTCGACTTCTTTCCGGGCAGTCACTGAATTGGGAAAGTTTGCGCCAAAGCTATATGTACCAGGCCGCGATTGACCGTATTACCAATGCCTGAATAAAAATGTCGTAAAAAAAGCCGCCGAGCATTTCATGCTGGCGGCTTTTTCACAGGCAAGCGCTTACTTTACTTTTGCGCTGGACAACAGTTTGCCCTGATATTCTTCCCACTTGTCATTGATCATTTTCTGCTCAAGTTGAGGGCGAATTTCATCCAGTTTTGGCGGCGTGGCCTGGCGTGTGTCTGCCAACAAAATGACATGGTAACCAAATTGGCTTTTCACTGGCGTTTTGGTGTATTCACCTTTCTTCAGACCCACCATGGCTTGAGAAAACTCAGGCACAAAGCTGTTGGGGTTCGCCCAATCCAGGTCGCCGCCATTGGGGGCTGAACCAGGGTCTTTGGACTTGGTCTTGGCGATTTCTTCAAACTTTCCACCTTTGCCCAACTGGTCGATAATCGCTTTGGCTTCGGCTTCTTGCTCAACCAGAATGTGGCTTGCACGGAATTCGCTGCCACCCATCATTTTGGCGATTTCCGCATACGCGGTTTCAACTTCTTTGTCGGTCAGTTTGGTGTTTTTGTAGAAGTCTTCACGCAGGGCATTGGCCAAAATGGCCTGGTTCATCATTTGAACCTGGTACTTCACTTCGGGACTGCTTCCCAACCCTTTTTTAACTGCTTCCTGCTTCATCACTTCCTGATTGATCAGTTCTTGACGAATGGTGGCGCGCATTTCGGGTGAAGCGGCTTGACCGCGCTTTTCTTGCTCGGTCATGATGAAGTCGACCAACGCGCTGGGGATGGACTGGCCATTGACCACGGCGGCATTTTGGGCATAAACGGGGTTGCCCAGAACCAGAACGGCGGCCAGACAAGTTGCTTTCAGGGTGGTTTTCAACATAACTAAATAACCTTGTGTCTCAAAAAGTTAAAACGATGGGCTTGGCTCGGATCCCGGTGGCGCGTCTTCTGGTTAATCCGTGGTGGATTCCTCAGTGGAATCTATGGCCAAAGCATGGATTTCTTTTTTCATCCATTCTGCCAAAGCATCATACACGAGACGATGGCGCGCTAATGTTCTTAGCCCATTGAAGCGTGCAGACTTCAGCTTGACCCTGTAATGCCTGCCACCTGACTTGGCGCCTTCATGGCCCGCATGCAGGTGCGACTCGTCGATGACTTCCACTTCAGCATCGAGTGCAGTTTCAAGACGTTGCTTGATGTCTTCACTGGTTACCATGGCTTACTTGGCCTCGCTGCTTTGCTTCATGTGCTTGGACATGTAAAACCCTTGTCCAAATACAAATACCAGGGTTGCCCCCAAAGAGCCGAACAATTTGAAGTCGACCCATACATCGGTTGAGAACGAGTAGGCCACCACAATGTTTAGAACGGCCATCACCACGAAAAAGCCTACCCAGGCCCACAACAAATTGACCCAAACATGCGCAGGCAACTCCACCTGACCTTTCATCATGAGTTCAATCGGGTTGCGCTTGAATGCATAGGCAATCAGGAATCCAGCGGCCATGGCAAGGTAAAGCACGGTGGGTTTCCACTTGATGAATGTTTCATTTTGCAAAATAAGGGTGGCCCCACCGAAAACCGCGATCAGGATCAGGCCTATCCATTGCATGTTTTCCACCTTTTTTCCGGTGGATTTCTGATAAATGATTTGCAGAACAGTCGCAAGGATAGCGACCACTGTGGCCAGCAAAATGGGAAGTTGCGCCGTTTGTATTTCAGCATTGGAAATGCTGCCAAGTAGGGGCTCCAGCAAAGACTGGGTTTGTTCAGGATTGCTGCCAGCCCATTTAAAGCTGACGAAGAACAGAACAATTGGTAGGAAGTCGAGTAACAGTTTCATGTTGTAGTGGTGCTGTTGTAGTTATTTATGCGGATGAATCGGATGCAAAGGGCTCGAATGCCAAGCTGACGGAATTGATGCAATAGCGCAAACCCGTGGGCGCAGGACCGTCTTCGAATACATGACCCAAATGCGAATCGCATATTTTACAGGTCACTTCGGTGCGAGTCATGCCATAGCTGCGGTCTACGTGTTCTTCGACATTGTCTGGATTAAGGGGCGCGAAGTAACTGGGCCACCCACAGCCTGAATCGAATTTGGTGTCTGAAGCAAACAAAGGCGTGCCGCAGCAGATACAACGGTAAATTCCCGGCTCATGGTGATCCCAATATTGGCCTGTAAAGGCCCGTTCAGTGCCTTTTTTGCGGGTCACTTCGAAGCTGGTGGGCGTCAGTTCTTCGCGCCACTGTGCATCGGTTTTTACTACTTTTTCAACCATATTCAAGTCTCCGTGATTGTTGCCGCGCGCTAGGACGAGCAACTCAGCACCAATGATTGAGCCCACTCTGGGGGCTGTGCAATGTATTCACTGGGCAATTGTGTTGAATCATACGGGTCAGACAACGCGGCGAATAATCGGTTCACCTCGGAAAACTCACCTTTCTGTGCCTGTTCTATGGCGTGTTGCAGCAAGTGATTTCTTAACACGAAAGCAGGGTTGGTTTGGTCAAGCGTGGCGCGCCAATCTGCGGTGCTTGCCTGTGTGCTGTTGGCCATCTCTAGCCACTGCGCAAGCCATGCGTGGGCATTGTTGACTTGCTGTTCATCACCCAAAGCCAGGGGGAAAAAAGGACTGTTCTGCCACAGGGCGAAATTATCGGCAGCGCCGGCGTGAGGGTCCAATGCCGACATTGATCTAAAAAACCTTGTGAAATCAAGCTTGTGTTCATGCATGAATTTCAAGGTGTTCTCGATGAGTATGTCGATTGGATCGCCTTTCGTGGCTGGCAGGCCTAACTTGGCCGCAAACAAGGCGCTGTGTTCAGCGTGAAATGCATCAGCAAAACCATCCAGCAGATTTTGCAGGGTTTCCTTGCTGTCGGGTATCAACGGGCTTAAGGCCTGCGCCAAGGCATACAGGTTCCAATGGGCAATACGGGGTTGATTGCGGTAGCTGTAGCGGCCCTGGTGGTCGGAATGGTTGCAGATGTGGTCAATATCAAAACCGTCGATGAAACCGTAGGGGCCGTAATCGATGGTCAAGCCCAGCAAGCTCATGTTGTCGGTGTTCATCACGCCATGGCAAAAACCCACGGCTTGCCAGCGCGCTACAGTGCTCGCGGTTCGTTCAATCACCGTGGCCAACCATTGCAACAGGCCAGTGTGAAAACTCGTCTCGGAATCGCCAAGATCGATTTCAGGGTGGTGTTGCTCAATGTGCCAGGTCAACAGATTACGCAATGCATCGAGCTGATTGGTGTAACAGAAAAATTCCACATGCCCAAAGCGCATGAAACTTTCACTTACGCGGCACACCACAGCGGCGGTCTCGGTGGTTTCGCGAAACACGGGGTCGGCGCTGGCAGTCAGGCTGAGGGCACGCGTTGTTGGAATACCCAAAGCCTGCATGGCTTCCGAGGCCAGGTATTCCCGGATGGACGATCGCAATACCGCACGGCCATCGGCGTGGCGAGAATAAGGCGTTGGGCCCGCTCCCTTGAGTTGTAACTGGCGATATTGCTTGCCCTTGCGAATTTCGGCGATCAGCAAGGCACGGCCATCTCCCAGCTGCGGTACAAACTGGCCGAACTGGTGACCACAATACACACTGGCCCGGCTTTGATAACCCGGAAACGGCGTGTTGCCAGACAGGGTGTTGATTCCCTCGGCACTTGCCAAATGCTGGGCGTCTACACCGATTTCCTGGGCCAAGGTGGTGTTCAGGTGCAACAGGCTTGCTTCTGTGCGCAGCGGGGTCGCTGGCACCTCAGCCAGGTAGGGTGCGCCCAAACTTGCGTATTCTTGAACCAAAATAGAATCGTGATTATGAAACAAAGGTCGGTCCTGAAGTATAGTTTCGTTAAACAACCCTACCATTGTAGTCGGGGAAGGTCGCAGAACAAACGTAATACCTGGAGGAGAGAGCGCAAATGCAAGGTTTGATGATGAATATGCCCCTGTTGATTTCATCGGTGATGGAACACGCAGAGCGGCACCACCCGCATGTTGAAGTTGTGTCACGCCGTACGGAAGGCGACATTCATCGAACTACTTACGGGGAAGTGGCCAAGCGAACCAAAAAGCTGGCCAATACCTTGACCAGTTTGGGTGTTCAGCAGGGCGAAAACGTTGCGACGCTGGCCTGGAACGGTTATCGCCACGTTGAAATTTACTATGCAGTGTCTGGCATGGGTGCGGTGGTTCACACCCTGAACCCCCGCCTGTTTCCTGAGCAATTGGTGTACATCATTAACCACGCGAAAGACACCATGGTGTTTTTTGACAGTACATTTGCCCCATTGGTGAAAGCCATTGCGCCTGCTTGCCCCACGGTGAAGCGCTGGGTTCAGATGTGCGATGAAGCCGCCATGCCTGCTGAGCCTGCAGTGGCGGGTTGCCTGAACTACGAGGCGCTGATTAAAGAGGCGTCTGAGCAATTCGCGTGGCCACTGCTCGATGAGAATGCAGCCTCGGGTCTGTGTTACACATCGGGCACCACTGGCAATCCAAAGGGTGCCTTGTACTCGCACCGTTCAACTGTATTGCACGCCATGGCTGCTTGTACGCCTGATGCCTTGGGCTTGAGCAGTCGCGACACCATTCTGCCTGTGGTGCCCATGTTCCACGTCAACGCTTGGGGCATTCCATATATTGCGCTGATGTGTGGCGCAAAAATGGTGATGCCCGGTGGTGCGCTGGATGGTGCGTCTATTTACGAATTGCTGGAAGGCGAGAAGGTGAATTTCTCGGCGGGTGTGCCCACTGTTTGGTTGGGTTTGTTGAATCATGTTCAACAAAACGGGTTGAAGTTTAATCATTTCAACCGAACTGTAATTGGTGGTTCTGCTGCGCCAGCGGCCATGATCAAAACACTGAACAGCATGGGTGTTGAAGTGATTCACGCTTGGGGCATGACCGAGCTCTCGCCATTGGGTACAGTGTGTCGTTTGAAGGCACGGCACCTGGATTTGTCGCTGGAAGAAAAGCAGAGCATCATGCAAAAGCAGGGCACCGCAATTTTTGGTGTGGACATGAAAATTGTCAGCGACGATGGCGAAGAATTGCCATGGGATGGCGAGGCCTTCGGCGATTTGCTGGTGCGTGGCCATTGGGTGATCGACAGCTACTACGGGGGCGAAGGGGCCAAAGCCTTCACCACGGACAAAGAAGGTAAGAAGTGGTTTGCCACAGGCGACGTGTCGAAGATCAATCGCGAAGGTTTTATGCAGATTACCGACCGCAGCAAAGACGTGATCAAGTCCGGTGGTGAATGGATCAGCTCGATCGACCTGGAAAACGTTGCGATGGCTCACCCTGCCGTGCATGAGGCCGCAGTAATTTCGGTTTATCACCCCAAGTGGGATGAACGCCCCTTGCTGGTGGTTGTGCGCAAGCCTGATGTTGAGGTTAGCCGTGAAGAGATGCTGGATTTTTACGAGGGCAAGGTTGCAAAATACTGTTTGCCCAACGATGTGGCTTTTGTGGATGAGTTGCCGCACACCGCGACTGGTAAAATACAGAAATTGAAATTGCGCGAGCAGTTCAAAGACTACAAGTTACCCAACTGAGATTACTCAACCAAACCCAGAGAAGTTTAATGATCAAGCACATCGTATTTTGGCAGTTGAAAGAAGAAGCCCTTGGCAACACCAAGGCCCAAAACATGGCACTGGTGAAGGAAAAGCTGATGGCTTGCGCCAACATCGTGCCGGGTATTCTGGACTTTGAAGTGGCTTTGGGCGGCAAGGGCCTGGAATGCACCTATGACGTGGTGTTGTACTCAACTTTCGAGAACAAGGCTGCATTGGATGCCTATGCTGTGCATCCTCAACATGAGGCCATCAAGAGCTTTATTGGTGAAGTGCGCAGTGCACGCCAGTGCATGGACTACGAGGTTTAAAACAACTTTGTTTCAAGACTTGGGCGGCAGGGGTATTTCAAACCTTTGCCGCCCAATTTCATTTCCGGTCGGGTTAAAGGTCACTTCAGTGAAGTGAACCGTGTTGGTGTTGTCGAGCAAGATCACCGCACTTGATCGTGTGCCGTACAAGGGCGACACAATTTTCACGGAAGACAGCATTTTTTCCCATTCATAAGGCACGCCCGTGGATGGCAGTTCAGTGTCTTCAGCAAGTGCAGTGCAGCCCAGCAAGCCCAACAGAGAGTCCTCAAAAGCTGAGATCGATAGAGAAGTGCTGTGCTTGTCTTGAATCAACTTTCGCACGCCGAATTTCAATGCGCGTGATTTTGGCCAAGGCGCATTCAAATGACCGTTTGAAATACTGTGGTACCCGTCTTCAAGGGCGGTGGTGAATTCAAGGCCGTTGTCGAGCTTCAGGCCTTGGTTGGTGGTGCACTGAAACTTCCGCGTTGCAAGATTGCCGTGAATCAGATTGAACCCTGCAAATGCCAGCGAAGTTTCCCTGCTGGGGGCTGCGCCAGAATCAATTGAATCAAGCACCAACTGCCCGCGTGAAGGCGCTGTGTCGGGCATGTTGAGAGTGCTGTTTCTGACGTTGGTCAGCAGCGCAAATTCGCTGTTGCTGCCTACACCCAGCCAGGTGCCGCCAGACTGCAAGTCTTTCCCTGACCACAGGCAGCCATAGGCTGTGGGCCAGGCCTGTAAGGGCGCGGTAGGGCGGTTGTGAAACTCGTCCCGATTGGCCAGACAGATGAAGGGGTAGTCTGGGTGCGCATCAATTGCAAGCACGGCCAGGCACACTATCCGTTTACCTCGCTGAATAGCTCGATGTGACGGCCGGGATTACTGGGCAGGTCAGCAAAGCAATTGGCAGCCAGGAGTTCAACTTGCGTGGTGAAAGTGCCCAAGGAATCAGAATGACCTGGGTTCGGGTAAATCACTTCCATCAAGGTAAAGTAGGGTTTGTCGGCTTCTTCGCGTTGAAACAATTGCCCATGCCCTAACCCCTGCTCGTGTAAGGCGTGCATTAAGCGTTGGGCACACTGTATTGCCGCACTGATTTCAGTTTTTGGAATACGGTAGTAAATGAATAGCTGGCTGCTCATTCAAACACATTGCCTTTTTGATGCACATCGTAGGGGGGTGCCTGAACCTTCAGTGCCACCACACCCGTGTCGGTTTTTATTGCAAAGGCAGCATCCGCCCGTTCAGCGTCGTCCACAGGCAGTTCAATCAGCAAATGCTGCTGTCCATTGAACTGTACGGCAGTGGCCACCGTGCCGGCGGGGTCATTTTCTTTTCCTTCCAGCCAAACGTCCTGTCCCGCCGTTACTGTGGGCAACGCGCCAGTGCTGGCTTGAAACACACGTCGCTTCACTTTGCCCAAATAATGACTGCGAGCCACGATTTCCTGGCCTGGGTAGCATCCCTTGCTGAAACTCACACCGCCTACCAAATCAAAGTTGATGCCTTGCGGAACGAACATTTCAACCGTGGGCTGCGACACATAAGCGATCCCCAGTTGTTGAAGGGCATATTCAAACTCATCGTCGGCATGGGCTTGGTCAGCTTGCTCACTGGTGGCAACAAGTTGAAAACCAGGTGTGACAGCCCCAATAGCGCGCAGGCTTGCGGTGGCGTGGCCGTGTTCATCCCATTGAACCCGCATGGGCAGGGCGGGGGTTGTGTCGGCCTTGAATGTGACTTGATATTCTGCGGCGCAATCGCGAACCTTGCATTTGCTTCTCAGCACGAACATGCTCAGGCGTTTTACCAATGCGGCCACTGTTTCTTTGCGGCAAACCAAAAATACCTGTTTGCCTTGGCGCAGCATAAAAAAACTGCCCAGCAAGCGACCTTTTGCAGTGCACAGGCCCGCCATGCGCAATTGGCTTTCGGCCATGCCAGCAATGTCGTTGCTGAGTTGTGATTGAAGAAAAGTCACTGCGTCGTCTCCTTCCACGCCAATGACGCTCCAACGCGATAAAAACTGTGCAGACATGCTCAAATCCTCAGTAACAAACAAAACAAACCATGCGGGGAAGTCATGGAAAAACTTTCCCGCTATCATGAACGGCAATCTCCACATTGTAGTGGCTTCTGGTAAGGTCTCGCCTTCCAATAACCCAAGGTGAAGCAAAGTCGTGCGCAAAGGCAAAAAAACGAAGAAGACATCAAAAAAAGCAGTGTCGATATGGCAATCGTTAAAGCGGATTGCCATGGCGGCTGCTCTTTTGGTGTCGGCGATTGTGGTGGGAATTTACTTTGTGCTGAATATGGCCATAGAGCGTAGTCAGCCCCGTGTGGATGCACACGTCAGCAGCGGCCTTGGTGCGCGCGCCATTGCCAATGAGTTGATTCAGCAAGGTTTGGCGGTCAATCCCGATTTGTTTGTGCTGGTGGCGCGCCTAACTGGTAGCGCGGGTCAGTTAAAAGCGGGCCGATATGACCTGCCGGATGGCATCAGCACGCTGGGATTGCTTGATTACCTGAGCAAAGGGCAGGGGGTTTTGAGCAGCGTTTCCTTGGTCGAAGGGCAAACGGCCCGGGCCTTGCTGGCCAAACTGCGCAATCAAACGGATTTGATTGATGATTTGCCTGGAATGGACCACCACGCCATTGCAGAAAAAATGGGACTGGAGGGTTCAAGCCTTGAAGGCTGGATTTACCCGGATACCTACAAATATTCGCCGGGCTCGAAGTTGTCTGAGTTGTTGAGCCGGGCCGCTCGTTTGCAACAGGTTGAGCTTGAAAAGGCCTGGGCACAACGTGATCCGAAAACCCCGTTGAAAACGCCGTATGACGCCCTGAAAATGGCCTCGATCGTTGAAAAAGAAACCGGTTTGGCCAGTGACCGAGGCAAAGTGGCCAGTGTGTTCGTGAACCGGTTGCGTGTGGGCATGATGCTGCAAACGGATCCAACGGTCATTTACGGTGTCGGTGAGTCCTTTGATGGCAACCTGACCCGCAGGCACCTACAAACCGATACGCCTTATAACAGCTACACCCGGGCAGGTTTGCCACCAACTCCAATTGCGAACCCAGGAAAAGCCGCACTGTATGCGGCGGTGAACCCTGACAAAACGCCTTACTTTTATTTTGTAGCCAAGGGTGACGGCGGCAGTTATTTCAGCAAGAATCTGAATGAGCACAACAACGCTGTGCGCAAATACCAACTTGGGCGGTGACTGCTTCATGAAAAAGCACAAACAGGGTTACCTGATCAGCTTCGAGGGTGTGGATGGCGCGGGAAAGTCCTCGCACATTGCCCGGGTCAAGGCACGCCTGGAGGAATTGGGCTTTGAATGCCTGCAAACCCGTGAGCCAGGCGGAACACCCGTGGGCGAGGCCATTCGTGGACTGGTGTTGCACCATGACATGGATGTGAACACCGAATTGTTGTTGATGTACGCGGCGCGCAGGCAGCACATGGTTGAAACAATTCAGCCTGCACTTGATCGTGGTGTTTGGGTAATTACCGACCGGTTTGAGGACAGCAGCTTTGCTTACCAGGCGGGTGCGGGCGGTGCCAGTTGGGAAGATTGCCAACAGTTGAGCAAATGGGCCTTGAAGGGGTTTGAGCCCACATTGACTTTTCTGTTTGATTTGCCTATTGCGGTTTCTCAAAGCCGCATACAGGGCAGGGCGGGGGTCAGTGACAAATTTGAAGAAATGCCAAGCAGCTATTTTGAGGCGGTGCGGGCAGGTTTCATCAAACGCGCTCAGCTTAATCCACGCCGGATCCGCTTGATTGATGCGCAACCACCAGAGTCCGAAGTCGGTGAAACCGTGTTGGCTGAACTGGATAAATTCATGCGAACACATTTGAACCTGGGCCTGGCATGAGCACAGCAAACTGGCTGCGGCGCGCTCAAGAACAGTTGGCGCATTTAATGCAGGCGACCACGGCGCCAATTCTGGTTCACGGGCACCAGCCAAAAGGGCTTTACGAGTTGGTGAACGACTACCTGGCCGCTGTGCTGTGCGAGTCCACTTCCGCTACCAGCAAGCCGTGTATGCAATGCCCAGGGTGCCACATGCGCATGGCGGGCAATCACCCGGATTTGAGATACCTGATGCCGCAGGCCGTGTCCCTGGAGCTTGGCTTTAATCCAGAAGTAAAAAGTGGTGTGAAACCCAGCCAGGATATTCGCATCGATGATGTCAGGGATCTCCAAAACTACTTCAATACGGCTTCTAGCCGTGGCGCCTCGCGGTATGTGGTGGTGTATCCCTTTGACAATATGAACACCAACACAGCCAATGCATTGCTGAAAACGCTTGAAGAGCCAGCCAATGGGCTGCGGTTTGTATTGGTGGGTAGCCGGGTCGACAAACTATTGCCCACAATTCGGTCTCGCTGCCAGGAATTGACCATGCCGATGCCGACAATTTCAGAATGCCTGGCTTGGCTGGAAGTGCAGGGCGTGAACCAGCCCGATGTGGCCTTGGGTGTGGCCATGAATGATCCGTTTGAGGCCTTGAGCCTGGCTCAAACTGCAGCTGATCAAATTGATTTACGCAAAAAGTTTCTGGAATGGCTTTCCAACCCGGATCAACATGCCAACGCACCGGCAGGGCTCGAGAAAGTGGGACTGCCCGTGGTACTTGAATTGGCCATGCGCTTGTGCAGCGACTGCGTGGCGCAGGCCCACGGCCTGAAAGGGAGCAATTTTCCCTGGCTGGCACCCAAATTGATGTGGGTAAAGTCGATCGGTATGGATCGATTCAGTCAACTGTATCAAAGCCTGCAAAAAGAATTTCGATTGGCCAATCACCCAATTAACCCCCGTTTGGCGCTAGAGTATGTGGGGCAGCAGTGGCAAAATTTAACGAAGTAATTCATCGAAGAACTCCATTTTCGGACAGCGCACGCCATGACCAGTAATTTGATGAACAACCCACGCAACAACAAAGAAGCCAGTCGCCCCTGGATGTTGTCCCTGACGTTGGGCGACAAGAATACGGCGCCCAGCCTTTACATGCCTTTTATCAAGGGTGGTGGGGTGTTTGTTGAAAGTGACAAGGAATACAACCTGGGAGATCCCGTGTTTGTATTGCTGACCGTCGGAGAAGAGGCTAAAAAATTTCCAATCAATGGCAAGGTGGTCTGGATTTGCGGGGCCAATGCGCGTGGCGACAAGGCCCAAGGTATTGGTGTGCAATTTCCGAAAGACGACAGCGGAGAAGGTGTGCGGGTGGCAATTGAGCAAATGATTGGTAAAATGCAAAATTCCATGAAAAAAACAGCAACCTTGTAGTGTTTACTGATTCACATTGTCATCTTGATTTTCCCGGTCTGGTTGAGCAGCTCCCAGATATCTTGAGTCGAATGCACGAAGCTCAGGTCAGCCGCGCTTTGTGTATTTCCGTTCAGCTTGAGGATTTCCCCAACGTACTTGCACTTGCTGAAAACCACGCGCAATTGTGGGCCACAGCGGGCGTTCACCCCGACTACGAAGACATTACAGAGCCCACTGTTGAAAAACTGCTGGAGCTGGCCGACCATCCCAAAGTAATCGGTATCGGCGAAACTGGTCTGGATTATTTTCGCTTGAAGGGTGACCTTGAATGGCAGCGTGAGCGCTTCCGGGTGCACCTGCGCGCAGCCAATGTGTGTAAAAAACCCGTGATTGTTCACACCCGTGCTGCGGGTGACGACACGTTGAAAATTCTTGCTGAAGAAAATGTTCAGGGTTGTGGCGGCATTATTCACTGTTTCACTGAGTCACTTGATTTCGCGCGCAAGGCGCTTGATCTGGGCATGTATCTGTCGTTCTCGGGCATTGTCAGCTTCAAGAATGCGGCTGACCTTCGCGAGGTGGCCAGGTTTGCGCCCATGGATCGAATCCTGATCGAAACCGATTCGCCTTACCTGGCGCCGGTTCCTCACCGTGGCAAAACGAATGAACCCAGCTTTGTGCCCCACGTGGCCAAGGTTATTGCGCAAGAGAAGGGCGTTGCCGTGGAGGAGATCGGCATGCAAACATCGGCCAATTTCGACCGTTTGTTTGGTTTTGCGCAAAGTGGAACGGCCTCGGTTTGAGGCGGCGTGCTTTTGTCAGCAGCTTGCTGTTACTGGTGTTGCCTGGTGTTTCGCTGGCCGGTGCCTTTGAAGACTTTTTTCTGGCCATTCAGTTTGATGATGAATCCCGCTTGAAGTCTTTGTTGCTCAAAGGCATGGACCCAAACACAGTGAATGAACAGGGGTTTCCGGCCATTACCTACGGCATGATGCAAGATTCCCCCAATGCGGTGCAGGTGCTGTTGTCTTCTGGCAGATTAAATCCCAATCAACCCGATCGCCGTGGCGAAACGCCCTTGATGGTGGCCTGTACGCTGAATAAAACCGAGTGGGTTGCTGCTTTGCTGGCCAAGGGGGCCACAGCAGGTGAGCATGGCCAGTGGACTGCTTTGCACAATGCAGCAGCTTCAGGCTCGACCGCATCGATAGAGTTGTTGGTGAAATCAGGCGTTTCTGTTGACCTGCTTTCGCCGAATGACACCACGCCCTTGATGATGGCAGCGCGTGAGGGCAGGGAGATGGCTGCCCGCACCTTATTAAGATTGGGCGCGAACCCGGCATTAAAAAACCAGGCTGGCTACAATGCGGCAGGCTATGCCATGAAAGCCGATCGCCAGGAATTGACTTTCGAGATCATGAAAAAAGAAAGGGCGCTGAGGACAGCGCCCTTAAAGCCTAACAAGGCGAATTAAAACATTCGCCTGATTGACGGGTGAAAGTAATTACAAACTGGCCTCAAAATGTTTCACAAGCGTGCGCAATTCGCCCGATGTCGATGCCAGTTGCTTGGCTGAATTGTCCAGATCATTGATCGCGGCTACGTTGCTTTCTGTCAAGGAACTCATCCGTTCCATGCTGTTGGCCACCTCAAGAGAGGCTTGTGATTGCTGTTCCAGCATCGCAGAAATGTCTTTGGCCGATTGGGCAACACCGCGACTGGCCACCTTAATGGCTTGAAGGCTTTCGCTTGCTTCCAGAATCAGGGTTGTTCCAATATTGACTTCATCCACGGCACGGCTCATGGTTTCAAGGCCCTTGTTCGTGCCGCTTTGAACCTCTTGTACCGTTGCCGAAATCTCGGTGGTGGACTGGCGTGTCATTTCAGCCAGTTTGCGCACTTCGTCTGCAACAACCGCAAATCCTCGGCCAGACTCTCCAGCACGTGCAGCTTCAATGGCTGCATTCAAGGCCAACAAGTTGGTCTTCTCGGCAATTTCGGTAATGGTCCGCGTGACATTGCTGATTTTCACCACAGCGCGGTTCAACTCTTCAATATTTTGCTTGGCGTCCTGAACCACCTGAGCAACTTTTTGGGTCGCTTGCGTGGACTTGTCCATGCTTTGTGCGCCGGTATCCACAACATCCATGGCGTTTTTGGCGTGCGCTGAACTTTTTCCAGTGGCCTCAGAAATCTCTGAAACTGACACAGACAATTCCTCAAGTGCGGCAGCAACACCGTTGATGCCGTCAGACTGTTGCTGCGAGCGGGTCATCAAATTAATGGCCAACTGGCTTAATGCCTCGGCGTTGTTTTTTACTTCTGATGAGCTTGAAATCACGTCGGCAATAATCGCACGCAAATTCACCTGCATGCTTTTGAAAGCGGTATGTACCTTGTTGAATTCCCGTGTGCCCGTTTCTGGAATTTCATGCTTGAAATTGCCCTCTGCCAGGTTGCGCATCGCATCCAGCATGGCCTTGTTTGTGTGTTCAACCCGACTTTTAAGCCAGAGCAAACCCAGGGCGGCCGCTACAAACGATAAGGCTGTGCTGCCGTAGACCACCGCAGGAATGCCGATCAAAGAGAGTAGGGCGATGATGACTGGCAAGAATGCAACCACAGCCAGGTCCACAATAAAAGGGCGTCCCTTTGCAGGTTTTGTGAATGGGAATGTAGCGCTGCCGGCGTTTATTGCCTTGTACAAGGCCTCAGCCTCTGATTTTTGTGAGTCGCTGGGCTTGGAGCGAACCGACATGTAACCAATTTTCTCGCCATTTTGAGTCAGTGGCGTAACGTACGCATCGACCCAATAGTAGCCGCCGTCTTTGCAACGGTTTTTAACCAGGCCTTTCCAGGGTTCATCGCGACGCCCAGTGTCCCACAGGTCTTTGAAGGCGTCGCGGGGCATGTCGGGATGGCGCACAACGTTGTGCGGCTGGCCCAAAAGCTCGTCAAGTCTAAAGCCGGAAATTTCTACAAAGGCAGGGTTTGCGTAGGTAATGCGACCTTTCAAATCGGTTTTGGTCACGATTGGAATTTTTGGATCTAGAAGACGCTCCACAGCTGTAGTGGGAGCGGCCATTCTGGCATTGCGGCCTTTGAGTTCGTTTTGGGCAGTTTGTGACATGAAGGTTCCATACCATAGGGGTCGATTTACCTGCACATCATACGAAACAAGTGCCTGTTGCCAGGCTTTCAACAGAGGCCCAAATCGACCTCAATTTAAAGATTTACGAACGCAGACCAACCACAATGGTACGGGATTGGAATCCCTCGATGATGTCTTGGCCAGCAGCAACTGCTTCAATTGGCCAATCGGGATACACAGCACATGCAACCAATGCAAAGAACATGAATTTGTACATGGTAATACCCTCGAATAAAGTTTGAAGAACCTATGTACTTTTTCGGCCAATCCCGGCTGAAGATCATCGCCAGTATTGGTGGGGGTCACTCTAGGTAACCCTTTTTAACTGCCGTTATAATTGTCGTATAACTTGTATTATGTTAACTATTGTTTGTTGTTTCTGAATCCTCAAGCCCTTCTTCCCAGTACCATTAATAATAATCACACTCAGGGTCTTCCCATGCTGTCGCGCTCGTCTGTTCATAGCGGTTTGTTCGTTTTGCTAGTCTTGTTTTCCTCCGCATCATGGTCTGCGGATCGCTGGGTTATTCAATTTAAGGAAAACACCGATCGCGCCACGAACCAGACTTCGCTTGAAGCACGTCGCGCTGCAATTTCCTCGACCTTGGCGATACTTACAAAAGCCCACAAACGGACGTTTCAGCTTGTTCGCCCTTTTGGCGAATCTGGCGCGGTGGTTGTGACGCCGAGCCATGCGGATTCTGAACAGTTCCGTTTGCGTTTGTTGTCAGACCCGCTTGTTGAATCCGTTCAGCCAGATCGCCGTATCCAATTGCGTGCGCAGTCCCCCTTGATTGGATTGCTGAATGCGCTTGATCCGGCCCGCCGCAGCCGCTCCTGGTTTCACCAAGACATTGGCACGCAGCCAGCGTCGATAAATACCGGGGCCATGTGGGCTAATTTTCATGGCACAGCGCCCACAGTTGTCGCAGTTCTGGACACCGGGGTTTTGCCCTCGCATCCCATGTTGCAAGGTCATTTGCTTCCCGGTTACGATTTTGTGGCCGACCCAGTGATTGCCGCTGATGGTCAAAGCAGCTCGGGTTCTGACCGCGATGCAGACCCGACCGATCCAGGTGACGGTGTTGGCCCAGCCGATCTTCTGGCCGATCCAGTTTGTTCCAGTTTGAGTCAATCCAGCTGGCATGGCACTTTTGTGTCTGCATTGCTCGCCGGTAACCCGGTTCCTGCCGAAGGTGTGTTTTCGGTTAACTGGAATGCGGTGGTGGTGCCAATTCGCGTACTTGGCAAGTGCGGTGGGTTTTCGAGTGATTTGGCCGATGGCATTCGTTGGGCGGCAGGGCTTGGTGTGTTAGGTGTGCCCAACAACCCCTTCCCTGCCAAAGTGATCAACTTAAGCCTGGGTGCAGAAGGCGCTTGCGTACCTTCTATTGAGGGCGCGGCAATTGCGGCTGCTCGCCAGGCAGGTTCATTGGTGGTGGTTGCCGCAGGCAATGATGGCAGCACAGTGGATTCACCTGCGAATTGCCCAGGGGCCTTTGGCGTTGCCGCGATTGATCAAGAAGGTTTGAAAGCCAATTACAGCAATTTTGGTTCGAGTATTCAGCTTTCTGCACCGGGTGGAGATGGCGCATTTCCCATTTGGAGTGCGTCCAATACTGGTTTCGCGGGGCCGTTGACCAATACATACAACACCAAAATCGGTACCAGCTTTTCTTCGCCCTTGGTGGCAGGCGCGGCTTCACTTTATTGGTCCTTGAATCCTTCCGCGTCGGTGGCGACAGTTGAAAACCTGTTGAAAACCACGGCCCGTCCATTTTTGTCCTTGGGTGGCAGCCCCACCTGCACTGGCGATACCCTTGGGGTTGAGTGCAATTGCACGCGAGCCTTGTGTGGCGCAGGTATGTTGGACGTTGCGAATCTGATTAATACGCAAGCCTCCGGTGGACTGACGAATTTGTTTTCCAACTCTGGCAATGTGATTCCACCCGGGCAAACCCGGACTTTTTCGTCCACCGGTTCTCTGAATACGTCGGGACAGGAAGTCGCTTCTGTCAGCTTTGACGTCATCAATGTGTTGAAATCGTCTCCAGATGCGTCCAATCCTGTGTTGTCGGCCAGTGGTCTGACTGTGGATGTAACAGCGCCTGCGGGTGTCAGTGGTTTTGATTTGCGTGCACAAACCGCCAGTGGCAGAACCGCCATAGCGTCTGTCATTGTGGCCAATCCTGGGGCGACCTCCCCTACTTTACTGGCCAGTCTTCTTTCGCCATTGATTAACGGTGCTTCCGCGGGTGCAGGTGCACCCTCCTCGGCCGTTGGCGATGCCGTTGTTGGTGATTCAGGCAACGGTACTGGTTCCAGTGGCGGCAGTGGCGGCGGCGGTGGCGGTGGCGGTGGTGCCTTGAATTTGTTGGGTTTATTGGCCTGTATTTCTTTACTTCATTGTTTTAAAAGGAAAAATGAAGATTGATTTGAACTTGTTTGGATAAATACAACGTTAGAAGTGGCGCTCCAATCTGTGACATCGCTCAATGGTAAAGTTCAGTTGTTGACTCATTGGTCAGCAATTGATGCAGTAAATTTTGAGAGGTGTTGTATGAAAGCTCTTCGTTCTTATCCAGGTGTATTGGTGTTGTTGTTGATCGCGTCGGCCATGCTGGTTCATGGTTTTGTGGATTACATCAACTATGAAGTAGCAAGTCCGAGTATTTTGGCAGCTTTGGGCTGTGTGTTCTCCGCGTTGCTCTTGGTGGCCGTGTATGAGTTCAAATCATTCAAGGTCAACCGTAAGCTGGCGCGTAACAACAAAGCTTAATTGCGTTTGACACTTTCTGAAGGGCCAGTTTTCGCCGCATTCTGCGCGGCGATGACGGCCTGTAAGTTCTTTTGTGTGCTTTGTGTCAAAGGGTCGTCGCCCCCCAAGGCATCGGACCGAATAATATAAGCCCGGCTCAAGGCGATCTCCGCCCGCTTTAAATCCCCTGCCCTGTACAGCACCACGCCAAGGTTATTCAAAGATTGGCTTGTTCTAATGTCGTTGGGACCAAATGCCGCTTGTCGTACTTCAAAGGCTGTTTGGTAGTTTCTTGCTGCTTCTTGTAATTGATCGCTGCGCATTTGAAGTGTGCCGAGAAATGTCAGAATTTCAGCGCGAATGGGTTCAACTTTGTATTCAGGTGAAGAATTGATAATTTCAGCAAGCACCTGAAAGCTCTCCAGTGCATCCCGTTCTTTCTCCATGTCCAGCAGGCCCACTGCGTGATTCATGCGTGTTTCAAGGGTTCTGGCATTTGTTTTCCCCAGTCGTATTTCATAGACAATGCGCGAGCGCTTGAAGGCCGCTTCAGATTGTGCCTTCTTGCTTTGTAACGCATAGTAAGTGCCCAGTGCGTCTTGAACCATACCCGCTGGCAACGAATATCGTCCAATTGACTGTTCAACCGTGGTCAAGGTTTTCAGAAGATGTTCTTCAGCGCGCTCCGCCCGGTTGGACTGCGCATAGGTTTGGCCAATCAAGACCTGCAGGCGTGTCCATGACTCGGCTGCCGACTGATTTTCACGACTCAACGGGCTGTATTGGCTGGCTTCATTCCATGTGGATATCGCCAAATCTGCCTCGTTTTGTGCAAGGTAAGCTTTTCCCAGGGTTTCGAGAATTTTTACCCGTTTTTCTTGTGTAACTGGCCCGGTCAATTCAAGTCTGCAAGTCTCTACAGTGATGCCAACGGGCTCTTTGCCAAAGCTGTTTTCACAGCGGGTGAAATTTGAACTCACTTCTTGAGCCAAAGCGGCTGGCGCAAGCGCCCATGCGAATACACCCAAGAAAAAAGAAAAAGTCCAAGCGCTTTTCATAAACACCATTGTTGTTGTCATTCGATTGTTGTAACTGAAGAGTATTACTAAAACCAATTGCTGTGTTTGGCAGTACAAAGGTTAATAGCAACATTACTAGTCATCATGGGCCATCATTCAAGCGTTGAAGTAAACCGGGTAGAAAGTTTGGGAAAGAAATTTGAAACTCTCGCACTGGTTGACAGACTCATGGAAGAGAACGAAGCTCTTAGACATGAGCTTAACCTAAAAACTGCCCGTTTAAGGACTCTGCAAAAAGCAGTGCATGCGTTTTTGATGGGAACAGACGATCAAGACAGCAACAAAGCCAAGCTCATTGAGCAAAGCAAGGAGCAGCCATGACACATTTTGATTTCAAGGAATGGGCCGACCTGTATCAGGTAGACCCTGTCGCTTTCGAGCAGCGCCGTGAGGCCGTACTGGAAGGTTACGTGGCCAGTGTCGATCCTGAGCACCGTTTGGCGCTAGAGCAAACTCTGTTTAAAATCCGCATGATTCGCCAGCGCTCTAAAAGTCCGCTGCAATCGGCCATGGAGTCTTCCAAATTAATGTGGGAATCTTTTGGCAAGTTGCGCGAACAAGTTCAAAAACTGGAGCAGGAGTTGAGCCCTGCCCCCTTGAAACAAAACGGCTTGCGCTTGGTTGATCAGGTTGATCGCCTTACAGATCGAGCCGAACCCGTGGCCAATGTGGCTCGCGTGATTCCTTTTACGGCTTCAGGCAAACGCGCCCATTAACTGACACACTCAGTTTGCTTGAGCCCGCTGCGGGGGCAACTTCCATGCCCTTGCTCATCATGTCTGCTGATGCAGCGTACATTCTTGGGTAAGTCGGCGCGCCCTGGTTTTCATCATTGATGGATACTTCGCCCAAGGTGTAGCCGGTTTTACCAAATCCCTTTGCCGCAACGCTTGCCTTGTTTTGAAATTCCTTCATTGCACTTTGCAATAATTTTTCACGGCTTTGTTCAATGCGGGCTTCGCTTGGGAAATAGTCCAGATTACTTAGCGTAAGACCATCGGCAACATTCAAGTTCTTCTGTGTTTTCAATGCCTGCACAGGCATTTCAAAGGTGAGTGAACCCACGCCCTGCCAGCCCTGTATCACATTGTTTTTTCCGTATTGCGGATAGGTTTGAATGTTGTTTTTCAGTTTTGTGATGTCTTTGTTTTTCGACAAATTATTGATCGATTTCTCCAGAACCGTATTGACGGCAGTCATGGCCTCGTTCGCAGTGCCCGCCTGAATTTGAACTTGCCAGTTCAATCGCACCATGTCGTTGTCCACATCTTCACTGCTAATCGCGTTGAGGTTGACCGCGGGAGTTTTCTCGCACAGGTCAGCGTACGCAGCCGATGGGGCTAGCAAACCCACTGAGGTGCCAAGTAAAGCGATTCGCAAGGTGTTGGATAATTTCATGTGTCTTCTCGTGAAAGTGAAATAACAGTCAATTTGCAATTCAGGCATTGCTACAATGATTGAACCACAAACAAGCATTCAAATAACGCGTAATCCGCATGACTGGCTGACATGGCAGAACACCTGAGACAACCGAAGTCCCTGATCAGCACCCTGTTTACTGTGTTGATTTTGGTAGGGGCAGCAATAGTATTGTCGCCATTCCTGCTTGCTATTCTATGGGCTGGCATTATTGCCACAGCTTTCTGGCCACTGCACTGCCGCATCCGCGGACGTTTTCCCGGAAAGCCCAATGGCGCAGCATTTCTAACCACGCTGGTGGTTGCATTCCTGTTGGTAGGTCCCATGATCGGCTTGATCGTGTTCATGGTTCAAGACATTCTTCAGATCACTAATTTTCTGCGACAGGCCGACGATGCGGGCGTTGCAGTGCCGGACTGGTTGCCTCAAATTCCAGTGCTCGGCGACATGCTCGTGGCCAGCTGGAAAGAGTATTTGAGTGTGCCCAAACAAATTTCCGGATTGCTGCGAGAAACCCTGACCCAACGTTTGGGTGACGTACAAGGTACAGCTTCAGCTATTTTGCTGGAATTGCTTGGGCGGGTTGCAACGTTGTTTTTTGCTTTGTGGGTGCTGTTCTTTTTTTACCGCGATGGTTCCGGCATCAGCATTCGAATGAACCGAATTGGCACGGATTGGCTTGGGCAACGCTGGAAGCCATATGTGTCGCACATGCCCCCTGCCCTGCGCGCGGCCGTCAACGGTTTGGTCATTGTAAGTTTCGCAGAGGCCGTTATTTTGTCCCTTTTATTTGCAGCGTCTGGCGTGTATGCACCCGTGCTGTTGGGCACGATCACGGCATTGATTGCGTTTATCCCGATGGCTGCGCCTGGGCTGCTCGCGATATTGGGCATGATTCTGTTTTTAAGCGGTAACGGGGCCGAGGCCATTGTGCTGATCACAGTGGGCATGCTGGTGGTGCTGATTGCCGATTATCTGGTGCGGCCCTTGCTCATACAGGGTGGCACGCATTTGCCATTCCTGGCCGTGTTGTTTGGCGTATTTGGCGGGGTAATCACCATGGGCATTGTTGGCTTGATTATTGGTCCGGTGCTGCTGGTTTTATTGGTTGTGTTTTTTGATGAGGCCTCGCATGCGCATCATCAAGATACCCCCGAGTCCATCAATTAAATAATGATTTAAACAAGTGAGTTTCACCATGACAACAGCCATTCAATTTCCAACACAAATCGGCACCCCACTGGCTTCCAACGCATTGAAAGTGATGCTGCTGGGCAGTGGTGAACTGGGTAAAGAAGTGATCATTGCCTTTCAGCGTTTGGGGGTTGAGGTTATTGCGGTAGATCGCTACCCCAACGCGCCCGGCCATCAGGTTGCGCATCGTTTTCATGTGATCGACATGACGAATGCAAATGCCTTGAAAGCCCTGATTGCACAAGAGAAGCCCCACATTGTTGTGCCTGAAATTGAAGCGATTGCCACGCCTGCATTGAAGGAGCTTGAGGCTGCAGGCGCAGTGCGTGTTGTGCCAACAGCCAATGCCGCTTGGTTGACCATGAATCGAGAAGGCATTCGACGTTTGGCAGCGGAAGAGTTGAAGTTAAGCTGTTCGCACTACGCATTTGCAGACGATTTCGACACCCTGAAGCGTGCCGTGGAAAAAGGCATCGATGGGCAAAAGCCTGTTGGCTACCCTTGCATTATCAAACCCGTGATGTCGTCTTCTGGCAAAGGGCAATCAAAGGTAGACCACGCCGGTGAACTAGAGGCGGCCTGGGATTATGCAGGCAGTGCGGGTCGCGTGAATTCCGGTCGAGTTATTGTTGAATCGGTTGTGGAATTCGATTACGAAATTACCTTGCTGACCGTGCGTTCTCGCAACCCAAAAAACGGTGCGATTGAAACGTCGTATTGCGAGCCTGTGGGCCACATTCAGGTAGGCGGTGATTATGTTGAAAGTTGGCAGCCGCAACCCATGAGCACGAAAGCGCTTGAAGACGCCAAACACATGTCTGACCGCGTAACCACTGCCTTGGGTGGCACCGGCTTGTTTGGTGTTGAAATGTTTGTGAAAGGTGATGAGGTGTGGTTTTCCGAAGTCAGCCCCCGCCCCCACGACACGGGCATGGTCACCATGATTACCCAGTGGCAAAACGAATTCGAACTGCACGCACGCGCCATTCTTGGATTGCCTGTAGACACCAGCTTGAAAACACCAGGTGCCAGCGCGGTGATTTACGGTGGCGTTGAAAAGGTGGGTATTGCTTTTGAGGGCGTTGCCGATGCCTTGGCAGAGCCTGGTACGGATGTGCGTTTGTTTGGCAAACCAGAGTCGTTTGTAAAGCGCCGCATGGGTGTGGCGCTTGCACGCGATCCAAATGTGGATGAAGCGCGTGCAAAGGCCAAACGGGTTGCTGCAAAAGTGAAGCCTGTTGGCTAATTGTTAATCCGCTTTTAAGCCAAACCCAAACTATCGCGGTATTCTTCGTAGGTACCGCGGTAGTCTGTAATACCGTCTTCGCGCATCTCGAAAATGCGCGTGGCAATGCCAGAAACAAATTGGCGGTCATGCGACACCACAAACACAGTGCCTTCGTATTTCTCAATGGCGTACTGCAAAGATTCAATCGATTCCATGTCAAGGTGGTTCGTTGGTTCATCAAGCAGCAACACGTTGTGCCTGCCCAGCATTAAACGTCCAAACACCAGGCGGTTTTTCTCGCCACCGGAACACACTTTCACTTGCTTGCCAATTTCATCATTGGAAAACAGCAGGCGACCCAAAATACCGCGAATGACCTGATCGTCGTCTCCTTCTTGTGCGAAACGCTCTGTCCACTCGCGCAGGCTTAGTTTGGTATCAAATTCGTCGCTAACGTCTTGGGCCATGTAGCCAAGGTCTGCGTTTTCAGACCACTTCACATCACCGTAAGTGGGCTCCATTGCTTTGGCCAGCAGTTTCAGCAAGGTGGTTTTTCCCACACCGTTGGCACCCACAATACCCACCTTGTCACCGGCTTCAACCATGATTGAAAAGTCGCGAATCACTTTGTTGTCGCCATAGGCCAGGCTGACATTGTCCAGTTCCACTGCCAATCGGTGCATCTTCTTTTTCTGTTCAAAACGGATAAACGGGTTCTGGCGTGAAGAGGGCTTCAAAATCACAGTGTCTTGTTTGATTTTTTCAATCTGCTTTTGGCGCGATGTGGCCTGACGTGCCTTGGACTTGTTGGCCGCAAAACGGCGTACAAAGTCTTGCAAATCAGAAATACGTTCTTTGGCGCGGGCGTTCGAAGCCTGTGCCCGTTCGCGGGCCTGTGACGCAGCCAGCATATAATCGTCGTAGTTACCCGGAACCACCTGCAGTGTGCCGTAATCCAGGTCGGCCATGTGGGTGCATACTTCGTTCAAAAAGTGACGGTCGTGGCTAATAATAATCATCGTGCTTTCATACTGATTCAGCACGTTCTCAAGCCAGGCAATCGTGTTGATGTCCAGGTTGTTCGTGGGTTCGTCCAGCAACAGCACATCGGGTTTTGAAAACAGGGCTTGTGCGAGCAACACGCGCAATTTCCAGCCTGGCGCAATTTCGCTCATTGGGCCATTGTGTTGGTCAGTGGGTATGCCTGCGCCCAACAGCAGTTCGCCTGCTCTTGATTCCGCTTCATAACCACCAAATTCAGCGTAAACCGCTTCCAGGTCGGCCGCACGCATGTAGTCTTCATCGGTGGCTTCCGGGTTTGCGTACAGGGCATCGCGTTCTGTCATGGCGGCCCACATTTCTTTGTGACCCATCATCACCACGTCGAGCACCCTGAATTCTTCAAATGCAAACTGGTCTTGGCTCAACTTGCCCAAGCGCACATGGGGGTCAATGTCCACATTGCCGCTGCTGGGTTCCAGGTCACCACCCAGAATTTTCATGAAGGTGGATTTGCCACAGCCGTTTGCGCCGATCAAGCCATAGCGGTTGCCATCGCCGAATTTCGCATTGATGTTTTCAAAAAGCGGCTTGGCGCCGAACTGCATGGTGATATTGGCTGCGGTGAGCATAAGTATTGGAAAATTCAGTGATTTTTAACGAAGGGGGCATTATACATGCCCAAGCTTCAGGTGCGCCAAGTGGGTGCTCTGAGTGGCGCCCTAGCGTGGGGTTTGGGTCAGGCGCGCAGAGTGCCCGCTGCCAAGCATCAAGGTGCCCATTCCACCCTGAAACCAACAAGCCTTGGGGGTGCAGTGGCCAAAAGGAAAGTTCAGCAGCACGGGCACATGGTTCAACTGACGTTGCACAAATTCCGCTGCGCTGCTTAAAGTGTAGCCGTTGTCGTGTGTACCGGGCTTCGGCTCGCAAAAGTTACCCAGAACAACAGCCTGTTGTTGGGCCAGTACACCGGCATGCAGCAATTGAAGCAACATGCGCTCAATTTTGTAGGCGGGCTCATTCACATCTTCAAGCACCAGAATTCCGCCTGGCATGCTGGGTAGCCAAGGCGTTCCGAGCAGGCTGCACAACAAGGTCAGGTTGCCACCCCACACAGGGCCTTCAAATGTGGTTACAGGGTTGTGATTGTCGATCCCGAAATGCGCTGCAGGCCATTCAATGTCCACGGCGTATTTGTTGACGGCACGCAAAAAGTGTTCAGCAGTGAGTGGGTTTGCGCCCTGCTCTGCCCCAAAATCGAAACAGGCCATGGGTCCATGCAACAAAGTAGATGGCTCGGCCCCTGCTTTCATCAGCGCCAGTTGCAAGCTGGTAATGTCGCTGTGACCGCACAAGAGATGTGCATTTGAATTCAATCGTGATACGAGTTCAGGAAAGTTCAGCAACGGCAACAAACGACTAAGTCCGTACCCTCCCCGAGTGGCCATGAGCACGCTTGGGGTGTTCAAGCAAAGTGCATGTTCCAGACTGAGCACACGAGTGGTTTCGTCGCCCGCAAAGCGTTGCACACGCAGTCGAGTTTCAGGCATTTCAGTCACCTGAAAGCCGTGTTGATCGCGCAGGTTAAAACAAGCGCGATCCAGCAGGGCCTCATCGACCAGTGCGCCACTGGGAGAAAACATGACAATTTGATTCGGTGCGTTGTGTGGTTTTGTGTTCAATTCAATTCCGGTTGCCAGTGTAATTTCACAAATACTGTTTCCATGAGCGAACAGGCTCACCATTCAAATAATCGCACAAACTGGCCAGTATGGCGGCCTGTTGTTCATGCGGGCCTGTTTTCAACTCGGCACTTCGTTCTGCCAACCTTTGGCTAGCCTGTTCCAGGCCCAATAGCAAAAAATCTTGCGGCGTGTGAAATCCAAGCAATGCAAGTTCGTCAATCGTTTGCTTGTTGGCATTGGGCAGGTGCAAAAGACTGGCCAAATCGGCAACCGCCTGTTCGCGTTGCTTGCGGCGTGTTTTAAAGAAATTACCCAGCAGTTTTTCGCTGGCTTGTGCCATGCAGCCCGTTTCAAAGGCGCACGGGTGCCAGGCTTCGGCCTGTTCAAATACCGCAAGCGATTGATTCAGATCACCGTTGAATCTCGATTGTGAACAGCCCACTACCACCCGCCCTATGCGTGCGTGCAATATGGCACCAATGCACATCAGGCAAGGTTGAAGCGTTACGTACAAAGTAGCCTGTGCACCCAAACGGTAGTTACCCAGGCTTTGGCAGGCTTGTCGAATAACCTGGATTTCAGCGTGCGCGCAAGCGTCATTCAATGAAACCGGCGCGTTGTGCGCTTGGGCCACTGCTTTGCTGTTGATGACCAAGGCTGCGCCAATCGGCACTTCACCGTGTTGTGCGGCAAGCTCGGCTTGTTTAAGTGCAAGTTCCATCCAGGGCAAGTCTTCAGCCTGACCTTGGTGGGGCAGCACCGAAAATTTTCTGGGAAAATTGCTGGTTTGCATGTTTTCGAAAGTAAGCCAAAACGGTGCTGTCAGTTTGACATAAAAAAACCCGGCACTTGGCCGGGTTCATGTTCTGTTGACTCGTTCAGATTACTGCTCCGATTTCAACAAACGACGTTGATTCCAGGCAATGATTTCACCCACAATGCCACGCCGGAATGCCAGCACCACCACAATGAAAATGAAGCCTGTCACAATCGTGACTTGCTCACCCAGCGAACGGAACCAGGCAATGTCAGTGGTCACTGCCATCCAGGTGCCAAACTCGCCGATGCGGTTTTCCAGGGCAATGATCACAATTCCACCCACAACGGGGCCAGCCAGGGTGCCCAAACCACCCACGAGTGTCATTAACACCACCAGGCCAGACATGCTCCAATGCACGTCGGTCAGTGTCTCAAACCCAAGCACGGTAGCCTTCGTGGCACCAGCAAGCCCTGACAAGGCTGCTGACAGAACAAACACAAGGAGCTTGTATTTGTCGACGTCATAACCAAGTGAAATGGCGCGCGGTTCATTTTCCTTGATGGCTTTCAGAACTTGTCCAAAGGGAGAATGCACGGTACGAACAATCAATGCATAGCCCAACATACAAATGGCCAGTACCACGAAGTACAGCGTGAGGTCGTCGCTTAAATCAACCACGCCAAACAATGTACCGCGCGGTATGCCTTGAAGGCCATCCTCGCCGCCGGTAAAAGGTGCTTGTAGAAAGATGAAGTACAGCATTTGCGCCAAGGCCAGGGTAATCATGGTGAAATAAATGCCTTGTCGACGAATGGCCAGTGCCCCCATGACCAAACCAATCAGGGCTGCAAATGCAACACCGGCAAGCAAGCCCAATTCAAAGGGCATTCCAAGGTCTCGAATCACATATCCAGCCATGTAGCCAGCGCCGCCTAAAAATGCAGCGTGCCCAAACGAAAGCAATCCGGTGTACCCAATCAATAGATTAAACGCACAGGCAAACAGTGCAAAACACAACCGCTTCATGAGTAGCACCGGATACATGAAAAACGGTGCTGCCAATGCAAGAATGATTGCCGCAATGGCGATGATTGTATTTTTGTTCATTCTTTGAAACCCTTTATTTCTCGCGACCGAACAAACCGGCCGGGCGAATCATGAGCACAATGGCCATGATGATGAACACCACAGTGGCTGACAATTCGGGATAAAACACCCGGGTGAGCCCCTCTACGATTCCCAAGGTCAGGCCAGTAACAATCGCGCCAAGAATAGAACCCATGCCGCCGAACACCACCACTGCGAACACAGTAATAATGAGATTCGAACCCATTAGCGGTGAAATTTGAATGACTGGAGCAGCCAATACACCGGCAAACGCAGCCAAAGCCACGCCAAAGCCGTAAGTTAAAGTCACCATCAATGGCACATTAATACCAAATGCCTCAACCAGGCGCGGGTTTTCGGTGCCGGCACGCAGCAATGCACCCAGTTTGGTTTTTTCGATCATGATCCACGTTGCAAAACAAACAACAAGTGAGGCCACAACCACCCATGCCCGGTAATTGGGCAGAATCATGAATCCTAAATTGGTCGCGCCCTGCAAGGCTTCAGGTACTGAGTAGCGTTGACCTGATACACCATAGATTGAGCGAAACACGCCTTCCATCATCAAGGTGATGCCAAAGGTGAGCAGCAGGCCGTACAGGTGGTCGAGTTTATACAGCCACCGCAGCATTGTTTTTTCTATCAGTATTCCGAATGCACCCACCAGCAAGGGAGCAAGCAACAACATCACCCAGTAATTCAGGTTGAAATAGGCCATGCCCATCCAGGCAAAAAATGCCCCCATCATGTACAGGGCGCCGTGGGCAAAATTGATCACGTTAAGCAGGCCGAAAATAACAGCCAACCCCAGTGACAGCATGGCGTAAAAAGAGCCATTTACAAGGCCTAGAAGCAGTTGCCCCAGAAAAGCCTGCAAGGGAATTCCAAAAATTTCCATAAATACGAATCCAGCAAAAGCCCCCGACGTTTGTACACCCCGGGGGCTTTGGTCTTATTGAATTACTTCCACGAAGCGCACTTGGTTTCTGCTTTGGTGGTGAATGCCTGTTCGCCAGGAATGGATTGAACTACCTTCAGATAATCCCAAGGCTTTTTGGATTCCTTGGGGTCTTTCACTTGCATCAGGAACATGTCGTGAATCATGCTGCCGTCGGCACGGTAGTAACCGTTTTTGGCGTACATGTCGTTGACCTTTTGCTTGCGCAATGTGTCCATGACCTTGGCGCCATCGTCGGTGCCAGCTATTTTCACAGCGTTCAGGTATTGCAGGGTTGCTGAGTAATCCGCCGCTTGCAGGCTGCTGGGCATTTTCTTCATTTTGTCGAAGAATCGCTTGGACCACTTGCGGGTTTCATCGCTTTGGTCCCAATACCAGCTGTCCGTCAGGTACATGCCCTTGGTTTGTCCAAGACCCAAGGCGTGTACGTCGTTAATGAACATCAACAGACCCGCCAGCTTCATTGTGCCAGTGACACCAAATTCATTGGCTGCCTTGATGGAGTTAACTGTGTCGCCACCAGCATTGGCCAAGCCCAGAATTTGCGCACCTGAAGCTTGTGCTTGCAGCATGAAGCTGGAGAAATCGGATGCAGACAGCGGATGACGAATTGCGCCTTTCACTGAACCACCGTTGGCTTTCACCACCGCAGTGGTGTCTGTTTCAAGGGAAGTACCAAACGCATAGTCAGCCGTCAGGAAGTACCATGTTTTGCCGCCCTGCTTTGTTACCGCTGAACCCGTACCCTTGGCAAGCGCCACCGTGTCATAGGCATAGTGAATGCTGTATGGGTTGCATTCCTCATTGGTAATTCGGGCTGTGCCCGCACCAATTACGAAATTCGGTTTTTGTTTTTCCTCGGCCACTTTGGCCATGGCCAGTGCTGTACCCGAGTTGGTGCCGGAAATCAGCATGTCAACACCTTCGGTATCGAACCACTCGCGTGCCTTGCTTGCTGCAATGTCAGCCTTGTTCTGGTGGTCTGCAAAAACGATTTCAATTTTCTTGCCGTTCAGGGTGCCACCGAAATCAGCAATCGCCATTTTCACTGCTTCTACACCGCCGGGGCCATCAATGTCGGCATACAAACCAGACATGTCAGTGATCACACCAATCTTGATCGTGTCGTTGGAAATTTGCGCCTGGGCAGAGCCTGCAGCAAAAGCAAAAAGTACTGCCAGTCCGGTTGCGATTGGTTTTAATTTCATCATCATCATCTCCTTTGGTTGAAGTCCAATCCTTGAAAGGTTGGTTTTTATACGCCCAGCAGCGAATGCAGCACAGGCATTTTTTCATCGAGTTCAGAGGAAGCAAAAGCTTCAACAATTTGGCCGTGTTCTACCACGTAAAAACGGTCTGCCAAGGGGGCAGCAAAACGGAAATTCTGTTCCACCATCACAATGGTGTATCCCTTGGATTTCAGGGTAACAATCATCTTGGCCAAGGCCTGAACAATTACGGGTGCAAGCCCTTCCGAAATTTCATCGAGCAACAGCAATTTGGCACCTGTTCTCAGAATACGGGCCACGGCCAACATTTGCTGTTCGCCGCCCGACAGCCGCGTGCCCTGGCTTTTCTTGCGTTCAGCCAGATTGGGAAACATGTCATAAATTTCTGCCACGCTCATGCCTTTGTCTGTCTTTGAAACAAAAGGCGGCAACATCAGGTTTTCTTCAGCGGACAGCGAAGAAAATATTCCGCGTTCTTCCGGGCAATAACCCACACCCAAGTGCGCAATTTTGTGAGTGGCCATGTTGATGGCTTCTGTGCCATTGATTTTGATTGACCCTTTGCGTGCACCTGTCAAACCCATGATGGCGCGCAAAGTGCTGGTCCGCCCTGCTCCGTTTCGACCCAGAAGCGTAACCACTTCCCCGGTTTTTACGGTGAGATTCAAATTGTGCAGAATGTGTGATTCGCCATACCAGGCGTTCAAGCCAGAAATTTCAAGTGCAGTGCTCATCAATGCGCCCCTTCCAACACGCCTGCGCTGGAACCCATATAGGCCTCCATGACTTCTGGATTGCGGGAAACCTCTTCATAGCTTCCTTCTGCCAGCACAGCGCCACGCTGAAGCACTGAAATGCGGTCGCAAATTCCCGCGACCACATTCATGTTGTGTTCCACCATGAGAATGGTTCTACCGGCAGAAACTTTCTTGATCAATTGGGTAACGCGGTCTACATCCTCGTGGCCCATGCCTTGCGTGGGCTCGTCAAGCAGCATCAGTGCGGGCTCCATCCCCAAGGTGGTCGCAATTTCCAGTGCCCGTTTGCGACCATAAGGCAAGTCCACTGTCATGGTGTCTGCAAAATCGTCAAGATCAACAAGTGAAAGTAACTCCATGGCTTTGTCATTCAGCACAGAGAGCTTCTTTTCGCTTTTCCAAAAATGAAAGGAATTACCCAGGGGGCGTTGCAAGCCAATACGCACGTTTTCAAGCACCGTGAGGTGCGGAAACACGGCCGAGATCTGGAAGGAACGGATGATGCCTTGCCGAGCAATTTGAGCGGGCTTGGCCTTGGTGATGTCTTTGCCGTTGAATAAAATTTGACCCGACGTGGGCGTTAAAAATTTCGTCAACAAGTTAAAACAGGTTGTTTTGCCCGCGCCATTGGGGCCGATCAGCGCGTGGATATGACCACGCTGTACTTTCAAATTCACATCGCTGACCGCAGTGAATCCTTTGAATTCCTTGGTCAACGCCCTTGTCTCCAACACTACTTCTGCCATGGGTTCTCCATGTTGTCATTGTCGTTGTACCAAATGGCGCTGGGCTGCGCCATTTGTTAAATATCGTCAACGATGGTGGCATGTGTGTTTTCATTCGGGAATTAGGGCAAACCTCACCCCCAAGGCGTAAAAAAGCCCGCATGTGCGGGCCTTTTGTAAGGTTAGGGTAAGTGATCAGCCCAACAGAACGATGTTTATTCCCACTCAATGGTGGCGGGCGGCTTTCCAGAGACATCGTAGACCACACGATTGACGCCTTTCACCTCGTTGATAATGCGGTTTGAAACACGCCCGAGCAGCGAATATGGAAGGTGTGCCCAATGGGCAGTCATGAAATCTTGAGTTTGCACCGCGCGAATGGCAACCACGTACTCGTAGGTGCGGCCATCACCCATCACACCCACCGACTTAACTGGCAAGAATACCGCAAAGGCCTGGCTGGTGAGGTCATACCACGACTTGCCTATTTGCTCTGCCGTACACAATTCGGCAGCCGCATCTTTTGCGGTGGCCTTGGTGTTGCGCAATTCTTCAATGAATACGGCATCGGCACGCTGCAAAATTTCAGCATATTCGGCTTTCACTTCGCCCAGAATACGAACACCCAGGCCGGGCCCGGGAAATGGATGGCGGTATACCATTTCGGGATCCAATCCCAATTCCACGCCAAGTTTGCGCACTTCATCCTTGAACAAATCGCGCAAGGGTTCGAGCAAGCTAAGGTTCAATGTGTCGGGCAAACCGCCCACATTGTGGTGGCTTTTGATGCTGGTGGCCTTGCCTGTTTTGGCACCGGCAGACTCAATTACATCGGGATAAATGGTGCCCTGTGCAAGCCATTTTGCGTTGGCGCGCAGGCCGGCCTCTCGCTGGAATACGTCTACAAACGCTTTTCCGATAATTTTGCGTTTTGCCTCAGGGTCGGTAACGCCTTTCAGCTGACCCATGAATTCTTCGGTTGCGTTCACATGCACCACGCGCACACCCAGGTGTTTCGCGAATGTTTCCATAACCTGCTCACCCTCTTTGAGGCGGAGTAAGCCGTGGTCTACAAATACACACGTGAGCTGATCACCAATGGCCTTGTGAATAAACGCAGCAGCCACGGATGAATCCACTCCACCCGAAAGGCCCAGAATGACCTCATCGGAGCCCACCTGGGCACGAATCTTTTCAACCGCTTCGTCTACAAAACTTGGCATGGACCAATCGCCCTTACAGCCGCAAATGTCGCGTACAAAACGAGCCAATATTTCTTTGCCTTTTTGGGTATGCGTTACTTCCGGGTGAAATTGAACCGCATAGAAGCCACGGTCCTCATCGGCCATGCCTGCAATTGGACAAGATGGTGTGGATGCCATGAGTTTAAAGTTTGGCGGCAACTCGGTGACCTTGTCGCCATGGCTCATCCAGACATTCAACAGGCCATGTCCCTGTTCATTGGTTTCGTCTTGAATGCCATCAAACAATTTGGTGTGGCCGCGTGCCCGAATTTGAGCATGACCGAATTCTCGAACAGTACCGGCTTCTACCTTGCCGCCCAATTGCATGGCCATGGTTTGCATGCCGTAGCAAATACCGAGTACCGGTACACCAAGATTGAACACAATTTCGGGTGCACGGTCGGTGCTCTCTTCATAAGCAGACTGGTGGCTACCCGACAAAATAATGCCTGATGCGCCGTAATTCTGAATGCGCTCAGCGTCTACATCGCAAGGCAGAATTTCGCAGAAAACGCCGCTTTCACGAACTCGACGGGCAATAAGTTGAGTGACCTGTGACCCGAAGTCGAGTACCAAAATTTTTTGATGATTCATGAAGAGTTCTTTGAATGTCTTAAAGGTAATGGGCCCAATACAAATTCGGTATGGGCTTAACTAAGGCTCAACAAGCGGTCGACTGCCTGCACCGAGGTGCACCTGAGTTCGTCGCCAGACAAGGTGAGAAAATTGATGTCCACATCTACCAAGGCCTTCACGCCATGAGTTTCGAGTGTGGTTTCACCGAAGCGGGTTTTTAGTTGTTCCAGCAAACGCGTCACTTCGGAATTGGTCATGCCAGAACAAACGGCCACAAATGCATCAGCGCCAAGGGAGCCAACACTTGAACCGTTGGGCAATACGTCCCGCACAATTGATGCAGTGAATTTGCTGAAGTCGACAATTCGGTCACGACCAAACCGGTTGAGTATCAAATCGAACGAACTTAGCTTAACGTGTATCAAAGAAAGGTCTTCTTCCAGGCGGCAGGCATGCTCAAGCTCTTTGTTTAACAATGCTTCAAAGCCACGCCGGTTCCATGAGCCCACAACAGGATCAATTAGCAGTGAACGTTGATTTTCGTTGAGCGAGCGTACAAAACGAGTCACCACATTGTCATCGACGGGTTTGGCAATTTCCACTTCGACCAAACGTGCGAAATCACGTAGATCCTGCTTGTCTTCCACGGAAAATACGCGTGGCACGCTGTCAATCACGCAAAGCGTACCAATAGTGAGCCCGAAGGAATCCCGAAGGGGTTGGCCCGCATAAAACCGGATTCGCGGCCCGTCCACTACCAAGGGGTTGTCCGTGAATCGCGGATCCATCAAGGCGTTTTCAACCACCAAAGGCTCGTCACTGAGAATGGCATGTCCACAGAATGAAACTTCTCGATCTGTGGAGCATGCGTTCAGGCCTTGCAGCGATTTGAACCACTGTATTTCTTTATACACAATGGTGACCAACGCGGTGTCGATGTCGAAGTGCCGACACACCAACCGCGTGATTCGATCAAACCTTGCTTCCGAGGGGGAATAAATCATCCCCAAATTCTGGATCGCTCGTGTTCTTTCTTCTTCGTTGTGTGGAATGTCAGGTTTTTGCATGTCTACTTCGCTGTGTCAGCCCTTGTTAATCGACATGGTAGTTCGGCGCTTCTTTGGTGATTTGAACATCATGTACATGCGACTCTCGAATGCCAGCCGATGAAATTTCAACAAATTCAGCCCTGTCGTGCATTTCTGCGATTGACCTGCAGCCCACGTAACCCATGGATGAGCGAACTCCACCCACCAACTGGTAAATGATGGACAACACAGAGCCTTTGTAAGGCACGCGACCCTCAATGCCCTCGGGTACTAATTTGTCGGCGTTGTTTGCTGGATCCTGGAAATAACGGTCCGCAGAGCCCTGCGTCATGGCCCCCAAAGAACCCATGCCGCGGTAGGCCTTGTAGCTTCTACCTTGAAATAGCACCACCTCACCGGGCGCTTCTTCGGTACCGGCGAACATGCCACCCATCATGGCAGCACTCGCACCCGCCGCCAACGCCTTGGAAATATCGCCAGAATAGCGAATGCCACCATCGGCAATGACCGGTACGCCAGTGCCTTTCAATGCTTTGGCCACATTGGCAATTGCGCTAATCTGGGGCACGCCCACACCAGCAACAATGCGTGTTGTACAAATTGAACCTGGGCCAATGCCAACCTTCACGCCATCTGCGCCGTGTTCCATCAGCGCCAGCGCCGCACTGGCAGTGGCAATATTGCCACCGATCACATCCACCTGCGGGAAGTTCTGTTTGACCCAGCGCACCCGCTCCAGTACGCCTTTGCTGTGGCCATGGGCTGTATCAACAACGAGCACATCGACACCAGCCGCAACCAGTTTTTCAACGCGCTCTTCGGTACCGTCACCAACGCCCACAGCTGCGCCTACGCGCAATTTGCCGTGAATGTCTTTGCTGGCCCAAGGGTGTTCAGTGGCTTTCTGAATATCTTTAACAGTGATCAAGCCTTTCAGCGTGTTGTCCGCATCCATCACCAACACGCGCTCCAGGCGGTGCTTGTGCATGAGTGCTTTGGCTTGTTCCAGGCTGTCGTCTTCTGACACCGTGACCAAGCGCTCACGCGGGGTCATCACGTTGGAAACGGGCTGATCCAGTTTGGTTTCGAAACGCAAGTCGCGGTTCGTGACAATGCCCACCACCTTGCCGTTCTTGACAACAGGCAGGCCTGAGATTTTGTGTTGTTGTGTAAGTGCTATGACCTGACGAACTGTGAGTTCGGGCTCGATCGTAATCGGATCGCGAAGTACGCCAGACTCGTGGCGTTTTACTTTCGCTACCTCGGCTGCTTGCTGCGTTGCTGTCAGGTTCTTGTGAACAATACCGATCCCACCTTCCTGTGCCATGGCAATGGCCAGCCTGGCTTCAGTCACAGTGTCCATGGCGGCGGACACCAGAGGAATGTTCAGGCTGATGTTTCGAGTCAGTTGGGTAGACAGGGATGTGTCTTTGGGAAGAACGTCTGAGAACGCAGGAACCAGCAATACATCATCAAACGTTAACGCTTTCTGCGTGACACGCATGCAATTTCTCCTTGCGCAAAAGCGAATTATAAAGGATACCCAGCCCACCTGTTTTGGTTTGCAAACAGAAAAACCGGGGAATTTAAGATTTAGGTGGTCGTTTTTGACTGCTTGCGGCTTCGGCGCTCGTACCTGGCCAATTCTTTCTGTCGTTTTGTGAGTACTTTGTGTCGGGCTCGCCTGCGACGACTTTCCATGGGATCGAAGCACAGACTGTCAAGAATTTCAATGCGATCGCCTGGATGTAGAAGCATCCCCGGGGTGGCATACAAACCGTAAACGGCCACGGCTCGCTCATTTAACAGAGAAGATATACGCTCAGCGCTGAAACCGATGGCATGGAGAGCCTGTTCTACTGTGGCCTTCTCGGGCAACTCAAGTAATTTGGGTGATGCAGTAAGCACGCCTGTGTCGTTGGGGCCAAGCTCAAGCCAGTGAACCTGCATTACCCTGCCCCTGTGCTGTGAAGCGACTCGGCCCGTTTAATAAATGAATCAACAAAACTATTGGCCAGGCTAGTGAATACTGGCCCAACCAGTTGCTCCAGCATTTTGCTGGAGAATTCGTAGGCCAGCTTGAAATGCACCTTGCAGGCCTCGGGCGTAAGCTCGATGAAGTGCCACGTGCCCTCAAGGTGGGTGAATGGCCCCTCCACCAATGTCATGTGGATTTCCTGGTGTGGTGTGAGTTTGTTCATGGTGCAAAAACTTTGTTTAACACCTTTGAAGGCAATTTCCACGGTTGCTTTTTCAGTGTTGTCGCCCAAAGGCTCAACGCTTCCAGCGCCGCACCACGGCAAGAATTGGGGATAATCGGCCACCGCCCGCACCAAATCGAACATTTGTTGCGTGGAAAAATGAACCAACACGGACTTTTCTACAATGGCCATGAATGCTGAAGGGTTTGTTTCCCGCTCGGAGAAAGGATTAAACTCTCTATTTTAGCGTTTTTCACGCTGCGCCGCATCCAAAGGACGTTTTCGCCGAATTCATGAGCATTATTGATAACAAAAAAGCAGGTTTTGATTACTTCATTGAAGAGAAGTACGAGGCGGGCATTGCGTTGGAAGGCTGGGAAGTCAAATCCATTCGCGATGGCCGGGTTCAAATCAAGGAAAGCCACATTGTGGTTCGTAACGGCGAACTGTGGCTGCTGAATTGCCACATTTCACCGTTGACCAGTGCTTCGACCCACGTGAACCCCGTGAACACAAGAACACGCAAGTTGTTGATGCACAAGAAAGAAATTAATCGCTTGATTGGCAAGGTGGAGCAAAAAGGTTATTCACTGGTGCCACTGAACCTTCACTTCAAGAATGGTCGGGTGAAGGTGGACATGGCCTTGGCCAAGGGCAAAAAGCAACACGACAAGCGCGATACATTGAAAGACAAAGACTGGAAGCGCGAGCAGGAGCGGTTAATGAAGATTCACCGCACCTGATTCAACAAGCCGGGCAATTATTTGCCCTGCTTCACCACCTGCATGGCCGCTGCCACCATTGAACCCATGTTCGACAAGTCGCCGGGTAGAATCAGCGTGTTGCCTACCTTCGCGACGCCCGAGAACGCCTCAATGTACTGTTCGGCCACTTTCAAATTCACCGCTTCCATGCCGCCAGGCTCGGCCACAGCTGCTGCCACTTTGCGCAGTGCCTCTGCAGTGGCTTCGGCTATTTCCTTGATCGCACCGGCCTCACCTTGAGCGCGGTTGATGGCAGCAATTCGATCACCCTCCGAGCGGGCGATAGCAGATTCACGCTCGCCATTGGCAATGTTGATTTGCTCTTGCTTGCGGCCTTCGGAAGCGGCGATCAGGGCGCGTTTTTCACGCTCGGCCGTGATTTGCGCCTGCATTGAAAGTAAAATCTCACGTGGCGGCGTCAAGTCTTTGATTTCATAGCGAAGTACCTTGACACCCCAGTTCATGGCGGCTTCATCGAGTGCCTGAACAATCGCAGCGTTGATCATGTCCCGTTCTTCAAAGGTTTTGTCCAGTTCCATGCGACCAATAATCGAACGCAAAGTGGTTTGCGCCAATTGGGTAATCGCACTGATGTAGTCGCTGGAGCCATAGCTCGCCCGCATGGCATCTGTGACTTGAAAATACAAAATGCCATCGACCTGAAGTTGTGTGTTGTCTTTGGTAATACACACCTGGCTGGGCACATCGAGGGGAATTTCTTTCAGGGAATGCTTGTAAGAGACGCGTTCAATGAAAGGCACCAGGAAATTCAAACCCGCCTGCAAGGTGCGGTCGTACTTGCCCAAACGCTCTACAACCCATGCACTTTGCTGCGGCACAATACGCAGGGCCTGACTGACGAACACAATCGCCAGAATCAATATGACAATTGAAACTTCCATGAAAACTCTCCTTTGATTGGCAGGTCCGTGGGACCAGACCAGGCCGATTATGCGTGTGTCGATATGCTTTTGACTTTCAGGACATTGCCCTGAACATCGACAATTTGATGCAGGCCGCTTACAGGCGTTGCGTCAGTGCTCTCTGCAGCCCAGGAGGCACCACGATATTGCACATTGGTCCGCCCACCCGCATTCCAGCTGGAAATTTCAAGCTTGTTGCCGATGTCGAGTAAATCATGTTGTTTGTCTGTTTTGCTCCGCTTGACTGAGCGGTTGCGAAGTAGAAGGCTGCCAGCCACCGCAAACACGGCGGCTGTGCCAATTTGAATTTCAAGTCCGTAGCCCAGATAGGCCATCAGTGCACCGATGGCCGCACCCAAAGACACCATGAGCAAGTAAAACGTACCTGTGGTGATCTCGGCAATCAACAAAATACCCGCCAATACCAACCACAGTGAGAAATTGCTCAATGGTGTGACTCCTTTTTACTTTTTGTTGAACTTGTCCGCCAGTTTCTGCCAGGTATCTATAACCGTATCTGGGTTCAATGAAATGGATTCAATGCCCTCGCCGGCCAGCCACAAAGCAAAGTCGGGGTGATCCGAGGGCCCTTGCCCGCAAATACCCACATATTTGCCCTTGGATTTGCAAGCGTCAATGGCTTTGCTTAACAAGGCACGCACTGCCGGGTCACGTTCGTCGAAATCAGCTGCCAAAATATCCAGCCCAGAATCTCGGTCAAGCCCCAAGGTGAGTTGAGTCAGGTCGTTGGAGCCAATGGAGAATCCATCAAAGTACTCCAGGAACTGATCGGCCAACACCGCGTTGGACGGCACTTCACACATCATGACCACTTTCAGGCCGTTCTCGCCGCGCTTTAGTCCGTTGCGACCCAACAAGTCCACCACGCGGGCGGCCTGGTTCAAAGTACGCACAAACGGAATCATGATTTGAACGTTGTCCAGGCCCATTTGTTCGCGAACACGCTTCAAAGCCAGGCATTCCATTTCAAAACATTCGGCAAACTCTTCAGAAATGTAGCGCGCCGCACCCCGGAAGCCCAACATTGGGTTTTCTTCCTCGGGTTCGTACCGGCTGCCGCCGATCAATTTGCGGTATTCGTTTGACTTGAAATCGGACATCCGCACAATCACTGGCTTTGGATAAAAAGCGGCCGCAATGGTTGCAACGCCTTCAGCCAGTTTGTCGACGAAAAATGCAACCGGGCTGGCATGGCCGCGTGCCACGCTTTCAACTGCTTTTTTCAGGTCAGCATCTACATTGGGGTAGTCAAGAATGGCCTTGGGGTGAATGCCAATCGCGTTGTTGATGATGAATTCAAGGCGGGCCAAGCCAACACCTTTGTTGGGCAGTTGGCAAAACTCAAAAGCCAATTGTGGGTTGCCCACGTTCATCATGATTTTTACGGGAATTTCAGGCAGCGCACCGCGTTTCACTTCGCTGACTTCGGTTTCCAGCAAACCCTCATAAATATAACCGGTGTCGCCTTCCGAACAACTCACTGTCACCAGCATGCCTTCGGTCAGTTTCTCGGTGGCATCACCACAACCCACCACCGCTGGAATACCCAGTTCACGCGCAATAATCGCGGCGTGGCAAGTGCGGCCACCCCGGTTGGTCACAATGGCTGCGGCGCGTTTCATGACCGGTTCCCAGTTGGGATCGGTCATGTCGGTAACCAAAATATCGCCAGCCTGAACACGGTCCATCTCAGATGAATCATTGATGACGCGCACAGAGCCCGCACCAATTTTCTGACCAATTGCCCGACCCGAACTCAAAATTGCTGAATTGCCCTTGAGCTTGTAACGCAACTGTACATCGTTGTCTTTCTGGGAATTCACGGTTTCCGGACGTGCTTGCAAAATGTACAGCTTGCCGTCGATGCCGTCTTTGCCCCATTCAATGTCCATGGGGCGACCGTAATGCTTTTCGATGATCATGGCGTACTTGGCCAACTCGATTACATCGTCGTCGTTCAGTGAATAGCGGTTGCGCTGCTCAGCAGGTACATCCACGGTGCGCACACTTTTACCACTTTCCTTCAGCGCGTCAAATTCCATCTTGATCAGCTTGGAGCCAATTTGGCGACGAATAATGGGGTAGCTGCCCGCAGCCAAAGTCGGCTTGAACACATAAAACTCATCGGGGTTAACTGCGCCCTGCACCACTGTTTCGCCCAAGCCATAGCTTGAGGTAATGAAGACAACCTGATCGAAGCCGCTTTCGGTGTCCATGGTAAACATGACGCCAGAAGCAGCTTTGTCAGAGCGGACCATGCGCTGCACGCCCGCACTCAGAGCCACATCTGCGTGGGCAAAGCCCTTGTGAACACGATAGGAAATGGCACGGTCGTTGTAAAGCGATGCAAACACTTCCTTGATTTTTTCCAATACATCGTCAATGCCAGTGACGTTCAGGAAAGATTCTTGTTGGCCTGCAAAGGACGCGTCGGGCAAGTCTTCAGCAGTTGCTGAAGAACGCACAGCGACTGAAATTTCACCACTGCTTTGCGCCATCATGGTGGCGTAGGAGTCGCGAATCTCTTTTTCGAGATCGGCAGGCAACGGTGCCTCAATGACCCAATTGCGGATTTCTGCACCGGCTTGAGTCAACGCCCGAACATCTTCCACGTTCAGGGCATCGAGCTTGGCGTTGATTCGTTCAACCAGATTATTGGCTTTCAGAAACTCGCGGAAGGCATGGGCTGTTGTGGCAAAGCCACCAGGCACACGCACACCGGTTTCTGCCAATTGGGAGATCATTTCCCCCAGAGACGAGTTTTTACCGCCGACAGTTTCTACATCTTCCATTCGAAGTTTTTCGAATGGTGCAACAAGAGCTGTTGGGCTAACTCCTTGATTTGTTGACATTGATTCACCTTGTAGTTCAAAAGAAATAGTGAATGCGGCGAATTGGGTGCACACGCATCGACTATTTCCCCTGATTTCTTTTTATGATTGTAACTGTAACCCGACCTTTTGCCACCGATACATACAGGATTGATTCATGTCAGAAAATGTAAGCCAGGAACGTACGGTAGTTTTTGTGTCAGACGGCACAGGCATTACCGCAGAAACCCTTGGCCACTCGGTGTTGTCACAATTTGAAGGCATCCGGTTCAAGCAAATTCGGATCCCCTTTATTGATTCAGAAGTGAAGGCAATTTCGGCGCGGCAAAAGATCAATGACATTGCAAAATACGATGGTCAAAAGCCGATTGTTTTTAGCACCTTGGTGAACTCGGTCATTAACGACGTGGTGAAACAGGCCGATGGCGTGTTCATGGATTTGTTCCTCACCTTCGTAGAGCCTTTGGAAAAAGAGCTGGACATCAAAAGCACTCACCGCATTGGCCGTTCACACACAATTGCAGACAACGAGCAATACAAGAATCGAATTGAAGCAATCAACTACACCCTTGCGCATGACGACGGTCAAACCCACAAAGACCTGCAAGCCGCCGATGTGATATTGGTTGGGGTATCACGTTCAGGTAAAACACCCACGAGCCTGTATTTGGCCATGCAATACGGTATTAAGGCCGCGAACTACCCTTTGATACCTGAGGACTTTGAACGGGGTGAATTGCCAACTGCCCTACCCCCTTTCAAAGACAAAATTTTTGGACTCTCGATTTCACCCGAACGTTTAAGCGAAATTCGCAACGAGCGTCGACCGGGGAGGAAATACGCATCACTGGAAAATTGCAGGCAGGAAATTAAAGCGGCTGAATTCATGATGCGCCGCGAGGGCATCAGCTGGTTGAGTTCGACCAGCAAATCGATCGAAGAAATTTCAACGACAATTTTGCAGCAGTTGAATTTGGGTTCGCCGATTTATTAAGCACGCTTAAAACAAGCTTTGTTGTGGGTCAGTTTGTGCAACAGACTCGCCAATTTCTTTTTTCTTGCCGCGTGGCGCAGGCGTGCCATTGCGGTTTGGATTTCTCGAGCCGTGTTTCTCGTAAACACGTTTTGATTCCTCCGCAAAACCTTTGCGATGCCTGAATTCGGTAATGTTCGCTCGCGCTTTGGCAATTGCCGTATCCGGATCAACTATCGGCCAAGGGTAATGTTCACCCACCCTGCAGCCACATTCTTGTTGAATCAAAAGCGGCGTATTCCAGGGTTCTGCTATCCAGGGGTCAGGGATATTTTTCAGCTCAGGTATCCAGCGCCGAATAAACACACCCTTTGGATCATGGTCTTTGGCTTGCTTGACCGGGTTATAAATACGCAAGGTATTAATACCCGTGACGCCAGACTGCATTTGAAATTGCGGGTAGTGAATCCCGGGTTCGTAATCCAGGAATTCACGCGCCAACATGGGCGCAGTATGCCGCCAATCTAGCCACAACTGGTATGAAGCAAAAGCCACCAGCATGGCACGCATGCGAAAGTTGACCCAACCCGTGGCGCGTAGCATTCGCATGCATGCATCAACCATGGGAAAGCCGGTGCGTCCTTCGATCCACGCCATGGCCTTGTTGCTTTCTTCTGGCGTTAACGCTGCAAAATTACGCATGCCGTTCAAGCCGCGGTGAGCAGATCGATATTCAAGTTCGGGTTCGCTTTCCAGTTTTTGAATAAAATGACAATGCCAGTGCAATCGACTTTCAAATGATTTCAGGGACTGTCGCCACTGCGTTTGAACCTTGGGTGGCAGTGCGCTTTCAGCCAGTTGTTGGCGAGCCTGACCCAATTCCTCCAGCACTTCCCGAATGGAAATTACACCAAAAGCCAGGTAGGGAGAGATGCGCGAGCAGGCTGATTCAGCGCTTAAGGGGCTGGACATCTCGAAGCGGTAATTCATTCCTCGTTCATTTAAAAATTCATTCAGACACGCATGCGCATGTCGCCGACCTCCGCGTTGGCGCAAGGCTTTGTCGCTTAATTGTTTTGGATAAAAGTGTGCAACGTGAGCCCATTGGGGCCAAAGTGATCGGTTCAATTGCGCACAGGGCAGTCCATTTTCTTCAAGCTTTTGTTGCAGGCTTTGCGGAAACTCAAACCAGGTGGCTTGCGAAAGCCCCGAGAAAACGGGTTTGGCTAATACTGGTTTGCGCATGGTTTCGAGCCAAAGCTTGCCCCAGTCGTCGCGGTTTCCAAGCCGCCGCACTACTGCATTAGTCGGAAACTCAACCCAGGTTGTGGTGTGTTTTTTGCACCAGGATTTGATTTCTTTGTCTCGCTCAAAGCTGGCCCAGTTGCCCGTCTCTTCGTGGCTGTAAATGGTGATTTGCTCACAGCACAAAGCCAGTGTTTGCAAGGAAACCGGCGCATTGGCTTTGGCCAGCAACAAGGGCACATGCTCTGGTAAATCCTCAGCGATTTCCTGAAGGCATTCGCGTGCAAACTCAAAATGTTGGGGAGCGCTGTCGGCTTGCCGGATCAGTTTGGGCTCAAGGCAATACAATGCCACCACACAACCCTTGGTCTCGTGTGCTGCTGCAACTGCAGCATGCCAGGGGGCATGGTCGCTAAGGCGCAGGTCTTTTTTTAGCCAAACAAGGTGCAGGTGCATGCGGCAATATCCAAATACCACTGTTTAAGTGTACAGTGTATTTGATTTTACCGTCTTTGCCTGAATTGTTCAAACAAACACACGGCACTGCTGCTGCCCACGTTCAGGCTCTCAATGTATTTGCTTTGTGGAATTCGAATGTGCTCACTTGCACGATCAAGCCAGGCTTGGCTCACGCCCTGCCCTTCGCTGCCAAACACCCAAACACCTGCAGGCTTTAAATTGGCGTCAAACAGGTCGATACTTTTCGGATGAAGACTGGTAACCCTGACTGGCGTTTTTAGCGGCCCCAAAGAAAGCGCTTTCAGCAACTCCGCTTCGGAATAAAGTTGCAAGCTGAACTGTGCGCCCATGCCTGCACGCAGCACTTTGTCGCTCCATACCCAGGCGCTGTGGTCGCTCAAGGCCACTTGATTTATTCCGGCGGCCGCACAATTTCGCAACAAGGTGCCCACATTGCCCGGGTCCTGAATACCATCCAGCAATGCGATGTCGTGGTTTAAATCAATGGTGCTACTGGCATTCACGGGCTCAAAAAATATCATGGGGCCCGTTGGTGTTGCCAGCTTGCTAAGCTTGGCATACAGCGCGTCGCTTAGAACCAGGCAGCGCACTTGCCCTTCTTCCAGCACATCACTTAATGCGGACATGGTGAGCCACTCTGGCTTGTTCAACAGGCTTTGAGGAATCCACACCGATTCAATGCTGACGCCGGGCAGGTGCAACAGGGTTTGCGCAAGGTGCAAGCCTTCAGCCGCAGCCAAGCCACTATTGCGCAAGGCATGGTTCGACGACAGCAGTTTGATGGCTGCTTTCAAGCGTTCGTTTTGGGCAGACTCAATCTGCGTAAAATTGCGTTCGTAACTCATGCCTGCCTTTAAAGTGCCAAGTCTTGTTGAGCACGTTCCAATGCTTCGCGCACAGGTCTGAATGATTTTCTGTGAACCTGTGTTGCGCCATGTTCCACCAACAATGCCATATGACGGGCAGTGGGATAGCCCATGTGAACATCCAGTTCATACTGGGGATACTGAAGCGCGTGTGTTTTGCACCATTCGTCTCGAGCAACTTTTGCCAAAATGGATCCCGCTGAGATCGCTGGAATTTTTGTATCGCCCTTCACCACTGCAATGGCCCTGTAAGGCCACTTGGGCAATTTGTTGCCATCCACGACCACCAGGCATTGCTCAGGTTTCAGTTTTGCTTGTTCAAGCACCGAATCAACGGCCCGCCACATGGCCAGTAAACTGGCTTGCAGTATGTTCAGGTGATCAATTTCTTCCACAGTTGCCTGGGCCACTGCACTGGCTTGTGCTTGGTGCTTGATCGCTGCGGCCAGGTGCTCTCGTTTTTTAGCGCTTAGTGTCTTTGAACAAGCCAATCCGTCAATGATGTTGGGTTCATGTAACAAGGCAGCGCCCGCCACCACAGGGCCGCAAAGGGGGCCACGACCGGCTTCATCCACACCAATGACCAGAAGGCCGTGCTGTGCAGCGTATGCCTGAATATCAGGCCATTCATGAAGCCTAACCATGCATGACCTGCTGAATCACGCGGCTTGCAATTTCTCCTGACGACTTCAACAGGCGCTGGTGCTGTTCTGCAAACAGCGTTTGAAGTTTGTCGCGATTTGCGTCGTTGTCCAGCTGAAAAAGTGCTTTTTCAGCCAAAGCGATCGGTGTCGCATCGTCTTGCAGCAATTCAGGCACCGCAAACTCGTTCAATAAAATGTTGGGCAAACCCACGAAGGGTTGGTAGCCCTTGCCTTTCATCATTTGGTAGCTTAACCAAGGCATTTTGTAGGCAATGACCATGGGCTTGCGGTACATCATCGCCTCTAGGGTGGCGGTGCCGCTGGCCAGCATGACTGCATCAGCTGCGGCCATGCATTCATGGGATTTGCCCTCGACCAAAGCCCAGCGATCAAGCAATTGCGGCGGAACCATGCTCCTGAACATATCCAGCAATTTGCTTGCTGGTGGCATCGGAGTAACAAAGCGCAAATCGGGTTTGTGTTTCAGTAGCTCAAGGCCCGCTTGCACAAACGCCGGACCAATGTGTTTGACTTCGGCCCCCCTGCTGCCCGGTAACACAGCAAGAAGCTGCCCTTCGCTTTGTAAGCCCAACGCAGCGCGATACGCCAAAGGATCAATTTGTTGTGGCACCAATGCAGCCATGGGATGACCAATGTAAGTTGCCGATATGCCCTCTTTCGCCAAAATTTCAGGCTCAAAAGGAAATATGCACAACACATGGCTGCATGCCGCTTTTATTTTATGAATACGCTCCATGCGCCAGGCCCAAATGGATGGGCAAACCACATGCACTGTGGGCACTCCGCTTTCACGCAGGGCCAACTCAAGATTCAAATTGAAGTCGGGCGCGTCAACACCCACAAATACTTTGGGGCGATTGTGTACTGACCAATGCTGAATCAGGTTTTTGCGCATTTTCAGCAAACGGGGCAAATGACGCAACACCTCAACATAGCCGCGCACAGAAAGTTCTTCCGATCCGTGCAAAGGCTTGACACCAAGGTCCCTAAGCTTGGGACCAGCAATACCTTCCATTGCCAGTGATTGGGTTTGTATCAGGTGTTCAATCGCCAGGGCACCTATCCAGTCACCAGAAGCCTCGCCAACAGCAATGGCCAGGTCAACCGGGACGGTGGAATAAGGCGTTACCGCAGCGTTCGCCATGACTTAGCGAATAATGCCGCGGGTGGCTTCGTCGAGAAATGCCTTCATGTAGACAAGGTGCGGCTTCGCATCGTCGGGTGCGGCATTGCTCAAGGAGTCGATTGACTCCTTTGCTTCGGCAATGCTTAGACCCTGGCGATAAATTGCCTTGTAAGCCCTTTTAATGTTCAGAACCGCATCGGGTGAAAATCCCCTGCGTTTCAAGCCTTCAGAGTTTATGCCTGCCGGCGCAGCCGGGTAGCCCGCTGCCATGACAAATGGAGGTACGTCTTGCATCAACTTGGTCTGGAAAGCCGTCATGGCATGGTCGCCCACACGGATGAACTGGTGGATACCGCTCATTCCCCCCAGGATAACCCAGTCACCAATAATGACGTGACCCGCCAATTGCACGCTATTGGCAATAATGGTGTTGCTGCCAATGTGGCAGTCGTGCGCAATGTGCACATAAGCCATAATCCAATTGTCATTGGCCAGGGTGGTTTTGCCACCGTCTTGCACGGTACCGGTGTTGAAGGTGCAGTACTCCCGAACGGTGTTTCTGTCACCAATGATCAACTCGGTGGGTTCACCTTTGTATTTTTTATCTTGGGGGTCGCCGCCAATGGTGGCCGCCCCATGAAATACATTGTCTTCACCAATGGTGGTGTGGCCGCTAATTACCATGTGCGGGCCAATTTTGGTACGGGCACCAATTTTCACATTGGGTCCGATCACTGAAAACGGCCCAACTTCTACCGTGCTGTCCAGTTCTGCCTTGGGATCGACTATTGCAGATGCATGTATGGGCATTTGAAAGTGTTCCTTAAACCTCGCGGGCCGTGCACATTAAATCAGCCAGCGCGACCACATTGCCATCCACAAGCGCTTTCGCAGCGTATTTCCAGATACCGCGCGATACACGTTCCACTTGAACATCCAGCATCAGTACATCACCGGGCACAACAGGTCGCTTGAAACGACAGTTGTCGATACCCACGAAGTAATACACCAGGTTCTTGTCGGGCGCGGCTTCCATGGATTTAAACGACAACAAGCCTGCGGCCTGTGCCAACGCTTCCATGATCAACACGCCGGGCATGACCGGGTGGACCGGAAAGTGTCCCGGAAAAAATGGCTCGTTGTAACTGACGTTTTTCTGGGCCAGAATTCGTACATTCGGTTCAAGTTCAAGCACCCGATCTACGAGTACAAAAGGGTAACGGTGCGGCAAATTTTCCAAAATGCCTTTGATGTCCATAACTGGCGTATTCATAGCTTCTGAGTTCACACTTTAAAATTTGGGTTTATTGTTTTTTCAACTCGCGCACTTCATTACGCAACTTGAGTAATTGCTTGAGAGTTACTGCAGTTTTCTCCCAATCCTTGTGTTCTTGCAAGGGGAAAATTCCGGTGTAGGCACCGGGCTCCTTAATACTGCTCATGACCACAGAAGCCCCGGAGACATGAGTACCATCCGGAATATTCAAGTGACCGAACACCATGGCCGCGCCACCCACGGTGCAGCGTGCGCCAATGGCCGTGCTGCCTGCAATTCCAACGCAGCCCGCCATGGCGGAGTGTTCTCCCACCGTGACATTGTGAGCGATCTGGATTTGATTATCCAGTTTTACGCCGAAACCGATCAATGTGTCGTCGAGCGCACCCCGGTCAATGGTGGTGTTTGCCCCAATTTCAACCTGATCAGCAATAACAACCCGACCAACTTGCGGAATTTTTACCCAAGCGCCTTTTTCATTGGCAAAGCCAAAGCCGTCTGCACCGATCACCACACCTGCATGAATCACGCAGTGCGAGCCAATTACGCATTCGTCATACACGGTCACATTCGGATAAATTCGGGTGGCATCACCCACTTCAACATGGTTGCCCAAAACTACGCCAGCCTCAATTCGGCTGCCTTCTCCCACTTTGACATGGGCTCCAATCACACAATTGGCAGCAACCATCGCGCTGGGTGCAATTGTGGCGGTGGGATCTACAACAGCACGCGGATGAATACCCGCCTGAGGCTTGAACTCACTGCAGGCTACCCACCATTGTTGCAATTTGGCGTAGTACAGGTATGGGTCGTTCACCAACCAGGCCACGCTGGAAGGTGCATGAGCAGCGCTTTCTTCCAGGTATTGGCAGATTGATTCGAATTGGGATTCGCGAACAAGCACTACACCGGCTTTCGTCGAAAGCAGTTGATCGCGAAACTTGGGGTTGGCAAGAAAGCCGAGGTGGTTTCCCCCGGCTTTTTCAAGTGTCTGAATTCCAGTAAGCACAATGTCGCCAGCCACCGCCTGATCACCACCAAACGAAGCCAGTCGGCCACCGAACTGCTCAAGCAGTGTGCTGAGCTTCGTCTCAATGAAATTCATTGATGTGGTTTACTTCGCGTTGTCCAAGCTGCCGAGCACCTGGTCTGTGATGTCGATGCGCTTGTGGGCGTACACTGCTTCCTGGAAAATAATATCGTAGTTTTCCTTTTCAGCAATTTGACGAATGACTCGGTTCGCCCGCTCCACCAGCTCGCCCACCACCTGATTTTTGCGCTGAGCCAGGTCTTCTTCAAATTCACGACGCTTGCGCTGGAAATCACGGTCCATTTCGGCCAGGTCACGCTGACGACGAACCTTCTCTGCTTCAGGCAAAGTAATGGCATCTTTGTCCAGCTTGGTGGCCTCGGCCTTGACCTTGGTTGCCAGATCTTCCAGTTCTTTCTGACGCTTGGAAAAATCCCGTTCCAGTTTTTTCTGAGACTCGACTGCGAACTTGGAGTCACGCAAAATGCGTTCTGTGTTCACAAATCCGATCTTTGTCGCTGCTTGAGCGTGGGACATGGTTGGCAATACAACTGCCAGGGACAAAGCACCACCAATCAACAATTTTTTCACACTATTCAAAACCGTTCTCCAATATATATTCGAATTTAGAAGCCTGTACCAATCGTGAATTGAACACGTTGGGTTTCGTCCTGAGGCTCTTTGTTCAGCGGCACACCCAAGCTGAATTTCAAAGGCCCAACTGGGGACAACCAGGAAATACCTACACCGGTGGAGTAGCGCAGTTCGCCAAACTTGATTTTCTCATTGGTTTGGAAAACATTGCCTGCGTCCAGGAATGTGAAGGCCCGGAATGTCCGGTCTCTCGACATACCCGGTATCGGGAAGAAAAACTCGGCATTGGCAATAACGCGCTTGGCGCCGCCAATGGGTACATTGTCAGCATCACGCGGCCCCAGAGTGGAGGAGCGATAGCCACGAACCGTACCAATACCACCTGCGTACACATTGCGGAAAATCGGGTAAGGCGAACCGCCCAAGCCGAAACCACCAGTAATCTCGCCATTCAGTGCCAAGGTATAAAGCTTGCTGATCGGGAAGTAGAACTGTTCCTGGTAAGTGGTACGGATAAACTCTTGATCGCCCAGCGGCGTTGCATATTCAGCGGTCAAGCGGGTTACACGTCCACGCGTTGGCGCAATGGCCGAATCGCGAGAATCAAACGAATAGCCTGCATTGAGCAAAATTGCGTAGCTGGAATTGCCAAAATCATTCACGTAACGCTGGAAACGATCCGGGCTGAACGGACCCACTTCAAGATCGGTGCCCTCGTAACCAGCACCAAATGAAATACGCTCGAACTCACTGATTGGGTAACCAAAACGCAGACCAGCACCAGTGGTTTCAATAATGTAGTCACCCAAATTCAGTTCGCTGGGGTCTGTGCGGCGGTTGTACACCTCGAAACTGCGGGAGACGCCATCAATGGTGAAATAGGGGTCGGTTTGTGAAAACGAAATTGTGCGGTTCACCTTGCTCGTATTCAACTCAAGGCCCACTGTTTTACCGGTACCAAACAGGTTTTGCTGCTGAATTGCAGCAGAGAGCACCACACTGTCCGTACTGGAAATACCGGCACCGAGCAACAGGTTGCCGGTCGGCTTTTCTTCAACCTGCATGTTTACATCGATTTGATCTGATGTGCCTGGTACTGGTTGAGTTTCAATCTCGACATTGGAGAAATAGCCCAAACGGTCAACACGCTCTTTGGACAACTGGATCTTTCTGGAATCGTACCAAGAAGACTCAAACTGACGGAATTCACGGCGAATTACTTCATCTTTGGTGCGGGTGTTTCCACCCACATTCATGCGGCGGACATAAACCCGCTTACCCGTGTCCACTGCCATATTGATGTTGACCACACGATTTTCGCGATCAAGGTCGGGAATGACGTTGGCATTGGCAAATGCATAACCATAATTACCTAAACGGTCTTGAATGGCTTTGGAGGTATCGGTCAACAATTCGCCATTAAAGGTTTCGCCTTTCTTCATCTTGATCAGCGATCGCAGTTCGTCATCGCGACCCGTTAACTGACCGGTCAGTTCGATATCACCAAAGGTGAATTTCTCGCCTTCCTTGATGGTGATCGTGATGAAAATGTCTTGTTTGTTGGGTGCGATTTGAACCTGGGTATTCTCGATATTGAAATCGGCATAACCGCGATTCAGGTAAAAAGAACGCAGCTTTTCAATGTCACCACTGAGCTTTTGCCGTGAATACTGATCGTTTTTGCTGTACCAGGACATCCAGCCACCAGTGCTCAGCTGAAATTCCTCAAGCAGGTCTTCCTCTTCAAAATCCTTTGCACCCAGAATTTTCAGTTGTTTGATCGATGCAGACTCGCCTTCGTCAACATTGAAGGTGATGCCTACACGGTTACGTGCCAACTGATCCACTCGGGTTTGAACCTGCGCGCCATATTTGCTGCGTGAAAGGTACTGGCGCTTCAATTCCTGCTCAGCTTTGTCAAGTAGAGACTTATCGAAAATCAGCGATTCGCCGATACCCACACCTTTCAGTGCTTCCTTCAGCGTTTCCTTGTCGAATTCCTTGGTGCCATTGATTTCTACAGAGGCGATCGCTGGGCGCTCAACCACGGTAACAACCAGCACATCGCCTTTTGCAGAAATTTTGACGTCTTCAAAAAAACCGGTCGCAAAAAGTGAGCGGATGGCCTGCAAGGCCTTCTCATCGGTAAATGTGTCGCCCACGCGAATCGGCAGGTAGCTAAACACCGTGCCCGCTTCAGTGCGACGCAATCCTTCCACCTCGATGTCTTTCACCACAAATTGGGTTGCCTGGGCGTGTACAACGCCCACCGACAATGCACAGGTGGCCACGACTGGGTAAACCAAGCGCGCTGGAAACAGAGTACTTCTTATTGTCATTCAGATCGTTCCTACCAGCCCCGTCAGGCTGGAACCAATATATGAAGGCCTTTAGAAAATTAGCCTTTGAATATCATTAAAAAAAGCAACACTGGTCAATATGCCAATCAGCAAAATACCCAGTTTTTGGCCTCGAATTTGCCACACTTCATCAACCGGCTTGCCTCTGACGATTTCGGCCAAATAATACATCAAGTGCCCACCATCCAAGAGAGGGATCGGCAAAAGATTCAAAATGCCTAGGCTAACAGAAACCATGGCCAGAAAACCGAAAAAAGGAAGAATCCCGAGGCTCGATGATTCGCCTGCGGCCGAAGCAATGGACACTGGTCCACTAAGGTGGTTCCAGGACAAATCGCCCGTGACCATTTTACCCAACGCGGCCAGCGAAAATACGCTGACTTCGATCATACGACCAGTGCCTTCAACAATCGATTCAAACGGATTCAAGGGATTGCTGACAATGATTGATTCGCCGCCTATGGACAAGCCCAGACGTCCAATCGTTTCCCCGTTTTCCAATTGTGTTTTTTCAGGTACGGCCAATAAACTGATGTCTTGCTCGTTGCGACGAACAAGCACCGTGGATTTTGATGCGGGGCGCTCTTTGATCAGGGTGGTAAATTGGGCCGAGGTTTCAACCGGGATGCCATCTACGCTTAACAATTGATCGTTCGGCAGAAAGCCAGCCTTTGCTGCAGCACTGCCCTCGCCCACAGCCCTGACCAGCACGCTTTTTTCGATGGGGGAAAAACCCAGTTCGCGTGTTAAAGAAGGACCCAACTCCGCATTGATTGCCGATGACTTGACCGGCTCCAGAAATACTTCATTTCCTCCACGATCAACCTTGATTGACAGATCGTCGCGGAAAAGGCGCGCTTTGATCAAGGCCCAGGAGACTTCGTTCCAGTTTTTGGTTCTATCGCCGTTGACTTCCGTGATTTCATCGCCGCCCATCAAGCCAGTACTGGCCGCGATCGAGTTCGGTGTGGGCTCGGAAACCTGAGTGGCCAGGCCCATTGGCTGCATGTAAGCCAAAAAGCCATAAATCAACGCGGCAAGAATCAGGTTGGCCAAGGGGCCCGCCAACACAACCGCGATGCGCTGACCCACGGGTTTGCGGTTAAAAGCCTCTGAGAGCTCAATATCGTGACCTTTCAGGCTGTCCGGGTCACGCTCATCGAGCATACGAACATATCCGCCCAAGGGAATCCACGAAATTGTCCATTCCACCTTGGTTTTCTGGTTGATCCACCGAAAAATGGGCTTGCCAAAACCCACGGAAAAGCGAATCACGCGCACGCCATAGTAGCGGGCCACTGCGTAGTGGCCGTACTCGTGAATAAAAACCAGAATGCCCAAGGCAAGCAGGAACGAAACAATTGAATTCAGCATTTAAATCCTGTGTTTAAAACTTTCCAGCGCATTCGGTTGCGAAAGCTCGCACTTCGCTGTCCAATGCAAAGGCATCGTCCAGATTGCCAACCGAGGCAGATGCGAAACGGGCAATACACATTTGCGTCAGCTTCACAATGTCCATATAAGCAATCTTTTCATTCAAAAACAAGTCCACAGCCATCTCGTTGGCGGCATTGAAAACGGGCGCCATGGTGTCGGGTTTCTCCAGTACCTCGAAAGCCAATTTCAGCATCGGAAAGCGACTTAAATCGGGTTCTTCGAAATCCAGTCTGCCCAAGGCGGCCAAATTCAAACGTGGCGATCCGGATTCAATTCGGTCGGGCAAGCCCAATACGTGGGCGATCGGTGTTCGCATGTCTGGGCAACCCAGTTGCGCCAACATACTGCCATCTTTGTATTCCACCAAAGAATGGACAATCGATTGCGGGTGAACCACCACGGACAGCTGACTGGCAGGCAAACCGAACAGCCACAATGCTTCGATCAGCTCCAAACCCTTGTTGGCCATTGTGGCGCTGTCCACTGAGATTTTCCGACCCATCACCCAATTCGGATGCGCAATCGCTTGGGCAGGCGTGACCTCGGAAAGTTCCGCGAGGCTTTTGTTTCGGAATGGTCCGCCCGAGGCCGTCAAAACCAGCCGTTCAATACCAAACTCGCTTGCTTTACTTATATCGTAGTTCGATGGAAGGCACTGATAAATCGCATTGTGCTCTGAGTCGACAGGTAAAATTGTGGCGCCCGATCGCAAACAGGCCTGAATCATGAACTGCCCGGCAAGAACAAGGGATTCCTTGTTCGCCAACAGCACCCTTTTCGCGGCCTGCAAAGCGCTGAGTGTGGGCTTAAGGCCTGCAGAGCCCACGATGGCAGCCACAACAATGTCAACTTGATCGCTTTGGCACAAAGACTCAAGATCGCCGTGCCCGCCAATTTCGGGAACGTAGCCCAGTTGATCGCGAAGTTTGTTACTGAAGCCCAGGGCATGCCAACTGTTCAATGCTTCAGGATCAGAAATGATCAATGCCTTGGGCTTGTGCACACACGCCTGGGCATACAGCAGTTCAATGTTTTTACCTGCCGCCAGGCCGTGCACCTGGAAACGGTTCGGGTGCCTGGCAACCACATCCAGTGTGTTGACACCAATGGTTCCCGTTGCACCCAAGATAAGTAGTTTTTGCACGTTCATTGTCAAATTCAAACCACGATTGCACTAACCAGCAAAATTGCAAGAGGCAGCACAGGCAGCTGCGCATCAATTCTGTCCAGAACGCCACCGTGGCCTGGCAGCAGCTGACTGCTGTCCTTCAGCCCTGCCCTGCGCTTCAGCATGGATTCAAACAGATCGCCCACCACACTGTAGGCACTGAGCACCACTAGCCAGAATGTGAATACAAAGGGGTGCCAACGTTCAAAGGCCATTACTTGCCAAGTGTTTTTCAGCTCGGGATAGGTACCAGAGAGTACAACCACCAGCCAACTCAGCAAGACCACACTGAATGCACCACCAATTGCACCCTCCCAGCTTTTACCGGGAGAAATACGGGGAGCCAGCTTGCGTTTGCCCAGGGCTTTGCCAAAGAAATACGCAAAAATATCCGCCGCAAAGCAAATTGCAATAGTGCTTAATAAAAAGACAATGCCGTAGGTTTTGGTAATAATCAAGGCCAAACCCGCAGCGGCGATAAGAACAAAGCCAGCGAAGCCGTACAGGCTTTTGTTGACCAACACGCCGACGGACACATTTCGAAGGCACCATGGGGCGAAAGCCACCCAAAAAACGCTGGCCAAGGCAAGCAACGGAAGAGCTTGAGTTTGGAGATTAATTACACGTTCAGCAGCAACGCAAAGGGCACCGCCCAACACTGCATATGCAATTGCCTGTCGGGGCTTGAACAGACCCAGCCTTGCCCACTCCCAGAAGGCACCCACAAGCACTGCCAATACAAATAAATTCCAGCCGACCACGCCGCCATACAACAGAACAACTAGCAACACGATCAGCAGGATCACAGCTGTGATCACACGCGTTCTAAGCATGATATGTCTCGATTGAGAACCGAATCACTGGGCAGATTGCCGAACATTGACCACTGGGGGTTGAATCTGCTCGGAGGTTCGACCAAAGCGTCTTTCTCTGTTGTTATAGGAATCAATGGCCTCAAGCATCATGGGCTTGCCGAAATCAGGCCAAAACTTGTCTGTGAAATAGAACTCAGTGTACGCCAACTGCCACAACAGGAAATTGGACACCCTTTGCTCGCCGCCGGTGCGAATGAAAAGGTCTGGCTCAGGGCTGCCTTGAAGGCACAAATGCTTCGACAGATCCGTTTCAGATATTTGCTCGGGATTGCTGGCCAACTCAGGATTGTTTTTCAACATTTTTTTGGTGGCCTGGAGAATATCCCAACGCCCACCGTAATTGGCAGCAATATTCAAGAACAGCCGAGTGTTGTCTTTGGTGAGCTCTTGGGCTGATGCAATCGCAGCTTGAAGCTCAGGTTCAAACGCTGTGGTGTCGCCAATAACCCTCAGGCAAATGTTTTCCCGATGCATGGACTCAACGTCTTTGCGAAGCACCCGAATGAACAGACGCATCAATAAACTGACTTCCTCGGGGGGGCGACGCCAGTTCTCGGAGGAAAAAGCAAACAGGGTGAGATGCTCAACGCCCAACTCACAGCAGGCTTGAACAGTGCGCTTGACTGCATCTACACCACGTTTGTGCCCGGCGAACCGGGGCATCATTCGCTGTTTAGCCCAACGGCCGTTTCCATCCATCACGATTGCAACGTGCTTTGGAATGTTGGATGTGGAAGGTACATCCAGGGTTGAGCTGGTGTAGACGGTCATGGATGACTTTAAACCGTCATGATTTCGGCTTCTTTGGACTGCAAAACCTGATCGACTTCAGACACAAACTTGTCGGTCAATTTTTGAACATCAGCCTGTGCGCTGCGCTCATCGTCCTCGGAAATTTCTTTGTCGTTGACCAAGCGCTTTAGCGCTTCGTTGGCATCGCGACGCAGGTTGCGAATGGCCACCTTGGTTTGCTCGCCCTCACCCTTGATGAACTTGGTCAGTTCCTTGCGGCGCTCCTCGGTCAGCGCTGGCATTGGAACACGAATGGTTTCACCCATCGACGCTGGGTTCAAGCCGAGGTCTGATTCACGAATGGCTTTTTCCACGGCGTTGGCCATGTTTTTTTCCCACGGCTGAACCACAATGGTGCGCGCGTCGGCAAGACTCATGTTTGCCACTTGTGAAATTGGTACCATGGAACCATAGTAATCAACTTGCACATGGTCCAAAATGCCGGTGTGTGCGCGGCCAGTGCGGACTTTCTGCAAGTCTGTCTTCAGGGATTCGATGGATTTAACCATCTTTTCTTCGGTTGTGCTTCGAATGTTTGCAACGCTCATGATTGGATTCTCACTGCCTCAGTCGATTGATTCGTCAATTATTACATGTGCACCAAGGTGCCCTCGTTTTCACCAGCAACGGCTCGGTGCAGCGCACCCGGCTTGTTGATGGAAAACACCCGAATTGGAAGCTTTTGATCGCGACACAGGGCAAACGCCGTCGCATCCATGACCTCGAGGTTTTTGGAAATTGCTTCGTTGAATGAAATTCTTTCGTACCGGGTTGCGGTTGGGTCTTTGTTGGGATCAGCAGTATAGATGCCGTCCACTTTCGTGGCTTTTAGCACCACTTCCGCACCAATTTCAGAACCGCGCAATGCCGCAGCGGTGTCGGTTGTAAAGAAAGGGTTGCCTGTACCCGCAGCAAAGATGACAACTTTGCCTTCTTCAAGGTAACGAATGGCCTTGGGGCGAATGTAAGGCTCAACCACTTGCTCAATGTTCAAGGCGGATTGAACCCGTGCTTCAACCCCGGCACGACGAAATGCGTCTTGCAGGGCCAGTGCGTTCATCACTGTGGCCATCATGCCCATGTAGTCTGCAGTGGCTCTGTCCATGCCGGCCGCGCCAGGCGCGATACCCCGGAAAATGTTGCCACCACCGATAACAACTGCCAACTCCACACCAGATGCGGAGACCTCCGCAACCTCAGCAACCATTCTTTCTATGGTTTGACGATTGATGCCGTAGGAGTCTTCACCCATCAGGGCTTCGCCTGATAATTTGAGTAACACACGTTTGTATGCTGACATTCAAGCCTCTTGTTGGATCATTGTCAGGATTCTATAACGTAAAGCACAGAACTTCGTAGACGTACAAATAAAAAGGGGCTTCCCGTGTCGAGAAACCCCTCTTCAAATAAAGGAATTAACGTCCTGCGGCGGCGGCTGCTGCTTGAGCGGCAACTTCAGCGGCGAAATCGTTCACCTTCTTTTCAAAGCCTTCACCAACGATGAACAGGTCGAAGCCGTTAACTTCGCTGCCCTTGCTCTTGAGCATGGCTTCAACGGTAAGTTTGTCGTCTTTCACGAAAGGCTGAGACAACAGAGCGACTTCCTTCAAGAACTTCTTGATCGAACCCTCAACCATTTTTTCGGCGATGTCGGCTGGCTTTCCAGACTCTTCCGCCTTGGCTTTTGCTACTGAGCGTTCACGATCAATGTCTTCTTGTGGAACACCGCTTTCGTGCAAAGCCTTGGGTTTGGTCGCCGCAATGTGCAATGCAACGTCTTTACCCACGTTCTCGTCAGACCCAGTGTAGTCCACCAGTACGCCAATTTTGCCACCGTGAATGTAAGAGCTCAGGTTGCCTTTGGCTTCTACACGATTGAAGCGACGAACAGACATGTTTTCACCGATCTTGCCGATCAGGGCTGCACGCACGGTTTCAACTGTGCCTTCGCCCAGTGGCAATGCTGACAACGCTTCAACATTTGCAGGGTTGTGGTCGGCAATCAGCTTGGCCACATTGGCTACAAAGGCAAGGAAATCGTCGTTTTTGGCAACAAAGTCGGTTTCACAGTTTACTTCTACAATTGTTCCCAACTTGCTGGAATCATTGATATAAATACCAACAAGACCTTCAGTGGTTGCGCGAGCAGCGGCTTTGCTGGCCTTGCTGCCCAATTTCACACGCAAAATTTCCTCAGCCTTGTCCATGTCGCCAGCGGCTTCGGTCAGGGCTTTCTTGCATTCCATCATGGGCGCGTCTGTTTTCTCGCGCAGTACTTTAACCATTGCTGCTGTAATTTCAGCCATTGATTTTCTCCTAAAGTCGGATTCTGAATTAGATAAAAAAAAGGGGCGACTGGTCGCCCCATCGGAAGACAAAGGCTTGATTAGCCTTCAGCTCCCTCTTCAGACACTTCAACGAAGTCGTCGCCGCCTTTGATGGCTTCAACCACATCGTTTACAGCCTGGTCGCGGCCAGCCAATACGGCATCGGCTACGGAACGGGCGTACAAACGAATGGCGCGGGCGGAGTCATCGTTACCAGGAACAATGTAGCTAACACCTGCGGGCGAGTGGTTCGTATCCACGATACCAACAACTGGAATGCCCAGCTTTTCGGCTTCGGTGATGGCAATTTTGTGGTAACCCACGTCGCACACGAAAATTGCATCAGGCAATGTTGGCATGTCTTTGATGCCACCAATTGACTGGTTCAGTTTTTCGAGTTCACGGGCGAACATCAAGGCTTCTTTCTTGGACATGCGCTCAGTACCGCCGTCGGCGATGATTGCTTCCATGTCTTTCAGACGCTTGATGGATGTTTTTACCGTTTTGAAGTTGGTCAGCATGCCGCCCAACCAGCGCTGGTCAACGAAGGGCATGCCGCAGCGTGCTGCTTCTTCAGCGATAATTTCTTTGGCTTGGCGCTTTGTGCAAACAAACAGGATATTGCCGCGGTTTGCTGACAGTCGCTTCACGAATTTCAGCGCGTCGTCGAGCATTACGACGGTTTTTTCCAGATTGATAATGTGGATTTTGTTACGATGGCCGTAGATGAAAGGGGCCATTTTTGGGTTCCAGAAGCGTGTTTGGTGGCCAAAGTGGCAACCAGCTTCCAGCATTTCGCGCATTGATGCTGCCATGAATTTCTCCAGTATAGACAGGGTTGAATGGGTTTGTACTGGGCTAGCATCGGGTTAATAAACCAACAAAAACTAGCACCCTGTCGCACAAACCATTAAATTTACTCTTAAGCGCCAACTAACTAAGCCAGTTAGCCGTAGCGCCAGAGCAGCCAAAGATTATACTCGGTTAAAATACGTTAGCTCAAGCAGGAATTAAACAAAACCATGGATATTGTGATTAAAAATGAGCACGACATTGAAAAAATGCGTGTTGCCGGCCGTTTGGCCTCGGAAGTTCTGGATTTTATCGGCCCGCACGTGGTTGCAGGCATTACCACCGATGAACTCGATAAGCTTTGCCACGACTACATGGTGAATGTGCAGGGCACCATTCCAGCCCCTTTGAATTATGCCCCACCGGGTTACACGCCCTACCCCAAGTCAATTTGTACTTCGGTCAACCACCAAATTTGTCATGGTGTGCCCGGCCCCAAGAAATTGAAGAACGGTGACATTATCAATATTGATATTACGGTCATCAAAGAGGGTTATCACGGCGACACAAGCCGCATGTTCATTGTGGGTGAGGGCTCGCTGGCCGCGCGAAGACTCTGTGAAATTACGTTTGAAGCCATGTGGATTGGCATTGAGCAGGTAAAACCCGGGGCCACACTGGGCGATGTGGGTGCTGCGATTCAGAAATTCGCTGAAGGCTTTGGCTACTCGGTGGTTCGTGAGTTTTGTGGTCACGGAATTGGCACCAAGTTTCATGAAGAACCGCAAGTGTTGCACTATGGCAAACCTGGAACTGGTGTGAAATTGCTGGAAGGCATGATTTTCACCATCGAACCCATGCTGAATGCGGGTCGCAGGGAAATCAAGGAAATGCCGGATGGCTGGACAATTGTGACCAAAGACCACAGTCTGTCGGCTCAGTGGGAGCACACGGTTTTGGTCACCGCCGATGGTTACGAAATCTTGACTCAGTCAACAGGAACACCAGCGAATCCTCGCTTGAAAACACAGGCAGCCTGACTTGAGCAACAAACCGGTAATTACGGCTGAATCCAGTTCTGCACAAGATTTGAACGCTGTGCGGGTAGCAATTAAGAACCAGTTGAAAAGCCAGGCACACCTTTGGCTGACCCCATTTGACCAACACACCCCAGCGTCCATGGTTGAATCGGTGCTGAGAAAACGCAGTGTTTGCGTGGATGAAGCCCTGGTCTCCCTTTGGGATGCCATCGGAATGCCCAAACAATACAGCTTGGTCGCGGTTGGTGGTTATGGGCGTGGTGAATTGTTTCCCTTCTCTGATGTGGACGTGCTGATCCTCATTGACCAGGAACCGGATGAAATCAACACAGAGAAGCTGGAAACCTTTTGTGGATCGGGTTGGGACATTGGCCTTGAAATCGGGCACAGCGTCAGAACCCCTGACCAATGTGTTGAAGAAGCTGGCAAAGACATCACAGTACAAACAGCACTTGTTGAATCGAGACTTCTTGCCGGCAATTCCAATAATTTCAAAAAGCTGAACGATACTCTTCACAAATTACTTGAAGTTAAAGCCTTTTTTCGTAAGAAAACCCTTGAGCTTCGGCAACGTCACGCCAAGTATCAAGAAACACCCTACAGCCTTGAGCCCAACTGCAAAGAGAGCCCCGGCGGACTTCGAGATTTACACGTCATTCTTTGGGTATGCCGAGCTGCCAATCTGGGCAATAGCTGGGCTGAAATGGCCAAAAAAGGGCTGATCACGCCATTTGAGGCCGCAAAGTTGAGAAACAACGAGCGCACCCTCAAAAAATTCAGATACCAATTGCATGTGACAACTGGCCGCCGGGAAGACCGACTTGTTTACGATGTGCAAACCCAACTGGCTGAGTCCTTGGGCTATCGCCCCACCGCTGCGAAGCGGTCAAGCGAACAACTGATGCAACGGTATTATTTGGCCGCCAAGGCGGTCATGCAATTGAACACGATATTGCTTCAAAATATTGAATTGTCGATATTCGGCGTTAATGCTGAACCTGTGGTGATCGACGATGAGTTTCAGGTCACTGATTCTTTGCTCGACATTCGAGACGACGAGGTATTTGCCCGAAATCCTTCAGCCATGCTTCGTGCTTTCATCGTGATGCAGCAAAACCCGCGCTTAAAGGGTATGAGCGCCCGAATGTTGCGCCGACTTTGGCACAGTCGGGTCAAGATCAATAGTGATTTCAGAAATGACCCCGTCAACAAGGCGTTGTTCATTGATTTTTTCAAACAGCCCCAAGGAATAGTCCACGAACTACGGCGCATGAACGAGACCAGTGTGCTCGGAAGGTATTTGCCTGTTTTTCGGAAAATTGTGGGTCAAATGCAGCATGACCTGTTTCATGTGTACACAGTAGACCAGCACATTTTGACCGTGGTTCGCAATTTGCGCCGGTTTACGATGGCAGAGCATGCACATGAGTACCCCTACTGCAGCCAATTAATGGCCAATTTTGACGATCACTGGTTGTTGTATATTGCTGCCCTGTTTCATGATGTGGCTAAGGGTCGTGGTGGCGACCACAGCGTATTAGGTGAAGTTGACGCCCGCAAGTTTTGCAAAGACCACGGATTGAATCAGGAAAGCACCGACTTGGTGGCTTTTCTGGTGAAACATCACCTGACCATGTCGAACACGGCTCAGAAGAAAGATTTGTCAGATGTTGAAGTGCTCAAGGAGTTTGCCGCGTTGGTAAAAACTCCACGCAACCTGACAGCACTCTACCTGCTCACAGTGGCTGATATTCGGGGTACAAGCCCGAAAGTTTGGAATGCCTGGAAAGGCAAATTGCTGGAAGATTTGTATCGACTGACGCTTAAACACTTGGGCGGTGAGGCTCCGAACCGCCGTCAAATGCTTGCCGAGCAGCAGGCTGAGGCGCGGAGAATTTTGCGGCTGTATGCACTTTCCGATGATGTGCAAGACAAGCTTTGGGCTCAGCTCGACGTGTCTTATTTCTTAAGACAAGGCCCCAGCGACATTGCCTGGCACACGCGGCACCTTTACTGGCGCGTGGACACAGATCAACCGATCGTCAAGGCTCGCCTTTCTCCCATTGGTGAAGGCCTGGAATTGCTGGTTTACACGCGGGATGAAATGGATTTGTTTGCGAGAATTTGTGGTTATTTCGATTCCAAGAACCTGAGTATTCTGGATGCGAAAATTCACACCACCTCGCACGGTTATGCGCTTGATTCTTTCCTGATCCAGCACGACAGTCACCATGAGTTTTACCGGGAAACATTGTCCTTACTCGAGGCAGAACTTCAGGACCGACTGATCAAGCGTCAGCCCCTTGAAGCACCGGTGTTTGGAAGAATGTCCCGACAATCACGACACTTTCCGGTGCGCCCTTCGGTTGATTTGAAGCCCGACGAGAAAGGCAATCAATATTTGCTCACCGTGTCGGCCACTGACCGCACGGGTTTGCTCTACTCCATTACTCGTTTGCTGGCGCAATACAAAGTCAACGTGCAAACAGCCAAGATTATGACACTGGGCGAGCGCGCGGAAGATTCTTTCTTGCTGTATGGTCAATCACTGAATTCCGGCAAACTTCAAATTCAACTTGAAGCCGAGCTTCTGGAGCTGTTGTCCATTTGAATTCGAATATCGGGTTTTTTACACAACCCTTTTTATTCGTCGTGAAGCTGGACCATCGATTTGATGATCCCCATTACACGGCCCATTCCTTCATGAACTGTTTTGCTGATTTGGGCGTGTGAAATTTCCTGAGCACTCTCGCCCACTCCGGCAGCCTGGTTGACTACCAAGGCCAGGTGCGCGTACGGTATTTCCAGCTCACGCGCAAGGCAGGCCTCGGGCATGCCAGTCATGCCAACAATGTCGGCACCATCGCGCGCCAGCCGCTTAACCTCGGCCGCAGTTTCCAATCGTGGACCCTGTGTGCAGGCGTAACAGCCGCCCTGCGCCACTTGCTCGCCAACTGAGTCAGCGGCAAGACACAACGACGTGCGAAGTGCTTGGTCATAAGGCCAGGTGAAGTCGATGTGTTGCACTGCCTGGTTGTCGCCTTCAAAAAAAGTAGCGTGGCGCCCGTGGGTGTAGTCCAGTATTTGATCGGGTACGACCAACTGCCCGGGCTTTAAATCAGGGCGAATGCCACCCACCGAGGCCACGGAGAGAATCCCTTCAATGTTGAGCTGCGACAGGGCCCAAATATTGGCCCTGTAGTTAATTTGATGGGGAGCAATGGTATGTCCGTAGCCGTGGCGCGCCAGAAAAACAATTTCATGACCGGCCAGCATGCCGATGGTGAGGGCACCGGAGGGCTCGCCATACGGGGTGCGTTGCACCTTGCGCATGGTAATTTCAAACCCTGGCAACTGACTCAAACCACTACCGCCCAACACTGCGTACATTGTTTACTTCCTGTTCTTTAAATAATCTGCAAACTCTGCAGCCACTTCGTGGTGTTTCAAACCGAGTTCCACCGTGGCCTTTAGATAACCAATTTTAGAGCCACAATCGAAGCGCGTACCTGTGAATCGATAAGCCAATACGGGCTGGTCTTCCAACAAGGAGGCAATGCCATCAGTCAGCTGGATTTCTCCGCCAGCGCCTTTGCCGGTTTTGCGAATGTGATCAAAAATTTGTGAATTCAACACATAACGCCCTACTACCGCCAGGTTGGTGGGGGCGTCTTTGGGGTCGGGCTTCTCAACAATTGCATTGACCCGCTCGGAACGATTGTTCCAAGGCGTGCTTGAGACAATACCGTAGGACTTTGTTTCAGAAGGATCAACCTCTTGCACTGCCAATACGCTGGCGTGTTCACGCTCGAACACTTTGACCATTTGATGGGTCACCGAAGGCGTGCCTTTGTCAACATCCATCAGGTCGTCGGCCAGCAGCACAGCAAAGGGTTCCGTACCCACCACAGGCTCGGCGCACAACACTGCATGTCCCAGGCCCAGCGGCTCCATCTGACGGATATAAATACAATTCACGTGACTGGGTACAATGTTTTTCACTATTTCAAGCAGTGCGGTTTTACCACGCGCTTGTAGCTCAGCTTCCAGCTCGTAGGCCTTGTCAAAATGGTCTTCGATGGATCGTTTGCTGCGCCCTGTAATAAAAACAAGTTCGGTCATCCCGGCTTCAAGCGCTTCTTCAACGGCGTATTGAATCAATGGCTTGTCCACAACCGGCATCATTTCTTTGGGGCTTGCTTTGGTGGCAGGTAAAAAGCGGGTGCCCATACCCGCGACGGGGAATACAGCTTTTCTAACTCGGGTCATGATCGCTCACTCAGTAGTAGTCAATGAATAAGAAAGTAATCGTAATAAACAATTCTGATTAAAGCATACCTTGAAATGTACCCTCGTCCAGCACTGTAACGCTCAAGGCAGCAGCCTTGTCCAATTTGCTACCCGCCGCTTCTCCAGCCAAAAGGTAATCCGTTTTCTTGGACACTGAACCGGTTACTTTTCCGCCTCGTGTTGCGATCAATGCCGCCGCGTCGTCTCGACTGTATTGGCTCAAAGTGCCTGTCAGCACAAATGTCTTGCCATAAAATGGATGCGACTCATCAGTGACTTGGGTCTCTTCGGCAGGCCAACTCAGGCCAAGCGCAATAAGTTCATGCACGACCTGCTGATTGCCAGGTTCATCGAAAAATTGACGAATTGATTCAGCCACCACTGGGCCAACGTCGTTCACCTCAAGCAGCGCATCGATGCTCGCGCCCATCAGGCGGTCGACATTTTTAAAATGCGTTGCCAGGTCTCGTGCTGTCGCCTCACCCACATGCCTTATGCCCAAGCCAAAGAGAAAGCGTCCAAAGGTGGTTTGCTTTGCTTTGTTGATGCTGTCCAGCAGGTTTCGCGCCGATTTTTCACCCATTCGCTCAAGCTGCACCAACGCCTCATATTCCAGGCGAAAAAGATCTGCCGGCGTTTTCACCCACTCTTTGTCGACCAAGACTTCAACCAGCTTGTTACCCAGTCCCTCAATGTCAATGGCTCGCCGATGTGCGAAATGAATAATAGACTGCGTAAGCTGTGCCTTGCACACCAAGCCACCAGTACACCTGAATGCAGCCTCGCCCTCTTCCTTGCGAACAAGGGAGTTACAAATTGGGCAATGCGTGGGCATAACAAATGCATTGCTTGCCGCGCTGCGAACATTGCCGGAAAACGGAATAACCTCGGGAATGACATCGCCTGCCCGGCGAACCAATACCTGATCCCCCACGCGCAAGTCTTTGCGTTGAATTTCATCCAGGTTATGCAAAGTGGCAGACGAAACAACCACCCCGCCTACCTTCACTGGCTCCAGTTTTGCCACTGGAGTAATTGAACCAGTTCGGCCCACCTGCACTTCAATGTTAAGCAGCCGGCTGAGTACTTCATCGGGTGGATATTTATGTGCAACTGCAAAGCGCGGTGCTTTGGCTACGTACCCCAGTTGATCCTGAAGATCAAAGGAGTCAACTTTGTAAACCACACCATCGATCTCAAAAGGCAAGGAACTTCGACGTTCGCCTACATTGCGATAAAACGAAAGCAGACCATCTGCACCATGCGCGGTCTGGCTCAATTCCGACACTGGCAATCCCATGTCTGCCAGCCATTTCATCATGGCAGATTGGCTTTTTAGTTCACGAAGTTGCTCGCGTTCCAATGCTGCACCGTAGCAGTAAAACCGCAGGGGACGCCCCGCGGCTATTTTGGTCTCAAGTTGTCGAATGGTGCCAGCGGCTGCATTGCGTGGATTGGCAAAAACTTTCAGACCAAGCTCTGCCTGCCGTTCATTCATCTGCATAAAATCTTTTTTTGTCATAAAGATTTCGCCGCGAATTTCAAGCTGTGCTGGTACGTCGCTTCCTTTTAATCGAAGCGGCAAGCTTCGAATGGTTTTTACATTGGCTGACACGTCTTCACCCACAGTACCATCGCCACGGGTAATCGCTTTGTCAAAATTGCCATTGTTGTAGTGGATCGATATTGCCAAACCGTCAAATTTCGGATCCACCGAGTAATCGATGATGGCTTCAGGGGGCAGATCGGCCAATTCTTTGACTCGCCGATCAAACGCAATCACGTCGCTGTCATCAAATGCATTGCCCAGCGAAAGCATGGGTACGCGATGTCGAACTTGTTCGAATCCCTCGGCGGGCTTGCCGCCGACACGTTGCGTTGGCGAATTGCTTTGAATTAGTTCAGGGTGTTTGCTCTCGAGTTGCTGCAACAACTGGTAATTTTTGTCGTACTCCGAATCGGGCACCTCGGGTTCGTCGAGAACATAATAAGCATGCTCCCAGCGGTTCAACAAATCGATCAGCCTGCGCATGGCCAGCATGGGCGACTCTTCCGGAGAATTGCCGCTGTTTGCACTATCGAACAAATCCAGATTGCTCATGAAAACAAAATGCGAGCCACGGTTGTGCCAGGTTTGAAGCCGGAATCAGTCAAATTGCGAACCCGCTCAATGAGCTGATTGTAAATACCTTCAATTGCCTGCGTACTCAAGGTTCTACCCGAGTCGTCCATCAGGGGGGCGCCAAATTTTTCATTCATGCCATGGCATACGGTGACAATGTCACCCAAGGCCTTGACTGGTTCAGCAGAATTGGGCACATCAATGCTGAAGCTCAACAAACGCTTACCAGGCGCATTGTGAATCACCATGCTGGCCAGGGAGCCCGATTCGTCACTGAGAACCCACTGATGTCCTTTCTGTCCCCAACCGGCCACCGCCAGCATGTCAACAGCCGTGCTTTCTTGCACGGTGTCGGGTAGCAAACAATGCAATCCCAACAAGGTATCCAGCGCAGCTGCTGCTTGATCCAGCGTTTCTGCTTTGGCAACCACTTCTTTCATTTCCGGGAATTCGATGTCCGCATTTTGATCCTCGGCAAACCGTTTCAGCTTTCCAAGAACTTCTGAAAACTCAATAGAGCTCAGTGGTCCTTTGCGGTTGGCGATCTGAACACTGGCTCTTAATGATCGTGCCGTGCCCGCATAGGGACTGGCCTTAAACCACAGCGTTTCAGTGCTTTCAGCAGAATCAGGACTGGCAGAATAAATAATGCGCTTCCGATTGATCTGCTCTAAGCCATCGACCAGCGCTTTCCACGAATTTGCGTCTTTTTCCTCATCAAATCGAACAATAAAATCTGCGAACAGACGCTTGTCGATTGTAATTTGCAGTTCATTTTGCAGATTATTGTCGTTGAGGGGCATTTCAGAGCTTGAATCATCTGCGGCCTCATCAAATGAAAGGTCAGAATCCGGACGACTCGAACCTGAAAAACCTGGTTCGAAGCGCTCAAATCCTGATTTGGCCACACCTGTATTCAAGAGCGGATCTTCGTCTGTTTGACCGAAGCGTTCGCTGGCCTGATTTCGCAGCCTGTAATCTTGCCACCAGTTGTAAGCGATCATGGCAGCAATGCCGCCGCCGCCAACAATCAGAAGGGTGAGTTGTAAATCGTTCATACGGTTTCCGTGGCCATTTTTTCTGCTGCAGCCAAATCAACGGCAACAATACGGGAAACACCTTTTTCCTGCATCGTGACTCCGATCAGCTGCTGCGCCATTTCCATGGCGATTTTATTGTGGGAAATGAACAAAAACTGGGTTTGTTCAGACATTTGTTTGACCAAGCGCGTGAAGCGCTCGGTATTTGCGTCGTCCAGCGGCGCATCCACCTCGTCGAGCAAGCAAAATGGCGCAGGATTCAATTCGAATATTGCAAACACCAGTGCCGTGGCAGTAAGCGCTTTTTCTCCACCTGACAGCAGGTGAATAGTGCCGTTTTTCTTGCCGGGCGGTTGCGCAAATACCTGAACACCAGCGTCCAGGATTTCATCGCCAGTCATGACCAAGCGAGCCTCGCCGCCACCAAATAGTTTGGGGAACAATCGCGAGAAGTGGCCATTGACCACACCAAAGGTTTCAGAGAGAAGGTCTCGGGTCTCTTTGTCAATTTTACTAATTGCATCCTCAAGGGTTTCCATGGCTTCTATCAGATCACCAGCCTGTTGGTCCAAGAAAGATTTTCTCTCTGTCGCAGCGGCCAATTCGTCAAGCGCGGCCAGGTTGACTGCCCCCAACTCTTGCATACCGTTGGTAAGGCGCGTTACTTCAGCCTGGAGCACCGACGCTTTAGGCGGCACCTCCATGGCAACGAACTGCTGGCTTAATTCGTTTACATCGGCGTGAACTTCGTCCATCAAATTTTTATATTGTTCGATGGTTAATTCAGCCGCCTGAATTTTTAATGCCAAGTCTTGAACCGCATCCCGTAAGGGGTCAGCCTGTTTGTCGCTCTCTTTCTCGCTGCGCTCGAGCTCAGAAACCTTCGCCATGATTTGTTCAAGGGCATCGCGAGACACTGCCACTTTTTCTTCGGCGATCACGCGTTCTTCCAGCGCACCTTGAAGCGCCTCTTGTCCCTCAATTTCAGAGAGCCCCTCAAGTTCGGCCAAAGCCAGTTGCTTGCGCTGTTGAATTTGTTGAATTTGACTGCTTGCAAATGCAGTGTCGCGCTCGCATTCCCGCTGCCGCGATTCCTGATTGCGAATATTGAACTCTGCGTCCTGTTTCCTACGCAGTGTGTTTTGTACTTGTGCCTGTTTGTCGCGCAGTGCCTGTTCAGCTTCCGTTACCTTGTCTTTGCGGCTTTCAAGGGCATCGCTGGCCACTGCCAGTTGTTCATCCAGCTCGGCGTATTTGTCTTCTGATTCGAGAAGAATGGCGCGCTGTTCTTCAAGCTCACTTTGCAACAAAGCCAAATCCAAACCGATCTGTTCGCGACGACTGTCCGCCCTGCTTTGTTGTTCTTGCAGGCGAATCAATTGCACTTGGGCTTCATGCAGGCGTTTTGTAAGGCTTTCGACGAGGTTTCGGGCCTGCACCACATTGGCTTTCATTTCACCGGTGCGCAATTGCAATTGATCGCGCTTGGCCATGGACTCGTTTTTCAACATGTCGAGTGCTCGCACTTCAGTGCGCAAGGCTTCAATTTGCTGCTGGCGCTCAAGCCGACCACTTTGAGCGTTATCGGCAGCATAGAAAGACACCCCGGTGACGCTTACGCAATGTCCCTGTGGCGTGAAAACTCGCTGACCAGGCTTGAGTGTTTTGCGTTTGAGCAGCGCGGATGGCAAATCGGGTGCCAGCAAATAGCCCGCCAACAACTGAACCAACGATTGTTGTACAGACGAATCCGAACTGCGGACCAAGCTTGCCAGGTCTTCGGGACCCACGGGCAAGTTTGAATTTAAAGTCGGTGACGATTCCATGAAAGCCACGCGGGCGGGCGGAGGCTGTTTTGCAAAGCCCTCAACCAAGTCCAGTGTTCTGACTTGAAAGCTGTCCAAAGACTCCCTCAAAGCAGATTCAAGCGCCCTTTCCCAGCCACGTTCAACTTGCAGTTTGCCCAACAAGCGCGGAGTTTCGCCCAATCCGCTACTTTCAACCCACGGCTTTAATTCGGCACTTTCTGCAAGTTGATCATTTAATTTTTCAAGTGCTTGCAATTGCGCCTGGGCATTGGCGTACTTGTCACGTTCGGCATTAAACGCCCCTTGTACGTGGTCCAGCTCAGCGCCGCCCGCGGCCAGTTTGTTTTCCAGTTCGCCAAGATTGTTTGTGGCTTGGGAAAGCTCGCCTTCAAGTGACTGAACTCGGGCCTGAACCTCATCCATTTCATGTACAGAGGGAGCCGCAATTTGCTGCTTTTCTGATTCAAGGCGATCCAGCTTTACCTGAATGGTATTTTCAGCACGACTGGCTGATTCTTGTTGCGAAGACACCTGACTGAGCGCTTGCTGTATTTGCATGACGCCTGCTCGTTGCTGATCCACAGCAGAGCGCGCAACCTGCAAAGCCTGTTCAACGGGCTCAACAGCCAACTCCGCCTCTTCAAGGGCAATAATTCGCTCTTTGAGTTCCGCTTGTAGCTCTTCTGTGGAACCGCTGATTTCCTCCAGGCGAGCATTGGCGTCTTCCTGGCGTGCTGTCCAGTTTTGTATTTCCAGCTCAAGTTCGGCCACTCGGGCACCCAAACGGGCGCGCGATTCAGCCATCACGCGTAAATCCGCCTCGAGGCGGCTTACCTGCCGATTGGCCTCAATCCATTGGGTTTGATCATTTTCAAGTTGCTGCTGCGCATCCACTTGCCTTTCGCGCACTGCAAACAATTCCGTTTGAGTGCTGATCGATTTGGCTTGAATAGCCTCAAGATCCGCTTTGGCTCGCTCTAGTTTGGCCTGACCGGTGTTTTTTTGTTCAAGTGCTTCTGAGTAGCGGATGTACCAAAGCAAGCGCTGTTTTGTATTTTTCGCCTCTTCCAGTTCTTTAAACTGTCGAGCCACAGTGGCCTGCTGTTCCAGCCGTTCAATTTGGCTGGTCAACTCACGCAGAATGTCTTCAATTCGGGTCAGGTTGTCGCGCGTATCGGCCAGACGATTGCCGGTTTCCCGACGACGCTCCTTGTATTTCGACACGCCCGCAGCTTCTTCAAGAAAAATTCGCAATTCTCCCGGACGGGCTTCAATAATTCGGGCAATCATGCCCTGCCCTATAATGGCGTAAGCGCGCGGCCCAAGACCAGTACCCAGGAAAATATCCTGAACATCGCGGCGGCGAACCGCCTGCTGGTTGATGTAGTAGGTTGAAGCGCCATCGCGTGTAAGCACGCGTTTTACTGAAATTTCAGAATATTGGTTCCAACTGCCGCCAGCCCTGCCCTCAGCGTTGTCGAACACCAGTTCGACACTGGCGCGAGAAGCCGCCTTGCGGTTGGTCGAGCCATTGAAAATCACGTCTTGCATTGACTCACCGCGCAATTCGGATGCTTTGGACTCGCCCAGCACCCAGCGCACTGCATCGATGATGTTGGATTTGCCGCAGCCGTTCGGACCCACCACGCCCACCAGGTTACTGGGGACAGCAAAGGATGTCGGTTCAACAAATGACTTAAAGCCAGCTAAACGAATGTGAGTTAATCGCACGATGAGGTGGAAATGAGACCAATAGAACGAATAAAAACTTCAACCCACGGGAACTTGAAAACCCGCTGACCTTATAATAGCAAAGCCTTTGAGCTTTACGCCGGGCACTTGCCCCTAGTTGGCAGGATGATTGAGTTGTTTAACGCCACAGTGGCCCACGGCCCCATTGGCTTACGAGAGAAGCATGAGTAACAAACCCAGCCGCGATTTACAAACATTCCCGAACCCAAACCCGGATCGGCCTTACCACGTCCACATCGAAGTGCCTGAATTTACATGCCTTTGTCCTTTGACTGGTCAGCCAGATTTCGCCACATTGGTGATTGACTACCTGCCCAATCAAAAGAATGTGGAACTGAAAAGCCTGAAAATGTACATGTGGAGCTACCGCGAAGAAGGTGCCTTCCATGAAGCTGTAACCAACAAGATTCTGGACGATTTGGTAGCCGCAACCGACCCCCGGTACATGAAACTGACCGCGAAGTGGTATGTCCGCGGTGGCGTTTACACCACGGTGGTGGCTGAACACCGCCATGCCAGTTTTCAGCCATTGCCGAAGGTTGAACTTGACTCTATTTCAACGATGAACCCCACTCGCGGTTAAACAAGGCGCGGCTAAAACAGAAATTTCGGTGAACCCATTGAAAAACCTAGACAAACTTCAGCCTTATCCGTTTGAACGCCTGCGGGCCTTGTTCGCCGGCAGCCAGCACACTGGTGGCCTGGCACACGTCAACTTGTCCATAGGTGAACCCAAACACCCCACTCCGGACCTGATCAAGCAAGCCCTGATCGACAACCTGGGTGGTTTGGCGGTTTATCCAGGTACACAAGGGTTGCCGGTCTTGAGACAAGCGATTTCTGACTGGATATTGCGCCGATTTGATGCCTTGGTCGATCCAGAAACCCAGGTACTGCCAATATTAGGCTCTCGAGAAGCCTTGTTTTCCTTTGCCCAGGTTGTTCTGGATGGCTGCGGGGTGGGCAATGATGTAGATTGCCACGTTGCCTTTCCGAATCCTTTTTATCAAATCTATGAAGGCGCAACATTTTTGGGTGGGGCCAGCCCGGTCTTTGTAAATATTGATCCGGAAACCGGTTTGTCTGACTTTCATTCGCTTGGCGCTGATGTGCTGTCGAAAACCAAGCTGATGTATGTGTGCTCACCCAACAACCCCACTGGCGCCGTGTATACCCTGGAGGATTGGCAAAAACTGTTTGATTTGGCCGATGAGCACGATATTGTGATTGCGTCGGACGAATGTTATTCAGAGATCTACCTGGATGGAACTGCTGCACCCATTGGTGGGCTTGAGGCGGCAAGCCGTTTGGGCCGCTCTGATTACAACAACCTGATCGTGTTCTCCAGTCTTTCCAAGCGATCAAACGCTCCGGGACTACGTTCAGGCTATGTGGCTGGCGATGCAGACCTGATCAAGGCATTTCTGCGTTATCGCACCTACCATGGCTCAGCCATGTCGACCACCGTACAAATGGCCAGCGTGGCCGCCTGGAATGACGAAGAACATGTGGCAGAGAACCGCCGCTTGTACACCGAGAAATTCAAGGCTTTCAGCGCCATTCTTGAGGGCACGCTCAATTTGCATATTCCACCCGCAGGTTTTTATTTCTGGGCAGACTTGGGCCAAAGCGATACCGCCTTTGCAAAAAGGTTGTTTGAGCAAGCGCATGTTACCCTGTTGCCCGGAAGCTTTCTGGGCCGCGAAGTGAACGGATTTAACCCCGGCGCCAACCACGTGCGCATAGCATTGGTAGCCAGCCTGGCTGAATGCAGTGAAGCTGCACAACGAATTAGAAACATACTCTGACACAGGAAATCACCATGACAACAAATCACCAATCCATCATTGAAGCCGCTTGGGAAAATCGTGCAGACATTTCCCCTTCTTCTGCTCCAGCAGAAGTACGGTCTGCCGTAGGTGACGTATTAGAAAAACTGAACACCGGTGAATTGCGCGTTTGCTCCAAAGAAAGTGGCGAATGGGTTACCCACCAGTGGATCAAGAAAGCCGTGCTGCTTTCTTTCCGCCTTGAGGACAACAAGCCCATGGCGGCTGGTGGCTTTACCCAGTTTTACGACAAAGTACCCACCAAATTTGTGGATTACACCGAAGAGGACTTCAAGAAAGGCGGCTTTCGTGTTGTACCACCCGCCGTTGCGCGACGCGGCAGCTTTATTGCCAGAAACGTGGTGCTGATGCCCAGTTATGTGAACATTGGCGCCTATGTAGACGAAGGCACCATGGTAGACACCTGGGCCACTGTTGGCTCGTGCGCACAAATTGGTAAAAACGTACACCTAAGCGGTGGCGTGGGAATCGGCGGCGTGTTGGAACCCCTGCAGGCCAACCCCACCATTATTGAAGACAACTGCTTCATTGGTGCACGTTCTGAAGTCGTTGAAGGCGTGATTGTTGAAGAAAACTCCGTGATTTCCATGGGTGTTTATCTTGGTCAAAGCACGAAAATTTACAACCGCGAAACGGGCGAAGTAACTTACGGCCGTATTCCTGCTGGCTCCGTGGTCGTTAGCGGCTCGTTGCCCAGCGCTTGCGGCAAGTACAGCCTTTACTGCGCAGTTATCGTGAAGCGTGTGGATGCAAAAACACGTGCCAAAACCGGCATTAATGAATTGCTGCGTAACGCAGAATAAGGAGACCACAACAGGATGACTGCCAAGGTTTATGGAATTCCAAATTGCGATAGTGTCAAGAAGGCCATCGCGTCATTAAAGAGTAACGACATCGAAGTGGTTTTTCACGACTTCAAAAAGCATGGCGTGCCCGCGCAGTTACTGGACGAATGGATTGATGTGCTGGGTTTGGAAAAAATCATTAACCGCAGGGGTACCACCTGGCGTGGTCTGGACGAAAGTCTTCAAGACAAGGCCCGGTCACCAGAGGGAGCCAAAGCACTTCTGTTGGAGTACCCCAGCATCATCAAACGCCCTGTGGTTGAATTAAATGGCGAACTAAGCATTGGACAGACCGACTTCAGCAAAGGCAATTCATGAATCAGGATCACGCCGCACACATTGCGGTCGACCCCAAAGAACTTCACACCGTTCGTGACTGGGTGCGTTTTTATGTCAGTGAAATGCGCCGCGGCAAGGTGTTTTTCGGCCATGGGTCGAGCAATGCGTTTGATGAAGCGGTTTACATGGTGCAGTCAGCGCTCAGCTTGCCAATTGGGGATATTGGTCCCTTTTGGGATGCCAGGCTCACCGCCCATGAAACCAATCGTTTGGTACGGTTTATCACCCAGCGGGTTGTAGATCGCAAGCCTGCCAGTTACATCACCGGCGAAGCCTGGCTGCAAGGACATTCATTCAAGGTTGATGAACGCGTGATTATTCCACGCTCATTCATTGCAGAGCTATTGGCCGACCAACTCACCCCATGGGTGAATGCCCCCGAAATGCCATTCGAGATTCTTGACATGTGCACGGGTTCTGGCTGCCTGGCGATTTTGGCTGCATACGTGTTTGAAAACGCACAGGTGGACGCAGTTGATCTGTCCACCGAGGCCTTGAGTGTTGCACGTGAAAATATCCAGCTGCATGACATGAAGCAGCGTGTACGCGCCATTGAGTCCAATTTGTTCTCAAACCTGAATGGCAAACAATACGACTTTATTTTGACCAACCCGCCTTATGTGAATGAGGCATCCATGACGAAGTTGCCGCCTGAGTACCTGCACGAACCACGCATGGCCTTGGCCGGTGGTGACAGCGGCATGGACTTGATTCAGGACATTCTTGAGCAGGCACCCAAGCACTTGAAAGACGGTGGCTTCCTGGTGGTTGAGCTTGGCAATGAAAAACTGCATTTCGAGGCGGCCTTTCCGCATTTAAATCCCATTTGGCTTGAAACCTCGGCAGGTGACGAACAAGTGTTTTTGCTTAACAAAGAAGACTTGGTCTAAACCCATTCAATGATTCAAATCAATAACCTCAGCATTGCACGGGGCAGCAAGCCCATTTTAACCAACGCTGAACTTACCCTGTTCCCCGGCGAAAAAGTCGGCCTGATTGGCCACAATGGTGCAGGCAAATCCAGTTTCCTCAGCGCACTGCTTGGCGAATTGCACGTTGACCAGGGCAGCATCGATTTGCCCAAGGTTTGGCGCTTGTCCTGGATCGATCAGGAAGTGACAGCGAACCACCTCAGCGTGATCGATTTCGCGCTGGAAGGCGACCGTGCCTTGCATGAAGTTCGGCAGAAAATTCATGCGGTGGAAGAAAGCGGTGACATGGAACAATTGGGTCACTTGTACGAAGAACTTGAAAATCTGGATGGGTACACCGCCGAAGCACGCGTGGCCACAATTCTGAATGGTTTGGGTTTTAAAACCGAAGACTTGCAACGCAAAGTGGGCGAGTTTTCCGGTGGCTGGAAAATGCGTTTGAACCTGGCCAAGGTATTGGGCTCCAGAGCTGATCTTATTTTGCTGGACGAACCCACCAACCACCTGGACATTGAAGCAGTGGTTTGGCTCGAACAATGGATCAAGCAGGTCAACAGCACAGTCATTCTGGTTTCTCACGACCGTGACTTTCTGGACGAAGTCTGTACACACACTGTTCACCTGAGCAGCGAAAAGCTGACCAAGTACACCGGAGGATATTCTGCCTTTGAGCGCGCTTTTGCCGAGCGCTCAGAACAAGTCAGCCAAGCGAACAAAAAAGCAGCAGGCGAAATGGAAAAGCTGCAAAAGTTTGTTGACCGCTTCAAGGCCAAGGCCTCCAAGGCAAAACAGGCACAAAGCCGGGTCAAACGCCTTGAAAAAATCAAATTGATTGAAACATTGCAAGTGGAACCCCATGTGGCCATTCCCTTCATGGAACCCCATAAAAGCCCAGATCCCTTGGTCGTGCTGAACCGCAGCGATTGTGGCTACGCTGGCGTAGCGCCTGTTCTGAAAAACATCAGCCTTGAACTTCGTCCTGGCGATCGCATCGGTTTGTTGGGTGCAAACGGCAACGGCAAAACCACCTTGGTTAAAACCTTGGTGGGTGAACTAGCTATGTTGGGTGGCGAAAGGGTTGAGGGCAAAGGGCTGGTGTATGGCTATTTCGCGCAAGACCAAATTGAATCGCTCGACATGAATGCCACCCCCTTGCAACACATGTCGCGACTGGAGCGGCAAATTTCAGAACAAAAATCTCGTGAATTTTTAGCGCGTTTTCATTTTCGCGATGACAAAGTGCGTCAGCTGGTGGGCAGTTTTTCCGGTGGAGAAAAATCGCGCCTGGCCTTGGCCTTGTTGGCTTATAAACGCCCCAACCTGCTGTTGCTTGATGAACCCACCAACCACCTGGACATTGCAACCCGTCAGGCTTTGGCCAGCAGCCTGTTGGAATTTGAAGGTGCCTTGGTCATGGTTTCTCACGACAGACATTTGCTGGAATCAATCACGGATCGCTTTTGGCGCGTGCACCAAGGCGCAGTCACTGAGTTTGATGGTGACCTCGATGACTATGCTGAACTATTGCGCAAGGAAACAAACGCGGAAAATCAGCGCAACAAACAAACGGGCGGTGCAACAGCACCCAAAAGTACAAATTCTGCACAGGCGCGTCCACCGGTAGACCGGCAGGTGGTCAGCCAAAGAATTAAACAGTTGGGCAATCAGGCCAAAAAGCTTGAGAAGCAAATTGAAGCTGACCAGCCCAAACTGATCAAAATTGATGAGGCCCTGTTGAAGGTCGACTACAGCAAACCAGAGGACTCCAGAAAAGCCGCAGAACTTCACAAAGATCGTGATGGGATAGCCACCCGCCTGGAGAGATCAGAAACCGAGCTGCTGGAACTGATGCTTGAAATCGAACAGCTGGAAGAGTCTTTGGGCGTTTCCTGATCATCACTCAAACCACTAATCCAGAATGCCCTCCTCGCTCAAGAATTCGCGCCAGGCATTCGAACTAAAACAAACTGCCGGGCTGACAACTTGGCGGTTCAGGTTCAACAAATTCTCTCGAAGCAGTTGGCGCTTTTCGGCGCCGACCACTTCGCACATCTTGGCGCGAACATGACTTTTAACAACGTCGGGAACACACAGCGTAGGTTTCGAGTCGATTTCATGCAACTGATCGCCCATCACTTGTTCCAGCAATTCCAGGGTCGTTTGTTCGGCCGTTAACTGTCCTTGCTTGGCATCCTGAAATGCTAGTTCTATCAAACCAATTTGACTACGAAGCAACAGGGCATCCAGTGTCCGGTGCAATTCCAGTGATCGATTGCGTGCCTCCACCAAACCAGAGTAAGACGCAGGCAGCTTCCAGCCGGGTATGTCTGCGCGGTTGATCAGTTCAAGGCTTATTTTCAAGGAAGATCGGTTGCTGGAATCCATGAGGTCTGAATTGACCGGATTCCCCAATGCATTCATTTCCCCATCAAAATCTTGCTCATCATTTCCAATTAAAGACTCGAGAACCAGATGACTTCCGAGCGAGGAAGCAGCAGGCTCGGCTGCGAATGCCATGGCATGTTCACGGCTTATTGAACCAATGTCGTGTCGCCCAGCGTCCGAATGTACGAAACCCGCATCGTTTGGCTCGATCTGATTCGACGCGGTGACTTTCTTCTTGATCGAGTAACGGCGATAGGCAAACCAAGCAAGGATCAATGAAAAGAGGCCAGCCAAAGACACCGGCAACATCAAATCAGGCGTCATTGCAGCGGGGCTCGTTTCAACCGGGTATTCATCCAATCCAAGGCCTGACCAGGCATTGGCCGCATCTCTGCGGCTTTCAATCAATCCTGCACCAAACAAATTCGTATCCAGCGAAGCCACCTTCAATGCATCGCCTGAACTTCCAGCGCCAGTGCCTTGCTCACTCAATTCAGTATTCGTATGCTCAGGCTCCTCTTTCGAACTTGTGGTATTGCCTTCTTTCTCTTGTTTAAACCATGCCGGGTGCTCATCAAGTTGCGGCGTGGGCGGTTTGCGTGAACTGGCCAACAACTCAGAGCCCTCCGGATCAAAAACCAGAGAGGACTTTGTGGCTTTGGATTGAAGAGAATCCTTGGCCTGTACTTCGGCTTGTTTCATGATGAATGTCCACTTTGTACTAAATACAATCAAAGGACATTCAGAGACCAGCTTCATCTCAATCAAGGTGTCATGTACAGGGACCACCGATTTGAATTCAAGCAAACCGCCTTGGCGAATTGTTGGATCAAAGTTAACCAGCACCTCGTTTGACAGGGCCGAACCATGGCTTACCGAGCTGCTCTCCAGCGAATGTATTGTTGCTCTAAGACACGTTGACCTTAGTTGTGATTCGACACCTTCGGGTACATTGCTCAGCGTACTTTTCAAGTCAAGATGCCTTCCGATCTGCTGAACACCGACCGGTGTAGAAATCTCCAGACTTAAAGCTGAAACTGGAACAAGCGCAATCAAAAGACCAAGAGCAGATGGCAATAAACAATGCATCGCGTGTGGTTTTGGTGTCCAGAAAATCGGCATGTTTACTCTCGGTTCAATTGTTCCAGCAGGCCTTAGCATACCCACGACAACTGTGAGTAAGGTATCCTTGAAATGACCTAACACGAACGTGTTAACCCACTCGCAGCACTGGAGCGTATTGATTGAATACAGCGCAAGATAAACCGATTGAGGTGTACACCTGGGCGACCCCCAATGGCTACAAAATTCATATTGCCTGTGAAGAAATGGGGCTCAACTGGAAAGCGATTCCGGTCGATATCGGCAAGGGCGATCAATTCAAACCTGAATTCCTCAAATTCAGCCCCAACAATAAAATACCGGCAATCATTGATCACAATGGCCCCGATGGCGAGCCAATCGAGATGTTTGAAAGTGGCGCCATTCTGATGTATCTGGCCGAAAAAACCGGTCAGTTTTTCGGGCAAAACTACCGCGAACGCCTGTCGATCATCCAATGGCTGATGTTTCAAATGGGCGGTGTGGGCCCCATGCTGGGGCAAGCGCACCATTTCCGGATTTACGCACCCGAACCAATTGAATATGCTGTTAACCGATACACCAATGAAGCCAAAAGGCTTTATGAAGTCATCAACAAACAGTTGAGTCGTTTTTCCTACATTGCGGGGGAAACTTATTCCATCGCTGACATGGCGCTGTATCCCTGGGTTTATCGCTGGCAACGCCAGGGAATTGAATTAAGTGACTATCCTGCAGTGCACAAATGGTACGAAGAATTAAGTGCCCGCCCCGCTGTCATTCAAGGCTTGAATGTAAATCTAGAATGAGTGTTCTTATCAATTCTTAAACTGTTCAGTACACTACGGTCAATTTTATAAAAACAGAAATTCGGGAGACCTCCTTATGGCGAACATCGCCACATTCTTGTTCCAACATGACGACACCCCCAATCGTATGTTGTACCGTCAGTTCATTGATAACGAATGGGTAGATTTCAAAGCACGGGAAATGATTGACTTGGCTCGCACCTGGCAAGCTTTTTTCCGGTCCATGGGTTTGCAGGCGGGCGACAGGGTTGCAATTTGCCTGAAAAACAGCGTGCACTGGGTGGCATTTGACCAAGCGGCAGTGGCCATGGGACTTGTTTCAGTGCCACTGTATGTGGACGACAATCCAAGCAACATTGCTTATTGCATACAAGATTCCGGTTCTAGGGTGGTCGTGGTTGAAAATGACCGTATTGCCCGTAACCTGCTAAAAGAAAACCTGAAAGATGTGCGGGTTTTGTCGATCAGATCGGACATTGAAAAAGAAGCAGATGGCGTCGAGAACGCGACATATGCCCTGAAAAGTGTCGAAAAGAAATTAGAGGCTTTTGAGCTTCTTGATCTCGAACAAAATACGCTGGCTACAATTTGTTACACATCCGGCACATCAGGACGTCCGAAGGGCGTCATGCTGTCGCACAAAAACGTGATCGCCAACGTAGACAGTTGCTTTCAGTTGGACATCGCAAAGCCGGAAGACGTGTTTTTGTCATTCCTCCCGATGTCGCACATGTTCGAGCGCACCGGCGGCTATTACCTGCCCTTGCGTGTGGGTGCAAAGGTTACCTATGCACGTGGTATTAACCAATTGCCCGAAGACCTGGCCACACAGGCACCAACGGTGCTGTTTGCGGTTCCGCGCATTTTCGAAAAGTTTTACGGCCGTATTCAGGCCTCTGTGAAAGATTCCCGTTTCAAGCGAAAAGCATTTGAGAAGCTGGTCGATGTGGGTTGGCGCATGGAACAAGGCAAAGGCGGAATTCTGGATCATTTTCAGCTTCCGCTTCTGCGTGCAAAAGTGGCTCAACCCATTCTGGAACGACTAGGCGGTCGCTTGCGATTGGCCGTGGTGGGTGGGGCTGCCTTGGACAGCACAATTGCCAAAGCCTTTATTGCGATGGGACTTCCCATTCTTCATGGCTACGGCATGACTGAGGCGTGTCCGGTTATCTCGGTGAACCGTCCAGAAGGCAATGTTCCTGAATCTGTTGGCCCAGCCTTGCCCAATGTCGAAGTCATGTTGGGCGAAAATGATGAACTACTCGCGCGTGGGCCCAACATCATGCTGGGTTACTGGCAAAACGAGGAAGCCACGAAAACTGCGATTGATGAGGATGGCTGGCTGCACACAGGTGACGTTGCCGAGATCAAGGACAAACGGATTTATATTCGTGGCCGGATCAAAGATATCATGGTGCTGTCCAACGGTGAAAAGTTTTCCCCTCAAGACGCTGAAATGGCCATTATTGGTGACGACGTATTTGAACAGATCGTTTTGATCGGCGAAGGTCGCTCTTTTATTGGCATGATTGCCGTAACGGCCAACTCCAATGAAAAAGAGCTGATCAAGCGCGCCAATGAACGTTTGCAGCATTTGCCCCGCTACATTCGCGTGCGGCGAATCATTACTACCAAAGAACCCTGGACGGTGGACAATGGTCTGCTGACACCAACGTTGAAGGTAAAACGCGTCAAAGTGACTGAAGCATTCAAGGACAGAATCAACGACCTTTATGCCGAAGGGATGGGAGACTAAACCCTTCCGCTTCGAACCCTGCAGAAAAAAGCCCACTTTCCAGTGGGCTTTTTTTATTCAGCAGGCAAATCGTCATGATCGTAGTTGTCGGATCCGATCCGGGCCAGAAAGTCTGCGGCTCGCTCAGGTGGTGGACATGTCGACCGGAGTCCGTCGATATAAGAGAACAAATCTTCGGAAATATTCTGCCACATTGGGTCTAACACCACGTCGACCCCTTCGTGGCGCAATAATTCAGCAGCGCTTGAAAATGCGCCGTCGCCGGTCAGCAGCACCACCTGTTGAACCTGCCGCTTGTAAGCCAAGGTGGCTAAGTCAACGCCCATGCGTAATTCAATGCCTTTCGGGTGCGAGCCAGGCGTGAAGTCATCGTCGGCCAGATCATCAACCGTAATGCGCTTGCCGAGCAGATCGGCTAAAGCGTCTTCATTGAGTTTCCAGGTATCCGCCTCACGAGCCTCCCCCAACTTCACTGCCAACTTTCTTTTTCTTTGTAGTTGACGCTGAAAAGCGACCCGAAATTGTCCCTCTTTGGATTTGGACAAATCGATTTGCTGGCGGGAAATTGGCAACGTCACCCGTTGGGTGAAGACTGGCGTGTCATAGAAGAAAATGCGAAATAGATGGCGTTTTGGCTGATTTCGCTCAAACAAATGTGCCGCTGACAAGCGCCACACCAGATCGGCCATGACTTTTGCATCATGGTGAACCGAACTTGGGAAAATTTGACGAATTCTGCGAATGAAAAACGGACCATCCACAAGGATAGCTGTGAGCATATAAGCCTTTGATAAATATAATAATAATTAATTTGTCGGTTTCATTCCGACTGTAGTAAATAATTCTCCATTCGTATATTACCACCTAATATCCGTCAAAAATAGCGATGGTGCCACCCATTAAGAGGGAGAAAGCCGCACTGCAAAATAGGCAATACACATACAATCAATAAGTATTGTACTTACATATTTTTAATACCCATACAACCGAATGGCGCGGAGGATGAATTGAGCAGAAACCCGGACAGTAGCTTGCAAGACACCGCCAGAAAACAAGACAAATACTGGCTGTATATTTTGTCGAACAGCAAACCCAATGGCCCCCTGTATCTTGGTGATACAAACTGTCTCGCTACCCGTATGGATGAACATATTCAGGGCGTGCGCCGTGACTATGCGCACTATCACAGGCTCGATCGCCTTGTTTATTTCGAAGTTTGGACTGATCACGACAAATTTGTAGCCCGACTGCGCCGGGTCAGAAACTGGCCTCGGGATATGCGTCTTTTGTTAATTGAGTCACTGAACCCTGATTGGGACAACTTATTGTCACAATTTCTCAGCGAATATTCTGTAAAACGAGTAGGAGAACAGCAAAAGAAGCAGGAAAAGGCAGCTTAAGCAACTTTTTTAAGAAACTGGTATTCCAATTTTCAAGTTCAGCGTTAACAATAATTGAACCTTTTCTTGATTCTTACCCACAAATCGGTATTACTTTTGATTGTTGAGTCAAGGGGTTTGGTTAGAGTCTCGGTGTGAATCTGAAAAACTCCGAGCCTAGTACCAATAACGTTGCAGCATGTTTATCGGGAGTTCACCATGAGTTCGATTGCAGAGCGTTTGACTCGGTCTTATTGCCTGTTCCACTGGTTACAGGTCAAGCCTATTCCGGATCAAATTCGTTCGAGTATTGCTTACAGTACGCTTGAACAAGAACTCTTGGCACTTAAGGTAAAACCTGAAGATTTGGCTGCAGTGGGTTCAGATGTAACAGATAATTTCGAAGAATCCAGACTTGCGTTCATGGTTCGCTACAGTGGACTCACTTGGTCTACCTGCTCAATTTTCTGTGACGCCATCGAAAACAACAGCTGGCTTCAAAACGGAACACCATTGCTGGTTCAATTCACAGGCGTGGATGCAAGCGGGCAAGTAGGCTTGCCCAAAGTGGCCTTGGGCGACTTCATGTTCCTTAAACCCAGCAATGTATGGATCGACAACAATCGGGTTGTTTCATTCACAGTGCGCTGGAACAAGCATGAAACCCGCCGCATGGAGCGTTTTATTCGCTTGGCCTCAGCCCGTCATGGCCTGGAAGCCACTGTGAGCAATATTGCGCAAAGCGAGAAATTCATCGCAGCCATCAAGGCCACTGTCGGCGCGCAGTAAATGGCTTGTCACTTTGCTTACACGGCTTAAGCATTTGCTCTAAAAGGCACCTTCGGGTGCCTTTTTAATTGCTAAAGTATCGCCATGCAACAAACCAATTCCAAAGCCACTGCCCTGTACGATTTGATCACGGGCGACGAAGACGCGCGCGTGTGCAAGGACATTCCCGACGAGTCCTGTAAACACCAACCCGTCAATTTTTTCTTGCACCTGCTGAGCAATTTTTTCACTAAATTGGCTGATGAAGTGGCCAGCGCCCGATTGGTATTCCCTTGGGTACTTGGTCTGCTGGGTGCACCCATGTTGCTGGTGTCGCTGGCCGTGCCCATTCGAGAATCTGGTGTATTGCTTCCCCAGCTTTTCATTGCCGCAAAAATAAGGGCAAAAGCGCTGCGAAAATACGTGTGGATGCTTGGGGGTTTACTCAGTGGCTTTGCCCTGTGGGCATGCGGATTTGCATTAATGCTTGATTTGCAAGCGGAAAAGGCGAGTTGGCTGATTTTTGCTGCATTGCTGGTGTTCAGTTTCGCGCGCGGGATATGCTCTGTTGCAGCCAAAGACGTACTGGGAAAAACTGTGTCGAAGTCGCGGCGCGGCACACTGATGGGTTTGGCCACCAGCGTTTCTGGCATCTTTACCCTGCTTCTCGGGCTCAACCTGGGTTTCTACAATCAAATTAAAAACAACGAAGTAATACTGGCAAGCCTGTTTGGTATTGCTGGGCTGTGCTGGATAGTCGCATCAATTGCCATTTGGGCGATTCGGGAAGAACCAGGAGCAACCGAGGGGGGCTGCAACGCAGGTATCGAGGCTCTGAAATCGCTTCGTTTGCTGAAAGATGACAAGCCCTTTCGCAATTTCGTGATTGTTCGTACTTTGTTGCTCAGCGTGTCACTGGGTGCACCCATGTTGATCATTCTGGCCCAGAATGCCTTGGGCAATGCCGCCTTGATCGGTCTGTTTTTAATAGTTTCCGGATTGGCAAATACAGTATCGGGATACGTTTGGGGGCGTTTGGCCGATTACTCAAGCCGAAGCCTGATGGCAATTGCCAGTGGAATCAATGCCTTGGTCGGCATTGCTGTGCTGTTGGTTCTGCAGCTTGAGGCAAATATCAACGCGTTGACATTGTTCGTCAGCGCTTACTTCATGGCTTCGGTGTGCCTGGCTGGTGTGCGTTTGGGTCGAAAAACACTGCTTGTGGACATGGCCACTGCAGAAACCCGCTCAGCCTATGTTGCGGTTAGCAATACAGCAATCGGGTTTCTGATTTTGATCATAGGTGCGCTGGTTAGCCTGTTGGCCGGGCAAAACACACACGCCATGTTGTGGGCCTTTAGTGGCCTTTCGGCATTGGCATGCGTGCTTAGCCCTGTTTTGTTGCCTGCGCAGCAGGCTTAAGCCATCAAATCAGGCTTTCAACACAGTTTTTCCGCCCATGTAGGGCTGAAGAACTTCGGGCACTTTTACAGAGCCATCGGCCTGCTGATAATTCTCAAGTACAGCCACCAAAGTGCGCCCCACTGCCAAGCCGGATCCGTTCAAGGTGTGAACAAATTCGGTTTTGCCTGCGTCGTTCTTGAATCGGGCTTTCATACGGCGTGCCTGAAAGCTCTCGCAGTTCGAGCATGAAGAAATTTCGCGATAGGTATTTTGGGCGGGTAGCCACACTTCAATGTCGTGGGTGCGGGTGGAGCCAAAGCCCATGTCGCCGGTGCACAAAACAATTACGCGGTAAGGCAAACCCAGTTTTTGCAGAATGTTCTCTGCGTGTTGGGTCATTTCGTCCAGTGCCGCATAAGAATTTTCCGGGTTTTCAATGCGCACCATTTCCACTTTGTCGAATTGGTGTTGGCGAATCAAACCACGCGTGTCACGGCCATAGCTGCCCGCCTCGGAACGGAAACAGGGTGAGTGCGCGGTCATTTTGATGGGCAAGTCAGCGGCTTTCAGAATTTGATCAGCCACCAAGTTGGTCAAGGTGACCTCGGCGGTTGGGATCAAGTACAAAGGTTCCGATGTGCCCTCTTCTCCACCCTTTTTCACCGAAAAAAGATCATCTGCAAATTTGGGCAGCTGACCAGTGCCTTTCAAGGTTTCGCCACGCACAATATAGGGCGTGTAGTGCTCGGTGTACCCGTGCTGCTCGGTGTGGGTGTCGAGCATGAACTGCGCCAAAGCACGATGCAGCTTGGCAATTTGCCCCTTCAGCACGGCAAAACGTGAACCTGACAAATTGGCAGCAGTCTCGAAATCAAGTCCAAGCTTCTCGCCCAAGTCGACATGGTCTTTTGCGTCGAAATCAAACTGGGAGGGTGTTCCCCAACGGCGCAGTTCCACATTGTCTTCTTCCGACTTGCCTGCAGGCACTGTTTCATGGGGCAAATTGGGAATGTTCAGCAAAAACGAATTCACCTCTTCTTGCAAGGCGGTCAAATCGGTCTCATTGCGCTTCAACTCATCGCCCAAGCCAGCCACTTCCGCCATCACAGCCGACACATCTTCACCCTTGGCCTTTAATTGGCCAATTTGCTTGGACATGCTGTTGCGCTTGGCCTGTAATTCCTCGGTGCTGGTTTGTAGTTGCTTGCGTTTGCCTTCAAGCACATTGAACTGCACCATGTCGAGGCTGTAGCCGCGTTGGGCAAGGCGTTCGGCCACATGGTTCAGGTCTTTGCGAAGCAATTGAATGTCTAGCATGAAAATTTCTCGAAATGCGTTGATGTGAATAGCGGTGATGGTACTAAATCTTCAAGCCCGATAAGGCTGAACGTGGGTGCTTCTTACTTTTTTTGGCGTGCTTCGGCGTTGCGCTGGGCAAGCCAGTTCATCTTTTCTGCAATTTTACCCTCCAGCCCACGGTCTGTGGGCTGATAAAACTGGGGTGCTTGCATGCCATCAGGCCAATAACTCTCGCCAGCAGCATGACCTGCTTCTTCATCGTGGGCATAACGATAGCCACTGCCGTGCCCCAGTTCATTCATTAAATTGGTGGGTGCATTGCGCAAATGCATGGGCACAGGCATGGAACTGCTTTGCTTCACATGGGCCATGGCTTGCTTGTAGGCGTTGTAACCCGCATTGCTTTTTGCAGCAATCGCCAGGTACAGCACACACTGGGCCAATGCAAGCTCGCCTTCGGGGCTGCCCAAGCGTTCATAGGTTTGTGCAGCCTCGTTGGCAATGGTAAAAGCGCGCGGGTCAGCCAGCCCTATGTCTTCCCAGGCCATGCGCACAATGCGGCGCGCCATGTAGCGGGGATCAGCCCCACCATCCAGCATGCGGCAAAACCAGTACAAAGCTGCATCGGGGTCGGAGCCGCGTACCGATTTGTGCAGTGCCGAGATTTGATCGTAAAAGGCATCGCCGCCCTTGTCAAAGCGACGAATTTGCGAGGGTGCAATTTGTTTTAATGCTGGCAAACTCAAGCTGCTCAGGCCTTGTGCCTTGATTTGCAGCAACGTAATTTCAAGCAAATTCAGAAAGCGGCGTGCATCGCCATCGGCGTAACTGCACAGGGCATCAAACGCATCGCTTTCCACCGTAATTTCAGTGCCTAACTCTGCCTGCGCGCGGACCAGAAGGCGTGTGAAATCGTTGGCATCCAGGCTTTTGAGTACGTACACCTGTGAGCGCGACAACAAGGCTGAATTGACTTCGAACGAGGGGTTTTCAGTGGTGGCGCCAATGAAGGTGACCAATCCCGATTCCACGAAGGGCAGCAATGCATCTTGTTGCGATTTGTTGAAACGGTGAATTTCATCGATGAACAAAATGGTGGATTTGCCGGTGCGGGCGTATTCACTGGCTTGTTCAATGGCCGCACGAATTTCTTTGACGCCGGAAAGCACCGCCGACAAGGCAATAAACTGCGAGTTCGCTGCTCCCGCCAGAAGGCGAGCCAAGGTGGTTTTGCCCACACCTGGCGGGCCCCACAAAATTAGTGAATGCACATGCTGCTGCTCGAACAGCAAGGTAAGCGGTTTGCCCGGACCTAACAGGTGGGCTTGGCCAACAACTTCGGAGAGCAGGTTTGGGCGGATTCGCTCCGCCAAGGGTATTGCCCCCCGAACAGGCTGGGCTGTCGGTTTGCCTGTAGGCAACTGGGGCGTTTGGTTTGGTTCATCGCCAAACAAGTCCGAGGTCATTGCGTTTTGATAAGGTCGACACCCGCAGGGGCTTTGAAATCAAAATAACTGGCGGGGCGTTGCTTGGCAAAGTCCCAATTGGTCAATTCCAGTTGGGTGACTTGCCCCAAGGCATCGTGAATTTCCAGGTTCACGGGCAATCCGTCTTTCCAGCCAATGCGGGCGTAGTCGAACAGGTTGTCTTTGTCTTTGGGTCGGATCACCAACCACTCCTTGCCGTCCTTCATGCCTTCGTCTTTCAGATTAAACAGCTTGTCGACGTCTTTGCTGCCAAACAACAGGGCAACTGGCGTGGAATCCATGGCATTACCAATCGGCTTTTGGGTGGCGTGGCCCATGTCTTCATCGTAAGAAACCACTGTGTTCCCGTTGGACAACAAAAGCAAGGGATAAGGCTTTTTGATTTCCCAGCGAAACTTACCGGGACGCGAGAAGGTGAATTCACCCGTTCCGCGCTGCTTCACTGCACCGCTGGGCGATATGACCACCTGGGAAAACTGCCCTTCTGCGAAACCGCGGTTTTTTACAAAGTTGCTCAAAGCCTCTTGGGCAGAGGCCCAAGCAGCAGAGCTTGTACCCGCAAAAACGGCTACAGCCAAGAGAGTACGACTAAAAAACTGGTGAATGCGCATGAATTTCTACTTCCTGTTGGGTGTTACACCTCAAATAACGCATGCGGGTACTGAGGGTATACACACTTAACCTAACTTAATCGTCGTCTTGCCCAGCCTCGGCACGCGCCAAAATTTCACGGTTGCCGTTGGACTGCATGGCTGAGACCAAACCGGCCTGCTCCATGCTTTCCAGCAAACGCGCGGCACGGTTATAACCAATGCGCAAATGGCGCTGCACAAATGAAATGGAGGCACGGCGGTGCTTCAGCACGATGCCCACGGCTTGGTCATACAAAGCGTCTTTCTCGCCATCAAAACTGCCGGCTGTGGCATCCATGCTGGCGTTGCCACCTTCTTCAGCAGTACCGCCTTCCAGTATGCCTTCAATGTAGTTGGGCTCACCGCCCTTCTCTTTCAGGTACTCGACCACGCGGTGTACTTCTTCATCCGACACAAACGCGCCATGTACACGCTGTGGCACGCCAGAACCAGGTGGCAGGTACAACATGTCGCCCTGTCCCAACAGCGCCTCAGCGCCCATTTGGTCAAGAATGGTGCGGGAATCAATTTTGGATGAAACCTGAAAAGCAATTCGGGTTGGAATGTTGGCCTTGATCAAGCCTGTGATGACATCGACCGATGGCCGCTGAGTGGCCAAAATCAGGTGAATACCTGCGGCACGGGCTTTTTGCGCCAGGCGCGCAATCAATTCTTCAATTTTCTTGCCCACCACCATCATCAAGTCGGCCAACTCGTCAATTACAATGACCAGCATCGGCAAGGTGTCGAGCGGTTCAGGGGCATCGGGGGTCAGGCTGAACGGGTTGGGAATGCTGGTGACGTTTTTCTTGGCTTCCGCAATTTTAACGTTGTAGCCAGCCAGGTTACGCACGCCCATTTTGCTCATCAGCCTGTATCGCTTTTCCATTTCGCCCACAGCCCAGTTCAAGGCGTTGGCGGCTTGGCGCATGTCGGTCACCACCGGGCAAAGCAAGTGTGGAATGCCCTCGTACACGCTCATTTCAAGCATTTTTGGGTCGATCAGGATCAAACGCACTTCTTCTGCACCGCTTTTGTACAGCAGCGACAAAATCATGGCGTTGATACCCACTGACTTACCCGAACCCGTGGTACCTGCAACCAGCAGGTGCGGCATTTTGGCCAGATCGGCCACCACCGGCTTGCCAGCAATGTCTTTGCCCAAGGCCATGGTGACTGGTGATTTGTTGGTGCTGTACACCTGCGAACCCAGAATTTCTGTCAGCTTAACGACCTGCCGGCGTGGGTTGGGCAGCTCCAGACCCATCAGGTTTTTGCCGTAAATGGTTTCTACCACCCGAATAGACACCAAGCTGAGCGCGCGGGCCAGGTCTTTGGCCAAGTTCACCACCTGCGAACCTTTTACCCCGGCGGCGGGCTCTACTTCAAAACGGGTAATTACGGGGCCAGGCTGGGCCGCCATTACTTGTACCTGCACGCCGAAATCGCTGAGCTTTTTCTCGATCAGGCGGGAGGTGTATTCAAGTGTGTCCGCCGACACAGTTTCAATGGTGGCAGGTGCCTCGTCGAGCAGACCCAAGGGCGGTAACTCGGTTTCGGTCAGTTCAGCAAACAAAGGTTGCTGCTTTTCCTTGATGGCTTGCACAGAGGGTTCGGCAGCCACGGCCACTGGTTCAATTCGAATGGGTTTGTGTTCTTCAAACTTTTCGCGTTTTTGTTCTACTTTTTCAACACGGGCCAGGGCAACTTTTTTGCCTTCCTTGCGATCGAAATAAGCGGTAACCAGTTCTTTGGTTTTAAAGACCAAACCTTCCAGAAAACTACCCACGCGCTCAGCCATCACAGCCCAGCTCAGGCCCAACAAACCGCTTAGACCGGCTGCCGTACACAGCAGCAGCAGCATAACCGCGCCGGAGAGGCCCAGAAGCTGTTGAAAAATACTGGCCACTGTTTGGCCCACAACACCGCCCGCCCCTGCTGGCAGGTTTGCACCCTTGAAAATTGACAGGGATTCAAGGCCCATAAGCCCAACCCACAACACAACAAAACCAATGGGCCTGACCCAGGCGATCCACTTGGGCAAAGGTTCACTGAACCCGGGAAGCTCGATTGAGTCGACCATTTTTCGGGCACGCCACAACATGAAGAAAGACAAGCCGAGCAATGCGTAGGCTGAATAACCCGCGATAAAGAACAGCAGGTCAGACAAATGGGCGCCCACTGCCCCGCCAAAGTTGCTGACAACGCCGCTGCCTGATTCATGAGAGAAGCTGTCATCGCTGCTGCTGTGCGACACCAGAATCAGAAACAGATAAATAGAGAAAACAAGCAGGCACAGCCAACGAATTTCCAGCAACAGTTTGCTGATTCGAAGAGTGCTTGTATTTTGTGTGGTCCTGGAATTCACTGTAATAAGAGTAGCCCGCAATGCAGCATATAATTGAAGTCTGTATTCTGACAAAGTTCGAGGGAAATATCTTGAACAGACACCATTTGAAGCACAAAAGAGGTAGCAATGACCAGTTCTAACACGCCACGCCACGCCAAAGTACTGATTTTGGGTTCAGGCCCTGCCGGATACACTGCTGCAGTGTACGCTGCCCGCGCCAATTTAAACCCCGTTTTGATTACCGGCATGGCCCAAGGTGGCCAATTAATGACCACCACTGACGTGGACAACTGGCCCGCCGATGCCGAAGGCGTGCAAGGCCCAGATCTGATGAACCGTTTTCTTGCCCACGCAGAACGTTTTAACACAGAGATCATTTTTGACCATATTCACACAGTGGAACTGCAACAACGTCCATTTACGTTAAAAGGTGACTCGGGCGTGTACACCTGCGATGCACTTATTCTTGCAACCGGCGCCAGCGCCATGTACCTGGGCTTGCCCTCTGAAGAAGAATTTGCCGGAAAAGGCGTTTCGGCCTGCGCCACATGCGATGGTTTTTTCTACCGCGGTCAAGAGGTATGTGTGGTCGGTGGTGGCAACACCGCTGTTGAAGAAGCGCTGTACCTGAGCAATATTGCCAAGAAAGTGACCGTAATTCACCGCCGTGACAAGTTCAAAGCCGAAGCCATTCTGATCGACAAGATGATGGACAAGGTGAAAGAAGGGAAAATCGAGCTGAAAATCGATTACACACTGGATGAAGTACTGGGCAATGAAATGGGTGTGAATGGCGCGCGCATTAAATCAACAAAAAGCGGCGAAACCCAGGATTTGGCCTTGCAGGGCGTATTTATCGCAATTGGCCACAAACCCAACACCGATATTTTCGAAGGTCAGATCGATATGAAAAACGGGTACATTACAACCCGCAGCGGTTTGAACGGTTTGGCCACCATGACCAGCGTTGAGGGTGTGTTCGCTGCTGGCGACGTACAAGATCACGTGTACCGCCAAGCCATTACCAGTGCAGGCACGGGTTGTATGGCCGCGCTCGATGCGCAACGCTGGCTAGAATCTCAGGAAGGCTGATTTCTTTCACTGCGGTAAGAATGGTTTGAAAAAGCTGACTTCCATGGCCGACCTTGAAGGGGTCAGGCGCTCGCTCAAAGAGCAGCGCCTGGAGGCCGAACGCCAGGAAAAAATCAAGGCCGCAGAAGCAAAAAAACTGCAAGATGAAGCAAACCTGTTCAAGAAACTGGTTCGCGACGTCACCCCGCTACCCGACATCAACCTGAAACTTCACGAACTTGAAAAGCCGGCTCCAATTGCTCGCCAGCGAGAAATGGATGATGAGGCGGTGCTGTGGGAAAGCATTTCCGACGAAATGGACGTTGAGCGGTTTCTGGAAACCGATGACAAGCTTTCTTATCGTCGAAATGGCGTGGGTGTCGAGGCCTTGAAAAAGCTTCGCAAGGGCCAATGGGTTATTCAAGCCCAAATTGATTTGCACGGGCTGCGCTCCGATGAGGCACGCACCGCTGTAGGTGAATTCTTGCGATCCAGTGTAAAACATGACATTCGTTGTGTCAGAATCATTCACGGCAAAGGTTTGGGGTCAATTGGCAAAGAACCCGTGCTGAAAGAAAAAGTTAAACGCTGGCTGGTGCAAAAGGACGAGGTGCTTGCCTTTTGCCAGGCTCCGCCACGCGATGGCGGTGCTGGTGCCCTGCTGGTGATATTGAAAGCCCGACAATAACAATACTTACCGGAGACAACATCCATGAAAGCAGCAGGCAAGCCGATCGAATGGCAGCAAGGCTTTGCAAAATCGAATACAACCGGCCTGAACATGGCGTGGGAATCTGCTGGCCCCGACGATGGGGAAACCATTTTTATGGTGGCTGGCCTTGGTTGCCAGCTGACCATGTGGAATGATGAATTTTGTGCACCCTTGCTGCAGCGAGGCTATCGCTTGGTTCGCTTCGACAACCGAGATATCGGTCTAACTGATCAGCACCCCACCAGCATGAAGGTGAATGTGCCTGCCACATTCATTCGGAACAAACTGGGTTTGCACACCCCAACGAATTACAAGCTCGACATCATGGCCAATGATGCAATTGGCCTGATTGATGCGCTTGACCTGAAACGCCCTCACCTGCTTGGCATTTCCATGGGTGGCATGATCTCTCAAATTGTGGCCGCCAAAGCACCCGAGAAAATTGGCAAACTGGTCACTTTGATGTCGAGCACGAACAATCCAAAATTGCCCATGCCCACACCGAACGTGTTGCACAACATGTTCCTGAAAAAACCGAAAAGCCAGAAGATAGATGATGTTGTAGCGCATGTGGAACGCGTATTCACTGCGATTGGAAGCCCCGGCTATCCACTCGACCCGCTAAAGTTGCGTGAGCGGGCCCGCAAGTCTTATAACCGTGCCTACAAACCTGCTGGCGTTTTGCGTCAAACCCATTGCGTGGTCGCGACAGGTTCAATTGAAGATTACACAAGGGAAATCAAGGTGCCCACTTGCGTGATTCACGGGCTGGATGACCCTTTGTTGAAGAAAGCCTGCTCAGAGCGCATTGCCAAGCTGGTGCCGAATTCACAACTTCATTTAATCAAGGGGCTCGGACACGACCTACCTGAGCCCCTGGCACCCACCTTTACGGAAATCATTCACAGCCGCCTGAGCTGAGAAATGCGGTGAAAAGGCCGTGTTGGTGGTTGATTTCTTCACTTTTTTTGAATCGAAGCGCTCAACATCTTCATGGGGTCGACCCAACTATCAAACTGTTCAGCAGTCACAGCCTTGGATGCCAGGGCTGCCTGTTTTAATGTGCAGTTATCAGCTTGTGCCTGTTTGGCGATCTGGGCAGCGCGGTCGTACCCAATGTGCGGTACAAGTGCGGTAACCAACATCAAAGAACTTTGCATAGACTCGTTCACCCGTACGTGATTCACCTTCAGCCCAGCCACACAATGCTGGGTAAAGCTGCGCATGGCGTCCGCCAGAAGGCGGATGCTGTCAAGCGTGTTCAAGGCGATCAAGGGTTTGTACACGTTAAGCTCAAACTGGCCTTGACTCGCTGCAAAACCGATGGCCGCATCGTGCCCCATTACTTGGGCGCAAACCATGGTCATCGCCTCCACTTGTGTCGGATTGACCTTGCCCGGCATGATGGAACTGCCGGGTTCGTTTTGAGGCAGAATCAATTCACCTAACCCAGCGCGCGGGCCACTGCCCATCAAACGAATGTCGTTGGCTATTTTGGTCAAAGCAATGGCCAGCATTCTCAGCGCACTGTGAAACGCCACCAATGCCTCGTGACCTGCCATTGCTGCAAACAGGTTATCGGCCTGGGTAAAAGGTATTCCCAATCTTGACGCCAATGTCTTGGTGACCTGCTTGCCGAAATCGGGGTGGGTGTTAAGACCGGTGCCCACTGCCGTACCACCTATGGCCAGCTTGTGCACGGCATTCATGGTGGACAGCAGGTTTTGCTGGCAAAGCCGCAACTGTGCCCCATAGCCACCAAATTCCTGACCCAAGGTAATTGGTGTTGCATCTTGCAGGTGTGTGCGACCAATCTTGACGATCGACTCAAATTCAAGGGCTTTCGCAGACAGCGAACTGATCAACTCTTCGAGCGCAGGCGTCAGCGTCGACTTCACCTTCAGGGCAACAGCAATGTGCATGGCTGTGGGGAACACATCGTTTGAGGATTGGCCCAAATTGACATCATCGTTGGGATGAACTTTTTGATTGGATTCTGCCCCCAGCGCCGAATCTTGAGTGGCCAGGTTTGCAATCACTTCATTGACATTCATATTGCTTTGCGTGCCCGAACCAGTCTGCCAAACAGACAAAGGAAACTGATCATCGAACTCCCCGGCCGCTACCCTGTTGGAAGCATTGGCAATGGCGCGTGCAATTTCAGGAGCTTGCACTGTCAAATCACAATTGACGCAAGCCGCTGCCCACTTGATCAAGGCCAGAGCATGCACGACATCCATGGGCATACGCTGTTCACCAATGGCAAAAAACTGCAGGCTGCGAGCGGTTTGTGCCCCCCACAACACACCGGCAGGCAGGCTAATCGAGCCAAAGCTGTCTGACACGGTGCGAGGCTGGTCCGCGCTGATGGCGGCATTGGATAATTTTTGATGGGGAGGGTGCATGGCGCTTGGTCTCCAATTGCAGGAAGAATGAATCTGTCGCTGAATTTTAATGCCCACGAGCCAACCTGTCTGTGCGTTGGCTCACCCACTTTTCCAGTCACATTCTTAAATGGCTGCTTCGCCTTGTTCACCGGTGCGAATACGAATGACACGCTCTACATCAGTGACGAAAATTTTACCATCGCCAATCTTGTTGGTGCGTGCGGCATTTTGAATGGCATCAATCGCCTGATCAACCAACTTGTCTTCAATCACCAATTCAATTTTTACCTTGGGCAGAAAATCAACCACATACTCGGCACCCCGGTACAACTCAGTGTGCCCACGCTGACGGCCAAAGCCTTTTACCTCAGTGACGGTAAGACCGGTGACGCCAACTTCCGACAATGCTTCACGTACTTCGTCCAGTTTGAAAGGCTTGATGATTGCGCTGACCAGTTTCATTCTTGGAATCCTTCTAGATCGTTGAACTTGGATGTAATTGGATAGCGCCAGTCGCGACCAAATGCTCGGTGCGTGACCCGAATACCCACGGGCGCCTGTCTTCTTTTGTATTCGTTGATACGAAGCAGTTTAACAGCCTTGAACACGTCTTCTTTCTGAAAGCCGCTTGCAATGATGTTTTCAACCGATTCATCTTTTTCCATGTAACGGGCCAAAATGGCATCGAGTACATCGTAAGCAGGCAAACTGTCTTGGTCTACCTGATCAGGGCGCAACTCTGCGGATGGCGGGCGGGTAATGATTCGGGTTGGAATCACCTCAGACACACTGTTTCGGTATTCGCAAAGCTGATAAACCAATGTTTTAAAAATATCCTTGATCACAGCAAAGCCACCCGCCATGTCCCCGTACAATGTGCAATAGCCAGTGGCCATTTCGCTTTTGTTGCCCGTGGTTAAAACAATGCGACCTGTTTTATTGGAAATGGCCATGAGCATGGTGCCGCGAATTCGCGCCTGCAGATTTTCCTCAGTGGTGTCTGCAGCCAAGCCCTTGAACAACGGTGCGAGGCTGGAATCGAAGGACTGCATGCAGTCCTGGATAGAAATCTCGTCGTACTGGATACCCAGGCGCCTCACCATGTCACGGGAATCGTCCAGCGAAATATCAGCGGTGTATGGCGAGGGCATCATCACCGCTCGTACCTTGTCTGCGCCCAATGCATCCACAGCGATTGCAAGCGTCAATGCAGAATCTACTCCGCCAGACAATCCAATAATGGCACCAGGAAAACGATTCTTGGTGACGTAATCGTGAACACCCATTTTCAGGGCTTCATACACTTGCGCAGTCAACTCTAGTTCGGGAACACAGGGCTGATGTGCTTCCAAAACAATAGGTTCACCGGGGCAAGCCACCGCATCAAGAATGGCCAAGGCCTCTTGAAACTGCGGCAGGCGCATGGCGACATGCTGCTTGCCGTCCATGGCAAATGAAGCGCCGTCAAATACCAGTTCGTCTTGCCCGCCCAGCATGTTGGCGTACACAATGGCCATGCCCGTTTCTTGAACACGTTTGGCCACCATCGATTGCCGAATGGTTTGCTTGCCCATGTGGTATGGCGATGCATTGGGTACCAATAACACCTCGGCACCGGCCGCCGCAGCGGCTTCAGGCGCATAACGATTCCAGGTGTCTTCACAAATGTTCACGCCAAAGCGAATGCCATCCACGTCAAACACCAAAGGGCGATTGTCGGGCGTGAAGTAACGTTGCTCATCAAACACCTCACGATTGGGCAAATCATGCTTGTGATACATGCCTACCACCTGGCCGCGGTACAACACGGAGGCGGCATTAAACAACTCGCCTTCCCGACTTGCCGGATGCCCAACCACGACATACAAATCGAGTTCAGCCAAGTTATGAAGAAGCTGGTTAAACGCAGAATCGGTTTGACGTTGAAATGAAGGGCGTAACAACAGGTCTTCAGGGGGATAACCTGTGATGGAAAGTTCGGGGGTAAGAAGAATTCGCACACCCTGTGCTGCGGCCTGCTGCGCATACTCAAGAATTTTTGCGCAATTGCCTTTTAAATCGCCCACTGTCAGGTTCAACTGTGCAATGGCCAATCGGACTCGGGATAAACTCACGGGGTACCTGCGTAGTAGTTGTCGCCTTTATGAATTATCGCATGCAGATTTGCCAAACCATTGGCGAGATCGCACAAGCTGAATGGAATTCACTTGTGTGCAAATGCAATGGTGGTGTGCTTCACCCTGCCCTTCGTCATGAATACCTGCTGGCCTTAGAGGCCAGCGGCAGTGCCACGGCCGAAACTGGCTGGGGGCCCTTGCACCTGGCCATTCATGGGGATGCCGGCGAACTCTTGGCAGCCATGCCACTGTATTTGAAATCACATTCATACGGAGAGTATGTATTTGACTGGGCTTGGGCGCAGGCCTATGAACGCAGCGGCCAACTCTACTACCCCAAACTGCTGTGTGCGATTCCGTTCACGCCAGTGCAGGCACCCAAGGTGCTTTATTCAACACCCGAAGCGGGAAAAGCAATGGCGCAAGGCCTGGCACAACTGACCTGGCAGGCTGCGGAGAATACCGAACTGTTAGGCACCCAGATTTCTACCCTGCACGCCCTGTTTTTAACCCGGCAAGATCAGCTGCTGTTGTTAGGTGACGCCACCAGCCTGAACAACAGCAGCCGGCATGTGGTGCAGTTTCACTGGCACAACCAAAGCCCTGTAAGCGGCAAGCCGTTCAATGATTTCGATGAGTTTCTGGAAAGCCTGAACCAGAAAAAGCGAAAAAACATTCGTGCCGAACGCCGCAAAGCAAACATTGAAGGTTTGGAAATTCGACGTATTCAGGGTGCTGAAGCCACCGAAGCCGAGTTGGAGTTTTTCTATCAATGCTATTCCCGCACCTACATGGAGCATTTCTCCAGCCCTTACCTGAACCTTGAGTTTTTCAAGCAGATTTGTACCTCAATGGGTGAGCAGGTTCTAATGGTGCAAGCAAGCCTGCAGGGTCAGCCTGTGGCAAGTTCGTTTTTTCTGCACAGCGAAGAACGTTTGTATGGTCGATATTGGGGCAGCATTGAAAACCTTCCCTGTCTGCATTTTGAATTGTGCTATTACCAGGCCATTGAATTTGCCATTGAAAAAGGCATTGAATGGTTTGAAGGCGGTGCGCAAGGCGAACACAAAATGGCGCGTGGCCTGAACCCGCAAACCATGATCAGTGCGCACTATGTGCACGACAACGGATTTAAGCTACCGATTGAAAACTTTCTGCGTCGGGAAAAAGCGCACTTGGACGCCTATGCAGTTGAGTTAAGTGAACACACTGCTTTTCGGGAAAGCAGTTCCGGGCAGTTATAAAAAAACCAACCCGCAGGTTGGTCTTTTTATACCGTTAAGCAGCAGGCTTAGCCTTTGTAGTTGGCCACGCCATCGCTGATTTCTTTTTCCACGTCAGCCATATCGCCCCAGCCTTCAATTTTCACCCACTTGCCTTTTTCAAGGTCTTTGTAGTGCTCAAAGAAATGCTGAATGCGAGCCAGGAATTCTTGGGGTACATCGGAAATGCTTTGGTAGTGCTTGTACTGTGGCAACAGTTTTTCAACGGGTACACCCAGCAATTTTGCATCTCCACCCGACTCATCGGTCATCTTCAACATGCCGATCGGGCGCACGCGCACCACACAACCGGGTTGTAGCGGGTATGGGGTCATTACCAAAACGTCTACAGGGTCGCCGTCGGCAGCCAGGGTTTGTGGAATGTAGCCATAGTTACATGGGTATTGCATGGAAGTGCCCACAAAACGATCAACAAACAAAGCACCGCTTTCCTTGTCAATTTCGTACTTCACAGGGTCTGAATTTGCAGCGATCTCAATGATCACGTTCACATCGTTTGGAAGATCCTTACCGGGGGAAATGCTTTCGTAGCCCATGCTGATTAATCCTTAAATAAAAATTTGCTCGTATTGTATCGAATATTGCTTTAAGCAAGCTGACGATCGTTCTGAAGGTGGGCATTCAACTTTTCTCGCCACAACTTGGCGCGTTCACCCTGATTGGCTGACTGGTACAGGCGTTCAAGTTTGCCTGCCAAATGGGCCGAGGGCTGCTTGGCATACACAGCCTCAAACCGTGAAATGGCCTTGCCCCACAGTTGCTCCCGCTCACAAACGTCTGCCGCCAATTCCAGTAAACGCAAATCAGCGGGCTGCTGATCCAGCAAACGTTCCACGTTTGGCAATGCCTGGCGTGGCTCAAGAACTGCAACCTGGTGGTAAGCCGGCAACAATTCTTTGTTGTAATGCTGATTCAAGGCGGTTTCCAGTAGCGTGCGCGCTGCTGTAATCAATCCGCTTCTCATCAAACCAATTGCAAGCATGCGCAAGACGCCTACATTCTCAAGCTCGACTGGCTTGGCATTGGACAACACGTTCTGCATTTTTGAAGCATCTTGGCCTGCACTGTCTGCCAAACCGGCATAAATACGTTGCAATGCCTCATTTCGCTCGCCATTGGTAAGCGCGGAAACGGCCACACAAGCACGGTACTGCACCAGGGCATCCTGCCAGCGTGCAAGCCCAATAAGAGCCAGCAAGCGCAAACGCTGCACCTGTGGCAGTTTTGTTACCAATGGATCCATGGCTTCCAGCAAACTCAGGGCACCAGAAAAATCCTGTTTGGACAAAGCAACTTTGCCGCGCAACACAACAAGCGCATGCGAATGTTCGCCAACCTTGGCCTTTTCCTGATTCAGAATTTCTTCTGCAACGTCGAATCGATCCGCCTGAATGGCCGACATGGCACGGATCAGGTAACTCAGATCTGTTTCGATGCCTGTTTTGCTGGCTTGGTTCAATGCTTTCTGAGCGCCTTGTTCATCGCCAGTAATCAGTGCGATCAAACCTTGCGTGTTGGCTTTCAACAAAGCATTTTGTTTCCGGTTCGACCAATATTCCTTGAATTTGCCAGGAAGTTGGCTGGAGGCTCGCCAGGCGCGCATCACAATATAAAACGCCAAAAACACGAGGAATACAGCGATTACTGCAAAATTAAGCGACATGTCGATCCGGTACTGACCAAAAAAGATCAACACCTTGCCACCGTTGCCCTGGGCCATCAAAGTGACAGCCACCGCAACAACAATAACCAGCAACAAACCTAGCAATTGCTTCATTGGCGTTCCCCCTGCTGACCGGCCACTGCCAATCTAAGCGCAGCCGAGGTCGCCTGCAATTCGGGCAATATCAAATCAAGTTGAACCGTCCCGATTTCCTCAAGCACTGTTTTTGCGCGCTGCACCTGAATGGATTTGTCATCAAAGTAAGTGTTCAGCAAATTGCTTGAACGCTCCAGGTCAGACTTCAACAGGGTCGCTTGGCGGGACAACAATGAAATACGCGCGTTCAGTAAAGACAAGCGCAAGGTGTTGCGCAAATCAGTTTCCTGCCGGCTAGAGAGCATCAAAACTTCAGGACTATCTACTTTGGTGACTTCGATTAACGACTTGATGTCGTACCAAACCGTTTGAGCCACTTGCTTGATTGTGAGCCAAGCCTGATCAAATCCCCGAGAAGAAGCTGTCTCGACGGTGGAAGTGTCTTGGGTATCGGGGTTAGTCGCAGGTGCAGGCTCCTCGGTCAATTCGGCCAGTGTTTGGTCGGTCGTGGCTTGCACGCTTGAAAGCATGGGCAAACTTTCAACGGAATTCACGACCGAATCCAGAGAAATGGCCAACCTGAGCAAATCATCACTGGGCAAGGCCTTGATTTCGGAAAGATCTTTCTCCAGGGCGGTGCGCAGGTTCAGCAACGATGGTTTTTCCGTGCCCTCCAGCAAATCAATGGCCTGAGACAGGGCAATGGAGGCACCCTTCACGTTGCCCAACAAATACAGCTGGCGCTTGGCAATCGATATCAACTGCTCCACCTCGCTCAGTGACACTTCAGTTCGACTTGCCAACAAGCTATTGTAGACCTCTTCCAGGCTTGCACGTTGACTGGCTTCCTCTTTCTGGGCCAGTTCCAACAAGTCGAAACGGGTTTTCAAGTCTTTGGCAAGATCGCTTGATTTGTTGATTTCCTCCTTCACCAAATCAAGTGTGGTGGACTCTTTTTGAATCCGCTCACCGAAGGCCATGCGCGTTTTTTCGATCTGGTTTTTACCCGCAAATGCAATCAACAGAATCAGCACAAAGCTGACCACCGAAATAAAAAATGCCGCTTTACCGAGCCATTGACCGGTAGGTTGGGCTGAACTTGCTGCGCTCGGCGTTGATAACGCAGCGGCAGCCGGTTGAGATTTGCTGGTGGGCGTGGCGGTGTTGGTTTGATTGTTGTTTTCCATGCTTTTCTTGTTTGATTTCAGCCATGAATTCACCGATTGTATCCCTGTTGCTATCTGGACAACGTGAACATATCCCAATTCCCTGCATTTGGCCGTGATACGGGGGTGGGTGGTCAGTACGGTGGCGGTCTGCTTTAAAGCGTTGAGTTGCGAATCGGATTTTTGTTTTAGCTGAGAATCAAGTGCCTCAACGGTCTCACTGCTGGTAATCCACAGAACAGCTCTGTTCATGCACGAAAAAAGGGCTTCACATTGACTATCGCTTTGGTCAATCACTTTGCGGTCGTAACATTCAAGCACCGTCACATCGTGATTCATTTCCTCCAGTTTTTTCGGAAACTCGACTCGACCGCGCGGCCCCTTGCACACCATCACACTGCAACTGCCCGCCCCAAACTTAGCCGCAAGCAAGTGTGCCAAGCCATCGGAATCTTCGGTTTCAAGATCATGTTCGCCAGTGGGTGCAATTATTTTGTCTTCGGGAATACCCAAATCCGAGGCTAATTTTGCGCTTTGGCGTCCCATGACTGCGCAATACACATTGGCCGGCCATTGCCCCAGATTGGTCACAGCAATTTCAAGCACCGAGGGACTTACAAACACAATCAAGCGATTTGCTTTTTCAGTGGCGTTGTCGATCCAGGGTCTGATACGCGCCATGGCATTTAAATCGGGTACCAATTCAAATACGGGAAAATACATCACCTCGCCCGAATGCATTTGATCGAGCTGACGCTTCAGATCAACGCGCTGGGTCAGGTACTGATCGGGCAACTTGGGTTTGCATACGACCAAAGTGTGAGTCATGTCCGCGAATTATCCTTTAAATTGTTGTACAGCCGATTCAATCAAGGCCTGCGCACCTTCTTGCAATAATCCTTCAATAACCCGGTTTGCAGCCGTTTCCCAGTCTTGCAAACTTGCCTGTGCGCTTTTTTCGATCACTTCCTTGCCATCCGGGCTGGCCACAAGTCCACGCAAGGTAAAGGTTTGGGCATCATTCAGTGTGGCATATCCGGCAATTGGCACCTGGCAACTTCCACCCAAGGCCTTTGACACAGAACGCTCTGCACTTACCAATGCGGTACACACCGGATCAATCAAGGGTTTGACCAACTCAGCCAGTTTCGAATCATCGGCCCGAATTTCCAAACCCAAGGCACCCTGACCCACCGCAGGCAGCATGTCGGATGAGTCGATTACATTGCGGATTCGTGAATGCAACCCCAAACGCTTGAGACCCGCCGCAGCCAGAACAATCGCCTGATATTGACCGGAATCCAGCTTGCCCAAGCGAGTATCGAGATTGCCACGCAACGGTTCGACCTTTAAATGTGGGTATCGCGCCAACACCTGAGCCTGCCTGCGCAAGCTAGAACTGCCCACTACGGCACCCGCCGGCAAATCAGCCAAGCTTGCGTAATCGTTTGAGACAAAGGCGTCGTGTGGGTCTTCGCGGGTCATGAATCCCAACAACTGGAACTCGGGATCTACATCCATGGGAATGTCTTTGCCCGAATGCACTGCCAAATCGGCTCGCCCCTCAAGCAAGGCATGCTCGAGCTCTTTGATAAACAGTCCTTTCCCGCCAATTTTTGCCAGTGAGCGGTCCAGTATTTGATCGCCCTTGGTGGTCATGCCAACAATTTCGACCCCGGAAACCCCGGGCAAGGCCAACAAAAGGTCTCGAACATGTTCAGCCTGCCACATGGCCAAGCGACTTTCCCTTGATGCAATTCTTATTTTCATTCAGTGTAGCGACACGATTTGCCGCGATTCAGTTGATAAATTTCGGTCAATTCCCTACGGCAAGGCCGTGAGAAGGCGTTCATGCCGAAAGTCTAGCACGGCAACCCTTTATAATTAGGCCCTGTTCCAAAGTGCATAAAGGATTCCCCATGTCGAACCAATGGTCCAAAAAACAGGAAGCATGGTCAGCCCGATTCAATGAGCCCATGTCTGAGCTGGTCAAACGCTACACCGCATCTGTGTTTTTTGACAAACGACTGGCTGAATTCGACATACAAGGCTCACTGGCCCATGCAACCATGCTGGCTGAATGCGGGGTTATTGCTGAGTCCGATCTAAAGTCCATTCAAAGCGGCATGTCTCAAATTCTGGATGAAATCAAGGCTGGCCAATTTAATTGGCAACTTGACCTTGAAGACGTGCACTTGAATATTGAACGCCGACTGACTGAACTGGTTGGAGATGCGGGCAAGCGACTACACACGGGCCGTTCGCGTAACGACCAAGTGGCCACCGACATTCGCCTGTTTCTGCGCCATGAAGTCGATCGCATTCAGGGTTTATTGAAGGCGCTCATTCAAGCACTGCTCACGGTGGCTGAACGCAATCACAACACCGTCATGCCTGGCTTTACCCACCTGCAAGTTGCTCAGCCCGTTACGTTTGGACACCACTTGCTGGCCTATGCGGAAATGTTTGAACGTGATCTGGAGCGCATGCAAGACTGTCGCAAAAGAATGAACCGGCTGCCCTTGGGCGCAGCTGCACTGGCTGGCACCACATTCCCCATCAATCGCAACCGCACGGCTGAGCTGCTGGAGTTTGACGCCCCGACCCGGAACAGTCTCGACTCAGTATCGGATCGCGACTTTGCCATCGAGTTCTGCTCAGCCAGCAGTATTTTGATGATGCATGTGTCGCGCCTGTCTGAAGAATTGATTATCTGGATGAGCCAACGTTATGCGTTCATCGATCTGCCCGATCGTTTCTGCACCGGCTCGTCCATCATGCCGCAAAAGAAAAACCCGGATGTGCCCGAGCTTGCACGCGGAAAAACAGGCCGTGTCTACGGTCACTTGATGGGGCTGCTGACCTTGATGAAAGGCCAGCCACTGGCCTACAACAAAGACAACCAGGAAGACAAAGAACCCTTGTTTGACACAGTGGACACCGTGGTCGACACCCTGACAATTTTTGCTGAAATGGTTGAAGGTATTCAGGTGAAAGCCGACAACATGCGCGCAGCAACACTGGAAGGGTATGCCACAGCAACTGACCTGGCCGACGCATTGGTAAAGCGGGGCATGCCATTTCGAGATGCACATGAGGCAGTGGCGCGTGCCGTGCGCTATTGCGACACCCAGCAATGCGGTCTGGAGGCCTTGACAGTGGTTCAGCTGCAAGAAGCACTGAAGCTCAATGAATTGGGCTATAGCGACGATTTGGTGAACACCGAACTGTGTGCGGTGCTTACTTTGGAAGGTTCGCTTCAGGCTCGCAACCACATTGGTGGAACCAATCCAGAGCAGGTTAAAGCGGCGGCTGCGGAAACCAGAAAACGCCTGGGTTTGTAACGTTGAATGGTTTACTGGTCATTTCACGCGGTATCGACCGGTTGAATACCCGGTTGGGGCTTGCTGTGGGCTGGTTGATATTGATCACCACTGTGGTGTCTGCCTACAACGCAGTGGTGCGCAAAGTCTTCGACACCAGCAGCAATGGTCTGCTTGAAATTCAGTGGTATTTGTTTGGAGCGGTTTTCCTTTTAGGAGCAGCCTACACCCTTCAACAGAATGCCCATGTACGTATCGATGTATTGTCGAATCGTTTCTCAGAATCGACGCGTGCCTGGATTGACATCATCGGGCATTTGTTTTTCACACTCCCGCTAATCGGATTCGTCGTCGTTTCTGGCTGGGACTTTGCCTATGAGTCGTTTCGAATCAATGAATATTCTGCCGATCCAGGCGGTTTGATTCGCTGGCCTGCCAAGGCATTAATCGTTCTGGGTTTCACACTGCTTGGTTTGCAGGTTTGTTCAGAAATCATTAAAAAAATCGCCGTGATCAAGGGACAAAGCAAACAATGCCCATGATCCCTGTTGATTGGTTGGCCCCGCTCATGTTTGCAGTTTTATTGCTATTCATGATCAGCGGCTTTCCCGTTGCATTCGCCTTGGCAGCAAACGGGCTTTTGTTTGGCTACATTGCCATAGAACAGGGGCTAATGAATGTAGCCCTGTTGCAAGCCCTGCCTGATCGAATATTCGGAATCATGAGCAACGATACATTGCTTGCCATTCCGTTTTTTACTTTCATGGGTTTGGTGCTTGAACGCAGCGGTATGGCAGAAGATCTTCTGGAAACCATCGGTCAGCTGTTTGGTCGGGTGCGCGGCGGCCTGGCCTATGCAGTGGTGTTGGTGGGTGCCTTGCTGGCAGCCACCACCGGCGTGGTGGCCGCCTCTGTGATATCCATGGGGCTAATTTCCTTGCCTGTCATGCTGAAGTATGGCTACAGCCAATCCGTGTCCACCGGGGTCATCGCGGCATCCGGTACTTTGGCGCAAATTCTTCCGCCCTCTTTGGTACTCATCGTCATGGCCGATCAACTGGGGGTTTCCGTAGGGGCAATGTACCAAGGGGCCTTGGTTCCCGCCCTGCTGCTTGTAATGCTTTACCTTGGCTATGTGTTTGTAATTACCCGTCTTCAAAAAAACGCACTGCCCGCTTTGCCGCCAGAGGCCTGCTACCTGAGCCAAGACAACTCGGGATTGCGCATACTCAAAGCCGTGGTATTTGTTCTGTTCCCTCCATTGGCTTTGATTTTTCTGGTGTTGGGTACCATTTTCCTTGGCATTGCCACCCCTACTGAAGGCGGCGCCATGGGTGCTGTCGGCGCGCTGTTGATTGCAGCCTCAAAAAAACGCCTGAACTTGGCATTGCTAAAACAAGCCATCGACTCTACAACCAAATTATCTTGCTTTGTCTTGTTTATCTTGATCGGCTCGACCGTATTTGGCCTGACATTCAGGGCCATTGAAGGCGACATTTGGGTGGAGCATTTAATGGGAGATTTGCCTGGTGGCGAGCTGGGCTTTCTGATTGCCGTTCAAATCCTGATTTTTGTGTTGGGTTTCTTTCTTGATTTTTTTGAAATCGCTTTTATCGTGATTCCATTGCTGGTGCCTGTGGCTGACAAACTTGGCATCGACCTGGTGTGGTTCGGAGTCATGATCGCAATGAATATGCAAACCTCTTTCCTGACACCACCTTTCGGCTTCTCCCTGTTTTACTTGAAATCAGTAACACCAAAAATCATCAAAACAGTTGAAATTTACAAGGGGTCATTGCCCTTCATCGCCTTGCAGTTGGTGATGGTCGTCCTTATTTTTGCGTATCCCCAACTGGTAAGCCAAGAAGAAAAAGTGAAGTACCAAGACACCCCGTTGCAGCTTAAGTTGCCTGCACAAAACTACGGGGGTGGAAACGATCCGGCAGATCAACAACCTTTTGTTCCAAGCTTCAGCGAATAGACTCAGGCTGACTTGTATCAAATTAGCCGGCTCTTTTAGAGCCCAACCCCACAACCTCAGCCTTGCTTGAAATTCGATCGGCGAGTTCAAGCACAAACACCGTGCCGCCCTCTTTGACATTGCACATCGACAAATTCCATTCCATTTCCTGACAAAGGCGTTTAACCACGTACAAACCTATGCCAGTTTTCGGAAGATCGCTACCGAAGGTAGAGTACCTGGCAGCCTGATGCTGCAATATGTCTTCTTGAAGACCTGGGCCTGAATCTGTCACGGTAAAACGGTGAATGCCACCATGGCGTCGATACGAAAAAGCCACGCCACCCTCAAGTGTATGTTCTACGGCGTTAAATACCAGATTCCCCATGACACGTTTCAATCGCCGCGCATCAGTGTGAATCAGGAACTCCTCAACATCCACCTCGAAGGTCAATCCTTTGGTTTCAGCCAACTGCCCCATCCAGCCCTCGAGCGACTTGCAAAGCTCGGTGCTCGAAATACTTTCAATCCGCTTTTCACGTTGCTCACCGAGCTCAAGCCTGGTGGCCTCCAACATGTTTTCGGCCAGGTCGTGAAGCCAACGCTGACAACTGGTCATTTGACGAATAACCTGATTGGAAGCCGTATGTTGATGATAAGTGTCCAGCGAAGGGTGCCCAACCAGCAAACCCAATGCGTGCAATGGCTGACGCATGTCGTGCTGCACACCCGCAAGCCAGCGCAAGCGGTCTTTCCACTCACTGAGTACACCATGCTTGGCATTGCGCCAACGGGCTTGCTGCGTTCGCCTGTTTTGAATGCGTTGTTTTGCAATGCTGTACCTGTGCTGCCTTTCGAGTAAAACTGCCAGCAAAGTAAATGGCGTAACCCAACACAACACCGCAAAACTAAGATGGTGCCAATTCAATGACAATACCCAACCACCGAAAGCGGACGCAAACACCAAAAACCAAAGTTTCTCGGTGGGCGGTACCCGAAACGCACGCCTGCAAGACACCTTGGCATTGAGCAAACAGCCGCTAATAAAAGCGATATACGCCAGTTGGGATTGAGCGCCTGTGTCCAGGCCCAACAACTGAAAAGACAAGGGCAACAAGCACAATGAAGCCAACAAACAAGCATCGTAGTGTTGTTGTACCCATGCGCTAAGCCGATTGATTTGTCTCATTGGGCGCGGCTTAATCGGAATAAACCTCATCGGTTTTCTGTTCCTGCCAAGCGCGATACAGCATGGCCGCTTCCAGTCGGTTTCTGGCATTCAAGCGCGCCAAAATACTGCGGACATGCGTTTTCACCGTTTCAGGCGACAGTCCCAAATTCTGGGCAATTTCATGATTGGATTCGCCCTTGGCGATTCGGTACAGCACAGACACTTGTCGCTCGGTAATTCGAGCCATTCTTTGTCCAATCGTAAATCCGCTGGCATGCTGCGTTTTTTGACTGATTTGATCAGTCCAGTTGTTTCGACGCAAACGCAATACCATGCTGTCGAGCACGCTCAGCACACGGTCTTGGGTAATGCCCTTCGATACGAATTCGGTTTCTGGATATTCATCAGCCATATCGCCGAGAATTTCCTCGTTCCCGGAGATCACCAGCGTGCGGCTGTAATCAAAAGTTTCAAGGGCTGTTTCCAGCACCTTCTCGGGAGTCATGTCGGGCAAACCCAAGTCGAGAAGCACAAGGTCAGGTTGCTCGAACCGGCTGTGTTCCAGCGCGGGCCCAATCCGGCTGAAAAGCTTGACTTCCAGGTCGGTGTAGCGCGAATTCATGATGTCGCGCAAGGCCATTGCAATGATTGGATGATCGTCAATAATAAATACGCGTAGCTGATTAGGAGTCGACATAAATTTGTCCCATACAAGTCAAGTGTCAGAAACTGTCGTTCAGAAGTGAATAGTGCCCTTGCCATTCATTACGACAGCCAAAAGAAGTGCGAACAACCCCGATAGGGGCGACACTGCGTTGGGTGACTTGCGCCAGGCTTTTGGTTCCATTAAACGAAAAAGAGCGGCCAGTCAGCCGCTCTTTATATCTGACCCCACTTGCGTAGGTCAAAAACTTACTTCGATCTGGGTATGTACGACGCCATGGAATTCTCTGCAACCCGAAACCAGTTGTTCTGGTCATTTCGGAAACGATTCCAGGAGGCAAAAATTTTCTTGAATTTCGGATTGTTGCTTGATTCGTCGGCATAAAGCTTTTCAGCTTCTTTGTAGGCCGCATCCAGAATGTCGCGCGGATAAATCCGAAGCTGGGCACCACCTTGAATCAAACGATTCAGTGCGGCTGGGTTTTTGGCGTCGTATTCGGCTGTCATCATCACGTTGACTTCAGCGGCCGCTACTTCGAATGCCGCCTGATAAGCTTTCGGCAAATTGTTCCAAGCATCCAGATTAATGTAAAAGCTCAAGGAAGGGCCTGGCTCCCAAAAGCCGGGGTAGTAGTAAAACTTGGCCACTTTCTGGAAGCCCAACTTTTCATCGTCATAAGGCCCCACCCACTCCGCTGCATCAATGGTGCCCTTCTCCAGAGCGGGATAAATGTCACCGCCTGCAATGGTCTGTGGTACGGCACCCAGCGCCGCCATGATCTTGCCGCCAAACCCGGGAATTCGAACTTTCAAACCTTTCAGGTCGTTCAGGCTTTTTACTTCCTTGCGCCACCAGCCGCCCATTTGCGTGCCGGTGTTACCCCCAGGAAAATTAACGATGTTGTAACCCTTCAGAAAGTCTCGGGTCATTTGCAAGCCACCACCATGATAAAGCCAGGCGTTTTGTTGGCGTGCGGTCAAGCCGAAGGGCAAGCCAGCCTCAAATGCGAATGTCGCGTCTTTGCCAACGTAGTAGTAACCCGCTGTGTGGCCGCACTCTACGGTGCCACGCTGTACCGCATCAAGCACCTGCAAACCCGGCACAATTTCACCCGCCGCGAATGGGCGAATGTCAAATTTGCCACCAGTCAATTCAGACACGCGTTTGGCCAACTGTGGGGAGGCACCCCACAAGGCATCAAGGCTTTTGGGGAAGCTGGATGTTAGTCTCCAGCGCACGCTTGGGCCATCTGCAGCCAATGCCGCTGTTCCTGAAGCGGCTGCGGTGGCGGCAGCAGCCCCCAAACCTGCCTTTTTGAGAAAGGAACGACGTTCCATTGCTTTGTCTCCTTTTTTCTTAATTCCCTGCAACGGTCATGGATTCAATCAAGATGCTGCCAACATGTTTGCTGCCGCGCCAATAGGCATCGTCACCCACAGCCACAATATTGGCCAACATGTCTTTCAAATTGCCGGCAATCGTAATTTCTTCAACCGGGTGAACAATAATGCCGTTCTCCACCCAATAACCAAATGCACCGCGAGAATAATCGCCAGTGACACCATTCACACCCTGCCCCATCATTTCGGTGACCAACAAACCGGTGCCCATGGTTTTAAGCAATGCATCAAGGCCACCCGAGACTGTTTTGGTGGAGCTGAGAATAAGGTTGTGAGTGCCGCCGGCATTGCCCGTGGTTTCCATGCCCAATTTGCGGGCCGAATAACTTGAAAGGAAATAACCATTACACGCACCTTTTTTGACCACGGTGCGCGCCTTCACTTTCACACCTTCTTCATCGAAAGGCGAGCTGCCATGTGCACCTTCAATGAACGGGTCTTCCTTGATCGTGATATGCGGCGCCCAAACCTGCTTGCCCAGTGAATTCAGCAAAAAGCTGGTTTTGCGATAAAGCGATGAGCCCGATACAGCGCCCACATAATGGCTCACCAAACTTGCCGCAATGGGTGCCTCAAAAATAACCGGACAGTTGCGCGTGGTAATGGGCTTTGAGCCCAGACGCGCCAAGGCGCGCTGTGCTGCATAGGCGCCAATTTTGGCAGGTTTGGCCAGGTCTTTGGCTTTGCGCTCGGAGGAATACCAGAAGTCGCGCTGCATGGGACTGTGTTTGGACTTCTTCGCTTGTGCAATTGGCGACACCGACAGTGAATGGCGTGAATAGGGATAACCGCCCTTGAAGCCCTTGCTGTTGGCCGCAAAAAAATGACCTGATTCACTGGAAACATTGGCGCCGTCGGAATTTCGAATCTGCTTGCTGACATCAAACGCCGCCTGCTCCATCGTTAAAGCCTTTTCAACCGCTTTGGCGGTGCTTAAGCTCCACGGATAGTACAAATCAAGGTCGCGATGACGCTTGGAAATATTCTCTTCATCAGGCAGGCCCGCGAATTTATCCGCTGCCGTGTACTTGGCAATGTCCAAGGCCGCGCGAATGGCAGAATCAATCGCTTCCAGAGAAAAATCGGACGAGGAGGCATTGCCCCGTTTCTTCCCCTTAAATACACTGACACCAAAGCTTTTGTCGCGCGTGTGCTCAATGGTTTCGATTTCACCCATGCGCACGCTGACCGATTGACCCACTGCTTCGCTGATATCCACCGCACAATCGGTGGCCCCCAGCGATTTGGCTTTTTTCAATGCGTATTCGGTTAATTCCTGAAATGTCTCGGATTTAAAGCTAAAGCCCATATTGCCCTGCGAAAAATGCTGCTAAAAATGGCTAATATACAGCCCATGGAACCAGAAAACGAAAAACAGGGCGAGTTTGAAGAATATGATCGCCCCAGCAAGTCATCGGTGAAGCGAGACATGCTGGCCCTGCAGGATTTGGGCAAAACCCTGTGCGAAATGCCCTACGACAAAGTCAAACGGGCACCGATCGGCGAACGCCTGCTTCTCGAGATCGCAGAATTTCACAAGTGCAAGTCATTTGGCGCCAAAAAACGTCAAATGCAATTCATCGGTAAGTTGATGCGCGATGAAGAGCATGAAGACATTCAAGCGTGGGTCAATGGCGAAACCGTGGAACAAAAACTCAAGGTGTTGCACCTGCACGCTGCAGAGCAATGGCGCGATCGCTTGATTGAAGACCCCAGCCTGCTGGCCACGTTCATCGAAAGCTACCCCGCCGCAGCCCGTGAAAACCTGAACCCGATCATTCGGCAAGCGGTGCAAGAACGCGCTGCGAAAAAAGCGCCGAGAAATTTCCGCCAGTTGTTTCAGATCATTTACCGTTTGATCGAAGAAAAAGCCGAGGAAGACGAAGCATGAGTGTTGACGCGGTAAAAATTGGGTTGGTGTCGGTGAGTGACCGTGCCTCGGCAGGGGTTTACCAAGACCAAGGCATCCCCAGCCTGAAAACCTGGTTGCAAAATGCCCTGCTCAATCCAATTGAGTTTGTTGAGGTACTTATTCCCGACGAACAAGCCGACATTGAAAATGCCTTGAAAAATCTGGCTGATGAGCACCGCTGCAATTTGATTTGCACCACGGGTGGCACAGGCCCTGCCAAACGCGACGTTACTCCGGAAGCGACCCTGGCAGTGGCGCACAAGGAAATGCCTGGCTTTGGCGAGCAAATGCGCCAGATCAGCCTGCACTTTGTACCCACAGCGATTTTGTCGAGGCAAGTAGCCGTAATTCGTGGTGAAAGTCTTATTTTGAATTTACCGGGCCAACCCAAGGCCATTGCTGAAACCCTGGAAGGTTTAAAAGACAAGGAAGGCAATAGCCTGGTGAAAGGCATTTTCGCGGCTGTTCCCTATTGCATCGATTTGATTGGTGGTCCGTACATGGAAACCAATGAAGCGGTAATCAAAGCATTTCGGCCCAAGTCGGCCCTACGAAAGCCTGCCGAAGGCTAATCCGCAGAAGGAAGTACACCGTGAACCTGGATTCAAACCCGAATATTGAATGTGTTGTTGTTGAAACTGGCCCGAAACCCACTGCTTGCGTGATTTGGCTGCATGGCTTGGGTGCAGATGGTTACGACTTCGTACCCATTGTCAAAGAACTTGAGCAAATGGGTTTGCCGAGCACACGATTTGTATTTCCACACGCGCCGAAAATTCCGGTGAGCATCAACGGTGGTTACGTAATGCGTGCATGGTACGACATTAAAAACGTTGACCTGCAACGCCAGGAAGATGAAGGTGGCATACGGCAAAGCCAGGCCACAGTAGAACGATTGATCAACGATCAAATCGCCCTGGGTTTTACGCCTGAAAAAATTGTACTGGCTGGTTTTTCTCAAGGTGGTGCAATTGCTTACCAGGTGGGTTTGCGCACGACACACAAATTGGCAGGATTGATCGCCTTGTCAACTTACCTGCCTTGCGAAAACACACTGGATTCTGAATTGAACCCAGACAGTTTGAGTATTCCTGTGTTGGCCGCTCATGGTGAACAAGACAACATTGTGTTGATCGAGCGCGGGGAAAAAGCCGTGAAACTGCTGCAAAGCAAAAACATGGACATTCAATGGCACACCTACCCCATGGCCCATTCTGTTTGCGGTGAAGAGGTGGTTGAAATAGCCAATTTCTTAAAGCGCGTGCTTTAATCTTTTACTGTATATATAAACAGCTTTTTTGGTTTATACTTGACCCCAGTAATAACCAAGCAGGTGTACCTATGCCAGCGCAAGCGCAACAACTGATTTCGATTATTGAACTGGAACGCGCAATCAACTATTGGCGCTCAAAATACCCGTCCTCAAGAGACACCATGACACTGTGTCCACAAGCAGCCTGTTTGGCTGAGCTGTATGCTCGCATGATCATTTTTCAAGCGCACGATATTTCGATCGCCGAATTTTCAGCAAAAGCCAAAAAAGCGCTTCGTGAAGCCGAACAGGCCTATGCAGGTCGACAAAATCAGGCCGCTTGAATTGCCGTGTAGCAATGCTAATTTGCACGGCTTATCAATAGGTACGCTGCGCTCCACAACTGACTTGAAACAGGTGCATTGCAAGGTCCTTTTAATTGACTGATTTGCCATCCATTGGCGCCAATCCGCCTTAACTCCAGCGTGCCACGTTGTGGGCTGTGGCCTTTAATTTGAAGATGAAAAATACAAATATCGCCAGCCATGCAGCGATCAATGTAGGACGGCACGCAATGGTGCATTTTTTTGGCTTCATTCAGCAGTGCATTCAACGAGTTCAATTCAATAAACTCAATGTTTTCACCCAAGCTGCCCATACCCAGAATTTCGGGCCAAAATACATTTTGTCGCCCAAAATCCAAATCCAGTTCGACCAAATGCCAATGCGCCTGACGAGCCATTAAAGTGTCATACGTCCAGTTTCTTGAAATGATGACTGGGCGTTTGGTAGCGCTGGCAGCGCTTCCGAGCAACCAATCCGCAATCAAGGGAAATTCTTCCTGCTCAAGTTCCCTTCGGTGCTCAAGCTTGAAATTACTCTCGCGTCGCTCCAAGGCCAACCTGACTCCGCGCAAAACATTCAAAGCGGCAACAGAACCCAAATTTTCGTGATTGCGCCTAAGCCAGGTACTTAGCCCACCAAAACCCATCAACGCGGCAGTTTGCTTGTCCACCCAGGAAATCGGAATTGAGCGGTCTAAAGCGGCATGAAAATTCACCCAGCTCAAGTGACTTAGCTGCCCCCAATTAACTCGCGCAATGTAGGCGGTTTTTTGATGCGTCAACCAACGCCAGGTTTGCTGGCTCATGCCTTGTGCCAACATTCGGTTCTTAACCAGTTGCCAGTTCGGTAAATTGCTCCACATGCCGCGGTCTTGAGCAAGCAAGGGTGCCAATGCCAGATTTTCACTTAACCTGTTCTGAAGCACGGTTTTAAATGCAGCCACCTGGCTTAAATCCAGCAAGGTGGTGTGTTTGGGTACGATGCGCAAGACGAGTTTAAGAACATGGCTGCCATAGCGTCTTCGAATTGCACTTGTCCAGGCTCGTTGAATGTCGTTCAGGCTGGCAGCAGCAAGCGGAAAACACAATTCAGAGTCCTGCAAATCACCTGGAATCTGAATACTCGGTGGGGCTTGCCAAACCGATCGCATCAAATCCGATTTCAAGTTCCATGCCGCCTCGTCCGTCAAAACAACCCGACAGGATTCAGCCAGTTTGGCACGTGCTCTCATGCCCCATTCAAAATAAAGTCCTGTTCTGGTGCTCACCAAACGCGCAGGCAGCCGCGGCGACTTAACTCGCGGTATGCTGATGGCTGTGTTCAATTCAAAATCTAACAAAGGGCGCATGATGGACAACAAGTCAGAAGAACCCGTCAACATAGAGATCTTACAGCAAGGCGAGATCTGGAAAATTTCCATCAATCGAGCAGAGGCTCGTAACTGCGTCGATCGATACACCGCTGATCAACTTGAAAAAGCGTTTCAATCATTTGAAACCAATGCGGTAGCACGCGTGGCTATTCTGACTGGCGAGGGTGGCAATTTTTGCGCAGGTGCAGACTTAAAAGCAGTTGCATCGGGTGATCCAAGCCGCGTAAACCGCATGGAAAGACATGGTGCTGGCCCCATGGGAATAAGCCGCATGGAATTGAGCAAACCCGTTATCGCCGCAGTGTCTGGCTACTGTGTGGCAGGTGGACTTGAATTGGCTGCGTGGTGTGATATGCGGGTTGCCGACAGCACTGCAGTATTTGGTGTGTTTTGTCGACGTTTCGGTGTGCCGTTGATTGATGGCGGCACCGTGCGTTTGCCTCGGTTAATCGGCCAAAGCCGTGCCATGGACATGATTTTGACTGGTCGCCCGGTCGATGCAGCCGAGGCCTTCTCGTGGGGCTTGGCCAACCGCTTTGAAAAAGAAAGAACCGCACTGGAAGGCGCCATTGAATTGGCCAGCCTGTTGAGCAAACATCCACAAACCTGCATGCGCAACGACAGGCAAAGCGTGCTGACTCAATGGGGATTCGGTGAACGTGAAGCGCTGGAGGAAGAGTTTGAATTCGGTTTGAATACCCTGACATCGGGCGAAACAGTTGAAGGCGCAACTGCCTTCAAGGAAGGCCTGGGTCGCCACGGCGAAACCGTTCAGTAAGAAACTAATTCAGACTGACAATGACGCCGAATTTCGCTGAATTCGAAACTTGGCGTGAATCCGCCGTGGTGGAATAAGAACTGGATTCAACACCGAAAAACCAGTTCGCCAAACCACCGCGATTGGTGAGCAAATACAAACCCTGACTTTCGCTGTTCAATGTGGTGCTGGACAATCGGCCCGGTGTGTAAACAAGGCTCAGGTTCTCTTGAAGTGACACTTGCAGACCACCGTAAATTGCCTTGATTAAGGACTCTGGCTTTGCTGCTGACACAGCCAAACCTGTTTTGCTTGTGTTCAGGTTCGAGGGGATAACTACCCCTTCATCCACCGCAACTCCCCTGAATAAACTGACTTTGCCCAACAATCCCGGCATGGGTTTTTCTCGATCAACCGTATTGGCGGGAGCCAGCATTCGATTGCCAAGTTTTTCGCTCACCTTCAAGGCAAGCGGCTCAGCGGCACCAAGCACCCCCAGGTAGAAGCAACCTGTCATCAGGGCAAGGGCCATCAAAGCCAGCTGTTTTGAGCCAATAAGTGCCATGACACACCCCTTCAATACAGAAATTTACTTACTTCAATTAACGGTCATCTTGAGTTTTACTGAATTGCAAGATTGGACTAACCCCACTGTGGGTGAACTACACGTTTTCGCCCTAGAATCAAGGCCAAGGCCATCCTTTAGAGTATCCAATCTACTTCAATACCTGAAAGTAACATTTTTCAGCTTTGGTGATACACTGAAATGACTACATAAAAGTCACTACTTCGAGCTACCACCTCTTGCAAGTGAACTGACCAAAATACCGGAGACAACAGCAATGCATTCTTCTTCACGAAGGACGGATTTCCTTTTTCCATTGACCCGTGTGGCCGCTGCCACTTTGTTCGGCTTGGCCTACGGGACTTCCGCCCAAGCGGGTGGTACTGCTTTTGACGCCACCAGTATCAGTGCGATGGGAAATGCCTCTGCCGGTCAAGCCGCAGAGGCCGGTGATGCATCGGTGTTGTTTGCCAACCCGGCAGCACTGACAAGGTTTAAACGCGCTGAATTAACCCAAGGTGCGGCAGTGATCGCGATTGGGACTGATTACACCTCGACCCAGAATAATGACGGCGCCGACTCCGGAGCGCCGCAAGGTCAAAACGGCCAGGTATTCAGCCGCAAAGACGGCTACGATGCCGCTGCTTTGGCCCCCAACCTGTTTATTGCCATTCCGATCAATGAAAAACTGGTCATGGGCTTTGGTGCTTCAGCTTCACATGGTTTGGTGATTCATTACGATGAAAATTTCCCGGGACGCAACCAGGGTCGCGACATTGACTTCAAAGTAACACGACTGAATCTTGGATTTGGTTACAAATTAAGCCCCACTCTTTCCTGGGGTTTGAATGGCTCATATGAGCGCTACTTTCAGTCCATCAAGTTAAAACTGAATTATCGCGAAGCTGTTGAGGCCTTGGCACCTGGCTCCGCCGCGCTGATTGAGGGGCCTGCCGGTGCATTGATTGGGGCACCACCCATTCCCGGCGAGAGTAACGCGGGCCTGCGCATGTTTGGCTGGGCATTTAACGCGCAGTTGGGTGGTTTGTGGGAGCCCACTGAAAACACCCGTGTGGGCATTTCCTATCGGCCAAAAACTGAATTTACGGGCAATCGCGGTAAATTTAAACTGGACGACTCGCCTGAACAGGCAGCCTTTCGCGCATTCCTTAACAGCGACAGCCTGATCAACAATCTTGCATTTGGGGCACTGGGTGTAAACGGTCCTCAGGCAGCCGGTGACTTGGCACCCGAACAAATCATCAAACAGGAAATTACCTTACCCGATGAATTGCGGCTTTCTGTGTTTCACCATGCCACGCCCAAACTGGATTTAATGGCCACGTATACGCGCCAGGATTTCTCGGTGACCACTTTGAATTTTGTGCGCGAAAGCAATGGACGAACACTGGAAAATATTCCGCAAAATTTTGTGGCTGCAGAATCGTACCGGGTTGGTTTGAATTACAAGCTTTACAAAAGGCTAACACTGCGTGCGGGTTACGCGATTGAAAACAGCGTCATTGACGATGAAACCAGAATCACGATTTTGCCTGACAGTGATCGACAATATTTTGCGTTTGGCGGGCAGTTCGATTTAAGCCGCGACACCAGCATTCACTTTGCTTACCAAAAACTGGACACTGACCCGGCACCGGTTGGAAACAACAAAAGCATTACACCACCTGAAGTTCGCGGTGGCGACTTTCGAGGCAATGTGCAACTGGATACTCACTTTTTTGGTGTCGGCATTACCGAGCGGTTTTAATCAGGATTGCACACCCAGTGCTCGGAATAAACCAGCAATCAATGTTGCGTAATTGGTTTGTTCCGTAGCCAATGCCTGTTCGGCGTTGGCATAAACGCGCTGTGCGTCCACCACGTCCAGAAAGCTGATCAAGCCCAATTGGTAAAGGGCATCGGCTTGCTCAAAACTCCGTTTACTTGATACCACGGCCTTGCCTAGCGCTGTTTGCCGGGACGTTGAGGCGTCGATGGCAGTTAATGCGTTCTCAACCTCTTGTGTAACCACCCGAAGTACCTGCTCATACTCGGCCAAAGCGCCTTCGGCGCGGGCCAACGCTGCATTCAGCCTGGCATTTCTGGCACCACCGTCATACACCACCTGGTTCAATGCGGCAGCCAAAGAGCCGATCAGCAGGCTGGTCGCAGGGTTTGAATTGATGGCGGTGCTTCCAATCTGAATATTGGCCATCAATTCAATGCTGGGATAAAAATCCGCTTGCGCCACGCCAACCTCAGCGGCGGCCTGGGAAAATCTCGCTTGCGCCAATTGAACATCGGGTCTGGCTTGAATGACTTGGAACGGCACGCTGACGGGAATACCCAATCGATATTCAGGCAAATTGCCCTCTGGCCTTAACAATTGTTCATAAGCACCGGGAAATTGACCGCTCAAGGTTGCCAAGCGGTGACGAGAATCTTGCAAAGCCCGTTGCAGAGGAGCAATGCTTGCTCTTAAATTCTCCACCGATGTTTCTGCGCGCCTTACATCGAGCTCGGGTGACAAACCACTTTCAAATCTGGCTTGAACAATTGCCAATGTTTTTTCCTGTAGCTCGACCGATTCCTTCAACATCGCCAATTGTTTCTGATTGCCACGCAAGCTCAAGTACTCTTGGGCAACAGCAGTACTGGTTGCGATGATCTGGGCTCGCAAACCTGCCTGTTCAGCCAAAAGGTTTGCAGCTGCCGCACGTACTTCTTGCTCAACCCGACCTGCCAGATCAAGTGGCAAAGTAAAACCGAGACCCAACAAGTTACGGCGTTCATCGCGAGCATTGTTACTGGAAGTGCTGTTGTTTCGATCTGATTTCTGGCCGCTGACCTCTGCATCCAGCTCGACCAAGAGGGAATCCCCTGCTTCGCTAAATTCCAGCAAGGCACGGGCCTCTTTAACGCGCGCTGCCGCAGCTGCGATTTGAAAATTGTTGTCAATGCTGGTGTTGACGAGCTGATTTAATACAGGATCGTTGAATCCTTCCCACCACCGAACACCAGCAATTCCAACGTCTTGAACGCTGCTCAAATTTTGCAGAATATCCTGTGCTACAAATTTTTCCGGTGGCCTGGTTTCAGACTTGGGTAAATCAGGCGGTGCGCTTGCACAAGCCGATAACAACGCAAGGGTCGATGTCAGCTTGAGTATCCAGGCGGTGCGCTTCATACGTCCACCTCGCCTTTTTTCAAACTGGTTTCATAAGCTTCAATTTCTTTGTCGAGCAATTCTGCGGCGTGTGCCCTTGGTTTCATGAAAGGCGCGATAAAGCTGTAGCCCATCGGAGCAAGATAAAGCGTAAATAAAGTGGAAAGCCCCAAACCACCCAACACCACCCAGGCAATGGCTTCACGCGCTTCGGCCCCGGGACCTGACATTAAAACCAAAGGAAGTACGCCCAATAAAGTGGATAGCACGGTCATCGCAATCGGGCGAAGCCGCATGCGTGCACCCTCCCGAATGGCCGAGTCAATGCTGTGTCCTTCATCGCGAAGCTGGTCCATCAGTTCAACCAGCAAAATCGCATTTTTAGTCATCAAACCAATGAGCAGCACCAAGCCAATTTGACTAAACAGATTCAGCGATTGATTGGTAATCAGCAAGGCAAACACCGCTGCGGCAAGCCCGAATGGCACAGTGAACATCACCACCAAAGCACTGCCCACACTTTCAAATTGAGCTGCCAACACGAGGAACACCACAATGAGTGCAACAGCGAAAGTGATCAGCATTTCATTGGAGGATTCCTCCAGCGTGGCTGCTTCGCCAAGAAAAATTAAAGTCGATGTCGATGGCAGCGTAGCATCCGCGACCGCGCGGATTTGTTGCATCGTGGTGCCCAAATCGGTACCCGGTGGAATGCCGATATTCAATTCCACCGCCCTGCGCTGGGCATGGCGGTCCAATTCAGCGGCCACTCCGCGTTCTTGTACGTTAATCATCGAGGCCAGTGGCACAAGCTGGCCTGTTTCACTGCTGGTATAAATGTTCAGCAAATCAAAGGGAGAATTCAAGCTGCCATTGCTGGAATCCAGCATTACGGGCACAGCCTGATCCCCCACACTTAAATCAAGCAACTGGTATTCGTCAGCCATAATTTGCAAAGTTTGGGTAACCCGGCTTACAGGCACCTGTAAGTCGCTGGCTTTCTCGCGATTAATTTCAAAGCCCAGCTCGGGCTGCGAAGTATCGTACTGAACGCGAACGTCCTGAACCGCATCAATCTGCTTGAGCAAGGCTTCTGCCAACAAGTCTGCATTGTTGGCCAGCACATCGTAATCATCGCCCAACAAGGCGATTTGCAAGCCGCCACCGCCACCACGAATGTTCAAGCTGCTTTCATTCCGGAAACGCACCTGTGCACCCGGGATACTCGAAAGCTCTTTGCTCAATTTGGCTGCAAGTTCTTGTTGGCTTGTGTCGCGCTCGCTCCAGTCAGCCAAATTGGCCTGAATGGCCACGCGATTCTTGTCGTATCGGCCAACAATCGTGAACATATCAGTGATGAGTCCCTGCTCTTGATAGGGTCTCATGATGTTCTCGGCAATTTGCCCTTGTCTTCCGCTGTATTCGAGTGAGGCACCATCGGGCCCGGTAAAATCAACGATCAATCGCCCCCTGTCCTCTGGGGGTACCAGTTCTTGATTCAGCAGAGTAAACGTTAATCCACCAGCAAGTGCGACGCCGAGAAATACCAACAAAAAAACCAGTCTGTGATGCAAGAAACCATCAAGGGTACGGAAATATGCATTTGCAATTCGATCTCCGAACGCTTGAAGATGACCCATCAAACGAGCGACTTGACCGGTAGAAGGCGCGTCTTCTTTCAGGAGTTTTGAAGCCAGCATGGGGCACAGGCTCAATGCAACAAAAGTACTGATGATGACCGCCATCGACAACACCATGCCGAACTCCCGAAACAGACGACCTGTTTCGCCGGGCAAAAAAGCAATTGGCAAAAATACCGCCACCAAAGAGGCAGTGGTTGCAATGACAGCAAAGAAAACCTGTTTCGTTCCCAGCAAAGAAGCCACCGTGATGCTTTCACCCAGTTTCTTGCGGCGTTGAATATTCTCGAGCACCACAATGGCATCATCGACAATCAGTCCGGTGGCCAGCACCAAGGCAAGAAGAGTCAGCATATTGACCGAAAAACCTGCCAACCAGATCGCCGCCAAAGTGCCCACCAGCGAGACAGGCATGGTGACTGCAGGAATGAGCACCGCCTTCCACTGCCCTAAAAACACAGCAATAACAATCAACACCACCACAACGGCAAACATCAGCGACATCAGTACTTCTTGCAATGCACCTTTAATGAATACTGAATCGTCGGAAATCACGATGACTTGCAGGTCCTTGGACTGCGCATTGATCTGCGCCATCCGTTTTTTCACATCGCTGGCGATCGCAATGGTGTTGCCGCCAGCCTGCCGCAAAACACCCATACCGATCACGGCACGCCCGTTCAACAGTGAGTACGATTCAGCCGACATGGGGCCGTAATAAACCTCGGCCACATCGCGAACCCGTACGCCATTTTTGATCAATATGGAATTAATGGCTTCAGTGTCAATGGTGGAGGCATTTGCACGCACCAACAGCTCTTGTTTGCCTGACAAATAACTGCCTGCCGGGACATCCAGGTTCATGGTCTCCAGACTACTGAGCACGTCGGTGGCCACCATGCCATAGCGGGCCAGCTTTGCAGGGTCCAGAAGCACCCGCAGCACACGGGGTTGACTGCCATTCAACGGAACATCTGCAACGCCATCAATTGACACAAAGGCAGGCACCAAATCACGCTCAACGCGTTCAGCAAGATCCTGTATGGCCAAGGTGTTGCTGTACACGGCAAGCTGAACCACGGGCCGAGCATCGTCGTCAGCCTTGATCACCAAAAGTTGATCGAGGTTTTCCGGCAATTGGTTGGTAATTCGACTAACAGCCTCACGCACGTCGTTGGCGGCTACGTTGACATCGATATCCGGTGAAAACTCCATGCGCACCCGCATATTGTTTTCCTCGCTCGAGCTTTGAATACGCAGCACCCCGGAGACACGTGCAACAGCCCCTTCCACCTTGGACGTCACCTCGGCATCCATCGTGGTGGGCGATGCGCCCTGGTAAACTGCACGAACAACAACTACGGGTCGGTCGATGTCAGGCAACTCCCTCACCTCGACGCCGAAAATGCTGACAATGCCGGCGAGCATGATCAACAGATTCAGCACCACGACCAGCACTGGCCTTTTCAGCCCCAGTGCGGTTAAACCGTCCGTTGCGCGACTCATCGCAATGGGTCCTCAACCTGCTCGACTCCGACACCTTCTGCAAGCCGCAAGCCACCTTCTACGACAACAATTTCACCTTCCGTGATATTGCCTTCGAGAAACACCCGACCCTGTCGGCGATCAGCCACACGCACATTCTCACGGTCCGCCTTACCATCGCGGATCATCCAGACATAGGATCCTTCCCGATCCCACTGCAGAGCAATTTCAGGCACCGACGCCAGCATTTGTCCCTTGACTGCCATTTGCACAGCAAAGGACATTCCGGGGCGCAGTAAATCGTCGGGGTTGCTGATATTTGCCCGAACCCTCAGCGAACGTTTTTCGGCATTCAGACGGCTGTCCAAGGCAACAACACGCGTTTTGAATTTCTGGCCAGGCACCGAGGGGGTGGTTGCCACAACCTCGATTTGTTCCATAGCAAGGGCACTTAGCTGGCCCACCAATGCCTCTGGAACTTCGAAATCAATGTAAATAATTTCACGGGAATCTACACCGGTAATTAAGACACCAGGTCCAATCCGCTGGCCTGGATCAATATCGGTAATTCCGACAACGCCAGCAAATGGCGCTCGAATTTGATGATTGGAAATGGCCAGCTTGGCCTGATCAACGGCAACTTGAGCAGCCTCGTAATCAGCTTGTGCTGAATCAACCTGGGTTTGGGGCACAGCTCCCTTGCCTACAGCCTGCTTGTATCGGTCCAACAAACTTTTGGTGTTTTTGAGCTGCACTTCCGCGAGCCGTAGCGCAAGTTGCTCCTCGCGGTCATCCTGCTGAACAAGCAGATCGCCTTGTTTGACTTTCTGCTGCGGCTTGAACATCACTTTCGTGACTTTTTCATCCACAATTGCAAACACCTCGGCAGACTTGTCGGCCCAACCGGTTGCAATAGCACCAAATGAACTTCCAGTGGACTCAAGCTTTACAGCTTCAACCAATACTTTGGGCGCAGCGCCTTTGCTGCCCTGCTTCGGCGCATTTTGAGATCGATCGCCCAGCAAGGTTTGAGAAACCGAGTAGGCCGCTCCCAGTGCAAGTACGAGAACAAGAAAATAAAACAGACGTTTGATCAAGCCCCAGGCTCCACTGCAGATGCGACGAGAAAGGTTATCACGTATGAAAGTACCTACATCGAGACCAAGACGCAGCAAATAAGTTCGGATTTCCCCTAGTTGCGGGGGTAAACGATAGGAAAACTTGAAGCTTGATTCGGGATTTTAATCGTCGAGATCGTCATCGTCATCGCTGACAGCATCAATGCCAGCCTCAACAACGGCACCGGTCACTTTAATACCCGTAGAGACAACCGCACCAGTGATTGAAATGGCAGCGCCAGCTGTGGCACTGACCACCGCGCAACCTTGAATGAAAGGCAAGGTACTGACAACCAGAGAGAAGAGTACTGCTTTGTTCAAGATTGGACGCATAGTCGCCTCGAAGCCGTAAATGAAAAACGCCTCTGACCCTGTGGGTTAGAGGCGTTTTGTGCCAAATTTGGCATCCCCAACCGGATTCGAACCGGTGTTACCGCCGTGAAAGGGCGGTGTCCTAGGCCTCTAGACGATGGGGACCTAAAACTGTGTGCTTTGGTGGAGGTAAGCGGGATCGAACCGCTGACCTCTTGCATGCCATGCAAGCGCTCTCCCAGCTGAGCTATACCCCCGAAGCGAAGACCGAGATTATTAATTATTTCGTTTAACTTGTCAACAAACAGCTGATACTTTTTAAACAAAACTTTTAATTCTTTTTGCCTTCTGCCTGCATTGCCTCAGCAATTTGAGCAGCCCGAATTATACACATATTTGTCGGGTACACTGCAAGTGATTTTTTCAAAAAAAAGAAGCAAACAACAAATGAAATACTGCAGCACATGTGGCACCCAGCTTGAACTCCGAATTCCAGACGGCGATAACCGCGAACGCAGCTGTTGCCCTGGGTGCGGGGCCATTCACTACGTGAACCCGAAAATTGTAGTTGGCACCATTCCGACTTATCAGGGCAAGGTGCTGCTTTGCAAGCGGGCTATCGAACCCCGTTATGGCTTCTGGACACTACCAGCAGGCTTCATGGAATTGAACGAAACCACGCACCAGGGCGCAGCACGAGAAACCTGGGAAGAAGCTGGCGCCAAAATTGAACTGGGCCCCCTGTTCACCATGTTTGATGTAATCCGGGCCGAACAGGTTCACATCTTTTTCCGCGCCGAGATGCCTACCTCTACCTTTTGCGCAGGTGAAGAAAGCCTGGATGTGAAATTGTTTTCAGAAAATGAAATTCCATGGGATGAGCTGGCTTTCAAAACCGTATCTAAAACACTCACCCTGTTTTTTGCAGACAGAAAAGCCGGGCGCTATTCCCTGCATACAGGTGATGTATTCGACCACACAGACTGGACTGATTCGCAATTCAAGGCCGGATGACAAAAACCACTATTCCCTGGCTAGACTCACCAAGCGAATTCCCCGGCACAAGCCAGGCATTGGACTACCCTCCAGGGCTGCTTGCAGCCAGCATGGAGATCAATGCAGACTGGCTTGAAGCAAGTTATGCCCGTGGCATATTTCCCTGGTACTCCCAAGGCGAACCGGTACTTTGGTGGAGCACATCGCCCAGAGCGGTGCTTTACACCGCTGAATTCAAACTGCATCGGTCACTGGCAAAAGCCATACGGAAGATGCAAGGCACCCCAGGTAGCGCAATTCGTTTAAACACAGCCTTTACAGCAGTCATGCAGGCCTGTGCAGCGCCCCGCCCAGGACAAGACGGCACCTGGATCACAGATGAAGTCATTGCCGCATACACCGTGCTTCACCAGCGAGGCCTGGCCCACTCGGTGGAATATTGGGAAGGCGATCAATTGGTGGGCGGCCTGTATTGTGTAGCCTTGGGCAAGATGGTGTACGGTGAAAGCATGTTTGCCACGAAAACCGATGCCTCCAAAGTAGCCTTCGCTCATTTTGTGTATTGGCTAAAATCACAGAATGTGCACATAATTGATTGCCAGCAAGCCACCGGACACTTGATATCGATGGGGGCCCGTACGGTAAGCAGAAAGGTGTTTGAGACTGAAATGGTGAATTCCATTGTTCAGCCCACCTTGAATTGGGAACCTCGCGAACTTAAATGGACGTATGACCAGACCTAAGGAACTGCCCTTCTCCACATTGCAGTTTTACTCGACTGCACCTTATCCCTGCAGCTATCTGGACAATAGATTGGCCAGATCGCAGGTGGCTACCCCCAGCCATTTGATCAACGCCGATGTGTACAGTGAACTGGTGCGCATGGGCTTTCGTCGCAGCGGGCTGTTTACCTACAAACCCCATTGCGATGGCTGTAACTCGTGCAAACCGCTGCGCCTGAAGGTGTCACAATTTCAAAGTAACCGCAGTCAACGCCGCACGTCAAAATCATTTTCCAGCCTGAAACCAAGCGTGCAGCGCCTTCACTTCAATTCCGAACATTACGCGCTTTACCTGAAATACCAATCTGCAAGGCACCATGGCGGCGGAATGGATGAAGACAGTCGCGAGCAGTATTCTCAATTTCTGTTGCAAACCCGCGTGAATTCACGCCTGGTGGAATTCAGAAACCCAGAAGGTAAATTGATGATGGTGTCGATCATCGACATTCTTACTGATGGCCTGTCCTCGGTGTATACCTTCTTCGACCCCGACGAGCGCAGCGGCCTGGGCGTCTACGGCGTGCTTTGGCAAATTGAACAATGCCGAGACCTGGAACTTCCCTACCTGTATTTGGGCTATTGGATCAAAGAAAGCGAGAAAATGGCCTACAAGGCCCGCTTTTCCTCCGCAGAAATTCTTCAAGACAATTTGTGGCAGCCCCTGCCTGAGCCAAGCGCCCCATAAGGTCCTGAATTCCCCGTTACAATGCGGGCTGTTCATCCAATTTACCGGTGTTTAAGAACCGCCATGCTGCTGCCCTATTCGCTTGTTCGCCCTGCCCTGTTTGCGCTCGATCCCGAGAAAGCTCACCACGTCACATTCAGTAATTTGCAAATGTTGCGCAAGCTGGGTTTGCTGAAACTTTTTTCGCCCAAAGCCGTGGCCGACCCTGTGAAAGTCATGGGGATCGATTTCCCGAACCGCGTGGGTCTGGCGGCCGGGCTGGACAAAGACGCGGCCTACATCAGCGAACTGGGTTTAATGGGATTTGGTTTTCTCGAAGTCGGTACAGTGACCCCCAAGCCACAAGCTGGTAACCCGCAACCCCGCCTGTTTCGCCTGCCACAAGCCGATGCGCTGATTAACCGGATGGGCTTTAACAATGAAGGTGTTGACACGCTGATACAAAATGTAAAAGCCAGTAACTACCCAGGCGTGTTGGGAATCAACATTGGAAAAAATGCGATTACCCCAGTGGAAAATGCTGCCGACGATTATTTGAAGGCACTGGAAGCGATCTACCCCTACGCCACATACATTACAGTCAATATTTCCTCACCCAACACCAAAAATCTTCGCGATTTGCAAGGTGGTGACAGCCTTGACATTTTGCTGGGCGCTCTGAAAGAAAAACAAAAAGCACTGTCTGATGAACACGGCTTGTACAAACCCATGGCATTGAAAATTGCGCCCGATCTGGACGACGATCAAATCGACGCCATTGCGAAGCGACTCATCCATTTCGGCTTTGACGGTGTGATTGCGACCAACACCACGATCGACAAAACCAGGGTGGCAAACCTTGCACATGGCGACGAGCAAGGTGGCTTGAGCGGTGCGCCCGTACTGGAGAAATCAACCCACGTGATCAAACGTTTGTACGCCGAACTGGGCGATGACATTCCAATTATCGGCGTGGGCGGAATTTCCAGCGGCGAGCATGCAGTAGAAAAAGTTCGCGCCGGCGCAAAGTTGGTTCAAATTTACACCGGGCTGATTTACAAAGGTCCTGAGCTGGTGACCGAGTGCGCAGCCACCATACGCATGAACTGTAAACCGCACCTGCTGAAAAAATAATACTTATTTTTTCTTGCGTTGCTGATACAGATTCGAGAAAGTTTCTCCGGTGGGCACCGGAAAATCACGTTGATCGGTCCAACCACTGGCGCCAGGCAAACTGTGAATTCCGCCTTTGCGTTTACCCCACCACGCCATGGCCTTGATACCGATACGTGACAGCAAGCGATACAAGCTTGGTCGTTGCGCCACAAACGCCCAAACCTTGAATGCCGCTTTTTCCTGCCACGGCCGCAAACCACGCGAAAACTGCTGCTCGCGCAGCTTGCGAAGCAAATCGGGTAGCGGAATTTTTACTGGGCAGACCACATGGCATTCGCCACACAAAGTAGCCGCTTGCGGCAAATCAAGCGCCTTTTCTATGCCTGTGTAGCTCGGTGTAAGCACTGAACCCATGGGGCCCGGGTACACCCACCCATAGGCGTGCCCGCCAATTTTCTGGTACACGGGGCAATGGTTCATGCAGGCACCACATTTGATGCAACGAAGCATTTCTTCAAACTCACCACCCAGCAAGCCGGTGCGACCCCCATCCAGAATCACGAAGTACATGTGCTCGGGACCGTCCAGGTCGCCCTCGCGCTTCGGGCCAGTCAACAACGACACATAATTTGAAATACTTTGTCCGGTTGCCGAGCGCGGCAAAAGGCGAATCAAGGTGGCAAAGTCCTCAAGCGTGGGCACCACTTTCTCTACACCGGTAATGGCGACATGTACGCGGGGGTTGATGGTGCACATGCCCTCGTTGCCTTCGTTGGTTACCAAGGCCACAGAACCTGTTTCAGCAATCACGAAATTGCCGCCAGTGACACCCATATCGGCCGCCAAGAACTGGGGGCGCAGAATTTCACGGGCCTCACGAGTCATTTCAGCAATGTCGGTCTTTCGTGGCAAATGGTGGTGCTTCTCAAACAGATCTGCCACCTGCTCCTTGTCTTTGTGCACCACTGGCGCAATGATATGGCTGGGCCGCTCATTGTCATTGATCTGAAGAATGTACTCGCCCAGATCAGTTTCGCGGACATTCACATCGGCAGCTTCAAGCGCCTTGTTTAGCGCCATTTCCTCGGTCACCATTGACTTCGATTTAATCACCGATTTCACGTTGTGCTTTTTGGCGATCTTTACGACTAATTGGGCCGCTTCTTGTGGCGTGCGTGCAAACAAAACTTTGGCGCCAGTCTCGGCTGCTTTTTGCTCAAACAGTTCGAGCCACACATCCAGATTTTTGATGCTGCGGTTGCGAATCTCCACAGCCGCTGAACGTGTGCCTTCAAAATCCTCAAGCTCAAGAATGCTGGTGGCACGCGCATTTACAAACTTGGATGAAAGTCGCTTGAGGTTTTCCTGCAAGCGTGGGTCATTCAACTTCTCGCTTGCCTTGCGCTCAAAAAACATGCTTTGTACTTGCATGGTGTTACTGCCCCGCTTTAAATTTGACCGGGCTTTCGGCCCGTGAGCAACTCGGCCACGTGCAACACTTGTGTGTTGTCACCCATGCGGCGCAATCGTCCCTCAATGTTCAACATACAACCCAAGTCGCCAAGCACCACAGCCTGTGCGCCGGTGGCTTTAACCTGTTCACATTTGTCTGTACAAATTGCGCTGGACACCTCACCGTATTTCAAGGCAAAGGTACCGCCGAAACCGCAACATTGCCGACTGTCTTTCATTTCCAGAATTTCTACGCCGCCCATTTTTCCAATTAAGGTACGGGGTTGCTTTTGCACACCCAACTCGCGCAGCCCACTACAAGAATCGTGATAAGTAACCTGCTTAAGTTCCGACACACCCAATTTGATTTTGTCCACCCCCAACACGTTGACCAAAAAATCCGTGAGCTCATAGGTCCGTGCAGCAAGCCTTGCGGCTCGAATTTTCAGATCGGGATCGTTTTTAAACACCTCGGTGTAGTGGGTTTTGGTCATGCCGGCACAAGAACCCGATGGGGCAACCACATAGTCAAACTGCTCAAACTCCGCAAGCCACTTCTGGGCAAGTTTGTGCGTACTTTCTTTGTCACCAGAATTCCAGGCTGGCTGTCCACAACAGGTTTGAGCTTGAGGCACCACGACCTCGCAACCTGCCGACTCCAGCAATTCGATGGTTGAGAAACCGATTGAAGGCCGCATGGAATCCACGAGGCAGGTAACAAACAAACCGACGCGCAAGGCATTTCCCCAAAAAATCTAAAAGCCACTCAAGTGTATGCAGCAAGCCGCTTTCAAGCCAGTAGTGATAACCATAACGAGTGACGTATTTCACAATATGGTTTAAACTTCCCACTGCATGAAAAGGAACTACCCCGTATGAGCGAAGAGTCGATTGGACGCACCAGTATTCAGGTGATTGAACGAATGATGCAATTGCTGGACGCATTGGCTGAACACCAGGACCCTGTTGCATTGAAAGACTTGGCCCGCGATACCAAGCTGCACCCTTCCACAGCACACCGGATTTTGAATGATCTGGTGGCTTGCCGACTGGTTGACCGCACCGACCCTGGCTTGTACCGACTTGGCATGCGTTTGCTCGAATTGGGCAATTTGGTGAAAGCCCGCTTGAACGTGCGTGATGCTGCCCTGGAGTTAATGCGCAAACTGCACCGCCTGACCGGGCAAACCGTGAATTTATCGGTTCGACAGGGTGACGAAATTGTTTATGTGGATCGCGCTTACAGCGAGCGCTCGGGCATGCAGGTGGTGCGAGCCATTGGCGGTCGTGCCCCTTTGCACCTTACTTCCACCGGGAAACTATTTCTTGCCAGTGAATCGCCAGAGAATTTAAAGCTGTATTCGGACCGTACGACTTTGCGCGGCACCACGTTAAATAGCCTGACTACACTCGACAAGCTGGAAAAAGAACTGCTGCTGGTAAGAACGGAAGGATTTGCACGGGACAATGAAGAACTGGAAATGGGCGTTCGCTGCATGGCGGCGGGCATTTATGATGATTCATCCAAACTGATTGCGGGTTTGTCCATTTCTGCGCCTGCGGACCGAATTCAGGAAGACTGGCTTCAGGAGTTAATTCACACAGCGCAAAGAATTAGCGCATCGCTAGGCTGGCAGGGTCGCGTGACCCCACCTAGCGGGCGATTCAGGCTTTAACCTATTTTGTGACGTACGTGGCGGCACTGGGCGCCACGGCCATGACGTACTCTCGAATACGTTCCGCATCAGCGAATCGGGCCTGAGAGCCCAAAGCATCAAGCAGTACGATCACCAAGTTACGATCCCCAACGCGCGCTTTCATGACCAGACAGCGCCCAGCTTCATTGATAAAGCCAGTTTTCTGAACCTGAATATCCCATTCCTTGTTTTTGATCAGGCGATTGGTATTTCGAAAGTTCAACTGCCCTTTACCCGACTGCACAGAAAATTGCGGATCAGTCGAAAATTGGCGAATCAAAGGGAAACGCTGAGCATGGAGCACCATGCGCGCCAAATCGTTGGCGCTTGATTTGTTCTCAACCGACAAACCTGTGGTTTCCGCAAAATTGGTATTGAGCATTTGCAGTGAAGACGCACGACGATTCATTTGAGATACACAGGCTGCCAAACCACCGGGATAGCTACGTCCAAGTGCGGAAGCCGCACGATTCTCGGAAGCCATGAGCGCCAAATGAATAAGCTCGCGGCGGGTGAACTCACTACCGGGCTTCAAGCGTGAGCGGGTGTTTTTGTAGTAGTCGATGTCGTCTGTTGTTATGGTGATGACGTCATCCAGATCAAGCCCTGCCTCTAGCGTCACCACCACGGTCATGATTTTCGTGATCGATGCGATGGGAACCACTGCGGATGGGTTTTTGGCATAAAGCACTTCAAGAGAATCAGCATCTGCCACCAAGGCGACCGAACTGTTGAGAGAAAGCGGGTCGTGCGCTTCTTTCAAATTGACTCTCTCGGCCTGGCCGGGCGCTGCCTGAACTGAATAGCTGAACACCATGGAAAAAGCAAGAAGTGTTGAGCCAAGTAATGCTTGATAGATCATGGTGCTTTGTCTTTATTATTTGAACAAATGTTTCGTTGAATTCTACGCAGATTTAGCTGAACCGCCAAGGGTCCAGATCGAGTGATAACAGGGTTTTAAGTCATCTAATTCGAGCGATTTCTTAAATCTACCTGCCTAGCGTAGTTTTTGATGTTGTTGACTGTATTCGGCCAAACGTTCAATGACCCCGAGTTGCAAGTCTGTTAAATGATCAAGATCGGGAAAGTATCCACCGGCCATGACCGCCGCCACGGGTAATTTACGTTTTTGAGCCCACTGCAAAACCATTCGATCGCGTTGCTCGATACCATCGTCACTCAGGGCCAGTTTGCCCAAACGGTCCGCTTGATGAACATCAAGCCCAGCGACATACAAAACAAGATCGGGCGTAAAACCCTGCTCAATCCGGGATAAAGACTTATCCAGCAGTGTGAGATATTCAGCATCGCCAGTTCCGTCGGGCAATTCGATGTCCAGGTCACTTTTTTCTTTCTGGAAAGGATAGTTTTTCTCGCCGTGCATCGAAAAAGTAAACACACTGGGGTCGTTTCTCAAAATTTCGGCTGTGCCATCGCCCTGATGCACATCCAGGTCAATCACCAGCACGTGGTGACCACCACGGGATGAGATTGCCCCGTTTTGGGCTGAGTTTAACCATGCAATCGCATCGGTTTGATAAACACGCGCAGCCACTGCCAAATCGTTGAATACACAAAACCCACCGCCCTTGCTGCGCTTGGCATGGTGAGTACCCCCTGCCAAATTAACAGAAGCACCGTGCTGCAGCGCACTTCGAACAGCAGCCACGGTGGCTCCCACAGACCTTCGGGAACGCTCCACCATTCGATCTGACCAGGGAAAACCGATGCCTCGTTGCTCATCTTTCGAAACATTGCCCGTTTCTATACGCTCTATATAGTTTGGGCAATGCGCCAAGGCCAATTGACCGGGCGTGGCTGCGTCTGGAATAGATAGCCTTGCAAAACAGGCACTTAAAGACACTTTGTCCCGGAGAATTCGATATTTCTCCATTGGAAACCGATGGCCCGGGGGCAAAGGCAGCACAAACTCATCGGTGTAGAACGCGTCAATCATGATTAATACAACAGAAGCAAATCGAATTATTGCAATGCAACATTTTTATTGACATGAGATTTTTTTTCGGTAGAATTCAATTTGTGCACCGCATCAATCGGTGTTCGACAAACAACCCTAGTGGTACGAAACCTGACGGAGCAAACTATGATGATGACCCCCGAACAATTTCTTGACGTTCAAAAAGCCAACCTTGAAAAGATCCTGGGTCTTAGCCAGCAATCGTTCAGCAACGTTGAAAAAGTAGTTGAACTGAATCTTAACGCTGTTAAAGCCTACATGGAAGATAGTGTTGAGGCCGTTAAAGCCTTGTCTTCTGCAAAAGACATTCAAGACTTCGTTGCGGTATCAACATCAGTTACACAACCCTTGTCAGAAAAAGCTGTTTCCTACAGCAAAGACCTGTACTCCCTGTCTTCTGGCATCGCTTCTGAAGCGGCCAAGCTGGTTGAAGAGCAAGTGTCTGAGAACAACAAAAAATTCGTTGAGCTGTTTGAATCAGCCAGCAAAAATGCGCCTGCCGGCTCAGAAAGTGCTGTAGCACTGATGAAATCAGCAATTACCGCAGCAAACACTGCTTACGACAGCGTAAGCAAGGCCACCAAACAAGCTGTTGAAATGGCAGAAGCCAACGTGGAAGCCGCAACCAAGGCAACCATCAAGGCCACCAACACAGCCACTACAAAGGCCCGCAAAGCAGCTTGATCGCAAGCTAATTTGCCTGTAAAGATGTCTCCTCGTTCCTCCTGGAACGAATTCTCAAAGCCTGCCCTCTTTTGTGGCAGGCTTTTTTTTATTTGATCAACTCAAATTCACAACACATGTTTTCCAGAATCTTCACCAGTTCGGTAAATGCATTCGAGACAACTTCCTTCTTGCCAAGATTGCCCCGAGCCTTCACACCCAACTCAATGTGACGTGCCAGTTTGTTGTTCCCAACGCTGGGCAGGCTATATAACCTGCAATCAGGGTAAGCCGCTTCAAGCTGTTCCATTACCGGCGTAATTCGGGCCTCTGGCGTGTTGAACAACAACAACGCTTTTTTGTATTCAAGTTCCAGGTGGTGAAATTGCGGGTAAAGCGTATCCAGCACCCAATCAATCATGGGCCAAGCCATAACGGGAAAGCCTGGCACAAAGTGATGTTGCCCCACAGTAAAACCTGCAATGCGGTTGTACGGGTTTGGAATCAGGCTGGCACCGGCAGGAAAATCGGCCATGCGCAAGCGAAACTCGTCCAGAGGCTGTCCACTTTCCTCGCAACGCTGGCGAATCAATTCCACCGCGCCCTCGTGGCGAACAATTGGCAGCCCCAAGGCTTGGGCTGCTGCTTGCCGTGTGTGGTCATCGGGGGTTCCGCCAATGCCGCCGCAACTTAAAACAATGTGCTTGCTTGCAAATGAGCGCGTCAGGGTGTCGGCCAGGAATTCACGATCGTCCCCCACCATTTGCACCCATGACAAGTGAAGTCCACGCGCTGCAAGCCGTTCAATCACGGCGGGTATGTGTTTGTCTTGTCGCAAACCTGACAGAATTTCGTCGCCCACCACAATCAAACCAATTTTAGGTACTGCCATGTTGTGCTCTTTTTTTAGTTAGATTGAATCACGGGCATGTCGATCACTTTGTCTTGCCGCACGTGAGCCAGTGCGCCCATGTAATGACGTGTAAAAGCCAAAGCCGACATCACGGGCATGATCAACAAAATTGGAGGAATGAAACTTAAGAATGCGCAAACCAAACCAATTAACCAGGCCGATGTGCTGTCGCGCCTTCTGATTTCTTTGATTTCCAGTTTGGTGGCGTGGCCAGCCAGCGAATCAAAACGCATCACGGCCATAAGCAAGTAGGCTGTCAACAAAATAGGCAATACAAACGCCATGCCAGGGATAAGCCACAGGGGCAAAGTCACGATCCACGCAATCAGAAAAATAATGACTGCTTTCAAAGTGACCCAAAGACTCATCACCATGCCGGAATCGCCTTTCTTTTCAATTCCCTGAAATTCTTTGTCGGTAAGGTAACTAACCACGGGTGGCGTGACGTACAAACCAGCAAGCAACACAGCAGAGGTTGCAACGATGGGCCACAACAAGCCAAACACCGCCAATGGCACCAAAATAAACTTGAGCCAGCCCATGAATGCAGCATCGGTTGCCAATGCATCGGCGGAAAAATCAAAACCCAGATAACCCAATGCCCAGGTTGCAGCGCTGACCAAAGGATCAATCGACAACCAAATGATCACCAACCAGAACACGGATGCGATTGCCACCGATACCAAGGTCAGCATCAACATTTTGGGTCTGAAAGAATCCACCAGTGCATTAAAAAGTATCGACATTGCATTGTTCATACATGTTCCTTTTATCGTGGAGGACTGTTACTGACGCTTGGCCATGGTTTCCCAGGCCTTTTGCAACCGTTTTACAGACACCGGCATCGGTGTACGTAACTCTTGGGCAAACAGGGATACGCGAAGTTCCTGCAATTGCCAGGCAAACTGGCTGAGACTTTCGTCCTCTTGGCCCTTGAGTTGAGAGGAAGCACGGACCCAGTGTAATTGAAGATCCATGACATCTTTCATCAGTTGCTTGTCGCGGTCGATTGAATTGCGTACCCGCTCCAGGCGAATTTGAGCAGCCTTCAAATAACGTGGGTAGTGTGTTAGCTGCTCCCAAGGTTTTTTCAGCAAAAATCCTTTGGGCAACAGCCAGTTAAGTTGATTTTGAATGTCGGCCACACATTCTGGAAACGATTTAGACAACGACTGAAGTTTCTTGCTCAATGCACTGTATTCATTAAGTATTATCAGGAGAATTTTTCCAATTTCCTGCGCAATCAAATTCATTCGGCTGCGTGCTTCCAGCACTTTGGCATTGAATTCATCCTGCGTAGCAGGCAGGCCCGCAGCCAATGCACTGCGCATCAAGGTCAGCTTGATCCACTGCTGCTGAAGCTCATCCGATGACCCCAAGGGCATGTACAGCATGGCCACCTTCTGAAAATCCAGCAGATTTTTGGTCAGGTACTTCAAGGGTTCTTTCAGGGCAATATTGAACAACCGAAGCACGCCATCCAGATGAACTTTGCGGGCAATGTCTTCCTCATCAAATACTTCCACAATGCAATGGTCGCCCATGTCTTTCAGGGCGGGGTATCCGAAAAAGGTTTGGCCGCCTCGCTTGATTTCAAGCATGTCGGGCAGGCTGCCAAAACTCCAGTCGGTGATGGGTTTGTCGTTGAAGGCATTGTTGCTCAACACAGGCGTCTTGGCCGATTCGGTTTTGGTGTTGCCGGGCTGCACCTGACCCGATCCAACTTGCGCCCGTACCTGCTCCACCACGTCCGAGCTTTTAAAACTTTCTTGCGCCTTGCGGCCCCACTCAGCCTTCAAGGCGGACAGGCTACGTTGCATGTCCAGCTGACGCCCATGCTCGTCCACCAACTTGAAGTTCATGAAGTGGTGCGGCGGCAGTGTTTCAATACGAAAATCGCTTAACAAAGGCCTGGCTGGCGTTTCGCTGGCCACGAAATCGCGCAGGCGCTCGAGCAAGGGTTTGTCATACAGCTTGGAATCGAAGTGTGCTTCAGCAAATTTTTCAGCGAACTGCGGCACCGGTACGCAATGACGGCGAAGTTTTTGCGGCAAGCTTTTCAGCAACAGCAAGGCTTTTTCTTTCAGCATACCGGGCACCAGCCATTCGGTGCGCCCTGCATTCACTTGGTTCAGCAGCATTAACGGTATGGTCAAGGTGACACCATCTCGCGGGCTGCCCGGCTCAAAGTGATAGCTCAAGTCAAATGCCAAGCCACCCATTTCCAGCTTCTTGGGATAAAACTCGGTGGTAATGTCCCCTGCTTTCTTGCTTAGCAAATCTTGCTTGTTCAGACAAAGCGCGGCCAAGTTTTCCTTACTGGCTTGTTTCGCCCAGTTTTCAAGGGTTTGCTGGTTGTAGACGCCTGCGGGCAGCTTGTCGTCGTAAAACTGGGCAATCAGGGCCTCGTCGACCAAAATGTCTTGTCGGCGGGCTTTGTGCTCCAGTTTTTCCAGGTCTTCGATCAGCTTGCGGTTGTGTACATAAAACGGCACGTTCGTTTTGACCTGCCCGGGCACCAAACCTTCATGAATCATCAAGCGGCGTGCCTCTGCCTGATTGAAACGGGCCAGGCTAACGCGGCGTTGGGAATAAATCGGCAAGCCATAAATAGTGCCGGTTTCCAGGGCAACCGCCTGGCCAGAACCCTTCTCCCAGTGCGGATTGTTGTGGTTGCGTTTCACAAGATGCGCGCCCACTTTCTCAATCCAGTCAGGCTGAATTTTGGCCACACTGCGGGCATACAGCCGGGTGGTTTCAACCAGCTCGGCTGCCATAATCCACTTGCCGCCTTTCTTGAACAAGTTGGAACCGGGATGGATTGAAAACTTGATGCTGCGTGCGCCCAGATAGACCGGATCAGTCTCGTGTTTCAAGCCAATATTGCCCAGCAAACCGGCCATTAATGCCAAATGGATTTGGTCGTATGTGGCCGGTGTGGCGTTCAATGTCCATTTTTGGTCTTTCACCATGGCGGTGAGCTGTTGGTGAACCTCACCCCATTCCCGCAGCCGGTTCGCAGATAAAAACTTGCGCTGAAGCGTGTTTTTCATCTCACGATTTGTTGATCCTTTTTCTTTTAAATCAATATAAAAATTCCATAACTTAAGAAACGACATGAAATCAGACTCAGCATCGTCGAATTGCTGCTGAGCATTGTCCGCGGCTTCTTGTGCGTCAATTGGACGGTCGCGCGGGTCTTGAATTGACAAGGCGGCGGCCAGCACCAGCAGTTCATTCAAACAGCCTCGTTGGCTGGCTTCGAACAACATTCGGGCAATGCGTGGATCCAAAGGCAGTTTGGCCAAGGCCCGACCAATTTTGGTTAAGTGGCCGGCATCGTCCAGCGCATTCAGCTCGCTGAGCAACTGATAACCATCGGCAATTGCGCGGCCCATTGGTCGCTGCAAAAATGGAAAGTCCTCCACCTCGGTCAGGTGCAGGCTTTTCATTCGCAAAATAACGGAGGCCAATGATGAGCGAAGAATTTCCGGATCGGTGTAGTCAGTACGACCGGCAAAATCAGACTCAGCGTACAAACGAATGCACACACCGTTTGCAACCCTGCCGCAACGCCCTGCCCGCTGGTTGGCCGATGCCTTGGAAATTCGCTCGATCTGCAACATTTCAACCTTGTTGCGGTAACTGTAGCGCTTCACACGGGCCACACCAGAATCAATCACATAACGGATGCCCGGCACAGTGAGCGAGGTTTCTGCCACGTTGGTGGACAGTACAATGCGCCTGCGCCCGCTGGGTTTGAAAATACGTTCTTGCTCCTGCGCAGTAAGCCTCGCAAACAATGGCAAAATTTCCAGCGTTTGACGCATGTTCTTGCCCAGGAAATTTGCCATGTCGCGAATTTCACGCTCGCCGGGTAAAAACATCAGAATGTCGCCCTGACCCTCGCGGCAAAGTTCTTCCACAGCGTCGAGCGTGGCGGCTTGAAAGGCGTCTTCGTCCACCTCATCAGCGGGATTCACAGGGGCATTTTTTCTGCGACTGGTGTCAAAGTCGTTGGGGTCTTTGTAGCGTAGCTCAACCGGGTACAAGCGGCCAGACACTTCAATAACCGGGGCTGGTTTGCCCTGCAAATTCTCGAAGTGTTTTGAAAAACGTTCGGCGTCAATGGTGGCCGAGGTGACGATCAACTTCAAATCCGGGCGTTTGCCCAGCACATCCTTCAAATAGCCCAGCAGAAAATCGATATTCAGGCTGCGCTCATGCGCCTCATCGATAATGATGGTGTCGTACTTCTTGAACAGTGGATCCGTTTGGCTTTCAGCCAGCAAAATACCATCGGTCACCAATTTCACCGCCGTACTGGCATTGGATTGGTCTTGAAAGCGAATTTTAAAACCCACCCACTGGCCAATCTCGGAATTCAGTTCCTGTGCAATTCGCTTGGCCGTGGCTGTGGCGGCCAGGCGGCGTGGCTGGGTGTGCACAATGCTTTGCCCATTCAGGCCGCGCCCCAATTCCACGCACATTTTTGGCAATTGTGTGGTTTTGCCTGAGCCTGTTTCACCGCACACAATCACAACCTGATTCTCTGCAATCAGTTGCTTGATCTCAGTGCGGCGTTGGGAAACCGGTAACTCTTCGGGGTAACGAATTTCGAGTGGCGACAGGAGGGTTTGTTCTTTTGACAACACAAATAACCAATATTGGGTTCAAATTCCGATCAAATCGGGCAAAAACAGCGAGAAGACTGGACTGCACGCAATCGGAAATTATAATCAATCGAACGAGCGGCCACGGCTGCCCCACAGTGTATTCCCTTTTTTCAGGACAGCCCCCAAGCCAATGAGCAACACCCCCAGCCACGACGACCTTTCCATGAACAGCCAAACTTTTGTTCAATGGCTACGAACTGTTGCGCCCTACATTCACGCCTTTCGTGGCAAAACGTTTGTGGTGGCTGTCGATGGCGAGCTGGCCTACCAAGGCTATCTGAATTCATTGGCTCAGGATTTGTCGTTGTTGCACGCCATGGGCATGCGCATTGTGCTGGTGTGTGGTTCCCGCCCGCAGGTTGAAGAACAACTGGCTTTGCGCAACATTCAACCGGCGTTTCACAAGGGCTGGCGGATCACCGACAAAGGCGCGCTGGAATGTGCCAAAGAAGCGGCGGGTGAACTTCGCCTGGACATTGAAGCGGCTTTCTCACAAGGCCTGCCCAACACACCCATGGCACATTCGTCCATGCGCGTCATTTCCGGCAATTTCATTACTGCACGGCCCATGGGTATTCTGGAAGGCGTGGATTTGCAACACACCGGCCTGGTTCGAAAAATCGATGTAACCGCCATTCAGATGAGCCTGAACAGCAACGCAATTGTGTTGTTGTCCACCATTGGCTTTTCGCCCACGGGCGAGGCGTTCAACCTGACCATGGAAGACGTTGCAACCAGCACTGCGCGGGCCATGAAGGCCGACAAGCTGATTTTCGTCACACAGATTGAGGGAGTTTTCGACAAAAGCGGCAAGTTGCTTGAGGAACTGGAGCTGGACAGGGCTCGCGAAATCATGCAGCAAGAGGATCTTCCCGAGCTGACCAAGGATTACCTGGAGTGCTGCATTTTGGCGGTGCAAGGCGGCGTGGGCCGGGCACACATTGTGCCCTTGAATCTGGACGGCGGTGTGATGCTGGAATTGTTTTCGCACGATGGCGTAGGCACCATGGTGTCTGAAGAAAACCTGGAAAGCCTGCGTCAGGCAACGCTCGATGATTCCGGTGGTATCAAAACCCTGATTGAACCGCTTGAAATGGCGGGCGTGCTGGTGCGCCGTGGGCGCGATCGCATTGAACGCGACATTGACCACTTCACCGTGCTGGAACACGATGGCATTTTGTGGGGCTGTGCGGCCATGTATCCCTACCACGCCGAAGGTGTGGCCGAACTGGCTTGCCTGGTGGTGCATCCTTCCTGGCAGGGCACCGGCGATGGCGAACGGCTCTTGAAGAAACTTGAACACGATGCGCGCAAGCAGGGCTTGAAGCAGCTATTTGTACTGACCACACAAACTTCGCATTTCTTTTTGAAACGCGGCTTTGTGGTCGGCGATGTGGACAAGCTGCCGATTGAACGAAAACGCTTGTACGACTGGAACAGAAAATCTCAAGTAATGATCAAAACACTGTGATTCAAAAAATGAAGCCCAAGCCATGAGCACCTTCAAGCACGACAAGCCGACGCACGGCCTCAGCACAGAAATTGTTCATTCCAAACCGGTCAGTACCGAAGGGTTCTCGGCGTTGCCTGTGCCGCTTTACCGTGGCTCCAGTACCTTTTTTGAAAGCACGGCAGCACAACGCGCACCCGTGAACCCGATTGGGCTGGACTACAGCTATGGCCTGCACGGCAACCCCACGCAATACACCCTGGCCAAGAAACTGGCTGAAATTGAGGGTGCCATGCATGCGCTGGTGTGCCCGTCCGGGCTGACAGGTATTGCGCTGGTGGCGCAGGCCTGCCTGAAAACTGGCGACCATTGGCTGATTCCCGAGAATGTGTACGGCCCCGTGCAAGCCCTTGCGCGAAGCCTGCATGCAGACTACGGCATTGAATTCACTGAATATGACCCCTGCAATGCCGCAAGTGTGGCCGCTGCCCTGCAAACCAATACCAAGCTAGTGTGGACCGAAGCACCGGGTTCGCTTACCTTTGAAGTACCCGATCTACAAACCATTGTGGCTTTGACAAAGGCCCACGGCGCGCGCACTGGCATTGACAACACCTGGGCCGCAGGAATTGCCTACAAGCCTTTCGAGCATGGTTTCGACTTCAGCGTACAGGCCCTGACCAAATACCAGTGTGGTCATGCCGATGTATTAATGGGTGCGGTGTTAAGCAACAACTCCAGGGCGTTTACCGATTTGGAACGAAGAAACCGAATACTGGGCCTGGGTGTGTCGCCGGCCGATTGCGACCTGGTACTGCGTGGCCTGCTCACCCTGCCTTTGCGTTATCGGCAACAAGCCGAAAATGGCTTGCTGGTGGCCACCGAGTTAAAACAGCACAAGGCAATTGCACGGGTACTGCACCCAGAATTTCCTGAATGCCCCGGCCATGAATTTTACAAACGCGACTTCACGGGTTTTGCCAGCATTTTTTCCGTGGTACTTCAATCGCATTACACCGACGAGCAAGCCTGCAAAATCATCGATAGCCTGAAACTGTTCAAGATTGCCTACTCGTGGGGGGGACCTGAAAGCTTGGGATTGGTCGTGAACGTGGCGGACAGTCGCAAGCGCTACCTGCTCGATGCAAATGGCCAATGTGGACCAATCTTGCGACTGGCGATTGGGTTGGAGGATCCGAACGATTTAATTGCTGATTTAATGCTGGCTCTGGATGCTGCGTAAGATTCGCAGCATCCGAGAACCTGAACCGCTTACTCTTTCACACAATCCACGAAGTAACTGACGTTGCCCTGATCGTCTTCAATTCCGACCAAACCATGAATATCAGTTTCAAAACCGGGGAATTGTTTGTTGAAGTCACGTGCAAAACGCAAGTAGTCCACAATCGTGGCATTGAAAATCTCGCCAGGAATCAACAGCGGAATACCTGGCGGATACGGTGTCAACAAGGCTGAAGTAATACGCCCTTCCAGATCATCAATTGCGACACGTTCAATTTCACGGTGCGCCACTTTTGCATACGCATCGGCAGGTACCATGGCGGGCTGCATGTCGCTCAAATACATTTCAGTCGTCAAACGCGCCACATCTTTCTTGCGGTACATGTCGTGAATGGTGTTGCACAAGTCCCGCAAGCCCACTCGCTCGTAGCGCGGATTCGCCTGACAAAACTCAGGAATCACACGCCACAGTGGCTGATTCTTGTCGTAATCGTCTTTGAACTGCTGCAAGGCAGTCACCAGCGTGTTCCAGCGGCCTTTCGTAATGCCGATGGTGAACATGATGAAGAATGAATACAGACCCGTTTTTTCAACAATCACGCCGTGCTCGGCGAGGTACTTGGTGACGATAGACGCGGGAATGCCAGCGTCGGAGAACTGACCATTCACATCCAGCCCCGGGTTCACAATAGTCGCCTTGATCGGATCGAGCATGTTGAAACCATTGGCCATTTTGCCAAAGCCGTGCCAGGTGTCGGTGGTGTGGATCAGCCAGTCGTCGCGCGGGCTCATGCCCTCCTCGCTCAACACATCCGGGCCCCACACTTTGAACCACCAGTCGTCGCCAAACTCCTCGGCCACCTTGCGCATGGCACGGCGGAAATCCAGCGCTTCCATAATACTTTCTTCGACCAAAGCGGTGCCGCCTGGCGGCTCCATCATGGCGGCCGCCACATCGCAGCTCGCGATAATCGCGTACTGCGGGCTGGTGGAGGTGTGCATCAAATACGCTTCGTTAAAAATGTGCCTGTCCAGTTTACGGTTTTCACTTTCCTGCACCAGAATTTGCGAAGCCTGCGACAAACCAGCCAACATTTTGTGAGTTGATTGCGTTGCAAACACGAGTGAATCTTTGGTGCGCGGGCGGTCGCGACCAATCGCATGCATGTCTTTGTACATGGGGTGGAAACTGGCGTGCGGCAACCGGGCTTCGTCAAAATGCAAAGTATCAATTTCAGAGCCCAGCACTTCCTTGATCATTTCCACGTTGTACAAAACACCGTCGTAGGTACTTTGTGTAATCGTCAAAATACGGGGCTTTTTGTTTTTGGCTTTGCTGGCAAACGGATGGTTTGCAATTTTCTTGGCAATGCTTTCAGGCTTAAACTCGTCCAGCGGGATGGGCCCGATGATGCCCAAGTGATTGCGCGTGGGCGTCAAAAACACGGGAATGGCACCGGTCATGGTGATCGAATGCAGAATCGATTTGTGGCAGGTGCGGTCTACAACGACGATGTCGCCAGGTGCCACGTTGGCATGCCACACCATTTTGTTGGAAGTCGATGTGCCGTTAGTCACGAAGAAACAGTGATCGGCATTAAAAATTCTAGCGGCATTGCGCTCAGAGGCAGCTACCGGGCCAGTGTGATCAAGCAATTGACCCAATTCATCCACGGCGTTACACACGTCGGCACGCAGCATGTTCTCACCAAAGAACTGGTGGAACATTTGCCCGACCGGGCTTTTCAGAAACGCAACGCCGCCCGAGTGTCCAGGGCAGTGCCAAGAGTAGGAGCCATCTTGCGCGTAGTGCACCAAGGCGCGGAAAAACGGAGGCGCCAATGAATCCAGATAACTTTTGGCTTCACGGATAATGTGACGAGCCACAAATTCCGGAGTGTCCTCAAACATGTGAATGAAACCATGCAATTCTTTCAGGATTGCATTCGGAATATGCCGCGATGTACGCGTTTCGCCGTACAGATAAATTGGGATATCTGCATTTTTGAAGCGAATTTCCTGCACAAAATTATTCAGATTTTGCAGTGCGTCCTCGAGCTCTTTTTTGCTACCCAAGCCGAACTCTTCATCGTCAATCGACAAGATGAACGCGCTGGCCCTGCTTTGTTGCTGGGCAAATTGGGAAAGATCGTGATAACTCGTAACTCCCAATACTTCAACGCCCTCTTTTTCGATGGCGTCTGCCAGGGCGCGAATGCCGAGACCAGATGCGTTCTCGGAGCGGAAATCTTCGTCAATAATGACAATTGGAAAACGAAATTTCATTAATCTTCCTGTGATCGGGGTTCAACACAAAACAAGGCTGCATTATCCACTACGCAGCCCCCTGTTCCAAGCCCTATTGTCGCGCATTTATCCCTCCATGTAGTGACTTCACGGAAATGTCATCTGGCACGGGTTCAATAGACAACTTTCCTGCTTACTTGCCCTTCATGCAGATCAGTTCATTGACGGCTTCGCCCAGCCAGTTTACGCAGCCACAGGCACCGTTTCGACCGGCGCGCAACATCACTAAACGTCTTGACCAATACCTCAACAGTTTCGACATGGGCTTTGAACGCATTGCCAAGGTACGCGCCGAAGTTCTGGGTGGAACAAATCGTATTCATTCGTTTGACAGGGCTTTGGTATACCCCGAGCAATACAAAAGCCGAAGTATTCGCGCATTGATCCACCTGGCCAAGCACACCGAGGAAATGGCGGAGGGGTTTGCAGATATTTCAGGCCTGGCCGAGCGGCTGACCCGGAACCTGATTTCTTCCGGCGAGAAGTCTGACATGGCATTGGTCATTGCCTCTGCAGTCGGTCGAGTGATCTCGGGTCAGCTCAATTTAGGGGGCATGGCTGTTCACAAAGTGGCCGGAGCATCCTTGTATGCCATGTCATCAATCTTCAGCATTGCCGCACTGGGCATGATTAAAGCCGGGTTGGGGGCACGCAGAACGGATTCTGAATTAGAGCAAGCCAGAATGAAATCCAATTTTGATTCAAGCGCTTACCTGATCGTTGCCAGAAAATTGATTGCCGCCAAAGAGTTGTTGCTCGACAAAATACTTGAAAGAGCCGGCGAACCGACAAACCGGCATCGTTGCGCGATTCATGGCTGGGTTAAATACATGTCAAGACACAAAAGCTCAATTCCGCCACACATGCACTCCAGACGCAAAGGCAACTGCAACTATATTTGGCAAAATCTTCATCAATACGGTCCGGTCACCCGTTCGCTGATGCATGTGGCCTACGGCACGTTTCAGGGCATCAACAAATTGCTCGTCTCCTATGACAAACACATCGGAGTAGCGATTGGCAATTATTTGTTGAGCAAGAAAGTTGGCGGGGTACTGGGATGCCGCCTGGGGATGACCGTGTCAGTGGGTAGCGCCGCCGCTGTGTCGGTGCCTTTGTCGCCGTTCATCATTGGTATTTCCACTGTGGGTGCAATTGCCTGTGGAGTGGCTTTGCTTGCGCTTACTTTGGCCAAGTTGAATGTTCGGCTTACCCATGACTGGAGAGGGAACATTCAACGGCCGCTAGGCAATCAGGTTTTTGGCAGGGTCACACCGACTTGACCTTGATACTTGCCACCCCGGTCCCGGTAAGACGTTTCGCACACCTCGTCACTTTCAAAGAACAGCACCTGGGCACAACCTTCACCCGCATAAATTTTGGCGGGCAATGGCGTGGTGTTTGAAAACTCGAGTGTGACGTACCCCTCCCATTCAGGCTCGAACGGGGTGACGTTGACGATAATGCCGCAACGCGCGTAGGTACTTTTTCCGAGACAAATGGTGAGTACATTGCGGGGAATGCGGAAGTATTCAACCGTGCGTGCCAATGCAAAGGAATTGGGCGGGATAATACAGACATCACCTTTGAAATCCACAAAGCTTTTCTCGTCGAAGTTTTTGGGATCGACAATGGTGCTGTTGATATTGGTAAAAATCTTGAACTCGTCTGCGCAGCGAATATCGTAGCCGTAGCTGGATGTGCCATAAGACACGATTCTTTTGTCATCCTCGTAACGAACCTGGCCAGGCTCAAAGGGTTCGATCATCCCTGTGCTCTCAGCCATTCTGCGAATCCACTTGTCCGATTTAATGCTCATGCTCACTTTGCTTTAATGAAGTTCAATAGCCGAAATGTTACATGAGACAAGACATTACTAATTCATTCCATCGAGAATCTCGGTTAATTCCTGCATGACAGAATTGGCCAATGCATCAAAAAAGACCTGGATCAAATTGGCCATTTGAGCACCAGTTACCCCTTGAAGTGGCAATTGCATCAGAAACTCGAGGTTTTCGGTGTCCATGTTAATACCCACTTGGTACTGAAAATCGAGCACATGGACCATGGCATGTGCTTCTGCCAAAAAATGCAAACAGATTTCGGCTGAACTCGGCTCGTTCATGTTGTACAAGGGGAATGCCATAACCACCCAACGTGCGTTTTGCGACTCACCTGGGCGAAACGACAACTCAAACTGTTCCTTTTTGGCCATGATTACGCCCAGGCCATCAAACCAGCGCATACCGGCCAGACCAATTGCCTCGTGCAGCAGACTCGCCTCTTCGGCGGAAAAACCGGATTCCATGCGAGGGGCAACAGATCGCTCTGATGGGGAGCGAGGGGCTTGATTTTTATTCATGAAGTGAAGCGACTCAATTAGGTGGACATGTATTGAGTAGACTTGAATCGCGGAAGGTTCCTTGCAGGGCTTGCGTCAGACCAGCAAATGATGCCGCGAAACTTCCTGCGAAATTGCCGTAACCATGTTCCCGGATTCTGCGAGATGCCCTGTATCGGGCAGTTCTATCAAGGTAGCGCGCAAAACAATTTCCGAAAGAAGTCTTGAACCGCCCGGCGGACAGACCCGATCATTCATGCCTTGAATGATCGACAAGGGCCATGTGGCCTGCGCAACACTTGACAACAGTGAATCGAGATCCGAGGGAGACAAAAAGCAGTTATGCCTCAAAAAGTGTGCTTGCAAGCGATATTTGCGCACCAATGCAAGCTCTTGAACATCGCTTAAAAAAGGCCTTTTGTTGTCAAAATCGCCAGACCTGCCAAGAAGCAAAGCCGTTTCAAGTTTATTCCAGGCCACCGAAAGCTCTAAAAGGTGCTCAGGGGTAGCCACCTCAAAGCACTCGCAAACAAAGTCGGTTCGGGCACCGGGGCCAAAATATTCAGCAAAATAGTCTGGTGCAATTCTCTCGAGTGACTCGAAAAAAGCATCGACACGCGGGCGCATGGGTAAAAACGGAGCGCGCAATACCACGCTGGCCACTTGATCGGGGCGATAGGCAGCAATCGCCAAAGCCAGGGTGCCACCCCAAGACCCACCTAGAATATGAAACTTCGGGATATTTAATCGATCAGCAACTTCGAGCGCGTCGTCTACAAAACGCTGCAAATCAATCACGCTGAGGTCTAAATCTTCACTTAAACCGCTGTTGCGCTGATCAAAACCGAACCACGGTAAACCAGCAAATCGAATTGGTGCCACATGGGAAGCCCCAAGGCTTCCGCCGGGGCCACCATGGAGTACAAGCCAGGGAATTTGCCGGGCGCTATCGGCAAGCTGCCGGGCAATGCCCTGCTCTGCCCACACAGCAAGATTGCCCCCCGCATCAAGAACCACTTGCGGGGTCGACCATACACCAGCCAACCCCGCCTTTGGCGCGGGGCCGGCCACTTTCTGAAAGGTCAGTTCGTCTTTAGGCACATCAGCCCCCAAGGCGCCTTGGCAATTACAACTTAAGTGTTTTGCACCACAATCGACGGGAACTTCAAGGACATGTCTTTGGATTGCTCTGCAATGCGAATAGCCACTTTGCGTGCAATTTCCTTGTAAGTTTTCGCCAAATCGCCATCGGGATCGGCCACCACCGTGGGTTTGCCCGAATCAGCTTGCATGCGAATTCGCATATCCAACGGCAAACCACCCAGGTAATGGATGTTGTAATCCTTGGCCATTTTCTGACCGCCACCTTCACCAAAAATATGCTCTTGGTGACCGCAGTTTGTGCACACGTGAATGGCCATGTTTTCGACCAATCCGAGAATGGGCACACCCACTTTCTCGAACATTTTCAGGCCTTTGCGGGCATCCAACAAAGCAATGTCTTGCGGAGTGGTCACAATGACTGCACCGGTCACGGGTACTTTCTGCGACAGGGTCAATTGAATGTCACCGGTACCTGGGGGCATGTCGACGATGAGGTAATCCAGGTCTTTCCAGTTGGTTTGCTTGAGCAGTTGCTCCAGCGCGCTTGTTACCATGGGCCCACGCCAAACCATTGGCGTGTCTTCATCAATCAGAAAACCAATTGACATGGCTTGAACGCCATGACCTTCCATGGGGTCGATAATTTGACCATCGTCAGACTGCGGGCGACCGGTAATACCCAGCATGGTTGGTTGTGAGGGGCCATAAATATCGGCGTCCAGCATACCAACACGTGCACCCTCGGCCACCAGTGCCAGGGCCAGGTTGACTGCCGTGGTGCTTTTGCCCACGCCACCCTTGCCCGAGGCCACCGCAATGATGTTTTTTACATTGGGCATGGGCTTCAAGCCACGCTGTACCGCGTGGGTTTGAATTTTAATGGTCGCATTCACGCTCACGTTTTCCACGCCGGGAACCTGGGCACGCACAGCAGCAATGGCCGCTTTGCGCAAACCATCTAGCTGGCTTTTACCGGGATAGCTCAACTCCAACTCAAAACTGACATCGCCACCGTCTACTTGAATGTTCTTGATCAGTTTGGCGCTGATGAAGTCTTTGTTCAAATTGGGGTCAATGACACTACGCAATGCATCGCGTACGGTGTCGGTACTCACTGACATACACACTCTCCTCGAATCTTGTCTGGTATGGTCTTTCTATATATAGGCGTGAGTCTAGCCTGTTTTTCACACAGCAGGCTTACACCCAATGGAAAGCCCAGCGTTCTAATGATTGTCGTTTACCCTAAAGCTATTAATTTTCTGGGCACTATCGTCAATTTCTATGACTTGAGCGTCACACCAACTTTTTTTGTGCACATCTTGATAGCATTGCGACACAAAAAATTCAAATGTTGCTGGAGATCCTGAAATGAAAACTTATGTTTGTATCGTGTGTGGCTTGATTTATGACGAAGCCGCCGGCATGCCCTCGGAGGGTATTCCTGCTGGCACGCTGTGGGCAGATGTTCCAGCAGACTGGCTTTGCCCAGACTGCGGCGTTGCAAAAAGCGATTTTGAAATGGTCGAGGTATAAGCAATTACCATTTGGCGTAATGGTCCTCGCACCATCCACTCAAGCCATTCAATGAATACGTGGCACCTGTTTCTTTCAATCTAACGGTGCCATTGAATTCTCCAAAGCACTGATTGAACCGACTGGCCAGCACCAACAGGTTTCGATGGTCGTCAATGCTACCTTTGGGCGTAAATTGCAAATCGACTGCGCCACACTGTGAATACACACGCCAAGGCGCGTGAACATCGTCCCTGTCATACTCAAAAAGCACCAAAGGCAAATTATTCAATTGCCCATTCACCCAAAGCACATTCTCGTGCGCGCTGGTTTCGTTCACACCACGCGCCACATTCAGCGAAAGCAATGGCTGCCCAGGCGCCGCACGCCCGCTGGCACAGGCCCAGTTCCAGAACGTTTCGCGCCGAAGAAAGCCCGCTGTCCAATCGTGGTAACAACCGGCTTTTTCTGGATCGAGTGTGTAGTCAACACCATTCAAATGGACATGGCCTGTTATCGCCCCACCACTGTTTTTCTGGGCATAGGCAAAGCCTGTGTTGGCAATGGGCGTATTCAGGGCAAGAGTTTCTGATTCCTTGCAATCAATCGACAAATGGCCGTGAAAGGTATCGCCAAACCTGAAATTCAGTTCGCGAGAAGTTTCCGTGCGCACAGCCAATACTTGATGATTTTTCTTGAACGGATGAGTCCAGCTGCTTTGCCCAATCGGCTTGTAATCACTTTGAAAACCAAAGTCCAAAGGCAGATCGAACTGGATCCGATGCAAGCCTGTTGCAGTGTGCAGGTATGCAAAAGTTGAATTCAACATACCCAAGCGAACCATGCCACACCCGAAGGTGAAACCATCACCCAGCGCGCCATGGAAATCAAAGTGCTTGAACAGGAAACGGCGTTGCCAGGCCATTCGTTTTGCGCCCATGGCATTGCGTGCATCGTAGTGCTGCCAGTTGATACAACCCGGCAAATTAGACAAGCGCCCCCAAGTTGGCACGCCTTTGGCATCAATCAGATCCATAAACAAAATCGGGCAAGTTAGACTTGCCCGATTCTGTCACGTTTTGCCTCCCGCTAGAAAGGCGAATTCACTGCAAAGCTTTTAATTAAACTGGCAAACCACCACCAATTGCATCGGTAATGATGGCTGGGTCCAGCATGCTGGTAATCGGTGCCAAGGGCGAATCTGCTGCCATGCCAAGCAAGGGGTCGAGCGCGGCATCCAAAGGCGTGCCGGTTGTACCACCACCACTGTCACCGCCGCCTGCACCACCTGCTGCATCGGCCAATGGGCCAAGTACCGCATCCAAAGGTGTGCCTGTGGGGCCGTCTGTTTCACTGCCGCCTGAACCACCTGCTGCATCGGCCAATGGGCCAAGTACTGCATCCAACGGTGTGCCAGTGGGGCCGTCTGTTTCACCGTCGCCTGAGCCACCCAGTGCATCGCCAAGCATTCCCAGGCCGTCTGCCAAAGGCTCGGATACAGCGGCCAGGGGCGTGGCTGCCAATGCATCAAGTACCGGATCCACTACAGCATCCAAAGGCGTGCCGGTTGTGCCACCGGTGTCGTCGCCACCGTCTGTGCCGCCGTCTGTACCACCATCACCGTTGTCGCCATCGCTATCACCAACAGTTCCACCACCAGTGGAATTGGTCGGGCCTGAACCTTCGTCATCGCTGGACGAAGCCAACAAACCAAGACCTACAGCGCCAGCGCCCACTGCCGCGGCGGTGCCACCCAAAGAGCCTCCGGCCAACAAACCGCCTCCGAACAAACCAAACATGCCGCCTTCAGCACCCGCTTGGTTTACACCTTACAATTCGACAAGTTCAGCAAAATCAGGATCCAGATTTGCAATGGTTACGCCATCGTCAGACAGCGCCTCAAAAACAAGGGCAGTTTGTCCATTCTTTAATGTGGTGTCGGCAATCACGCTACCGGTGGGAGCCACCAGCAAATTGCCAATTGGCTCGCCATAGCTGTTGGACAACATGATGGATGCACGCCCGGAATCGCTGGCCGTGATCACATCGCCAGCCTTGATCGAATCACCAGCTGCCAATGAACGGGTCTCGCCATCACGCATAATGCTGACAGGGCCTTCCAACTCATTGACCGAACCAATTACCTGTGTGGACATGTCGCCTCCAAAATTTTTAAGTGTGAGTGTTGTCGAATTTGTAAGTAATACTCTGACAACGTCGAGGCGGATTCAAAACCAGGTTTATTTACAGCAGAACCACCAATACTGCCGCCAACAAGGCGCCCCAAAACCCACCGATCAAAGGCATCATCCACTCGTATCTGGAAAATACCGGTCGCAAGGCTTTCTCGAATTCCATGGCAGGTAAACCCGAGAGCCTCTCAACAATCACTTCTTCAATTCTCAAGACATCGTTTAAGTAAACCCGGGCAGCCATCAAATGGGCTTCCAGTTTGCTTGCAAATATTTTTGCGGCATCCCGCTTGATGGCAACCCACTGCTCTGCCCCCAGAATGGTTACCAGCAAAGGTTTTATCCCACTGGATTCCAGATCCATGACACGCTGCACATGGTAATCAATCAGCGATGACAAATTTTTTGCATTGGGCCCCCGGCAAAGTGACAACACAATGTTTTCTGTGGTCAACACCTCGCGTGCTGCAGTTTGCGCAAACAATTCAGAGATGTGTTTTTGGTCGCGAAAAAAGAAACCAGTGAACTTGCCCAAACGAATGGTGCCGTGATCCGGATGAAAAAAAAGACTTTCCAGCGCAAGCTCATTGGCCAGCGCACCGAGCACAATACCCACCACGATCAGCCAATACCATTGAATATTGAACAGCGAAATTCCTGCCAGCAAAAGGCCAACCACCAAACCGGCCACCAGCGAGAAGCGGATCAGGTAAGCCATGGGGTCTTTGCCCGCGCTTTTAAACAGATCAACCACCAAATAGGGCCTGCTGGTGACCACGTCCAGCACCAGTGTTTTCAGGCTGAGGTAATAGGCAGGTTTCTTTTGTAAATCCAGAATGATTTGCTTGGCCACTTCAGGCACGATGCCGCGAATTCTGAAAATAATGGAATTCTGCAAAAAGCTGGGCAGGCTTTCCCACAACGTGGGTTTGTGCTTTAGCATCACCTCGCGACAAGCCAGGTCGGCCGTCTCTTGCATGGGTGGAGTCAGGCGATCAGACATGCCCTGCGCGGGAATACGTTTGATCATTTCGTCCAAAGGCAACAGTTTGTGCGTCATCAGGCGCACAGCAATTTCAGCCATGACCGACTTCTGGTGCGGCACAAGCCCCTGCCAGCCCAAACCTTCAAGACCCAACTGGTGGAGTCCAAGCGTTCTGAACAGCGGAATGCGCCAACCTTTGAATTCTTTGGGATTGAACATCAACCAAAGTGCGGCTGCCTGAAAAAACCAGGCCAAAAAGAGCCCGGTGGCTGCCATGGCCAAAAAAATCGCCCAGACCGGCAGGCCCAAATCGAGGAAGGGAAAATCCAAAACGATCATCCTGAAGTAATTATTAAAATAATTGATCTAATTTCAATCCACTGAAGGACATCCATAGGTCGTTATACTGGCGAACGAGACAAGACAGATTAGAGAAAGCCGTCCAAAAAATATATCGACGACTATATATCTTTATACTTTACCAACAAAAAATAAGATTCTAAGGGGACGCCTTTCATGGATTGGGCAACTATTTACGCTGACATTCAGCAGAACTACCTCTTTTACCTTTCAATCCCTGTAGTTGCCGCCATTCTTGGTTACGTCACCAAAATCGCCGCGGTCAAAATGATGTTCTACCCCATGAAGTTTGTGGGCATCCCGCCATTCTTCGGGTGGCAAGGCATTGTGCCGCGCAATGCGCTGCGCATGGCATCCATTGCAGTCGACACCATCACCACCAAATTGGTATCAGTCCATGAAGTGGTTTCCAAACTGGATTCCGAGCGTTTGGGCAAAGAGCTGGAAGGCCCTGCAATGGAGGTCATCGAGACCATCATTCGCGAGGTAATGTCCAAACATCAGCCTCGACTTTGGGAAAGTCTGCCGAACTTTGCGCAGAAAAAACTGATTGACCGTGTCAAGAAGGATGTTCCCGGCGTCATTAGCAGTGTGATGGAAGACATCAAGGGCAATATTGATCAAATCATTGACTTGAAGGCTTTGGTCATTCGTATCCTGATGAAAGACAAACACCTTCTGAACCGAATCTTCCAGGAAGTGGGTCGTGAAGAATTCAAGTTCTTCGGTGTATCCGGCTTGTACTTCGGCTTCATGATTGGTGTGGTTCAAATGGTGCTTTGGGTACTGCTGAAAGAGCCATGGATTTTGCCCGTGTTCGGTTTCCTGGTTGGCTTTATTTCCGACTGGATCGCGCTGAATATTCTGTTTGAACCCAAAAAGCCGATTCCGTTTGGTTCGTACACCATTCAAGGCCTGTTCCTGAAACGCCAGCAAAAAGTAGCGGCTGATTACGCGAAAATCATCGCACGCGATATTTTGACCCCTCAAACAATCATTGGTGAAATGGTTGCGGGCCCACTCTCGGAGCGTGTCCAGAAAATGGTTGATGAACGTGTGCGCGAGATGGTGGACAGCAAGGCCAGTATCGTGAAGCCTTTTGTGGTGATGGCCGTGGGCGCAGAGTCTTTCCAGCGCATGAAACAAGACACCTCTGAAATGTTGATGGCGCGCTTGGCCGATGTGATCATGCACGCTGAATCCTATGTACAAACCTCACTGGACATTGAAAACGTGGTGGGCAAAAAGATGCAGGCCATGACACCACTTGAATTTGAAGGGTTGCTGCGCCCTGTGTTCAAGCAGGAGGAATGGATTTTGATCATGACAGGTGCCATTTTGGGTGGCCTTGTGGGTGAAGGCCAACTGATGGCGATGATCAAGATGGGTATTATTTAAACCCTGCGCATGTTGAAACAAAAAACCCGGCAATGCCGGGTTTTTTTATGGGCTCACAGGCCTGAATCAGACCTGCACCCGGGCTTTGGCCAAGCCCGGATTTTCTCGGCCGGTTTCCGCAAATTCCACAAACTCAGACACACAATTGGCCACCCACTCGGAATGACTTTGCACAACCCAGTGCTGTGCATCGATATCCCTGCGCCAGACATTGTGGGCATAGGGATAACAAGACTCTACCAAGGCTGTGGTTACAAATTTGTCATTGGTGGGCACCAACAATTGCACAGGTACCTCAGTTTGGCGCAAACGTGGATTGCTGATGCGTGGCAGCATGTTGGCGCGGTACAGGTTAATACCATTCACACCATCTTTACGCTGTGTCGGGTTGGCTTCGTGTTCAACGCCTTCCATTTTTTTCACAATACCCGGCCAGGCCTTGTCCAAACCCAGTTTCCAGGCGGTAGGTGCCAGGAATGGCAACTGAAAGGCATACACATACCAGGAATGCATCAACTGCCCCATGACATTGCCCAAAGCTTTGCGATTGTTGGCAGTAAAGCTATTGCGCATCCACATCCCGATGTGGTCAAGACACGGACCGGAAATACTGGTGTAGCTCGCGATTCGGGACTTCAATCGATGGTCAGTCACACTTTCCCAGGTTTGAATGGAGCCCCAGTCGTGAGCAACCAGGTGCACGGGCTGCGTCGGGCACACTGCCCGCATAACAGCCTGCAAATCTTCAGACAACTTGTTCAGTGAATAATCCCACATCCAGCCCGGTTCAGTTGATTTGCCACAACCACGCACATCGTAGGTCACCACATGAAAATGGTGCTTCAGAATATCCACAACAGGATCCCAAACGGTGCTGGAATCGGGGTAGCCATGCACCAGAATAATGGTGGGGTTGTGGGGCTCGCCATGGCTGGTCACAGCCAGTGCCACGTCGCTTGAATGCACAACCATTTGACTTGTCTGCCGCTGCTTTTCGTTTGTCTCTGTCATGGGTGTTGCCCTTATTGGATGTTGTTGTGGTGTACTTTCGACTCCACTTTATAACCCCCATTGAAGCCGTATTCTTTCGCATGGGTTAGAGGTGCAACTCCAAATAAGCAAATAACTAAAAAATAGAATGACTTACAGCGTTTTTTGATGCAGTGCGTTATTATTGGGCCGTTCGAAAAATTTACGAGAATTAAAGTCGCAACCATGTCAAACCTGATTCAAGAACACGTCACAGAAGTCCATCACTGGAACGATACCCTTTTCAGCTTCAAAACAACTCGAAGCCCGGGGCTGCGCTTTCACAACGGCCACTTTGTGATGATCGGCCTGGAAGTCGAAGGCAAGCCACTGCTGCGCGCCTACAGCATGGCCAGTGCCAACTACGAGGATGAACTGGAGTTTTTCAGCATCAAGGTGCCCGATGGCAAGCTGACTTCGCGACTACAGCATTTGAAAGTGGGCGACTCGGTTCTGGTTGGGAAAAAGCCCACAGGCACACTGATTCTCGACGATTTGAAGCCTGGCAAAAACCTGTTCATGTTTGGCACAGGTACTGGCCTGGCTCCGTTCATGAGCCTGATCAAAGATCCCGACGTGTATGAGCGCTTTGAGAAAGTCATTCTGGTTCATGGCGTGCGGTATGTGAATGAGCTGGCCTACGGCGAATTCATTACCGAAGAGTTGCCCAACAACGAGTTTTTCGGCGACATGGTGCGCGATAAATTGATTTACTACCCCACGGTTACCCGTGAAGAGTTCCGGAATGTGGGGCGTATTACAACATTGATGGAAAATGGTCAGCTGTGTAATGATGTTGGCTTGCCGCCCCTGAACCCCGAAACTGATCGAGCCATGATCTGCGGAAGCCCCAGCATGCTGGCTGACATTCGCGGTATTCTGGATGCGAAAGGTTTTGTGGTTTCACCCGGTGTGGGCGAACCTGGTGACTACGTGTTCGAACGCGCATTCGTCGAAAAGTAATTTGCAACTTGTACATGTAAAAAAAACCGGCTTGGGCACACACCCACAGCCGGTTTTTTTATTAAGAAGCACAAAAATCACTTCTCGGCTTCAAGCTCTTCGAGCAAGGCCTTTGCATGGCGCATGCTGTCCATGGCCGCCGGGAAACCGCAATACACACTGGCGTGAATTATCAATTCGCGTAACTCATTGGGAGTCACACCATTGTTGATTGCCCCGCGCATGTGAAGCTTTAATTCATTGGGGCGATTCAGGGCGATCAACATGGACACTGTCGCGATACTGCGAATTTTGGGTTCAAGCCCTTCCCGAGGCCACACCGTGCCCCAGGCATGAGCAGTCACAATGTCCTGCAAGGGCGCCGCAAAATCATCTGGATTTGACACGGCCTTGGCCACATAATCTGCGCCAAGTACTTTGGCTCGCATCGCTTTGCCGGTGTCGTAATTGGCTGGCTTGTTACTTGCCATACTTCTCCCCCAGTTTTTCAATGAAACGATCGAGCAAACCATCGAACATGGTTTTGATAAAACCTGGCGTAGCAGCCTTCAGCAGCATAGGCACTTTAATGTCGCGCAATTGCCCATTAATCTCGATTTCGATGTCCACTTGCTTGCCATTCGGTTTGAACTGGAAAGCGCCGGAAAGACTGGCATTGCCAATGCCTTCTTTGGCTTTGAAACTCAGGCGCCCGTTGGCCTTGTCCACTTCGTAGGTGGCTGCATAATGAACAGCATGAGACACACCCATGGCGCCAATTGGCTTGAGCTTCCACTCAAAGGTGTTGGGTCCAAGCTTGGTCAGACTTTCCAATTTCGGAAAAATTGAAATCAAAGGTTCAATGGACTCAAGATCGACCAACACTGCATCGTAATTCAAGGCCACTGTGGCGGTTTTATCCAGTGAAAGCTTGCTGTCCATGTCAAATTCTCCTCAGGTTTTAGGCCCTGCCCCCTGTGCTGGAGTACACTGGCCGAAATAATAATCAGGTTAAATAATACTCATGAGTAACATACCAGCAGATCCCTTGCTGCGGATCAAAAAGCTATCAGATTCACTAGAAAATAATGAATTTGAAAACACCACCGCACTTATTTTTGCGTTTCGACAAGAGAAAGACCTGTTACGCGATTTACCTGCAGTGTTTGAAGGTGCACTTGAAAGCATTCTGGAGCGCCTGGAGAGCACCGCCATGTTTGGCGGAGAAAGTTGCTCGTTCAGTCAAAGTGATCTGCTGGCGGCACTCACTATTTGGCTGGAAAAAGCAAAGTCTTATCTCGAAAAACAACTGGGCATTGTTTAAGCAAGGTTTGGTGCTTTTCAGGCTGTCTTCTTCTTGGCGGCAATCTCTTCAATCAACTTGTCCAGTTTCTCAAAAGAAACTGGCTTGGTCATGTGCAAATTCATTCCGGCTTGTGTCGACATGGCAATGCTTTTGTCGTCCGACAAACCCGAGAGAGCGCAAATATAGCTGTGCTTTGAGGCTGCATTCTCGGAACCGCGAATAACTTTGGTTGCCTGGTGACCGTCCAGATCGGGCATGTCAATGTCCATCAACACCAAGTCGAAACATTGTTTCTCGCACAACTCCACTGCAGGCAAACCGCCCGTGGCCTGCACCACTTGGTGCCCCCTTTTTCCAAGGTAACGATCAAGAAGTTTGATGTTCATGGGGTGATCGTCTACCACCAAAATATTCAATGCCCGTGAAGGCAATTGCACTGCCTTGTCAGACTTGGTCTGAGTCAATGCCGAGGCCAGTGGCAAATTCAAGCTCACTGTGAACACAGAGCCCACCCCAGGTTCAGAGCTGACATCAATACGTCCCCCCATCAACTCCACAAGCCCTTTACAAATGGCAAGACCCAAACCGGTGCCACCATACTGGCGATTAATTTCCCGACTGGCTTGGCTAAAACGCTGAAACAGTTTTTGCAAGCTGGACTGGCTCATGCCAATACCGCTGTCAGCCACCTCAATAAATACTTCAACCCGACCTTGGCTGGGCGGTGAGGTCAATAAACGTATCGTCACATAGCCGGTGTCTGTAAATTTCAAGGCATTGGACACCAGGTTTTGTACTACCTGTCTTAACCTGTTCGCATCGCCGTGAAGAAAACATGGCCCCTCAGACTCGTTCACCAGAGAGAATTCAAGATTCTTTTTCAGGGCAAGGTTTCGATTCAGCGAATACACCTGCCTGACCATGGCTTCCAGGTCGAATGGAGATTGATCAAGCTTCAATCCATTGGCTTGGATGCGGGAGTATTCCAGCACATCGCTTAAAATCAAGTGCAGGTTAGTTGCCGAGCTGGAAATATTACGTACATCACCCCTTAACTCGGGGTCATCCAGTTGCTCCTCGAGCAATTTGGAAAAGCCGATGATTGCATTCAGTGGCGTGCGCAATTCATGGCTGATTGTTGCCAAAAACTCGGATTTGGCGTGGTCAGCACTTTCAGCTTGCTCTTTGGCCAACACCAAATCGCTTACATCAAGGCAAACTGCATACATACTGACACCCGGTGCTTTTGCTTCGCGCTGCAATGTCAGTTGGAAATATTGTGGATCTACCCCGCTTCTGCGAACGGTTGCGAACACAAGCGATTCACGGTTTGGAAAGGCTTCCGGGCGAGATAATACGGTTTTGAATGCTGAATGGTATTTTGAATCAATGTGCTTAAGCACTGTAGTCCAGTCAGCAATGAACTCAGCTCGGCTGAGGGAAAAAAAACGCTCAATGGAACTGTCGACATTTTCCACCCGCACACGCCCTTGATCGCTTACGCTGAACTCCACCACAAATCCGTTCAAGCAGTTTTCGACACTCAATAAACGGCGCTTTTCTTCTTCAAACCCGGCCAGCAGCATGCTTTGTTGCTGACCTAACCTGTGCACCGTATTCACCAGTGTTTCGAAAAAATCTTTTCCGGCCAGATAGTCGGGTGCTGGATCCTGACCAACAAGGTTTAACAGGCTTTCTTTGGCCTGAAAGCTCAACCATGCACGGGTCAGCACGCTGCCCGCCACATAAGAAACCAATACGCCAACAAGCAACAACAAAAGCTGCACAAACCAGGCCAAATCGCCCAACTGTGTCCAAAACACAATTGAACCAATGACACCAACAGCAAAGAGCAAACACAACAAAGGGTGCTTGCTCCATGAGTCGTCAATCGCTTCTGAGACAATCTTGCTCAGGGAGGCACTGGCCGGGGATGCTTTCAAGAATGTTGCCTTTGGAAAATAGCTTAGGCCGAAATGGTTCGGGACAAAAATTCAAGCGAACGGCCTCTGGCCAATGCGGCTGCTTTTTGTTGGTACATGGGGCGCCCCCAACAATTAAAACCATGATCAACATTCGGGTAAGTGTGAATTTCCACGCCACGATTGGACGCAAACGCAGCCTTGATTTGAGCGACTGCATCCATTGGAATAAATCCGTCCTTTTCGGCAAAGTGCATCAGCATCGGGACCTTGGCTTGCGGCGCGCGATCAAGCGCGGTATGGATACCGCCTCCGTAGTAGCAAACACTTGCATCTACGGCTCCAGGTGTAGTGCCCACCAGGTAAGACAACATGCCACCCATGCAATAACCAAGACTGGCCACTTTACCTTCAACCTCATCCCGAGCCTTCAAGGCTTCGGCAGCGGCACATAAATCTTCAACCGCTTTGGGAAAGTCCATGCCCTGCATCAGCCCGAACCCTTTCTTGAAACCGGCATCGTCATAACCAATATCTACACCGGGTTCCTGGCGCCAAAAAACATCGGGGGCTAGAACCACAAAACCATCGCTTGCGTATTGGTCGGCCACCTCACGAATGTGTTGATTCACACCAAATATTTCTTGTATCAACAATATACCAGGGCCTTTGCCCGTAGGGGGAAGTGACAGGTAAGCGCCAAACTGGCCGCCATCTTTGGCATTGATCGAGATTCGTTGGGACGGCATAAAGCTCCTCTCTGTATGGATGAAACAAGCGAATTCGAATTGTAGCGCCTGCATTTGTCCGCGTGAGTGTGACGAGACAACAAAAAACCACAGAAGTTAAAAAATACTGTACACAGTTACAGTGTTTATTGTACAGTTGTTTTCAGAGCGACACCTAAATAGCGATAGGAGTAATCAAGATGAGTATCAAGCGATTTGCCTTGTTTTTTATTGTGTGGGTGCTCAGTTGCGCATTTGTACTCGAACCTGCATTCATTGCGCCCCTGTTTGAAACCAGCAGCACCCTTGAACTTGCCTTCGCCGGAAACCCTGCTCAATTGGGCGGGCTTGAATTGAACACAAACAGCAGCACTGCGGTAGAATCACTGGACCATTTCAGAGTACTTTGTTTGCTCTACTTCGGCTTGCCTGTTGCGGTGTACCTTGCAACACAGTGGAAGGAACTCTAATTCATCCGTGTTGAACCATGAAGTATGTTGTAGCTGGCGCTTTTAGTTTGATTGCAGGTTTCTTGATTCAGGGTTGTGCTGCTTCCAATCCTTATTTTGACTTCAACAAACCGCACCACAGGCCAGATGGCTTTGTGAACTCGGATGGCACCATTGTCTCGAAACCCATGTCAGATTTACTGCGCTGGTATCGTGAACGATTCGGAAAAGACTTACCCCCGCCTCCTGGCGAGTTCATCGCGAGCTACGCCGACTTTCCCCAAAAAAAATTCGACAAAAGCCAACTTGCCCAATACTCGGAAACCACAGCCACCTGGCTTGGACACGCAACTGTAATGGTGCGTGCCAATGGTTTTACCATGCTGACCGACCCCCACTTTTCGGTTCGCGCATTTCCGGTGCAATGGGCGGGTCCGTCCCGCAAGGTTCAGTCACCAAGCCGTGTTGAAAACCTGCCAAAAATTGATGTGGTCGTGATTAGTCACAGCCATTACGATCATTTGGACCACAACACCGTGGTGAAATTGGCCAAACAACAGCCAGACACCCTATTCCTTGTGCCATTGGGACTTGAGCCACTCCTCACAAGTTGGGGGGTTGCAAAGGTCAAGGAAATGGATTGGTGGGAAACGCACACCATGGGACAAAACAAAATTACGTTCGTACCTGCCTACCACTGGTCTGCACGCACGCTAACAGATCGCAACAAATCCCTTTGGGGCGGCTGGACATTGAAAAGCCCAGACTTGAACTTCTACTTCTCGGGCGACACGGGTTACAGCAAAGACTTCGAAGAAATCGGCAAACGCCTGGGGCCGTTTGATTTCAGCGCGATTGCCGTGGGCGCCTATGAACCACGCTGGTTTATGAAAGCTCAACACATCAACCCCGACGAAGCAGTACAAATTCACAAAGATGTACGTTCAGCAAAATCCATGGGCATACATTGGGGTACGTTCGAGTTGACCGATGAACCGCTGGATCAACCCATCGGCGACTTGAAGCTTGCACTTGAAAAACAGGCCGTTGAACCCAGCGACTTTCAGTTGCTGGGGCATGGCGACACCATTAATTTGAGGTAGTTTTGGGTGCAAATACAAAATGACTTAGATTGTCTGTCTAGGTCAAATCAGTTTATTGAATTGAGGCATGCAGTGGCGCACCAAGGTCATGGTGAGCAAATCGTTCAGTTGATCGTCCGTGGCTTTGTCAGATAAAAAATGCAATCCAGCAAACGAGGCCCAGGTAGATTCGGACACCCTGAATGGCGTGTCCTGAATGATCAGGATTTGTGTTCCTGCTGCGTACATGTCCAGCAAAGTACTTTGAATCAAGGCACTTGAACGCTGAAAGCTGGCGCGAACCACCACCAGACCTGCGCTGAGATTGTATGCTGCCAAGGCCAGCTCCTTGCCGGTTTGACGCGGCAGTACTTCATGTTGACCCCATACTTTCTGGGCGAACGCACAAATTTTGTCCAACAACTGTTTGTTGGGCTCCAGTACCACCACTCCGATTGAATCTTGCGCTGTTGACATCTTGTTCGCCTTTTTTGTCTAGGACAACTTTGATCATTTGACCACAAGCCGATAGGCAGGGCAATGCAAATTACTCTATATGCTCAATAAAGATAATTAATATGCAGTGCAGTAACCATTAACGCACATTTAGAGCGTGTAAAGACGCAAAGGTTCCTGCCGTTTGATGTGAAAACGGCTTTTTGATTGACAATTCCGGACAAAGGAAAGTCGCCTAAGTTTTGACCTAGTTCAAAGCGAGGTGAGGCTTGAGAAGCTCATGCAAACGGAGTTCGGCCCGCAAGGTTTTCAGGGTGACCAAGACACCGCCGATGCGACGGTGCAGAAATATGATTTCCTGGGGTGGAATCTTGAAGTGCTTGGACATCATTTTCAATGCTGCTGTTTGTCCCACGCGGGCGGGCAAATCCGTGTCACCAAAACGATAGGCACCGCCGGGGGTGTATAGCCTGTCGGGCACCATGGGATCGAATGGTTTGCGAAACGGTTCAACAATCAATTCGGTCAAATCGCCAAACCCTTCCAGAAAGGATTGAGGTGTGTTGGCGTCCATCAAGCCGATGTCCAGAACACCTCGTGCCACCTCTTGCCTGTCGGCCTGAAGGGACCCGCGCACAATTCGCCCGTAATTTGCAACAAACGAGGTATCAAAGGGCCTGGTTGCGCCAAAGTCGAGTGTCACAATTTGATCATTTTCGCCATTGGGATCGATGCGAACCCGATAGTTTCCAAAGTGAGGGTCTGTTTGAACCAGCTTCCAGTCAAAAAACTCGGTAACAAACAATTCGGCAAAGCTTTTCGCCAGTGCATTTCTGCGACTTTGCGACAAGGCCTGCACTTCTTTGGAAGACACTGAAAACCCGGGCTCGTAACGCGTGGTCAGCACGCGTTGGGCACAAAACTCGGGATAAACCTTGGGCACGATAAAGCGCGAATCACCTTGCAGCCTGTCGTGAAAGATTTCAGTAAATTCCCGTTCTTGTACATAGTCACATTCACGAACCAGCATGTCCCGCAATTCATTGAACACGTCGGTCAAATCAAGCGCCTTTGGCGCAAGGCGTGTGGCTGAGATCAGCCGGGACAAAGTGCGTATGTCAGTGTCGATGGCGTTGGCCACACCTGGGTATTGAATTTTGACCACGACCTGCTCACCCGTGGCTTTGATAGTCGCCAAGTGAGCTTGCCCCAAAGAGGCTGCCGCAATGGGTTTACGCTGAATATCGAGCTTTGCGATGGTCTTCTCGCCCAAAGCATCAATTAGCTGAGGCTCAACAAATGACCAACTGACTGCAGGCGTGTTGTCCTGAAGTGTCGCGAGAACTTCAACCGCCTCCTCTGGCAAAAAATATTGTCCATACAGAGAAAGCATTTGCCCTGCCTTCATTACGCTGCCTTTCAACCGCCCCAGCTCGTCGGCCAACTCTTTGGCCTGAGTTCTGTAAAAATTACGGTTGGCTTCGTCTTTGGATTCACCGCGACGGAACAGATTTCGTACCGTGTGCCCGGCAATTTTGGCACCCGCACCAACGCCCATGCGAGTCAAGGCAACATTGCGCTCAAAGGCACCGGTTTTGATGCGGTCCATGGTGCTGTCTTCAGCACTACCTTCTGAGTTGTCGGGTTTGTCCTGCTCGGCCATACTGCGAAAAGTCCTTGCGAATACAAAATGAGTTGGGCGACATTGTAGTGGCTGGCCGCCCTGAGCAGACGAAAAAGCACTCTAAATCCCGAGTGCAATACCCCTTAAAGTCAGCGCATCAACTTGCGCAATGCAGCAGGCGTGAAATCGCCAGGCCTTACGGAAACATTGAATTCCGTGGCGGGCTCTTCATTCTGTAATGCGCCGAACACAGACTTGCGCGCATTCAGATCATGCTGAACCTCGCCAGAGGTGTACAAACCTGGCGCGTCATAAGCCTGCATCAGGTACAACATTTTGACGCGCCACAGCTCGCCTTTCGTGTCGTACTGGTCCATCAAGGCCACGTACCAGCTGTCTTCATCGACATACATGGTGCGCTTTGAGTAAATGTGTTCAGAACCAGGCTTCAGTGTGCCTTCGATCACCCAAACGCGATGCAACTCAAACCGGATCAACTCAGACTTCAAAAAAGCATCGTTGAGCATGTTGTCGTACTTCAGGCTTTTGTCACTGAGCTTGTAGTTGTTGTACGGAATGTACATTTCACGCTTGCCCAGCAGCTTCCAGTCAAACCGTTCAGGCGAACCGTTGAAACCGTAAATGTCGTCCACAGTGCGCAAGGCATCTGTATTGCCTGCCGGGGCTGCATGCACCAATTCAGGTGCGCGCAATACCCGCCGCTGGCCAGAATTTACAATCCATGCATTGCGGGTGTCATCTTTGAAATTCAAGGTGTCGAGCACCAACAGGGCTTCACCCGATTGTGCCGAAGGCTTTGTGGATTCACCGATAAGCGCGAACAGCAAGGTGCTGCCCGCTTTGCCAATTGAAGGCGCCCACGCAATGGTTTGGCTGCTGGCAAAAGTCACTGGCCTGCTGCCGTTGCCGGCAACAAAACCGGCGGTGTGCGACCTTAAAGTTTGCGCTGGGCGGCGCAGCAAGGTGTTCCAAACGGCTTCCAATCCATTTTTAGGCTGCGGAAATGGCACGCTGGTGGATTGAACACCTTCCACAGCCAAGCCGTCATGTGCCAACTTGACTTTGCCAGCTTCCATCTTGATGCTCGTCATCATCTCTGGTGAAAAAGCGGCAGTGCGGTGTGTTTTATAAACAGGAATGCTGTAGTTCGGGTAGCGTTTAATCAACGCAATTTGCCCGGCAGGCAAAAACTTTTCGTGCTGGGCCAAATTACTTTGATTCACCACGAATAAAGGCTTTTCACCCGCAAATGGATCGATGTAGCCACTCTTGGGATCAAACCCGGCGGGAGGCTTTGTCAAACCACCGGTCCACTCGGGGATCGTGCCAGCCGCATTGCCGGCGATTTCGGCACCCAAGGCATTTGTTGAACCTGTTTGAGCCATGGCACTTGTGCTGCCCATGATCACGAACACCGCCGAGGCTACAACACCTCGCAATATGTGGAAATTCATCTTGTCTCCTGCTTGTTGCTCTGCTTTTTCTTGTCAAGCTACTTTACAGCACTGGCAGGGCGCGCAAACAAGACACGACAAAAGTCTGCACCTTTGCCTGTGCAAGCAGGCACTTGTTCTGCAAAATCGCTGGGTGTTAACACCTGGCAGGCCATACCGAGATTTTCCATGGCCAATTGCAAATGCCCGGCTGTCTCAAAATGCAGGTGCACTTTGCCGCGCACAAAAATACCAAGCCCGCTTACAAAGGCCTGGGCCAAGGGGTCTGAATTTTGAGCCTGCATGTGGATATCGGACAGGTAAGTACCGTGCGCAAACTGCGCCAAGGTGTGAGAAATTCGCGACCACAGGTTCAACACCGAGTCTTTGTCGAAATAGTTCAGTAACCCTTCGGTAATCACCACCAGCCCCTTGGCGGTGTCTAGCTGTATGGCCAAACCATCCAGGCTGTGTGCACCCTCTTCAGCAAAAGCATCCACCACTTTGACATGGTGATTGGGGCAGGCACGCAACCGGGTCGCCAGCAGTTTTTTCTTCTGCGCCACCATGCCGGGCAGGTCAGCTTCAATGTAAGTGATTCTGTCGCCGTAACGTTCAACAAACCGACTGCCACGGGGTGACAAGCCCGCTGCGATCTCGATGATTTGGGTTGCTTTGCCAGACTCAATCAATTCGCTCAGATGGTGATCAATTAAATCGTGACGGGCCAGCAGAAAATCTTCCAGTGTCGGGCCTCCGAAACTGCGGGACACAAACATGGAAGGTGCCAATGCCATGTGCAAGGCGCTGGCAGGCATGGATTTCAATTCCGGAATGGATCGACCTGTGGTTTGCCAAACCTGCCCCGTGTACAGCGCAGTGGGGCTGATACGGGCTGCGGACAGCCACTGCGAGGCAAGCTTTTTAACCATAAGGTCCTTTACAGAATTGAGTGCTCAAGCAAGGTTTCCAAGGGCACAACATCAAGTGCTGTTTGATTGGTACCCTCAAGGTATACGGGTGGTGCAACACCCGCCTCGTAGGCCTCAAGCCAGCGAAGGACACACACGCACCAGCGGTCACCCGGCTTTAGGCCTGCAAAACGATACTGTGGCATGGGGCTGATCAGGTCGTTGCCCATGCGCAACTGAAATTCCAGAAATTCTTGGGTGACTTTGGCACACACCACGTGACGGCCCAAATCATTGGGGCCGGTGCTGCAACAGCCATCTCGCATAAAACCAGTAAGGGGTGCGTAGGAGCAGGCGAGCAAGGGCCCGCCAAGGACGTTTTTATCTTGTTTCACAGTGACTTTCGACATGAATTATTTTGAACCGGGAACAGGCACTACAGCCATGGTGAGTCGGGAAATGCAACTCAGTTTTCCTGAGTCATCATGCAGTTCAATATTCCACACCTGAGAACTTTTACCGGCATGCCACAACTTGGCGGTGCCCGTTACTTTGCCACTTCTAACGCCACGCAAATGGTTGGCGTTGACTTCCTGCCCGACACAATAAAATTTGCTGTTGTCGACCAGCAAATTGGCACCGATGCTTCCCAGTGTTTCTGCCAACACCACATTGGCGCCGCCATGTACCAAACCAAACGGCTGAAATGTGCGGGTATCGGCTGGCATGGTGCCGCGAATAAAATCGTGACCTACTTCGGTAATTTCAATGCCCAGTGCTTCGCACGCGGTGTTCTTGCACATGGCATTCATGTTGTCCAAACTTGGCGTGGAAAACCAGATGGAATGTTGATCTTTTTGCATGGCTGCGACGTCTCTATAAATTTAATTTGTGTCCTATTTTAGGCGTGCAATTTAAACTTTTGGACAGGCTTCGATTAGTTTGGCCACTGTATTAGACAAATTTAGGGCAGTTTCTTCTTTTAAGCGCTGGCAATTGGCATACAAATCGGCCTCGGTCGCTGAAAAACCAGCGCCCACATGGGCCAATGCAATCACATTTCCGCTGGCGCAGGGTGCCAAGGCCACGGCATTTCCATCGAATGCATCCAGCAATCGCTGTTTGCTTTGCGCCGAATCCTTTTGGTTGCTCAATAAATTGGCCACCAGGTAACCCTGCTCGCTCAGCAAGGCTTTGCAATTCAAATAAAAGGCTGTGGAATTCAAAGGCCCTACTTTGGCTTTTCCATCGAAGCCATCCACCATGATCAAATCGAATTGACGCGCGCTGCTTGCCACCGATTTCGCCATGTAGTCAGCACCACAACTCACCTCAACATGAAAACCGGGGGAAAACGGCGGCAGCTTGAAATGCATTTGCGCAGCGGCCACCACGGCGTGTGATATTTCAATCACTTTAATTTTGGCATTGGGCCGGTGTTTGTGCAAAAACTTGGGCAAGGCACCCACCCCCAAGCCAACAAACAAAGCATTTCTAGGCCATTGTGAATCTGGATTCAACAAAAGCGGCGCCATCATTTCCCGGGTGTACTCAAGTTCAAGCGCATAGGGCCTTGCAATGCGCATTGCACCCTGCACCCAGTCACTGCCGAAATGAAGTTGGCGAACGCCCTTTTCTTCGCTGATCAATATGTCCATAGGGCGCAAGAATAACTGAATTATTCAAACAAGGCTTGCCCCATGAACAATCGGCTTCCTTCTTGCAAACCAGATGCAATATTCCAGCTTGGTGGCACCAACAGAACAATTGTTGAGCCATGCTCAAACCACCCCAATTCCTCACCTTTGTGAATGGGTGTGTGCGTGCGCACCCGTTGTGGCCCACGGTCATTTTGATTGAATACGCGCCCGGTGCAGTGCAGGCGTATACCTGCTACCAGAATGGCCGCCACCGGCACAATGGCGAAGGGTTCGCCTTGCGCTGTTTTGCCACTCAGCACAGCACGCTCGTTTTTGCAGAACAGTTTCTCGACGCGCTTCAGCGCCGCAGGGTTCACATTCCAGGTGTCACCGTGAATATAGTCCACCTGCTCCACCACGCCATCGATTGGCGAATGCATGCGGTGATACATGCTGGCAGTGATGCGAATGGTGAGGTATCGGTGCCCGTGAAATTTCATGGCAAGTACAGGGTCGACCAACAGCTCCTCCATGGCATACGGAAAACCTTTCACCTGCAGCAGGCTGCCGTCCTCAACCAAACCATGCACCCCCAAAATACCGTCACAGGGGCTGGTGCCTTTGGCCTGCAAGTCGACCGGTCGCATGCCGGGTTTTAGCGCACGCGTGAAACAATCATGAATGGAATTGAATTGCTGCCTTTGCGCTTCGTGCAAGCTTAAATCTGCAAACTGATTCCACAACCACAAAGCTGGCTGGGCGAACCAAGGGTGTTTGATTTTGCTGATCTTGCCCATGAGCCAAGAACTGAACAAACGCGGAATTCGGTTGGTCAGCATGAAGTTGACACTTTCCTGCAAGCGAATGCGGGACGCTTGAAATGAAGAATTCGCCTGTGAGTTTTTTTGCAATTTAATCAGCCTGTCACCGAGATGGCGTACAACCTTACCTGTTGTATTTGACAGAAATGTGTATGAACCTTGACAGCCTGACTTTGTTAATCGGCGCCAGCGCCGGCGCTTACCTGGTATTGAAAGCACATCGCCGCCTTCAGTTGTCCCGTGCAAAACACCCGGGATTGAGCGGCCACGTGCGCATGGCCAAGCGCGTATCGAAATTGATACCGCATTACACCCTGGAAGGCGATTCGTTTTTCAGTTGCGATGAAGCCAGCGACTTGATTGTTGAGAAACGCCGAAAAGGTTTTCAGGATTTGTCAGCCCGGCTGCTTGCACGTGCCCCACAGGGAAAACGCTTGCTGGAACAGGCGATCAGCAGTATTTCAGATGCCCAATTTACCCACAAATACCGTGTTCCTTTTCAGTTTAGAAACATGGTGAACGAGAACCTGTTGCCTGCGCTTTTTCTCAGCAAATCAGAAGGGGTTTATGTGTGGGACATTGACGGCAACGAGTACATCGATGTAACCGGCGCCTACGGCACCAACTTGCTGGGCTATGACACCTACAAAGGTTTTATTCGACAAGCCGCCACAGACATGGATTCGCTTGGACCTGTGCTTGGCCCCTACCACCCGGTGGTACTGGACAACACACGTCGAATTTTGGCCTTGGCCGGGCAAGATGAAATTTCATACCACATGAGCGGTACCGAGGCTGTGATGCAGGCGGTGCGCCTTGCCCAATACCACACGGGCCGCCAGCGCATTGTGCGTTTTGCAGGTGCTTACCACGGTTGGTGGGGTGATGTTCAGCCCGGCATTGGTAACCCGGTGAGCGCGAACCGCACACTGACTTTGCAGGAAATGAGCCAGCGCACCCTGCATGTGTTGGCTACACGAAAAGACATCGCTTGCGTGCTTGTCAACCCGCTGCAAGCCTTGCACCCAAACACCAATGCGCCCGGTGATTCGGCGCTGATCAGCAGTGGCCGAAAGGCAGGCTACGACAAAGAAGCCTACACACAATGGTTAAAGCAGCTGCGGCAAGTGTGCACGGAAAACGGCATTGTGCTGATACTGGATGAAGTGTTTTTGGGGTTCCGCCTGGCCAAGGGCGGTGCGCAAGACTATTTCGGCGTGCGGGCCGACATGGTGACCTATGGCAAAACACTCGGTGGTGGTTTGCCCGTGGGCGTGCTGTGTGGCAAGGCTGAACTGATGAAGCGCTACCGCGCGAACAAACCTGCAGACATTTGCTTCGCTCGCGGCACTTTCAATTCACACCCCTACGTGATGCAAACCATGAACCTGTTTCTCAAGCACATTGACGGGGTTGAGGTAGAGCGCATGTATCAGAATGTGGATACCACCTGGAATACGCGCAGAGCGACGCTGAACAAACGACTCGTTGATCTTGAATTGCCGGTTGAAGTACAAAACATGACATCGATTTTCACGATTCTGTACAACAAGCCATCGCGCTTTAACTGGATGTTTCAGTTCTACCTGCTACAAGCGGGAGTAATGCTTAGCTGGGTCGGATCAGAACGGATGATTTTCAGCCACAACTACACCGATGAAGACTTTGACGTGCTGTGTGACCGCTTTATTCAGGCAGCCCGCTGCATGCAGGCCGATGGCTGGTGGGACACCAGCGAGGCCTGCAACAGCAACAAGAAAATTCAGCGGCGAGTACTCAAAGAGACTTGGCGTGCCTTGACATCGTCCATGGGATCAATCAACTGACCCTTCAACAAATAGAAAGGTGATTTGTAGTAAATTTTTACGTCGTGGAATGGGTCAGTGATAATTTTCAGGGCCCAAACCAAACCTGTTTCAATGTCCCGAATAAAAAACAGGTGAATGGTTCTGAACACCAAACCACCAAGACCCAACCACAACCACGACTCACCCACGCTGCGCACAAAGCTTGCAGTGTCGGCACCTGTTGGTGGCAAGCCGAAAGTGGATGGACTAAACCAGATCAGCACTGGCAATGCCCCCCAAATGCTGAGCAAAATGATTTTGCGGCGCAGGTTGTAACCCACTTTGATGTCTTCTTTGTGATCGTGCGTGGCATCGTTCACATAATCGTAAGTTTTGGGTTCGAAAAAGAAGTGACCAATTTGACGACTGGTCATGGCCACCAGCCAGGCTACCAAGGCAGCTGACACGGGGTCGATGAACAGCAGTACATAACCAAACAGGAATGAGAGTGCACTGAGCAAGTGCAGGCTTTGGTTGATGCGGCTGTGGTGATAATAGCGGTGGTCGTCCCAACGCTGTTCGTGCAAAGTCTCGAAGATTTTTTTCATGTAGGCAACAAAAGGAAGTGTTGAAAAAGTACTAACTTCCCTTTATGCCAGTGTGATGTTGCCGTTTTGTGTCCAATCATCGCAATTGCTTAATCAGCGCGTACTTCATCGCTGCCGATTGCGCGATAAGACAGTGACAGATTGGCCGGTCGGTGAATGATTACGCACGCCCCGGTGGCTGGTGGTGTTAGGTGACCTGCTGCTGTCTATGCGTCAGCCAACTCGGCAGTGGGTTTGCCTGTTCCGAACTTCAAGAAAACTGCCCCGGTTTGGATTCATTCGCTTCGTTTGGCGACTAGCCAACACCGAGGCTCGGCCATGTCTTTTGCCGAGCTCGGTGAACAAGAATGAATTCAAAAAGGGATCAAGCGGTTTTCAGTGAGGAATCGGGCAACCCCGCCGAGTTGGTAATAAAGTCGGCAACCCCGCCGAGTTGCGTGAACAACCGGCAATGCCGCCGATTTACCGCCCCAACTCACCTCTCGCAATCACTTCTTTCATGATCTCGGAGGTACCTGCATAAATAGTCTGCACCCGCGCATCTGTGAAGAATCGGGAAATCGGGTATTCCTCGGTGTAGCCGTAGCCACCAAACAATTGCAAGCATTCGTGCGTCAACTTCACCTGCAACTCAGTCGACATCAGTTTCAGAATTGATGCTTCTTCAGTCGTCATGGCACCCAACTTGAACCGCGCTTCACACTGCTTCAAATAAGCTTTGGTCAATTCAAGCTGTGCGCGCAGTTCGGCCATTTTGAACCGGGTGTTTTGAAACTGCGCAACCGTGCTGCCGAAGGCCTTGCGCTGAGTGACGTAGTCTGCCGTAATCGCCATGGCACCTTCACAGGCACCCACCGCTTGTGAACCCAAGCCCAGGCGCTCGCGCGGCAATTCCTGCATCAGGTAAATGAAACCTTTGTTTTCTTCACCCAGCAAAGCGTTGGCAGGCACGCGCAGGTTGTCAAAAAACAGCTCGGCCGTGTCGTTGGAATGCTGGCCCATTTTCTTGATGCCCTTGCCTTTCTTGAAACCCGGCAAGGTGCTGTCCACCAAAAACAGACTGATGCCCTTTGCGCCTTTGGTGGTGTCTGTTTTTGCAGCCAACACGATCAAGCCACAATGCAGGCCGTTGGTAATGAAAGTTTTTGAGCCATTGATGACCCACTCGTCACCATCACGAACTGCGTTGGTGCGCATGCCAGCAAGGTCGCTGCCGGCACCGGGTTCGGTCATGCCGATTGAACCCACCACTTCACCAGTGACCATGCGGGGCAACCACTGCGCTTTTTGTTCAGCCGTGCCCAGGTTGTTGATGTATGGCATCACAATATTGGCGTGCACATTCAGTGCAGTGCTCAGCGAATGCAGGTTCAAACGACATGTTTCTTCAAGAATCATCAGGGCGACTTCGAATGGAGCACCCGCAGCACCAAACTCGTCGGGCATGTCTGGCCCAAGCATGCCGGCAGCACCCAGCATTAGCCAGGTTTCTTTGGGCATCCAGCCGTCTTTTTCCCATTGGTCGTAATGCGGAATCACTTCCTTTTCAAGGCAGCGCAAAAGCATGTCCCGAAACAAAGTGATGTCCTCATTTTCAGCAATTTTTGATTGATCCGCTGATTGCCCGATTAATTGGTCCATTGAGCCCATGATGATTCCTTTCTTGAATTGCTTCTGTTACTTCGCCTGCATACGGATACTGCCATCGATGCGGATGGTTTCACCGTTCAGGTAATTGTTCTCGACAATGCTGACACACAGGTGTCCATATTCCGCAGGTGCACCAAAACGCTTGGGGTTTTGAACCATGGCGATCAGGGGCTGACGGTATTCTTCAGAAACGCCTTGCATCATGGGTGTGTCGAAAATACCGGGGGCAATGGTCATGACACGAATGCCATAACGACCCAGATCGCGTGCCATGGGCAATGTCATGCCGACCACGCCACCTTTACTGGCCGAGTAAGCTGCCTGACCGGTTTGACCATCAAATGCAGCAACCGAGGCGGTGTTGATGATCACACCACGTTGGCCGTCTTCATCTGGCGAATTCTTGGCCATGGCTTCAGCCGCCAGGCTTGAAATATTGAAACTACCGATCAAATTGATGTTGATTGTTTTTGCAAATGCTTCCAGCGGCAAGGCCTTGCTGTCGCGATCCAGTGTTTTGCCAGCCGTGCCCACACCTGCACAGTTCACTGCAATGTGGATCGCACCGAAGGCAGCCAAAGTTGCATCAATACCGGCACGCGCGGAGGCAGCATCGGCCACGTTCACTTTCTGGAAAATTACTTTGCCGGGGTGCGCGGCTTCAGCGGCTTTGCCCGCATCTTCGTTCATGTCGAACACTGCAACCTTGGCACCCGCTGCAACAAATTGCTCCACGGTTGCTAAACCCAAACCAGACGCACCGCCGGTGACGACAGCCACCAAATTATTCAAATTCATTCAAAAGTCTCCTGACTGACTGTTTTTATGGGGTAGAAACAAAGACTAACGCAGAATTGCGCAATGTAGTGGAGGATGAATTCGAACGAACGTTCGTTTTTACAATTTAACGCCCTTTTTTTAAATCCACATTCAGGTAACGCCAGAAATCAGCCGCCACCGGCGAAGGTCGCTTGCCGTTGGGGCGAACGGTGTACCAGTTGGCATGAATTGGAAAGCTTTGCACATTCAGAATTTGCAAGCCGTCCGTGGCGGAGCCCGCATTTAGGGCGTGTTCAGACAACACGGCCAGTCCCATGCCGCCCTGAACCGCCTGTTTAATCGCCTCGTTGCTGCCCAATTCAAGCCGCACAGTTGGCTCAAAACCAAGGCTTTCAAAATGTGAATCGCAGGCCAGGCGTGTACCCGACCCCCTTTCACGCAAAATAAATGGATACCGCGCAAGCTCGGTGTGTTTGATGCGTTTGCGCTGGGTTAAAGGGTGCCCTGCAGGCGCAACCACCTGCAAGGAATTGGTCATGAAGGCCCTGGCCTCGACGTCCAGGTTCGCAGGCGGTTTGGACATGATGTAAAGATCGTCCAAATTGTGTTCAAGCCGCTGGATAACCCCGTTGCGGTTCAACACCTCCAGAGAAATTTCAACTTCCGGATACTTTGTGCAGAAATCGCCCAACAAACGGGGCACGAAATACTCCGCAGTACTCACCACCGCCACGGTCAACTTACCCCGCCGAAAACCCTTGATGTCATCAATACGCTGCTGAAACCCTTCCAGTTCGGCCAGCATATTGCGTGCTGTGGCCTCCAGCTCAAGGCCGGCGGGCGTGAGATAAACCGCCTTGCCAATGACCTCGTACAGGGGCAAGCCCACCGATTCAGCCAGTTCCTTCATTTGCATGGACACGGTGGGCTGGGTGACATGAAATTGCCGAGCCACCGCTGTAATGCTTTTCAGGCGCGCCAATGCGGAGAACAGGTTTAATTGTCGCAATGTGAGGTTCATTTTTAAACATAACCTTTTAGTGATGGTTTTTCTCTTTTTTTTGATTTTACATGATTGTTGCGTATCCATAGTATTGGCGCACTTTCATTACCGAATGCATCATGAACAACTTCACCGATCCCGCCATTCTTTTCTTTCTACTGGGTATTTTCAGCGGCCTGGTTAAATCCAACCTTGAAATTCCCGCGCAAGTTGGCCGTTTTCTGTCCTTGTACCTGCTCATGGCTTTGGGTTTGAAAGGCGGCTTTGCCTTGCATGAATCTGGTTTTAATACGCAGGTGCTGGGGGGTTTGGGCAGCGCCGTATTGCTGGCAGTGGTGGTGCCTTTGATCAGCTACCCGATACTGAAGCGTTGCACGTCGGCATTCGATGCCGCGGCAATTGCTGCCACCTACGGTTCGGTCAGCGCTGTTACCTTCATTACAGCCGTGCAGTTTCTTGAAAAGTCCGATATCGCCTACGGCGGACACATGGCCGCCGCCATGGCACTGATGGAATCGCCCGCCATTATTCTGGCAGTGCTGTTTGCCAACGCAGCGCGCAAACAAACACAGGGAGTGAATTCAGCACCCGTTCCCGGAAAAGGATTCGGCCACTTGTTGCAGGAATCATTCACAGAAGGCGCGCAGTTGCTGCTACTTGGCGCAATGCTGATTGGTTTCATGAGTGGTAGCGCCGGCAAAGAAGCGATGCAACCGTTCACCGGCGACCTGTTCAAGGGCATGCTGGCCTTCTTCCTGCTTGACATGGGTTTGAGCACGGCCAAGCACCTGCCAAAACTGAAGGCCGTATCGAAATGGATGATTGCCTATGCGGTGCTTGCACCGATTGCCCACGCCACCCTGGCCTGGTTACTGGCCAAGGCCACGGGTGCAAGTGTTGGCGACACCGCCCTGTTAATGGTATTGGCTGCCAGTGCTTCCTACATCGCCGTGCCTGCGGTGGTTCGTTATGCAATACCTGAAGCCAACCCCAGCCTGTATGTGGGGCTTTCGCTGGGCATTACCTTTCCGCTGAATATTTTGGTGGGCATACCCGTGTATGTGCAATTGGCGGGGGTGGGGATTTAATCGACAGCACGGTAATCGCCATTGCTTAACTGTGCCCAGCCCTCACCACGCGGGCATCGATATTTGTATTCTCATGCCTCACAGAAGCTTAAGGATGGCTGGAGTTAATCAACAATAGTGATCGCTCAACCTCAATTTTTGTTGTTACCAAGGGCTAGCGGATAATAAGTCTTACATCACCAATTCGACTCATCTATGCAACATCAGATTAATCCCCAGTTTCGACAAAAGTGCCTTCAACTTACAAATTCAATCACCGATCTACGACCCTTCGGTGTTGTATTGGCAATTGATGAAAGTGCGGAGGTCCTGAAGCAGCCACAGGGATCGCCTGTACGCAATCATTTCGTTGTGATCGATATAAAAACTGGGAAACATGATGTTTCAATGCGAGAAGTTGTCGGAGAAGGCGCGATGACCGCGGTAAATTGTACTGCGATGGTTGTTGCTGCTTTCGTGACACTGGGCGGAACGGCTGCAGCACCCGTATCGGGTGGAGGTAGCCTGGCGCTGTCTGCACTTGGTTACGCCGCGACTACTGCCACCGCACTTTCATGCGGAAATTCAGCGCTACGAACTTTCAATGCGGTGGCTTTTCCGGGACGTAACCAAAAAATGGACAGTTTCCCCGCTTACAAAACTACGCTGCAAGTACTTGACGGCATATCACTAGTTGGCGTTGGTGCTTCAGCGATCGCAGCAAGACGAGCCGTCAAGGTACTCGCTAACGCGGGTGTAAAAATTCCAACCGCATTGACTGGTAACATCAATCGTCAACAAGCCTCTCTGTTAACCAAGGAAATGATCAAGTTGCGCAGACCAAACGTATCCAACGGAGAGATAAAACGGCTGATCCGAGGGGGCGCTGAACCAAAGCGCTACACGTCTGCTCAAATCAGTGCTGGCGCCATGAAAAGTTTAAAAGATTCAATCGCTGCAGGTTTGTCTTTTTTATCCAGCTCGCTGGACGGAAATGTCAAAGAAGTCAGTATTTATATAGTCGGGCTGGAGTCATGAAAAACAGCGTGTCTGCACGATTCACTTGGGCTATTTGCTGCATGTTTCTGATGCTATCCAGCACATTGACCATGTCGAGTATTACTGGATTTTTTTTCCCGAATTCAATATGGACACCCGTATTCAGTTTGCTGATTTGCGCCTTCTACTCAATCGAATGCACCCGCCAAACCCATGTAAAGCTCAAAAAATGGCCAACTCAATCCATTTTTATACTCGCCCCATTGTCGCTATTCAGCTTGTTGCTACCATCGACATTCATCATCAAGATAGCCATTGCGGGCACCAGTTTCTTGTTCTGGATTCTTGCTTACATATGCATACGACAACTTCTCAAGATTTCTGATAAAAATCGTGCTGAAAGCGTTTCAACACTCGGAAACTGCCATTAAACAAGCAAAAAATTCCCCCTTGAAAAAGCAAATTTCCCTTGCCATTTTGTTGACTTTTTATACTCATCTAGTGGCTGAAGCAGGAATACAGTACGTTAACAAAACCACACTTGTTATCACAAAAATTCGAGAACTTTCACTGCATCGACAAGCGCCTTCATCCATCAATCAACTAATAGAGAACTGGTCGCAATTTGAAATACTTGTAAACAAACAAGACTTCCCGATCTAAGCGCCCAACTGCAAACAAACAATTAAAATTCGATTCAAAGGCCTAGAACCAACCGAGAATCACATCAACCCAATTCAGCAATCCCGATGGGAATTATTGGAACGCATCAGAAAGGGAAATCACCAAGACACTTCGCCCATCTTTTTGCACATAGACACAAAGCAATATATGAAGAAAGCGTCTAACGGAAAGTATGTGCTGGACTATTGCAATGTGTTCGTCGAATAAATCGCCTGGCCATCAACCCAACAACTCAATCCCGTCCAGTTCCCGCGCGCACACTTCCCGCATCACCGCCACAAAATCGGCGGTGTAATGCTTGCCCGCAATCGCTTTGGGTAAAGCCGCATACAAGGTAGACACCAAGCCCTTGCGGCCCAGCGGCACTTGGGCCACATAACCACGATCCACGTAACCTTTCACGGCCCAGGCTGGCAAGGCTGAAAGCCCGCGCTTGCTGGCCACCAGTTGCAGCAGGGCCACGGTCAGTTCACTGCTGCGGCGCTTCACCTGCACACCGGCAGGCGTTAAAAAATGCTTGATTACATCCAGCATGTCGTCGGGTACCGGGTAGGTCAACAAGGTTTCACCAGCGAAATCAGAAGGCTTTAAATACGCACGTTTGGCCAGTTTTGAATCCACAGGCACAAGGCCCACCATTTCAAACCGAAATAGCGGAAATGAAACAATGCCCTCTTCCTCGCACAGCTCGGACACAATTGCCAGTTCTGCATCGCCTTTGTGCAGCAGGCCAACCGGGTCTGCATGAAAGCCGGAAACAATGTCCAGTTCCACTTCAGGCCAGCGGTTGCGGTACACATCCATCGACGGCATCAACCAGTCAAAGCAAGTGTGGCATTCCACTGCAACCCGCAGTGGGCCACCCGCACCCTGCTTCATTTGCAATATATCCAACTCGGCTTGATCCACCTGCCCCAACACCTGCCCGGCCAATTGCAACAAACGCTGGCCCACCACGCTAAAACGGCTTTGCCCACCCTGCTTGTACACCAGTTCTTCACCAAACCAGTCTTCTAGCGCCTTAACCTGATGCGACACGGCACTTTGCGTAATGCACAACACGTCGGCCGCACGGCTTAAGCTGCCAGTTTGCTCAATGGCTTGAAGGGTGCGCAGATGGCGCAATTCGAGAATGCTTTTTGACATGAATACAATTCACTATTTAGACGAATATTATTCGTTTGAATAATACCCTGTTTGTGCCGATCATGATGTTTTAATTGCCACACAAGAAGAAACACCATGATCAAGACACACACCCTGGGCTTTCCCAGAATTGGGGAAAACCGCGAACTGAAATTTGCATTGGAAAGCCACTGGCGTGGCGAAACCGATGAAGAAGCATTGCGTACCGCCGCACATGAACTGCGCCTGAAACACTGGCAAGCCCAAATTGATTCCGGGCTTGATTTCATTACTGTGGGCGACTTTGCCTTTTACGATCAAATGGCCGATCACATTCAATTGCTGGGTTGCGAACCTGCACGCTTTGAGTTCAAACCACAACAAAGCAAACTACAACGCTACTTCACCATGGTTAGGGGAAAGTCGACCGAGAACCACAGCTGTGGCCATGTTCACGAAACCTGGGCACTGGAGATGACCAAGTGGTTCGACACGAATTACCACTACATGGTGCCAGAATTCACTGCAAGCACGGCGTTCAAGGCCCACACCGCAAGCCTTGTGGAGCAAATTGAGCAAGCCAAAACGCTGAACCATCCAATCAAGGTCAGCTTGATTGGTCCGCTTACATTTTTATTCCAAGGCAAAAGCAAGCAGGCCGGCTTTGATCAGCTCCATTTGCTGGACCAACTGCTGCCCGTATACGGACAAATTTTGAGCGAACTCAAAACCCATGGCATTGAATGGCTTCAGCTGGATGAACCCATATTGGGCCTGGACTTGCCCGCCAATTACCTGGCAGCGTTCGAGCGTAGCTACCTGCAACTGAAAACAAGCGGTGTAAAAATTCTGTTGGCCACTTACTTTTCAACCACACAAGGGCACACCAGCCCGGTGTGTAAATTGCCTGTGGATGGCTTGCACCTGGATTGCGTGCGCGCCGGGGAAGACTTGCCACTTGTACTGGACTGGCTGCCCAACTACAAAGTGCTGTCGCTGGGTTTGATTGACGGGCGCAACATTTGGAAAACAGACTTGCAAGAAGCACTAAACCAAATCGCCAAGGCTTTTGATGCAGGCAAAGGCGAGGTTTGGCTTGCACCGAGCTGTTCACTGCTGCATGTGCCCTATCAGTTTGGCAACGACAACACGGTCAACCCGCTTGTGAAACCCTGGCTGGCGGGTGCCATTGAAAAACTCGAAGAACTGGAATTGCTGAAACAAGCCAGCAAAACGCAATTGCAGGGCAAAGCTTTAAGCGGTGTACTGGCCACTGTGTGGCATGAACACCAAAGTGTAGTGAAGCAACGCGCCAACAGCCCTTTGCTGAACAACCCCGAGGTGAAAGCACGCCTTGCAGCCCTGGCCCCCAAGGCCGACCAACGGCTAAGTGAATTCGCAGTGCGGCAAACCAAGCAACGGGAACGTTTTAACCTGCCCGCCTACCCCACCACCACCATTGGATCTTTTCCACAAACCAAAACCATTCGTAACCTGCGCGCACGTTTCAAGAAAAACGAAATGGATGAAAAAACCTACTGGCAACACATTAGCCAGGAAATTCGCCAGGCCATCGAGTTTCAGGAGCGGATTGGTTTGGATGTGTTGGTGCACGGCGAAGCCGAGCGCAACGACATGGTGGAATATTTTGGTGAACAGCTTGAAGGCTTTACTTTCTCGGCCAATGGCTGGGTGCAAAGCTACGGCTCGCGCTGCGTGAAGCCGCCCATTCTGTTTGGCGATGTGGCACGCCCCAAGGCCATGACTGTGGATGTGGCCCGCTTTGCCCAAAGCCTGAGCGAAAAACCCGTGAAAGGCATGCTGACAGGCCCGGTCACTATTTTGCAATGGAGCTTTGTTCGAAATGACCAAGCCCGTGCCACCACGGCACTGCAAATTGCCTTGGCCATTCGCGACGAAGTGGCCGACCTGGAACAGGCTGGCATTGGCATGATTCAAATCGACGAGCCCGCTTATCGCGAAGGCTTGCCTTTGCGCAAAGCGCGTTGGGATGATTATTTGAACTGGGCCAGCAAAGCGTTCCGCATTTCAGCAAGCCCGGTGAACGATGACACACAAATTCATACGCACATGTGCTATTCCGAATTCAACGACATCTTGCCTGCCATTGCCGCCATGGATGCCGATGTGATCACGATTGAAACCAGCCGTTCCGACATGGAATTGCTGCGCGGCTTTGGCGAATTTCATTACCCCAACGAAATTGGCCCCGGCGTTTACGACATTCATTCGCCCCGCGTACCGGGACAAGATGAAATCGTTCGCCTGATCCGCAAGGCAGCGCAGGTTATTCCACCTGAAAATCTGTGGGTCAACCCCGACTGTGGCCTGAAAACCCGTGGCTGGGAGGAACCTGAAGCGGCCTTGGCTGTGATGGTAAAGGCAACAGCCGTGTTGCGCGCAGAACGGCTGAACAGCAACAAGACTGAAAAAACTGCCGCATAATTGCTGCAAAGGGCTTGCCAAAGCCGTGGCTCACGGGAAAATAGGATTAATAACATCTATTTTCCCGGAGACTCACACCACATGACCCACGACCCAATCGTGATCGTATCGGCTGCCCGCACCCCCATGGGCGGTTTTCAAGGCAGCATGTCCAGTTTTACCGCAAGCGAACTGGGCGCCCACGCCATTCAACAGGCCGTGCTACGCGCAGGCCACCCCACTCTGTCCGAAAAAGTCGATGAAGTCATCATGGGTTGCGTGTTACCAGCAGGCCAAGGCCAGGCCCCTGCCCGTCAAGCTGCATTAACCGCAGGCTTGCCGTTGAGCAGCGCCTGCACCACCATCAACAAAATGTGTGGTTCAGGCATGAAAGCAATCATGATGGCACACGACAGCCTGTTGGCTGGCAGTACCCAGGTTGCCGTGGCGGGCGGCATGGAAAGCATGAGCAATGCCCCCTACCTTCTACCCAAAGCCCGTGGCGGTATGCGCATGGGGCACGGGCAAGTGATGGATCACATGTTTCTCGATGGCCTTGAAGACGCCTACGAGAAAGGCCGTTTGATGGGCACCTTTGCCGAAGAATGTGCAGACCAATACAGCTTTACCCGACAAGCGCAGGACGAATTCGCCATTCGATCCTTGGCACGCGCCAAAGAAGCCACGGAAGACGGCAGCTTTCAATGGGAAATCGCCCCCATTGAAGTGGCCAGCCGCAAAGGCACTGAACTGGTCGGCACCGACGAACAACCCTTGAAAGCCGACCCAGCCAAAGTGCCCACCCTGAAACCCGCCTTTCGCCGCGATGGTGGCACGGTCACAGCCGCCAACAGCTCTTCCATTTCCGATGGAGCAGCCGCTGTAGTCATGATGAAACAAAGCCACGCAGAAAAACTGGGAATCAAGCCATTGGCGCGCATACTGGGGCACAGCACCCATGCGCAAAAACCAAGCTTGTTTACCACTGCGCCGGTTGGTGCGTTACAAAGGCTGTTCGAAAAAACCGGTTTGAGTTCGACACAGGTTGATTTATTCGAAATCAATGAAGCATTTGCCGTGGTTACCATGGCCGCCATGGTTGATTTGAACTTGCCCGCTGACAAAGTAAATATTCACGGTGGAGCCTGTGCGCTGGGTCATCCCATTGGCGCGAGCGGCGCCCGAATTGTTTGCACATTAATTGGTGCACTGAAAAAAACCAATGGAAAAATTGGTGTGGCCAGTTTGTGCATTGGTGGCGGTGAAGCCACAGCCCTGGCCATTGAACTGATCTAAATAAAACGAGAGATAAAATGGAAAGTGTTGTTTACTTTTTGCTGGCAGCAGCGCTGGCCGTGCCCCTGTTCAAGAAACTGGGCTTGGGTGCGATTCTTGGCTATCTCGCTGCCGGGGTGGTGATCGGTCCACAGGTATTGGGGCTGATCGACGACCCGGAAAAAGTACTGCACTTCTCGGAAATTGGCGTCATTTTACTGCTGTTCGTAATCGGCCTTGAACTGGAACCGGCCAAGCTGTGGGCCATGCGTGCCCAAGTGCTTTTGCTGGGTTCGGGTCAACTGTTTATCACGGCAGGCATCATTTACGGCGTGCTTGCCTTCATGTTCGAAATGAACAGCAACGCCGCCTTGGTGATCGCATTGGCCTTGGGCCTTTCGTCGACTGCATTTGCCATTCAGTTAATGGCCGACAAAGGCATCTTGGGCAATGAAGATGGTCGGCGCGGCTTTTCCATGCTGCTGTTTCAAGACCTGGCTGTAGTTCCCATTTTGTTCGCAGTACAAGCCTTGGCACCTGTTGAACCCGACACCGACCCCGGCCAGTGGTGGCTGGCACCCGCGGCCATTCTGGGCTTGATTGTATTTGCGCGTTACCTGATTAACCCCGCCTTGCAGTTCATGTCTCGCTATGGTGGCCGGGAAATCATGACTGTGGTGGCCCTGCTGATTGTGCTGGGTGCTGCAGTGGTGATGGAACATGCCAACCTGTCCATGGGCCTGGGTGCTTTCATGGCGGGCATGATGTTGGCGAACTCTTCGTTCCGTCATCAACTTGAGGCCGATGTGGAGCCATTCAAAGGGCTCAGCCTTGGCTTGTTTTTCATTTCGATCGGCATGACCCTGAATTTCGGCCTACTGGTTGAATCTCCACTTACAGTCATGTTGGGCACCTTGGGGCTGATGTCCTTGAAAGCCGTTGTCATCATCGGCCTGGTGATGCTTGCCGGCGTACCCTTCCCGCGCGGTCTCATGTTGGGTTTGATGCTTTGCCAAGGTGGTGAATTTGGCTTTGTGATCATGGCGCAGGCCATGGACCTGCGTCTGCTGGGCGAAGGTACGGCAGGCATGGTCAATTTGATGATCGGCATTTCAATGGCACTGACCGCACCTGCAGTGCTGTGGTTTGAGAAGTTCACAAACAAACAGATTGCCAAAGCGCCGCAAAATATTGAAAAATTCGACTCCAGTGAATCTGAAGCGCTGATTCTTGGATTCGGTCGTTTTGGTCAGGTCACCGGGCGAATACTGGCGGCCAACCAGATTCACTTCACCGCACTGGACAAAAATGCCGAACACATCGAGTTCGTGAAAAAATTCGGCAATCAGGTGTATTACGGCGATGCTTCCCGAGCCGAAGTTCTGGAAGCGGCGGGAATTGGAAAGGTTCGTACCGTGATTGTGGCAATCGATGATCCACAAATGTCGCAGGCCATCGTAGAGTTTATTGTTCACCACTACCCCAAGATCACCATCATTGCGCGCGCGCACAACCGGAACGATTACCTTGCATTAAAAGCTGCAGGTGCCCATTCCGTGGTTCGAGAACTTTTCGCGGGCGCTCTAGAGGCTGCCACCGAAGCGCTACATGCACTGGGCTACAGCGACGGCCAAGCGATGCAAAAAGCCGAAACCTTCAAGCAACACGATGAAAACCTGCTGAACAAGCAAGCCAAGGTGGTCGGTGACAATGAAAAAGTGATCGAAATAGGTCGACAGGGACGCGAGGAACTAGAGGCCATTTTCCAGCAAGACCAACGCGCAGCCAACCGGGGTTAAGATGGAAATCCTCCAATTTTTTAAAGAGCTGGAACCCAGCGTTGAACAGGTTTTCACTTTTCTGGAAGGTCGGCTTGGCAAGCTGATATTGTCAGCTGCACTCATCATGCTGGCCACCACCATCAATCGCTTGATGCACTGGCGACTGTTGCGTGAAACCCATGCCTCGCCACCTCAAACCGGCAATGTTCGCGCCACGTGGGTTCGTCGCAAAAACATTGTCTGGGTAACTGCCTTGCTTCTGGTGTTGGCATTGTGGTCAGGACAAATTACGGGTTTTCTGATTTCCCTCGCAGCCATTGGTGGTGCGCTGTTGATTGTCAGCAAAGAATTCATTTTGTGCCTGTGGGGCGCACTGATTATTTCGTTGAACAAAAGCCTGCGCATTGGCAGCACCATCGAAGTGGGGGAATTTACCGGGCAGTTGGTGAATACGGGTTTTGTAACTTTCGAGCTTGCCGAGATTGGCCCCTCAAAAAAACAAACTGGCCGCCTGCTGAGTTTGCCCAACAGCCTGGTGTTTACACAGGCCATGAAAAATCTGTCGGTGTATGGATCTTATGGCATTCACCTGATTGATTTCCATTTCGACAAGTCGGTAAAAATTCAGGCTGCTGAGCAATTGACACTCAAATTGGCCAATGAAGCTGGCAAACACTGGATTGAAGAAGCTGAACGGCATTTTTCGGCAGTTGAGCGCGATAATTTTGTCGATTTGCCCAAAGCACGGCCCGAGGTATTTTGGGCCAGTGTGGACGAAAAATGTTTACGCATGACTTTGCGGTTTGCCTGCCCGTTAAACAAGCGAGGGCAACTTGAAAAATCAATCGTGAAACGTTTTTGGGTTGAATACAGCGAATTGGGCAGCACTCAGCAAGAGACAGACTCCAAAGCATCCTGAATCATTCGTGCCCGGTCCTGATCGGGCATCAGTTCCAGCGTGCTGTTCAAATTCAAGAAACGCTCGCATTCAACGGCCGGCGACACAAGGTAGCCTTGCACATAATCGACGCCAAGTTCTTTGACCTCGCGAAGCGTGTGTAAGTCCTCTACCCACTCAGCCACACATTTACAACCCAAGTCGTGAGCCAATCCCACAATTGCAGTGACCACGGCATGGCTCTCTGTGCTGTGGCAAATGTTCTTCACAATGGACCCATCAATCTTGATCACATCGGCATGCAAGTCCATGGCATACCTGAAGTTGCTATATCCCGCACCAAAATCGTCAAGCGCAATGCGCACACCCAAACTTCTTACCTGTTCAATAAAACTTTGCACTGCCTGCAAATTGATCACCGATCCCACTTCGGTAATTTCAAGACACAACTTTGAAGCATGCTGCTTGTGCACTCGAATTAAAGCCAAAGTATCTTGAAGAAAAATTTCGTCGTTCAGCGATCCAGGTGACACATTGATACTCAGTACACTGAGCCGGTCCAGTTGCCTGGCATGCTCCGCGAGAAAGTCGAGTGTGTGACTTAACACCCAATTGTCCAGAAATGCAGTGTGCCCGCCTCGTTCACACGCTTCTATCAAAAACCCGGCTGAATTCAGTTTGCCGTTTTCCCCTTTGATTCTTAACAATGCCTCGGCATATAGCGGGCCATCATGTTGATTCAATGCCAGTATGGGCTGCCAGGCCAGAGTGAGCCCTGCCGGTAATTTCTGATCATCCAGTCGTCGTATCGTTCTGGATTGATCAAGCAAGCTGCGGGTTTGATTCTGTTCAAAAACCACCCGCTCAGCCTGGCTGTGGCGTTTGGCCTTGGACTTGGATTCACGCATGGACATTTCAACGGCCTCCATGACATCGAGTACATTGTCGACCAGGCCCTGATAAACCAGCGTCGCCAGCACGGCGACTTGTATGCTTCGACCATCAAATTGAAAAGGCACGGATTCGAGTTTTTTCAAGAAGGCATTGAATGCCTCCTCGGCCTGAACAGAATCATTGTGATGAATCATCACCGCGAACTGGTCGATGTGCAGTCGAGCGATTTCACCGTGTGCATTCATGTGGCGATACAGTTCGGTGTGAAAGGCTTGTAACAACTGATCAGAAACTGCAAGGCCATAAGCACTGATCAAACGTGAAAACTGCTGAATGTCAACGCAGAAGAAAGTGAAACTGGCAGCACGCTTGTTCAGTTTGTTGTGAATTACATTTTGCAAACCCCTTCTGTTCATTGCGCCCGTTAACTCATCGTGCGTGGCCTGGTACTGCAGGGCCAACTCCCGGTCTTTTCTTGCCCTGAAGTAGGCAACAACGCCAACAAGCTCGCGATGATCGCGGCTCACCACCAGTTCATACCAACGTGTTTGCCCTTCCCCGACGACCACAGGCAATTCGCGGCGCGATGACTTGCCCGGCGACTCAAGCAAATTAAACAAAGAGGCAAGGCGCGGCGGCTGAAGAAAATCCAGTGTTGGCTTGCCTTCACGATTCAGGAAAAGATCAGTGAACTGCTTGTTGAAGTTAAGCAGTTGACCATGACGCGTACAGGTGAACATGGCGGAGGGCGCGATATCAAATACATTCTCGAGACGTTCATGGGCCTGCTTGATTTCCTGGGCGGCCAATTGTTGTTGCCATTGTGCCTTGCGCAGAAACTCGGCCAAGGCAACAGCAGTCATGACGCTGGCCAATACGGTGACAGATGCACTATTGAAATACTGCAACAAAAACCGCTGGTCAAACCAGGCAGACAACACCTCGGCGACTGCGCCAGTGAGCGAAATCATCATGGCCGCCAGATAATAAATGGCAACCCTGTCTCGCTTTTCCAGAAAATTCTGGGTAACTACCCAAGCCACTGCCGACGCCGCCACAAGGCTCATTGGCCAAAACAGCTCAAGAAAAGTGCGGTAAGGTGAAAAAAGAGCAAGCAAGATCAACACAGCGCTGGCGAATTGCAGCGTTCTCAATACGCCCAGCCACGATTCGCGCCGAATATTCTCAAATAAATGCCAAACAATCAGTACCGTTGAGGTGAAATACATGGTCAAGGCCAGCATGCGAGCACGCATCAGTGGTTCGGCGAGCAACTCAAATCCAAATATCGAATGGTCCCAGCCCTCAGACAAAGCCACCAATCGAAGACTTGCAAACAGCCAGAACCCGTAGCACACAAACAAGGTGCTTCGGGTCATGAATGCAGCCACAGCCACCATGCCAATCATGAGATAAAGAACGCCCTCGAGAAAACTTTGACGTCGCTCGGCAATCAAAATTGCCTTGTTGAAGTCTGCACGGCTCTGCAAACCAATTTCAAGACTGGCTGGCCCGACAAACTGGAATTGACAAAGTATTCCCTGTGGGTTCGCCGGTCCTGAAAAGCTCGCAGACAACACACGCCCTTGATTGGTTTCAAGCGGGATTTCTCGCAAGGATCCGTCGGAGTCACCAAGCCAGCAACTTGATTGAACCAGGTGTCTTGACCGGAAAACCATTTGTTCATATTGCAGCGGCATAGTCTGCGACAGATCGGTATAAATCCAATAGGGCGTTTCTTGCAAATGGGTACGCAGCACATTGCGCCGAGGCTCATTTTTAAGTTGCTCCACAACATTGAACAAGCTGCCCTGCACCTCGTTTTGATTAAGGCTTGCAAAACCCAGTGGCAACTCATGCGGTCTGTTTTGATCAAGTACCGACAAGTTGACAAAGGACACCAGCAAGAAAAAACCCAGCAAGACCAATGACAAAAAAGGAGTCCAAGGTGTTTTCTGAAATGAATCTGCGACTGCAGCGTGCATAAACATCATCCAATTGAACGCAGTTTGCTTTGCGTTTCCAGTTGCAAAGTACGCATCTGGATGTTTTGCAACAAATCAGGATGAGAACTTGAGAAATAAACGGAGTGCAGTGGGTTTGTACTCAGCAACCAACGGGCTTCAATTGTGAATACATCAAACCAGAGTATTCGATGAGGAATCATGCCGATATGATTCATCTCGACAAACTCACCGGGCTGTAGAACATCCTCCAGTTCAAACCGGCGGTACTGCCGATCGACCGGAAAGCGCACGCACAGGAAACAGCGATCGACCGAGTTTGCACGGCTATACCAGTAAGCCGCTTTGATCAGCATCAGCCTTAACGCAAGCCCGTTGGAACGCGCCGGTATGGCCAGCCTGGATATTTCAGCGATTCGCCCGCTTTTCAAGGCTTTGGGCAATACAAAAGATTCTTCAAGACGAAGTTGTTGTTGCTTGGCAATTTGAACCCGGACAGTACCAATGCAACTGCCGTCGAGCTTTGAGAAAGCAAGCAAGACAGCCGAGTCAGGGTGGCGATCATCTGTATCAGGCAATGCCAGTTTTGCGCCCAACAAGGGAAGGTGTTTGCCGTAGGCCAGATGACGGGCTTTCGCAGCCAGTTCCAGTTCATGATCGGTTTGTGCAATCGCAATCCAGAAAGGCAACAATTGCGAGCTTGAATCTGAGAGAAAATTGACTGCTGAAAGACTGGGCATGGAGTTCTCCAAAGTATGGACTCACCTTAAATATTCCACATCCAATTTGCGTCCCCCCGATCGGGTTAAAGCTCCGGTCACTGCTTATCACCCTTAGGGCCTATAAATAATCAGTATTCGGAATATCAGTACAAGGTTTATTGAGTGTGAGAGAATCTCGCAAAACACAATAACTTCAGGAGATACAGTGCAATGAAAAACAAAGAATTCGATTTGATTGTCTTTGGAGCAACCAGCTTTGTGGGCCAGATTCTGGTGCAGTATTTGTGGAAGCGACATGGCCTGAATGGCGAAATCAAATGGGCCATTGCTGGTCGTGACTCCGATAAGCTGGCTGTGCTTAAAAATCGCTTGGGCGAACAGGCCCGTGAACTTCCTGTTGTGTTGGCCAATGCCAGCAAAGAAGATGACCTGCAAACCCTGTGTGCCAAAACCAAAGTGGTTGTTTCAACTGTTGGGCCTTACGCCCTTTATGGCTCAAGCCTGGTGAAAATTTGTGCCGAAACGGGAACCGATTATTGCGACCTGACCGGTGAGGTGCAATGGATTGCGCGAATGATCGAGGCCCATGAAGAAACAGCCAAAAAAAGCGGCGCACGCATTGTGCATTGCTGTGGATTCGATTCAATCCCCTCGGATCTTGGGGTGTTGTTTTTGCAGAAAGCAGCCAGCGTGCAATTTGGCGAGCCTTGCCAACAAATCCGCATGCGGGTTAGAAAACTGAAAGGTGAGTTTTCGGGTGGCACCGTGGCCAGCATGATCAACGTGACCCGCGAAGTTGCAGCCGACCGCTCTCTCGCGAAAAAACTGGCCAATCCTTATTTGATCTCCCCTGCCCGCCTGGCTGCACGCCAACCCAATGTGAGCTTTGCAGAGTTTGACCCTGTTGCTAAAAGCTGGCTGGCTCCTTTTGTGATGGCGGGCATCAACACGCGCGTGGTCCATCGAAGCAATGCCCTGCAAAACTATGGGTATGGCAAAGAATTCAAATACGATGAAGCCATGATGACTGGCAACGGATTCAAAGGCCGACTAACGGCAATGGGGCTGGCCGGTGGTATGGCTGGCTTTTTGATCGGTGCTGCACTGCCACCAACACGCTGGGCGCTTGAAAAGTTTGTGGTACCCAAACCAGGCGAAGGGCCAAGCGAAAGTTCTCAGAAACGTGGCTCGTATGATCTTCGCTTTTACGGCACTGGCAGCAAAGGCAACAAGCTGACCGCAAAAGTGACCGGAGACATGGACCCTGGTTATGGTTCAACCGGGAAAATGCTGGGTGAGGCGGCGGTCTGCCTGGCTTTGGACATTCAGGAACAGCCAGGCGGATTCTGGACCCCCGCTTCGCTCATGGGCGAACAACTGATCGGCAGGTTGCAACAACACGCAGGCCTTACCTTTGAGTTGCTGCCAAACTGATCAGGCCACAAAGCGACTGCCGTTCAACGCGCTTCGAACCGGACCAGCAAACGTCCAAGCTGGTCGTACAACTCCATACGCTGGCCCAGAATGTTCCAGCTTTTAACCTGGGTCAGCGTCATGATTAATTCATCATCGACGTTGCCTGCTTGCAAACAAGCCATGCGGGTGGCGGCAATCATGTTGGTCTGAATCGAATTCCCTTCCACCGAATAAGTGCCCACAAGCTGGTTGCAGCCGCCCGAACCACTCAAACGGTTGTTCTCTGCATGAAACATCAAGCCCGGTGGACGCCCATTCTCGGGCAACACCACGGGCTTTCCGCTGAGTTGGACCAGTGTCCAGAATTGATCTTTCAAATTGGCTGAATACAAGCGTGGGGAACAATCTACTTGTGCGATGGACTCAAAACGCAAGGGATGCACGCTGGGCACCAAGCGATTGCCTTCCATGGAAGGTGCGGGCTTGATGTGTGCATACAGTGTGGCCAAAAGCGCTTGAGCAGGTTGATCGCGGCGCTGCAGATAAGCCTGCTCGAGCTTTATATTGTCGCCAGTGGGCACCACCGGAAAAGTCAGTCCACTTGCACATTCGGTAAACAGGGCTGCATCGGCGAGATATTGATAAAGTCCGTTAAGCGGAAACAGTTTCAAATCCATCGAGTCGACGGATGCAGTGCGCATTAACTGGTAGTTGAGATCTGAAAAAATGGTTCGCGCTTCCAGATCCAGCATTTCAATTGCCTCAGCGGATTTCACCCGAAAATATCGAATTTGTGAGTTTTGTCCCTGCATGACCAACACATTGCCATGATGCGACATCACCCAACGTCCCAAATCATTTGCTTGGTTGGGAGACGGTTGCCCCGTATAGATTTGGCGAGAGAAAAAGCTGCCATCGGCTTGCAAGGTAATATTTGTTTGAATGCCTTCACAGTTGGCACATGGCAAATTGCCTTTAAACGTGGCCGGCAACTGGGCAAGCGGCACAGGCAAGGCTTCAGTGGCTTTCACCGCGCCTGAGCAGAAAAATACCAACGCCAATAGCAATCCTGCATCGAGTTTTTTAAACATCACGCTTCTCCAGCCAAGTTGTCTTTTCTTCATTATTACATCCAAACTTTTGCCGACAAAGTACAAGTTTCATCTCATCTGGAGTTTCTTGTATGCGCATTCGCCCCTTGCTTGCCTGTCCGCTTTTCCTGTTGCTGCCTACGTTGGTTGCCTGCACGGGTGAAGAGCCTGTGGCTGGGCCGACAACACGCACCACCGCATCGTCACTTGAACAGAACTCACCTTGCTTTAACAACGCGTGTGCAAGCTTGCAAGAATTACTGACCGTTCCCGATGCCGAGAACATGATTTTCTCAAATGATGGGCGACTGTTTGTATCCGGTGGGCAGTCCGTGATCGAGGTCGTAAAAACCAACAATGAATTTGTGGCCAAAACGGTATCGAACGGGACTTGCAATTTCACTGGATTGGCAATTGCCAGAAACACCCTGTATGCCAACTGCGGTGACGGCACCCTTTGGGCCGGGGCGCTGAATCAATCACCGACGTTGATTGCACCTGTGTTCAATTACGACAGCATGGCTTTGGCCAACGGGCTTACCAGCAGCGGTGATGGCCAAACACTGTACGCAGTAGATGGTCCGATCGCCACTGGGGGATTACCTTCACCGAAGATCGTGAAGCTTAAAATGGCTGCCAACAATCCACTGAAGGTTGACAACCAAACCACCTGGCTAGACCTGGCTGGTCGTTTTCCAAATGGTGTTCAACGCCGTGGCAACCTGCTTTACTTCACTGATTCTGAAATACCCAACTTGGGCCGTTTGAATGTGGTGCCAATTCAAAAAGACGGTTCGGCTGGTATGCCCTTGGTGTTGGCAACACTGGAAAGTTTGGCCGATGATTTCTCAATTCTTTCCGATGGCTTCGCGGTAAGTTACTTTTTCACCGGTCAGGTCATCAAACTTAACTTCCTGGGCGAGCAAGTGGATGGTTTTAATCCACTGACCTTCTCAACAGGTACGTCTCAAGTCATGCAGGGGCGACCGCCCCTGTTTTCAAACACCGATTTGTTGGTGACCGAGAAAGGGATTCTGGGTGAACAAAACAGTCCCGTCGGCAACAAATTGACAGTTGTTCGCAAGGTGAGCATCAACTAGACACCATCTACACTAAAAATTCCAAAAAACCACTTGTATTGATAATAGTTATCATTTACGATGAATTCTCATTTGAATAAAACGGGAGTTCTTCATGCAGCAGGAAAACTGTACCGCCCAACTTGGCCAGTGGTTAGCCGATAGTGAAAATGGCTCAGTCTATTACTGTCAAGAAACAGAGGTGGTCTCACTGTGCCTTCACTACATGACCATGCGCTTTGAAGCCAAAGCCTTTCGGGATTTACTTGGCATGATGGGCTTTGCGCAAGCCGAAATTCAACGAATTAAAAAAGCTTTGGAGCACCCCACCCTGCAAAGCCACAACCGGCCTGTTGCGGGTGGCGCCCTGCACTGATTCAACAAAGGAATCGCACCATGAAAGCCGCTGCCTGCATGAACAAATCGATGGATACTTTGTTAATTGAAAATGACGCCCTGTGCAGGCAGTTGGCCAAGCTGCAAGAGCGTGCCAGTGAGTTGATACAAAAACGATCTGCCGAGGTGGAACAACTTTCTACTGTGGTGGAATACCTGAGCGCTGAACTACACGACCGAGAGGCAATGATTCTGTTTTTGCGTACCAAACTTCAGGAGTTCAGGAAAATCGCTGAACTCCAGTGAGCTGGTTCAACTCAGTTTGTTTGAAGGTAACCAAAATCAAATTTGTGCGTGTCGTCATCAACACGCACAGTCACCGTAATGTCTTGCGCACTGCTGGCCGACAATTTTCTGGACACAATTATCTCGCCTTGTGTTTGTTCACCAGGGCGAACCACCCTGGGTTTCAAGCTGTACTTTTGAATCCGCTCAAAATCGGCAAACGCCTGCTGAACGTCTACACGGTCATTGAAGTCGGTGTGCAAAAACACACTGCCACCATGAAAACCACGATGAAATGGTGAGTGATAAAAAGGCGAATAAAAAATGGGGGCTCGCATGCCATAGAAGGACAAGCGATTCTGTACATCCTGGATTTGCGCCTCGTAACTGACCACAGCGGCTGGCTCACCGTTGAAGGTCACAGTGACGTTTTCAGTTGAAAACTCGACCGGAAATTTTCCGTTATTGACAAAAGTGACATTGAAGCGCGGATTGTCAAACTGCCGCATTGAGTTGTAAACGGAACCCACTTGCACCATGTGCTTTTTCTTTGAGCTTAGCGACTCGAAACCCTGATTTTGAACAGGTACCTGATTCTCGGCCACCACGGGTCGGACGCTGTACATGGACACGCACGCACTCAAAAGCAATGCAGACCCGACCACAACACTTGTTGACACGCTAAACATTCGCATTTGAATCACCTTTCACTGCTGACGTTGCTGCTGGTAAAACCCACTTTATTTTATCGATATTTCATAGACAACAACAGATCGCCTTGGTTCAGTGTTGCTGAGTTGGCACGTTTTCTGCATTGCAACATGTATACGGACAAAATGCATTCCAAAGGTGGAATTTGCACTGTTCGAGAGGATTGCCCGCACTTTTTAAGTGCGAAACAACAATTCAATGCAGCAAAAACGGGCAACGGCGCTCACCTATTGATTGAATCGACAGATTCGTATCAAGGGTGGGCGCTTTTTATTTTTAATTCAAAGTGAGCACGCGCCATGAACGATCACGCAAAACTCAATCTGTTTTCTTTTGCAGGAAAAATGAAAATTCTGCACATGAGCTGGATGGTATTTTTTATTACATTTTTCGTCTGGTTCAACCATGCCCCCATGCTCGGTGCCATTGCCGAGTCGCTGAGCCTGAGCAAGGAACAGGTTAAAACCCTGCTGATTCTGAACGTGGCGCTGACCATTCCAGCCCGAATACTGATCGGCATGCTGACCGACAAATTTGGCCCCCGAATTGTGTATGCGGTCTTGCTGTTTGTGTCTGCATTTCCGTGCTTCATGTTTGCTTTTTCAACTGATTTTGCGCAAGCCGCCATTTCACGGTTTTTACTCGGTTTCATTGGCGCCGGGTTTGTGATCGGCATTCGCATGGTCAGTGAATGGTTTCCGGCCCACCAATTGGGCACTGCCGAGGGCATTTACGGTGGCTGGGGCAACTTTGGTTCCGCTGGCGCGGCCATGCTTTTGCCCACAATAGCCCTGATGTTTGGTGGCCCCGATGGCTGGCGCTATGCAATCGCAATCACAGGCGCACTGTGCCTGGCGTTTAGCGTGTTGTGGTACTTCAATGTATCCGATACCCCCAAGGGTTCCACTTACTTCAAGCCCAAAAAAAGCGGTGGCATGGAAGTGACCAGCGTGAGCGATTTCTATTTTATGCTGCTGATGAAATTACCCATGTACGGTGCGCTGGCTTTGCTCACATGGAAGCTGTCGCCCGAAGGCGTCAACATGCTCTCGGCTGCTGCTGCAACAGGTATCTATGGCGCGTTGATCCTGATTTTGGTGTACGACTGCTACAGCGCCTACAAGGTAAACAGCGAGGTATTCAAGGCACCTGTACCTGAACTGCACCGTTACAAATTCAAGCAAGTGGCCGTGTTGAATGTGCTTTACTTCGCAACATTCGGTTCGGAACTGGCTGTGGTCTCCATGTTGCCGTTGTTCTATCTGGAAACATTTTCGTTAAGCCCAGTGTATGCGGGCCTGGTGGCTTCCATGTATGCCTTCATGAACCTGATGTCACGCCCGGGTGGCGGCTGGATCAGCGACAAGTTTGGCCGCAAACGCACACTGCTTATTCTGACCGCCGGGTTGGCTGGTGGCTACGCCCTCATGGGCTTGACCAACGCCAGCTGGCCATTGTGGCTTGCGGTGATCACCACCATGGCCTGTTCCTTCTTTGTGCAGGCCGGTGAAGGTGCTGTATTTGCAGCAGTGCCTTTGATCAAGCGCCGCTTGACCGGTCAAATTGCCGGCATGACAGGCGCCTATGGCAATGTGGGTGCGGTGGTTTACCTCACTGTGCTGTCGTTTGTCAGTTACCAGGCCTTCTTTTTCGTGATTGCACTGACCGCTGTGCTTGGTTTCATTACACTGTTATTTATGGAAGAACCCCAAGGTCACATGGCCGAGGTGAAGGAAGACGGTACGGTTGAATTGATCAAGGTAGGTTAAAAAAGGTGAGCACCTCACTGCAGATTCGATTCGGTGGTTACTCCATTGCAGGCGCAAAGCCTGTGAATCAGGATGCGTTTGCAGCCTTGTGCGGGCATGCTGAATCGAATTTGCTGAAAGGTGCGGCAGCAGCCATTGCCGATGGGGTCAGCAGTTGTGCAGACTCCCATGTGGCCAGTCAAACTTCAGTGACCAGCTTCATCGATGATTACTTTTCAACGCCCTACACCTGGAGTGTTCACAAGTCGGCCCGGCAAATTATTTCCAGCCTGAACGCCTGGATATATCAACAAAACACCAATCGGGCCAGCCACAACGACAGCCTTTTGACCACATTTTCTGCCGTGGTATTGAAATCGAACACCCTGCACTGTTTTCACGTGGGCGATTCCCGTGTGTATCACGTGCGTGGGGATGCGATCGAACGGTTGACACAAGACCATGTGCGCACTGAACGCGGACAGGAATACCTGTCGCGCGCATTGGGTGCAGACCGGCACCTGGAGCTGGACTACAGCACCCATGATCTGCAGGTGGGTGACCTGGTGTTGCTGAGTACCGACGGTGTTCATGGTGTGCTTAAGCGCCCCGAACTACTGGCCCTGATTGCCCGGCACGGAACCACTGATCTGGAGTTGCTGGCCAGGCACATGGCGCAAGCTGCCTTGAAAGCGGGCAGCGATGACAACTTGACTGTGTTGTTAATGGCAGTCGATGCCCTGCCACAGGAAACCTTGGACGAAGTGCACCGCAAGCTGACTCAATTGCCCATACCGCCTGTGCTGCAGGTGGGCAATAAAATTGATGGCTACGAGGTGCAGGAAATTATTTTCAGTGGCACACGCAGCCACATGTACCGCGTGCGCTGCACGGAAAGTGGCGAGCAATTCACCCTGAAAACCCCGTCGCTGAATTTCTCGGAAGACGCGATGTACCTCAACGGTTTTGTACGCGAAGAATGGGTGGGGCAAAGTATCCAGCATGTGAATGTGATGCGAACCCACGTGCCCAAACGCCCCAAACAGTTTTTGTACTATTTGGGCGAATACATTGAGGGCATTAACCTGCGGGAATGGATGTACGACAACCCCAAGCCCGGCATGGACGCGGTGCGGCGGATCATAAAGCAGGTGGTGGCGGGGCTTCGTGCATTTCAGCGAGCCGACATGGTTCACCAGGACATCAAGCCTGAAAACATCATGATTAATTCCGAAGGCTGCGTGAAAATTCTGGATTTCGGTACCGTGCTGATTGCCGGTGCAGATGAGCTGATTTCACCGCTGGACAAATCAGTGCCGCAAGGCAGCGTGAATTATGTGGCCCCCGAATACCTGATGGGTGAAGTGGGCACATTCAAATCCGATTTGTTTTCACTGGCTGTGGTGGTGTATGAAATGCTGACAGGCGGCCTGCCCTTTGCAGAAAAAACCGTGAAACAGGTCACGCTAAAAAGCTACAGCGACATGCGCTACATTGCAGCCAACCACCCGCGCCGAGACTTGCCTTTGTGGGTTGAAGCCTGCTTGCGCAAAGCGCTACAGCCCAACCCCCGCTACCGCTACGATGCGCTTAGCGAATTTTTGCAAGACCTGACCGTGCCCAACACCAAACTGGAAGCCAGCGTGGCCAGGCAACCACTGATCGAAAAAAACCCGGTGGTGCTGTGGCAGGTCATCGCGGTTGTCTTATTAATTATCAACCTGCTTCAGTTGCTGCTGCATTCAAGTTAACGCGCCAGCACTTGTGCGGGCATGGGCGCCAATGGCGCAGTGCGTGAACTGCTACTGGGCTGAACGGGCATGCCATGCAGGGTGACTGAATCGACCTGGTTTTTAAATCGGGGCGTTGGCAAGCGTGTGGGCTCATCGTTCGCAAAACTCACCATTTGCACACCCAATACATCGGGCGCGTTGTCTTGCAGCTTGTTTTGCCACCAGCATTCAAACACGGCTTTGTCTTGGTCCAGTTGCACAATGCCATAACCGTGTTCAACCCACTCCATGAATTGAACATGCTTGTTGCCCAGCATGGTGGCCGTTTCAATTGCACGGCTGGCTGCCACATGCACAGCAAACGGGCTGCCCTGCAATGCGTTGGCCACAAGTTCATCGGCACCGCCTCGCCCCATTGAAGAAGGCGCAAACTCAACAGCGGCTGAAGCTGCGCGTAAATTCACACCGGGCAAATTGGCGGTGGCTGCCCGCTGAAAACCTGCCGCAATATTTTCTGGCGATGTGCCCTGTCGCAAGGTGGGCGCTGGGGGTGCAACCTGGTATTCGTTCAACACGGCAGTCTGATCATCTTCCACCACATCGCTGATCCAGTTGCCATGCATGTCACCGGAAACAAACACTGTGCCGTTCACCGTGGGCACTTCTGCACCACCACGCAATTGCGAAATCAGCAAATTTCGCTCGACGTTGTAATCGTTCCAGCGAACAGGCAAAGGCATCACAGGCGACCCCACCACATTGGGCACCACCCACGGTGCAATCCAGGTTTGATTGTTCAACACTTTCCACAGCACACCATCGCTTTCATCTTTTCGCAATTGTGAAAGCAACCAGTCAAATTGGGGTTTGCCAAACAAGGTCGGCGTGCCTTCGGGCAGGTGTGAGGCATCTGCCTCCAGTCCATAGGCGGGTAAATAGCTTTGGGTATCCAAGGCGCGAATACTGGCCAGCGGGCCGTAGTTCAAACTTCGGTACACCAACAATGGATCAACCGGCGATGGGTATTCTGTATCGGGGTAGAAAATAAACTCACCGCTGCCATCGGCCTTCACTGGACGAGAAGGGGTCCATTCCCAAAAAGCGCGCGTGGTGTCTTGCAAAGTGCAAGTGGACTCGACACCTTCAGGCAAGGTGGTGGGCAATTCGTTGCCGAAACCCGGATCGATGTCGTGGTTGTCCCAGGTAATAAACCACGGGTGTTGCTGGTGCGCCGCCATCAAATTGGGGTCTGAACGAAACAGCGCATAACGTCGGCGGCATTCGTCAATATTCAACCAGTCGCGATAATCCACATAGGCTGTGTCTTCAATGTTTCTGCGCGCCCGAACCTGTTCGTCTTCGTCCACAAAATCATAAATGTAATCGCCACAGTGAATGACCAAATCCAGATCGTCACGTTGCGCAATCGCCCCATAACCACTCCAGGTGCTTGACCAGTAACTGGAACACGACACCACGGCCAGTCGAATTGCCGACACCATGCTTGCGGGCGCAGTGCGCGTGCGGCCCACAATGCTGCTGTGAGGCCCGGTTACAAATTGATAGTAGTAAGTGGTGGCAGGCTGCAAACCCTGTGCATCCACTTTCAGGGTGTAATCATTTTCCGCCACCACGCGTTGCGTGCCGCGCCGCACAATATTGTTCATGTCGGGTGTGGTACTAACCAGCCAGCGTACCTGCACACCCTGTGCCGGGTATTCCGGCAAGGTGATTCGGGTCCACAAAATAACCCGGTCAGCCAAGGGGTCTCCACTGGCCACACCGTGCGCAAAAGGCATGGCCAACACCATGGGAAAATCAAAACCCGCAGGCTCGAAACCTGGTTGCGGCAAAGCCTGTTCGAATTCATTGCTGGCGATAGGCGAACCCGCGCCCGGCCCCGGTTCAGAGGGATCGACTGGCCCGCCGGGGCTGTTGGTGAGTACATTGTCCCCGCCACAACCTACAAGGCCAGTTGCTGCCATTGCTTTCAATACATCACGCCGCTTCATCCCGTCACCTTTCTCTGTTATTCAAACTTGTACTGGAAAAGCGCCAGAAAGGATTGAAAACAGAAAAGAGCAGCGTTTCTAGATGACTTGTATTGGAAATGAAATATGTCAAATACGTGGCATTTCACACTGAGTGATTTACCCAAACCATGTGTTCTGTTGCGCAGTATAAAAATTTGCCACTCACGATACTTCGACAGGTTTCACCATGCATCAGCACATCATTCCCTCATTCAAACGCCGTGCCCTGTTGCGAGCCATGTTTCTTGGTGTGGGTGTCACGGCTTTGCCGTTGCTTAACGCCTGCGGCTCTGATTCCAACGAGTCCACATCCACTGTCACCCCCACTGGCCCTAATGAGAATGTCAATCCGCCCGAGGTGAATCCTCCCAGTCTTGGGCCTTTGGCGATGGAGCTTCCTTTGCAAGCTGGGCCGCTGGCGGGCATTGGTGAACTTGTTGCCACAGGGGTGGACAATATTCTTGCTCCGGCTGGCTTCACTGTGCGCCCGGTGGCGCGTCATTTAAGCAACCCAGTGCTCGGCATCCCGGATTTGCTGGGCTTGACTGGCTACAACTGGCACATGTTCCCGGACGGTGGCGCTGTGTTCCAGACAGAAGATGGCGGCTGGGTGTATGTCTCCAACAGTGAAACCGAGGCTCCACAAGGTGGTGTGGGTGCACTAAGGTTCAATGCACAAGGTGACATTGAATCCTCGTACAGAATTCTCACCGGTACCGCACGCAACTGCGCCGGCGGTGCAACACCCTGGGGCACTTGGCTTAGCTGCGAAGAAACCCAAACCGGCGTGACCTGGGAATGTGACCCCCTAGGCAGCACAGCCACCGCACGTGCATTGCCTGCGCTGGGTGTGTTCAATCATGAAGCAGTGGCTGTAGACATGACCACCAAAACCTTGTTTTTGACTGAAGACGCTGGCGATGGCCGCCTGTACCGCTTTGTATCCGAGGGTGATTTGCGCCCCACAGTCAACGGACAAATGGGTTTGAACATGGAGCAAGGCAAGCTTCAAGTTCTGGAGATTGTCGGTTTCGAAGCTGGTGCATACCAAGAAGACATTGCCGTGGCCCAGCGTGTTCATCGTGTGAAGTGGGTGGATGTTCTTGAACCGGAAAACCCGCAAGCCCAAGTGCGCTCGCGAACCAGCACAGCTGGCCTGCCGGTGCCGGGCACCGTGTTCAGGGGTGGAGAAGGCATCTGGATTCAAGAATTCCCGCAGGGGAAAGCGCCTTCCGTGAGTGGTGTAGCCAAGCCCATGCGCGCTGTGGTGTTCTTCGCCTGCAAAGGCGACAACCGGGTGTATGCACTCGATATCGACAACGACTTGATTGAAGTGGTGTTTGACAACAGCCAATTGGACGACGGTGCCGGCTTTGACGACGTGGACAATTTAGTGATTAGCCCGGCCGGCGATGTGATCGTGGCAGAAGATGGCGATGCCATGCGCCTGATGGTGATGATTCCCAATCAGCCAGCGAAAATTTTGCTGCAAATTACGGGCGGTGGCAGTGAATTGGCAGGGCCTGCTTTTTCACCTGATGGTTCAAGGCTTTACTTCAGCAACCAGCGTGGCCCCAACCTGCCAGCACTGCCTGGTTTGCCCAACTTGCCCGGCACGGGCGCCACTTACGAGCTTTTGATCCCGGAGGAATTCCGTGCAGTAAATGGTTTGGCTATGTCGGCCACCTGACACACGCTGAAGAAGTACTCAAAAATATCGGGCTGGCTTGCAAGGACAGTGTAAGCCAAGCCCCGAATGATGAAGACAATAACAAATACACTGATTATTTCGAAGTATGCTTTGGTAAGCATGTATCAATACTAAAAATAGAAGGTTCAACTTGGCCAAACCTGTCCGCAAGTCCAAAGGCAAAGAATTAACACCCATTAGCGAAGGCGCAAAACTGGTTGATCAATACTTTGATCACGTCGGTGAAGCTTTTCTGCGCCACGCGCCGGAAATAGACCCTGAAAAGCTGAGGGACTGGCGGCCCAAACTGTTCAGCTTTACACGTTTAAACCCTTGGTATGGCGGTTTGGTGGGCGTGCACCGCAAACGAATTGGTGTGGGTAGAGACAAACTGGTTTGGCTGGAAATTGGCCAGGAAAGCAGCCCTGCCCTGTTGCTGATGCATGGCTTTGCTGCCGCAAAAGAACACTGGCTGCCATTGCTGCCATTTTTCGCGGGACAGTTTCGCATTTTGATACCAGACCTTCCAGGCTGGGGTGAAAGCGGTTTCAATCCCGACCGCAACTACGGCTTGGAAGACCAGACCGAACGCTTGCACGACTGGCTCACTGAAATTGGCGTAAACAAAGTGAACGTGGTGGGCAATTCAATGGGCGGCGCCTTGGCTGGCCTTCTGGCTGCCCGCTTTCCTGAAATGGTCACCAGCCTGGTGCTAATGGATGCCTTGGGCTTGCCGGGCACCGAGGAAACCGACTTCATCCGCGAAGTGTTGCGCGGCAAAAACCGGCTTGTACCGCGTGCGCCGATGGATGTCATGAAACTGACCGACCTGGTCTTTCACAACAGGGCACTGGCCGCATCGGCTGCCTTTTTTTCTGCCACTGAATTGATTCATCGAAGGGACGTCAACGGCTTTCTGTTTCAAGAAATGCTCAGCCGTCGCCCCGATTACACCAAGACCACATTTGAGGATATTTCAGCGCCGACCTTGGTCATGTGGGGCAAAGAGGACGATGTACTCCACATCAGCTGTGCCTACGAGTTTGAGCGCCTGATTAAACGCTCAGAAATGTGTTTGTTCGATGGCGTGGGTCACTTGCCCATGATTGAAACGCCCTACCCCTGTGCACAAGCCATCAAGGAATTTGTACTCAGGAACCTTTGATTGGATATTTCCCTGTGAATTGCCAATTTTGTAGCATTTTGCTACAATTAAAGCGTTCACAGGTATTGAATCAAGGAAGTACACCATGGCCAAAGCCTCTTCACCCATTCGAATTCAGTCTGATTTGATGAGCAACGCTGCCGTGCTGGGTAAACTACACCACCGCAGTGCAGCCGAGCAAATTGAATACTGGGCCAGCATTGGCCAAAAAGTTGAAAGCCTGCTCGACCCGGAAACCCTGTTGCAAATCAAGGCTGGCCTGTTGCGCGTTAAACTGGAGCAGGTCAATGCACCACCCGTAAGCGCAGACTGGGTGTTTGGCAATTTGGACATGAAACGCAGCACCGGTGAATTGAAAAGCGAGGTTAGCCAGCACAAGGTGCGCTACCAGACCAGCACCACACACCCGGGCATGCTGGAACAAATTGATGTCAAGGGCAAAATCAGGCTGGGTCAGTTCGACAACGGCGTGTTCACACCACTCAAATTGGCATGAAACAACTGTGGCTGCTGGTGGGCGGCAATGGCGCAGGAAAAACCACTTTTTACCGAACCCAGCTTGAACCCCTGGGCATGCCATTCATTAATGCCGACAATATTGCGCGCGATGTCTTCTCGCAAGCACCTGAAGAACACAGCTACGAGGCTGCAAAAATCGCCGAGAACCTGAGAAACAGCTTGCTTGAACAAGGCAAAAACTTTTGCTTTGAAACGGTGTTCTCTCACCCCTCCAAAATTGATTTTGTAGCCAAGGCCAAAGCCTTGGGCTACCAGGTGGTGATGGTGTTTGTTCACCTTGAACAAAGCAATTTGAACAAGGCCCGAGTGCACCAACGCATTGAAACTGGCGGGCATGCAGTGCCGGAAGACAAAATTGAAGCACGAATTCCGAGAACCGTTGACAATGTGTTGAATGCCCTGCCCCTGTGCGACGATGTCTGGGTGCTCGACAACTCCAGTGCCCAGGAACCGTTCCGAAAAATACTGCGTATCCACGGTGGAGTACTGAATCAATTTGTGGATCCGCTACCTGAATGGGCGCATCGTTTCAACGCACAGTGAACGAATGCTGGCTCACTGGGTCATAAACACACAGTTTTAACTTTTTGAGTGCCCAGAATTCGTGATGAAACCGGCAATTCGAACCCGAACATTTTTACTCATGGCCTGCCTGAGCTTGCTTGCAGCATGCAGTGCCATCAAACTGGGTTACAACAACTCGGCCACTTTTGCGCACACTTACCTGACCAACAAAGTCGATTTCGATTCTGAACAATCCGCTTTACTCAAAACAAGTCTGAACAACATTGTTGAATGGCACCGCAATGCCGAACTGCCGGTGTTGGCCAATGAATTGCAAACAGCTCGCCAGGCTTTGGCGGCACGCAATGGCGTGGTAACACCTGTCAATGCCGCACAAGTGCAGGCCTTAAACCAGGCAATCCGGGCCTCCCTGCGCCGCACTGCCAACGAGGCGGCCCCAGTCATTGCAAAAAACATGCTGGGCTTGTGGCCCAATCAAATTCGGGATATTCAGCAAGCGCTTAACAAATCCAATGTGGAATACCGCGAAGAACGTTTGATGCAAAACGCAGAAAAACGGGTCAACGAGTCCATTGAGCGCATGACTGAACGATTCGAGCGTTGGCTGGGCACATTAAACCCTGTTCAACTGAAACAGATTGAAGCCTGGGCACGAACTGAAACACGTTGGGCCGAATCGCGCTACGAAAACAGGTTGGAGCGACAGCAGCAATTCATGGATTTGGTGAACACAGCAGCGAACCGTCAAATTGACCAGGCCACCTTAAGCCGCGAGATTGCGCGATTGCTCAACGCTTGGCAAACCCCGTCCAGCCCAAGCGACAAACAGGAAAGTGAACAACGGCAAAAGACCACAATTGCGCTGATTGTGGATGTGCTCAACTCGGCCACGCCCGAGCAACGCAATAACGCGGCCGACCGCGCGGCGGGCTGGGCAAAAGACTTCCAGATTCTGACCAGCAGATCCTGAAAAAACTGTTAACTTTCTTGGACAATCGGTCGGCTAAAAAACCATCGATCAGGCAAGAAGGTCTTGCACCTTCTTGCTGCTGTAAAAACGCAGCAAATTGCGACGCAGGAAACTTTCCGCAACCCCTTCCTTGATCATCAAGGCAGCCAGGTCCGGAATGTAATTGTCCAGTTCGCCCGTGATCATTTCATGGGTGATCCCGATGTCGTCCAACAGAGCTTGTAGCGACTGGTCGCCATACTTCTCAAAGAAAAAGTCGACACCCAAATCAATGCACGACTTCAAGTACTCGGTGTTGCGGAACTCAAGCCAGAACTCATAGCCCAGCACCATGAACTCCTGGAAGTCTTGCTCGGTCAGGTAATCGCGATACGCGGTCAACGGCCACTCGCGCACCACATCCCAAAAAGCCAAAGCGCTGTTCATGGCTGTTTCACGGTATTGCTCGTTGTCCAGGGTTTCATCCACCATTTCGAGCGAACCTTTGACGCCACTTTCCATCAGGTTGCGCACTCGGTCTTCAAGACCTTCTGACAAATCGGGCGCTTTGGAGCTGAGCCACTCCCGCACTTTGCGTGTGCTGCTGGCCACCGTCGAAAATTTCATCAGGTTGTTTTGCTCAAATACATAGCCTTTGAGCACGGTGAAAATGACGTCCGACAAAAAATGCCGAAATGGCGTGCTGTTTCTGATGTTGGTGACAGCATGATCAAGCACACCGTCTTGTTCAAATATTTTCTCGATGAATTCTGTCGCGATTGAGTCGGACACCACCTCGCCAATCTTTGTGGTCTGGCTGGCTGGGAATTCAAAAATGCGATTGGCAATTTCACCAAACAACTCGGGAATGGCACCACCAATTTCCATTTCTACGGCATAACGTTGCGCAGTGGCCTTGACCTTGTTTTCATCCACAGCATCGCGCAGGCGAATGTATTCAAACCTTCCCAGGATATGGGTCACTTCGTCGGCAAGCAAAGCCTGAAACTTTTTACCTTTCAGGTTCTGAAGCCAGAAAGCAACTTCGGCCTCAAGCAGTTGCGAAGCCAAATCTTTAGGTTCCGGGATTGAGGTTTTTGCCATTGTCATTCCGATGTGTAGTACTGTTAAATGATTCTAACCTGCGGCACCAAAGTTGTTATGTTGAAGAAATTAATTGCCCTGTTCTTTATTAGTACCACTGCTCCAGCCATGGCCCACTTAACCTGGATTGAGGCAGGCGAGCAAAGCCTTGGATTGTCTACCGGGCACAATTTCCCCGCAAAGGAAATCACGGTGAAAGGCGAATACGTTCAAACGATTCGTTGCACAACCGTGGTGGGCGAATTGTTCGAGCTTGGGTTTGATGCGCAAAGTATTCGCTATGTTTACCCAAAAAAACCAGCCAATTGTGTTGCCCAACTTAAAACCACTTTGATCGAACTGACGCCAGCCCAAGGGGTTCAGCACTTTTCCGAAAACAAAGTGAGCAAAACACTGATCGATCAGGTACGCGCCAAGCAGAAGTTTGAGGAAGTGTATTTCAAACTGGCACAAATCAAACCAGTACTGGTTGGCGATCCGCTGTACAACAAGGACATTGCACAGTTTGTGAGCAAGCCCGACGATCCAAAAACGATTTATGTGTACAAAAATGGTGAGCCTGTACCCAACCTGCCGGTGGGCCTTGAGTACCCGGAAACTCCGATTACCCTGTGGAGCAACACCGACGCTGAAGGCAAAGTCAAATTGATCTTGCAACCCACATCAAAAGCGCTGTTAAGAACACTGATCACCGAACAAAACGACACAGGCTACAAAAGCCAGTTTCTCTCTGTCATTCTGGAGCCCCAATAAGCGCATTGCCAGGCAATTTTTCTAGAATTGCAAACTCGCTGTCAGGCGAATATGTCTTGGCAATGCGGGGTGGAATGTTTTTCCAAATGCAGCATTGCCAGCCAGAAAATATTCCTGAGCATACTGAATATCGCTGTTTTCCCGATCAAAAAGATTGAAGATTGAAAGGTTCAGGCTCAGGTCTTTGTTCAGCCTGAAGTTAGCGAACAGGTCTGAATTAATGACTGAGTCCGATTGAATGCTCCGGTCTTCAGTCAATGGGGCGCTACCCACATACTTGAACTTGTAACCAAGCTTGAGATCACCCCAGGTTTGACTCAATGACACCGCGGCGGACTCCTCAATTGCGTTCGGAATTCCGTTGTCGGTCACATTCACAAACCGTGCATCCACCAGCGTGACAAAACCATCAATTTCAAATCCCGTTTTGTTGAAGTAACTTGCAATCAACTCCAGTCCATTTCGTTTTGTTGCACCATTCGGCTCAGTGGTGCCGGCGTCGCCCACAAATACAAGTTCTGAATCACTTTCCAGTTGAAACAAAGTGGCTGATGCGCTCAGGTTTTTGCTGGCGTTGGTGGATTTAATCCCCAACTCAGAGCCTTTGGTTTTTACCAGGTAATCAACCGGATTCGCTGTGAACAAGCCACGGGGATCATTGCTGTGAAAACCACGGCCTACCGCAAAAAACAACTCGGTGTTGTGCGCAAAGGGCTTCACGCTGGCTGTAAATTTCGGGCTGACCTGAGAATCACTGCGGGAACCTGAACGCTGTGTATTGGGCGTACCAGGGTCTTCATCGTCATCAAACTCACCATTCAAATCAACATCAAAGCTGTCGTATCGCAAGCCACCTGTCAATTTCAACCACGGTACAGGCTGCAATTGCTGAGAAACAAACAAGCCAAGATTTTGCTGCTCAAAGGTATCTTGGTTACGCGTGGCCAAACGTTCACGTGCAATGGATTCATATAGACCCGCCGGATTCACATCATCAACGCGATAATCAAGGCCCATTGCAAGCTGAGAACGCATGAACGTGAGGTTCTCGAAAATGGTGTGCGTTACGCCACCACCATAGGTGGTTCGACTATCGAATTGATTGAATTGATCTGACCTGACACCTGGCCGACCAAACACTGAGTTGTCGCGAAGGCCGTAAGTGAAGTCGCTAAACAGATCGAGCTTGTAATCCGCAAGGAATGCGCGAACTTGTGTGATCGACTGGTCCCAAACCGTGGTGAAGTTACCGGAAACCGCATGCCGTTGGGTAAATCCACCGGCTGTTGGATCCAGACTACCGAAGCGATTGACCAAGCCACGTTCCACTGCCTCGACCGGAATGTGATCGGTCGATGTCCATTGTGATTCGTATCCGGAGTATTGCACTTCAAATTTCTTGCTGGCGTCAATTTGATGACTCAACTTAAGCAGCATATTGTATTTGTACTGGTTTTCAGCCACTTCCCAGGGACCGTCATTTTCGGTCACTTCGAGGGCATACAGCAACTTGGTTTGTTCATCGTTCCATGTTGTTGAATTGGCCAACAGTCCACGCCGATAGCCAAACTCACCAACTGACAACGAGGCCAATCCTTTTTTCAACTCGCTGACGTAATCGATATTCAATGAGCCCGCAGAACTGAAATCACCATCTTGCGCAAAGTAAGGCCCTTTGCGATATTCAATCCTGGACAGAAGTTCAGGAATGATCATATTGGAATCTGCATAACCTTGACCGTGTGCATGCCCAGGCAAGTTCAGTGGCGCACCAAGAAAATTAATGGACAAATCAGTGCCGTGATCAAGGCTGAATCCGCGAAGAAAATATTGGTTGGCCTTGCCCCCACCGGAATGTTGCGTGACATTCAAACCGGGAACCGCTTCAAGCACATCGGAAGACCTGGCAGGGTTTTGATTGGCCAAACGTTGCTGCCCCAAAATTCCCTGTGAGCTTGTGATGCCGCCCAAGGTATGAACAGCTTCGATATTTTCTGTCACCGAAATCTCATCAAGCTCCTGATTATCAAAGTGAATGCCATGGCTCCACGCACTGCCAAAAATCAGCAAACAACAAACAGCAAGAACAGATTTGGTTTTCATTCGGACTTCCGTAACAGCATATTGAACGTTTAACTAAAAAAAATCCTGCAACCTTGTGAGTCACAGGATTTTCCATACAGTACATTAACTTTCGGTTAGTCAGGCAGATCAAACGGCTCGGCTGTCTCGGAAGTTGCCAGCATCAAATTGCTGACATCATCAGGTTCCCCGGTTTCAGTACTGCTACCGACCAGTGTGCCCGCTTCAGTGGAGCTGATACTACCGTCGCTACTGGCGCTGCCCAGGTTAAACGGTGAACCGTCTCCACCACCACATGCAGCAAGCGCAAGAATTAATGCTCCGCCAACACTAAGTCCAAGTTTGTTTTTCAGATTCATGATTCCTCCTTGGGCTCATACATTAGTTAACCGCGCCAGGAATTGGTGTATTCAAGTACGGAAATACATTGAGAAATGGCACTTGTGCTTGATCAACAGCATCATGCACCTGCAGCGAGTTATCACCCAAAGGCACACTATCTGGATTACAAGCTGAACTTAAGGTTGTTCCAGGCACCGTGTTTAGCCCAAGCCCGTTATTTGCACCATTGGCTACGCACAAACCGCCCATCACCGCAACCAGCGCCACATCAACCACATCGTCTTTCGGTCTGCGGCCATTTGGAAAGCCTGCCAAGTCACCGGCGAGTACACCGAGAGTCTGCTGTTCAGCAAATGGCTTGGGGGCAATCGTGGTGTTCAACCGCAACATTTCCGAAAGCGTCACATTTGCAGGCCGGTTCACACCTTGAATACCAGCAAGAAACACATTGAGCAGATCGGTACGAGGAAAGTTTATGGGGGCTGTGTTTTCAAGACCAGGCACAACCATGCTTATCAACTGAGGCAAGGTGGGGTTCGAAACATAGGTCAAGAATTGACCGTCGCCACTGGGCTTGGATGCATTGAACCGGTCTTTGTCTTTCAAACCGATTACCACCTCGTTGACCAAAGGCATGCCCAAGCGTGAAACCTGAACCCATGCGCCACCTACTTTTTCAGCTTTCTGGTGGCCTTGCCCTGGAACGCCGTCGCCAATTTGAACTTGACGCACGCTGGCTGTGGTCCAACCACCGATCACCTTTTCTGCACTTGGTGCCAAACAGTCTTTGTGGATTTCCAAAGCAATGCTGGTGACATTCTTGTCTTGAATTGAATTGGCTGCTGCTGCGTTTGCAAACATAGCCCTGTTGCCAATAACCTCTGCCGGCGCGTTTACAAGGTCGAAGATTGTGCCCAGATTAACCGCAAAACCTTCTTGGCGCTGACCTACAAACACACGTGCCTGATTAGTGCCGCTTGCACAACCCGGAATTGTTACTGTGTGAATGTGTTGATTTGCATAAGCAACATAATCAGGTATGGTCTTTTCACCAATATTATCCACTGGCTTTTCCAGTGTGGTGCTGCCTCCACTGGTTTTGGCAGCCAATGTACGGTTGCTGTTGCGGCGGCCGTCGCGGACCACGGTCATGGTATAGCTCTCGGTCAAATTCAGATTTGGATCTGACAAAGCAGACACCGTTCCGGCCTGAATCAATGGAATGCTGACCGATGGCGGATTGGTAGTACCAATTGGCAGCTGAATATCTCGCAGCGTATTCTTGAAATTAAACTGAAAAGTGATTTCTTCCTGCGCATCGCCATCGTTGTCGATGTGAATTTCATACAGGGCATTGGGATCCATCGAGAAGTAATTCGGACCGCCATAACCATCTTGCAACGGTTGATAATTCGCGATCACGGTAATGAAATCAGACCGGTTCGTCTCATAGCTTCGGAACATGTAAAAGTCAGTTCCATCTGCTTTCGGTGTGGTGGTAATTGAGGGCGCTTCGCGATGGCTAGAGGCAAATGCCGCCACGCTCAGGACTGCCAAAAGGCTACCTGTCAGAATTTTCTTAGTAAACTTATTGTTCTTGTTCGGGTTTGTCGCCTTCCTTAAACTGTTCATTTTCCCATCCTCACTGCAGTTGACACTAAAACATTAAACAAAAATTATTACAGTTTGAGTATAGGGCGCGATATTCATTACTACAATAAGCACAATGACTACGCGATACACTCAATAAACACATTAATTACACTAACCATTTGAGCCAGTTTTGGATGCGCCAATATAAATACTATGAGTTTGTTCTGGTCGCTTTTGTGGCCGTGCTGCTGTGCTCCAACCTGATTGGGCCTGCAAAAATTGCCGAATTGAACCTGCCCATGGTCGGCACGGTCACCTTTGCGGCAGGCGTGTTGTTCTTTCCCATTTCCTATATTTTTGGTGACATCCTGACCGAGGTGTATGGTTATGGCCGTGACCGCAGGGCTGTGTGGGCAGGATTCGGTGCGCTGGCCTTTGCCTCATTCATGGCGTTTACCGTAGTGAACTTGCCTGCTGCGCCCTTCTGGGTTGACAAACAAGCGGCCATTGAAAGCGTATTTGGCAACACATGGCGAATTGTTCTGGCCTCGCTGATTGCATTCTGGAGTGGCAGTTTTATCAACAGCTTTGTGCTGGCCAAGATGAAAATCTGGACCCACGGCAAATGGTTGTGGACACGAACCATTGGCTCCACTGTGGTGGGTGAATTCATTGATTCAAGCTTGTTCTACACCATCGCATTCTGGGGAATCATGACCACCGATCAAATTATCACGGTGGCATTAACCCAGTACGTGCTTAAAACCAGTTGGGAGATACTCGCTACGCCGCTGGCGTATTGGATAGTCGCTCGCTTAAAACGAGCAGAAAATGAAGACTACTATGACAACAAAACCAACTTCACACCATTCAGTTTGAAGGTGTAAAACCGTTCAACCCAATACGGCGTGCGGTAATAAAATGACGCTGCCAATAGGGGCTGAGCAACTTGGCTATTTCAACACCCGCGCGTGTGGACACATGCATAAATTGGTTGTTGCCCATGTAAACGCCCACATGTCGGCGTGTGGGACCCGTGCGAAAAAACAGAAGGTCACCAGTGCGTAAATCAGCGATATCCACTCGCTCGCCCATGGTCATTTGCTCACGCGAGCTGCGCGGCAATTGAAGCTTAAATTTGTCCTCGAACAGTGCTTGAATAAAGCTGGAACAGTCGACACCATTTGTACCGGTACCGCCCAACTTGTGGCGAGTACCTGCCCAGCTTGAATAATGAGCCAATAGTGCATTTTGAATTTCAGTGCTGTATGACTGCTCGGGTACGGGCTGATTCAAAAGAACGTCCAGCGACGCTTCACTGGATGCAAAACCCGGCCAGAATGCAACGATCAACACCAGAAAACTGCTTTTCACATTGTTGAAACGTTTTACATCGGCCATGCGTATGTTCCTGAAGGCATATGGTGGGTAAGCGCGTGCTTGCCCAAAGGGACCGTATCATAGCGGCAAAGCGCAGAACAATCGGTAAAACTTGGTAGAAAACTCGAAACAGGTTCAAGTGTGGACGGCAAACCGCAGAGATTGCGGTTTGCCGGTTTGATAAGGATTCAGAAATTATTTGTTGGCGAAATACTCGTTTGTGAGTTTCACAATGACAGGCGAAAGCAACAACAATGAAATCAGGTTGGGCAAGGCCATGAACGCATTCAGCGTGTCTGCCACCAGCCATACGAAGTCAAGTTGGGTAACAGCACCCACCATCACGAAACCTGTCCACAAAACGCGGTAAGGCATGGTAATTGCCGTTCCGGCGATGAACTCCCAGCACTTTTCACCAAAATACGACCAGCCAATAATGGTCGAGAAAGCGGAAAATGCGAGTGAAATCGCCAGTACATACTCACCAACACCGGGCAAGCCTGTGGCGTATGCGCTGGAGCTAAGCGCTGCACCATTCACACCACTGTTCCACACGCCGGTTACGATGATCACCAAACCAGTCATGGTGCAAACAATGATGGTGTCGATGAAGGTACCCATCATGCCAACCAGACCAGACTCAACCGGGTTTTTGCTCTTCCCCGCTGCCTGGGCAATACCTGCTGTACCCAAACCCGCTTCATTGGAAAAAATTCCACGTGCCACACCATAACGAATGGCCAGCATGATCGCAGCACCGGCAAAACCGCCTGTGGCTGCAACAGGATTAAATGCGCTTTCAATAATCAAGGCAAAAGCGGCGGGAATTTCCTGAATGTACATACCCAGAACAATCAGCGAGGTGATGATGTAAGCCACGCACATGAAAGGCACAATTTTTTGAGCCACTGCACCAATTCGCTTCACGCCACCAATCAACACAAAGCCCACCAACACGGTCATCACAATTCCGGAAATCCATTTGTCGATGCCAAAAGTGACATTGAGCACATCGGCCACGCTATTGGACTGCACCATATTGCCGATACCAAAACCAGCCAAGCCACCAAACAGCGCGAAGGCCATGCCGAGCCATTTCCAGTTCTTGCCCAAACCATTTTTAATGGCATACATGGGGCCGCCCACTTGATGTCCACGGGTGTCTGTTTCGCGATAATGCACCGCCAGCAGCACCTCTGCATATTTTGTTGCCATGCCCACCAGTGCGGTCATCCACATCCAGAACAAAGCCCCTGGGCCGCCCAGCGCAATGGCTGTGGCCACGCCAGCGATATTGCCCGTACCCACAGTTGCAGCCAATGCAGTCATTAGTGCAGCGTATGGTGTGATGTCGCCCTTGGCGTTTTCATCAGGCGTGCGGCTTTTCCAAACCCAACGAAAGCCCATGCCAATTTTAAATATAGGCATGAATTTCAAACGTAATTGCAAAAACAGACCAGTTCCCAAGATGGCGACAAGCATGGGAGGACCCCACACGATGCCGTTGATTGCATTAACAAATTGCGTGAGTGCTTCCATGCATTGTTCTCCTTGTTGTGAAAAGCGATGCGCCAATTTGGTGCTGCTGTGGCGAATTTTCAGTTTATTACGCAAGCAATATGCCCGCGACACTTTTATTAACAAATCAAACAAATTATTGGCGCAAAAAAAACCCTGAACCAGGTCGGGGTTTTTCAGAAAAAGTATCGCAACTTACTGTTTCTTTTCGGGCTGCTTTTCGCCTGCCTTGGGTTGATCACCCAGGATCGACTTGGCAGGGCAAATTTTAAATGCAGGACATTTTTGACAACCAACAGCAATCGCAATCGGGCAAACAGTCATGGCGGTCCTCGTTTGTGGTTATGGGAAAGCTCCCACATTCAGTATTGCAGATTAGTGCAATGTTCCGCTAGGGGGTTTATTCAATTGATGACTGACGAAGTTTTGCGCCGCCCCGCGCGCAAAATTCTCTTCCTCGGGAGAAACATCATCAAGCAACAATTGAAGCTGCTCCGGTATGTCGGTCTCGGGAAAAAGCACTTGGTAAATGTAAAGCCAGCTTAAGGCAACACCCCGATCCTTCGACACTTCAACGCCATCGAGATACAGCAAAGACAAACTCAGCATGGACAGGGGTGAACCGAGTTTGGCTGCTTCAGTGAAGTAAGCCATGGCCAAAGCTGCATTTTTTTCAAGCCCTTTGCCGTGAAGATAATACACACCCACGTTGTGCATGGCCTGCGACAAACCGCCCTGCGCTGCTTTGTCGAAATACTTGAAGGCTTGCGCAAAATCGGGCACTGGCGCACGTTCTAGCTCAAGTGCCAGGTGGTAAGCCGAATTCGGATCGCCCAAGTCGGCAGCCTGCCGGGTATATTGTGCGGTCAAGTCAGCGCTGGCATCCAGATGTCCTTCTACGCCGCCCTTGTATATTTGGGCCAAGGTAAGTACGGCCATCAACACCCCGGCCTGGGCGGCTTGTTCCAGCAAACTTACGCCACGCGGAACATCTTGCATGCCCAATTCACCAGACACCAGCAAACGCCCGAGAATAACCTTGGCATCCACTTCATTCGCTTCAACACCTTTTTCAAGCCACTGCAACGCCTGCTGGCAATCTTCCTCACTTCGGTTCTCTGCATACAGATAAGTGAACGCGATCAGGTTGTAGTGACCGTCCCATTGATGTTTCAGGGTGTCCAGCAAGCGCTGGCGCGCCTGTGGCAACTTCTTCGCAACAAAAAGGGATTTGATTTCGTCGGTGAATTCGACTGGGGGTTGGGATTGCATGGCGTGTTAAACGTAAACTGTTCGAATCGAGATCTTACTGAATAATCATGATCACACCCTATATTGCCGTTCAAATCAAAGAAGATGTTTACACCCAGATGAAGGCGCTGCATGTTCGCGCATCCAAACCCATCAGCGATGAAGACAAAGCCTTGGGGGCTGACCTGCTGGCACAAACCTATGTGCAACTGCTCGATACCTGCTTTACTCACTTGCTCGACGAGTTGAACAAAACCCAGCCCGACAAAATGCTGCAAGATGCATCAAAGGTGATTCATAAGGTGCAAAGCGAGGCACAGCACTACATCGGTTGGCTGATCAAATTCATCGCCAACAAACGCGTGCCGCCGGTGATACACCACTTTCACGACATGGCTCACCTGCTGAACCTGAACGGCAAAGAATCCCCTTACATCGTAATTCCGGTCACCACGACTTATGCCGAAAATGCCAGCGATGTCATGAATGCGCTGGCCATGAAAGACGATACGCGCATTCAAGAAGGTGTTGAGCTGTTGATTGAGGCGATTGAAACTGCACTGGTGCCGCTGGTGTACACACCCAAAGACCTGATGGGTTTTAACTTTGTGATCAGCAAAACAATCAACGGTGTGATCAATGTGCTGCACACGCTATTCAAACACACACTGCGCAAACTACCTCCACACATCGAGGTGGAAAGCTGCCCCAATATTGCAGCTCACTTTGAAAAGTTTCTGATCAGAAAGTAATCTTCAAGCCGCTTGAATGAAACGCTGCAGCAGCGGAAACACTTCCGTTTTCGCGGCTTCGCCACGAATCATTTGGCTGTGCGAAAAGTCTTTGCTGAACCCCTGCTTCACAGTGCATTCGTGCCAGGTTTTGGGGCCACCCAGTGCCTCGTAAATTCGCCGGCAACCTTTGGTGGGTGCCACTTCGTCCCGACCTCCGGCAATCACCAGTGAAGGCACGTTAATTTGCTTGAGTGCCGCTAGGTAATCAAAACCGTCAGTGCCTTTCCATCGCCCACTCAAATTCCACTTGCACCACTGCACCAGCAGCAATGTGGGCTCACCCTCGGGGCCGATGGGTACCAGCTTTCGGGGTGTACGGCCGAACAGGCGCGTTAAGGTACCCAGGGCAGCCACCCGCATTTTTTCTTTCAGGTTGGGTGCTGCGTCGGTGACTTGCGCACCAATCAGGCTCAGGGTTTTGATTTGTGCCAGGCGTTGTGGCTGGCGCGCCAGCAACATCAGCGCGAGCAAACCACCACCACTGTGGGAAGTCCAATGCAGCTGTTCAAAGCCAGTGTACTGAACAATGAAATCAATGGCTGCGGGCAAATCATTCAAAGCGGGATATTCAAAGTTTTGTTTGCGGTGCGCTGGCTTTGCATGCCCGTGCCCGCCCCACTCCAGCAACCAGGTGTCGAAACCCTGCTCGGCCAGAAAACTCCCCAAATGTTCCACTGCCAACTGGTTGGACAACGTGCCATGCGCAACCACCACTGGCAAACCTTCAGGCTTGGCAGGCTTGTACCTGTGCAAGGCCACGTGGCCACCACCCTGCATGGGGACCAGGTGAGTTTCCTGTGTCATCTGCAAACCCGCCATAGCTTTCAAGCCGCAGGTTTTGAGATGAACTTCACCACCTTGGTGGTCCAGCTGCGTGGCGTGAAGCGAATGCTTTGGGCCATGGTCCAGTTCAGGGCGCCGTGAATGTACACACGCTGGTTTCGCTTCATGGCAGCGTAGCCTTTCACAGCGACATCCTCGGAGCTTGGCATGCGTTTGCCTTGAACCAGGGCTGACTTCTGCATATTGGCCTCAGCCTGAAAACCCGATGCAGTTGGGCCGGGGCACAAGGTGCACACAGCCACACCGCTGTCTGCCAACTCTTCGGCCAGCGCCTCGCTAAAACTAAGCACATACGCCTTGGTAGCGTAATAAGCTGCCATGTAAGGGCCGGGCTGAAATGCTGCAGTTGAAGCCACGTTCAGAATTTTTCCGCGGGTGTTGAGCAAATCGGGCATGAAGCCACTGCACAACACGGTGAGTGCGTCCATGTTCAGGCGCAACATGCTAGTGGTGTCTTCAACGGGCGTGTCTTTGAACAAACCATAGGTGCCCACGCCCGCATTGTTCACCAAGTAGTTCAGTTCAATGTTGTGTGCTTTCACCTTGGCAATCAATTCACTTGCCGCATTGGGTTTGGATAAATCGGAGGCAATCACGATTACATCGACTTTGTATTTGCCCATCCAGTCTGCAGCCAGTTCTGCAAGCTTGGCCTCATTGCGTGCACTGAGCACCAAGGAAATTCCGTCTTTTGCAAAACACTCAGCCAAATGCAAACCAATACCAGACGACGAACCTGTCACCAATGCCCACTGCTTCATTCATATTCCCCTCTTCTCACAAAATCGGCGATCGCCCACAAGGCTTTATCGGCTTTTTCCACAAAGGCACTGAACATTTGAAAGTTGTGCCACATGCCTTCGTGCACAGTGCAGCTTACTTGTACGCCAGCGGCTTGGGCGCGCTGTTCGAGCAATAAAGCATCATCCAGCAAAATTTCGTCGCTACCCACTTGAATCAACATGGGCGGCAAATCATCAAGTTCAGCAAATACGGGTGACACACTTGGGTCAGCCGGCAGTATCTCGCCACAATACGCACTGACACCCCGCTGCAAGGGCACCACGCTTAACATGGGGTCGGCCTTGGCCCGGTTTTGAATGGAGTCTGAAGTCAATGTCATGTCAACAAACGGGGAAATCATCACCAGGCCAGCCGGCAGAGGAATGCCTTCGTTACGCGCATAAATGGCCATCGACAATATATGTGCCGCGCCTGCAGAATCGCCTATCAATGTCATGTTTTGCGGATTCACATCCAGATCCAGCAAAGCCTGATACGCAGCGATTCCATCTTCCAGTGCAGCTGGATATGGATTTTGGGGAGCAAGCCGGTAATCCAGTAAAAATACACGGGCATTGCACCGAACAGCAAGTTCACTGGCCAAGGGCAAATGCGTCTCAAGCGAGCCTGCGAAAAATGCCCCACCATGCATGTGCAACAACACTTGGTCGGTGTGCGCATTGGCTGGGCGAACCAGTGCACACATGCAGGTACCCAGCTCCAGATACTCAACGCGAGCATCGGGCCGTACTTTGAATAGCGGCGCACCGGCATTCATGGTGGCAGCCAGCCAACTGAGTGGAATAGGAAGTTTACCGGGCGCTTTGAAGGTGCTGCGCAATGTTGCGCGAACAGCTTTCTCGGCCACAAACTGAATCGGGTTCATGAGTGCAGGGTCTCCGAATGTGACAGCGCAATTCCATTTACGCTGTTTTTGTTATTTTCTTCAATATAGCGAATTTGCAGCAGGCGACAGCCCCAGCCAACCACCCCACCCTGCAACAAGTTAGACTATTACCTCCAATTTAATAAAAAATTCCGTGAAAACAAACGCTTCCCCAAAACAATTGATTCTTGGCTTGATGTTGGCTGGCAAGGGCCGTCAAGTGAAAGCAGCGCACATTGTGCTGGCTTGCAGCCTGTTCGGTGTTTCTGAGAACAGCGCGCGTGTGGCCATGGCTCGCCTGGTTGCCGAAGGCCAATTGAAATCTGCTGGCCGGGGTATTTACACCCTGGGCAAACAAGCCGCATTTACAGGGCAAGACATTCAAGGCTGGAGCAGCAGGCTAACCGCCACCTGCGCATGGCGCGGCAATTTCTATGCAGTGTTTACAGCACACCTTGGCCGCAGCAATCGGAAACAATTGCAGATTCGAGAAAAAGCCCTGGCACTGCTTGGCTTTCGGGAATATGAACAAGGCTTGTTCTTGCGCCCTGCCAATTTAAACCTGGGCTTGGTGGGCGTTCAGGAAAAGCTGCTGGCGCAAGGCGTTGAAAAACAGGTTCTTGCTTTTGAACTAACTCCGGCCAACCCCACGCAACTCAAATCGATTCAAAAACTTTGGGATACCCGAAAACTTGAAAAACTGTATTTAAGCCACACCAGAAAACTGAATGACTGGATGCAGGGCTATTCACGCATGAAACTTGAAAAGGCTGCCCGAGACGCCTATCTGGTGGGCAGCCAGGCTATTTATGAGGTGCGCCGCGACCCCCTGCTTCCGGCTGAATGGGTGAACGCTGCTGCACGGCAACAATTCTTTGAAAGTGTGCTGCGCTTTGATGAAACCGGCACCCGGGTGTGGCGTGAGTTGCAACTGCGCATTTTGAAAGACGAAGAAGTGATCTAAAAAAACACTTCATTACACCGCTTTACTTTTAATTCCATATCTGTAATATTACATCCACAACTGTCAACGTCATTGATGGTAATGACGAACAAGACCCAGTGGAGGCTGTCATGCGTACACCTGTTTCTATTCACCAGAAAGGTTCGAGCTTTCCTGTTCGTCGAATGGATTTTGATTTCTCCAACATCAATCGGCATTTTGTGAACAACGACCCAGCCAGTAGCCACGTTTGGACCGCCTTTCAAGCTTATTTTCCTGAAGGCGAGCAATTCTTCGTGGACGCGGTTCGAGACGCTAAAAAGTGGGTAAAAGACGAGGCACTGCTTAGAGAAATAAGCGCATTCATCGGTCAAGAAGCGATGCACGGCAAAGAACATTTGCAGGCCAATGCCGAACTGAAACACCAAGGAATCAATGTAAACGGCTGGGACGCCCGCACACGCTGGGCGCGCAAACGCTTAAACAGATTACTGTCGGTAGAAGACCGACTGGCGGGTACTGCGGCGGTTGAACATTACACTGCTGTGATTGCCGAGCACATCATGAAAAGTGAAGAATTTCACACGATGATTGTCGATCCAACCATCAAGAACCTCATCTACTGGCATGCCATGGAAGAAAGTGAGCACCGTGCTGTTGCCTTCGATACGCACAAAGCGGTGGGGGGCACTTATCTCCAACGTGCCGTAGCCATGACAATCGTGTCAATCGCAATCGGGCCGGTGGTATTGGCCGCCACGCTAAGCTGCATGAAACAAGACGGAGAACTGTATAACGCAAAATCATGGTTGAAATGCGCTGATCTGTACTTGGGGCGCAAAGGCCTGTTCCGCAAGATGATTCCTGACCTGCTTTGTTTCTACAAACCCGGCTTCCACCCCATGCAGACTAATATGGATGCCTCTATGAAGTTGTGGAAAGAACGACTGTCGCTGGTTTAAATAAAAAAAAATTTGAACGATTGATTGAATTTGAGTTACATTGCCTCCTGTATCAATGTTAATCGTTGTAAACATAGGGTCTTTACTCAAGTATTATTCAACGAAACTACATAGTAAAAATTTTAAGAATAACCAGCAAAAAACTCACGACACTCGAAGTCGGGCGCACAGCGACCCGGCACGTCGGAGCCAGGAGACAGACCAATGGTGTTTTTGCAGCAAAGCTCCCTTCGGAGAGCCTGTGCCGTGGCATTTTCAATCACGGCGTTTTCGCTTAGCCAGCAAGCCTTTGCAGGCGGCACAGCCAACGACAATCAAAGCACGATGGGTATTGCGACCGCGGGTGCCGGTCAGGCGGCCGAGGCTTCGGATGCATCGGTCATTTTCTTCAATCCGGCTGCATTAACCCGATTTAAACGAATTGAAGTGTTGAACGTGGCCAGTATTGCCACTTTTGACAACGACTACACTTCTCGTCAAAACAATGATGGCCCCCCCACCGACGATGGGCGGGAGGGTTCCGCTGGCGAGTTCTTTTCTCGCAAAGACGGCTACGACTCTGCCTTGTTCATTCCTGGCTTGTTTGTTGCTGTGCCCGTGACACCGAAACTGGTGGTAGGTTTTAGCGCATCAGGCTCACACGGCTTGCTGACTCGCTACCGCGAAGATTATCCCGGCCGTGGTTCAGGTCGGGAAAGTGATCTGAAAGTGACTCGACTCAACCTGGGTTTTGGCTACAAGTTGACGCCTACGCTGTCCATAGGTGCCAACGGTTCTTATGAGCGTTATTTCCAGTCGATCAAACTGCGTGTGAACTTCCGCGATGCAGTGAGCAAGCTTGGTCCTCCTGGCACACTAGCAGCCCTTGATACCGCGGCTGCCCTCGGACAAGCGCCCCCCGTTCCTGGAGAAACAGATGCCAAACTGCGAATATTCGGATGGGCAATGAACGCGCAAGCTGGCCTGTTGTGGGAGCCGACCGAGCGCACGAGAATTGGTGCATCTTATCGCCCCAAAACCCGGTTTAACGGCAATCAGGGCGAGTTGACCATCAATGAAAATGCGGACACCGCAGCCTTCCGTGATTTCCTCCGAGGAGGACTGATTGGTCTTGGTGGCCCATTGCTTGGTGTAAACGGCCCACAGGCTGCAGGTGATCTGGAGCCACAACAACAGGCGCGCCAAAGCGTAATTTTTCCGGATGAATTTCGCATTTCGCTGTTCCACCACTACAGCCCAAAGCTTGACCTGATGGCCACCTACACCTACCAGGACTACACCGAGACGTTCCTGCGTTATGAACGGGTCAGCAATGGGCGTTTGATTGAAGACGTGCCACAAGACTTTCAGGTGGCACATGCATACCGCATTGGTCTTAATTACAAGCTTTACAAACGCCTGACAGTGCATGCGGGTTATGGTATGGAAAACGGCGTGGTTGGAGACGATCTTCGGATTCCGATTTTGCCTGACAACGATCGTCGCTTCTACGGCCTAGGTGCAAGCTTTACACCTAGCAGAGACACCACCATTTCCCTGGCCTTCGGCATTATTGACGTAGACGCTGGACAAGTGGGCAACAACGACCAGGTCAGACCACGTGAAGTGTCTGGCGGCGAATTCAAAGGCATTGCCGACCTGGATGCTGAATTCTTTTCACTGGGCCTGACGCAACGATTTTAAGTGTTGATAAAAACACCCTTAAAGCAGTAACTTGAACGGCCGCTTTAAGCGGCCGTTTTTTTCGCCTGCTCTACCTGCGCGCGCAACTCCACTTCCAGCGCAGGATCTAGCCGCAATTGCTTGGCCAGTTCTTGCAGGTAACTGCGTTCCATAAAGCTTTCTTCATCCACCACCAATACACTGGCCAGAAACATTTCAGCAGCCAACTCAGGCGTTGTTGCATAGCTCGCTATTTCCAGCGGATCCAAGGGCTTGTTCATTTCCTGATCAAACCAGCGTTGAAGTTGGGGATCATTGGTAATTTTTGCAATTTCACCGTCTATGAGCTGGCGCTCTTTCGCATCAATGTGACCGTCGGCTTTTGCAGCGCCAATCAACGCCCGCAATATAGCCTGGCTGTGCTGTTCAACTTGCGGTTCTGGCAAACGATCAACGGTTTGCGGCTCGCGTGTGGCTGCAATATTGCCCTGCTGCTGTTGCCAGTTGCCATACGCTTTGTAAGCCAACACGCCCAAAGCCGCCAAACCACCGTAAGTAACTACTTTGCCCGCCATTTTTTTGTGGCGTTTGTTGCCCAAGAGCATGCCCAATGCTGCCGTGGCGGCAGCGCCACCACCTGCGCCAACCAGCATGTCTCTCATCTGCGTATTGCTGCCAGCGGAGGGTCTGGACGCACCACCACTGCCGCCTTGGATCATGTCAGTGCCAGCTTTCAACAGTTGGTCAATCAAACTCTTGGAATTCATTCACGGCTCCATTTCTTGTTGTTGAAGTGAATGGACTGTGAATCCGGGAAAAAATTCAATCCAGCATCGGGTCAGCGGCCGGAAACGCAGCGGAAACCAATGTGCGAGGTGCTGCTGGCACCTGCCACACCAATGCGTGCGGCGGGCCGGTAGCGCAGGCAATACTCAGCAGCGCACAGGTGCGAGCCACCTTTCAGGGTGAACAAGGTGTGTGCATCTTGTTGCGGGCTACATGAAAAGCAAGCGGAAGGAGCTGTAAAAGCGGTTTGTGTCCATTCCCACACATTACCAATCATGTCGTGCAAACCATACCCATTGGCCGGGAATTGACCCACTGCCACAGTGGCAGGTGTGCCGCCCGGGGCGAAATACCATGGGAAAGCCCCCTGCCACACCTGCGCCATGCGTTTGCCGGCGGGTGCAAATTCATCACCCCAGGCAAATTCAGTGTTGCCCAAGCCACCGCGTGCCGCAAACTCCCATTCTGCTTCCGTGGGCAGCCTTCCGCCTGCCCAGGCCGCATAAGCTTTGGCGTCTTCAAGGGCAATGTGTACCACGGGGTGCTGATCAAAGTCAGCGGGCAATTCCTGGCCAGGGCGCGGATTGTGCCAGCATGCGCCCTGCTCCGCTTTCCACCACAGGTCGGGATTGTTCAAAGGCACAGGACCTTGAGTCATTTGAAACACATGTGAGTGCCCCTGACGCTCGGCTTGGGTGATGTAACGAGTCGCGTCAATAAACGCTGCGAAATCTGAATTGCACACGGGAAAAACATCGATTGCAAACTCAGCCACACTTGCGGTGCGCTCGGGGCGTTCCTCGGGATAGTGGCGATTCGATCCCATGCAAAAATCGCCACCCGAGAGCACAACATGATTGCTAAACATTCAGTCCCATTTGGCTTAAAAAGCGCAGCATTTCAACTGGGTTGACTTTACTGGTATCGACATCAATTGTCACTTTGCCCAACTTGCCCTGAAAAGGATTGGGGCCGCTGTACCGGGTCGACACCTGGTTGCCCAGATCGGAACCCACAGTAAAGCCATCGTAACTGGTGGAAAACAGCACGCGCTTGAACGTGTGCTTGGCCACCTGTTGACCATTGACAAACAAGGCGCCCTCACCATCAAAGGGTCGGGCTGTCATACGTTGCTGGTATTTGATTTTCAGTTTCCCTTCGGGCAATACGGCATTCGATTCAATTCGCTCAACATACGGCACCAGGCTTTGCTCATAAAACAGCTTTCCATTCTGGATGTACAACACCCAGCCAGCATACTTGGCACCTTGCGCCAGCAACACGCCATCGCCAGCGTCCGTGGTGCGTTCACAATCCAGTTCAATGGTGTGGGACAAACCACATACAATCGGTGCGACGTCGCGTGCCAAACGCTCCACGGGTGGGTAAAAATCCCAGCGTGCACGCAGGCCTTTTTCTTGCCTGTCTTGCACCAGGCGCAGCACCAGGTTGCGATCATCCAGTGGCAACACATTGTGCTGTTGCGCAGCTTTTAACCATTTGCTTTTCAGGCGTTCAACCACCTCGGGGAACTGGCTGGCCAGGTCAACGCCCTCGGCCGGGTCTTTGCTTAAATCGTAGAGTTCCCACACATCGTCGTCGAAAGACTTGCCGCGCGTGTGGCGCGCCACGGCTCGCCAGTTATTCTCCATGTAGGCACGGTGGCCGCCCAACTCGAAATACTGTTCCGTGCGGGTTGGGCTATCGGCTTTGCCGAATGTGGGCAATACACTTTGCCCCTCGATGGGTTTTTGTGGCTGACCTTTGTACACCGTCGGGCGTTCAACGCCTGTGGCTTCCAGCAAGGTGGGAAACAGATCCACCACATGCACGAAGTTGTTACGCAATTCGCCTTGCGCAGCAATTCCTTTGGGCCAGCTTACGACCAGCGGATCGGCCACACCGCCCAGGTGGGCATATTGTTTGTACATTTTGAATGGTGTGTTCGATGCACTGGCCCAGCCCATGGGGTAATGCGGAAAAGTGCCCTCTTCGCCCAGCACATCGTACAATTGCGCGGCTTCTTCGACAGGAATTGGACGACCAAAGGCAGGCGCGAATACGTTGGGTGTACCCGTGGGCGTACCTTCCGGGGAGCCGCCGTTGTCCGAGAACAAAACCACAATGGTGTTTTCGCGCACACCCAGTTCATCCAGGCTTTGCAACAGGCGGGCTATGTTTGCATCCATATTGCTCATCAAGCCTGCATACACTTCCATGTAACGCGCGGTGATCTGCTTGTGGGCCTGCGGCAATTTGTCCCAACTGTCGGAACCAAACGAAAGGGGCGGCAATTCAACTGTGTCGGGCATCACGCCAAGCGCTTTTTGCCGTTCCAGCCGTTCGGCACGTATGGCGTCCCACCCTTTGTCGTATTGGCCTTTGTAGGCATCACGCTCATGGGCACGCGCCTGCAAAGGTGAATGTGGACCAGGAAAAGCAAGGTGCAGGTAGAACGGGCGACCGGGCTCCAATGCTTGCTGGGTGCGAATGTAGGTGATTGCCCGATCGGTAAGGTCGTCGCACACGAAATAATCGGGGGAATCGGGTGGCTCTACCGGTGCAATGCCATCGAACAATTCCGAGGGCTTGAAGTAATCCGTGGAGTGCCCCTGAAACCAGTAAGCACGATCAAAACCGCGCTGAGTCGGCCAATTGTCATAGGGACCATTGGCGCCCGTGGTGTGCGCATTGTTGACGTGCCACTTCCCGCTGAGGAAAGTAGACCAACCCGCACCCTGCAACACCTCAGCCAGGGTGGCTGCTTCATGGGTTAAATCGCCCCGGTAGCCGGGGTAGCCTGCGTCAATGTCGGCAAGCCAGCCCATGCCGGCTGAATGGTGATTCAAACCCGTCAGGAACGATGCGCGCGTGGGCGAACACATGGAACAGGTGCGAAAGTTGGTGTACTGCAAACCTGTTTTAGCCAGGGTGTCTATGGCCGGTGTTTTAATTTCGCTGCCGTAACAACCCAAATCGGAAAAGCCGCAGTCGTCCAGAAGTATGACCACCACATTGGGCGCGCCCGCTTTGGCTTTCGGTTTGCTGGTGCTGGCTGGGCGGGAATCCTGAAACGAAAGGGCAACCTGCGCAGCCTCACCCTCGGGCAAGGCTTTGGGTGTCATTAATGCACGCGCCTTGTTGTTGGCCACATGCGCACCAGTGGCGGCAACACCCACGGTGGCGGCACCCACCGCAAGCCCCGACAAAAATGCGCGCCGTTTTAAACGCTTGGGCGACAGGCTGTCGTCGTTTGAACCACCCTGTTGATCATCGTCTTGCTGCGCCATGTCTGTCCCCACGTTTGAATTGTTGGTGTCTGTTTCAAGAGCTCTTAACTAGTGACACTATTTGTGTCACTATATACAAAAGAAATTTTAATCTCAAGGAGTTCTGCGCATGGCAATGCCAAATGTGTTGAAGGTTCATGGTCTGGATCTTTCCTATTTCACAGGCAAGCTTGAGGCCTACTTGCGCAGCAAGCAAATTCCTTACGAGCTGATCGAAATGGACACCGCCGATTTCAAGCAATGCGGCAAGGCAACTGGCGTGGCCCAAATGCCGCAGGTGGAGTGGCTCAATGGGCAATGGCTTAGCGACAGCACATTGATCATTGAATTTCTTGAAGAACTCAAGCCAGAAACGACGATCATGCCGCAGAAGGCTGCTGTACGATTTGTTGCTCAACTGCTGGAAGATTTTGGCGATGAATGGCTGTGGCGCCCTGCCCTTTACTATCGCTGGGCCAATGCGAAAGACGCAAGGCTGATGAGCACCCGCCTAGCCGAGGGCATGATGCGGGATGTGCCCCTGCCCCTGTTCATGCGACGCTGGGCGATATTAAACCGCCAGCGATTTCATTTTCTTTGGCGTGACGGTGTGCGACCAAGCACTGCAAAAAGGGTTGAAGCCCATTATCTGGAAACGCTGGATGCGCTCGAGCAAATTTTGAGCAAACAGGCTTTTGTACTTGGAAACCGTCCCACGCTGGCTGACTATGGTTTTTATGGCGGCATGTTCCGGCACTTTTTCTGTGACCCAACACCAGCTGCAATTATGCGTACACGCGCACCAGCAGTGCATGAGTGGGTGGCCCGCTTGTGGAACACCCGCATTGAGGACTACATCAACTGCCCCATGCCGGAGGTAATTTCTGAAAACTTGCGCCCACTTTTCAGAATCGTCGGCCAGGAGTTTTTGCCCTATATGCAAGCCAATGAAGCAGCCATTGAACTGGGCCATACGACATTCAAATTCGACAGCCAAGGCACGGTGTTCAATCTGCCAGCACAGCCATATCGGGCATGGCGGTTCCAGCGGCTTCGAACACGTTATCAACAACTTCCCCCGCAGACCCAAAACGAGATACACGCGTATTGCCCAGAACTGGGCGAAGCGTTGCTCAAAGCTGTAACATTCCCGATAGAAAGCAGAATAAAGGGATTACCCATCACAACACCCACAACAATGACAAGCAGAACATGGTGAAAGTAGACGGAAGAACGACTCGCGGGCAAGAAAACAAAAAACAGATTGTTCAGGCACTGATTGAACTGATTCGTGAAGGACAGCCTGCCCCCACGGCCGAAATGGTATCAGCCCGCGCAGGCGTGGGTCTTCGAACAGTATTCAGGCATTTTAAAGACATGGAAACCCTGTACCGGGAAATGACCTGTGCAGTAGAAGCGATCCTGGCCCCGGTACTGGCCACTCCTGTGCAGGGCGAAACCACCAGTGAAAAACTGATGCACGCAATTGACCGGCGAGCAGACATGTTTGAGAAGCTGGCGCCACTGCAAGCTGCAAGCTTGGTGCATTTGCATGAGTCACCTTACTTGCGGAAACGCCAGGCTGACAATGTTGAGCTGCAACGCTTCCTGCTAAAGGCTTTCCTGCCGGCCGACTTGGTGAAAGACAAAATACTGTTCGAAGCCATCGACCTGACTCTAAGTATAGAAACCTGGTTGCGGCTTCGACGCGATCAGCAACTCAGTGTGAACCAGGCTAAAAAAGTACTACGACGAAGTGTTGAGCAATTGCTGAAGTGAACGCACTTTACATGAGGTGATCGAGCAGCAGATCGAACTGCGCAATGCCTTGCTCGCGGGTCACCAGCTTGTCGCGTATTAATTGCCGAATTCCCCAAAACGAGAGAATGACCATCCAGACCAGGCTGGTTGCTGCTGCTTCGTCAAGTCCCTTCGACTTGCGAATCGCAGGCACCCACAACTTCAAAATGACGTCGCGAATACCCAATCGAATTGTTTCCAGTTCAGGCGAATTTAACCCCGACCCGGCGATTAACTGCCACAAGGCATCGCCTTTTCCGAAAGGCATATCCAGAGACACAAGTTCAGCAGCGCGAATGGCCTGTTTCAAGTCATTTGGATGATTGGCAATGGCCTGCGCTGTACCTTGCATGGTGTCGGTGAACACTGCCCAGGCAGTGGCCCCCAACAAGCTTTCCAGATTCGGAAAATGTTGATAAACCAACTGGCGACTAACACCAGCGCGATCGGCCAGTGCGCTCATGTTCAGCACACCCCACCCAGCGTCTTCGACCAATTCAGCCGCGCTGTGCAACAAGGCTTTTTTTCGATCGTTTTTGCCCAGATAAGGGCGCTTTTCTTGGGTTTGGCTTGAGGTCATTGAGCGGTATCAATAGGGTGAAACTTTGCTCAGTGTGCCACAGCTTTAAAGAAATTGACACACTGTAAATATTAATGTTCTAATCAAGTATCAAAACCCCTACCAAATGGGTCGACATGAGACAAAACTACACGCTCTATGGCTGGCACCTGTCCTATTTCACAGGCAAGGCTTTGTGTTATCTGCGTTACAAGCAGGTGGACCACACGTTGAAAGCAGTCAACCTGTTTACATTGACGCGCACCATCAAACAAAAAACCGGCGCGGCAGTCATGCCGGTGCTAAAAACTGCATCCGGTGACTGGATTCAGGACACCAGCGAGATCATTGATTACATTGAGTCGCTGCATCACGACAACCCAGTGATTCCAAACACGCCCGTGCAGGAATTTGCCTCCATGCTGCTGGAGGCCTGGGGGGATGAGTGGTGGGTACCGATCGCCATGCACACACGCTGGAACTACCCCGAGAACTACGCCGTGTTTGAGCACGACGCCGGGAAAGCACTGCTGCCCTGGATGCCCCGCTTTCTTCAGAACAAAGCCGCCCAACGACCTGCGAAAATGCTGAAAGGCATGCTGCCTTTTGTTGGCATTGTGCCCGAGCAATACGACACCATGAATGAATGGACTGTCCAAATGCTCGACACACTGGACATGCATTTCAAGCAATTTCCCTTTTTACTCGGCGCACGCCCCACCCTGGGCGACTTCGGCTTGGTGGGCACCATGTACGGTCATTTGGGCCGTGACCCTTGGCCCAAACGCGAACTGATTGAGCCTCGAAAACATTTGCACGCCTGGCTGGAGCGGATGAAAGATGCGGCCTCGCATGCCCAGTTTGATCTACTGCCCAATGATGAAATTCCAGCAACGCTGAATCCGGTATTTAGGTCAATTTTTGATGAATTCATTCCAATGGTGGCCAGCGTAGGCGACCTGGCTACTGAACACGCGGCAAAACACGGTTTGAATCAGCGTTTGCCCAGACGAATCGGTGAAGTGTGCTCAACCATGGGCGGCAAACCTTTCAAGCGTGGTGCATTGCCCTACATGATCTGGATGTTGCAACGTGCCCTGAATTGTTACCAGCAGATGGCAGACAGCGACAAGCATGCCGTTCGCGACTGGCTCAGGCAACACCAGGCCGAACACATACTCAATTTGGATTTGCCCCGCGTGGAACGCAGGGCACTGACCGTGGCAGTCACTTCGCTGTCGAAACAACGCATGGAGAAAGTAGCTTGAGCAAAACAGTCGTCATCACCGGAGCGTCGTCGGGCATTGGAAAAGCCCTTGCTTTGGAATTCGCCCAGCGCGGCTACAACCTTGGCTTGGCTGCACGCAGGCTCGACAAACTTGAAGCGCTGCGCGCAGAAATTGTGTTGCTGCCTGGTTGCCAGAATCTGCAGGTTGAAGTAATTGAACTGGATGTGAATCAAACCGACACGGTGGGTCCAGTGCTGCATACCTTGTTCAGCCACCTTAACCAGGTTGACGTGGTGATCGTGAATGCGGGAGTGAACAAGTTAACGAGTATCGGCAAAGGTCAACTCAATGAAGAATTGGGATTGATACAAACCAATTTGCTGGGTGCCATTGCCACCGTCAATGCTGCAGTGGAGTGGTTTAAACAGGCCGGAGGCGGTCAGCTGGTCGGAATTTCCTCACTGGCTTCGCTCACGCCCATTCCAAAACAGGCGGCTTATTGCGCCACCAAGGCGGCGTTCTCGATGTATCTGGATTCTGCCGCCATTGAGCTGAAAAAATACAAAATTGACGTGACAAAAATTTTGCCTGGTTTTGTAAAAACAGACATTGTTGACAACATGGACAAATTTCCTTTCGTGGTGTCCGCAGAGCAAGCAGCAAAGGAAATGGCGCAACACATTGAGAAGCGTCGCAGCACCGGTGTTGTTCCAGCTTACCCCTGGAAATTGCTCAAGCCATTGCTGGCCAACATGCCCTCGGGTGTGTGGCGCTACATGAAGTAAACCAGACATGAGCACCTCCTTCTCCGTGTTTGGATTTCTGTTTGTGGCTGCGCTGATCGGCTTACTGGAATGGCAAAGCGACGAACCTACCGCCAGTAACGAACTGGTGATTACCGGCGCACAGCGGGCATTTGTTCGAGAGCAAACCTTGCAGGCAGGTGCCCAAACAAAGGGTACATCGACCTTTGACCATGCCATGCAAACCTACATCGATGAGGAAATACTTTATCGAGAGGGTTTGAAACTTGGACTGGACAAAGACGATTTAATCGTGAAGCGGCGTGTGGTGCAAAAAATGCGCTTTTTGCTCGAGGACATGACCCCAGTGGCTCCACCCACGCAAGAGCAGCTTGAGGTTTGGCTTCAGCAAAATCCACAACGCTATCAAACCGAACAAACCGTGCGGTTTGAGCATCACTTTTTTAGCCGGGGCAAACGCGGAGACGAAGCCGTATATCAGGCTGCAATCGCTCGCCAGGAATTGGGTCAAGGCAAAGCAGTGCAATCAGACCCCTTTCCTTTGCAAGCCGATCGAAGCCCGGTGAGCAAAGACCAGATCATCAAAGACATGGGCTCACCTGTCGGCAAAATTTTGCTGGAGCTGCCACTTGAGCAATGGTCAGCGCCGGTTCAATCCAGCCTTGGGGTGCATTTGTTCAAGGTGCTAGACCGGCATGAGGGCCACACCATGACTGTTGAGCAGGCAGGCAATCAGTTGCGATCCGACCTGATGGCAGCGCAGCGCGAAACAGTGAACGCTGCTGGCCTGGCTGCCTTGCGTTCAACGTACACCATCAAGGAATCGGAGTGAGGCCGTTCGCACTTCTCGCTGGATTGTTCGCCTTGTGGCTGGGCTTTGGTGTACCGGCGCAGGCCCATGAAATGGGGACATCTGCACTGGTACTGCACGAGGAATCACAAGGATATGGTCAACTGGTATTCAAACGCACCGTGAGTGCTGATGGCAAAGTACCCCCGATCGATTTCAAGTTTGAACCACGCTGTGAGCTGCGCAATATCAACACAGAATGGGAAGACAATGCCGAGGTTATTCAGCGTGGACAGTTTCACTGCAACAGCGCTTTAAAAAATCACCGGCTACAGGCCAATGGATTCACCCGCTTGGCACCCGATTTAATTGTATTGGCCACGCCACTGAACGGTAGTCGCGTTCAATCGGTGCTGACACCCAAACAAACTGAAGCGTCACTGGGTTCACAAACCCCCACCGCTGCACCACTGGAATATCTCGGCATTGGCATTGAACACATCGTATTTGGTTGGGATCATGTGTTGTTTGTCGCTGGCTTGTACCTGCTCTGGAAAAAACGCAGACAGCGACTGCGCCAATTGATTGGACAATTCACTTTGTTCACAGTGGGGCACAGCCTGACCTTGGCCCTGCTGGTGCTCGGCTTGATTGCAGTACCCACGCGCGCCATTGAAGCGTGGATTGCATTGAGCGTACTTTGGCTTGCATGGGAGTTGATTCGCAAAGAGGTGCCAGGCAAATCCAGCTGGGCTCATCTCGTGTTGATGGGGGCCTTTGGTTTACTGCATGGCTCGGGTTTTGCGCTGTCCATGGAGCAGCGAGGCTTTCCAGAAGATGCTTTGTTGAGCACGCTTTTGCTGTTCAATTTGGGGATCGAAATTGGCCAGTTGTGGATTGTCACTTTGCTTGCCACCACTTTTGCATTTCTTGAGAAAACCCACCTGCCCACCTGGTCCCGCCTTGCACAACACACACTCACCCTGTGCATGGGTGGCGCCGCGCTGTATTGGACCGTCGAGAGGATTTACAGTTATGTTTAATCAACAGGGCCGTGCGCGGCTGTATCCCGTCTTGTCAGCATGGCTGATCCTCACCTTGTCTGCATGCATGGGCGACAACAACAACACCGTTGCACAATCTGGTACTTCTACAACGGTTACTCCAGCCGAGCGGCCCGACGATGTGGAATGCCTGGGCAGCAGCATTCGCAAACAGGCTTTTTTTGGTGATCTGCATATTCACACCAAGCTCTCGTTTGACGCCTACTTTTTTAATTAAATCAACGGCCCGCGCGAGGCCTATCAATTCGCCAAAGGCGAGAATGCATTTTTGCCATCGGGTGAGGATCCGGATACACCCATGCGTCAAATCAACATTGGTCGACCACTCGATTTTGCGGCGGTCACCGAGCACGCCGAACAACTGGGAACCTTCTCCAATATTTGTGAGCTTCAAGGCAATGTACCCGCCGGAACCAACCCGGCCTGTAGCGCCTTGGGGCAGTTGATTCGGGACAATGTGTCGGTATTCATCACAGGCAACGTGCCGCTTTACCTTCAACTGATTACAAGTGCGGGTAGCCGGGTACCCAGCACACGAACGTGGGAGGAAATTCAGGCTGTGGCCAATGCCGAAAACCAGCCTTGCAAATTCACCACGTTCAACGGCTATGAGTTCTCATCCAACAAAGGCGGTCAAGTACTTCACCGCAATGTGATTTTCGAAGGCACTCAAGTGCCCGCCAACGTCATCAGCTCGATTCCCCCTCTTCCAACCACCGACAACACGAATGACGAATGGGGTTTGTTCGATCGACTTAAAACTGAATGTCTGGATGTTGAAGGCTGCAATGTGGTCACCATTCCACACAGTACAAATCAAAGCGATGGCCGCTTTGCGCGTGCCCGCCAGTCCGACACCGGTTTGCCGCTTGCGCGAAACAACGCAACACTGACTGCAGCCGACGCCACTTTGCGCAACACCTTTGACCGCCTGTTCGAGATTGTTCAACACAAAGGTGCCAGCGAATGTATCACTGGCTTTAACAAAGGCCTGACCGGCGGTGAGGAATCAGGCTGTGGATTCGAAGAATGGAAAACGCTATGCAAAGGTGGTGTTGACGACCCCGCAGAATGTGCCAAGGTATGCAAAGGCAAACCCAACGACCCGCTGTTTTGCCAAGTGAACCGCCTGCAAGGCACTGGAAAAAGCATTCACGCCGCTGACCAATGCACAGGTAGCGATATTGGTGGATCAACCCCTGCCGACTGCACAGCCCCACTGGATTACGCGCGCAATGTATTGCCTGAAGGCAGCGCCATTCAACGCAAACTGGGCGTGAACCCCTACCAATACGGCTTCATTGGTTCAAGTGACACGCACAATGGCATTGCCGGCAACACTGACAAAACAAAATTCTCAAAAAACTCTGGGCACGGTGGTGTGCTGGATGATGAACCCCACGAAGCATTGGGTAACTGGGAATGCAAACAACGACCACTTCCCACAGATTCAATCACCGGATTCAAATTGCCATTCAGCACCGAGTCCGCCGCAGATCCCGACAACTGCGAAGAACGTGTATTCAATCCAGTCGCCTCCAACTTCACACCAGGTGGTTTGGCTGGCGTGTGGGCGAGAGAAAACACCCGCAAGGAAATTTTTGCCGCATTGAAGCGGCGCGAAACGTTCGCGACCTCGGGTTCGCGCATGCGCATCCGTACACTGGCATCGAGCAAGCCCTTCCCCAACAATATTTGCGAACAGTTGGCCGCAGGTGCAAGCCCGATTGAAGAAGGTTTGGTGGACGGTGTACCCATGGGCAGCACACTGAATGTGAAAGGTGGTGGACCCTACATTGTGGCCTACGCCATTCAGGACCCAGGCGGCGAAGAGGCAGGCATCCCTTTGCAGCGCCTTGAACTCATTAAAACCTGGGCAGATTCCAAGGGGGAGCTCAAGCAACAGGTTCTTAAACTTGCAGAAAATGCCAACGCACCGCAGCCCAACGCCGACTGCAGTATTCAACAACAAGGCCCAGAGCAAATGTGCGCAGTGTTTCATGACACCCAATACAACAAGAATACAGGTGCCAGTTACTACGCTCGAGCACTTGAAAACAACGCTTGCCGCTGGACCACCAAAATATGTACTGCCAAGGGAGTTCAGTGTGAAGCACTGCAACCTGGCAACGGATTGTTTCCGGCCCAAAGTGGATTTGCTGGGTTTGAAGGATGTTGCCGAATCGAAGGTGAGCCGGGCAATTTCCGCGGAGACTTCCGCTTCATTACGCAACAGGAACGCGCCTGGAGCTCGCCCATCTGGGTTGAAAGCAGCAAGCAATAACAAGGAAGAATCATGGTCAAAAAACTGTTGATTGGCGTTGTTGCCTTAATCGCCGCAGGTGCAGCTGTGGCGTACATTCAGCGCAGTGAAATTACGTTGGCCATCGTAGAAAAAGTGGCCAACAAACGCATGCAAGACCCCTTGATCGCGCTAAGCGATGGCTTGCACGTTGGGCTTTGCGGCACAGGCTCCCCCTTTCCCGACCCTGACCGCGCAGCGCCTTGCACCCTGGTAATTGCTGGCAAGGACATGTTCCTGTTTGATGCAGGCAGCGCAGCGGCCAAGCAAATTTCCACCATGGGTTTTTCAACAGGCCAACTCAAGGGTGTATTTGTTACCCATTTTCACTCAGACCACATCGACGGCCTGGGCGAAGTTCTCATGACACGTTGGGCGCAGCACACCGAAGGCCAACGATTGACCGTGCATGGGCCCACTGGCATTTCCGCGGTGCTAGACGGCTTCAAAACTGCTTACACGGCAGACACCGGCTACCGCACAGCCCACCATGGTGAGGCCACCATGCCACCAGAACTGGCGGGTGCAAACGTGCATGAATTCACGGTACAAAAAGGAAGCTACACCACAGTATTGCAACAGCCCGACTTGCTCATCGAGGCCTTTGCAGTGAATCACCAGCCGATCACACCGGCTGTGGGTTACAGAATCAATTACAAAGGCCGAACCGTGGTGCTGAGTGGCGACACTGCCAGCGACGAGCAAGTGAAAGACGCTGCCCGCAATGCCGACCTGTTGGTGCACGAGGCCCTGAGCCCGGAACTGGTGGCTAAATTGCAGGAAACCGCCATCAAGAACAATCGCAGCAAACTGGCCAAAATTTTCTCGGACATTCCCAACTACCACGCCACCCCGCTGGATGTGGCCGTGCTGGCGCAGCAGGCGCAGGTGGGCCATGTGGTATTGAGCCACATTGTGCCGCCTTTGCCTCTGCCCCCGTTGCGGGAAATATTTCTGGGCAAGGCCCCCGATATTTTCAAAGGTCCCTTCCGCATCGGGGAAGATGGCGATTTCATTAGTCTGCCGGTGGGCAATAAAGAGGTGATCTACGATCGTCGGTGAAAGTTTTCTCCAATTCGACAAGATTTCTTGTTACATTTGAAAAAAATGAGAAATGGAGACAAATCATGGCAGCTTCGACATTCGATGTAGTCATTGCAGGTGGGCGCTATTTTGATGGCACTGGCGGCCCTTCCGCCCTGCGCCACATCGGTATTAAAGACGGCCGAATTGCTGCGGTCAGCGAAGCCCCACTACAGTTTGAAGGCAACCCCAGAGTAATTGATGCGACGGACCACTGGATCACCCCCGGTTTTCTGGACACTCACACCCATTACGACGCCGAAATGATTGTGGCCCCCAGCCTGTCTGAATCTGTTCGACACGGTGTGACCACGGTGTTGGTGGGCAGTTGTTCGCTCAGCATGATCTGCAGCGAAGCCGAAGATGCATCCGATATATTCACACGCGTAGAAACAGTACCCCGAGAAAAGGTACTGCCCATTCTTCAGGAGAAAAAAACCTGGAGTACGCCGCGTCAGTGGGTCGAGTTTGTACAAAAACAACCCTTGGGACCCAACCTGATTTCATTTCTGGGCCACAGCGATTTGCGCGTGGGCACCATGGGTTTGCTGGACTCGACAGATCGAAAAATAAAACCCACTGAAGCCCAGATGCAGCAGATGGAAGCCACGCTGACCGAAGCGCTGGACGCGGGTTTTCTGGGCCTTTCCACCATGTGCCTGAAATGGGACAAAATTGACGGTGATCGCGCCTGGTCGAAAAGCCTGCCCAGCACCTATGCGCGCTGGGGCGAGCTTCGACGCCTGAACAAACTTTTGCGCAAGTACCGCCGTGTGCACCAAGGCGCGCCCAATGCAGCCAACCCGCTGCAAATTTTTGAATACCTGATTGAAACCCTGGGCTGGATTCGCAAACCCTTGAAAACCACCCTGATTGCGCTCATTGATCTGAAAGGCAACAAAACCGTGCGCCCCATGGCGCAAATTTCAAGCCGCGTGGTGAACTGGCTGGGCGGTGCATTCCGTTGGCAATTGTTGCCCACACCATTCACCGTGTATGCCGACGGCATTGATGTGGTGTTTTTCGAGGAATTTGGTGCCGGTGAAATGGCCCTGGATTTGCGCACGCAAGTAGAGCGCAACTGCCTGTTGCAAAACGAAGACTACCGCCGCCAGTTCCGCAAGTTTTACGGGCAAAAACTCAGCCCGCGCGTATGGCAACGCGATTTCGGTGACGCCATTATTCTGGAATGCCCCGACGCAAACCTGGTGGGCAAAAACTTTGACGAAGTAGCCCGCGCCCGCAAGGTGCATGTGGTCGATCTGTTTCTGGATTTGGTGGTGCAGTTTGGCCGCCAGCTGCGCTGGTACACCACGGTGGGTAACCACAAGCGCGAGGTAATCCGCGAACTGGTGCAGGACAAAAACACCCTGATCACCTTCAGCGATGCCGGTGCACATATTCGCAACATGGAATTTTACAACCTGCCCTTGCGTTTCCTGAAACTGGTGAAAGAGACCATTGAAGAGGGTAAGCCCATTATGAGCATGGAACATGCCGTGTGGCGGCTAACCAGTGAACAGGCCGACTGGCTTGGTATTGAGGCGGGAAAAATTCGGGTAGGCGACCGCGCCGATTTGGTGGTGTTGAACCCGGATGCACTCAAACAGAACCTGGAACAGGTCAGTTGGGGCGACATGGAAAACTTCGGCTTGCAACGTTTGGTGAACCGCAACCCTGGCGTGGTAAAACATGTGCTGATTAATGGCAAGATAGCAATCGAGAACGAGGGTGTTGTGCCCGAGCTCGGAAAAGAAATGGGTTACGGGCAATTCTTGCCTGCAAAAACCTGAACTTTAAAAATCCACGGAGAAGTACGATGATTGGATACATTACCTTGGGCACCAATGACCTGCCCAAAAGCGGTGAATACTTTGACAAACTGTTTGCACCGCTGGGCGCCAAACGCATTCTGGAACTGCCGCACGGTATTTTCTGGGGCACCAGCATGGCCAGCCCTTTCATTGGTCTTTTAAAGCCGGCCAATGGTCAGCCTGCCAACGCAGGCAATGGCACCATGGCGGCACTGAGCGCTCAAAGCCGTACACAGGTCGACGAGTTTTATGCCCATGCAAAAACACTGGGTTGCACTTGCGAAGGCGAACCCGGCGAGCGCATGCCTGGTTTTTACGCTGCCTATTTCCGCACGCCCGATGGGCACAAGATGAACATTTTTAAAATGGGCTGACCCGTTGAATACCCAATTGAACAACGTTGAAGATGTACCTGCACCCTGGACATTGACTGGCAAAGGCCTGATTGTGCTCATGCGCAGCAAGGCAGAAAAATTGATGGCTGACAAACGAATTCCGCTGGATATTCGCGACAGCTTGAAAAGCTCCGTCAGTGTACTGATGTATGTGGACTACACCCACTCCAACGCAGGCCCATACAAAGAACTGCTCTATGTACCAGGCACCGCGCAATTCAGCGAAAAACTTGGCAACAAAAGGTTGCTGACCATCAGCAATATTGTGGTGAGCAGCGCCAGCAGTGTAAAGAATGGCCGGATCAATTGGGGTATTCCAAAAAACCTGTGCAACTTTGATGTTGCACAGGGACCCGAAAATCTACAAGAAATCAGCCTTCATCAAGATGACATTCCGCAATTTGAACTGGCCTATCGGGGCAAAGGCTTCGCCTTCCCGATTCACACTGGCCTGGTTCCCGGCTTCATGAAAACCTTGGGTCAACGCTGGGAAGGCAAAGAGTTTATGTACAGTCCCAGCGCGAAAGGCAAGGCCCGATTTGCAAAGGTGCATGTGATGCAAAATCTGGGCAATGCCTTTCCGGATCTGGATCTCAATGAGGTGTTGATGGCACTGGAAATCACCCAGTTTCAGATGACATTTCCAGTGGCACACATTGTGTGAACTTATTGGTCAAACTTATCGGTCAAACAAAGGCTGCAGATCTACCTTTTTGTTGATGCCCGATTGCAAAGCCAACATCAGCAAAATGCGGGCTTTCTGGGGTGACAAATCATCCGCCATGATTGCACCGGCATCAAACGTGGTTTTGCCGCCGCCTACGAACCCGTAGTTGGCCATAACCCGACCTTGATGCACACGTGTTGAAATGACCACGGGTACATTTTTCGACAAGGCATATTGCACGGCTTCAAACATGGGCACATTCATATTGCCCATACCCAATGCCTGAACCACAATACCCTTCACGCCACGATCCACCGCATTGCGCAATGCCGCGCCATTGGCACCACCGTACATGGCCACAATTTCCACGTCAGGCATGGGGCCCTCCATCAACTGGAATGTTTGGCGACGCAGTGGTGTGCTCGCGTAAATTACGCGGTCTGGATAAACCTCACCAATCAAGCCAAACGCACCGCTTTGAAAGGTTTCAACGTTCTGCGTGTGGGTTTTGGTGACATAACGGGCGGCGTTGATCTGGTTGTTCATGGCCAGCATCACGCCCTTGTTTCTGGATTGTGCGTCCACAGCAATGCGCACTGCATTCAATAGATTGCGTGGACCGTCAAAATCCGAGGATGAGGCGTTGCGCTGGGCGCCAATCAACACCACCGGCTTTTCAGCACGCACCGTCAAGTCAAGCCAGAAGGCAGTTTCTTCCAGTGTGTCGGTTCCGTGAGAAACGATCACCCCGGCTACTTCCGGACGAGCCAGTGCTGCGTTCACTTCCTTGGTCAACTGAACCCAGCGCGGCGGATCCATGTAATCGGAAGGCACATTGGACAAGCTCTTGACCTGAATGTTGGCGTACTTGCCCACATCAGGCACAGTGGCCAACAGGTCTTCACCGGAAATGGCAGGCACGGGCGCATTTTTTACGGGGTCAATTTTCATGGCAATGGTGCCGCCAGTGGCGATAAACTGCACCACGGGTTTGTCCTGTGCATGCACAGCGAAAGAACTTGTCAGCAAGGCTGACATTAGCAAGGCTTTGAATTTCATCCCAATCTCCTTTTTTTATGGAACTCACCCCGATACTTGGTGTTTCGAGGCAGGTTAACTCTATCAGGGTAAATAAATTACCCATGAGTCACTTAGTCGGAGTAGCCACAGGACTTGCCACAGTTGTTAACAATCCTAGAATTTGCTAAGCACTGCCATGTAACCTTTCCGTGAAGCCTGGCGAATACTCTCCTGACTAGAACGCAGCAGCCAGGGGGTTGTATGACAAGCGGCTTGAACTTCATGGTTGGCACAGGCACATTGATGTTTCTTGGTTTGGCCGGCACATCCGCCCTTGCCCAGCAAGGCAGCTGCACTTGGACCAGCGCTGCTGAACGGATGATCGTGGCTGAGCTTTACACCTCAGAAGGCTGCAGCAGCTGCCCACCTGCCGACCGTTGGCTCAGCAGCCAGTTGAGCAGCCCGGAGCGCTCAAAGCACATTCTGGCTTTGTCATTTCACGTGGATTACTGGAATTACATTGGCTGGCAAGACCCCTATTCCAAAAAGCAGTTCACAGAGCGGCAATACGCCCACAAACGGGCAGGCAATGTGAGCCAAATTTACACACCTCAATATGTGTTTTCGAATCGTGAAGTTCGCCGTTGGGGACAGGCGGGGCTGATTCCACAAAGATTGGCAGCCATGCAACAAGACAAAGCACCCGTGGGCCTGCAAGTTTCACTTGAACGAAAGGCGGCCAATCAGGTCGAAATCAAAGTAAAAACCGAATGGCTTGACGAACGGTACTCAGCAGGACGCGTGTTTTTGGCGTTCTATGAAGACAACTTAAGCCAGCAAGTGAAATCAGGCGAAAATCGCGGAGAATTGTTGAAGCATGACCGCGTGGTGCGACACTTGAGTGAACCGAAAAAAGTGTCGCTCGCTACGAAGGTGCAGGTATTCAGCCACACCGTGCCGGCTGACTGGAACCAAAGCAACGTGGGCATTGGTGTCATTCTCGAGAACAATGAATCCAATACCGTGCTTCAGGCGTTGAATGCACCAAAGGCCTTGGGCCAATGCAGCTAACTAAATATTGATTGAGTCATTGAAAAGGAAACATAACCATGCAACGCCGTACCCTGTTAGCAGGACTTGCCGCACTTGGCGCAGGACTGATGATCGCAAAACCTTCAAGCACAATTGCCAGCATGAACAAATTGAACAAAACTGAAGCCGAATGGCTAAAGATCATCAAGAAAGACCAATACAACGTGTTGTTTAAAGAGGCCACCGAGCGCCCTTTTTCCAGCCCCTTGAATGACGAGAAACGCAAAGGCACTTATGTGTGTGCAGCGTGTAACCAGCCGCTGTTTCCTTCCCAATACAAATACGACAGTGGTACCGGTTGGCCCAGTTTTTTTGATGCCAACAAAGGCGCACTGAATACCAAAACAGACTACAAGTTGATCTTGCCCCGCACGGAATACCACTGCAGCAATTGCGGCGGCCACCAGGGCCATGTGTTTGACGACGGCCCTGCCCCAACCGGCAAACGCTATTGCAACAATGGCCTGGCCCTGGCTTTTGTGCCCGAAGGTCAAACATTACCCGCAGTGCGTAAGGCGTAAAACAATGAAACAAATGAAACTGAAAATCACACTGGCCCAGGCGATGAGTTTGCTTGCTGTGACCGGTGCACAGGCTGAAACAAAAACCGCTGTGTTCGGTGGTGGCTGCTTTTGGTGTACCGAGGCCGATTTCGACAAAGTACCTGGTGTTTTAAAAACGATTTCAGGCTATGCCGGTGGGCAATACAAAGACCCGGATTACAAGGTGGTCAGCGCAGGCCGTACGGACCACACCGAGGTGGTTGAAGTGACCTATGACGACACCAAAGTCAGCTACAGCCAATTGGTGGAGTATTTCTGGAAAACCATTGATCCCACCGTAAAAAATCGCCAGTTTTGCGATGGTGGCACGCAATACCGCAGCGGGTTTTACTACTCAAACGACGAACAGAAAAAAATTGCAGAGGCCAGCAAATCCAAGCTTCAAGCCAGTGGGAAATTCAAGACCATTTACACCGAAGTAGCGCCGATGATCAAATTTTATCCCGCCGAGGAATATCACCAAGACTACTACACCAAAAACCCGATTCGGTATGGTTATTACCGCAATGGCTGTGGTCGGGACAAACGCCTTGAAGAGTTGTGGTGAGCCAAGGCGTCTCGTTGAGCCGCCCTGGATTTCACTACACCTAGGAAAACTTCAAGCCCTTGAACTGTTCCCGAAGTTCAGACTTTTGCACTTTGCCTGTTGCGCCTATTGGCATGGCGTCCACAAACTCCACGTCATCGGGAATGTGCATTTTTGTAATTCGTCCTTCGTAGAAATTCAGTAACTCCTGTTTGCTAATGTCCGCACCAGGGCGCTTCACAATAATCAGCAAAGGCCGTTCATTCCACTTTTCATGGGGAATGGCAATGACAGCAGACTGCAACACTGCAGGGTGCGACATGGCGATATTTTCAAGATCAATTGAACTGATCCACTCCCCGCCCGACTTGATCACATCTTTTGTGCGGTCGGTAATTTGCATCAAACCGTCTGGTGCCATTCGCGCCACGTCGCCGGTCGCGAACCAGCGTTTGCCGGTTTCGTCTTGGCTGAAGGCTTTGGCACCATCACCACCATAATATTCATGCAATGCCCAATGGCCACGCACATGCAATTCGCCGCTTTGCTCAAAATCCCAAGGCAATTCGGTTCCGTCTTCCGCCAACAGTTTCATGTCAACGCCAAAAATGGTGCGGCCCTGCTTGGCAACAATTTCATATTGTTCTTGTTTGGGCAAATTGCGCTCATCACCGCTCAGTTTGGACACAGTACCCAAGGGCGACATTTCCGTGCTGCCCCAACCCTGCATCAACTCCACGCCCATTTCGTCAAAGGCTTGAATCAAACTGACGGGCACAGCCGAACCACCCACCAGCGAGCGCTTCAAAGTGCTGAACGCAAGTCCATTTTGTTTCATGTGATTAATCAAACCCAGCCAAATGGTGGGCACACCGGCAGCAACCGTCACCTGCTCTTTTTCAAGCAGCTCGTAAATTGATGGGCCATCCAGCTGAGGGCCGGGCATGACCAGTTTGCAACCTGTCATCAATGCGGCATAGGGCAAGCCCCAGGCATTCACATGGAACATGGGTACAACTGGAAGGATGATGTCTTTTCTGCTCAATGCAATCGCATCGGCACAATTGGACATCATGGCGTGCAGCATGGTTGAACGGTGGGAATACAAAATGCCCTTGGGATTGCCGGTGGTACCCGAGGTGTAGCACAGGGTGCAGGCCGAGTTTTCATCAAACTCGGGCCACACATACGCATCAGTTTGGGCCTTCAGCAAAACCTCGTAATTCAACAAATCGGCCACGGGCGGCTCGGCTGGCATTTTGTCTTCATCAATCAGCAAAATCCAGTTTTTAACACTGGGGCAATGCGGTGCAATGGATTTGATCAGCGGCGCAAAAGTCAGGTCGAAAAAAATGGTGGTGTCTTGCGCGTGGTTGATTATGTAAATCAACTGCTGAGGGGTGTATCGGGGGTTCAAAGTATGAGTAACAGCACCCATGCCCGCCACTGCATAGTAAATTTCAATGTGGCGGTGACTGTTCCAGGCAATGGTACCAATGTTTTCACCCTGCTGAATATTCAAGGCGTGCAGTGCATTGGCCAGTTGCCTGGCGCGCGCGGCCATGGCCTTGAATGTAATTCGGTGCAAATCGCCTTCTACCCGGCGGCCCACCACTTCTTGCCCGCCATAAAACCGCTCAGCATGTACCAAAATTGAAGAAAGCAGCATTTCCTGCTTCATCATCAGACCTGGCTTCAACATTGTTTTTGTCTCCTCGTTTGTTGGCCCACTTTTTGTAAAGTGTAACCCAGAGAAGCATAATCTTCGTTCTACTTTACCCCACAATCAGCGCGAAACGCTTTTGTTGCCCCTGTGAAGGGATCTGCATCATTCATGCGCAATTTTCTACTTGTAAGTTGCTTTGAATTGTTAATGGCATTAATAAAACAATTAGTTATTGCGAATCATTATTATTTTTAATACACTATCAAAAATCACTAAAAACTGCGGCTGATATTCGTGTATTTTTTAGAACAGCACTTATTTTCATTAACCCATCAACTTCCAGCCAATCAGCCCCCTATGAAAAACAACACAATGACTCAGGCGCACTCGACCAAAGTGCGCCTGAAAGTTCTGACTGCTTCCATTCAAATCGCAATGCTTGGTGCTTCATTTGCCGGCACGGTTCACGCCCAACAAGACGCCCGTTTGCCTGAGGTAAGCGTCACGGCGACACTCGATGTAGAAACGGCCACTAGCCCGGTGGTTGGCTATGCAGCCAAACGCAGCGCAACTGGCACGAAAACCGACACGCCAATCATGGAAACCCCTGCTTCGGTTCAGGTGGTTCCACGCGAAGTTATCGAAGATCAGAAGGCTGTCAACCTGAAAGACGTTTACGAGAACATCAGCGGTGTTCAACAGGCTGGCAATACACTGAACGCACAAAGCGAAGTGTTGCCCATCATTCGTGGTTTCGAGTCACCCAGCCTGTTGCGCAACGGTCTTCGCAGCACGATTGCGGGAAGTGTTGATCTGGTCAACGTTGAAAGAGTCGAAGTGCTCAAGGGGCCCGCATCAATTTTGTACGGTGCGCTCGAGCCTGGCGGCGTGGTCAATTACGTCACCAAACGTCCACAGGCGCAGCGTGGCTTTGTGTTTGAGCAACAGGTGGGGGATTACAACTTCCTTCGTTCCTCTGGCGACCTGACCGGGCCTGTGAACACCGATGGCAGCCTGCTTTATCGCCTGAATTTTGCGTACACCAACAGTGATTCGTTCCGTGACTTTATTGAACTGGAACGCACGGCTATTGCGCCAAGCCTGTTGTGGAAGCTGTCGGATAAAACAGAAGTGCTGTTCGATTTTTCTTATGTGAAAGAAACACAACCTTATGACACCGGCATTCCCCTTTCACAAGACGGGAAGCCCTTGGTGGCCGACAGCGCGTTTTTCGGTGATCCCGACCTGGCGGGACGCACCAACGAAGACTACTACGCCGGTTATCAGTTGTCCCACACCATCAGCCCTGTCTGGAGCATTCGCAACCAGCTTCAGTTTCACCGCGCAGAAAACAAAAACGAAGCACTGCGTGCACGCAGCGTTTCAGGCGATGAATTAAGAATGCGCTATCAAAATGAAGACCGCAGGGATGACGAAATCCAGTTCGTGCTGGACGGTACTGCAAAGTTTTCCACTGGGGCTGTTGACCACACCACGTTGATTGGCCTGGAACTGATCAAGCAGGAAACGGATTTCCTGCGGTTCCGAACCAATACGCCGAACTACGCGATTTCAGACAACCCGAATATCAATTTCGATCCCCCTGCCAATCAGACCAAAACCCCTGACTTGAGCAACACAAGCTGGACAAGCATGTACGTGCAGGATCAAATGTCGCTGCTTGAAGACGGTCGCTTAAAGCTGCTGTTGGGTGGTCGTTTTGATGACGTAAAAACGGAAGGCAGTTCCGGTGGCGTTTCGTCAGCGAACGTTGAAGACAGCGCGTTTACCGCACGTGGCGGCGTGCTGTACATGTTGTCGAACCGGCATTCTGCATACTTCAGTGCCAGCCAGTCTTTCAGACCACAATTTGCGTTCGCAGTCGATGTCAATGGTGTTCCGCTGGATCCAGAAACCGGCATGCAATTTGAAGTGGGCCTGAAAAGCTCATTCTTGAATGAACGCCTGTTCAGCACCGTTTCAATTTTCGAAATTGAAAAGGAAAACGTTGCGGTGTTTGATGAAGGGCTTTTCAATGCCACGGGCCAAGAAGCCTATTTCCCTGGCGTGAAGCAACGCAGCCGCGGGATTGAATTCGATCTTACCGGCAACCTGACACGGCAGTTGAAGGCAATCGCAAGCTACGCTTACACCGACACCGAAGTGCTTGAAAATGCAGGCGACCCCTCGGATGTTGGTAATCAATTGGGCGGCGTGGCTCCCCACGTGGCGCGTGTTTGGTTGAAGTATGATTTCGACCAGGCCAGTTCACTGGCTGGGCTCGGCGTAAGCGGCGGCGTTCGATATGTTGGAAAAAGCACCACCCAATTCGACCCCACTGTTGAGCTTGATGACTACACGGTGTTCGATCTGGGCGCTTCGTACCAGTGGAAAAACATGAAGGCAGGTTTGAACCTGAAGAACGTGTTCGATGAACGCTACATTGCACGTGCCAGCACCACTGCAATTGCGCACCCCGGCGCACCGCGTTCTGTTGTAGCGTCTCTTTCAATCAGCTTCTAATCACAGTGCTTAAGCCGGCTTTCACCAAACTGCACCGATGGGCAGGATTAATGACAGCCGGCTTTTTGCTGCTTGCCGGTTTAACCGGCAGCCTGCTGGCTTTTGAGCATGATCTTGAAGTGCTCCTCAACCCACACCTGTTTGTCGCGACCCCTTCAGCCGACATACCTTCTCCTGCTCCACTTGATCCTTTCGAACTGCGTGAACACGTTCAGGATCTGGAACCGAAAGCCGATGTGAGTGAGGTGGTATTGGGACCGCATCCAGGTCAATCAGCCATGTTTTGGCTAACGCCGCGAATCAACCCTGACACGGGGCAACCTTTCAAACTAAGCGCAGATCAATTGTTTGTTGATCCAGCCACCGGCGAAGAACTGGGTCGGCGCCAATGGGGTGAATTCATATCCAATGGCGAAATTCATTGGGAAAACCTGATTCCGTTTCTGTGGCGCCTTCATTCCTCGCTGGCCTTGCCAGAGCCTTGGGGCGCGTGGTTATTCGGCGCAATTGCACTGATCTGGACGCTGGATTGTTTCATCGGCCTGTTTCTCACCTTGCCCCGCTTTCAGCGCGCGCAGCGGCCATTCCTGAAACGCTGGAAACCGGCCTGGCTCATTAAATGGCACAGTGGTGCATACCGGATCAATCTGGATTTGCATCGTTGTATCGGCCTGTGGCTTTGGTTCATGCTTCTGGTTTTTGCATGGTCAAGCGTCATGCTGAATTTGCGACAAGAGGTCTACAACCCGGTGATGTCGCTGGCGTTCGAATTCAGTGAGAACAACAATTTTGCCCGACCAAAAACCGAATCTGCAAGCACACTTGATTGGCGTGCCGCCCATGCGGCAGCCGCATACGAACTGAATCGCTTGTCAGTTGAGCGGGGATTCACGATCAACCACGAAAACAGCCTTTTTCTGAACCGCAAACGCAATATTTATATTTACCGGGTGCACACCAGCGAGGATGTATACGACGCTGCTCCGGGTGCTGGCAAAACGAAAATTGTCATTGATGCATCAAGCGGCGCATTTCTTGGGGCCTCGTTTCCAAGCGGCGATGCCGCTGGCAATACGGTGAGCAACTGGCTGCAAGGGCTACACATGGCCAATGTATTTGGACTGCCTTATCGACTTTTCGTGTGCGTAATTGGTGTGATGGTTGCCGTACTCTCGGTGACTGGCGTCATAGTCTGGCTGAAAAAACGGCGTGCGCAGGCACACCGGATTGAGCGGAAAGTGGCAGCCTACCGCGTCAAGGTGCGCTGACACGGGTGGTTCGCCAAATAAACCAGATAATCAGGGCTTGTAGCGGCAAGCGCAAGTACAAAAGCACCACGGGGATTTCTGCAAACTGATCAGGGTTCATTGCCATGTGAATGTTCGCGGGCAATACCGCAATACACAGCGCGATCAGCCCATAAGCAGCCCAGGTGCGGGTGCGTTGAACCAGAATGCCGATGCCACCCAGAATTTCAAAAACACCGCTGACCTGAACCAGCGCATCTGGATTAGTCAAATAGGGCGGCACGATGCTGGCGAAAAAATCCAGCAGCACAAAATGCAAAATGCCTGCGCCAATGAAAAAACCGGCGACGACAAGTACGGAAATTGGTGGCATGTGTTTAATGGGTAGTTGAAAAACAAAAAACCCCCGCCTTTTGAGCGGGGGTTTTTCTTGAACTGGTGCGGCTGGCAGGAATCGAACCCACGACCCCTTGGTTCGTAGCCAAGTACTCTATCCAGCTGAGCTACAGCCGCAGTGAAGAAGCGAGATTATGCATGAAACATTGCCATGGTGCAAGCACCGAACCCCACTTTTTACAAAAAACTTCAAGAAACCGAATTCAAGCCATATTGGGCAACCAGCTTGCGAAACTCGGCTTCCTGGCGATCCAGTTCCTCATCGCTGTAACGCAGCTCGTTTTGCAGCACAAATCGAACCTCGTTCATGCAGGCCAAGGCTGCATTGCTGTCCAGAAAAAGCGCCCTGCTTCGGCGTGCCAGCACATCTTCAATGGTTACCGCCATTTCTTCCAGCACGGCCTGCGCAATTTCCGCTTCATTCAAATCAAGATTCTCGTGAATGGCCGAACCAGGCTTGCGCATGGGCAAATCATCCTCCAGGCGCATGTTGCGGGTGCGGGTGGGTTTGTGTGCCCAACCATGCTGCTCACACACCAAATCAACCACTTCTTCAGCCATGCTGCGGTAGGTGGTCCACTTGCCCCCGGTAATCGTCACCAATCCGCTTGCTGCTGTAATCACAGTGTGTTCCCTTGAAATGCTTTTGGTATTTTGCTTTTCACCACCAGCACTCACCAAGGGTCGCAATCCCACAAACACGCTGCGTACATCGGCGCGTGTGGGGGCATTGGCCAGGTATTTCCCTGCCGTTTCCAGAATGAAATCCACTTCTTCAGGCAAGGCATCCGGTTCCCAAGGGGAGTCAGTGCGCGGCGTGTCTGTGGTACCGATCAGTGTTTTACCCAACCACGGCACCACAAACAGCACACGGCCATCGCTGGTTTTAGGCACCAGCAATGCTTCCTTGGCCGGATAAAAATGCTGATCAACCACCACATGCACCCCCTGGCTGGGGCTGAGCATGGGCTTGGAGTCGGCTGAGTCCAGCTTGCGAATATCGTCTACCCACACCCCGGTTGCATTGATCACAGCCTTGGCCTTGAAAGTCAGTGTCTCGCCACTGAATTCATCGCGGGCTTGCACGCCATTTATTTTCTCTGCGTTTTTTACAAACCCGGTTACCGGCATGTAATTGATCGCCATTCCACCCAGCTTGTGCAAGGTTTTCATCAAGGCAATCGCCAAACGTGCGTCGTCAAATTGCGCGTCAAAGTAACGCACACCGCCATGCAGTTTGTGTTGCGAAATGGTGGGTACAGCGCGCAACACCTCATTTTTCTTCACCATGGTGGTCGGCCCAACACCGAGCTTGCCCGCCAGCATGTCGTACATTTTCAGGCCGATCCAGTAAAACAGCTTCTGGAACACATTGCGCACAGGAATGACAAACGCCAAAGGTTTGACCAGGTTCGGCGCATTCACCAACATGCGTCCACGTTCCTCAAGCGCCTCTTTGACCAGGCTGAAATTGCCCTGAGCCAAATAACGCACACCACCATGCGCAAGCTTGGTAGCGCGTGAACTGGTGCCCTTGGCAAAGTCGTGTCCTTCAAGCAGCAACACCTTCAGGCCACGGCTTGCAGCATCTACCGCACTGCCCAAGCCAGTGGCACCACCGCCAATCACGATGACGTCCCATTCATATTGCTCTTGTGCCTTGATTGTTAAAGTATCAAGGTGCTCTTTACGACTAAGCATCTGCCCATCCTTTGGAACGTTCTACTGCGCGGTGCCAGCGGTCAAGCAAGGCACCCCGTTCATCAATACTCATTTTGGGTTCGAAACGCGCATCCACCTGCCAATTGGCCAGCAGGCTTTCCTCCGTATCAAACACACCAACGGCCAAGCCAGCCAGGTAGGCCGCGCCCAATGCGGTGGTTTCGGTCACTGTGGGGCGCACCACTGGCACGCCCAATAAATCAGCCTGAATCTGCATCAGCAGATCATTGTTGGATGCACCGCCATCTACCCTTAATTCACTTAGCGGCTTGGCACCGTCACGTTGCATGGCCTGCACCAAATCGACTGTTTGCAGTGCGATGCTTTCCAAGGCTGCGCGCGCAATGTGTGCCTTGCTGGTGCCCCGCGTCATACCCACCAAAGTGCCCCGAGCATACGGGTCCCAGTGGGGTGCGCCAAGACCCGCAAATGCGGGGACCAAACACACACCATCGGTGCTGGGCACGCTGGCGGCCAATGCCTGCACATCGGCTGACTTTTCAATAATGCCCAAACCGTCGCGCAGCCATTGCACCACTGCCCCGCCCATGAACACACTGCCTTCCAGCATGTAACTTGTTTTGCCATTGACTTGCCAACCCACGGTGGTCAATAAACGGTTGTGGCTTTCAACTACTTCGCTGCCCGTGTTCATCAACATGAAGCAACCCGTGCCGTAAGTGTTTTTCGCCTCACCCGCTTTGAATGCAGTTTGCCCGAAGGTGGCAGCTTGCTGGTCGCCCGCAACACCTGCAATTGGAATGGCAGCACCCAGCACAGACGAATCGCAGCGTGCAATTTCACCACTGGACTCACACACCTGCGGCAACATGCTTTCAGGAATACCAAACAACTCAAGAAGTTCGACATCCCATTTCAATGTTTCAATATTCAACACCATGCTGCGAGATGCATTGCTTACATCGCTTGCATGAACTGCACCACCTGTAAGATTCCAGATCAGCCAGCTGTCTACGGTGCCGAATGCCAGCTCACCTGATTCAGCCTGCGCACGCGCACCTTCCACATTGTTCAGAATCCAGTTCACTTTTGTTGCGGAAAAATACGAATCCAGTTCAAGCCCGGTGACTCGGCGAATCAATGCAGCTTTGCCCTGCTCTCGCAGCTTGTCGCAATAGGCGGCTGTGCGGCGGTCCTGCCAGACGATGGCGTTGTAGACCGGTTTACCGGTCTTGCGGTTCCACACCACGGTGGTTTCACGCTGGTTGGTAATACCAATGCCGGCAATTTCAGAAGGCGTTAACCCAGCCTTTTCAATTGCGCTGCGTGCACAGGCCAACTGCGTGTTCCAAATGTCTTCAGGCCGGTGCTCAACCCAACCGGCTTTCGGAAAAATTTGCTCAAATTCCTGCTGACAGCTGGCCACCACTTGAGCCCGTGAATTGAACACAATGGCGCGCGAGCTGGTGGTGCCTTGGTCCAGTGCCAAGATAAAACCCATGGGTTTGTCTCCTTTCTTGTTGTTACTTTCTTTGCCCGGTGTTGTTCCAGTTGCCCACGTGTTTATTCAAGAATGCCTGCATGCCTTCGGCTTCAAAACGGCTTATGCTCCAAAGGTCAGCTGTTAATACCGACGCGTTTAGCCAAATGTAAGCCTCGGCTTTCATGGTGTCACCACTGGTGTTCAGCAGCACTTCAATTTCACGACGCTCATACTCGGGGCCTTCAAAAGCATCCAGACGCTTCACGTCATCGGGCCGCAAATTGAGCCACACCAAACCTTGCACTTGCGCGTCGGCGTTTTCGATCATGGCCGGGTAGGTTTCGCCAGGCACAGCGTGGCGTTGATAGCCTTGGGCGACCGCATTCAAACAAGGGTAAACACCCTTCACCACTTGCCCCCACACGGGCAAATACATCAATGACCCGTATACAAAAACATGTTTGCCGTCTTGCTCAAATTCCGAGCCCATGCGATGTTACCTTTTCAGATGAAAAACAATTAGAAAATGCCTGTAAGGAGACGATGTGAAAACAACAACTGATTTGTTCAATTTACAAGATAAGGTGGCTTTGGTCACGGGTGCAACCCGCGGAATAGGCTTGGCCTGTGCGGAATTGCTGGCCTCCAAGGGTGCCACCGTGATTATTTCTAGCAGAAAACAAGAAGCATGCGAACAAATTGCCGCGCAATTTCAAGCAGATGGGCTGAATGCAGTGCCCATGGCTTGTCATTTGGGCGAGATGGAACAAATTGAGGCGCTGTACCAACAAATTGAAGCCAAGTTTGGAAAGCTGGATATTCTGGTGAACAACGGCGCAACCAACCCTCACTTTGGACCAATCTACGACACCGATTTGGCGGCCTTTCAAAAAACCTGCGATGTGAACATTCGGGGCTATTTTTACATGAGCAGCCACGGCTGCAAGTTGATGGCCAAGAACGGCGGCGGCAGCATTATCAATGTGGCATCGGTCAACGGCGTGATTCCCGGCTTGTACCAAGGGATCTACTCAATCACCAAAGCAGCCGTCATTTCAATGACCAAGGCCTTTGCCAAGGAATGTGCCCCCATGAAGGTGCGTGTGAATGCACTGCTGCCAGGTGCAACCGACACGAAGTTTGCCTCGGCACTGGTACACAACGATGCAATTCGCAGTGCCTTGCTGCAGCATGTGCCCATGAACCGCGTTGCGCAACCCAGTGAAATGGCGGGCACGGTGTTGTATTTGGCTTCCGAGGCTTCCAGCTACACCACCGGTTCCTGCATCAATGTAGATGGCGGTTACCTGGTGGTGTAAACATGGCAAGGCTTACTTGATCTGTATGCCTTTGTAATCTTCCGCGTTCAGCGTGCGTCCCATTTGTTGCCAAAGAATGTGGCGCATGCGCTTGAACGGTATCAGTCGTGAACCCAACCACACGCGCGCAGCGTTGTTGCCGTAAACAATGCGGGGTTCGTTTTTCTTGATGCACTTCAACACGTACGCGCAAATTTCATCAGGCGGTGTGGTCAGAAATTTTTTGGCAAACTTTTCGTGCTCGGGCTTGCTGGCAATGTTGGTGTTAATTCCACCTGGATGCACCAAATGCACCTGCACCTTGCTGTTTGAAAGCTCAACCATCAGCGATTCGGTAAAGCCGCGCACTGCAAATTTGCTGGCGCAATAATCTGAATTACTGGGCGTACCCACCAAACCAAAAATGCTCGACACATTCACCACGGCGCCTTCGCCGTTGTCCAGCAGTTGCGGCAAGAATGCGCGCGTACCATGCACCACACCCCAAAAGTTGATGCCCATCACACGTTCATAACTGTCGTCACTCAAAGCCCACACCGGGCGACCTTCACCGCTTACGCCAGCGTTGTTGATGATCACGTGCGCATTACCCAAAGCGGCTTTCACCGCTTGGGCAAAGGCGTACACCCCGGCCTTGTCAGACACATCCAGTGTCTCGGCATACACCTGCACATTGCTCGCTTGCATTACCAGTTTTTCAGTTTCTTTCAAGCCTTTTTCATCGTAGTCACACAATGCAATTTTGCTGCCCACATTGGCGAACATCAACGCATAAGAGCGCCCCATGCCAGAACCAGCACCTGTGATCACCACCACTTTGTCTTTGAAATTTTTCATGCTGCAGCTCCTTCAGTGCTCAACTCGGATTCATTGAAGTGCTGCGGCTTTTGCTGTGGCAAAGGAGCCTGCAACACGTGGTCGTTCATCTTGAAATTCCTGGCCATTCGCAGGTAGGTGTAACTAAAACCCGGAAACATGGCCACCACATGACCGCTTTTGCTTTTGTACCAGCTGGTACAACCGCCGCGCTTCCACACGGTTTTTTCCATTTCGCTGTGAATATGGGTGGTGTAACGTTCTTCAGCCTGGGGCTTTACCTCGATGGCCACGGCTTTTTTGGCCTTCACCTCCGCAATGGCACGCATGATGTAATGCATCTGCGCTTCAATCACGAAAATCGCGCTGGTATGCCCAATACCGGTGTTTGGGCCGGTCACGATAAACAGGTTCGGAAACTGCGGCACAGTAGTTCCCAGGTAAGCACGCGGAAATTCATTCCACACATCAGCCAGTTGGGTGCCACCCTTGCCCACCACTGGGTAGGAAATAACGCCGTCGGTGGCGTCATAGCCCGTGGAATACACAATGCAGTCCAGGTCAATTTGCGCACCACTCAGCGTTTTGATACCGGTTTCATTGATTTCCGCAATTCCATCGGTTTTGTCGTGCAGGTTCACGTTGGGGCGGCAGTAAGCCGGGTAAAGCGTGTTGCTCAAAATAATCCGCTTGCAACCTATGGTGAAATCGGGCGTCACTTTTTTGCGCAATTCCGGGTCTTTGACCTGCTTTTTGATGTGGTGCAAAGCCTCACGCTGCGCAATGTGTTTCAAGGCAAAGTCGGAGTACTTAAAGGCAATTACACGGCTTTCCAAACCCCAATAAATCGCAGCACGCGCCAGTTTTCTAATTGGCTCCACTTTCAACAAGGCACGTTGCCAGGGCTTGAAAACCCTGTCAGCGCGGGGCAACACCCAGTGAGGCGAGCGCTGAAACACATGCAACTGGCCCACTTCGGGTGCAATCGCCGGAATAACCTGCGCAGCACTGGCGCCACTTCCAATAATGGCAACGCGTTTGCCAGTGTGGTCGTAATTTTGATCCCAGGCATTGGTGTGAAAGGTTTTTCCCTTGAATGTGTCGCGACCTTTGAAATTTGGAATCACAGGCGTACTCAGCGGGCCAGATGCATTGATCACAAACTGCGCCTTGAGCACATCGCCGCCCTGCAGGTACACATGCCAGCGCTGCTCGTTCTCGTGCCACTCGGTGCGCTGCACATTGCTGTTGGTTCGGGTTTTCTCACGCAGACCGTGCTTGGTAATTACATGCTCGGTGTATTGCTGAAGCTCCTCCCCTTCTGCAAACATTTGACTCCAGTCATACGGTTCGCTTTCGATGGAATACAGCAGCGATTGAACATCGACCGCAGCGCCGGGATATGAGTTCTGACACCAGGTGCCGCCCATGAAGTCGCGGCGCTCCAGCATGATGAAATCTTCAATGCCACGCTTTTTCAAATTGATTGCTGCACACTGGCCACCAAAGCCACTGCCAATAATTACGACTGTGTATTCACTCATGCCAAAGACCTCTGTCAGAAAAATTTTGCTTCCGTGAATGTATATCTGACAACGATCATTGTCAATTATAAATTCACCAATAGAGGGTAGAACCATCCCCCTAATTGGAGGATTAAAAAATTGCGCGCCTTGCAAAATTGACAGGTGTGTTAAATACCAATCAAACAAGGAGCAAACCCATGGCCGCACCCCAAGCATTGATCAAGAACATAGAGGGCGAAGTGAACGTGAGCCGCAACGGTGAAGCAGTGGCCGTGAAAGCTGGCGACTACCTGCTACCCGGTGATGAAGTGATCACCGGTGCTAACGGGCGTATGGCACTGGAGTTCCCCGGTTCTGACGGTCAAATTCCCGCTGCCGGGGTGATGACCGCCAACGGCAAGCTGACATTGGGCGAGCAACCAGGCCCCAACGGCCAACAGCAAATCGTTGTGCTGGAAGACGGTGAATGTTTTGAATTCACCACCGAACTGGCTGAGAATTCAGCCGCCGCCGAGGGTGGCGCAGTGGCTGGTTTGTTTGGTGCCGGGCTGTTAGGCGCAGGCAGTGGTGGCGTAGCTGGTGCAGGCGCCGTGGCGGCTGGTGCGTTTTTGGCAGGTGGTTCTGGGGACTCTGGCAGTGGCTCCGGCAGCGACAGCAACATCAACAATGCCGGTGTGGGTGCTGGCGAATTTTCCTCAGAAGACAGCCCTCAAAGCCTTGAAGAATTTGCCAATGAAAACCTGACCCAGGAAAACCTGGAACAAAGCATTTTGCAGCCCATTCAGGATGCAGTGCAAAACAGCCAGAGCAACCCTGAAACCACCCCTGACAACGTTGCTGTTGCTGTGGAACAAACAGGCCTGGGCGTGTTGGAAAACGTGCACGATGCCTTGGTGGCCACCACGGGCGAAGGCACACCGCAAGCCGACCTGGTACAACAATTGGTCGAGGGCGCGAATGAAACACCCTTGGGTGAACCCCTGAGCCCGATTACCAGCCCTCTACTTGATGCTGTGAACACTGATCTTGGACTGGACACCCTGATTTCTGCCTTGCCCAATGTTGATCCTGCCGATGGTGGACTGGTCACCAGCGTGGTGGATTTGGCAGATGGTATTACCCAACCCATCAGCGAACAGGTCGAACCCTACGATCAATTGCTACAGGGTTTGAGGGATGCTGCCGTTGAAATCGACAACGTACTGGATGGCGTGTTGAGCCAAGTGACAACCGAAGTTCCGAATGTCGACGGTTTGGGAGACTCCAGCCCCGCCCTGCCCGCCGAAGTTGAAAGTGGCCTGGCAGACTTGGTCGATGGCATTCTGGGTGGCGCCAATACCCTTCAAAATGCCTTGGAAGGCGGTGGCGGTTCTGGTTTGCCAGAAGTTCCCGAAGGCGATTTGTTGGGCACGCTCAGCAGTGGTATTTCATCCGGTGCCGATGCACTGGGTGGCGAATTGGGCGGTTTACCCGGATTGCCAACCGATGGATTGCCAAGCTAATACGCATCGCACTTAATATTTGTCATCAAGATTTCATCTTTGAACAATAGGCTCGATCGTTTTATAGCGATACGAGCCTATTTTCATGAACAAGACCAAAATTCAATTATTCACACTCAGTGTGATTGCAGCAGCTACCCTCGCTGCATGTGGCGGTAATGGCGAAAGCTCGGCCAACAACACCACAACTCCTTCCGAGGTAACGCCAGCCAGCGTGACTCTGGAAAAGATTGGTGGATTTTCCACCAACCAGTTCGATGAGAGCGCAGCTGAAATTCCAGCATATGACCCAGCCAGTAAACGCCTGTTTATGGTCAACGCTTTGGCAGGTGCTGTGGATGTATTTGATTTGTCTGATCCTGAAAACCCCACGTTGATCGACACGCTAGACACCAACGATGTACTTGCAGGCTCGGTAGTCAACAGCGTCGCAGTCGCGAATGGAATTGTGGCTGTGGCCATTGAAGCACCGATCAAAACCAATCTGGGTCGCATGGCTTTGTATCGCGCCAGTGATTTGACGTTGCTAAGCGCACGCACTGTGGGTGCGCAACCCGACATGATCACCTTCACACCCGACGGTAATACGGTACTCACGGCCAACGAGGGCGAACCCAGTGACGACTACCAAATTGACCCGGAAGGCAGTATCAGCGTAATTGACGTGCGTGACCCACGTGCCCCGATCGTGCGAACCGCCAGCTTTAGCGCATTCACAGGGCAAGAGGCCAGTTTGCGTGCCCAAGGCATTCGAATCTATGGGCCTGGAGCTTCGGCCTCACAAGATTTCGAACCTGAATACATCACTGTATCCGCTGACGGCACCACGGCATTCGTGACCCTTCAAGAAAACAATGCAATTGCAAAAATCGACATTGCGACAGCAACCGTGACTAACGTATTCCCTTTGGGCGAAAAAGATCACGGTGCCGTTGGAAATGAATTTGATGCCTCTGACTCCGATGGTGACACGATCAACATTCGCAACTGGGCAGGTGTGATTGGCTTGTACCTACCCGATGCCATGGCCTCTTACACGGCTGCAGACGGCAATACCTATTTGATAACAGCCAACGAAGGCGATGCGCGCACCTGGGGTGAGGACAACCCAGCTTACTTCGCCGGTGATGCAAGCAAGGGCTTTGTTGAAGAATTCCGGGTGAAACACCTGGTGAACCGAAATGGTTGGGCTGGTCGATTGAATAACGACTTGCCAGCTCAACTCGACGACTTGGCCAATGGCGGCTTGCTCAACCCAACGGTGTTTGGATACTGTGGTGCCGTAGCAGGAAACCCGAACGGCTGCCGAGCAGATGATCAACTCGGTCGCTTGAACGTCACGTGGACCATGGGCTATCGCACGGATGCCAATGGCGCGCCTATTCTATTTAACAGCACGGGTGTAGAAGACCCTGCAGGCGATCGCCTGATGTACGACAAACTGTATTCATTCGGTGCGCGTTCATTCTCGATTTTCAATGAAGACGGTGTACTCGTATTCGATTCAGGCTCTGAAATTGAACGCTTCCTGGCCAGCGATGATTGTAAAGTGGGCAGTACCCGCAACCTGAATTGCAAAGACTTTTTCAATTCAGGCCATGACGAAGGCAACGCACTGGATAGCCGAAGCGACGCCAAAGGCCCTGAGCCCGAAGGTGTAGCTGTAGGCAAAATCGGCGACAAGACTTTTGCATTCATTGGTCTTGAACGCATCGGCGGAATTCTGGTTTATGACGTAACCGATCCTTCGGCACCCGTGCGCGTGGACTATTACAACACCCGCGACGACTGGACCAACGATCCCGCAGACCCAGCGGCGCTGCCAACAGTGGGCGACCTGGGACCAGAGGGACTGGTATTCATTCCAGCCAAGGATTCCCCAACAGGTGAACCCTTGTTGGTGGTTGGCAATGAAGTGAGTGGTAGCACTGCGGTGATGAGGGTAAATTTGAGCTTCTAAGCTTCTCACCCAACGCCACTCCTGCGTGCCGAGAGTCAACAAAAAGCCCCTTACGGGGCTTTCTGTTTTTTGGCGGAGAAGGAGGGATTCGAACCCTCGAAGAGGTTGCCCCCTTACCTGATTTCGAGTCAGGCCGATTCAGCCGCTCTCGCACTTCTCCATGGGGCGCAAGTATATAGTATTCGGGTAGTATCCAAAAACACTCAAAACAACAAACGGAGACAACTTTTGAACAAAACTACAAATAGCCGGTTCATTTTTCTGGGCTTTATTGCCGCTGGCTTTACCAATATATTTGGCATGCTTGCGGCCAGCGAGTTTTTCAGTAATTCGGCTTTTCATGAATTATCACCCGAAGTTTTTTCCCCATTCGGCACTTTCATGGTCATGGTTTGGGGTCTGGCTTATTTGGCGGTTGCCAAACAGGCTCACCAACTGCCGGCAATCTGTTTCGTATTTGCTTTCGAGAAAGCCATTTATGTGTACACCTGGGTAATCTGGATCAGCAGCAAATCCGACATGCTGCCAATCATTCAGGAAAAAACTCCCCTGCTTGCCTTGTTTTATTCCGGCTACGGCATCATCGATTTGGCTTATGGGCTCTTTTTCGCGTGGGTCGGAATTCGCGCACTTCAAAAATAAGCACTGAAACGCGTACATCAATCCGGTGCATGCACCAATTCCATCAAATCTGGCGCACTGATTTATTTGGTGCGCCGCACCAAACTCGCTCTGTGCACCAAAAATAGTGTTCTTTTCAGCACTGTTTTAACTCAATTTCACAACTGTGCACTTCTTTTTTGCATGGCACACAAACTGCTAAGTGTGCTGTAAGACCTATGCCAACGAAGGATAGGGTCAGATGCTTTCAGGCAATGCAATAAAGAAGTACTGGACAACGGCGTCCATCCCAAACTTGCTGGGCAGGTGTGGCGATGTGCGCCGTTTTTTCTTGAGTTGATTTTTCAAGGACGCACACGATGAGCAATAAACCAACTGACAAAAAACCCGAACTGTCGGAAACACGCCGCACTTTTATCAAGCAGTCGGCCGCAGTGTGGGGATCGACCATGCTGGCGGGTTTTGGCGCACCCTCCATCGTGATGGCCCAATCAACAAAACTGGAAACGACCAAAGCAAAACTGGGCTTCATCGCTTTAACCGATGCGGCCCCCTTGTTTGTCGGTATTGAAAAAGGCTTCTTCAAAAAGCATGGCATGCCCGATGTCGAAGTGCTCAAACAATCATCCTGGGGCACCACACGGGACAACCTTGTACTTGGCTCTGCGAACGGCGGCATCGACGGTGCGCACATCTTGACCCCCATGCCTTACCTGATCAGTACGGGCGCCATGACCGCCAACAACATTCCCACTCCCATGTACATTCTTGCCCGCCTGAACCTGGGCGGACAGTGCATTTCAGTTGGCGAGGAGTACAAAGCCTTGAAAGTAGGCACTGACACCCGCGAATTCAAAAAAGCCCTAATGGCCAAAAAAGGCGGCGGCAAAGCAGTGAGCGCTGCGATGACCTTCCCTGGTGGAACGCACGATTTGTGGATTCGTTACTGGATGGCCGCAGGTGGTATTGACCCCAACGACGATCTATCGACCATCGTGGTGCCGCCCGCACAAATGGTGGCCAACATGAAGGTGGGCAGCATGGACACTTTCTGCGTGTGCGAGCCTTGGAACAAACAACTGATTACACAAAAAATTGGATACACCGCACTAACTACAAGTGAGTTGTGGCAAAACCACCCAGAGAAAGCCCTGGGCATGCGCAAAGACTGGGTGGATGCCAACCCCAATTCTGCCAAAGCACTGGTGATGGCAGTGATGGAAGCACAAATGTTCTGCGAAGACCCAGCCAATCGCGAGGAAGTGGCACGAATCTGTTCACAGCGCAGGTGGATCAATGCGCCAATGGGCGACATTGTCGACCGCATGAAGGGCGATTTCGACTACGGCACAGGGCGCGTGGTCACCAACAGCCCACAACAAATGCGCTACTGGAAAGACCAGGCTTCCTACCCGTTCCAAAGCCACGACCTTTGGTTCATTACAGAAAACCAGCGCTGGGGTTACCTGCCCACAAAACTCGACACAGGCAGCTTGATCAAGCAGGTGAACCGCGAAGACATCTGGCGCGAAGCCGCTGCCACTTTGAAAATCGACAAGTCGGCCATTCCTGCCAGCACATCACGCGGTGTGGAAAAAATGTTCGATGGCAAAGTGTTCGACCCAAAGAACCCGAAAGCCTATCTCGACAGCTTGACCATTAAGGCGATGAAATCATGATGACCACTGACTCTCTCGAACGCTTGCAAACCACTCCAAAGGCGAAAAGCAAGCTATTCAAAGAAAGCCTGGGCAAACTGGTGCCGCCCATCGTGATCATGAGTATTCTGCTTTTGATCTGGGAAATACTGTGCAGCACCGAAGGTGCCCGCCTGCCCGCACCCAGCAAGGTGATCACTGACACGTGGGAATTGATCATCAACCCGCTTTACGACAACGGCGGCAACGACGTGGGCATGGGCTGGCAAATACTGGCCAGCCTTGAACGCGTGGCCATCGGTTACAGCCTTGCGGTGGTGGTGGGTGTTGCCTTGGGTGTACTGGTGGGTCAGTCCACCTGGGCGCTGCGTGGTTTGGACCCACTTTTTCAAGTGCTTCGTACCGTGCCACCACTGGCCTGGTTGCCTTTGTCACTGGCTGGCTTTCAGGATGGAAACCCATCTGCAATTTTCGTGATTTTCATCACAGCCATTTGGCCCATCATCATCAACACTTCTGTCGGTATTCGCAATATTCCCGAAGACTACCGAAACGTGTCGCGAGTCATTCAACACAACGGCGTGGAGTACTTCTGGAAAATTATGTTGCCCGCTGCTGCACCTTATATTTTTTCGGGTTTACGTATCGGAGTAGGCCTTAGCTGGCTGGCCATTGTGGCGGCTGAAATGTTGATTGGTGGCGTGGGCATTGGCTTTTTCATCTGGGATGCCTGGAACAGCTCGCTAATCAGCGACATTGTATTGGCACTGGTCTACGTGGGCATTGTCGGCTTTATTCTGGATCGATGCATAGCGTGGGTTGGCAACAAAATTACTCGCGGAGTAACAAAATGAGCGATCGTTTCTTAAGTATTTCTCAAGTTCAAATGCAATTCGAACGCAATGGCATGGTGAACCCGGTGCTGAAAGACATCAACCTGGAAGTGCGCCGTGGCGAATACATTTCGCTGATTGGTCACTCGGGTTGTGGCAAATCCACAGTGCTCAACATCATTGCTGGTTTGCTGACCGCAAGCGAAGGTGTGGTGATAGTTGACAACAAGGAAGTGAATTCGCCCGGTCCTGACCGCGCACTTGTGTTTCAAAACCATTCTCTGCTGCCTTGGCTAACCGTGTACCAGAACGTAGAGCTTGCTGTTGAGAAAATTTTCAGTGGCAAAAAAACCCGCAAAGAACAACGCGAATGGATCTTGCACAACCTTGACATGGTGAACATGAGCCACGCACTAGATCGCCTGCCCTCCGAAATTTCAGGCGGCATGAAACAGCGTGTGGGTATTGCACGGGCCCTGGCCATGGAACCCAAGGTGTTGTTGCTGGATGAACCTTTCGGTGCACTGGATGCGTTGACGCGCGCCCACCTTCAGGATGAAGTCATGCGTATTCAAAGTGAATTGAAAAATACGGTGGTCATGATTACGCACGACGTGGACGAAGCCGTGTTGTTGTCCGATCGCATTGTCATGATGACCAACGGACCATCTGCCACCATTGGGCAAATTCTCGATATCGAGCTGCCCCGCCCCCGCGACCGCCTTGCACTGGCCGACGACCCTACCTACAACCACTATCGCCATGAAGTGCTGAGCTTCCTGCACGAGAAACAACGCAAGGTTGAAAGCATTGGAAAAATGCGTGACCACAAAAAATCAGCTGAGAAGCAGGCTGCCTCTGCTTGAAAGCCTGCTACAAAAAACCGCCGTGGCCTTTAAGATCACGGCGGTTTTTTATTTTCCAGCAAAAATATTACAGCCCTGTCAAATCCCTTAAAGCCTGTATATACGTTTCAACCGGCAAATCTTCTGGCGACTCAAACTGCGCCTTCATCAGTGCCATTTGTGCCCGACTATTGAATTCACCAATAGTTTGATTGGCATACACAGGCGACGATGCAATATTTGGTGGTCTGCGGTGCAATGTGGCCTGTTCGAAATCAAACGCAATGCCAAGTCCCTTGCCTTCATCAAACCTTCTGACAAAAATCTCCATACCTCTCGGTGTTCCCGCCTGCGAATCGAAACCAACCGGCACCACGATCGAACCCATTTGTGTAGTTGAACCAAAGTCACAGGTTCGTCCACCGCTGGGGCCTGGCGATAGCACCAATGCGTCAAGTACCACCTGAGCTGGCCTGCCCTCGGAATCCAATACCATTGCCTGCTTCTCACCCAATGCATCCAATTCGCCATTCATCACCTTAGTCACATAATCGCGTTCAGCAACAATGGCATTCAGTTGAGCCTCGGTAGGTTTGGCGCCGGGGTCTCCACTGGCACTCACCGCGACCAAGCCCGCAGTTCGCGGCCCAACTCGAAGTGTTTCAAGAATGCCCTCTGTTGCAGCACAGCTTGGCAACACATCGGCATTGGTCGCAAAGAATGCGCTACTCAGACACTTGCGTGGACTTTTACCACCATCACGAACAAACTCGAAAAAATATCGGTTCGTATCATAGTGAGTTGAACCACCACCCCGGTTGACAAAGCTTGGCAGAAACACATCGTAAACCTCTGCTCCCATTGATTCCATTTTTGCAACAGCGGTATCAATTAACGCTCCCTGCTCACCTGTACCTGCGGGTGTGCTGTTCCCGCCCAGGCTACGTAACACACCAATTTTTTTACCTTTTACGCCGTACACATCACGGTCTAGAAAACGCAAATAGGTGTCTGGGCGGGCTTCAGCCGGAAACAAGGTTGTATCCGGGTCGTCTACCGGATCTATGCTGGCCATGGCAGTCAGCATCAATGCTGAATCACGTACTGAACGAGTCATTGGACCACCCGTGTTCCTGATGTGAGACAAAGGAAAAATACCTTTGCGCGACACCACACCAATACTCGGACGAATTCCAACCAGCCCACTCACAGACGAAGGATGTCTAATCGATTGGCATGTGTCACTGCCCGTGCCACCAATGGCAAAATTAGAGGCCAGCGCAGCGCCAGACCCGGAAGAAGAGCCTGCGGAACTTTCTTGCGTATTGTAAGGATTGGTTACCAACACGGTACGACCCGAAAATCCAGTCGTGAAATATGCAAATTCATCTTGATGTGCCTTACCTAGAATTAAGGCACCTGCCTTACGCAAACCGTCTACAGAAGGGGCATCAACACCGGCCTGGTGACCTAGCATTGAAAAAGAGGCGGAAGTAGAAGGAAAATCAACTGTGTCGTAATTGTCTTTCAGCAACACGGGCATGCAATGCAAATAGCGATCCCCGATCCCACCATCCTCGATATATTTCTGATCAAGCGCTTTTGCTATATCCAGCGCGTTGGGGTTAATCGACAACACCGCACTAATTGGTAATCCGCCATTGGGCTGAGGATTGTCGTTGTGCATGAAAATACGCTCAATGTACATTTTTGCGAGTCCCTCGCACGTCAGCGTTGAACCATCACGCATCTTTGTCCGCCCTGCCAAAGTGTCGTGAACCATTTGCATGTCGGCTTCGACCAATTCAAAAAACTCTGCTGGTGGCCGCAACGACTTGTCGACAAATACATCTGGACCTTCAGTACCCGGCGATGGGTCATCAACCACTACCTCAGTTGGATCAGTTGGATTTCCATTCGATGGGGTGATTGAGGAGTTGCTGGCTGGATCATCGGAGCCACAAGCGCTTAATCCGATCAGCAAGACAAGTCCAATTAACTTAAACAAATTGTTCATGTGAAATCCTTCATCGTGATAATTACAGTCACACGATGCAAGCTCAGTGCCTAAAATTCTCCGTTAGAACAAGGATTCAATTAATTCACATTTTTATCGTACGAATGCCGACAAATCAGATGCGTATTTACACCCCTCCACGTGGGTGTTTTTGCCGCATACAAAAAATTCATGCACCAAACACAGGGTAAATCCCGACCCCAAATGGTGCACAAAACCTGCCCGGATAAGGGTTTGCTCCTATTTAGTTACAGAGGGGTGGCTATCACAATGCAGGTTCGAAAAGTAAAACCAAAAACAACAGTCGAAAGCTACATCAATTTAAGGAGGCAAAATGACTGATTCAGTGAACAACCAGAAGCGCCGTGATTTTATCAAAGGCACATCCGTGGCCGCAGTGGGTGCAGGCGCCTTGGCGTTCCCCATGATTTCTACTGCTCAAACTGTGAACATGCGCTTCCAGAGTACATGGCCACAGAAAGACATTTTCCACGAGTATGCCGTTGACTTTGCCGACAAAGTAAACAGCATGACCGGCGGTCGCCTGAAAATCGAAGTATTGCCTGCTGGCTCAGTTGTGAAAGCATTTGACCTGTTGGACGCAGTAAGCAAAGGTACCCTGGACGGTGGTCACGGCGTTATCGCCTACTGGTACGGCAAAAACGCAGCGGTTGCGTTGTGGGGTTCTGGCCCATCTTTCGGCATGGACGCAAACATGCTGTTGGCCTGGCACAAATACGGTGGCGGCAAGGAATTGCTGGACGAAATTTATGGCGACCTGAAAATGGACGTTGTTTCTTTCATGTCTGGCCCGATGCCAACTCAGCCCCTGGGCTGGTTCAAGAAGCCCGTAACCAAGGCTGAAGACCTGAAAGGCCTGAAGTTCCGTACCGTTGGCTTGTCTGTAGACATGTTCACGAAGATGGGTGTTGCAGTTAACGCACTGCCTGGCGGCGAAATTGTTCCAGCGATGGATCGTGGCCTGCTGGATGCAGCTGAATTCAACAACGCATCTTCAGACCGCCTGCTGGGCTTCCCAGACGTGTCCAAAGTGTGCATGTTGCAATCGTTCCACCAGTCTTCAGAACAGTTCGAAATCATGTTCAACAAGACCAAGTACAACAAACTGCCAGCCGAGATCAAAGCCATTATTGCAAACGCCGCCGAGGCTGCATCTGCCGACATGAGCTGGAAGGCAGTGGATCGCTACTCCAAAGATTACATGGAAATGCAAAGCAAAGACGGCGTTAAGTTCTTCAAGACGCCTGACAGCATCTTGAAAGCCCAATTGAAAGCATGGGATGAAGTGACCAAAGAAAAGTCTGCTTCAAACCCCATGTTCAAGAAAGTGTTTGAATCGCAGCGTGCATTTGCTGCACGTGCAGCCAAATGGCAAGCCGATACATCCGTCGACTTCAAAATGGCTCAAGCGTTTTACGCACAACAGAAGAAGTAATTTGTTTCCATAGCCAGAAAGCCAACATCTACACAATGGATGTTGGCTTTTTTTAAAACCGAACCCGAGGTTCACCCCATGTTAGCTTTCCTTCATTTGGTCGACAAAATTTCCACCAAGGTAGGGCATCTGTTTGCCTGGACCATTGTGTTGTTGACTGGAATTATCGTGTTCGAAGTATTCACGCGATACGCCCTGAACAGCCCCAATCCATGGGTGTTCGATGCGTCCTACATTCTCTACGGTATCCTGTTCATGATGGCAGGTGCGTACACATTGGCCACCAATGGCCACGTGCGTGGCGACATTCTTTACGGCTTTCTTGAGCCCAGAACACAAGCCATTCTTGATCTGATTCTGTATTTTATTTTCTTCTTTCCCGGCATCATCGCATTGACCTACGCAGGGTACACATTCGCTGACGAGGCCTGGGCCATCAAGGAAATGTCTTCAATCACGGCCGATGGCCCTCCCATCTACCCATTCAAGGCATTCATTCCGCTGGCAGCTGTTTTCTTGCTGCTTCAGGGCGTAGTCGAAGTGATCCGCTGCGTCATGTGCATCAAAGACGGCGTGTGGCCCAAGCGTGAAGACGATGTGCAAGAAGTCGATGTAGAGAAGCTCAAAGCGTCTCTCGGCAAGAATTAACAGGATTAATCATGAAAAAAGAACTATATTTTGGTATTGCCATCATGGCGATGATCCTGATCGGGGTCGCCATTGCAATGCCTGCCCCATCTGAAATGAATAACGGCCATCTGGGTTTGCTGATGCTTTCCCTGATTGTCGTGGCCATTATGCTGGGCTTCCCTACAGCGTTTACCTTGATGGGTATGGGCGTGATTTTCACGTTCTTTGCCTACGATCAAGACATACAGAAAACACTTGATCTCATGGTTCAATCCACCTACAAGGTGATGACCAACGATGTGCTCATCTCAGTGCCCCTGTTTGTATTCATGGGTTATCTGGTTGAACGCGCCAACCTGATCGAGAAACTTTTTAAATCCCTGCACTTGGCCATGGCTCGCCTTCCAGGCGCCTTGGGCGTTGCAACACTGGTCACTTGCGCAATTTTCGCAACGGCCACTGGTATTGTGGGTGCGGTAGTTACCTTGATGGGTCTGTTGGCCATGCCCAGCATGCTCAAAGCAGGCTACGACACCAAAATGGCTGCCGGTGCCATCACCGCCGGCGGTTGTTTGGGTATTTTGATCCCGCCTTCTGTCTTGTTGATCGTATATGGTGCAACAGCCGGTGTTTCCGTGGTGCAGTTGTACGCAGGCGCATTTTTCCCCGGCCTTATGCTGGCAAGCTTGTATGTTGCTTACATCATCATTCGTGCAAAGCTGAATCCGAAAAGCGCCCCTCCCTTGTCAGAGGAAGATCGCCGAGTGCAACTTAGCCCTGTGCTGGATTCACTCAAGCGCACCTACGGCAGCAGCCGCGCAGTATCCGCATTGGTCAATGGCATGAAAGGCCGTCGCGCAGGCAACCTGACCACTGGGCAAGTGGCCAATCAGTTCTTCGTGGCCATGTTGCCAGCAATTTTCGCCGCGTTCGTTCTGGGCTTGGTGTATTCCTCGCTGACAGCCCCCAAACCAGCGGCATACGACACCACAGGCCTGGTCAGTTTTGGTTCTGAATATCAGGACTCAAGCACCAGTAAGTACGATTTTGGCTTTGATGAACCTGCTGGCGCTGAAACCACCGAAGCAGCACCTGCTGCTGTGGAAGAACCCGCCGAGCCGGCAGCTGCTGCCGTTGCTGATGAGCCCGAGGCTAGGTCAGCCCCCATGAATTTCTGGATTTCCCTGCTCGTGGTGTTGGCGGTGCTTGTGTACTACTACTCACGCCTGAGCTTTGAGCGTCTTGAAGTGTTCAAGATGTTGCTGACATCCTTCTTCCCCCTTGCGATTTTGATTATGGCGGTATTGGGAAGCATTGTTTTCGGTTTCGCAACGCCCTCTGAGGCAGCCGCTGTCGGCGCATTCGGCGGTTTGTTGTTGGCGGCCGGTTACAGACAACTCAGCTTCCCTGTGCTGCGTGAATCCGCATTCCTGACCTCCAAAACAACTGCGATGGTGTGCTGGTTGTTTGTGGGCTCGTCCATCTTCTCCGCGGCATTTGCGCTGCTAGGTGGCCAGGAATTGGTCGAGCAGTGGGTATTGTCTTTGGGCCTCACGCCCATTCAGTTCCTGTTGCTCTCGCAAGTGATTATTTTCCTGTTGGGCTGGCCTTTGGAATGGACAGAAATCATCGTGATTTTCATGCCGATTTTCATTCCGCTGCTGCCCTACTTTGACGTAGATCCACTGTTCTTCGGATTGCTGGTTGCCATGAACCTGCAAACTGCGTTCCTGTCTCCGCCAGTGGCGATGGCCGCTTTCTATCTGAAAGGTGTGTCGCCACCTGGAGTTACATTGAACCAGATTTTCTTGGGCATGATTCCATTCATGTTCATCCAGATCTTTGCCATGTTCGTGTTGTATGTGTTCCCGCAAATCGGCATGTGGCTGCCTGGCGTGCTTTACAGATAAGCAATGCGTTGTTGATCTGTCTGAATGCAAAAAACCGCCCTAGTGGCGGTTTTTTGTTATTGAACATCCATTCGTTCGAATCTACTCACAGGTCGCAAAAACAAAAAACCCGCCACAAGGGCGGGTTTCTATGTTTTTGGCGGAAGCTGTGAGATTCGAACTCACGGAGGGCTCGCACCCTCGCCGGTTTTCAAGACCGGTGCATTCAACCGCTCTGCCAAGCTTCCGAGCCCGCAATTATAACCATAAACTCTTGGTTTTGGAAACACTCTCGAATGAAATCGTGGAATATCGCTAACCCTTTAGGCCCATGCGCTTTTTCATGGCTTGCATGCTGACATACGACAACACAGCAATGGTGGGTATGGCCACAGCGATCGCCAAATCAGGCGAAACAGGCACTCCCATGGTTTTTAGCCCTTTGGCCAAATAACCTACCAAACTCGCGCCGTAGTAAGAAATAGCAACGATCGAAAGACCTTCTACCGTCTCCTGCAAACGCAACTGAACCTTTGCACGCTTGTCCATGCTGGTGAGCAAACGCTGATTCTGGCTTTCCCGCTCAATTTCCACGCGGGTCCGCAACAATTGGGTAACTCGGGAAATACGGGCAGCCAACTCATCTTGCCTGCGTGCTGTCCAGGTACAGGTTTTCATCGCGGGGCCCAAACGGCGATCCATGAACTCGCCAAACGTTTGCATGCCCACCATGGGGATTTCTTTCAACTCGGCGATCCGCTTTTTCACCAAATCGGTGTAGGCTTCTGCCGCAGTGAACCGCACGCGGTTTTCAGCACTTAACTGCTCGACCTTGGCCGCCAGGTCAGTCAAGTGGCTCAACAACTTGCGATCCAGCTCAACATCTTCGGAAGTCACCTCAGCCAAGTCTTCCGTTTTGCTGGTGGCCGCCATTTCAGTGGCCAGCTTCACCAGGCGATCCTCATGCGACGACAGCTTCGGCAATGTGGCACGCGCCACAGGAAAACTCAGCAGCGCCATCATGCGATAGGTTTCCATCTCGATCGTGCGCTGCACCACCCGCCCCAACTGGCGAGACCCCATTTTCAGATTACAAATCAGAATACGGGTAGCGCCGCGATCAGCAATTCGAAGGTCGGAAAACACCTGCCCGGCCCCATTCGCAATCATGCCGCCGATCAAGGTGTTGCCATCAAAATAGCCTGCAACACTGCGTGGTTCGCGAGAGCTCTCTGTTTTTTGAACAAACAGCTCAATGGCCACCAGCATGACGCCAGGCAAAGCTGCCATCCAGCTTGGTGGCAAGCGGCGGGTAACCGGGCGATCAAAAACTATTGCATGGTCGGCACGCTCAAAAAATGTGAGCGTAATGAATTCATTGTGGCGCTCCAAGCGCAGGCGCAAGGCCGATTCGCCTCCACACAGGCTCAAGCTGACCTGGGGAGCAGCCAATTCCTCATCGGAAACTGGTTTGCATCCACAATAGTCCACCAAAGCCTGCAATTGCGCGACAATCTCGGGCGTGACCTCGCCCTGTACCAGCAAAGCAATGTGGAACACTCTTTCCTGCGGCCACAAGGCCTCGGTGGGGCGAGAATGGACTTCATCATTCAGCGCTTGCCGCAAAGGGTATGGCTGGGGCAATAAGTTACTTTTATTCATGACAAACAAGATTGGTGGGCGCTTAACTTCGAGCGCGAAGTTCAGGCCATGCCTTCATCAAGTAATAGCACATCGACCACACAGTTAATACCGCAGCCACATAAATTCCCAAGGTACCCAGTAAGCGGAAATCAATGCCCATCCAGGTTTCATTGGCCAACAACATGGGTATGGCCACCATTTGCGCAATGGTTTTGAACTTGCCAAGCCAGTTCACTGCAACGCTGTTGCGCGCACCAATGCTTGCCATCCATTCGCGCAATGCAGAAATTGTGATCTCGCGGCCAATAATGATTAGCGCAATGAAGGGTCCAATACGCCCAAGATCAACCAACACAATCAGTGCGGCACCCACCATCAGCTTGTCAGCCACCGGGTCGAGAAACGCACCAAAGGCGGAAGTTTGATTCCAGCGGCGGGCCAGGTAACCGTCTACAAAATCGGTAATGGCGGCGAACACAAACACCCAGGCACCCACCCAGTTTTGCATGGAAATGGACATCACTGTTTCAGGCAGAAAATAAATGCCGACAACCAGTGGAATCAAAATAATCCGGACCCAGGTCAGGATCATGGGCAGGTTCATTGGCATATCTGTTTTTCTTTTGTTAAGTAAAAATACACGGTATAGAGGTACAGAATATATCAGCGCCAACGTCTGTTGAGGCACACATCTTCAATGCAAACGCCGATAAATTTCTTCAGCCAGCGTCTTGGAGATCCCTTCGACTGTTTGCAAATCTTCCACACTGGCCGCTTTAACCCCCCTCAAACCGCCAAAACGGGTGAGTAACTTTTGTTTGCGCCGCGCACCAATGCCTTCAATTTCATCCAGTTCAGACACCTGGCGAGTCTTTGCCCGTTTGGCTCGCATGCCGGTGATTGCAAACCGGTGGGCTTCATCCCGAATCTGGGCAATCAACATGAGCGCAGGGTGCCCAGGGCCCAGCTCAAGGCTCGGCCTACCGTCGGGAAACACCAGGGTTTCCAGGCCCACCTTGCGGTTCTCACCTTTCTTCACGCCCACGATCAGGCCGATGTCCAGGCCCAATTGCTCAAACACTTGCCGGGCCACTTCAATTTGCCCCTTGCCACCGTCGATTAGTACCACATGCGGCATGACAATTGGGGCTTTGCCCTCGCGCTGATAGCGGCGGGTTACCGCTTGGCGCATGGCTGCGTAGTCATCACCCGGCGTAATGCCTTCAATGTTGTACCGGCGGTATTCACGGCTTTGCATGTCATGGTTGTGAAACACCACACACGAAGCCTGTGTGGCCTCGCCTGCGGTGTGCGATATGTCAAAACACTCCACGCGCAAGGTGGCCAGCAAATCAATGTCCTCGGGCGGTGTGTCCACGGCAGCTTCCGTGCCGGGTGGTAAAACGGAATCGCTGGCAATGTCGCCCAGTGGTTTGATGGTGCCACCCAAGAGGCTGTTCGCCTCGCCCGCCTGCAAAGCTTCTTCAAGCCGTGTTTCAAGGCCCAGTGTTTCGACCAGTGCACGGGTTCGGAACTGGGCTGAGCCCTGTTCAGCAATTCGCCGGGCAATGGCGATTTCCGCATTGTCCACGGCCATGTCCAGCCACTTGCGTCGCTCGCTTTGCGGCTGTCGAATCAGATTGATTTTTTTACCTGCCTGCTGGCTGAGTGCCATCAGCAATTCGGGCGCATCCAGATCCTGATTCACGATCAACAGGTTCGGAATTGGGCGATCCACATAGGCCTGGCTCAAAAACGCTTCCAGCACCTCGGGACCAATGTCCTCGCTGGCTTGTGCCACGCTGGGAAACATGGGCTTGTCGCCCAGATGCCGACCGCCACGCACCATGGCAAGGTTTACGCACACTGCACCACCCTTGATCACCACGGCAATAATATCTGCGTCGTCATCGCCGCCCGTGGTGTCCACCGACTGCTTTTGTAACACGCGGCTTAGCGCACCCAACTGGTTGCGGTACATGGCCGCCTTCTCAAACTCCAGCAAGCCGCTGGCCTCCAGCATTTTCTCTTCCAGGCTGGCCAACACCGCTTTGTGGTCACCCCGCAAAAAGCGAGAAGCAGCTTCCACATCTTTTGCGTAATCTTCAGGGCTGATCCAGTTCACACAGGGTGCGCTGCAACGCTGAATTTGGGCCTGCAAACAGGGCCGTGACCGATGCGCAAAAACTGTGTCTTCACAGGTGCGCAACAGAAACACGCGCTGCAGCACCTGAATACTTTCCTTCACTGCCCACGCATTGGGAAATGGCCCAAAAAACTGGGACTTTTTATCGACAGCGCCACGGTAATACGCCACACGCGGGTATTTGTGGTTGGTCAGGCGAAGGTAGGGGTAGCTTTTGTCGTCCCGAAACAGAATGTTGTAACGCGGGCTAAGCGATTTAATCAGGTTGTTTTCAAGCAGCAGCGCTTCCGCTTCCGTGCGGGTGGGCGTGACATCAACGCGCACAATGCGCTCAACCATGTGGCTGGTGCGCGGGCTCGCATGGGTTTTCTGAAAATACGACGACACCCGTTTTTTCAGGTTCTTCGCTTTGCCCACGTACATCACCGTGCCGCTTGCGTCGATCATGCGATACACGCCAGGACGCGTGGTCAAATCCTTCAGAAATGCGGCAATATCAAAAGGGGAGTCTGACGACTGCTGATCTTCGGTCATCGCCCTGCCCTTACGCTTTCAGGAAATGGCTGATCGATTCCAGCACAGCCTCGAACATGGGTACGGTAAGCCGGCCTGTTTGCGTGTTGTAGCGGCTTACATGGTAACTGTCGAATAAACGAAACGCACCCAGATCATGTTCGGCTGCATGGCCAAACTTGAATGCGCTCTGCCTTTGATCCATGGCTTTCAACACGGCTTGGTGACCCACCAAACCCAAGGCCAGAACAGCTTTCGGTGGGTGTACTTTGAATTCGTGCGCAATAAACTGGTTGCAGGTTTTAATTTCTGCAGGCGTGGGTTTGTTTTCAGGCGGAACACACTTCACGGCATTGCTAACGCGTCCATTCAATAGTTGCATGCCATCGCCCACTGCCAAGGAAACAGGCCTGTTGGCAAAACCATACTTGTGCAAAGTGCTGTACAACAGGTCACCACAATAATCGCCCGTAAATGGGCGCCCACTGCGATTGGCACCATGCAAACCTGGCGCCAGGCCCACAATCAACAGCTCGGCGTTGGCAGGGCCGAAAGGCGGCACCGGGCCATTGAAATGACCTGGAAACTTTTCGCGATTCTGTTCATGAAAAGCGCACAGACGCGGGCATGCCGTGCAATGCACATCAAACACCTTGGCCGGCCATTGCTGGTCCATCGCCAAGGGTTGCCATGCCAATTTTTTTTCCATTTAACCCAATGCCTTGCGCGCGTTGTAGAACAAACGCATCCATGGTGAAAACTCGCCCGCATCTTTCGGTGCCCAGCTCATTTGCACATTGCGGAACACGCGTTCAGGGTGCGGCATCATGATGGTAAAGCGGCCATCTGGCGTGGTGAAACCGGCCAGTGCCTCGGGGCTGCCATTGGGATTGAACGGATACTGTTGAGTGGTCTCGCCTTGCGAGTCCACATACTGCACCGCCACCAAACCATCAGAACTTAATTTGGTGTGGTTACCCTGACGAGAGAAATCAGCGCGACCTTCACCGTGCGCAACCACCACAGGCACCACCGAACCTTCCATGCCATTCAACAAAATGGATGGGGTTTTGTTGATTTTTACATTCACCAAGCGTGCTTCATATTGCTCGCTTTCATTGCGCATCAGCTTGGGCCAGTGTGTTGCACCGGGAATCAGATCAGCCAGCGTGGCCATCATTTGGCAACCATTGCAAACACCCAAACCGAACACATCGTTGCGGCCAAAAAATTCAGCAAACTGGTCGGCCAGTACGCTGTTGTAGCGAATGGTTTTCGCCCAGCCTTCGCCGGCGCCCAACACGTCGCCGTAGCTAAAACCGCCACAGGCGGCCAAGCCCTGGAAATCTGCCAGCTTGCGCTTGCCGGTCAGCAAGTCGCTCATGTGCACATCCACGGCCTCAAAACCGGCCAAGGTGAATGCACCAGCCATTTCAAGCTGACCATTCACGCCCTGCTCACGCAGTACTGCCACGCGCGGCTTTGCTCCGGTGGCGATGAAAGGTGCTGCCGGGTTTTCTGTGATGTCAAAACCGGGCTTCCACACCAAAGCATTGGGCAATTCCGCAGCTGCTTTGTGCTCACTTTCTGCACAGGCCGGGTTGTCACGGCGCTTGGCAATTTGATAGCTGGTGTCGTCCCAAATCCCCTGCAGCTTGGCCCGGGTTTCCGAGTAAATGCATTTGGCATCGCGATAAAACTCAATTACATCTCGGTCGTTTGGCTTGCCAATAATATTGCTGTGCTTGCTCAGGTTGAAATCGCGCAGCACCTGCATGGCTTCACTTTTTTGCGCTGCGGGTACTTGCAACACCACACCCAGTTCTTCATTGAACAAGGCTTTCAAGGTGAGTTCACCGCGCTGCACGCTGACCTGCTCGGGGCGAATTTTAAAGTCGCCCCAATCGGCTGAATACGGATCGATTGTGATCAAATCAAGGTTGATTGACAAACCACTGCGGCTTGCAAAGCTCATTTCTGCCAGTGCAGTCAACAAGCCACCGTCGGAGCGGTCGTGGTAAGCATGCACCAAGCCTTTTTCGCGCAAAACGCTCAAAGCCTGCGCAAAGTTTTTGATGTCGCTGGCGTCTTCCACATCGGGCACATCGGTGCCCAACTGATTGGTGACTTGCGCCAGCACACTGGCACCCATGCGCATTTTTCCGCGGGCCAAATCAACCAACACCAACACGGTGTCCTCGGTGGTATTCAACACCGGCGTTAGTGTGCCGCGTACGTCGTTGATTTTTGAGAAGGCAGTCACAATCAAACTGACTGGTGACAACACTTCCTTCTGCACATCGCCTTCATTCCAGCGGGTGCGCATGGAAAGTGAATCTTTACCAACCGGAATACCCAATCCCAGTTGTGGGCACAGCTCCATGCCAATGGCTTTTACGGTGTCGAACAATGCGGCATCTTGCCCTGGCGTGCCGCAGGCGGCCATCCAGTTTGCGCTCAGCTTCACGTCTTCCAGTTTTTCAACAGGTGCAGCCAACAAGTTGGTAATGCTTTCGGCAATGGCCATGCGGCCTGAAGCAGGTGCATTCAACACAGCCAAAGGCGTGCGTTCGCCCATGGCCATGGCCTGCCCTGCGTAGCCGGTGTAGTCGTCGATGGTTACTGCCACATCGGCCACAGGCACCTGGTGTGGACCAACCATTTGGTCACGCGCGGTAAACCCGCCCACGGTGCGGTCACCAATGGTGATCAGGAAACGCTTTGAAGCCACGGCCGGAAATTTCAACACCTGTTCAATGGCCTCGCCCAAGTCAGTTTGGGTCAAATCCATTTCAGCTTTCACAGTTTCAACGCGGTTGTCGTTGCGCTCCATGCGGGGTGGCTTGCCCAGCAAGACTTCCATGGGCATGTCAACAGGGTTGCTTGTGCTTTCCGCGTCCAGCACTTTCAACTGGCGCTCATCAGTGACCACGCCCACCACGCAGAACGGGCAGCGCTCGCGTTCACAAAGTTGCGTAAACAACTCAAGCGATTCGGGTGCAACGCCCATCACATAACGTTCTTGCGATTCATTGCACCAAATTTCAGCGGGGCTCAAGCCACTTTCATCGAGGTTGACTTTGCGCAAATCGAATTCAGCGCCTTTGTTCGAGGCATCGGCCAATTCCGGAAATGCATTGGAAATACCACCCGCACCCACGTCGTGAATGCTCAAAATAGGGTTGTCCTCGCCCAAAGTCCAGCAACGGTCCAGCACTTCCTGTGCCCGACGTTCCATTTCCGGGTTGGCACGTTGCACTGAATCAAAGTCGAGCGATTCGGTGTTCGAGCCAGAGTTCATGGACGATGCAGCACCACCACCCATGCCAATGCGCATGCCGGGGCCACCCAGTTGAATCAGCAGGCTGCCCGCTGGCAAGTCGCACTTGTGAGTGTGCACTTCACGAATATTGCCCAAGCCACCCGCAATCATGATGGGCTTGTGATAACCGTAAACACGGTCGCCCACACGCTGCTCGAAGGTGCGGAAATAACCGCCCAGATTGGGGCGACCAAATTCATTGTTGAACGCAGCCGCACCAATCGGGCCGTCGATCATGATTTGTTCGGGCGTTGCAATACGCGTGGGAATACCAACAGGCTGTGGCTGCTCGCTACGCTGTTCCAGCGATATCAGTGCGTCCTGCCCGCTTTCCCAGCTTTCCTTGCCACCGTCAAAACGCAAATGCGAGGTGGTAAAACCGCACAGGCCTGCCTTGGGCTTTGCACCACGGCCGGTTGCACCTTCGTCGCGAATTTCACCACCTGAACCTGTGGCCGCGCCTGCATAAGGGGAAATGGCCGTGGGGTGGTTGTGGGTTTCAACCTTGATCACGAAATGCGTGGTTTCTTCATGCGGGCGATACACACCGTCTGCATCCGCAAAAAAGCGTTCAGCCCTCCCACCGGCAATCACTGCTGCATTATCAGAATACGCAACCACAGTGCCTTGCGGCGTTGTTTTGTGGGTGTTGCGGATCATGCCGAACAGGGTTTCATCTTGCGCCTGCCCGTTGATGGTCCAGGTGGCATTGAAAATTTTGTGGCGGCAGTGCTCGCTGTTGGCCTGCGCAAACATCATCAATTCCACATCGGTGGGCGAACGGCCCATGGCGGTGTAGGCTTCCAGCAAGTAATCGATTTCATCTTCGCTCAAGGCCAGGCCAAGTTCGCTATTGGCCTTCACCAATGAATTGCGACCCTCGCCCACCTGGCCCAGCTCAATAATCTGCAACGTCTTGCCTTGCAAAGGCAGGAACAGGCTTTTCACATCGAAGCCATCAGGCAATACCGCTTCCGTCATGCGGTCGTACAGTGCGGCCTTCAAAGCCTGCAAGGCCGCGCCTTCAGGCAATTTGCTGCCGCCCAGCAAACCTTTTTTGAACGTCAGCTGAAATTCAATGCCGCGTTCCATGCGCACCACGTTGGCCAAACCAGCGTTGTGGGCAATGTCAGTGGCCTTCGACGCCCATGGGCTGACCGTGCCCAAGCGGGGCACCACCACGCAACTAACGTCAACACGATCCAGTGCGGGTGCAGCATGGCCATAATCGAGCAAACCTTCCATCACTTTGCGCTGCGTTCCTTCCAGCGCGCCGCGGGTGGCCACGAAATGAACGAAATGTGCGCGCACTGCCGACACATTCGCATCAATGGCTTGCAGGCGTTTCAACAAACCTTCTGCACGGAAAGCAGACAGGGCAGACGCGCCATTGAAGGTTGAAACATCGAATTGATCAGCCGAAGACAGGGCAAGAGACATGACAGCAGTGGGGGTGGTTGAGGTAATCTTGAATTATAAGTGCTACAGCCCACTTTCTGAGGCCAAAGCCTTGATAAACCACCCTGAATTTCCATGGAATGCACATGCCTGAACTGATTGACTTACACCCTGAGAACCTGGGCCATGCGAACTGGCAGCAGGTGGACCAAAAATCAATGCCGGTGCTGTCTGTGAAGCAAATTCGAGCATTGGAGCAGGCTGCTTTCGCGCAAATCGATTCTTTTTTGCTGATGCAGGCCGCAGGCGTGCGCTCTGCCTTGAAAATTGTGGATCAAATTGTGCACAGCGAGACACATTCAGCGCGCTGCCTGGTACTGGCGGGCCCCGGTAACAACGGCGGTGATGCCTGTATTGTTGCCGGGGAGCTAAAACGCAAAGGCCTGCAGGTGGATCTGTATCAGCTTACCGAAGGCAAAACAGGTTCCAAAGACCGCATGCAAGCAGTACTTTGGGCGCTGGCCCACGGTGTTCAACCCATTGAGCTTGAGCCCAACATGCCATTGCCTGAAATTACCACTGGCACGGTGATCGTCGATGGACTATTGGGAATTGCCTGTGATCGGTCTCCCGAGGGCCTGATCAAACAAATGATTGAACATGTGAATTCCCACCACTGCAAAGCGCGGGTCTATGCACTGGACTGCCCTAGCGGGTTGAACTGCGACACTGGCCACGCGCCTGGCGAAGTCATTCACGCACATACAACCTTCAGCTTTCTCGCTTGTAAACAAGGCCTGTTAAGCCAGCAAGGCAAAGGCTTGTGCGGTGAACTGTGGATCGATGAACTGAATTGCAATACATTGCTCAACACGCTTGTGCAAACAGCCGGCTTGGGTTCGGTCATACATGCTGTTTCGCGGCTTGAGCAACTGCAACGCCTGCCCTTGCGCAATCATGAACACCACAAAGGCAGCTTCGGCAGCATTGCCATTCTGGGCGGCCAACAAGGCATGGTGGGTGCCTGTGTATTAAGTGCCAGAACAGCCCTGATGCTGGGTTGCGGTCGGGTGGCCCTAACCCTGCTTCATGAGGCCGACATGCACCTGCCCGACGTTCAACGCCAAGGTCAATCGCCCTTTCTCGACTTGATGTTCCCGGAGATCATGAACAAGGGAATCGAAGACAGTCTGGAATTCGCCGACACCGCAGTGATCGGGCCAGGTTTGGGGCAAAGTCAGGAAGCCTTGAACATGCTTTTTACCTCACTTGAGCACGACAAAGGTTTGAATATGGTGTGGGACGCAGACGCACTGAACATTCTGGCAGCCGACTCGACACTGCGCGCGCATTTTGAACACTACAGGCGCAAGCATCCGGGCAAAGCCATGGTTTTCACACCTCATCCTCTGGAGGCGGCGCGTCTGTTACAAAGCACCACCGAAATGATTCAGGCAGCACGCACTCAGGCAGCGCAGTCGCTGGCCAGCAAGTTCAATTGCACAGTGGTACTGAAGGGGGCCGGCAGCCTGATTTGCAATTCAAAACGCATGGAAATCAATACCACCGGTGGCCCTGCACTTGCAACGGCAGGCAGTGGCGACGTACTCGCCGGCGCTGTGGCCGCCATGCTGGGGCAAGGGCTTGATGAGTTCAGGGCGGCTTCGTTTGCGGTTTACCTGCACGGCCTGGCCATTGAGCCACTGGGCCGCGAGCGGGAGGGCTTAGGCATTTCACATGCCAGCGAAATTGCCCAGCGCATGAAAACGCATTTAAACCATCTCTTGAGCCAAGGCGCCCGCCGCAATAGTTAATTGCCGTGAGCAACGGGCAGCCAGTTTGTCGTCATGGGTTACCAAGATCAGGGTGGTGCCCTGCTCTTTTTGCAGATCAAACATCAAATCGATAATTCGCTGCCCAGTTGCAAAATCAAGGCTGCCAGTAGGCTCGTCGGCAAACACAATTGTAGGTTTACGCACAAAAGCGCGGGCCAATGCCACACGTTGTTGTTCACCACCCGAGAGGGTTTTGGGTGTGTGGTTTAAGCGATCACCCAAGCCCACACGCTCCAGCATTTCCTTGCAAGCCTTTTCGCGATTGGGCATGGGCGTAAGCTCTGTGGCCAGCATGACATTTTCAAGCGCACTCAAGTGATCAAGCAGCTGAAATGACTGAAATACAAAGCCCACATGTTCAGCACGCAAGCCTGCTCGCTTGTCTTCGTTAAGTTGAGTTAAGTCTTGCCCCAAAAAGCGAACTGCACCGCTAGAGGGAATGTCCAACCCTGCAAGCATGCCCAACAAAGTGGATTTGCCGGAACCTGAAGCACCCACGATGGCAACCGCTTCACCTTGATTTATAGTGAACGAAATGTTTTCAAGGATAGACAAACTGCTTTGTCCGTCTTGAACCAATTGATTTAAACCTTCGACTTCGAGGATTGCACGACTCATGTTTGCCTTTACTGCTAAAAAAATTAAAAACGCCTTGGTATTTGGCCTGATCGCGTTTGGCTTGTCGACCAGTGTATCCAGCTTTGCTTCGAATAAAGGCCAGGAATGCAAAATTCTGGTGATGGGCGACAGCTTGTCCGCCGCATACGGCCTGCCCAAAGAACAAGGCTGGGTCGCATTGATGGAGAGTCGTTTGACTGAAAAGTTCCCCTATTGCAACGTTGTGAACGCCTCGGTGTCGGGTGAAACCACGGCAGGGGGCAAAACGCGTTTACCCGCGCTGCTGAAACAACACAACCCCACTCACATGATTCTTGAATTGGGAGCCAACGATGGATTGCGCGGTTTGTCACTGGACACCATGAAAGACAACCTCACCAATATGTTGGTCGCAGCACGGCGCAATCAAACACAGGCTGTATTGATCGGCATGCAAATTCCGTCAAATTACGGACCTGCTTATGCACGACGCTTTGGTGATACTTTTGGCGAAGTGGCCCGCAAGCAAAAAGTGCCTTTGGTGCCATTCATGCTGGAAGGGTTTGCACTGGATCCCACGGCCTTTCAAGCCGATGGCATTCATCCCAATGCCGGTGCACAACCTAAAATTCTTGACAATATCTGGCCGACTTTTTCAGCCACATTGAAATAGTTTTTTGATCTTCGGCGCAGAACCTTCAATTGCGCCGGAGATCAACTACCGAGACCGGTCGTTAAAACGTTTTCTTGATCTCGACATCAACACGTTTTTTCATTGCATCGCGAGCAGCCAACAACAGGGCCTCTTGATACACTTGGCCCGCGATATTTTCGTAGTATTGAACCACTTGCGGATCAGCCTTCGCCTTCACCTCAGTAGACGGCGCACTGCTTTGAACCCAGGCCACCGCATAACCATTGTTGCCCAAACCCACTACTTTCGCTTTCGGCAAATCGGACACGCCCGTGTTCAACACAGACTGAGCCACCAAACCGGGCAATCCCTCGGCACTCAATGCGGATACGGTTCTTGGATCTGCAAAACCATCCAGCAACTCAGCGCCCGCCTGTGGCTTTTCACTATCCAGTTTGGCCGCCAAGGCATCCGCGTCTTTCAAAGCCGCCTTAGCCGCCTCTTCCTGCTTCAGGCGCGCCTGAATGACAGGCTTCATCTCGTCCAATGGGCGAGCGGTTGCAGGCACGTAATTCACAATGCGGGCAGACACCATGGCCTCACCCACCTGCACCGCTTTGGTGTTGTTCTTGTTTTCAATGGAGTCAGCCGAAAAGACTTCAGCCATGAGCTTGGCATCTTTCAATACCTCAGGCGCGTTCGCAGCACCTTGAGTCAAACCATTGAATGATTGCGCCTGCACACCCAAGGCCTTAATCACATTCTCAAACGATTGCCCGCCTTCGTACACCAGTTCGGTGAAGCGGCCTTGCGCATCCGCATATTGGGCAGTCATTTTCTGGCTCTTGATTTCGTCTGCAATCTGGCCTTTCACTTCGTCAAGGCTTTGCACTTCACCGCCACGTACATCTGTAACTTCAATGATGTGATAACCAAACTGACTTTTCACCAGGCCACTCAACTCGCCTTTTTTCTGGGCGAATACAGCCTGCTCAAACTCGGGAACCATCGCCCCTTTACCAAAAAACCCAAGGTCGCCACCCTGATTTGCTGAACCTGGGTCGATTGAATATTGCTTGGCAAGTTCTGCAAACTTCGAGGGGTTGGCTTTCAATTCAGCCAAGACTTTTTCAGCAGCCGCTTTCAACTCGTCGGCTGAAGCACCCTCTTTCTCTGCGTCCAGCAAAATATGGCGTGCACGACGTTCTTCTGGTGTCGAGAAGCGAGCCTTGTTTTGCTCATAGTAAGCTGCGATATCCGCATCGCTGACTTCAATTTTGGATTTGATGGTATCGGGCGACAGCACCACATACTCAACATCGGCTTTTTGTGGAGCCATGAACTGCGCTTTGTTGGCCTCATAAAATGCTGCCACTTGCTCATCGGTAATGCTCACGTTCGCCAGGTAAGGAGCCAAATCAATATTCTTGACTCGCACCACACGGCCTGCCAACTGAACATCATCCAGTTGCGTTTTCAATGTCTCGGGAAAAAATGATGCGCGCAACACCGGATCAAGCACCTGGTTCCGAGCCAAACCAAAACGTACATTGGCTTCATGTTGCGTGGGTGTTAAACCGCGCGCTGCCAATTCACGCTTGTAGGTCTCCAGATCAAATTTTCCATCGACCTGAAACAAAGGGGTGCGGGCAACGTCTTCGGCCAGCGCCTTGTCGGACGCAGTCAAATACTGTTTTTGTACAGACTGCTGAAGCAGGTATTGAAGCACCAATGTATCGAGCAACTGTCGATTGATTTCAGGTGACTCAAACACCTTGGGATCAAAGTTGTCGCCAGACTGTGCACGTGCTTCTTCGATTCGCTCACGCTTTACTTGATCAAACTCTTCCTGGCTGATTGGGTAATCGCCCACAATCGCCAACGCATTCGCTTCTGCGCTGACAGTGTTGTATCCCTCAAGACCAAACAAGGCAAATGCGGGTGCAATAAACAGCAGCAGCACAAACTGCATGATCTTCTGATTGTTTCGGATGAATTCAAACATGTTTTTAGGTGGCGTTAGTGTTGAACAACAAGCGGATACTATACCTGAAGGTATACACCACAAAACCGTGTGGAACGCGGCTGGGGTTGGAAATGAATGAGCCCGGAAATGAAAAAAGGGAATCCGAAGATTCCCTTTTTTGTTTGGCGGAGTGGACGGGACTCGAACCCGCGACCCCCGGCGTGACAGGCCGGTATTCTAACCAACTGAACTACCACTCCAAAGTTGGTTGCTGTTTCGCAATGTTGGTGGGTGCTGAGAGGCTCGAACTCCCGACCTAAGCCTTGTAAGGGCTCCGCTCTACCAACTGAGCTAAGCACCCGACGCTCACTGTTTTGCTAGTGTTTGTCATGCTGCGAATCAGCCAAGACCGCAATTATATACAAATTAACTCGGCCTGCAATACCTTTTGTCAAAAAAATTTTAAATTTAGTTCACTGCGTCTTTCAGGGCTTTGCCAGGACGGAACTTTGGCACTTTGGCTGCCTTGATTTTGATTGTTGCGCCAGTGCGTGGGTTACGGCCGCTACGTGCAGCACGCTTGCCAACTGCAAAGGTTCCAAAACCAACCAAAGTTACTGAACCACCTTTTTTCAAAGTAGTTTTAACAGCAGCAATCATTGCATCCAGTGCGCGACCAGCAGCCGCTTTGGAAATTTCTGCTGACTCAGCAATTTGATCGATCAGTTCGGTTTTATTCATGTAAAAAGCCCCCTCATGGTGACAAATAAAAAGTGCCCAAAATCAGGCACCACGTTGCTTCCAGTTCTTAATTTAGACATGCCTGAAACCAAGCTGTCAACACATTTTGCGGGCGGATAACCCTTATTTTTCAAGCCAGCTAAGGCTTTCCGCGATGCACAAAAAAAAACCTCCACATTTTCATGCGGAGGTCCATTAAAAATGTCGATTGATATCAGTGCTTTACACTTGGGTTTGCAGCAGCCTCATCAGCTTTGCCTGCAATCACCTCGGCTGGCTCGGAGACTGGCTCTGGGAGCGATTCAAGGGCATGTTGCAGCACTTGATCGATCCATTTCACCGGAATAATCTCCAAACTGTTCTTCACATTGGCTGGAATTTCCGCCAAATCCTTCACATTTTCTTCAGGAATAAGCACAGTTTTTATGCCACCACGGTGTGCAGCCAGCAACTTTTCTTTCAATCCACCAATGCCCAACACCTCACCACGAAGTGTAATTTCACCCGTCATGGCAACATCAGAACGCACCGGCATGTTCGTCAATGTGGACACCAATGCGGTGGTCATTGCGATACCTGCAGAAGGTCCGTCTTTCGGTGTAGCACCTTCAGGCACGTGCACGTGAATGTCACGTTTCTCAAAAGCGTCGTTGCGAATACCCAAGCGATTTGCGCGTGCGCGCACCACTGAACGGGCAGCCTCAACTGACTCTTTCATCACATCGCCCAAAGAACCTGTGCGAATCACATTGCCCTTGCCCGGCATGGACACCGTTTCAATGGTCAACAATTCACCACCCACTTCTGTCCAGGCCAAACCAGTCACCTGACCCACCTGGTTTTCTTTTTCGGCCATGCCGAAGTTAAATCGACGAACACCGAGGAATTTGTCGAGATTCTTTGGCGTCACCTGCACTTTCTTTTCGTTCTTGCCCAGCACCATTTGACGCACAACCTTGCGGCAAATCTTGGACATTTCACGTTCAAGGCCACGCACACCCGCTTCACGGGTGTAGTAGCGAATGACATCCCGAATCGAAGCTTCGGAAACACTCAGCTCTTCGTCTTTCACGCCATTGTTTTTCAACTGCTTGGGCAGCAAATACTTTTGCGTAATATTCACTTTCTCGTCTTCGGTGTAACCGCTCAAGCGAATCACTTCCATACGATCAAGCAGCGCATGCGGAATATTCAGTGAGTTCGCAGTGGCCACAAACATCACGTCGCTCAAGTCGTATTCCACTTCAACGTAATGGTCCACAAATGTGCTGTTCTGCTCCGGATCAAGCACCTCGAGCAAAGCCGATGCGGGATCACCACGGAAGTCTTGACCCATCTTGTCAATTTCGTCGAGCAAAAACAGCGGGTTACGAACACCCACTTTCGTGATGCTGTTCAGCACCTTGCCAGGCATAGAACCAATGTAGGTTTTGCGGTGACCACGAATTTCGGCTTCGTCGCGCACACCACCCAACGCCATGCGAACAAACTTGCGGTTTGTTGCCTTGGCGACAGACTGACCCAACGATGTTTTACCAACACCAGGAGGCCCTACCAGGCACAAAATTGGCGCCTTCAGTTTGTCAACGCGCTGCTGCACCGCGAGGTATTCAACAATGCGTTCCTTGACCTTCTCAAGACCATAATGGTCCTCATCCAGCACTTTCTCTGCGTTGGCCAAATCATTGTTGATTTTGGTTTTCTTCTTCCAAGGCAAACCCACCAGCACATCGATGTAATTGCGAATCACCGTGGCTTCGGCCGACATGGGTGACATCAGCTTGAGTTTCTTCAACTCAGCCTCGGCTTTCTTCAAGGCTTCTTTGGGCATGCGTGCAAGTTTGATTCGCTTTTCCAGCTCTTCCATGTCCGCGCCGTCTTCGCCCTCGCCCAGTTCTTTCTGGATGGCTTTCACTTGCTCGTTCAGGTAGTACTCGCGCTGGCTTTTTTCCATCTGGCGCTTCACACGACCGCGAATGCGCTTTTCCACCTGAAGAATGTCAATCTCGGTTTCGAGTTGTGACAGCAAGGCTTCCAGACGTTGGGCAATACTGAAGGTTTCCAGAATGGACTGCTTCTGCTCAAGCTTCAAAGGCAGATGCGAAACAATGGTGTCCGCCAAGCGGCCAATGTCTTCGATGCTGGCCAGCGATGTCAGAATTTCCGGCGGAATCTTTTTGTTCAATTTCACGTAGGAATCGAACTGTGCCATAACGGCACGCTTCATGGCCTCGGTCTCGGGGCTTTGCGAAGGATCGGGCAACAAGGGCAAGGCCGTGGCTGCAAAGTGAGTGCCTTCGTCCGTTACCTTGGTCAAGCGGGCACGCTGCACGCCTTCAACAAGTACCTTCACTGTGCCGTCGGGCAGCTTCAGCATTTGAAGAACATTGGCCACACAGCCAATGTTGTAAATGTCTTTGTCGCTGGGTTCGTCCTTGGTGGCAGATTTTTGCGCCACCAGTAGAATACTTTTGCCTGTTTCCATCGCGATTTCGAGTGCCTTGATGGATTTTGGACGGCCCACAAACAGAGGAATCACCATGTGTGGAAATACGACCACATCCCGCAAAGGAAGCAATGACAATTCGATGGGTTGTTCCGGAAGCACGTTAGTTGCTGACATATGAATCACCTATTAAATGCATAACCCTACAGTGGGGTTAAAACGCGCTTATTCAAGCTTTATTTCACGACAAATAAACAATACCACTGAAAAGAAAAAGCCCAACTGTTGAGCTGGGCTTTTTTAATCATTTTGCAATCTGTTTTGATCTGGTTTGCTGCATCAGGATTTGTCTTTGCTGCTGGCTACTTTGGGTTGGTCTTCGTAGATCAACAAAGGCTGGCCAACACCATTGATTGTGTTTTCATCAATCACCACTTTCTTGACATTGGTATCACCAGGGAGATCGTACATGATGCCCAGCAAAGCCTGCTCAAGAATGGTTCTCAAACCGCGCGCGCCGGTCTTGCGCTGAATCGCTTTTTTGGCGATTGCACTCAAGGCCGATGGACGAACTTCAAGTTCCGCTCCGTCCATTTCAAGCAACTTCTCGAATTGCTTGACCATGGCATTCTTGGGTTTTGTCAAAATCTCGATCAGTGCTGGCTCATCGAGCTCTTCGAGCGTGGCAATCACCGGCAAACGGCCCACCAACTCGGGGATGATACCGAATTTGATCAAGTCTTCTGGCTCGACTTCTGCCAGCAGGGTACCAACGTTACCCTCTTCCTTGCTTTTCACGGTGGCACCAAAGCCAATGCCGGAGCGCTCGGAACGATTGCGAATCACCTTGTCCAGACCCTCAAACGCGCCGCCCACAATGAAAAGCACGTTGGTTGTGTCAATTTGAACAAAGTCTTGATTGGGGTGTTTGCGACCGCCCTGTGGAGGAACGGATGCCACGGTGCCTTCGATCAACTTCAACAAGGCCTGTTGAACGCCCTCGCCCGACACGTCGCGCGTGATGGACGGGTTGTCGGACTTGCGGGAAATTTTGTCGATTTCGTCGATGTAGACAATGCCGCGCTGCGCTTTCTCAACTTCATAGTTGCAGCTTTGCAGCAGCTTCTGAATGATGTTTTCGACGTCTTCACCCACGTAACCCGCTTCGGTCAGCGTGGTTGCATCGGCAATCACAAATGGCACATTCAACAAACGGGCCAGGGTTTGCGCCAGCAATGTTTTGCCAGAGCCCGTGGGGCCGACCAGCAAAATATTACTTTTCGTCAACTCAATGTCGTCTTTCTTGCTCATGTGGCGCAAGCGCTTGTAGTGGTTGTATACCGCTACAGCCAACACGCGCTTGGCTTTGTCTTGACCGATCACATATTGATCAAGAATTGAACGAATTTCCTGGGGAGTGGGCAGTTTGTCGCCACCACCAGTGGCAATGGCTTCGGCTGCTTCGTCGCGAATAATGTCGTTGCACAACTCAATGCATTCATCACAGATGAACACAGAGGGCCCTGCGATCAATTTCTTCACCTCATGCTGGCTTTTGCCGCAGAAGGAGCAATACAGTAGCTTTTCGCTGGAGCCTTTCTTTTCTGACATCTTTTATCCTCTGGAAAGCCCCCCGTGGGGGCAATCAAGAAATCCAGGTTTAATGTTACTGCAGTTACTTCTTGTCGGCCGGTGACACACGGTGCTTCAACACGTCGTCAATCAAGCCGTACTCTTTTGCAGAGTCTGCACCCATAAAGTTATCACGATCTGTGTCTCGTGCAATCTCTTCAATTGACTTACCTGTGTTCTCAGCCAGTATTCCGTTCAATTTTTCACGCAAATACAGGATTTCCTTGGCGTGAATTTCAATGTCGGATGCCTGCCCCTGAACACCACCCAAAGGCTGGTGAATCATGATGCGGCTGTTGGGCAAGGAAAAACGCTTGCCTTTGGTGCCAGAGGACAACAGGAAGGCACCCATGCTGGCAGCCAAGCCTGTGCACAATGTAGACACATCGGGCTTGATGAACTGCATGGTGTCATAAATGGCCATACCCGCAGACACAGATCCACCAGGGCTGTTGATGTACAAGGCGATGTCTTTGTCCGGGTTTTCGCTCTCGAGGAACAGCATTTGGGCCACGATAACGTTGGCCATTTGGTCGTTGATTGGGCCAACCAGGAAAATGACACGCTCCTTGAGCAAGCGCGAATAAATGTCATAGGCCCGCTCGCCCCGACCACTTTGCTCAATCACCATGGGCACATACATATTGCCTTGGGTTTCAAGCGCACCAGAATTGTTCATGTTGTTAGTCATAGAGCGAGGGTTCCACATCATTTATTTATTTCCCATCAGTTCGTCAAAGGACAATTTCTTTTCAACCACTTTGGATTTGTTCAAAGCGAATTCAACCACATTGTCTTCCAGAATAACCGCTTCTACATCCGCCAAACGGGCGCGGTCTTGAAAATACCACTGCATCACTTCAGCGGGGTTTTCATAACTTTGAGCCTGCTCTTCAATGAAGGCACGCACTTGCTCGGGTTTGGCTTGCAAGCTGTTGTCTTTCACCAAGTCTGAAACGATCAGACCCAAGCGAACGCGACGCTCGGCTTGTGCAGCAAAAATGTCTTCCGGCAACTGGATTTCTTCAACATTCTGCATGCCACGGGCTTTCAGGTCCTGGCGGGCGCGAGAGGCCAGTTCAGTTGTTTCAGATTGAATCAGGGCCTTGGGCACATCGAATTCAGTCACTTTCAACAAGGCGTTCATCACCGCTTCTTTGGTTTGTGCCTTGGTGCGATTGCTGACTTCGCGGCTCAAATTAACCCGAACATCGTCACGAAGCTTTTCCAGTGAACCGTCGGCAATGCCCATGGCCTTGGCGAACTCTTCGTTCAGTTCGGGCAACTGTGGACCTTCAACTTTCTTGATTGTGATTGTGAACTGGGCAGTTTTGCCAGCGACATCTTTACCGTGGTAATCCTCGGGGAATGCCAGATCAAAAGTTTTCTCTTCGCCTTTTTTCAAGCCTTTTGCTGCGGCTTCGAATTCAGGCAGCATTTGGCCCTTGCCAATGACAAACGAGAAGTCTTCAGCAGTACCACCATCAAAGGGTACGTCGTCAATTTTGCCAACGAAATCCAGAGTTACTTTGTCTTCTTCTGCTGAGCCACGATCGGCCTCGGCAAAGTTTGCGCGCTGCTTGCGCAAAATTTCAATGGTTTTGTCCACTTCAGAGTCAGAAACCTCAACCACTGTTTTCTCGATTTCAAGCGTGGCAAAGTCGCCAAACTTCACTTCAGGGAACACCTCGAAAATCGCATTGAATTCGAATGCGTCATCAGCAGCGTCCTTGGCGGCTTCAATACGGGGCTGACCAGCCACTCGCAGATCCTGCTTTTGAACTTCTTCGCTGAATGTGCGGCCGATTTCGTCGCTCAACACTTCGGAATGTACTTGAGGGCCGTAGTTCTGTACCACCATTTTCATGGGCACTTTACCTGGGCGGAAACCGGGCATGCGAGCTGTGCGAGCCACCTTTTTCAGGCGCTTTTCAACTTCAGCATTGATTTTTTCAACCGACAGCTTCAAGGAAATGGTTTTCTCGAGTGAGCTGGCAGTGGTGGTTGTTTCAGTCATTTGGAACTCTTGAACTAGTTGCCCTGGCGAGGTTGGCCAAGGGGATGGTTAATGGGCGTAAAGGCTCTACAATTGCCGATATCTTACACAAGTATGAAGCTGCTTTGGCGGGGGCTTGGTAAAACTGGACCGCCCCAGAAGCGATATACCCGGGGCACAAGAGGGGTGGTGCGGATGAAAGGACTCGAACCTTCACGTATTGCTACGCCAGAACCTAAATCTGGTGCGTCTACCAATTTCGCCACATCCGCATGTAGGCGCGCATTATAGCCCGATTTTAACTTTTAAGCCCTTACAATGTCATTTATTGACTGCATTACCCCCATTTAGAAGGTGATATGGCTGTATCTCTTGAAAATCCGCTTGCTTACTGCCGCGAGAAAGTGAGTGGAGAAACTGCCTCCCTGCACTATGCAACGCTGTTTCAAACCGATGAATTCAAAGCGTTTTGGCTGGGCTGCTTTACGCTGAACCACGAATTACGCCAGGCTTGCCTGAAACAGCTTGAGGCTGGCCTGACACAGGTCAAACTGGGCTGGTGGCAAAACGCCTTGGCCAACGCGGTAGAAAACAGCAACCCCCACCCTGTTATCACGGCCATTTCAAAACCAGTGATTGCAAAAATACCCCCTGAGCATTGGGGAGAATTGATCAACAGCGTGGCCAGTGGTTGCGAGCCCAAGCGCTACAACAGTTTGGCGGATTGGCACAACGATGTTCTGCAAGAGACCAAACCGTGGGGCAAGGTGATTCAAGCCCGTTTTACAGATTCCGACACAGATTGCACTGAATTGCTGGAATTCTGGACCACCGCCACCCAGCTGTGTCAGCTTCTTCGGCTGGCCAAGTACTTGGACCAAGGGTTTCAACCACTGCCAGTTGATGTGCTGGCCCAGCATGGCGTAACTGCCGAACAACTTAAACGCAGGGAGCACAGTGAGGCCACCAGGTCTTTGTTTCAGCAAGTGGGCGAACATTTGCTTGAGAAAGCCAACGGTGCCTGGAAAACCATGCCGGCAGACCAACGCCTGTTTGCCAGGCCACTGCGGGCGTTGTTCAGAATGCGCGTTGCAGAACTGAAGGTGCATGAGGCGGCAGGCAACAAAATGTTAACCGAACAAAAAATCATCACCCCTTTCAAGAAATTCAGCACCGCGTGGACCACACAAGTGCTGAGGTGGTGAGGAATTTACTCAGGTCACAACCTTGGCTTGCGTATCCGATACGCTGCGGCATAAAGCGCCGGCAAGAAAAACAGAGTTAACAAGGTGGCAACGATTAGGCCCCCCATGATGGCCACGGCCATGGGCCCCCAAAACTGGGAACGCATCAACGGGATCATGGCTAGCACGGCGGCGGCGGCTGTCAATAAAATTGGACGCGAACGCCGAATGGTTGAACCGATGATGGCCTCGAACGGATCAACGCCTGCTGCCCTGTCTTGTTCGATTTGGTCTACCAAGATCACCGAATTTCGAATAATCATGCCAAACAGGGCAATGACACCCAGTTGTGCCACAAATCCAAACGGGCGTGCGGTAATGATCAAAGCCAAAGCCGCACCAATAATACCCAGTGGGCCAGTGAAATAGACCAGCAAGGTTCTGCCGAAGCTCTTGAGCTGCAGCATCAGCAAGGTAAGTACGATAAACAGCATCAATGGCACGCTGGCCATGATCGACTGCTGGGCTTTGCCAGAATCGGCAGCCAGACCATCCAGCTTCACACCCACCCCAAGTGGCAGCTCTGCACGCAAGGGGTCAAGGGCTTTGTTCATGGCCAAAGCCACCGTGGTGCCTTGAATACCCGACACCACATCGGCCTTCACGGTGATTGCGAATTCCCCACCCTCACGCCAGATAACGCCCGGCTCAAAACTCATATCGACCTTGCCCACCTGTGACAAGGGTACGTACGAGCCACTTGCCGTGGGCACGTTGGCATTCATGAGCTCAGCCAGGGTGTCGCGCTCGCTCTCGGGGTTACGAAACACAATGTCGATCAGACGGTTGTTTTCACGGTACTGCCCTATGGTGGCGCCCGACAAAATAACATGCGAGGACTCGGCAATGCTTTGGCTGCTGACTCCCAAGGCCCGTGCACGGGCCTGGTCCACTTCCACTTTCATAACCTTGATGTTTTCATTCCAGTTGTCATGCGTGCCGCGGGTGTATTCACTCGATGCCACGGCCTCTTTCACCTTGTCGGCCACCACACGCACCACGCGCGGATCAGGGCCCTGCACCACAAACTGAACGGGATAGGTCACGGGTGGCCCATTGGGCAACAAGGTAATTCGCGGACGAATATCGGGAAAACTACTTTCCAGGTGCTCTTTGAGTTTGCCTCGAAGTACCTCACGGTCTTCGAAGGTTTTGGGAATCACGATCAGTTCGGCCAGGTTACTTTGCACAAACTTTTGATCAAGCGACAGGTAAAAGCGCGGTGCCCCGTCGCCAACAAAACTCGCATAACCTTGCACTTCGGGTTGATTGGCCAACCACTGCTCCAGGCGAATGGCCTGTTTTTCTGTTTCTTCAAATGCGGTTCCCTCGGGCAACCACAAATTCACCATGATCTCCAGGCGGTTGGAATCAGGGAAAAACTGCTGTTCAATGAATTTGAAAGAATACCCGCCCCCGATAAACGCAAGCACGGTGACTGCAATCGTGATCCAGCGGTGATTCACGCACACCTCAATCCACTGGCGGAATCGCTGGTAAAACGGGGTGTCAAATACCTCGGAATGCCCCTCACCGTCCTTGGGCTTCTTCAGCAACCAATAACCAATGTAGGGCACAAAAATAACTGCCACAAACCACGACAACACCAGCGCAATCGCAGTCACCGCAAAAATTGAGTAGGTGTATTCACCGGCTGCAGATTGAGCCAAAGCAATGGGCAGAAAACCCGCTGCGGTAATCAGCGTGCCCGTGAGCATTGGAATGGCGGTGGAGTCATAAGCAAATATGGCCGCATCGAAGCGTGAATAGCCCTCTTCCAGTTTGCGAACCATCATTTCAACTGCGATGATTGCATCGTCGACTAACAAACCCAAGGCAATAATCAGCGCGCCCAAGGAGATTTTGTGCAGGTTGATGTTGAAAAAGGACATGGCCAGGAAAGTCAGCGCCAGTACCAACGGAATGGTCAACCCAACCACAAGGCCAGGTCGCGTATCAATGCGAAACGGTTTGCTGTGCAGACCAAGGCTCAAAAAGCTGACAGCCAGAACAATCACAATTGCTTCAATCAACACCTTCACAAACTCGCTGACCGAGGTGCTCACTGACTTGGGTTGATCCGCAACGCGTTGTAGTTCAATACCGATTGGAAGTTCAGCGAGAATTCGTCGTTCCACCTTCTCTAACTCTTGGCCAAGGCGAATGATGTCACCACCATTGACCATGGAGATACCGAGCCCGATCACCTCTTTGCCATTGAAGCGCATTTTGGAAACGGGTGGATCTTGATAGCCACGATGCACATGGGCAATGTCTTTGAGCAACAGTGTATTTTTGCCCGCCCGAATCGGGGTGTTGGCAATGTCTTCGATCGATTCAAACTGCCCCTGAACACGTGACCACACTTTTTGGTTTTCCAGGCTTAAAACACCTTGAGAGGTCACAGCATTCTGGCTGTTGATTTGATTGAAGATGTCTTGCGCAGAAACTCCCAATTGCGCAATTTTGTAATGCGATATGTCGATGAAGACCTTCTCTGGCTGAACACCAAACAACTGAACCTTGGCGACATCGGGGACCTTCAGCATTTCCTGCCGCACTTGTATTACAAAATCTTTCAACTCCGCATACTTGAACCCATCCGCAGAGAAAGCAAGCAGCACGCCGAAAGTGTCACCAAACTCGTCGTTGAAGAATGGCCCTGCCACACCGCGCGGCAGGGTTCCTGCCATGTCGCTGACCCGCTTTCTCGTGGTGTACCAAATGTCGGCCACTTGCTTGGGGGGTGCGCTGTCATCAAGCTGAAGAAAAATCACAGTTTCACCCGGCTTGGAATATGACCGGATTTTGTACGCGTAGGGAATTTCCTGAATCACCTTTTCGATGGGATCGGCAACCTGTTGCCCCATTTGCATGGCTGTGGCACCTGGCCAGTAGGCTCGCACCACCATGCCACGAAAAACAAAGGGCGGATCTTCTTCCTGACCCAAAGAGAAGAACGCGGCCACACCTGCAAAGACAAACACCGCCAGGAGGTAGCGAACCAAAGGCTGGTTTTCAAGCGCCCAACGCGAAAGGTTGATTTTTCTCATTTGGAAAGATCGCTGGATTCGACGAAGCGGCGAACCTTTTGGCCTTCGTTCAGAACATGCGTACCCGCAGTGACAATCAAGTCGCCGTTGTTTAACCCTTCTTTCACCAGAAAGTCGCTTTCAGACACAGCGTAAGGCTGGACTACTCTTTTGTTGACCACACCTTGCTGTTCGTCGAATACCCACACAAAGGCACCTGTGTGTTCTGCCACCAAGGCCGAAATCGGTAATTTGAAAGCATTGGATTTGCTCTCTTTAGTGAACTCCACGGTGGCACTCATTCCAAAGCGCGAGAGTTTTAATGGGTCATCGACGTCCAGTAACACAGCAAAAGTGCGTGTAACCGGATCGGCCACCGGTGAAACTTCCCGGACTTTGGCATTCAAGGCTTGTTTGCCAGACCACAGCAAAACACGTGCGTCCTGCCCCGGTTTAAGATCGCTAACCCTGCTTTCGGGTACTGCCATGCTGACCTGCACTTCGTTTTCATCAGCCCATTGCACCACAGCCTGTCCGGGTGCCACTACCTGCCCCACTTCGACATACACACTGGAAATCACACCACTGCCCGGAGCGCGCAAGTCGCCATATTGGCGTTGATTGGCCTGCGTACTCAATTGAGCGCGTGCCTGGCTTAAACGGCTACTGGCGGCATCCAGTGCCAACTGGCGGCGATCCAGTTCGGCCTGGCTGACAAAGTTTTGTTGTTTCAGGGTTTTCGCACGCTCCAGGTCAGTTTTCAACTGAGCCTGTTCAGTCGCCGCCGCATCAAACTGCGCTTGCGCAGCCTGCAAGGCAAGGCTTAAGTCTTGGGGGTCAATCTTGGCAAGCACCTGGCCTTTCTTTACTTTGTCCCCCACTTCGACAAGGCGTGCGGTCAATTTACCACCCACCTGAAAACTCAGCCGTGCTTGAATACGAGGCTCAATTTGACCAGGAAAACTTTCTTCAAAGGTACTTCCGGCCGCTTGAAGTGCCATTACGCGCACAGGCCGAATCACTTCGGAGGTGTCTATTTCAGGACGGGAACAGGCGGCAAGCAGCAGCGAGCCAACGGCGGCCCATACAACAGGCGAGAACAAACGGCTTTGGGACATGGATCGCTCAACAGAGTGAATTTATTGTTATCTGCGCAATTGTCGTTGTAATCAAACGCCAAGTCAAAACAGGGTCAAAAACAATCCAGCTTGTCTCTCAGGGCAGCCAATGCCTTTTCGACTCGGTCGACACCAATCACTTCAATGCCATCGATGGGCTGTTTCGGTGCATTGCTGGCCGGCACAATGGCATGAGTAAAACCAAGCTTGGCTGCTTCGCGCAATCTTTCCTGCCCACGCGGGGCTGGGCGCAGCTCACCCGACAGGCCAATTTCACCAAACACGACCAATTCTTTGGGCAAGCGTTTATTCCGCAAGGACGACACCATGGCCAACACAATGGCCAGGTCGGCAGCAGGTTCTGAAATTCGCACGCCGCCCACAGCATTGATAAAAATGTCCTGATCAAAAAACTGCAAACCTGCGTGGCGGTGCATCACCGCCAACAACATGGCCAAGCGATTCTGCTCTAGGCCAACCGACAACCTGCGCGGTGAAGGTGAATGAGAGGAATCGACCAAAGCCTGAATTTCAACCAGCAATGGTCGCGCGCCTTCTTGAGTGCACATGACACAGGAACCAGCCACCCATTCGGCGGTTTGCGACAAAAATAGCGCGGATGGATTGTTCACGCCTTTCAATCCACGATCGGTCATGGCGAACACGCCCAACTCATTGACTGCACCAAATCGGTTCTTGAATGCGCGCACCAAGCGAAACGAGGACTGCGAGTCGCCTTCAAAGTAAAGCACCGTGTCAACAATGTGCTCTAAAACACGCGGACCAGCCAGCGTGCCTTCTTTGGTAACGTGACCCACCAAAATGGTGGTGATACCCAAAGCCTTGGCAAGTCGGGTTAACTGGCTTGCACATTCGCGCACCTGACTTACCGAGCCCGGCGCAGCACTTAGCTCGCTGGTGTACAGGGTTTGAATGGAGTCGATCACCAGAACCTGGGGTTTGTGTGTTTCAAGCTGAGCCACAATTTGCTCAAGCTGAATTTCAGTCAATACATTCAAGTTGGTGTGTTCCAGCCCCAGGCGTTGCGCCCGCAAGGCAATTTGCCCAGCAGATTCTTCACCGCTGACATACAAGGCCGAAGTTGTTTTGGCCAAGGTGACCATTGACTGCAACAGCAAAGTAGATTTACCAATGCCTGGATCGCCGCCCAGTAATACCACCATGCCCGGCACCATTCCGCCGCCCAGCACACGGTCAAACTCGGGCACACCACTGCTGAAACGTGGGTGGTCTTGCGCTTGAATCTCTGAAAGCTTGATAACGCTACTGCTTTGCGCGGCCAATGCCGCGAAACGGCTGTGCCTGGTTGGCGCGGCAGTACTTACCACAGACTCAACCAATGTATTCCAACTGCTGCAATCGGTGCACTGACCTTGCCATTTGGCAAATACGGCGCCGCACTCTGTGCATTGATACTGACTTTTGCTCTTGGCCAAAACGGCATGTCCCTTTAACAGCTAGACTTAAAAAATGGCACGCGGGGCGCAATTGCACACAGCAGTTCATAACCAATGGTGCCAGACCGATCGGCCACCACATCCACCGGAATATGCTCGCCCCACAACTCGACGGTGCTGCCAACATTGGCATTCGGAATGTGGCTAACGTCAATGGTCATCATGTCCATGGACACTCGACCGACAACGGGCGCAACATGACCCTCGACATAGGTGGGAGTGCCATCGGGCGCATGGCGCGGATAGCCATCAGCATAACCGCAGGCCACCACAGCCACACGGCCATTTTCGGCAGCCTGCCACCGGGAGCCATAGCCCACGGTATCGCCTTTTTTAATGGGTTGAATGGCAATGATTTCGCTGGTGAAAACCATGGCGGGCTTTAATCCATAATTGGCAGCGGCATTCGGACCAGGTGTTGCGCCATAAATTGCGATACCTGGGCGTGCAATATCACCCGCCAAAGCCGGAAAATTAAGACTACCAGCCGAATTTCCCAAACTGCTTTGCCAACGTACAGGCTTCAAGCGCATCAGGGTTTGATGTTGATCTTGAGCAAAAGGCAGTCGAGCCCTGGGCTCGGCTTCATCTGCATTGGCAAAGTGAGTCATCAAGACAGGGGTTGGCCAGTTGTGCTTCAAGGTGAACTCATCCAGCCAGCAAATAGCTGCGGCGGCGGACTCTGGCTGAAAGCCCAGTCGGTTCATTCCGGTGTTCAACTTCAGAAAAATACGGGGTTTGTGGAAAAACAGTTGTGGTTCCAAACCTGCCAAATCATTCAACTGATCTTGATTGTGAACAACCCAGTCACAGCGCAATTCGATGGCTTTGAGCAAATCGGCCTGATCAAAACAACCTTCAAGCAACACAATGGGCTTGTTCTAGCCCAAACTGCGCAAGCGTGCTGCCCCCTCAATTTCTAAAATGGCCAAAGCATCTGAATACTGCAGTCCATCGATAATTCTTTCCAGACCATGCCCATAACCGTCGGCTTTCACCACGGACATTACCAAGGTATTGCCCAGCAATTCCTTGATTCTATTGATATTGGCTGAGATGGCGGCAGGGTTAACCACTGCACGTATGGGTCGTGGCATGGACTGGCTAATGATGATTTAAGGGTAGGCTCGAACTTCGTAAAAAAGGCATTGCTTAATACGTGAAGCATCTGGATATGATATAACGCCTCAACACCGTTGAACGAGTAGCGAAACGGCGAAATCGCACTAAATGGATTTCGCTCAATTCAAAGTTGAATGAAACCCGGCTTTTACACCATCATGGCGGCGCAGTTTTTCTCGTCGCTAGCAGACAACGCACTCTTGATTGCAGCAATTGCATTGCTGTTTCAAATTCAGTCGCCTGACTGGATGACCCCATTGCTGAAACTGTTCTTCGTGGTTTCATATGTGGTTCTTGCGCCATTTGTTGGCGGGTTCGCAGACACTCTGCCCAAGGGGCGGGTCATGTTGATCACGAATTCGATCAAAATTGTGGGCTGCCTGATGATGTTCTTTGGTGTGCATCCCCTGCTGTCATACGCAGTGGTGGGCTTGGGCGCCGCGGCATACTCGCCCGCCAAGTACGGCATTTTGACCGAGTTGCTGCCACACGAGCGTTTGGTAGAGGCCAACGGCTGGATCGAAGGACTCACGGTGTTGTCCATTATTCTTGGCACCGTACTCGGGGGTATTTTGATTGCGCCGGGCACAAGCCAGTATTTGATGCAACTTCATATTCCGGGCGTCACCGACAATATGGACACGCCTGCCGAAGCAGCGATTTTCGTGATCATTTCTGGCTACCTGATTGCGGCCATTTTCAATTTCAAGATCCCAGACACGGGCGCACGTTACGAGCCCCAACTCAACCACCCCATTATCATGACTCGCAAGTTTTACGGCTGTGTAAAGCAGTTGTGGGGCGACAAACTTGGACAAATTTCATTGGCGGTCACCACGCTGTTTTGGGGTGCCGGGGCCACACTGCAGTTCATCGTTTTAAAGTGGGCTGAAAGTGCTTTGGGATTGCCCTTGGATAAAGGTGCGATTCTGCAGGGTGTTTGTGCTTTTGGTGTAGCGGCGGGTGCTGTGGCAGCCGCCAAACTGATTCCCTTGAAAAAATCCATGGTGGTACTGCCCATGGGTATTTTGATGGGTATTGTTTGCATGACCATGGTTTTGGTAAACAACCAAAGCATGGCCTACCTACTAATTACAGTGATCGGCGCGCTTAGCGGCTTTTTCGTGGTGCCCATGAACGCTCTGCTTCAACACCGCGGTCATGTGCTGATGAGCGCGGGTCGCTCCATTGCAATTCAAAACTTCAACGAAAATATTTCCGTACTGACCATGCTTGGCATTTACGCCATTTTGATCAGCTTTGACGTGCATGTGAACAATGTGATTTTAATGTTCGGCGGGTTTGTAATGGCCACCATGATGATGGTGATTCTTTGGCATCGCCGAAACCAACGGCTGTTCAATGTGGAAGCACGCATTGGCGAAGACCGCCCCGTGGGCATGCCACAATAATAAACCGCGAATTAAATAATGCCCTGTTGTTTCAATAACAACAAATCGTCCCACACCTTCGATTTTTCTTCGGGCCTGCGCAAGAGATACGCCGGGTGGTAAGTCACCACCGCTGGAATATCGAGCCCGTCCAGGGTCACTCGATGAACCTGACCACGAAGTTCGCCCACTGGTTTTTTGCTGTTCAGCAAGGTTTGAATCGCAAAACGCCCCACCAACAACAATACTTTTGGATCATTGGCCTTGATTTGCTCCACCAGGTAAGGCGAACATTCTGCAATTTCAGCCGACTCGGGATTTCGGTTGCCAGGTGGGTGACACTTCAACACATTGGCGATGTATACATTGTTTGCACGACTCACCGAGATTGCTGCCAGCATGCGGTCAAGCAATTGCCCTGCCCTGCCTACAAAAGGCAAACCCACAGCGTCCTCGTCAATGCCAGGGGCTTCTCCCACGACCATTAAAGGTGCATGCGCAATGCCATCAGCAAACACCGTTTGCTTGCGTGTTTCACACAAGCTGCATTTCTTGCAATTGGCAACCGTGTTTTGCAATGACTTCAGCGAGGGCAGTTCCTGATGCACACCTTGCGCAGGAATAGCCGGAACCTGCACCTGCGGAGTCTCGTTTGCTTTCAATTCCCAAACCGGGCCCAAGCCCATTGCATTGAACAGGCTGGCCTTGGTACGTGCGTTTGTCATTCCAGCATGCCTGTAAATCGTTTGAACATCACGAGGGCGTCTTCTCGCCCCAGTTGAGACGGGTAATAATTTTTGCGTGCACCAATCAACTTGAACCCTTGTTTCTCATAGAGATTTTTTGCAGCGACATTGCTGGGCCGAACTTCCAGCAACATGCCTGTTGCACTGGCCAGTTTGGCCTGACCAATGCCCCACTGCAACAAATGTTTGCCGTGTCCCAAACCTTGCAGGTCAGCACGAATGGAAATATTGAGCAAGTGATACTCATCAACCACATGCATCATCACGATGTAACCAGCCAGCTCCTCGTTGAGCCACATGCAATGCATGTGATATCCCGCCCGCAAGGAATCGAGAAAATTACGGTCAGTCCACGGAAATTCGTAAATCTGGTTTTCAACCAGAATTACAGCAGGCACGTCAGCCTCCGTCATGGGTCGAATACTAAATAACGCCATGCTTCAACGCCAATCGTTCAGTGGTGGTTTGCGCAACCTTGTCGCGAACGTACAAAGGTTGGCAATCGATTGCCCCAGCAACCCGCCCCGCCGCAAATGCTTGCCATGCCAATTGCCCCAAGCGCACTGCAGACACCTCGCCCTGTTTCACGCTGTCGCTTGCCAACGTAATTTGCGCAAACAATTGCGAATCGCAAACGACCTCGCCTTCTAATGTTTGCAATATCGAGATCGGCAACAAATGCGGCGGCTGCACCCACTGCGTGCCGCACGGCAGGCGTTCAAGGGTTGCGGCATAAATTTCATTCAAACGCGCATCCGTTAGCACCGTTACAGGCCTGGTTGGCAAGGGTAAGGGCAACATGCATTCAAAACTGCTCAGCGGCACGGTGGGCACTTTCCACGCCACTGCCAAACCTTGGGCAACACCACAAGCTGTTCGCAAGCTGGTAAATCCACCAGGGCCAATATCTACCGCAATGGCGACACATTCGGTCGACTTCAAGCCCACTTTTTGAAAATGCGCCTGGATCAGCGGCAACAGCTGGGCTGACTGGCTTTTGTAATCGGTGATTTCAAAGCTGAACAACTCACCTGCCAAATCAAGTGGACTTAAGGGTTCTGCAGCGGCGGCCACCCTGGCCACGCCCGAACTGGTGCTGATTGCCAATAGAAAACGAGACGTCATCAACGGCCCTTTACCATCAAGACCACAGCCTGAGCTTCGATGGCTTCTTTCCGTCCCAGATAACCCAACTTCTCATTGGTCTTGGCTTTGATATTGACGGCATCCAGTGGCAAACCACAAAGGCCGCTCAAGCTTTCATGCATGGCCGCCATGTGCGGCGCAAGTTTTGGGCTCTGACAAATCAGGGTGGAATCAATGTTGATCAGCGAGAAGCCTTTGGAATTCGCTAGATCGATCACTTTCTTCAACAGCACACCACTGTTTGCGCCTTCAAACTGGGGATCGGTGTCAGAAAAATGAGTACCGATATCACCCAAAGCGCAGGCACCCAAAATTGCGTCGGTAATTGCATGCAACAAGGCGTCTGCATCGGAATGACCTGACAAGCCGAGCTCGGAAGGAATGTGCACTCCTCCCAAAATCAACTTGCGTCCTTCGACCAAGCGGTGAACGTCGTAACCCTGCCCCACCCGCAGGCGATTAATTTCACTCATTCAGAGTCCTCCTGTTGCAAGTTCAGCAACCTGGCCACAACCTGCAAATCATCAGCTTGGGTAATTTTCATATTCTCAATATGCCCAGGCACAATCAGGGGACCAATTCCAAGGGTTTCGATTGCACTGGCATCGTCGGTCAGTTTGGCACCTTTGTACACACACTCGGAAATGGCCATGGCAAGAGCCTGTGCCCGAAACATTTGCGGCGTTTGCGCAGCCCACAATTGGTCTCGGGGCACCGTGGTCTGGGCGATCACCTCGCCCCCCTCAGCCACACTGGTTTTTTTCAAGGTGTCGGCCACCGGCAACGCCAGCAAGGCCCCTGCAATGTGCTCACTGCCTTCATCGATTAATCTTTTCAAGGCAGCTGCGCTTAAACCGGGGCGAGCAGCGTCGTGCACCAAAACCCAATCGGTTTCAGCGACAAGGAAGTTCGCCAGCAAATGATTCAAGCCATTCAATACGCTATTGACTCGCTCTTGCCCCCCTACCGGAAGGCACTTCACATTGGCATGCCCGGCAAACAAGTCCTGGGCTGCCGAATCATCCCGAGCCACCACCACAAATACCTTTTCCACGCGTGGATCAGCCAACAAGGCCGACACACTGCGCTCGAGCACTGTTTTTGCGCCCAGCATGGCGTATTGCTTGGGGATATTTCCGCCAAAGCGATTCCCCGCGCCACCAGCAGGCACCAATCCAAAAAACCTGGCAGTTCTTGCCATGAAAGCCTGTTCCTATGCGGGCACTTGCCGCCGTATAATACGGGCCTTGATTCATCGACCCAAAACCCGAACTTGACGCCCACTGGAAAACCAGCAAGGTTGCAGTATCCAAGCGGGCAAACCTTATGCTGTCATATTTTACTTCTTCTTTTCAGTTAACCGGCGGCCACAGGCTCAGCTTGGCGCACCCACCCGGCAGCGCCGATGCATTTTTGTTGGCCCAATTGTGTTCACAGGCCCAAGAACAGGGCAAGCTGTGCCTGATCACCTGCGCCAACCCGCACGATGCAACCCGCCTGCAAGAAGAAATTGCCTTGTTTGCTCCAGGCTTGAAGGTGCATTACCTGCCCGATTGGGAAACCTTGCCCTACGACAGTTTGTCCGCCCACCAGGATTTGGTGTCTGAACGACTGGCCACTTTGTACCAAACACAGCGGGGCGATCTGGACGTACTGATTACCGCAGCCAGCACAGCCATTCAAAAACTGGCGCCGCCTTCTTTTCTGGCGGGCAGTACGTTTTATTTCAAAACAGGCGACAAACTGAATGAAAAAAAACTGCGCGAGCAGTTGACGATCGCCGGCTACAGCCATGTGTCGCAGGTGATGACCCCTGGCGAGTATTGCATTCGCGGCGGCATTATCGATTTGTTTGCCACCGGCACAGCCCTGCCATTTCGCATTGATTTGTTTGATGATGAAATCGAATCAATCAAAACATTTGATGTAGACACCCAGCGCAGCCTTTACCCGGTTCGCGAAATGCGCCTGCTCCCCGGGCGCGAATACCCGATGGATGAACAAAGCCGCGCGCAGTTTCGTAGCAAGTGGCGAGAACGCTTTGAAGGCGACCCCTCGAAAGTTGGCATTTACCGCGACATGGGCACCGGTGTGGCCAGCGCTGGCATTGAATATTACCTGCCTCTGTTTTTTGAGAACACGGCCAGCCTGGTCGACTACCTGCCTCAAAAAGAACTGGTGTTTATTCAGCATGGCGATGTAGACCAAGCGCTTCAGACCTTCGCGGCTGACACGCAAAGCCGCTTCGACTTCTTGTCGAAAGACATACAGCGCCCAATACTGCGGCCTTCCGAAATTTACCTGAATGCCAATGAGTTTTTCAGCAGTTTCGAAAATGCGGCGCGCGTGAATTTGTCGGCATCCAAAAATGCTTTGGTGCCAGAATACAGCGGCGCACTGCTACCCGACCTGGCTGCCGACCGAAAAGCAGATGATCCTGTTTTCAAATTCCGCAACCTGATAGAACGCACTGGAGCTGGCAGCTACAAACAAGTGATTATGGTGGCCCCCAGCGATGGTCGTCGAGAAACCCTGAACCAGTATTTCCTTGAACACAAGCTAAAACCCCACCAAACCGAAACACTGCAAGGTGCACTGGAAAGTGGCGAACACTTTGTGCTGTGTACCGCAGTACTGGACCAAGGCTTTGGCGTGCACCGCGGGCTTGAAGCGCAAATTGCGTTTGTTACTGAAGCAGAATTGTTCTCGCTTTCCCCACGCCGCCGCGGCGCACGCAGACAACAAGAACGGCAAAGCAACGTCGAATCAATGATTCGTGATTTGTCGGAACTGAAAATCGGCGACCCAGTGGTGCACCAACAACATGGTATTGGCCGGTACAAAGGCCTGATCAGCATGGACCTTGGCGAAGGCGAATCTGAATTCCTTCATCTTGAATATGCCAACGGTTCGAACCTGTTTGTGCCGGTAGCCCAGTTGCACGTGATCGCACGCTACAGCGGTGCAGACCCGGAAAATGCACCCGTGCATGCACTGGGTTCAGGCCAGTGGGAAAAAGCCAAGAAGAAAGCTGCCAAAATGGTGCGCGACACCGCAGCTGAATTGTTGAACCTGTATGCTCGCCGCGCCTTGCGAAAGGGCCATGAATTCAAACTAAGCGTTGGCGACTACGAAGCCTTTGTTGAAAAATTCGGCTTCGAAGAAACAGCCGACCAGGCCGCTGCCATTCGCGCGGTAATCGCCGACATGACCTCGCCCCGCCCCATGGACCGTTTGGTGTGTGGCGATGTGGGCTTTGGCAAAACCGAAGTGGCATTGCGCGCTGCATTTGTCAGTGTAATGGATGGCAAGCAAGTGGTGCTGCTGGCCCCCACAACGCTGTTGGCCGAACAACACTTCCAAACCTTCTCCGATCGCTTCTCCGATTGGCCCGTGAAAGTAGTCGAACTGTCCCGATTCAAATCACCCAAAGAAATTCGCGATGCAGTTGAATTGATCAATACCGGCAAAGCCGACATCATTATTGGCACGCACAAAGTACTCAGCTCAGAAGTTGAGTTCTCGCGCCTTGGGCTGGTGATTATTGATGAAGAACACCGCTTTGGCGTACGCCAAAAAGAGGCCTTGAAAAACCTGCGTGCTGAAGTGGATGTACTGACGCTTACCGCGACACCCATTCCACGCACACTGGCCATGAGCATGGAAGGCATTCGGGATTTCTCCGTAATCGCCACTGCCCCGCAGCGCCGCCTGTCGATTAAAACCTTCGTGCGCCGTGAAACTGACAGCGTAATTCGCGAGGCTGTACTACGCGAACTCAAACGTGGCGGGCAGGTGTACTACCTTCACAATGAGGTCGATACCATTGAAAATCGCCGTGAGGCGCTTGAAAAAATTCTGCCGGAAGCCCGTATCGGTATTGCGCACGGGCAAATGAATGAGCGTGACCTTGAACGCGTGATGCGCGATTTTTATCAACAGCGATTCAACCTGTTGTTGTGCACCACCATTATTGAAACCGGCATTGATGTACCCACAGCCAACACCATCGTGATTCACCGAGCCGACAAATTCGGCCTGGCGCAACTGCACCAGTTGCGTGGCCGCGTTGGCCGTTCGCACCACCAAGCCTATGCCTACATGATGGTGAACAACGAAGAAGGCCTGAGTAAAAACGCAGAGCGTCGCCTTGAAGCCATCACCATGATGGAAGACCTGGGCAGCGGTTTTTATCTGGCCATGCACGACCTTGAAATTCGCGGTGCTGGCGAGGTATTGGGTGCCAATCAAAGCGGCAATGTGCACGAGGTGGGCTTTCAAATGTACACCGACATGCTGAACCACGCTGTGCGTAGTTTGCGCGCTGGCAAAGAACCCGACTTGACCGCACCACTGAACGTCACAGTAGAAATCAACCTGCACACGCCGGCTTTGTTGCCTGAAGATTACTGCCCCGACGTGCATGAACGCCTGACCCTCTACAAGCGCCTGGCCAGTACCGAAGAAATGGACTTCATTTCAGAGGTTCAGGAAGAACTGATTGACCGCTTTGGAAAACTGCCTGAAGCTGCCACAGCACTGCTTGAAACGCACCGCCTGCGCATTTTGGCCAAACCCCTGGGCATTGCAAAAATTGACAGCTCAACAGACGCAACCGTTGTGCAATTTGATGCGCAACCGAATGTGGATGCAGGCAAAATCATATTGATGATTCAAAAAGAAAAAGACATGAAACTGGCCGGCGCCGAGCGTTTAAGAATTACACGCAGTTTCCCGAAAGTCAGCGACCGTGTACAGTTTCTTAAAGGTTTGATCAAACAACTGGCCTGAACCCACATGATCTACAACGCTGGCACACAATTCACTTGGTTTCGCCTGCTGGGCGCGGCTCTCCTTTTCGGGAGCGCTTTAATCTCAGGCAAGGTGCAAGCACAAAACCCTGATTCAGGCGACGCTGGCCTGGCAGTCTACAAGGCCTTGTTGCCCGAGGCCGAAGCAGGTGATGCCGAAGTGCAAACCGCACTCGGATTGATGCGCCTGCGTGGTGATGTCGTGGAACGCGACCTGAAGGTCGCACGCGTTTGGCTGGGGAAAGCGGCCATGCAAAACCACACGCCTGCCCAATACTATTTGGGCCAATTGCTGTTGCTTGATGTCTTCAATGCCAGCCAGCCAGACCTGAGCAAACAACTGACCGAAGGCCTGGGTTGGTTGCGCCGTGCATCCCGAGACCAACACAGCCCGTCGCAATTGCTGTACTCACAAACCGTTCTGGAAAGTCACCTGGAAAGCCCATTCGGACACAGCAAAATTGAAGCCCAGCAACACCTGGATTCTTGTGCTGAAGTGTACTTGCCGTGCACCCAATATGCGCTGCAACGACTCGACAAGGGCAAGGAAGAAGTTTACTGCCCCAAAAACGAATTCTGCGAACAAAAAAAGCGCCTGCTTTACACATTGGCCAATGCAGACGACGCCAACGCACGCTACTGGTTGAGCAAGTTTGAGGGTGAAGACCGCATGTTCTGGTTGCGTCGTGCTGCGCGCCTGAATCACCCTCAAGCCAGTCATGAATTGGCCGAGCTTGTCCTGAAAAATGAAGTGCCCCTTCAACCAGAAGACCCGGCAGTGTTGGCATTGTTGAATTCCGCAGCGCAACAGGGATTGGTTGAATCAATGCACCTGCTAGGCAATCTGCTCTATGAGGGAACCCGATTTCCAGTCAACAAGCCCTTGGGGTTACAATGGTTGAACCTTGCGGCGCAACAGGGTCACGAACCCTCAATCAAACTCTTGGCACAACTTCAAGAGCCCGCCGGTGAAATTTCCGCAAACGACAAGGTAGAATCCGCGCAACCCACGGAGAGCACACCATGAGCCGACTATTCTTTTCCTCCAAAACATTGACCACCGCCCAGGTGCACACCGCGCTTGATGCACTCAGCCTGCCCACACTGGGCGTTGAAGTTCAAGACCAACAAGCCTGCATTGAAATTCCTGAGGCCTACACACTGCCCAAAGCAGCCATTACCGACACCATGCGGCCATTAAGCCGTGTGCACCAGTTCGACTTTGCAATCCTGGAATCCGAGTTTCAGGCCAATGAATTCAAATTGCTGGCCATGGACATGGACAGCACGCTGATCACGATTGAATGCATCGATGAAATTGCAGACTTTGCAGGCAAAAAAAAGGAAGTGTCTGAAATTACCGAAGCCGCCATGCGGGGTGAAATCAAAGACTTTTCCGAAAGCCTGAACCGCCGGGTGGCTTTGCTCAAAGGCGTACCGGAAAGCTGCCTGCAGTCTGTATTTGAAGAACGCCTGCGCTTGTCGCCAGGGGCAGAAGAGCTGATTGCCTATGCCAAAGCCAACAAATGGAAAACGCTGTTGGTCAGTGGTGGTTTTACCTTTTTCACCGACAAAATGAAGGAAGTATTGGGGCTGGATTACACCCGATCAAATACGCTCGAAATTGTCGATGGACACTTGACCGGCCGCGTGTTGGGCACCATTGTGGATGCAGAAGTGAAACGTGAAACCGTGCTGGAAACCTGCGCACTCTTAGGCTGCGAGCCCTCGCGCGCAATTGTGGTGGGCGATGGTTCCAACGATCTGAAAATGATGGAAATTGCCGGCGCCAGCGTGGCGTTTCATGCCAAGCCAGTGGTGCAGGTGAAAACAGACTTTTGTATCAACCACGGTGGGTTGGATAGCATCTGCAAGTGGTTTGAGGCGAATAGCTGATCAGCGAACAGAGGTTTGGGCAGAACACCCAAACCTCATCACGCGGCAATACCGCTGAGTATTACATCCGCTCAAAAATCGCCGCAATACCCTGACCGCCACCAATACACATGGTCACCAGTGCGTAACGACCCTGAATGCGCTGCAATTCGTACAATGCTTTCACGGTAATAATTGCACCTGTGGCACCAATGGGGTGGCCAATTGAAATACCTGAACCATTGGGGTTCACCTTGGCCGGGTCCATGCCCAATTCCTTGGTTACGGCACAAGCCTGCGCAGCAAAAGCCTCGTTGGCTTCAATGACGTCCATGTCTTCAATTTTCAAGCCAGCTTTTGCCAAGGCTTTTTTGGTTGCAGACACGGGGCCAATGCCCATAATGGTTGGTTCAACGCCCGTGTTGGCGTAGGCCACCAAACGGGCCATGGGCTTCTTGCCAGCCTTCTCGGCAGCGCCACGTTCCATCAACAGCACAGCACCCGCACCGTCGTTCAAACCCGAAGCATTGCCAGCAGTCACTGTGCCGTCTTTCTGGAACACGGTTTTCAGTTTGCCCATGCCCTCAACAGTCGCGTCGCCACGAACGTGTTCGTCAGTGTCGAACACAACAGGACCTTTGCGGGTTTTTACTTCGATCGGCAAGATCTGGTCTTTGAAATAACCGTTTGCAATTGCGTTGGCTGCACGCTTGTGGCTTTCAACCGCCAAGGCGTCCTGGTCTTCACGGCTTACATTGAATTCTTTGGCCACGTTCTCAGCGGTTACACCCATGTGGATCACATGGAATGGGTCGTGCAGTGCACCCACCATCATGTCGATGCCCTTCATGTCGCCCATGCGTGCACCCCAACGGGCAGCAGGCAAAATGTACGGGGCTTTGCTCATGCTTTCAGCACCGCCACCAATGGCGACATCGGCATCGCCCAACATAATGCTTTGCGCAGCAGTCACAATGGCTTGCAAGCCAGAACCGCACAGGCGGTTCAAAGTAAGTGCAGGCGTTGTTTTGTCCAAACCACCTTCAATGGCAGCCACGCGAGACAAGTACATGTCGCGGGGCTCGGAATTAACCACATGGCCAAACACAACATGGCCCACCTGGTCGGCGCTTACACCTGCGCGTGCAACCACTTCTTTCACAACCATGGCGCCCAACTGCGTTGGGGAAAAATCTTTCAAACTTCCACCAAAGTCGCCCACTGCGGTGCGTACACCGGCTACTACTACCACTTCACGTGTCATTGCTCTATCTCCTATTTTTTATTAAACGATTCAGCTAAATGATTCTGTTATGCAATTCGACCCCAAAGGTCGTGTTCATCACAGTCATCAATCAGCACATTGATAAAATCGCCCGGCTTAGGCTTCTGGGCCGGGTTTTCAGGCATGGGTACAAACACATTGCCATCAATTTCCGGGGCATCGGCTTTGCTGCGGGCCACAATGCCCTCTTCGTCGGTTTCATCGACCAACACTTGCATCACTTTGCCCAACTTGGCTTCGTTGCGGCTCAGTGAAATCTTTTCCTGCAGTTCCATCAAACGCGCGCGGCGCTCTTCTTTCACTTCTTCCGGCACCGGGTTGTCCAGCGCATTGGCCACTGCACCGTCCACGGGTGAATAGGCAAATACACCCACGCGGTCCAGTTGCGCTTCTTCAATGAAATCGAGCAGATGCTTGAATTCATCTTCTGTTTCACCAGGGAAACCAGTGATAAATGTGCTGCGCAGTGTAATGTCGGGGCAGGTTTCGCGCCAGGCACGAATGCGTTCAATGTTGCGCTCGCCACTGGCGGGGCGCTTCATGCGCTTGAGCACATCGGGGTGTGAGTGCTGGAATGGAATGTCGAGGTAAGGCAAAATTTTACCTTCCGCCATCAACGGCACCACACGGTCCACGTGGGGGTATGGGTACACATAGTGCATGCGCACCCAAATGCCCAGTTCGCCGAGTTCTTCGGCCAGTTGCTGAAACTGTGTTTTTACGGGGCGGCCATTCACAAAGTCAGTGCGGTACTTCAAATCCACGCCATAGGCCGAAGTATCCTGGCTCACCACCAGCAATTCTTTCACGCCCGATTTTTTCAGGCTTTCTGCTTCACGAATTACTTCACCGATTGGACGGGAGACGAGATCGCCACGCATGCTTGGAATAATGCAGAAGGTGCAACGGTGGTTACAGCCTTCCGAAATTTTCAAATAGGCATAGTGCTTGGGCGTTAACTTCACGCCATGGTCGGGCACCAAATCAATGAACGGGTCGTGTGGTCTGGGCAGGTGAATGTGCACCGCCTGCATCACTTCTTCAGTGGCATGTGGGCCAGTAACAGCCAACACCTTGGGGTGCAAGTTGGTAATCAGTTCCTTGCCCTCGTTGCCGTTTTTGGCACCCAGGCAACCCGTTACAATTACCTTGCCGTTCGCATGAATGGCTTCACCAATGGCGTCCAGGCTTTCCTGCACGGCACTGTCGATAAAACCGCAGGTATTGACAACGATCAGGTCTGCCCCTTCATAGGAGGCAGATACGTTGTACCCCTCTACTTTCAGTTGGGTCAGAATTCGCTCGGAATCCACAAGGGCCTTTGGGCAACCCAAAGAAACAAAGCCCACACTCGGTGGGCGCTTGGCAGAGAAGGTTTCGTCTTGCATATTCGGTGTTACTTTTTGGTAGGGTCCGGCTTTGCTTTGGTGGCACCGGGCATACCAGGCGCGCCTGGCATTCCGCTCATGCCGGGAAACTCGCCCGGGTTTGGGAATCCAAAGTTTGTGAACATGCTGCGGGTCTGGTTTTGAAACTGATCCTGCATTTGCACAAACATGTTTTTGCTTTGTTCAATGTAATTGCTCATCATGCTTTGAATCACAGGCGTTTGAACACTCATGAATTGTGACCACAATTCCGGGTTTGCAAACTGACTGCCATCCGCCACATTTTTTCCTTGATCCTGGAAGCTGTTCTGAATGTCCATGAACGCTTGCAGGTTTTTCTCAAGGAATGTACCCATAATGCCCTGCATGGCATTGCCGTAAAACCGAATGATTTGCGACAGCATGGGAGAAGTGAAAATTGGCACGCCTGCAGTTTCTTCTTCCAGAATGATCTGGAGCAAAATGCTACGGGTTAAATCTTCACCGCTTTTCGCATCCACGACTTGAAATCCTTCGTTTTCCAGCACCAATAGCTTTACATCGCCCAAGGTGATGTAACTGCTGGTTTGAGTGTCGTACAAGCGTCGGTTTGGATACTTCTTGATCAGTCGTGTTGCGTCAGCCATGCCTCTCATCTCTTTCTTGTGGTGTTATACGCCGCCGCACCTGCGTGGGTGAACGGTCTGGTTGCAGGTGCATCAATTTGTCAAACTACCTTGCACAAACAAGCACTTACAAAAAACAAAGCACTGCACGCTTTTTCAACGTGCAGTGCAACATCATACCGCCTTTTTGGCACTTGGTTGCCGAAAATGCACCAAGGATTAACCCATGTGCAAACCACCATTCAGCGAAAAGTCAGCGCCTGTCGAGAAACCAGAGTCCTCAGAGGCCAACCAGGCGCAAATGGATGCAATTTCTTCAGGTGTACCCCACCGCTTTACCGGAATGGTATTCAAAATTTTTTCCAGTACATCAGGGCGAATGGCACGAACCATGTCCGTACCGATGTAGCCCGGAGAAACCGTGTTCACAGTGACACCCTTGGATGCGACTTCTTGAGCCAACGCCATGGTGAAACCACGCAAACCCGCTTTGGCTGTGGAGTAGTTGGTCTGCCCAAACTGCCCTTTCTGACCATTCACCGACGAAATATTGATAACACGACCAAAGCCCTGCTCAACCATGCCACTGATAACCTGTTTGGTCACGTTAAACAACGAGTTCAAGTTGGTGTCGATCACGGCAGACCAATCGTCGCGACTCATTTTGACAAAAGTGCCATCGCGGGTAATGCCGGCATTGTTCACGAGAATGGAAACCGTGCCGTGCTCGGCACGTACTTTCTCGAAAGCAGTCACGGTGCTGTCCCAATCGGCCACATTGCCTTCGCTGGCATACACCTCGTATCCTGCGCTGCGCATTTCACCCAGCCATTTTTCCTTGCGGGGTGAATTGGGGCCACAGCCTGCGATCACACGGTAACCCGACTCACACAGCTTCTTGCAAATGGCCGTTCCAATACCACCCATACCACCTGTCACATACGCTACTTTTGGTTCATTCATGATTCACATCCCTTCTTTATTTGTATTGATTTGAATTTATCCGAATACTATCTGGAGACAGCCAAAGCCACGCCCATGCCACCGCCGATACACAATGAGGCCAAACCTTTCTTGGCATCGCGCTTATTCATTTCATGAATCAAGCTTACCAGCACACGGCAACCTGACGCACCAATTGGATGCCCCAAGGCAATGGCGCCACCATTCACGTTGATCTTTGATGTATCCCAACCCATTTCCTTGTTCACGGCACATGCTTGTGCCGCAAAAGCTTCGTTGATTTCCATCAAGTCCAGCTCAGCAGCAGTCCAGCCTGCTTTTTCCAGGCACTTCTTCGAAGCAGGGACCGGCCCCATACCCATAATCGTGGGATCCAGCCCGGCACTGGCATAGGCAGCAATGGTCGCCAACACGGGCAAACCCAGTTCTTTCGCTTTCGCAGCACTCATCAACATCACAGCGGCTGCACCATCATTCAAACCAGATGCGTTAGCAGCAGTCACACTGCCGTCTTTCTTGAATGCGGGCTTTAACGCGGTCATGTTGTCCAGCGTGGCGCCCAGGCGTGGAAACTCATCGGTGTCAAACACCAAGGGGTCGCCTTTGCGCTGAGGAATGCTCAACGGGAAAATTTCATCCTTGAACTGGCCAGCCTTAATTGCAGCTTCAGCTTTGTTCTGGCTTTTCACCGCAAACTCATCTTGCTCCGCACGTTGAATACCATACTTGTCCGCCACGTTTTCAGCGGTAATGCCCATGTGGTACTGGTTGTACACGTCCCACAGGCCATCCACGATCATGCTGTCTACCAGCTTAGCGTCTCCCATGCGAAAACCATCGCGGCTGCCCATCATCACATGGGGCGCTGCACTCATGTTTTCCTGACCACCGGCAATCACGATTTCAGCGTCGCCGCAAGCAATCGCTTGTGCGCCCAGCATCACTGCCTTCAGGCCAGAACCGCAGACTTTGTTAATTGTCAGAGCAGGCACAGTGTTCGGCAATCCCGCTTTGATGACAGACTGACGGGCCGGATTTTGACCCGAACCTGCTGTGAGCACCTGTCCCAGAATCACTTCTGAAATCTGCTCACCCTTCACGCCCGTTTTCTCAAGCAAACCTTTGATCACGTGCGCCCCCAACTCTGGCGCAGAAATTTTGGCAAGTGATCCACCAAACTTGCCCAGTGCGGTTCTGCCCGCAGCAACAATTACAACTTCAGTCATGTCAACTCTCCTTACAGGTTTTTATACGGCTCGCTGTTTGACGTATCGTCCAGGTGCGGGCTCAATGGATTTGAATTTTGCATTGCCGGGTTTTGCTGGCGCTTTCACTTCTCCGCCTTTCATGGACTCAAGCCACTGCGCCCAATCATTCCACCAACTGCCAGGCACTTCTTTGGCTTGCTTGAACCATTGCTCAGGAGTATCTGGAATTTCACCTTCACACACCCAGTAATTGCGTTTGTTTTTATTGGCCGGGTTGATAACACCGGCAATGTGGCCACTGGCACCCAGCACAAACCTGGATTCACCGCTCACCAAATGGCTAGTTTGAAAGGCACTTCGCCAGGGCACAATGTGGTCTTCACGAGTTGCCAAAATGTAAACAGGTACATCGATCAAACCCAAATCAACCGGCATGCCACAAACCATGGCTTTGCCCGGCTGGCACACCTTGTTTTCCAGGTAAGTATTCCGCAGGTACCAAGCAAACATGGGGCCCGGTAAATTGGTGCTGTCACTGTTCCAGTACAACAAATCGAACACGGGTGGCTTTTCACCTTTCAGGTAATTGTTCACCACGTAATTCCAGATCAAATCATTTGGGCGCAGCGAGGAAAAAGCACTTGATAAATCTTTGCCGGGCATAACCCCACCCTGACCAATGCTTTCTTCCCGCGCCTTGACCTGCTCCTCGTCCACAAATACACCCAAGGCGCCAGTGTCGGTGAAGTCGAGCAAGGTGGTCAAAAACGTGACACTGTTGACACTGTCGTCACCGCGATTGGCCAATGTCGACAAAGCCGTTGCCAAAAGCGTGCCGCCCACACAAAAACCAAGCACATTCAGCTTGGGTTGTTTGGTGATGGTTTTGACAACATCAATGGCCTTGATTACGCCATCTTCAACATAGCCATCCCAACTGAAATGCCCTTCAGCCTCGGTGGGATTTTTCCAGGACACCAGAAACAAAGTGTGGCCTTGGCTAACCACGAAGTTAACCAGCGAATTGGCGGGTTGAAGGTCGAGAATGTAAAATTTATTGATGCACGGCGGCACAAACAACATGGGCTGTTTACCCACTTTTTCAGTGGTGGGCTTGTACTGCAGCAGTTGAAAATAATCGCACTCAAACACCACGTCACCAGGTGTAGTGGCTACATTCACACCCACTTCAAACGCATCTTCATCGGTTTGTGAAATGCGACCTTTTTGCATGTCTGCCATCAGGTTTTGAATGGCCTGTGTCAGGCTTTCACCTTTGCTCTCCAGCAATTTTTTCTGCGCTTCCGGATTGGTAACAAAGAAATTGGAAGGGCTCAGTGCATCGACAAACTGCTCAACGGCGTACTCAACCTTGCGTTTTTCAGGACTGCTGTCGGGCACCAGTTCAACAATACGTTTCGTGAACCGTGCGTTCAGCGAATACATGGCCGCAGTGAACTCATACACACCGTGGTCGTGCCAATCGGGTGAAGCAAAGCGCTTGTCACCCTGAATCCAGGTGTCAAGAGATACAGGCTGTGTGGCCTTGGACTCGGGATTGGGTAAATTGGAAAACGCCGAAGCCAGCAATGCGGACAACTCGGCAGCGTATTCAGTTTGAATTTGCCCCAGTGAATGCACCGGGATTTGGGTCAGTGCAGCCTGGCAAGCACCCATGATCGAATTCATGAATGGCTGAATGGCTCCCATGGTTGCATTTTGTAACGGCACTGAGGCTTGCAATCCCGGGATTGGCCCCAGTTGCCCGAAGGCACCCATGGCCTGCTGAAACTGGGCCTGCATCTGCTGCTGCATTTGTTCTGCAACAGGCAATAGCTGACCGAAGACTTCGTTAAAGTCTGGTATTTGTTTGTTCACCTTCCTCTCCTTTGCGGGCGCAATACGCTCCCTTGGCTCGTCGGCCTTTTGTATATTGTGCACCGCAACATTTTGACTTGTCAAATAATTGTATGCCTCTGACCCTTACTGTTTGCTGATGAGCCCAATTTCATGCACCATCTCCAGTGTATTCGTTTCACCCTAGAGTTCACAAAAGATGTACATCGTAATTATTGGCTGGATGTATGTGGTTACCTTGATGGCAGCCACTGAAACAAACTTCGTGGCAGGCATTGTCACTTTTCTGTTTTACGGGGCGTTGCCCTGCGCAGTGCTGGCTTATTTGATGGGAACAAAGTCGAGGCGGCTTAAACGACTTGCTCAGGAAGAAGCCGAATTAGTGTCGCAAAACGCCCAGAAGGAACACCCTGCTGTTGCCCCCGTCGATGAGAAAACCAACGTAAATCAGTGACCGTGTCCCAATCGCCAACCTGAACTTTGCCTACACCCAGGTCGTCAAGCACGCAACGAGCCAGACCATAGATATTCGCCAGAAATTTTCCGTCAGACCCAGCGGGTTTGAAATACATTGAGGATGTGGTGATTTTCTGGACAAAGGCATTCAATACCTCAGAACCCACCTCGAACGACTCCGGTCCAATTGCCGGTCCCAACCAAACCTTGATCTGACCCATCGGCACATTGCACGCATTACCCAGCGCTTTGGCTGTGGCCTGTAGTACGCCAGCATGCAAACCCCGCCAACCTGCATGTGCTGCGGCAACACCGATGGCTTTGCCGGAATAATCAAAGGCGGCAAATACAGCAGGCAGGCAATCTGCGGTCATGATGGCTAAAGCAACATTGCTGTTGACGCATGTAGAGGCATCAGCACTTGGTGGCATGGCACCAAGGCCATGTGAATTGGTTAACAGACTGGCATCAAATACATCGCACCCATGCACCTGATTCAGCCAAAGAACTGCGGCACCCATTTCCTGCTGAACAACGCTGCGCCTGTTTTCGACATCATCCAGTTCGTCTCCAACATGTGTACCCAAATTGAAACCAAAAGGGCCAGTGTCAAAGGCAGGATCGCCGAATCCGGTTTGCGTTACACACACCTTCACCCCCAACCAGTTTGGACCGATTTCGGCCAATGGCAGGAATTTATTCGATTTCTTCGAGGTCATCATCGTCATCAAATCGCGCCAGCACCGAGGCCTTGTGTTGGTGTGCTTCCTCAAGCACAGCCTCTTCGACCTCGTCGCTGTGAAAGTCTATGCCAGCCATTTCTCCCAGCAAACGCAAGTCCTCTGGGGCCTTGGCCACATATTCAGGCCATTCATGGTTGCCAAGGCTTTCATCCCAATCTTCTGCAGCTTCATCAGTGCCCTGCACATGAAAATGAGCCGGGTCGGGAAAGCTGAGATGCGTGGCATGCAAGGCCTGGCGCTCAAACTTTTCTCCATTTGGAAGCTCGATGGACGACAGCCTTAACGCCGAATGACTGCCAGCCCCCCTGATTTTATAAACAGGATCGGCCACCAAGGCAAAACCTGCATGCTGTGCATGCACGCGAATTTGATGGGTACGCCCCGTTTCAAGGCGACACACCATCAAAGTGACCGGCACCTCAAGCAGTTCACCGAAGGCTACCGGGGTAAAGTGAGTGACTGCGGGCTTGCCATGATCAACCACAGCCATGCGCAAGCGGTTGCGCGGGTCGCGGCCCAAGGGGTTGTTCACAGTTAGCGAGTTGGCAATGCGCCCCCACACCATGGCCAAGTACACACGTTTTACAATTCGGGCTTGCAGCATCTGGACCAGCTTCACCTGGGTTTCCTGAGTTCGAGCCACCACCATCAGGCCGGTGGTGTCGGCATCCAGACGGTGAACAATACCCGCACGGGGCACGTGGATCAATTCGGGGTCAAGGTGATACAAACCATTCATCAAGGTACCCGTCCAGTGCCCAGGCGCAGGGTGAACCACCAAACCCGCCTGCTTGTTGACCACTGTGTATTCCTGGGTGCGCGCCACAATGTCCAGGCCCATGTCCTCAGGTATCAATGCCTGCATGTGGGCAAGAACCCCTGGACTAAGCGCGATGCGGTCCATGCCTTGTACTTTCTGGTTGCCTTTGGCTGCGGCCACGCCATTGACCAGCACCCGCTCCTCTTTTAACCAGCCCTGCAGGCGGGAACGGGAATACTGCGGGAACAACTCGGCAATCACTTTGTCCAAGCGAGAACCACCCAGTTCCATAGGCACCCGGGCTTGCAAAGGTTGATCGGGTTGCGCGCTTTCTGCGTCGTCGTGAATTTGGGAGGTCATAAATTAAAATCGAATCTTTCAATTGAGTATGCCGCCGGTGGGCAGCACGGGCTTTGCCCGATATAATGGAAAACCATAGATGATCAAACAGGGACACTTCGGGTTTCGAAATCACATGAACAAAACCACATTGGCCCCGCGCAATACTTGGCTGCGCACATTATCGCAGTTATTCCTGATCCCCGCGTTGATTTTCGCACTGGCTGCCTGCGGCTCGGCAAAACAATTCGATGAAACCGAGGGTTGGAGCCCTGCCCGCCTTTACGAGGAAGCCAAAGCAGAAATTGATGTGGGCAACTACGAACGCGGCATCGAATTGCTGGAAAAGCTGGAAGCGCGCTACCCTTACGGCCGTTTTGCGCAGCAAGCTCAAATTGACACCGCATTTGCCTATTATAAGTCTGGCGACAATGCCCAGGCTTTGGCAGCGACCGACCGCTTCATCAAGCTGTACCCCAACCACCAAAACCTTGATTATGTGTATTACCTGCGTGGTCTGATCAGCTTTAACGAAGACAAAGGCATTTTTGCACTGCTGTCTGGCGAAGATCAAAGTGCTCGCGACCCGAAAGGAACACGCGCAGCATTTGATGCGTTCAAGGAAGTAGTCAGTCGCTTTCCTGAGAGCAAATATTACGACGACAGCAAGTCTCGCCTTCAATACCTGGTGAATGCACTGGCGCAAAACGAGTTGCATGTGGCCCGCTATTATTACAAGCGTGGCGCCTACCTGGCCGCCGTTAACCGGGCTCAGGAAGTGGTTCGTCGATTCGAACAGACACCCTCCATCGAGGAAGCCCTGTTTATCAGCCTGAGAAGCTACGAGAAATTGAATATGACCGCCTTGGCGGCAGACACCAAGCGTGTGATCAACCTGAACTTCAAAGACAGCCCTTACTGGGATATGGATCTTCCAGAAAAGGAAAAGGTTGAAGCCAAGTGGTGGCAGGTCTGGAAAGAGTAAACACTCTTCTGGTTTTATAAAAAAGGATCCTTCGCGGATCCTTTTTTATTTTTGGCGCTTGTCAGTCATGAACTGAATAGCCACTTTCAATTCTCGTGTGCGCTTGAACGGGGGCAAACTACGCCAAAGCAGCTTGCCATAGCCTTTTTCTACCAAGCGACGGTCGCCAATCAGCAATACACCCCAATCTGATTCGTCACGAATCAAGCGGCCGGCTCCCTGCTTCAGCGCAATGGCAGCATCGGGCAATGACAGATCCTGAAACGCATTGCCACCGCGGTTTTTAATCAACTCACTTTTGGCTTGAAACACAGGATCATCAGGTGGTGCAAACGGCAACTTGTCGATAATGACCAAGCGCAGCCCTTCACCCCGAATGTCCACACCTTCCCAAAAGCTGGCGGCCCCCACCAAAACCGGGTTATTCAACACCCGGAACTGTTCAAGCAACTCGGCCCTGGATGCTTCCCCCTGGACCAACAAGCTCCAATCAAGCTCGTCCTTCTCAATGCGTTCACGCAGGTATTCCCCCACTTGCTTGACCGCGCGATGGCTGGTGCACAGAAAAAACACGCCGCCCTCACTGGCTTGCAGCAACGGCCACACCGTTTCGCACAACTTCTTGCTGAATTGGGGCTCGTTTGGAAACGGGAGATTGTCGGGTACACACAGCAATGCCTGCGACTCATAGTCAAAAGGACTGGGCAACAAAAGCTGTTGGCAATCATCCAGCCCCACCTGCAAGGTGAAGTGCTGCAAGCTTTCCTTGATACTCAAGGTGGCACTGGTAAACACCCACGCTTTGGGCTGTTCGGCATACAACTTGGCAAATGCATTGGATACATCCAGTGGTGAATCACAGAACTGAACCACATGGGTAGACACACTCACCCATCGCACAGATTGTTCATCGGCTTGCGCGGTTGCGGGCGAGAACCAATCTTGCCAGCGCAGGCACAGCTCGCTTGCCCGGCCCATCAGTTTCACCCACGACTCATTGCGCACCGACAATGGGCTGATCATTTCAATCAAGCCCTCCAGGCGACTTTCAAAGTCAGCGCACACGGCAGCCACGCCATTCAAGGCCAAAAACTGGGCATGCGTGAACCGCGCTGAATCAATCTCGGTACCTACGATTCGGCGAATTTCCTTCAGGGCAAGCTCCATGGGGCGGAGCACGGTGTCCCAATCGCCAGCATCCGCACTGGAAGTTCGGCCTTCAATGAGTACATCACGCAAAAACTCCTGACACTGGGCTGTGGATATCGCCTGTCCAAGCAGGCTTGTCGCGATATCTGGCAACTGGTGTGCTTCGTCAAATACGATTACATCGCAGGCGGGCAGCAATTCTGCAATTCCCTCTTCTTTCAGCGCAAGGTCGGCCAAAAACAAATGGTGATTCACCACAACCACCTCTGCGTCCAGCGCATCCCGGCGCGCCTTGTTCACAAAACACTCGGAGGCATTGGGGCATTCGCCACCCAAACAGTTGTCTTTGTTGGAAGTTACCCAGCTCCACACGGCGGAATCCTCGGGCACCCCTGCACAATCGGCGCGATCACCCGTGAGAGTGCGGCCAGCAAATAGTTTCACTTTTTGAAGATGATCCACTTCACGCGGCGACGGCAAACGTGCCTCTTTTAAAGCCCGCTCAAGGTGAAAATGGCACACATAATTTTGACGGCCTTTCAGCAAAGCCACATTAACCGGCACCCCCAAGGCTTCACGAACCAGCGGAAGGTCTTTGTTGAACAACTGATCTTGCAAAGTTTTGGTGGCCGTGGACAACAATACCCTGCGACCCGACAACAGAGCAGGCACGACATACGCAAAGGTTTTGCCTGTACCTGTGCCCGCCTCGACAACCAAAGCGCTTTGTTTCTCAATGGCCTGCCCCACGGCTTGTGCCATTTCGATTTGTGATTCGCGTGCACTGAACCCAGGCAAACGGCGAGCCAAAGCGCCACCAGGGGCGAATGCCTCGTTCAAGGGTTCAGAAAAATCAAACATGCAGGATACAGGTGCGTTTAGGTGTAAAAGTTAGGCGGGAATATCGGGTTCAAGCTGAATTTGGAGCAGCGTAATCGAGTCTTTGATTTGCAACTTTCGCTTTTTCAACCTGCGAACCTGTAGCTGATCGAAACCTGCCTGCGCCGTGAGCATGGCAATTATTTGATCCAGGTCGCGGTGCTCGACTTGCAGTTCTACGATTCGTCGCTTGATCGATTCAATGTCTTCAGTGTGGACCATGGGCATTCAGGTTGAACCAGCTCGGTGTTGTGAACATTGTAGCCGCAAGTGAACGAAGGCTGGAAACAATCTACCCGAAGTGGATCACCCGTTCTGCGGCCTGTTTTAGTTTGGTGTTCTCGCGCGTCGATTCGCATACTCATTCAAACGAATCATGTCTTCGGCCTGACCTTGAACTTCCAGGTGTGCCCTGCGAATTTGAGCGCCTTGTAAACGCACATCGTCCAGGCAACTGGATACAAAAAACTTTTTGTAACAGGCGCGTGACTGTTCGTTCAACTCGTACTCCAGGTACTCAAGTTGTTTTTCACGCTCAGCCACGTAGGCTCGTGCTTGGTCAAGCGTATTTGGCGCTTGGGGTTTACTTGCCTGAAGTTGGATCGTGCTGCAAGCTGCCAGCAACAAGGCCGAAGCTGGCAAAATGCGGGTGAACAGGCCTTGCACCCTAACCCCGAAGGACTTCACAAGCTGTGGCACAATGCCCTGCTTACTTTGAAAACTCATAGATCAGAATCCATGTCGCTTGTTCAAAATCGAATTATCGCCCAGTTGGCCCAAGAATTGGGTGCCGCGCAATCACAAATCAAGGCAGCTGTGGATTTGTTGGACGAAGGCTCAACTGTACCCTTCATTGCCCGTTACCGAAAAGAGGCCACGGGCGGGCTCGACGACGCACTGCTTCGCGACCTTCAAGAACGACTGGTGTACCTGCGTGAACTGGAAGACCGACGCGGCAGTATTCTGGAATCCATTGAAAGCCAGGGCAAACTGACACCCGAACTCAAAGCCGCAATTGAACAAGCAGAAAACAAACAAACGCTGGAAGACTTGTACCTACCCTACAAGCCCAAGCGCCGCACGCGTGCCCAAATTGCCCGTGAAGCCGGCCTGCAGCCACTGGCTGATGAAATCTTTGAAAACAAGCAAGCAGTGCCTGAAGAATTGGCCGCGGCTTACTTGAATGCCGAACATCAAATTAATGACACCAAGGCGGCGCTGGACGGTGCACGTGACATTTTGGCTGAACAGTTTTCCGAGAACGCAGCTTTGTTGGCTCTTTTAAGAAGTCGCTTGAAAGCCGAGGGCGCTATTCGCGCCGCTGTAGTGCCTGAAAAAGCCAGCGAAGCAATCAAATTTCAAGATTACTTTGAACATCAAGAAGCCTTGAGCAGCACCGCGTCGCACCGCATGTTGGCCATGCTTCGCGGTCGCGAGCAAGGATTCTTGACGCTAAAAGTGGATTTACCAGAGGTGTGGGAAGCCGAGAGCCCGCGCGCGCCCCATCCCTTCGAATCAGAAATCGCGCGATTGCATGGCATTGAACGCAATGACAGTCCTCGAGGTAAATTTCTCAATGAAACATGCCGCTGGACCTGGAAAATCAAATTAGCCAGCTCCCTGGAAAGTGAGGTGATCGGTACGCTGCGTGACGCAGCCCAAGCCGAGGCCATTACCGTGTTTGGAAAAAACCTGAAAGACCTGCTGTTGTCGGCGCCAGCCGGTGGCAAGGCCACCATGGGCCTGGACCCGGGTATTCGCACTGGCGTGAAAGTGGCCGTGATAGACAGCACAGGCCAGGTGGTTGAACACGCCACTGTTTACCCACACGAGCCGCGCCGCCAATGGAATGAATCGATTGCGCTGCTGGCAGCGCTTTGCATGAAACACAATGTCGAATTGATTGCGATCGGCAATGGAACGGCCAGCCGGGAAACTGATCAGCTTGCTGCCGACTTGCTTGCCCAACACAAAGACCTCAAAGCCACCCGAGTCATGGTCAGTGAAGCAGGTGCCTCGGTTTACTCCGCTTCAGCCTTGGCATCAGCCGAATTGCCCGATCTCGATGTCAGCATTCGCGGTGCAGTTTCAATTGCACGCCGACTTCAGGACCCCTTGGCGGAGCTTGTAAAAATTGATCCGAAATCAATTGGTGTGGGTCAATACCAGCACGATGTGGATCAGCGCCAGTTGAGTGGACGCCTTGACGCGGTGGTTGAAGATTGCGTCAATGCGGTGGGTGTAGAAGTGAATACGGCGTCTGAGCAATTGCTGTCGCGCGTATCGGGCTTGAACGCATCAGTGGCCAAAGCACTGGTTTCATTCAGAAACAGCAACGGCAAATTTAAAAGCCGCGAAGACCTTCGCAAAGTGCCACGACTCGGTGACAAAACATTCGAACAAGCGGCGGGCTTCCTGCGTATTCACGGTGCCGATAATCCTCTCGATGCATCCTCGGTGCACCCAGAGGCCTACATTGTGGTGGAGAAAATGGCGTCCAAGGTTAAGAAGCCAGTGGGCAGCCTGGTCGGCAATCGAGACGCGCTGAAAGAGCTGAAACCCACCGAGTTTGTGGATGACCGGTTCGGTTTACCCACCGTTCAGGATATTTTGATCGAACTTGAAAAGCCGGGCCGTGACCCGCGCCCCAGCTTCAAGACCGCCAAGTTTGACGACAAGGTACACACCATGGCCGATTTAAAACCGGGCATGACACTTGAGGGTGTGGTCACCAACGTGGCGAACTTCGGTGCTTTTGTCGACATTGGTGTGCACCAGGATGGATTGGTGCACGTGTCTGCCTTGTCGAATACCTTTGTGAAAGACCCGCACAGCGTGGTCAAGACCGGTCAAATTGTCAAAGTGAAAGTGCTTGAGGTCGACATTCCACGCAAGCGGATTTCGTTGACCATGAAAATGGGCGACGATGTGCCCAAAGCTGCACCAGGGCAAAATACCGCTCGCCAAGTTCAAGCCAACCGTGCAGGTGACTCTCGAGGCGATCGGCGTGGTGGAAATGGCGCACCACAACCGGGCTCCGGATTTGCGAACAATGCATTTGCTGCCGCGTTTGCAAAGGCGAAGGGAAGCAAATAAGCGCAGATCAAAGGCGAACGGCGTTTCGCTTCGGTGAGTCCAGGTACTCTTTTGATTGCATTTCAACAATGCGGCTCACCGTGCGGAAGAACTCATGCGCCATGGCACCTTCGGTGTAAAGTTCTTCCGGCTCTACTGCTGCCGACATGATCAACTTCACTTTGTGGTCGTAGAGCACGTCAATCAACCAGGTGAATCGGCGCGCCTCCGACGCCATGCCAGCTCCCATCTTGGGTACGCCACTTAGAATGACGGTTTGAAACTGACTGGCAATTTCCAGATAATCGTTTTGTGAGCGGGGGCCACCACACAAGGTGGGGAAGTCAAACCACACCACTGAACCCGCACGGCGCACTGCCTTGATCACGCGCGATTCGATTTGCAACTCGGCAGCCTCGTCGGCCACTTCAGCCAAACGATTAAAATCGTCGGTCAATTGAATGTCTGCACTTTCAGTCAACGGCATCAGGTAGGTGTTCAATTGCGCCAATGTGCGGCGGCGATAATCGACCCCCACATCCACATTGATCACATCAAGCTGCTTGTTCAACAAAGCAATTGCGGGCAGCAAACGATCGCGGTGCAGGCCGTCCGGGTACAAATCGTCGGGTTTGTAATTTGAAGTCATCAAGAACGTAACGCCATTGGCAAACAAGCCATCGAGCAGGCGATAAAGAATCATGGCATCGGCAATGTCCGACACGTGAAACTCATCAAAACAAATCAGGCGATAACGTTTGGCGATGCGTGCCGCCACCTCGTCGAGCGGATCTTGAACACCTTTCAGGTCATCGAGTTCTGCATGCACCCCTCGCATGAACTCATGAAAGTGCAAACGTATTTTGCGCTGAACAGTGACCGAGTTGTAAAAGCAATCCATTAAAAAACTTTTACCACGGCCAACTCCGCCCCACAGGTACAAGCCTTTGGGTACAGCGGGGCGATTCAAAAACTTCTTGATCACACTGCTGCGCGCCTTTTTGTATTCCACAAACTCATCATAGAAAAGCTGCATGCGGTCCACGGCCTTTTGCTGTGCAGCATCCGATTGGTAACCCCGTTCGGCCAAAGTTTGTTTGTAATGTTCCTGAACGTTCACGATGATGAGTTTGAATCAATAGAATTAAAAACGGCCGATGAAGCAATTCACCAGCCGTTTGGGGTCGACGTCAGTCTGAGTTTAACCGTTCAGTTGACGCTTGTCGCAAGCCAAAGCCGCTTCCTTAACTACTTCAGACAAACTGGGGTGTGCATAGCAAATGCGGCCAATATCCTCAGAAGAAGCTTTGAACTCCATCGCCATCACCGCTTCTGCAATCAGATCGGATGCATGGCTGTTGATGATATGAACGCCCAAAACTTCGTCAGTAGTGGCGTCGGCCAGCACTTTCACAAAGCCTTGTGAATCGCCTTGCCCCAGCGCACGGCCATTGGCCATGAACGGGAACTGACCTGCCTTGTACTTGCGGCCTTCCTGTTTCAACTGCTGCTCGGTTTTACCAACCCAGGCCACTTCAGGTGAGGTGTAAATAACCCATGGAATGGTGTCATAGTTGCAGTGGCCGGCCTGACCCGCCATGATTTCAGCAACCATTACGCCCTCTTCCTCGGCTTTGTGCGCCAGCATGGCACCGCGAATTACATCACCAACTGCATAAATGCCCGCAACCAATGTTTGGCAATGTGCGTCCACATCGATTTGACCGCGGTCGTTGGTTTTCAGGCCAACTGCTTCCAGGTTCAAACCATCGGTATTGGGCACACGGCCTACCGACACGATCAACTTGTCGCAATCGAGCTTCTGGGCTGCACCATCTGCATCGGTGTAGGCCACTGAAACACCCTTCTTGCTGGCCTTCACATCGGAGATCTTGACACCCATGTGCATCTTCAAGCCTTGTTTGGTGAAGATCTTCTGCATTTCCTTGGCAACACCTTCGTCGGCAGCGGCCAGGAAATTAGGCATGGCTTCAAGCACGGTTACGTCAGCACCCAAACGGCGCCAAACCGAACCCAACTCCAGACCAATTACACCGGCACCAATCACGCCCAATTTCTTGGGCACAGCGCCAAATTTCAAGGCACCTTCGTTGTCGCATACCAATTCGTTGTCAACGACAATACCTGGCAAATGGCGGGCCTTGGAACCAGTGGCCACAATCACTTGCTTGGCAGTCACCTTCTCTTCACCCGCGGCACTTTTCACTGTCAGCTCAAAACCGCCATCAACCTTGCCGGAAAAACTGGCCCACCCCTTGATGGGCGTGACTTTGTTTTTCTTGAACAAGTACTGAATGCCACCTGTCATCTTGGCAACGATGTCATCCTTGCGCTTGACCATCTTGGCCACATCCATCGTCGCGCCTGTCACAGTGATACCGTGGTCTTCCGCATGGTGAGCAATCTTCTCGAATTCCTCAGAAGATGCCAGCAAAGCTTTCGATGGAATACAACCCACGTTCAGGCAGGTACCACCCAAACGCGGCTCGCCCTTGGGATCATCGTAAGCATTGCCTTCAATACAGGCCACTTTCATGCCCAATTGACCTGCACGGATCGCGGCGATGTAACCGCCTGGGCCCGCACCGATCACTACTACGTCGTATTGTGTACTCATGACTATTCCCCTTACAGTTCCAGCAGCAAGCGTGCTGGGTCTTCCAGGGCTTCCTTCATTGCAACCAAACCAAGCACCGCCTCGCGACCATCAATAATTCGGTGATCGTAGCTCATGGCCAGGTAGTTCATGGGGCGAATCACGATTTCACCGTTTTCAACCACGGCACGTTCTTTGGTGGCATGAATACCCAAAATTGCTGACTGGGGTGGGTTGATAATCGGGGTGGACAACATGGAACCAAACACACCACCGTTGGAAATCGAGAAGGTGCCGCCTGTCAGGTCATCAAGGCTCAACTTGCCGTCTTTGGCTTTCTGGCCGAATTCTGCAATTTTCATCTCGATGTCGGCAATGCTCATTTGATCTGCGTTGCGAATAATCGGCACCACCAAACCGCGTGGCGAACCCACTGCAATACCGATATCAAAGTAGCCGTGGTACACGACGTCGCTGCCATCTACAGAAGCATTCAACACAGGGTACTTTTTCAAGGCTGCCACTGCAGCTTTCACGAAGAAGCCCATGAAGCCCAGCTTGGCACCATGCTCTTTCTCGAACTTGTCTTTGTACTTGTTGCGCAAGTCCATCACCGGCTTCATGTTCACTTCGTTGAACGTGGTCAGAATGGCGTTGGTTTGCTGAGACTGCACCAGTCGTTCAGCAACACGGGCTCGCAAACGGCTCATGGGCACGCGCTGCTCTGGGCGACCTTCGATCAAGGTAGCAGGATCAAGCGGAGCCTTTACCTCGGGCAGGAGACTAACTGGCTTGGCAGCAGCCGGTGCAGCTGCTGGTTTGGCTGCAGGTGCAGGCGCTGCTGCAGGTGCATTCAAGGTACCAATCACATCGCCTTTGGTGATGCGGCCATCTTTGCCAGAACCTGCGATTTGACCAGCACTCAGATTGTTTTCAGCCATCATTTTGGCTGCAGCTAGCATGGCCACTGAACCATCTACATTGGCAGAAGGAGCCGGAGCCGATGCTGCCGGGGCAGCCGCTGGAGCGGCGGCGGCAGGTGCAGATTCTGCAGCAGGCGCGCTTGCGGAGGCACTAGCTTCGGTGTCAATTTTTGCCAAAACCTGACCTGCTACAACAGTTGCACCGTCTTCGCACAGAATTTCAACGATTACGCCACCTGAAGGTGCAGGCACTTCAAGCACCACCTTGTCGGTTTCTACGTCAATCAGATTTTCGTCACGCTTGACAGCGTCACCCGGTTTTTTGTACCAATTCAACAGCGTTGCTTCGGCGACAGATTCGGACAGTTGTGGTACGACCACTTCTACGATTGCCATGGAATATTTTCCTTTTGAATTCTTTGTTCAAGTGCGGGCGGCCACCATGACCTGCCCGCTTCCTGTGTTTATTTAGTTACCACGAAACCCTTGAGCTTGCCGAATGCAGCATCGATCAGCGCTTTCTGCTGTTCGTTGTGCTTGGCGTAATAGCCCACGGCCGGAGAAGCTGAAGCCGGACGACCTGCATAACCCAGACGCTGTCCTTCGGACAGGTTTTCCAACACATTGTGCTGGATCTGGAACCAGGGACCCTGGTTTTGAGGTTCGTCCTGACACCACACCACATCAGTCAGGTTCGGATACTTACGCAATTCAGCGCTAAGTGACTTGTGTGGGAATGGATAAAGCTGCTCAACACGCGCAATCGCAACATCTTTGATATTGCGCTCACGACGAGCCGCGATAAGGTCGTAATACACCCGACCAGAACAAAGCACCACTCGTTTGACCTTGCTGGAATCCAGTTCGCCCTGATCACCGATGACAGTCTGAAAGTGACCTTTGGACAGGTCTTGCAAAGAAGAAGTGGCTTCCTTGTGACGCAACAAAGACTTCGGTGTCATGATGATCAATGGCTTGCGGAACAAGCGGATCATCTGGCGACGCAACAAGTGGAAAATCTGTGCCGGCGTAGTGGGCTGGCACACTTGCATGTTGTTCTCGGCGCACAACTGCAAATAACGCTCGATGCGCGCGGAAGAATGTTCGGGACCCTGCCCTTCGTAGCCGTGCGGCAGCATCATCACCAAACCGGAGGCACGCCCCCATTTCACTTCACCGGATGAAATGAACTGGTCGATCACCACTTGGGCGCCGTTGGCGAAATCACCGAACTGGGCTTCCCAGATGACCAAGGTGTTGGGTTCAGCTGTGGAGTACCCATACTCAAAACCAAGCACAGCTTCTTCGGACAACACCGAGTCGATCACTGTGAATGGCGCCTGACCTTCAGAGATATTTTCAAGAGGGACGTAAGTGCCCTCACTCCACTTTTCGCGACCCTGATGATGCAGTACAGCGTGGCGGTGAGTGAACGTGCCGCGACCGCAATCCTGACCAGTCATGCGAACGGCATAACCGGATGAAACCAGGGAAGCATAAGCCAAGTGCTCACCCATGCCCCAGTCGAGCAAGGTTTCTCCTTGTCCCATGGCGGCGCGGTCTGCAATCACCTTTTGCACCAAGGGATGAACCTTGAAGTTTTCAGGCACTGTAGTAACACGTTCAGACAAACGCTTGATTTCAGAAATTGGCACAGACGTATCAGCCGCGTCAGTCCACTTCTTGTTCAGGTAAGGTGACCAATCAACAGCGAATTTGCTCTTGTAATTGGTCAGCACTGGGTCAGCACGGTTGTGCTTGCCCTCGTCCATGGCAGCACGGAAATCTGCAACCAACTTGTCCGCGCCGTCGTCCTTCAAAATACCCTGCATCACCAAACGTTCAGCGTACAAAGTACGAGTGCCTGGATGCTGACCAATTTTCTTGTACATCAAGGGTTGGGTAACTGCAGGCGTGTCTTGCTCGTTGTGTCCCAATTTACGGAAACACACAATATCAATCACCACGTCTTGCTGGAATTCCATGCGGAAATCAAGCGCCAATTGAGTCACGAAAATAACCGCTTCGGGATCGTCACCATTCACATGGAATACGGGTGCTTCAATCATCTTCACGACGTCTGAACAGTACAAAGTCGAGCGACTGTCGCGAGGATCCGAAGTGGTGAAACCGATCTGGTTGTTAATTACAATGTGAACCGTACCGCCCGTGCCGTAGCCGCGGGTGTGTACCAGGTTCAGGGTTTCCATGACGACACCCTGACCGGCGAAGGCAGCATCGCCGTGCACCAGCACTGGCAATACCTGCTTACCCTCTTTGTCGCCGCGACGTTCCTGGCGAGCTTTCACGGAGCCTTCGACCACCGGGTTCACGATTTCAAGGTGCGATGGGTTAAACGCCAATGACAAGTGCATGGGGCCACCGGGGGTGGTCACATCCGATGAAAAGCCTTGGTGATACTTCACGTCACCGGCTGGCAAATCATCTGCATGCTTGCCTTCAAATTCTTCAAACAACTGGCTTGGGCTTTTGCCCAAAATGTTCACCAACACGTTCAAGCGACCGCGGTGAGCCATACCAATGATGGTTTCTTGCACACCGTTGGCACCACCACGCTGAATCACTTGATCAAGCGAAGCAATAAACGATTCACCACCTTCCAGTGAGAAACGTTTCTGGCCCACATAACGGGTATGCAAATAACGTTCGAGACCTTCGGCAGCAGTAAGGCGCTCAAGAATGTGCAATTTCTCTTCAGCAGTCAGTTGGGCGGTGCCCAGGCTGGTTTCCATGCGTTCTTGCAACCAGCGCTTTTGAGCGGGGTCGCTGATGTGCATGTATTCAATACCAATGGAGCGGCAATAAGTGTCACGCAGCGCCTTCACGATATCGCGAAGGGTCATTTGGTCTTGACCAAAATAGGTGTTGGTCGCAGAGAACGTGATGTCCATATCCGCTTCGGTCAAACCGTAGAAGGCTGGATCAAGTTCTGGAATATTTGGGCGTTCCTGACGCTTGAGCGGGTCAAGATCAGCAAAACGCGAGCCCAGGAAACGGTAGGCAGCCACAATAGACTGCACATGCACCTGCTTCTTGGCCACTTCCAGATCAGCAGAATGAATCTGCGGCTGCAAGAAGCCTTTTTTGGCGCGTTGAGCAAAAGATTGAACGACCGGCGCATGGGCTACGTCTTTCTCGTTCACGTCGCCGTGAGCGGAAGGTACCATTTGCATTTGGTCAAAATAGGCGCGCCATTTGTCTGGCACAGAACCTGGGTTATCCAGATAGGCCTCGTACATTTCTTCGACATAGGGCGCATTGCCCCCGAACAAGTACGAGTTTTGTTGTAATGATCGCATCATTTGCGCTTCACCTTTTTCCGAGTTTCTCGTTTCAAAGATGTGGGGTTCGGACTCGACCTTGGCTATTGCCATCGGACCGAATCCCTACACACGTGGGTTAAACCGCACTCCCCGTCTGGTTTGTGGAGCCCCTGCCCCTAACCAGATAGCAAAAAACAGCCAAAAAGACTGTTTTAAGAGTTAAGCCCAAAGGATAGCAGATTAGAGAAAGCGCACTAAAGCGTTGTCTTGGATGAATGTGAAAAATGTGGTGAAAATGAAAAAAGCCACCCGAGGGTGGCTTTTCATTTTTAATGGATCATCGAATTAACGTTGATCGATTGGCTTGACGTTGCGATGCGCTGCGCCATTGAACAACTGACGTGGACGACCGATTTTGTACTCGGGGTCTGCAATCATTTCGTTCAACTGGGCGATCCAGCCAACGGTACGGGCCAAGGCAAAGATGGCGGTAAACAGTGGCACAGGAATACCAATGGCTTTTTGAACAATGCCTGAATAAAAGTCAACGTTCGGGTACAGCTTGCGCTTGACGAAGTATTCGTCTTCCAGCGCGATTTTTTCCAAGGCCATGGCAATCTTGAACAATGGGTCGTCGTGCAAGCCAAGTTCGTTCAACACTTCGTGGCAGGTTTCACGCATCAGCTTGGCACGCGGGTCGTAGTTTTTGTACACGCGGTGACCAAAGCCCATCAGGCGCACGCCTGAATCCTTGTCTTTCACCTTGGCGATAAAGTCACCAATCTTTTCTACGCCGCCGTTGGCTTGAATTTCGGTCAGCATATTCAGGCAGGCCTCGTTGGCGCCGCCATGTGATGGACCCCACAAACATGCCACACCGGCTGCAATCGCTGCAAACGGGTTGGTTCCCGAGGAAGCGCACAAACGAACAGTTGAAGTCGATGCGTTTTGCTCGTGATCCGCATGCAAAATGAAGATGCGGTCCATGGCGCGCACCAGCACGTCGTTGACTTTGTATTCTTCACAAGGATTGCCAAACATCATGCGCATGAAATTGGCGGTGTAACCCAGTTCATTCTTGGGATAAATATTCGGTGCACCGATGCCGTATTTGTAGGCCATGGCCACCAGGGTCGGCATTTTCGCGATCAAACGGATCGCGGAAATGTCACGCTGATTTTTGTCCAGCAGGTTCATCGAATCAGGGTAGAAGGCAGACATGCCACCCACCAAGCCAGTCATCACGGCCATGGGGTGCGCGTCGCGGCGGAAACCGCGCAAGAAGAAGTTCATCTGGTCATTGACCATGGTGTGCTTGGTGACCAGCTCGTCGAATGTCGTTTTCTCAGACACATTCGGCAATTCACCGTTCAGCAGCAGGTAACACACGTCCATGAAGTCGCAGTTTTGAGCCAACTGCTCAATTGGGTAGCCGCGGTACAGCAATTCGCCCTTGTCACCATCGATGTAGGTAATGGACGAATTGCAGGATGCTGTGGACAGGAAACCTGGGTCGTAGGTGAATTTGCCGGTCGAGCCGTACAGCTTGCGGATGTCGATCACATCAGGACCAATGGTACCTTTGTGAATGGGAAATTCTACCGAAGGGGTGCCGTCTGAAAAAGACAGCGTGGCCTTGTGTTCTGTGCTCATCGGATTTCCTTCTAATGGATTGAAATTAAAGTTCTCGCATCATCTGGACAACCCTGCGCACATCGGGCGTATCCAGACTACCTTCCAGCTCTTTTCGGCCTAGGAACAGGTCAAGCAGCACGTTATCAACCTCTTCAAACAGCACAGTCAAAGCCTGTACGTCGTCATCGGTTAACTCCATTTCATGCTTGTCGAAAAATCGTTCGATTATCAGGTCGTTTTCCAATAGGCCTCTACGGGCGCGCCAGCGTAAACGGGCACGTTGAGTTGGATCCGCCTGATGACTCTGATTAGCCATAAACTACAACAAAGAAAACGGGGTTTTGCAGTGCACAACCCCGATTTGAATAAAAAAATCCGAACAAGGATTCTAGACGGCGCGACGCACCATCAGTTCCTTGATCTTGCCGATTGCTTTCGTGGGGTTCAAGCCCTTTGGACAAACGTCCACACAGTTCATGATGGTGTGGCAACGGAACAATCGGTAAGGATCTTCCAGGTTGTCCAAACGCTCGCCAGTGGTTTGATCGCGGCTGTCAGCAATGAAACGGTAAGCTTGCAACAAACCGGCCGGCCCCACGAATTTATCGGGATTCCACCAGAAAGACGGGCAGCTGGTTGAACAGCAGGCGCACAAAATACATTCGTACAGACCATCCAGCTCTTCGCGTTCTTCAGGTGATTGCAGGCGTTCCTTTTCAGGGGGAGGCGTGTCGTTCACCAAATATGGCTTGATGGAATGGTACTGCTTGAAAAACTGGGTCATGTCCACGATCAAGTCGCGCACCACGGGAAGACCTGGCAGCGGTTTCAGTACGATCGGCTGCTTTAGGTCGCGCAGGTTCGTGATACAAGCCAAGCCATTTTTGCCGTTGATGTTCATGGCGTCAGACCCACACACACCTTCACAGCATGAGCGGCGATAGGCCAGTGATTCATCAACATCGCTCTTGATGCGCATCAGTGCATCGAGCAACATTTTGTCGGTGGGCTCCAACTCAACTTCCAGCTTTTGCATTTTCGGTGCTTCGCCGGTGTCGGGGTCGTAGCGATAAATTTCGAAACGTACGATTCTTTTTTCACTCATTTTCTGTACCTCGTAACCTTGATTAGAACGTCCGCTTTTTAGGCTGGAAGGTTTCAACTGTCATTGGCTTCAAGTTCACTGGCTTGTAGTCCAGGCGGTTGCCCTCGGAATACCACAGGCTGTGACGCATCCACTTGTCATCATCGCGCTCAGGAAAATCGCTGTGTGCGTGCGCACCACGGCTTTCTTCGCGGGCTGCTGCTGAAACCATGGTGGCCTTTGCTGTTTCCTGCAGGTTGGCCAGTTCCAGCGCTTCAACCAACGCGGTGTTGAACACTTTGGATTTGTCTTTCAAGTGAATGTGATCCGCTTGTGCTGCCAGATCAACAATTTTTGTCACGCCTTCGTTCATCAGCTGGGTGGTACGGAATACGCCACAGTGGTACTGCATGCCCTTGCGGATCGAATCGGCCACTACACGCACGTTTTCACCGCTGGTCGAGGTCATCAGTTTGTCGACACGCGCCATGGTCAAATCATTGCCATCGGCTGGCAACTCTTTGTGACTGCGGGCTTTCAGATTGCTGTTCACAATGTGATTGCCTGCAGCGCGGCCAAAGACGATCAAGTCGAGCAATGAGTTGGTGCCCAAGCGGTTTGCGCCATGAACGGACACGCACGCACACTCGCCAATGGCGTACATGCCATTGATGATTTCGCTGGCGCCACCCGGTACTTTGGGCGCAACAACCTGACCATACACATTGGTTGGAATACCGCCCATTTGATAATGGATGGTTGGCACAACAGGAATTGGCTCTTTGATTGGATCGACGTTGGCGAACTTGATTGCGATCTCGCGAATCGAGGGCAAACGCTTCATGATCGTGTCAGCGCCCAAGTGATCGAGCTTCAGCAATACATAATCTTTGTTGGGGCCACAGCCGCGACCTTCCTTGATTTCCTGGTCCATGGAGCGAGACACGAAGTCGCGTGGAGCCAAATCTTTCAAGGTAGGCGCATAACGTTCCATGAAACGCTCGCCTTCGCTGTTCAACAGAATACCGCCTTCGCCGCGAACGCCTTCTGTTACCAGAACACCGGCACCGGCTACACCTGTGGGGTGGAACTGCCAGAATTCCATGTCTTCCAGGGGAATGCCAGCGCGTGCTGCCATGCCCATGCCATCGCCTGTGTTAATGAAGGCGTTGGTGGATGCATCCCAGATACGGCCTGCGCCACCGGTAGCGAACACCGTGGTTTTGGCTTCCAAAACCATCATTTCGCCGGTTTCCATTTCAAGCGCGGTTACGCCCACCACGTCGCCGTCGGCGTCGCGAATGATGTCAAGCGCCATCCACTCGACGAAAAACTGGGTGCGCGCGCGTACATTGCGCTGATACAGGGTGTGCAACAAGGCATGGCCTGTGCGGTCGGCTGCAGCACAAGCGCGCTGAACCGGCTTTTCACCAAAGTTGGCTGTGTGACCGCCAAATGGGCGCTGGTAAATAGTGCCATCCGGGTTGCGGTCAAAAGGCATGCCAAAGTGTTCGAGTTCGTAAACAACCTTGGGGGCTTCACGACACATGAATTCGATCGCGTCCTGGTCACCCAGGTAATCGGAACCCTTTACAGTGTCGAACATGTGCCAGTACCAGCTGTCATCGGACATATTGCCCAGCGATGCACCGATACCGCCCTGCGCTGCCACAGTGTGTGAGCGTGTGGGGAATACCTTGGACAGCACGGCTACATTCAGACCAGCCTCTGCCAACTGGAGCGAACAGCGCATACCCGCGCCACCCGCACCTACAATCACCGCGTCGAATTTGCGACGAGGAAGGGAAGTTTTAACTGCAGTCACTTTTAGACCCTCCAGAGAATGTCAGCAGCGTAGCCGGCTGCACCAAGCAACCACAACGCTGTAAAAACTTGCAATGAGAGACGAATACCGGTGGGCTTGACGTAGTCCATCCAGATGTCGCGAATACCAATGTAGGCGTGGTAGCACAGGGACAAGATGGCCAGCAGTGCGAGAATTTTGCCCAAGGGGAACGACAGCACGGTGAAGTTGAAGAAACCAACCCACTTCACGTAATCAAGATCGGGGGTGAACAACACAGCCAGGAACAGGCCAATGGTGTATACCGCCATGATGACCGCCGTGATGCGCTGCGCCACCCATTCTTTCAGACCGTAGTGCGCGCCGACCACAAGGCGCTTTGAACCAATATTGTTACCCATGATTAAAACACTCCGAACAGTTTCAGGCCAAACAGGGCGGTCAGGCTCAGGCTGACTGCAAATACGATACCGGCGCTTTTGCTGGCGGCGTATTTTTCAGTGCCCATGTGAACATCAAGCGCCAGGTAACGGATACCAGCAGCGAAGTGATGCAAATACGACCAGATCAAGCCCAACAACACAATTTTGACCAATGGGCTGCTGACCAGCGATTGCATTTCAAGGAAAGTGAGTTCAGAGGTGATGCTTTTGTCGAAAAGCGGCAGAAGAATGACAGGAAGTGCCAGAAACAGCACAGCGCCACTGACGCGGTGCAAAATCGACAGCTTACCCGCCAAAGGCAGCCTGTACTTCAGAATTTGTGTGACATGTATGTTCCGGTACTCCGGACGTTTCTTCGCAACAGTGTTTGACATGCTCGTGTTCTTATAAAAGTGATTGGAAAACGGGCCAAAACCCAAAGCCTTTCGGCTTGAATCCTTTAGAAAAACCAATATCGGACAACGATATATTTTGAACCAAATCAGCAAACGCTAAAAGCGGGATATTTTTGATTTTGAGCGCTAAGAGGTCCAAATGCATTCTTTTGCCCGCAAAAGACTTGTATCAATTCAATACAATTCATTCCTGTATGAAAACTTGTCGGTCAAATACCAACCTCGACGAAGCTCCACTGGTTTGTCAGCATACGTCATTGAAAGGCGCTCGACCAGCAGCAAAGGGGTGCCTACCCCGACCTGCAGAATATCGGCGTGCTCTTGCTGCGCACTCACGGCCTTGATGTGCTCGTTGGCGCGCAACATGCGCACATTGAAGCTGCTTTCAAGAAAACCATAGAGGGTGGAATTCCATTGCTGAAGGCGCTCGAGAGTGAGACCTTTGTATTGAGAAGCAGGAAGCCAGATTTCATCAAAAATACGGGGCACGCCATCGAAACGCATTACACGCTTGACCACAAACACGGAGTCGCTGGGTTTGATATCAAGCAATTTGGCAATTTGTGAACTGGCGCGTACACGCTCTACCGACAAGTAGGTGGATTTGGGCTTGACCCCGGGTTCTTCGTCGGCGGCAAGACGCAAAAAACGGTACTCGGATTTCGCTTCATTGTGCGTGGCAACAAAAGTACCCCGACCCTGCTTGCGGTCAACCAGATTCTCGGCGGCTAGCTCGTCAATGGCTTTGCGCACGGTGCCCTGGCTTACTCCGTAGCGTGTGGCAAGCTCGGTTTCGGACGGAATGAGCTCACCCGGCTTCCATTCGCCATCTTGAAGGCTTTTCAACAGCAAACCTTTAATTTGCTGATAAAGCGGGCTGAACGTAGGATTAACGGATTGCAAATTGTGTCTCGATCTTGTTTTTTCGGATTATTGTGTATCTTATATCTTATAGATGACTTTTAAAAGTTAAACCCCTCTAATCCACCAAGTTAGTCAACAAGGTGTCAGTGTTTGGCGCTAAACTATGGCCTTCGATTTTTAATCCTTTGGAGTGTTTGACATGACCAAACCCGCAATGCGAGTTGCCGTTACAGGCGCTGCCGGCCAAATTGGCTACAGCTTGTTGTTCCGTATCGCCAATGGCGACATGCTGGGCAAAGACCAGCCCGTGATTTTGCAGTTGCTGGACATTACCCCCGCCCTGCCCGCAGTGAAAGGTGTGGTCATGGAACTGGAAGACTGTGCATTCCCATTGCTGCAAGGTGTGGTGATCACTGATGACCCCGCGACAGCGTTCAAAGACGTTGACGTTGCTTTGCTGGTTGGCGCACGCCCACGCAGCAAAGGCATGGAGCGCAAAGACCTGCTGGAAGCCAACGGTGCAATTTTCACCGTTCAGGGCAAAGCACTGAACGACAACGCCAAGCCAACAGTGAAGGTACTTGTTGTAGGCAACCCTGCCAACACCAACGCCTACATTGCACAGCAATCTGCTCCCGATCTGGACCCAAATTGCTTTACTTCCATGCTGCGCCTGGACCACAACCGCGCATTGAGCCAGGTTGCCGCCAAAACCGGCAAGCCAGTTGCCTCCATTGAGAAGTTGGCTGTGTGGGGCAACCACTCGCCCACGATGTACGCCGATTACCGTTTTGCAACAATCGACGGTGCATCTGTAAAAGACATGATCAACGACCAGGAATGGAACGCCAACACTTTCTTGCCAACAGTGGGCAAGCGTGGTGCGGCCATTATTGAAGCACGTGGTTTGTCGTCAGCCGCTTCAGCTGCCAATGCTGCAATTGACCACGTACGCGACTGGGTATTGGGCACCAACGGCAAGTGGGTGACCATGGGTATCCCTTCTGATGGTTCCTATGGAATTCCTGAAGGCACACAATTCGGCTTCCCTGTGACTTGCGCCAATGGCAAGTTTGAAATTGTGAAGGGTCTGGAAATTGATGCATTCAGCCAAGAGCGCATCAACATTACCCTGAACGAACTGATGGAAGAACGCGAAGGCGTGAAGCACTTGCTGGGCAAGTAATTCACAGGCAATTCGTGATAAAAAGGCCAGCAGAGATGCTGGCTTTTTTTATTTGCAACCGAGGAATATCGCGTGAAAAAGCACAACCTGGATTTGGCGAACATTTCCACCATTTTGTACAGCGAAGACCATGCACGGGTGAACTTGCCAGTGTGCGACCACTACGCAGGCCGACCGAAATACTTTGAGAAGGCCTTGCAAATTCGTGCGGAAATTGGCGCCTGCTTCGATATCACGCTTGATCTGGAGGACGGTGCGGTTGTTGGTCAGGTTACAGAAATTGCAACTTGGGCGGCACAAAGCCTTGTTGATTTCTCCGCGAGATATGGCAGCGAAACGCGCAGGCCTGGCCTTCGACTGCACCCGGTTCAGGACCCCGCGTTCGAGCTGGAATTGCCAATTGTGTTGCGTGAAGGTGTCCCATTGCCCGCCTACTTGATGTTGCCAAAGCCTGAAAACTTCAATGACGTGAAACTGGCAATCATCCGCATTCGCGAACAATGCGCCAAAGCGGGTGTTGAACCCCCGCCCTTGCACGTCTTGATTGAAACCCATGGCGCATTGGCCGCGGTACACAATATTGCAGGACTTGAGGAGGTGGAATCGCTTTCATTTGGCATCATGGACTTTATTTCAAGTCATCGCAGTGCAATTCCCAAAACTGCACTGAATTCGCCTGGTCAGTTTGAAAACCCCTTGGTGCGCCGCGCCAAGCTTGAAATTTCTGCTGCCTGCCACCGATTCGGCAAGGTGCCTTCACACAATGTGACCCGCAATATTCGCCAACCTGAGATGGCTGCTGAAGATGCACAGCGCGCGAAACGAGATTTCGGCTTTACGCGCATGTGGAGCATTCACCCTGAACAAATTGTGCACATTGTGTCGGCCATGCTGCCCACAGATTCCGAAGTGGAAGAGGCAGTTTTGGTGTTGACTGAAGCGCAAAAAGCAGATTGGGGACCAATTCAAATCAAAGGGGAACTGCACGACAGGGCGAGTTACCGGTACTTCTTTGAGGTGTTGAATGCGAGATCAAATCGCGGAGGCTAGAAAAGCGCGCCCGTGTTCGGTTAAAAACTTGACCCCGGCTGCGTGAGGAACTCCAGTTCCTCATCGGTGGAATCCCGACCAAGAATGGAGTTTCGGTGCGGATAACGCCTAAACCGATCGATAATTGCTTTGTGTCGACGCTCGAAGTTGTAGTTGTTTTCAGGTGCCCATTCCCGATACAAATGCTCTGCCTGAACGTGAATGACTTTTGATTCACTGTGCATGTAAGGCAGCAACAAAAATGCCCTTTCGGTGGGATCAAACTCGTTTAACACGCCTTTGGCTACCGCCTCTTGGGCCAGGGCAAGCGCCATGGGGTCTTGAGCAAAAGCCATTGGGGTGTTGCGATGCACATTGCGAGAAAACTGATCCAGCACAATGATTTCTGCAAGACGACCTTTCGCGGAAATGCGCCATGTGTAGCATTCCCCTTGGGCTGCTTTAGAAAGTTGAGACCCGAACCTGATTCGAATTTGTTCGTCAAACAAGGGATTGGCAGACCACCAAGCTTTGGGCTCGATGTCTTCAAACCAGAACTTCAATACTTCGGTGAATTGCATTTCAAGCAACTGACTCAAGCCTCATAAGAAGTCAACAACACCTGTGCAGCGGCCTCTCGCAGGGGAATCAGGGCCTGATAGGCATCCGACTGAAACCAGCCATGCGCCGCGTCGAGGTCTGGAAAGCGAATAACAACAATATCGGTGTACGGATTTTGAAGGGCCAGATCAGACGCCTTGACCCCGCGAAAAACCAATTCGGCATTCCAGGCAACGAGAGTACCGGGCACCTGGTCCCGGTACTGCTGCCACTTGAGTGGATCAAGAATCTTGATTTGACCCACAACGTAAGCGCTCATTGGGCAACCACTTATTAACAGTTGCCTTTCTTGGCTTGACCAGGAGGGCAATGACCACCACCGCCATGACCGCCTGGATCAACCACCACTGAACCGGCTGGGGTGTACACTGCACAACTGCTCAAAGCGAATATCAATGCCATCATGGAAAACAGTGTTTTCATGTTTCATACTTCCTGAATAAAAGAAACCAATCGAATTTTGATATTCCGTATAACGGGTACAACCCACTTAAGTTGACTGCTTCTCGTTAGTATGCGTTAACCACAGCAGGAAGTACGAAACAGCAACACAATTCTTGCACCAAAGAATCAGGGACAACAGTTGAAAAAAACTCCGATTACCAAACAGCTTTATCAGCAAAAGCCTTTTCGACTGGTGGCATGGGCTGCGCTTGCCTTGCTTGTTTTGGCTGTTGGCGTATTTGAACTGATGGGATGGCCATTTTTAGCCAAACCTGCCGAGCAGTGGCTGAGCAAGACACTTGAAAGAAATATTCAACTGACGCAGCAAGATGAAAACAACCCTCAATTTAAACTCAGGCTGATTGGTGGTGTTCGCCTGAACCTGAACCATTTTGAAGTGGCCTCTCCTGTCTGGAGCGATTCACCTTTCATGATTCGTGCGGAAAATGTGTCCCTTGGGCTGCGCTATCGGGACCTCATCAAGTGGCTCAACGCACCGGAATCCGCACTGAGAATCAAATCGCTCACAGCCAAATCGCTGGATGGCAATTTCGAGCGTCTGAAAGACGGGCGAGCCTCATGGCAGTTCGCTAAAAACGAACCGGACTCAACACCCGCCCTCGCCCCTGAGTTTGGTTTGTTGGCTATTGAGCAAGGCCTTGTGAAGTATCGCGATGAACTTTTTGATCTTGATGTGGATGCGACCTTGAATTTGCAGGAAGGAGATGTGGGAGCCGATGCGCTGACAGTAGCAGCGCAGGGTTTGTATCAAGGCAAGAAGCTGGACATCAAACTGAAATCAACAGGTGTGTTGCCTTGGGTTGCCAAACAAGCAGAGCCTATACCCGTTGAATTGAACGTGTCTTTGGGCAGAGCCCGATTGGACTTCAAGGGAAAAGCAGCCGATGCACTGGGCATGCAGCAGCTTTCTGGCCAGTTTGCCGTGAGCGGCTCTTCATTGGCCGCCGCAGGCCAGGCACTTGGAGTGACTTTGCCAAACACGCCGGCCTTTCGCACGGAAGGCAGCCTGGTTCGTGACGCAAGCAATTGGCAAGTCAATGTCAGCAACGCAACGATTGGCAACAGTCGCTTAAACGGCAATTTTTTGTATGAAGGCGATAAAAAACAACCCCTGCTGACAGGAGAACTCAAAGGGCCTTCGCTGGTACTGGCTGACTTGGGTCCAACCGTGGGGGCGACTGCGGAAAAACAGAGCAAGACCGCCACACCCAGTGGCAAGGTGCTACCGGACAAACCCTTCGATCTTCCTTCCCTGAGAGCGATGGATGCTGATGTGCGAATTGACATCGACAATCTGGATTTGGGCAGCGAGATATTGAAGCCACTTCGGCCATTGAGGGCACATTTGGCGGTGACTGAGGGCGTTTTGACCATTTCAGACATTGAAGCAAAAACCGCAAAGGGTCAACTTACAGGTGCGTTGCAATTGGATGGGCGAGAAGATATCGCTGTTTGGGACGTGGACTTGAAATGGGCCGATGTACAGCTTGAGCAATGGCTGAATATACCCAGAGCTGGAAATGAGCCGCCTTATGTAACTGGCACCATGAACGGTGCGGCCAAATTGAAGGGACAAGGCCGCTCGACTGCAGAAATACTGGGGAGCCTGGCCGGCAATGTGCGAACGCAGGTGCGCAACGGCACCATGTCGCATTTGATTGTTGAAGCGGCTGGCCTGGATGCTGCCGAGGCGCTTGGTGTTTGGTTTCGGGGCGATGATGTGTTGCAAATGACCTGTGCGTTTGCTGACCTGGACGCGAACAATGGGGTGCTACAACCCAAGGTATTTGTGATCGATACACAAGACTCAGCGATGTGGGTGAATGGCAGCATTTCAATGAAAACAGAAGCCTTGAATTTGAGGGTTGTTGTCACCCCAAAGGACTTCAGCCCGGTTAGCTTGCGTACGCCTTTGCTGATTACCGGCACCATGGGCTCGCCCGATGTGTCTCTTGAGAAAGGACCGCTAGCGGGCAAGGTAGCGGGTGCCGTGTTGCTGTCGCTGCTAAACCCATTTGCGGCATTGATTCCTTTTGTGGATACCGGCTCCCCGGATTCTGTCGAGAATTCCAACAAAACAGGTTGCTATGATTTGGCAGCACGCAGCAAAGCTCAGCGAGAAAAAAATTGACCAAAACACTTCACCCCAACAACGCGCACAGAGACGGGTACGATTTTGACGCCCTGGTGTTGACTTACCCTGCCCTGAAAAAACATGTGAAGCCCAATAATCATGGTCGAGACTCCATTGATTTTGCATTGCCTGCCGCCGTCAAAGCGCTCAATTGTGCGCTGCTGAACCACCATTACGATATCGTTGGGTGGAACGTACCGGAGGGTTATTTGTGCCCGCCCATTCCAGGCCGGGTGGATTACATTCACTACGCGGCGGATTTGCTCTCGAGCTGTGGAATCAAGGCAACGGATTCAAGGCAGGTTAAGATGCTGGATATTGGCACAGGCGCTAACGGAATTTATTCTTTGCTGGCGGCAAAGGTATATGGCTGGCACTGCACCGGCAGCGAAATTGACATGGTGAGCTTAAAGAATCTTGCTGCGGTGCTGGACAAAAATGATGACTTGAAACGTTTGATTGATTTGCGGCTGCAACGCGACAAGCGGAAAATATTTGAGGGTGTGATCAAGCCAGGGGAACGATTCGACCTGAGTGTGTGTAACCCGCCATTTCACGGCTCGCAAAAAGAGGCCATGAAAAGCAATCAACGCAAAGTAAATAGCCTTGCCTTCAACCGTGGCGAAAAACCAGGTTCGAAAGCGCCCGCAGGTTTGAACTTTGGTGGACAAAAAAACGAATTGTGGTGCGAAGGTGGGGAAATTGGTTTTCTACAAACCATGATCAATGAGAGTGCGCAATTTGGCAAACAGTGCAGGTGGTTTACCACGCTGGTGTCAAAGGCAGAAAATGTGCCTCAAGCAAAATGGCACATGCGCAACGTGGGTGCGCGCGATATTCTTGAAGTTGAAATGGAACAAGGCAACAAGACCACGCGCATTGTGGCGTGGTCTTTTGCATAGCTATTAGCGGCGGCGGCCACCCACTAGCAGCAGGAAGGCCCCGGCGACAATTGCGCCGACGCCAGCCCACATGTGCACGTTCACTTCTTTTTCCTGATCCACTGTAATTTCGAGTGAACCGATTTTGGCTGCGGTAGATTCTTCGGTGTAGCTAAAGCCTCCGTAGGCCAAGCCCAAAGTGCCTGCAACAATCAATAGAATTCCAATCAGTTTTGTGGCTTGCATCTTGTTTTCCTGAATTGTTGTCGATGTGTGGGTATTAACGGACTTCGGACGGGAACGGCATACAAAATAATTTGTAAAGCGAATCACCCCTTTGCTGGGTGACCCTGCCCACACTACTTTTTAGCAATGATGTACACGGCGTGAACAATGCCTGGAATATAGCCCAGCAGGGTCAAGATAATGTTGATCCAGAAATGCTTGCCCAAACCTTCCTGTAAAAATACACCCACTGGCGGCAACAAGATCGCGATAAGAATTCGGATGAGATCCATTTAAACTCCTGAAAATAGAAAAGGTTGAATAATTACTGCCAGGGTTAAGCGACGCTTCAAAGAGTAACGCAAAATCAAATCGATCGTGGACATGGCATTTATTCTTTTATCTTTCCTCTCAATGCCTTCACTTGGCCGCGAATGCTTTTGCCTTCCAGCCTGCGGCGCTTCGAACCCAAGGTTGGGCGAGTTTCGCGGCGAGCCTTGACTGGTTTGGCGACCTCGGCAATCAGCTCGTTCAGCCGTGCAAGAGCGTCCACACGATTTTGCTCCTGACTGCGCGTAGTTTGAGCCTTGATGACAATGACACCGTCTTTGGTCACACGCTGGTCTTGCAAGGCAAGCAGCTTTTCCTTGATGAATTCGGGCAAAGACGATGAGCGGATATCAAAACGCAAATGAACAGCACTGGACACTTTGTTGACGTTCTGACCGCCCGCGCCCTGGGCGCGAATGGCAGTGAACTCGACATCGGATTCCGAGAGAATGGGGGGCGTGTACGACATATACTAAGCCCCCTTGCCCAGGCGCCACACGGTTGATCTGCTAATCCCCAAGCCTTCAACCACTTTACTGACTTCGCCGCCCACCAGGTTCAATGCCTGGCGAACGATAGTCGCCCGTTCCTGCTTGGGCGCCCTGCTGTAGGCCAAGGCCAGCGCATTCATATTGTCGAAAGATTCTGAAGGCATGTCGGGCAATGTCGGTATTGATATCGGGGTCGGGTTCGCGGTGATCAAGTCCGGAAACCAGGCTCGCCAGGATGAAAGATCACTTTCTTGAAGCATTAACACGGCGGCCCTGCGGCACACATTTTTTAACTGCCGAATATTGCCCGGCCAAGGCAAAGTTTGAAGTATGGGCAACGCTGCGTTTAAAAACTCATCAAATCGAGATTTGCTGACCCGCACAGGGGTGGTTCGCAGAAAGTAACCTGCCAATTCGCCAATGTCCTCGGTGCGCTCACGCAGCGGTGGGATCTGGATCAACATTTCATTCAAGCGGAAATACAAATCTTCACGAAAGCGCCCTTCTTCAACAGCTTGCTGCAAGTTTACATTGCTGGCAGCCAGCAGTCTGAAATCGACTTTTCGCGAAGAGGCTGAACCGATTCGGCGCACGGTGCCATCTTCCAGAATACGCAACAAGCGGGTTTGAAAGGCCAGCGGCATGTCGCCAATTTCATCGAGAAACACGGTACCGCCTTGCGCGCTTTCAAACATGCCGGCACGCCCACCTTTCACGGCCCCTGAAAACGCGCCCTCCTCATAACCAAACAGCTCGCTTTCCAGCAGGCTTTCAGTGAGCGATGCGCAGTTAATGGCCACAAAAGGCTTGCCTGCCCGGGGGCTGGCAGTGTGAATGGATTGGGCCACCAGTTCTTTGCCCACCCCTGTTTCACCTTGAATAAGAACAGAAAAATCAATGCTGCCACACAAGCGAATGGTGCTTCGAAGCCTTTGCACGGCTGCGCTGCTGCCAATCAAATCCTGTTCGGTGTGAAAGGTATAGGCCTGGCTATTACGCCGCACACCGCCAGTGGCTTTGGCGCTGGCCAAACGAGTGGCCTCATCAAAGGCCTTGACCACCCCTTGGCGAGAATAAATCAGAATGGCATCCATACCCATTTCCTGGGCAATTTCAGTCACCAGGCCAGACCCAACCACCACCTGAACGCCGAGTTGTGCCAGTTCGCGCACAGCGCGGCGGGCGTCTTCGGGGGTTCGATAGGTGCGTGTACTGAGGGGAACATCAAAGGCTCGGGCAAACTGCTCCAGTTCGTCGAAGGAATGTTCATAGCTGACCAAACCGACTGCCGAAGACGCTTTTCTGGCTGAGGCCAAGGCTTGCATCACATCAAAACCATCGGTACGAATAATGACCAAGGGCGCTTCGAGCTGATTCTGAAGGAAGGCTGCATTTGAACCAGCCGCAATAAACACGTCGGCCGTGTCGGTGTAATAGCGATTTCGGGCGTAGGCCAAAGCGTCTTCATAGGCTTTGGGCACCAGTTCAATATTGGCTGAACTGGTGTAATCGCGCGCAATTTCGCGCAATGTGCCTGCCAGGGCACTGATGCTGAACACCACGATTCTGGGTTTCATTTAAAACACCTTCTTTACCATTTGAAACATATTTGCGTTTCATCTTACACAAAAGTGTTTCAAATGAATAGGCAAATTTTCACAATATTGATTAGATTAATCTCTTAAACAATTGTTAAAAAAAGATATTTTTTATTTTTATTGAAACTGGCACGAACCCTGCACCACAAAAAACATACAACAAGGAGAACACCATGACTCAAAATTCAGCTGGCGCCCGTTTTCGTCAGGCCGTAAAAGAAGAACAACCGTTGCAAGTAATCGGCGCGATCAACGCCAACCACGCCTTGCTGGCCAAACGTGCTGGTTTCAAAGCCATTTACCTGAGTGGTGGTGGTGTGGCGGCTGGGTCGCTCGGCCTGCCCGACCTTGGCATTTCAGGCCTGGATGATGTGTTGACCGACGTGCGCCGCATTACTGATGTGTGCGACACCCCACTGCTGGTCGACGTCGACACTGGTTTTGGATCATCGGCCTTCAACATTGCCCGTACCACCAAGGCAATGATGAAAGCTGGCGCAGCAGCCATGCACATTGAAGACCAAGTGGGCGCCAAGCGCTGTGGCCACCGCCCAGGCAAAGCCATTGTGACCCAGGCTGAAATGGTTGATCGCATCAAAGCGGCAGTGGATGCTCGCGGTTCAGATGATTTTGTGATCATGGCCCGCACTGATGCGCTGGCCGTGGAAGGTTTGCAGTCAGCAATCGACCGGGCCTGCGCTTGCGTTGAAGCCGGTGCCGACATGATTTTCCCCGAAGCCATGACTGAACTGAGCATGTACCGACAGTTTGTCGACGCCGTGAAAGTGCCCGTGCTGGCCAATATCACTGAGTTTGGTTCTACACCCCTGTTTACCACCGAAGAATTGAAAGGTGTGGGCGTGGGCTTGGTGCTGTACCCCTTGAGCGCTTTCCGCGCGATGAACAAAGCCGCACAGAATGTGTATGAGGCTGTTCGCCGCGACGGCACGCAAAAGAATGTTTTAGACACCATGCAAACTCGCATGGAGCTGTATGACAGCATTGGCTACCACGATTTTGAGCAGAAACTGGACGCCTTATTTCAGCAGAAATAACTTTAATAAAACACAATAAACAATTGTTATAAAACATTTAATTTGACAGGAGACAGCAATGTCTGAGCAACAAACAACAACAACCCCTGGCTTCAAGCCGAAGAAATCTGTAGCCCTTTCCGGTACCGCCGCTGGCAACACTGCCCTGTGTACGGTTGGCCGCACAGGTAACGATTTGGCTTACCGCGGTTACGACATTCTGGACCTGGCCACCACCACCGAATTCGAAGAAATTGCTTACCTGCTGGTGCATGGCAAACTGCCTACAACAGCTGAACTGGCTGGCTACAAACTGAAACTGAAAGCCTTGCGTGGTATTCCTGCAGGCGTGAAACAGGCTTTGGAAGCCCTGCCCCCTTCAGCACACCCCATGGACGTGATGCGCACAGGTGTTTCCGTGCTTGGCTGTCTGCAACCCGAGAAAGACGACCACAACCACCCTGGTGCGCGTGACATTGCCGACAAGCTGATGGCTTCGCTGGGTTCAATGTTGCTGTACTGGTACCACTACAGCCACAACGGCAAGCGCATTGAAGTAGAAACCGACGATGATTCAATCGGCGGCCACTTCCTGCACCTGCTGCACGGCGAAAAACCGCGCGACAGCTGGGTTAGCGCCATGCACACCTCACTGATTCTGTACGCAGAGCACGAATTCAATGCCTCTACCTTTACCAGCCGCGTGGTGGCGGGTACAGGATCGGATATGTATTCCGCCATTTGTGGCGGCATTGGTGCCCTGCGTGGCCCCAAGCACGGTGGCGCCAACGAGGTGGCCTTCGAAATCCAGAAGCGCTACGACAATCCAGATGAAGCCGAGGCCGACATTCGCGCCCGCGTTGAACGCAAAGAAGTGGTCATCGGTTTTGGTCATCCGGTCTATACCGTGAGCGACCCCCGCAACGAGGTGATCAAAAAGGTGGCAGAAGACCTGTCAAAAGAACAAAATAACATGAAGATGTACAACATCGCCGAACGCCTGGAAAGCACAATGTGGGAAATCAAAAAAATGTTCCCGAACCTGGACTGGTTCAGCGCGGTGAGCTACCACATGATGGGCGTGCCCACTGCCATGTTCACCCCGCTGTTTGTAATTGCCCGCACTTCCGGCTGGAGCGCCCACGTAATTGAACAACGCATTGACGGCAAGATCATTCGCCCAAGCGCCAATTACACTGGCCCGGAAGACCAGAAATTTGTAGCCATCAAGGACCGCAAATAAGCATGAACACACAATTCAGAAAGAACCTGCCCGGCACCCAGCTTGATTTCTTCGACACCCAGGCGGCTGTTGATGCGATCGAGCCTGGTGCTTGGGACAAACTGCCCTACACCAGCAAGGTGTTGGCCGAGCAACTGGTGCGCCGCTGTGAACCCAGCGCACTCACCGAGAGCCTAAAACAATTCATTTACCGCAAGCGCGACCTGGACTTTCCCTGGTACCCTGCGCGCGTGGTGTGCCACGACATTCTGGGCCAAACGGCTTTGGTGGACTTGGCTGGCCTGCGCAATGCGATTGCCGACCAAGGTGGCGACCCATCCCTGGTCAACCCGGTGGTGCCCACGCAATTGATTGTGGACCATTCACTGGCTGTGGAATGTGGTGGATTTGATCCCGATGCATTTCAGAAAAACCGCGACATCGAAGAGCGCCGCAACGAAGACAGATTCCATTTTATCAACTGGACCAAAACCGCATTTAAGAACGTTGATGTGATCCCACCAGGCAACGGTATCATGCACCAGATCAATCTGGAAAAAATGTCGCCGGTGGTGCAGGTTCGCGAAGGCGTTGCTTTCCCCGACACCTGTGTGGGCACGGACAGCCACACGCCACACGTGGATGCGCTGGGCGTGATCTCGATTGGCGTGGGTGGTCTTGAAGCAGAAACCGTGATGCTGGGCCGTGCGTCGATGATGCGCCTGCCCGACATCGTGGGTGTGGAACTGACTGGCAAGCGCCAGCCCGGCATTACCGCCACCGACATCGTGCTGGAACTGACCGCATTTTTGCGCAAGGAACGCGTGGTGGGTGCTTACCTGGAGTTTTTCGGTGAAGGCGCGAATAGCCTGAGCATCGGCGACCGCGCCACGATTTCGAACATGACACCAGAATACGGTGCCACCGCGGCGATGTTCTACATCGACGAGCAAACCATTGACTACCTGAAGTTGACTGGCCGTGAAGACGAGCAAGTGAAGCTGGTGGAACAATACGCCAAGCACACCGGCCTGTGGGCCAGCAAAATGGTGGGCGCTGAATATGAACGCGTACTGAGCTTTGATTTGAGCAAGGTGGTGCGCAGCATGGCTGGCCCTTCCAACCCGCATGCGCGCGTGGCCACCAGTGATTTGGCGGCAAAAGGCATTGCAGTGAATCTGGACAAGGCCCGCGAGGAAGAGGCAAACGGCCTGATGCCCGATGGCGCTGTGATTATCGCCGCCATTACCAGTTGCACCAACACCAGCAACCCACGCAACGTGGTGGCAGCCGCGCTGTTGGCACGCAAAGCCAATGAAATGGGCCTGGTACGCAAGCCTTGGGTTAAATCTTCATTTGCACCCGGCTCGAAAGTGGCCGAGTTGTATCTGAAAGAATCAGGGCTTTTAAGCGATCTTGAAAAGTTGGGCTTTGGTATTGTGGCGTTTGCCTGCACCACCTGTAACGGCATGAGCGGTGCCCTGGATCCGGTGATCCAACAAGAAATCATTGACCGGGATCTGTATGCCACAGCTGTACTGTCAGGTAACCGTAACTTCGATGGACGTATTCACCCCGAAATTGATGCCATCGTGAAGCAATTCGTCAAGCCTTCACAGTTCCGTGAAATCTACATTCCCATGTTTGACTTGGGCGCAATTGAAGAGGCAGAAAGCCCACTGTACGACTGGCGCCCACAGAGCACCTACATTCGCCGCCCACCCTATTGGGACACCGAAGGCCAAGGCGCTTTGGCTGCACGACCACGCACGCTGAAAAACATGCGCCCGCTGGCGGTGCTGGGTGACAACATTACAACTGACCACCTAAGCCCTTCAAACGCGATCATGATGAAGAGCGCTGCGGGTGAATACCTGCACAAAATGGGTTTGCCCGAAGAAGACTTCAACAGCTATGCCACGCACCGCGGCGATCACTTGACAGCGCAGCGCGCGACGTTCGCAAACCCCAAGTTGTACAACGAAATGGTGAAAGATGAAGCGGGCAACACGGTGCAAGGCTCGCTGGCCCGCATTGAACCCGAAGGTCAGGTAACGCGCATGTGGGAAGCCATTGAAACTTACATGGAGCGCAAGCAGCCGTTGATCATTGTGGCAGGCGCTGATTACGGTCAGGGCTCTTCCCGTGACTGGGCCGCCAAAGGCGTGCGACTGGCTGGTGTAGAAGTGATTGTGGCGGAAGGTTTTGAGCGAATTCACCGCACCAACCTGATTGGAATGGGCACCCTGCCCCTGGAATTCAAGGCAGGTGACACACGCCACACCTACAACATCGACGGCACGGAAGTGTTTGAAGTGGTGGGTGAGCGCAGCCCACGTGCAACCCTGACTGTGGTGATGACCCGCAAGAATGGCGAACGTGTGGAATTCCCGGTGACCTGCCGATTGGACACCGCTGAAGAAGTTTCCATTTATGAAGCTGGTGGCGTGTTGCAACGCTTCGCGCAAGACTTTCTGGAAGGCACTGCAGCATGACGGACAATTCAATTAAGCCCACCCAGCAACTGAAAGTGGCCGCCACCTACATGCGCGGTGGCACCAGCAAGGGTGTATTTTTCAGGTTGCAAGACCTGCCCGAGGCATGCCAGCAAGCGGGGGAAGCGCGCGACAAATTGTTGTTGCGCGTTATTGGCAGCCCCGACCCTTATGGCAAGCAGATCGACGGCATGGGTGGCGCTACTTCGAGCACCAGCAAAACCGTGATTTTGAGCAAAAGCAGCAAGGTCGACCGCGATGTAGATTACCTGTTCGGCCAAGTCAGTATCGACAAAGCCTTTGTGGACTGGAGCGGCAACTGCGGCAACCTGTCCTCGGCAGTGGGTTCATTCGCGGTGGCCAGCGGTTTGGTTGACTCCGCGCGCGTGCCTTACAACGGCACTTGCGTGGTACGCATTTGGCAAGCCAATATCGGCAAAACCATCATTGCGCATGTACCGATCACCGACGGCTTGGTTCAAGAAACTGGCGACTTCGAGCTCGATGGCGTTACCTTTCCAGCAGCGGAAGTTCAACTTGAATTTCTGGATCCAGCAGATGAAGGTGAAGACGGTGCTGGCAGCAGCATGTTCCCCACCGGCAATTTGGTGGATGAACTGGATGTACCCGGCGTGGGCACATTAAAAGCCACCATGATCAATGCCGGCATTCCCACCATTTTTGTGAATGCCGACAGCATTGGCTACACCGGTTGCGAATTGCAAGACGCCATCAACAGCGACCCAAAAGCCTTGGCCATGTTCGAAACCATTCGTGCCCACGGCGCTGTAAAAATGGGATTGATCAAACACGTGGATGAAGCAGCCAAGCGACAGCACACACCCAAAGTGGCTTTTGTAGCACCGCCCAAAACTTACACCAGCTCAAGCGGCAAAGTGGTTCAAGCAGAAGGCATTGATTTGCTGGTGCGCGCCATGAGTATGGGCAAGCTTCACCATGCCATGATGGGTACGGCTGCCGTGGCCATTGGCACTGCAGCAGCCATTCCCGGCACACTGGTGAACCTTGCCGCAGGTGGCAGCCAACGTGAAGCTGTTCGCTTTGGTCACCCCAGCGGCACTTTGCGCGTGGGTGCGCAGGCCGCGATTGAAAACGGTCAGTGGGCTGTGAAAAAAGCGATTATGAGACGCAGTGCACGGGTATTGATGGAAGGTTGGGTGCGTGTACCCAGCGATACTTTTTAATTAAATGGAACCAAGCCATTTAGGTTGACCACGAAATGCACTTCAGTTTTTTTCGCTACAGCGTCGAAAACTGAAGTGCGAATTCAATATCTCTCCAACAGTAGCAATACGCAAAATGGTGAGCAAGCGCTTACCTCCGCCTACCCCTCTATCTGATTACGTAACCTCACTCTAATTATCCTCATGACTCCAAAAAATTCAATGGAGTCTTCACCATGTTTCGAGCAATCACGAGTCACAGCGGCGCTCAAATCGCGATGTCTACAGCCAGTAACGCCTTGCGAAGAAGCGGCTCAGGCTCGGCATCGACCAAGATCGTGGGCCCCTTGGCCAGCAAGCTCAAAGACATTCGCCAGAATACGCATACAAACTTGAAGATGCAGTTACAAAAAAGTTTGTCTCCCAGCAAATTCTCAGAAGCTGGCGGATTGGCTGAGCAAATTGAAACCACTGAACCCGATTTCGAGCAACTGCATTCGCAAGTCGAGGAATTCATTCAGGGCAACAAAAATGATCCTGAAGCGATTGTCAGCGCATTGAAATATTTGAATAGCCAATTGATGATTCTGAGTACCGCGGAAAGACACCTAAAGGCTGAGGATGCACCGGTGAAACAATCGCTGGTGCACGGCTTGAATTCCTTGATCAAAAACACGGCAAGCCGGGGAGAATCAATCGTACAAAGACTATCGAACACGAAAATTTCACCTGTATTTACTGCACATCCGACCAATTTCAACAAACCTCAGGCTAGCGAAATTGTTCTTTCTCAGCTAGATGACATTGCGACCCCACAGGGAAACGCGAAAGTTTGTCGTGAACTTTGGGACATTCAGGGCGTGCGCGAGTTAAAGCCCACCGTGCAGGACGAAGCAAACCAGTTCTCCTCCAATATCAGGCACCTGCACAGTTCGGGACGCACCATTCACAAACAGATCAACCAACAACTCTCTGCATTGCCCGAGAAACTGAAATTGTCGAAACCTCTTGTTGAAGCGGGAAACTGGGTTGGGGGTGATCGGGATGGAAATCCAAACATTGATGCCAAGGTACTCAAAGATGTGGTCAAAACCCTCAGCACGGCTGCATTTGAATACTTTGAACAAAAAACAGGCAAAGAGAAAAATGCCCAAACTGGCAGCCTTTGCAATTTGCTGTGCAAAGCCGGACATGCCGAGGCCCTTGTTCAAATTCGTGAAAAACTAACCCGAACTCGAGAGCATTTGGTAGGCGACGGGCCGTTGCCCATTCACGGCGACTTGTATCTGAATGCAAATGAATTGCTGAACGACTTGTCGAGTTTGAATATTGACCAGTTAAGCGTGGAAGAACAAAACACTGTTCGCGGAAAACTTGATTTACTTCAACTGGATGCCGACAGCATTGGCTTTCACGGTGCCAGCACTGACATTCGGCAAAACAGTGCGATGAATGAAAAAACGGTCGGAGAATTGTTGAGAAGATCGGGAGGACCAGCCAATTATGAATCCTTGGGGGAAAATGAAAAACAGACGCTACTGAGCAGCCTGCTCATGAACACCAACAAGGCTGCCTTAAGTGACAAGCCCATCGACGGTCAAAGTGACAATGCGGAATTCGATCGTGAAATTGCATTGATTAAAAGCTACAAAACCATTCATGACAGTTACGGACCGCAGACGTTGAAAAACTGCATCACAGCAAACACTGAAACCATGAGCGATATGCTTGAGGTGATGTTGCTTTTAAAACATGCTGGCCTGGCTGATGATCACGGCATCAAAATGAACGTGGTGCCATTGATCGAAACTGTTGACGACCTGCACAACGGCCCTGCAATTTTGAACAGCATGCTGATTCACTCTTGGTATCGACAAGCGCTTCAAGCCAGTGGAAACCAGCAACAAATCATGGTGGGCTACTCAGACAGCAATCGCTTGGATGGCCCTTTGGCCTCCAGTTGGGCAGTCTATGAAGGAACAGCCAAAATGCTTGAAGTGGCCAGGCAAACCGGCGTGAATCTGCATGTATTTCATGGCCGAGGCGGCACCGAGGCCCGGGGTTCAGGTGACTCTTATTCACAGGAAATCAAATCCACCAATGGGGCCAGCCTGTTAACCGGCATGCGGCAAACAGAACAAGGTGAAGAGGTGCCTGCGAAATTCGGCACCAAAACAATGTCGCAGGCCAACCTTGCAGACATGGTCAGCTCGACGCTTGAAACCATGGCAACGGGCACCGATCAGCAAATTGAAAAATATGCAGACACCATGGGAAAGCTTGCGGACCACGCACGCAACAGTTACGCAAGCCTGTACTCCAACCCCGAGCTTCCCCACTTTTTTCAACGCAGCACACCCATTGAATTTGTGGGCAAATCCAATGCGGGCAGCCGCCCTGCTTCACGTGCAAACACAGCAGATGGAGGGCTCAAACTTGACAAACTCAGGGCCATACCGTGGGTGGGTGCCTGGTATCAATCGGGAAGCGCAATGCCTGCATTTTTCGGGACGGGTACCGCACTGAAAAACTTCATCGACCAAGCGGACGGCAGCACCACAACAGCGCAACGCACAGAGCAACTGCAAACCATGTACAAAGAATGGCCATTCTTCAAAAGTTTTGTTGACCGCACCGCCACCGCCATGCAAAAGGCGGACATGCAAATTGCCCAACGCTATGCGGAATTGGCACCGACTCAATCACAAGCTGTTTTCGAGAGTATCAAGAATGAATATGAATTGACAAAAAACCTGATACTAACCATCAAGCAAACGCCCAACCTGATGGACCACAACCCAGTGGATGCAGAAATAATGGCTGTGAAAAAACCGCTGACTCAAGCTGCGCATGCCATGCAAATTGGTCTGCTCAAGGCCCACCAACAGGCAGGCCCCGAGATTCAGGAAAAACTGGTCGAGCCCATTGTGATGTCCATGCAGGCCATCGCCAGTGCCAACCGTTTTGGTTAAGCGGCATTGCCCGCATAAATGGGCGGGCGTTGGCCTGCCCATGGCTTGGCCTGCTCCAACTGGGCGGCCAGGTTCAGCAACACATTTTCTTCACCAAACCGTCCGGTGAACATCATGCCCACTGGAATGTTTTGCGCGTTCCAATGCAAAGGCACACTCATTGAGGGTTGGCCTGTTACGTTGGCGGGCATGGTTTGCGAGCAATATTGATACAAGCGACGACCTGCCTTCAGAACAAAATCTTTTTGCTTGGCTATAAAGCCGATTGGCAAGTAGCTGAGTGCCTTTAACTCGAGCATTTCCTGGGATGTTGGGCGTAGTCCACCCACCGAAATAGGCAACTCACCCAGTGTGCTGGTTAGCAATGCATCGTAGGGCTCAAAGAAGCTCATCCATTGCCGCGAAAACTGGGCCATGGTCCACACTGCATTGGCCACATCGCCACCATTGAAACTGCGGCCGAGCTTCATCAAAGCCCAGGTGCGTGCTTCAAAATCAGCCGCCTTGCCTTTACGCCCCAACACGCGCTCACCTTCTTTCAAGGTGGCTGCCATTTCAGAACACACCAACACGGTGTAGGCGTAAATAAATTCCTCTTTGTTAATCGGCAGGCGAACCTCTTCACAAGCATGGCCCAGGCTTTCTAGCAGCTTGACGGTTTCAAGCACACCTTGTTGGCAATCACTGTGCAAGGTTTCGCCCAGCGCGGGGTCAAGTGAATAGGCAATTTTCAGCTTTTTGGTTTTTGCTTCAATTGCGGCGGCGTATGTTTTTGCAGGCGGTGCAATGCGCAACAACTGGCCAGGGTAATTGCCTTGCAGGCAATCGAGCATGTGTGCTGAATCCCGTACCGTGCGCGACACCACATGTTCCGCGATAAATCCAAACCAGCCATCGGCTTGATCCGGGCCAGAAGGCACACGCCCACGGGTGGGTTTCAACCCAAACAAACCTGTGCATGAAGCTGGCACACGAATTGAACCACCACCGTCACTTGCACTGGCCATGGGCACGATTCCCGCCGCCACTGCGGCAGATGAACCCCCACTGGAACCGCCAGGGCTACGAAGTGGGTCCCAGGGGTTGCGGCAAGCACCCGTGAGCTCAGGCTCGGTCGAGGGTGTAATCCCAAATTCCGGTGTTGCGGTTTTGCCAAAAATGTTCAAACCTGCCTGTTTAAAGCGCTTTACATACTCCGAGTCTTCGGAAGGCACAAAGCCTTTGTAGAAGCGGCTTCCACAACTCATCTCTACGCCTGCGTAGCTGGCAATCAGGTCCTTCAGCAGGAATGGAACACCTGCAAAAGGTCCTTCCACAGCCTCTTTCGCTCGAGCGCGTGCAATGTCGTACATGGGCCGAATAACGGCATTAATACGTGGATTTACCTTCTCAGTGCGGGCAATGCTCTCTTCGAGCAACTCGGCAGCACTTACCTCGCCTTTTTTGATCAACTCAGCAAGGCCAAGTGCATCAAACTGATCGTATTCTTTGAAACCTGCCATTTTTATCGTGTCTCCGAAAACTGGGGTGTCCATGAATCCAAGCAAATATCTTACCCCACTCAGGTAATACACACCCCGACTACAAACGGGAACAATAAGGCATTGGAAATTTTAATTTTTATGGCTGCATTCAATGAAAACACTCGCACTCGCTTGCGTTGTATTTAGCGACTACCCTATAAAAACAATGGCTTACCAACGCTTTCTGAGTGGTCTGGGGGAGGAACATGTTCACTTGTTGCGCAGCCTTGATTCTGACATCAGCGAGATTTCAAACGCAAAACTGGTGATCTGCGACATGAACATCATGGAGGAAATCGAGGAACGAACACTCAGCATGCTCGAACAAAACTTTCCAAAGGCCAATATTCTGTTTCTTGAAGAAGACCACTGCGACATGCGTGTGAAATTCTCACACCAGAGAGATATTTGCAGGCTGGGCAAGCTTGCTGAAATCAATGTGATTCATTCCACTTTAAAAGAACTTCTTTTACAGGTGAGCCGAAAACCGAGAAAATCGCAACGACCCCGAAAAGAGCGAATGGAGCAAACGTAAAAAAGCCACCCGAAGGTGGCTTTTTTTATGCCCTGCAACAACTGACTTTAAGCGGCCAGCTGCGCCTTGTTGGCGATTTCCACGAACTCTGGAATTTGGTCGAAGTTCATGTAACGGTAAACTTCACCAGACACATTGCCCAGCATTTTTACCTGTTCCATGTACTCTTCCACAGTCGGGATTTTGCCCATCAGTGCGCACACAGCCGAAAGTTCAGCCGAGGCCAGATAAACCCGGGTATCAATACCCAAGCGGTTCGGGAAGTTACGTGTCGAAGTAGACACGCCCGTTGAACCCTTGCGAATTTGGGCCTGGTTACCCATGCACAGTGAACAGCCTGGCAATTCCATGCGTGCGCCTGTGCGACCCAAAATACCGTAGTAGCCTTCTTCGGTCAGAATGTGCTGATCCATCTTCGTGGGTGGTGCAATCCACAAACGTGTTGGAATGTCGCTCTTGCCTTCCAGCACCTTGCCAGCCGCACGGAAGTGACCAATGTTGGTCATGCAAGAACCGATGAACACTTCATCAACCTTGTCGCCAGCCACTTCACTCAAGAACTTCGCATCATCGGGATCATTGGGGCAGCAAAGAATTGGTTCTTTGATATCAGCCAAATCAATTTCGATCACTGCCGCGTATTCAGCATCTGGATCGGCTTTCAACAATTCAGGGTTGGCAATCCACGCTTCCATCGCCTTGATACGGCGAGTCAGGGTGCGAACATCCTGGTAGCCCTGAGCAATCATCCACTTCATCAAAGTAATGTTCGATGTCATGTATTCGATGATTGGTTCTTTGTCCAGGTGAATGGTACAACCGGCTGCTGAACGCTCGGCAGAAGCATCCGACAATTCAAACGCCTGCTCAACCTTCAACTGGGGCAGACCTTCGATTTCCAGAATGCGGCCCGAGAAAATATTCTTCTTGCCTTTCTTTTCAACGGTCAGCAAGCCAGATTTGATGGCATACAAAGGAATGGCATGAACCAAATCGCGCAGCGTAACGCCAGGCTGCATTTCGCCCTTGAAGCGCACCAACACAGACTCGGGCATATCCAAAGGCATAACACCTGTGGCTGCGGCAAACGCCACCAAGCCCGACCCAGCGGGGAAAGAAATACCGATCGGGAAACGGGTGTGTGAATCGCCACCGGTACCGACCGTGTCGGGCATCAACAAGCGGTTGAGCCAGCTGTGAATAATACCGTCACCTGGGCGCAGGGCAACGCCACCGCGGTTTTCGATGAAGTCGGGCAGCTCGTGGTGCATTTTCACATCCACGGGCTTGGGGTAAGCCGCTGTGTGGCAGAACGACTGCATGACCAAGTCAGCAGAGAAGCCCAGGCAGGCGAGGTCTTTCAACTCGTCGCGAGTCATAGGCCCCGTGGTGTCCTGCGATCCAACGGTGGTCATGCGTGGCTCGCAGTAGGTGCCGGCGCGAACACCATCAACGCCGCAGGCCTTGCCAACCATTTTCTGGGCCAGGCTATAACCTTTGCTGGAAGCAGCCTGTGAAGAGGGGCGACGGAACACGGGGCTTGGACCTTCACCCAATGCCGCGCGCGCGCGGTCTGTCAGGCCACGGCCAATAATCAGGGGAATACGGCCACCGGCGCGAACTTCGTCAAACAGCACATCAGTTTTCATGCTGAATTCAGCAATCACCGCACCGTTTTTCAGGGCCTTGCCGTCGAAGGGACGCAATTCAATTTCATCGCCCATGTCCATTTGGCTAACATCGAGCTCGATGGGCAATGCGCCAGCGTCTTCCATGGTGTTGAAGAAAATCGGAGCAATTTTGTTACCCAGGCAGTAGCCACCGAAACGCTTGTTCGGGATGAAAGGAATGTCATCGCCAGTGAACCACAACACGCTGTTGGTGGCTGACTTGCGTGAGGAACCTGTACCCACCACATCGCCCACGTAGGCGATTGGGTTGCCTTTGGCGATCAAGGCTTGCAGCTGCTTGATGGGACCCACTTTGCCGGGTTCATCCGCTTCAATACCTGGGCGCGGGTTCTTCAACATGGCCAATGCATGCAATGGAATGTCGGGGCGGCTCCAGGCGTCTGGGGCGGGTGACAAATCATCGGTGTTGGTTTCGCCTGTTACTTTGAACACGGTCAGCTTGATGCTTTGTGGCACTTCGGGGCGGCTTGTGAACCACTCGGCGTCGGCCCAGCTTTGAATCACTTTCTTGGCAGTTGCGCTGCCCTTGTCAGCCAGATCCTTCACATCGTGGAAGTAATCGAACATCAACAGGGTTTTGGACAAGGCTTGGCCAGCAATTTCACCCACTTCAGCGTCGTTCAGCGCGTCGATCAGGGGTTTGATGTTGAAACCACCCAGCATGGTGCCCAGCAGGAAAGTGGCTTTCTTGCGGTCAATCAACTTGCAGGTGTCAGAACCAGCCACAATGGCGGCCAGGAATGCGGACTTCACCTTGGCGGCATCGTCCACACCAGCGGGAACACGGTTGGTAACCAGGTCCAGCAGAAATTCTTCTTCGCCTGCGGGTGGGTTTTTCAGCAGCTGAACCAGATCAGCGGTTTGCTGGGCAGACAAAGGCAGTGGAGGAATGCCCAACGCTGCGCGTTCGGCAACGTGTTGGCGATAGGACTCAAGCATGAGATCTCCCTAGATTGGGTGGGGGTCAATAGAAACTGTGTAATTTTGAGGCAGTTCGCACGCGCACACAAGTATTGCGATGCAAAAGTGGCGGGGTTTCAATGCCTCTTAAGTCTTATATATGATATAGGACTTTCCCTTGTTTTTGAAGGGGTCTGGGCCTATTCCCGTTGCTTTTAGAGCCTATTGTCGCTTTGCACGCTGATATTTCGCAGGGCTAAGGCCAGTGACCCGCTTAAAGGCGTGTGTAAAGGCACTTTGGTCGTTGTAAGCCAGGAAATTGGCGACATCTGCCAGGCTTAGTTCGCCTGCCTCGAGGCAGTTCCTGGCCATTTCCACACGCACTTGTTCAAGTTCGTCCCGAAAACTGCTGCCCTGCTCCTGCAGGCGCCTTTGTAACGTCCGCGTGCTCATGAACAAGCGGCGTGCAACCTCGTCCAGCGAGGGCAAACCGGCGCTGACCGATTCCTGAATGGCCTTTTGCAGCCCCACAATGGATTCATCACCCGCTTTCACCTGCTTCAACAACAATTGAGCCTGCTGGTCCAACATGCTTCGCATGACATGGTCCGGCGATTTCAAGGGCGTTTCAAGCAAACTGGCGGGCCAAACCACCTCGGTGTACTTGCCGCCAAAAGCCACAGGGCAATTGAAGAAAGCATCAAAATCCACTTTGTTGACTGGCTCAGGATTAATAAACTGGACACGGCGCGGATGCACGGGCTGTGCAATCAAATGGTTGGTGAATGCGAGCAAAACCCCGATGGCCACCGAATCCACCCAATGGCCCGGGCGCCCACGCTCGGCACCCCAACGCAAAATAATTTCATCATTCTGAAAGGTCACAGCCAAGGCATTGACGCTGTACACCAGGTTTTCAAATTGCTGCAAACGGGCAAAGGCCTCTCCCAAATTGTTGCAACAACTGGCCACGTAGCCCAACAAGCCCATATTGGCCGGGCGCACATGGGCAGCGATCTTAAGCGGCATTGCGGGGTCTTGAACTTGTTCATGGGTCCACTGCAACATGGCTTGCCATTCAGACACCGAAATGCGATTCAACTCACCCGCCAAGGGGCGTGCAAACGGCATGCGCTCAGCCACCGCAGGGTGAGCGCTGGCCAACCAGTCAAACAGCAGGTTGACGTAGCTTGCCGAGATGTGTCCGAGATTAGAGTTTCGGTTCATTATTTGACAATAAGTATTGTCAGAAGAGTTTTACCTGTTCTATGCTAGCGCGTATTCAACACAACAACCTCAATAATCAGAAACCACGCCATGAAAAAACACGCCACTGCAATCAAGCGACTCACAACCCTTTTGGCAAGCACCGCACTTCTTGGCTTGAGTGCCTGTAGCGTTCAGGCGCCTGAAGGTGAAATTCAGGGCGCGGCTGGCCTGGCCATTGCCGCAGAACGTGCCATTTCAGGACTGGAACGCAAAGTACTTCAAATCGACGGCTTTGTGGTGCCTTACTTGCAAGGCGGTCAAGGTGAACCCTTGGTATTGATTCACGGTTTTGGCGGATCGAAAGACAACTTCAACCGCGTGGCCTACTACTTGACCAATCACTACACGGTGTATTCCATCGACGTACCTGGTTTCGGTGCCTCGACACGAGACATGAACGCCGATTATGTGATCAACACGCAAATAGACCGGGTACATGAAATTATCGAAAAGCTGGGTTTGCAAAAAACACACATCGGTGGCAATTCCATGGGCGGGTGGATCAGTGGCGCTTATGCTGCCAAGTACCCCGACAACGTGGCCTCAGTGTGGTTCTTGGCCCCCGCCGGTTTGCTCGAGTCGCGAAAATCGGAAGTGATTCAGAAGTTTGAGCAAACAGGTGAAATCGTGCTGACCGCCAGCAACCGGGAAGAGTTCGAGAAGATCGTGGACATTGTGATGTACGAGCGCCCTGCTTTTGCACCAGGCTTTGTGGTGGATGCCATGGCCGCCCGCGCCGCAGCCGACCAACCTTTGCACCAGCGAATTTACAAAGATTTCAAATCGGTACCCTCTGACCTGGCGACGGCCTTGTCTTCATCCAGTTACAAAGGCCCAGGCCTGATTGTTTGGGGCAAGGAAGACCGCGTGTTGCATGTGGATGGAGCCGCAGAACTAAAAACTGCAATGCCCGGATTTGATGTGACGCTGATGGACAAGGTTGGCCACGTACCGATGATGGAAAAGCCTGAACAGGTGGCAGCAGACTACGTGAAGTGGCGAGAGTCGATTGTTGGCGCGAATTCACAAAAATAAGGCTTGATCTCACAATATTTCTTGCCAAACTCCGCGCACAATTCAAAACATCAAAAAACCAAAACGCGGAGACAAACGCATGGAACAGTTGATCAGCCAGGCAATGCCCACATTCAATTTGCTGTTCGGCCCCAACCCCGACTGGAAGCAGGTTTTTTTAACGCTGCTTACACCTTTGTTTTTAGGGGCCACGCTTGTTGAATACCTGTATCTGAAAAGGGTCGGCAAATCATTTTTCTTCAAGAAAAATGAGGTGATCACCAACATGCTGTTAGGTGGTAGCTACCAGGCCATGGAACTGGTGTGGTTTGCACTGTTTGTATCGGCTTTCATGGAATGGATCTACACGTTCCGAATTGCCACCATCGAGGTCACCCCCCTTAGCTTCGCTGCCCTGGTCTTCGGCATCGAGTTTTGTTATTACTGGTTTCACCGTGGCAGCCACCGCGTGCGCTGGTTCTGGTGTGCCCATGTGGTTCACCACAGTGGCGAGAACATGACCACCACCACCGCCATGCGTCAAAGCCTGTTTTATGCGGTGAACCTGCACCAAATTTTCTGGGCGCCCATGCTGATCATCGGCTTCCCCGTGTGGGCTGTATTGCTGGCCTATGGCATCAACCTGGGTTACCAATACTTTGTGCACACTCAGGCTGTGAACAAGTTTCCAAAGTGGTTTGAGTTGATTTTCAACACACCCAGCCACCACCGCGTGCACCATGGGCGCAACGCCGAATACATCGACAAGAACTACGGTGGCGTACTCATTATTTGGGATCGTATTTTTGGTACCTTTGAACCCGAAATTGCGTCAGTGGACTACGGCATTGTCCGCCAGCCCAAAACAAACAACATCTGGACACTGAACACACACGAATGGCGTGACATGTTTTCAGATGCACTCAAGCCAGGCCCATTGTGGCAACGCGTCAAACACATCTGGGCCCCACCCGAGTGGGAACGACCTGGCCTGAGCGATCAGTCCAACCTGCGCGACAAAACCATTTAAGCAATCTTCTCGTACTACAATGGGTAGAACCTAAGAAGGACTACCCATGCGCAGAAAACCACTAAATACCGCTTCCCGATCCAAACTATCCAAGTACGCCAAACCCTTGGCGAGCCTGGCCATTCTGCTTGCCGATGCAGGCAGTCGCCTTGAGCGGCGTTTCTGGAAAAAAAAGCTGTTTGCTGCGTTGGCCCCAATGCTGGAAGGCAGAAGTGACACCACGTTGATGCAAACGCTGGACCACCTGTACAACACCAACTACCGGGCGTACGACGAACTGGCTTTTGCCATTGAAAACACCGTGGAAAGCCCGGAACTTGGTCAGGAAGAAGACATTCTTTTGCTGGCAGCTCCAGTGCTGGCTTGGTCAACCTACAACATTCCTTCAGGAAAAATTGAAGAAGCCACAGTGGCTGAATTCACGGCCCTGCTGCAGAAAAATGTATTGTCTGATCACGCGCATTTGGTGCTCACCAACATGCTGTTCAGCCCCGATCAACTGCCGGAAAGTTACACGGCGGCGGCCGAACTGGCTCGGCAATTGGGACAAGCTGCAATTGACCGTGTCAAAGTGCGAATCGACACTGAAAACCTGCCCGCCACGCAAAGTTTTTTGAGTGATGTTCGGTATTTAATTGGTGCAATCTCGGTGCCAGCCGGCCAACCTGCATTCAAATGGCAGGTGGAAGCACACAGCAATGGCACCCTTCTTAGCAAAGAAGAAGTACTGGTGAACTGGCGCTTGACCGGCGGCCAAGCCTTGCAAAAAATCATGCCTGGCTGCCTGCTTGAACTGATGTTGCCCAACGGTCTTTACAACGCTTGCCGGGAGGCTGAAAAAGAAGCACGCGCCTATTCCGTTCGCGCCTCTGCAGCTTTTCTTGAAAGTGCGCTGGATGTACCCACTCAAAAAATTCACGCCAGCGTGGGTGCGTTCGTTGACCGTGGAGAAATTGAAGAATACCGAATTGGTTTTTCTGTCGAAGGCAACAGCGACATTGTGCACGGCGTGGTTTGGCCATTGATTGGCGAAGAGTATGGCAACGAACCCGATCCCGTGTATGAAAAAGACATTGAAAGTGAACCCGACAACCCGGTCATTCGCTCCAAAATTGAAGCCCTTCTGAAGGAAGTCGGTATTCGGCAAATCAAGGTGCTGGAAGAACGTTTCCCGCTGGAGTACTGTGAAGATTGCGGATCGCCTTTGTACCCCAATCCGGAAGGCGAATTGCTGCATGCGGAACTGCCCGAGGACTCGGAATTGCCCAACAGCATGCACCTGCATTGAAATTAAAAGTTTTGTAATTCGGTGTCGAAATTTTTCGGCACCTCACGAAAGGGAGAAACAGGTATGTCAACCCTGAAGCATTCAACACTTGATACGTTCACCACCCAAACCGGCCTGAATGGCCAGTTTTACAGCCTTCCCAAACTGGCTGAATCGGGCTTTCCCAACCTGCAGCGCCTGCCCGTATCAATTCGCATCGTGCTTGAATCGGTATTGCGCAACTGCGATGGCAAGAAAGTATCTGAAGAACATATTCAGCAACTGGCCAACTGGCAGCCACAAGCCAAACGCACCGATGAAATTCCCTTCATCGTAGCGCGTGTGGTTCTTCAAGACTTCACCGGTGTCCCGTTGCTGGCCGACCTTGCAGCAATGCGCAATGTGGCACACGACATGGGTCAAAACCCGAAAAAAATTGAACCCTTGGTGCCTGTCGATTTGGTGGTCGACCACTCCGTGATGATTGACCACTTTGGTACAGCCGATTCACTGCGCCAGAACATGGAAATTGAATTCCAGCGCAATGGCGAGCGTTATCAGTTCATGAAATGGGGTATGCAGGCCTTTGATACCTTCAAGGTGGTGCCCCCCGGCATTGGTATTGTTCACCAGGTCAATCTTGAATATTTATTCCGTGGCGTGCGCAGCGCGGTAAGGTCTGGCGAGGAAAACGAAAACACCGTGTACTACCCCGACACCCTGGTGGGCACAGACAGCCACACCACCATGATTAACGGTGTTGGCGTTGTAGGCTGGGGCGTGGGCGGCATTGAAGCCGAAGCAGGCATGTTGGGCCAACCCGTGTACTTTTTGACACCCGATGTGGTGGGTGTTGAATTGACCAACGCCCTGCGTGAAGGAATTACTGCCACCGACCTTGTGCTGGCCATTACCGAGTTGCTGCGCAAGAGAAAAGTGGTGGGTAAATTTGTTGAATTTTACGGTCCTGGTGCAGCCAGCCTTTCCGTTACAGACCGCGCGACACTGGCCAATATGGCACCTGAATACGGTGCCACCATGGGCTTCTTCCCGCCTGATGCAAAAACTGTGGAATTCATGCGGAAAACAGGTCGCACAGCCGCAGAAGCAGACCGCTTTGAAGCTTACTTCAAGGCGCAAGGCCTGTTGGGTATGCCCGAACCCGGCGCGATTGATTATTCCGAAGTGGTGACACTTGATCTCGACAGCATAGAACCCTCACTTGCGGGGCCAAAGCGTCCACAAGACCGGGTGTTGTTGAAAAACATGAAACAGCAATTCAACACGCTGTTTTCAGAGCCCATGACCGCCAATGGTTTCGGCAAAGACTCAGCAACACTGAATACACGCTACCCCACCGGGCTGAACAAACTGGAAATTGGACACGGCGATGTACTGCTTGCAGCGATCACCAGTTGCACCAACACCTCCAACCCAGGGGTTATGTTGGCAGCGGGCTTGCTGGCCAAGAAAGCGGTCGAAAAAGGTCTGAAAATTCAACCACACATCAAAACCTCGCTGGGTCCAGGCTCGCGCGTGGTAAGCGATTATCTGGAAAAAACAGGCCTGCAACCTTACCTGGACAAACTGGGATTCAACGTGGCTGCTTATGGTTGCACTACCTGCATTGGCAATGCGGGCGACCTGCTTCCTGAAATCAACGACACCATTTTGAAAAACGATGTGATCGGTTGTTCCGTGTTGTCGGGCAACCGCAACTTCGAAGCGCGTATTCACCCCAACTTAAAAGCCAACTTTTTGGCTTCACCCCCTTTGGTTGTTGCGTACGCACTCAGCGGCAAAACCAATATGGACATGACCTCTGAGCCAATTGGCACAGGAAGTGACGGAAACCCCGTCTACCTGCGGGACATTTGGCCCAGCAACGCGGAAGTGAATGAATTGTTGCCCACTGCACTGGATGCACCCACATTCGTGCGCCTGTACAGCAATTTCACCGAGGGCCACGACCTGTGGAACAACGTACCCGCCCCCGAGGGGCAGGTGTACCCTTGGCCACAGTCCACCTACATTGCCAAGCCTCCGTTCTTCGATGAATTTGGCATGCAACCCTCTAAGGTGGAAGCGATTCGCGGCGCAAAACCCTTGTTGATTCTCGGTGATTCAGTGACCACCGATCACATTTCACCTGCTGGTTCGTTCAAGCCCACAACCCCTGCAGGCCAATACTTGCAAGAACACGAAGTGGCGCAAAAAGACTTCAACAGCTACGGCTCACGAAGGGGCAATCACGATGTCATGATTCGCGGCACTTTTGCCAATGTGCGAGTGAAAAACCTGATGATTCCGCCCGATGCAAACGGCAATCGGATCGAGGGTGGCTTTACGGTCAAAGACGGCAAACAAACCACGGTGTACGACGCAGCCATGGAATACATTGCGCAAGGTACACCCACCATTGTGCTGGCCGGCGAAGAATACGGCACATGCTCGTCCCGTGACTGGGCTGCCAAAGGCACCCAATTATTGGGCGTGAAAGTGGTGGTGGCCAGAAGCTACGAGCGCATTCACCGCAGTAACCTGGTGGGTATGGGTGTGTTGCCCTTGCAGTTTTTGGACGAGGACTCCATTCAAAGTTTGAAGCTGGACGGCAGCGAAACCTATGATGTGATTGGGTTGGGCGAGAACACAGCACCGCAAGCCGAACTGGTGCTGCGAATTACCCGAGCTGACGGCAAGGTGCAAGATGTAAAAGTGCTAAGCCGAATTGACACGCCCATCGAGGTCGAATATTACAAACACAGCGGCATTCTGCCGTTTGTATTGCGGGAGTTGCTGGGGGCGTAAAGCGGTATTTAGCCCTTGTTACTTCTCGCCTGCTTCGCACCCTGACGAATCAACAAAAGGATAGGTACCAGCGCGATCATCACAATCATCAGCGCTGGTACCGCTGCTTCTGTCAAACGTTCATCCGAGGCGAACTGATACGACCGCACAGCCAGGGTATCGAAATCAAACGGCCGCAACACCAAAGTGGCTGGCAACTCTTTGATGACATCGACGATCACCAGCAACATACCGGTGGCGACCGATCCCTTGAGCACAGGCAAATGTACGTGCCAAAGCACCTGCCTTGGCGTTCGACCCAAGATGCGGGCCGATTCATCAATGTGTTTGGTAATTTGCTGCAAGCCAGAATCAACCGATTGCAAAGCAGCCGACGTAAACCGCACGTTGTAGGCATAAACCAATGCCAGAACGCTGCCCGTCAAAGCTGGCACCTGCCAACCCATGTCGTAAGTAAAGCGATCCACAGTGGCCAAAGGCAACAAAATGGCAATAGCCAAAATTGCTCCGGGCACACCGTATCCAAGTGAAATCAAACGGTAAATGGCAGTGACCCACCACACTTGTGCCTGCCGTTTTACATAAGCCAAAAATACTGCAAGCACCACAGCCACCATGGCTGCCATACCGCCCAGCAAGGCGGAATGATAAGCCCACCTCAAACTATTGGACCAATCAATTGATGTGTCTACATCCACCACCAGTGCCAGAAGTATCAGAACTGGCAACACAAAACCCAATACAAAAGGCATGACCGATAAAAATACAACCCACGCTGCTTGAGCGCCCTTCAACCGTTTGCGCTCTATCGCGCTGCCCTTGCCCGACTGCGTGTAAAACTGCGCACGGCCCCGTGCTTTTGACTCGAACACAATCAGTGCCAGCATGACCGCCAGCAACATCACAGCCAACAGGGCCGCGCTTTCACGATCACCCAGATTCAGCCAGGTATTGAAAATTGCCGTGGTGAAGGTGCGCACGCCGAAGTAGGACAATGCACCGTACTCCGCCAAGGTCTCCATAAGCACCAAAGTAAGGCCAACCACCCAAGCCGGTCGCGCCACGGGCAAACCAACCTTCAGGAACGCGCTGGTTGCGCTGTGGCCCAAGGAGCGGGCTGCATCCAGCATCGAGGGGCTGCGCCCCAGAAATGCAGTACGTGCCATGATGTAAACATACGGATACAAGACAAAACTGAGCACCAAAATTGCGCCAGTGGTGGATCGAATCTCGGGAATTCTGAATTCACTGCCCAAAACTTCCCGCAGACTGCCGGCCAGCCAGCCAGAATACTGAAGTGCGTCTGTATAGGCATATGCAATCACATACGAAGGCATGGCCATAGGCAGCAACAACAACCATTCAAGCCATTTACGCCCTGGAAACTCATGTGCAGACACCCACCAGGCGGGCAAGACACCCATGGTACTGGTCAAAATAACAACACCTATACACAGGTAGATTGTTTGCCCAATAAGGTCGGGAAGAATGGTACTGGCCAAATGCGTAAGCACCTGAGGAGCTTGAAACAGACTAAAGCCGGCCAAGCCAAATAAATAGACGAACGGCAGCAACAGCAGCAAAGCCAGTAGCGCTATAGAAATGCGACTTCTTAACCCCAGAGTAAACAAACCAACCGCCCAGACATGGCAAAATAGAAGTGAGAATGATTTTACTTTAAGTTCATGCAGATCACCGGAACCCAAGGTGAACTGCGTGGTAATCAGACCACGGCGCCACAGAAAAAATGAAACAATCCACAGCCCTGAGCATCAATGAATTGAGCATTCTGTACCCAGGGGGCAGTGCCCCTGCCGTTCGAAATGTCAGTTTTGAACTGGCTCAAGGTGAAATTGCTTGTTTGCTCGGCCCCTCCGGTTGCGGGAAAACCACCCTGCTTCGCGCGATCGCGGGGTTTTTGATGCCCACCCAAGGCAATATTTTGCTGAAAGGTGAAAAAGCCAGCGAACCGGGTAAAGTACGCAGCCCTGAGAACCGCAATGTGGGCGTCGTTTTTCAGGACTATGCCCTGTTTCCCCACCTTACCGTTCGAAAGAATATTGAGTTTGGATTGCACAAACGAAGTGAGCAGGATAAGCGCAATCGAAGTGGTGAACTGCTGGCATTGATCGGTCTTGAGGCCTTGGCCGACAGATACCCCCACGAACTTTCGGGCGGTCAGCAACAACGCGTTGCGTTGGCACGCGCCCTTGCACCCAAGCCCACATTGATCTTGCTCGACGAGCCTTTTTCCAACCTTGACGTCGAGCTGAAAGAGCGCCTGACATTTGAAGTTCGGGAAATATTGAAAGCGGAGAACATGAGCGCCATTTTGGTAACCCACGACCAACATGAAGCCTTCAGCATGGCAGATCGCATCGGCGTGATGCACGCCGGTGAGTTGCAGCAATGGGGATCGTCTTACAGCCTCTATCACCAACCCAACTCACGCATGGTGGCTGATTTTATCGGTCAAGGTGTGTTTTTACCTGGCAAGAAAACTGAACAAGGTTTGCAAATTGAATTGGCTCATCTTCGTTTGACTGAAGACCAGCTTCCCGAAAGCGACGAGTTTGATGTGTTGATTCGTCCGGATGACATTATTCACGATGACGCCAGCCCGATGCTGGCCAAAGTGGTCCGCAAGTCTTTTCGTGGTGCGGATTTTCTATACACCCTTGAGCTGGAAAGCGGTGTGCATGTGTTGGCCTTGGTACCAAGCCACCACAACCATGCAATAGGCGAACCCATCGGGATCAAGCTGGAGCTTGATCACGTGATCACTTTTGACAGGATTTAATTATCCCAGGTCGGATGATCCTGGGCCACTGGTAGGCAAGCCGCCATCTACGTCGGCATTGCTGGCTGTAGAACTGATCGACGAGGCACCACCCGCAGACGCAAAAAGCTCGGAGGCTTCTTGAATGCTATTGGGGCTGGAGAAATCCAGTGTGAGCGGGAAGGCTTCAGGGGAGGTAAACAGCGCGTCCAGCGTGGCCGCAAAAGCCAGGGAATGAGAACTTCCAGCCAATTCGGGCTGAGCAAACAAACCTGAATCTATTTGCATGGAAGTTAGCAATGAGTCGACATCAAATGCGGACACCTCTTGTACCGCATTGTTTACCTCATTGGACAACTCACCAAACACGTCTTGGCTCAAAGTGTTCAAGTCAAGCACCTGTGCTTGAATATCGGCGATAAGCTGAGTCAACTCCGAGTGACTGAGTTCGCCATCCAAAGCATGCTTCACGCGCGGCATGACATCTAAAAGTTCAGAGTTCAAGGCTTCAAAGGACACTTGTTCATTCATGGTGTTCAGAATTCCTGCAGAATCTGCGTTGGCAAGCAAGGCCGGGTCTACGCTGGCCAGACTTGACGAACTTTCAAATACGCTGACATCACTGACACAAGCCTGAGAAATGCTTCGCAGTTCGCCAAATCCGAGAGACGGTGCGCTGGAAAACTCTTTGGGATCCAGACCATCAGCCGAGGAAAAAGCAATTCTGGACGACGCAGCAGATGGTTCGTAACTGTCAAAAAACTCAATCGTCGCTCGACTGACAGGGTCGCGCAATTCTCCAGCGGAGTAGCTGAGATCGGTCTGCACTGACAATTGAATGACGGAATTTGACATAAACCCAATTTTTTTGGTGACGTTCTACCATTTTATACGATAGGCCACTCAAATTGGATTCAAAACTACCCCCCATCAAAAAAGGGGGAGAGTTTTATTTATTTTGATCCAGAGAACCCAGCAATCCGTCCAAAGCACCGCCCTCGGTGCCAGCACTGGAAGATATTCCACTGCTGAGTGAATCCAGCAAGCCAGAATCAGATTCACTTGAAGAGCTACCCAACCCAGACAGCAGGCCTCCGCCATCAGTGATCGGCTCCAGTATGGGATCCAGCAAGGGATCGGTGATGTCGGTGACCGGGTCGGTGATGTCGGTGATGGTATCGACAATTGGATCAACAACCGGGTCGGTGATGTCGGTGATCGTATCGACAATTGGATCAACAACCGGATCGGTGATGTCGGTGATCGTATCAACAATTGGATCAACAACCGGATCGGTAATGTCGGTAATCGTGTCGATGATTGGATCAACAACCGGATCGGTGATGTCGGTAATCGTGTCGATGATTCCTGTCACCGGATCAGCGATCGGAGACAAATCCAGATCTGGCAAAGACCCAACCAACGATGCAATGTCATCGAATGTTGAATCAAGATTCAACAAGCTGTCGAGCTGAGGGTTGGCGCCAACATTGATTGTTCCCAACAGATCGGTCAAAACAGTTGAAACTTCCCCGGCATCTTGGAAAATATTCAAACCCAAATCGCCGCTTGGCAACCCGGTTTGTGAAGAGACCTGGCTTTGAACATCGCCACTCAGGTTATCGAACACGGGTTCGAAAGTACTGTTCAACAGATTAATTTGATCCAACACAGAATCAATGGCTGCTTGCAGACTCTCTGGGCCGGGGTTTTGATCCGGACCAGCGATCAGGCTGTTCAATGCCTCATCCGGGTTTATTCCACCACCGCCTTCCAGCATGGCCATCAGTTGCGCGAATTCGGCTGAAACAGGCACCATCGAACCATCAGAATTGGCTACAGGCTTTAACAGGGGGAAATCAGAGACATTTGAATCATTCGGCACTTGTACCAACGCTTTGTTACCCAAGCCCGCCAAATTTGCCGATTCACCCACCGATGTTTTACCAAAGGTAACCGGAGCAGCACTGGCCACTTGTGCAGCCATACCCATTGCACTGGACGCACCACTTATATCAGCCGCCGCAACGGCGCCCAACAAACCAGCACCTGAATAGGCAGGCGATAAACCCGAAAATCCGCTGCCCGCGCCGGGCGAAGTGGAAAACTGATTTTTTGCAGCATTACCGGAAAAACCAGTATTGGCACCCAAACCTTCGAAATCAGATGTATTAAGAGTCGACTGGAGAAACTGCATGTTCAGCGCAGAGGGATCGGCGAGCTGCTGTTCAGCGCGCTCAACAGCCAAATCCTCAGCTGTACTCTTGGTGTTTTGAATGTCGTCGCCCATTTTTGTCGTTCCTCTGGGAATCGCCCCGTTCACGCCAGTTTCTCAGGGTTTGAACCCTGCGAATGGATGAATTAAGGCAGTAAAGTGCCCCTGTTTTCACAGTGTGGGCACTTTACCTACAAAAATCAAGACTTTACCGATAAAACCGAGGGTCTAGAACGGGTGCTGGCTTCAAGCTCGGACGCAACTCTTTTTCTGCTGCGCTACCCTGCACACGGCTACGCTCCGAACTTTTTTCGATTTCCAGCCGTTGCGCCGGTGTGAGAACAAAGCCAGCGGCCTTTTCCACCTCGGTTTGACTGACATCCAAACCAAGCTTCTCGGCAATTTTTTGATCCGCTGGGCTGCTTGCAATATCAGCCGTGTCTTTCAAGCTGCTTTCCAATCGCTCACGCTCGGGGTTTTTTGAGAAAAACAACTCGAACCAGTCGCCCTCTGCACCTGCAGTCGGCATCAACAAACCCATGGCATGCATCAAACGGAAACCTGCATCTCTCGCATCAAATACTGCATTGATGTACGCGATCAACACGTTGAAATATTCAACTTGCGCATCCAGCATCACGATCACGGTTTCGCGACCAAAATCACGAAGGCGTTTACGATTCTTGAATACCTGCAAGGAATCTGCATAAGCGCCACGCAAAGTAACCGAACGCGATTGACCTGCGTTCCACTTGCCCCATTGAAAACGGACACTTTCCTCAACCCGCAACCGGGCAGCAGCAAGCTGGGCGCGTCGTGTATCAATTGTGGCGGCGGCCTGGTTAACACGGGCCACCTGCTCGCCGCCAGAGAACGCGCTGTATTGCAAACGCAAATTCACCGAACTGTCGGTTCTATCACCAGTAAACGGGTCAGGCTCACCAAAAAATTGCTGAATACCGACCAGGTTTAAAGAGGGATACAAGCTCGCATCTTCGGCCGTGTAGTTGTGCCGGGCTTTCACAATCTGACTTTCAGCGACACGAATTTCCGGATTGGAAAACAAGGCTTTGGTAACGGCCTCATCCACCAACTGCGGCAACATATTGCGCTGAATCTCCAATTCTGGCACGTTGTACCCTTCCGGATACACACCGAAGTAACGGAAGTAAGTGGCGCGCGCCTCTTCAAACTGCCCCTCAAAGTTCACCAAACGGTCTCGGGTCACGGCCAAACGTGCCTTTGCGAACTGCGCATCGGTGACACCGCTGCCGCCCAATTCAACCCGGCGTTCTTCCAAGGCCAACAACTGCGCAACTGCCGCCTCTGCCGCACGTGAAGCCTCAACCAACAAGGCATTGCAAGACAGGGTGCTGCTGGCCAGAAAGCTTTCAAGCACCACATCTTGAATCGTTCGTACGAATTGCCCATCGGCAATTGTTCCGTCCGTCTCGGCTGCTTTCACCCTCGCGGTAATTCGACCTGCGGTGTAAATGGGTTGGGTAACCGTGATATCGGTCGATTGCCGGTTGGTTACAGTTGAGCTGGAGCTTGCATTTGCCCCCACAGTAATTTTTGGGTAATAGGCAGCTCTGGCGCCATCCTCAATAAACTGCGATGCATTCACATTAATGCGAGAAGTAACAATTTCAGGGTTGGTTCGCAACATGTTCAGAAAGCGAATTTTGGTGAGCTCTTCCTTGCTCATCTTTGCGGCTTCGGCAGGGGCAATTCGGCGGGCACGAAACTCATTGTTGTCGTTGCCCACATTGGCGGAGGGTTCTTCACGCTCGGGCAGGTCTTGCGCACCCACTGGAAATGCAAGAAGGCCCGCAAACAGCACACACAGTGCTTTGCGAGCCCATACGCCCCCCTGGGTCATGTCCAATTGTTTTGTCATGTGTTGCTTTATGGTTCTCTGAAGGCTTCTTGCTTCAGCTTCAATACAGGTTTTAACAAATAATAAATAAAGGGTTGTGAACCCACATTAATGTCTACTTCGGCAGTCATACCCGGAGAAATGCGCAATGGCGCATCGGGGGTTCCAAAAAACGCTTTATCGGTGCTCACGATCAAACGATAATGTGGGCCGGTTTCCTCGGTTCCTGGGTCAGTATCTGCGGCAATTTGGGTGACCTTGCCCGGCAACGTGCCATAACGCAAGAAATCGTATGCAGAAACCTTCACTTCTGAAGCCTGATCCATCGTGACATAACCGCGATCGGCAGGAGAAAGTCTGGTTTCTACCACCAATACCTCGTCTACGGGAACCACTTCCATAATCGGTTCGCCCTGTCGTACTACGTTACCCACGGCCTGCAATTTCAGGTTTTTAACGACACCGTCAATCGGTGAGCGGATTACCGCACGGTCACGCTGATCACTGGCACGATCAATTTCATCTTTCAAACTGGCAAGCTGGCGTTCAAGCGTGGTTAATTCATCTGCAGCCCTGCGGCGGAACTTGCCATCTTCTTCCACGCGGCGGGCACGGCTTTGCCCAACCGAGGCCTGCGCCGACGCAATGGTTTGGCGCATCGATGCAATTTCGGCAGTCAGGCTGTCATAATCGCGTTTCTTGGTTAGATACTCCAACTGCGACACCAAGCGCTCACGCACAAGTTCGCGGGTAATCTCCAACTCGCGCAAGGTAGTCACCGAACGGTTCTCCAAGCCTTCAAGTTTGGCCTGCAATTCGCCTACTTTGCCTTGATTACCCAGCATTTGGCTGTCATTAACGCCCAAAATACCATTCAACTCGGTGATTCGCGCAAGATAGGTCGCCTGCTCAGTGCGGTACAAATCGGGATAATCCGCAATAATTTCTGCCGGATACTCTGGCGCTTTGCCTGAGGCCTCGCCCAGCAAACGCGCACGACTCATCTCAAGCGCGGCCCGGCGGCTTTTCAACTCTTCGATATTGATACCCGAAGTCGCCAGGTTCAGTTGAACCAACATTGCACCTTCTTTGATCACGTCGCCTTCTTTGACAGCCAATTCCTGAACAATACCGCCTTCCAGGTGTTGAATACTTTTGACGCGACTTGAGGGGATAACCTTACCAGGCGCGGTAACCACCTGATCAACACGAATAAACAAGGAGGCAAACAAAGACAGGGCGATCAAACCCAGTGCAAATCTGCTTTTGGTGTCAAAACCGCCGCCGTTGGGCTTGTACAAGGCTGGCACTTCATAGGGCTTCAGATCATTCTTGCCGACTTCGGCCAAAGCATTGTTGGACTTCATAATTTCTCGACCTTCGCTCATTAGGCTTGAGCGGCCTTACCGCCCGCATCAGTATTCGCTTGCCCTGCTTGTCCACTGGCTCCCAAAGTCTGCTTTGTGGCATCGGAAGAAACCTGCGACGCCGCCTTGGGGGCCGCTGGCACTGGTTTCGGTACAGAAATACCGTACAACAGCTTCAACATTTCGGGTGTGGCACCCACATGCAACTTGGAGGCCTTGTCCAGATAAATAATCTTGTCGCAGATGGACATCAAGCGAACCGAATGCGTCACCATGATGATGGTTTTAACAGTGGCCAAACTTTTGAACACGGCCATCAAGTGGGTTTCAGCGGCAAAATCCAGATCGTTTGTTGGTTCATCGAGCAACAAAACTGGTGCGTCAGACAAGAAAGCCTGGGTAATCGCAACCCGCCGGCGTTGCCCACCCGACAAGCGGTTACCGCCCTCGCCCACCTGTGTCATGTAACCATCAGGCATCTTCGCAATAAACTCATGTGCACCTGAACGTTTGGCGGCCAGCAAAATTTGCTCGTCGCTCGCGTCGGGGTTGGACCGGCGCAGGTTCTCAACAATGGTGCCTTCGAATAGCTGTGAAGTTTGGGGCAAAAAGCCGATCCACTTGGCAAGCTCTTGGCGGGAGAACTGCGACAAATCGTATTCGTCGAGCAGTACTCGGCCACCTTGCGGTTCATACAAACCGCGCAGCAATTTGAGCAAGGTTGATTTGCCGGCACCGTTGTCACCGGCCAAACCGTAAATACCTCGGGGGCCAATCTGGGCTGACACCGATTTCACCACTTCCTTTTGTGCACCCACGTGCTGGTAGCTTACGTTTTCCAAACGCAAGGCACCCGAAGGCATGGGCAAGTTCAACCCGGTGTGCTGTTTTTCTTCATCCGACGCAAACACCTTATTCAGGCGGTCAGTGGCTTCGCGGGAATGTGCAATTGAACGCCAATGTCCCGTCAACGCAGCCAAAGGACCAATGGCCTTTGCAGCCAACATATTGGATGCAATCAAACCACCGACGGTCATCCACTGGTTGATCACGGCATAAGCGCCTACGGCGGTAATGGCCACGTTCACACACAGCATGATGGAAACGGACAGCTCGCGCTGGTCTTCCATTTCGCCATTTTTCTGGAATGACTCTTGAACCCAAGAGTTGTAGCTCGAGACCCATGCGCGTTTGGCAGAATCGTCCTGAACCAGGCTTTTGATGGCTTCGCGGCCGCGACAAACCTCGGCCAGCACCTCATCGCGTCGACGGGCGCGCGAGAACTCTTCCACCCTGCGCTTTCTGAACTCACCCGAGCTATACCACGAGAGCGCTGCCAAGCACGCCAAACCAATCAGCACCACAGGCAAGACAGGCAATGCAATGGTCGCAATCAAACCGATGGCCAAAATCGCAAACGGCAAATCCAAAATGGTCATGGCAACCGCGCCACTCCACACAACACGCACGGTGTCCACATCTTTAAACAGGGAGTACCAAGCGGCAGTTGAACGTGCCTCAAGCTGCCGCAATGGAATCGACAGAATTTTATTCATCAATTTGCTGGCAATTTGCCCGTCGATTTTGACCGCAGCCACGCGTAAAACGCGAGCGCGGAACGAGCGCAAAATAAGGTCGGCCGCCAGCAAAATACCCATACCGATCAACAGAGCGGTCAGAGTATTAAGACCAGAGCGATAGATCACCCGATCGTAAACCTGTAAAGCAAAGACCGCTGGAAACAGGGCCACCAGATTCACGAAAATAGACAGCAGCGCCGCACGCTTTAACAAAGGCAAAGCAGTGCGTATAACGCCCTCAACGGTTTTGGAGCTCGATGCCTCAACGACGCCTTCATCTGCGTTGGCGTCGCCAGACTTCTCAGCCTTCAGCCCGAAATTCCAGAGCGCTTCAAGCCTTTCTTTGAACAAATATTTAACCGACATTGCGAGTTCCTAGGTTATGCAGCGCCCGCTGAACCAGCCATGCGCAACTGTTGCGCCTTGAGTCGTTCGAGCAATACCAAATAGGAGGCAATCAGACGAACGACTGCAGGGCGCATGCCCGCCAGTTGTTCACGAGTCAATTTGGCAAGCGGGTTTTCCAATCGGGTCTTGGCATCGGGTTGCGCATCAATGGCACGGCACACGCGCTCAAATACGTGGCTGAGCGCAGCATCGACCTCTGCCTCGGACATGGCTGAATACAGCACCTGCGGCTTGGTATCAATCAAACTCAAGCGCTCCTGCCAACCCAACACAGACTTGGCCAGTGTCGGGTCCAGTCGTAACTGCCCTTCAAACGCGGTGCGTTCTGCGCCGCGCATTACACCGAGTACATAATCAGCGGCCAACCAGTTTTTGTCATCGTCCGTCATGGAAACCCCCTATGCCAGATATCCGGATTGCTCAGCATCCTGGCGGCGTGAATTGCCCGCAGCCAGCGTTGCCAAACCTTCGGACTGAAATTCGTCGTATACAGTTTTCAATTCGATCAAACCCCTACGCACCCATGTTTTAACGGTACCCAATGGCACATTCAGGTGCTCAGAGATCTCTGCATGGCTCATGCCATGCGTGTAGGCCAAAGTGAGCACTTGCCTGTACTTGCCCTCAAGGCGTTGCACACACGCCTGCATCACTCGGCTGGTTTCTTTGTCATCCGTGCTGGTGGAGTGTGCTTCAAAAACCAATTCGTTGGGTTTGTCGTCCTGATCAGAAAACTGGTCAAGAGAAATTGAATTCACGGTATGGCTTTGTTGCGCCAGCAGGTCCAGCGCCCTGTTTCTGACCACTTGGTGCAACCAGGTTTCTGGCGCAGACAGCTTGTTGTTGAACGTGTGCGCGTATCGCCAAAGGCGAATGTAGGCGTCCTGGAGTACATCTTGAGCTAGCCCAGGCTCCCGAACAATGCGCAACGCGACTGCAAACATCTTTCTAGACGTGAGTTGATACAGCTCCTCAAACGCCTTTCGATCGCGATTTGCAATTCGTTCAATTAAAGAAGCGAGTTCTTCTCTCAACCTGGCTGTCCCCGAGATGAAGCCATTTGTGTGTTTGATACGTCCTGATACTGTTAATTTACAGTCGGGCCGGACTTTGGATTCGTCAAAAAGGCCAAGTTTTACTGCTCAAACCACTGAATAGGGCCACCTAACTTGGGGGATGTAACTCTTAAGTATCCCCTAGCTAAGGGATACTAGCAAAAGTTCTGATTCCAGAACAGTGCTTGCACTGTCTATTTGCTTACATAGTCTACCGAAATGCAATCCCCCCCAAACTAATTAGCCCGACTGAAATTACCTACAGACGCTTGAATCCAAAATTTATTGCCCGAAGTACAAATCGAATGAGTGGCAACCAAAACAAATTCCAATAGCGGGGCGAACAATGACCTTAATACCGAGCTGGCCAAGCCAGCCACACATGGGTGGGACTATGAAGAATGACAAGGGCTTGGCAGGTCGACCACTAACGCCTCGGGAAACGGGCATACAAAGCACCACCCCAGGCAGAACAATCAGCCTTCAGCCGATGTTCGTAACCAATCGAACAACCCTGGAAGAAATTGACAATCACCTGGCCAACGCAGAAACGCGAATAGTCGTGATTACAATTGAAAAAGGCAACCGACACGGAGAGGCCGTCGTTAGCCACATCGGCGCAACCTATTCCGACGTTCGCGTGGTTCTCGTATGCGAAGGCAACGCCCAAGATATTTTGGCCATGGCGTTCAAACCAGGCGTATGGGCTTGCGTTGGCCGTCAATCATCCGTAGAAACCCTTCGCGAAGCGATTGACACGGTGGCTGCGGGCGCACGTTACGTGGCACCCGAACTGGTGAGTAACAAAACATCCTCACCATATGGATCTGGCGAGCAGCAAGGCCTGGGAAATCAAATCAATCCATTGGCAGACCAGGACGAAGGCGCACAACTGACTCGTCGTGAACGACAAGTGCTTACGTTGATCGCCCAAGGCCGTCCACGCCGCGAAATCGCGGAATTGCTGAAGGTTTCACCCCGCACCATCGACGCGTACCGCGCTCGTTTGCTGCAAAAGCTGAATCTGGATTCCAGCGTTCAACTGGTGAAATATGCAATTTCTGCAGGCATGGCCACTTAAGGTAATCTGCAACAGTTAAGACCAGAAACCCCGCTGAGCAGCGGGGTTTTTTGTTTGTGCGGCTAAAATACCGTATTAATGCAGATCCTTTAAATCACCCATGAATAAAAAAGCCCTGGTACTTTTCTCCGGCGGACAGGACAGCACGGTGTGCCTGGCCTGGGCACTGTCTAAATTTGCGCACGTAGAAACCATCGGCTTTGACTACGGACAGCGCCACAGGATCGAACTGGAATGCAGGCTTACCGTACTTGAGAGAATGCGCGAACAGTTTCCCGAGTGGTCCCACAAGCTGGGTGAAGACCGGGTGATTGACCTGAGCTGGCTAGGGCAAATTTCCGATTGCGCACTGACCGAAGAGCGCGAAATTGAGTTGAATGAAACCGGTTTACCCAACACGTTTGTGCCAGGGCGTAATTTGGTGTTCTTTTTGATCTCCTCAGCCGTAGCCTACCGCAGGGGTTTGTCTACCTTGGTGGGTGGCATGTGCCAAACCGATTTTTCAGGCTATCCCGATTGTCGTGAAGACACGCTAAAAGCGCTACAAGTTGCCACCAATCTGGGTATGGCCAGCACCTTCCGGTTTGAAACACCGCTCATGTGGATTGATAAAACCGAGACTTTTCAACTTGGCGAACAGTTGGGTGGCAAGAAACTACTCGAAATCATCCTTCGCGACACACACACCTGCTACACAGGCGATCGAACCCATGAACACGACTGGGGTTTCGGCTGCGGAGAATGCCCAGCCTGCGACTTGCGCAAACGCGGGTGGAAAAACTACATTTCACAACAGAATCAATAGCTTGAAAGTAAAAAAGCAAACACACCGGAAACCCTTGACTGGCTTGGTTTTGCCCAATTTTTAAGCAGCAGAAAAATAAATGAAATTATTTTGCAAAAACGTTTGACACAAAAATTTTTCTTGCTATAATTTCGTTCTCTCAACGACGTCACGTTGTTGAAATGCGGGAATAGCTCAGTTGGTAGAGCGATACCTTGCCAAGGTATAGGTCGCGAGTTCGAGTCTCGTTTCCCGCTCCAAATTCCTAAGGGGAAGTGATACACTTCCCCTTTTCTTTGCCCGCCATATTTTGGTGGAACACCCTTGGCGGGGTGGCAGAGTGGTCATGCAGCGGACTGCAACTCCGTGTACGCCGGTTCGATTCCGACCCCCGCCTCCAAGTTTTCAAGCCATCAGCCCGGGTGGTGAAATTGGTAGACACAACGGACTTAAAATCCGTCGCTTACCGTAAAAGGGGCGTACCGGTTCGATTCCGGTCCCGGGCACCACAGGCAACACTCTTCACACATTCAATCGCGCGTACAATAGCGCATTGCGTCTAGAACAATCTCAAAGAACCACACCGTGACTCGCCGAATTCTTGTTACCTCTGCCTTGCCGTATGCAAACGGCGCCATTCACCTTGGCCATCTGGTTGAATACATTCAAACCGACATCTGGGTTCGCTTTCAAAAAATGCAAAGCAACGAGGTGTACTACGTGTGCGCCGATGACACACACGGCACGCCCGTCATGCTGCGTGCGCAAGCCGAGGGCATTAGCCCCGAGGAATTGATTGCCCGGGTCAGCACTGAACACCAGCGCGACTTTGCCAGCTTCCATGTGGGCTTCGACAATTACTATTCTACCAATGCGCCCGAGAACAAGGCCCATTGCGAAACCATCTACACACGCTTGCGCGATGCGGGGCTGATTCAAACCCGCTCTGTAGAACAGTTCTACGACCCAGTCAAAGAAATGTTTTTGCCCGACCGCTTCATCAAGGGCGAATGCCCAAAATGCGGCGCGAAAGACCAATACGGCGACTCCTGTGAAGTGTGCGGCGCCACCTACCAGCCCACGGAACTGAAAAACGCTTACTCCACAGTGTCGGGAGCGGCGCCCATTCGCAAAAGCTCCGACCACTATTTCTTCAAGCTGTCTGACCCGCGCTGTGAGAATTTTCTGCGTCAGTGGACTCAAACCCCAGGGCGATTGCAAGTAGAAGCCAGCCGCAAAATGCAGGAATGGCTGGGTGAAGAAGGCAGTGGCAAACTTGCAGACTGGGATATTTCACGCGATGCGCCCTACTTCGGCTTTGAGATTCCCGATGCACCGGGCAAATATTTCTATGTGTGGCTAGATGCGCCTGTCGGTTACTTTGCAAGCTTCCAGAATCTGTGCGAACGAATCGGCGTGGACTATCAGGAATTCCTGAAAGCCGACACCAAAACCGAGATGATTCACTTCATCGGCATAGACATTCTTTACTTCCACGCCCTGTTCTGGCCAGCCATGCTTGAATTTGCAGGCCTGCGCACCCCAACCAAAGTGAATGCGCACGGTTTCCTGACTGTCGATGGCGCAAAAATGAGCAAAAGCCGAGGTACGTTTATTACCGCGGAAAGCTTTATCAAGCAGGGTTTGAACCCGGAATGGCTGCGCTATTACTTTGCTGCCAAGCTGAATTCAACCATGGAAGACCTGGACCTGAGTTTTGCGGATTTCACCGCCCGCGTAAACAGCGACCTGGTGGGCAAGTACATCAACATTGCCAGTCGCAGCGCAGGCTTTCTAGTCAAAAACTTTGAAGGTCGTGTTCTGGATTCAGCCATGCAGCACCCACTGCTTGTGGACATTCGTGCGCAAGCGGCCGCAATCGCCACCCATTACGACGAGCGGGAATACGGCAAAGCCATTCGCGAGGTGATGGCATGCGCCGACAAGGTGAATGCCTATGTGGATCAGGAAAAGCCTTGGGAATTGGCCAAGAACGCTGAAAAACAGACAGAACTGCAAACCGCCTGCTCCATTTGCCTTGAAGCATTTCGCCTGCTGACCCTGTATTTGAAACCTGTGTTACCCGTGTTGGCCGGCAATGCCGAGAACATATTGGGCGTGGCCCCGATGACTTGGGCCAGCGTGAACACACCGTTGAACACCACAATACCTGTACAGGCCTTCAAACACTTGATGCAACGTGTATATCAAAAGCAAATTGACGCCTTGATTGAGGCCAACAAACAATCGTTGGCACCCGCCGCACCTGCTGCACCTGCCCAAGCGAAAACTGAGACAAAAACCATCTCAGGCGAATTCATCAGTATTGATGATTTCACCAAAATCGATCTGCGAATTGGATTGGTCAAAGAATGCAAGGCTGTTGAAGGTTCTACCAAGCTATTACAACTCACTGTCGATTTGGGCGAGGAAAAGCCACGCAATATCTTTTCCGGTATTGCCGCGCACTACCAGCCCGAGCAACTCAACGGACAATACGTGGTCGTGGTCGCCAACCTGGCACCACGCAAAATGAAGTTTGGTGTGTCTGAAGGCATGGTTTTGTGTGCCGCATCAGATGACGACCGTGCATTAAGCACCCTGACGGCCCTGGGCAAGCTCACCCCGGGAATGAAAATCAGCTAAAAGGAAAACATGGCCGCACCCCAGTTTCTGAAAACGCTCAAGCCATTCAAGCCACGAATCGGGGACAGCTTGAGGGGATACAACTCCCAACGTTTTCTGAAAGACCTGGGTGCCGGCATCACCGTGGGTGTGGTTGCCCTGCCCTTGGCCATGGCCTTTGCAATCGCCAGCGGGCTTGAACCACAAACAGGCCTGTTCACCGCGATCGTGGCGGGTTTCATCGTCTCGGCGTTTGGTGGTTCCAGCGTTCAAATCGGCGGCCCGGCGGGCGCCTTCATTGTGGTGGTGCTTGGCATCGTCAATCAATATGGCGTGGCCAATTTGATTGCCTGCACACTCATGGCTGGCGCGCTGCTGTTTCTCATGGGCTTAACCGGACTCGGAAGCCTTGTTCGACTAATTCCAGTCAGCATTGTGATTGGCTTCACCAACGGCATTGCCGTGCTTATCGCGCTGTCACAAATCAAAGACTTTTTTGGTTTGAACATTGATGTGACACAAGGCAATTTTTTTGAAAAAAACTGGGCACTCTTACAAGCCATACCTGGCCTGAACTGGTCGGCATTCATCCTGGCCAGTTCAAGCCTCGTGTTTCTGTTTATGTGGCCCAAATTGTTTGCAATGCATGGCAAAGGTCGCACACAGGGCACATTTCCCAAAATTCTTCAAAGTGTTCCTGGCTCAGTCATACTCTTGGTAGCGGGCACACTGATTTCATTCAGTCTTGGACTCGATATAGAAACCATCGGCAGCAAGTTTGGAGAAATTCCCCGGAGTCTTCCCACATTGGCCCTGCCCTCCATTGAACTGGCCAGCATTCAAACGTTAATTGGTCCCACATTGACCATTGCATTTTTGTGCGCCATCGAATCCCTGCTGTGCGCCCGCGTGGCCGATGGCATTACTCACGAAAAGCACGACCCCAACCAGGAATTAATGGCCCAGGGCCTGGCCAACATTGCCTCACCCTTGTTTGGCGGCATGCCCGCCACCGGCACCATTGCACGTACAGTCACCAATATCCGCTCGGGCGGTAACTCACCGGTCGCAGGCATTGTTCACGCATTCACCTTGCTGCTGATCATGTTGATTGCCGCCCCGCTTGCATTTCACATTCCGCTGGCCGTGCTGTCGGCCGTACTCATGTTCGTGGCTTACAACATGGGCGAATGGCGAGAATTCCCAAAGCTGAAGCAATACACCACCGTATACAAAGTGATCATGCTGGCCACCTTCTTGCTCACGGTGATTGTCGATCTGACCGTTGCGGTTCAGGTTGGACTTGTTTTGGCTGGCGTGTTCTTTATTTATCGAGTGTCTACACTGACCGAGTTCATCCCGGTTTACCTGAAAGACGAAGACCGGGCCAAAGGAATCACCGCTTATAAAATCTATGGTTCCCTGTTCTTCGCTGTGGTTGAGAAAATTGAAAACCTGATACTGCACACGGGCAAATCCACCAAGACCCTGATTCTGGACCTTCACCAGACCATTTCAATTGACACCACCGCCCTTGAATGCCTGGAAGAACTGAATGCAGAGTTGCAGCGTGCCGGGCATACCCTGATATTTTGTGGCCTGAACAGCCAGGCTTTGTCCCTATTCAAACGCAGCGGTTTTATGGCCCAATTGCAGGCCGGGCAAGTTCAAGACGACTTTTCTGCTGCCATGGCACATGCGCATGCAATTTCTTTCGAGGATCAGGCTGGCGCCTGATAAAATAAGAAAATCCTTTTAAACCATTTATTTGGCACACCAGCATGCAATACGAATCTGAAGCGACCCAATTTTTAAGCCAGCTTAAAAATGAACGCCCCCACCTGGAAAACGAACAGCAAAAAGTCCGGGCCCTGCTGTGGGACAAACAACTGGATCGCAAGCTTCATGAAGGCTTCAAAGAAGCCAAAGTGGCTCAGAAACCCTACGTGTATCAAAGCAAATAAAGTGCAGCCACTTTGAGCAGCGAACTCGCCGACATCAGCGTACTGAACCCCAACGACAGCACACCGGACACGGTAGATGGTGTTGGACTTGCTCGCTTGTATGGTGCTCCGCTGTTCAACATGCCGAAGGACTTGTACATTCCGCCCGATGCGCTGGAGGTATTCCTCGAGGCATTTGAAGGTCCACTGGACTTGTTGCTGTACCTGATTCGCAAACAGAACTTCAATATTCTCGACATTCCCATGGCGGAACTGACCCGCCAGTACCTTACATACGTTGAAGAAATTCGCACGCGTAACCTGGAACTGGCTGCAGAGTATTTACTGATGGCCGCCATGCTGATTGAAATCAAATCGCGCATGCTATTGCCAGTCATACCCAAGGATGGTGAAGAAGAAGCCGAAGATCCGCGTGCCGAACTGGCCCGCCGCCTGATTGAATATGAACAAATGAAACTGGCGGCCCAAGACCTCGACAAAGTGCCGCTGGTTGGCCGAGATTTCTGGATTGCGCACGCCTTTCATGACCCCAACACGGTTGAGCGCTTTCCCGATGTAAACCCTGACGAATTGCGCGACGCCTGGCAAGCCATATTGCGCAGGGCCTCGCTGGTGAAAGCCCACACCATTTCACGTGAAGAATTGTCGGTGCGTGAGCACATGACCATGATTCTGCGTCGCCTTCAAACTCAAAAATTCGTTGAGTTCTTTGACATGTTTGATATCGAGCGCGGCGTGCCCGTGGTGGTGGTCAACTTCATTGCGATGCTTGAATTGACCCGCGAGGGCTTGGTGAAGGTAACCCAAGCTGAGCCGTTTGCGCCCATCTATGTGCGTCTTGGCTATGAGGCCACGGGTGGTAGTGGCGCTGAAAGCATCATTCCAGCCTAAAGCACACACTTATTCACAGCGCTTACTCAGTAGCATGCACAGCCAGATTACTGCGCGCGATGTTAGATTTGAGTGCTACACCGCCTTGCCGGCTTTGCAAGGCTTCCCGGCGGATTCACAGCGAGGGGCGGTTCCGCCAGGAATCGATGCGAAGACGCCAAAGCGTTTCGCATGCCCCGAGCAAGAAGCATCAAGCCGGATAAAGAAGCATTGCTTAGGCAAGGTGATGTGGCACTCGAAACTAGCGAGCAGCCACGCACTAACTGCAATGCTGCCAGTTAGCCGAAGAAGTCCTTCACCTTGTCCATCCAGCCCTTCGCCCGTGGTGAATGCTTGTCACCATCTGCTGTGCAAGACTGCTCAAACTCCTTGAGCAATTCTTTCTGACGTTCAGACAAACGCACCGGGGTTTCCACCACAATGTGGCAGAACAAATCGCCTGGATATGAAGAACGCACGCCCTTGATGCCCTTGCCACGCAAACGGAATGTTTTTCCGGTCTGTGTTCCTTCAGGAATATCAAATGACGCCTTGCCACCCAGGGTGGGCACTTCAATGGTGCCGCCCAGCGCAGCAGCGGCAAATGAAACCGGCATTTCGCAATGCAAGTCGTCACCATCACGCTGAAAAACAGCATGTTCTTTCAGGTGTACTTCCACATACAAGTCACCCGCTGGGCCACCGTTCACACCAGGCTCACCCTTGCCGCTCAAACGGATTCGCATGCCATCGTCGATACCGGCAGGTACTTTCACTTCCAGTGTTTTGTTGGTTTTCTTGCGACCCAAACCTTCACAATCGTGACAGGGGTGAGGAATCATTTTGCCCGTGCCGTGGCACTTCGGGCAGGTTTGCTGAACACTGAAAAAGCCTTGCGTCATGCGCACCGCACCCGACCCACCGCAGGTGGAACAGGTTTCAGGCTTGGTACCGGGCTTTGCACCACTGCCGGAACAGGTACCGCAGTTGTCCCACACCGGAACACGAATTTGCGTATCGAAACCCTTGGCTGCCTGCTCCAGCGTAATTTCCATGTTGTACTTCAGGTCTGAACCGCGGTACATCTGCGACTGGCGAGATCCGCCTCCACCAGCGCGACCACCAAAAATATCACCAAAAATGTCGCCAAAAGCGTCTGAGAAATCCGAGAAACCTCCAGCACCAGCGCCACCCATGTTGGGGTCAACACCCGCATGGCCGTGGCGATCATAAGCCGCACGCTTCTTGGAATCAGTCAACATTTCATAGGCTTCTTTGGCTTCTTTAAATTTGGCCTCAGCATCCTTGCTATCGGGGTTGCGGTCAGGGTGATACTTCATGGCCATTTTCCGATAGGCTTTTTTCAGCTCATCGTCTGTGGCATTTTTTTGTACACCCAAAATCTCGTAGAAGTCCCGTTTTGCCATGTCAGTCTCAATTCATGCAGCGGTTTGTTAAACACTGCTTTTATTCGTACAAAAAGGGCTTCACTGAAAAACCGCAAAATTTGCAGCCAGCCAGTGTGCCCTTGGTTTCAAGCGAGGCCCCGCAAGGCGCCCCGCAACCCACATTACTTGTCTTTCACTTCCTTGAAGTCAGCATCCACTACATCGTCTGCATCATCTTTCTTGGAAGAAGACTGCTGCTCAGCATCACCTGGGTTGGCACCGGCAGCGGCACCTTCTGCAGCTTGCTGGGCTTGCATGTCGGCGTACATTTTCTCACCCAGTTTCTGGGCTGATTCGGCCAACTCTTTGGTACGGGCATCAATGGCGTCTTTGTCTTCGCCCTTGGCTGCCTCTTCCAAAGCCTTGCATGCCGCTTCAATTTTTTCCTTCTCGCCCGCTTCCAGCTTGTCGCCATACTCACCCAGGCTCTTGCGGGTGCTGTGCACCAGCGCATCGGCCTGGTTCTTGGCTTCAGCCAGTTCACGGCGCTTGGCATCGTCGGCCGCATTGGCTTCGGCATCTTTCACCATTTTCTGGATTTCGTCCTCAGACAAACCCGAGTTGGCCTTGATCACAATCTTGTTTTCTTTGCCAGTGCCTTTGTCTTTTGCAGACACGTGCAAAATACCGTTTGCATCAATGTCAAAGGTCACTTCAATTTGTGGCACACCGCGTGGTGCGGGTGGAATACCTTCCAGGTTGAATTCGCCCAAGCTCTTGTTGTCGTTCGCCATTTGGCGCTCACCCTGAAACACCTTGATGGTCACGGCAGGCTGATTGTCATCGGCAGTCGAAAATACCTGGCTGAACTTGGTCGGGATGGTCGTATTTTTCTCGATCATCTTGGTCATCACGCCGCCCATGGTTTCAATACCCAAGGACAACGGCGACACATCCAACAACAGCACGTCTTTGCGATCACCACTCAGCACGGAACCCTGAATTGCTGCGCCGGCAGCCACAGCTTCATCGGGGTTCACATCTTTGCGCGGTTCTTTGCCAAAGAAGTTCTTCACTGCTTCCTGAACTTTTGGCATGCGGGTCATACCGCCCACCAAAATAATGTCATCAATTTGCGAGGTGGACACACCAGCGTCTTTCAAGGCCATTTTCATGGGCTCAACAGTGCGGGTAATCAGGTCTTCAACCAGCGCTTCCAGCTTGGAGCGGCTCAACTTGGTGGTCAGGTGCACAGGGGCGCCATTGGCCATCGCAATGTAGGGCTCGTTGATCTCTGTTTGCTGTGAAGAAGACAGCTCGATCTTCGCGCGCTCGGCCGCAGCCTTAATGCGCTGCAAAGCGATTGGATCTTTGGACAAATCAACACCGTTGTTCTTTTTGAACTCGTCGATGATGTGGTCAATAATGCGTTGGTCGAAGTCTTCACCGCCCAGGAATGTGTCACCGTTGGTCGACAACACTTCAAATTGCTTTTCACCGTCGATGTCAGCAATTTCGATAATGGACACGTCGAATGTACCGCCGCCCAAGTCATACACGGCAATCTTGCGATCGCCCTTCTCTGCCTTGTCCATACCGAAAGCCAAGGCAGCGGCAGTGGGTTCGTTGATAATGCGCTTTACATCCAGGCCTGCAATACGGCCTGCATCTTTGGTGGCTTGGCGCTGGCTGTCGTTGAAGTAAGCAGGCACGGTAATTACAGCCTCAGTCACTTCTTCGCCCAGGTAATCTTCAGCGGTTTTCTTCATTTTGCGCAACACTTCTGCTGACACCTGTGGGGGCGCCAGTTTTTGGTCACGTACACCAACCCATGCATCGCCATTGTCGGCTTTCATGATGGTGAAAGGCATCATGTCGATGTCTTTCTGCACTTCTGCATCTTCAAATTTGCGGCCAATCAAACGCTTCACCGCGTACAGAGTGTTCTTTGGGTTGGTCACAGCTTGGCGCTTGGCAGGCGCACCCACCAGAATTTCGCCGTCTTCCATGTAGGCGATGATGGAAGGGGTTGTACGCGCACCTTCCGAGTTTTCGATGACTTTGTAGCCACCGCCTTCAAATACTGCTACGCAAGAATTGGTGGTACCCAAGTCAATGCCAATAATCTTTCCCATGAATTTCTCCGTGATTTCTAAATTCAGTAATGTTCTGTTAAGCCTGATATGGGGCTAAAGCCCTTCAGTTCAAGGGGTTTTTCAACCCACTTTGTAAAATTTATTGCGCAACTTATTGTGCAACTGAGACCAAGGCCGGGCGCAGCACGCGGTCATTAATCAAATAGCCCTTTTGCAACACCGCAACCACATGGTTAGGCTCCACGGCCGGCTCAACTGAACTGCCCGGAACCATGGCCACTGCCTGGTGCTGATTGGGGTTGAATTTTTCGCCGATTGGGTTCAACGCCACGATTTTGCCGCGCTCAAAAGCAGCCTCGAGTTGGCGCAAAGTTGCGGCCACGCCATCTTTCAGAGCTTCGGGGGTTTGATTTTCAACAGCCAAGGCCATTTCGAGACTGTCGCGAACTGGCACCAATGATTCTGCAAACGACTCGATAGCGTACTTGTGCGCTTTGGCGACGTCTTCTTGCGTGCGGCGACGAAGGTTTTCCATGTCAGCGGCCAAGCGAAGGTAAACCTCTTTGGACTTCTCAACTTCAAGGTGCGCATTCTCCAAAGCAGCCTTCAAAACTGATATTTCGTCTTGGGGCGCTTCTTGTTGTACCACCTGCTCGGTTTCATTTTGGGTCTGCGCGCCGTGCTGCTGACCTTCTGGGGCCTGGGCAGACGCTTGCTCGTCTGTGGTCGGCTTTCCAGTGGGCTCTGACATGTCTTTTCCTCCATTAAAATTCAAAAGAGGCGACAAGTCTTTACCTGTCACCCCTACTCTGTTCGACAAATGGGGACTTGAACGCGAATTTCAAGCCCCCAAGCAGCAATATTTACCATTTTCCCAATAGGGATTATTGAGCACCCATCTCCAAAGCCAGTTTGCGGCTCTCGGCAAGCTCTTGCGCCATGGATTCTTCGTAACCCATGTCCACAGGCCAGCCTTGCATGTGTTGCGCAGTGATTTCCGACAACATGGCTGCAGACAGATCACTGTCGTTCAGGCAGGCGATGTAATGAAACTCGCCACCACCAGCATGCTGAAAATCTTCGCGGCCTTCCTGGTTAATTTCCTCAAGTGTTTCAAGGCAATCGGCCATGAAGCCGGGGCACATTACATCGATTCGCTTGGTACCGGCCTGCCCCAAGGCTTGCAAAGTTTTGTCGGTGTAGGGCTCAAGCCACTTGGCTTTGCCAAACCGGCTTTGAAAGGTAACCCGGTAATTGCCTTTTTCCAGCCCCAATTCTTCACCGAGCAACCGTGCGGTTTTATAACATTCGCAGTGATAGGGGTCGCCTTTCAGCAAAGTCATTTCTGGCACACCATGAAAGCTGAACAGCAACACATCGCCCTGATCAAAATTGGGTTTGCCATTGGCTAGCCAGTGTTTGCGCACGCTTTCAGCAAGGGCATGAATATAAGCGGGGTGGTCATGGTAGTGCTTTACCAATCGCAATTCGGGGATATTGCGCACGGGCTTGGCCCAATCGAATACGGCGTCGAATACCGAAGCTGTGGTGGCCGCCGCATACTGAGGATACAAAGGAAACACCAGCACCCGGTCGTAGCCGTCTTTGCGAAGCTGATCCATTCGGCTTGCCACAGAGGGATTGCCGTAACGCATGGCCAAATCAACCCGAACGTCCCAGCGTCGAGCCTTGAATGCCTCGCTCAGAACTTTCACTTGGCGCTTGCCGATCGCCAGCAGCGGCGAACCTTCATCGGTCCACACGGTGGCGTATTTGGCCGCTGATTTCTTGGGGCGAAGCTGCAAAATAATGCAGTTCAAAATAATCCACCAGATCAACCTGGGAATCTCAACCACGCGCGGGTCTGATAAAAACTCTTTCAAGTAGCGACGCAGGGACGGCGTGTCTGCGTTGTCCGGGGTGCCTAGGTTGACGAGTAAAACCGCTGTTTTCTGGGGCGTGCCGTGACGAAATGGGGCTTCGGTGCGCATGGGTACTACCTATTGAACATCAAGCCTGAAAGTATACCCAAAGCTGGCTGTCGGGGTGGCTCGCCCTACTCTGGATCCGACAAAGCCGATGACACCAGCTTCGATGTGATGTCCACAATCGGAATCAATCGTTCGTAGGCCATGCGTGTCGGGCCGATCACCCCCAAGGTGCCCACCACCTCACCATTGACATGGTAAGGCGCTGAAATCACACTCATTTCCTCCATCGGCACCAGGCTTGAATCGCCACCGATGAAAATTTGCACTCCCTCAGCGCGGTTTGAACTTTCAAGTAGACGCAGCAAGGATGTTCGCTGTTCAAACACACCGAACATCTTTTTCAGCCTTTCCATATTGGTCGATAAATCCGACACGTCCAACAACTTGCGTTCGCCAGAAAGCAAGACCCCGTCAGACTGACTTTCCTCAGCTTCCGTACCTGCATTCACCGCAGCCTGCATCAACTTGCTGATGTCCTGGCTAATTTGATGCAACTCTTCCGACAACCTTTGTTTGGCCTGCTGGAAACTCAAACCCGCGAAATGCTGGTTGAAAAAGTTCGCAGCCATGGTCAATTCGCTTTGGGTGTAAGGCTTTTCAACAATCAGGATACGGTTTTGCACATCCCCATCGGGCGTCACGATAATTAGCAACACCTTTCGATCAGACAAACTCAAAAATTCAACATGACGAAACAGTGCCGCTTTTCTCGGTGCGGTAATAACCCCGGCAAACGACGAAAGGCTGGACAGCAAATTCACCGCCTTGTTCAGAACGCGGTTGGGGTCCTCACGCTGGATACCACCACTCAAAGCGGTTTGAACATCGATCGCCAAGGGTTTTACCGTGAGTAAAGAATCCACAAACATACGGTAACCCTGCGGCGTGGGCATTCGGCCTGCCGAAGTGTGTGGCGAGACCACCAGGCGCAATTCCTCGAGATCCGCCATCACATTGCGAATGGTTGCAGGACTCAAATCCAGTGTGGAGTACTTGGACAAAGCCCTTGAACCCACCGGTATGCCCTCTGTGATGTACCTTTCAACCAATGTTTTCAATATGGAACGGGCGCGTTCGTCTATCATCAATGTCACTTCAAATGCGTGTTGCGATACGATTGGGTCTCAGGCTTCACTTTACGACAAAAACAGGGAATCAAGAATGCCGAAACAGAAAGGGATGTGCATTGCTGTGTTTGCCAAACATGGCGCCTCCCCAAAACAGGCCATTTGGCGAAGCGTTGTTGACTTGCTGGCCGCCAATGCATTCCACGTACTGGTTTGCGATTCCATGTTAAGTGGAAGTTCGTCAAAAAACTCGAAGCCTGAATATGATCAAGCCAATTTCGAATTTGCGAATTTGTCCCTGATCAAGAAAAAAGCAAAAATTGCAGTCATTATTGGCGGTGACGGCACTTTTTTGGGCACGGCCCGAGAACTGGCCGATTCCAACATTCCCTTGATTGGAATTAATCAAGGACGCCTGGGTTTTCTCACTGACATTCGCCTGGACGATATCGACCCCACATTGATTGACACCATCAACGGGCAGTCTGTGTCAGAAAACCGCGCCTACCTTGAGGGTCAAATTTTAAGGCAAGGCAAAGTCGTTGAGAATCACATTGCCCTGAACGACATTGTGATCAGCCGTGGCATTGTGGGCGGCATGGTTGAGCTGCGTGTAGAGGTAGACGGCACGTTTATGTACGACTTGCGCGCAGACGGACTGATTATCTCGACGCCAACAGGCTCAACTGCGTATGCACTTTCAGCCGATGGCCCCATACTTCACCCTAGCCTCGCTGGCCTGCTGATTGTGCCGGTGGCTCCGCATGCGCTGACCAATCGCCCCATTGCCCTGCCCCAACACAGCACAATTGACATCATTGTGACGGGCGGCAAGCAAACCGGCGTGCACTTTGACATGCAGTTCAACGGTCGAGCAAAAGTAGGTGACCAAATTCGGATTAAGGTGTCACCACACCCCATCCGGCTTTTGCACCCGGCACGCTATGATTATTTTGCAATGTTGAGGCAAAAACTGCACTGGAGTGCAAGCCCCACAGAAGCCCCCCACAAAACTCGAGGACTTAGAGACAGCGGCCATGCTAAGTAGTTTGACCATTCAGGATTTCGTTATCGTCGACAAACTCGACTTGCACTTTGAACCAGGCATGTCTGTGCTGTCTGGTGAAACCGGCGCTGGCAAATCAATTTTGATTGATGCCCTGTCGCTTTGCCTGGGCGCGCGTGCTGATGCATCACAGGTTCGCGAAGGTTGTGAGCGCGCCAATATCACTGCGGTGTTCGAGATTAACCCCGCCGCCAAAGCCATTCTCGATGAGCAATCGATTGACTGCAGCGAGGGCGAAATGCACTTGCGACGTGCCATTGAATCGAATGGCCGATCCAAGGCTTATATCAATGGCACACCCGTGCCTGCCAGCACACTGAAAGAGTTGTCCGAAACCTTGATCGACATTCATGGTCAACATGCTTTTCAAACGCTGGCTAAGCCGGGTGAGCAACTTCGCCTGCTCGATGACTTCGGTCAGCACAGCGCCCTGGTTCAGGCCACCGCGCAAACTTATTCTGTGTTGAAAAATGCGGAAAAGGCGCTGAAGCAAGCTCAGAGTAGTCAGGAAGACAGGGCCGCACGCATCGAAAACCTGCAATGGAAACTAGACTCGTTAAGCAAAGTAGCCCCAAAAGCAGGCGAATGGGAAGTTCTAAGCAGCGATTTTGACCGTTTAAGCCATGGCGCAGAATTGATCGAGGGCACCCAACATGCAAGTGACGTGCTGTCACAAAATGAAAATGCCCTGCTCGACCAACTTACCCACATAATCGAAAAACTAAGCCACTTAAGTACCCGCGACCCGGCTCTTGAGGGCGTAGTGAAAACGCTATCCGAAGGCGAAATACTGGTTCGAGAGGCCAGCTACGATTTGGGCCACTACTTGAAACACAGCGATCTTGATCCAGACACCTTGGCCGAAGTCGAAGCACGCATGTCGCTTTGGCATGAAACGGCAAGGAAACTACGCATTCAACCGGAAACACTGCACACTGAAATGGAAAGTGTTCAAGCAGAGATCAAAGGACTCGAAGAAGGTTTCGATCTTGAAAAGCTTCAGAAAGAACTCAATGCAGCCCGCCAAGCCTATGAAAAACTGGCCAACGAATTAAATAAAGCACGCAAAAACGCAGCGCAAACCCTGTCCACACGGGTTACAGAATCGATGCAAACACTGAGTATGCAAGGGGGTGTTTTTGTGGTGGATGTCGCCAAGGGCGAACCCTCCCCCAAGGGCAGTGACCAAATCGAGTTCCGCGTGGCCGGGCACCCTGGCGTGACACCCCAAGCCATCCAAAAAGTCGCATCGGGTGGTGAACTGGCGCGAATCAGCCTGGCGATTACCGTCAACACTGTTGAAAGCACCCCCGTTCCTACTTTGATTTTTGATGAAGTGGACAGCGGCATTGGCGGTGCGGTGGCTGAAACCGTGGGGCGCTACCTGCGCCTTTTGGCCAAAAACAAACAGGTGCTGTGTGTTACCCATTTGCCCCAGGTGGCAGCACAAGGCCACAATCACTTCCAGGTCAGCAAAGACATTTCAGCGCAAACAACACGCTCGAAAATTGTGCAACTGGAAGCCAAGGCACGGGTAGAAGAAATTGCAAGAATGCTGGGTGGACAGATAATCACCGAGGCCACGCGCACTGCTGCGCATGAAATGATCGTCTCGGCCAACAATTGATTTGATTTGGGAAAACCTTACTTGCGTCGGTTCTCGCAGTCTTTTTTGGTGCAGGAGCCGTACAGGGAAAGTGCGTGGTCATGCAGCTCGAACCCACGGTCTTTGGCAATCATATTTTGGCGACGCTCGATTTCTTCGTCAAAAAACTCAACCACCTTGCCGCATTGCACGCACACCAAATGGTCATGGTGAGCACCTTCATTGAGCTCAAACACCGACTTGCCAGTCTCAAAATGTTGGCGAGCCAGTAAACCGGCCTGTTCAAACTGCGTTAGAACACGGTAAACAGTGGCCAAGCCAATGTCCAGGTCTTCTTGTAGCAATAGCTTGTAAACGTCTTCAGCGCTCAGGTGGCGATGTTGCCCGCTCTGGAACAATTCCAGAATTTTCATCCGCGGCAGCGTTGCCTTTAAACCAATGCTTTTTAGATCCGTTGCTGTAGTCATGAGTTTGGTACCATTCTGAGGCTTAATCGAGTTCAAGTAGCTTATGATAACGCCTTTGCAGGACATGTTAGCGCACCGAATAAGGTACTCTGTTCCCACTTCACATGCGAATTCACAAAACAATGCGTATTTTACGACTGAATTTGATTCTTTGCTCGACCTTGGCCCTAGGGGTTTCCGCGTGTTCATTCATTCCGGACAACTACGTGCCCTCTTTTGTCAAACCCTACAAGTTTGATATTCAACAAGGCAACTTCGTTACCCAACAAGACGTTGCCAAGCTGCAAGTGGGAATGACCAAAGAGCAGGTACGCTTTATTCTCGGCACGCCTTTGTTGAATGACGCGTTTCATTCGAATCGATGGGACTATATTTACCGATTGTTGCGCGCCGACGGGCAGTCCACTCAATCCCGCTACACCGTGATTTTCGAGAACGAGCGCGTGGCACGCCACGGCGGTGAAAATCTGCCCGCAAGTCCAACTGACCTGTTGGGGCCCGACGCCAATACCAAAGTACCAACAGAACCCTTGCCCTCTGAAAAACCAGCCGAGGACATTAAAGATTCGGAATCCGCAGTGGGTGGCACAGACCGCGCACCCGTACTTAAATAAAAAGCCATGACCAAGCCAATTCAAATTGCAATTGCCGGCGCCAGCGGGCGCATGGGCAAAACACTGATCGAAGCCATTCTGAACCACCCCGGCTGCGAGCTCGCCGGCGCATTTGACCAGGCTGGCTCACCCGGCATTGGTCGTGATGCCGGTGACTTTATGGGTATTTCATCAGGCGTACTGGTGACCGACAATCCTGACACCGCTTTGTCGAATGCCGAGATCTTGATTGATTTCACACGCCCGGAAGGCACGCTTGAACACTTGGCACTGTGTGAAAAACACAATGTGAAAGCGGTCATCGGCACCACCGGGTTTGAACCCAAACAGCTGGAAGCACTTAAAAAGGCTGCAGAAAAAGTGGCCATGGTGTGGTCGCCCAACATGGCGGTTGGGGTAAACGCGACATTCAAACTTCTTGAAGTGGCTGCAAAAATATTGGCTCAAGGTTACGACATTGAGGTGATAGAAGCCCACCACAGCAAAAAAGTCGATGCGCCGTCCGGCACGGCACTGCGCATGGGTGAAGTTGTTGCCAAAGGCTTGGGCGTGGACCTGCAAGACGTGGGTGTGTTTGCCCGCGAAGGCATTACCGGTGAGCGCAAGACTGGCACCATAGGCTTTTCGACGATCCGTGGTGGTGACATTGTGGGCGATCACACTGTGCTGTTTGCCGGCATTGGTGAACGCATTGAAATTACCCACAAGTCATCAAGCCGCATGACCTATGCACAAGGCTCAATTCGTGCAGCCCAGTTTTTGATTGGGCATGAAAAAGGATTGTTTGACATGCAAGACGTGTTGGGCTTGAAAACTTTGTTTTAACCTAAAGCGAAACTGTAGTAGATTGCTGTAAGCAACTGTATAGTCAAGTTAAAATACCAATAACAGCAACCCTCGGGACTTATTACCCGAAGACGGAGCCAGCCAATGACGCAATCACTGCTTGCGAAACTCGACGAACTTCAAGTCAAAGTATCCAGCCTGGCCAAAGCTCTCGAGCAAAGCCGGCATGAAGAAAAATCGGGCAAGGACCAAATTGAAGCCCTGCGCCGGGAAAATGAACAGCTCCAAAAGAAAGTGAATCACGCACAGGGTCAAATTAACCAAATGCTGAACCAATGGTTCCCTGAACTTGAATTGAATTCGGAGGAATAATTGGAAGCACTTGACGTCAAGATCATGGGCAGGGAATTTCGCATTGCCTGCAAACCCGAAGAGCGAGCTGCCTTGCAGCAAGCCGTAAATATTGTAGAAACCAAAATGTCGAGCATTCGCAACACCGGCAAGGTGGTGGGACTCGATAAAATCGCAGTCATGGCCGCTTTACAGATCGCGCATGAATCGCTCGTAGGAAGTAATCCTTCTAACCCGGTTTTAGGACTGGACATTGAGACGATTGAGCGTAAAATCGAGGCTATCGAGCAAGTGGTCGACGGCAGTTTGAACAGCACAAACCCAAACAAGCCGAAGAACGTTGATTTGTTCGAATAGAGAATTTTGCTTTATCTCTGCCGTGTCTGTATTGGCCAGCATTCCGTGAACCAATATTTGTGATCCCGGTTGCGGATTTTTCAGGGTCGGTGTGATTCCCTCTTAGTCAGGGAAACCTAAAGACCCTAATACTGCGACCCACTTGAACCTTAGGTTCAGGGATCGGGCCAGTATGGCATCGGCAGAGACCCCACACCGGGGCGATTGAACCCACGTTCAATCGCCTCTTTTTTTATTCATTTCAGCTTAACAAAGTATTCCAATCACCATGTTCGATCCGGTTTTTATAGTTTCACTGCTTGTATTAGGGGTAGTCAGCGGCGTGCTGGCTGGCTTGCTGGGCATTGGTGGCGGCATGCTGCTGGTACCTTTTCTCACCTTCCTCATGGTTAGCCAAGGCGTACCCGTAGACCATGTGGTGCACTCCTCAATCGCCACATCGCTGGCCATTATCATGTTCACCAGCATTTCCAGCATGCGCGCGCACCACAAGGCAGGTGCGGTACGGTGGGACATCGTGAAATTCCTCACACCAGGCATTCTGGTTGGCGGATTCGTAGGTTCCAAGGTGGTGTCATATTTGCCCACCAAAGAACTGGCCCTGGTGTTTGGCGCGTTTGTCATTTTTTCCGCTTATCAAATGTACGCGGACAAGAAACCCAAACCCACACGCACATTACCGGGCAAGCCCGGGCTGGCTGCTGTTGGTGGCGTTATTGGTGCGGCATCGGCCATCGTGGGTGCAGGTGGCGGTTTCTTGTCAGTGCCATTCATGGTGTGGAGCAACATCAACCTGCGCAATGCGGTTGCCACCTCTGCTGCATTGGGCTTTCCCATCGCAGTATTTTCAAGTATTGCCTATGTAATCAATGGTCAACATTTGCAAGACATGCCCGCCGGTTCATTGGGGTATGTGTATTTGCCCGCGGTGGCCTGCGTAGCTGCCATGAGTGTGCTGTTTGCACCCTATGGTGCAAAACTGACACACACGCTGCCGGTTAAAAAGATCAAACGCATTTTCGCCTTGCTACTGGCCTTTATTGCTTTGTCCATGATTTACAAAGCCGTTACCGGCTTTTAAGCAGCCCCGCTCTTACTTGCTTCGCTTACTGCCCTTGCCCACCTTGGCTTGGGCAGCTTCAAGTGCAGTCATGGTCTCAAGCCCTGTCGGTTTGTTTCTTGACCAGGCCAACAAGGCAAAACCGCTCAAAATCATGGGTACACACAACCACTGCCCCATCGACAAGCCCAAGGACAAAATACCCAAAAAGCGGTCTGGCTCCCGGGCGTATTCAACAACAAAGCGGGCGGCGCCATAACCGATCAAGAACCAGGCCGATACAGCCGCACGCGGACGTGGCTTGCTTGCAAACCACCACAGCCCGATGAACAGGGCAATGCCCTCCAGGCTCATTTGGTACAACTGCGAAGGGTGGCGTGCAATGGCGTCGCCGGCTTGGGGAAACACCACTCCCCACTAACCGTCTGTAGGGCGACCCCACAACTCACCATTAATAAAGTTGCCCAAGCGGCCAAGGGCCAAGCCAATGGGTACGGCCGGCGCAACGAAATCCATGACATCGAAAAACTTTCAGCCTTTGTAGGTGCCATACAAAAAACAAACCAGCAACACGCCTAGAAAGCCACCGTGAAACGACATGCCGCCTTCCCAAATTGCGAGAATTTCGCCTGGGTTGGCCATGTAATAGTCGGGCTTGTAGAAAAATACATAGCCCAACCGGCCACCCAAAATAACCCCCAACACTGCCCAGGTCAGCATATTGTCTACATCAGCCATTTTGATGGCTGGAAACAGGTGTAACCGTCGCTTGGCCAGCATGATGAAGGCCACAAAGGCCAATAAATACATCAAACCGTACCAGCGAATGGCCACAGGGCCGATCGAGAGCGCAATGGGATCGAATTCAGGATGTACAAACATGGAATGCCCGGAATGTAAAAAACCGTTCAATTGTACTGCCCTAGGGACTACCCTTTGATGAATGAGCACCTTCCTGTACCCAGCGGAGCATCATAAAATGGTAAATTCTCGTTTTGAATCCAAATCCACCTGCGAGCTTTTGCAATGAGCATCAATCGACGTTCCAAGAACATCACCCAGGGCGTGGCCCGTTCGCCCAACCGCGCCATGTACTTCGCCATGGGTTACAAAGACGAAGACTTCAACAACCCCATGATTGGCATTGCCAACGGCCACTCCACCATTACACCTTGTAATAGCGGATTGCAGCCCCTGGCCGATGCCGCGGTGAAAGCCGTCAAGGAAGCTGGTGGCAATCCACAAATTTTCGGTACCCCCACCATTTCCGATGGCATGAGCATGGGCACCGAAGGCATGAAGTACTCCCTGGTAAGCCGTGAAGTCATTGCCGACTGCATTGAAACCGCAGTACAGGGACAATGGATGGACGGCGTGCTGGTAATCGGTGGCTGCGACAAGAACATGCCAGGCGCCATGCTGGCCATGGCCCGCATGAACATTCCGGCCATCTTTGTGTATGGCGGCACCATCAAGCCCGGGCGCTACAAGGGTAAGGATTTGACCATCGTGTCGGCTTTCGAGGCTGTGGGTGAGTTCACTGCAGGCCGCATGAGCGAAGAAGACTTCAAGGGCATTGAGAAAAACGCCTGCCCAAGTTCGGGTTCTTGTGGTGGCATGTACACCGCCAACACCATGAGCTCGGCATTCGAGGCGCTGGGTATGAGCCTGCCCTATTCCAGCACCATGTCCAATATTGATGCTGAAAAGGTGACTTCCACCACCGAATCCGCCCGGGTGCTGATCGAGGCTGTGCGCAACGACTTGAAGCCCCGCGACATTATCACCAAAAAATCGATCGAAAATGCCGTGGCTGTTTTGATGGCAACCGGCGGCTCCACCAACGCGGTGCTGCACTTTTTGGCAATTGCCAAAGCCGCCGATGTTGCATGGAGTTACGAAGACTTCGAACGTGTTCGCCTGCGTACGCCTGTAATTTGTAACTTGAAGCCGTCTGGCCAATATGTGGCCACTGACCTGCACGATGCAGGCGGTATTCCACAGGTCATGAAAGTTTTGCTGGACGCTGGCTTGCTCCATGGCGATTGCATCACCATTACCGGCAAAACCATTGCGGAAACACTGGCTGACATTCCTTCAGTGCCACGCGCCGATCAAAACGTAATCATGCCGATTGAAAAAGCCCTGTACAAGCAAGGCCACCTGGCCATTCTGAAGGGCAACCTGGCGCCTGAAGGCGCCGTGGCGAAAATCACTGGTTTGAAAAACCCGGTAATTACTGGCCCAGCCAAAGTGTTCGACGACGAACAAAGCGCGATGGACGCAATTCTGGGTGACAAGATCAAAGACGGCGATGTGATTATTCTTCGCTACCTGGGCCCCAAAGGCGGTCCTGGCATGCCTGAAATGCTGGCACCCACATCGGCCATTATCGGCAAGGGTTTGGGCGAAACAGTGGGCTTGATCACCGACGGTCGTTTTTCAGGCGGCACATGGGGCATGGTGGTGGGTCACGTTGCACCCGAAGCCTATGTGGGCGGCCCAATTGCACTGATCCATGAAGGTGACTCCATTACCATGGATGCACACCAAAAGCTGCTACAAATCAATGTAAGCGATGAAGAATTGGCGAAGCGCCGCGAAAGCTGGGTGAAGCCGAAGCCACGCTACACAACCGGTGTACTGGCAAAGTTTGCAGCCTTGGCCAGCAGTGCCAGCAAGGGCGCCGTAACCGATGGCGACCTGGATTTGTAAAACTCTTCTGTGCTTTATCTAAACGGAAAACCCCGGCGCTGGCGTCGGGGTTTTTTGTTTTGAAAATGCCTTATTCTTGCCTCCAACTGGCGCATCCTGAATTGTTGTCGACGAACATCCAAACCAAGCCAGGGCTCAAAAAACTCAAACCAACAAATTGCCATGAGAAAAGGCACCGCAATGGAAAACCATTCCCAATTGCTAACAGGATGTACACCGCCAAGTTTCATTGTGAGCAAAAGGATGCCCAGAAGGATAAAAACCATGCTGTTTCACATGACAAACAACCGTGTTGTCTGCCAAAATGACGCCCGAGACGTTATTAATGTGATAACTGTAACAAAGTGAGGAGTTCAGTATGATCAAGCAAATGGGTGTCTTGGCAATTGCAGCCACCATGGTTGCTCTACCGTTGTCTGCCAGCGCCGATGAAGCATTGGCCAAGAGCAAAGCCTGCTTGGCCTGCCACCAAGTTCAGAAAAAAGTAGTTGGCCCAGCGTTTAAAGACGTGGCTGCCAAGTACAAAGGTCAAGCAGGTGCAGAAGCAATGCTGGCCGGTAAAATTAAAAATGGTACCAAGGGTGCCTGGGGTCCAGTTCCCATGCCCGCTCAAAACGTAACTGAAGAAGAAGCCAAGAAATTGGCGGCCTGGGTACTGACTCTGTAAGAAGTTCTCCGGTGTATCTTAAAAAAGCCAAGGTGTTGCGCCTTGGCTTTTTTTATTTGGCGTGCACGAATCAGTTCACCACTTTCACAGGAAACTTGCCTTGAGGACCATACGAATTCAAGGTGACCGCAGCGTTTAGCACATCGCCCACTTCGTCAAAGGCAATGGTACCAATTACACCGTCGTAACGTATGTCTTTCAGCTTCGGTAAATATTTTTTCGGATCTGCTGACTTTGCATTTTTCATGGCCATGCCCATGGTCATTACTGCATCGTAGACAAACGGCGCATACACCTGAATGTCAGTCTTGAATTGGGCCTTGAATCGCTTTTCAAATGCAGGGCCACCCGGCATTTTGCTCAAGGCCATACCGCCCTCGGCGCACAATACATTGGAGCCCACGTTGTCTCCGCCCAAACGCATCAATTCAGCCGTGCAAATACCGTCGCCACCAATTAACTTGGCCTTGATGGACAGTTGCTTCATTTGGCGCAGCATGGGCCCTGCCTGCGCATCCATACCACCATAAAAGATCACGTCAGGATTCACGCGTTTGACCGAAGTAAGAATGGCTGCAAAGTCAGTGGCCCTGTCATTGGTGTAATGCCGCCCAAGTACTTTGATGCCTTTGGCCTCCAGTTGCTTGGTGAAAATATCAGCCAAAGGTTGCCCGTAACCCGTGCGGTCATCGATCACCACCACGCGCTTTGCCTTCATCTCGTCGACCGCGTATTTCGCCAAGGCAACCCCCAATACGCCATCGTGCGCAATTACCCTGAATACAGACTCAAAACCCTGTTTTGTGATTTTTGGCGTGGTAGCCGAAGGAGTAATTTGCGGAATGCCGCAATCGTAGTAAATACGGGAAGCCGGAATTGTAGTGCCACTGTTTAAATGCCCGACAATTCCATTGACCTTCATGTCGCACAATTTTTGCGCCACAATTGCACCGGTTTTCGGGTCGGCGGCATCATCTTCTGCAATCAGCTGAAATTTGGCAGTACCGCCATCCAACTGAATTTTCATTTTGTTCAAATCGTCAATTGCCAACCTTGCGCCCGATTCGTTGTCTTTGCCATAGTGCGCCTGCGGACCGGAAAGCGGTGCAATGTGCCCAATCTTGACCAACACTTCCTTGGCGCTGGCCATACCACCTGTAAACGTCAGTAACAAGGGTGCAAGCAACACGGCTTGTTTCAAATGCCGGGAACGGGAAAGGTTCATGACCACCTCCAACTTATTTTTATGATTGATTTATGCAATGTAGCATCTAAACCGGTAATTGGTTTGCCTGTCAATTAACTGACTTCTTTCTGAAAAATTTCGCAGTACTTTCGCGCGAATTGCTCTATTCTTTTTCCGACACACCTTATTTCAACTGCTTTGGCGTACATGGATATTTTTGCGCAACAACTGATCAACGGCTTGGTGCTGGGCAGTATTTATGCCTTGGTGGCACTTGGATACACCATGGTTTACGGCGTATTGGGCTTGATCAATTTTGCACATGGCGAAGTCGTCATGATCGGCGCCATGGTCGCTTTCAGCGCCATTACTGTGTTTGTCGGCATATTTCCAGAAACGCCTGGCTGGATACTTTTCCTGGTAGGCGTACTGTGCGCAGTGCCCGTGTGCATGTTGGTCAGCTTCTTAATTGAACGCTTTGCGTACCGTCCCTTAAGAAATGCACCACGCCTTGCCCCTTTAATTTCTGCAATCGGCGTATCAATTATTTTGCAAACTCTCGCCATGATTATTTGGGGGCGCAATTACCTGATATTTCCAGCCACCTTACCCACAGACCCCATCGTTTTACACACCTTTGCACCAATCGCAGAAAGCGATTATGAAAGGATTGTTTCCATCACCCCCGTGCAACTTCTTATTGTTGTGGTGTCGGCTGCGCTTATGTTTGGCCTTACCTACACAGTGAACAAAACCCGTCTGGGCAAGGCCATGCGTGCCACATCCGAGAATCCGCAACTGGCCGGTCTTATGGGAATCAACGCAAATTCAGTGATCGCCGCAACCTTCGTCATTGGTGCAGCTTTGGCGGGTGTAGCCGGTGTCATGGTGGCAGCCAATTATTCAGTGGCCCATTTTTACATGGGCTTTTTACCTGGGCTAAAAGCCTTCACGGCTGCAGTACTTGGCGGCATTGGCAACATCTATGGCGCCATGTTGGGTGGTCTGCTTTTGGGAATTGTCGAAAGCCTTGGTGCCGGTTATTTGGGCCAATTAACCGGCGGCTTTCTGGGTTCTCACTATCAGGATATTTTTGCCTTTGCCGTGTTGATTTTGGTGCTCACCCTTCGACCATCCGGTCTGTTGGGCGAAAGGGTGTCGGATCGCGCATGAGCAAATTGTCCAACCGCCATCAACAAATCATTGGATTTTTGCTGGTTGCAATCGCACTGGCTGCTTTGCCTTGGGTAGCAGGTTTAATTGGTAACAGCTGGGTTCGCATCCTGAACATTGCATTGCTATATGTGATGCTGGCCTTGGGCCTGAATATCGTGGTTGGCTTTGCCGGGTTACTCGATCTGGGTTACATCGCTTTTTATGCAGTAGGCGCTTATGTTTACGGTTTGCTCGCCTCTCCCCATTTAACGGATAACTTCGAAACCATTGCCGCGCTGTTTCCAGAAGGCCTGCATCTTTCGATCTGGCTGATGATTCCCTTGGGTGCATTGATCGCTGCAATTTTCGGTGTGCTGCTCGGTGCCCCCACGCTTCGACTGCGGGGCGACTACCTGGCAATTGTTACCTTGGGGTTTGGCGAAATCGTTCGACTCTTTTTGAATAACCTGAATGCACCTGTCAACATTACCAATGGTCCGCAGGGCATCAACATGATTGAGCCTGTTCAAATAGCAGGTGTTCGCTTTTCACGCACGGTCGATATTTTCGGCATCGATGTGCCAGCACTTCACCTTTACTACTACTTGTTTCTGGCACTCACGCTGATCATCATCGTGGTGTGCATGCGCCTGCAACACAGTCGAATTGGCCGCGCATGGACAGCGATTCGAGACGACGAAACCGCAGCAAAATCCATGGGCATCAACACCCGCAACATGAAGCTGTTGGCCTTTGCGCTGGGTGCCTCGTTTGGTGGTGTTGCGGGTGCCATGTTCTCTGCCTTCCAGGGCTTTGTCAGCCCGGAATCTTTTGGCTTGATGGAATCGATCATTGTGCTTTGCATGGTGGTACTGGGTGGCATGGGCCACATTCCAGGTGTAGTTTTAGGCGCATTGTTGCTGGCTGGTTTCCCTGAAATTCTTCGACAAGTGGTTACCCCTGTTCAAGAGTTTTTATTTGGCACCGTGCTGTTGGATGCAGAAATTCTGCGCTCTCTAATTTACGGCCTCACCATGGTCTTGGTAATGCTGTATCGCCCTGAGGGGCTTTGGCCACAACGCAAATGAGCACAACTTTGTTTAGCGCCACTCACCTTAAGAAAAGTTTCGGCGGCATTGCAGCTGTCGATGATGTCAGCTTGAGCATTCAGGCAGGGGAAGTTGTCGGACTGATCGGTCCGAACGGGGCTGGCAAAACCACCTGTTTTAACTTGATCACAGGGTTGTATATGCCCGATGGCGGCCAGCTGGCATTTAAGGGAAAAGTCTACAAACCAGCTTCACCCCATGTGATTGCGCGTATGGGGCTGGCACGGACCTTTCAAAACATCCGCTTGTTCAAAAGCATGACGGCGCTTGAAAATATAGCGGTAGGGATGCACGGCAAAACACGTCAAGGTGTATTGGGTGCGGTGCTTCGCACCCCGGCGCAGCGCCGTGAGGAACAACACATTCAACAACGGGCCGAGCATTGGTTAAATTACGTTGGCATTGGCGCTTACGGCAATCACCTTGCGGGGCAATTGTCCTACGGCGATCAGCGACGCCTGGAAATAGCACGGGCCTTGGCCAGCGAACCCGCACTGCTTGCTCTGGATGAACCAGCCGCGGGCATGAATGCAAGCGAGAAATTGAAACTGCGTGAGCTATTGCTTCAAATTCGAGAGGACGGGAAATCGATATTGCTGATCGAACACGATGTCAAACTGGTCATGGGCATTTGTGATCAGGTGACTGTGCTCGACTACGGCAAAGTCATCGCCCAAGGTACACCAGTACAAGTCCAGCAGAACCCTGCCGTGATTGAAGCCTATTTGGGAGGGCTTCACCATGGCTGAAGCCATGCTCCACATTCAAGGCCTTACAGTGGCCTATGGCGGTATTCAAGCGGTCAAAGGTTTAAGTTTTCAGGTACAGCAGGGGGAACTGGTGTGCCTGATCGGTTGCAATGGAGCAGGCAAAACCTCGACCATGAAAGCCATTGCAGGCCTTCTGCCATTTCAAGCCCTCACTGCCAGATTCAATGAAACGATCGACCTGACAACCCTGCCTGCGCACCAAAGGCTGCCCAACGGATTGGCCCTGGTACCCGAGGGTCGAGGAATTTTTACCCGAATGACAGTACTTGAGAATCTTGAACTGGGCGCCAACACACGCCTTCAGGCCGGTGTACCCAAGGCACAAATTCTTGCTGATCTCGAGAAAATGCTGACTCTGTTCCCACGCATCAAGGAACGACTGAAACAATCCGCGGGAACCTTGAGCGGCGGAGAGCAACAAATGCTGGCGGTGGCCCGCGCCTTAATTGGAAAACCCAAGTTACTGTTACTGGACGAGCCCAGCATGGGCCTGGCCCCCTTGATGGTCGAGAAAATTTTTGAAGTCATTGAACAGGTGCACCGTGAAGGCATGACAATTTTGCTGGTGGAGCAGAATGCGCACATTGCCTTGCAACTTGCCAACCGCGCTTACGTGATGGACTCAGGCTTGATCGAATACGAGGGCCTGGCCAGTGAGTTGATCAATGACCCCAGAATTCGTGAAACTTATCTGGGACAAGTGTCGCAATAAATCGAAGTGAATTTATTGTGCATCGGCCATGGACGTAAATGAGTCGGCGTAAAACTCATCGTCGGGCAAGCCACATTGCGCAGTGAAATCACGCTAGGCCGACTCGATCACAATGGGTGCGCCGCAGGCATACACCTGGTGCCCACTCAAATCAGGAAAGTCTTGAATCACTGCCTGGTGCACAAACCCGGTTCTTCCTGCCCAGTTGCAATCGGCAGTGGCATCGGAAAGCACAGGAACAAATTTGAAATTTGAATACTCGGCAGTCCATTGCATTGGCAAATCCAGCATGTACAAATCTGCCTTGGTTCGCGCCCCCCAATACAATACGAAGTCGCGCGTATTGTTTTTAAAGAAAGCCTGTTCAAGCAATGATTTAATGGGGGCAAAGCCAGTACCGCTGGCAAGCAGAACCACTGGTTTTGTAGAATCATCACGCAAGAAAAATGTACCGAATGGTCCTTCAAAACGCAAAATCTCTCGTTCTTTCATCGTGCTGAATACACGATCAGTGAACAAACCGCCTGGCATGTGTCGAATGTGCAGCTCGATACCACCTTCCTGATACGGCGCATTGGCCAAGGAATAGCTGCGGCGAGACCCGTCACGCAACATGAACTCAATGTACTGCCCCGCATTGAATTGCAGCACCTCATTGGCGGGCAATTGCAATTTGAGAACAGCCACATCGGTCGCGGGTTTCTCGATACTTTGCAAACGGCAAGGCATTTTTTTAATGGGTATATCACCCAAACCGGAAAGTTCTCGTACCTTCAACTTCACCGGGCTCAAGGGCTTTGCACAGCAGGTGAGTACTTTTCCGCGCACGCGCTCTTCTTCGCTTAACGCACGCGACTGGTAGGTGCCGTAATCCACCTGGCCTTCAATCAAATCAGCCTTGCACGATCCACATGCGCCGTCTTTGCAGCCATATGGCAAAATGACATTTGCGCGCAGTGCTGCCGACAACAAAGTGTCATCAGACTCGCATTCATACTGTTTTTGACTGGGAAGAATTTCTACGTTGTGAATCATCAAACTACTTTCCGTGACATCGACAAACCCGATGGGCTATTTTTCAAACGCAGTTTGCCCCGTCGCTTCAGGCAAAGCAATGTGAGCGTTGCAGGCTGCGGGCAAGTGGGTTTGGTCTTGTTGCAAACCTTTCCAGATCAACATTTTACAGCGACTTATCGCCCTGGGGCGGAGACTGAGGCAAAGCGTGCCGCCATCTTGGCACACAAGGCTCGCCCACTGGCCATTGACCTGAATTCAAAAAGCTCGCTGCTGCGTTTGATCGCGCTGGGGCACCGAATTATCTGGATGGCACCACCCAACTCGACTATACAAACAGACAACACACTGAAGAAACTGATTTTGTGGGCCGCCACGCGCGCAAAGGCGTACAACAAACCTGCACCGCGCATTAGCTATGTATCAACAACCGGCGTTTACGGTAATGCGCAAGGGCAATGGATCAACGAATACACACCGTTGAATGCACAATCGGACAGGGCCAAACGGCGAGTCCATGCCGAGCAACAACTGCGAATGGGTTTAAAACTTGGCGTACATGTTCACCTGCTTCGTGCCCCGGGTATTTATGGTGACAACCGCTTGCCAATCGATCGAATTAAAAATGGCACACCCGCCTTGCTGCCCGATGAAGACGCATGGTCCAACCACATTCACGAACTGGATTTGGGCCGTTTAAGCCGCTGGGTAAACTACAAGGGTGGTGTATTTGAGGTACTGAACGCTTGCGATTCCAAACCCAGCAAAATGGGAGACTACTTTGACTTGGTGGCCGACGCATTTCAACTGCCACGCCCACCCCGCTATTCAAGGGCAGAAGTGAAACAAATGGTCAGCCCCATGATGTGGAGCTTCATGTCGGAATCACGGCGTATTGAATCAATGAACCAGAGAAAACTGGGATTCCGCCTGCGCTATCCCAGCGTGGCCGACTTTCTCGCCGTGAAATCCTGAGTGAACGTCAACTGCTTTTTCAGGCAAACATTTTGTCGATATTTTTGTCGATTTCAGCCTGAATTTTCCCCTTGAATGCTTTCAACATAAAGCCCAGGGAAATATCAACGGTCACGTCTTTGTCAGTGACATCAAGCTTGCCCTTCACACCAGAGCGCGTGAAATTCAGGGTGTTGCCCTGCCATTGGCTATCCAGCTGGAATTCTTTTTGCAGTTGATCAGCCAATTTTTGGGCAGTTTGCCTGGCTTCTTCCAGGGTTAAATTGTGTGCTTTGCGGGCATGAATATCAGACATATCGGCTCACTCTTGAAGGTGTTATAGCCGCATATTAACCCAGCGCGAGTTCACACGGTAGAGAACCAAAAATCGAACGCCATTTTAGATGAAGGTGTCAGATCATTCTCAAAGCCCACAACTCGCTTGGCAAAGCGCATTTGAGAATCAATAATTCGTTTGAAAATTCGACTGTTGGCCGATTCCCTGGCGATAATTTTACGCCACGCGGTCAACTGCGCCTTCAAAATATCATCGGGTGTGACGTAATACCGAACACCCTGCTTGCGGCGCATTTCCTCGTAGTCAGTTGAAAACCGGTCGGAGGCCTTCCAGCTTAGATCGGCTGACGAGGCCTGCAAGGCGTACCGAATAATGGAACGCATGGCAAAGGGCAAACTGTCAAAACGCTGTTTATTGAAAATAACCTCAAACACTTCACTGCTTTGATGAAAGCTGCGAATCATGCACACCGAAGACACGCTGGGAAAACCCAGGGCGCGGTCTGAACTGGGGTTGTTGAACTCCGCAGCATCAATCAAACCTTTGTCCAGCCAGGGCACAATGTCTGCAGGTTGCAAGGCCGTGGTGATCAAGCCAAGTTCTTTGAATACCTCAGCTGCAAGCCCCACAGCCCGAAAACGCATTTTGTCGAGATCCTTGATGCTCTCGATGCGATTTTTAAACCACCCCAAAGGTTGTGGTGTCAAAGGCCCGTACATAAAGCCCTGAATGTTCAGGTTCATTTCTTTTTGAACCAACTCGTCGTAGAGCTGTTGACCGCCACCGTACTGAAACCAGGCCAGAATCTGGTTCGAACTCATACCGAAGCTCGGGCCACTTCCAAACAGGGAAAACGCCGCATGGCGATCGTGCCAATAGGTGGGGACTCCGTGACCGCCGTCGAGCTGCCCCTTGTGCACGGCATTTTGAATACCGAACGCTTTCACGATGCTGTTGGTGGGGTACACATCGATACGCAGCTCGCCGCCCGACATGTCGTTCACCTTTTTGGCAAAGTCTTGGGCAAACTCATTGAAAATGTCTTTGGTGGGCCAGGTGCTCTGAAACTTGAACACAATTGGCTTTGCTGTTTTGACCGAAGCCGCTGACTGGGCAAGCACAGGGGCCGCCATGGCTCCTGCAGCGCCTGCCACCAAAGCCTTTTGTACAAAACGTCGCCGGGAATCGTCGCGCATACTTATTTACCGACCAGAATAAGATGCACTCGATAGGGGCCATGGGCACCCAAAACAATTGTTTGCTCAATGTCTGCCGTGCGCGATGGGCCAGACACAAAATTCAGCGCACGTGGCATGACACGCCCTTCTTTTCGCAAAAGCTCAAATGCATCTTCCATGGTGTGCACCACTTGGTCATCACGAACAATTGCAATGTGTGTTTCAGGCAAAAGGTGTGTACTTGCGGGTTCATCTACTTTGCTGGCAAACACCAGCGTACCGGTTTCAGCCACCGCACAGGCCACTGCGCTGATACCAATCAAGTCGTCACCGGTGGGTGCGCCAAGGCGCTTCTCATGCGGCAAAACCGACCAGTCAAGTTCATTCAATGCTGGCCAAATGGCAACGGTACCGGCTAATTCATTCTCGGCAAGGTAAGAAGCGCAAGCTTGAGTCACCTCGCCAAGAGACTTTACCCGTTGCACCGTACACAGCATCGCCCTGGATTTTTCCTCAAACAGGGCAACCACGTGTTCAACCGGGCTGGGTGCCGGGCCTCGGGTTTTTCGGGTCATATAACTCTTGGCCAGAGTCATTTCATTGTCGTGCATCGTTTCAGGCCGGGATTGAAGGCTGCGAATCCGATTCAGAATTTCTGACCGCGCCGCGGAGGTATCCAGATCATCGTCATTGAAAGATTGGCTCAAAGTACACCTTTAAGTGCGGCTCGAAGCCGCGAGTAGTTATTACCCAACACAGGTATTCGTGACAATCATTATAGAAAAAGCACGCCGCAATCGCCCCTAGGGTATGCCCCATGCCAATTGGTAAATTCGAGCGGAGGTTCAGGTGCAATGCAGCCCAATCGATTACAATGACTTGTTATCTTGCTTAACCAATCATTTTCACCATGACACACGTAGTTACCGAGTCTTGTATTAAATGCAAATACACCGATTGTGTGGATGTTTGCCCAGTCGACTGTTTCCGCGAAGGTCCCAATTTTTTGGTGATCGATCCCGACGAATGCATCGATTGTGCTGTTTGTATTCCTGAATGCCCTGTCAATGCGATCTATGCCGAAGAAGACGTACCCGCTGATCAGGTCAAGTTCATTGACATGAACGTGGAGCTGGCCAAAGACTGGCCAAGTATCACGCGCATGAAAGCGCACCTGCCCGACGCCGATGACTGGAAAGACGTCCAAGACAAGTTGCAATACCTTGAGAAATAATCAACCTCGAGCCAGTTCTAATCGAGTAGTTCAATGAGTGAAGTTGAAGACAAATACACCCGGGAAACAATTACCAGCGTACGTGTCTGGGTGCCGGGCAAATTGTTTTCCTTCACTTGTAGCCGGCCAGCGGGCTTTCGCTTCACCGCGGGGCAATTCGCAAGGCTGGGCGTAGACAACACCCTGCAATTGCCGGGCGAACCTGAAATCATCTGGCGGGCCTACTCCATGGTGTCGGGCCCGTTTGATGAACATCTCGAGTTTTTCTCAATTGTCGTTCCCGACGGTGCTTTCACAAGCCACCTAAGCCAGCTTCAGGTGGGATCTCCCATCTACATCGACAAAACCAACTTTGGTTTCCTCACCACGGCACGATTCGAAACCGGCAACGACCTTTGGCTGTTGGGATCAGGTACTGGCCTGGCACCATTTCTTTCGATTCTTCACGACCCACACACTTGGGAACAGTTTGAAAACATTGTGCTGGTTCACAGCGCCCGCACAGCCGAAGAACTGGTCTATCAAGAGATGATCAATGGTTTTGTTGAACACCCAGTGCTCAGTGAACTAATTGACAACGTCAAAAAACGGTTTGTTTATGTGCCGGTGGTTACCCGTGAAAAAGTCCACAACTGTTTGAGCGAGCGAATTACCACGCTACTGGAACAAGGTGCCTTGACCGAATATACTGGTTTACCCATCAACATTGAACGCAGTCGTTTCATGATTTGTGGCAACCCCGAGATGGTCACCGATATTCGTAAAGTATTGAAATCAAAAGGCTATTCCCCTGCACGCCGAAACAGCCCTGGTGAAATTGCCGTTGAAAACTACTGGTAATCGAAGAATCACTCAAACATGTTGCAATGCAACAATGTTTGCACGATAATCTTTAGTACCCTGACACATCATTGTCAAACCATGACAATCGCCTAATAAAGCCGGAGGCACCCCATGCTGTATCAAATGCACGAATTCCAGCGCGCACTACTCAACCCAATGACCATCTGGGCCGAAGCTGGCTCCAAGCTGTACAGCAACCCGTTCAGCCCATTGGCCCATTTGCCGATGGCACGTCGAATTTCCGCTGGTTTCGAGCTGATGTACCGTTTGGGCAAAGAGTACGAAAAACCCGACTTCGGAATCACCACTGTCAAATGCGGCGACCGTGAAGTGTCGATTGCCCAGGAAATCGTTGAAACCAAACCTTTCTGCAAGCTGATCCATTTCCGGAAAATGATCCCTGCTGAATCCAGACCCCTCAAAGCCCAGCCCAAGGTTTTGGTGTTTGCGCCGTTGTCGGGCCACCACTCCACCTTGCTGCGCGACACAGTCAAAACCCTGTTGCAAGACCACGATGTATTCATCACCGATTGGGTAGATGCCCGCATGGTGCCCCTGTCCGAAGGTGAGTTCCACCTCGATGACTATGTACATTACTGCATCGAATTCATTCAGTTGCTGGGTCCCGATGTACATTTGATTTCAGTGTGCCAACCCACCGTGCCGGTTATGGCTGCGGTCTCGCTGATGGCGTCGAACAAAGACCCCAAACAAGCCAAAAGCATGACCATGATGGGCGGCCCGATTGACACCCGCGAAAGCCCCACGGAAGTGAACAACCTGGCCATGAAAAAGCCCTACTCCTGGTTTGAAAACAATGTGATTTACAGCGTGCCACACACCTACCCTGGCTACCTGCGCCGCGTGTACCCCGGCTTTTTACAGCACTTGGGCTTTGTCAGCATGAACCCCGACAAACACACGCAAAGTCATTACGACTTTTACATGCACCTGGTTGAGGGTGATGGCGAAAGCGCTGAGAGCCACCGCCAGTTTTATGATGAATACAATGCCGTGCTGGACATGCCGGCTGAATACTACCTGGACACCATCAAAACCGTATTCCAGGACCATGCTTTGCCGCTGGGCACCTGGGAAGTTCGAGGTCACCACGTAAAACCGGAAGATGTAAAAACCGTTGCCCTGCTGACCATTGAAGGCGAGCTCGATGACATTTCAGGCCCAGGCCAAACCAAAGCCGCACTCAAGCTGTGTAAAAACCTGCCTGCGGACAAGAAAGAGCATTACGAAGCCATGGAGTGCGGACACTATGGTATCTTCAGCGGTCGCCGTTGGCGTGAAAAGGTTTACCCGAAAATCCGCGAATTCATAGCCAAGAATGCATGAGCAACTTGTACAACAGATAGACGATCTACTTCCTCAAACCCAATGCACACAATGCGGGTTTGAGGGCTGCTTGCCTTATGCCAATGCCTTGGCCCGACAAGAGGCTGACCTGAACCGTTGCCCCCCAGGCGGCGAGACCACCATTGCGGCATTGTCTGCACTTCTCAATCTTCCAGAAAAACCTGTAGACCCCAACTGCGGCTCAACCATTGAGCGACACATTGCGAGCATCAACCCCCAGCATTGCATTGGCTGCACCTTGTGCATCAAGGCGTGCCCAGTTGATGCCATCGTTGGCAGCAGCAAACGCAGGCATGCGGTCTTGGCTGAACTCTGCACGGGCTGTGAGCTGTGCATTCCTCCCTGTCCGGTTGACTGCATCGACATGGTGTTCATACCGGCATTCAGCGCTTGGGATCAAACCCAGGCGCATGCGGCCCGTGCGCGAATGCAGACCGGGGAAATACGCTTGATGCGTCAAAAAGACGAGCAGTCGGAAAGACTCGAAGCCAAGGCAATTCACAAACTGGACGAACTCGATGACATCCCCAGCCCTGATGCTGCTGCGAAGAAAGCGGTAGTACAGGCCGCGCTGGCCAGGGCGCGGGCACGGCGACAGACACAATCATCATGAACAAAGAAAAACGCACCGAGATTTTTAAACGTTTTCAGCAGACCAACCCGGAACCAAAAACCGAGCTTGAATATTCAACCGCGTTTGAATTACTTGCTGCGGTTTTACTGAGTGCACAAGCCACGGACAAAGGTGTGAACATTGCTACGCGCAAGCTGTTTGCGGTCGCCAACACACCAGCGGCGATTGCAGCGTTGGGTGTTGCGGGCGTAGAGGATTACATTAAGACCATTGGTCTTTTTCGATCAAAAGCCAAGCACCTTGTGCAAACAGCCAAAATTTTGCGAGACGAGCACAATGGCGAGGTACCTGCGGACCGGGAAGCACTTGAAAGATTGCCTGGTGTGGGTCGAAAAACCGCCAACGTGGTGCTCAATACCGCATTTGGACAACCCACCATGGCGGTCGATACGCATATTTTCAGGATCAGCAACCGCACTGGAATTGCCCCCGGAAAAGACGTACTTGAAGTTGAAAAACGCCTGCTAAAGCTGGTGCCACAAGAATTCATGCTAAATGCACACCACTGGCTGATTTTGCATGGACGCTATGTGTGCAAAGCACGCAAACCGGAATGCACTCGTTGTAGTATCGTGGACTTGTGCGAATTCAAAAAGAAAACAACATGAGCCACGCAATTTGCGTTCAAGTGTTTACCGAGGTCAGGCTTGAGGACGCGGCTACGCTGATTGAAGACGCAGTGGAAAAGGCGGGCTTACGCCGGCACTCCGACTATATCAGCCGGGTTATTCTTTTGTGCACACCCCATTTCGCCCCTCTGTTACAAGATCTTGCACAACTGTGTGTCAGCAAAACCAACTGTATGAATGTTTGGGGTGGCTGTGCCTCCGGTTTGTTGGGTCAAGGCCGCGTATACAGCAACGAACCCACCGTTCTGGTTGCAGTGTTTGGGAAAGAATTTGAAACCCCGCAAGACAACATTCCGACCGGGCATGCGGCATTGAACCTGTGTATGGTTGAGCACGAGCAAGTGCTGACCGACCACTGGACACTGGCCGATTTCGAACCAGAATCAAGCGTAGTACAGGCCGACACCCTGGGTTTGTTGTCGTACGGCGCAAATTACGCGAAAATGCCGCGTGTTGAACATGGTCGCCTTAGCGGCGAAGCCATATGCGCAACGCAGTTATTGGTACAAAACCCCTTGGTTCTGAATTCAGAAGGACTCACCTTTCTGGGGCCCTATCAAACGGTGACGGAAAGCAATGGTCTTTTCCTGATTCGTGTGGGCAATGAAAAGGCTGCCACAGCGCTTCAATGCCCAAACGAACAACCCCGCCCCGTGGGTATGCGCTTGCAAGTAGTTCACGAAAAAGGCGAAAGCTGGATACCCGTGATGGAAATTCATGCTGACGGCACTTTGGGACTGGCTGCACCCGTACTAAAAGGGCAAAAAGTGCGCTTGGCCCACAGAACGCCCAAGGCGATTGACCGGGAAATTCACGAATGGATGCCCACGGTCAATGCGCATTTCGACAACCAGGCACCGCAGGTGGGTATTCTTTTCGCTGGTTTTGAGCGCAGCCAAATGTGCCACGCTGACGACAACGACATTGCCACAGTATTGACCCATTTCCCGATTACCGAATGGATTGGTGTTTTTGGTCAAGCAGCATGGCTAAACCAGGGTGGCACGGTAGTTACGCCCCCAAGAAACAATCGACTCAGTCTGTGCCTGTTTAATAGCCCACAGATGCAATAAAACGAGGTGCCCCTTTCATGTTCAACCCCACACGCGACCAAGCACGACTGTTTTTCTTGAACAGCTGGAAGAAATACCACAAGGAAGAACCATTGAGTGAGGCGGAAAGCCTGGCTTTGCAATGGATGACCAAACACCCCGAATACTTTGAAATTTTTGACACTGAGCCCGAGGCTATTCTTGCTGCGGACTTCTCGGTAGAGGCAGGCCAAAGCAATCCGTTTCTGCACCTGTCCATGCACCTGGCAGTGGCCGAGCAAGTCAGTATTGATCAACCGCCTGGTATTCGGGCAGCCTTCGTCAAATTGTGCGAGAAAATGGGCGATGACCACAAAGCGGCCCACCAGGTGTTTGAGTGTTTGGCTGAACAAATTTATCAGCAGCAAAAAAACGGCGTCGCATTCAGCAGCGAAAACTACATTCAGTGCATTCTTGAGCACAGCGGAGTTTAACCGCCCAATCGAACTACCCAATAAAAAACCCGCCTAAGCCGAGAAGCTTGAAGCGGGTTTCATGATGTTTCAGGTTTGGTGAAACCCGAAAGACCAATTTACTTTTTCAGGTACAAATCACCTTCAACTGAGGCAAAGAAAGCTGACAGATCATTGATGTCTTGCTGGCTCAGACCAGCAGCCATACCCACCATAATTGCATTATTGCGTCCGCCCTTCTGATACTGCTTCAAGGTGTTTGCAATGTAGTCCGCGTGCTGACCAGCAAGCTTGGGGTAAGAAGGATCCATGGTTTTGTTCCAGTTGCCTTCAACAGCGTGACAAGCCGCGCACTGGGCTTCGGCCTTGGCTTTGCCAGCGGCAATGTCTGCCGCCTGAACTGAAAATGATGCTGCAAACAAGGCTGCAGCGATAGCGAATGTAGTTTTCATATTGAGTGGTCCTTGTTGCAAATCACTTGGCTTGTGCGTAGTACGCAGCCAGGTCAGCGATGTCTTGTTCGGTCAACGTTTCAGCAATTCCGCGCATGGTGGGGTGCTTGCGGTCGCCTTTTTTGTAGGCGATCAACGCGGCTTCAATGTACTTTGCGTTCTGGCCTGCAATATAGGGCACGCTGTACACCTCGGGGAAGCTGGCTTTGTAACCGGGAATACCATGGCAGCCAATGCACATGGACTTCTTCGATGCCGCTGCCTCGGCGTTGCCTTCGACAGCCATTGCGGGGGTAGCAAAAGCCACCGCAGCCAACAGGCCGGTTGCGCCGATTGCGCTCATTGCGCGCATTGCGCGAACAGTCAAACCGATACGTTTCATCTCGCTCTCTCGTCAACAAATGTAATTGGTGGTCAGCCGCGCCATATTGTGTAATGGGTGGCGCTGGGCAAAAACCTTGCTATTTTACGGTTGATCGGGCACTTAGTCTACGAACAGCGAGTCGAAAGCACCAAATTGGATGAAAAATTCAGCAAATAAGCCCCAAAAAGCACTTACACTGGCGATATTGAATTACAAGGAATTACAAAAATGCGTTTTGAAGGTAGCAAAACCTACGTCGCAACCGACGATTTGAAACTGGCAGTCAATGCGGCAATTACTTTGCAGCGCCCCTTGCTGATCAAGGGTGAGCCCGGCACTGGCAAAACCCTGTTGGCCGAGGAAGTGGCTGAATCACTGGGCCTGGAGTTGATGCAGTGGCACATTAAATCCACCACGAAAGCACAACAAGGCTTGTATGAATACGACGCGGTTAGTCGCCTGCGCGATTCGCAACTGGGCGAAGAACGTGTCAAGGACATCGCAAACTACATTGTGAAAGGCGTGTTGTGGCAAGCCTTCGAGAGTGACAAACCTGTGGTGCTGCTGATTGATGAAATCGACAAGGCCGACATTGAGTTTCCAAACGACTTGCTGCGTGAAATTGACCGCATGGAATTCTTTTGCTACGAAACCAAGCAGTTGATCAAGGCCAAGCACCGCCCCATCGTGATCATCACATCGAACAACGAAAAAGAGTTGCCAGACGCGTTCCTGCGCCGCTGCTTTTTCCACTACATTCAGTTTCCGGACAAAGCCACCATGGAAAGCATTGTGGCGGTTCACTTCAAGAATTTGAAGAAAGAGTTGCTGGATGCGGCCATGGCCAGCTTCTTTGGCATTCGTGCCCTGCCCGGCTTGAAGAAAAAACCCACCACATCCGAGTTGATTGATTGGCTGCGCCTTTTACTGGCCGAAGACATTCCAGCCAGTGCCTTGCAAGCCAAAGACGGCAAAGAAGCCATACCCCCCATGCACGGCGCATTGCTGAAAAACGAGCAAGACGTTGAACTGTTCAATCGCTTGGTGTTCATGGCCCGCCAGGGTCGCTAATTAAGGCTTTTGCTGTGTTACTGGATTTTTTCTTTCAACTTCGCGACGCCAAGATTCCCGTCACCGTGCGGGAATACCTCACCCTGCTTGAAGGGATGAAGGCGCAGTTTATGACGCCCAGCCTGGACAACTTCTACCATTTGTCCCGCCTCACGCTAGTAAAAGATGAACGCTTTTTCGATCGGTTTGATCAAGTGTTTGGCAGCTATTTCAAAGGGCTTGAAAAGAACATGGATTTGTTCGCTCAATTGCCCAAGGACTGGCTTGAAAAGCGGTTCAATCGCGAGTTCACGCCCGAAGAAATGGCAGCCATTGAAGCCATGGGCGGGCTGGACAAGCTGATGGAGCGCTTGAAAGAGCTGCTGAAAGAGCAAAAGGAACGCCATGAAGGCGGTAGCAAGTGGATTGGTTCTGGCGGCACCTCGCCTTTCGGCAACAACGGCTTTAATCCTGAGGGTGTTCGAATTGGACAAGATGAGAGCCGCAACCGCCGTGCCGTGAAAGTTTGGGATCAGCGCCTGTACCAGGATTACGACGATGAACTGGAAATTGGCACCCGCAATATCAAAATAGCGCTTCGCCGACTGCGCAGATTTGCGCGTGAAGGTGCACAAGAAGAACTGGATCTGGACAACACCATTGAATCCACTGCGCGAAACGCGGGCTGGCTGGATTTAAAAATGCGCCCCGAGCGACACAATTCTGTGAAAGTACTGATGCTGCTCGACGTGGGCGGATCGATGGACGACCACATTCGGCGCACAGAAGAATTATTCAGCGCAGCAAAAAGCGAATTCAAGCACCTGGAGTTTTATTACTTCCACAACTGTGTCTATGACTTTTTGTGGAAAAAGAACCACCGCCGCCACAGTGAACGCTTTCAGACCCACGACATACTGCGCACCTACAACAGCGATTACCGCCTGATATTCGTGGGCGACGCCACAATGAGCCCATACGAAATCCTGCAACCGGGGGGCTCGGTGGAGTACAATAACAAGGAAGCTGGCGCAGTGTGGTTGCGTCGTTTTCTTGATCGATTTCCGAAAGCCGTCTGGCTTAATCCGGAACCCGAAGGGCTTTGGCAATATCGCCAAAGCGTTGAAATCATTCAAAATATCATGGAACACCGCATGCACCCCCTCACGGTCGGTGGGCTTGAAACTGCAATGCGATACCTTAGTAAGTAATCCTTGTATTCCTTTTTCTGACCCTCCCCGTTATTAGCAGCACATACACATTTCGTGTGGAGAAAGAAAATGGAAATCAAACGTACTCACCCCCTGATCATTACTGCCGCCGTTGCCATTATTTTGGCCGCCGGTATCGCAATTGCCTCCATGACCGGCCTGCTCCCCAGCAGCAACGCCAACATGAGCGATCAGGAAATAGCCCAGATGGAAGAAAAAGCACGTCTGGAAGAAGAAGCGAAAGCCAAGCAAGAGGCGGCTGCCAAGAAAGCAGCATCCAAACCAGCCCCAACAAAAGCAGCCGCCACTTGTAACACGTGTGGTCGGGTTGTTGAAATTCGCCAGCGTACCGTTCAAGGTGAAGGCTCCGGTATCGGTGCTGTAGCAGGCGGTGTGGTGGGCGGCCTGCTGGGCAATCAAATTGGCGGCGGTAGCGGCAAAAAAGTGGCGACAGCGGCTGGTGTAGTCGGCGGTGCTGTGCTGGGCAACAAAATTGAAAAAGACCGTAATTCGACTACGCAATACGATGTAGTGGTTCAGTACGACGCTGGCGGTTCAGACGTATTCAGCTTTAGCAGCGCTCCCAACTGGCAGTCTGGTGACCGTGTGAAAGTTGTGAACGGTCAGATCACCTCTAGCCTGTAAACCCGCTCATCTGTTTACAGGATTTGTTTGGTCACCCAGCGATGGGTGACCTTTTTCGTTTCAATAGTCTGTTGTGGAACCAGTTGAAACTCTGAGGCACTCAATTCAAATTCCCCCTTGAATGGAACCTCTACATGACAGCACTGCATGACCCCGATTTAATCAAGGCCCTGGCCGCCTGGGTGGGACAACTTAAAAGCCCCTATCATGAGGACAAGCAAGTGAACAACTACCCCGTGAAGCTCATGTCAAGTTCGCCCAATGCCTGGCTTGAAATCAAGCAGATCGAACAAGGCATGATGGAAATTACCTGTATTCACAGAGTGATGGAACAGGATGAACACTGCGATCTGGAGGGGATCCGAAAGGAATGCAGCCAGTTCAATGCGCTGATGGAACGTGTCCGCCTTCCCGCTTACATGTGGGAAGACCGGCACAAGGCTGAATTTCAGTTAAGGTGGCAAGAAACTTTGGTCACACAGGCTGATTTGAAGTATGTTCAGCGATTTTTTGAACAATCACTGTACCTGGCCAATGCCCTGCAAAGCAGGCTGGGCTGGGCACTGAATAGTCAGCCCCAGCCACTGAGCCATTAAAGCAGAATCAAGCAGCCAAACCTGTCAGGCTTTAACCGTCAACAACAGCATGTTCAAGCGGCGAACAAAACCTGCAGGGTCTTCCAACTGGCCACCCTCAGCCAGCACCGCTTGGTCAAACAACACATTTACCCATTCATCGAAATGATTGTTCTCAATTTTCAAACGCTGAATGAACGGATGCTCGGGATTTAGCTCCAGAATTGGCTTGGTATCAGGCGCGTTTTGACCTGCCTGCTTCAACATGCGTTTTAAATGCTCGCTCATACCAGCCTCGTCTGCCACGATACAGGCAGGGCTGTCGGTGAGGCGCAAGGTAACACGGGCTTCCTTGATGCGATCTTTCAGCAGGTCTTCAACCTTCTTCAGCACATCCTTGAACTCGTCTTCAACTTTCTTTTTGGTTTCCTTGTCTTTTTCATCCTCAAGGGCACCCAAATCCAAGCCACCTTTGGCACAGCTTTGCAATTCCTTGCCTTCAAATTCCTGCAAATAGGAGAGCATCCATTCATCAACCCGGTCACTCAACAACAACACTTCAACACCCTTTTTCTTGAACACTTCCAGGTGCGGGCTGTACTTGGCGGCAGCATAGGTGTCAGCGGTCACGTAGTAGATTTTGTCCTGCCCTTCCTTCATGCGGCCCACATAGTCAGCCAGGGAAACTGTTTGCGCGTCGCCCTCACTTTGCGTAGTGGCGAAACGCAGCAGCTTGGCAATGCGCTCCTTGTTGGCTGGGTCGTCGCCCATGCCCTCTTTCAGAACCTGGCCGAATTCTTTCCAGAATGTGGTGTACTTTTCCGCTTCGTTAGCGGCCATGTCCTCAAGCAAGCCCAGCACCTTTTTCACTGAACCTTCGCGAATGGCTTTTACATCGCGGCTTTCCTGCAAAATTTCGCGTGATACGTTCAAGGGCAAGTCGGAAGAATCGATCACACCCTTTACAAAACGCATGTAGGGTGGCATCAGTTGCTCAGCATCGTCCATGATGAACACACGCTTCACGTACAACTTGATGCCCTTTTGCTGATTGCGATCCCACAAGTCATAAGGCGCCTTGGCGGGAATGTACAGCAGCGAGGTGTATTCCGAACGGCCACCTTCCACGCGGTTGTGCGTATGCGCCAAGGGGTCGGCAAAATCGAAGCTGATTGTTTTGTAAAACTCGTTGTACTGTTCAGCCGAAATATCTGATTTGGACCGCGCCCACAAGGCATTGGCCTTGTTTACATTTTCCCATTCAGCCGTGCCTTTCATGCCTCCGGCTTCTTCGTCCCATTCCTCTTTCAGCATTTGAATGGGCAAGGAAATGTGGTCTGAGTACTTGGTCAGAATGCTCTTCAATTTCCAGCCGGAAAGCAATTCATCTTCATCCGCTTTCAAGTGCAAAATGATTTGTGTGCCGCGGTCCGCTTTTTCGATGGCTTCCACGCTGAATTCGCCATCGCCTTTGGATTCCCATTCAACGCCTTCAGCGGCCGGCAAACCTGCCCTGCGGGAGCGCACGGTGACTTTGTCGGCCACGATAAACGCGGAATAAAAACCCACACCAAACTGGCCAATCAGGGCGGCGTCTTTTTGCTGGTCGCCACTTAATTTCCCGAAAAATTCTTTGGTTCCGCTTTTTGCAATGGTGCCCAAGTGTTCAATGGCGTCCTCGCGACTTAAGCCAATGCCGTTGTCGTCGATCGAGATGGTGCGGGCCTCTTTGTCAAAGGTCACCCGAATTTTCAACTCGCTGTCATTTTCAAACAGACCGGCATTGTTGATGGCTTCAAAGCGCAGTTTGTCGCAAGCGTCGGAGGCGTTGGAGACCAGCTCGCGAAGAAAAATTTCCTTGTTGGAATACAGGGAATGGATCATCAAATGCAGAAGTTGCTTGACCTCTGTTTGAAAACCCATTGTTTCCTTCATTGCACCCATGTTGTTTGCTCCCTTCATGTTCTATTTTCGGATGACGATATATGGGGATTCCACAAGAGATTTCAAGGCGAAAAAAAAGCCCCGAAGGGCTTTTTTTAACCAGCTTTGCGCAGCGTATCGGCTTTGAACTTGATGTCGAGTTCTTTGCCCTTGCGCCCACGTTTACCCAGGCGTTCAGCCAGCAAAGCAGGCTTTAGCACTTCCTCTCGATCTTTGCCGCCACGGCCCACACCGGCAACCACCAGGCTATCCGCAGATCCAAAGGCAATTGCGGCCACCAAGGAGTCTTTGTCATCAAGCGGCAACAACTGCACACCGCGCCCGCCACCGGAAAGCTGCTTCAACTCCTCCAGCATGAACACATGAAAACGCCCGGCCTCAGAAAGCACCGCCACACGGTCGTCTGTAGGCATCAACAACACAGGTGGCAACAGCTTTTCACCAGGGTTCAGGCTGATGAACTGCTTTCCCGCCTTCATGCGGCTTTCCATATTGCCAGCAGCGGCCAAGAAGCCGTAGGCTGCACTGCAAGCAAGAAACACTGGCTGGGTAGCCTGTGCAGCCAACGCGTGGCTGAGAGTGCCTCCATTAAGCTCAACAAGGCTTTGCGCCGGTATGCCATCGCCCCTGCCACCCGGCCAGGCTGCAACCGACACACTGAACACCTTGCCCAGCGCGTTGCCTGCGCCAAACAAGTAGGTGTTGTCGGTGGTTTTGCATTCAAAGGCTGCGTACAGGGCGTCGCCCACCTTGAAGGTGAATTGGGCGGCGTCGTGACCGTGACCCTGGCGGTTTCGAATCCAGAATTTCTGGGAAACAATCACCGTAGTGGGTTCTTCAACCACTTTCACCTCAATGCTGGCTTTGGTGGCCTCTTCAATCAAGGTTCGGCGGTCATCGCCATAGGTGTCCGTGTCTTTGCGAATTTCACCAATAATTCGGGTTTTCAGTTTGCCATCATCGGCCAGCAAGGCTTCCAGGTCGGCTTTTTCTTCGCCCAGCTTGGCCAGTTCCTGCTCAATCTTGATTTTTTCAAGACGAGCCAATTGGCGCAGTCGAATTTCAAGAATGTCTTCGGCCTGGCGATCGCTCAGCTTGAACGCCTCGATCAGCGCGGGCTTGGGTTCATCGCTTTCACGAATCACCTTGATCACTGCATCAATGTTCAGCCACGCGATCAGGCGACCTTCCAGCACGTGGATTCGGTCATTTACCTGTGCCAAGCGGTGCTGGCTGCGGCGGGTCACGCACACTTTTCGGAATTCAATCCAGTCCAGCAACATGGCGATCAGACCGCGCTGACCGGGGCGACCGGCATTGTCGATACTCACCAGGTTGATCGATGTATTGGTTTCCAGGCTGGTGTGGCTCAACAGCAGGTTTGAAAACTCTTCAACAGACACATTCCGGCTTTTCGGCTCGAACACCAAACGCACCGCATTTTCCTTGCCTGATTCATCCCGCACAGCATCCAGCATGGCCAATACCTGTGCTTTCAGGTTTTGCTGCTCGGTGCTCAGGCCTTTTTTTCCAGCCTTCACTTTGGGGTTGGTCAGTTCTTCAATTTCTTCAAGCACTTTGGCCGTGCTGGTGTTCGGTGGCAGTTCCTTGACCACCAACTGCCATTGGCCACGGGCCATTTCTTCAATGTCCCAACGGGCACGCACCTTGATTGAACCCCGGCCGCCCGCATAAATTTCTTTCATCGCACTGGCAGGCGAAATAATTTGCGCACCACCCGGAAAGTCGGGGGCAGGCAAATGGCCCATGATGGTATCCAGGTCGGCATTCGGGTGCTTGATCAAGTGGATCGTGGCTGCGGCCACTTCCCGAATGTTATGCGGTGCAATGTCAGTGGCCATACCCACTGCAATGCCAGACGCGCCATTCAACAACACAAACGGCAGGCGCGCAGGCAACAACTTGGGCTCTTGAAAGCTGCCATCGTAGTTGGAAATAAAATCGACAGTGCCCATGTCCACTTCGTCAAGCAGCAGCTTGGCGATGGGTGTCAAACGGGCTTCGGTGTATCGCATGGCGGCAGCACCGTCGCCATCGCGGCTACCAAAGTTGCCCTGGCCATCGATTAACGGGTAGCGCAAGGTGAAGTTTTGCACCATGCGCACCAGTGCATCGTAGGCAGCCTGGTCGCCATGCGGGTGATATTTACCCAATACGTCACCGACCACGCGAGCCGACTTCACAGGCTTGGCATTGTTGGCCAAACCCATTTCATTCATGGCGTATAAAATTCGCCGCTGCACGGGTTTTTGGCCATCAGCACACTCGGGCAATGCCCTGCCCTTGACCACGGAAACAGCATAGTCCAGGTAGGCACGTTCGGCATAAAGGCCCAGCGTAATCGTTTCAGAGTCGTCGCCAGAAGGTGGCGTTGCATCCAGGGTTAGTTGTTCCATGCGGTGCTTCGAGGTTTCTTATTTTGAAAATTGACGTTGACGAAGGGTTTCAAACAGGCAGACCGAGCTGGCCACTGACACATTCAGGCTTTCAACACTGCCGATCATCGGAATTTGTACCAGCTGGTCGCATTTTTCACGGGTCAGGCGGCGCATGCCATCGCCTTCTGCACCAAGCACCCAGGCAATGGGGCCGTTCAAATCCGCGTCATAAAGTGTATCTGTGGCCTCACCCGCCGTGCCGATACACCAAACGCCCGCATCCTGAATTTCTTCCAGCGTGCGAGCCAAGTTGGTCACGGTGATCACAGGGATTGTTTCTGCTGCGCCACAAGCCACCTTCGAGACCACCGGGGTGATTCCCACCGATTTGTCTTTGGGCAACACCACAGCGTGCACACCGGCGGCATCGGCACTGCGAAGGCAAGCACCCAGGTTGTGTGGGTCAGTCACACCATCGAGCACCAGCAGCAAGGTGTTCTTGCCGTGGGTATCAATGATTTCAAACAGATCGTTACTTTTCACCAATTCTTTGGCAAATGCCACCACACCTTGGTGCTGTTTGTGACCTGCTGCTTTTTCCAAGCGATCGGAATCGGCTGCACTTACCTTCACGCCTGCGGCCTTCACCTTGTCGATGAACTGCTGCATTCGCTTGTCTTTGCGGTGTTGGTCAACCAACACCTCTTCCACGCTGGCCGGCGCTGTTTTAACCCGGGCCGACACGGCATGAAAACCATACAAAATGGCCAATTGATACGCTCCGCTTATCTAGGTTTTTTCGCTGCAGTGCGCATTTTAGACCCAGTGGCGGGCTTGGGACGGGCAACACGCTTGGCTTTTTGAATTTCTTCCTTGCGTTTTTTCTCGGCAGCCGCTTTGCTACGCGATTCGTCAGCCGCGCGTTTTTTATTAACACCCCGTGAATTGGTACTTTCCTCGGGCGGCAGCACAGGCGCTGTTTTGCCCGCATCTTGCACCGCATTCTGTAGCTGAGTGGGGTTGGTACGGCGACCCTGCTGCCGCTGGGGCCGGTTGCCAGACTTGCCATTCGGCTTGGCTGAACCGGGATCTCGCATCAAACTCTCGAACTTCACGCCCTGAACCAGACGAAATTCAATTCGGCGCGCATCAAGGTCAACCCGTGAAACCTGCACGTTGATTGGGTCGGTCAGCCGGTAGCGAATACCGCTGCGCTCGCCACGCAATTCATGCAGGCTGTCGCTGTACTGAAAGTACTCGGTACCCAGTTCAGACACGTGCACCAGGCCCTCAACATAAAGGGCATCAAGCGTAATAAACAAGCCAAAGCTTGTTACGCCCGATACATGGCCCTGGAAGGTATCGCCCACGCGTTCTTTCATGAAGAAACACTTCAGCCAGGACATCACATCGCGAGAAGCTTCATCCGCGCGTCGTTCTGTAGAGGAAAACCAGTTACCGGATTGATCCCAGCGAGCCAGTTCCTCGGCCTTGTCCACACGGCGCTTGGGGTCGAAATCTTCGAACTCCCGCTCGTCCAGTGGCAGAGGCACGTAACGCTTGCCAGCCAACAGGGCTTTAATACTTCGATGAACCATTAAATCTGGATAGCGGCGAATCGGCGATGTAAAGTGCGCATAAGCCGGATAAGCCAGGCCAAAGTGGCCGCTGTTATGTGGTGTGTAAATGGCCTGCTGCATGGAACGCAACATCATGGTTTGCAACAAGGCCTGATCGGGGCGACCCTGAATTTTCTTCATCAGGTTCGCATAGTCCATGCTGGTGGGGTCATCGCCACCGTCCAGCGTCAAACCCACCGAGCGCAAAAAGGCGCGCAGGTTTTGCAATTTCTCAACGGTTGGCCCTTCGTGCACGCGGTACAAACTGGGGTGTTTGCTGCGTTCCAGGAAATCCGCTGCACATACGTTGGCCGCTAGCATGCATTCTTCAATCAATCGGTGCGCATCGTTGCGGCGCTTGGGCACAATCTTGTCAATTTTGCCATCGGGATCGAGCATCACCTGTGTTTCAACCGTGTCAATTTCCATTGCGCCACGGCGCTGGCGCGATTCAAACAGCACCTTGAAAAGCGTGTACAGGTTTTCAATGTCGCCATACCCTGAGCCCATGGCCTTGGCGGCCATGCTTTGCGGATCGGTCAGTGCATCCCAAACTTGGTTATAAGTTAACCGGGCCGATGAATGGATCACGGCGTTGTAAAACTGATAGGCCTTGATCGCACCCTTGGGCCCAAGGATCATGTCGCACACCAGCACCAGGCGGTCCACGCCCGGGTTTAGCGAACACAGTCCGTTGGAGAGCTTTTCGGGCAGCATGGGGATAACCCGCCGCGGAAAATAAACGGAAGTACCACGCTTGGTGGCCTCTTGGTCAATCGGTGTGCCTGGCAAAACATAATGACTTACATCGGCGATGGCCACCAGCAAACGCCAGCCGCCCTTGGTGTCGTTCGATGGGGTGCAATACACTGCATCGTCAAAATCTCGTGCGTCTTCACCGTCGATGGTGACAAAAGGCACATCGCGTAAATCCACACGCCCTTTCAAATCTTTGTGCTCTACCTCATTCGGAATACTTTCCGCCTGATTCATGGTCATCAAATTGAACTCATGCGGCACATCGAATTTGCGCACAGCAATTTCGATTTCCATACCGGGATCGTCCAGCTCACCCAGTACTTCAGCTACTTTACCTATCGGCTGAGAATGTCGCGTAGGCTGCTCGACAATTTCTACTGTAACCACCTTGCCCGGCGTGGCATTACCGACGTCTTTGGGCGATACCAGAATGTCGTGTTTAATGCGCTGGTCTTCGGGTATGACCAACAAAATGCCGCGCTCGGAAACAAGGCGCCCAACCAAGCGGTTGGTTTTGCGTTCGGTCACTTCAACAATAGTGCCCTCGGGTTTGCCGCGGTGATCTGTGCCGGTAATTCGCACCAACACACGGTCACCATGCAACACCTTTTGCATTTCACGCGGGGAAAGGAATGCGTCGGGTCCCCGATCGTCCCGAACCAGAAAACCGAAACCATCACGATGCCCCGCCACGCGGCCAGCCACAAAATCCAGTTTGGTAGAAAGCAACAACATGCCTTTTCTGTTGGGCATTAATTGGCCATCACGCTCCATGGCATTCAGGCGTTTTTCAATGATGGGGATTTGATCTTCGGTGAGTTTAAGGTGCTCGTAAACCTGTTCGCGGGTTAAGGGGGCTTGCGCTTGGCGCAGTACAGCCAGGATGTCTTCACGACTTGGGATTTTTATTTCTGTTTTATGCATTGACAAATTTATTTATTTCATTAGAATTCACGGCTCGCACCTGTGCCCAGGTGGCGGAATTGGTAGACGCGCTAGGTTCAGGTCCTAGTGGTGGTAACACTGTGGAGGTTCGAGTCCTCTCCTGGGCACCAGCAATTTTCTTCCCTATGCGTTTCAACGCAGTGTACAGCACTTTCCCAGCTTTAATTCTGAATTTCCAAAGCGCTTTGCGAATTTGCATTGCCGCTGGTGCCTGCAACACAAATTCGCTAATAATTTCACTTAGAAACCATAGCCCACGCTGAAAATCAGGCTGCTGTCGGTTTTCTTAACCCCAGGCGGCGGCATGTTGTCGTAGTCCACATTCAGCTGCGTGGCCACGTTCACGTTTTCAACAATGGGAACCCGCAAACCGATTTTTGTTTTGAAAAGTGCATCAGCCGTGTCTTCCAGGCTGATCGACAAATCATTGTTGTTGAAAAACACCAAGCGCTTGTCCCAAAATTTGCGCTCGTAATTCAAACCGAGGCTTAGCGAGGGAAAAGACTCATCGGATGCAACAATGTAATCTTCATTGATGTAAGCCAAACCATATTCAGTGGACAACTTCGCACGTTCGGTTTCAAAAAACTGGTAACCATAACCTGCACCAAGTGAGGTTCTCAAATTCAAATCAGCCAGCTTGTCTTGCTCTCCCTTTGCATTCACAAACAAGTAATCTTTCTCGCTTAAAAACGCATCGTACTGGGTCAACAAATAACGGTTCGACGTCGTGGTCACGCCAGCGGACTCAGCCTCGTTGACTTCGGCAGCCAGGGTGTATCTGTTCTCAGGTGTGCGGGCGATAAATTCCGCATCAAAGTTCAAGGCCTCATCTTCGGAATTGCCTCGGTTAAACACACCCCCCAAATTGGCCCGTCCACTGTATTTCACAGAGTTATCAACTACAGGTGGGTTAAACATGGCAACGTCAGCCTTCTGTAGCGGCTTGGAGCGTCCCAAATCGCCTTGATCAATGATCAACTCGCCTTGCTGGCTTAAGGTCACCTTGCCCTTCGCAGCGCTACCATTTTTAAGCTTTACAGTGACACCTTCGTCGGACTGCAACTCCAGCACCTGCTTCCAGGGCAATTCAACGACGCCAATCATGGGCGACTTGAAGGTGAGAATGTTGTCGCTGAGCTTGATGACTTCGCCGGTCAGGCGATCACCATTCGTCAACACCACATTTGCGGCATTAACCGGACTACTGAATAGGGAAATTGCGAGTGCGCAAGCTGGCGCTAATTTGAAAAAACAGGGGGAATTTTTCACGGCTACTTCTTGTAAAACAGACATTGTCCCGAGGTCTCCTTGGCAGGTAATTGGACCCATAGGATAACACATCGGATTTTAGGCCTTTTTAGGCCATAAATAAGGCATTGTTGACGGGAGTTAATACCAGATATTCAGTGGAAATCGCGAGTTTCAAATGGCTGCACGATCCAGATATCGGAATCGAGATACTCGGCTGCAAAATCAGGCTTGAAAACCGACCCGGGCTTTACCCAAACCACCGCGGTTTTAAGCTCATCAATGCCGGGGCAATGTGTACGCAAATGCCCACACAAGGCCTGCAAAGTGTGCCCGGTGTCAGCAAGATCGTCGACCAAAAGCACCTTGCCACTTACTGGTGAAACAGACGCAATACTGGCTGAAAGACGCAACTCGCCCTGCGCGGTTCCATCTTCATCACGGTAAGAAGATGCAGCAATCACAGCCATGGGTTTACGCAGTGAACGGGACAAGCCGTCAGCCAGAAACAGACCCCCACGGGAAACACCCAAAATACAATCTGGGCGAAAGCCTGAATTTTGAACAGCGTTCACCACCTGATCAATCAGGTGGTGGTACTGCGCATAATCAATGTGCAGCTTGCCGCTCATTCTCGTGAGTGGCCGGCTTAAGCTTTGTAAGGGTGGCGCAACACGATGGTTTCGTCGCGGTCGGGGCCAGTAGAAATCATATCGACTGGTACACCACACACCGCTTCCATGCGCTTTAGGTAGACCTTTGCCTCTTCCGGCAAATCGTCAAACTTCTTCACGCCAAAGGTGGTGCCCTTCCAACCCGGGAAGGTTTCGAATATCGGCTTGCAACCTTCAACCTTGTCGCTGCCGAACGGCAGAATATCGGTTGTGGTGCCATCGGCCAATTCATAGCCCACACACATTTGAATGGTTTCCATGCCATCAAGCACATCAAGCTTGGTAATACACAGACCAGAAACACCATTCAATTGAATGGTACGGCGCAAGGCTGCTGCATCGAACCAGCCGCAACGACGCGGGCGACCCGTCACTGAACCAAATTCGTTGCCTTTTTTGGCCAGGTACATGCCTTTGTCGCAAAACAGCTCGGTGGGAAACGGACCTGAGCCCACACGCGTGGCGTAGGCCTTGGTAATACCCAACACATACTGCAAGCGCTGTGGACCCACCCCGGCGCCAGGAGAGGCTGCTCCGGCGATACAGTTGGAACTGGTTACGAACGGGAAAGTACCGTGATCGATGTCCAGCAATGCACCTTGCGCGCCCTCAAACAACAGGTTTTGACCTTCGTCATTGGCCTTTTGCAGCAAGGTAGGTACATCAGCCACCATGTTCTTGATGCGGGGCGCCAGGGCCATCGCTTTGTCGAACACCACTTGGGCATCCACGGGCTCAGCACCCAGGTACTGCGTCAGCACAAAATTGTGGTAGTGAAGCACTTCATCCAGCTTGGCCCGGAATTTTTCGGGATTGAACAAATCCTGAACGCGCAGGGCACGGCGGGCAGCCTTGTCTTCATAAGCTGGGCCAATGCCGCGGCCGGTGGTGCCAATTTTCGCATCGCCACGCTTGGCTTCGCGGGCTTTGTCCAACGCCACGTGGTGATCCAGAATCAAGGGACAGGTTTCGCTGATTTTCAGGCGACTTTCAACTGAAATGCCACCAGCTTGCAACTCATCAATCTCGCTTAACAAGGCCTCGGGTGACAGCACAACGCCGTTACCAATGTAAACCTGCACTTCTGGGCGCAAAATGCCGGAAGGAATCAGGCGCAAAATGGTTTTCTTGCCACCAATCACCAGCGTGTGGCCAGCATTGTGGCCACCCTGAAAACGGACAACGCCTTGGGCATGGTCTGTCAACCAGTCCACAACCTTACCCTTGCCTTCGTCACCCCACTGGGTACCAATCACAACCACGTTTCGAAAACTCATTTCCTATTTCTCCTGATTCATGCCAATCGGCACCACTTTCCACACGGCGTTGGCCTGTACAAGCTGCCGATCACATACAAACTCTTCTTCCTCTTGGGCGGTGTTGGGCAGCGACTGCAGCACCACTTCACCCTGACTGCGCAATTCACGAATGACAGCCATCAAATCAGTGTCATACACCCAAGGCGCACGAATGGCGGTTTTGGGCTTGGAATGCACTGCCTGCAACGACACCAGTTCACGCAGATCCACTGAAAAACCAGTGGCTGGACGAGCACGGCCATACACCGCACCCACATCGTCATAACGACCACCACGCAAAATCGCGTTGGGACACCCTTCTACGTAAGCAGAAAAAATAAGGCCGCTGTGGTAATCAAAACTGGCCAAATCTGCCAGATCAAGAATTAACGCAGGCATGGCCGACACAGTTTCCTGCAAACGGGCAATCAGGGTGCGCAGTTCATTCAATACCGCACCCACTTTCGGGTTCCGTGGCAGCTTATCGGCAGCCCGATTCAATACACAATTGCCGCCACCCACCGAACCATACAGGTTAAGCAAAGCCAGCACATTGGCTTTACAAGTCGCGGACACGCCATTCAACAAAGCCTCTAGTGCCGGGCGATCTTTCTGAGCCAGGCAATCATGCAAACTGTGAATCAGGTTGTCACTTAAACCTTCTCCATCCACCACTGCGGCCAATAAGCCGGCGTGTGACAAGGCAAGGCGATAACCCTTCAACCCGGACAAATTCAGGGTATCAACAGCCAAATTCAATATTTCCAGGTCGGCCTCAATGCCGCCGCAACCATAGAGCTCAGCACCGCATTGAAGCGGCTCACGGGTGTTGTGCAAGCCCAAAGCCTGCGTGTGCAACACGGGTCCGCAGTAGCACAGGCGGGTAACGCCCTTGCGATTCAAAATATGAGCGTCGATACGGGCAACTTGCGGTGTTGTGTCGGCCCGCAAGCCCAACATGCGCCCACTGGCCTGATCCAGCAACTTGAAAGTTTGCAGGTTCAGCGAGGCATCCGCATTGCCGAGCAAAGACTCGGTGTACTCCAGCATGGGAGGCATCACCAGCTCATAACCGTATACGCGAAAACGGTCCAGCAAGGACCGACGCAATTCTTCAATACGCCGAGCCTCGGAAGGCAAAACATCGGCGACAGACTCTGGCAGAAGCCAAGCAGACATGACTATTCCAACTCTTAAACGAGTGTTTTAAAACAAAAAAAGCGTGATACCGATGAGAATCGCCACCAGCCCCACAAACCGTATTTGTCCTTCTGTGAGCGAGGCAATCTTGAGAAAGGTCTCTTTCCATTGTTTCGGAAAAAGAAAAGGCATGAAACCCTCGAGAATAAACACGAGGGCCAAAGCCAGCCAAAAGGTCTCGCTCATATCAGTTTTCCCTGAGCCAGACCTTTCAAGCGAAGGTGATTAACCCACGCAAGCGCACGAAAGCCCAAGTTACTGCGTTTTGTGCAAAAACTTGAAGAAATCGGACTGCGGATCAACCACCATTACATCAGACTTGGACGTCAAGGACTGCTTGTAGGCATCCAGGCTGCGGTAAAAGGAATAGAACTCGGGATTGCGACCAAAAGCGGCATTATAAATCGAACCGGCCTTTGCATCACCCTCCCCCTTGATTGTTTGTGCTTCTCTGTATGCTTCGGCCAAAATTACGACCACCTGGCGATCGGCATCGGCACGAATTTGCTCGGCTTCTGCAGCACCAGTCGCTCGCAGATCGTTGGCAACCCGCTTGCGTTCAGCTTCCATACGACGGAAAACAGATTCACTGACTTCCGGCAACAGATCGACCCGCTTTAAGCGCACGTCAACGATTTCCACACCAATCTCGGTGGCTTCGTCTTTCACTTTTTCCACCACGGTGTCCATCACGGTGGTGCGCTCACCAGAAACCATTTGAGGTACTGTGCGCTTGGTGATTTCCTCGTTCAAGGCCGACTTGACCACCTGCGACATGCGGCTTTGTGCCAAACGAGAATCTCCGCTCAAACGAACGAAGTACAAGCGGGGATCAACAATACGCCACTTGATGTAAGAGTCGATCAACAGATTTTTCTTTTCCGACGTAATAAAACGCTCTGGCTCTGGTGTATCAATGGTTTGAAGCCGTTTGTCGAGAAAAATCACGTTCTGGAAGGGGGCTGGCAGCTTGAAATACAAGCCAGGCTCCTGGCGCACTTCCTCGACCTGACCCAAAGCAAACACAATGGCGTACTGGCGCTGATCTACAACATAAAGGCAGGTGTTGGCCACAAAAAAGCCAATCAGCGCAGCCGCTACAACAACAAATATTTTAGGCATGATTAGCGAGCTCCCCGGTCACGATTGCGCATGGCATCGCGAATACTAGTATCAAATCCATCGTTTGCACCGCGAGGTGCGGATGGACTGGTCTCAGCGGCCTTGGCTGCAGCTGCAGCAGATGCTGCGCTATTGCCTTCCGACCCTGATGCGCCAGTTTTTTCGATCAATTTATCCAAAGGCAGGTACAGCAACTGGCTGTTCCCCTTGGAGTCAACAATGACCTTCGTTACATTGGTGTAAATTTCTTGCATTGCATCAATGTACAGGCGGTCTTTTGTGACTTTGGGTGCTTTTTCGTACTCAGTCAGAATGGCTTTAAAGCGAGCTGAATCACCTTCGGATTGAGCAACCACGCGTGCACGGTAACCATCGGCCTCTTCCCGCAGACGGGCTGCATTGCCTCGCGCACGTGGAATGACATCGTTGGCATATGCTTCACCGTCGTTTTTCAAGCGCTCACGGTCTTGCCCGGCTTTCACTGCGTCGTCAAATGCCGCCTGAACCTGCTCTGGTGGTTGAACACCCTGAACGGTCACGCTAGAGACCAAAATACCCGTGCCGTACTTGTCGAGAATTTCCTGTATTACCTCGGCTGTATTCAGGGCAATTTGCTCTCGGCCCTCGTACAACACAAAGTCCATCTTGCTTCGGCCAACCACCTCGCGAATGGCTGTTTCAGCAGCCATTTTCACGGACTCATCCGGATCAATGGTGTTGAACAGATAATCGCCAGCATCCTTAAGGCGATACTGAACCGCGAACTGAATGTCGATAATGTTTTCGTCTTCAGTCAGCATCAGGGCTTCACGCAATACCTTGCTTTTCACGTCGTTGCGATACCCGACTTCAACAATGCGCACCTGAGAGGAGTTCACCACCTCATGCGACTGAATTGGATAGGGCAAACGCCATTGAAAACCGGGCATTGAGGTGTGGTGATATTTGCCGAACTGCAGCACCACGCCTTCGCGACCTTCTTGCACGATGTAAAAGCCGCTGGCTAGCCAAACGAGCACAGCAACCACAACAACGGCTGTGAACCCTTTGCCGGCATTTTCCATGCTGGGGCCACCGTTGCCGCCACCAACCGGGCCACGCGGGCCACCACCATTGCCACCCTTCTTGCCGAACAGGCGATTCAGCCTGCTGTTGAAGTCGCGCCACAGCTCATCCAGGTCAGGTGGGCCGTCTTGACGGCCTCCGGGACGGCGGTTGTCTTGATCTTGAGGCTTTGTGGGTTCATCGTTATTTTGATTACCCGATGAATTTCTGCCCCAATCCGGATCATTCATTGACATGTTTGTTCCTACTGCTGAAAAAATAATTGTTGACGTTCAGGCCCACTGCAATTGATCTGACTGCGTGTCTGCACCCCTGCTTTGAGCATAGAAGTTGCCTGCAAGTTCAGTCAAACATTCCCTCAATTCAGGAATGCCAAGCCCATAGCGTGCACTCACCGCCACGGACAAAATCTTACCATTGCCGTCGCGCTCGACTTCCACAGAACGCTCGCAGGCGTCTATTTTGTTCCAGATGATCACCTGCGGAACATCTCCTGCTTCGATCTCGTGCAACACTTTGTTGACTTCATCGATTTGACTGTGCCGAACCTGCGAACTCACATCGACAACATGCAGCAGCACATCGGCGTGTACTGCACTTTCAAGCGTCGCCTTGAACGCATCGACAAGAGAATGTGACAGATCGCGAATAAACCCGACGGTATCGGAAAGTGCCATGTCTATCTTGGGCGCCAGCCAAACGCGACGCGTGGTGGTGTCCAAAGTGGCAAAGAGCTGATCGGCGGCATAGGCTTTGTCGCTTGTAATTGAATTGAACAGCGTACTTTTGCCCGCATTGGTGTAGCCCACAATTGCGACCGTGAACTGCCCTCTGCGTTCACGCTGCCTGCGTTGGGTTTGGCGCTGCTTCTGCAGCTTTTCAAGACGGGTTTTCAACTGTTTGACCTTCACCCCGATCAGGCGACGGTCTGTTTCAAGTTGGGTTTCACCCGGCCCGCGCATGCCGATACCACCTTGCTGACCATACAAATTGGCGTTGCCGCGAACCAGTCGCGAAGCCATGTACTGCAGTTGAGCCAGTTCGACCTGCAACTTGCCTTCGAAACTGCGCGCGCGAATGGCAAAAATATCGAGAATCAGCCCGGTGCGGTCGATCGCGCGACGCCCTAGGGCATTTTCAAGATTTCGTTGCTGGGCAGGACTCAAGCTGTGATTGAATATCACCAGCTCGACCTCTTCTGCATCGCAATGCGCAAGTATTTCCTGCACCTTGCCAGAGCCAATGAATGTTGCGGAGTCGGGGGAACGCCGTTTAGACACGAAAACGCCGATCACCTCTGCACCAGCAGAGGTGGCCAGTAGAGCCAGCTCATCGACACTTTCGCGGAACTCGTGTTGACCAAGGTCAAGTGCAACCAGGGAACTACGCGTCATTGCAAACCGCGGAAAAATTGGAAAGTGAAGATAAGTTTACTCCTTCACCTCGGGGGTGAATGTAACTGAACGGCCAGGCACAACCGTTGAAATTGCGTGCTTGTAGACCATTTGGGTTACCGTATTACGCAGCAAAACCACGTATTGATCAAAAGACTCGATTTGGCCCTGAAGCTTGATACCGTTGACCAGGTAAATGGACACGGGTACATGCTCTTTGCGCAGCAAATTGAGGAAGGGGTCTTGTAGTAATTGCCCTTTGTTACTCATAACAGCTCCAGACTGTGTTGATATTATTAAATGTCAGAGCTTTTGGCTCGTCACGCTTAGTTTACAGAAAGCACCTATGGGTGCCAAACGTAAGCTCTTCTTTTGTAGATATGGACACTCTTTTTTCACAATAAGTTCAAATCCAACGCCGAAGAGTGATTCCCGTTGACATCACCCACCTAGCAAGGCGCGAGTTCAAGCCATTGAGACAGGCGGGGCCGACGAATAAATTCTTCCTGAAACTCGGAAAGTCTCGCCGTAGATTGTGGCAATCGGGCTGCCCATTCCGCCGTCAAGGAAGGGTCGTACCACAATGCTTTTGCCACCACTTCTGCACTGATATTGGCCGGGTCGCAGATCAGGGCAAATCGATCATCACCCCTTACAATCGCCAAGAGTCCAATCACTCCATGGTCTATCAGCAAGCTCAGGATCTCGTCCAGTTGATCAGGTGGCACTTTGGCAAACACCCTCAACTCTTCCATGGTCATGCCGGGTTTTTCCTGTTGGCGCGATTTTTCCAGTTCAACCAACACGCTCAAACCTTGCAACCACCGTTCACCGGGGCGGTTGCTGGGGTTCCAGTAGCCGGTTCGGGCCACTGGCAACGCCGCCACGGTGCTAGCACCCAGCAGCACAATAATCCAGCTCACGTAAATCCAAAGCAAAAAGATTGGAAACGCCGCCAAAGCGCCATATAAAGCGGTGTAACTTGGGAAATGCGTGATGTAGGCCGCGAAGGCCCGCTTTGAAATTTCAAACAGAATGGCTGCCAGCGCACCGCCCACCAAGGCATCTTTCCAATGTACTGCGCGATTGGGCACTGCGCGATAGATGAATGCAAACGCCAACACGGTCAGGGTAAGGGGTATCAGATTCAGCGCCGGGAACATACCACCAAGAACTGGATTGATGCCACTCATGGACTCGCCAATCAAGGCAGTCGATACGCTGATACTCAAAGCGATCAGTACTGGCGCCAAAGACAGAACAGCCCAGTACAACAGCACTTTGTTGATAGTCGAGCGTTGACGCTTCACGTTCCAGATCTGATTGAACACCCGATCCACAGTGAACATGGTGGTCAATGCGGTAATAACCAAGAACACGATACCAATGGCAGTCAGCCCCTTCGCCTTGTCAGAAAACTGTGTGACATAGGTCAGAATGGTTTCTGACAAGGTTTCCGGAAAAAAACTCTCGATCAGATAACCCTGCAAAGAAGACTGCAAACGGTCAAACATTGGAAATGCAGTGAATATGGCCAATACCACAGTGGCCAGGGGTACCAGCGAAAGCACAGTGGTGAAGGTTAAGCTGGCCGCCACCTGGGGCAAACGTTGCTCGCTAATGCGCTGACTGACCAGGCGGGTAAATGCAATCCACCAGCGCAAATTCAGCGGGGACAATTCCACATCGGCCACACTGAATGCACGACGGGCACCCCGCATAAAACGGGCCCGGCGGGTTTGGCTTTCCTCAACGGGTTTGCCGACGGTTTTGAAACTCTTGGTCTCAGTTGTTTCGGAAGGTGCGGCTGAACTCATGCGCTTCGATACAATAGGGGTTCCAACAGCCCCCATGATAACCCTTAAGCATGATTGAAGTATTGGTCTTGTATTACACCCGCCACGGTACCACCGCACAATTGGCACGTGAAATTGCGTTGGGCGTCGATTCAGTCAAGGGCGATTCAGCGCGGCTTCGCACAGTACCCGGGGTGTCTGCCAACAGCGAGTCAACAGAACCAGACATCCCCGCGGATGGCCCACCTTACGCAGAACCGGCAGACTTGAAAGAATGCGCAGGCCTGGCACTTGGCTCCCCGACCCGGTTTGGCAATATGGCGGCCGCGATGAAGTATTTTATCGATGGCACAGTGGGAAACTGGCTTGCAGGCGGCCTGATCAACAAACCGTTTTGCGTATTCACCAGCACCAGCAGTTTGCATGGCGGCCAGGAAACCACGTTAACCAGCATGGCCTTGCCCCTGATTCACAATGGCATGTTGTGGCTGGGCATTCCCTATTCCGAACAGGCCTTGCACGACACCACCACCGGCGGCACACCCTACGGCGTGACCCATTGGGCCGGGACAAAAGGACACAACCCGCTTTCCGAACACGAAAAAGCACTGGCCAGGGCGCAAGGCGTGCGTTTGGCAAAAGCAGCACTGGCACTACAACACATGGATAAACCCTGATGAGCAGCACCCTCGACATGAATTCAACCCGCAGCAAAGCCTACTGGGCGAGCGTAACCAGCCTGTTGGCCCTGATCGCCTTGTGCGTGGCCTGGGAACTGTTTATTGCACCGATTCGCCCGGGTGGCAGCTGGCTGGTTCTGAAGGTATTGCCCTTGCTATTGGTGGTGCCAGGCATATTCAAACAACGCGTACGCACCTATCAGGCTACTTCTCTGTTGGTGTGGTTGTACTTTGCAGAAGGCGCAACACGGGCCAGTTCCGACCCCGCCCTTGCCTCTCAGTTAATGGCCGGGCTAGAGGTGTTTCTGACCATCGCACTTTTTGCCAGCGTCAGCGTGTTTGCGCGCACTTACAAAGTGCCAAAAACCAAGGTAGCCTGAGGGCATGAACGAATTTCTTGACCAGTTGCGCAAACAGGTGCCGGGCTTGACGGTCAAGACCGACACCACGGACATTGCCCACGCATGCACCGATTGGCGCAAACGCTACCAAACCACCGCACTGGCCCTGCTTGAACCCCTGAACGCTGCGCAGATTCAGGGCATTGTGAAGGTGTGCGACCAATTCAACGTCGCCATTTCCACCCAAGGCGGCAACACGGGGTTGGTGGGTGGTGCCGTACCCACAGCAGAGGGCGACGCATCAAAGCGCCCGCATGTGGTGCTTAAAACTGGTCGAATTCGCGATGTGTTGAAGCTGGATGAAAGCAACCTGACACTGACCGCCAGCGCGGGCTACACCTTGTATGAAATTCAGGAATATGCAAGTGCCCACGGATTCCTGTTCCCCTTGAGTTTGGCCTCGGAAGGCACTTGCACCTTAGGTGGTAACTTGGCCAGCAACGCCGGTGGTGTGGCTGTGCTGCGCTATGGCAATACCCGAGAATTGTGCCTGGGTCTTGAATATGTGAATGCACAGGGCGAGTTGTGTGGTGACTTGCGAGGACTTCGCAAAAACAACACCGGCTACGACTTGCGCCATTTGTTGATTGGCTCAGAGGGCACACTGGGCATAGTGACCACGGCGTGCATGAAGGTGTACCCTGCCCCCAAAAGCCGTTGTGTGGCCTGGCTGAATGTGGACAACATTCAAGTTGCAGTCGATGCGCTGGGGTTTGTTCAAAGCCATCTGTTTGGCGAACTCAGCAGCTACGAGTGGATGAACGCCAATGCAATTGAGGTGGTTCAAACCCATTTTCCAGGCCGTGCACCCACTGGCCCGGGCGCGGAGGACCATGTACTGGCGGAATTTACCTCTTTGGGCCCCGAAACCGCATTGCGCGAGCAGGTTACCAAAACGCTGGAAGCCTTGCTCGAGGAACTCCCAGGCGTGCGCAACATTGCAATTGCGCAAAGCGGGCGGGAAATTGACACTTTTTGGGCCTTGAGAGAAAACATATCCGAAGCACAGGCCAAAGAGGGCTTGAACGTGAAACACGATGTGGCGTGTGCGGTGTCACAATTGCCTGTATTTCACGATATCGCATTAAATGAAATCGCAGAACATGGGGTTGATGTTCGGCCGGTGTTGTTTGGCCACCTTGGCGATGGCAACCTGCATTTCAACTTGTCAGCACCCAAAGCCAGTGACTCTGCGGAATTTCTGAAGCAACACCAAAGCTTGTTAAACACCTTGGTGCATAACGCGATTTTGCAGTGCGGTGGCACCGTATCGGCCGAACACGGCATTGGTCAACTCAAGGCTGAACTGTTGCGGGACATTACCAGCAAAAGCAACTACGCGGCATTCAAAACAATTAAACAGGCTTTGGATCCAAAGAATCTTCTGAACCCTGGCAAGTTGGTGTTGCTTTAGTGCCTACTCAAGCAGCATGCTTGAGCATTTTCGCCAAAGCGTCTTCAACCACCTGCCAATTGTTGGCTTTCAGCAAGGTTGAATCGGACAACACCTGGCGGTAAAGCCTGCCGCCCGGCTGCCCGTGAAACAAGCCCAGCCAGGATTTCGTAATATTCCGAATGCTCTCGCCTTTGCGCAATTCCTGGTCAGCGTAGGCGCGTAATTCATCAATCACGTTGAAACGAGTTCTTGTATCCGTGGGTTGGCCAATGATTTCATCAAACTGGGCCAGTAACCAGGGATTGGAATACGCCTCTCGACCAATCATGCAGCCGTCTGCCCAATCCAAGTGGCTTTTGATAGCGTCCACGGTAGTGATTCCGCCATTCAAAATAATTTGAAGATGCGGAAAATGCTGCTTCAAGCGCTTTACAACCTCATAACGCAAGGGTGGAATGTCACGGTTTTCTTTTGGCGACAAACCCTTCAACACCGCATTGCGTGCATGCACAATGAAAGTGTTGCAACCGGCTTCACTCACCTTGCCGACAAATTCGTACAGCATGGTTTCGCTTTCATCGTAATCGAGCCCGATTCGATGCTTCACCGTGACGTCGATTGAGCAAGCATCCCGCATGGCTTTGACGCAGTCGGCTACCAAATCAGGCTCAGCCATCAGGCAGGCACCAAAAGACCCCTTTTGCACGCGCTCCGATGGACAGCCCACATTCAGGTTCAATTCGTCGTAACCCGCTTGTTCGATCCACTTTGCGCACGCTGCCAGATGTTCCGGGTCGCTACCTCCAATTTGAAAGGCGACAGGATGCTCTTCCTCGTTGAATGCCAAAAAACGATTGCGATCGCCGTATACCAAGGCACCTGTGGTGATCATCTCGGTATACAACCAGGTGTGCCGGCTAATGGCTCGATGGAACCTGCGGCAATGCCGGTCGGTCCAGTCGATCATTGGGGCAACAGAAAGTGTTCTGGGTTTGAAAGTCATGGTTTGAATTTTACAAATAAAAAGGGCGAGGCCAAAGCCACGCCCCCTTTAAGATTCAACCTTGCGGCTTACGCTGCGTCGCGGCTGGCGCGCTTGCGCTCGTGTTCCTTCAGGAAACGCTTGCGAATGCGAATATTCTTCGGCGTAATTTCCACCAATTCGTCTTCAGCAATAAATTCAACTGCGTATTCCAGATTCATTTGAATTGGAGGAACCAGGCGAACGGCTTCGTCAGTGCCCGATGAACGAACGTTGGTCAGCTGCTTGCCCTTGATGGGGTTTACAACCAGGTCGTTGTCACGGCTGTGAATACCAATCACCATGCCTTCGTACAAGGCTTCACCTGGTGACACAAACATGCGACCACGGTCTTGCAACTTCCACAAGGCGTAAGCAACTGCATCGCCATCGTCTTGAGAAATCAGCACGCCATTGTGACGCTCGGCAGAACCACCTTCGCGAATCGGTGCGTATTGATCAAATACGTGACTGATCAAGCCAGTACCGCGTGTCAGGGTCATGAAATCACCCTGGAAACCAATCAAACCACGTGCTGGAATTTTGTATTCCAGACGAACACGGCCTTTGCCATCGGGTGACATATCAAGCAAGTCACCTTTGCGGCGACCCAATTCTTCCATCACGCCACCCTGGTGTGAGTCTTCCACATCCACGGTCAACATTTCGTAGGGCTCGCACTTCACGCCGTCAACTTCCTTGAACACCACGCGTGGGCGTGACACGGCCAATTCATAGCCTTCACGACGCATGTTTTCCAGCAAGATGGTCAGGTGCAATTCACCACGGCCTGACACTTCAAATACGGTGTCGTCGTCGGTGTCTTTAACGCGCAGGGCCACGTTGGCTTTCAATTCACGCTGCAAACGGTCACGCAACTGGCGACTGGTTACAAACTTGCCTTCACGGCCAGCCAGTGGAGATGTGTTGACCATGAAGTTCATGGTCAATGTTGGCTCATCAATCGCTGGAATTTCCAGACCTTCTACTGCTTCAGGTGAGCAGATGGTGGTTCCAATGCCGATTTCCTCAATACCATTGATCAGGCAAATGTCGCCAGCTTGGGCTTCTTCTTCCTGAATACGCTCCAGACCACGGAACTTCAGCACCTGGTTGATTCGACCATTAAATGGAGTGCCGTCTGGACCGTTGATACAGGTTACCTGCTGGCCAACCCGCACCGTACCGCGCTTGATACGGCCAATACCGATCTTGCCCACGTAGCTGTTGTAATCGAGCGATGTGATCTGGAATTGCAGGGGACCATTGGGGTCATCATCACGCACAGGCACATACTTCAAAATGGCTTCAAACAAGGGGCGCATGGTGCCTTCGCGCAAATCGGGTGTATCGCCAGCAAAACCGTTCAAACCAGAAGCATAAACAATCGGGAAATCCAGCTGTTCATCGGTTGCACCCAACTTGTCGAACAAGTCAAAGGTTTGATCGATTACCCAGTCAATGCGGGCGCCAGGACGGTCTACTTTGTTCACTACCACGATGGGCTTCAAACCCAAGGCCAATGCCTTGCGGGTTACAAAACGTGTTTGTGGCATTGGGCCTTCTACGGCGTCTACCAACAACAAAACCGAATCAACCATCGACAACACGCGCTCCACTTCACCGCCAAAGTCGGCGTGTCCTGGGGTGTCAACGATGTTGATGTGGGTGCCTTCATATTCAACTGCGCAGTTCTTGGAAAGAATCGTGATACCACGTTCTTTTTCAATGTCGTTGCTGTCCATCACACGTTCTTCGAGCTTTTCGTTCTCGCGGAAGGTGCCAGACTGGCGAAGGAGTTGGTCAACCAGCGTGGTTTTGCCGTGGTCCACGTGGGCGATAATTGCAACGTTACGTAATGCGCGTGTCATAAATTTACCTGAATCAATCTGTCGGGTCGAAGCAAGGCGCCCTTCCCATCCGTTTCTAAAATGCCTGTTCCCATAAACAGGGAATTGCCTTTGAAGGCCGTATTGCTTACATCGGTGTTCACATCCTGCGCGGGGGCTTCTCCGTACACCCGCACTCGCCCTGGTTTGGCGTTGACCAAGTCCAGTGGCAACCGTTGCCCGTGCGAAAACCGCCGCGCAAACTCATTGTTCAATTCAACTTTCCCCAGGCTGCCCAAAAGCGAATCCACCGGGAAAAGCACAGCATCCAAAGCGTCAAAGGGGGTTTCCGATTCACCGAGCACTTTGAGTGCATCCAGGGTGTACGCGCGTTCCACTTTCAAGTCACCAATCGCGGTTCTCCGCAGTTCGGTGAGGTAGCCTGCCGTGCCCAATGCCTTGGCGATGTCTTCGCCCAGGGTGCGCACGTAGGTGCCTTTGCTGCAATTTACTTCCAGCTCAATGGTGCAACCAAGTTCACCATCTTGCTGATTGTGCTCGACTTTAATGACATCCAATTGATGGATCAAAAGGGTTCGAGCAGGTCTGTCCAATTCAATGCCTTCGCGAGCATACTCGTACAAAGGCTTGCCGTCTTTCTTTAATGCAGAAAACATCGGTGGCGTCTGTTGAATTTCCCCAACAAACTGCGCACACACCTGTTTTACCTCAATCTCGGTGATGCTTTCAAGCGCGCGGGTACTGACTTTCGTCAATTCACCCTCGGCATCGCCGGTGTTGCTTGAAAAACCCAGCCGCACTTTGGTTCGGTAGGATTTGCTTGCGTCGATCAAATCTGCCGCAAACTTGGTCGCCTCACCGAACATCAATGGTAACAAGCCGCTTGCCAATGGGTCCAGCGTACCTGTGTGGCCGGTTTTTTCAGCACGGTACAGGCGCTTGACGATTTGCAGAGCTTGATTGGACGAATAACCAGTCGATTTGTCGAACAACAACACACCAGACAAGGCACGTTTTTGCTTTTTAGTCACCGCCACCGTCGCCACCACCATCCGAATCTGTGGCACCACCACCCTCGCCTTTCAGCGCCCGGTCAATGATCTGGGACATTTCAGCCCCACGCTCTACCGATTGGTCGTGTTTGAAACGCAAGGTAGGCACAGTGTGAATGTGCAACTTTTTAAAAATCAAATTGCGCAAATAACCTGAGGAGTCATTCAATGCCTCTTCAGTGGTCTCCGCCGAACCAGTCAATACTGAGAAATACACGGTTGCATAGGCGTAGTCGGGTGTCAGTTCCACATCTGTGATTGTGACAAACCCAAGCCGTGGGTCTCTCAACTCACGGGGGATCAGCTCAGCCAGGTCTTTCTGGATTTGCTCGGCAACCCGAATTCCTCTGGCTGGTGCTTTTTTCTTGTGACGCATACTTTCCTTTTCAAACCCACGCAGCAATTACAGCTGCGTACGGGCCACTTCCTTCACTTCAAATGCTTCCAGAATGTCGCCAACCTGGATGTCGTCGTAGTTGTGCAGCTGCAAGCCACACTCAAAGTTCTGGCGCACTTCTTTGGCGTCGTCTTTGAAGCGCTTGAGCGAGGCCAGCTGGCCAGTCCACACCACCACGTTGTCACGCAGCAAGCGCACACCTGCACCACGACGAATCAAGCCGTCGGTCACCATACAACCTGCAACAGAACCCACTTTGGAGATCTTGTACACTTCGCGGATTTCAACGTTGCCGATGATTTCCTCTTTCTTGTCAGGCGTCAGCATGCCGGTCATCGCGGCTTTGATCTCGTCTACGGCATCGTAAATGATGTTGTAGTAGCGAATATCCACGCCGTTGTTCTCGGCTGTTTTACGGGCGCCTTGGTCAGCACGCACGTTAAAGCCGATGATCACCGCTTTGGAGGCCACCGCCAGGTTGACATCAGATTCACTGATACCACCCACAGCAGCGTGCACAACATGCACTTTCACTTCGTCGGTAGACAACTTCTGCAAGGCATGCGACAAGGCTTCTTGTGAACCCTGTACGTCGGCTTTCAGAATAACTGGCAGGTGTTTAACTTCGCCTTCAGCCATTTGTTCAAACATGTTCTCCAGCTTGGCGGCCTGTTGCTTGGCCAGCTTCACGTCGCGGAACTTGCCTTGACGGAACAAGGCAATTTCACGGGCTTTGCGCTCATCTGGCAACACAATTACTTCTTCACCAGCGGCCGGCACATCGCTCAAACCCTGAATTTCAACAGGAATTGAAGGACCAGCGGATTCGATTGAACGACCGTTTTCGTCCACCATGGCGCGTACGCGACCAAATGCAGAACCAGCCAACACCACATCGCCTTTCTTCAAGGTACCGCTTTGTACCAACACTGTGGCCACTGGGCCACGGCCTTTGTCCAGGCGGGACTCAACAACCAGGCCTTTGGCTGGGGCTTCGATCTGAGCCTTCAGCTCGAGCACTTCCGCCTGCAGCAGCACTTGCTCCAGAAGGTCGTCAATGCCCAGGCCTGTTTTCGCAGACACAGGAACCATGGGCGAATCACCGCCGTATTCCTCTGGTACAACCGAGTGAGAAATCAATTCTTGCTTGACTCGCTCAGGATTTGCATCAGGCTTGTCAATCTTGTTGATCGCCACCACCAAAGGTACGTTGGCTGCCTTGGCATGGTGAATGGCTTCAATGGTTTGTGGCATCACGCCATCATCAGCCGCGACCACCAGAATGACGATATCGGTTGATTTGGCACCACGTGCACGCATGGCTGTAAACGCCGCGTGGCCCGGTGTATCGATGAAGGTGATCATGCCGTGGCCCGTTTCCACGTGGTAAGCGCCAATATGCTGGGTAATGCCACCGGCCTCACCACTGGCCACCTTGGCTACGAATGTGATCAAGCAGTGAGGTTTTACCGTGGTCAACGTGACCCATGATGGTAACAACTGGTGCGCGAGCCACTGACGGCGCTTCAGAATGCGCCACACCAGCTTGTTCGATCATGGCTTCTGGATCATCGAGCTTGGCAGCAATTGCCTTGTGGCCCAATTCCTCGGTCACAATCATGGCCGTGTCTTGATCGAGCACCTGGTTAATGGTGACCATTTGGCCCATTTTCATCAGACACTTGATCACCTCTGCGGCCTTCACGGACATTTTGTGCGCAAGTTCAGCCACCGTGATGGTTTCCGGCACATGAACGTCACGGATCACTGGTTCGGTGGGTTGATTGAAGTTGCTTTGTTCCTGGTTGTGGCGACTGTTTTTGCCCTTCGGGCCTTTCCAGCCACCCGCACCAGTGCGGCCAACTCCAGTTTCGCCTCGGGTTTTCAAACCACCACGACGGCGGCCCGGCTCTTCCTTGGCACCCGGTGCGCGAACACCTTTGCGAGCACGCCCTGCAGAGTCATCCTCTGCAGCAGTGGCCAACTTCTCAGGCTTTTTAATGGTTGCCGCAGCCTTGGGAGGCTCAACAGGCTCTTCAGCCTTCATGACCTTGGCGGGCTGGGACATCATGCGGTTAATTGCTGCAACTTCAGCTTCCGCGGCCTTGCGAGCGCGTTCTTGGTTCGCACTGGCCTTGGCCGCATCTTCGGCTGCTTTCTTGGCTTTTTGCTCTGCTTTCAGCGCATCGGCTGCGCGTTGTTCGCGGGCCTTGGCTTCCTCGGCACGCGCTGCCTGGGCTGCTTCGTCTTTGGTATCAGTTTCTTCTTCGGCTTTGGCAGGTTTGGCGTTTTCAGCCTTGGCCTGTTCAACCGCTTCATGGGCAAGGCGCTCTTCTTCGGCGCGCTGGCGTGCTTCTTCCTGAAGCTTCAGTTCGCGCTCACGCTCTTGCTCAAGCTTGGCTTGTTTTTCTTTCAGCTCCGCTTCCTGACGCGCTTTCAATTCAGCCTGGCGTTGTGTTTCAGCATCACGGCGGGCCTGTTCAGCCGGATCCAGTTGAGCTTCCATAACGGGCTCGCTTTCACCTGCTTTTTCAGCGCGCTGCACGAATACGCGCTTTTTACGCACTTCAACCTGAACTGTGCGTGCACGGCCACCAGGGCCTGCTTGCTTGATTTCACTGGTCTGCTTGCGGGTGAGGGTAATTTTCTTTTGACCGCTTTCAGATCCGTGCGCCTTTCTCAGGCTTTCCAAAAGCTTTCCCTTGTCCGCTTCAGTAACTGCATCTGCCTCAGAAGTTTTGCTTACGCCAGCAGACTTCAGCTGCTCCAAAAGAACATCGGCGGGCATTTTCAACTCTGCTGCAAACTGTGCGACTGTGGTACTGGTCATCTACTATTCCTTCAAATTCCCTTACTGACCGGACCGAGTGGCCCGATTCGACTCTACTCAATGCGGTTTGGATTACTCAAACCAGTGTGCGCGCGCTTTCATAATGATGTCGCGAGCACGGTCTTCTTCAATTCCTGCAATTTCAACCAATTCATCGACGGCCAACTCGGCCAAACCTTCGCGGTCTGAAATATCAGCAGCAGCCAGCTTGCCAACCAGGTCGCCATCAACGCCTTCGATGGACATCAGGTCGCCTGCACCTTCTACTATTTCCTCGCGCGCAATGGCCTCGGTCAACAAAGCATTGCGGGCGCGGGTGCGAAGTGCTTCGACAGTATCGGCGTCAAATGCTTCAATTTCCTGCATTTCAGCGATTGGCACGTAGGCTACTTCTTCAAGGCCTGTGAAACCTTCCTCGATCAGAATGTTGGCCACTTCTTCGTCGACATCCAGCTTGCTGGTGAACAACTCACGCAACTTGCCGATTTCTTCTTCGGAACGCTTGGCCGATTCTTCGGGGGTCATGATATTGATTTGCCAACCGGTGAGATCAGAGGCCAAACGCACGTTTTGACCGCTGCGGCCGATGGCTTGCGCCAGCTCGGCTTCGTCAACCACCACTTCCATCACGTGCTGGTCTTCATCAACAACAATAGATTGAACGGTTGCTGGCGACAAAGCACCAATCACAAACTGGGCTGGGTCTTCGGACCACAATACGATGTCTACGCGTTCACCGCCCAACTCTTGGGTAACAGCCTGAACACGAGAGCCACGAACACCCACGCAAGTACCGATGGGGTCGATGCGACGGTCATGGGCCAATACTGCAATTTTGGCTCGCATGCCGGGGTCGCGTGCAGCACCTTTAATTTCCAGGTGACCTTGCTCGATTTCCGGGACTTCCATGGCGAACAATGCTTTGATGAACTCAGGTGATGTGCGCGACAAAATAACTTGTTGACCGCGCGCCAAGCGATCTACCTTCCAGAGGTAGGCACGTACACGGTCGCCTGGACGCAGGCTTTCACGGGGAATCATTTGATCGCGCGGCAAACGGGCTTCGATACGACCGCTTTCAACGATGGCATCGCCGCGTTCCATGCGCTTGACCTGACCAATGACAATTTTGTCGCCACGATCAAGGAAGTCTTGCAGGATTTGCTCACGCTCAGCGTCGCGAACGCGCTGCAGAATTACCTGCTTGGCGGCTTGGGCGCCAATTCGACCAAATTCAACGGGCTCAAGTTCTTCTTCGATGAAGTCGCCCATTTCGGCTTCTTCGTCATGCTTCAAGGCTTGGTCTAACACCATTTGATAGGCGGGGTCGTAGAAGTCTTCTTCTGTGACCACTTCCCAGCGACGGAAAGTGTCGTAGTCGCCTGTGTCGCGATCGATGGACACGCGAACATCCACTTCTTCATCGAAGCGCTTCTTGGTTGCGGAAGCCAATGCCAATTCGAGCGCACCAAAGACGATGTCTTTGTCCACATTTTTTTCGCGCGCCAACGCATCAACTAATAAAAGCAACTCACGGCTCATTCCAGGGCTCCTAAAACTTTAGATGGGGGACCAGACGGGCACCCGCCAAATCAGTTATTTCAAAATCAAGCAAGTACGGCTCGGCATTTTTTCCGTCGGGAGTGACCAACACTCCCCAGGTTTGCTCTTTGCCTTTTTGCAATACGCCTTTGAACTGTTTTTGATTGTTGATGGCCCGCTTAAACTTCAGGGACACCTCTTGATCCAAAAACCGTTCGAAATCTTTTTTGCGACGTAACACGCGATCCACGCCCGGCGAGGATATCTCGAGCCGCTCGTAGTTGACATTTTCGACGGTAAACAGGTGGGTGAGTTGGTGACTGACTTTTTCGCAGTCTTCAACAGTGACACCTGCTGGCGAATCAATCATGATACGCAACAGGCCATTGCCCTCACGCTCGATATCCGCAACCTCTAAACCCAGCGAGACAATCACGGCGTCGGCTTCCGTTACCCAGGACTCTGACCACACGCCAGACCATGAATTGCCAACAAACTCTTCAGGATTGATCACTTCGCTTCTTCGCCTTTACTAATTCGCTTGCTTCGTCTTTTAATTTGCTTCAAAACCGCCTTACCAAAAAAAAATGGGCCTGTAAGCCCACTTCATTTGAGACACCCTTTTTGGAGTGGGCGCTCAGGCAGCCTCAGAGAATAACCGAAACTGCCTTTATTTTCAAGTAATTTACAGCTTGGGGAACTACATGGTGGGGGCTTTCCTGCGTCTGCGCTGCTGCGGTTTCTGGGGCGCGCCGTTTCCGGCTTCGTTGCCTCGACCTGGACCACCCCCTGCTGAAGGCCCACCAGTGCGGGCACCTGCGCCACGTGGCCCGGCGGGTCGCTTTCCCGCACCTGCAAATTTACCGGCAGGCGCACTGGCGTTGCCATTGGCACCCGCCCTGTTGCCATTGCGGTCACCACCATTTCCACGGCGAGCAGAGCCGCCGGCAGATGACAAATTGTTCTGATTGCTCAAAGCCGCCGCCGCTGTCGCACCGGAAACCGTGAGGTAGGTTTGTGTGGGCGTGGTGAAGGCAAGGCCTGGATCAATCAAGGGCTGACCATTGCGGCGTTTGTTGTTTTTCGAGCCAATGTTCTTTTTGTCACGGCGAATGGCCCCTTCTTGGGCGGACTCATCCACCTTCAAGCCCAGGGACTGCATGTACGACATGGCTTCAAGCGCTTCCATTTCCATGTGACGACCACGCTTGAGCGTGGAAGGCATCAAAATGTCACCAAACCGGGTGCGGATCAGACGGCTCACGGTAAGTTTGCAGGCCTCGAACATTCGGCGAACCTCTCGGTTGCGCCCTTCTTTCAAACCGACCTTGTACCAGCGATTGGCGCCCTCGCCGCCTGCGGCATCGACGTAGAGAAACTTGGCAGGGCCATCGTCAAGTTGAATACCTGTCAGCAATTGCTGGCGTTGTTCTTCGGTCAATTCGCCAAGAATACGCACTGCATATTCACGCTGAACTTCATAGCGGGGGTGCATTAAACGGTTGGCCAACTCGCCCGAGGACGTGAACAACAACAGGCCTTCGGTGTTGAAGTCGAGACGGCCTACCGCAATCCACTTGCCATTGGATATTTTGGGTAACTTCTGAAATACGGTGGCTCGACCCTGGGGATCGTCCATTGAGACAATTTCGCCTGCGGGCTTGTGATAAATGAGCACGCGTGGAGGCTTGGATTTGTTTTTACGCTGGATCAGCTTGCCGTTCACACGGACCTGATCGGTGGGCAACACCCGCTGCCCCAAATGGGCAGGCTCAGCATTGACCGAAACCCGGCCAGCAACAATCAGTTCTTCCATTTCACGGCGGGAACCCATGCCGGAATCGGCCAGCACCTTGTGCAACTTGGGCGCCAACTCGGGATCGAGCCGCACATTCAATTTGCTGCGATTCTTGCCTGCGCCACCATTTTCTTCAGACTTCAGCCCTTCAACCTGATTCAGTACTTCGCCCCACTCCATGTCGTGGCTCTCGCTGTCGACACTGACAATGACTTGCTCAGGAATCGGGTTGGTATCGAGTGTTTCAGTTGCTTTGCGCTTGTTGGTTCTCATCGTTTTCCGCTGTATCACTGTCATCCACATCAAATGGAATGACTTTTTGTAACTCATCAGCCAGCTGCTGGTCTTTTTCATCGTCCAGTGCAGGCAAATCGCTTAGGCTGACCAAATTAAGGTCGGCTAAAAACTGGGGCGTTGTGGCCCAAAGTGCTGGGCGCCCCGGTGCATCGCGGTGACCGATTGACTCGATCCAGCCGCGATCTTCAAGTGCTTTCATGACCTGGGTAGACACAGTGACACCACGAATGGATTCGATGTCGCCCCGGGTAACCGGCTGCTTGTAGGCAATAATTGCCAAGGTTTCCATGGTAGCCCTTGAGTATTTCGGGGGCTTTTCAGGATTCATTTGCTCAAGGTAACGTTTAACGTCATCTCGGGTTTGAAAGCGCCATCCGGTTTTAACCTGCACCAGCTCCAAACCCTTGTGGGTCCAGTCGCGGCGGATGTCTTCCAATAGCGTTGTAACCACTGAGGCGTCGATGGCATCGTCGAACAGACGCATCAATTCTTTGACCGCAATGGGCTCAACCGAACACAGCAGAGCTGCTTCTAATATGTTTTTAGCGCGCTGGGGATCCATCCAGGCGGACTCACTTTAAGAAATTCAGGTGTTGATAGGGAAATAGTGCCGATTGGTCCTGCAGGCCGAGGTGGCTGTTGCCAGCGGGGTGCAGGGGCGCAGCGTGAAACGAGTTGCGCGACGGGCATTTTATAAACCGATGGCGCATTGTAACCACGTTATCCACCGATCAGCAACCACTTGATCACACAATTAATTTCAAAAAAAACGGCTCACCTGGGCGAGCCGTATCTGAAAGTAACCCATGGAGGGTCGGAGACATTTACAGTGTGCCCCGATTCGGTGCGCTGAACATCCCCACTGTGGCTTACCCCGAGGCTTGTGGAACTTATCCACACTGGGCGGGGAAAACCTTCCCGATTCGCTGTGGATAAAATTTTCAGCCCGTTGATTTTGTGCAGTTTTTGGTTGTTTGATTAAAAACTGAGCATGCGCTCTAGAGACCAACCGCGCTTGCTATTTCAGCTTTCCCAACGATAGCCAACACCCGCTTGGCGGATGCGCTTCCAGACGGCCTCTTTTTCCTCATCGCTTTTGAACAACCACCCATCAACCTCGTCGAGCGTACGACCACAACCCATGCAAACGTCGTCGCCAAGGTTGGTTGAACAAAATCCCACACAGGGGGTATCGGCTTCGGGCCACACGGGCAGGTTGGCGTATTCAGGTTTTGACATGTTGCTACTTTAGTTGGAGTTGGGACGGTGTTGCTTCTTCAGGCGAATATAGAGCACTTTGGTGACGTGTGCGACAACCGAGCCATCGGCGTGGGTAATGTCGACCTCGAATGTGTGCAATACCTTTTCGCCCGTGGCTGCTTTGGACTTGATTTCACTGAGCGTTTGATCATTGACTTGATACACGCCCTTGACCAGTGAATTGCCTGGCGCAATAAAACGAATGTTCGCCTCTTGGTCCCACACATGGTAGTGACTGCCCAAACGCTTCATGAGCACAAGCATGAAGAAGGGGTCGGCCATGGCATACAGTGAGCCGCCGAACTGAGTTCCCATGATGTTTTTATTGCGGCGCGTGAGCGGCATGTGCACTTCAACTTCGTCGAAATTGGCGCTGATGTGATGAACATGAATGCCCGCACCGCGCAATGGTGCATAAAAATTCATGGCCCTGCGCATGAACTCGGGCTTGTTTGAAAGGTCTTTCAGAAATTTTTTAAACATTTTTTGCTGCGAATTTTTCTTGTGGTTTCAGTAGGATAAAGGTTTTTGAGGGGATGTTTGTGGGTTGAACTGCGTTTGTGCACTTGCACACAAGGCGGAAACCCGCTATAGTTTCGTTCTTACCAGACGCGGGGTGGAGCAGTCTGGCAGCTCGTCGGGCTCATAACCCGAAGGTCGTAGGTTCAAATCCTGCCCCCGCAACCAGCTTTATCTCCGGTGTATCAAAAAATTTTGGCACACCGAGCGAAAAACGAAAAAAACCGCCCAACAGGGCGGTTTTTTCAATTCTGATCTGACCATTTACATCAGTACTCACCACGATCTGGTTATTACACAGCAAACCTATAGCTTCACGAGCTTTGTAAATATTGGTAACCAGTACATCTGCGAAGGCTTTGTACATCTCCGGCACGCGATCTGCCGCTTTTTCAGCCAAAGCCTCTAGTTCAGACAAAGATGACAACTTTCCACTGGTGGCAAGCTGACTGGTCAAATACTTCTGCCTAGCCGCCAGAGTATTCAGTTGATCCACAAACAGGCTTGGATCAATTCCTTTCTTTATTCCGTTCGTTAAATTGGCAATTTTTTTGGTAACCGCAGAAAGCTCTTTCCTTATGTGCGTCACGGAGGGCTCAACTTTAGATCTTTCCTTTAGAGCAGACACGAATCTAGACCTTACAACTGGAATCAATGCCTCTGGTTTCAGGACAGACTTAAAACTTTCGATTACGATTTTTTCAATCTCTGTTCTCTTTACTAGGCTTCTGAAAGAACATGAATTGCGCCCAACATCCCTCCGACTGGCGCAACCATACTTACTTCCATTAACCAAGGTTAAATTCGCACCACAACTTTTACATTTAAGAAACCCTGAGAGCAGATACTTTGGATTTGCGCCATTACCGGCTCTAGGACCTTTAGAGGCTTTCTGTAAGGTCGATTTATGAGAAATCTTATCTTGGCGCTTTTTTACACGTGCCCAGAGGTCAGGATCAACGATTCTCAGATGTGGTACTAACGTTTCATGCCAGGTTTCTCTCGGCTGCCCTTTTCGTGTACGTTTGCCATTATCGGGGTTGCTCAGCCAAGAACCTCTCCCATAAAAATCCACACCGTTGTAGAGAGGATTATTAAGGATTCCAGAATGATCTTTAGGATCGCCATGAATAGTACTGCGTCTCCATTTGCCACCTCTGGGAGAAGGAATTCCAGCTTCATTCAAATGCTCCGCAATCGAGAGAGGTGATAGCCCTTCATCAAACAAGCGAAAGATTTGCCTTACAACCTCTGCCTCACTTTTATTTATTTCTCTTATGACCAAGCGAGTATCCCTATCTTTTCGATGGTCATAACCATATGACTTGCCACTCACTACTCCACCGCGAGACAACGCAGCTTTTTGCGCAACTTTCGTTTGATAGGAAACCATTTTGCGATGGTACTCATTGATCATGGAACCAAATTGCACGTATTGCATAGCATTTGGATCGCTAGAGTCGAAACCCTGAGGGGTTAGCACACTAACATCGAGGAAATTCATTTTTTTAAAAAATTGACTTTCATCACCAATATCTCGGTGTAAGCGACTCAGATCATTTGCCACTAGCACCTTGTAACCTTTATCTTGAAGTGCTTTTAGCATGGCCTGATACGCTGGCCTAAAAGTATTTGAGCCACTCATGTGCTCATCAGCAAAAGACTCAACTATTTCGATACCGTTTTCCGCTGCAAATTTTTCGCAGTTTCTGCGCTGTGCGTCGATAGAGGATGAATCCTGACGCTCTGTGCTGAATCGGTAATATGCGATGGCCTTAATCATTTTTTTGCTCCAATTTGGTTGTGACGTTTGTCGACATAAACTCATTAATTAAATTGTTGAGAAGCATCTCAACTACTAGGTTTTCAACAGACTCAAACACTGAGCTGTTACTTGCTGTTACTACGTCTTTTTTCATCGAAATTGCCCTGTGGCTGTTTTGGAGCGACGTATAGGCAACGACCTTTCACGAACTTGGCGTTTTCTGTCGAAAAACGTAAAATTTGAGCAACAAATCCTAGAAGTTACTTGATTAATACCTTTTAAATATCTGTTTTAATGTTTCTATATTTTTAGAATAAAACCACTAATTATTTTTTTATTTCAATCAATTTTCACCCACTTTTAGGGTGAGCAGCATCGGGTCCACGACCAAATAGAACAGCTTCCAAACAAACACCCTCTCTCAGGAAAACTATCTGTTATTTCACCCTGCTCAGTCTACTCAGCGAGCCACTTAAAGGACTTTTTTGGACTGGCCGTGCTGAAGTTTCCAAGCATGTAAGTTGAGAAATGTGCGGTTGCTACACGGTTCCTTTACAGGAGAAAAAATGAAAGCAACCCCCACATCTTCAAATCGTAAACTCATTGAAAAAATTAAAGAACTCTTCAAGATCAATAAGGCTTCAGTTGAGTCCGTCACAGCCAAAAGCGACGACAGCAATAGAAAAACCAAACGTTTTGAACCGCATGAGTTCGTCAAATATATCGAGCAACAGGAGAGCTTTTTTAAGCATGCAGAGGAGCTTTACAAGTGGAATGGACATGTATTTGAGCGTGTGCAGCATTGCGACATCGCGGACACTGCTTACAAGTGGCTGGTGAACAACGAATCGTTTGTTGCATCTGATATCAATGCGCGAGCGTGCGTTATGGCCTTGGTCCGGCATGTCGAACCAGTACCAGAGACTGATAAAAGAATCATTGCCTGCAAAAATGCGTATTTACGAATAGGCTCAAGTGGCATTGAAATTTTGCCGCCATCAAAAGAGCATGGAATACGGCATGTGCTGACTTGCGAGTACCAGCCGGAGCGAAGTAATACCCGTTATTTCGACAAGTTCATCATGGACACTCTTCCAGATACGGATGTTCGGAATAGGGTCCAGGAATATGTTGGATCCACCCTCGCCACTGGGCTATCACTCGGAAAAATGCAACTTTGGATTGGCAGTGGAGCAAACGGAAAATCATGTTTGGCGCGAGTGGTCAAAGCGCTGCATAGCAGTATCGCAGCGCTTCGACTGAATGATCTTGATGGATTCAGCCTGGCCGAAGCGGTAGAGGCCAGTTTGCTTTACTGCGATGAACTACCAACATTCGGTCTGCACGAAGAAACGCTGAAAGCGCTCATTACTGGCGAAACTTTAAGAATCAACAGAAAACATCGCTCGGCTATTACAACCCGTGTTACAGCAAGGATCATCGCAATGGGTAATGTGCTGCCTTCGATAAAGGACAGCAGTGATGGAGTGTGGCGCAGAATCGAAGTCGTTCCATTTGAACAGCGTGTTGCGCCCGACAAGATTGATCCATTTTTGGCTGACCGCATCATTGCAGAGGATTTGTCTGGGGTTTTGAATTGGGCGCTCGAGGGGCTATCGAGGGTAATGGAAAGAGGTTTTAGGCTTGAGCCAAGAATTCCCGCGGTAATGGAGGCAGCCCTACTTCGAAATCGTGCTGAAAGCGACTCGGTGTATGCCTGGCTCTTGGAAGAGCCAGTGACAATCAGTGATAAAGCACACACACCCAAAGGTATTGTTTATAACGAATATCAGGAATGGTGCAAACACGGTCAAGTTCGAGTCCTTAATATCGTCCAATTTTGGAAAGCAATGCGAAAAGCGATTCCGAATCTTGAAGCAGATCACCGACCACGGGTGAACAGTGGTACTCAAGTAGTTTGCTGTAATTTGAAACTGACAAGAAAGAATTGCTGAATATTTAGACAACCACGGGCGCGGTGGTTGTGAGCGCCTGTTGCGCTCGAATCGTGCGAAGTTAATCGCCAAGCTGGAATGGTGGGTCGCCCTACCCCACCATTCTGACCTCGAAATTTAGCTTAATGGTATGACTTCAAAACTGTATAGCGACACCTTGAAGGAAATGAGTGTGTCAATTTGTGACCCACTCCATCCCCGCTTCTTTAAGTCTGCCCGCAACCTCTTCTCGAATGCGTCTCGACAAATAAAAATGACCCTCACACTGGCGCTTGGGAATCCAGTCAACAGGTCTTGTGGCTTGGTGTTGATAGATTCAAGCCAATGCAATAACCGAAGATAATCAGATTGATTCTTACGACTACGCTCAACTTCAATCCAGAACCAATGGTCAAAATGACGAACAAGAACATCTGGCACCTTCCCGAATGCCTTGTTTAGATACGGACAATCACCCCTAACCAGTTCGTTCTCTGTCGTGAACTTACACCCAGCCAACCATGCAGAAATTCCGATTTCGTTTGATATGCAGCGGTGCCGGTAATATCCGATGCTGTGAGCCCTGAGCAGATCTTTTCCTGACTTTGCCTCTACCCCTGTTTGCCGAAGAATATCAGCACCACGCTGAGAAAGACTATAGACCAGGGCGCCATCAGGAGCCTTGGTCTGCAACAAAAAGCCGGACGCCAGAAGTGAGCGAATTGTGCGCTGTGCCATTCTCAGCGCACTACTGGTCACCGAGGCTGGCAGAAAATCTGGCGGCTGACCTGGATCGCCCCTTCGAGACGGGAGCCAAACAAGGCAAGCAAGGTCTCTTGTTCTAAGCCAACCAAATCGATTTACGAACTGGAGAATTTTTAAGCGGTTGAGAATGGCAACTTTACGTGGGTTTTTTGTGATCATGGCACCTCCTGTTTCGGAGGTGTAGCCACTACTTTTTACTTGGCGTTAGTTTGTTCGAGGGGGATGGAACAGATAAACGAACTGCAAAATGAAACCGTCAACGGGTTCTTTCGGGGCTGGACGCCCCTTCGAACCCTTGCCCCTGCTGGACGCTGGGCATTCCGGACAAAAAGGTCGCCCCTTTCGCCTTTCTCTGCTGACGCAGGTGAAAAGGCGCGGGAAACCCGCTTTTCGTGCTTGCTGGACGCCGCACTAACGCCAGTTGATTGCGCATTCTGCCCAATGCTGTCTCAAGCGGGTTTCCCGTGCCTTATGGCTTGGGCGACGGGCTGCGCCCCCAACATCCTGCCGACCCGTGGGCGGGTCTCTAGCTGGCTGGGGCCACTAGCGGATGTCGGCTCCCCCATTGGTAGCGCTGCCTGCGCGCATTTCAGGAATTCACGGCAGCTTAAATTTTCATGGTATAACGCCAAAATACGATTGAAGAAATATCCGGCCACAAAGAGTGTAAATATGAAAATCATCAATAATTTAACAAAATATACCGGTTTAATTTTACTGACGGGTTGCGCAACAGTTCAAACCCCTGCGGAAAGGGAGGCACGAGCATTTATAAATACAATGCAAACCATTCAAAACGCTCACGAAGCATGCAAAGAAAAAATTAAAGACATTTATCTTACTGAATACAGCTATGCAACTACAAAAATCGCTCCATCTAAGAAGAAGGAACCAGCACTATACAAAGAAGCACTTAATCGAAACACAATACTCACTCCAGATGAATCAATAGCATTCGGTAAATACTCTTTAGCAAATAGTGAATGTCTAAATTCAACGATCGATAGAATTAGTACAAACAACGCATATCTTGGCGAACCAATCGCAGATAGATTTTTAAGTTATCAAACTTTCACATTAGAACTTTTGTCCAGAGAAATATCAGTTTCAGAGTTTTTAAAAAAACAAGAATTCAAAAATGAAATTTTTCAATCTGAAATGAAAATTCGACTGGACAATTACAAAAACGACCTCATTGCTCGGGATCAGAGCGAAAAAGCAATCGAGTTCAGCAATCGCATGAATGCGATTTCGAAAGGCTTACAGCAAATGAGTAACCAGCTAAATGAGAGCCATAGAACCCAACTTGAGAGTTTAAACAGGGGAAACAATACCACTTGCGTAATTAATGGGAACATTATCAATTGCTTCTAAATAAATATTTATTTTGTAGTCTTTCGACGTTAGTACTTTGCGGCAATACCAATGCACGAAACTATGACTATTACGCTGGAGACTCTGTGCCTGCCTCTGGCGGTACATTTGGCTTGATTTTAGTGTGCGTGATACTTGGCTTAATTATCGCAAGTGCTCTTCGCTCAAAGGATGGACGAAAGGGGCTAGGCACAGTTTTAGGGATGTTGATATTCTTGTGCCTTGCAGCGTATGTTGGTGTTGAATTCACAAAAGAATATGGAAAAATAGTAGGGGTCGCGTCAGGTCTAGTGGTTTATTACATCGGCTACAGAATTTTTACTTGAAGATATTTTTTCAATAATCTTGCTTACAAATTACAATATCTATCAAAGATATCTAAAATCAATGCCAAAGCTAGGAAAAAAACGCCAACTACAGTAAACGCTGCATTTCTTTTCTGATCTGTCAAACTGAGATTGCGATCTTTAGGCAGTAACTTTAAAGCAATCCCAATCCTTACTATCAGTTCTTGCAACCTTGACAATCCGCCGCCATACACCCCTTCGCCATATCTTCCCTCGCCAAACCCACGCCCTCTTGAAGCATCAAAAAAGCTCTGACGCATGACACCGTATGATGTCATGACAAAGCCTAATGCAGAGGTAACCACCCAAGCCACAAACATCACAAACCTGAAACTTTCACACATATCCCTCACCGTTTTTAACTGTGACGAACCCGCCCCTCGAATCATGACAAAGGAACAGGTTGTCTCAAAGCATACTATTCGTAGTTTCGTTATCAAAGCAGAAGCCATACCCTAGTAGATTAATGTCAAATCCTGCCCCCGCAACCAAATACAAAAAAGCCCAACTTTCCAAAGTTGGGCTTTTTTATTTTCTTTCATTCAAGCCCGCAACCTCCTGGTTCTGTTCGTTCCCCAAATGCTTTTGATGATGGACGCAAGAAACGCCCACAATCCGCTTTCATTCGGTCTCGGATTTCCACCTTCAGAAATACGCTTCAGCTGACGTGAGTACCACAGTATTTCCATAATGCCCATTTTGTCGATTGCCTTGATTCCCGTCGAAATGGGGCGTACCTGATAATTGCAGTCGCGGCCAGCAAGCAGCGCTTTGGGTGCATCAGGATCGATGGCCAGCAAACGTGCCAAACCCACAATGTCGAGTGCACCCGATTGCAGTGCTGAGTTCATCCCCGCGTAACTTCTAAAACCACCCGTTACCATCAGTGGCGTTTTGACCTGGGCTCGCACCTTCTCCGCAAAGCTCAAAAAATACGCTTCGCGATTGGAGGTCGACGCTTTTTTGGTTTGTTCAACCACACCGCTCATGGCGGGTGCCTCGTAGGTACCGCCAGAGATTTCGATCAAGTCAATTCCAGCGGCTGAAAGGGTCTCAATGGTGGCCATCGATTCTTCTTCAGTAAAACCACCTTTTTGAAAGTCGGCGGAGTTCAGCTTGATACCCACAGGGAAGTCGGGGCCGACTTGACGGCGAATTTCAGAATAAACCGCCATAACGAACCGGCGACGATTTTCCGCGCTACCACCCCACTGGTCTGTTCGCTGGTTGTGATGTGGCGACAGGAACTGGCTGATCAAATAACCGTGTGCACCATGAATTTGCACACCGCCAAAACCCGCCTTTTTGCATATCGCTGCACTGCGCCCGAAACGTTGAATGATGTCTTGAATTTCCGCCTCAGTGGCCTCGCGCGGAGTGAGAAAAAATGCAGCCATATCCTGCCGAAAGGGAATGGCGGAGGGTGCCAAATTGAATTGGTTTAATCCCTTGGGCGACTGCTTGCCCGGATGGTTTAACTGCACCCACAATGAAACGCCCTCTTCCCTTGCGGCATTGGCCCATTGCTTCAATATTGGAAGATCAGATTCATCTTCGATCACAATATTTCCCGGCTCGCCCAAGGCTTTGCGATCAATCATGACATTGCCGCTGAACATCAGGCCAATGCCAGACTTGGCCCAGCGACGATACAACTCAACAATTTTTGATGTGGCATGGTTGTCATAGGTTCCAAGTGCCTCACTCATGGCTGCTTTGGCCAGGCGATTGGGTAACTCGACACCATTGGGCAATACAAATGGGCGATTCAACAAATTGGTTTCGGGTTGGGCAAATGGTTTCATCGTGTTCTCAGTCCTAAATTTTTACGAATTCCAGCATCCAAAAAACGTGAAGGCAACACATTGCTCATCATTTTCAGGCGGGCGGCGGCTGTACCTGCTGTGTAAGCAAGGCGGGGTTTGGGTTCTTGTGCAGCTTTCAGAATTGCATCGGCCACCACTGCAGGGTTTTCTGCGGTATCAACCATTCTGGCCAAGCGCTGTTGAAGTTCAATTCGAATGTCCTGATACTCATCCATGGGAAATTCGGCCTGAGTCGAATTCGCTTCAATGGCGGTTTTCATAAAGGCTGGCTCTATTACCGATACACGTATGCCCATGGTCCGAAGCTCGTGATCAAGTGATTCGGAATACCCCTTCAGGGCATACTTGCTTGCCGCATAAAAAGCCATGTAAGGCATGGGCAAAAAACCCAACACCGAACCGATATTAATGATGCGGCCACTTTGCTGACTGCGCATGTGTGGCAACACCGCGTTGGTGGTGCGCACCACACCGAAAAAATTGGTATTGAAAATGGCTTGAGCCTGCTCAAGAGAAAACTCTTCCGCACCGGCTGGAGACAAACCCCGACCAGCGTTGTTCACCAACAAATCTATTCGGCCTGTTGATTCAATGATTTGATTGACCAGCGCCGCAACGGATTCGTCTTTGTCGACATCGAGCGGCAACATTTCAAACGAGTGCTGCATGTCGGCACTTGGGCGCCTGCTGGTGCCAAATACTCGATAACCAACTGCTGCAAGTTTTTGAGCGGTGACCAGCCCTATACCGGAAGACGCACCTGTTACCAGTGCAACCGGCCCTCTGTTCTTGTTCATGATTTAAATCTCCCGTGGGTGCAAAATGTCAGTGGATTTCTGATCAGCAAGTTGTTACTATCAAAACGAAACTCACTTTACCCGCAATTTTAAATAAAGTCACTATCAAAATAGTATGGACAGTAAAAATATTTCGGATAACCCCTGCCCGATCGCACGAAGCCTTGCTTTTGTAGGCGACGCATGGAGCATTTTGATTTTGCGGGACGCGCATGCGGGCATTACCCGCTTTGACCATTTCCGCAAAAGCCTGGGTATTGCACCCACCATGCTGACAAAGCGCTTGTCGGTGTTAACGGAAGAAGGATTGTTGGAAAAGCACCGCTACTCCGAACACCCACCGCGAGAGGAATACTTGTTGACCGAGGCGGGTCGGGACTTTTTGCCTGTGTTGTTCATGATTGGTGCGTGGGGCCGCAAGTATCGGGGTGGCGGAAAGCTGGTGAAATTTTTTGACGCGGAAGCTGGAACAGAAATTCAACCGGTGGCGATTGATGAGTCTACAGGTGCAAAAATTGGAACTCGCCCGATTCGAATGGGATTTAGCGATGAAAGTTGAACAGAGGAAGAACACCGGGCGGCTGACCAAGACGCCATTCAAGCCTTAAAACCATAAGAATAGGCACGCGACAGCCATTTCTCACGGGTTGTTGCGTGCGAACTCTTGACCGATCCCAAACTGCTCACAGCGACAGGTTTGACGCCACAAAACAGGAGAATCGGATCAAATTTCAACCTGGGAAGGCTGAGCAATCGAACTTCGTGACCAGCAGCCTGCGCACCCTTCACGTATGTGTCTGAAATTGCGCAACACAAGCTCTTTGAGCCTGAAACCAAGCGATTGCGCGCATTTGATGGTTTTTACTTGATCCACTGTTTCGGGGGCATACACCCTGTAACTGCCCTTTCGAAGTGGCGCTTGTATCAAACCCAATTCTTCATACAAATAAATCGCCTTGCGGGAAGCACCAGCGCTTTTTGCGAGTTCACCAATGTGCATGTTCAGGCTCGCATTTCAATGTGTACCGAAGCCCAAAAGCTCCATAAAAACTCCGGGCTTTTTATAACCCATAATCTTCTTGCTTACCTCGGGTTTGGGCCCCAGCACCAGCACAGCCGGGGTGGCAAACACACCCAGCTTTCTGGCCAACTGTTTTTCAGAATAGACCGTGCCGTCAATCCAGTTCACTGGCAAGTCGCCACGAACATTAATCGCCACAACATCAAACTTGCTTTCGATCAATTCCCGGTTTGCACCTTGCGTAAAGTTTTCCTGAAGCAGATAAGCACAATAAGGGCAGTCGTCAAGATGAAAGAAAATCAACAGCTTTTTGCCCCGTGACTGTGCATCTTGAATATCAACAGGAATTTCAAGAAAAGTTTGTTTGAACCAATTGGGCAACTCGTAATGCATGGGCTTGGGTTCGATTTCGCGAGCCAAGGTTTGCGACGAGAACACCAAACAAAATGCAACCAACAAAACGCTGCAAATGGGGTGGCTTGCAATCAATTTCATAAGTGAAGTGAGTAGGCAATCAGTTCAATCAAACTCAAAACAATTGTTTAGAAAATCCCGTCAATCGCATCCACCACAATGGCTGTACCCACCGCAATCAACAGCAGGTCTGTGCCCAATTGAACATATTTGTGGTTCAAGGGTGGCACAGGCAAGCGAATACGCAATTCATTGGGAATGTCGTAATAGCGAACACCGCTGCCCAAGGCGCGGCCTTTTTGCCACTGTTTGGCTTGCCCTGGGGGCTGGCAACCATTGCCTTTCTTGGCCAGCCCGGGTGGGCACTTGCCTTTGGCGACCTGGCCACCGTAGTAATCCCGCACAATGCGGGTTTCAGTGCGGCCAAAGTTAAACGACACCGACACACCACCGTCTCGGCCAGAATCTCGGCCTTCAGCACGCTGGCCTTTCTCGTTGCCACCGCCATTGCGGTTTTCCTTTTGCCCGCGTTGTTCATTTTGTTCTTTGTTCTTGCCTTGGTTGCCGTTTCCTTTCTCAGGCTTTTCGGCATAGGCACTGCCGCTGGCGATCAAGAGTGCGGTGGATGCAACAGTCAAGGTGCGCAATATCGATTTAATGGGCATGGGTAACCTATAATTATGTGTAACCCATTAGTAGTACCACCACGATGAATAACAAGCAATCCTTACTCGCTTCTTTACAACAAAGCCGCGAGCGCGTGCTCGAATTACTCAATAGCTTGAATGCAGACCAGGTCAAGGTGCCTTATTTGCCGGGAATCAACCCGCCCATTTGGGAAGTTGGGCACGCTGCTTTTTTCTTCGAACGGTTCATTCTGCAAAACCTGGACAAGCTACCCGCGTACAACCCCGCCTTGGACGATATTTGGGATTCCTTCGAGCTGGGGCACGAAGACCGCTGGCAGGAAGGACTTTTTCCGGATAAACCCGACACCCTGCGCTACTTTGACGACACCTTCAACAAGGTAAGGCAGCGAATTGAAAGCAAACCGCTGACAGACCGTGATTTGTATCTGTACAAGTACGCCATTTTTCACCTGAACATGCACATTGAGTCGATGGTGTGGGCGCGCCAAAGCCTGGGCTATGCGCCGCCCCCCTACTCCACCAGTGAAACGGGCGAATTGGCCGCGCAGGCAGTTGTTACGCAAGACATTGAAATTCCCGCAGGCCGCTACCGCATTGGTATGCCGCCCGATTCTGAACATTTCGCAACAGAAGACTTCTGTTTCGACAATGAAAAGCCCGGCTTTGTGATTGACATGAAAGCATTCAGAATCTCGAAAAACCTGCTGAGCAATGCCGAGTACCTTTCCTTTATTCAGGCTGGTGGATACGAGAACGACCAATACTGGAGCATGGCGGGCCTGAAGTGGCGCAACGGCAGCGGTGCCAGGCACCCCTTGTTCTGGAAACATGAAAACGGTGTTTGGTTTGAACGCTGCTTCGACCAATGGTTGCCTGTTCAGGGCGAGCTACCGGTTAAACACATCAGTTATTGGGAAGCGCAAGCCTATTGCAAGTTCGCCGGGCGACGCCTGCCCACTGAGTTTGAATGGGAAGTTGCGGCGTTGGGTAACCGTGAACAGGGTACGTTCAACAAGTTTCCGTGGGGCAACACCATGGAAGCACACTGGGTCGACATGGACAGCACCAACCTGGCCAGGCTGCCAGTAAACGCCCTGCCCAAGGGTGACAGCCCGTTTGGCTGCCGACAAATGATTGGCACCGTGTGGGAGTGGACCAACAGCCTGTTTTTCCCATACGACGGATTCACCATGGACATGTACCCCTTCATGTCGACTTTGCAATTCGGCGACCACAAAGTGGTGCGCGGTGGCTCGTGTGCTACTTCGTCCATACTCATTCGCGGCACCTACCGCCAAGCCTATACACCCGACCGCAACGATGTGTTTGTCGGCTTTAGAACCTGCGCCCAATAAGGCTATATGTACAACCCTTACGAAACCGACGAGTTATTAAACCAGTACCTGGCTTTTCACTACGGCATTGATTATTTTGATGTTCCCAACTATCCGGTGCGCTGTGCGCAACTTTGCCTGGAATTCATGGGGAATCGGCCTCGCCGCAAAGCGCTCGACCTGGGTTGCGCCGTTGGCCGAAGCACTTTCGAGCTGGCCTTGGGGTTCGATGCCACCGTTGGTGTCGATCTTTCCGCCCGTTTTATTCATGCCGCACAACAACTGCAACAAGGCAACACGCTGAATTACTTTCTGCACGATGAAGGCGATTTGGGTAGAGCCATGCAAGTGTCGCTTGGCGATTTTGATTATGGTGGTTGTGACCAACGCGTGGCGTTCTCGCAAGGCGACGCCTGCAAACTGGGGCCAGAACACACCGGCTACGACCTGATATTTGCGGGCAACCTGATTGACCGGGTAAACAACCCCACCGAATTTTTAAACGACATGCCCCACCGCGTAGTGCCCGGCGGCCTGTTGGTGATCAGCTCACCCTACACGCTGCTGACTGAGTACACCCCGAAAGAAAACTGGCTCGGCGGAATTGAAGAAAACGGAAACCCCAAAACCATGTTGCAGGGTATGCAAGCCGTGCTTGCACCCCATTTCACACAGGTTCGGGAACCAATGAATGTTCCGTTTGTGATTCGCGAAACTGCCCGCAAATACCAGCACAGCCTTGCAGAAATGACCGTGTGGGAAAGAAAGCCTGGCTAATATCCAATGGCTAAGGCACTGGAATCAGGGTGACCGGTACACCGTTCACCGCTGCATTGCCACTGGGCTCGTCCAGCCATTGTTCGTCAGTTAAATCGTTGCAGCTCACGCCTGCATGCGCAGCAGCCACCTGCAAGCGAATCCCCGATTTGTCGTGTCCCCAGCCGTGGGGAATACTGACCACGCTGGGCATTACATCTTCTGATATTTCCACGGACAATGTAATTTCGCCCACGCGGCTACGCACCCGCACGCTGTGGCCTTCCTGCAAATTCAAGCGTGCTGCATCGGCTGGATTTACCATGGCGGTGCAACGGTTTTTGCCTTTCACCAAGCGTTCTGAATTGTGCATCCAGGAATTGTTGCTGCGAATGTGGCGTCTGCCAATAAGTGGCCGGGCTGGTTTTCCAAGTTTGGCGCTGTAGCAGGCAGCCAGCTTATCCATCAATTCCCAGTCATCCAGACTGCCTTCAGGTTTGGGCAAAGTGGCCGCGCTGTACTTGGCCTGATTGCGCACGCCAAAAATATTGAAGATCAAATCATAGTGATCATGTTCCAGGGGTGAAGTCGTGGGCAAAATAACATCGGCATGGCGATTGGTTTCATTGATGTACAAATCCACTGACACCATGAAATCAAGCCCGGTTATGGCCTTGTCTAGCTGCTGACCATTGGGCGTGGACAACACTGGGTTGCCTGCAATGGTCACCATCGCTTTGATCTGCCCTTCCCCTTCTGTTTGAATTTCCTCGGCCATGATGGCGCTGGGAAACTCGCCCAAGGCCTCAGGCTTTTGGCTAACCCGGCTGTGCCAGCGGCCATAACTGCCTGGCTTGCTGTTGGGTGCAGCGATCAAGTCGAGCGCGGGGTTGGCCACCAGGCTTCCACCCACCCGGTCTGTGTTGCCTGTTACAAAATTCAGCAACTGAATTCCCCACTGCGCCAAGGTGCCATGGCGCTGCGTGCATGCACCCATGCGTCCATAAGCAACTGCCTTGCCCGCATTGGCAAAATCACGAGCAATTTGGCGAATGGTTTCAGCATCAATGCCGCATTCAGCTTGCGCCACTTCCGGTGTTACCTTTGAAATGGCACCCAAGGCGGCATACAAGCCTTCACTGTGGTGGGCCAAACGATCCATGCGGGTCAGGCCTTCGCCAACAATTGTGTTGATCAGTGCAAACACAAAGGCAGCGTCGCTGGCCGGTTTTATGAAATGGTGGCTGTCAGCGATCTGCGCGGTTTCAGTTTTTCTGGGGTCGATCAACACCAGTTTTCCGCCGCGCGCCTGCAAGGCTTTAATTCGCTTGGCCACATCGGGCACGGTCATCAGGCTGCCATTGGAGGCAATCGGATTGGCGCCCAACATGAGGAAATAGTTGGTGTGGTCAATGTCGGGAATGGTGATGAGCAACTGGTGCCCGAACATCCAGTAACCCAACAACTGCATGGGCAACTGGTCGACCGAAGTTGCAGAGAAACGATTGCGGGTTTTCAGCAAACCCAAAAAATTGGCGCTGTGGGTCATCAGGCCCCAGTTGTGTACGTTGGGGTTGCCTTGATAAACCCCCACAGCGTTCGCACCATATTTTTGTTGCACCTGGAACAAGCCTTCACAGGCCAGCTCGATTGCATCTTCCCAGGTGGTTTCTACCCACTGGCCATCGACCTTCTTCACCGGCTTGGTCAATCGATCCGGATCTTCCTGAATGTCTTTCAATGCCACAGCCTTGGGGCAAATGTGTCCGCGGCTGAACGGGTCTTGTTCATCGCCCTTGATGGAAACAACCTGATTGTTTTCAACTTCAATTTTCAGGCCACAAATGGCCTCGCACAAATGGCATGCACGGCGATAGGTTTGCAAAATTGTCTCCCTAGAAAATCAGACGGTAACCCAACACCCCCTTATCGACATCGTTCCATTGAACGGATAAACCAGTGGCTTGGTGTGTAACCGAGAAATTTATTTGTGTTTTATCTAGGGGATTATGTCTCGGATTGGAGTCCAATTGTAGGTGAGTTCGAAAAGCGGATGAAACATGCAGTAGCGATGCCGTCAGCCCAAGCGTGCCGCCATATTGGGTATCCACCTGAGCGAGTGGGACCACCCCCAGCCATACAGGCAGGTCGAAAACGCGACCAAAACCACCGCCAAGGCCAATTTGAGCATTGGCTTGGGGACCTTGATCCAGGCGGACACCACTTGACAGCACTTTAGACTTGCCCCAGCCATTTGCGGGAAAAGTGCGATTATTGAACAATGCAACGCCAAAAATGCAGTCTGTATCTGCATGGGTTACACATCGTGCCCTGACCTCAGCAACTTCTAGTTGACTGGGCTTGGGCAATGGGTCCGTCAACCAGGCGTTTTCTGAATTAAACGCCATGTAGGAAACATCCAATACACCCGACGAAGCCGCCATGTAAAGATTACTGCGCCGTTCAGATACACGTGGCGCAAGCACTCCAGAACTGGGCTCAGACCTTGTCATCAACACCTTTGCAGCTTGATTCAGATCGGACTTCACACTTGAATCGACCAATGCTTTGTAAGCAGAGAAATATTCGAGCCCTTCCTGTTTATTCAGTTGCCAATCGGGTACCGATTCAAACTCAGCCAACAAACGATCCGCCGATCTAATGACAAACTCGCCTTCACGATCTCCGTAATTCAGGTAGACATCAAGGGGTTGTCGAATACGCCAGCCCTTGCTTAACACCTCATCGGACTGGACAAGAAGCAACTCAATGTAAAAGGCGCAATTGATATTCAGAAAATCATATTCAAAACGATGACCAAGTGCATCGTTTACTTTCGTCTTCAAGTCTGGAATGGCAATTTCTTTTCTTAAAGGTCGAACGTAGACATCCCGACCCTCTTGATCATAAAGCCGGAGTTTGTCAGCGTAAGTAGAAAATTTGTACTGGCCAGGCACCGTGCTAAGCACAGTTTTAACCATTGCGTAGTCGATGTCTTTCAGGTTCCCGTAAAACTCCACAACGGGATCGTCGGGTTCGGGCCGCATTTCGTGGTGAAACACGATAAAAACATGACCAAAAACACTTTCGGGATCATTCAGATTGGCTGCAGAAAAGACAATGCTGGCCTTGGGATAGTTTTTGATGTCACCGGCCCAAGCAGGGCTTACAAACGTAACAAGTAACAGAACCAGCTGAAGTTGTAACCGCCATGAACGGGCTAATAAGAAAGCAAGCATGCAAGATCGAAAAGTGTTGCTGGCGAGTATTCGTCGATGAGTGCCCTTTTGAGCGCGAGCCAGTCGTCAAAGGTCTGTTCGGAACTTCGGGTCTTTTTGTAGAGAGACCTTAAATAAGGTCCATGACCGACAGACCACTCCCGGGCTAACCTTGAAAAATGCATCAAGATCCATGAATTAACGCCCGGGATACAATCGCTCGTGATTACTTTCCCGATTTGATCAAGTCAATGTTGAAATTGCCGTCGCCCAGTTTGTACATGGCACCAGAACTGTAATCAGTCGTAGAACCAAATGGACCGCCAGTCAAAATATTCACCCAAAAAGTAGGCTCAATGGTGGTCTCAACCGCAACAGTTTTCTCGTCGTAACCGTCTGCACGCAATGTAATCACGTTACCTTCGCCATTTTTGGGCTTGCTGACTTTTCCGATAAATGGTGTTTTTCCAACCTCTGCACCATTGATAAGAACCGTGGCGCCACGTACATTGGAGTTCACGGAAATTTGCTGCTCTTTGCCGGACATAATTGATGCACAGCCTGTAACACCCAGCACTGCAACGCCGAAAACGGCACGGGCAATAAATTTATTCATGTTATTTTTACCTTTTTAGAATTGATTTTTATTTTCCTGAACAGGAAGTTTTTTCCATTCAAAAATGCCCGCAATGCTTTCAGTAAAAAAACCGGGGCAGGAATGGTTTGGGGATACTATTTGTATCCAAAATCAAAGTAAATAAAAAACAGGCACCCCCCCTTTTTTTGGTCCCTTAATGGAATTAATCATGATCAATGCACACGCAGCTTTCGAGGCCAAAGGCCCGTTGAAACCCTTTCAATACGACCCTGGCGAATTAAGCGCATTCGACATTGAGATCGATGTGGACCACTGCGGTATTTGTCACAGTGATATCAGCATGCTGGACAACGACTGGGGCCGAGCCAAATACCCCATGGTGGCGGGCCACGAAATTATCGGTCGCGTGAGCAAGGTGGGTAGTCATGTAAGCCACTTGGCCATTGGCGACGTGGTGGGTCTGGGTTGGCACGCAGGTTATTGCGAAAGCTGCAAAATGTGTATGGGCGGCGACCACAACCTGTGCAGCACAGCCAAAGGCACCATTGTTGGCCGGCATGGCGGCTTTGCCGACAAAGTGCGCGCACAAGCGATCAGTGCTGTCAAAATTCCTGCGAGTGTCAACCCTGCCACGGCTGGCCCGCTGTTGTGCGGTGGCATTACGGTGTACAACCCCTTGGTGCAATTCAATATTTCGCCGCAAAGCAAAGTGGCTGTAATTGGCGTGGGTGGTTTGGGCCACATGGCCGTGATGTTTTTAAAGGCTTGGGGGTGCGAGGTCACTGCTTTTAGCAGCAATCCATCCAAAACCGACGAGCTATTGGGTATGGGCGCACACCATGTGTTGAACAGCAAAGATCCCGACGCACTCAAAAAAGCCGCAGGATCTTTCGACCTGATCTTGTCGACGGTGAATGTGAAGCTTGACTGGAACGCTTACATTTCCACCCTGGCCCCCAAGGGGCGGCTGCACTTTCTGGGTGCTGTGCTGGAACCACTGGACATTGGCGTGTTTGGATTGATGGGCCAACAGCGAACCATTTCTTCGTCGCCAGTGGGCAGCCCACGGGTGATCGCCGACATGTTGAAGTTTGCGGGTCTTCACAAAATCGAGCCGATTGTTGAATCGTACTCATTTGATCAAATTAATGAGGCCTTGGACAAAGTACGCCATGGAAGCCCCCGCTTTAGAGTGGTGCTGTCCCGTTAATCCCCCTCTTTTTACCCCCCCACCCCCACCCTTTGATGTGATTGTTTCAAGACCACATTGAGGGGACCCTAGGTGGGAGGGTTCTGAATACATCAAAAAACGGCCAAAGACCGAAAATAGCTCAGAGAGGACTGCAGGAATTTGCAACGAATTTATCACCTGGATGAAATATAGAGGGAAATTAAACCCTTTATAAATCAGGAACCTTGGGGAATCACCTCAAGTTGATACTCAGAATTTGTCGCATTTTCTGTAGGTACTGTTACATGAAATGACAAAAAATGTGATTTTTTTCAAACATTTGTTCAGTCAACACTTGTTCGCAAAATAAATTCGGGCAAGTATTCATTAACTCAACGAGTGAATAAGAAAAATATGGTCGCACACACAAAGCCATTCGAGAGAACAGCAGCAATGCTCACGGGCCTTTCTGCCCGCAACCCGGTCGCCACCGGCATGGCATATTTCAGGGCGCATCATCCAGTAGATCCCGACGACTGTGAATACAGTGAACTGGCAGCACACATTGAAGACACGGGCCTGCTGAATTTGAGCCTGCCCTTTATTCTCCGAGGCTTGGCCGAAACTGAAGGCAGCACCTGGCACTATTTCCGTGGCCTGATGAAAGCGTATTCCGAACTGCGCCCCAAGGTTAAAACCATCGAATCCACGCCTCGCCTGATTGGCGAACTATTGAAAGTTTGCATTCATGAATATGACGCGATCAATCATGAAGCTTTCGATGAGGCACAAGCCTGCAGCCTGGCCGTGCTTGAAACAGCGGCCTACCTTCTGGTCCACTACAGCCCACATGAAGGCAAGCAATGGTTGGAAGCAATCTATCAAGATTGATTTGAGCCAGCCAACAAGCCCCTGAAGCAGTTGAATAATTTGGGGATTGCTGCATGTGAAAATATTTCGTATATTGATGTATATTCGAATTAATAAAAAATGCAAACCTGCTGAAACACCGATCCAAACGAGAAAGGTAAAACGAATATGGAATTTGCTCTTGGTCTTGCCATCGTACTGATGGCATGGAACACAACCGGAGAAACAAGTGGGGAGACAAGCGCCACTGTAGCAATGGCGGCACCCACTTACTCAGCGGTGGTCGATAAACGTGAGGAGAACCTCCCGTATTTCGCCGATGAGCTGCTGTCACGCAATGTTGAACTGGCCAGGCACAACGCTCCCGACCCCATGCCGCAAGCCAGGCACATCGCTGTAGTGGCGCAGCCTGCTCTTGAACCCAAATCACCAAGCGCACTCTCCAGCAAAACCAGCAACATTCAGCTGGCCATGCAAACGCCTTCCTCCGACGTGTTCATTGTTGACCTGCCACCGAAAGTTATTCGGGAAGCCGAACAGCTGGCTGCTCTGCCTGTAAAGCAGGAAAGTGCAAGGCTGGTGGTGACACCACGCGCCATTCAATGGGAATTGCGTGTTGAAGATGGTCGACTGGACAAAGCCATTCGCCGCTGGGCGAAAGAGGCTGGTTACACATTTCGTTGGGATGCCGATCGCTACGTGATGATTGCAGCGGGCACGACCTTCTCTGGCACTTTTGAGTATGCAGTAGAGCAAGTACTTGAAACACCAGGAATCAAGAACAGTGAATACCCACTGGAGGCTTGTGTGTACAACAACGAGCCACCACTGCTACGCATTACCCGCCTGGGCGACCAAAAAGAAGAGTGCCGATAAAACATGAAGACACCACTGAACAGAACATTGGTTAGTACGGCAATTGCGGCACTGCTGTGCCTTGCAACAGCAGCGTGTACTGGCCCACAGATCCGTGCAGAAGTACAAGCGGACAACGACAATGGAGTCCGCAAAGTTGATCAGGTCAACAGCACCTTGCCAACCAACGGTTCATTTCGTGGCAGCAGTCAGTATGCCGAGGAACAGGCCAGGCAACAGCAAAACGCCAAGGTTCTGAAGCGTGCCAGCAAAAGCTGGATTGGCAGCACGTTTGTGCATGTGAATGACGATGACAAACTGCCGGCAGTTTTCCACGAAACCTACAAAATGAATTTCGCGGACAAAGGTCGCCCTGTGGATTTGAACATGGTGGCTGCGCGCTTGACTCAAATGGTCGGCATTCCCGTACGGATTCAACAAGATGTTTTCAGTGCGCCCGTAAGCGCAGAGCCACGCAGGGGTGCACGCCAGTTGCCACCGGTCAATGCACCGGCTGAAGCGGCACCGCCCCCCTCCACCCCGACAGTGACGGACAGCGTTGCGCTGGCTCCGCAAACCACAGTGGGTGCCGTGTTCATGAATTGGGACGGCACACTGATTGATTTCCTCAACAACACCGCCGACAAGTTGGGCTTGTCCTGGGAATACCGGGACAACTCGATTGTCATCATGCGTTACACCACCGCCATGTACGAGTTGGCATCATTTCCCAACGGCTATGAATACGCCATGAGCAGCGGCACGCAAGGTCGTGTTCGCGGGAACGAAGTGCAAAGCAATTCAAATTTAAGCGTGTCCGAGAAAGGAAAAATCAACGGCCAGGCCAGCATTCTGGAAGTGATCAATCGCATGGTGGCATCGGTACCCGGGTCGGAAGTGATTGTGGCCGAAGGCACGGGCCGTGTGATGGTGAAAACAAGCCGTGACATGCAAACCCAAGTGCGAAATCTGATCCGCGCCGAGAATGCAAACATGCTGAAACAGGTGCATGTACAACTCGATATTTACTCGGTGATGTCCAAAAAAGATGATCAACAGGGTGTGAATTGGGATGTTTTTTTCAGAAGCCTGTCTCAGCGCTACGGTATTGGTGTGTTGTCACCCGATTCGCTGGTGGCCCCCGAAGCCGGTCTTATAGCACTGACCATTCCCGAGGCGTTGCAGGGTTTTATTCCTGGCCAAGGATTGCCAAACAGCCCCACCAATCAGCGATTCGGCGCCAGTTCAGCCATTGTGCAAGCGCTAAACGAAATTGGCGACAATGTGCAGCATCGCCCTATTTCGCTGGTGGCGCTTAACAGCCAATGGGCGCGCAAGGCACGCCTGACCACCACGGGCTATTTGTCAGAAACCAAACCAGCCTCCTCGGGCGCATTGGGTGGCGGTACAGGTGTTCCCGGTTTGACGACCGATGAAATCACGACTGGTGACCAGTTTGCGGCCATGCCGTTTATTCTGGAGAACAACACCATCATGCTGAAAATGGGCATCAGCTTGTCCGACCTTACAAGCCTGCTGGAAATTACCACAGGCTCTGGCGAAACCTTGCAACGCGTTCAAACACCCAACACCAGCAGTATTTCCGACCAGTACACCATTGCACTTCGCCCCGGCGAAGTCATGGCCATTACCGGTTTGTCGCGCGATGTTTCCGGCTTTAAGGAACGCAAGCTGACTGAACAGGCGCCGCTGCTGGCTGGTGGTTCCCGCAACCTGTCGACCATGCGCGAGAACTTTATTGTTCTTGTACGCGCGGTGGTGCTGTAAATAGCGGGGCAACACCATGGCTGAGCAGTCTGCAGTAGTTCATCAGGTAGGCAAGAAAGCCTACATTGCTGGCCTGAACTGGCAGCCTTTGGCTCATTCCGGCTACAGCAAACGAATTGCCGATATTCGGGAATTTGCAGACCGCATCGACGCCACCAAGCATATTCTGCTCAAAGGCAATCAGAACGAATACCTGGGTCTGTACAACTTTGACCCTGACATTTCAGACGAAGAACGCACGAGCCAGGTGTACAGCCTGGCTGCCATGCTGGTCACACGAAATGAGCAAGAGCACGCCATCTATGCCATTCGCATAGAAGAAGGAACCAAGAAAGGCCAATTGGCACTGGTGGTGATTGAACAGGGCGCGCCGACGATGGACATCATCGGCAGCGATTCCGAGGTGCTCAGCACTGTCAACACCTACACCAATGGGTCGATTGAAAGCTCGGAATACCATGTCTACAGCAATGCCTCCGAGCTTTTTCCCAGTGCCCTGCCCCTTGAAATCGCAACCCAGCTGGGTAGCTTCAACAAGAAACACGCACTGACTGGCTTGCCAACAGACCTGATCAAGACATCGGGAATGCTTGCTGTTGTTTTGTTGCTGGCAGGGGGAGTGTATGGCGGCAATGAGTACCTGGAAGCCAGCGCACGCGAGGCACGCCTGAAACAGGCGCAGTCCAATATACAAACACCGCAGTATCTGAAAAAGCTGGCGACCGACCAACGCAATGTGGGCTTGGCCAATACCGATGTCGTCGAGATGCTGAACCTGTTGAGCGAGCAACCTTTTATGGCGCGCGGCTGGTTGCTGGAGAGTATTCAGTGCAACCTGGGCAAGTGCACCAGCCAATGGCAATCGCAAGGGGGTTACACGCAAGAGCTGGTGAGTTTTTTAAACAATCAGCAAAGTAGCCCAGACCCCAAAGACGTCAACAAGTTGAAATTCTCGTTCTCGTACGAGATGGCCCCCGAGGGAATTCAGCAATTACAAGACTTGCCAAAAAAACAGGAAGCCAGTGAGCTGCTTTACCTGGAACAACAAGCCTGGCAAAAAGCCGGCATTCAGTTCAAGGTGGATACGCAAGGCCAAACCTGGCCCACCGGCTTCAAGAGCATTCCACCGAACGTGTCGGTGAATCGCCATGCCACAGAGGTGACAGGCAGCCTGACATTAATGAAAGACTTTCTGGATCGTTACCAATCCGGAATTTACTGGAATCAGATTTCGATGAAAATTGAACCCAAAAACCTGGATGCTGCCGTGATGGTGACATTGAAGGGAGCACTTTATGCGTACTAATTATTTGACTCGGGCCCTTCTGGCCACGGCTGGTCTGCTGGTTTTAAGCGGAGTACATGCGCAAGAAAACACACCGGTCAAAGTAGAAGCCAAAGCTGAAAATAAAACTGCGGTAACACCCGTTGAAAACATCAAACTCAATGGAGTTTCTGTACCACTGAATATCAAAACACTGGCTGAAATTCAAAGGCTGCAGGAAGAACAGGCCCTGCGTGAAGAGCTTCAAACCGCGTTGAAGGCAGGCGGTAGCGTAAGCACCAGTGTAAGCACCAAACCCCAATCAGCGATGGTTGCGGCTACACCGGCCAGGCAAGAGCCTGCACCCGTGCGCACTGCAAGAAAACCGGCGAGTACATTTTCAGCCAATACGCTATTGGGCGTATACGGCACAGCAGGCGCGATGACAGCGGAAGTACAAACAGCCAGCCGAAGTGTACGCACGCTTCGTGAAGGCGAACAACTGGGAAAATTCAATATCAAACGAATTACTCAAAATGGACTTGAACTGATCGCAAGCAACGGCAACACGCAGCATGTCTCCGTGGGTGCGCAAGTGAGGTTTTGATCATGAACAGAGATCCTGCACTGAATGTGTTGGCCACGCAGGCGGACAAATCACTGAAAGTTGAAAAACTCAGCGAGTTGCCCGCGTTTTCACGCGTACTGACGGACGGCAGTGCGGGGGCTTTGTTGAAGCTGCCAGCGGCGGTAGAAAAACATGTGTGCGCCATTGAAACCGGCGTAAAACGTGCAATCATTTTGTACGACGCTGAAAAAGTTGCGCTGGTCCGCCCTTTCATATCCCACCTGCGCGGCAAACTGATCGCTGAAAAATTTACGTTCGAACGGCCGGAAATTGGCTGCGGCGGCGGTGTTATTGAACACCTGATCGAAAACTCAAGAACCAAAACAGACAACACCGACGGGGAAGAAGACCCCGCCTTGGCACAGTCCAAAGCCAAGGAAATTTTTGAATCCTGGGTGGCATTGGCCGTGCAGGAGAGAGCCACCGACATTCACGTGCAGGTGGTCAATAATATTGCTGAAGTCAAACTTCGTGTAGACGGCGAACTGGAATTTCTGCGCGACCAGCAAGGCGGCGTGTACACCCCCCTTCAAGCTGAGCGTGCCGTGGCCTGGGCCTACAACAACGCATCGGGCAAGGGCTCCAACAGCAACAGCCAGTTTTCTGTCGGCGAAAACCTGTACTGCATGATCGCCGCACGGGAAGTGGGTGGCAAACGCGTGGCCATGCGTTATCAATCCATTCGCGGCTGGGCGGGCATCAAGGTGGTGTGCCGTTTGCTGTACGTGGACATCGATGCGCCAACCCTTAGCTATGAACAGTTGGGCTATGCGCTCTCGCACATGAAGCAGTTAAAGAGCGCATCCAACACCCCTTCGGGCACCATCATTTTTGCGGGGGTTACGGGCTCCGGCAAAACCACCACGCTAAAAACTTTTATTGAAACCCATCCGGGCAATGGCACCGATGCTTTTTATTCCATTGAAGACCCCGTGGAATATCCGCTTCGGGGTGTACACCAAATTCCGATTCAGCGCGATTTGCTGGACCGCAAAGGTTCAGCCGCGAAATATGCGGAGGTGGTTGCCGGCCTGATGCGTGCCGACCCTGGCTGTGTGTTGATGGGTGAAATTCGTGACCCGGCCACTGCGATATCAGCCCAACAAATTGTTGAAACAGGCCACATGGCCTGCGGTACAGTGCATGCGCATTTGATCTCGGGCATTGTGCCCCGCCTGACCAATGAGGAAATCGGGATGAGTCGCGATGTGCTGACCAACCCGAATATTTTGACCTTGCTGGTTTACCAGGCCTTGGTGCCCAAACTGTGCCCCCACTGCAAAATAGGTGGTCGACTTTATCAACAAGGCATGTCCGACGCCGAGCATGTGTTTGAACTGCTCGACACGCTGGAAAACCGGTTTCAACTGGAACGCGATCTGTTTTATTTCAAGAAACAGGGTGGCTACCCACATTGCAAACACCGGGGAACTGCAGGCCTAAGCGTGGTGGCTGAAATTTTAACGCCCGACCGAAAGTGGCTGAACCTGATACGCCAAGGCAAGGACTACGAGGCCATGATGTATTACCGTTCCAAATCGGACGGCAATTTCCGATCGGAAAACATGGACGGCAAAACCGTGTTTGAACACACCCTGTACAAAGCACTGCTGGGCGAAGTGGATCCACGTCATTGTGAACGTTTTGACAGCTTTGACCGATTCGAAATCATGAACGACGCTGACCGCGCCGAAACCGCCTGCTACACCTGAACATGACATTCAAAAAGAAACTGACCAACCTGTTCAATGCCATCAACTTGATGGATTTTCGCGGCAAGCGTGAGGCGTTCTATGAGCAACTCGCCAAGTCGATTGAGAACAAAGAACAGTTCAAAACCTTCCTTGAAGAAGAACTGAAAATTGCGCGCCACAAGCGAACACGCAACAGCAGCCGGGAAGCAGCGTTGAAGCTGATGGTTCGCAAACTCAGCCTGGGTGATGACTTTTTGATCAGTCAAATTCTGGGCGCGGTTATGCCCCAGAACGACCGCATGATGCTTGCCGCCGTGGATGAAGCCAAAGACAAACCAGGTACGCTGCGTGCTTTGGCCGCCGCAATTAAATCGCAAAAAGATGCAAAAAGCGTGATCTGGAAAGCGATATTTCCCCCCATGGTACTGATACCGGGCGTAGCGGGCTTTAGCTATGTACTTGCCACGCAATCCATTCCAATTATTGTGAAAGTGGCACCGCCTGAGGTGTGGACACCGTTCAACATGTCAGTTCGAATCGTGTCGGAAATTGTTGCCTCTCATGGCGGTTTGATTGTGCTGTGTATCATTGGCACTATCGCAGCATTTACTTACGCGCTGCCCCGCTGGAAAGGCAATTTGCGAAGCCAATTGGAGCAAGTGCCACAGGGCTGGGGCTTCTTGCTGTTTCCGGTTGCGCCGTTTTTGTTGCCACTGTCGATTTACCGCGACTTTCAGGTCAGCTTGTTGGTCACCTCACTGGCGGTGTTGTTGAAAAGTGGTGCCACCCTGTCTTCAGCACTCGACACACTGAAACGCAACGCCGACCCGTGGATGCGCTGGCATTTGAAAAAGATCATGAACCACTTGAACGTGGCTCCGACCGATTACATTCCTGCGTTCAGCAAGGGATTGATGAGCCCGAAACTGCTGGCTCGCCTGGCCACCACCATAAGAAACAACCCGCAATTCGACAAAATTCTGATTCAGCTTGGCACTGAGGGTGGTGAGGACATTCGCAATGAAATTGGCAACACCGCCAAGGGTTTGAATGCTGTTTTACTGAGCGTTGCAGCGGCTGTGGTGGTGTTTTTGTACGTGGGGCAACTGTCGATCAGCCAAAGCATGACCGAAGAACTGGACCCTGTGAAAAGAATGCAACGCATGCGTTGAAATAAGTGCTTGACACAGCACGCATTTAATCTACAATTAATTCGTCTGTTGGTATATATACGGAATGCTTGGGCCAACACGTACTACACAATTTCCCTTCGGAGAGAAATCAAAAATGATGACATCACACACACTGAATGCCCGCCGCAAACAAAGCGGTATTACCCTGATTGAAGTTTCAATCGGCCTGATCATTGCAGCGATTATTGCTGCTGCAGCATTTATTGCATTTCAAAATAACCAGCGTCGCAATGAAGTTCAAGACAACATCAAGCAATTGACAGAAGTCATTACTGAGACCAAACAAAAAGTTGGGATCACAACTGGTTATGCTGGGTTCACGGAGGCAAACGCCATTCAACTGGCTATTTTGGAAGCTAGCGCTGTTGCCACAGTACCGGCAAAAAACAGCTACAGCGGAGCTGGTGAAATCACAATGACGGGCGCAGCCGATGGCGAAACTGTAACGTTGACATGGCCCGATGTACCCTCTAATCAATGCGCGGACATCTCTTTGAGCGTATCTGGTCAAGTTCAATCGGTTAACGGTCAAGATACGGTTAACGGCTCACTGCCAGTGGCATCACTTGATGAAGTTTGTGTCGGCGACACTACAACTTTGTCGTTCGTTTTTGCACGTCGTTAATCACATCAATTGAAATACTCAAGGGGGCAGCATTGCCCCCTTGTTCATTTGAATCAAGGCGGCTTGCACATGCTTGACTCACTGAAACAGAGCAACAAAAACCACACCGGCTTTCTCAGCATTGAATTGGCACTGGTGCTGATCATCAGTGCAATCATTGCTTTCGCAGTGGTTCAGCAACAAGCACGTTCTGCGAAATCTTCTGTCGCAAAAATACAAGCCGACCAGCTTAACCAGGTTGGCAACGCACTGAATTCTTACACTGATCTTTACCGGCGTGGCCTGTCCGCCCCAGGCGATTTGCGAGTCGACCTGAACAACGACGGCATTACCGACGTGACCATTCCTGAGAACCCGGTCAATGGTAACGAAGGCAGCAAATTGACTCCCACAATGCAAAACCTGATTGATGTAGGTCTGCTGCCTGCAAGTTTTGTGAACCGCCCTGCTGCATCGAATGGTCAATTTATTACCCGTCTGTCCGTGCTTCCGGCCAACTGTTCGGTCGCAGCAGATAACTGCCGCATTGAGGGTTACATTACGTTGAGCCAGGCAGTCACCATTGGCGCGCAAGATCCCACTGCGGGCGAATTCGACAGCGACATTGCGGGCGACATGCTGAGCTTCATGGGCGGCAATGGTTTTGTCACATTGCTAGCCGATACTCCTGCAGTGAGTGCTGGCGGCAACTTCACAGTGGCACTGGACATTGATGGTGACCGAGTAACCGACTCAACAACACCCGCAGGTTTGCCCGGAGTTCGAGTGGGTGCACTGGCCTCTCGTTTTGACACACGCAACCCCATTGCCGATGTTGACTTTTGCCGGGGCAACCAAACCCTGAACTGGACTCAAGACCAGTTCGCGTGCACCACAGTGACATTCAGTGACACGCCGGTGGGATACCGTTTTGTCGCCGTCGACTCAAATAGTGGCGGCGGAAATGGCGGTGCTGGCAGCTCATTTATTCGCTGCGTGTACAACCCGAATGCCAACCCGCCTGCTCAGTTGTCCATTCTCAGTAGTTGCTGCAACAACGGCAACCAAACATGCACTCCCCCGGCTATTCAGTAGACATGAACCGCCGTCAATTCCTGGCCGGCGTTTCATCGGCAATGTTGGTGACACACCTGGACAAACTGGCATGGGCCACACAGTCCCCAAGCTACACGCTGCTGGATGTTCAGCGTGGTTCTGACCGCTTTCAAATCGATTTCAGCACACAAGAAGGTTTTCGCACCGCGGCCTGGTTGTTAAGGGACATTCGAGCAAATCGTGTTGGAATACCCAACATTGAAATGTTGCAACTGGCGGCATGGGCCCAGGTGGTTTTGGCTGAACACCATGCCTACACCGTGTTCGAAGTTACCTCGGGTTTGCGAACCCAACAGACCAATTCCGTGGTGGAAGGCGCCGCCAGAAACTCCCGACATCTACCCGATGCCGGTGGGCAGTTTTTTGCCATGGACATTAAACCAATTGGTGTGAATATTGATCAATTGGCTAAAATCCTACAGTACCCCGCATTCGGGGGGGTTGGGATTTATCGCAGCCATGTACATTTTGACATCCGAGAAAAAGTGGTGCACTGGAACTCAAAAAAGTGATTTATTTCATTCACTTGAACGATTTTTAGTCAACCATGAAGCGACATGGTGCGTTGTCTATTTGTGTTAAATATTCTTTTTTAACTCAAATTACAATTTCAGTGCCGGAATTCCGTATCATTACTAACCAACGAGATTGCTTTATCACGCGTCATGCCTCAAATTAACAATAAAAACAAACCACGTACAGGTGCCTATCTCAACCTGTTCAAACAGAAATACGGTTTAACCGTATCCAAAATGTGTGCCTTGTTCGGCATTAGTACTCAGGCGAAATTCAATTCGATTGTTCGCCCTGCGGTGGGAAGCTCAAGCGATGAATTGCTAGATCCAACCGTTGCATTAATTTTACGGCTGTACGAAACCCACGAGTCTCTGGTGCCTTTGAACAATGAACTCAGCCTGGAAGACACCTACAAAATGTTTCAAAGGGTGTTCGGAAAAACCAAAGTGACTGAAAGTACATTTGGTCAATTGTTGGGTCGCAGCGCGGGTTCAGGTTACAGGTGGCTAAACGGGTCTGGAAATGCCACACCGCAAGTCGGCATTGTGCTGGAAAGGCTGCATCACATGCTGTCCAGCGGAATGGAAGAACCCGAGGTGTGTTACTTGTGGCTGGATATTGTTCATCAAGAGTACAGAGCACGCAATCAGGTGCCACCGCTTAGTGATACAGACGCAGTGAAGTTGTTGATTCAAAAGTATCCACTCAAATACAAACACATGGCGTCATGAACACAACATGGAATACACCGAGGTCAAACTGATTGCAGTGTGGAGCGGCCCCAAAGCCCCACCCAGCCAGTTGAAACTTTCTGATTACAAGTTGCCGGTTGCAGGCCGCATGCCGAAGAATTACTTCAATGCGCTGTATGGCAACCGCAATGCCTACATGGCCTTGGGCGAGCTATTGGCACAGGCTCAAAAATCGGGACATTATTTTTCAACAGCCACAATCACCGTGGGCATAGAAACGCCTCGCAAACCTGGCGTGGTTCATCTTGAAGACATTGGAGAGGACACCGGCGCCCAGTTTGTCAATTTGTCGCGTGTGTCCAAAGAGGTGGTGTCTGAGGTTGCCGACATTTACAGAACGTGCAGCGCTTTTAAAAACCTGTCCGATGACGAAGTGGACTGGCGCAAACCCTTCCGCTTCATGCCGGAATGTCCCGAACATTTGCCAGTGGTATTCGACTTGCTTCAGTGCTCGGTACTGGTGCACCCGGTTGCCTTTACGACCACGCCGGAAGGCAAGCACCACTTTATCGCCAGCTTTGATCCTGAACGGATCACGATTCTGGACGCTCAACCCAATCGGCATGAAATCGGCCCGCACCCGGACAAAATCATCCTCTAAATTTGGTACTGGGGCTTCGAACGCTCGGGCACGTCAGGACCCGGCTGCTGTGACGGAAGAATAGTAATCACGGGTTGCGAGAGCTGATTGCTAAGCGAAAACGCCTTGGGAACCATGCCATTTTCATCGGCATGCATGTAAATAATCGACATGACTGCCGCGCAAAAGCTGATCACCAAGACAGCGACCATGGTGAAAATCACCGCCAGTATCCGTGTTGAACGCCGTGGCCTTGTCAGGTTGAGTCCGTTCATGCTGAAATCCTCCGCACCTTGGCATTTAACATTACAACTTCTGTAAAAAATTACAAGGTATTCCTTTTTTCAAGGAAATGCCATTGTTTGATGATTTCATGCAGGGCGGCCAAGCCGTCTGTAAGTGCCGCAGGCCCGGGCTGCAAAATCAAAGGCGATTTCACCTCGACAATCTGCCTGTTTTTCACGGCATTCACATCGCCCCACCCTGCCCGTGCAGCCACGGTTTCCGGGCGAAACTTCTTTCCACACCATGAACCAATGATGATGTCGGGATTTCGACGAACAATTTCTGCGCTGTCGGCAATAATTCGGTTTTTACCCAAACTTTGCGTGGCCAGTTCGGGAAAGCAATCATCACCCCCGGCAATTCCAACCAACTCGCTGACCCATCGAATCGCACTAATGGGCGGCTCATCCCATTCTTCAAAATAAACCTTGGGGCGAACTGCCCATTGGCGGGTTTCCGCCCGGATGCCCTCTACTTTCGCCTGAATGTCGGCGATCAACTGCAAGCCCTTCTCGGCAGCACCCACCATGGCTGCGACCTGATACATCATGCTGAAAATTTCAGGCACAGACCGTTGATTGAACACCGTGACTTGAACGCCATGACGAATCAAGGCGCTGGCAATGTCGGCCTGAAGATCAGAAAAGCCGAATACACAATCGGGTTTCAAGGCCAGAATTTGATCAATTTTGGCGGTAAGGAATGCGCTAACCTTGGGTTTTTCAAGGCGTGCCTTGCGCGGGCGCACCGTGTAACCGGAAATACCAACAATTCGGTGTTCTTCACCCAACAGGTAAAGCCATTCGGTGGTTTCCTCGGTGAGGCAAACAATGCGTTGGGGGCCGTAGCCAGAACTGGGCAACAAGGAATCTCCGCAAATGAAGGTTAGAAATCGCCCTTATAGTACTGGAATTGAAATCACCCGCAACTTTGTTTTGCGTTACACTGCGTGCCCCAATCTTTACTCTACGGATCCTAAGCATGTGGTTTAAAAACCTGTTCATCTTTCGCCTTACCAAATGGGAAGAAACACCCGAGTCGCTGGAAGACAAACTGGCCAAACAAGCGCTGCAAGCCTGCGGCGGCATGGATTTACAAACACGCGGCTGGGTTTCTCCCAAAACCGAAGGCGAGCCTTTTGTACACAAAAGTGGCAAGCAGTTATTGATTTCTTTGGGTCTGGAAAAAAAGCTGCTGCCCAGCACGGTGATCAACCAGTTCACCAAGGCACGTGCCGCTGAAATTGAAGAACGCGAGGGTTACAAGCCCGGCCGCAAGCAAATGAAAGAAATCAAGGAAGGCGTGACGGATGAGTTGCTACCCCGTGCCTTCGCAATTCGCAGCCGGATCAATGCCTGGATCGACACTGAGGGCAAATGGCTGGTGATTGATGCAGCCAGCCCCGCCAAAGCCGATGAACTGGTGGGCATTCTGATGAAAAGCGTAGAAGGTGTGGCCATGGCCTTGGTGAAAACCAAAACATCGCCCACGGTGGCCATGACCGCCTGGCTGGCCGAAAATGACAACCCCCCACCCTTTACCATCGACCAGGACTGCGAACTAAAAAGCCGTGGCGAACAGGCTGCCACCGTGCGCTACGTGAAGCATTCACTGGAAGCCGAGGAAATTGCCAAACACATTAAGGGTGGCAAGGATGTAACCAAACTGGCCATGACCTGGGCCGACAAGGTTTCTTTTGTACTGCATGAGAACCTGCAGGTAAAACGGGTTGCGCCTTTGGATGTGATCAAGGAGCAAGCCGCCCTGAGCGCTGATGACGACGCCTTCGATTCGGACTTTGACTTGATGACCGGCGAATTGCGCAAGTTGATCCCCGGTTTGATCGACATTCTGGGCGGTGAACTGACTGGCGCGAATTAACAAGTGCCCCGGTAAACTTCCGACACTCAGTGTACAAGTGTTACTTTTTGCCGCATCGAAATTTACGATTTCGTTGCGGCAGAACCTCAACAAATAAGAACAATTATTAAATATTTAAATTGGGGTTCATCAGAAGGCCAAGAATCAGTATGATTCATCATCCTTTGAACCAACTGGTAAAAACCAACCTTCAATGACCACTCGAGTTGACCCCAATAGCCCGATCCACTGGCCCGGCGCAATCACCCTGTTTGGAACCACCATCGCTGCACTCATTCTTGTACCGGCCTACGCCTGGTTCAACGACTACAGCACGGCTGCCTGGGTGTCGTTCGTTGTATTGGCAATTCTGAATGGCATTTCAATTACCGCCGGTTACCACCGCCTTTGGGCGCACCGCACTTACGAGGCGCATTGGTCGGTTCGCTTCGTGCTGATGTTCTTTGGCACCATGGCCGTTCAAAACAGCGTTCTGGTTTGGGCCTCGGGCCACCGCACGCACCACCGCCATGTGGACGACACGGAAAATGATCCCTACTCGGCCAAGCGTGGTTTCTGGTTCTCGCACATGGGCTGGATGATCCGCAAATATGAATCGGGCAAAGAAGATTTCAGCAATTCACCCGACCTGTTGAAAGACCCGCTGGTGATGTTCCAGCACAAGCACTACACCGCATTGGCCTTGGGCATCAACTTCATCTTGCCAGTGTTGCTTGGCCTGTTGGTGGGCGATTTGTGGGGTGTTGTGCTGCTGGGTGGCCTGGCCCGCCTGGTGTGGTCCCACCAAACCACGTTTTTCATCAATTCGCTGGCGCACATTTGGGGTCGCCGCCCTTACACCGATGAAAACACAGCCCGCGACAACGATTTCCTGGCGATTTTCACCTACGGTGAGGGCTATCACAACTACCACCACCTGTTTCAGTACGACTACCGCAACGGCATTAAGTGGTTTCACATTGACCCCACGAAATGGCTGATCGCCGGTTTGTCGTATGTAGGTTTGACCAAGAACCTGAAGCGCTGCGACAAATTCGCCATTGAAAAAGCACGCATTGCGATGCAATTCAAGCGTGCCGAAGAAAAAATGCTGGCCCACCCTTCTACCATGCAAGCACACGTGGATGCCATGAAAGCCCGCTTGGCGCTGGAATATGAGCACTACAGCAAAGCCTTGCAAGAATGGGCCAAGCTGAAAGAAGCCTGGTACCAGGACACCAAAAACGCCATTAAGAACGGCGATACATTGGCAGCGTACAAAGCGAAATTCAAGGCCATGGAAGTTGAAATGCGCCTGCAGCGCAAGCGCTTGCAAGCCTTGGTGCGCCAGGTTCAAAAACCGGCGCTGGCCGCTTGATTGGCTAAACCTTTCAGATAAAGCGGGCCAAGGTCACCGCGACCCTGGAGCCTGTACCAATGGCACCCACCCAAAGCCTGGCGAACAAACCGCCGGGCTTTGTTGTTTTTGCGGCGGCTTCATCGCGGTGCGCGCATTCGTCCATTTGAAACTCAATCAACTGCGCCTTGAGCGCTTGGTGAGTACCTAATGCGTTCAGCTTCTCGATTTGTTCCTGGTAGTGCAGGTTCACAAAAGTTTCCACTGCGGCAATGGTTCGGTACACCGCAGCTTGCCCAAACAACACTGGCAAAGCGCCTGTGATGAATCCTGCAATGCGCCAAGGCACCAATAACCAGCTACGCCTGAACACGGGCAGCAGTTCATTCATTGCGTTTAAATGGCGCTGTTCAGTTTGCAAGTGTTCACTGGAAAAAGCGCGAATTTCCGGGTCTTTGGACACCGCCAGAATGCCTTTGTAAATCCACACCGCACCGGTTTCACCAGCGTGGTCGGTGCGAATATCGGCCACCAATGTTGGCGGCAAATGGCTGGTGTCGAATTTCAAAATGAACCGCTGAATTTTCGGGCGCACAGGCAAAAAACCGTTGTAGGCCTTTTCCATCACCCACAACATGCCCGGCACTTTGGCAAGCCAAGCCAACATCCGCCAGCCCGGCAATTGCGCCCACACATGCACGAAGGCAGCCGCGCCACTGAGCAACTCACCTTGCGCCGTTTGCGTGTGAAACCGCGCCATGAGCTTTTCTTTGGACTGGCCTTGGGGAAGTTGCGTTTCGGGTTTGGACACATCAACCCAAGCAATGGGCTGATCGGGGGTCATGTTTTGGTACACCGCAATTTCGCGGCGGCACATGGGGCATGAGCCGTCGAAATACACTTCAACACACCGGGATTGATTTGAAACTGCCTGGTCTTTTACTGCCATGACCGTACTGCCTTACTGTTGAGAACGCGTAGAACTTAAACGCTTAACCCAGTTTAACTGTGTACTTCACCCCGTCAAACTCGATCACATCGCCACCCACAATTTTCTTGCGCTTCTGGGTTTCAATTTGACCGTTGACCAGCACGTGGCCGTCGGCAATCACGTTCTTGGCTTCGCCACCGCTGGACAACCAACCCTGAAACTTCAGGATTTTGTATAGCTCAACGGGTTCTTTGTTGATGATGACTTCGTTCATTTTCTTCCTCTATTCAGGCAGCAATCAAGCGGCGCACTTTGGATTTACTCGCCTGCTTGGCATGCCAAAGATCATATTGAAGTTGTTGCTGCAACCACAACTCGGGCGCCCCACCCAACCATTGAGAAAGGCGGATCGCCATGTCTGCACTGATCGCTGCTTTTCCATTAATCATCCGGGAAAATGCGACTCTGGACACACCAAGTTGCAAAGCCGCTTCGGTCACAGAAATACCAAGAGAGGGCAATACATCCAACTTGATGGTCAGCCCGGGATGTGGGGGGTTGTGCATATTACTCATAATTGTTCAAACCTGCTCATGTTTTGATCGACTGTCCACTCAGTGGTAATCCTGATAATCAACAACTTCAGCATCATTGCCTTGAAAGCGAAAAGTTAGACGCCAATTACCGCTGACCCAAATGGACCAATGATCTTTCAGCTCACCTGACAAACGATGCAGCTTCCAGCCGGGGATATTCATGTCCTGAGGACAACTGGCCACATCGAGCCTAAACAATTGTCGTCGCAGTTTTTCCGCATGCTCGGGGTTTATTCCACGTTTGCTGCCCGAACGAAAAAATTTCTCGAGTCCTTTGTGTGCAAAACTGCTGATCATAAATTGTATCTTGTATCGCATCACGATACAAATTGAATTTAAAAATCAACGTTACTCGCAACAAAAAGAAAGACCAAACCTCTCACGAGAATTGAATCACCCGTTCAGTATCCACCTAGCTGCCTTCTCCGCAATCATCAACGTGGGGCTGTTGGTGTTGCCACTGGTAATGGTCGGCATTACGCTGGCATCGGCAATTCGCAAATGCTTCACACCAATGACGCGCAAGCGCGAATCAACCACCGCAGCGGGGTCATTGGCTGCACCCATTTTTGCCGTGCCCACCGGGTGGAAAATGGTGGTGGCAATGTCGCCGGCCAGCCTTACCAGTTCCTCATCAGTTTGAAACTCCACACCAGGCTTGAACTCCTCGGGCTGGTACTTGGCCAAAGCGGGTTGTTGCGCAATGTTGCGCGTTACGCGCAGGGAATCGGCCGCCACCTTTTGGTCTTCTGTTGTGCTGAGGTAATTCGGAGAAATGGCAGGTGCATCGGAGAAATTGCCATTCTTGATGTGCACAGCACCACGGCTTGTGGGGTTCAAATTGCACACACTGGCCGTGAAGGCATTGAAGTTGTGCAAAGGCTGGCCAAACGCGGGCAAGCTAAGCGGTTGCACATGGTATTGAATGTTCGGGTATGGCCGGTCAGCACTGCTTTTGGTGAAAGCACCCAGTTGCGAGGGTGCCATGCTCATGGGCCCGCTGCGCTTGAACACATACTCCATGCCAATTTGAGCCTTGCCCCACAAGCTGTTGGCCAAGGTATTCAGGGTTTTAACACCTTGCACCTTGAACACCGCGCGAATTTGAAGGTGGTCTTGCAGGTTGGCGCCCACACCGGGTTTGTCGAGCTTCACGTCGATGCCGTGTTGTTGCAGCAAACTGCCCTGCCCTATACCCGACAGTTCAAGAATTTGCGGCGTACCAATGGCGCCTGCGCACAGCACGGTTTCGCGCACAGCCTTCACCACCACTTCTTCGCCAGCCTTGATCACAACTGCGCCGTTGCACACCAGCTCGCCACTTGGGTTTCGCTCGATTGACAAGTTTTTAACCTGCGCATGGGTCCACACCGTAAGGTTCGGGCGTTTCATGATGGGGCGCAAGAAGGCTTTGGCCGTGTTCCACCGCCAGCCGCTGCGCTGGTTCACTTCAAAGTAACCCACGCCAAAATTGTTGCCACGGTTAAAGTCTTCATTGGCCGGAATGCCCGCTTGCTGCGCCGCCTGCGAGAAGGCTTCCAGAACTTCCCAGCGCAAACGCTGCTTTTCCACGCGCCATTCGCCCTGGCCGCTGTGAAACTTGCGCAATTCAGTGTCGGCCAATTCGGCATGCGGGTTGTCGTAACGCCAGTTGCTTTCATGGGCCAGAAAGTCGTGTAAACAACTTTCCCAGTTCCACGCGTCATCGCCGGTTTGGGCAGCCCAGCTTTCGTAATCGCGGGCCTGACCACGCATGTAGATCATGCCGTTGATGCTGGAACAACCGCCCAGCGTTTTGCCGCGCGGGTAAATCAGCGAGCGGCCATTCAGGCCTGCATCGGGCTCGGTTCTAAAACGCCAATCGGTGCGTGGGTTGTCGATGCAATACAGGTACCCCACCGGAATGTGGATCCAGTGGTAGTTGTCTTTGCCGCCCGCTTCCAGCAGCAACACCGAATTGTTGGGGTTGGCGCTCAGCCTGTTGGCCATTAAAGCACCTGCCGTGCCCGCACCCACCACAATGTAATCAAAAGTCCGCATGTCTACCCCGAGTTGATTTCTAGATAGTAACCAGCATCGAAATGGCGTGGAGCGCTACGCTGCAATGATTGGATTGGGGTTTTCCAGAGTTTTGCAAAAAAGTTAAAGATGAAATGACTAATCATCCGCGCTTGTGACGATTCCAAGCATGTCAGAATGATACCCAATTCCTTTACAATCACAGGCTAATCACCTATTCCAACAGCTCGAGGTTTCAAAATGACAGAACGCACCACCGTGCATGGCTTGAAAGTAGCCACCCCACTGTACAACTTCATCAACAATGAAGTGCTGCCCGGCACCGGCATTGATCAGGCTGGTTTCTGGAAAGGCTTCGACGCCATCGTGAGCGAATTGGCGCCCAAGAACGCCGCCTTGCTGGCCGAACGCGACCGCATTCAGCTGGAAATGGACGCTTGGCACAAAGCCAACCCCGGCCCCATCGCCGACATGGCCGCTTACCAGGAATTCCTGAAGAAGATTGGTTATTTGGTTGAACAGCCTGCCAAAGTGCAAGCCACAACCACCAATGTAGACAGCGAACTGGCCACACAAGCTGGCCCCCAGTTGGTAGTGCCCATTTTGAACGCACGCTATGCACTGAACGCTGCGAACGCACGTTGGGGCAGCCTGTACGACGCACTGTATGGCACCGATGTAATTTCCGAGGAAGGCGGTGCAGAACGCGCAGGTGGCTACAACCCCGTGCGCGGCGCGAAAGTAATTGAGTTTGCACGCAACTTCCTGGACCAGTCCTTCCCACTGGAAGGCGCTTCACACAAAGACGCAGCTGGCTACGCAGTGGCTGGTGGCAAGTTGCAGGTTAAATTGCAAAACGGCAACACTGCTGGCCTGAAGAATGCCGTGCAACTGGTTGGCTTCCAAGACGACGCAGCAGCACCCTCTTCCGTATTGCTGGTGAACAACGGCATTCACGCCGACATCATCATTAACCGCTCAACACCGATTGGTTCAAGCGATGCAGCCGGTGTGGCCGACGTGGTGCTGGAAGCAGCGTTGTCGACCATTCTGGACTTGGAAGATTCTGTTGCAGCCGTAGACGCTGAAGACAAAATTGTGGCTTACAAAAACTGGCTGGGCATTTTGAAAGGCACCCTGACAGAAAGCGTGAGCAAGGGCGGTAAAACCTTCACCCGTGGCTTGAATGCCGACCGTGTTTACACTGGCGTGAATGGCGAGAAAGTGACCATGCATGGCCGCTCCATGTTGTTCTTGCGCAATGTGGGCCACTTGATGACCAACCCTGCCATTTTGTGGGGCGACAACAAAGAAATTCCTGAAGGCATTCTGGATGCAGTGGTGACCACCACCATCGCTTTGCACGACCTGAAAGGCAATGGCGTGAACGGCATTCGCAACAGCCGCAAGGGTTCTGTTTACATCGTGAAGCCCAAGATGCACGGCCCGGTTGAAGTGGGCTTTGCTGCCGAATTGTTCACCCATGTAGAAAAGCTGCTGGGCCTGCCCGACAGCACCGTAAAGCTGGGCATTATGGACGAAGAGCGCCGCACATCGGTTAACCTGAAGGCCTGTATTGCTGCTGCTGCCAGCCGCGTGGCATTCATCAACACTGGCTTCTTGGACCGCACTGGCGACGAAATGCACACTGCCATGCACGCAGGCGCAATGATTCGCAAAGCCGACATGAAGAGCAGCGCGTGGATTGCCGCTTACGAGCGCAGCAACGTGCTGGTTGGTTTGAGCTGTGGCCTGAAAGGCCGTGCGCAAATTGGCAAGGGCATGTGGGCCATGCCCGACCTGATGAAGGCGATGCTGGAACAGAAAATTGGCCACCCCAAAGCTGGTGCGAATACCGCTTGGGTACCTAGCCCAACGGCTGCAACCCTGCACGCCATGCACTACCACCAAGTTAGCGTAGCGGCTGTTCAAGCCGAGCTGGAAAAGATTGATGCCGACGCAGAACGCCCAGGCATTTTGGCCAACTTATTGCAAGTGCCAGTGGCCACCAACACCAACTGGAGCGATGCAGAAAAGCAGCAGGAACTGGACAACAACGCCCAAGGTATTTTGGGTTATGTGGTTCGCTGGGTACACCAGGGCGTGGGTTGTTCGAAAGTACCTGATATCCATAATGTGGGCCTGATGGAAGACCGAGCCACCTTGCGTATTTCCAGCCAGCATATTGCCAACTGGATTCTTCACGGCATTGTGACTGAAGCCCAGGCCATGGAAACCATGAAGCGCATGGCCGCCGTGGTTGACCAGCAAAACGCCGGTGACCCCGCTTACAAGCCCATGGCTGGCAACTTTGAAACATCAGCCGCGTTCAAGGCTGCATGTGATTTGGTGTTCAAAGGCATGGAACAACCTGCCGGTTACACCGAGCCACTGCTGCACGCATGGCGCTTGAAGGTGAAAGCTGCTTAAGTTTGTTTAGCAGTTAGAAATGGAAAAGCCAGGTGCTGAAAAGTGCCTGGCTTTTTTGTTGGAACGATTACATGCTTAGTTGATCAGAAGTTATTCAACTTTGATCGGGAGAAAAGTTTCATCAGAAAGCTGAACAACAAATACATCAACAATCCTCCCATGGCGCCAATTACAAACCAAAGGCTGAAGAGGCCAAGAGAGTATTTGTAATCGATACCGCCACTTGAAAGATAAAACTCCGACTGCGAATTGTGTGAGAAACCCAGAGCGATCATCACGCTTGCCAGAACGAGGCCACATGCCATGGCCACAATCAATGCCTTACCTTTAAGCAGTTTCATTTTTCTGCCTTCCGAAGCCATGGTTGTGCTAGATAGATTTTTTCTACGCGGGCGCCGTAATCACTCACACGTTGAGCATTGATGTTGTTGTACAAAGTAGCTATGTGACGAACCGAAGTACCCTGAGGAACATTTGCGGTAATCCGCTTGAGAATTTCTGCGCCAGCTCTGATGTTCTTGTACGGATCATTCATAGCTTGGCGGTTACCAAATGTGCTACCCCAGTACTCCACGTTCACATTCATCGGAAGAACAGATTTGTTCATCCCGAGAATCGCCAACGGCGCATCGTAATAACCGTGAGTTGTTTCCATATACATGATGGCTCGTATCAACCGACCGTCCAGCATTAGCTCGCGGGCCACGCGATCAATCAATGCTGAGTTTCTCGAAACCGCAGAGAACGCAGCTATTTCATAAATGGGCTCAGAGCCGTCTGCATTCGGGTTTTCAAGTACTACGAATTTGCAGGTCTTGATGTTTTGTACAAGACACTCTTTTCTTGCGGGTTGAACAATTTGGGCGTTGTTCTCTTTGACTGGAAGTTGAAGATGATCAACTTCGAGATTACAAGACTTTTGAGCGACTGCTAAATTGTAGGTTCGCTCACTCTTGAGCCCTTCAGCGTTGGAGATCTAATCGCACCAGTTCAGGTGTCAAGGTCGTCAGCTATTGTAAAAGTGCGAACTCCTCTATGCCTTGTTGAGTGATTTTCAAATTAACCTGAAAAAACTTCCTGGGAAGGTTGGGATTCGTTCGAGGTGAGATCAAAGCCAAAGCGCAGCTTGTTATTCATTTCTGACCACACGTCTTTATCAAATCCATGACAGAAATCGAACTTGAACGTGATTAATCTGGTTGGGGATAACTGCCATGCGGCACCTTTTAAACGAATTTAAAAAGGCACCTTAAAGAGAAGGAACGGGAGGTTACAAATTGCGGGGTGGTGGTTGCTTGGTGTGATTACACCGCGCTTTAACGGAAGGATCGTTCTTGAAACAGTTGATTCTGATTCGATGGGCAAGACCATCCCAGCCGTAGTGTTCAACAAGCTTCACGACGAGATTTTCTAGCGTGACTCCATGCATGGGATTATTCGATTACTCGTCACTCATGCCTGAAGTCGGTCCTTAGAATTGTGTGGTGGGCCTGGTCAGCCCGGCAGCTTTGCCGCAAGAACATCGACCTTTTCGATTGATGGCGGCGTGGCGAACAAGTCACCCGCTTTTTCCATCAGCGCAGCTGCCACCTTGCCGGAAAGATGAGCTTGTCGCCCGGCCTCATCTGGAAATGCATCGAAGATGCCAAAGGTTGATGGCCCCAAGCGAATACCGAACCAAGCTGTAGTAGCTGGCTCTGCCTGAACAAGGGGTAGACCACTTAGTAGAAAGTTCTCTACCTCTTTCTCTTTACCTGGCTTGGCTTCAAGACGAACGAACAACGCGAGTTTGACCATGACACATCTCCAACTTTTTTAAACAAACATCAAAATGCCCACTTTACAGTAGGTCCAGCGTTCGAGGTATGTGGCAAATTCTAAGTTGCGGTTTTTTGAAATACCTTTGTTTGGTTGTTCAGTACATACTTGATACTACTACCTTTTTGTTCATTGGCAATAATTAAAAAAAGGCACCTTAAAGAGAAGGAATGGGAGGTTATAAATTGTGGGGGGATGGTAGCTTGGTGTGATTACACCGCGCGACAGAGGACTTAACTTTTTCGCACTTCAGTTTGTGCTGCAAATGTAGCGAGGTAAAGTTGCTCCACCTGCTCTCTGGCCCAAGGCGTTTTTCGTAAAAACTTCAGGCTGGATTTCACGGAAGGATCGTTCTTGAAACAATTGATTTTGATTCGATTGGCGAGCTCATCCCAGCCGTAGTGCTCAACAAGCTTTACGACCATGGTTTCAAGAGTTACCCCATGCATCGGGTTATTTGTCTGTTCCATTTTCATGCTTGAGGTATGCTCCTCGGGCTTCATTTCACAGCAGATTTTTCGAAGTAGTACTCGAATGGTCTTACTTAGAAAAACGACTAACCACTTCGTCAGAGAACAGAACGCTGGGGTTCTTTAACAAACCACACGCTCCAGTGGTCTTTTGCGATGAAGAGATGTATTTGGCGTCAACGGGTACTTTGGGGAGTTTGCATGCCATCCAATCAACATCAACTGGGTCGCTCCATGCATGAGGAAGAATGGATGCCCCAGCGTTAATAAATCCTGTTTGAATATGGCCTGCTTTGCATTGACCATCCCTTCCCGCTTCAATTGGCAGATTTGGAAAGCAATAGGCTACAGATATCGGATAGGTGCATGAGTTGTAAATTGATCCACTTACTTCACGCACGCAAGCATCCTTAAGCGGAGCCTCCTTGGCATTTGCACCATTGTTATGGATGCGTCGTGTAAAATCGCGGTGTAGTGCGCGTGTAACGTATCCCCAAAGACCACCCTCATTTTTCTCAAATATCCAAGGCTCTACCTTGCTCTCTGCGACCATTTTTTGTTCTGCAGCGTTTAGAGGGATTTCAGCGTTTGCACTGAGGCTAAAAAAGAAGAGAGCGATAGCTCCTAAATATCGATTTTTTATAATGACACTCCTAAGCGAGCCTGCGGGACAGCAAGCCTGTCAATGCCCAACGCAATGCGCAGTGGTCGGTTTGTTACGCGAATTTTTTTAAACTTTAATCAAAGGTAAATTAATTAGTGCGCCTCAGCAAGCAATCCTCTCGACTCCGCTCACTGTTCAATAAACAAATAACGGTGAAACCTGCACCCAACTTTACTCTCAGGTAAACAGAAAAATCAACCACCCTCATTTGAAGGGCGGTAAAACTGAACTAAAAAACTCGCGGAAATAAAAAAACCGGACCACCCCGCTACGAATGGTCCGGCTTTCAGGAAGAAAAAATTATTGTTTTTATGCAGCCACTGGTGCCTTGGTCACTGCTTTGCTCATGCGTGCACGCACTGCTTTTTTCACTTCGGGGTTGGGGTTGCGCATGGCTTGGTTGACCTTCTCCACGAAAGCGTCGATCTCTTTCATGAAGTGGCTGTTGTCATGGTCCCAGGGGTGAAAGTCGGCACGGAAGTAGTCGAAGAAGTCGCTCATCGCGTTGCGGAAAATGCCTTCCTTGCCCAGCAACATTTTGGCAACGGCTTTGTAGCCTTGCAGGTGCTTGCCCTTGGTGTTGGGGTCGGCGAATACCAGGCGTGCATGGAAGTACATAATGACAGGCCAGAAAATGATGGTGGCCAGCACCATGCCGAAACGACGAATGAAGCGGTTGTACACATTGTCGGGAACAACTGTGTTCCACACGTCGTACGCAACTGCTTTGTGTTCGGTTTCTTCGTATGCGTGCCACTGCCACATTTGCTTGAAACCTTCGTTTGATTTCTCGCCAGTTACTTTTGGATCTTTCAACACGGCGTCGGCCATGATGGCGGTGTAATGTTCCAGCGCAATGGTGCCAGCCAAAGACAATTTTTTGCCCAAGCCTTTTTGCAAACCACCCAGCAGGCTCCACAGCATTTTATCGAGCTTCAATGCGGGCACACCACTGCGGTCCATCATCTCGTTGTATTCCTCATGCTCGCGGCTGTGCAGCGCTTCTTGGCCGATGAATGCAGTAATGGCTTTTTTCAGGTCAGGATCAGTCACCTGATCTTTGTAAGCGCGCACGGAGTCCATGAACAAGCGCTCGCCAGCCGGGAACAACACGGACAAGGCATTGAAGAAATGAGTAACGTGTTCACCGGCTTCGTGCCAGTTGTTGATGCGGGACTCGTCGAGGTTGATTTTGACGTCACGGCGCACTGGAATAATTTTCATGGTGTACTCCTTTGGTTGCAGCTATTTTTATGCTTTGGTACTAACGTTGACACTGATCAATGTATCAATCATTTACGGCATTAACAACTGTAAACGTTAGAAAAACACTCTAAATTTCAAACGAGCGTTCGTTTTTAGAAACAGGGCAAACCCTTGATTCAATTGCGTTAATTATTTTGCACTGCAATATGAAATTAGGGAAACCCTGCAGAAGTGTTTGTTCCACAAGGTGTTCTTGCGCTTGTGGTGTGCGGTAAAATTGAAATATTCACCAGTTCATTAAGAGGTATGTATGAACGAAAAGCACACACCACCAGTTAGCAATCCACGCTCGGTTGAACACATCATTACGGGCCAGCCCACCAGCGATGGCGCGGGCGTGAAATTGACCCGCGTGATTACCCAAAACCTGCAGCGCAGGCTAGACCCCTTCCTGATGCTGGACAACTTTGGCAGCGACAACCCCAACGATTACATTGCGGGCTTTCCGAACCACCCGCACCGTGGGTTTGAAACCATCACCTACATGATTGCGGGCCGCATGCTGCACGAGGACAGCAAGGGCAACAGGGGCTTGCTGGAAAACGGTGGCGTGCAGTGGATGACCGCAGGGCGCGGGGTGTTTCACAGTGAAATTCCGCAGCAGGAAGAAGGTGTAATGGAAGGGTTTCAGCTGTGGTTGAATCTGCCTGCGAAAGACAAAATGTGCGCGCCCTGGTACCGCGATTTCACCAACGCCGATCTGCCCCAATTCACTACACCGGAGGGCGTGGCTGTAACCGTGATTGCAGGCAATAGCCACGGTGTGGAAGGTGCAGTAAGCCGCGAGGGCACAGAACCTTTGTACCTGGATTTGCACCTGCCTGCCGGTTCACAGTTTGTGCAAAACTTACCCGCCCAACAAAATGCGGTGGTGTTTGTTTACCGTGGAGAAGTGAAGGTTGGTGGTCAAACCATTGGCGACAAACGCATGGCCATTTTGAAAAATGAAGGCGATGGCGTGGTATTTGAAGCAACAGCCGATGCCAAGGCTTTGCTGATTGCAGGCAAGCCATTGAATGAACCGATTGCGCAGTACGGCCCGTTCGTGATGAACACTGAACAGGAAATTCGGCAGGCCTTGCAAGACTTCCGCGAAGGCACGCTGGCATAAAAAAAGCCCGGAAAACTCCGGGCTTTTGAAGAAACGTTTTGCGAATCGAAATATTACATATTGCGGCTTCGCCTACGGGGCTGGCGCTGCTTGCTCAAATTCACCCACGCGTTCGCTCAGTGAAAGAATGCGGAAGATGGTAAAGACATCTGTCTCATTCGGGTCGCTTGAGTCGGTCAATTCACGGTTGGTGTCATTCAGCATTGCTGCACTCACTGCCACGGTTAAACCCGCTTCCAACGCGGGATTATTCACCGGATCAACACTGACCGTGTCTAGCAGAATGTCTGTGAATGTAAGTGATGTCCCAGTACTGTTCAACGAATAGTTTGCCAACACCACACCGTTTCTTTCATCTGAAGTCATTTCTGCATCGAGATCGGTGAACACCAGCATCACTCGCGAACCGGGCAGGAAGTAGTAGAAGATGGAAGCAACATCGGAACCGAAAGTTACTCGACCATTGTCAGGAGCCGCAGTGGGCGTAACCCCAGGATCGCCTTCCGCAAACACCTCGTACCAAGTACCAACCAAGCTGTCTTTAACGCTGTTGAAACGCTCGAAGGTGGCCACAATGGTGATGTTGTCTTCAATCAGCGTCAGTTCCAGCTGATTACCACTCAGTACAATTTTTGATGTGAAAAATGCAGCATCATTCTCTGTTGAAGAGTTGTTGAAGCCAGAGACCAACCTGCGCATGGGCAAGGACGTAAACTGAAACTCGCCGGTTTCGCCGTTGTAGTTGGTGGTGCCGACACCAATGAAAGCAAATGGATCCATCGAGTCTGTGATGTCGTACTCGGAGAATACAAAGGAATTCACGATACCGTCTTCCGCCGCATTCGCATTGCCTACATCAAAGCTCAACAACACCTGGTAGTTCGCATTCGTTGTGGTTGTCACACCCTCTTCAACCGAGCTGACCAAACGCCAGTTGCCTTGCAGTTCGTTGCGGTAAAAACGCAGCATGGCCTCAACATCTGTAACCACTGTAGGGGGAGGTTCGCCCTCGTCACGCAGTTCTTCGCCACTGGAAATGGCTGTGCTCAACTCGCCCTGAAAAGTTGCAGGAGCTTCGTCCAGGTTGGCCAACAAGGCAGCCGTATTACCCAAAGTGGCGCCTTCACGAATGGCAATCGAACCGTTCTCGGGATCACCGTCGTTGTCCAATGTTTGGAACAGCGTAGCCAGGTTTGCAAGAATATTGGATTGCGTGGCTGCGTTACCAGCAGCCAATGATTCAGCAATGGTTTGTGGCGTAATTCGGGTTCCACCGGGTACGTCAATTTCAAGGCCTGCAATGTTGAAAGTCACTGTGTCGCCAGCCTGGAAATTGAACATGCCACCACCTGTAGTGGTGCCTGTCAGGCCACTGGGCGCTGCGCTGTAGCCCACGCCATCAATTGGAGAATTGGTAAGCTGCCCTGAAGTGGTGGTTCCACCACCGCCGCCGGCCGCAGGAGCACTACTGTCACCACCGCCACCGCCGCAGCCTGCCAAAATGGCCAGGCTCAATACGCTGGCACCGAAAAAACGACTAAACCCCATACAACACCCCTTTTTGAGTCGGCTATTTGTTTCACCTTGATAAACAGATAGTTAACACATTATTGATTGTGCAAATATGCGTTAACTACTTAAGAATACCGAAGCAATTTAGTGCCTACCACCCACTCAAATTGGGGCCTGTAAAAATACTGACTTACTGCTCAATCACGACCGACTTTTTCATCTTCACCCAGGACTCGGCCTTGGGCAAATAGTGCTCCTCAATCACATTGCGCTTGATTTTCATGGTGGGCGTCAGGAAGCCGTTTTCCATGCTCCACAAATCTTTCACCACCACAATGCAACTCAGTTTTTCATGCGCTTCAAGCTGATCATTTACATTTTGAAGCAATTCAGCCATTTCACTTTCAACCCGTGCAGCCTCAGAAGGGTTTTGTTCCACTTTTTTGTGTTCCTCAAGCGGCAACATCACCAAGGCAAAAGGCTTTGAAAACGAGGGGCCAGTTACGCACACGGCTTCAATCAGTTCATGACCGTTCAAGCGGTTCTCGATTGGCACAGGCGCAATGTATTTGCCCTTGCTGGTCTTGAAAAGTTCTTTCACGCGGCCAGTGATTTTCAAGCGTCCTTGCTCATCGACCACACCCATGTCGCCTGTTTTCAGGAAACCGTCTTCGGTGTACGACTGCGCAGTGAGTTCGGGATTCTTGTAATAACCCATCATGTTGCAGGGGCTTTTTACCAGCACCTCGCCCACTTCGGAAATCTTGCATTCAACGCCTGGGTAGGTGTTGCCCACGTAACCAACGCGCACCTTGCCGGGCAGGCTGCAATGCGAGTAAGCGAAGTTCTCGCTCATGGCATAACCTTCGAGCAAATCCAGGCCCAGGTTGCGATACCAGGACATCAGCGCGGGGGCCAAAGGCGCTGAACCGCTCAGCGCCATGCGCACTTCGGACAAGCCCAGTTTTTTCAGCAAGAATTTTTTGAACAAAGCCGAAAGAATCGGAATTCGGAAAATGACGTGTTGCACACCCAGCGGAATTTTTCCGCAAATGCCGTTGTAAAACTTGGTCCACAAACGGGGCACCGAGAAAAACAGGGTTGGCCGCGCACGTTGCAAGTCTTGAATAAAGCTATCTAGCCCAAACGAGAAGTACACATGAAAGCCATAGAACAGCGAACCAGTTTCCAGAATGGCGCGTTCAGCGGCATGGGCCAGCGGCAAATAAGAAATCATGCGGTCGGTGCTGTTGAAGGTCATTACCTTCGATGTGCCACGCAGCGCGCTGATCATGGCATTAAACGAAATCATCACACCCTTGGGCTTGCCTGTACTGCCAGAGGTATACAGCATGGTGGCCATTTCATCTTTGCTGCGCTTCACGGGGTTTTGTGTGGGTGCAGTGCTGGCAACAATGTCGTCCCATTTTTTTGCGTGGGCCAATTGCGGCGCCAAAGGCAAAGTGATGGTGGGCATGTCAACAGGAATTCCCTTCTCGACCACGCGCCACAGCTCGTCCATTTTGCCGATGAAGATCATTTTTGAATCGCTGTTGTCCAGCACGTACTCAGCGGTTTCAGCATTCAGCGTGGGGTACAAAGGAATGGACACATGCCCTGCCCGCCAAATGGCGAGGTCGGCCATGATCCAGTGCGCGCTGTTCTTGCCCAAAATTCCAATGTGGGTTTTCTCGGGCAAGTTGAGCGACTGCAAATACGCTGCCATTCGGTTAACCTGGTCGGCCACTTGCGCCCAGGTGTAGTCCACGGTTTTCTCGGCCGAGAAAGGCTGGGTGAAATAAACCTTGTTCGGTTGTGCGGCAGCCCAATGGTCCAGGCAATCCAGGAGGGTTTCGAATTTTTCGTACTGCGCTGCACTCATGTGTTTTTCTCCATATTTTTTATTAGTATGGCGGCACCCAATCCACCGCCCGCACAACTGGATACTACAGCGTACTTCGCTTTTTCCGCCTTTAATCTTTTTGCAGCCGTGGTCAGCAAACGAATGCCCGTGGCTGCAAACGGGTTGCCCAGCGAAAGCGAGCCACCCCAGGTATTGAGTTTAGCGAGTGGCAACTCTCCGGGCACCACACCACCGTAATACTCTTCTGCGAATTCGCCACGCTGCATGCACGCCAAATTCACAAGTATTTGAGCCGCGAATGCCTCGTGGAGTTCCCACACATCAATGTCGGCCATGCTCAGTTTGTTTCGCGCCAGCAGTTCAGGAATTGAAACCGCAGGACCCAGTAACATTTCTGTTTCGAGATCTTTCACGGCGGCCAATTGATAATCGACCACCTCAGCCAAAGGCTGCAGGCCCATTTCCTGGGCGGCTTCCTGACTGGTCACCAGCAAGGCGGCTGAACCGTCTGTGAAGCGGGAAGAACCGGCCGCAGTGATCACACCGCTTTTGCTGAAAATGGTGTGCATGGTCGAGAGCTTCTGAATATTACTGTCTTCGCGCGGTGTGTTGTCTTGTGTAATGGGCTGTTGAAAACCGGGCACCTGTACAGGAATAATGGTGCCATCGAAATGGCCTTGGTTCATCGCCTCAATGGCCAGCTTGTGGCTGCGCACGGTGAATGCATCGCAATCTTCACGACTCACCTTGAATTTTTTCACCATTTGCTCGGCGCACACACCCATGGTTTTACGCGTGGTGAAGTCAGTGCCGGTGGGCATTTCAGGTTTCAAATCCGAAGGGCGAAGCTTGGCCAGGTTCTTCAAAATATTTTTGGCGGAAGAATCCTGGCGAACCTTCATGGCAGCACGGCGAATTTTCTGCGAGTAGCGAATTGGAATGTCAGAGAAACTTTCCACCCCGGCAGCAATGCCAACATCAATTCGACCCAGCGCAATCATGTCGCACAAGTTGGCAAAGCCCACGCTGGCCGACAAACCCGCCATGGAGGTGGTGTAAGCCGGAATGGTGGCGGGAAGCCCTGCACTCAACATACTTTCCCGGGCCACGTTCGAGGTTTCAATTTCATGCAACACCGTGCCCATGGTCAGCATGTCCACGCGGCTTGAGTCAATGCCAGTTTTACTCATCAAGCCTGCGATGGCTTTGCCACCAAGTTCATACGTCATTAATTGGGAATACGCACCACCCGAATCGAGAAACGGGGTGCGGACACCATCAATAATCACTGCCTTGCGAATCGACTTCATTTGAAACGCCCCACCATGTGAAGTGTGCCGTCTGCTGAAGCCAAACGCAGTTGCGTGTAGCCCTCGGCATCTTTCGTGTTGCTTGTTTGCACTTGCATGTGCGGGCTTGGCAATGGCAGTGGCTTAATCCAGCGCACATCCAGATCCGCCAACGAATGCCCAGCGTTGTTCAACACTTCCCAGGTTCGGGCCAATTGCCCAAAGCCATGCAAAATACAGCTTTTGAAGCGGGTGCGTTTGCCCACTGCCTTCATGGTGTGGATGGGGTTGAAATCGCCCGTCAGCATGGCGAATGCCAAACCGTCTTCCTCTTCTGCATCCCAATGGCCAGCGGTGGTGAATTCGAATTCCTCGCGCTTGGCGGTTTTGCTTTTGCCTGCAGGTTTGGCACGGGGCACAGTGGAATAACTGTCGATGACCATGGCCAGTTCGCCCCTGGGGTTGCTGGCCTGTACGCGGGTGTGAATGCGCACTTTGTCACCGTCGTCGGTCACATCCACTAAACTGCCACGCAGCGCGATCGACTCATTGCGGTTCAAAGGCTTGTGAATTTGCATGCGCAAACCCTGATTCAAAATAGACAGCAAATTGTAAGGCGCAAGGCTACCCAGTTTCGCCAGCATGGGCATGGCCCAGTGGCTGCAAAAATGCGCGGGTATGTCGCTGCTGTAGCGATTGGCGGGTGCGCCTGTCCAGGCCATGTATTGGTCCAGCAACTCGTTGTTCAGCGCAGGCACATTCATGCTGTGGTGCACAGGCAATTCCGGTAAGGTGCCAGGGCGTGTAATGGGTGTTGCATTGCGAATAGCGGCCCAACCCATGGACCGAATATTGGGCCAGTGCAAGGCCAGGTACTTCAAGGGGTAATCTGCCAACATGGTGTATGTATTCCTTTAACTTTTTACAAGCCCAACTGCTTGCCAATAATTTCATTCATGATTTCATAAGTGCCACCGCCAATCGATGCAATGCGGTTGTCGCGGTACAAACGCTCCACCAAACTTTCGCGCATGTAGCCCATGCCACCGAAAATCTGCACGGCTTCGTAAGTGATGAAATCCGATGTTTTCGTGACAAAGTTTTTCGCCATCGACACTTCTTTCAAAGCGGGCTTGCCAGCCTGCATGCGCGCTGCAACCCGGTAGGTGAATTCGCGACTGGCTTCCAGTTGTGTGGCCATGTCGGCCAGCTTGTGGCGAATCACCTGGTGTTTGCTCAAGGGCTTGCCAAAGGTGCTGCGGTTTTTTGCATAAGCCAACGCCTCATTAAAAGCCAATTCAGACAAGGTGTTTGAGTAGCAGGCCAGGCCCAAACGTTCGGCTTCGAAGTTGGTCATGATCATCATGAAGCCGCCGTTCTCGATACCGATCAGGTTTGACTTGGGAACCACCACATTGTCAAAAAACAGCTCGGCTGTGTCGCTGCACCACCACCCCATTTTTTTCAGAGGCTGGCCGGTTGTGAAGCCGGGTGTGCCCTTTTCAATCAGCAACATGCTGATGCCGCCGTAGCCATCACCACCCGTGCGCACGGCCACGGTGTAATAGTCAGCGCGAATGCCCGAGGTAATGTAGGTTTTAGAACCCGACACTTTGTAATGGTCGCCGCAATCCACCGCGCGTGTTTTCAAGTTGGCCACATCAGAACCACCACCGGGCTCGGTCACCGCCAAGGCGATGATTTTGTCGCCCCTCAGCACTTCGGGAACAATGCGCGCTTTCATCTCGGGGCTACCCCATTTGGCGATCGGTGGCAGGGCAATGCCATGCGACATCAAGCTGGAGAAGAAACCACCCGAACCTGCACGCAGCAGTTCTTCAGTGACCACCAGGCTCATGAAATAATCGCCTTCGGAATTGCCGCCGAATTCCTCTGGGTAACCAATGCCCAGAATGCCGGCATCGCCAGCCAGTTTGTAAATTTCGCGGGGGAAGGTGCCAGCCTCTTCCCAAGAATTGATGTGGGGCTGAATATTGCGCTCGACAAAACGCCGAATGTTGCGGCGCACTTCTTCATGCGTTTCATTGAAGTAATTGGTGAACATGCGTGCCTTGTGATGAATTCAATAAAGAGAATTCATCATGCGTGGGCAAACCAAATTCGGCGAGGGCAAAGCTGGACAGAATGGGGGTAAATAGTGACAGCTTGTCTTAATTTACCCTGTTGCGCTGAATGAACTCTATCGGGGACATGCCAAACCAGCGTTTGAAAGCGCGGCGAAAGTTCGACACTTCTTGATAACCCAAGCTCAGCGCCACCGACTCAACCGAGTTATTGCTGACCAGTAAACTGAGTTTGGCCTGCCGGGCCAGTTCAGAATCGCGCAGGGTTTGATAGCTGGTTTCCTCATCGCGCAAGTAGCGCATCAAGGTGCGCGAGGACAAATGAAAGTGCTTGGCCACTTGCTCGCAAGTCCAGATTTGGCCTGGGTTGCCGCGAATCAGCTCGGTAACCCGTGCCGACCAGCTGCTGGGCCTGCGCTGTTCAAGCAGCAGTTGCTCGCAGCGCGCCAAGGCCATGGCGTGGGTTTCCGGGTCGGCCATTGGATTGGGCATCAAGGCCAAGCCATGGGGAATCACAATTTTTGTTTTGGGTTTGTTGAACAGGCAAGGTGCATGCAAAAACCCCGGGTATTGCGTGGCATAGGCTGGGGCAGAATACGCCAGCTCCACGCGCAATGCGGGGCGGGAATTTCCAATAATCATGCCCAGGTGATTCACCATGGTCGCCAGCACAGCCTCGCATAAAAAGCGCCCTACTTCGTCCAGTGCAATGCCCATATTGATAATTACTGCGAAGTGATCGCTGGCAATGTGGCCTTCCATGCGGGCGAAGCCACCACGAATGTCATGAAATTTCTCGGTGGCTTTCCAGGCATGGCCCAAGGTGGGTGACGACGCAATCAAAGTACCCAAAGGCCCATGTGCAGACAAATGCAGATTGGCACCCCAGCGCAAACCCAAGGCCGGGTTGTTGCTCAATTGCAGGGCGTTGCGCACAATTACGGCCTGGGTGTCGGCATCAATGTACTTGTTCAGCTCCAGCAAATCGGCCGGGGCCAGCCGCGTGCCCTTCAACAACAGAAGCTGGCCTTTGTGGTCCAGCCCCTGCTCCCGCGCAAGCGTTCGCGTGTACGCGGTGGGAAAAACAACGTGATTGTTGGTCACACTGATTGCTTACAGCACGGCGGCCAGGCGGGCACCTTGGTTAATCGCTTCCTTGGCATCGAGTTCAGCCGCCTTGAAAGCGCCACCAATAATGTGCACCGGCATGCCCAAGGCGCGCACCGATTCTTCCAGTTCGCGATTCGGGTGCTGGCCTGCGCACACAATTACATTGTCCACTTCCAGCAAGTGTTCGGCGCCATCGGGGGTGCGAATGCGCAAACCGGCGTCTTCAACACCGATGTATTCCACACCCGACAACAAGCGTACGCCTTTGGCTTCAAGCGCTGCACGGTGGATCCAGCCCGTGGTTTTTCCGGGGCCTGCAATCTTCTTGGGCTTGCGTTGAAGAATGGTAATTTGGCGTGTGGCTTTTTCTGGATTGGCCTTGACACCGGCAATGCCGCCACGTGCTTTTTGATCGCGATCAATGCCCCAGAATTCGCAAAAATCGTCGATGCTAGTGGAAGGCGATTGCTCGCTTTCGTGATGGGTTAGAAACTCGGCGGTATCCACACCAATACCACCCCCACCCACAATGGCCACGCGCTGACCCACAGCTTTACCGTGTTTCAGCACGTCGAGATAACCCATGACTTTGGGATGTTCAACACCGGGCAGGCTGGGCACATTAGGAATAATGCCAGTGGCCAAAATCACTTCATCAAATTCTTTCAAATCATTCGCATTCACACGCTTGCCCAATTGGAATGTCACGCCTTCCTTGTTCAGCATGGTGCTGAAGTAACGAATGGTTTCGTGAAACTCTTCCTTGCCGGGCACTTGCTTGGCAATATTGAACTGCCCGCCAATTTCGTGCGCTTCATCAAACAGCGTTACGGCATGGCCGCGTTGTGCAGCGGTGAGCGAGAACGACATACCCGCCGGGCCAGCACCCACAACCGCCACTTTTTTCTTCGCTGTGGTTTTCACAAAAATCAATTCTGTTTCGTGGCAGGCCTGCGGGTTCACCAGGCAACTGCAACGCTTGCCGCCAAAGGTATGGTCAAGGCAAGCCTGGTTACAACCAATGCAGGTGTTGATTTCATTGACTCGATCTTCTTTGGTTTTCAGCACCCAGTCCGGGTCGGCCAAAAACGGGCGCGCCATGGCGATCGTGTCAGCATCGCCATTTTGCAACACGCGCTCGGCATCACCAGGCATGTTCAAGCGGTTCGACGCTGCAACTGGAATGGACACCACTTCCTTGATTTTGCGGGTTGCCCAGGTGAATGCGCCGCGCGGTACTTGCGTGGCAATGGTTGGAATTTTTGCTTCGTGCCAACCAATGCCTGTGTTCAGAATGGTGACACCGGCCTTCTCCAGTTCGCGGGCCAGCAGCAGTGTTTCGTCCAGACTTTGACCATCAGGCACCAAATCGAGCATCGACATGCGGTACACGATAATGAATTCAACCCCCACTTTGGCGCGAATGCGGCGAACCACCTCGAGCGGAAAACGCATGCGTTTCTCGAAAGTGCCACCCCATTCATCGGTGCGTTCATTGCCGCGCTCGGTCAAAAACTGGTTCAGCAAATAACCCTCGGAACCCATTACTTCGACACCGTCGTAGCCCGCCATTTTTGCAAACGCGGCCGAGTTGGCGAAGCCATCAATTTCCTGCTCAACTTCAGCAGCTGTGAGCTCTCGCGGTGTAAATGGAAAAATTGGGGATTGCTTGGCAGAAGCCGAAACCATGTTCACGTTGTAGGCCTGTCGACCTGCATGCAGCAATTGAATGGCAATTTTTCCGCCCGCGGCGTGCACTGCATCGGTCACCGTGCGGTGGCGTGTGGCATCTTGCTCGCTGGTCATTCGGCCTGCTCCGGGCCACAGCACAGCAGTTTCTGAGGTTGCAAAACCACCGGTAATCATCAAGCCCACATCGCCTTGCGCACGCCTTGCAAAAAAAGCAGCCAGCTTCTCGGGCGCTTCTTCTTCAAGCCCGGTGTGCATGGACCCCATGATGACCCTGTTTTTCAAGGTGGTGAAACCCAGGTTCAATGGCTCGAGTAGCTTGGTGTGCGCGTGGTTGGACAATGCTGCTGGCATTTCAATTCCTCGGTGGTTGATTCATCAAAAACATTACGAATTTAGCTGAATATTACGTCATTAAGAAATTATTTATGGTGACCCTGCTACTTTCACGATGAATGTTCCTGGCGATACGCCTTGGGGGTTTGCCCACACCAGCGTTTGAAGGTTCGGCTGAAATTGGAGGCATCTTCGTAACCCAAGGCATAGGCGATGTCTTCGACCGTGTTGTGGGTGTTCGCCAGCAGCCAGCAGGCGCGCTCTTGCCGCACCTCGTCCAGCAATTGCTGAAAACTGGTGTCCTCGGCCTGAAGGTGCCGCATGAAGGTGCGCTCGGTCAGGTTTTCTTTGGCGGCCATGGTTTGCAAGGTGGGCATGGGGCCTTCTGTTTTCTGCAACTGCATGCGCACGCGCTGGGCCAAAGTATCGCCCTGCTGCAAGCGTTGAAGCTGCAAGTCGCAGTCGCGAAGAAGGCGCTGCAAGGCTTCGTCATCGGCAGCAAGGCTTGGGCTGTTCACCAGTGTGCTGTTTAGCACCACACGCAATTGAGAAAAACCAAAGCTGTTGTGCTGCGCAATGCGCTGGTATTCATGCGCCCATGCGGGTTCATCAAACGGCCATTCAATGCGCAACTGTTGTGGAAGCTCTTGCCCGGTCATTGCAGTTAACAACTGCACCAAACCACCCAGCAATTGGCAGTGCAGGTATTCACGCACGGGCCCCAAGTCCACCCACTCTTCCAGCACGGCTGCAAAGTCGGGTTCAAGCTCAAACTGCAAATTGGCCAGGTTTTGGCGCAAACCGGCATAGCGCTGCAACAGCAACATGGCACTGGGCAAATTCTTGCTGGCGATCATGGCTGCACCCAAGGTGCCGTGAGCAGAGGCCGGGGTTCGCAAGCCCACCTCCAGGCCAAGCCAGGGGCATTGGCTAAGCTGCACGCCGCGCTCAATGAGTTGCCGCATTTGATCAAAACTCATGAACTGGTTGCTTTCATGCAGGTGCTGCCAGTTCAGGGGCAAACCATCAAGAATGTCGGCTGGCGCAAAGCCACGCCGCTGCAATTCGGCACACAGCAAGCGCGCATACACCGGGTGCAGCGCAGGCGAAAGGACTGCAGTGAAATCGTGCAAGGACTGGGGCAAGTGTTTGTCTCGTGTGGTTTTGTTTTTGTCACTTTATGACGATCTTATGCCACCCTGTGCGGTGTTGTCCATCGCCTTGCGCGCCTAAGATGAAATCATCCTGAATAACCCGGTGCACAAAAAATGACGTCAAACACAATGCCCGCAACTCAATACAAAGATCCCAAGAAATTCCTGTGGCTGCTTTCGGTGATTGCGCCCTTTGCAGCGCCGCTGGGCCCGATCATGTATTTGTACACCGGCCACACGCAATGGCTTTGGGTGTTTCTGGCATTTTTCTATATCGGCCTGCCCGTGCTTGATTTCATTTTTGGCGAGGACAAACAAAACCCGCCCGAGCAAGCCGTACCCCAGTTGGAAGATACAGCCTACTACCGCGTAATCACTTACCTGCTGGTGCCGATTATTACTTTTGGATTCCTGTTCAATGTGGTGTTTCTGGCCACGCACGACCTGCATTGGCTGCACTGGTTGGCAGTGGCCATTACCACAGGTTCACTTCTGGGTTTTGGTTTGAACCTGGGCCACGAGATGGGCCACAAAAAACGCAAACTGGACAAAGCACTGGCGCTGTTTACGCTCTCGCTAGGTGGTTACGGACACTTCTCGATTGAACACAACCGCGGGCACCACCGCGATGTGGCCACGCCAGAAGATCCGGCCACTTCACGCATGGGTGAGCACATTTATGAATTCATGCTGCGTGAAATTCCTGGTGCCTTCAAACGCGCCTGGAAGCTGGAAAGTGAACGCCTGGAACGCGCAGGAAAAAGCCGCTGGAATGTGGGCAATGAAATGCTTCAGGCCGGGATAATGACGGTGATTCTTTACACAGCGCTGATTGCCATGTTTGGCTGGCCCATGGTGCCTGTGTTGGCTGTGGTTGCCTTTTGGGGTGCCTTTCAGTTGACCAGCGCCAATTACATTGAACATTACGGCCTGATGCGCCAGAAGTTGCCCAACGGCGAGTACGAGCGTTGCGCCCCGCACCATTCGTGGAACAGCAACCACCTGGTATCCAATCTTGTTGTGTTTCAGTTGCAACGCCACTCGGACCACCATGCCAACCCGGCACGCAGCTATCAGTCACTGCGAGATTTTCCGGAACTGCCCAGCTTGCCATCCGGTTACTTCGGCATGTTTCTGGCGGCTTATGTACCACCCCTATGGTTTGCAATCATGAACCCAAGGCTGCTGGAAGTGGCTGGCAAGAATGCGCAGAAAATCAACATTCACCCCCGCAAGCGAGCACGCGTCATTCAACGTTATTCATTGGCAGCCTGATTAGCCAGCCTGGTTGATCTGCTTGCCCACAGCGCCCTCTTGCAGGGCGCTTTTTATTTCAGCCGGAATTGTTTGCTTGGTGAATTCTTTCGCGTCCACCAACACGTAAGTGGCTTGTGCAGTGGCCACCAAAACATTGGTGCCGGCGTTTATAAATTCAAAGGTCAAAGTGAAACTGGTGTTGCCGAAATGGCTCGGGTACACACTCGCTTTTAACACATCGTCGAATCGCGCAGGGGTTTTCCATTCGGTGAGCAAGCGAACCACTTGGGTTTCAAACCCCATGTGCACCAGTTCGTTGTAGCCACCCATGGCAGCCCGCATGTATTCCGTGAGTGCCAAGTCGACGTAGTCACCGTAACGGGCATTGAATACGACGCCTTGCGGGTCGCATTCGCTGTAGCGCACCCTGAATAAAAACTCAAAAGGTTGATTCATTAAACAATTACACCGGTTGAGGAATCAGGGATTGAGCCAGGTGTTCCTGACGCGCTCTTGCATTGTGCTCGGCCTGCTCCAGTGCAGGCACGCGCGACACACCGCGAATCAGGTCCACTGCCTTTTCAGCCATCATCATGACTGGCCCATTGGTGTTGCCACCGATCAGGCTGGGCATGGCCGATGCATCCACAATGCGCAAGCCTTCAAGCCCGTGTACACGCAACTGCGAATCGACCACTGCCAAGGAATCGGTGCCCATTTTGCAAGTACCTGTGGGGTGGTACACCGTGTCCACCCGGTTGCGCAACACCTCGCGAATTTCATCATCGGTGTGCACATTCTCGGTGAATTTGTCTTTCACAATCCACTTGGCCAATGCGGGTGCATGCATGATTTTGCGGGTCAGTTTGAAACCCTCCACCAACTCATCCAGATCGCGCGAATCGTTCAAAAAACCGATGTCGATCAACGGTGGCGTGTCCATGGTGTTGCCCTGCAAAGTCAGGCTGCCACGGCTGCGCGGGCGCAACAAACACACATGGCAAGAAAAGCCATGACCCATGTGCATTTTGCGGGCGTGGTCATCGACCATGGCCACCACAAAGTGCAATTGCACATTGGGGTCTTTCAATTCGGGGCTGGTTTTCAGAAACGCGCCACCTTCGGCAAAGTTGCTGGTGAGTGCACCCCGGCGATGTTTGCGGTAGCGGAAAATTTCACGCAGCAAGCGGATGCCACCGCGAAGCGACAAACCCAAGGTGTCGAGGCTTTTGGTCGAGTAACCAAAAATGAAATCAGGGTGATCCTGCAAATTTTTGCCCACGCCTGGCAGGTGGTGAATCACATCAATACCCTGGCGTGCCAGCTCGGCGGAATCGCCCACACCAGAAACCATCAGCAGTTGCGGCGTTTGTATTGCGCCCGCAGTCAGAATGATTTCCTTGCGCGCTTTCAACACGGCGACTTGCCCGTTGATGGACACTTCAACACCCACCGCACGCTTGCCCTCGAACAACACGCGCTGAACCATGGCTTTGGTGTGCACAGTCAGATTCTTTCGGTGCATGTGCGGGAACAGGTAGGCACGCGCTGCGCTCCAGCGTTCGCCGTTTTTCTGGGTGACCTGATAAATACCAACACCTTCCTGGTCAGCACCATTGAAGTCATTGTTGATTTTGAAGCCAGCCTGCTTGCCCGCTTCCAGATAAACCTGTTGAAACGGGTTATCAGAACGCAGGTCGGCCACATTCAAGGGGCCGCTGTTGCCGTGGTAGGCATCGCGAATTCGTTCATTGCATTCGCTGAGTTTGAAGTAAGGCAGCACGTCTTTGTAAGACCAGCCTGCGCAACCCTCATCGTTTGCCCAACGGTCGTAATCTGAAGCAGTGCCGCGAATGTAAACCATGGCATTGATGGCTGAAGAACCACCCAGCGCTTTACCGCGCGGCTGGTAACCTTTGCGGCCGTTCAAGCCAGGTTGCGGTGTGGTCTCGAATGCCCAGTTGTTGATTTTGGTGGGCAGCATGGCCACCGCACCGCTGGGAATATTGATGAGATTGCCGGTGCCCTCACCCCCTGCCTCCAGCAGGCAGACATCAAGCGTTGAGTCTTCACTCAGGCGACCCGCCATGGCACAGCCACCGGAACCACCACCCACAACGATGTAGTCGTGCTCTGTCTTCATCTGCTCCTCCTGATTTCAAACTCGCTTGGGGCAAGTTTTATGATTTTGTTACTTGATCATAGAGGAAGCCGGGCAAAAAGAAACACGTCAATGCCGACAAAAAATTGATAATTCCGGTCAAGCGATGCGACTGATTTTCTCGGATGTGGCTGGTGTACTCGTCGAAGCATTTCCCGCCAGCAGATTGATTTGCGCCAAGGCTTCATCAATCTCTTTCATCACGCGCTGAGTCAGCTCTTCAACTGAGGGCACGTCTTGTACCAGACCCTGCACCTGACCAATCAACTGCACACCCTGCGTGTGGTTGCCATCAATGGTGGCTTTTTTAATTTGAAGCACTGCTGCACCGTAGAAGGTTACGGTGAGCGTTTGCTCCAATCCCATTTTGAATACGTCTTTGATAATACCGAGCAAAGGCTTGTTCATTTCCCGTGCCGCCAAATAGGCACGCCACATGGCACGAACCGGATTGAACGCTTTGGACATCACTTTTCTGGAATTGGGTGTGGTCATGACCCGGCAAGGAATGCTGTCGAAGTTCTTGCTGTATATGGTCTCTTCCACTTCTTTTTTCACAATCAATTCTTTGGTGTTGGCATGCACCGGGCTTTCTTTGGAAGCAGCCCAGCGTGTGCCCATGGCCACGCCATCGGCACCCAGTGCCAGTGCAGCAACAACGCCACCGCCTGTGCCAAAACCACCTGCAGCAATGATGGGCAGTTTTGTGACCTGCCGAATTGCAGGCACCAGGACCAGTGAAGTCACTGCGCCACCGTGTGCGGCCGCTTCATGGCCGGTGACCAACAAGGCATCGACACCCGACTGCTCGGCTTTCAGCGCGTGTTTGGCATTCACCACCGTGGCGATGACTTTGCCACCATAATCGTGCACGCGTTTGCACACATCCGCAGGGCTGCCCAAACTGAAATTAATCACAGGCACTTTTTCGTTCAGGGCCACTTCAAGATTGTCGAGCGCGCCAGGCATGATCAGGGCGCAACCAATGCCGAACGGCTTGGAGGTCAGGTTACGCACCTTGCGAATTTCAGCCAGAGTTTGTTCGGGATTCAAATGACCAATGGCCAGAATGCCCAGCCCGCCTGCATTGGCAGTGGCTGCAACCAAATCGGCATTGGCCACGTAGGTCATGCCGGGGCACACCAGCGGGTATTGAATATTGAACATCTCGGTGATGCGGGTTTTCATGGGCTGTCCGTAGATCAAGTGGGCCGAGTCTGGCAATCCAATCAATATTACATCAACCGAGATATTCTGATAAGCAATGTAAGTATGTGCAGGCCTGGTTTTATCCCAGGGTTTTGGTCAAATCACCCAGCAGTGGCAAGCCACCGAGCAAGCCACCCTCGGCGCCGCTGCTTGAGCTTATCGACGAAGTGAGACCATCGAGTAGCGGAATGTCGCCCAACACACTGCTGCCACCTAGCCCACTGGTCAAACCATCCAATGCGCCGCCGAGGAACGGAATATTGGCCAACGCAGAACTGACATCACCCCCCAGTGAACCGGCAAGATCACCAATCAAATTGGTGAGCGGTGCAGCAGGTGTGCTGGCACCAACCGATGAAACAGAATCGCCGACACCGCCCAATAATCCACCCACCGTATTCAACAAGGTGTTGCCGCCCTCGCCGATCAGCGCCAGGGGCGTTGAGGACAAACCTTCTTCAAGGCCACCGCCCAAGCCACTCAAAATGCCGCCCAAACCGCCTTCGTTGTTGCCGGTGGCCACGGAATCAACAACACCACCCAGTGTGCCAGCGATATCACCAAGCACAGGCACGGGTTCAAGCAGCTGGCCCACGCTGTCGGTAACATTCACCACCGTGCCAACCACACCACCCACACCATCATCGGTGTTGGGGCCAGTGGTTCCCAACAAGCTGGCTACCAAATCCGACACGGGTGCCAGCGGTGTTCCTTCGCCAAAACCACTCACCTGATTGGCCGCAACTCCCAAAAGATCAGTCAAGGTACCCAAGCCCGTGTCCAGCACATTCGACACCGGTGCCAGGGGTGTGCCCTCAAGGCCAGTGGTCAAGCCATCGGTCAAACCAGTCACAATGCCGTTCAAGCCACCGTTGTTGTTGCCCACCAGTGTGGACTCAATTACATTTCCAACCGCATTCACAACGTCGCCCACCACCGGCACTGGTTCGGTCAATTCGCCAAGGTTATTGGTCAGATCGCTGACTGTTTCAGCAAGGCCACCTGCATTTTCAGCAGGCAAGTTACCCGGTGTGTTACCGCTGTTGCCGCCACCACTGTTGTCATCGTCAGACCCCGCAAACAAGGCTGCGGCGCCCACTGCACCGGCAACTGGCAAGGCACTCAGGCCTGCACCTGCGCCGAACAAGCCAGCACCGAACAAGCCGCTCATTTCGCCGTTGGCCTCTTGCCCGTCCAGCACAGCGGCCTGATTTTCGCCATCGAATTCAGACACCAGTGTGACGTTGCCCAGGCCATCACCTGCATTGGATGAAATCACCACTTGCCCATTCGGACCAACATCGGGATCGAAGGCCAAAGTGGCCACGCCACCATTGGAAATTTCCAGGAACGCCGGGATTTGCTGCTGAGTGCCGGGAATGCTGAGCACTGCAATTGAGTTGCTGGTGGATCGCAACACGTCACCGGCTTGCAACACCATGTCTTCACGCAATGGCGCTTCAATGCCGTTTCGCTTTACAAATACATCGCCGTCAATATTGGTCACGGAGGCTACTACTGGGCTGTCAAAGTTCATGTTGTTTTCCTTGAATCAAGCAAAGTCAGCGTTCTGAACCACAATGGATTCTGCAAATGCTGCGGCGGAGTTTATGGGCGAAGAAGACTGGGAGAAATCAGAGAAATCAGTCGGAAAAATTGCAGCGGTCGCAGCATCAAATTGACTGTTCATGCCGTACAGTGACAAATCGATTTGCGTGATCAATGACACAATGCTTTGAAACAACTCACCCGGAATGAATGAGGAAGCCAGCGACAAATCGATTGCGTTCAATTCGGGAAGCGAGTCCATGCTTTCAAGCAAGTTGTTCGACATACAAAACCTTTAATGGAATGAGCCACAGGTTGATTAACCCTTTTTGGTTAACCATTTGTAGGTAGCAAATATACCTAATTTGTAAGGTTTTTACTTACAAGCTGTAAGGGTTTTTGTAAAAAACAACAAACCAACCCATTTTGGGGGGTGCTTTGCCCGCACAGCAAAGCAGGACTTTCTGGCAAGCCCGGGGCTGTATTTCACCGAAATTAAGGCATCATTCAGCATCCGAATTTTTTGCAATAAGGGGAAATCAAATGGCTCAATTCGAGAACGTGACGGTGGTAAAAGCCGCCAATATTTACTTCGACGGCAAAGTGACCAGCCGCACTGTGTTGTTTGCCGACGGTACGAAAAAAACCCTGGGCGTGATGCTGCCCGGCGACTATGAATTCGGCACCGCCGAAAAAGAAATCATGGAAATTCTGGCTGGCGACATGGATGTTTGCCTGCCCGGTGAAAGCTGGAAAAATATTCAGGGCGGCCAGTCCTTTGAAGTACCAGCCAATGCCAAGTTTCAGTTGAAAGTGAAAACGCCTGTGGATTATTGCTGCAGCTACATCAAGTAACTAGGCAGGCGACACAAATTTTCCGAATTCCAGACTGCCCGTGCGCGACGCAGGGGCGGTGCCTTGGAAGAAAGCACCCTATCAGTGGTTGCGCTTTGTGAAACAAGCTCACTATAATTTGGACAAGAAATCTTGTCAAAAGTGAAACCTGAATGAGCAAAACACCCACAAGGGCTTACGGGGGCGTTGCCGCTGAGCAGCGTGCCGAGGAAAGAAAAGAACGCCTGCTGGCTACAGCACTGGAGTTGTTTGCAAGGCAAGGCTATGCACGCACCACCATTGAAGCCTTGTGCAGCGAAGCCAAGGTAACGGCACGCCACTTCTACCAACTGTTTGACAGCCGGGAAGCCATTCTGCGTGCGCTGTACAACAACATCATCGCAGATTTGCGGGCTGGCGTGTTGCAGGCCATGTCAGCACCAAACTTGAACCTGTCTGAACAAATCCCCCTTGGTGTAAGCGCCATGGTTCACCACTACCTGGAAGACAGCCGACATGCACGCGTGGGAGTGCTGGAGGTGGTCGGTGTCAGCCCGCAAATGGAAGCTCGCAGACGTGAGGCCATTCACGACATGGCTGGCCTGATCGAGGCTTACCTGAACAATTTGGCGGAGAAGGGAGAATTGCCCAAGCGAAATTATCACCTGGTAAGCGTGGCTTTGGTGGGTGGTATCAATGAATTGCTGGCTGAATGGCTGACGTTGGAGAACCCGCCTGACATTCCCACATTGAGTGAGGAAATCATCAATATATTGAACGCATTGATACGGGGCGCTGCCAGACAATGACCACGGTCGACTCGAAAGGCGTGCGCGACGCATTGGTGTTTCACGCTGCATTTTTTGCAATCGCAATTCCGGTTGCGCTCAATACGTCAGGTAATTCACTGGGTGTGGCCTTGGTGGTGTTTGCGCTGGCTTACAACATTGCCTTGCCCCTGGCTGGCGCACTGCGGGGTCATGGCGAATGGGTGCGCCTGTGGAAATTTTTATTGCCTTTGTCGATCGCCCTGCCCTGCGCAGACTGGATGCTGGTTGAACGCATGGGCACCCTGACTTTTCCAGACCATGGAATTCCCCGGCTCGGCGGTGCAGTGCCGCTGTATTTCATGGGACTTTGGATTATGTTGCTGTGGCAGGTCTGCTGGCTGGCACTGGCCACACGCAAACCCTACCCCGTGGTGGCCATGCTGTCGCTGGGTGGTTTCCTGATTTGGGAATGGGCAGCCCGGCCCATGAACCTGTGGCATGCACAAGATGTTCTCCAAGTGCAGGGCTTTGCAATTTACCCTTTGATTCCTGAAATGCTGTTGGCGATTGGCGCACTGTGGCTGTGGAATGTACTGGGTAAAAAATCAACTATTCAACAAATTACTGGCGCACTGGCCCTGGCTGTTTTTTATGCAGGTGCCCTGTCACTTTCACTGCTTTGGATTGGCTAAACCATGAACTCGATTGAACTGAAACAACCCTTCACACTGCCATGCGGCGTGGTCATTCAAAACCGCTTGTGCAAAGCCGCCATGACCGAGGGTGTGGCCAATGCCCGGCTTCAAGCCACCGAACGACATGCCACCTTGTACAAGCGTTGGGCAGAAGGTGGTGCTGGTATTTTGATTACCGGCAATGTGTTGATTGACCGGAATATTCTGGAACGACCCGGCAATGTATCCATTGACCCTGCCCCTGAACATGGCGACCCTGAAGGCATGGACGCACTGCGTGCATGGGCCAAGGCAGGCACCAGCAACGGCAACCAGTTGTGGATGCAAATTTCCCATGCCGGGCGGCAATCGCCACGCTACGTCACCACGAAACCGGTGGCACCGTCTGAAGTTCAACTGGAGTTGCTGGGCAACTACGCACCACCACGGGCACTGCGTGAGGATGAAATTCTGGATCTGATTCAGCGTTTTGCGCGTGTGGCCCGCATTGCAAAAGATGCCGGGTTCACGGGTGTGCAGGTACATGGCGCACACGGCTATTTGCTGTCGTCATTTCTTTCGCCCATTACCAACAAACGCACTGACCAATGGGGCGGCAGCCTGGAAAACCGCGCGCGCTTTTTGCTGGAAGCGGTGCGCGCCGTGCGCAATTCAGTGGGCCCTGCTTTCCCGGTTGCGGTGAAGCTGAATTCAGATGACTTCCGCAAAGGTGGATTTTCCAATGAGGAATGTTTGCAGGTGGTGAAGTGGCTGAACGCCGAAAAAATTGATCTGCTTGAAATTTCAGGCGGCACCTACGAGCAACCGCGTTTGCTGGGCCACACCGGTGCGACCGATTCCATAAAGGATGAGCAACCCACACAGCGCGAAAGCACCAAAAAACGCGAAGCCTATTTTCTGAATTATGCAAAAGCAATTCGCGAAGTGGCTACCATGCCCTTGATGGTGACAGGCGGGTTCAGAAGCCGCGAAGCCATGGAAGAAGCGTTGAATGATGGTGTTTGCGATGTGATCGGGCTGGGTCGCCCGCTGTGCACACACCCGGATACGCCCAAGCAATTGATGAACGGAAAAATTGATCGCGCGGCGAATTTCGAGAACATGTTGAAACTGACTGACAAAGGTATATTTTCGCCAGTCAGCCCGGTACTGCCGCTGAAATTAATCAATGTGCTGGGTGCGCAAGCCTGGTACTACCAACAAATATTCCGGCTGGCCGATGGGCTGGAAGCAAAACCTTCCATGACCCTGATCGGTGCCTTTTTCAAATACTTGTACAACGAATGGACCACCGCATTTAAAGTTAAACGCGCCAAATCTTAAGGCTTCGTCTTTTTGACCCATTCAGCCAATGGTGTAGCAGCCGCCCACAAGGCATGGCCTGCATCATTGGAGTGAATGGAATCCCCACTGTTGTATTGCGGCAAGAAAGTCAGGCCACCAGGGGCTTCCACTTCTGCATTGTAATCGGCAACCCCATCGCATTCGCCGCTGTTCAGAATCCAGTCGTTCAGCTTGGCGCGCTCGCCACTCAAATTGGCCTGAAACGATTGCGCACCGGGAATCCAGGTGGGGCAATATACATTGATGCCTTTGGCATGGGCTTTCGCAATCAGCTCCTGGTAATTGGCAATAATTTCATCAGCACTTCGGCTGGATAAATCGTTGGTCACCCACACCACCACCGAGCTTACACCCGCGGTATCAAACACATCCCGCTCAAGCCTTGTTGCACTGGCGTTTTGCAGTGTGTCGCCGCCAATGCCACGGTTAACAATGGTGTCGCGTTGGCCAACCGGGATTTCGTTCAACATGCGAACAGACAGCAAATCGCCCACTCGCTTGAAACCATTCTGAGTGGTGTTAAAACCATGAAAACTGGAACTGCCCAAAAACACCATGGCGCCCTTGGCATCTTTCGTCAGCACCTCAATGTCACGAAGCGCATACACCGTGCAACCATTGCACAGGAGTGGCAAGCCCGGGGGCGTTGAAAAGCGGCTGTCGTCAATCAGGCCGTAACCCGCGCCTGAATCCTCGAGCGTTTGGTTGCCCGATCCATCAGGCAATTTGTAAGACTCAATCCATGTGGCACCAAACTCACCAGGGTTGTCCGCGCCTTTCACATACAAACTCACCGCCAAGTCGTCTTGGTTGTTGACTTTGAACTGAATTGGATCGCTGTAAAACGACTCGGTTTGCGGTGGAATGGTTGCACTGGTTTGCCCACAATTGAAGGTGATTGCCTTGCTGGTATTCAATTTCAGGTTGGCACCCGTTGCCCCCTCACGCATGCCCACTGCTGCCGCACCGATTTGCATGGGTTGATCGCTCAGGTTAATGAATCGAACCCGAATGGCGTTGCCACTGGCTGTAACCCGCGCAATGTTTCGCACTGTGGTGTCCAAAGGTGCAGTACCGGTTACATGAGTAACGCCCCAAGCCGACATCCAGCGTGCTCCATCGGCTGCATTGGCATTGCTGTTGCACGCCAACCCCGAGGCCTGCGTGTTGGTGCCAGAAGTACCGGCGGAGGTACCATCCGATTCCGAAGAACAGGCAGCCACTGCCAACAGAAGCAGCGGCCAAAGAAATTGTTGTAGTTTATGGCGGTTCAAAACATGTCCCCTGAAGTTATATTTCTAGTACTTCAGAGGATGCTCTGCTGGATGTATTCCCGCATTGGTGGATAGCCGCAGCAGAAATCTACCTAAGGGGTTTTACGCTTAGGTTCGAAGTGGGTCTGCGTTGTGCACCGATCTGCTGCTGTCATGTTTTGCGTGCTCCAGACTGCTTAAAGATTGAACCGAATTTTTGATAAAAATTCTTCATGCCATGCTCGAAATCATCCATCAAGGTGTACACCACGGGAATCACCAAGAGGCTCAAGAAAGTGGAGGTCATCAAGCCGCCGATGACCGCAATGGCCATGGGGCTTCGGAAGCTGGTGTCAGCGTCGCCCGTGCCAATTGCAATGGGCAGCATGCCTGCGGCCATGGCAATGGTGGTCATGATGATGGGGCGAGCCCGCTTGTGGCAGGCATCCACCACCGCATCAAGGCGGCTCATTCCTTTTTCATTGCGCGCCATAATGGCGTACTCCACTAGCAAAATCGAATTTTTGGTGGCAATGCCCATCAGCATGATCAAACCAATCAGCGAGGGCATCGAAAAACTTTTTCCAGCCATTAGCAAACCAACAAATGCACCACCCAAACTGAGTGGCAATGCGGCAAGAATGGTAACGGGTTGTAAAAAATCTTTGAACAACAACACCAGCACCACGAAAATACACAACACCCCGGTGAGCATGGCCAGGCCAAAACTGGCGAAGAGTTCTTCCATCACTTCGGCATCGCCAATGTTTCGCTGGGCAACACCCGGTGGCAGGTTTTTAAAGCTGGGCAGTTGTTGAACCGCCGCAGTCACGTCGCCCAAAGGCTGCCCCTGCAACTCAATTTCAAAGTTCACATTGCGGGCCCGGTCGTAACGGTCAATCACCGAGGGACCTGCATTCATACCCAAAGTGGCGACCTGATTCAAAGGCACACTGGGCACACCCGGTTTTGCGGAAGGAACGGCCAAGCGTTCAAGCACGCTCAAGTCCTTGCGGGCTTCGTCGTCCAGGCGAACCACAATGGGTACCTGCCGTTGTGGCAGGTTAAGCTTCGGCAATGCGGCGTCATAATCGCCCACGGTGGCCACGCGCAAGGTTTCGCCCATGGCTGCGGTGCTAACGCCCAGGTCAGCAGCTTTGGCGAAGTCGGGTTTGATCCAGATTTCAGGACGAACCAGTGCGGCACTCGATGCAATTGAACCCAAGCCCGCAATGGTGCGCAAATCACGCTCGACCTCGCTGGCCGCTCTCGACAGTGCCTCGCCATCTTCGCCCGACAACACCAACACATACTTCTCGCCTGAAGCACCCAGCCCCACTTTGTAGCGCACGCCAGCCAGGTTGCTAAGCGCTTCGCGCATTTGTGTTTCAGTAACCTGCTTTCGAACGGCGCGTTCACCACGGGGGTCCAGAAGCACAGTAAGCGTGGCTTTGCGCACCTCGGCCTGCCCGGTCATCATGAAGGGGTCGGTGCCCGCCGCACCACCGCCAATGGTGGTGTAAACGCTGCGGACATATTCCACCTTGCTAATCAGTTCACGCGCTTTTTCCGCAGCCTTGCGGGTTTGCTCGTAAGTGCTGCCGGGTTGCAGTTCAATATAAACCTGGGTTTGCGACAAATCATCGGGCGGAATGAAACCGGTGGGCAACAAGGGAATCAACATGACCGAACCGATGAAAAACGCACCGGCTGCAATGCAGGTAACAAGCCGGTGAGCCAACGCCCAGCGTACCCAGCCCAGGTAGCGGCGCATCAGTTTTCCGGGCTCATTCTTCTCATGCTCCTCGCCTTTTGATTTCAACATGTAGGCTGCCATCATGGGCGTTAACATGCGTGCAACCACCAGCGAGGCAAACACTGCCAAAGCAGCTGTCCAGCCAAACTGCTTGAAAAATTTACCGGCTATGCCACTCATGAATGCGGTGGGCAAGAAGACGGCAATCAAGGTGAATGTGGTGGCGATCACGGCCAGGCCAATTTCATCGGCCGCCTCACGGGCCGCATCCAGCGGACTTTTTCCCATGCGCAAGTGGCGAACAATGTTTTCCACTTCCACAATGGCGTCGTCCACCAAAATACCGACCACCAGCGACATGGCCAACAGCGAAACCACATTCAAACTGAAACCCAGGTAATACATGCCAGCGAATGCAGGAATAATTGATAGCGGCAAGGCCACTGCTGAAACAAACGTGGCACGCCAGTCGCGCAGGAAAAACCACACCACGACCACCGCCAGGAACGCGCCCTCGTAGAGCATTTTCATGGAGCTGTTGAAATCTTCTTTCACTGGCTCAACAAAATTGAAGGCTTCAACAATGGTCAAATCGGGTCGCTGCGCCTTCAGGTCGGCGAGCGCTTTTTCAACGCCCTGCCCCACCTCTACTTCGCTGGCACCCTTGCTGCGGGTAATCTCGAAACCCACCACGTCTTGACCATTGAGCAAGGCCGCCGATCGCCGGTCTGCAATGGTGTCTTTGATGGTGGCAATTTCAGGCAATTGAACCCGGCGACCATTGCTAAGCACAATCGAAATTTCTTTCAACTGGTTCGCATTGTCCACAGTGGCAATGGTGCGCAAAGGTTGTTCGCCCACACCCAGGTCGGCCCGGCCACCGGCCGTTTCCAGTTGGGTATTGCGCAATTGGCGCGACACATCCAGTGCACTCACGCCCAAGGCCTGCATTTTCAGGGGATCAAGCTCAACCACCACTTCACGCGTCACGCCACCCACCCGGCTTACCGCGCCCACGCCCTTCACATTCAACAGGGTTTTGGTAATGGTGTCGTCGACGTACCAGGACAAACCTTCTTCATCAAACGCTGTGGATGCAATGGTGTAGGCCAGCACGGGTGCGCCGCTTAACTCCAGTTTGTTGACCACCGGGTCACGCAAATCAGTTGGCAAATCTGCACGCACACGCGACACCGCGGAACGCACATCGTCGACCGCTTCCTGTGTATCTTTTTCCAGATTGAATTCAACTGTGATGCTGACAATGCCGTCTTGAATCTTGGTGTAAATGTGTTTGAGTTGTTGCAGTGTGGCCAGCGAGTTTTCAATTTTACGGGCCACATCGTTTTCAAGCTGTGAAGGCGATGCGCCGGGCAAGCTTGCTGTGACCAGCACCGTGGGCAGTTCAATATCGGGAAACTGCTGAATTTTCATGCTGGAAAAGCTGTACAGGCCCATCACGGTGAGCAGGAAAAACAGCATCACCGCAGGAATGGGATTTTTAATGGACCAGGTCGAAACGTTCACTGAACCACCTTCACCAAGTCGCCATGCGCCAGAAAGGCCACACCGCCTTTCACCACTTTGTCGCCCGGCTTCAAACCTTCCAGCACTTCGATGAATTCGCCTTGTGCTTTGTTCACCCGCAACTTGATGCGCTGCACTTTGCTGCTGGCTTCGTCCAGCGTGAAGGCATAGGTAAACCCGTCGCGTTCAATGACGGCTGTTTGAGGTATTACCGTGGCGGTTTGCTCGCCCAGATCAAATTCACCACGCAGGTACATACCGGGCTTCAGGCCTTTGGCATAGGCGCCGGGCACATCGACATACACCATGCCTGTGCGCGATTGCGCATTGATCACCGGGCTGATGGTGCGCACTTTGCCTTTCAGGGCTTGATCGTTGTTAAACACGGTCACCGCCATGCCGTCGGTAATTCGAGCCAATTCAGAATCAGTGACCTCAGCCTGCCATTCCAGGCGTTGCTGGCGCACCAGCCTGAACAACTCTTGCCCCGGTGCGGGCACTGCGCCCAGCGTGGCGGTTCGAGCGCTAATCACGCCATCGTCGAGCGCAGTGACAGTGGTGTTGCGCAAGCGAATTTCCTGTTGGGTTTGCAAAGCCCTGGCGGACAACAAACGGGCCTGGGCCGATTTTTCAGCGGCCAGAATCTGATTGCGTTCTTGCGCGCTCACTGCGCCTTGGTCTGTGATGTTGCGAATCATGTCTGCATTCAGTTTGGCCTGATCAAACAGCGCCTGCGCTTCGGCCACACCCGCACGGGCCTGTGCCAAATCGGCATTCACGGTTTGTTGGTCGAACACCGCCAGGGTTTGACCTTTCTTGACCTTGTCGCCCACTTCGACGCGAAGCGAGTCAATGCGCACACCATTCAGTTGCGATGCGATGATGGCCTCTTGCCAGGCAGCCAGGCTGCCGTTCACCGACATTTTCAGTGGAATGACTTTTTCCTCCACCGCAGCCAGTTCAACCGACAAGCTGGCTTTGCCGGGAACTTCCGTTTCTGAGCCTGCGCCAGTCTCGGCTTCCCCTGTGCCCGACGAACAAGCGCTGAGCAACACAGTAAGCACCAACAAGGCAGCCGGGTATTTCTTCGAAACCGTAGACATTTTCATTTGCTGCAATCCTGTTTGCGTCGTTTGCTTTCACTGTCGAGCATGGCGCGGGCGTACCCAGCCAGGCGTTCACTCAAGGTGTCAATTGCTCGTGCACTGCCCATCAGCTTTGGACAAACCACATCCACCACGTCTTGTGCCACATAGAAATTCACAGCCATGCCCATCATGGCGAAGGCCAGGCGCTGAATATCCAGGTCGGGCTTGTTCAAGCCAAAATACGCGGTCAGCATGTTCACCAAGGCCATGTGCTGCGGCTTGATTTCCGCATCAATTTCATGCTCCCAGGCACCTGTGGGTTCAATCATTTCCCGGAAATGCAATTTCATCACCAGGCGTAAGGTTTCACCGTGTTTCAGGGGTTCCAGAAAATCCCTGAAAAGCTGCCTTAGCGCCTTGTCCACATCGGTGCTGTTCAGGTCGGGAATGACCTGCTCAAACGGTGTGCCACACAAAGGCTCAGTGTAAGCGGCCCGGTACAGGCCCGCTTTGTCGCCAAAGTAATAGCGGATGGAGGAAATATTGGCACCTGCTTTCTCAGCGATTTCGCGTGTCGAGGCACCTTCATAGCCTTTCTCTGCGAAGGTGGCGAGTGCGGCCAGCACCAGCTTTTGCCGTGCCGACTGCTGCGTGTCTTGAAGCATGGGAAAATCCGGAAAATTAATTCAATCGATTGATTTAAAAATATATCAAACGAACGATCAAACAGCAAACGGAACAGGGCGGTTTGTCCGGATTGAAAGGTTCTGCACCACCAAATTCCATAATCTTGATACTCTTTGCTGGCAAATTCAAAAAACAATAATCTGGAGACACAACATGGGTGTGGCACAAAAAGGCGGCAACGCGCTGCGAAAACTGAAATCAGTGGCTCAAAAAAGGGCGTCCAGTCTTCCTGCCGGGAATTTGATCAATGCAGTGGTTGAGCAGGTCAACCAGTTTGAAAGTGGCATTAAGCAAACTGTGGACGGCGTTCAAGACAAGGTAAAAGGCCTGCAGGCCAACCTGCTGAAAATGTACCAGGCCAACAAAGAACTGGAACAGGAAAACCGGGAGCTGAGCAAGGCCATGGTGGGTCTGGAAAAAGACAATGCCCACCTGACCATGAAGCTGGACCGCACGCAAATGGAACTCGATGTGCTCAAGGCCAAACTGGAAAACATTGGCAAACTGGTGAGTGGTTACGAGGAATCGATTGCAGCAGTAACACGCACCACGAAATCCAAGCGCAAATAAAGGCAAACCACTGATGACCCGCACACCCATTCCACGATTTGACGACAATTATTCCGAAGACGCTGCCAAGGCCCGCCGCGAGTTTTTAACGCAGCAAACCGGTGCCACGCTGCAACACACTGGCACCTATTCCCTTCCCCCTGAAAGCCTGAAAAGCAACACCGAGAATTTTATTGGTGTGGTGCAAATGCCGGTGGGTGTTGCAGGGCCAGTGCTGATCAACGGCGAACATGCGCAAGGCTGGTTTTACGTGCCCATGGCGACAACGGAGGGGACGCTGGTGGCCAGCTACAGCCGTGGTATGCGCATGGTGAGTGAATCGGGCGGTGTGAAAGTAACAGTGGCTGAGGAATTCATGCAGCGCGCACCCTTGTTTGAATTTGAAGATGCGCGGGCTGCAAAACGATTTTTAAATTGGATCAATGAAAACCTGCTCACCGTGAAAGCCGAGGCAGAGAAAACCACAGGCTTTGGCAAACTTGAACACATTCAAACCTGGCAAGTGGCCCGCATGGTGTACACACGTTTTAACTACACCACGGGCGACGCAGCCGGGCAAAACATGTGTGGCAAGGCCACCCACGCTGCCTGCCAGTGGATTTTGAAAAACTCACCAGAAGCAATCAGTTACTTTGCGCTGAGCGGCGCGATAGAAACTGACAAAAAACATTCCCACATGAATTTGTTGCACAGCCGGGGTAAACGGGTAATCGCAGAAGCCACCATTCAGCGTGAAGTGCTGCAACGCCTGGCCCGCACCACGCCTGAAACGATTTTCAAGCAACGCCAGCGCAGCGCCATTGGTGCTCAACTTGCGGGCAGTGCCTACAGTGGCCCCCACTCGGCCAATGGCATTGCAGCCCTGTTCATTGCCACCGGGCAAGACGAGGCCAATGTGGTGGAAAGCCACACCGGCATGGTGTTCATGGATATTACAGCCGATGGGGATTTGTATTTTTCTGTCACATTGCCTTCCGTAATTTGTGCAACAAAAGGCGGCGGAACTGGGTTGGCCACACAATCTGAATGCCTGAAAATGCTGGGCTGCGAGGGCACAGGCAAAGCACGAAAACTGTCGGAGATCGTGGGTGCTACAGTGCTTGCGGGCGATTTGTCTTTGTTGTCGGCCATACTGGCCGATGAGTGGGTTTCGTCGCACGACGCTTACGGCAGAAATCGCTAGGTCAGAAAAACACCGACTGCTGGTGCAGTGCGGAATGACTTGCAATGTGTTTCAGTGCACACTCGTTTTACAATACAAAAACGAGGAGACAGAATGCAGGCTCAGGCAGGACCCACGTTATTCAAACAGATCACTGGCCTCGTGACGAAAGTCTCTGACGCCTTTGCATTCCCCCTTCGAACTTCCCATTACATTGAACTGGTCAACCCGCTGTGGAGCACACATGCTTTACAGGCCCGGGTTGAAGCGGTGTGGGACGAAACCTCCGATTCACGCACCATTACGCTGCGCCCCGGGCTGAACTGGCGAAGCCACCGCCCCGGCCAGCATTTGCGAATTGGCGTGCCCATTGGCGGCCAACACTTCACACGAACCTATTCCATCAGCTCCGCACCAGAGCGCAACGACGGCTGCTTCACGATCACCGTGAAAGCCATCGACAACGGCCGCATGTCGCACCACTTGGTGCGCAAACTGAAAGTGGGCGATTATGTGCCGATTGGCGTGCCACAAGGCGATTTTTACCTGCCCGATGCGCAACCCGTGCTGCCACTATTCATTACTGCAGGCAGTGGCATTACGCCGATTATGAGCATGCTGCGCAGCCTGGTACTGCAAGAACGCATGCCCAACACCGTGCACATTCACTATGCGCCCCACACCTACGATGTGATTTTTGGGCGTGAACTGAAAGAAGTTGCAGATCGACAAAAGCTGTACAAGTTAAACCTGGTGCACACCCGTGAACCGGGTCAAAAGCCAGAGGAAATCACTGGCAAGCGCCCGCACTTTTCGAAAGAACAACTGGAACAGCTTTGCCCGGACTGGCGCAAACGCGATGTGTACGCCTGCGGCCCGCAGACCATGCTGGATTCTATCGAGCAGCTGTACGAAGCCGAAGGGCTAAGCCGTCAGGTACACACCGAGCGTTTTCGTGCGCAGTTGGCTGGTGTCCCAACCGAGGTAAAAACCGGGGTTGTGAAATTCCTGAACAGCAATGTGAACGCGAATTCAGACGGTGAAACCAACCTGCTTCGCCTGGCCGAAGATTCCGGCTTGAACCCGGAGCATGGTTGCCGCATGGGCATTTGCCATGGCTGCGACGTGAAGCTGGCCAGTGGTTGTGTACGCGACTTGCGCACCAACGCACTGATTAACGAAACCGGGCAAGTGATTCAGATTTGCGTGTGCGCTGCCGTGGGCGACGCAGAAATCGAAGTGTAAGCAGGAGACACACATGGGCATGCCAAAACATTTGAGCGCCAGCGACATTGAAGAATTCGGTCGCGAAATGGACGTCATACGCAATGAAATTGCAGACTCACTGGGTAGCAAAGACCGCGCCTACATTCTTTCAGTGATCAAGTGGCAGCGCACACTGATGCTGACCGGGCGCATTGTTGTGTTTCTCAGCTTTTTCCTGCTGCCCATGAGCGACTGGACCTTCACGGGCTGGCCACAATTCTGGGCAGTGCTGCTGCTGGGTGCGATCATGCTGGGGGTTTCAAAAAGCATTGAGAACATGGAGCTGGGGCACAACATCATGCATGCCCAGTTCGACTGGATGCGCGACCCCAATATTCAATCCAACACCTGGGAATGGGACAACGTCTGCCCTTCTGACCAATGGAAGCACAGCCACAATGTGGTGCACCACACGTGGACCAATGTACACGGCAAAGACCCCGATATTGGCTACGGCGTGCTGCGTGTAACCGACGACCAGCGCTGGCATGCCAAGTACCTGTTCAACCCGGGGATTAACTTCATTCTCATGATGATGTTCCAGTGGGTCGTGGCCTTGCACGATCTGGAAGCGGACAAGCTGCTGGCGGGCAAAAAAAGTTTCAGGGAAATTATTCCGATGCTCAAACGTATTGGCTGGAAGGTGCGCCACCAATTGCTCAAAGACTATGTGTGCTGGCCTTTGCTGGGTGCGGCCGTTACCCTGCCATTCACGATTTACTTTGGCTTTGACATTGTGAACATTGCGCTGGCTGCAACAGGCTTCACCGTGATCGCCAACCTGATTGCCAATGGCATTCGCAATATTTGGTCGAATGTGATTATTTTCTGTGGCCACTTTCCGGCAGGTGTGCACCACTTCACGAAGGAAGAAGTGGAAGGCGAAACGCGCGCGGCCTGGTATGTGCGCCAGTTGCTGGGCAGTTGCAACATCACAGGCGGCAAGCTATTCCATATTTTGTCGGGCAACCTGAGCCACCAAATTGAGCACCACCTGTTCCCCGACATTCCTGCCAACCGCTATGCGGAAATGTCACCCCGGGTACAGGCCATGGCGGCGCGATACGGATTGCCCTACAACAAGGGCAGCTTCACGCGGCAGTTCGGCACCACCACGTGGAACATTTGGCGTTTGTCTTTGCCCTGATCAATTACACGGCCTGCGCGGTGCTGTATGCAAAAAACAGCACCAAGCTGGCAGCCATGGTTCCATTGAACCACTTCAGGCGCGCAGGGCTGTTGATGAATGTTCGCAGGCGTGCGCCCAACACCAGCCACACTCCCACACACACCATACCCACACTGGCCATGATCAAGGCAACAGTGAGCACATCCAGCAAGGGTGCGTTTGAACTGGCAGGGAACAAGGCCACAGCAGCGGTCGCCATGAACCAGGCCTTGGGATTCACCCATTGAAACAGCACCGCATTTACAAAACTCAGGGGCTTGGAACCTGGCTTCAGTGAATCTGCAGCCGGTGAAAAGCTGGCAATTCGCCACGCCAAATACACCATCATCAACAGGCTAAACACCAACAGCACCGTGTGAAACCACGGCAGGCTTTCAAACACCGCATTCAAACCCAGGCCCATGGCCAGCAGCATCAAAGGGAAGCCCACGATGATGCCGAAGAAATGGGGCAGGCTTTTTCGAACACCAAAATTCATGCTGCTTGTCATGATCATGAGGTTGTTGGGCCCGGGCGTAATGATGCTTAAAAACGCAAACAAGGCGATTGCTTGAAAGTGCTGCATGGCGAACTCCTCTCGTGGAGTAAAAATGGAACACTCACTGTAAGAACTTTTGCAATTTCAGTACAGATTCAGGATAATAAAATAATGTGCAGTACAGATTAAATTTAAAAAAATCTGTACTGCTTTTGAAACTAGAATTCTGTGCGGGTGGCCCCCATGAAATTAGAACGCTGGCAAGTCATTGCTGCAGGCATTTGCTCCCTCATTCTGACCGTGGGTTTGGCACGCTTTTCCTACACGCCCCTGCTTCCCATCATGCGGGAACAGGCGGGTTTAAGCGCCTTTGATGGCGGCTGGCTGGCCACGGTGAACTACATTGGCTACATCAGCGGCGCATTGTTGGCCTCCACCCTCAGCAACCTGACTTACAAATACCTGCTGTACCGCTTGGGCTTGATCGTGGCTGTGCTCAGCACCATTGCCATGGGCCTGACCACCGATGTGAACATGTGGATGTTTCTACGTTTTATTTCTGGCGTGTCCAGCACGGCAGGCATGTTGATCGCATCGGGTTTGATCATGAACTGGCTGGCCCGCCAGAACCTGAAAACCGAGTTGGGCCTGCACTTTGCCGGGGCTGGTATGGGCCTGGTGTTGTCTGGCCTGGCGGTGATGGCCATGGTCGACCACCTGGCCTGGGACCAACAGTGGTGGGTATTGGGTGTGGTGGGGGTGCTGTTTTTTGTACCGGCATGGATCTGGATGCCCCAACCCGCCAAAGCCGGCAGCACCGAGGCCCAGGTGGCCGATGTTCCACCACCCAGCACCAAGTGGATGCGGTTGATGTTGGGCGCCTACTTTTGCGCAGGGTTTGGCTATGTGATCAGCGCCACCTTCATTGTGGCCATTGCAGAAACCCTGCCCGAACTACAGGGCAAAGGTCCATGGGTTTGGGTTGTGGTGGGGCTGGCCGCAATTCCCTCCTCTTTCTTTTGGGATCGCGTTGCGCGTGTAACCGGCGTGTTCGAAGCGCTGGTACTTGCCTACATTTTGCAAATTATTTCGATTCTCATGGCTGGTTTTATCGACGGCTACTGGGCCAACATGGTCAGCGCCGTGCTGTTTGGCGGCACCTTTGCAGGCATCGTGAATTTGACCTTGAGCATTGCGGGCCGGCAATTTCCGGCCAACCCCAGCAAGGCCATGGCACGCATGACATTGAGTTATGGCGTGTCGCAAATTGCCGCACCCGCTTTGGCCGGAATCATCGCCGAGCGCACCGGCACCTGCCGGGGTTCGCTGTACCTGGCGGCGGCATTGATGGTGGCCGGTGTGTTCATGGTGTGGCAACTGAAAAAGCAAAGCGAGGTTTAAACCGTGGACACCACTTCTCGCAAATACGAAACCCTGGCCTTGAACCTGCAAGCCTTGATTGAAAACAATCACTTTGCAGCCGGGTACAAACTGCCCTCCATCCGCAAATTGTCTGAGCAATGGCACTACTCCATCGACACCGTACAAAAAGCATTGAACCTGCTTGAAGACCGTGGCTATGTTCAGCCAGTGGCAAAATCGGGCTATTACGTGCAGGCCCGCAATGCACCCACCGTTCAAAGCTGCACCCAGGCGCCCGACTCCATTGTGCTGGAACCCCCGGTTAACCTGGAAGTGGCGGATCAAATCGCCATGCTTTTGAAAAGCAGCACACGACACGATGTATCGCCACTCGGCGTGGCTTTCCCTGCACACGAGCTGTTACCCATTGCCACCCTGCGCCGAAGCTATGCCACGGTTAACCGCACTCGCCCCGACCTGCTAACCCTGGGCAGCCATGTGGAGCCCAACCAGCCGGAACTGGTGCAGCAGCTGCAACAACGGTTCGAGTTAATGGGCATGAAGTTAAAGCGCGATGAACTGGTGATCACCGATGGCTGCACAGAAGCCCTTAGCCTGGCCTTGCAAAGCGTGGCCAAACACAACGACATTGTTGCAGTGGAATCGCCCGGTTATTACCTGCTCTTGCAAATGATCGAGTCGCTGGGTTTGCGTGCGCTGGAAATTCCAAGCAGCCCGGAGCATGGCATGTCGCTGGAAGCACTGGAAATTGCAGTGAAACAAACCCGCATTGCGGCCTGCATTGTGTGCCCCACTGCCAGCAACCCGATGGGCTCGGTGATGCCCGACACCAACCGCAAAAAATTGCTTGAGTTGGCCGAGAAATACGACTTTCCGATTGTGGAAGACAATGTGTACGCCGACTTGTACTTCGAACGGTTTCGCCCACGCCCCTTGAAGGCTGGCAAACAAAGCGACCGCGTTTTAATGTGTGGCTCGTTCTCGAAATCGCTGAGTCCGTCGCTTCGTATTGGCTATGTAGCCGGTGGTAAATACGCCGCACAGGTGTTGTCGAAAAAACGAATACTCAGCGGTTCGACCAATCCGATTACCCAAGTGGCCGTGGCGCACTATCTTGAAAAAGGATCGTTTGAGCGGCACCTGCGAACACTGCGACAGCAGTTTGAAACACAGGTGCGCGCCATGGGTAGTTTGGTGCTGAAGTACTTCCCCAAGGGAACCCGAATTTCTGAGCCCAAAGGCGGCTTTGTGTTGTGGGTTGAACTGCCCGGCGACATTGACACCACGGCACTGTTCAACAAGGCCATTGCCCGCAAGGTAGCCTACATGCCGGGGGCGGTTTTTTCAGCCAGTGGATTGTACAAAAATTGCATTCGCCTGAACTGCGGCCACCCGGTGACAGACGACACCGCAGTGGCGATTGCAAAACTGGGGGCCTTGTTTGAATCTTCAATTGTCGCCTAGCCAAACCACCTTGTACAAGTCACGCCTGCGGTCCAGGTAGTTGCGCACTGAGCCCTCATTCTTCAGCGTTTGAAGTTTGTCCAGATCCACATCCACAATCAGGGTCATCTCGGTGTTGGGTGTGGTTTCAGCCATGATGGCGTCGTGCGGGAATGCGAAATCAGAGGGTGAGAACACAGCGGTTTGACCATACTGAATGTCCACATTGTCCACCTTGGGCAGGTTACCAAAGCTGCCTGAAATGGCCACATAACATTCATTTTCAATGGCTCTGGCCTGTGCACAACGGCGCACACGCAAGTAACCGTTTTTGGTGTCGGTCCAGAAAGGCACCAGCAAAATTTGCATGTCTTTGTCAGCAAGCACGCGCGACAATTCCGGAAACTCGGAGTCATAACAAATCAAAATGCCGATCTTGCCGAAGTCGGTGTCGAAAACACTCAACTTGCTGCCGCCTTCCATCATCCACTCGCGCTTTTCATGCGGTGTGGGGTGAATTTTGTACTGGGCTTCCACTGTGCCATCGCGGCGGCACAAATAGGCCACGTTGTACAGCGCACCGTCTTCCATCACCGGCATGGACCCCGCCACCACATTGATGTTGTAGCTCACCGCCATGCGACTCATTTCGTCGCGAATTTGATCCGTGTAGGTGGCCAGGTGGCGGATGGCCTCCAGTGAATTGCCGTTGCCAGCCAGGCCCATCAGGGGCGCATTGAAAAATTCGGGGAACAAGGCCACATCGCAACGGTAATCAGACAAAGCATTGATGAAGTACTCGGCCTGCTTCACCACATCTTCAACATTGTGGAATTCGCGCATTTGCCACTGCACGCAACCAATTCTTGCAGTTGTTTTGGGCGCACCAAACAACATGGGCTTTTCTGGTTCGAAATACAAATTGAACCACTCAAGCAGCGTGGCATAACCCTGCGACTCTTTGTCCTCGGGCAGGTAGCCTTTCAACACCTGCTTCACTTCGAAATCGTTACTCAACTGAAAAGTCAAAATCGGGTCGAAAATGTCTTTGCGCTTCACCGCCGCAATGTACTGCTGGGGCGACATGTCCTTCATGTGTTCTTTGTAGCCGGGAATTCGACCACCCGCCATGATCGCGCGCAAGTTCAGATTTTGGCACAGCTCTTTGCGTGCCTCATACAAACGGCGACCCAGGCGCATGTTGCGGTAATCCGGATCCGCAAACACATCAATGCCGTACAACACATCGCCCTTGGGGTCGTGGGTGGTGGCGTAAATGTTGCCCGTAATTTCCATGTAGGTGTGCTTGTCACCAAACTTGTCGTAATCAACCACCACGGCAAAGGCGGCGGCGATCACTTTGCCATCGTCTTCAATACAGATTTGCCCTTCGGGAAATGTTTTCAGAATTGAACGAAACTTGGCCTCGGGCAATGCGCCACCGGCACTGTGATACACCGCCTCCATGATTCGCTTGATATCTGGGTAATCCGAGACCTGCAAATTGCGCAAGGTTAACTTGTGTTCGGTGTGTTCATACTCGGTATTTTCGGTTTCTGTCGACATGGTGACTGCTCCATTTGTTTACTTCGTGAACGGCTCTATTAGAACATATCTAAAAAGTTGATGAATTTTTAGTCAATTAACATGCCTGGGTCTGGTTTGACACACCCATTGGCTTGCGGTTATCCTTCGCGCCTGCATTGTTAACAAATCCCGCCCCTACCCTTGTAAAAATTCAAGTTCATATTCGTAGTTTCTACTGGTCTGGCCTCCCCGAGTTGCCGGGCACCCACTGCTTTTCCAAAATATTGATTGATTAAAAATGATGAAGAACTTCCGTGCGGACTGGTTATCCAACGTCCGAAATGATCTTTTGGCTGGCCTTGTTGTTGCGCTGGCGCTTATTCCCGAGGCAATTGCCTTTTCCATCATTGCAGGCGTAGACCCGAAAGTGGGCCTTTATGCCTCATTCTCGATTGCCGTTCTGATCGCCTTTACAGGCGGACGTCCCGGCATGATTTCCGCCGCAACAGGCGCCATGGCCCTTGTTATGGTCACCCTGGTGAAAGATTACGGTCTGCAATACCTGCTGGTGGCTACCCTGCTTACGGGTGTTCTGCAAATTCTTGCGGGTGTGTTGCAACTGGGCAAGTTGATGCGGTTTGTCTCGCGCTCTGTGATTACCGGCTTCGTCAACGCACTGGCCATTCTTATTTTCATGGCACAACTGCCCGAACTGATCAACGTGACTTGGCATGTGTACGCCATGGTGGCTGTGGGCCTGGGCATTATTTATTTGCTCCCCTACCTCACCAAAGCCGTGCCTTCTCCACTCGTGGCCATCGTGGTGCTGACCGCATTCAGCATTGCCGTGGGGCTGGACATTCGCACGGTGGGTGACATGGGTGAACTGCCTGACTCCTTGCCCGTGTTCCTTTTGCCCGACGTGCCCTGGACCCTTGAAACACTGAAAATCGTATTTCCGTTTTCACTGACCCTGGCTGTGGTGGGTTTGCTTGAATCCATGATGACCGCGCAAATTGTCGACGACCTCACCGACACGCCCAGCGACAAGAACCGCGAGTGCGTGGGCCAAGGCGTGTCCAATATTGCAGCAGGCTTTTTGGGCGGCATGGCCGGTTGCGCCATGATTGGCCAGTCGGTCATCAATGTGAAGTCGGGTGGGCGTGGGCGTTTGTCCACTTTATGCGCTGGGGTTTTTCTGCTGATCATGGTGGTATTCATCGGCGACTATGTAGCGCTGATACCAATGGCCGCCTTGGTGGCGGTCATGATCATGGTGTCGATCGGTACTTTCAATTGGGCCTCCATTCGGAACCTGCGCGAACACCCGAAAAGCTCCAGTGTCGTGATGCTGGCCACCGTCGCAGTCACCGTGGGCACCCACGACCTGGCGCAAGGCGTGTTGGTGGGGGTATTGCTGTCGGGCTTTTTCTTTGCCAACAAGGTGGGCCGAATTCTGCGTGTGCAGTCCAGCACCCAGGATGAAGGACGCAACCGCACCTACATGATTGCCGGGCAGGTATTTTTCGCCTCAGCCGAAACTTTCATCAATTCATTCGACTACAAGGAAGTGATTGATGAGGTGACGATTGATGTCAGCCGCGCGCATTTCTGGGACATCACAGCGGTCAGCGCACTCGACAAAGTGGTGATCAAGTTCAAGCGGGAAGGCACCGAAGTGGAAGTCATCGGCATGAACGAAGCCAGCCGCACGCTGGTGGACAAATTCGCCATTCACGACAAAGACGATGCGCTGGAGCGCATGGGCGCCCACTAAGGAGAAAAAACATGGAAGAACGTAAAATTGTTGCCTGTGTGGACCGCTCCAGATATGCAACTGCCGTGGCGGATTGCGCAAGTTGGGTTTCCAGGCAGATCAATGCACCTGTCGAGTTTCTGCATGCCATCGACCGCCACCTGGAACAAGGTTCCGGCGAAGACCACAGCGGGGCGATCGGGTTTGACGCACAGGAAACTTTGCTGAACAAACTTTTGAGCAGCGACAGTGAAAAAACCAAAAAGGCCCGAGACCAAGGCCGCCTGTTTCTCAATGAACTGCGAAAACGCGCACTCGATCACGGTGTAGCGCAGGCCGATTCCCGGCTTCGGCACGGCACGCTGGTGAACTGCCTGCTTGAGCTTCAGAACGAAACACGCATTGCAATCATTGGCAGGCGTGGTGAAACATCAGAGGCATCGAACCGCGACATTGGCCGCACTTTCGAAGCAGCGGTGCGTTCGTTGAACAAGCCTGTGCTTGGGGTTCACGACGAATTCAAAGTACCAGCACGCTTCCTGTTTGCATTCGATGGCAGCGCCGTGAGCAAACGCGGTGTTGAAACCGTGCTTCAAAGCCAACTGTTTAAAGGCATGAAAGGCACCTTGCTGATGTGTGGCGAGAAGAACAACAGCGGGATCAAACTGCTTGAGGAGGCCGCACAAACCTTGAGTGAGTCTGGCGTGCCGACCGAGTTCAGCCACGTGCAGGGCGATGTGGTAAGCCAAATGATTCAGGGTTTGGAAATTCACCAGGCCGATATGTTGGTGATGGGTGCTTACACGCACTCGCCTTTGCGTAAATTGTTCTTTGGCAGCAAAACTGAAGACATGCTGAGAGCAACCAAGGTGCCTGCACTCTTGCTTCGCTGAATCAACTTACAAGCCAGGTACAGCTCTTGCATCCTTCATGGCAAATCCACACCGGAATTTCCCATGAATGAACTCGATGCTGCCCTGCTAAGCCTTCTGATTAAAGACTCCAGGTTGTCTTTCGCTGACATTGCGCGTCAATTGGGCTGCTCACGCGCCCATGCCCGTACGCGCGTGCAAGCCTTGCTGGAGGAAGGCACGGTGGAGCAATTCACAGCCGTGGTGAACCCGGAGAAACTTGGCAAGGTAACCAGCACTTTCGTCGACCTAAAGGTGAAAAGCCATGTGATAGAGGCTGTGGCCAATGAATTGGCCGCTCAACCGGAGGTGGCGAGCCTGTACATCATGTCGGATTTACAAAGCCTGCACATTCACACATTGACCGACACGCAAGAGAGCTTTTTGGCCTTCGCTCAGAAATATCTTTTCGGTCAACCCGACATCATTTCAGTGGAATGCAAGAACCTGTTGAAACGCGTGAAGCACCGCCGAGGCGGCGCACGTTTGTAAAAATGGTAGCCCTGTTGTGGTGCAGCGCCACATTTTAGGTGCATGAATACATTCGACACCAAAGTGTCTGTTTTCAAATCCATCTGATTCCGATTGATTTTTTCAATGTATCAATTGCGATCGATTCGACGCCAAAAGTAAACAAAAGGTATACAAATGGAATCCCTTTCAGCATTCTGCGTGCTTCATTGTGGGGTATGACACCGCGACAGAGGGTAAACCCTGATCCATAAAATATCATTTATTTTCAATTACTTAAAATATCTCAAGGCTGGCACACCTTTCGCTAAAGAAGGCTTATGACCGATCGCCATTTGTGCGGTCGGCGAACCCTTTGTTTTCCAAGCAGCAGGAGTGTGTTCCATGACCTCAATTGATCGTCGCAAGTTTATTTCAGGTGCTGCCACCGCAGCAGCAGGTGGCGCAGCCTTGGCTGTGCCCGGTATTGCAAATGCACAAAATGCAAAGGTCACCATGAAAATGACCAATGCTTACCCACCTGGCTCGCCTTTTTACGTCGCAGGCCCTGGAAGCCCCACCGACTTTTGCAAGAAAGTAGAAGTGATGTCGAGTGGTCGCCTGAAAATTCAACACTTCGCCGCTGGCGAACTGATTCCCGCACTGGAAGGCTTTGATGCTGTGTCCGCAGGCACTGTGGAAATGAACGCGGCCAACGCCTACTTTTGGTCGGGCAAGGCCCCTGCAGCGCAATACTTCACCACAGTGCCTTTTGGCATGAACACCCAAGGCATGATGGCTTGGCTGTATCACGGTGATGGCATGAAGCTGTGGCAAGAGGTGTATGCACCCTTTGGTTTGACTGCCATGCCGATGGGTAATACAGGCGTGCAAATGACAGGCTGGTTCCGCAAACCTGTTGAAACGGTTGGCGATTTGAATGGTTTGAAAATGCGCATTCCTGGTCTGGCTGGAAAGGTGTACAGCGAATTGGGCGTGAATGTTCGCCTATTGCCCGGTGGTGAAATTTTTCCGGCGCTGGAGCGCGGTGTGATCGACGCTGCTGAATTCGTCGGACCATTCCAGGATCGCCGCCTGGGCCTGCACAAAGCGGCCAAGTACTACTACACCACCGGCTGGCACGAGCCCACCAACGTCACCGAATTACTGATCAACAAAAAAGCCTGGGACAAGTTACCCAAAGATTTGCAAATGATGGTGCAAATGGCTGCGCAAGCCAGTGTGATGGAAAGCCTGGCCTGGTCAGAATCGGTGAACGCCGAGGCGCTCGAAGACCTGGTGAAAAACCAGGGCGTGAAAGCGCAAGCCTTGCCCAAACCCATTGTGGACAAGCTGAAAGAAGCCACCATGGACACACTGGAAAGCGTGGCCGCCTCCGACCCCTTGGCCAAGAAAGTGCACACCTCGTTCATGGCATTCAAAAAGAAGCATGAGTCCTGGGCTGCACTCAGCGAAAAAACCTTCCTAAACCTTTAACAAGCGATTGTTGTCATGAAGCAAGCCATCCCCAAACTCGAGGCATTTGTCGAGTTCGTTGGGGGGCTTGCACGCCTGTGCGTGCTTGCCCTCGTTTTACTCGTAGCCGCCAACGTCATTCTTCGTTATCTGTTTTCAATTGGTCCTGTGGCCCTTCAGGAACTTGAATGGCATCTGATTTCTCCCATTGCCCTATTCGGCCTTGCCTATGCCATGAAACACAAAGCCGATGTGCGCGTCGATTTTGTCTATGAACGGTTTGGTCCGCTCGGCAAAGGCTGGATTGATCTGGCCAGTGCAGTACTCACCTTTGCAGTGGCCCTCGTGATTGTGTATTTGTCAGTGCCCTACGTGCTTCAGTCTTACGACATGCTTGAAGGTTCGCCCGACCCCGGTGGCTTGCCTTACCGCTACCTGCTCAAAATATTTCTGCCCCTGGGCTTTGGCCTGTTGATGATTCAGAGCCTTGCCAATCTTTTGCAAGCTGCTGTGCAAATCAAAGAAGCAAAGGTGGCGTGATGGAAAACGAATGGATTGTGCTGGGCATGATCGCGGGCTTTTTAGGCCTGATGATCATCGGCATTCCAGTGGCCATTGCCTTGGCAGTGTCCGGCTTTGTCGCTGGCTATATCGGCTTTGGCCCCATGCTGTTTAACCTGATGCCTGCCCGCCTGTACGGTGTGGTCAGCAATTACACGCTGTTGGCGATTCCGCTGTTTGTATTCATGGGCGTGATGCTGGAGAAAAGCCGTGTGGCCGAGGACATGCTCGACACAATCGGTACCGCCATGGGCGGCCTGAAAGGCGGCATGGGTCTGGCAATCGTACTGGTGGGTGTGCTGATGGGTGCTTCCACAGGCATTGTGGGCGCAACTGTAGTTACGGTGGGCTTGCTTACCTTGCCTACCTTGATGCGGCGTGGTTATGCACCCAGTGTGGCCTGCGGCACCATTTGCGCCTCGGGCACCTTGGGGCAAATCATTCCACCCAGTCTGGTTCTCATTTTGTTGTCCGACATCATGGGTGAATCGGTTGGAACACTGTTTGCCGCAGCACTCATTCCCGGTTTGGTGTTGGCTGGTATTTATTGCGCCTACCTAATTCTGCTGGGTATGTTCATGCCCAAACTGGTGCCTGCTGTGCCCCTGGAAGAACGCCAGAAAATCAACAAAGCCGAGCTACGCAGAAAACTGATTCGGGACGTTTTGCCACCTGTATTGTTGGTCTTCGCAGTGTTGGGTTCAATTGTAGGTGGCGTTGCAGCCCCCACAGAAGCCGCTTCCATGGGCGCACTGGGTGCACTGCTGATTGCAGTTGGTTTTGGGCGCATGAATTGGCAACTGCTCAAGGACACCATGCACGGCACTTTGACGATTTCTGCGATGGTGTACTTCATCCTGTTGTGTGCGCAACCATTCGCCCTGGCCTTCCGTGGACTCGGCGGTGAAGACATGGTGCACAGCCTGTTCGACATGATCCCCGGCGGCGAGGTGGGTGCCCTGCTTTTCCTGATGGCTTTGCTTTTTGTGTTGGGATTCTTCCTGGAATGGATTGAAATTTCCTACATTGCCCTGCCTATGTTTCTGCCCGTGTTCATTGGTTATGGCACCGACATGGTTTGGCTGGCTATCTTGATTGCAATGAATTTGCAAATGTCCTTCCTGACTCCACCTTTTGGCTGGGCACTGTTCTTTCTCAAGGGTGTTACGCCGCCGGGCATTACCACACGCGATATCTATGTGGGTGTGCTGCCATTCGTGCTGTTGCAGGCCGCGGCTGTGGCAGTCATATTCGTATTCCCATCGGTCGCAACATGGCTACCCAAAGCCATTGGCTGGTAATAAAGGCAAGGAGCTTTCATGGAATTGTTAAGTGGATACTCCCTGCCGTGGTTGGCAGGGTTGGTGGTGGCGCTTGCCATCACTGGAACTATCGCAGGCCTGCTGGCAGGCTTGTTGGGTGTGGGTGGCGGCATTGTGATTGTGCCGGTGCTGTACCACCTATTCACGCTGCTGGGCGTGGATGAAAGCGTGAAAATGCATGTGGCTGTGGGCACCTCATTGGCCACCATCATTCCTACTTCATTCATCTCGGCAAAAAGCCACAAGGCCAAGGGTAATCTGGACGAACCGCTGTTCAAAAGCCTGGTGCTGCCTTTGTTCATCGGCGTGATCATTGGCAGTTTTGCAAGTGGTTATGTGTCGGGCGATGTGTTGTCAGTTGTGTTTGCAAGCATTGCACTTTTGGTGGCAGCCAACATGGCATTTCGAAGCAAAGCCAAACCCGTGGCGGAAAGTTTGCCGGGTAGTCCTGTGAAGCAAATCATGGGAACCTTCATTGGTGGCTTTTCAACCTTGATGGGCATTGGGGGTGGCACCTTGAGCGTGCCGATTCTGAATGCATTCAATGTGCCCATGCACAGGGCTGTGGGTACAGCTGCGGCCATTGGTATGGTCATCAGCATTCCCGGCGCAATCGGGTTTTTACTCAATGGCTGGAACGTTGAAAATACGCCACCATTGACCATTGGTTATATCAATTTAATCGGCTTTGCACTGATTGTACCCATGACCATGTGGATGGCACCTGTGGGTGCACGCATGGCCAATGCAACCACTGCGGCCCGCCTGAAAATGGCATTTGCATTTTTTCTGTTCATCACCGCCGTGCGTATGTTCTACGGCGTGTTGGTTTGAACACCAAAGGAGTTATAAAAAATGATTCACACCAAACGCGCTCTTGGTGGCGTATTTGTAGCCCCCCATCATTTGGCTGCCCAAGCTGGCCGCGATGTATTGAAAGAAGGTGGCAATGCCGCCGAAGCCATGATTGCCGCCGCTGCTGCCATTGCCGTGGTGTACCCACACATGAATTCAATTGGTGGCGATGGCTTCTGGTTGCTCAGCGAACCGGGCAAAGCACCAATGGGAATTGATGCCTGTGGCAAAGCCGCCGCAAAAGCCACACGCGCTTTTTACACCGAACAGGGCTTTGATGCCATTCCCAATCGTGGGCCGTTGGCTGCGCTCACTGCCGCTGGCACTGTGGGCGGATGGATCAAGGCACACGAAGTGGCCACACAGTGGGGTGGCAAATTGCCATTGAGCCGCTTGATGAGCGATGCGGTAACCCATGCACACCAGGGCGTTGCTGTCAGCAGCAGCCAGGCACGTTTAACCCGCGTGAAGTTTGATGAACTTTCAACGGCACCCGGCTTCGCTGAACATTTTTTGACCAATGGCCAGATACCTGCAGAAGGCAGTGTGCTGAAACAAAAAACATTGGGCGACACTTTGGCACGCATGGGCCAGGTGGGGCTGGATGACTTTTATCGCGGTGAACTGGCCCAGGCCATGGCCGAAGATTTGGCCCGCGTAGGCAGCCCGATCAGCCTTGCTGATTTGAACAATCACCATGCGCAGTTTGTAACCCCGCTGCAAACCGAGCTGAACAACAGCACCATTTACAACATGACGCCGCCCACGCAGGGCATGGCCTCGCTGATGATTCTGGGCATGTTCGACACGCTGGGTGTGCAGCAGGCCGACGGTTTTGATTATTTGCACGGCATGGTGGAAAGCACCAAGCAGGCCTTTCTTGTACGCGACCGCTATTGCACCGACCCGGCTTACATGACCGTGAACCCCAGCGATTTTCTGACCCGCGAGGCCTTGGCTGAACGCGCGAAGAAAATTGACATGCGACAAGCCCTGCCCTGGCCGCAAGACCCCTGGCAAGGCGACACCATCTGGATGGGTTGCATTGACAGCGAAGGCCGCACCGCCAGCTTTATTCAAAGTGTGTACTGGGAATTTGGTTCAGGCGTGGTGTGCCCCTCTACCGGTGTGATGTGGCAAAACCGGGGCATCAGTTTTTCATTGAAAGAAAACGCACTGCACTGCCTTGAACCGGGCCGCAAACCTTTCCACACGCTGAACCCGGCCATGGCACGTTTTAAAGACGGCCGCAGCATGGTGTACGGCACCATGGGCGGTGAAGGTCAGCCGCAAACACAGGCCGCTGTGTTCAGCCGCTACGCCCTGTTCAATCAGGCATTGCAAACTGCCGTAACCGCCCCGCGCTGGTTACTGGGCCGCACCTGGGGTGAACAAAGCACCACCTTGAAACTGGAAAACCGGTTTGATGAAAACCTGGTTCAACAATTGCGAGATGCAGGCCATGTGCTGGAAGTATTGCCCGAGGCGTTTAGCGACACCATGGGCCATGCGGGTGCGGTGGTGCGCCACCCCAACGGCATGATGGAAGGCGCAGCCGACCCACGCTCGGATGGCTCAGTGGCGTGTGTTTAAACGCATTGAGTGCCGTTTAAACGCCCTCGCTGATTCGCTTGAAATAAGAGGTGTGCGCAGCAGTGCCTTCTGGCCATTGGCTTAGAAAGTGCTGCTGCCAGGCCGACTGGTTGAACTGCACACGGATCTGTTCAATGTGCATGCCGTGCAGCTGAATTGACTGAAATACAAGTGCCCTGTTTAAAAAAGGCTGGGCCGAAATGCGGGTAAACAGGCCGTCCATTTCAGCGCTGGGCATGCCCGCCGCACCATTGTTACTGATCAAACCTGTTTGCCCGTTTTTCAAGGGCTCAATGTGAAAAGCTGCACTGCAAGTGTGGCTACTGGTGAACACATTCACCTGCGCTTTTTCAAACAAGCCTGCGCGCCACCCTGCTTCCTCTGCGCGTTTCAAATGCACCGGATCAAAGTGCCAGCCTGCCAATGAATCGCCATCGCCGTGCACCACGGCCACCCGCAACCCACCCACGGCATAACGGGCAAAGAACGGTTTTTGCAACAAGGCATGCAACAAGTCGGGCTGCTGTTGCGCAACCCGTTTTAATTCGGTGTGAATAAAATTGGATCGATCCACCACACCTTGATCCACATTCTCAGGGTAAGCACAGCCGCAATCGGCCACGTCCAAAGGCTCGCCCAACTCGGCTTCTACATTGCCCAGAATGCAATCGTGTTTCAACACGCGCTGGTTGATGTGAACAAAATCCTCAGGCGATTTGTTGAACCAGTTGAAGTCACCGTTGAAACAAATGCGAACTTCACCGGTCTCATGTGCGGCCAGTTGCTCAATGGTGTCCAGCGCGTGCGCATTGCCATACACACCACCCACCACGTACAAGACATCGCAGGCAATCAAGGGGGCTTGCGCAATTTTTGCAGCACCGTATTGGTATCGAATGGGGCAACTGCGCCCGGCACTGTCGTTCATCTTTTACTCGTACAAACTGTTCAATTGTTCTTGCGTCAACTCATGGCTGGCGCAATCGAGAACCACTTCACCGGCCTTCAGACCAATTACCCGGTGACTCAACAATGGCACCAAACTCACATTGTGTACCACGGTAATCAACGTGGCCTTTTCACTGGCTTTCACCAGCAATTCACACACTTCATCGGCAGCGGTTGGGTCCAGCGCAGCAGTGGGTTCATCAGCCAAGACCAATTGCGGCTGTTGCATCAGCATGCGGGCAATGGCCACTTTTTGCCGCTCGCCACCGGAAAGTTTGTCGGCCCGCTTGTCAGCCAAATGCGCCATGCCCACAGCCTTCAATGCCGCCTGCGCACGCTGTGTTTCCTCGGTGGTGAAAATACGTGCCCAACTGCGCAACCGTGGCATGCGGGCCAAACCACCCACCAGCACGTTTTCCATCGCGCTCAAACGCGCAACCAAATGCAAGCCTTGCAGTACTTGCCCCACTTCGGCCCGCACTGCACGTAAATCGCGCTCGCGCTTGAACGGATACACAGCACGTTGATTGACAACAATTTGACCGGCTGTGGGCTTCACGAATCCGTTCAAACAACGCAGCAAAGTGGATTTTCCTGCACCATTGCGTCCAAGAATGGCCGCCTTCTCGCCATGCGCAATTTGAAGTGAGTCCACTTTCAAAATACGCCGCCCGGCAATCACCATTTCAAGACCCTGAATTTCAATGATGTTGCTGCTCATAGCAAGGCCGTCCGAATTCTGCGGCTGATGGCATCAAATGCAGTCACCATGAGCACCACCACGATCAGGATGGTAGAAAGCCTGCCCCATTGAAACAGCGACACCGCTTCGGAAATCAACAGGCCCAAACCACCGGCACCGATGATGCCCAGAATGGTGGAATCACGAATATTGTATTCCCACAGGTACAGGTGGCTGCTGACCCATTGCGGCAACACACTGGGCCACACCGACCAGAAAAAGGTTTGAGAAGGGCTGGCGCCCACACCCTTTACCGCTTCAATGGAAGCCATGTCGAGTGTTTCAATGGATTCAGCGAACAGCTTGCCGTAAGTGCCCAGGCTGTGAAAGGCGATTGCCAAAATACCCGCCGTGGGGCCAAGGCCAACAATGCCCACCAACACCAAACCGAATACCAAAGTGTGAATGGATCGGGACGTGTCCAGCACCAGCCGTGACAATGCAGTGAGCAAACGGGGGGCCTTGATGTTCTTTGCGCTGAGCACACCAAAAGGCAAGGCTAAAATAGCGCCCAACAATGAGCCCAGCGTGGCAATTTTGAAGGTGGTCCAGGTGGCAAAGCCCAGTTGCACCAACCACCGTTGTTCAACTTCTTGCCGGTTCTCGGTGCGCAGTACGGTGCCATCGTCGCTTGTGTATTCATAGGTGGGGTCACCCAGCCACACATCCACAAAACTGGGGCGTGCAAACTCCGTGGCAGTTTTAATGAAGTTGGCGACAGGATTACGGCCCATGGTCAAATCACCCGCCGTGGCCAGGCTGTACACGCAGGCAAAAACAATGAGCGAATACAAAAAAACCAGCCCGAAAAAACCGAGCCGGCCTCGCAAGTGAAGCTTGAACTGCATCCAATTCATGGTGTGAAAGCGCTTCCCTTATTTGGGCTGCAGGCGGCCGGTGGCCAAGCCTGCATCACGAATGGGCTTGTAATAGCTGTTGTCTTTTTTCGCAAATCCTGTGTAGCGCGGGGGCAGCAGGTTGGGCTGGTTTTTCAGCTCGGCACCAATGCCCACCAAAGCCTCTTGCAACTTGGCCACAAAAGCTTTGTCCTCGAACAACTTGCTGCTCACGGCAAATGCATCGTTGGGCAAGGGGTCGGAAGTCCAGATGATTTTTGAATCTTCGGCCTTGATCAGACCGTCGGCAATCATGGCATCGCGGTTGCGGTTGTAATCGGCACCTGCATCAATCGCACCCTGGGTGACCTGGGTTTGAATGGCCTGGTGGCTGGTGTTGATCACTTTCGAGAAATAGGTGTCAGGATTAATGCCCTGCTTTTGAAAGTAATGGAAGGGAATCAGGTAACCCGATGTAGAACCTTTGTCGCCGAACGCAAATGTTTTGCCTTTCAAATCAGCCACACTTTTAATGCCGCTTTTCGGATTCGTGATCATGATGCCAAAGTATTCTGGCTTGCCTTCGTATTCAATAGTGGCCACAGCCTGTGCCTTGGCTTCGTTGTTGGCCAGCACATAGCCCCATGGGCCCATGAGTGCAATGTCGGTTTCACCGTTGGCCAATGATTTCGCCAACCCTTCCCAGCTGCTCACGGTGCGCAATTTCACTGGTTTGCCCAACTTCTTTTCCAGGTATTGGGCCAATGGGGTGTAAGTTGCGTCGTTTTTGTCTTTGTCGGGTTGATACAGACCCACGCCAAATTGAATAACCTCTTGGGCAATAACGGGGGTTGAAACAAGGGCAAAGCTGAAAGCGCCGAGCAGGGCTTTGGTCAACAAACGCATGGTCAGGTTCCGTAATGAAATGAATAGTTGGAATAAAACAAAAGTCACAAGGCTTATTACGCTAAGCAAGCCACAAAGGTTACAGGAATTTGAATTGAATTCGGCGGCGATTATTGCGGCTGTGGAGCCCAAACGCTTAATTCGATTGCTTGCTGGCCAGCCAGGCCTCGTATCCGCCCTGCATGGCCTTGGCTCGCTTGTAGCCTTGCTTGCGCAACAGCCCAGCCACATGTGCTGCGCTGACATCGTCGGGGCAGGCACACATGGTCACAATCAAATCAGATTTTGGCCAGGCGCGTGCGGCAGCCAGTGCACTTTCGGCGTTGGCGGGCAACCAGCCTGCCATGGGTTCAGCTTCCTGAACAATGGCTGGGCGAAGATCGATTAAACGCAGGTTGGATTGCCCGGCTTTGACCCAGGCCAGCACTTCCACGGCAGGCACTTTCGGCATTTTCAGGCGAGATTGAAAAGCGTCCCTTCGAGCCAGCTTCCACATCAGCCAAAAACTGCAAATCAGGGCAGCTACCACGCCCACAATAAACAGATTGTCTTGCAATGCGGCATAGATCGAATTGACTTGCTCCTTGAAAAGCCAGCCCGCCAACAAGGCAGCCATGGCCCACAAGAACGCGCCCAAGGCCGAGGCCAGCGTGAAGCTGAGAATTGGCATTTTCACGGCACCGGCAATAGGGGGCGCTACGGTCGAAAAACCGGGAATGAATTTGGCCACCACCAGTGACCAAGGCCCCCACACGCGAAACCTGGACTCGGTTTGACTGACACACGATTCAGGATTGATCGACAATTTGCACAGCACTGCCAAGACCCGGTAACCGTAATAGCGCCCTGCGAGGTACCACACCCAGTCGGCAATCAGCGAAGCAGACGTGGCCACGAAAGCCAGCAAAAAAATGCCAGACCACTGCCCCGACAAACTGGCCGACAGAATCATCGTGGGAACTGCAGGCACAGGGGCACCCAACTGCTGCAACAGCACGTTGAAAAAAACCAATACTTCAGTGGTTTCGAACAAAGACATGGAAGATACAGCCCTTCACTGCATTGCGGTTGTTGAGCCGCCCACTATAGATAGCAACATCATAAGCAATTTCAACAGCCGCGATTCATGATTAGAGTAAGCGCTCTTCGAATGAGCGTACTTTCAGTCACAAAGTGTTGTTACCCTAATACTTCCAGTTTTAAACATGAAGGAGTACACACCATGGCAGACCTCGAACACTACAAGGCAAAACTGAATGCCCAGTTGGACGAATGGAAAGCAGACCTGGACAAACTCAAGGCCAAGGCCGACGGTAAGTCAGCTGATGCCAAGCAAGAGTTGAATGAATCAATCGACGCACTGGAAGCCAAACTGGCCCAAGGTCGTTCGAAACTTGAAGAATTGAAAGGTGCCAGCGCTGAAGCCTTCGAAAGTTTGAAGGATGGTGCAAACAGCGCCTGGGACAACATCAAAGAGGCCTTCGACAAGGCCAAGTCCAAGTTCTGAATACCAAGCCGGCTTACGGCGCAAACAGCGGATCGTAAGCCTGCAAGTTCAACGCTGGGGTTGTAAAAGGCCCCAGCGACACCGTTTCCTCGTAGAAAGACTGGCATTCAAAAAGGCCATTTCCAAACTCGTTTTCCGTCAGGATATAACCCAGCGAATTGTGGGTCAGGCCCATTAACATCATCGGGTTGCTACTTCGTGCGCGAATGGAATCTGCCATGCCTTTGGAGCCCTCGCCGGGAATCGTTACAAGTTCCAGCACTGTGCCTTCGCCCTGCCCCAGCTGAATTCTGCTGACAGGTGTTTCAGCGTACAAGGCTGCTTGTGGAAAATTTTCATAACCAGGAATGTTGGCGGCCAACTGTTCGCCCAGCGGCGTGAAGTTGTAATAACCATTGAAACTGCGCAAGCCACCGGCCCCCACAAACAAAGGATTGGTCACCGGCAAAAAGGCTGTGGCGTGGTTCACCAACAAACCACCCTCCACCTTCTTGCGCGTCGGCAAGGTATTCATGGCCGCCTGTGCCACAGCCACCCCCATGGCGTTGGCTTTCTCATAAGGGTCATTCGCCGCTGGCGCACGCGGTGAGGAATCGGCAATTGCTCCGTTGTAATACAGCACAGTGGAATTGAAATTGCGCTCCAGTGTGCGCAAGGCACCGCCCACCCAGTCGGTGTGAACCAAGCGGTTGCTGGAATTCAAGACAGTGGGGTGTGCCGAGTAGTTCAACACCGACCCCAACACATCACCACGCGCCGTGCGGGCTTGCACCAGGGTCAGCGTGGGGTCAGGCGTTCTTGAGTCATCGGGATCGCAGCGCCTGAAGTTGTTCAATCGGGCCTCACCTTCGAGCACTGTTTGCGCAAAATCAAGGTAAGCAGGTTTCAAATTGGCCACTGCCTCGGCAGCTGCTTCTGCAGCCAATTGATACAGGCCACCTTTCAAGGCCGGGTCGCAGGCTTGTGCCGGATCCGCCTGCTCGCAACTCAACCAGCTTGCCGGCACACCGCCCCAAAGCCCCTGCAAATCGGCACCGGAATGCGAATGCGTTTGGGCAAACAACACGTTGTTGGGCGGCACATTTGCAGCTTGCGCAACCGCTGCTTTCAATTTGTTTTGAATCACATTGCCCGCGCCAATGGCGTCGATGGTGACAAACACCACACGGTTGGCTGGTTCGGTCTGCCCTTCAAGTACAAACACGCGTACGAAGGTGCCATCACCGATGCCGTTGGCAGGTGGACCACCAATGTCAAAATTCACAAAATCTTCAGGGCCATTGAACTCAAAACCACCATAACCACCCAGGTTGAATTGCTGCAACTTGCCAACAATGGGCGTGCTGCTGGTGACCACACCCTGAATTTGTGCGGGTGTTGGGTCAATGTTGCGCTTGGCCGATGCGGCACGAAACTGGGAAGTGTCGAGTAAATTGGGATTACCGCCACCGCCATTCCCGCCGCCGTTACCCCCGCCATTGCCGCCACCGTTGCCAGGCGGCGGGCCCACAATCACCGGCGAGGAATTTTCATTGGTGTCGGTTCTCGATGCGGTCACCGGGTCGTTGTTCGAACCCAAACACGCTGACAACAGCAGGCAGAGCCCCATCACATTCCATTGAATTATTTTCATTGCCACATCCCCACTATTTCAATGACGGGTTGAACCCGCGAGAGCTGCAAGGCATGCCGTTGCACACATCAATCAATGCACCCTGCTTTTTCAGGAAAGCAGCCTTCATGTCCATATTTTTTTGTTCATTTCTCGGATGCCCGTGCGGATCGGCACCGTAACCACTGGCCATTGGCCGGTTGTCCAGTGGTGGGGGCGCACTGCCATTGGGGTTGGCCGAGCCATCGGCGTTGGTCATGGGGCCGCTGTCCCACACGGTGAGGGCATTGCCCACATGGGGATACTTTTTGATGCAGGGCAAACCAAAATAAGGATGATCATCGGGGTGCCTGCGACCAAACGACACATTCGGGAACTGCTCCTGTTCAGCACGCACTGCGGGGTGCACTTGCTTGAGCACCGCTGGCCCGCGCTGGGCGGAAGGCCCACCCACCACCGCCGGGCATTGCAAGGGCGCTTCAATGGTGCGTGCCATGACCTCGGCAGTGTTCATGTACACCTGATGATCTGCAAACGCCGGGATCAGCAACACGCGCTTGTTCGGGCGGGTTCCGGGCAACTCCCGGCCTGGCACCAAACTCCAGGCGTAACCATTGTTCTCGCCCCGGTCCCACAGCATTTGAATCAGCGAAAGAATGAATTGTTGATCCAGCGAGGCCGGATAAGCCTCGTAAAAAGCCGGGGCATACGGTGCAAAATCAACAGACCGCTGCAACAAGGTGGAATACGCCATGCCCGGCACACCCAGTGTCGCGGCTTGAATATCCGGTGAAATGGCAGTGACGGGTCCACCGTTGATGCCGCCTTGCGAATTGCCATCGTAAAAAAGTTCGCTGCGGTCAATCAGGCATTTGCCGTCTTTCTGAAAAGCAGGATGCGTGCAAAAACCATTCACGGAAATCATGGCACGCCCAAGCATTGTGAAGTTCAGGAACCCTTGCTGCAGGCGATCGGTTAAACGGTTAAAACCACTAAAATCGGCCAACATCGCTACAGTGCTGGCCAGGTCACCACCAGCTGCATCCCAGAATGGATCGTACTTGCGGTTGTCATCCGGGTCGTCAGGCTGGTTGCCCGTGGCCAAGCCTGCCCAGTCCACCATGCAGAACAAAAAGTTGTGGCGTTCGGCCATGGCCCGCACATTCAAATCATAGGTGTTGCCTTCATCGCGCGAGCCCAACAAACCATGGCCGTACAACGAGGCACGCGCTGGCTCGCCGGTATCCAGATTCTTGCGGGCGATTGAACAAATGAAAGGCACGCTGGCATTCGGTGTCAACGGGTTGCGTTGGGGCAATGCGGTGGCCGGGCTGCCCGTGGGCACCAGTGGGTAGTTGTAAGTGCCGCCCGACAAACAATTGGGGCTGGTGAGAAAACACGGCACATCAATATGCCCCCGAATTCGACGGGCGGTAATTTCACTGGCGGATCCGTTTTCCGGGTTTTCAATAACGGCATCAATGGTGAAGTTGGGCGATTGTTGTGCAGTGGCTTCAATGGATACATCGCGCGCATGAATTAAGCGCTCCGTGAGATTGCGACCCGAGGCCACTGTGAAATCCCAGGCCAGGTAAAGGTTGTCCCGTTCAACCCCGGCCATGCTCAACACACTGAATATATTTTCCATCAGCGGCTTGCGCGCATTTTGTGCCGCGTTGGCCAAGGGCAAACCATCTCGATAGGCTTTGAACACTGAACCGGGCTCGATGTTGTCGCCCGCACTGTTTTTCAGGTTGCGCAGGGCCACAATGTAACGGCGACCCGGTTCCAGGTTTTTGGCTACACGAATGACCAGAGCCGGGCCGGGCTCAGCACTGGGCAAATTCAATTGACCTTGCGTAGTGTTGGCATCAAGCTCAGCCCAAATCAGCTGCTTTTTCAAAGTCAGCGTGTCGATCAATACGATCGGCTGATTGCGCTGCAAACTTGCTTCGATATGGGTAATGGGTACAGCACCCGTTTTTTGTAAATCCAGACCAGGCACGCGCGCCAAGATGGGCTGTCCTGGAGAAAATCCGTCGTTGCGGTTCCAGTCTGTGGGGTCAATTGGTTTGCCCACAATATTTTTAGGCATGGCCAACACATTCAAATTCACCCGCATTTTGGTGTCAGTTTGGGTGTCGGCTGTCGTGAAGTAATTGTTTGGAAACGGGAACAGGCAATAAGCTGGGTCCAGTGGATCACAACGCTCGGCACCCGCTGGTGCTGCACCTGTTCCTGCTGGCTCGGTTCGAACAACCGGGTCTTTGGGAAACAGGGGTGGCGAACCCCCACCACTGTTACTCCCGTCACCCTCGCCATCATCGTCCGAATCACCAGGATTGTCTGAATCCACAGGCGTATCAGATTCTTCCTCGTTGGGATTGGTCATTGTGGGGCTGTCGGTTTGGGGCGAACCAGAATCACCCATGCACCCGCCCAATAGCACAGCCCAAGCCAATACAATGGCCCCACCCCAGTTTGTCGTCCTCATGTCTCTCTCTTTTAGCGTGGGGTCTTGTGTTCGACCCTTAGGTTACATTACTGTAACCAAAGATTAATTTAAGAAGTTGTAATATGTCTAGTGTAGTTTTTCCACTGTAAATTCAACGAGTTAAACATGTTAAAACAAGCGCAAACCCGCATGAAACCTGAGGATCGAGAGCGTCAATTGCTCGATGTTGCGCAACGGATGTTTGTGGAAAGCGGCTACCAAGGCACGGCCATGGAAGACATTGCCAAGGCTGCAGGTGTGACCCGGCCAGTGGTGTACAAACTGTTTGGCAACAAAGACGGCGTGTACCTGGCATGCCTGAAAAAAGCCCGCGACGTGCTCAATGCTTACATTGTTGATCACGCCTTGAAAGGCGAAGGTTTACAAGGTCGCTTGCGTGGAGGTATCGAGGGCTATTTTGCCTTTGTTGAATGCGAGCGCGATGCGTTTCGTTTTCTCTACGACAGTGGTGCCGCAGTGGCAGGACCCGCCTCGGTTGCAGCCAGTCAACTGCGTTTTGACACAGTCAATCGCATTGCAACGTTGCTGAGTGATCTGAAAGGTGTGGTGTCTGACGAAGAAATTGTAGCCACAGCCCACGCCTTGTCGGGCGCGGGTGAACAACTGGCGAAGTGGTGGTTAACCCAGCCCCTGGTGCCCAAAGCCACGGTGATCAACACCATGTTTAATCTGCTTTGGGCGGGGCTGGCTCAACACCAGGGTTGAATAATCAAGATGCTGGTGCGCTTGAGAAATCGAAGTCATTGGTGATGACTTCACGAGGCGCATCTACGGTGCCCACAAATCCGGGATCAAAACTGGCTGCTGCAGTTTGTACCACCGGTGTTAAATCCACGGGCTCGGCAATGGCCATGACCATGTAATCCCCTTCCACTGCGGTGTCGATGGTGAAGTTGAACGTGCCAGTTGATGTGTACGGCGCTACCTCAGGCGCATCCACCGGCAAGGTGAATGAGTAGCCAGCCGTGTCTCCCATGCCGGTCACCACGCCAGCCGAATCAAACGTTTCATACGACAGCTGAGCCGAATTGATCAGCACTGTGGCACCCACAGACAAGGTTTGCGTAATGTCCACAAAAGTGGCGGGCTTCATATCGTCGGTATTGGTCACTGTACCAACCGCATCACCTTCAACAGTTGCTGGCAGCAACACAATTTCATTCTCGTCAACCGCGGTAGTTGAATCTGGATCCAGATTCACCAATTCGCCTTCGGGTACCACCACATCGGTGACCACTTTGGTGACGAAACCAGGCGCTGTGAACACCAAATCATAGGTGCCGGGCGTAACCTGCGCCAGAATGAAGTTGCCGTTCTCATCAAGGTCTGTTGACTCGATTGGCGCAGTGGCACGAACCACTTCACCATCTTGCTGAAGAGAAACACTCACACCCTCGGGCACCAGGGCATCGGCCACAGAACCACGCACGCCCGACGACAAACGGGGAATCGCTGTGAGCACCGGTTTCAGCAAAAAGTTGCCTGAGCCACCGGCCTCTACCACCGACTGACATGCATCAAAATCAATCAGCAAATCGGCCACCTCCCCCTCGGCCACATCAATACCCACATTGATCTTCACACCGCTTTGCTCGCCACTCGGTGTTTTCAAATCTTCGAAACCACCAGCGCTAAATACCACATGGTTGGGTGCGCGACTTGGGTCTGCGTCGGGATCAAATTCAATGTCGGCAGGATCGGCAGTGGCATTGTCCATCAATACCAAACGAACCTGCTGCACCCGACCAACAGGCAAGGTGACCTCGCCAAGTTCCTCGATCACGCCATTCTGTAAATCAAGCAAATCAATTTGACGCGGCTGTTCCAGCACCACTTCCGACCAGCCCGCACCATCGGGCTCTGCGTTGGCGCTGTTGTTCACCCGAATGCGATCAACGGTCACAAAGACATTGTCGTAACCACAAGACGGTGCATCGGTCATTGCGGTACGCAATGTACCCGTTCCGGCAGAATCACCGCCACCGCCTCCACACGCTGCAACGAACAGTGCCGCACAGGTAACCGCCAATGTGGATTGAATGAATGTTTTTCTCTTGTGCATCGCTATCTCCTTGAATGCCCGATTAAAAATAGGTCTGAATAAATTCGGGCGACCTAGTTCTAACGAGCATTCAACAAAAAGGGTATACAGGCTTAAAACTCCAGGCTTGCAGTCAGGCTGACAGCGCGTTTGCTGCCAAAGTAGATGTTGCGAAACGTGCCTTCATTGAAATAAGTTTTGTCTGTTACGTTTTGAACCAGAACACCCACTGTTGCATTTTTGCCCTGTAATTTTGTGGTGTAGCGCAGGCCCACGTCGGCGACAGTCCATGAAGGAAGAAAAACGGAATTACTGGCGTTCAAAGCGCGCTTGCCTGCGTGGCGCACACCAAACTGTGCGGTCAAACCCTGCACGCTGGTGGCCTGGTCTAGCCACAAGGTAGCCTGCCGTTCCGCCACGCCCTGCGGAACCTTGCCATCATTGGCGGGTGTGCCGGTATTCAATGCTTTCGCATCCAGCGCCACAAGCCCGGCATTGATGCGCCCGCCTTCCCAAATTTCCCCAGTACCTGTCAGTTCAAGCCCACGATGGCGGCGAATTCCAAAATACCCAAATACATTGCTGGCCTGGTCCAGGTAACTCAGCGGTACTTCTGTCTCAAACAAGGCAGCTGTAGTGATTAAGCTGCCATTGAACCACTCGGTTTTTATGCCGACTTCAGTTTGCTCAGCGGTAACTGGTTCTAATTGCTCGTTTCGGTTGTTCGCAGTGTTCGGTGCGGTACCGCCCTGCTCCAGGCCTTCCAGGTAACTTGCGTAAATTGATGTACTTGGCACCGGCTTGTAGATCAAGGCCATAGTTGGCGTGGTTACCGTGTCTTCGTACACAGTGGGGCTGAAAACCGAGAAAAACTCCACATCTGAACTGCGCAGGCCCAACAAAGCCTGCCATTGGTCATTAAAAGTAATGAAATCAGAAACAAACATGCCCTTGTCGCGATTCACGAACGCGACATAAGTGTCGGGCGCCTGGGTCATCGGGTCGGGAATTATCACTGGGTTATACAAATTCGACGTCCCGGCCACCTGAAATACGCCGTCACCAAAAGCGGCAACCAGTTTACGTTGTGTATAACCGGCTGCCAGTTCGTGGCGCACCGTGCCCCAGTTCACGTCGCCGCGAACTGCAAATTCCATATTGCGTGAATCACGCGTTTCACCGGGCGATTTGTATTCTTCAATGTCAAAATCGCCATTGGGTTGAATATTTCCGATATTCGCGCTGAAGTCGTCACGATACAGGTGTGCATCATTGATCTTGAACGATGCCTTCCATTTGTCGTTGATTCTGAAATCAGCGGCCAGTGCATATTCGCGGGTTAATGTGTCGTACGTGGCCCAGGGTTGCCCCAGGTAACGCGATGGGTCAACACCCTGTGGAACCTGCCCGTTGGTGTTGAGTTCAAGCGATGGTTGGGTGGTGCCCTCACGCTGGTCTACCTGTGCATCGAGTTGTATGGTCAACCTGTCTGTGGCCAACCAGTCAAGCGCAACCGAGGCAAACCCGCGATCAGTTTCAACTTCATCTACAAAATAATTTTCTTGCCCGCCAGCGGCATTGATCCGAATACCTACCCGACCATCTTCGGTCAATGGACCGCCCACATCGATACCAGGCATGAAGGTGCCAAATTCATCCACAACAACTTCAGCCTTTCGCTGCCAAGTTGGTGTTGGGCGCTCTGTCACATAGTTAATCGCGCCGCCCGGTGCAGCAAAACCTTGCAAGAAACCCGTCAAGCCGCGCATCACTTCCACGCGCTCAATGTTTTCAAACGGGGTTTTCGCCTGGTTGGCAAACAACAGGCCATTTTTGTAATAGTTGGTCCAGTTGTTCAAGCTTAGGCCGCGAATGGACACCGCGTCGTAGTAACCCACCGCGGAGAACGAACTGGTCAGTGAAGGGTCTAGCCGCACCAGATTGGCGAGATTGTTCACACTGGCACTTTCAAGTTGTTCGCTTGAAATGACATTCACAGAGAACGGCGTTTCCCGCAATGAACGTTCACCCAGAACACCAATTTTTGCATTCTTTGCAGAAAAACCGGCTGCTGCAGGTGCGCCGTACACAGGTTCGCCATCGGCGGTTACGGTCACTGCCTTCAAGGTTGCGGCACCAGTTGGAGAATTTTTAACCAAGGTATAGCCAGTCGATGTTGGCTGCAAAGCCACACCAGTACCCGCCAACAATTGCGTGGCCGCTTGCTCGAAGGTGTACTGACCGGTCAAGGCAGAATTGCGAAGACCATTGGTTAAAGATGGGTCATAAGACAACACCACACCTTGCTGCTGGGCCAGCAAATTCAAAGACGCTGAAAGGACCCCTGCCGGGATATTGACTGTGCTTTGTTGGGCAAACACCGAGGCACTTGCAAAAAACGAGGCCCCACCAACACCGGCCATGGCCAGGTGCAAACCCAAAACAACGGGAGAAAGCTTGCGGGGCAATGCAAATGAAGAAGACATAATTATTTTTCCAATTCACCAAATGGGTTGAAACAAAGGTTCAACCCATATGTCAATTGAAAAACAAAAAAGTACAGTGATAGACAACAATTTATTGGGTGTGATCGCGAGCCACCAACAACACAGGGCTTGCAGCCAATTTGTGGTGCTGAATCAATTGGACCGGCAAAGCGTCCTGTAGCGCGGCCAGGGCAACTTCTGGCTTGTTCAGCGGGAAAGTACCCGAGACAAGCCAGTTTTCCACTGCGGCATCACAATGAATTTGCGCGGCTCTGTAACGGCTGATTTCAGCGGCCCATGTTTTCAAGGAAACAGAATTGGCAACATACAGGCCACGCACCCAGGCTGCCCTGTCTGCTGAAAGCTCGCCGTGCATGACTAGACCATCAAACCCAAACTCCGCTTGCTCACCAGCCTTCAACAGGTGTCTTGTGCCTTGTATCAATGGTTGCCATTGAACCATGTCTTCAAACACTTCGATTTTAGTAGTGCGTAATTTTTGTTCAACAGAAAATACAGTGCCCAAGGCTTGGGCATATCCTTCCCGGGTTCGCACCACGGGTTTTGGTTGTTGTGAATCAAAGACACCTGCTGTACGAATCATGATTCGCCCACGCCGTAACACAATCAACTTTTGAGTTGTTGTAAATGCAAGTTCCACCGCAGTGTCGGAATCAAGCGTGATTTCACTGCCGTCGGGCAAGGTGTGAGTTTGAATTTCGCCCTTGGCGCTTAGCAAGTCCGCGGAATAATCGCTGCGACGATACCCATAAAACAACCCGCTGGTACCGAACAAAACAGCCAGTGATTTAAGCAGGGCACGGCGACTGAAACGCGGCATGGCTGCCAAGGCCCGGGAAGACACTATTCGCTGCTCTGGATTGATATTTGAAAGATGTTTGGCACCTTGCTCGAAGTTCAGACAGCTTTGTTGCGCCTGGGCCATGTATTTCTTGACCATGCTCAACGAAACACCCAATTCCAGCGCGATGTCTTGCTGCTTTTTGCCTTCCAGTTGAGCCAACAAAAAAGCCTTGCGAACTTTCCATGGCAATTCTCGCAAGTATCGATCAAGCTCCAGCAGTGTTTCGAACAAGACGGCTTTTTGCTCTGGGCTAGGTGTATGTTCGCAGGGATGAGCCGCCAACGAAGCAAGATATGCTTTTTCCAGATCTGCCCGCCTGTAATGGTTAACCAACAAACCATGTGCCATTGTGGCTAACCAGGCTTTAGGTTCACGAATGGCTGGCAACTTTTGTCGCTGCTCATACAACTTCACGAAGACGTCTTGGGCAAGCTCGCAGGCCACGTCATTGCAACTTAAGCGACGTCGAAACCAGCCCGCCAACCAATCCACATGTTTGCCGTAGCAATGAACGAACTCGAGATCCAGAGCGTGTTCCTGAAATGTGGAATTGCTATCACTGTGCATGAAAAACCAAGCTGAATCAGCGCTTAAATTTTTATTAATGAGAATTATTTTCGTTTATATTGACAAGATTTTGCACCGCTGTCAAGATCGGCCCATTACCAGTCACAAAACTGTGCCATGAAAATTTCCGCACCGCACCATCCATTCGCAATTATTGCTGCCACATTCTCTCTAATGTCAGCTTGGTCCCAATCAAGTCTTGATCCGCACCACCCCGCAAGCAAAAGCAGGCACTTGTTAATACGCAAGATCATCAACAACCTGAACATGCTTAAACAGCATTCCGAGATCGATCCCACCTTTGCCGTAGTCGTCGCCAACATTGAGAAGTCGTGGACAGAGATTGCTCAGGCTTGTGGCATGGAATGTAACTGCCAGACATATTCCCTTTTGCATTAATCACTTGCAGCAAACAATAAAAAGTTCACTGAACGATAGTGAAAATTTATTCTAGAATTTTTCCAATAATATTTTGCAATCGCACAAAATTTTGGTTAAAATCACTTTGAATTTAAATTACTTACTGTTCATTAACTTTTTGGAGGACTGCAAATGTCTCTGATCAACACCACAATCAAGCCGTTCAAAGCCACTGCATACTGGAATGGCAAAGAAATCAACCTGACCGAAGCCGACGTGCTGGGCAAATGGTCCGTTTTCTTCTTCTACCCTGCCGACTTCACATTCGTATGCCCTACTGAATTGGGCGACCTGGCTGACCAGTACGAAGAATTGAAAGCCATGGGCGTGGAAGTGTTCTCTGTGTCCACCGACACCCACTACACCCACAAAGCCTGGGCTGACGCCACAGAAACAATCGGTAAAATCCGCTTCCCAATGATCGGTGACCCCACCGGCCAGATCACACGCAACTTCGACGTGATGATTGAAGAAGAAGGTTTGGCACTGCGCGGTACATTCGTACTCGACCCACAGGGCGTGATCAAGGTCATGGAAGTGCACGACCTGGGCATTGGCCGTGACGCATCTGAACTGAAGCGCAAAATTCAAGCCGCCCAGTACATCGCCAAGAACCCAGGCCAGGCTTGCCCAGCCAAGTGGAAAGAAGGCGACGCCGCTTTGACTCCATCACTGGACCTGGTTGGCAAGATCTAAATTCAAATCACCTTTGAATTGGTAGTAGTAAACCGCTCCCCACAAGGGAGCGGCCCCATGTTCAAAAACACATGAAGAACATCCCCCGGAGTACCCCATGCTCGACGCAAACATCAAACAACAACTGAAGACCTATCTGCAGATGCTGCGGCACCCCATTGAATTGGTGGCCTCGCTCGACAACAGCGACAAAGCACGCGATATGGAACAGCTTGTACAAGAAATCGCAGAGTGTTCAAACCAGGTTTCCGTGCGCCTAGACGGCGACTACAACCTGCGCCCCTCCTTCTCGATTGCCAAGCAAGGCGAAGAAGGCCGCGTGCGTTTCGCCGGTTTGCCCATGGGCCATGAATTTACATCGCTGCTACTGGGCTTGCTGCACGTGGGTGGACACCCACCCAAGGTGGAAGCAGACGTGATCGAACAAATCAAGGGTTTGCAGGCACCCGCAAATGGCGGTCACTTTGAAACCGTGATCTCATTGAGCTGCCACAACTGCCCGGATGTTGTTCAGGCATTGAACACCATTGCCGCGCTGAACCCGGCTTTCAGCCACACCATGATTGATGGTGGCATGTTCCAGCCACTGGTGGAGCAACGCAAGGTGATGGCCGTGCCCACCGTGTTTCAGGGCACCCAAGGTGACAGCAACGAAAGTTTTGGCTCAGGTCGCATGACGCTGGAAGAAATTATCGCCAAGCTGGACACTGGTGCTGCTGAAAAAGACGCGGCCAAACTGAACGCCAAAGGCGAGTTTGATGTGTTGATTGTAGGCGGTGGCCCAGCAGGTGCTGCCGCTGCAATTTACGCCGCGCGCAAAGGCGTGAAAACCGGCGTGCTTACCGAGAAATTTGGTGGCCAGGTATTGGATACGCTCGGCATTGAAAACTTCATTTCCGTGAAAGAAACAGAAGGCCCAAAACTGGTGGCTGCACTGGAACAACACGTGAAGGAATACGACATTGACGTGATGAGTTTGCAACGCGCCAAAGCCTTGCAAAAACTTGCGGATGGCAAGGTTGAAGTGGAGCTGGAAAATGGCGCCAAGCTGACCAGCAAAACCATTATTCTGAGCACCGGTGCACGCTGGCGCGAAATGAACGTGCCCGGTGAAGCCGAGTACCGCAACAAAGGCGTAGCCTATTGCCCCCACTGCGATGGCCCCCTTTACAAGGGCAAGCGCGTGGCGGTGATTGGTGGTGGCAACAGCGGTGTTGAAGCCGCCATTGACCTGGCCGGCATTGTGAAAGAAGTGACCCTATTTGAATTTGACACCAAGTTGAAAGCCGACGCGGTGCTGCAGAAAAAACTGAACAGCTTGCCAAATGTGCGGGTGATTTTGAATGCGCTGACCACCGAGGTAAACGGTGACGGCACCAAGGTGTATGGCCTGAGCTACAAAGACCGTGCAACTGATGAAGTAAAGCAGGTTGAGCTGGAAGGCATTTTTGTTCAAATCGGTTTGCTGCCCAACACCGACTGGCTGAAAGGCACATTGGAATTGAGCAAGCACGGCGAAATCGTGGTGGACCACAAAGGCCACACCAGCATGGAAGGCGTGTTTGCCGCAGGCGACTGTACCACAGCGCCTTACAAGCAGATCATCATCGCCATGGGCGAAGGTGCCAATGCCTCCCTGGCGGCATTTGATCATTTGATTCGTCAGTAAGTCCCCGCCTCGTCCCGCTGCCACACTCGGCAGCGGGAACATTGTTTCTCCCACTTGAAACAAACATCAAATAAATCGTTGGTTTGAACAGAAATATGCATTTCATTTAATAAAAATAATTATCATTAATATTGCTATATGCAACTTAATTCAATTCCACTCCCATGAAGTCCCTTTCTTACGGCAAACCTTTCGATATTTCGGTTCGTCTGCTAATCGCGACCATCGGGGGCTATTTCATTTCAATGTGGGCAACCATATTACTCACACCTGTTTTACCGGGGCAACGACACACCCAGGTTTTGACTGCGATTGAAATTGTGTTCCTGATTTATCTCGCAGTTTTTATCTGGGCTTTTACACGCCTGTCATTGAAGCGACTCAGCCTCGAGACCTTTGCTGCACTATTGATCAGCGGAGCGGCAGTGTGGGCCACACACGGGGGCCTGTTATGAAGCTGTCTTTCCGCGCACGCATGTCTGCCCTTCACACCTGGACCGGTTTGCTGTTGGGCTGGGTGTTGTACTTCATGTTTGTGACCGGCACGCTGGGTTATCTGGACACGGAAATAGACCGGTGGATGAAACCGGAACTGCCCGAAGCACAATACGTTTCAGAGCCGAGCCAAGCCATTCAAACCAGTTTTGATTACTTGAATTCGGTTGCGCCGAATGCTGAAAGCTGGTTAATTCAGCTTCCGAAAAACCGCAATCAACCCTACCTGCAAGTGCACTGGAAACTGCCAGATGAAGGGGCACGCAAAACCGAACTGCTCGACATACACACTGGCCAGCCATTCGCCACGCGAGAAACAAAAGGCGGGCAATTGCTTTACCAAATGCACTGGAAGCTGCACTACCTGCCGCGCACCATCAGCGACTGGGTGGTTACCGTGGCCACCCTGTTCATGTTTGTGGCCATTGTGACTGGCGTTATCGTTCACAAGAAAATTTTCACCGAGTTTTTTACCTTTCGGCCCAAGAAAGGCGCGCGCTCGTGGCTCGACATGCACAATTTGATGAGTGTCACCACCCTGCCCTTTCAACTCATGATCACCTACTCCGGTTTGGTGTTCATGATGTTTGTTTGTTTTCCCTGGATCATTTCCACCTTCTACGGCCCTGGGCAGGACAACAAACAACAATTTTTTCACGAGGTATTTGTATCACTGCCCGATGCAAAACCTTCAGGAACACCCTCAGCCATGCTTCCCGTTCCAGCCTTGCTGGAAGAAGCTGAAAAACACATGCCACTGCAGCGTATTTCGGGCATTGAAGTGGAAGCGCCCAACGATGAGGCCAGCAGAATTGCATTCAATTCAGGTGTTTCGGAATCATTGTTGAGAAGTGCAGAAATCGTGACCTTGAATGCCAGCACAGGCGAATTGATTTTGCATCGCACACAAACCGGATCGGCAGCACGCGGATTTCGCGATGTCATGCTGGGCTTGCATGAAGGCTTGTACGCAGGCCCCTGGCTTCGGCTGTTGTATGTGGTGTCAGGTTTGATGGGCTGTGCCATGGTGGCCACCGGTGTGTTCTATTGGGTGAAGTCTCGCCAGAAGAAAGAAAAGAAAAACACGCAACGCAAAGACCTGCGTTGGGTGCAAGCCGTGAACGTGGGCGTGGTGCTGGGTTTTCCGGTGGCTTTGCCGGTTTACTTTCTGGCCAATCGTCTGCTGCCAACGGACTATGCAGGCCGAAGTGAAGTGGAAGTGGTGTGTTTGTTCTCCGCCTGGCTTGCCGCCATTCTCGTGGCCAGTGTTTTGCCAAGCAAAAAAGCAGTGTTGTGGCTAAGTGTTGCTGGTGCATTGCTTTACGCCCTGCTTCCAGTGCTGGCGGCCACAACATCGACACGGCACTTGTTCAATGCGCACATGCATCAGGACTGGGTGCTGGCCGGGTTCGATGCCACCGCCCTGTTGACAGCAATGCTGCTGGCGGTGCTGGCCCGGTATTGCCATCGCAAAAAGGAAGGCTGACATGTTGGCTCTCGCGTTCATTTTAATTTGTTGTGCGCTCGCGTTCATCGCAAGTGGCATGTATCGCCACCAACGCGATCCCGCATTCCAATTGCTTCAACGCCTGGGCAGCCCCTCGGTAAGGCGTTGCGCAGGCTTTGTGTGGCTGGTCTTCGCGCTGCTTTTACTCACAACAAACAACACACTTTCGCATGCACTGGTTGAATGGTTCGGTTTGTTCAGCGTGGGCAGCGTGCTCACCATGGTGCTGTCCAGATTCGGCAGGAAAGGTTGAACAACATGGCCAGCCATACCGATCCACGCAGCCTGTTCACCAACCACCATGCCTGGCTACAATCCTGGCTGGTGCGCAAAATGGGTAACAGTTTCGATGCCGCCGATTTGGCCCAAGATGTGTTCATGCGGGTTCTAACCCGCCAGCACACACAGCCGCTGGGAGAACCACGCGCCTACCTTTCCACCATTGCAAAAAATTTAATGGTGGACCACTGGCGCAGACGTGCACTTGAAAAGGCATGGCTGGAAACGCTGGCAGCCATGCCCGAGGCAGAAACACCCGCCCCCGAACAACGACTGATGTTTCTTGAAACACTGATGGAAATCGATCGCGTACTGGATGCTCTGAAACCACCCGTGCGGAAAGCGTTTTTACTGGCCCAGCTTGACGGCTACACCTGCCCGCAAATCGCCAAGGAATTGCAGGTGTCGCTGGCCACAGCAGAACGCTATATTTCCAGGGCTTTGAAGCAATGCTACAGCCTGCGGTTTGAATCATGAACATGTTGCCCAAGCATATTGTTGACGAGGCCATCGCCTGGACCGTCAAGCTGCACTACAACACACCCACTGAAACCACGCTGGCCCGTTTCACTGAATGGTTACAACGACACCCTTCGCACAGAGAGGCCTGGCAACGCGTGTCTGCATTCAAGGTTGAGCATTCAAAGGTGCCTGCCAAACTTGCCCACGCCACCCTGAACTCTCTTCAGCAACAACGCCTTGCGGAAACACAGCAACGCCGGCGCGTGCTGAAGGTACTTGGCTTTGGCGCACTCGCAATTGGCAGTGGGTGGCTGGCGCGCGACCACACACCTTGGCAGCGCATGGTTGCAGATGTCAGCACCTCGGTGGGCGAGCAGCGCACACTAAGCTTAAGTGATGGAACCACCCTGACCTTGAACACCGATACGGCTGTGAGTACCCACCTGACTGGCCCTACGCGCCGAATCACGCTGCAGCGTGGCGAAATTCGGATCGACACCGGGGCTGATGTGAACCAGCCCAGCAAGCGACCTTTTTTTGTAGATACCCCTTTCGGTCCAATTCAGGCAATCGGCACCCGGTTCACGGTACGGCTGTACAACGACGGTGCAAAAGTGGCTGTTCAGGAAGGCGCTGTGCGTTTGTTTCCAGCCAGTGGCACTGTGCCCGCCTTGGTTCAAACCGGTGAACACCACTGGCTTGGCAAAACACACACCGAAAAACTGCACACCACAGCAATCGATCCTGCAAGCTGGGCGGAAGGTGTGATCACAGCCGAGAACATGCGCCTTGAGGATTTGATCAGAGAACTGGCCCGCTACCGCACCGGCATTTTACGTTGCCACCCCGGCATTGCAGACCAGCGTGTTTCCGGCATTTTCCAGATTCAGCAAATCGACAACACACTGCAATTTCTGGCGCGCACTGAAAAGCTGAAGCTTACTTACCGCACCCAATTCTGGGTGAGCATTGAGGGGATTTGAGTTTTCGCTCGTCAAGTGAGGTGAAACCCTATTTATTCATTTCAATCACCCTGACTTTTTCGAGCGTTCAATGAACACATCCAAATCTTTTCACGGCCTGCGCATGAAACCGCTGGCAAGCCTTGTACAGGCCACCCTGCTCAGCATCGGCCTGGGCACCACCTTGCATGCACCTGCTTTCGCACAGACAAGCGTTGCAAATCAGCAAGCCGAACAAAGCTACAACATTGCGGCGGGCCCACTGGGTGCTGCACTGGAGCAATTCGCACGCACTGCCAACGTGAACCTCAGTTACAGCCAGGGTTTGGTGGCAGGCAAACAAAGCCAGGGTGCCAGGGGTAATTTCAATACCCAAGCTGCGCTGGACATGATCTTGAGCAACACCGGAGTTGAGGCCAGCACACAACAAGGTGGCGGCTTTGTGCTGCGCGCGGCGCCTGTGCGCAGTGGTGGCACCCTGCCCACCGTGTCCGTGGCTGCACAGGCAGAACAGGAATCAGCAACAGGCCCAGTCATTGGTTACCGGGCCACGCAAAGCAGTACAGCCACACGTTCAGATATCGCACTGCGCGACACGCCACAATCGGTCACCGTCATCGGTGAACAAGCCATTAAAGATTTGGCGCCTCGCGCACTGGACGAAATCGCCGACTACATTGCCGGCGTGGACAAGGAAGGTGTACAAGGCAACCCCTACGCCATCAGTTTTTACCTGCGCGGCTTTAACACCGCAGGCGCGGCAAGTGCCTACAACGGCTTTCGCGAAAGCGGGTTTGAAACACCACAATCAGCCGTGAACATTGAGCGCATTGAATTTTTGAAAGGCCCGGCTTCGGTGTTGTACGGTGGCGCAGGCTCACTGTCGGGCCTGGTGAATATTGTGACCAAACGCCCTGAAGCTGAAACCAGCAGAACACTTGAAACGACCATTGGCAGCTTTGGCCTGCTGGGCACCAGCCTAGACAGCACAGGCTCGCTCAATGAAGACGGCAGTGTTCGCTATCGACTGACCGCCGATTTGCAAAAAGACGGTTTTTTCGCAGACCAGTTGAGTGGCAACAGCACCATGGTCAGCCCCGTGTTGGCGTGGGATATTTCCGAAGACACCACGGTTGAATTCGAACTGCTGACCCAAAACATTGATCGCCCAGGACGTGAGCCATTTTTTATTCGCCATCCCGATTTTTTCAAACTTCCAACTGACATTCAACTTGGCGACCCGACCAACCCATTGGGTGCGGGTGGCAAGCTGACACGCGACCTGGCCCGCATCGACTTTACACACAAGCTGGAGAACGGCTGGAAATTCCGCCAGGGTTTTTATGCCAACAACGTATACAGCGACGACAGCACCATTCAGGGCACCAGCTACGACCCCACAACCAATTTGCTGACTCGCCGTGTTCGGCAGGTGGAGTCTTATGATCGTTCCCGAATTTCCCAAACTGAGCTGTCTGGCCTGGAGCAAACCAGCAATATTGCGCACAACTGGCTGGTCGGTTTCGAATATGGAAAAATCACCACAGGCTTTAACTTCCGCGTGGCGCCTTACACACCATTGAATATTTTCAACCCACAGTATCCCGGTCAGGCCACCGGTCCAATTGTAGAGTTGCTTCCGGGTACTGATTCTGGCAGCAACACGCAGGCCATTTACTTTCAGGACCTGATGGACTTCGGCAATGGATTCAAAGCCCTGTTGGGCGGTCGATACGATGAACTGGAAACCTTTAGCCAAGACCGCGTTGCAGGCAGCACCAAAACCGAAAAATCTGACTCTGCATTTTCTCCACGCGCAGGCCTTGTGTGGCAACCACGCGATGATGTTTCTTATTACGCCAGCTGGAGTAAATCTTTTACACCCAACAGTGGGCGCGATATCAATGGCAACGACTTTGATCCTCAAGAAGGTGAGCAATACGAGATTGGCGTGAAGTACGACTTCACACCAAGAATGACCATCAATGCAGCGCTGTTTGATTACACACGCCAAAATGTTTCCACGACTGATCCTGCCAATATTGGTTTCAATATTGCAGTGGGTGAACAACAATCCCAAGGCTTCGAGCTGGAGGTGTTCGGCGAAGTGATGCCAGGTTGGGAAATGATTGCCAGCTACAACTACATTGACGCCAAAATTACCCAGGACAATCGACTGCCTGTGGGCGATCAACTCGCGGGTGTTCCTGAAAATGCATTTGGTTTGTTCAACAAATTCAATCTGGGTCGCTTTGGTTTGTCCCGCTGGAGCATTACTGCAGGTGTAAGCTACGCCGACGCCCGCGTATCTGGCCTGCCCAATGACCCGGCCGGTCCTTTGACCGCAGCGGATGTCGAGTTGCCCTCCTACACCAAGCTGGACGCCGGTGTCATTTATGATGCAGGCGACTGGAGCGTTCGCTTAAGCGGTGCAAACCTCACGGATGAAAACATCTACGATGGCTACATTTCAACTTTTGCTCCACGCGCTGGCCGTTCATTTAACTTGACCTACAGCACAAACTTTTAATATTGCTTTCGCCCACCTGAACTTTTCAGGTGGGTATTGCTTGTCAAAACAGCAGCATTTATTGATAATGATTATCATTAACAATAATTTCAGTTGATCATGTCCTTGCCTCCCGAACCCTATCTTGGCCAAGCCGCCACACCCCTGTTCGCAGTCAAAACGACCATTCACGGTACACCCAGCCCGGTGGGCTCAAGACGGCGAAGGCTGTGGGAAATGTGTGGCACCGCGCAATACCCTGTGGTGGGTATTTGCCTGCCGATGACAGTGGTGAAAAAACTGGCCGCCAAACATTTGCAACATACGGAGAGCCGCGCCAGCGACTATGAAACACATTGTGCAGTGGTGGTGGCCTGCAAAACCAAATCGACCTTTGGAAAATTGGTACAAGAACAGCTCGACATGAAGTTTCAACATGAGCTGCGCGCAGTACAAAGCCTGAAAACCCGAGAGGCCTTGTGGGCTCACTGGACTGAACACAAGGAAGCAGCCAACTTTCCCGGCGTGTTCTGGAGCGTGTTAAGTCACCCCCGCTGCGATGCTGCCATGGAGTTTGAAGTGCTGGGCCATGCCCACATGCTGCAACACCAGGCGGGTTGTGAACGACAAACTCACGAACGGCACAAAACGGCGCTGCAAGAACAATTAAAAGCAGCACTGGCTAGCAACAAAAAGCTGGAAGAAAAATACCTTGCCCTGCAGAACACCCACACTCAAACCCAACAACGCCAGCAAGACAGCATTTCAGCATTGCAAACCGAGTTGGCCAGCCAACAGGGTGAAATGCAAAAACTGCAACTTGCATTGAACATTGCAACAACCAAACCCATGGAATCAAGCAGCGAACTGGTGGCCGAGGTTGAAGTTATGCGTGCGCGGGTTTCCTCGCTCAAAGCTGCCCACCAGCTTGAATTGTCCTCTATTCACGCACGCGTGAAAGAACTGGAAGCCTTGTTGGCCAAACGCCCCACTGCTTTTGCCATTCAGCCCGCGGAGGCCTCAACACCCGCCTGTACAAAACCCTGCAACAAGCCGCTGGAAAATCGCTGTGTGTTGTGTGTCGGCGGGCGCCCATCGGCAGTGCCACTGTACAGGCAAACCGTGGAAACCCGTGGTGCCACTTTCATGCATCACGATGGCGGGCAAGAAGAAGGCATTGCCCAACTGGATGCAAAACTGAACAGTGCCGACCTGGTAATTTGCCAGTCTGGCTGCGTAAGCCATGAAGCTTATTTTCGGGTGAAGGAACACTGCAAGAAGCGCGGCATTCAGTGTGTATATGTGCAGAACCCAAGCAAGTCTGCATTAAGAAAGGCGCTGCAAACCTTTGCAGCGCCTGCTTGAAGTTTCAGTGATTCTCGATTGACTTAAAACGCGAGGTTCGCAGACACGCTCACCGTTCTGTACTCACCAGGATAGCAGGCAGCACCTGTGCTGAAACAAGATGAAATATAACGCTCATCCGTCAGGTTCTTTGCGTGTAGAGCCAAACGCCAGTTCTCCAGGCGATAGTACAAGGCCGCATCGAACAACATGAAGCTGGGCACGGTCAAAGTATTGGCTGCATCGGCAAAGGAACGCCCAACATAGCGAACACCTGCACCATAAGACCAACCCGCCCAGTCTGCATTTTGCAGATCATGCTTGAACCACAGACTGCTGTTTTGCAACGGTACCACAGTGGGTTTGTTGCCCTGGTTGCCCGTGTTGCTCACCGTCACCTCGGCGTCAATGTAGCTGTAGCTTGCGGACAAACTCATGCCGCGCGCAATTTGCCCCACAGCTTCCAGTTCAATGCCTTTGTGTTGTTGCTCGCCAACCTGAATGCTAAACCCGGGATTGTTCGGATCGGTGGTGCTGACATTGCTGCGTACAAGATCGTAGACCGCGGCGGTAAAGGACAAATTCTTGCCAGCTGGCTCGTACTTCACACCCAACTCCACCTGCTCGCCTTCCTCGGGCTTGAATGGATTGCCTGAGAAATCAGCACCCGCAACTGGAACAAACGAGGTGGCGTAGCTGATGTACGGCGCCAAGCCGTTGTCGGCCAAGTACAGCAAGCCAGCACGCCCGGTGGTTTTGCTGGCATCGGTCACTGTCAGGGTGTCGCTTAACCGCTCAAATGAATCAATCTTCACTTCGTCACGTCGCAAACCGAACACACCCACCCATTTTTCATCCAGCTTCATTTGATCCTGCAAGTACAAACCATATTGTTTGCCACTTTCCAGCAGGCTGAATGTTTCACCAGTGATGGTCACAGGGCTGCCGTAGACTGGATTGAACAGGTCGATGGCACCCACCGTTCCACCCAAACTGATTTGGTCCTGGTCGTAGCCAAAATAATCGAGACCACCGATCAAGGTATGCTTCAAGCGCCCTTCACCAAACTGCCATTCCACCTGGTTGTCCACAACCAAAGATCGAACTTCCTGATCGAATATGGTGGGGCGCCGCGTCAATGTGCGTTGGTCGGCTTGCAAGGCACCGGGGAAAATGATTTTGGAGTCAACGCGGGCATCGGAGTGACGCAAGTTCTGGCGAAAACTTAAACCCTCCTTGAACTTGTGTTCAAACACATAGCCAATTTGAAATTCGCGGAAACGTTCCCCATCGCCCTCAAACTCGGGTTCACCGATAAACCGTTCAAGTGGAATTTGCCCATTCGAATTGGGCAGCAATGTGCCCACGGCAGGCAGAGCACCCGGACGAACCTGCTTGCTGTCTTGCGCCAACGCGAGGAAGGTCAGTGATGTCGCGGCAGAAGGCTGCCAAGTCAATGATGGGGCAACATAGGTGCGTTCGCGATCCACGAAATCAATTGCATCTTCGCCCTCAGATCGCAGCACATTCAAACGCCAGGCGAAATCACTGTTCTCACTGGCACGGCGGTTTAAGTCAAGCCCCAGGCGCAATGAGTCATATGACCCATACCCCAATAACACCTCGCTGGAATCAGTGAACTGCGGGCGCTTGGACACCACATTGACCAAACCACCGGGTGGCAATTGGCCATACAACACCGACGCTGGCCCCTTGATCACTTCAATTCGCTCAAGACCCCAGGGCTCATTGCCAAAAAACTGCAAAGTGTACTGTCGCAAGCCATCGCGCAGCAAAAAATTGCTTTGGGTGAAGCCGCGAATAATGACATCATCGCGCCCTCTTCGGCCGAAAAATTCATTGGCAGTAACACCTGCCACATTGCGCAAAGATTCGCTTACTGTCACGTTGTCGCGGTCAGTAATCTGATCACGCGTGATCACGGAAATGGCCTGAGGTGTTTCGATGAGTGGCGTGTCGGATTTGGTGGCCGACCGCGAACGTGTGGCTCGATAACCAAAGTCGGGGCCAACCGGGGAATCCGATTCACCTGTGGTATCTACCCGTACGTTTGGCAGAACGGACGCCCCCGAGCTGGCACCAGCACCACTAGGTACAAGCAGCAAGGAATAACTTCCATTGCTTTGCTGAACAGCCTGTAAACCACTGCCAATCAAAATTTGCCGAAAGCCACTGACAACCGTGTATTCACCTTTCAAGCCCTGACTTTGTTTGCCCGCGGTCACTGCCGCATCAACCGACAACACCACGCCGCTGGCTGCGGCGAATTCATTCAAGACACGGTCCAGCTGACCGCCTGAAATATTGAAACTTTGAATACTGGTATTGGCAGCTTGGGCCATCACCGGCATAGCGGCAAACGCAGAACCACCTGCGATTGCTGCGGCAAGCAGGTGAGGTAAGCGACGCCGTGCAAAACGCACCAGGCGCCCGGTTTGGGTCGACATCAAATTTCTCCTCGGTTACAACAAATTCAAAAAGGTTCAACACCCCTGCAAACGGGTCATCTATTGGTATTCCGAATGAAATGCAAAAAGTGTCATCAAAACATTCACAACTTGCGAAAAATTTGAAGATTGAATTAGAATGAGAATGATTATTGTTTAAATGAATCACCTACTGTGGCCTATTCTTCCGTCGACACATTCAAAAGCTCGGTTCATGCGCTGTATGAAGCGCATCAACCGTGGCTCTTCCAGTGGCTACGAAAGAAAACCCAGTGCAGTGAGCAAGCCGCTGACCTGTCTCAAGACACCTATATTCGGGTTCTACAAAACGGGCATACGCCACCGCCCGAGAGCAGCCGTGCCCATTTGGTCCAAATCGCCAAAGGGTTGATGATTGACCGCTTCAGGCGTATCGCCGTAGAGCGTGCCTACCTGGAAAGTCTGCAAGCCCACCCCGAATGGCAACAACCCTCACCTGAGGAACAGCGCGTGGTTCTGGAGGCACTGATTGCAGTAGATGCCGCCCTGAGCAATTTGCCCCAACGAAGCCAGGACGTGTTTTTGATGTCACAGCTCGACGAGCTCACCTACAGCGAAATTGCCAAAAAGTTAAGTATTTCTTTCTCCACGGTGCGCAAAGACATGTTTACGGCGCTCAAGGCTTGCCACCTCGCCATAGAAAAACTGGACTCGCAATGAATAGCCAGGCAACACAAATCCCAGAGGCAGTGCTGGATCAAGCACTGGAGTGGCAAGTCACACTCAGTTCAGGTGAATGCAGCGAGCAAGACAAGGAAGCCTTTAAGCTTTGGTTGATTGCTCACCCAACGCACGCCGAAACCTGGAATAAATTGACTGACAACTTAGGCAAGTTGAGCAAAATTCCGGCAGCGTTGACACGCAATGTGCAGCACTTGGCCAACCAGGAATTACAAAGAAGACGCCAGTGGTTGAAGTCAGTGGGTGCTCTGCTGATCACCGGCACAAGCGCATTTGCCTTAAGCAATACGCCGCAAAGCAAAATTCACTTGGCTCAATATCGGACTACAAAAGGTGAAATACGAACACTCGAATTACCCGATGGCAGTTCGCTTACCCTGAATTCAGCAAGCGCAGTGGGCATTCATTTCACATCGCAAGTGCGAGAGGTTGTGCTGCACACCGGCGAAATACAACTGCTCAGTGCAAAGCAAAGTTCAACCAACCCGGCACCGTTGCAAGTGCGGGTTCGGGAAGGGGTGACCAGGGCCATCGGCACACGCTTTACTGTGAAGCGACACAGCCACTACAGTTTGGGTTCCGTGGATGTTGCAGTTCAGGAAGGCATGGTCGAAGTAAGTCCTAAAATTTTGGGCGCCCAGCCTTTGCGCCTAAAAGCTGGAGAGGCAGTGCAATTTGACTCACACAAAGTGGGAACTCCCGCCACAATCAAAAATTCAGCGCATGCTTGGACCAAAGGCCTGTTGATTGCTGAACGGCAATCGCTTTGCAACTTCCTGAAAGAACTACAACGGCACAGGCCCGGCGTTATAAGATGCGATCCAGCAGTGGCTGATTTGCTGATCTCGGGAGTGTTCCCGCTGAACAACACCGACTACGTGCTGGAAACAGTTGCAAACACACTTCCTGTTCAAATCAGGCAGCTGACGCCGTACTGGACGATAGTTGAACACCGTTCAGTTCATTGAATCAAGAAATGCGAACAGGCCATACCACCTTCAATACACTCGGCCTGTTGGCAAGCGCAAAGGCCACCGCCACAGCCGCCCCAACCATCAACATAATCCACACCAGCGCGGCAATCGAAGACCTGTCAGCCACCAAACACACCACCAGTGACACCAACAACGCGGTGTAACCCAACACCTTCAGTGCCACGCGGGGTGGACGACTTTCAGCCAATGGAATCTGCTTCACTTGAGCCCAATGCACGTCCATGGACAATGCCAGCCAAGCCATTCCCACCATGCTGAGCAAGGCAGCGGCAGTTAGATAAAGTGCTTCAGGCATGGGCCACCTCGCCCGCTTTGGATTCAGTCTGCTTCTCGCCTTTTGAAGTCAATGCCGGTATGCCACGCTCGCGCCGCGCAAGTTTCAACGCCGCCCAGCCACCAATGAAGGCACATGCCAACAGGCTTAAATCAACACCTGCAACGGGCCAATAGGCGTCGGTAAAAATAGTCTTGATCAAATGATCTCCGGTGGTGGCCCAATTCAACGCCACAGCTGAAATGCTGAGTGCCACAAGGCCCCAGCATTGCTCGCGCCAGGCCGGGTTGAACAAGCCGAGCGCTACGGGTGCGCTGCGAACATAAGCGTGCAGAAAGCTCAAAGCCCAAACGGTCCAGAAAGCTGCTTTTTCCCAATCGGCTTTGCCCAACATGTCGGGTGGCAAAATGCGATTCATCACCAACATGCCCACTGCGGCCATCACCATACCGGTTACGGTGGTTACTGCCAGCGAGTCGACCACTCGGCTGGCATTGCTGCCACTTTTTGCGTGCTGAGTCTTGCGTTTTTCAACAAAGAAAACAAAGCCGGTTGCGATACACACAGCACCCAATAAGCCACCCAACACATACAGCCAGCGAAGGAACCAGTGTTCAAAGTGCTGCAAATGCAGGCCTGTCAAAAATTCATTCACCTCTGAAACAGGCGTGCGTGGCGGGTCTTCACTAAGCACTTCCCCGGTGCTGGTTTTAAAATGAATACCCTCTCCCACCAAGGCAACCCGGTCGCTGCCTGCGCGGTAAATGCTCACATAACTGTTGGCATCGCCCACATGGTGCATCACCAGGAATCCCACTTCCCCGGCCATGTCGCGGTCTGCCCAACGGCGCTTGGCCTCTTCAACCATGGCATCCACACTGCTCATTGTGCCGGGAACACCCGCAGCATCATGCGGCAACCCAGTGGAGGCAGCCTCGTGAATTTCATGCTGTTTGTGAAGCGGATCGAGCATGGTGCTGGTCACGGGCAAGAAATAAAAACTGGCGAAAATGACCAAACCCGTGAATGCAAAAAAGAAATGAAATGGCAAGGCCACCACACCGGTGAGGTTGTGTAAATCAAGGCTTGCGCGCTGAGTTCGCTTCCAGGGCCGGAACGTGAAGAATTCGCGAAACACCTTGCGGTGCATGATGACACCCGTGACCAGCGCCGCAAGCATCATCAAAGCGGCCAAGCCCACAATCCAGATACCCAAATTTTTCCACTTCAACTGCAGGCTGTAGTGCATGGGGTAAAACCAGTGGCTGCCAATTTTCAGTTTGTCGTCTGGCAACACTGCACCCGTGCGCGGATCAAGCGTCACATTTTTGTGAATGTGATTGTGATCCTCGGGGTTTTTGGCCAGTGGCACACCGTAACCCACGCCAGCCGCCAAAACGGGGTCGCGGTGGGTCACATAGGCCCAGTATTCGTCGACAGGCAATTCAGTGCGCGGAGTCATTTCGCCTTTGGCTGGGTCGTGCAGCCTTGGCATGTTCGTGGCGTAATCCACCTCATCGGGTTCAAGCTGTTGCAAGGCGGGCAACAATATATTGTCAAACGAGGGCATGGGCTGAGCTTCAAAGCGTGTTTCGGGAATGGCCCAACGGTCTATTTCACGGTCGAACACCGACAGTGATCCGAAGAAAAAACAGACCATCAACACAAAACCCAACACCAAACCAAACCAGGTGTGCACCCAAGTCATGGACAAACGGAAATTACTTAACACCCCACTACCCCTTCAAGACAACATGGTTTGTTGAATCAACCAGGCCGACAGAGTCATCACAGCCCCACCCCCAGCCAATACAGCCCATACACGGGCCACACTGCGGCAGGCAAATGCCCACAGAAATACGCCAAGAAACACCAAAAATGCCAGCATGAGTATTCCGGTTTCAGCCTCGTGAAAATCGACCCCCAATGCCGCCAGCCCAGCGATACCTAAGCAAGCAAAGCCCCAGGTAAATGCATAGCCGCCAAGCAGTGCGCTCAAAATTCGATTAGTTACCCAAAGATTCACGCCGCCAGCCTTGTTCATTCACAAAACACTCGTAATTTTTAATGAACAGTAATGATAATTATTCCTACTTATTAAATCAATTGATCAAGTGATTTAATTTGCCTATTGCTGGTTTCAAGAAGGCGAGGCAGGGGTCATCTGCTAGCATCAAACAGTTGTAACCTGATTCGCCAAAACCAATGTCCATGCTGAAACTCAATATCGGGGCAATGCTGATCCTGTTGGCAAGCCACACGGTACACGCCCAAACCCCCACCCCGCCCCTGGTTGACGAAAGTGAATTGCGCACCTGCCTGCAGCTTGAACAACAAGGCCTGAAACGATTCAACACCCTTGAACAACGCGCCAGCGACCTGCGTGGCAGCGAAAAACTACTGAACGAACGACGTGTTGCCCTGCGGAATCAGCAAACAAATCTGAACACAGGCAAACCGGACAAGAACGCGGTGGATGGTTTTAACGAGGATGTGAACACCTTCAATTTGCAAGCCGACCAACTGAATGCTGACAAGGCGGTCTTCGAAAATGATTCCCGCAGCTACGACGACTGGATCAACAACACCCTGAAGCCGGCCTGCAACAAGGTCAGCAACAAAGCAGTCAACCCGGTGACCTCCTATTACGCCTGCGGCTTTGATGGCACACAAGCACTGAGCGACACACCGCACTGCAAAACTTTGCCCAACCTTGATCAATTGAAAGCGTGTATTCAAAAGGCTGGCAGCAAGGCCAAAGCGCAGGAAAGCTGTCCACCAAATTAATAGTAAAACGTTGATAGGGATTGTGTATTTTTCCCCCACCTCACCCCAGTCGCAGTATGAGCATCAACACCCTTCTGGCCGGCCCTGTATTGCGCCGCATGCAAAGCGAGCGAATTACCCTGTGGTTGGCAACCTCCAAGCCCGTGCAATGGCGGCTTGCCCTGTTTCCAGACAAACACGATTCTCAAGTGCATGAAATTCGCGGGCATTGCCGTGAACTGAAGGTGGCAGAACATTTCTACGTTCATTTGATCGATCTGCCCCTGAGTATGCCCTTGCCCACTGACAGCTGGGTGGGCTATGAACTCAGCTACAAAAACGACACAGACGGTGAGTGGATCAACCTGACCCAAGAATCCCCCCACTTGCTTTATCCCGGTAAAAGCACGCTGGGCTTTGTCATTCACAGCCGGGTTCAAAGTGTTTTGCACGGCTCGTGTCGAAAGCCCCATTACGCACGCAAGGAAGGCACATCTGCGGGCGACGGACTGGTTCGGGCCGACCAGCATTTGCTTGAACTGGCTGACACACCCACCGAGTGGCCGGCACTATTGATGATGGGCGGCGATCAAATTTACACCGACGATGTGGCTGGCCCCATGCTGGTGGCCATACACCGCTTGCTTGATGAATTGAATTCACCCGCAGAACACCTGCCCGGCACACAGTTGGAGACCAGCCACACCCTTCACCGTGAGCAACCGCATTACTACACGCGCGACCAGTTGCTGCCCAAAACAAAAGCCAACAAAGACATTCGTACGGTGCTGTTTACAGGTGTAAAAAAACCGGTATTCACCACAGACAATGCACGCAATCACCTTATTTCGCTGGCCGAAGTCATGGCCATGTACCTGCTGGTGTGGTCGCCCATCCCATGGCGCTACACAGAAATGACCATTCCTGTGGACGTGCCCACCGAGTTCGCTGAACGCTATGAAGCGCAACTTGAGGCCATGGAAGAATTTGTCGCCGAACTCGATTGCGTACACCGCCTGATGGCCCACATCCCTGTGGCCATGATGTTCGACGACCATGACATTACTGATGACTGGAACCTGAGTGCAGAATGGGAAGCCACTGCCTACAGTGAACCATTTTCACGCCGCATCGTTGGCAATGCTCTGGTGGCCTATCTTGTCTGCCAGGCATGGGGCAATGCACCGGAAAACTTTTCCGACGACATGATGAATCGCTGCGACGAAGCACTTCAATTGCCCGGCGAAGAAGCGCATGAAGAACTGATCACTGAACTGATTGCCTTCCGCAGTTGGCAATACAAGTGGGACACTGAGCCAGCACTGATGGTGGTCGACACGCGAACCAATCGCTGGCGCTCAGAATTCAACCCTGCTCACCCCTCGGGCTTGATGGACTGGGAGGCCCTGTCGGAGTTACAGCAAAGGTTGCTGGGTCATGATGCAGTGTTGCTGGTTTCACCTGCACCGATATTCGGGGTCAAGTTGATTGAAACCATCCAGAAAGTATTCACCTGGTTTGGCAAACCGCTCATGGTCGACGCCGAGAACTGGATGGCTCACCGGGGTGCTGCCAGCACCTTGTTGAACCTGTTTCGGCATGGAAAAACACCACAAAATTTTGTAATTTTGTCGGGCGACGTGCACTACTCATTTGCTTACGAGGTCGAGCTTCGGAGCAAGAAAAACAGCCCCAATATTTGGCAAATTACCAGCAGCGGATTTCGAAACGAATTTCCGCGCAAACTGCTCGACATTCTCGATCGTTTGAACCGGTGGCTGTACGCGCCCTGGTCACCGCTGAACTGGTTCACCAAACGCCGCAAAATGCGGATAGTGCCGCGCAAACCTGACCACGGCAGCCGTGGAGAACGGCTGGTCAATGGCAGCGGCGTTGGCTTGCTTACGCTTGACGCCAACGGTGCACCGCTAAAAATTACTCAGCTACTGGCCGATGGCGACTCGATCGACTTCAGAAAACGAATGGAAGACGAGGCACATTAGTCGTAATAAATTATTCAATTGTTTCGGGAATTGCTCTCGGGTCGCCTCACGAACATTGAATACTTCAGCATACTTGCGCATTCACTCACTACCTGCTGAAAACCATGAGTCAAGCCAGTGCGCTACGATTGTTGTTGCTGTCCATGATCTGGGGCTCGTCATTTGTATTTTACAAAATTGCGGCGGCCGACATGGCACCTGCTTTCATGGCGGCGCTTCGGGTTGCGTTTGGTGCCGTGTTTCTTGGGGGGTTGTTCGCAATTACCCGAAAACAAACCCAGGTCGCAAAACGCTGGAAGCTGATTGCTGCAATTGCCGTGTTCGCTTCTGCCCTGCCTTTCACCTTGGTGGCTTATGCCTCATTGACCGTAACAGCATCGGTGCTGGTAATTATCAACGCCACAGCCCCAATATGGGCCGCACTAGTGGCACTGGTGTGGACCCGCGCTGTGCCTGCCCCCATGGCCTTGCTTGGGCTTGTTTTGGGCCTGGTGGGCGTTGCAATCATCGTAGGCTTTGATGCAACCACATTGAATACCGAAGGCGCAGAACTGGGTGTGGCTGCCGCACTGGGTGCCGCAGCCTGCTACGGCATTGCGACAAACATGGCAAAGTATTTGGGCAACGACATTGATCCGCTAACCAATGCATTTGGCTGCCTGCTTTTGGGTTCATTCATTTTGCTGCCTTTTGTGCCATTCAACCTGCCCGAACAAATACCGGCAGTCAGTAGCTGGCTTGCCATTCTGGGTGTGGGTATTCTTTGCAGTGGTGTGGCCTACTTGCTGTACTTCAGGTTGGTGATGGACATTGGCCCCACATCAGCGCTGACCGTGACGTTTTTGACACCCGTATTTGGCGTGTTGTGGGGCAATCTGTTTCTGGACGAAACTGTGGGTTGGCACACTTTCATCGGGGGGCTGGTCGTGCTGGCAGGTACCGGCCTGGCTGCAGTGTACGGCCTGCAAAAAATCGAAGCTGTGCCCGTGGATTAACGCCGTCCCGTTGCAACCTTCTTTTATCGGGTCAACACCACGCTTTGACAATCCATGGAATCTACATTGACCACCACATTGTTCAAATCAATACCAAGAACTTGAAGCAATCCATCCAGTATGTCCCCAACAGCACCGAGAATCGGACTCAAAACTGGCCTTAAAGCAATTAGTAGCGTATTGACCAATGCATCCACAGTCGCTTGTATCAATGGCCCAACAAGAGGAAGGTTGACCCCTAAGTTTAGTTGGGTATTTGACAACAAATTGCCAAGGGTTTGACCCAAATCAAGATCCACTGTTTCCTGGAAAGGAGCAACACCGTCGAAACTCAAGTTGACGGGATCAGCCCTAAGGCTTGTGCTTGCACCAGCGGTGACCCCCGCATTCACCAAGCCCAAGAAGGTGACGTTCAGAATGTTCGCTGGCGCACCGCAATTCAGCGCGCCAACGGTGGTATTCAAGTTTGCAGAACTTTGCGCAATGCAGACATCCGCCACGGAGGGAACCACGGTCATCTGAACATTGTTTTCAGCCCGAGGATACCGGCATGTCAATTGATTGACCTCAGCCAAACCGCCCGCCACGCGCATCTGCAAGCGCATGTCCAATGCACTGAGACTAATCAGCGCCAAATTCAGGTTCAAAGGCTGTCGAATACGAACACTCAAGGCAACTTGCGCGGTTTTTGCACTTGCTATTGGGTCCTTGAAGGGCATTTTTCGACCCACAAACACTTGGGGCGCCTCGAGAATGTTCACTCCGACATCCAGGTTGAGAAGCCCTGAGGAAATAGGCAGAACGTAGCCCACCCCCTGCACTGAGTTCAGCACCGTGACTTGGATAAGTTCACCCAAATTGACTTCCAGCGGCGTGTTGGTTCGACCCGACAAGTCCAGCGCCAACAAATCGCCCACCGACAAATTGACCCGGTTCAATGGGCCACTCAGTGCACTCAGCAATCCTTCAACCGGCATTTTTTCGGCGTCAGTCGCATTGCCCACCAACAACGCATCCTGGAGTAGTCCAAGCGCCGATACGTTCAGCGAGAGCAGGTCATTCACATTGCCAACGCCCAACTCAGTGGCCAGTGCCAGCAAATCAACACGAATATTGCTATTTAGCAGGCTGCCCCATTGGGCCACATTCAAATTGATTGCCCCCCCACCCAATGCAGTCAACAAGCCATTCAATAAAGCGGACTGGCTGGTGCTAACCGACGCCAGGGATGACGCAACCGTACCGACTATTGTCGGGGCCACTGTTGCCTCTGCAAGAACAGCGACCTCGCGGTCAGGCAAAAACACAAACAGTCCGTTAACCGGGCGGACAATGCGGACCCTGCTGGTGATGGAGTTGTCGCAATCGTTGGTGGGTGCGTTGTCGATAATGCACTCAATGGTCAACACATCGTCTTCACTCACGCCGTTGGCCAGTGCAATGGCTTGTGCTTCAGCAAACTCAGGGCCGTTGGCCATTTGGCGTGCAGCGGTTAAAGCAACCAGATCAGCAACACCCTGCAGGCGGGTTTTTTCCCAAGCCGTGTGGCCCACGGCAAGAACGCCCAAGGCGCCCACACTCATCATGAGCACAAACACGGTCAAAATTGAATAGGCACCGCGTTGTGATTGGTGTGAATTTGGCTTAACCATCATTGGGCTCCACACGTGTTGTGGACTGGGCGGACAAGTTCTCGGGCAAAGGAATAAAGAAGGAATTGCCCACCAAAGGGTTACGGCTGTAATTGGGATAATCGAGGCGAACTCGAAGGCAGGTGGAATCGCCACAGGCAAAAGAATTCACAGATGGCACAACACTTTCACGAAAAGGCCCCACATACGCGGGCAACAAATCTGCAAGTGCATCTCGTGCAAGGGTCTCGTAATCACCGACCGAGAAGCCGCTTCGATACACAGTGGCTTGACGTGCTGCCTCACTGGTGGTGTTGTTCATGATCAACATGGCACCCAACAGCACCGAGTACTCCACAATCGCGAAAACAACGGCCAATAAAATGGGCAGTGTCAGCACCAGCTCAACCATGAGCGCACCACGCTGACGTAAATCGGATTTGATTTCCATGATGGGATCTTTGTCGAATGGGTTAGTCAAAAGGTGTTAACCAATTTTTACTTAATCACTTTGCCATTCAACACTGAGAACAATAGGAATGAATAGGATCAATTTTACCCTTTTATTTGGGTAAACGAAAAATATTTCACTTATCTTTCAAGTAGATGAAGATTATCGCGATATCTAAATCAAACTCCACCAAACAATTGCTTGAAAAGAATTACACCAATATTGTGTCCGTTTTTTACTTACAAACAAGATGCTCTTTTAATGATTTATTTGTTATTTCAATCCGGGAGACCATAAAAAAAGCCGACTATAAAGCCGACTTTAAGAGGCAAAACAAAACTTAAAACTTACAGATTAATCATCCCGGCCTCGGCCATGTTTTCCGTGCCCATGACCACCACGGTTGTCATTTTTCCAGTGTTTACCGCCATGCCCACGGTGATCATGCCGATCGTCGTTGCGACGGTATTCACGGCGATCATAGTCCCGGCGGTCGTAATCGCGGCGGTCGTAGTGGTCACGGCGATCATAGCCCCCGCGGTCCACGTAGGTGATGCGGTCCCGATACACATATCGCTGCTCAATGTAGCGCGGGCTGGAGTCGTAGTAGTCGCGAGACCTTACAAAATACACAGGGCGTGAACAGGCGTCATAGCGACCGCAGTAACGGCCCCACTTCTTGAGATGTCCGGGTGGCACGTGCAAGTAGACTGGCGCCAGGATCCGCGAAGGGCGAGTCACAATCAAAGGCTGGCCGTACACCAATGCCGGGTAGCGCCCATTGTCAATATTGACAGACCCATACACGCCGGGAAGCACTTCCCCACCCACGCCAATTGATATATTGACGGCATGCGCCTGCATGGGAGCCAGAGCAAGACCAGTCAAAACAGCAAAACTGGCCGAAAAAATTCTGAACAATCGAGTTTTCATCACAAATCCTCCTTGCGGTGATGTCAACTAAAACGCTTCGACCCTCGTTTGGTTGACTCGGAATAAACGAGCAATAAAGCTTGTTTAACTCTATGATGGTCTTTCCCACACACAAGAATGATGGAGTAATAAAATGACTAAAACTATGCGCGCAACGGCAATGGCAGTTTTGTTGAGCTTTTCAAGCAGCTTTATCGTGGCACCTGCCCACGCAGCGATCGTGAGCACTGAGGAAGCAGTGGCCATGCACCAGCAAGACCGCTCTGAACTCAAGCAATTCTTTGATCGCGAAGACATCGCCAAAGCCCTGCAATCTCATGGCGTAAGCCCAGAGGTAGCCAAGGCCCGTGTTGATTCAATGACCGAAGAAGAAGCACAGAAACTGGCAGCTCACATTGAAAACGCACCTGCAGGTGCCGGCATTGTTGGTGTACTATTTACTGTCTTCATTATTTTGTTGGTAACCGACATTCTTGGATTGACCAAGGTATTCCCGTTTACCCGTTCCGTTCGATGAAATTAAGTTTTTCTAGTACCGGCTGGACCCGCTTGGCGGGTTCAGCAGTACTTGTAGGGCTGTTGGCCTCTTGTTCAATTTTGCCAACAGTCCCGCAAGACCTTCAAAATACCGTCCAGACTCAAGCCCCTGTTGAACTCAAAAATGTGCCGTTTTTCGCGCAGGAAGAGTTTTATTGTGGCCCATCCACACTGGCCATGGTGCTTAACCACGCCGGTGAAAACACTGAACCCAACAAACTGGCTGAACTGGTTTATTTGCCGGGTCGCCAAGGTAGCTTGCAACTTGAAATGCTGGCCGCACCACGCCGCTTGGGCTACTTGAGCTACCAGATAGAACCCAAACTACCCGCGCTGTTTAACGCCCTGAATGCTGGCGCGCCAGTGGTGGTTTTGCTGAATCTGTCATTGCCCATTGCACCACAGTGGCATTACGCCGTGGTAATCGGTTACGAGCCTGGCAGCAACAACATGATTTTACGATCCGGCCCCAAAGAACGTGAGCTGATCCCTGTGGCGACTTTCCTGAAACTTTGGGAACGTTCCGAGAACTGGGGCTTCACGGTGATTAAAACCACCGTTGAGCCACCCGCCTACGTGAATGCGCAAGGCTACTTGAATTCGGCCGTTGCACTTGAGCGCTCCAGCCCTGAAAAAGCCGGCCAAGCCTACCAGCAAGGTGCAAGAGCATGGCCCACCGAACCGTGGTTTCACTTTGGCTTGGGTAACCTGGCCTACAGCGCCAAAAATTATGTTGAAGCCGAGCAACACTACCGCAAGGCAGTGGGCGTATACCCCGACATGGCGGACGCCTGGAACAACCTGGCCGAAACATTGATCAAGCTCGACCGCAAAAACGAAGCGCGTGCGGCAATCAATAAGGCCATCGCCATTGGTGGTGGGCGCCTGGCTGCCTACAAAGAAACAGCCCAGAAAATCCAGGCTGACTGATGCAAATTGATTGGGCCCAAACACTGGGCTTTCTGGCAGCAGCACTGACCACCTTTTCATTCATTCCACAGGTGGTGTATTGCTGGAAAACACGCGACACCCGAAGTATTTCTTTGGGCATGTACGCGTGTTTTTGTTTGGGTGTGCTGTTTTGGCTGGTATACGGCTTGTTGGTGCAACAATGGCCTGTCGTGGTCGCCAATGCGGTCACTTTGCTGCTGGCCAGCTCTATCCTGTTTCTGAAACTGAATCAAAAACCATGATCAAAGCCATCTTGACGGGTCACAGCAAAGGGTTGGGATTGGGTATTGCACGTGCATTGCTGGAACGGGGGCATGCGGTTTTGGGCATTTCCCGCTCACAATGCGATGCGCTTGAACTGCAATACCCCACGCTTTTGCAGCAAATAAGCCTTGATTTGGCCAGTTCAGCCTCTCTTGATTGGCTGGAATCCAGCCGTGATCTGAATGATTTCATTGCAAATACAACACAACTGCTGTTGATCAACAATGCAGGACTGGTGTCTCCGATCGGCCCCCTGGGTTCACAGGCAACGCTGGATATTTCTCGCAGCGTACAACTCAATGTCACCGTGCCTTTGGCCATGAGCGCCTTGCTCACCCAAAAAATGCAAAGTCATCAAAAACTACGAATACTGCATGTATCCAGTGGGGCCGCGCAAAGCGCTTACCCTGGCTGGTCGGTGTATTGCGCCACCAAGGCAGCACTCGACATGCATGCAAAGACGGTTCAACAAGACCAAAGCCCAAATGTGGCCATTTGCAGCCTGGCACCCGGCGTCATCGACACTGGCATGCAAACACAAATTCGGGAAACGGATGAATTGCTGTTTCCCAACAAACAACGTTTCATCGAGTTAAAAAACACCAACTCGCTGAGCAGCCCGGAAACAACAGGTGAGCAGTTGGTGCACTACCTGTTAAGCCCGAACTTCGGCAAACTTGCCGTTGATGATCTGCGCGCCCACTGATTCAGTTTTAATGCAGTTTCACCAACGGTGTGGCACGCTTCAACAGAAAGCGAGCCATGGCCAACAAGAATGTTTTCAGGCCACCAAGCACCGCGTAATGGTGCATCAGGTGCAAGCTTGCATACATGCTGCGCGCAAAGAAACCGTCCACAAACATGCTGCTGGCCTTGAACAAGCCACCCATCAAGCTGCCCACTGAACTGCGCGAACCCAGCGACACCAGCGAACCATGGTCTTTGTACAAATAGGGTTTCCCGGGCGCGGCTTTGCCACGTTCTGCATTCAAAATTGTTTTGTAAATGTAGTCGGCCTGCTGGTGCGCCGATTGGGCGCGTGGTGGCACCATGCTGCCGTCGGGTTGCACACAGGCTGCGCAATCGCCGAGCGAAAAAATGTGCTGCTCGCCTTTCACCCGCAAATCGCCCTCCACTTCCAGCTGGTTGTTGCGGTTCACTGGCAAACCCAAATTGGCCAGCCACCCGGGTGCTTTAATACCGGCGGCCCACACACACAAATCGGCCTTGTAACGATTGCCACTGGCGTCCTCTACCTGTTTGGATGAAATTTCAACCACCCTGCAGTTGTTGACTACCGTAATGTGTCGTTGCTCCAGAAGGCGCAAGGCTGCGCTGGACACGCTCTCGGGTAGCACGGGCAAAATACTGGGCGCACCTTCCAGAATGGTAATGGTCACATCGCGTGCAGCATCAATCCGGCTAAATCCATAACGGCTATGCACATGGCTGGCCTCGCGCAACTCTGCGGCCAGCTCAACGCCTGTGGCACCGGCACCAATAATGACGATGTCCAGACTTGCAGACGGATCGAGTTTTTTACGCAAATCAAGTGTCGCCAAGTGTTTGAGCATTTTCAGGCGAAAACTCTCGGCCTGTTGCGGCCCATCCAGAGAAATAGTGAAGTCTTGCGCGCCTTTCACACCGAAATAATTCGATTGACTGCCCACAGAAATCACAAGCGTTCCAAACTGCAACACGCGCCTGGGCAATACCTCATCGCCCACATCGTCCCGAACCGCTGCAATTTCAACCTGTCTGTCACGACCATTCAAACCTTCCATGGCACCCAGTACAAAATTAAAACCATTGTTGTGGGCCAACATTGGATAGGACAAACCCTCCTGATGAATGTCCAGCGTACCGGCTGCAACCTCGTGCAGCGAGGGCTTCCAGATGTGGTACATCTTGGCATCGACCAAGGTAACGCGGTCTGGACCAAGCTTTCGCCCCAACTTGCAGGCCAGCTCCAGGCCGCCTGCACCACCACCCACAATCATGATTGACGAAAGGTCCAAAAAGTTCTCCCTGAAATAGAAGGCTGTTGTCACATTAGAAACCCAACATGGCTTTGGAGCAAATCCCGTTCCTGCTCAGGTGTTTACCCTGAATTGACATACAATTTCTTCAATGAAAAAATGAACGTTCATTCAGCCATCTTGTCTACACACTGTTTCCGCATTGCTTATATCGAGGTAGTACCATGATTATTAAAAGAAAAATGGCGCTAGCCACCAGCGCTTTATTGACTGTTGGCACGTTAACTCTGGCTGGCTGCGGCAGTCAAGAAGGCGGTGCAAATGCTGCGGCCACGCCGGCATTGCCCAAAGTTTGAATTTTTGAAGTAGCGGCCAAACCCGTGTCGCTGTACACCCAATTACCAGGCAGAACCAGCCCGTACCTGATCGCCGAAGTTCGCCCACAGGTCAACGGCATCATCAAGGCGCGTCAGTTTCAGGAAGGTGGCGATGTAAAAGCCGGTACCTCCCTGTATCAAATTGATGCTTCCACCTACCAAGCCGAATACGCCAGCGCCAAAGCCATGCTTGAAAAAGCAGAGGCCAACCGGACCAGTGCAAAAATTCGCAACGACCGCTTTCAAGAGCTGGCAAAACTCAATGCAGTCAGCCAGCAAGAACGTGACGATGCGTTTGCCGCACTGAAGCAGGCTGAAGCCGATGTGGCCTCAGCCAAAGCTGCGGTTCAGTCTGCTCAAATCAACCTGAGCTACACGAAGGTAACCGCACCCATCAGTGGCCGAATTGGCCGGTCAAGCATTACCCCCGGTGCGCTTGTGCAGCAGGGGCAAGCCAATGCCATGGCCACCATTCAACAGCTCGACCCAATTTATGTTGACTTGACGCAATCGACCAGTGAATTACTGCAGCTAAAACGTGACCTGGAAAGTGGTGTGCTGAAAAGCGCCGGAAAAGACGCTGCCAAAGTGACATTGAAACTGGAGGACGGATCGAGCTATGCCCAAGAGGGCAAGCTGCAATTCAGCGATGTGACCGTGGACCAAAACACCGGCACCGTGACCTTGCGCGCCGTATTCCCCAACCCGAAACTGCAATTGTTACCCGGCATGTATGTGCGGGCCTCGCTTGAGGAAGGCATCCGCGAAAACGGCATTCTGGTTCCGCAAAAAGGAATCATGCGTGATGCAACCGGTGCGCCATCAGCGTTTGTTGTTGGTCAGGACAACAAAGTCGAAAAACGAAGTGTAGAAACCGCCAGAGCCATTGGCGACCAATGGCTGATCGCCGAGGGCCTTCAGGCAGGTGATCGCCTGATTGTTGAAGGTATCCAGAAAGTTCGCGCCGGTCAGGAAGTTGAAGTCCTTTCCGACTCCGAGAACAAGTAAACAACGCCTGGCAGGAGTAGTAGCATGTCCCGATTTTTTATTGATCGCCCCATTTTTGCGTGGGTGATCGCCATTGTCATCATGCTGGCCGGTGCGCTGGCCATTTTCAGTTTGCCTGTTGCGCAGTACCCCGCCATTGCGCCGCCTGCTGTAACCATTCAAGCCACCTACCCCGGTGCCTCTGCTGAAACCCTGCAAGACTCGGTCACCCAGGTGATTGAGCAACGCATGACCGGTCTGGATGGATTCTGCTACATGAAGTCCACCAGCGACTCGACCGGCCGACTGCGAATTGAGCTCACATTCGAGCCCGGCACCAACCCGGACATTGCGCAGGTTCAAGTTCAAAACAAATTGAGTTTGGCGGTTCCATTGTTGCCCGATGCCGTGCAACGTCAGGGTATTCAGGTCACCAAAAGTGCAGCGGGCTACCTGCTGGTGATTGCCTTTACCGCTGTCGATGGTGCCTACACTTCAACGGAACTGGCCGACTTCATTACCACCAACGTACAAGACACCATCAGCCGGGTCAGCGGCGTGGGTGAAGTACAGGTATTCGGAAGTCCTTATGCCATGCGCATTTGGTTGAACCCAGACAAGATGAACCAGTTCAAGGTAACGCCAGGCGATATTCGCAACGCAGTGCGGGCCCAGAATGCACAGGTTTCAGCCGGTGAGCTGGGGGGAGCCCCTGCGGTGAAAGGCCAATCATTGACGGCGACAATTACCGCACAGACTTTGCTGGAAACACCAAAAGACTTCGAGCAGATTATTTTACGAACCACTGAAGATGGTGCAACCGTGCGCCTGAAAGACGTGGCACGAATTGACTACGGCAGCGAAAACTACAATATTTTGCCGCGCTGGAATGGTCGCAATGCTTCGGGCATCGGCATTCGCCTGGCTTCTGGTGCCAACGCGCTTGATACAGCAGAGGCTGTGATTGCAGGAATGGAGCGAATTACCCCCCTGATTCCGGAGGGCATGGAATGGGACGTCGCCTATGACACCACGCCATTCGTGAAGATCTCGATTGAAGGCGTGGTTAAAACACTGATTGAGGCGATCATTCTGGTTTTCCTCGTGATGTACCTGTTCCTTCAAAACTTCCGCGCCACTCTGATTCCAACCATTGCAGTGCCCGTGGTGTTGTTGGGTACCTTTGCGGTGCTCTCAGTATTCGGCTTTTCAATCAACACGCTAACCATGTTCGCCATGGTACTGGCCATTGGCCTGCTGGTAGACGACGCCATTGTGGTGGTTGAGAACGTGGAACGTGTGATGGCAGAAGAAGGTTTGTCGCCTTTGGAGGCCACACGAAAATCGATGGATCAGATTACCGGTGCATTGGTGGGTATTGGTTTGGTGCTGTCGGCTGTATTCGTACCCATGGCGTTTTTCCCAGGCTCAGCCGGTGTCATCTACAAACAGTTTTCAATCACGATTGTATCGGCCATGGCCTTGTCAGTGCTTGTGGCGTTGGTACTGACACCTGCACTGTGTGCCACCATGCTCAAGCCGATTGAGAAGGGTCATGCTCAAGATAAAAAAGGATTCTTTGGCTGGTTCAACCGCAAATTTGATTCCAGCAATGCCCGCTATCAAGGCATGGTGGGGCGCATGCTGCACAAGTCGGGGCGCTACCTGATTATTTACGGTGGTTTGCTGGCGGTTGCGGCCTTCATGTTCACCCGCCTGCCAACTTCGTTCCTGCCCGACGAAGACCAAGGTGTGTTTTTCACGCAGGTGCAATTACCCGCAGGTGCTACCCAAGAACAAACCCTGCAAGTGCTGGCCAAGATGGAAGATTACTTCCTGAACCAGGAAGGCGACAACGTGAAATCCCTGTTCACCGTGGCAGGTTTCAGTTTCTCGGGCACAGGCCAAAACTCGGGTATCGGCTTTGTGCGCCTGCGTGACTGGAGCGAGCGTCCCGGCAAAGAAAACTCTGCGGCAGGCATCGTTCAACGCGCATCCAAAGAATTTGCAAGCTGGCCTGAAGCACAAGCTTTTGCATTTGCACCACCGGCCATTCGGGAATTGGGCAATGCATCTGGCTTCAATTTGTTCATTCAAGACCGCACAGGGCTGGGACGTGATGCCTTGCTGCAGGCCAGAAACAGCATGATCGGCGAAGCCGCGAAAAACCCGGTGCTGGCTGGTGTTCGACCCAACGCCACCGCCGACACACCGCAGTACCAACTCGATATTGACAATGCCAAGGCGGGTGCACTCGGTGTAAGTGTTGCGGAAATTAGCGACACACTCACCTCGGCCTGGGGTGGCAGTTTTATCAATGACTTCCTTGACAGGGGGCGGGTGAAACGCGTGTACATGCAGGCCGACGCACCTTTCCGCATGTTGCCCGAGGACTTGAACAGATTCTACGTGCGCAACAACGATGGCGAGATGGTGCCCTTCTCCAATTTCTCATCGGCTCAATGGTCAATGGCATCGCCACGCCTTGAGCGTTACAACGGTTTGCCTGCGGTTGAAATTCAAGGGCAGGCGGCACCAGGCATGAGCTCGGGCGACGCCATGGATGCAATGGAAGCGATTGCTGAAAACCTGCCAGAGGGCATGGGCATTGAGTGGACAGGTTTGTCATACGAAGAGCGGCAATCCGGTTCGCAAGCCCCCCTGCTCTACGCATTGTCATTGTTGATTGTGTTCTTGTGTTTGGCTGCGCTGTACGAAAGCTGGTCCATCCCATTTGCAGTCATGCTGATTGTGCCCTTGGGCGTGGTGGGTGCCCTGCTGGCGGCCAGCGGCCGCGGCTTGGCCAACGATGTTTACTTCCAGGTCGCCTTGCTGACCACGGGGGGTTTGTCCGCGAAAAACGCAATTCTGATTGTTGAGTTTGCCAAGGAGCAATTCGACCAGGGCCGTGATTTGCTGGAGGCCACACTCGACGCGGTGCGCATGCGCTTGCGCCCCATCATCATGACCTCACTGGCCTTTGGCCTGGGTGTAGTGCCCTTGGCCATTTCGACAGGTGCAGGTTCAGGCAGCCAGAATGCGATTGGTACCGGTGTATTGGGTGGCACCATTTCTGCAACCGTGTTGGGTATTTTCTTTGTGCCCATGTTCTTCGTGATAGTGACTCGCCTGTTTGGCAAAAAGCGGGCTGAAGAAAATGTCGACCTGGCAAGCGGCGACCAAACGGGAGGAATCAGCAATGATCAACGAGGCTAAAACCACAACCAGCAAGGCGGAACTACGCCGCCAACAAATTCTGGATGCTGCTGCTGAATGTTTCAGAAAAAGTGGTTTTCACGGCGCCAGCATGTCGGAAATTGCCAAGTCCTTCGGCATGAGTGCGGGCCACATCTACAATTACTTTCAGAGCAAGGAAGCCATTATTGAAGCCATGGTCAAGCGCGACCTTGACCAGGCGCTTGAGCGGATTGCAAAAATTCAGGGTGAAAAAGACATTCTGAAAGCCATGCTTGGCACGGTGGACGAAGGTGTACAACGGCGCATTGACCGCAGTGAACTGGACACGGAAATTTTGGCCGAGGCGGCACGAAACCCAAAAATTGCCGCGACAGTGCAATGCACCGACGCGGTAATTCGTGAAAAGGTAACCCACCTGATCAAAGGCATTCAGCCATTGAAAGATTCGCCACCCTGCGAATTCAGCCTTGCTGCGAAATCAACCATCTTGATGGCCTTGTTTGATGGTCTGCAAATTCGGGCCATTCGCGATCCGCACATGAAAGCCGACGACATTGCCCGCGTATTGAAAAGTGTCATTCAACAGATGCTTCAAAACTGATTTTGGTGCAGTAAGCACCGGAGGCACTCAAGCGCTACCCAGCTGCCAAGCCCTCGAGTATTGGGCAATCCGGGCGGGAATCACCCTTGCAGCAATGCACCAAGCGCTCCAGCTCGGCCTTCATTGCATTCAATTCCCGAATTTTTGACTCCAGCGCATTCAGATGCGACTGCGCCAATTTTTTCACTTCCCGGCTTGGGCGCGATTTGTCCTGCCACAGGCCGAGTAATTCTTCGATTTGCTTGATTGAAAAACCAAGGTCTCGGGAATGCCGTATAAAACGCAACAGATGCAGATCTCGATCGTTGTAAAGTCGATAACCCGCATCAGTGCGATTGGCCTCGGGCAGTAAACCCACCTGCTCATAGTGACGAATCATTTTGGCGGTGATACCCGACTCCATGGCTGCCTCACCAATGGTGAACCATTCCTTGCGTGTCCATTCAGCGTACATATTCACGACTCCACCGTTTCAGGTTTTGACAATTTGGGTTTCCAGCGTGTCAGCAACAAGGCATTGCTGACCACACTGACTGAACTCAGCGCCATGGCAGCACCCGCAACCACCGGGTTCAGTAAACCCATGGCCGCAAGGGGAATGCCCACCGCGTTGTAAACAAATGCCCAGAAAAGATTCTGCTTGATCTTGTTGTAAGTGCGCCGAGAGATGTCAATGGTTTGAGCCACCAATGCCGGGTCAGGCCGCATCAGCGTAATGTCAGCTGCGTGCATGGCCACTTCGGTGCCACTGGACATGGCAAAACTCACATCGGCGGCAGCAAGCGCTGGTGCATCGTTGATGCCATCGCCCACCATGGCAACCACCTGGCCTTGTTGACGATAGTGCGCCACTGCCTCGCTCTTGTTGTGGGGCAACTGTTCGGCCTGAACCTCTGAGATACCGAGCGCCTGCGCAACACGTTGCGCACTGGCCCTTGAATCGCCAGTCAGCAGCACCGACTTCACCTGCAAGATATTCAAATTTTTCACAGCGGCATGGGCGCCCGGCTTCAATGCATCCCCAAACCCAAGGGCACCGAGCAATGCCACACGACCGTTGTCTTCTTCAGCCACCCAGGCGTGGGTGGGCGCATTGTCGGGCAGGCCCGTTGCAACCGTATTCAAAGCCGAATCAGTGACCCCCAATTCACGCATCCAGCGCGCCGTGCCCACATACACACGTGTGCCGTTCACAATGCCGCTGACACCACGCCCAGGTTTGTCTTGCAACTGCATGGCCACTTGCCATGCAATACCTTGATCCTTCGCATGGTTCAACACGGCCGATGCCAAGGGGTGAGCACTGCCCGCCTCCACGGCGGCGGCCTTGCCCAGCAAATCATTCAAGCCATTGGTGTTAAGTGGCACCACGGCGCCCACAGAAGGCTTGCCTTCGGTCAGTGTGCCGGTTTTGTCAAACACCACGGTGTTAATGCGGTGGGCCAACTCCAGTGCCTGTGCATCTTTAATCAAAATACCATGCCGTGCTGCCACGCCAGTGCCCGCCATAATTGCAGTGGGTGTGGCCAAACCCAGCGCACATGGGCAGGCAATGACCAACACCGCCACGGCATTCAAAATTGCCAATTCAAGATTGCCGCCCTCGGCGAGGAACACCCAGTAAAGCAATGTAAGCGCTGCAATCATCAACACCACGGGTACAAACACGGCACTGACTTTGTCCACCAATTTTTGAATATCGGGCTTGGCAGCTTGGGCGTCTTCAACCAAACGAATAATTTTGGCCAATGTGGTTTCAGCGCCTACCGCGCTTACTTCAATCAACAAGCGTCCATCCAGATTCACGGCACCGCCGGTCACTTTACTACCTGGCGATTTCTCAACAGCCTGGCTTTCTCCGGTAATCAAGGCCTCATCCACATGACCCTCGCCTTCCAGTACATGGCCATCAAGCGGAATCCGCTCACCGGGTTTCACGACCACCCGCATTCCCACCGCCACACTGGCAATTGGCAAGACTTCTTCCTGCCCGTTCTGAAGCACCGTGGCGGTGTCGGGCCGCAATGCTTGCAAGGCTGCGATGGCTGCGGTGGTTTGTCGCTTGGCGCGCGCTTCAAGCCATTTGCCCAACATTACCAAGGTGATTACGGCTGACGAGGCCTCAAAGTACAAGTGCGGGTTGCCCTCTCCCATCATGTAAGCCGACAACCCAAACGCCGCCGATGTACCAATGGCCACCAGCAAGTCCATATTGCCGGTTCGGTTCTGAATGGCTTTTAAGGCGCCGCGATAAAACCGCGCACCCAGCCAAAACTGCACCGGGCTGGCCAACAGCAATTGAACCCAGCCAGGCAACATGAGGTGCTTGTCAAATAACATGCCCACCATAGGCAACACCAGCGGAAGCGTCAGCAAGGCACCCCAAAGCACCATCAGCCCCTCTTTGTCGGTTTGCCTGGTTTGTGTTGCACCCGCAGCAAGTTGAGGCCACTGCTGCGTATCCTGAATTGGCTTGGCCTCATAACCGGCCTTCTCGACTGCAGCCAACACTGCGGATAGCAATTCTGGTTTGCTTAGTTGAACGCGTGCTTTCTCGGTGGCCAGGTTCACGGTGGCGCTGATCACACCGGGTGTGGCCAGCAGGGCTTTTTCAACTGCGCCAGAACAAGAAGCGCAGCTCATTCCGCCTACAGCGATGTCAATGGTATTGGATGATTTATTATTCATGCTTGCTCTCTGCGATTTGATTGAAGCATTGTCAACCTTGCCATAATGTCAAGGTCAATGCCTTGACCTTACCATGATTGGAAGGTTCAGACTACAGTTGTATTGAACTAACCGGAGACTTGAAATGATTGAACTTACAGTTGAAAAAATGAAATGTGGCGGTTGCGCCGCCAATGTGGAACGCGCAGTAAAAGCGCAAGACGTGGCCGCAACAGTGCAAATTGACCTGGCGCAAAAGCTGGTTCAGATTCAGAGCAATTTGCCTGCAGCGACTTTGGTCAAAACAATCAGCGATGCTGGCTACCCGGCACAAATAAAAGTCTAACTGGCTTCAGAATAGGCCGCGCCCCAATAGTTGTAGGTGAATGCTTTGGGGCCTGGCACATACATGGTTTCAATTTCACTGACTTGAAAGCCACCAGCTTTCAACAAAGCTGGAATATCGCGGTTTAAGTGACAACCACCAGCCAACTTGCCCCACACCGGTTGCAAACGGTTTTGCGTATTGCGCACGGCTTCATCCGGGGCCACTCCGTGCTCACAAAACAGCAATTTACCGCCAGGCTTTAACACCCTGCGCATTTCCTTCAAAGCCTGTACCGGTTCGGGAATGGTGCACAGGGTGTAAGTCATCACAATGGTGTCAATGCTGGCATCGGGCAAAGGAATTGTCTCGGCTGGCAAGCCCATCAGCTCAACACTCAAATCGGTATGCGCAATGCGCTTTTTGGCCAACCGATGCATTTGCATTGCGGGATCCAGGCCAATGATTTTTTCAACCTTTGTTGCATCGTAATGGCGCATGTTCAGGCCGGTGCCAATGCCGATTTCAAGCACCTTGCCCGTGGCCTTGGGCACCACTTTTTGGCGTTGCCTGTTAATGGCTTTCATGCCGCAAGCGAAATCGAGCAAGGTCGGCAACACATGACGGTCGTATAATTCGGCAATCAGTCCCAATTTTTGTCCTTTTTATATTGAGGAAAACAGGCCACCATGCAAAACAACCCGGATCAGTTCAGTTCCAAAATCGGCTTTGTACTGGCGGCCGCCGGCTCAGCCGTGGGTATCGGAAACCTGGTTGGTTTTCCCGTAGCCGCTGCAAAAAATGGTGGCGGCGCGTTCCTGTTACTTTACATTTTTTTCGTGGTGGCCATTTGCCTTCCGCTCATACTCGCTGAACTCAGCATGGGACGCGCCACGGGGAAAAGCCCTTTGGGTGCATTCCGGGAAATTTCCAAAGGGCACAAGGGCTGGGTGTTGGCAGGTGCGCTGTCACTGATCACGCCCTTCATGATCGCAGTCTTTTACACCGTGCTCACTGTGTGGTTACTGGGATATTTTTTGGTGGTGCTTTCCGGTCGCTTGGACCAACTGGCCACACCGGTATATTTCGGCGGTTTTATTACCAGCCCATGGATATTTGCCTACCTGGCAGCAGTCATTGGCATGGTGGTTCTGGTGCTGAAAGGTGGTGTACGCGACGGGATTGAAAAAGCCTCGCGGCTGCTAATGCCCATGTTGTTCATCATGCTGATCGGTTTGGCCGTGTTTGTACTCACGCTGCCCAACGCCAGCGCCGGCTTGAAGTTCTACTTCACCCCGCAACTGGACCGAATTACCTGGAGCGTGGTCAACGGTGCCTTGTCGCAGGCCTTCTTTTCCCTGTCGCTTGGCATGGGCATTTTGATCACCTATGGCTCGTATTTGCGCAAACAAGACAACCTGGTTCAATCTGCAAAAATGCTGGCCTGCACCGACACAGGTGTGGCGCTGGTGGCGGGCCTCATGACCTTGCCTGCAATTTTCGCCATTTACCCCAACACCAACCCCAGCGAACTCAGCGATTCCTCTGTGGGTTTGATCTTCTCGTTCTTCCCCAATATTTTCATGGCCATGGTGCCCAAGTTTGGTTATGCCATGGCCAGCTTTATTGCAGCAACATTCTTTTTGTTGGCCTTCGTGGCGGCCATCACTTCGCTGGTGTCCATCATTGAAGTACCCGTGGCCGCATTGAAAGCCGAGAGCAGGCAGACTCGCAACAAGGCTTTGGCATTGGTGATCACGGGGGTGTTGGTGGGTGCCGTATTCAGCGCTTTGTCTTTTGGGCAGGTGAAATGGCTTGCTGAATTTGCGTTTTACGCTGGGGCCAACAAATCGCTTTTCGATGTGTTGGTGGATGTGTTTTACGACACCATACTGCCCTTCAACGGCCTGCTCATTTGTCTGCTCGTGACATGGCAATGGAAGCGCCACAATATGGCAGCAGAGATGGCCAGTGGCGGCTCAGGCGGCTGGCTTGAACGGTACACCCATGCCGCCATTGCATTCTGGATCCCTGCCATTCTGGCCACCGTGTTTGTCATCACGGCGACCAACAAATTCTTCAGTTGATGAGCGACTAGATTACTGACACGCACAGTGCCACTTTTTATGCTGTAATAGGAAGAGTCAAAAAATATTCCGGAGACAGCATGAAATCACCTACAGCATGGTTCACCCCTGCTTTGGTCGCGCTCGCCCTGTTGGCAGCCTGTTCCAAGGTACCCACTCCCATCGACCCCAACAGTGCAGCCAGCGAATACACGCAGGCATTTCATGCCCAAGTTGCCGAGAACACAGATTTGGTGGACACCGCCAACAATGCCGATGCCCGAAAGGGCTTGATCGCCAAACCCACTGGCAAAGTCCTGAACGACGAAGGTGAGGTTATCTGGGATTACGACGAATTCAATTTCATTGAAGGCAAGGCCCCCGGCACAGTGAACCCCAGCCTGTGGCGGCAAGCCAGCCTGAACAACCAGATTGGCTTGTACAAAGTGGCTGATCGCATTTACCAGTTGCGCGGCTTCGATTTATCGAACATGACGCTGATTGAAGGCGAGAAAGGCTGGATTGTAGTTGACGTGCTGACCAGCGAGGAAACTGCGCGCGCAGCCATGGCCTTTGCGCGCAAGCACTTGGGCGATAAACCGGTGACTGCCATTGTGTTTACCCACAGCCATGTGGACCACTTTGGCGGTGCATTGGGTGTACTCAGCGCCGAAGAAGTTGCTACACGCAAGGTGCCCGTGGTGGCACCCATCGGCTTCATGGAAGAGGCCACCAGCGAAAACCTGCTGGTGGGCATGGCCATGGCACGCCGATCCATTTACATGTACGGCAAGCGCCTGCCACGCAGCCCTGAAGGCTTGATCGACAACGGTTTGGGCAAAGCCGTGGCCTATGGCAAGGTGGGCATATTGCCGCCCACACTGGTGGTGAAAGAAGCCAAGGAAACCCATGTACTCGATGGCCTTGAATTCATGTTCCACAACGTGCCGGGTAGCGAGGCCCCTTCAGAATTTGTATTTTATCTGCCCACATTAAAGGCATTCGGCAGTGCTGAACTGTTTGGTCACACGCTGCACAACCTGTACACCCCTCGCGGTGCCAAGGTGCGCGACGCCCTGAAGTGGGCTGCTTACATGGACGAGGCCATTGCCTATGCAGGCGATGCCGAGGTGATGTTTCACCAGCACAACTGGCCCGTGTGGGGCGCTGAAAACGTGCGCAGCTTCATGGAAAAACAGCGCGATGTGTACCGCTTCATTCATGACCAAACTGTGCGCCACATGAATGCGGGCTACACCTCCACGGAAATCGCGGAAAAAGTGGCCATGCCACCCGCCCTGAACAGCTTCCTGAGCGGGCGCGGTTACTACGGCACCGTGTCGCACAACGTCAAAGCGGTGTACCAGTTTTACATGGGCTGGTTCGATGCCAACCCTGCCAATTTGAACCCCCTGCCCCCGGTTGAAGCCGCAAAAAGGTATGTCGATGTAGCGGGTGGTATGGATGCATTGCTGAACAAGGCCGAAGATGCCGTGAACAAAGGGGAGTACCGTTGGGCAGCCGAGTTGTTGAAACATGCCGTGTACGCAGAACCCGAGAACGCACGCGCCAAAGGCTTGTTGGCCAAGAGTTTCGACCAGATGGGCTACATGGCCGAGTCTGCGCCCTGGCGCAATTTTTACCTGACGGGTGCACTTGAATTGCGCGAAGGCGGTTACACAGAAGGCTTCAAACGCACGGCATTTCTCGACATGCTGAAACACACACCCACTGAGCGCTTTCTGGAAGCCATGGCGGCTTCACTGAACAGCGAGAAAGCCGAGGATGAAGACATTCAAATTAATTTAGTGTTTTCAGACACACAGGAAAGCTACGTGCTGCGCATCAACAACAGTGTGTTGCACCACCGCGCAGGCAAACCAGAGAACAACTCTGCGGCCACGCTCACCTTGAGCAAGCCATTCTTTCTGAACATGATGACCGGTGAAGCTGGCGCCACCGACTTGCTGTTTTCGGATCAAACCAAAATCGATGGCAGCACGATCAAACTGGGTCAGTTCTTCGGCATGCTCGAAAAAGCCACAGGCAATTTCAACATTGTGACGCCGTAATTCATTCTGAGCTGTGTCAGTAATATTCGGGTTTCCACGATTGGCCGGGAAACCCGAACAACCCTATAGTGTGCGAATGACCAACCACTCATTTCCCGGTAATTCACATGTCCTCAGCCCAAGCCAAACACGCCACACTTCAACCCTTTCACCTTGCTTTCCCGGTCACCGACATTGCTGTGGCCCGCAAATTTTATGGCGAAGTCATTGGCTGTGAGGAAGGGCGAAGCGCACCACACTGGGTGGATTTCAACTTTTATGGCCACCAATTGGTGGCACACCTGGCACCCGAAGAAGTGGGGTGCAAAGCCAACAGCAGCGTAGACGGCCATGCCGTGCCAGCCAAGCATTTTGGTGTCATTTTGACCATGGAACAGTGGAATGAACTGGCGGATCGCCTGAAAGCGGCGGGCACCAAGTTTGTAATTGAGCCTTACATTCGATTCAAAGGCCAGGTGGGTGAACAAGCCACCATGTTCTTCATGGACCCATGCGGCAATGCACTTGAGTTCAAGGCCTTTGCCAACATGGACCAGATTTTCGCAAAATGAGTTTTGCCAAAGAAGCTTAACTAAAGCTTTGCTCCATTTCACGGCGGAATTTCACCGCTGTGGAATTGGCATCAAACGCCACATCATTCCAGCTCACCGGCTGGCCCGCCTTCACGGGTTTCAGCAACTTCACACCATGTGCCAAGCCCAATGGCAAACCGCCCAAGGCCAACGATTCCTGCGCAGGCAACAGCTTGCCGTACACGGTGTAACCACCTTCGCCATCCAGCATTTCACCCGCCTGTAAATCCCGTTTGGCTGTGGCCACCACATCGCCATGCCAGCAAATGGGCGCGCCGGTTGCCTCGCCCCGAACACCGATGGATGCCACTGAAAGGCCAAGTTCCAACCCGATCAAGTGGAAGGGTTTGTACATACTGGAATACTGCCCACTGGGGTCGGTGATCAAACCATATTCCTTGAAGCAACGGGCCACGTATTCACTGTCGGCCGCGAAGGTGACATACACCCCCCAACGCAAATCCCTAAACACTGGGCGCGTGTCGCGTTCCACACTGGAAATCACTTCCACCTGGCCGCGCTGATCCAGAATGCCACCGTGTTCACGTGGCTTCAGGATTCGCGCCAAGTCGTCGACACCCACAGCGGGAAACTTCAGGCCGCTGGGCGCGGCCAAACCCGTGGCATTGGCCACCGCTGCCATTTCAATCGCACTTTTGGTGCCATCCAGAAAGCTGTTGAACATTTGCGCATTCATGCCACCTTTGGCTGCATCCTCGGCCGTTAAACCATAGTGGTTCCACACGGTGTCGGGTGTGCTTTCATGGTACGTGGGCAAGTACTTCGTGCCTTTGCCTGCGGCCACCACCGAAAAACCGGCAGCCCTCGCCCAATCCACCATCTCGAAAATCAGCGCAGGCTGATCGCCGTAGGCCAGTGAATACACAATTCCTGCTTCGTCGGCCTTGCGTTTCAGCAAAGGACCCGCCAACGCGTCGGCCTCAACATTCACCATCACAATGTGTTTTTTAAACTCGCAACAGGCCAGCACATGGGCAATTCCCACGGCCGGGTTGCCGGTTGAATCAATAACAATGTCCACGAAAGGCGACTCAATCAACTTCATGCCGTCGTCAATAATCGCGGTGTTGCCCTGCTTGGCGGCCTGTTCCAATGTGGCCGCGTTGTAGGTCTCTTCTTTCCAGCCCACGTTTTTAAGCGCAGCACGTGCTCGATCTGGTGACAAATCGGCAATGCCCACCATGTGAATGCCAGGTGTTCGCGGTACTTGAGAAAGATACATGGAGCCAAATTTGCCGGCACCGATCATGCCAACGCGCAGGGGCTTGCCTTCAGCGGCACGCTGCTGAAGCTTGGAAAATAAATTCATGGTGACCTTTTGTGGTGGGTGCAGATTTGGCGTACAGGATAACCCGCACACACCATGCCGGAAAACCCGAAGTATCCCTACCCTTGCGCGCGCTGAATTGCCTCACGCAACATTTGAACATTGGGTACACCCGAGAAAAACTGATTTCCAACCAAAAGTGAAGGCACCGCCTGAATGCCCATTTGTTGGGTGTGTTGAAGATCGGCATCGTGCTGCGCATTGGATTGGGGAGAATTCACGAATTCATCCAGACCAGAGGGATCAAGGTTGAGATCCTGAAGAATGCTTTTAAGGATTTGGGTATCGCCAATGTCCTTGTTCTGCTGAAAAAACGCCTTCATCACCGCAGTGGTGTATTCATTGCCCTTGCCCTGCTGCTTGGCATATTGCAAACCCAAAAACGCCTTGCGCGTGTATGGCTGTGGTGACACGGTAGGCAATTTGATCGGTACACCCAAACGCTCAGCCATGGGATAAACAGATGCCTTCCACACACGCGGCAAATATTCATCTTCGGGTTTCAACGTGGGTGTTGGGTAGGGGCGCAGCTCGAAGGGCATCCACTCCAGTTCCACATTCAAACCTTCGACAGCCTGCTCGATAATCGATTCGCCAAGTAAACAGAATGGACACACAAAATCGGTCCAAACCTGGATTTTGACGGGGGTGTTGTTGGGGCTCGGCATGGGGTGCTCCTGAATTAATGCTGCTAGCGATGACCGTTAGTTTGCCACTTTAACGCGCCCCTGCCGCGAGCCTCACTCAAGTTCGTCTCTTGCATGGTCGATTCTCCCGGCTTTGCCCTTTGCATGGGCAAAGCTTCTCACCTATGCCACTCCTGCGCGCCGCTTACGCGTCACTGGTAGTGTCAATTCTCCCGGCTTTTCGCTCGTAGGCGAAAAGCTTCGACTCCCCCACGCAAAGTCCGCAGGGACTTTGCTTCTCTGCCGCCCTGAAATGAAAAAAGCCCTGAACACAGTTCAAGGCTTTTTGTAATTTCTGGCGGAGAGAGGGGGATTCGAACCCCCGATAGGCTATGAACCTATACACGCTTTCCAGGCGCGCTTAGGTTTGTTTATTTTTATTTAATATCATATACTTACGATAATTATTTGAATTTTATGTCACAATTTTGGCACATTTTTTGAGGATTGGCGTATGGCAACGATCAGAAAAAGAGGGTTTGGGCAATGGCAAGCTCAAGTGCGACGAAAAGGTTTTCCAACAGAGTCAGCCACGTTTGAAACTAAAATCGAAGCAGAGGCATGGGCCTCAAACACTGAATCGTCGATGGTTCGCGGAGTGTATCGTGTCTTAAAAATAGCTGAGAGAACGACGCTCTGTCAACTCATCACGCGATTTAAGAACGAATACGCGCAATTTCACTACAAAAAAAGAGCCGACGGAAAAGAGGCTTGGAAATTTCAGGCAAAACATTTAGAAGAAAAGCTGGGTGAAAAGTCAGTAGCTGACCTGGATCAGAGATTGATTGCAGAATACAGAGACGAACGGCTAAAAGTAGTTTCGGGAACTACCGTTCGCAAGGAGCTCTACCTACTTTCAAAGATTCTTGGATTTGCAGAAATGGAATGTGGAATTAACTTACCTAACGGAAATCCAGTACTGAAAATCAGAAAGCCAGCAGAGTCCAAAAGTCGCGACCGTCGATTGACTGATGCGGAATGGTCAGAATTCGAGAGAGAATGCCGGAAAAGTCGAAACGCTGATCTTTGGCCTTTGGTTGCCCTTGCAAGAGAAACATGCATGCGTCAGGGTGAACTATTGAGCATGCAATGGGAAGACATAGATTGGAAACGAAAATTTGTGATGCTAAGGGATACAAAAAATGGCGAAGCTCGCTCAGTGCCACTATCCCCAATAGCAATTCAAACACTGCAAAAAATACCGCGCTCGCTGGGTGGAAAGGTATTTAAAGTGGATCGATTGACCTTACTTCACGCATTCCACGGCGCTAGAAAGCGCGCCGAGATTGATGACTTTACATTCCATGACATCCGACATGAGGGTATTTCACGGCTTGCTGAGCGGGGAGATTTTTCAGTACTCGACATGGCAGCCGTGAGCGGGCACAAAACTCTGACCATGCTAAGTAGGTACACCCACCTGAGTTCGGAAAAACTGGCCAACAGATTGGAAACGGCTAAGTGAGTTTTCGATTTCTTGATCAGCAAAAATTGCAAGGCCGCACCGGCGCGAGGGCATTAATTTTTGTGTTCGGCGTGCTGGTGAGTCAGTGGGTTGCTATCGGCGCAATGCTCGGGCTGATATGGCTACTAGCCAAGTCTTCAGCGAACTTTGACATGAGCGTTTCTTGCTCATTCGTAATTTTTTCAAGCGTCCTTTTTACGTGGTTGTTGTTTTCCAAAAAAGGACTGAAGGCACAAAACCGAGTAGCCAGTAGATTTGAAGCATTTGTTTTGTCATTATTTAAGCCTAGGATTTTCGCCAGATCCACACCATTCAATAATCTACACTGCGATACCAGTGGATGTCTCGGCCTGGCGCAAGGCCCATACCCACCCCCTCCACGTTCAAGCCTCGCCTGAGTCTTTTTAGCCCGCTCCAGAAGCGGAAAATAGAATCAGGCGAGGTGCTGCCACACTCTCGCTCAACCAGCAAAGCCGCACCTTGCCGCCTCAAAAAGGCAAGAACATGAAAAATGAAAAAATCGAGCTAACAACGCTCGTAAATTACTATTATTCAGAATATCCCCCCGTACTCAATATCAAGCAGGTAGCAGATATCCTGCGGGAAAATGAACCAACTATCCGGGCGCAAATTCTGCGAAAAGTGTTTCCAATCCGGGTGCGTAAAGAGCCTGGGTTGGGCCTTCATGTACTCTTGATTGACCTAGTTCATTACATCACCACTGGTAAGCGACAAGTACCCATTCCCGATGAACGCATTAGAAAAATGGGCGGAAAGCGGCGCGGGAGACCAACGAAGGCAGAGGAGATAGCGCGACGCAATGAGGTGCGTCAATGAGCCACCAGCCACACGCTATCAGAAATGATTTCTCTCAAACACTTGATCTTGTGAGGCAGTGGTCACAGAACGCAGAAGAGAATTTGGAACAAGAGGCCTGCTCGAAACAACGTGAGCTTTGGATTCCTGGCTTTTCATTAGGAGCATTTCCGAATCACCTGAATCGATCGAGCCTTTTCGCACCAATAGCAAAAGGGAGGCGTATTTTTCACCGACAAGCCACGATGGTGACTCGACGTGACTGCGTTATCGAATACACCGGCGAGCAACTCGACGAGGCAGATGGCGACCTAATCATGGCGCTAATTGCCTTCGCTCAACCTTTCCCAATTGGTACATTGGTGCCGATTGTTCGAGCTGAGGTCTTACGTAAGCTCGAACGCGGAACAGGAAAGCAGCAATACGATTGGTTGCATCGCCGGATCAAAGCGCTTGTTGAAGCAACAATGTTCCTTGAAGCAAAGAAGAAAGACGGAACAACTAGATACAGCATCGGTAAAACTCTGTCTTTTCGTATCATTGCTGAGTTTAGCTACTGTGATCAGTCAGAGACATACCGTTACAAACTGGATCCAAGATGGGTGCAAATGTTTGGCAACCGAGAATACAGTCTCATTGATTTCAATAAGAGGATGCGGATAAGACGTGGTAAGGATATGGCCAAAACCATACAACGGCTAGTAGCAACGTCGGCCGACCCCATTCAAAGGTATGCCCTCGATTGGCTAAAGGACAAAATGCAGTACAGGAGCCCAATGCGTAAGTTTCGAGAGGCGCTAACGGACGCATGTAAAGAACTAGAGCGGCTTGAAATAATTTCAACACACAAGATTGAAGACAGCAAAAAGGGCAGACTTCAACTTGCCATCTGGCTCCAGCCATCGGTATAGCGTTCCACAAAGGGCCAGCAGATTGCTGGCCAAACTCAACGGTATAGCGTTCCGTGTCCGTCGGTATAGCATTCCGTGCCGTCGGTATGGCGTTCCGGATTATCGGTATAGCTTTCCTCCCGCCCTTTTCATGATGCTGATTTCATTGATGAAAAATGGAATTTTTCGCTTTCTATCATCTTTCTACTTTTTCTTATCAACTTGGGGCTGTGGAAAACTCTCTCTAGTCAGCAAAAAGCGCTGGGAACGGCCCGTCTCTGCGCACATGCCAAGACAGGTTTAGGGACGATTGATCTTCCTTCTGATGAAGGCGACTACGACCAACGCTCCTTCTATACCGCTACGGACATTGTTTTCATCGATATCTTCTTCTCGAATGTTTCCGTGAACGAGGTCATTTCGAACCTTACGCAGAACGTCGACTTTGCGAATGTTCTCTTCGATCCTTTTTGCCTCGCTGCGTGTCAGTGACAAGGGCAATACAATATTGAGAAACGTATTGAATGTTAGTTCATCCCGAAGCGCTTTAACTCGGTTCTTGCTAAAGCCGAGTGATAGAAGCACCTTCTCGGCATATTCACGCAATAGTGTTTCGACCAGAATGGCTGCCTCGATGGTTGGTATCTTCTTCTGCCGCCACTGCAATTGTGACCGAATTCGCAGCAACTCTAGCATCTCGGGTGCAGGAAAGTCTTGATTGTCGATGGCAAGTTGGAGGCGCTGCCATTTCGTTCTCGAAATTATTTGGTCACTGCGAAAAAGTGGGTTCAAGCTTCGGCGGTTCTTGGTGATTTTGGGCGAAAATGTTTTCGGCTTCTCGCCTTCCAAACACCATTGACAGCCCTTCCGTCCGATTCCTTCTTTCTCGAAAAAGCCCTCAATCGACATGGGAGCTTGCTGCATCAAGTTGGTAACACCGCCAGCAGTACGTAAGACTCCCTCGAATTGATCGTGGACCTGCAAGTAGTAACCATAAATTTCTTCTGCCGCGCGCTGGGCTAGCTTTCCAGAGGTCCTCAGCCCACGGACAAGCTCTGGAAGTGGATTGGTGAATTCCAAAAGCAGATGCGCGTCCCAGACCATCCCTCGATCACGTTTTCCAGCGTCGTAGTCATCTAGCTTCAGACTAGCCTTTACTCCATGCAAGTGAAACAAAAGCGGTGTGTCGTAATCAGACTTGCTCCATTTCCACGTACCAATCATCGGAATATGAATTTCAGACGAAGATGGGCAACATAGTTTTTAGCCTCTAACGAAAAGTAAGCGATGAAGCAGCGGAGCGGTAGCAGCACAGTCTGCTTAATCCGCCTTGAACACCTAGTTATGTTGCATCAACTTCAACTCCATAACTTGCGACACGCCTTCTATTAATTTCACTTTCAGATGCGATTCTCTTCAACGCTGCTAATGCTGTAGTTGAAATTAGTCGCTCCCTCTCCCCAACACCAGCAATTTGGGTGAACTGAATGCACGCTTTAACATAACTTCTAAGATGTTCACCTTTCTCAGACTTGAATAATTCATAGTAGTCATTCTCTGTAGCCGATGACATGACATCAATATCCTTCTTTCCCCATCCTCGTATGCTGGATATTCGAGCCACAACATCTCGAAGGGGTAGTGTAGGCTCGCAAGAAACGATTTCCTTTCCAAATCGTTCGATGATGGTTGAGTCTGTTATGTCTGCAGCAAACGCATAGTTATCTAGGTCAAACAGTGTGGGTTGATCCTTTCTATGGAAGACGTAGTGATCAATACATTGGTCCGCTAAATCACCACGCTTCAATTCTCTCAGAAGGGTCACGGTGCCATTTAGATTGAGCGGGGTGATGAACTTTACGTTCTCCTTAAACCTTTCAAAAATCATCGCTATGACTTGCTCTTGATTATTGTCAAAAGAATCATGATACAAACGCCACGCCTCACCAAAGGACTTATCGCCCTTATCTGCAACTACTTGTTGATTGAGTGTGGCTGCAGATCTACTTAGCTTTTCAACATTCACGTACCCAGCCTCTACAATTTCCGCAATCACCAAATCGAATTCATCAATGGTAATGAGGCCGTATTCATGTAAAAGGCTTCTCCATGCCTTTTGTTCTGGTGTCGATTTATCATTGTTTAGTCCCAAAAGTCCAAGTCTACCCCTCTTTACAAACTCGAAATTAGGAGATGTGGAATCGTCCGACAAATAGCACCACGTAAAGACAGTTAAGGTATGGATTGCTTGGCGCAATACTTCCGGTTCAAAAGAAGTCAGATGCGGTGCAATGATACGTATTAATCGTTTGATTCTTGAGATTATTCGAATATTTCTTATGCCAAGCTTTATCACAAGCGGCTTTAATTTGGAGTCCAAGTCGTCTAACTCGTCGAGTCCAATCGAAGCGCACTCTTGAGTCGTCGGTGCAAAAGTAATTTCTACATCAACGACTTTCTCTCGATACTTCTCAAACTGTTTTTCATTTTCTTGGTCCAACCCAGACTGATTCATTATTAACACTACCTTACAGCCCTTCTCCTCTTTCAGCTGAGAGACTACCCCCAATATCTCTCGTAGTTCCAGATCCTTTCCCTTTCTTTCGACATCGTCAAGACAAACTAAAGTGTTTTTCAATGACAAAAAAGCCAGGGAACGAATTTCGGTTACAAAATCCCTAACATAAGGGAGCTTTTCAAAAATTCCTAATCCTTTGCGACCATAGGATTCTGAGAACCCAGAAGCGTTTTCCTTAAAGGACTCGATGCTTGCTACTGTGCCAACGGTCTCGTTTGATATGCTCTGCTGAAAAATTAGAAATTTTAAATCGTTAAGGGAATTCACACCGAACAGCGTGACGTAAGAGTACCGGCTAGTGGGCAAGCCAGACTTCGCCATCCTCTGAATATGTTTCTTCCAACTGAAGGTTTTGCCGATCCCCCACTCCCCCCGAATAACTAAAACTTCTGGTTTGGGTGTCAAGAGGAATCGCTCAACCTCACCGGTGAAAATATTTAGGGACATCAAGAACTCCAAATAGCAACATAATTTGATTTAGCTAACCACAACAGTGATATTCATTTATTCTAATCTTACGGAAAACATTTTTAATTTAATCTTTTCAACTGTTAACCAAGCATTACACAAACATGCTGGAAATTAAAACTTAGTTATTCAACAACAACAATTGAGCCACAAAGCTAAAAATGTAGATCTTTATTTTTTGCAAAAACCTATTAAATTTAAACCTCGTTCGTTAATACCCGAGCTGACCAAGCGCCTCGCATACCGCTCACTCCCTAATTCCAGACCGTGACCGTACTCGCGGTCGTGCTTCGTCACATTCACCCCAACACGAATATAAAAATAACAAGCCACACCCGTGACAAATTTAAATTTTGAACATAGATTTAATCGCACTATGCTGCGAAAAATCGCCGGTTCTACCTTTGCTAATGTTGCTCTGACCTCCACTATTGCTATGGCTAACACCTCCGCCTACGCTTTATGTCCAACAGGAATCACTAAGAAACGATATCGGACGCAGTCAAGGTGAACAGCTTGCGCGTTTTGCAAACGCGCTCGACATTTACATGAACGAGTACCACTCCTCAAAATGTGAAGTTTTGAAGAACCGTATTTACCTGCACAGGTGTGCTAGTGAAATCCACCGAGCCATTTCCGTCCTCATCTGCAGTAAAAATCAATGTTCCGTCATTGCGAATAGTGAATACAAGCTTTGTGTTTCCGGCACCGTTGACCTCGAACGAACCAGTGTCCACATCCCCATCCAGTGCGGAACCGCTAATATCAAAATTACGAACCCCGAACTCGAAAGATGAATTCGTTTGGTTGAACACGGCATCAAAGTTGCCAACAAAATCGTAACCACCCTCTACCTGGTAGGTGCTTCCCGGCATGTAGGTCACTGTGATAGATCGATTTTGATGACTACTACCCGCTACCCGCTGGAAGCTACCACCAACAAGGTTCGAATAATCAGTGCCATAACTACCAGTGAACTCTACAATCTTTTCGTTGCTTGCATCCGATGTGATGCCAACCGCCCCTGACTCTGTGCTTTCGATCTGGAAATCATTGCCCACTGAAGTCACACCAGCAGTGAAGAATGTTCCGCCAATCGTGTAAACCGAATTCACTGCAACCGTACCGGTAAACGCGAGATCGGATACGCCATAGCCACCTAAAAACTGAAGTGTGTTATCTGAGTTTGAGCAAGTGCCAGTGTTTACACTGTCTCCGTTGTTATAACTACCAGACATGTTTTCATCCGTCACGGTCACAGGTAATGCCTTTGGTCCCCCAGCTTCGCAATTCGGGGAGTTCGAGAATGTATTCGGAAAATTCGCCTGTGCAAACTCGAAGGTTCGAACCAGGTAGTGAGCAATTCCCAGCGTTTCGCTGTCACCCTGAAGCACACCACTGTCAAAAGGCGTACCTAGTCCTTTCCCGCTTACGCCCTGCCCTTGAATAAGGAATTCTTTGAGGACAATTCCAGAAACCTTTTCCCCATTGTTTCGATTCAAAAAAAGATTATTGTTGCTATCTAACCGATATTCCGAAAGGTTTACCTGTGCCCCACTTCCAATACCTGGCGAAGAACCGTCGCCACCACCCCCACAAGCCACAGCAGCCAATGTCAAGGCGGACAACACAAAAACGTTCAATTTCTTCATTATTCAGTTCCTTGTGATTTTTTCGTCTGAGCAGGGTCATATTCCATAAATTCCCGCATCCGTTGGCGCTGGGCCTCAACCCGCGCCCGCTTCTTTTCCTGGTCAATTTTGTATTGGTCGCTCTTTAAATAATCCTCATATTCCTTAATAGCCTTCAATGCTGCCGCTTGCTTCTTGTCTATCACTTGTTCAGTTTTCACTTCAGAAAGGTCGGCTACTTTCTCCCCGCACGCACCAGCAAGAAACAACAGGGGAACGAAGCAATATCTAAAAATTTGCATTTCAAATCCTTTAGCTAATTGAAAGGTATGAATAGGAAAACATACTTTTGAATCCACGCAACCCCCCACAAATTGACTGGTACGACCAGGATTAGCTCCTCGAATACACCTGCTCGATCCATCGTCCCCGCCCGTCCCCATGCCCCAAGACTTGAGAGGTAAAAGACAAAGCCAAGCGCTTATCCCAGCCTTGCTCTGTTACGCGGCTGATCGTTCTTTGCGCGAAGGCGTAGCGAAGGCTATGGGGACTGTGGATCCCCTTGAAACCAGCATTCGCGCTCTCCCTATTGAATTTCCCCAACGCCCGTTTTAAATCGCCAGCTACCAGCTTCCCGTCGTTCTGGCGGGCATACTCAATAGCCCTCGAAACCAATGCGGAGGCATACTGAGGATTATTGGGCCAAATCTCGCGGGGCCTTCCCCCCTTTGATCCCTGGATAAGCTGAAAACGACCATGACGATCATTGGTTATGTCCCGGAGCCATTTCTCAAGGGAGGCGGCGGACATAACAGCCTCTTTCTGCCTCAAACCAAACTCATTCATCATTTCCAAACAGAGACGAACACCTTGATGATTCACTTTAGAGAGCATCAGATTTATTTGCTGATCGGAAGGTGGCTTTCGAACACCGTCACGGGAGGCCCCGGCAAAACCAACTTTTTTTGCTGTATTTTCAAGTCTGGAAATGGTGTCATACCGCTCCGCCGCTTTCAAAACCGCTCGGACTGACGTGAGCCGATTTTGTAAAGTTCTGGGAGATAATCCTTTTTCTCGACCACTTCTCAACCAATTCTCAATATTTTTTTCTTTTAGCTGAGAGATGTTTCGAATTTGTATATTTTGTTCGAACTTCAGATTATTAACTAGCTGCATAATAATTCTGGTTCGCGCGTCCACGGTCGAGTGAGAGCCACCCGCAGCTCTCGCAAGCTCCTTGGCGCTTTTCGCTAAAGACATTTTCTTTTCATTTACCACTTAATCTTAACCCCTCAACATATTCGATCATTAATTTAAAAACTAGACACGAACACTCCCCCCAATCGTGGCCTCGACCACCAAAAAACGACTTACTTGGAGAAAATGTGCGGCGCTTACCTTGTGATCTCGCGCGGGGGCATGTATTTGTGGTCGTGTCCGATTTTCAAATTGTTAAAATCGTCCGAACTTTTCTGCCTATTGCAAAAAAGCCCCATCCGGGGAAACTCGGCACCGGTTTTTTTAAAACCAGCGGTTCCACAACTACTTTGGCCACCTCCTCCTTGGCCTGACATTCGTGCTTGGCACGGTTGCTTGACGCAAAATTGCGCTTAAAAATGACCTCCTCCGGTGGTCGAAAAATGCGAATGGACGCAGTAGAAATCTCACAAAAAGCGAGATAGGCAACCAGGTGGGATGGACCCTTTCCTGATCGAGTTGGGGTGTGCCGGATTGGCACAAGGCTGCTAAAAAAGCGGCCTGAATTGCGAAAAGCGGGCGCGAAAACTCGCGCGTCACTTTTCGTCTGACCGCGCTCAGCAAGAGCTGGCGCGGTGGCGCGGCGCAATCTGCGTCGCGTCACTTTTTTTCGCTGCGCGAAAATAAAAGTGACGCGACTACAGCGATGTGCTTATTTGCGGGCAAAAAATTCCGGATGCACTCGGGTGCGTTCCGTAATTTTTCGTGCGCAAAAAGCAAAAGCGGCCACGTCTGCATGCGTTGCATCATGAGGACCACGAGATGCCAATGTTCTCGTGAACATTGGCACCGTGGTTTATGCTGATCGCCGAAAGAAGCGATCGCGGCTGTGGCCTTGATCGCATTGAAATGCGGCCAAGGCCGAATAGTGCACAACTAAAGTTGCTAAAGACCACCACAGTGGTAATTGAAATTCGAGCCTGCGGCCTCGACACGCCGAGGGTTTTCACCTTGGTCACCGGTCAGAAAAATGTCTGACAGCATCAAAAAATCTGTGGGTATAACACAAAAACCAACCCTGTCAATACAGTAATAAATAATTATCTATCCGTCAAGCATCAATAAAAAAGTATGCATCAATAAAAATAATACTTAATCACAAACATCTATAAAACTACTCAGCATAAATAGCCAATTTTAATAATTATTAAAAATTAATATTAATTTGACAGGCTCCAGAATTCAGTTAAGGTGAAATCTTTTTAATCACAGGAACGAACATGGACACCCAAATTATCGCCAGAATAAGGCAAGAGAGTTTTTCGTTTACGCACGACGCACACAATGAAGAAAACTACACATCGGGGCAAATGCAACATTCTCAAAAGTGGAGAGTTTATGATGTCCTGCTTGACGGACACATCATCAGATCCTGTCATTCGTATAAAGAAGCATTCGAATTCGAAAGAAAACTGGTAGTAGATTCAAGACAGATCCAATATCCAAACAAACCGACAAATTGGATAGTTTTTTGAGAAGGTGATATGAATTCAGCTTTTGAATGGCTCGGCCTTAGCTGGGAGATCGTTGTTACTGCTTTCATCGCGGCGAGAGTTTTCCGTGAAATTTTCAGAGAATGAAGAAATCGCGGAAATCCCGCGAAAAACAGCCGCTTTTTTGCACATTTCTCGCTAAACCAGTTTTTGCATGATTTGAGAAAGAAAAGAGTCGCGGGATTCCCGCGAAAAAACGGCCTTTTTGGGTGAATTCTCGCGAGATTTATTTGATAGTACGAAATGAAATAACCCGATATTTAGCAAACTGGAGAAATTAGAATGCAAAAACGTCAAGATGCACTTACTTCTGCTACAAAACGCTGTGTAGAAATTGCACTGGGAAGTAGCGACCAAGCAAAGCAGATGCGATCCGTTCTCCTAACCATACACGATCCAATCACCTGGCCCTTAGACCTCGCATCCATTAAAGTTCTTGAGGATAACGCAAAGAAGGATGCATTCCTCCTGATCACCTGGTTCATTTCAATTCGATCACGCGAGCGAATCCTCGACCTAATTGAAAACGGAGATCAGATTGCTGAACAGCTGGCCAAGGAAGAAACTCATGCCGTGATGAACACCGCTATTGAGGGGACAACTTGGCCTACCGGATACTGGAAGAATTGCGGTAAGGAGGCAATGCAATACAGGTTCGGGGCAACGATCGTTGAGGCTTTTGATAACACTTTACTTATGAATTATCTGAGATTAAAAAACGATAGCAATTTAGATGCATCTTGCAATATGTATAAAATTTGATACACTAGGAAGAAGTGTTTAATGAATGAAAAACCAATTGACTGGCGTGGTTCCTCACTTACGGACATCAAGGACAACGCTGTCTTCACTGAGAGCGCTCGGAAGGAAGCTGGCCACCAACTAAGCCTGATTCAAGCAGGACTCGACCCGGACGATTGGAAGCCATTCGATGTTGTCGGAGCCGGGACCAAAGAAATTCGAATTAACCTAGATGATGGGTGGTTCAGGGTAATGTACGTAGCGAAGTTCCCGGAGGCTGTTTACGTGCTGCATTGTTTCAGGAAGAAGACGTCGACCACTTCGAAGAAAGACAAGGACATTGCATCGGCCAGATACCGAGCAGTTTTGGCAGAAAGGAAATCAAAATGACAATCGAAACTAACTCAGCACATGTCACACCAGCAGGTGGTAATGTATTTGCGGATTTGGGATTCAGTCCAGAACAGTCTTCCGTCCTGAAAGCAAACTCTCAGCGGATCATTTCCGAGAAGCTGGCAATCAAAAATTCGTTAATGGGTGAACTGGCGAAGTGGATTGACGACAATCAGCTAAAACAAATTGAGGCCGCTGAAATTCTTGGAGTATCACGTCCACGCGTGTCAGATGTGATCAATAAAAAATCTATGAAGTTCACCATTGACGCACTTGTCGACATGCTGGCAAGGACTGGAAAAAACATTGAACTATCAGTTCGCTAATTGGTTTGGGCTAGATGAGAAATCACCAAACCTGACCATTTATCAAAGCTAATTCCGCTAAAAGCCAACTTGCGATGCTTGAATTTAGCGAAAGTAGATATGTGAGGTTGCATGCCAGAGGAGTCTCATTTTAGGGGTGATGTTGCGACAGTTCTAAGAAATGTCGTGTGCCCTTATTGCTATGTCCAGCTAAAACCTAAAGGGTTCAACATTGAGCACGTGATTGGAAGACGGTTCGTTCCTAAAAATTCAATGAATCAGTCATGGAACTTGATTTTAAATTCCTGTCTCGCTTGCAATGCAAAAAAATCAGATTTGGAGAATGATATATCGGCCATAACGATGCAGCCTGATGCATCAGGAAAATTCGCTCACGACAGCCCGCTACTATTAGCTGAAGCGCAACGCAGAGCAAAAAATGCGATCAGCCGAAGAACTAAGCGCACCGTTGCAGAAAGCAAAGAATCGATCAGCGTTATACGTAAATTCTATACCGGTACACTATCGTTCAATTTTATAAGTCCACCTCAAATTGACCAAGGAAGAGCTTTTGAGCTAGCTCATATGCATCTTCAAGGGTTCTTTTATATGCTTACGTACGATTCAAATATCGGCCGAGGTTATCCTTTCAAGGGTGGATTCCATCCCCTTCAATATGCAATTAAATCGAACTGGGGAAATGAAACACAAATTGCATTTGCGAAGACAATCGCCGACTGGGATATAAGGCTAATCGCCACACCCGCTGACGAATTCTTCAAGGTATGTATTAAAAAACATCCGAATGCAGAATGCTGGGGCTGGGCTTTGGAATGGAATCATAACTACCGCCTGGTTGGTTTCTTAGGTGATGTTTCGACTGCCCAACAAATCGTTAACCAATACCCACCAGAGAAACAAACTTCCATGCAAACGGTCAACGGCAAAGAATTGATCATTCAAGTTGACAAAGCAATCAATCCCAAAGACGACATTTTGTTTCAGACGGTCGTTGTAAATGAAGATCAGAAATTGAAAGTTCTTCTGAAAAATGATCAAAAAAATGGCTCATAAACCACGCATAGCCGAAAACAAGAGATCTACTGATGTTTGAAAGTATCGTTTTACGTAAATCTGAAATTGGTCAAAATATTTCTGCCGGTCACATCGCAGAAGCGTTACTTTATTATCAAAAAGTTCATCTTGTACTATGCCCAGGAACACTGATTCAGTTGTTGAAACAAATAGGCATAAATTCGACGCTCTCATTATTGCGTAGACACGATGTAAGTGCGGTGTACTGTGAGGAGACTCTTGGGACAAAAACTGAGCAGTTAGGTGTATTTCAAATTCACAATTACGTTGCAATAACATTAGCAGGACATAAAGAACTTGAATTTCCCACAACCATAGATCGCCTTCAATACGATTTGAGAAGGATCGGGATTGAAAAAACAACTGCAAAACATTTTTCTAAAGCCTTCTTAAAAATAGCACCGGTAAGGGCGTTTTCGGGCTCACACTTTATCAAAGCTGGAGTACCCAAAGCTGCAGCAGAAGACTTACTTGATTCTGAGTATGCCAAAAAGGCTGCTAGATCGATCATTACAAGCACACCAGGGGGCTATGATCCGGGAGAAACACTCAAATTTAAAGTGATCAAGTCGGATCTTGGTCTGAATGTTTTGACTGACATTAATTTTGAAGCAATCAACGCAAACCGAGTGAAATTAGGTGATCTTGACCCAATAACTGCAAGTCATTTATTGACCGCGCTTCAAGATGTACGCGCTGATTTAGTATTGGCAGCACACTATGGAGGTGATTTTATTACTTCAAAACAAAACTCTGATGTGGTGATGCTGCGCCATGCGGAACTTCTAAGACGAGCAAACATAAATCAGCAATCCCTTCAACAATTTAAAGAGATTGTCCTTCCTGATACGCCAAGTCTTGCGGAGATCATCGACTCCGGTCAACGAACGTTTGATGAGTTTATTCGACTATTAGGAAAGGCATCAAAATTTAAAGACTGGTTAAAGTCTACAAACCCTGATGAGGGACTAATTCGGGAGTACTTGGCCAGTGCAAACTCGGTAGACTGGATACAAAAAACCCCGACAAAAACCGTCCGCTATTTGTTCTCAATGGGGTTGGATACAACTATGCCGAGTGCGAGCATACCGTTCGGTTTGTTTGACAATTTCATTATTGAGAAACTTTTCGCTGGATGGCGTCCAAGTCATTTTGTAAATAAACAACTCGCGCAATTCTCCCAGACCAAATAACCCCAGAGATTCAAGACTTACGTAAGGCTTCGATCGAAGTTGTAAGGTACGAATATGATGAACTTACAGCTGTACTAGGACAAACCGAACCAGCATCACTCAACCGAGAATTTTTATCGTGGATAACGTAAGCTCGACTTTTTGTTCGACGTAGCATACAGTTGAATTTGTCACACTTTTGGCACAATTGACGCAAAAAGTAATGTAGTTTGTAGTCGCATGCAGTTTAATCTAGTAGCAAAAAACATGCGTAAGTTGTTGATTTGGCGGAGAGAGGGGGATTCGAACCCCCGATAGGCTATGAACCTATACACGCTTTCCAGGCGTGCGACTTAAACCACTCATCCATCTCTCCGCGGTAAGCGCGAGAGTATAGCAAAGAATCCCCTTGGGTATCCAGTGCATTCTCATCGCATTAAACATTTCATTCAGATTCAGGCACGCGCAGCACACGCATTACACCGGGCGCTTCGTCTTTGCGCCCACCAGCCAGCGAGGCCACCACCATGGCCAAAGCGCTCAGCGGAATCGTAAACACGCCACTGGCCACACCGCTTAAGCCAACAATTTGCACCGCATCCAGGTTAAACAAAGCCATGAACGACGCATTGGTCAATGCCAAACACAGGCTGGAACTGACAAACCCGGTGCCCATGGCCCACAGGGCTCCCCTGCGCGTGGCACCACTCCAGAAAATACCCGCTACCAAAGGCACAAACAGACTTGAAGCCGCCAAGGCAAAAGCCGAACCCACCAGCACCACAATATTGCCGGGTTGCAGGCTGGTGATCCACGCGGCCATCAACGCAGCACTCAACAGCGCAATTTTTGACATGGTTACACGGCGTTGTGCGGTCGCCTCAGGGTCAAGCACGCGGTAGTACAAGTCGTGCGACAGGCTGCCCGCAATGGCCAGCAGCAAGCCATCAGCCGTCGACAATGCCGCAGCCAAACCACCTGCCGCAATCAGCCCCGAGAGAAAAAATGGCATGCCAGCAATTTCGGGCGTAATCAACACCAAAATATCCGGGCTCAGACCAATTTCCGCAAACTGAACCACCCCATCCTGATTCACATCCTGCAAAGTAGCCAGGCCCGGCATTACCCTTGACCATGCCGCAATCCAGTTGGGAATTTCGTTGTAACTCAAACCCACTAGGTTTTCATAGACCACCACTTTGGCGATCACGCTTAACCAGGGTGAAGCCAGGTAAATCACCAAAATGCAGCCCAAAGCAACCACCACCGACCAACGGGTTTGCGATGCATTTGGCGTGGTGTAAAAACGCATGATGATGTGGGGCAAGGCCACCGTGCCACACATCAACGTAAAAGCCACCGCCAGAAAACTGACCAAGGCCTTGGTATTGGACAAGCCGGAATCATCGTTCACTGAACCAAAATGCGGCACACTCGCCTTCACTTTGTCCAGGTAACGCTGCTTTTCCTGACTCCATTTGAGCTTGGCAGCTTGAGGATCCCTGGGGAAACCGCTCAATACCCTTTCAGCAGCTTTGATTTCCTGAAACGTCGATCCATCGTAGCGGGCCAATTCCAGGTTCTTACGGCGTGCTTCATACCCCTCTGCCCACGACGAAGGCAAGGTGTCGATCAACAACTGATAACGATCCGCTTCCCGCAAATAAACACTGCGCACTTCCGCTTCTGCCGGGTCGGCAAAAAACTTGCGTTCCTGGGCTCGCACATACTCTGGGAAACTGGTGGGTCCGCCGTCTACAAAACGCTCGCTACTGCCCTGACCGGTGAACCCGATCAAGGCGACCACACTCACCATCATCGCAACAATCATGACAATGTATTGCGCAACCGCTGTCCAGGTTACTGCACGCATTCCGCCTAAAAATGAACACACCAAAATACCGGCAAGTCCGAAGAAAACACCAATGCCAAATTCAACGCCAGCGAAACGCGATGTGATCAATCCCACAGCATAGATTTGCGCAATCACATACACGAAAGAAATACTGACGGTCACCAGCACGCAGATCAACCTGACTGCCCTGCCCTTGTCGGCCCCTGCGTAGCGCGCTGCCAAAAAATCGCCCACCGAGAAAAATGCAAACTTGCGCAGGTAGGGCGCAATCAGCAAGGCGATCAACACAAAGCCACCAGTCCACCCAACCAGCAAAGCCAAGGCTTCAAATCCACTGTAAAAAAGGGTACCGGCAACACCAAGAAAAGACGCAGCACTCATCCAGTCAGCTGCGGTGGCCATGCCGTTGTACACGGCAGGTACCGTGCGCGAGGCCACAAAGTATTCATGCATGTCCGAGGTTCGGCTAAGCAAGCCGATGACCGCATAGGCACCCAAGGTAATGAAGATGAAAAAGTAACCAATCCACTGGCGACCAATTCCATAGTCTTCCATGATGGCGGCACCCGCAATGCACACCAAAAAGCCGAAGGTAAGCACTGAGAAAAACCGGGTCAGGCTGAGCGTAAAACTCATGAATGCACTCCTGGCGCCTCGATTCCTTCAAACGAAAAAAACCAGCCCACCGAAGTGAAACTGGTTTTGATGAAAGCCCACAATTCCCCGTTCACGGAGAGAGCCGGGCCGATCAGTTGGGTTTGCCCAGTTGATCCAGAATGGCAGGGTTTTCCAAAGTGGAGGTATCTTGCGTAATTTGCTCGCCTTTGGCCAAACTGCGCAACAAGCGACGCATGATCTTGCCTGAACGTGTTTTCGGCAGATTGTCGCCAAAACGGATTTCCTTGGGCTTGGCAATTGGGCCAATGTCTTTGCCCACCCAGTTGCGCAGGTCCATGGCCAGTTTTTGCCCGGCCTCACCCGTTGGTCGATCGCCTTTCAACACCACAAAAGCCACAATCGCTTCACCGGTCAAATCATCAGGGCGGCCCACCACTGCGGCCTCCGCCACCAATTCATTGGCGACCAGTGAACTTTCAATTTCCATGGTGCCCATGCGGTGGCCCGATACATTCAGAACGTCGTCAATACGACCCATGATCGTGAAGTTGCCGCTGGTTTTGTCGCGTACTGCGCCATCACCGGCCAGGTACAATTTCCCACCCAGCTCTTCAGGGAAATAGCTTTTCTTGAATCGCTCAGGGTCGCCCCAAATGGTACGAATCATGGCAGGCCATGGGCGTTTCACCACCAAAATACCACCTTGCCCATTGGGCAAATCGCCACCCACTTCATCCACCACAGCGGCCATAATACCGGGCAGCGGCAAGGTGCACGAACCGGGCACCAGCGGTGTGGCGCCTGGCAATGGTGTAATCATGTGGCCACCGGTTTCGGTTTGCCAGAAGGTGTCCACGATTGGGCACTTCTCGCCACCCACATTTTTGTAGTACCACATCCAGGCTTCCGGGTTGATCGGCTCGCCCACCGAACCCATCAAGCGCAGGCTTGAAAGATCATAGCTCTTGGGATGCACTTTCTCATCGGCCTCACACGCCTTGATCAGCGAACGAATCGCGGTGGGTGCAGTGTAGAAAATTGTCGCGCTGTGACGCTGAATCATTTCCCAGAATCGACCAGCATTGGGGTAAGTGGGCACACCTTCAAACACAATTTGCGTGGCGCCCACAGCCAAGGGGCCATAGGTAATGTAGGTGTGGCCGGTAATCCAGCCGATGTCGGCCGTGCACCAGAACACATCGTTGGGCTTGATATCGAACGTCCACTTCATGGTCAATGCAGCCCACAGCAGGTAACCTGCCGAACTGTGCTGCACGCCCTTTGGCTTGCCGGTTGAACCAGACGTGTAAAGAATGAACAGCGGGTGCTCGGAATCGACCATTTCAGGCGCGCACACATCGCTTTGCTTGTCTGCCAAATCGTGCAGGTAAACATCACGGCCGCCCTGCATGCCAACATCGGCACCAGTGCGCTTGTACACAATCACATTCTTGACAGCCTCGCAGCCGCCCAGGCTCAGGGCTTCATCCACAATCGCCTTCAGTGGCAACTGTTTACCACCGCGCACTTGCTGGTCCGCAGTGAACACAGCCACAGCGCCAGTATCCACAATGCGATCTTGCAAGGCTTTGGCTGAAAAACCGCCAAACACCACCGAATGCGTGGCACCAATTCGCGCACAAGCCTGCATGGCAGCCACACCTTCAACACTCATGGGCATGTAGATAACAACGCGGTCACCTTTTTTCACGCCCAGGCCTTTCAGGCCATTGGCAATGCGGCTTACCTTGCCCAGCAGTTCTTTGTAGGTCACCTTGGTGACTTCGCCACCATCGGCTTCGAAAATCAAGGCCACTTTGTCGCCCAGGCCAGCTTCGATATTTTTGTCCAGGCAGTTGGCCGACACATTCAATTCGCCGCCGGTGAACCACTTGTAAAACGGGGGCGTGGATTCATCCAGCACCTTGTCATAGGCCTTGGAAAATTGCAGGTTCTCTTTGGCCAAACGCGCCCAAAAACCTTCGAAATCCGTTTCAGCTTCCTTGCACAAGGCGTTGTAGGCGTCCATACCGCCAATCGTGGCGCTGCGCTGCCAGTCGGCACTGGGCTCAAACACACGCGTTTCGTGTGACACTGATTCGATCGATGACATCCTGTCCTCCAAGAGTTACTTGATTTTCTATTAATTTAGGTTGCATAAACAATAGGCAAAAGCTCTTACTCTCACCTTACACCATGGCGCACCACAGCAATTTGCATTCCAGCTGGGTATCGGCTACGTCGGTGTAGCTTGGTTCTGCTATAGTTTGCGCCATCATCCCTTCAACCATTGCTGCACTGCACACTTGTCTCAAAATGGAACAATACAAACCGAAGCCACCTGCCCTTGCCCGCCTTATTTTCATGAGTCGTTGGCTACAACTGCCGCTCTACCTGGGTTTGATCATTGCCCAAGGTGTTTATGTTTATCATTTTTTAATTGAGTTGTGGCATTTGGTAGGCGGTGCAATTGAGCACACCTTGACCGAGGCCGGCATCATGCTGATCGTGCTGGGTTTGATCGACGTGGTCATGATTTCCAACCTGCTGATTATGGTGATCGTGGGTGGATATGAAACGTTTGTCAGTCGAATGCATCTAGAGAACCACCCTGACCAACCCGAGTGGCTGGATCATGTCAATGCCTCAGTATTGAAAGTGAAACTGGCAATGGCCATCATCGGCATTTCGTCCATTCACCTGCTGAAAACGTTTATCAACGCAGAGCAATACGATGAAAAAACCATCATTGCGCAGGCTTCCATCCATGTCATCTTTTTGCTTTCGGCTGTGGCAATTGCGTACTGTGATAAATTGCTGCACCAATCCGTACCCACCAAAAGCCATTTAAAATAAGCCAACGGCACACCATTGAAAGCAGGAGTTGTTTATGAACACCATCAAGCAAGAAGACTTCATCAGCTCAATCGCCGATGCCTTCCAGTACATTTCGTACTACCACCCGCTCGACTATATTCAGGCTTTGGGCAAAGCCTACGAGCGCGAGGAAAGTGAAGCCGCAAAAGACGCGATTGCGCAAATCCTGACCAACAGCCGCATGTGTGCCGAGGGCAAGCGCCCAATTTGCCAGGACACCGGCATTTCGGTGGTGTTTTTAAAAGTGGGCATGAATGTGCGTTGGGAGTCCACGATGAGTGTGACGGACATGGTCAATGAAGGTGTTCGCCGTGCCTACCTGCACCCTGACAACAAGCTGCGCGCCTCGGTACTGCTCGACCCCGCTGGTGCGCGCAAAAACTCCAAAGACAACACACCCGCCGTAATTCATTACGAAATTGTGCCCGGCGATGGTGTGGAAGTCATTTGCGCGGCCAAAGGCGGCGGTTCCGAAAACAAATCAAAAATGGTCATGTTGAACCCATCCGATTCAATCGTGGACTGGGTATTGAAAACCGTGCCCACCATGGGCGCAGGCTGGTGCCCACCCGGTATTTTGGGCATTGGTATTGGTGGTACGCCCGAGAAGGCAATGTTGCTGGCCAAAGAAAGCCTGATGGCCCCTTGCGATATTCATGAGTTGCTTGAACGTGGCCCCAACAACCGCATCGAAGAACTGCGCCTGGAGCTGTACGACAAAGTAAACTCTCTGGGCATTGGCGCGCAAGGCTTGGGTGGCCTGACTACCGTGCTCGATGTAAAAATTCTGGACTACCCCACTCACGCTGCTTCTTTGCCCATCGCCATGATCCCCAACTGTGCGGCCACACGCCACGTGCATTTCCATTTGCATGGTGACGGCCCAGCCAAACTGGAAGTGCCCAACCTGGCCGATTGGCCGCAGGTCAGTTGGAAAGCCGATACCGAGAAAAGCAAACGTGTGAACCTGGACACGCTGACCCCCGCGGAAGTGGCAAGCTGGAAGCCTGGTCAAACCCTGTTGTTGAACGGCAAAATGCTGACTGGCCGCGATGCTGCCCACAAGCGAATTGCCGACATGCTGCAAAAAGGCGAAAAGCTACCCGTGGACTTCACCAACCGCGTGATTTACTACGTGGGCCCAGTCGACCCCGTGCGCGACGAGGCTGTGGGCCCAGCAGGCCCCACCACCGCCACCCGCATGGACAAGTTCACCCGCATGATGCTGGAGAAAACGGGCCTGATCGCAATGATTGGCAAGGCCGAGCGTGGCCCTGTTGCCATTGAAGCAATTCGCGACAACAAATCAGCCTACCTGATGGCTGTGGGCGGGGCAGCCTACCTGGTGTCCAAGGCCATTACCAATGCAAAAGTGGTGGGCTTTGAAGACTTGGGCATGGAAGCCATTTACGAGTTTGAGATCAAGGACATGCCAGTCACTGTCGCGGTAGACAGCACCGGTATTTCTGTGCACAACACCGGCCCCAAAGAATGGCAAGCCAAGATCGGGAAAATTCCGGTCAGTGTGGCCTGAACCTGCAAGCCTATGTACCGCTGGTCTTGCGCCACCACCTTGGCAAGGCGCAGGCCAGCACTGCAAAAGTAAGCAACACCGAAACTTCGAATCCGTGCAGGGTATCGCCTGCGTAACCGCCTTCTGCACCAGAAGCTGGCCAGCTTTCCACTACTGACTTCACCGCAGAATCAATCGAATCGATTGGCTGAGTATAGCTAGCTACCAAGCCTGCCAATACTTCAGTGTCGTTTAACTGCACAACCAAATCATTGAAAGTACGCGAGAAATCCTCGGCCTGTATTGCCTCTTGCCCAGACTTTATTTTTGCGACTCGCAAAGTACCTTCCGGGTGTTGAATGCTTTTGGTTTCACCGAGTAAAAACGAGGCGCCTGCCACAGGGTCATGCCCCAGTCCCAACACCAGCTGCGCGCCGAACAAATCAGCTTCCAACTCCATTTCACGCATCAGCTTGGAATAGTCGCGCTTCATGTCAAACGACAACATGAACTCGTCGAATGTGGAATTCACACCATACTGCTGCTGAATTTCAAGGGTTTTTTGAGGGTGTTTCAACACCAGGTGCCCATATTCATGCGCGACAAAAAATGCCAATTGATCACTGTTCATGAATTGGATCCGATCAAGCCCAATGCTTAAATTCGCAGCGCCCTGTTCATCAATCCAAGTGCCAACCATGGCGCTGTCTTCTGTGAAATGAACTTGCGTTGGCACACCATTGAAAAAATGATGGTCAAACAGCACACTGAGCTTGAGTACGTCCAGCGAATGATTTGCCATTCAGTAGCCCTCCCTGAAACGGCCAGTGACAAATCATTAAAGCATGTTTTAAAACACTGCACAAAACTGAAACAAATCCATTTTTACGGGCTTGTTTCAGTGCTTCAGGCGTGCTGCTGATTCAATCCATGGCACTTTTGATTTGCGCCAGCGCGGTGGGATCTTCAATGGTGGTCATGTCGCCAGGATCACGGCCTTCACACACCGCCTGAATGGATCTGCGCAACAATTTGCCTGAACGGGTTTTTGGCAGCACATTGACAAAATAAACGCGTGCGGGCCGGGCCACAGCACCCAACTGGCCGTCTACCACTTTCATGATTTCCGATTCCAGCGCTTTTGCTTTGGCAGCATCCAGATCATCGGCCGCCTTCAAAATGGCAAACGCCACTGCAACCTGTCCTTTCACCTGATCGGCCACGCCCACCACAGCCACCTCGGCCACAGCAGGGTGAGAAGAAATACTCTCTTCAATTTCGCGTGTACCCAAGCGGTGGCCCGCCACGTTGATCACATCGTCGGTACGTCCAAGGATAAAAAAGTATCCATCTTCATCGCGAATACCCCAATCGAATGTGGAATACACCTGACGGGTTTTGAAGCTCGACCAATAAGTTTTTACAAAGCGTTCGTCATCGCCCCACACGGTTTGCATGCAACCCGGTGGCAAAGGCCCCTCAATGGCGACCACACCTTTTTCATTGGCCTTGCAGGGCTGCGCGGTGTCCTCGTTCAACACATTCACATTGAAACCAAACACTGGCACGCCCGGGCTACCCAGTTTGCCCGGCATTTCCTCAACACCACGCTGAACGGCCAAAATGGGCCATCCGGTTTCAGTTTGCCAATAGTTGTCCACAATTGGCTTGCCAATTGCACCGGAAATCCAGTCCGACGTGGTTTCATCCAAAGGCTCGCCCGCAAGGAACAATGCCTTTAGCGAACTCAAATCGTATTTGCTCAAGTAAGCGGGGTCTTGTTTTTTCAGTACTCGCACGGCTGTGGGCGCCGAGAACAACACCGACACTTTGTGGTCTTGAACTATCTTCCACCAAATGCCGGCGTCTGGCCGAATGGGCAAACCCTCGTACATCACAGTGGCCATGCCCGCAATCAACGGGCCATAGATAATGTAGCTGTGCCCCACCACCCAGCCGATGTCGCTGGTTGCAAAGAATGTTTTTCCTTTTTCACCCATGAAAATGTATTTCATGGACGCAGCCAATGCCACGGCATATCCACCCACATCGCGCTGCACGCCTTTGGGCTTTCCGGTGGTTCCGCTGGTGTACAGAATGTAACTGGTGTCGGTGGCTGCAAGCCACGTAACCGGCACTTTGGCCGTCGCCAATTCCTTGCGCAATGTGGCGTAATCCTGATCGCGACCGGCTACCGAAGTGAAAGACACCAAACCGCGATTCACCATAAGCACATTGCCAGGTTTAAAGCTTGAGCGTTCAATCGCTTCGTCCAGCAAAGGCTTGTAAGCCACCGCCTTACCTGCCCTGGAACCCGCGTCCGCCGACACAATCACCTTTGGCTTTGCATCTTCAATTCTTGAGGCCAGGCTGTGCGACGCAAAACCGTCAAACACCACTGAGTGAATCGCACCGATTCGCGCACAGGCCAACATGGCAAATGTGGCTTCGGGAATCATCGGCATGTAAATCAAAACCCGATCACCTTTTTTCACGCCCATTTTTTGAAGCATTGCAGCGGCTATTTGCACCTCTTGGTGCAATTGGCGAAAGGTGTAAACCTTTTCCTGATCAACTTCGGTCGACACATAGATCAAGGCTGGCTTGTCACCCAACTGATCCAGATGTCGATCCACGGCGTTGTAGCACAGGTTCGTTTCACCACCCACATACCACGTTGCAAACGGGGGTTTGCTGTCGTCAAGCACCTTCTCGAACGGCTTTTGCCAATGAATCAAATCAGCCTGTCTGGCCCAAAAACCCTTTGGATTGCGGATAGATTCGTCATATAAATTCTGGTAAGTCCCGTTGGACTGATACTTCGCTTGCTCAACCACAGCGCTGTCTCCTCATTCTTGGTGCACCCAATGTAGAAACCCGCGCTTACGACACTCTGACTATCGCTAAAATTATTGTTAAACGAGAACACTTCTTGTTACATAAATAATTACTATTTGCTAGACTAGTGAAGTAAAAAGTAACCCAACCACTCTCAGGAAAGTCCCAATTACCATGAAGAACACTTTCAAAACACTGATCTCAGTTTCAATCGCCAGTTTGATTGGCTTCGGTGCTGTAGCCCAAGCCGACGACAAAGTAATCAACCTCTACTCGGCACGCCATTACTCGACCGATGAAAAAATGTACGAGGACTTCACCAAGCAAACCGGTATCGCCATCAAGCGTCTTGAACTGGGCGACGAAGCGTTGCTTGAACGCATGCGCAGCGAAGGTGCTCGCAGCCCAGCTGACGTAGTACTGCTTGTTGATGCGGCCCGCTTGGCACGCGCCCAACAAGACGGTTTGTTCCAACCAGTGAAGTCAAAAGTGTTGTCCGACCGGATTCCAGCGCAGTTCACCGGTGAAAATGGCTTGTGGTATGCATTCTCAGCCCGCAGCCGCGTGATTGTGTACAACAAGGCGAACGTTGATCCCAAACTGGTCCAGAATTACGAAGACCTGGCCAAGCCAGAAATGAAAGGCAAGGTTTGCACACGTTCTGGCTCACACCCCTACATGCTTTCCCTGATGAGCAGCATGATCAGCCACCTGGGTGAAAAAGGCGCAGAAAGCTGGGCTCAGGGCGTAGTAAACAACATGGCCCGCAGCCCCAAAGGCGGCGATACCGACCAGATCCGTGCTGTAGCCTCCGGTGAATGCGGCGCGGCTTTGAGCAACAGCTACTACTGGGTTCGTTTGTTGAAATCTGACAAAGCCGAAGACAAAGAAGTGGTGTCCAAAGTTGGCTTTATCTGGCCCAACCAAAGCAGCTACGGCGTTCACATGAACGTGTCTGGCGGTGCAGTGGCTAAAAATGCACCCAACCGTGAAGGCGCTGTCAAGTTTCTGGAATACCTTGCCAGCGAATCTGCCCAGAAGTACTTTGCAAATGGTAACAACGAGTGGCCCACAGTTCCCGGCGTGAAAGTAGACAATGCTGCGCTGGAATCACTTGGTGCCTACAAACAAGACGTAACACCGGCGAAAACACTGGCTGCCAACACAGCCCTGTCGCAGCAAATCATGGATCGTGTAGGGTACAAGTAATAAAATTTAGTAACTTACCGATCGCTGATCAGTAAAAAAGCCTCACACTTTTTGTGGGGCTTTTTTTATTCACAAAACTGAAAGAAGCTTGATACACTTCAAAATGTCAATGTAACCGGCAAGTAAATTGGTGAAAAAAGCGAACGATAACAATAAAAACGCAGCGCCTACCCTGGAAACAAAACGCCTGGGCACACGAAAAGTTCCCAAAGAACAGCGCATGGGCCAAATCCTGGATGTTGCTGGCTCAGTGTTTTCTCGCCACGGCTTCCACTCCACCAGCATGGAACAAATTGCTGAAGGCGCAGGTGTCACCAAACCCCTGCTCTACCGCTACTTTGGCTCCAAAGACGCGCTTTACCTGGCCACCATCACACAAGTGGGCAATCACCTCATGTCTGGCCTGTCCATATTGATGGCCAACCCAAATCCCAAAGAGCGACTGAAATTAATCATGTTCAGCTTTTTGACATTTGTAGAACGCCACCGGGACGGTTGGTCGGTTTTGTACAACGAAGCGCTGACAAGTGTTGGTCCGGTTGGCGAGAAGGTGGCCTTCTTTAGAAACAGCTTCATTGAAGCCTCGGCCAAAACCATTGAAGAACTCAACGACCCCTCGAAAGCCAAAAACGACGACAAGGCAGGCATTCAGGCTGTGGCCTTGGCCAACATCATGGTGGGGGCTGTTGAAGCGGGGGCACGGTGGTGGATTCAGCACCCCGAAATTCCGATTCGGGATATGCAGAAAATGATTGAGACCAGCCTGATGCCGGGACTGTCGGAGAGATAGGACAAAGCGAACTTCGCAAACAACGCCGGTGGAATGATTAGTACGGTGAAGCTTTGCAGCAGCGTTGCATCATTGCGCCGATTCAAGATCAAGCCGCAATGCTTCCCACCATCAGCACTTTCGAATCACGCTCAGCCAGTACTTCAAACTTCGAAGCACCACTGGCAGTGACATGCTTCACCGAAATACCCGATGGCAAAAACACGGGCTGCTTGAACGACAAATCAAACTTGCTTGCACGCGAACCCAAACTGGCTTCGACAATGCTCAATGTTTTTGCAGCAGTCCACATGCCGTGCACAATCGCCTGCTTGAAACCAAACATTTTGGCGGTTTGCGCATACAGGTGAATCGGGTTGTAATCGTTCGACACCTTGGCGTACTTGCGACCCTGGTTTTCAGGCACTTTCACGGCAGCATACTGCGCGCCGATCGCACTCAATGGCTCAACGGGTGCAGGTTTCGTCACCGGCTTGGGCATACCCTTCACACGGCACAGAATGGTCATCACGCTGCTCCAGTGCACTTCTTCACCCACCAGAAACTCGGTGTGCACATCAAATTCCAAGCCCAGTGAAATGCTGCGGGTTTCACCCACAGTCTCCGCCACATCGTAAGCAGTGCCATATTCCAGCGGCTTGCTGCATTCAATTGAATTGTGCAGGTGAACCATGCCCAGCATCGGCATGGGGTGCTCTGGGCGGCTGAGCAAATACATGTGCAGTGGGGAAGCCACCACTTGCGGTGCAGTCAAGGAAATTTCATCTTCCTTGAAGCCACACACGGCGTTGTATTGGCGTACCCATTCACGGTCAATGAATACTTTCTTCACCCGGGCACCCAGGCGCGCGGCCTGCGTGTCGGGTTTTGGCTTTTTGTTGGACGTGGTGGCAGCCTTCAGCAGCAGCGCCTTGCCATTTGGAAACTCAGACAGCTCGAAAAATTTCGCCGCTGCTTTCAGGGTGTCATTCACGCTCATGATTTCACTTCTCAATAATTGCAGTTACACCGATACCACCGGCCGCGCAGATAGAGATCAAGCCCTTGCCGCTGCCTTTTTCATTCAGCAACTTGGCCAATGTGCCAATGATGCGGCCACCAGTGGCTGCAAATGGGTGGCCAACAGCCAATGAACCGCCTTTCACGTTCAGCTTGCTGCGGTCAATTGTTCCCAAAGGTGCGTCAAGACCCAGTTTTTCCTTGCAGAACTTGGGGTCTTCCCAAGACTTCAATGTACACAGCACCTGTGCAGCAAACGCTTCGTGAATTTCGTAGAAGTCAAAGTCTTGCAGCTTCACACCGGCTTTCTTCAACATGCGTGACACAGCGTATGCGGGGGCCATCAACAGGCCTTCCTTGCCCGACACAAAATCAACACCAATGGTCTCGCTGAATGTCAGGTAAGCCAATGGCTGAATGCCACGTGCTTTCGCCCAGTCTTCAGAAGCCAGCAACACAGCAGACGCGCCATCGGTCAGCGGTGTGGAGTTGCCAGCGGTCATGGTGCCCTTGCCGCTTTTGCGATCAAACGCAGGCTTCAAACCCTGCAGGCGCTCAACTGAAGAATCAGCACGCAGATTGTTGTCGCGAGTCAAACCATTGAAAGGTACGACCAAGTCATCGAAGAAACCTTCCTCGTAGGCCTTGGCTGCTTTCAAATGGCTGCTTACAGCCAATTCGTCCTGCTCTTCACGGGTAATGCCCCAGGTTTGCGCCATCACTTCACAGTGCGCACCCATGCTCATTTTTGTGCGTGGCTCTGCATTGGCTGGTGGCAATGGTGCCAGGTGCTTGGGGCGAATTTTCAGTAGCGCAGCCAGTTTGCCTTTGGTGTCGCGGGCGCGGTTGGCTTCCAGCAAAATTTTGCGCAAACCTTCGCTTACGGCGATCGGTGCGTCAGTGGTGGTGTCTACACCACCGGCCATGCCCACTTCAATTTGACCCAAGGCAATTTTGTTGGCCACTACAATGGCGGCTTCCAGGCCAGTACCACAAGCTTGCTGAATGTCGAATGCAGGTGTCATTGGGCTCAAGCCTGAACCCAATACAGACTCGCGACACAGGGAAAAATCGCGGCTGTGCTTCACAACAGCACCCGCCACCACATCGCCCAGTTCTTCACCGTGCAACTGGAATTTGTCGACAACGCCACGGAATGCTGCAGTCAGCATGTCCTGGTTGGATTTGCCAATGTAGGCTGTGTTTGAACGTGCAAATGGAATGCGTGAACCGCCGATAATGGCAACGCGACGACCGTGTTTCATAGTTTTCTCCAGATAATTTTTATTTGCAGGTGACGTAAGTTAATTACGCGCCCACCAGGTTTTGTCCGCACACACGCAAGGTGGCACCGTTTACACCAGCAGCCAATGGGCTGGCCATGAAAGTCACTGCTTCTGCAATGTCCACTGGCAAGCCGCCTTGCGACAGGCTGGACAAACGACGGGCCACTTCGCGGGTTACCACGGGAATCGCAGCAGTCATTTGAGTTTCAATAAAGCCCGGTGCAATCGCATTGATCGAAATGCCCTTGCCTTCCAGTTGCTTGGCCATTGCATCCACATAGCCAATCACGGCGCTCTTGGTTGCAGCGTAATTGGTTTGGCCTGCGTTACCGGCAATGCCACCAATCGATGAAATACACACAATGCGCGCATTCGCACCAAAAGCATCGTCAGCCAGCAGTTGGTCGTTACAACGAACAATCGCACCCAGGTTTACGTCCAGCACCATGTCCCACAAGTGGGCAGCCATGTTGCGCATCATTTTGTCGCGGGTAATACCGGCGTTGTGCACGATGATGTCAATCTTGCCGCCTTTGTTCGCGGCAACAGCAGCCAACTTTTGGCCGGCGTCTGCATCGGTAATGTCCAACGGGCAAGCAATACCGCCAATGCTGCTCATGGTGGTACCCAACACGCTTTCATCAGCCGGGCGATCCACACCAATCACGGTTGCACCTTCGCGGGCCAACACTTCAGCAATGGCTGCACCAATGCCGCGTGCAGCACCGGTCACCACAGCCAGTTTGCCAGTCAATGGCTTCTCAGCAAACGCAGCAACCTTCACACCCTTGGGTGCGCCAACCACGGGCAACACCTGACCAGTTACAAATGCTGAATGCGGGCTCAAGAAAAAGCGCAACGCACCTTCAATGCCGTTTTCGGCACCAGTTTTTACCTGAAGCAAATTGGCTGTGGTGCCGTTCTTGCCACTTTCTTTTGCAAGGCTGCGAATGAAACCAGGCAATGAAGATTGTGCAGTTTCAGCCAGGGCGTCTTTGCAATCACCGCGCGGGCGACCAATCACCACGATGCGGCTGTTTGAGGGCACTTTGCGCAGTCGTGGGTTGAAAAAATCGTACAACAAACGCAGATCAGCCACGTTCGCGGCGGCTGTTACGTCGAGCACATACACATTTTCAGGCACGCCGTTGTCGGCCTGGTAAATGGACACATCAACTTTGGCCTTGGCTGCAGCTTGCTTAATGCCATCCAGACCAGCCAAATCAGCCGACACCTTGATGGAAGCACCCATGGCATTCAATGCCTTCACCACCGAAGTAGCCACCGGGCCAAATGCGCTGGCACCCACCAAGGCATTTGCATTGACCAGTGCTTTTTCAGCATAGCCAGCCTTGGCGCGCTTCAACATGGGGGGCACGGGCAAGCCCAGTGCTGCGGCAATTTGTTTACCTGTGGAGGTGTGAACAAATTCAAGAATTTTGTCGGCCATGAGTCTCGTCCTTCTTATAGGGGGAATGTCTTTTTTCAGGGCTTAGCATAGCCCAGCAAGACAATGTTACTGTTGCGTAACTTGCGAGTGTATAGAAAGTTGACCAGAAAATCGTAGAGGGTCGTCTCTAACCCGGAAAGGTTAAAGGTATGTCAGCTGGTTGCCAAGGGCTGTACTTCACCATGGCTGTCTCCAGCAAGTCCGATTGTAGAAAGCCTGCGAGCCACTGCTTCAGCGCCTCGTAACCGGGCACAGCGTCAAACCAGGCCTCATCAGCAATTCGAAACTGGCGCACGAAAGGAAGAATGGCGAAGTCAACAAAGCTGGGTTTGTTGCCAAATAGCCATGGGCCTTGCTGCATCAGCACTTCATTCCATTGCATCAGAATTTTTTCACACGCCGCACGGTGCTCAAGCGGATCACAGGTATAAGACTCCGTGTGATATCTGTGAGGGTACTTGTAACGATCCAGGTTGCGCTTGAACTCACCATCCAGCAACGCAATCCACTCATCACACTGTTGCTGCTGTTGAGCATTCAGCACCAACCAGTCGGCCGGAAAATTCTGACCCACCGCCCAGCGCATTACATCCAGGCTTTCATCAATCACTGTACCGTCTTGCAACCACAATACGGGCACAGTCCCTTTCGGTGAAATTTCCAGCATGTGGGCGGGTTTTGCACGCAACACCAACTCGCGCACTTCAACTTTCAAACCCGCGGCAACAATCGCCAGCCGTGCACGCATGGCATACGGGCAGCGGCGAAAGGTGTACAGCACAGGCAAACCAAGTTGGTGCTCCACCCTATTTACTCCGCATGCGCTTCTTTGGGTGGCATCTTGCGGCCAATGTGCTTTTCATTGCGCAGTTTGGCCAGTTGAATCTGCTTCTGGCGCTCGCCAAAACGCTGCTTCTGATCATCCGTCAATGAATCGTAGCAATGCGGACAACCCACACCCTGAATGTACTTCTCGCTTTGCTTTTCTTCATCGGTAATTGGCATGCGGCATGCGTGGCAAAGGTCGTAGTGCCCCACCTGCAAACCATGGGTAACCGACACACGCTGGTCAAACACAAAGCACTCGCCTTTCCACAAGCTTTGTTCTTCAGGAATTTCTTCCAGGTATTTCAAAATGCCGCCTTCAAGGTGGTAAACCTCTTCGAAACCCTGCTCCAGCATGTAGGCCGTGGACTTTTCGCAGCGAATGCCACCGGTGCAAAACATCGCAATTTTCTTCGGACGCTTGTCAACGGGCAGGCTTTTCAAATTCCTCTCCACCCATTCCGGAAATTCTCGAAATGTGGTGGTTGCTGGGTCTACCGCACCTTCAAAGGTACCAATTGCATATTCGTAGTTGTTGCGCGTGTCGATTACCAAGGTATCCGGGTCTTGAATCAAGGCGTTCCAGTCCGAAGGCTTCACGTAGCGCCCCACCAAACGCTTGGGGTCAATGCCGTCTTTGCCCATGGTCACAATTTCACGCTTCAGCTTCACTTTCATGCGTGTAAAGGCCTGCTCGGGCGCAATCGAATACTTGGGCGCCAAATCCGCAAATCGGGCATCGCTCCACAAATAATTCATCAGCGCCACAAGGCCTGCGCGCGGCGCACTCACTGTGCCGTTGATGCCCTCTTTGGCCAGCAACAAGGTGCCCAGCACGTCGTTATCAGTGCACACCGCTTCAAGCGCTGGCTTGATGACTTCGAAATCGGGCAGGCTGACAAACTTGTACAAAGCTGCAACCACGATTTGGTCGGATTGTGGAATAGAGGATTCGCTTATGGACATGGCAATACTTTCAAAAAAATCATCTGACAAAACAACTTAGCCCGGTATTGTAACCGAGCCCCCGGTTTTACCCAATCAAGCAAAAAGCCAAAGCGACACGGGCTTTGGTAAACTGGCAAACACAGCCGCACAACGCGGCAGCAACACCTACAACAAGAACACACATCATGAATGCCTTCTGGATTTTGGTCCTTTTGATTTTGGTTTCCGGCTTTTTTGCCCTCTCGGAAATGGCGCTGGCCTCTAGCCGCCGGTCCAAGCTGCAAACCATGGCCGACGCAGGCAACCCAAAAGCACGCATTGCCTTGCAAATTATGGACAACCCCAGTCGCCTGCTGGCCGCCACACAAACCGGCATCACTGCGGCCGCATTACTCATGGGTATTTATGGTGAATCCGCCCTAACAGCCACCTTTCAGCATTTCATTGACCAGTACTTCCCAACACTGACCGATTGGGCCGATGCCATTTCTTTCACAGTCACCATTGCCTTGGTCACCGGCTTCTCGATCATTTTTGGTGAAATTGTTCCCAAACGGCTGGCCATTGCCAACCCTGAAAAAGTAGCCGCCTTTTGCGCACCCTTCATGTCAGTGTTTCTGAAAGTACTCAGCCCGGCCATTGCCCTGTTGTCCAAAGGCTCCGATCTGGTACTCAGTTTTATTCCCTTCAAGGCTGCTCCCGCAGTCAGCACCATCGAGGAAATTCAGGCATTTCTGGATGAAGGTGCAAAAACCGGCATGCTGGCCCCGGAAGAACGCCATTTGATGAGCAATGTGCTGCGCCTTGAAGACCGGCGGCTGGCCTCGGTCATGACCCCGGTCAGCGACATCGCCTACATTGATTTGCATGCACCGCGTGAAGACAACCTGCGGTTGTTGCGAGAAGCACCCCACTCCATGCTGCCGATTTGCAAAGGCAGTTTGCAGCAAGTCATTGGCGTGGCCGAAAGCCACGACATTCTTCAGGCCGCCATGGAAGGCGACATCGACTTTGCAGAAATACCCCTGCAAAACGCCTTGTTCGTACCCGCCTCACTCACACTGGTTGATTTGCTGCGCACATTCCGGCAACAAAAAAACACCTTCGCATTTGTGGTGAGCGAATTCGGCATGACCGAAGGCATTGTGACCATCGACGATGTGTTGTCTAGCGTGGTGGGCGACATGATGCCGATGATGGACACCCCCGAAGAAGCACTGGCAGTGAAGCGCGAAGATGGTTCGTGGCTGCTGGACGGCCTGCTGCCCATCGACGAAATGAAAATCAAACTGGGTATTCGCGACCTGCCCCAAGAAGACTTGGGCAACTTTCACACCGTGGGCGGGTTCGTGTTGGCCTCACTTGGGCGCATACCCAAGAAAACCGAGAAATTCGACTGGAACGACTGGCGATTTGAAGTGGTCGACGTAGACCGCAACAGGGTGGACCAGGTGTTGGCCACCCCGAAAACTCCAGGCTGATTAATCAAACCTTGGGGTTCAAACCCGAGGATTCAAACCTTTCGGCATGGGGAAAGCAATATTTTCTTCCACGCCTTCCAGATTGCGCACTGACAAAGCGCCCCACTCCTTCAGGCGCTTCACCACACCCTGCACCAAATGCTCGGGCGCAGAAGCACCCGCAGTCAAACCAATGTGCTTTACACCCTCGAACCAGGTTTGCTCAAGGCTGTCTGCGTTTTCAATCAACTTGGCAGGCACACCCAGCTTCTCGGCCACTTCACGCAAACGGTTGGAATTCGAGCTGCTGGGGCTACCCACCACCAACACCAACTGCACCTGGCGCGCCATGAATTTCACCGCATCCTGCCGGTTTTGAGTTGCGTAACAAATATCGGCTTTTTTGGGTTCCCGAATGTCTGGAAATTTGGCTTTCAGCGCTGCAATTACTTTGGACGCATCGTCCACACTCAATGTGGTTTGGGTCACAAACGCCAGCGGTGTGCCTGCAGCAATGGCAAGCCGGGCTACGTCCTCTTCGGTTTCAACCAGGTAAATACCGTCGTTGACCTGCCCCATGGTGCCTTCCACCTCCGGGTGGCCCTCGTGACCAATCATGATGATTTCACAACCCTGAGCACGCATTTTGCTCACTTCCACATGCACCTTGGTGACCAGCGGGCAAGTGGCATCAAACACCTTCAATCCCAGGCTTTCAGCCTGGCTGCGCACGTCTTGCGACACGCCATGGGCAGAAAACACCACGGTGGAACCTGTGGGGACATCTTCAAGTTCATCGACAAAAATTTCACCCTTGCCACGCAAATCCTCGACCACAGTTTTGTTGTGAACAATTTCATGCTTCACATAAATCGGCGAGCCAAACTGCTGCAGCGCGCGTTCCACAATTTCAATGGCGCGGTCAACACCCGCGCAAAAACCACGTGGTTGGGCCAGGCTAATTTCCATACTCACCTCACAGCACCCCGATCAACTGCACTTCGAATGTCAGCGCCTTGCCGGCCAGGGGGTGGTTAAAGTCAAACAAAATATCGTCTTCACGCTCCTCCACCACCGTGCCTGCAAACTGGCCACCATCGGGGGCAGGAAAATGCACAAATTCGCCCGACTCAAACTTTGTTCCTTCCTCTGCGTACTTGGACAACAAGGCTTTGCTCACCGGGCGATACAAATCGGGATTGGTGTCGCCATAACCGCTGCCAGCAGGCAAGGTAAATATGTCACGTTGACCTGCCTGCATGCCAAACAGGCAACGCTCCAACCCCTCGGCCAACTGGCCGGCGCCAATGCTCAAGGTCGCGGGTTTGTCCTCAAAAGTGGAAACAATTACCTGCTGGCTCTCAGCCAGGCGAATACGGTAATGCAAGGTCACGAATGAAGATTCATTCACCACGGGCTTGGGCTGTACTGCATCAGTCATTTCAACATCCTGAAATCATTTCAAAAACGCCTCTATTCTACGCCTTTGAAAGCGTTCAAGCAGTCATAGACTGGCGCGAATGGTTCGAGTTCGTCCTCACATTGTGGTAATAACATGAAGGTAAAACTTAAATATCCGAATTTAAAAATGCATTGAAGAACGAACAAAGGAGTTTAAACGCCATGGCATTTAATACAGAGAATCACCCTGGGGCGTGTGCAAAAGTACCCGATGCCACCCAAGGTTTCGTTTTGAACCACAGCATGTTGCGTGTGAAAGACCCCGCGGTTTCGCTTGATTTTTACACCCGGGTCTTGGGCATGCGAGTGCTTCGAAAACTCGATTTCCCGGAAATGAAGTTTTCACTTTATTTTTTAGCCCGAATCGATAAGCAAGACGAAGTGCCCGAAGAAGAAGGCCAGCGAACAGCCTGGACATTCAGCCAGCGAGGCATTCTGGAGTTAACTCACAACTGGGGCACCGAGAACGACCCCGAGTTCAAATATCACGATGGGAATCAGCAACCACAAGGATTTGGACACATTTGTTTTTCGGTCCCCGATCTGGCAGCCGCAGTGCGCTGGTTTGACGAGAACGAGGTCAACTATGTGAAGCGCCCTGATCAAGGCAAGATGAAAAATGTCGCATTCATCAAAGACCCAGATGGCTACTGGATCGAGATCGTGCAACCTTCGCTGCTTCACGCCTTGGGAAAATCCTGAATTAAAATTCAGTCGCACAGTGTGAACTTGCCCTCCCTGAAAGCCACTCAATGGCTTTCAGGTTCAATTCCCGATGAGTATTCAAAGCTGGCCCAAACACGATCGTCCTCGCGAGCGGCTTATTAAACAAGGGGCACAGGCTCTCTCCGACGCTGAACTTCTGGCAATTTTTTTGCGCACCGGCCTTCCAGGTAAAAGCGCCGTCGATCTGGCTCGCGAAATGATCACGCAGTTCGGTGGCTTACAAAACCTGAATCGCGTTTCGCTGGCAGAATGGGTTCAAATTCGCGGCCTTGGCGAAGCCAAATATGCGCAACTTCGTGCCTGCCTTGAAATGGCGAAACGCTGCCTGAATCATGAATTGCGCGAGACACCCAACTCGCTGGGCACACCAGACCAGTTTGAACAATTTGTGCGGGCTCAAATCGGCCTAAGCGACGTTGAAAACTTTTTGGTCATTGCCCTGGACAGCCAACTCAAAGTGCTTGACCACAAAATACTGTCGAGTGGTACTGTCAACAAAACAGCTGTTTTTCCGCGTGAAGTGCTTAAATTCGCCATACAAACCAATGCACCGCGCCTCATGATCGCCCACAATCACCCCAGCGACTGCTGTACGCCGAGCAACTCGGATGATCGCCTGACACGCGAGCTTTCCGCCGCTTTGGCCCTTGTTGATATAGACTTGGTGGACCATTTGGTTGTCGGTCCCACCTGTGGGTATTCCTACAGACTCAACAATCGTCCACCTTTTTGATTTTTTCCGCAAAAAAGGCTGGGCAAAGCAATCGTAATTGGTTACAATCTTGGACTTCGCCGCAAATCCATGGCTTTTCAATTTATGCCGTGTGGTTTTGCAGATACACTAATTTGCTGAATTTTTTGGGGTCATCATGGCTCGCGTATGTCAAGTAACGGGTAAGCGCCCGATGGTTGGAAACAAAGTTTCCCATGCCAACAACAAAACAAAACGTCGTTTCCTGCCTAACTTGCAGTCACGCAAGTTCTGGGTTGAAAGCGAAAACCGCTGGGTTCGCCTGCGTCTAACTAATAACGCCCTGCGCACTATCGACAAAAACGGCATTGACGCCGTTCTGGCCGATCTTCGTGCACGTGGCGAAATCTAAGCAGGAGTAAATCATGGCTAAAGGTGGTCGCGAAAAAATCAAACTCGAATCTTCCGCTGGTACTGGTCACTTCTATACAACGACCAAGAACAAGCGCACGAAGCCCGAGAAAATTGAAATCATGAAATACGATCCAGTGGTTCGTAAGCATGTGTCATACAAAGAAACCAAGTTGAAGTAACTCAACCTACTTCGCTGTTTCTACAGAAACCCGCTACTGAAATTCAGAGCGGGTTTTTTGTTGGCCACTGCTTCGGCGAGGCTTAATAGTTGATGTAGATGTGGCTTGGGTGATTTGCAGCAGCGTTGCATCATCCAGCCGATTCAAGATCAAGTCGCCCGCTTGATTCGCAGCGAGGGGCGATTGCGAAGCAAGCGATGCGAAGACGCTTTGGCGTTTCGCATGCCCCAAGCCAGAATCAAAAGCGGGGAATTCGACTTGGATCTTGGCAGGATGAGTAGCGCTGCTGCAAATCACCCCCCTGCAAACTACCCACAAAAAAAGCCGCTGATTCTCACCAGCGGCTTTCACAAATCAAACAACTTCCAAATTACGCTGCGTAGCGACGAATCCGGATCGACATGTCTTCCAGCCAGCGAATTCCGCTTTGCTCAGCACGCTCACACCAGGCTTGCAACTGAACCAACATTTGCTCACGGCTCAAGTTGGTTTTCTCCCAAATCTGGCGAAGCTCTGCGCGCATTTCAACCAAAGTGTTGATCATCTTGGATTGAGCGCACAGCTGGGCCAATTCGGCACGCTGCACATCGCACAGCTTGCTCTCGTCGATCGACAACAGCTTGGTGCCCTTGGACAACACCTTACGCTCTTGTGCGTTGGCTGCTTTTTGCTTCAATGCAGCCACTTCCGAGCGGAAAGCCTTGCGCATGGAACTGGCATAACGCGCCATCACATCGTAGCGGTGATTCACAACTGCCTGAACAGTGACCAAACTAAGCACCGGCTTGCTTTCAGACGAAAACTTCGGTGACTCAGCCACTTTTTTCACCTTGGCCAGGCCAAGGAAGCTGAAAATCTTGATGTACATCCAGCCAATGTCGAACTCGTACCACTTGTTGCTCAACTTGGCTGAAGTGGCGTGCGTGTGGTGGTTGTTGTGCAACTCTTCACCACCGATCAGGATACCGAAGGGTGAAATATTGCGGCTTGCATCAGGGCAATCGAAATTGCGGTAACCCCAATAGTGACCAATGCCGTTGATAACGCCAGCGGCCAGCACAGGGATCCACAACATTTGAATCGCCCAAATACTTACACCAGGAAAACCAAACAGGATAAAACTGAGCACCAAGGTAAAGCCCACGCCTTGCCACGGGAAACGCTCGTACACCTGAAACTCCAAAAAGTCGCTCGGTGTACCGTGGCTGTATTTGGCCAGGGTTTCAGTGTTCTTGGATTCACTACGGTATAGCTCAGCACCGCGCCAGAATACAGTTTTCAAGCCACGGGTTTGCGGGCTGTGGGGGTCATCGGGTGTTTCGCACTTGGCGTGGTGCTTGCGGTGAATGGCCGCCCATGCACGGGTGCTCATGCCGGTGGTCAACCACAACCAGGCGCGGAAAAAATGCGCCAGAGCTGGGTGCACTTCCAAGGCACGGTGGGCCTGGCAACGATGCAGGTACACGGTTACCGCCACAATGGTGATGTGGGTCACGATCAGGGTGTAAATCACCATTTGGCCAATGCTGGCACCGGTAATACCCGAGGTCAAAAATTCAATCATATTCACTAACTCTCAACAGGTCGTATTTCAAAGGTTACGGCCATCTCAATTTGCTTCTGAAGGAGCCGTATCATATTTTCAGTGTACAAGTGTACTTTTAAAGTCGGAACAGATTTGGAATTTATATTCAGTTCAGGCTTTGGACCGTTGTAACACTGCTGCAAAGAAGCCGTCGGATTCACCATCCTCTGGCCACAATCGAAGCATGTCGTCAGTCGTGTTCGCCTTGACAGGCCGTTCTCCAGGGTTCAACACTTCAGTCCAGCGGCGAAGCCGGAATTCCGGATGACTTTCCAGGAACGCGTTGACAATGTCTTCGTTCTCATCGCGAAGTACACTGCATGTGATGTAAACAAGCCGACCATCGGGCTTTACCAATTTGGCTGCATGCTCGATGATGGATTTTTGCTTCGCGGTCAATTCTGCCAGACTCTGCAAGTTCTGTCTAAACTTAAGATCCGGGTTACGCCGTAAGGTTCCCATGCCGCTGCAAGGCACATCGGTGACCACACGGTCTGCCTTGCCAAAATACTTGTTCAGTCGCGGGTCAGCTTCGTCGTTGATGACCATGGTGTAAAAGTTGCTCAATCCAGAGCGTGCCGCGCGGGGCTTGAACTTCACCAAACGCTTCTCTGAAGTATCCAGCGCAACAATACGGCCGGTGTTTTTCATTTGCGCACCAATGGCCAGGGTTTTACCGCCAGCACCTGCGCAAAAATCAACCACCAAATCGCCGCGGCGCGGGGCCACAAGGCGGCTAACCCACTGGCTGCCAGCGTCTTGCACCTCGAAATAACCCTCTTGGAACACTTCCGTTTTGCCCACGATAGGCTTGCCCACAGCGCGCAAACCTTCCGGCAAACCTTCAATCGGGTTCACTTGAATACCCATATTGGTCAATGCCGCCAGCAAATCGGTGGTGCTGGCCTTCACGGTATTCACGCGCAAATCCAGTGGAGCAGCACTCAACACTGCCTGCGAGAACGACTCCGCCCTGTCCTGCCCGAATTGCTCAGCCAGCTTGGTGTAAAACCACTCAGGCAAACAGGTGCGGGCTTCAACACCCAGGTCATCGGCTGAAATATTGATGACTCGGCTTAGCCACTCATTGTCGGCTTGCTTGCCGGCCGACCAGATTTGCTCAGGCGCGCCCGACCACAACAAGGCCAGCTTGGCTTGGCGAACCACAGAAGGACCCTCGCCCGACTGTGCCAAGTGGTTAATTCTGTAGCGATAGCGCAACCAGCAGTACACAGCCTCCGCCACCATGGGGCGATCTCGCCCACCCAGCTCGGGATGGTCTTTGAAAAACCGGGAAATTGCCGCGTCTGCCGGGCCTTCGAACTGGGCCAGCAAATCAATCAACTGGGCCACGGTGCTAACCAGGCCATAACGCGATTGGGCGCCCTGGCGCTCTACCTTGGTTTCGCGCCGTTTAACTGGCTTTCGAAATGGGGTGTTTTTAGTGGAGCCGACCATATACTTGTATTTCCTGATTATTGAATTGCGTGGACCAGGGCTGTGGCCAAAGTGCCATGCAGTTTCCCGTCCACCATTTTAATTTGCCCGCTGGCCAAAGCTGCCAGTGCACGGGGGTAAATTTGATGCTCCAGTGCCAATACGCGAGTCGCCAGGCTTTCTGCCGTGTCTTCGGGCATCACCTGCAACAGCGCTTGGTCCACAATGGGGCCGTGATCGAGTTCAGGTGTGACCAAATGAACTGTGACACCATGCACCCGCACACCTGCGTCCAATGCTTGCTGGTGAGTTTTCAGGCCAGGGAACGCGGGAAGCAACGAAGGATGAATGTTGACCAAGCACCCCGAATAACGATTCACAAAACCTGCTGTCAACACCCGCATGAACCCTGCCAACACCACCCAGTCCGGCTGATACTGATCGATCAAACCAGCCAATGCTGCATCAAAGACTTCTCGGCTTTCGTATTCGGTGTGATCAAGAACGGCCGTGTCGAGCCCCGCCGATTGCGCCAAAGCCAAGCCAGCCGCGGCTGGGCGGTTGGAAATGACTGCTCGAATTTGGTAGGCCCCGGTCTGTTTGGCGTGATCGATCAGGGCATTCAAGTTTGAACCTCGCCCCGAGATCAAAATGACGACGGAAGGTGTGGAATTTTGCATGGCGCGAGTTTATCACTGTGCGGGCGAAAAAGCCCTATTTTTCACCATTCAGGCCTTATAATGACCGGTTGTTTTGCAACCACTAAAGAGCCGACACACTCGGTATGAAAATCATTCGCCGCCCCCGGCCACACACATTTGCCAAGGGCACTGCGCTCACCATTGGAAACTTCGACGGCGTTCACTCCGGCCATGCCGAGTTGTTCCGCCGTGTGGTGTCCGCCGCACACGCGCAAGGTTTGGTGCCCACCGTGGTGACTTTGCACCCGCACCCGAAAGAATTTTTCAATCCGGCTTTCAAACTTGACCGCATTTCAACACTTCGAGACCGAATCATTGAAATGAAGCGTTGTGGTATTGAACAAGTGTGCATTTTGCCCTTCGACAAACACATGGCCAGCTTAAGCCCCGAGGCCTTTGTTCAGGAAGTGCTGCTGAAGCAATTGAATGCCAAACAGGTTTGGGTCGGCGACGACTTCCGGTTTGGTGCCAAGCGGGCGGGCGATTTCACCATGCTGAAAGGCTTGGGCGACTCCCTGGGCTTCACAGTCAACGACCTTGCCGAAGTTCAAAACAACGGCAGCCGCGTTTCCAGCTCCAATATTCGCGAAGCCCTGAAGGCTGGAGACATCGCAAAGGCCACACACATGCTCGGGCACCCTCTGGTTTACTCCGGGCACATTGTTCACGGCAAAAAACTGGGGCGTACGCTGGGCTTTCCCACCATGAACCTGCGTATTGCAGGGCGGGCCAGTGCCCTTACCGGTATTTTGGCGGTGTGGGTGCATGGTCTGGAAGAACACCCACTGCCCGCCGTAGCCAGCATGGGAGTGCGCCCTACTGTTGAACAATCCGATCAAATTTTGCTGGAAACATTCATTCCAGACTGGCAAGGCAATGCCTACGGCAAGTTGCTGCGCCTCGAGGTGTTGGCGCACATTCGCCCAGAGCAACACTTCGATTCACTCGATACGATGGTTGAGCAAATGCACAAAGACACGACACAAGCCATGACTTTGCTGGCCGCCAACCAACCCCAGATTTCAAATACAGGCTGCTAACCCGACATGGATTACAAGAACACACTGAACCTGCCCGACACCCCCTTCCCCATGCGCGGCAACCTGCCGGCAAGGGAACCGAACTGGGTTGAACAATGGTGCAAGGAAGACCTGTACAAGGTGATTCGCCAGTCCAAGGCTGGCAAGCCAAAGTTCGTACTGCACGATGGCCCACCCTATGCCAACGGCGATATTCACATTGGCCACGCTGTCAATAAAATCCTGAAAGACATCATCGTGAAATGCCGTTGCCTGGCCGGTTACGACGCACGTTACGTACCCGGCTGGGACTGCCACGGCATGCCGATTGAAATTCAAATCGAAAAAACCCACGGCAAGGGCAAGCCCACACTGGAAGTACAAGAGAAAAGCCGCGCCTACGCCACTGAGCAAATTGAACGGCAGAAAAAGGACTTCATTCGCTTGGGCGTGCTGGCCGACTGGGAGAACCCTTACAAAACCATGAATTTTGGCAACGAGGCGGATGAACTTCGCGCCCTGGGCAAGATCATGGAAAAAGGTTACGTGTTCCGCGGCCTGAAACCCGTGAACTGGTGTTTCGATTGCGGCTCTGCCCTGGCTGAAGCCGAGGTGGAATACAAAGACAAACAGGACATCGCAGTCGATGTGGGGTTCGCTTTCAACGCAGAGAACCTCGACAAACTTGCAGCCGCTTTCAATGTGCCACTGGCCACCCTGCAAGCCAAACCTGGGCAGTTGGTGATCTGGACCACAACCCCCTGGACCCTGCCTGCCAACCAGGCGCTGAACATGCACCCGGAACTGGTGTACAGCCTGGTGGATGTGGGTAGCAAGTATTTGTTGCTGGCGCAAGAACGTGTGAAGCCCTGCCTTGAAAGCTATGAACTGGAAGGTTCTGAGATTGCCACCGCTTCAGGTGCCAAGCTTGAAGGCGTTGCTTTTCATCATCCCTTCTACGATCGCCTAAGCCCGGTGTACTTGGCTGACTATGTGAGTACCGATACAGGTACCGGCATTGTGCATTGCTCGCCCGCCTATGGCGTAGACGACTTCTTGACCAGCAAAGCTTATGGTCTGAAAGACGCCGACATCATCAACCCAGTCATGGGCAATGGTGTGTACGCTGACTCCCTGCCCTTCTTTGGTGGGCTGCACATCTGGAAAGCCAACCCGCTGATCGTCGAGAAAATGATTGAACTGGGATCGCTCATCAAACAGGTGAAGTTCGGCCACAGCTACATGCATTGCTGGCGCCACAAAACCCCCATCATTTATCGAGCCACTTCGCAATGGTTTGCCGGCATGGACGTGCATTCCATTGATGGCAGCGGCAGCTTGCGGGAAAAAGCACTTGCGGGCGTTGAAGCCACCGAATTTTTCCCGGCCTGGGGCAAAGCTCGCCTGCATGCCATGATTGCCAACCGGCCCGATTGGACCCTCTCGCGTCAACGCCAGTGGGGTGTACCCATGGCTTTTCTGGTGCATCGCGAAACCGGTGAATTACACCCACGCACACCCGAGCTGATCGAGACCATTGCCCAACTCATCGAGAAACAAGGCATTGAAGCCTGGCAACACCTGTCTGTTGAAGACTTGATCGGTGAGCAAGCAAAGGACTACATCAAGAACCCCGACACACTGGATGTGTGGTTCGACTCGGGCACAACGCACGAAACGGTGTTGCGTGGCAGCCATGCCGATGAAAGTCACTTTCCCGCCGACCTGTACCTTGAAGGCTCCGACCAACACCGAGGCTGGTTTCATTCTTCATTGCTCACCAGCTGCATGATCAATGGTGTTCCGCCCTACAAAGCCCTGCTCACCCACGGTTTTGTGGTCGATGGCCAGGGTCGCAAAATGAGCAAATCAGTGGGCAATGTGATTGCGCCCCAACAGGTGTCCGACAAAATGGGCGCTGAAATTTTGCGCCTGTGGGTGGCCAGCACTGATTACTCTGGCGAACTGACCATTTCAGATGAAATTTTGAAACGGGTGGTTGAAAGCTATCGACGCATTCGCAACACCCTGCGTTTTTTGTTGGCCAATATTTCTGATTTCGACTTCGCCACTGAAGCAGTTCCCACCGAAGAACTGGCCGAAGTGGATCAATACGCACTCACGCTGCTCGCTAAATTGCAAAGCGAATGCGAAGCGCATTACACGAAGTACGAGTTCCACCCCATTGTCAGCAAGCTTCAAATTTTCTGTTCCGAGGATTTGGGCGCGTTTTACCTGGACGTGTTGAAAGACCGCCTGTACACCACTGGCGGGAATTCCAAAGCACGCCGCAGCGCGCAAACCGCGCTGTATCACATTACACATTCGCTACTACGCCTCATGGCGCCTATTCTCAGCTTCACAGCCGAAGCGGCTCGTGAAGTGATGGGTAATGTGGAGCCATCCATTTTCTGCAATGAGTTTTACAAAGTACCCGGCGTGGACAACGCTGATGAACTTGGTACCAAATGGGCCGAACTGCTGGCGCTGCGTGCGGGTGTGGTCAAAGAACTGGAAAACCTGCGCACCGATGGCAAAATTGGCTCGTCCCTGCAGGGCACCGCAACGCTTCATTTGCCAGCCAACCTTTACAAAGCCGCCGCAAGCCTGGGCGATGACCTGAAATTCCTGTTCATTGTTTCCAAAATTGAAACTGTTCAAGCCGCTGAGGAGAAAATTGAAGTGGGTATTGCCGAAGGTGAAAAGTGCGAGCGTTGCTGGCATGTGCGACCCGACACGGGTGCCGACCCCGAACACCCTGGCATCTGTGGCCGCTGTGTAAGCAACCTGTTTGGTGAAGGCGAGGTGCGCAACCATGTCTAAACCCATGCCAAGAAAACCAGCCAGGGCAACCACTGCTTTGAAACCACCCAAAAAATCCATTCTTCCCTGGATCGGCTTTTCATTGCTGCTTATTTTGATCGATCAAATCAGTAAACTTTGGGTTCAATCACGCCTTGATTTGGGCGCCGTAGTTGAAATCACAAGTTTTTTCAATTTGGTCTACGTGCTTAATCCGGGTGCTGCATTCAGCTTTCTGGCCGACCAGGCGGGCTGGCAAAAGCACTTTCTATCGGCTGTGGCAGTCATCGCGTCCATCGTCATTCTGTTCATGATGCGCTCCTCCAGCCATCGCAAATTCGCAATGTTCTGCCTGGCCTGTATTTTGGGCGGAGCGATCGGCAATTTGATTGACCGTGTTGCACACGGTGCGGTCATCGACTTTCTCGATTTTTATGTCGGCAATTACCACTGGCCTGCGTTCAACGTGGCCGACATTACAATTACCATAGGTGCAATCGGCTTGATCATTGATGAGCTGTTCTTTAACAAAGAACACAAAGCCGCCAAACCCGAAAAAAGCGAATAAGGTTTTCAGCCCATGCGCCCAATCGAATTGCCACAGCTTCCCGGTTTAAACCAACTGCGCGTGGTGTTGGGTGTGTGTGGCGGCATTGCGGCCTACAAGTCTGCTGAGCTGGTTCGCCTGCTTGTCAAACAAGGCTGCTCAGTTCAAGTGGTCATGACTGAATCGGCAACCCGGTTTATTGCCCCACTCACCTTTCAGGCGCTCTCTGGCAAAACAGTACACGTGTCGCAATGGCCGTTAGAACACAACGATCAACTGAGCGCCGACCGTGGCATGCCGCACATCGACATCAGCCGCAATGCCGATTTCTTGTTGATCGCACCCTGCACTGCCAATTCCATGGCCAAATATGCACACGGCTTTGCCGACAATCTGCTGGATAACCTGGTATTGGCCCGCAACTGCCCAATGGCCATTGCGCCTGCCATGAACGTGGAAATGTGGAACAACCCAGCCACCCAGCGCAATGTAAGCCAGTTAAAACATGATGGCGTGCATGTATTTGGTCCTGCAGCGGGCGAACAAGCCTGCGGCGAGGTGGGTAGCGGCCGCATGCTGGAACCCTTTGAAGTGGTGCTTGAGCTGGCCCGTGCAGTCAACCCCAAACCACTGGCAGGCAAAAAAGTGTTGTTAACTGCTGGGCCCACATTCGAAGCCATCGACCCGGTGCGCGGCATCACCAATCGCTCTAGCGGAAAAATGGGATACGCCCTTGCACAGGCTGCCTGGTTCATGGGTGCTGAAGTCAATTTGGTAAGCGGCCCCACCGCCCTGCCCGCACCCTATGGCGTGCGCATGTTGTCTGTTCAATCGGCCAAACAGATGCATGCCGCTGTGTTCAGCCAAATTGAGCAAAGCGACCTGTTTGTTGGTGTAGCGGCAGTGGCCGATTATGGTGTTAAAAATCCAAGCACGCACAAGCAGAAAAAACAGAATGATCAGCCTGCTGGCTTGCACATGGAATTCGAACTGAACCCGGACATACTTGCGGAAGTGGGTGCGTTCGCCGGTACAAGCAAAAAGCCGCTGACAGTGGTCGGCTTTGCCGCGGAGACAGAAAATCTCGATGAATACGCAAGTCGCAAGCTGGACAGCAAAAAAGCGCAATTCATTGTCGGCAATCTGGCGCAACATGCCTTGGGCGCGGATCACACCGAACTGACTATTTACAGCAAGAAACTCAAGCCTGAACACTTGGGTAGCATGAACAAGCTTGAAGCTGCACAAACCCTATTGACCTTCATTTCCAAATATTCCTGAACCTACACACTCCATGAAAATTCAAGTTGAACTGAAAGTTCTCGACCCACGCATGCAAGATCAACTGCCCGCCTACGGCACACCTGGCAGCGCGGGTATCGACCTGCGTGCCTGCCTGGGCGAAGCACTAACCTTACAACCAGGGCAGGCCGAACTCGTGCCCACAGGGCTTTCCATGTACATCGGCGACCCCAATTACTGCGCCACCATTCTGCCTCGTTCCGGTTTAGGACATAAAAAAGGTTTGGTACTCGGTAACCTCGTGGGTCTGATCGATTCCGACTACCAGGGCCCGCTCATGGTCTCGGCCTGGAACCGCAGCCTGGTGCCAGTGACCATTGAACCCATGGAACGAATTGCCCAACTGGTCATACTGCCAGTTGCACATGCTGACTTCAAAGTGGTCAGCGACTTTACGCCCAGCGAACGCGGAGAAGGCGGATTCGGCAGTACCGGAACACGCTAGGGAACCTACCCACAAAGTTTTGCCACTGAGTGTCATTGTGAATCATTAGGAAAACAATGGACTCAGGGGGCAGCGGACCAAGCGCAACCACAGGCCGCACATGGTGGGTTCATGCAATCAAACACCTGCGCCCCTGTTCAGAAAAAACCATCCGCTATTTTTGGTTGATACTCTGCGCCATTCTGGCCGCAGTTGCCTTGTTCAATTACAGCCAGGCGCATCAAATTCAAGGTGAACTGGCCCAAAGAAGACTTCTTGAAATTTCATTGCAGGATCTGATCGTACAAAGCACTGCCTTGCATCATCTTGGCAATCAGCACACCTATGAAACAAAACTTGGCCTGGAAACACGTGGATATAGTTCGCCCCAAGAATTACTGAATCAACTTGCCGCCAGATTGGCAGTGATCGAGGCCATTAACCCCCACAGCGGCTTGACGGTGTCAGCTTCCAGCCTTCGAGAACACCTGATCGTGATGGATCAGCAACTTGCCCGGCTTGGCCGACCCGACCCCAAACGCATCGAGCTTTGGTTAATTGAGCTTGGGGTATTCAATGTCACCTTGAAAAACGATGCCAAGGTAGCCGACGACAAGGTCAATCAATTACAACGCAACAACTTGATACTGCCACTCATCGTATTGCTTCATTCCGTGAGTTTTGTCAGCCTGACACTGTGGCGCCAATCAACATTGCGCAAGCGTTTCGCAATTGAACTGCTTCACCTCAGCAACCAGGCTCGCACCGATCCACTCACAGGCCTGCTCAATCGCCGGGGCTGGCAAGACCTTAGCAGCGCATACCTGCGAAAAATGCAAAGGGAAAATCAACTGCAAGGCAGCGTGGCCATTATCGATATCGATTACTTCAAGCAATACAACGACACCTTTGGTCACGAAGCCGGAGATATACGGCTTCGCGAATTTGCTGAAACATTGAGAAGCAATTTCAGACCTGTCGACCTGATTGCCCGCGTTGGAGGCGAGGAATTCGCAGTGCTGCTACCCAACTGCACTGCCGACGACACACAAAGAATTGTCGATAGAATCCGCTTGAACGGGAATTGCACGGTCGGGTTTTCAGCCGGTATTTGCAATATTGCGCACCTTGACAGCATTGACCGCACAATGGCTGAAGCTGATCAGGCACTGTACCAAGCCAAAAACAAGGGAAGAAATCGCAGTTGCCTGGGGAAGGTGAGCAGTTAGCACCTACAAACACGCAGCCGCAAAAGAAAATGCCTGAGTAGACCCCCACAAGGGCACTCAGGCATGCTGTTGGGTCAGCTGTTTAGGTGTGTGTTAGTCCACCGCCACTTCGGTGCCACTTTCAGACTCTTGGCCCGATGAGCCTTCGTCAAAAGTCAGCGACACTTGGTCGTTTTCTTCATCGTGGTCCACAGTCACCTTGCCACCGTTCACTAACTTGCCAAACAACAGTTCGTCGGCCAAAGCTTTTCGAATGGTGTCCTGGATCAAGCGCTGCATTGGGCGAGCACCCATCAACGGGTCGAAACCCTTTTTGGCCAGGTGTGTGCGCAATTCATCGGTGAATACAGCATCCACTTTCTTCTGGTGCAATTGTTCTTCAAGCTCCATCAGGAACTTGTCGACCACACGAAGAATAATTTCTTCATCAAGCGCACGGAAGGAAATCACTGAATCCAGACGATTTCGGAATTCCGGGCTGAACATGCGCTTGATGTCTTCCATCTCGTCGCCCTGCACCTTCGATTCCATGAAGCCAATACCGCGCTTGGTCAAAGCCTCCGCCCCCGCATTGGTGGTCATGATAATGATCACGTTACGGAAGTCGGCTTTGCGGCCGTTGTTGTCGGTCAGCGTGCCGTTGTCCATCACCTGAAGCAGAATGTTGAACACGTCCGGGTGGGCCTTTTCGATTTCATCAAGCAGCAACACGCAATGTGGCTTCTTGGTAATGGCCTCGGTCAGCAAACCGCCCTGATCAAAACCAACATAACCGGGAGGCGCACCAATCAAGCGTGATACGGCGTGGCGTTCCATGTATTCCGACATGTCAAAACGCAGCATCTCGATACCAAGGACAAATGCCAACTGCTTGGCCACCTCGGTTTTGCCCACACCAGTGGGGCCGCTGAACAGGAATGAACCAATTGGCTTGTCGGCCTTGCCCAAACCGGCACGCGACATTTTGATCGCGTTGGCCAGCGCATCAATGGCTGGATCCTGACCAAACACAGTGGCTTTCAGGTCGCGATCAAGCGTGGCCAGCTTGTTCCGGTCGTCGGTGTTGACCGACTGAGGCGGAATGCGGGCGATTTTCGACACGATATCCTCAATGTCGCCTTTGGTAATTGTTTTACGTTGTTTGCTTTTCGGCAAAATACGTTGAGCCGCACCGGCTTCATCGATCACGTCAATGGCCTTGTCGGGCAAATGGCGATCGTTGATGAATTTGGCAGACAATTCTGCAGCGGCAGAAATCGCAGCGCTTGAGTACTTCACGCCATGGTGGTCTTCAAAGCGACTTTTCAGGCCACGCAGAATTTCAATGGTTTGCTCCACGGTGGGCTCAGACACATCAATTTTCTGGAAGCGGCGTGACAGCGCGTGGTCTTTCTCGAAAATGCCACGGTACTCGGTGAAGGTGGTCGCGCCGATGCATTTCAACTGACCTGACGACAAAGCAGGCTTTAGCAGGTTAGATGCGTCCAGCGTGCCGCCCGAAGCCGAGCCTGCGCCGATCAAAGTGTGAATTTCATCGATGAACAACACCGAGTCTGGATTGGCTTTGAGCTGCTTCAATACTGCTTTCAAGCGCTGTTCAAAATCGCCGCGGTATTTGGTACCCGCCAGCAGTGCGCCCATGTCCAGCGAATGCACTTGGGCACTGCTCAAGATCTCGGGTACATCACCCTGCACGATTCTCCATGCCAGGCCTTCAGCAATCGCGGTTTTACCCACACCAGCTTCGCCCACCAACAGCGGGTTGTTCTTGCGGCGGCGACACAGCACCTGAATGACGCGCTCAACTTCCTGCTCACGACCAATCAGGGGATCAATTTTTCCTTCCTTGGCCAAGGCATTCAGATTCTGCGTGTACTGATCCAAGGGCGACTGCTTGTCACCCACGGTTTGCGCAGTCTCCGCTTCCTGTTCCGGATTCTCGTTTTGAGCATTTTCGGGCTTCGGTGCGGGTGTCTGTGGTGTTTTGGTAATGCCATGGGAAATGTAATTCACCACATCCAAACGCGTAATGCCTTGCTGGTGCAAGTAGTACACGGCGTGGGAATCCTTTTCACCGAAAATTGCAACCAGTACGTTGGCGCCGGTCACTTCCTTCTTGCCATTCGAGGTGCTTTGAACATGCATGATGGCGCGCTGAATAACGCGCTGGAACCCAAGTGTTGGCTGGGTGTCCACTTCATCCTGACCTGTCACCACAGGGGTGTTGTCCTTGATGAAGTTTTGCAGGTTCTTGCGAATTTCCTCAACATCAGCGGAGCAGGAACGAAGCACCTCTGCTGCGGACGGATTGTCCAGCAAGGCCAATAACAGGTGCTCTACTGTGATGAATTCATGCTTTTGCTGACGTGCGTCAACAAATGCCATGTGCAAACTTACTTCCAATTCTTGCGCAATCATGTTTCCTCCATCACGCACTGCAGCGGGTGTTGATGCTGCTTTGCGAAACCGCATACCATTTCGACTTTTGTCGAGGCGATGTCCTTGGGATATACCCCACAGACCCCTTTGCCTTCTCGATGCACTTTCAGCATGATCTGGGTGGCCTGTTCCCTTCCCTTTCCAAAAAACTTCTGCAAAACAATCACGACGAACTCCATGGGGGTGTAGTCATCGTTCAAGAGCACGACTTGATACATCGGGGGCAGCTTCGCTTTTTGCGCCTGCGACTCTACGACTGTTGTTGGACTGTTTTGCGAACTCATAACTTCATTGTAATCACTTCTAAGGGGCACGCAACAAGGATTAGAGAGCAATACACTGCCTTTATTGAAGGCTAGAAAATTTTCCTGAAAATTCAATCAGCAACACGTCAAAAAATATGCAAACCCTCAGTCCAATTTGCAATTTTGGTCCCACTTGGTTAATCACCCAAAAAGCCGGATGTAACTAGATATAGACAGATACTGTCTATTACAAGGGGTAAACCCTGAAAAAATGTATCTATTGTATGGTTGACCCCAGCGTAAACAGGTCAAAGAATAGGAGTCAAGCTGGCTATGACTGGCGAGTTGTCGGAAAGTTCTTGCGTTCCGATCGAAGTATTGTTTTTTGAAGGAGGTTTCGCGATGGCGACCGGCACCGTAAAATGGTTCAATGATGCAAAGGGTTTTGGTTTTATTACTCCAGATCAAGGGAGTGATGAACTATTTGCCCACTTTTCAGCAATCCAGGCATCTGGATTCCGCACACTTAAAGAAGGTCAGAAAGTGACTTTTGAAGTGGTGGATGGACCAAAAGGTAAGCAGGCTCAGAACATCTCTGTAATGGACGCAACCAGCGCCGCCTGATAAGTAAAATAATCAAACCATCGATTAAGAAAAAAGCCGGCCCCAAGCCGGCTTTTTTCTTGGGGCAAACAGACGAATGCCTTACATGTGGTCGATCATGACCTGACCAAAGCCAGAACAGCTCACTTGCGTGGCGCCTTCCATCAAGCGTGCGAAGTCATATGTCACTTTCTTGGAAGAAATGGACTTCTCCATTGAACTGATGATCAGGTCAGCCGCTTCAACCCAACCCATGTGGCGCAACATCATTTCTGCAGACAAAATTTGCGAACCTGGGTTCACGTAATCTTTGCCCGCGTACTTGGGCGCCGTACCGTGTGTGGCTTCAAACATGGCGATGGAATCGGACAAGTTCGCGCCTGGGGCAATGCCAATACCGCCCACTTGTGCAGCCAACGCGTCGGAAATATAGTCGCCATTCAAATTCATGGTGGCGATTACGCTGTATTCAGCAGGGCGCAACAAGATTTGCTGCAAGAAGGCATCCGCGATCACGTCTTTGATTACGATATCGCCGTGAGCTGCCTTGATCTTCATCCAGGGGCCACCGTCCAGCAATTCTGCGCCAAACTCATTCTTGGCCAATGCATACGACCAGGCTGCAAATGCGCCTTCGGTGTACTTCATGATGTTGCCCTTGTGAACAATAGTCACAGAAGGCTTTTTGTTGTCGATCGCGTACTGGATTGCCTTGCGGAACAGGCGCTCGGTACCTTCCTTGGAAATGGGTTTAATACCAATACCCGAAGTTTCGGGGAAGCGAATTTTGCTCACGCCCATTTCTTCGCGCAAAAACTTGATCAGTTTTTGGGCCTTCTCAGTTTCGGCTTCGTATTCAATGCCTGCATAGATGTCTTCCGAGTTTTCACGGAAAATAACCATGTCGGTTTTGTGGGGCTCTTTCACCGGGCTGGGCACGCCAGTAAAGTAACGCACAGGGCGCAAGCACACATACAGATCAAGCTGCTGACGCAAGGCAACGTTAATGGAACGAATGCCACCACCTACTGGCGTGGTCAGCGGGCCTTTTACAGACACCACATATTCTTTCAACACTTCCAGGGTTTCTTCAGGCAGCCACACATCGGGGCCATACACCTTGGTGGACTTTTCACCGGCGTAAATTTCCATCCAGCTGATCTTGCGCTTGCCACCGTATGCTTTGGCCACAGCGGCGTCGACCACGTCGATCATCACTGGTGTAATGTCAAAGCCAGTGCCATCGCCTTCGATGTATGGAATGATGGGTTGATCGGGTACGCTCAACGAGTAATCACTATTGACCGTGATTTTTTCGCCGACTGATGGGACTTTAATGTGTTGGTACATGGTCTCTCCGCTGCTTCTCTGGTGTGTTAGAGGGAACACTCTAGTGTATCCCTTCACTACGAAAATCACAATTATTTCGCAATATGAAATTGCATTCCTTATTGCGCCAAGCCGTATAATAACGCCATCTTCTTTCAGATCTCTGACAGGAACCAGATTTCATGCACTTTGATCAAATGAACAATCACCGCGCCACATTCAGGCTGACACTGGCGGCGACCGCACTGGGCTTGGCTGCCTGCATAAGCAATGCGGCTGGACCGGTTCAGGCGCAATTGCCAATCGTACAGATTCGTGTGGGCGAACATGTCGTGAAAGCCGAGCTTGCCAACAGCGACCTAACCCGCCAAATTGGTTTGATGAACCGACAAAATCTAGGAAAAAACGCTGGGATGCTTTTTGTGTTCAAACACAGCGAAACCCAGTGCATGTGGATGAAAAACACGTTGATTGATCTCGATGTGGCCTTTGCAGACAGCAACGGAGTCATTCTGAATATTGAGCCAATGAAAGCCGGTACGGCAAATATTCACTGCTCCAGTGGCAGCGCCAGGTTTGCACTGGAAATGAATCAGGGCTGGTTCTCAAAACTCGGTATTGAGGCAGGCGAGCAGTTGCATCTGCCCGAACAAGCCAAGGACACACAACAATAACGAACATAAAAAAACCGACCCTTTGTTGCACATGCTGCACAACTCGAGGGTCGGTCTTCTCAATCTGATTTCGAAAAATTTAGCCTTCGAAATTCTTGGATGCAAATTCCCAGTTCACCAGGTTCCAGAAAGTCTCAACGTACTTGGGGCGGGCATTGCGATAGTCGATGTAGTAAGCGTGTTCCCACAAATCGCAGGTCAACAGGGGCTTGTCCTGGGTAGTCAACGGTGTGGCAGCGTTGCTGGTGTTCACAATGTCCACAGAACCATCTGCTTTTTTCACCAACCATGTCCAGCTGGAACCAAAATTACCGATTGCACTTTTTGTAAATGCTTCCTTGAATGCATCAAAGCTGCCGAATTTGGCATTGATTGCGTCAGCCAGTTTGCCGCTTGGTGCGCCGCCACCATTGGGTGACAGGCAATGCCAATAAAAAGTGTGGTTCCAGATTTGCGCTGCGTTGTTGAATACGCCGCCGGTCGACTTCTTGACGATGTCTTCCAGGCCAGAGTTTTCAAACTCAGTGCCCTTTACCAGGTTGTTCAGATTTGTAACGTAAGCAGCATGGTGCTTGCCGTAGTGGTATTCCAGTGTTTCTTTGGAAATATGGGGAGCCAGCGCGTCCATCGCGTAGGGCAGTTCGGGCAGTGTGTGTTGCATATCAGTATCCTCTCTCACTTCAATCAATACGAAAACTTCAGCTTGGGGCAAAACCCGGCATTTCAACCCCTCTGATTCTATCTTGATTTTTTGACATCCTTGTTGAACGTTCCGCGCAGCTCTGTTTTCTCGCGAACATTCACCACAATTTCCCCGTCAGCCAGGGTGGCGCGCAAACCATCGCCCGTTTGCACATCCGCCACAGAGCGAATCACCGTATCACGACCTTCTGGCTGCAAAAAAGCATAACCTCGCTCAAGGGTTCTTTGAGGGGAAACAGCCTCGACCACAGAACCCAAACGCTCGATGCTTGAATCAAATGCGGCCATGCGCCGTCGCTGAGCCGCCAAAAGCGCACTTTGCAGAAATTGAGTGCTTCGGCCCACCGAATTTTGCGAGGCCTCCATTTCAAGTGACATCGATTGCCACAAACCGCCAATCGAGTTGGACTGTTGCACCAGTCCACGCTCCACCAGCTTTGGCAAACGGCTACTGGCGTTACTCAAGCGTGACTCAAGAGAATTCAAATAAGCCGTGGGTGTCAGCAAGCCCAGCTCGGCACGATCCACGCGCTGAACCAGCATTTGAGCCCGGTGACGCAAGGCTTTGCGCAAGCCCATATGCAAACCTTGAATCTCGGCCAGCAATTCACGCGTAGGCCGGCTGATCAATTCAGCGGCGGCAGTCGGTGTTGCAGCACGCAAATCTGCGGCAAACTCGGCCAGCGTCACATCGGTTTCATGCCCCACCCCAACCACGATTGGCGTTTTACACGCCGCCACCGCGCGCACAACAGCCTCTACGTTGAAACACCACAGATCCTCCAGGCTACCACCGCCGCGGCAAAGCACAAGCGCCTGGTGACCTGCTTGGTCGGCCTTGCGCAAGGCCTCAATAATTTGCGCTGCCGCCTGCTCGCCCTGTACTGCGGTGTGATAAACGGAATATTCGACATGGGGCGCGCGCCGAGCCAGAGCCTGTTTTACATCGGCAAGCGCTGCGGCTTGCAAAGAGGTAATCACGCCAAGATTGAATACAACAGAAGGAAGTGAACGTTTGCGACCAGAATCGAACAAGCCTTCCTGGGTCAACTTGGTTTTCAGTTGCAAATACTGCTCATGCAAATTGCCCTGCCCGGCTTTCTTGATCACATCAACGATCAACTGCAGTTCGCCACGTTGCTCGTACATGGCCAGTTGGGCAAGCACCTCGACTTTGTCCCCCACAGCTGGAAAAAAGCCTGCAAGGACATTGCGTTGGCGGAACATGACCGCCTTCAATTGAGCAGATTCGTCTTTCAACGCCAAGTACCAATGCCCGGAAGAAGCACGGGTAAACGCCGCCACTTCGCCTTGAATCCGGATCGAACCAAATTCATTTCGAAGATGATCATTCAAGTGCCGCGCCAGTTGGCTGACCGAGAAAACTGTTTTTAAGTCAATCATTTATAGACCAAACTGGCTAAAAAACCAGAACATTTCCACATGCGATAACAAAAGATTACTTTCTGTGCAACATGCCCGGAACACAAGAGAAAAAACATAAGCAACTGATTACAAAAGAAAAAACAAACAAATTACAGTGCACAAAAAGTTCATTTTTCTTAAAAGCAGCTGATAATTCAAAAATTTGAGGGGCTTTTCCCCAAAGTTATCCACAATGAACAAATATTTCGACTTCTGCGCAATTTGTGTAATGTTGGTTTTTTCGCTAGAGTCCGTGTCTTACTGAATAGGAGTCTACTTGTGTGGTCAATCATTTCTGCGGCGGGCTGGCCAATTTGGCCTCTGATTTTTGGTTCGGTGGTCGCCTTGGCAATCATGCTGGAACGCATTTGGGCCTTACGCAAGAAGGACTTGATACCTGAAAATCTGGTGACCGATGTTTGCAAAACCCTCCCCCAGTTCAAAGACCGACAAAATATTGCCCGACTAGAGGCACACAGTGCGTTGGGTGGTTTGATGGCCGCAGGGCTTTCCGCGTTCTACAAGAACGAGAGCATTGAGACCGCGATGCAGGATAAATCAATCGGAATTCAAAACACGCTCGAGAAACACCTGGATGTGTTGTCCATGATTGCCAGCGCCGCCCCTTTGATGGGCTTGCTGGGCACGGTCATTGGCATGATCGAAATTTTTGCTGTTCAAGGTTCCGGGGCTCAAACGCCAGAAGCGATTGCCGCAGGTATTGCCGTGGCCCTCTACAACACCGCTTTCGGCTTGATCGTGGCCATTCCCGCCTTGGTCGCCTATCGACTGTTCCGGATCCGGATCAACAGCCTGCTCGATGACATGGGCGACTCGCTCAAGCCGTTTGAAGATTTGCTCAAACAGCACGCCAACTCGCGCAAACAGGCCTGAGGGGCGGGCATTGAGAATCAAGCGAAAAACAGGCACTGAAGCACCCGACATCAACCTCATTCCACTCATTGATGTGTTGTTGGTGATTGTTATCTTTTTGGTGGTGTCGACTACGTTCATGCAACCGAGCCAACTAGAGGTAGACCTGCCCGGCACCCAAAGCGCGAAGGAAGACACCACGCCGCCGGAAGCACTGCGAATACGAGTAGGTCGAGATGGCAATTACGCACTGGGTGCTCAAAGTGTACTGACCGAAACCCAATTGCGCACCGAGCTCAGCAAGACTTTGGCTGCGAAACCGGCTGGCGAAGAACGCAGGGCAATTGTGGAGGCCGACGCAGCAGCAACGCATCAATCAGTCGTGCTGGTCATGGACATGCTGGCCTCACTGGGCGTTGCAAGGGTATCGATCGCCACTGCCGGCGGCAAAGCCCCATGAACACCGGGAATCGCAAGGCCCAGGTTGAGTCGGGCTTGCTTCAGATTTGGTATGGCGAGCACAAGCCAAGCCTCATCGTCGGTCTGTCCTTAAGTTTGCTCGAATTGATTTACAAAAGCCTGCGCTGGGTGAGCAGACAAAACAAAAAATCGGCCGCTGCCAAAAAAGCCTGCAGACCTCCTGTGTTGGTTATTGGCAATCTGATTGCGGGTGGCGCCGGCAAAACCCCGATCGTGATGGCAGTGTGCCAACACTTTTTGGCGAATGGTCAGCAGGTCGGAATCGTCAGCCGTGGGTACGGTCGTTCAGCACAAACCCCCATGCTGATTGACCCCGCGCAGACACTGCCTGCAGCAAGTGAGGCAGGAGACGAGCCTCTCTTTTTAAGCCATGAAACCGGTTGCCCGGTGGCCGTGTGCGCCGATCGAAGCCAGGCGGTCAACCTTCTGTTGCGACACTTCCCCGATTTGAGTTTGATCGTGTCAGACGATGGTTTGCAACATCACCGCCTTGCCCGCCAACTTGAATGGGTTGTGTTTGATTCCCGCGCGCATGGCAATGGTCGCCTTCTGCCTGCTGGCCCTTTGCGAGAGCCACTCGCCAGACTCGACTCTGTGGATGCGGTGCTGTGCTCTAACATTGCACCGCAAGTGCTGAGCAAGGCACTGAACAGGCCGGTTCAAAACAATTGGCACGCCATACAGGTTCAACTGACAGGATTCAGTCAACTGAGCTCTGGCCTTTTCTTGACAATCGACCAAGCCAAGGAACACTGGAAAGGGCTGAAATTAGTGGCATTTACCGGAATGGGCAACCCGGAAAAATTGTTCGCTGCGCTTCGGTCTGCCGGCCTGAACCTGGATGCCAGCCATGGACTTCCGGATCATTTCAACTATCCTGAAGACTTTTGCGCACAGTTCATTCAACAGGTGCTGATCACAAGCGGCAAAGATGCCGTAAAATTGGATCATTCGAACCCAAAGGTGTGGGTGGCCGAGATAAGCGTCACACTGCCCCCCGCCCTGACACAAGCCCTAGAGGATTGCATTGGACCCACAATTGATTGATATCCTGGTTTGCCCCATCTGCAAAGGGCCACTTGTAAAACGGCCAAGCGACGGCTACCTGGTGTGCAAAGCTGACAAACTCGCATTTCCTGTGCGAGATGGAATCCCCATCATGCTGGTGGATCAGGCTGAACCCGTTTCAACTTCCAACCCTTAAGCCCCATGTTCAAAGCCGTCATTCCGGCCCGTCATGCATCCACCCGCCTGCCCGGCAAACCGCTACTCGACATTGCGGGCAAACCCATGGTGGTGCGCGTGGCTGAACAGGCCTTGAAGTCTGGATCCGACGAAGTGCTGGTGGCCACGGATCACCCTGACATTGAGACGGTGTGCAAAGCGCATGGCCTGCAGGTTGTCATGACGCGTGGTGACTGGCCAACCGGTACGGACAGAATTGCAGAAGTAGCCCAGATCAAAGGCTGGGCCGACGACACGGTGGTGGTGAACGTGCAGGGTGACGAACCCCTGATTGACCCTGCCCTGATTGACCTGGTGGCCAAAGCTTTGCTGGACGACGCGCAAGACATTGCGACGTGTGGGCACACCATCGACAACTGGGAAGAATTCAAGAACCCCAATGTGGTGAAGATCGCCATGCGGGAAGACGGTGAAGCGCTTTACTTTTCCCGGGCCCCGATTCCTTACCCGCGAGATGCGTATGCCTTGGAATCCTGGCCAACAGGTGCACCTGCAGGGCAGCTGGGTATTCGCCACATTGGCTTGTACGCCTACCGCGCCCGTTTTCTCAAGGTGTATCAAACACTGCCCCCAGCCCGAATCGAAGTGCTTGAATCACTTGAACAACTGCGGGCGCTGGCCAATGGCTTTCGTATAAAAGTGTGTATGATTCAGGATGCCCCGCTTCCCGGGGTAGACACCGTGCAAGACCTGGAAAAAGTCAGGACATTGTTCGGGTCTCGTTAAGGCTGAACGACCATGAAGAAATATTCGAGTCCGCCTGTGGGTAAGTTTTCTGCAAGTTGAACCACCCATAATCGCGAAGGCCTCGAATAAGAATAACCGGCCAAAAAACATTGCCTGTTGTAAACAACGCGTCTTGTACAACAGGCCAGCAGATTTAAAACTCTTGAGGCGACTATGCGTTTAATTCTATTGGGAGCGCCCGGTGCTGGTAAAGGCACGCAGGCGACATTCATCAAAGAAAAATTTGGCATTCCCCAAATTTCCACCGGCGACATGCTGCGCGCTGCAGTCAAAGCAGGCACCCCCTTGGGCATTGAGGCTAAAAAAGTCATGGACAGTGGCGGCCTGGTTTCAGACGAAATCATCATTAACCTGGTGAAAGAACGTTTGAAAGAATCCGACTGTGCCAATGGTTACTTGTTTGACGGCTTTCCCCGCACCATTCCACAAGCTGAGGCCATGAAAGAGGCTGGCGTAAAAATTGATTTCGTGCTGGAAATTGATGTTCCCCACGACGCAATCATTGATCGAATGAGCGGCCGCCGTACTCACCCTGCATCAGGCCGGACTTATCACGTTAAATTCAATCCCCCCAAACAGGAAGGCATTGATGACGTGACAGGCGAGCCTTTGGTTCAGCGTGACGACGACAAGGAAGAAACCGTCAAGAAGCGCCTTGAAGTGTATGAAAAGCAGACACGCCCCTTGGTGGACTACTATGGTCAATGGGCAGCCACAGGCGATGCCAATGCGCCCCAATACCGAAAAATTGCTGGTGTTGGCAGCGTTGAAGAAATCAAAGGCCGCGCCTTTGACGCATTGAAGTAATTCAAACCTGCTTGCAGCGCCCTGTTCGGGGTGCCGCAAGCAATCAAACTGCAGGCTTGCGAACCAAGCGCTTCGGATTCAAACCCAAAGCGGCCAATACAGCAAAATACACTGCACCACACACCCCGATTACTCCCAGTACAATACCAACCCGCAACAGCGGCGTTGAGGCCATTGCAAGCCAGTCAAATTGCTGATTCATGAACCACAGCGCGACACCCATGACCACGGCAGCCGCCAACACTTTGACAAAATAAACGGCCCAACCCGTTGATGGCGTGTACAAGCCACGCCTGCGCAGCCCCCAATACAGCACCCCAGCATTCAACAAAGCCCCTCCGCTGATGCTGAGCGGCAAACCCGCATGCCCCAGCAAAGGCACGGTGACAAGGTTCATGAGCTGGGTAGCCAGCACCACCGCAATGCCAATTTTTACCGGGGTGCGAATATCCTGCTTGGCATAAAAACCAGGGGCAAGAATTTTCACCAATACCAAACCTGCCAAGCCCAAGCTATAAGCGACAACGGCCTGACTGGTCATGGCCACATCATTGGCATCAAAACGGCCATAGTGAAACAGCAAGGCCACCAAGGCATCCGAGAACAGCCCCATGCCCACAGCGGCAGGCAGCACCAGTACAACGGTCAGGCGTAGCCCCCAGTCCATCAGGCGGGAATACTCCTCGTGACTGCGGGTGGCGGCTGCAGAAAGCGAAGGCAACAGCACGGTGCCCAAGGCAACCCCCAACAAGGCGGTGGGAAATTCCATCAAGCGGTCGCCATAAGAAATCCAGGACACACTGCCCTTGTCCAGATGTGATGCAATATTGGTATTGATGATCAAGCTGATTTGCGCCACAGACACCGCCAGGGTTGCAGGCACCATGTTCTTCAATACTCGACGAACCCGATCGTCCTGCCAGGCGGCTTTTATGGATCCAAATCCGGCAAACGGGTTGATCAAACACCCCGTGCGGGCCAATCCATACCAAAGCACAGCCACCTGCAACACACCACCAACCATGACAGCAATGGCAAATGCCTTGACCGCTTGATCAAAATAAGGGGCAAGTAGCAAGGCGCCCGCAATAAAGCTGACATTGAGCAACACCGGCGCAAAAGCAGGCAATGCAAATGATCGGAAGGTATTCAACAAGCCCGAGGCCAAGGCCACCATTGAAATTAAAAGGATGTACGGAAACATCCATTGGGTAAGCAGCACAGTCAGCTCAAACTGTTCGCTGCCTTGCTCCAAACCACTGGCCATGCCCATGACCACCCAGCTGCCGCCGAGAACACCCAACACAACAATCAACAACAAACAGAGAAACAGCAAGGAACTGACACGCCGCGCCAAATCGACTGCAGCCGCTTTGCCCTCGGTGGCGTTTGTTTGGGACAAAATCGGAATAAAGGCCTGCGAAAAAGCACCCTCGGCGAACAATCTGCGCAAAAGATTTGGAATTCTGAAAGCAATGAAAAAAGCGTCGGACTCCGCCCCAGCCCCCAAGAGGCGCGCGGTGATTGTCTCTCGGATCAGACCTGTTATCCGGGAGAGCATCGTCATGGCGCTGACTGCAGCGGCCGATTTCAATAAATTCATATAGTGATTGTGAAAGGGCTAGTATTTTGTTAAAATTGCGGGTTTTCGAATTCTACACCCTGGAACACAAGCAATATGGCCAATTCAGCACAGGCGCGCAAGCGCGCAAAACAAGCCGCCAAAGCAAATGCGCACAATTCTGCCATTCGCTCAGCGATGAGAACCGCGATTAAAAAAGTACGCGCTGCCGTTGATGCAGGCGACAAAGCCGCTGCACAAGCAGTGTATCGCGAAACAACCAGCATTCTGGATCGCGTGGCAGACAAAGACCTGGTCCACAAGAACAAGGCTTCGCGTAACAAGTCCCGCTTGTCTGCGCTCGTAAAAGGCATGGCCGCTTAAATTAGCGACCGGGAAAGCTGGTTCAGCTTTCCACCTGACGAAAAGTCCGTTTCACATGAAAAAGCCCCTTGATTTTGAAAAGGGGCTTTTTGTGTTTTCCGAAAATAAAGAAAGTGCCTTGCGCGCATTACTCCGGGTCGGGCAATAAGCAGGCGTCAAGCAGTTGCAAATCGTTGTCTCGTGCAAAATTCAATACGAAAGTCATCGCCATGGGCTCGATTTCGCGCAAGCGCTCGTCGATCACCACACATTTAATGTTGTTCATCAAGATAGGTTTGGCGTAGGGGCTGTAGGCCAAATGCTGCTGGCTCTGCTGGCGCCCAGGCGGGCGGTAGCAAGACAACACGCCGCACAGGCGCTCTGCCCAATCGGAAGGACGAAAAGGCCGCCCGCCTGACGTTAGTCCGAGAATAAAGAATTCCTTGGGCTTGACCTTGGGTGGTTCAGCCATAACCGAATAGCTCCTGAGGTGTACTCGCACCCCGACATTTATTTTGTGCGTATTGTCGGGGTTGATTCTTACAGCGTGCTGAAGAATCGATGAGAACTGGCTTTAAGCTCGATCTATACGTGCATACGCCGAGTGGTTGTGAATTGACTCGAAGTTTTCAGCTTCCACTGTGTACTGCCCCACCTGCGTGAATTTGTTCATGGCAATGGCAACATCGCGAACCAGGTCTTCAACAAACTTGGGGTTGTCGTAAGCGCGCTCTGTTACATACTTTTCGTCAGGGCGCTTGAGCAAACCATACAACTCACAAGAGGCCTGCTGCTCGATTGCCGAGATGAACTGAGCAATGTCCACATCGTCTTTCAACTGGACACGGGCTGTAACGTGCGAACGCTGGTTGTGCGCGCCGTACTCGGAGATTTTCTTGGAGCAGGGGCACAGGCTGGTCACAGGTACAACCACGGTAAGGTAAATGTCTTGACCTTGCTCGTTGGCAGAACCCTCCAGGGTCAACTGGTAATCCATCAAACTGGAAACACCGCTGATGGGCGCGACCTTGGACAGGAAGTAAGGCAACTCCATTTTGATGCGACCTGAAGGTGCACCCAGGCGCTGCAACATGTCAACCAACATGGCGCGGAAACCGCTCACGGTGAGCACAGCACCCTGTTGCTCTTCCAGCAAGGCGATGAAACGCGACATGTGCGTGCCTTTTTGATCGGCGGGCAGAAACACGGTCATTTCGAACTCGGCCACGGATGGCATGGGCTTTTGGCCCTGTAGTTCAATCAGAACTGGATATTTGACAGAACGAATACCCACCGATTGGATTGCAATGTGGCGGGTATCGATGGTGCTTTGGACATCGGGAATAGCCTGGTCGTTTGGATTGGTGGCCACGGCATTCTCCAAGCCTTTGTCACGTGTATTCATAACTTCCTCATGTGTTCGCGGAACGCCCTGCTACATGGCGTACCACATTGGTGTGGCGATCAAAGAGCTCGCCATAGTGCTGCTTGATGGACGTTTCTATGCCTTGGGCGTCCAGTCCAAGATTCTTGAGCAGGAGCGCAGGGTCTCCGTGGTCGATGAATTCATCGGGCAAGCCGAGCTGCAAAACTGCGTTGTTAAAGCCTTGGGCGTGCAAATGTTCAGTTACCGCCGAACCAGCGCCACCCATGATACAGCCCTCTTCCACAGTCACAAAGCTGTAGCGCTGCTCTGCAAACCGTTGTAACAATTCTGCATCAATCGGCTTGACCCAGCGCATGTCCACCACAGTGGCACCCAGCGCACGACCAGCCTCAAGGCTTGGTTCACACATGGAGCCAAATGCCAAAATTACAAGTTTATTCTCAGACTCATCGGGCGAATAACGCACAATTGCCCTGCCAATTTCAAGCGAATCCAGCGATTCATCGGCCACAACGCCCGGCCCCATACCACGCGGATAACGCACAGAGGCACAACCAGGATAGTGATAAGCCGTGGTCAGCAACTTGCGACACTCGTCTTCGTTGGACGGTGCAGCAATGATCATATTCGGGATACACCGCAGATAGGCAACATCGTAATTGCCGGCGTGGGTTGCACCGTCGGCCCCCACCAAACCTGCTCGGTCCAGGGCAAAAGTAACATCCAGATTCTGCAAGGCCACATCGTGATTCAGCTGGTCGTAGGCACGTTGCAAGAAAGTGGAGTAAATGGCTACTACGGGTTTCATGCCCTCGCAGGCCAAACCTGCCGCAAAGGTAACCGCGTGTTGTTCTGCAATGCCCACGTCAAAATACCGTGAGGGAAAGCGTCGCTCGAATTCAACCATGCCCGAACCTTCGCGCATGGCGGGGGTAATGCCCACCAGTTTGCGATCCGATTGCGCCATGTCGCACAGCCACTTGCCAAAAATTTGGGTGTAAGTGGGTGGCTTGGGCGTGGTTGACTTTTGAATGCCAATGCTTGGATCGAACTTGCCGGGGCCGTGGTACAGCACAGGGTCTTGCTCGGCCAGCTTGTAACCTGCTCCCTTTTTGGTGATCACATGCAGAAAAATCGGGCCTTTCATGGCACGCAGGTTTTGCAACGTAGGCACCAAGGCATCCAGATCGTGGCCGTCGATCGGGCCGTAATAGTTAAAACCAAATTCTTCGAACAGCGTGGCCGGGCTCATCATGCCTTTCACATGCTCTTCGAGCCGGTGCGCGAGTTCGTACAAGGGTGGGGCCACGCCCAAAATGCCCTTGCCGACTTCTTTCACATTGTTCAGCATGCGGCCAGACAACAACTTGGCCAGGTATTTGTTCAGCGCACCCACAGGCGGTGAAATCGACATGTCGTTGTCATTCAAAATGACCAGCAAATCGATGTCGGGGGTAACACCCGCGTTATTCAGGGCCTCGAAAGCCATGCCGGCTGTCATCGAACCGTCGCCGATCACCGCAATGTGCTTGCGGTTTACGCCCAAATTGCGGGAGGCCACGGCCATACCCAAGGCGGCAGAAATGGAGGTGCTGGAGTGTGCAGTACCAAAGGCATCGTATTCGGATTCCGAACGCTTGGGAAAACCGGATATACCGCCGTACTGACGCAAACCGGGCATGGCCTCACGGCGCCCAGTCAAAATTTTGTGCGGATACGTTTGATGGCCCACGTCCCAAACGACGCGATCGTTCGGTGTGTTGAACACATAGTGCAAGGCCACAGTCAATTCGACTGTACCCAGGTTGGATGACAAATGCCCGCCGGTTTTGGCCACTTGCTCCACAATGTAATTGCGCAACTCATCGGCCAACTTGGGCAGCTGGTTTTCAGACAATCGCCGCAAGTCTGCGGGGCAATCAATTTTTTTCAGCAGATCGGTCATGATTTCCGGTTTGTAATCAATTCTACAAGGGATTCCAGCGGGGCTCTGCGTTGCGGCGCAATGGCGTCACAGGCGCTCAGTGCTTGCTCGCGAAGCCGAGTCAACAGCGCTTTGGCTTCGCCCAACCCCATTAAACTCACCATAGTGGGTTTGTTGTTCAGTGCGTCTTTGCCCGACGTTTTGCCGAGCACTTCGCTGGTGGATTCCACGTCTAATATGTCGTCTATTACCTGATATGCCAAGCCCAAACAATGGGCGTAGGCCTCTAATCCTTCCTTTTCAACGTTTGAAATGTCGGGGTTGCTGACATAACCCATGCGAACCGAGGCTTTAATCAAATCGCCAGTTTTTCGCGCATGCATGTTTTCAAGTGCAGACAAGTCCATGGGTTTGCCCACATGCGCAAGGTCAATGGCCTGCCCTGCAGCCATGCCCTGAACACCGGAAGCACCGGCCAAGGCCGCAATTTGTTGCATACGAACCTGCACACTGCCTTGGCCTGATTCTGCAAGCCACTGAAAAGCAGTGGTTTGCAATGCGTCACCAGCCAACAAAGCAAATGCTTCGCCAAATTTAACGTGACAAGTCGGCTTGCCACGGCGCAACACGTCATTGTCCATACAAGGCAAGTCGTCGTGAACCAGCGAATAGGCGTGCATGGCCTCGATGGCACAGGCCGCATCGCTTAGTTCGCCTACAGGCGTGCCCACAGCGTGGCCAGCAGAAAATACCAGCATGGCCCGCAGGCGTTTGCCGCCATCCAGCAAAGCATATTCAATGGCCTCGTTAAGCACGGTTGAAGGGCCTTTGCGCTGCTTAAGCTTCTCACACAATATGTCCTCAAAACCCGCGCGGGTTTCATCAAACCAATTCAGCTTAATAGGTTGAGGGAAGCTCACTGATCACCTTCGTCGACTGGTTTGTTCAAGGCTTGTTCAATCTCGGTCACCTCTTTGCGAACCTGGCTCAATCGGTCCCGACAATACTTCACGAGATAAGCACCGCGCTTGTAATCGGTCAACAATTGATCCAGTCCAAGATTCTGGGAATCCATGGTATCGACCAGTGCCTCCAGTTCGGCTGCCGCTTCTTCGAAGGAGGCTGGTACCGCTTGGGCGGATTCAGCGGGTGCTGTTTTTGATTTGCTTGGGCTCATTGTGCTGCTGTGCGTAGTGCAAAGTCTTCCATTTTACTGCGAGTTTGCTCAAAGGCGAAAAGTCTTTGGCCGGAATGCGGACTAAAGGGTACAATCCCACTTTCTCTTTTTGTTCAACAGGTTAATTTGCATCAGTGTCGATCAGGGACACTGTTGGAGGAGGTCCCCGGGATCATGTCCGATTTGAGTGATTTGTCCAATGTGTCACATGCCGTGACGCAGTCAAGTTTGCAGCCTCATGTTTCAACGTATTTTGATGAACATGTTTTGAAGGATGAAATCCAACTACTCTATCGAGACGGACCGGGTTACGTCGGTCACACCCATTGGGTGGCCGAGCACGGCGACTGGAGGTCACTTCCGTGGGAAGGAGACGGTCGCATTCTGGTGAACAACGGCTCTGAAATTGAGCTTTTGTCCAATGTATGTCGACACCGTCAAGCCATTATGCTGAAAGGTCACGGCAACTCCAGCAATATCGTTTGCCCGCTTCACCGCTGGACCTACGATTTGAAGGGCGAGTTGCTGGGAGCCCCCCATTTTGCACAGCAACCTTGCACCAGGCTACAGTCTTACCCGCTTCAAAACTGGCGTGGCCTGCTGTTTAATTCTGGTCGCAATGTGCTGGACGAGCTGAAAAATGTGCCATTCCTCGAAGAACTCGATTTTTCGAATTTTCAGCTTGATTCGGTAAAAAGCAACGTGTTGCCCTACAACTGGAAAACCTTCATTGAGGTTTATCTGGAGGACTACCACGTGGAGCCGTTTCACCCGGGGCTGGGTCAATTTGTAAGCTGCTCCGATTTGCAGTGGTACTACGGCGAGAACTGGAGTGTGCAATCGGTGGGTGTCAAGGCCGGGCTTCGTCGCCCGGGCACGCCGGTTTATCGCCAGTGGCACGATGCGGTCAAGAAATTCAGCAACGGTGTAGAACCCAAATACGGCGCAATCTGGTTTTGCATGTACCCCAATATCATGGTGGAGTGGTACCCACATGTGTTGGTGGTTTCCACGCTGCACCCGAAGGGGCCACAGGAAACATTGAACGTGGTTGAGTTTTATTACCCCGAGGAAATTCGCCTGTTTGAGCGGGAATTCGTCGAGGCCGAGCAAGCCGCCTACATGGAAACTGCAGTGGAGGATGACGAAATTGCCGAGCGAATGGACGAAGGCCGCCGCGTGCTAATGGAACGTGGAGAACACGACGCTGGCCCCTACCAAAGCCCAATGGAAGACGGCATGGCGCACTTCCACGCTTGGTATGGTGCCCAAATGAACCCGGCTCACCACCAATCCGGAAAGTTGAAAAAAATACTCTGAAAGGCTACAACACGCATCGTCCAAATCAATATCGCGATTTCTATTTTTGTTTAATATTTTTCTGGTACATTGATTAGACAAAAATAAAACTCTGGATATATTCAAATGATGCGTGGCGCCAATTCTTTGGACGGGCCCGTCGTACGTAGTGGCGGCCCCGCCTACCAACAAATCAGTGAAGTGCTGACCCATGAAATTTTCAGGCAAACCTGGAAGGTTGGCGAACCACTGCCCAATGAGAAAAAACTCTCAGACCGCTTTCAAGTGTCAATCGGCACAATTCGCCGCGCAATTGAAGCCCTGGAGACGTCTGGGTTAGTGACAAAAATGCAGGGACTGGGCACATTTGTTACCAACAAAGCCTTGCCTTCCCCGGTATACGATCGGGCAGACCCATTCAAGCTGAATGACCACTGGGCCACCGAATATGCGGGCACCGAGGTAAAAACCGAGTTGATCAGCCTGGAAAGCATTCAAGCCAATACCGAGGAATCTCGCGCCCTTGGCGTCACATTGGGTGATCCGATCTGGTTGATTGAAGTTCGGCACATGCTGCACACTCAATTGATTGCCTATGAACAATTGTGCCTTTCAAAGAAAGTCTTTCCAAAACTGAGTATTGAGATGCTTCAAAAATCGGCGGGTAATCTTTACCGGCTGGCCTCGGAAGTCTTTCAAATGCGAATTGGCCAAATGACTGACGAAGTGTCGGTCAAATCCATGGAACCGCGAATCGCCAGCCTGTTCAATAAAATTCCGGATGCACCAAGCCTGCGTGTATTCCGTATTACCCATTCCATGGACAACACACCGATTGAAAAACGCGAGGTATGGCTTGACCCCAGCTTTGCGCATTACAAAGCAACCCCGGAATTATCCTGACGCTCGGCGCAAGCCGAACAGTCGCGCTACAATCTGCCCCCATGCAAGCACTCTGGATGTTAATGGCCTGCCTGTGCTTCGGCACCATGGGCCTCATGGTCAAATTGGCGGGCTCCCATGTCTCGTTGGGTGAAATTGTGCTGTTTCGCGGTGCGGTACCGGTTATTGGCATCACGGTTTGGGCTGTCATTCAGGGTCTTAGCCTGAAAAGCCCGGTTGCCATGTTGCACCTAAAACGAAATATCGCAGGAATTATTGCAATGTGGTGCGGTTTCTATGCCACCACGCAATTGCCGCTGGCTACGGCCACTACGCTGATGTACACCTCCCCCCTGTTTATCGCGCTGATTCTGTGGCTTTGGTTTGGTCAATCGAGAAACTGGCTTGAACAACTGGCCATTGCCATTGGGTTCGGTGGGGTTATTGCCGTACTTCAACCCGTGATTGCAAGTGACCAGCTTTCAACAGCACTGATTGGCTTGGGTGCCGGAGCTGTGTCAGCGATCGCATACCTGCAGCTAAAAAGCCTGGGCCAAGCAAAAGAAGCAGAGTGGCGAACAGTGCTGTACTTCGCGGGCACCGCAACAGTTACCTCGCTGGTGTATCTATTGGGTTTCGGCGAATTTACAGTCTTCAAGACGGCGGGCTACGAATGGCCGCTGCTGTGGCTATTGGCTTTGGGGTTTTTTGGCGGTGCTGGCAACCTGGCGCTGACCCGGTCGTTTGGCAGCGGCTCAACCTGGCTTTCAGCCGCACTGCAATACTGCACAATTCTGGTGTCTACGTTTTATGGCATCACGGTATTGGGTGACATTCCAACAAACACCACGTGGATTGGCGTGCTATTGATTATCACTTGTGGTGGCATTTCTTCCTATGCCACCCACAGGCGCAAACTGAATAATTATTGAATTTGCTTTTAGTGATGGTGGTGCAGTATTTCGGCCAACAAGGCGATCAAGGCCACACCGCCACCAATGCACAACAATTGCACGAAACTCTCTTTGATTTTGACGCGTTGCTGCATTTGTGGAATAAGGTCGGCCACGGCAACATAGATAAAACTGGCTGCGGCAAACACCAAGGCATATGGCAACAACGTTTGCAGTTCGGTAAACAGGGTGTAACCCAAACCCGCGCCCAGTACTGCGGCCAAACCAGCCACCGACATCAGCTGCAAGGCTTTTTTGCGTGCAATTCCCGCATTCACCAGCACCAGATAATCCCCGGTTTGCTGGGGGATTTCGTGTAAAACCACGCTCAGCGTGGTCACCAAACCCAATTCGAAATCGACCAGAAAGGCACTGGCCACCAGAAGGCCATCGGCAAAGTTGTGAATTGAATCACCAACAACAATCAACAAGCCACCTCGCCTTGCCTCGCGCTTGTCGAAACCGTGGTGATGGTCATGCCCATCATGCTCATGGTGGTGACTGTGGCGAAAGATGGCGAACTTTTCAAGCACAAAGAAAAACAACAAACCGGCCAACAACAAAGCAAATAGCTTGTGATGGTCCATGCCTTTGTCCAGCGCTTCAGGCAGCAAATGCAACAGTGATGCGCCAAGCAACACACCAGCGGACACACTGACCATGGGCTCAAGCGAACGGGCAATGTGGCGGGCTGTTAAAAGCGCAGATGCAAATATGGCCAAGGCCGTGCCCAAGGCAGCGGCCAGGAGAACAAGCGGTAAACTGGATTGCACGATTGATTTGGTCCGAGATTAGATCAGGTTCTTGCCCCGCAAGAACTCAAGCGCCTGATTGTACGCCTGTTTCGCCGCGGTGGAATTGTAGGTGGGGCGATAATCGGCGTGGAAACCATGCTGTGCCTTGTCAAACACCGTGATACTGCTGGCTTGTGCATTGGAATTGCCCTGGGCGGCAGCCAAGGCCTTTCGCATCTGCTCCACCGTGTCCAGCGGAATGGAGCTGTCTTCGGATCCATACAAACCCAACACCGGGGCCTTCAATTGAGTAGCCACATCCACAGGGTGTGTAGGCGTTAATTCAGTTTTTGCGCCCACCAGGCGACCATACCAGGCCACACCTGCTTTAACTGCAGGCTGGTGAGCGGCATACAACCAGGTAATTCGTCCACCCCAACAAAATCCGGTCACGGCGAGTTTCTCGGCGTCAGCGCCTTCGGTGGCCGCATGTTCGACACATTTGTCCAAATCAGCCATCACCTGTTTGTCATTCATTTTTGAAATGACATTTTCCAAAATGGCGGCCACCGTGGCGTACTGCCCTGGCTCGGAATGTCGAAAGAATATTTCGGGTGCCAAGGCATAAAAGCCCGCCTGGGCAAAACGACGGCATACATCTTCCAGATAGGCATGAACACCAAAGATTTCAGGCACCACCAGAATAACGGGCGCGTTCTTTTTGCCTTTTGGATAAGCCCGGTAGGCGAACATGTCATCGTCGCCCACATCCACAAACACCCGGCCTTCTTCAAGGCCGTCGCTTGGCGTGGTAATGGCTTGGGCCAACACAGGCGACGCGGCTGCGGCAAAACCACCCACAGTAAACCCTTTGAGAAGGGTGCGACGGTCGATGGTCAGTTTGCCACCGCCAGTCAAAGCCTCAAGGTGTTCCTGATGTTCGGTTTTTTTGCTGTCGCTCATGTGCCTGCTCCTCATTTCTTCTGAAATTTAATGCGCCTCTTCCCAGTTGTTGCCAACGCCACAACCCACTTCCAGCGGTACGCGCAATTTCGCAACTTGCGTCATGATTTCAGGTACACGCTTCTGGATCAATTCGAGTTCACCCTTGGGTACTTCAAAAATAACCTCATCGTGCACCTGCATGATCATTTTGGTTTGCAGCTTTTCAGTTTTTAGCCACGATGACAATTCGACCATGGCCATTTTGATGAGATCCGCCGAGGTACCCTGCATGGGCGCATTGATCGCAGCCCGTTCAGCACCCGCACGGCGAGGGCCATTGGGGCTTTTGATCTCGGGCAGCCACAAGCGGCGACCGAACACGGTTTGCACAAAGCCGTCTTCCTTGGCTTGGGCACGTACATTGTCCATGAATTTCGCCACGCCGGGATAACGCGAAAAATAGCGGTCAATGTAAAGCTTTGCGGCCTCGCGGGTAATGCCCAGGTTGCCGGCCAAGCCAAATGCGCTCATGCCGTAGATCAGACCGAAGTTAATCACCTTGGCGGTTCGGCGGTGATCCGAAGTCACCTCATTCAAACCCACACCAAAAATTTCAGACGCAGTGGCACTGTGAATGTCCAACCCTTCATTGAAGGCGTGGACCAAGGCTTCATCGCCTGAAATATGGGCCATGATGCGCAACTCAATTTGAGAATAATCAGCAGACACCAATACACAACCCGGCGCGGCAATGAATGCCTCTCGAACCCGGCGCCCTTCAGCTGTGCGCACTGGAATATTCTGCAAATTGGGATCGTTACTGGCCAAACGGCCTGTAACAGCCACCGCCTGCGCGTAATTGGTGTGCACGCGCCCTGTGCGCGCATTCACCATGCGGGGCAGTTTGTCGGTGTAGGTGCTTTTCAATTTGGCCAGTGAGCGGTGTTCCAGCAATTTGGCTGGCAGCGGATAATCTTCTGCCAGCTTGCTGAGCACTTCTTCATCCGTGGACGGCGCGCCGCTGGCCGTTTTTTTCACCACAGGCAAACCAAGTTTGTCGAACAACAACTCGCCAATTTGTTTGGGCGAATTCAGGTTAAAACTGCCACCTGCAAGCTCGAAGGCCTGCTCTTCAATCAGCTTCAACTTGTCTGCAATCTCGGCACTTTGGGCCTCGAGTTTGTCAGAATCAATCAACACACCATTGCGTTCAACCTCGAACAGCACTTGCCCAAAGGGCAACTCTACATTGCGGTACAGCTTGACGAGATCGGGTACTTTGTCCAGCTCGGCTTTCAAGGTGTGAGCAAGGCGCAAAGTAACCTCGGCGTCTTCTGCTGCGTATTTGGTGGCCGTATCAATGGGCACCTGATCAAAGGTAATTTGACTGGCCCCCTTGCCAGCCACTTCCTCGTATTTGATGGTGTTGTAGTTCAGCCAGCGCAGGGCCAAGGCGTCCATGCCGTGCGGCTTGTGAGCCTCCAGAATGTAGCTGGCCAGCATGGTGTCTTCAAACAGGCCCTTCACCCACACATCGTGATTGGCCATGACATGCAAATCGTATTTTGCATTCTGGGCAATTTTGGGCGAATCGGAATCTTCGAACCAGGGCTTCAGAAATGCCAACACATCGGCCAGCGGCAGTTGCGGCTCAGCCGTCAAATCCTGATGCGTTAAGGGGATGTAATAACCCACGCCAGGCTTCACGGCAAATGACAAGCCCACAATTCGGGCATTCATGGGCTCTAGCGAATCAGTTTCTGTGTCAAAGGCCACGGGTGTTTTGCTGGCAGCGGCAGCTTTTAATTCTGCAAGTAGCGAATCAAGTTGTGCTTGCGTTTGCACGCAAACCGTTTCAATGGACTCCACAGCCTGCGTGGGCGCATCAAACAAACTCATGGAGCTGCCATCGGGCGGGCCATCCACTTTCGGTTTTGATGCCACTTCGTCTTCGGCCACTCCGCCCAAGGCACGAAACCAGGTTTTGAACTCAAAGCGTTGAAACAATTGTTTCAACGCGTCGGTATTTTCCGGGTGCGCTTTCAACTGCTCTTCAATGTGCCTGCGAAGCTCGAACTCGCAATCCATTTTGATGGTGACCAATGTTTTGCCGGTGGGCAACCAGTCCAGCGCTTTTTGCAGGTTCTCACCCACCTTGCCACCAATTTTGTCCGCATTGGCCACAATCGCGTCAAGGGTTTTGTATTCAGCCAGCCACTTGGCTGCGGTTTTCGGGCCCACCTTTTCTACGCCTGGCACGTTGTCCACGGTGTCACCTACCAGGGTCAGGTAATCCACAATTTGCTCGGGGTACACGCCAAACTTCTCGAATACGGCGTCCCGAGTCATCACCGCATTTTTCATGGTGTCGACCAAGCGAACCTTGTCGTTCACCAACTGGGCCATGTCTTTGTCGCCTGTGGACACAATCACTTCATCAAATCCTTGGTCCATGGCCACCTGGGCCAAGGTGCCAATGACATCATCTGCCTCAATGCCTGGCTCCATCACAATAGGCCAACCCATGGCGCGCGTCACTTCATGGATGTGGGGGATCTGCGCAGCCAAATCCTCTGGCATGCTGGCCCGGTTCGCCTTGTATTCCGGGTAAATGTCGTCGCGAAAGGTTTTGCCCGGCGCATCGAACACACAGGCGATACAATTGGAGGTGATATCGTCGGTGTTGTAGTCTGCACGCAGGCGTCGAAGCATATTAACCATGCCGTAAATGGCCCCGGTGGGCTCACCAGCGCGGTTGCGCAGGTCAGGCATGGCATGAAAGGCACGGTACAGGTAGCTCGAACCATCAACCAGGAGTAATCGCTTCATATGACAACCAAAAATAAGAATATTCCAACATTGCGCCACCTCCCCTCCAAAGAACAATCCACCGCAGTGAAGGCCCGTGAGTCATGGCATGTGTTGGGAATTATGGCAGAGTTCATTGAGGCGACTGAGAAGCTGTCGGCAATTCGCCCCTCGGTCTCCATTTTTGGTAGTGCCAGAACACCTACGGATCACCCTTACTACGCACTGACCGAGAATATTGCCCGTGCATTGTCTGATTCAGGCTTCGCGGTGATTAGCGGCGGTGGCCCCGGCATCATGGAAGCAGCCAACAAAGGTGCCCACGCAGGCGAATCTCCCAGCGTCGGGTTGAATATTGAGCTGCCCTTTGAACAAAGCGGTAACGCCTATCAAGACATCTCGCTCACGTTTCGCCACTTTTTTGCCCGCAAAGTTGCTTTTGCGAAGTACGCCAGCGCCTATGTAGTCATGCCCGGTGGTTTTGGAACGCTCGACGAGATGTTTGAAGCACTGACTTTGATTCAAACCAACAAGGGGCGACGCATTCCGATCATTTTGGTGGGTTCGAAGTTTTGGGCAGGCCTGATTGACTGGGTTAAAAGCCATTTGCTGGGTGAAGGCATGATCAGCCCCGGCGATATGGATCTGTTTGAAGTGGTTGAAACACCCGAAGAGGTTTTGGGATGTATTTTCCGTTTCTACGAAAAACGCACCTTCAACCCATCAGAGAGTGAAACAGAGAAGCTGCTGGACTTATAAAGCAGGGCCAAACACGGGTAAAATCCGGGGTGCTTTGTCGGTGTTGTGACCTTCTCGGGATATTGAATGGCTGTTTTTACGCGTATTACACAAGATGAACTGCAGCAGTGGCTAAAAGACCGCAAGTGCGGTGAACTGCTTTCATTCGAAGGAATTGAGTCGGGCATCGAGAACACCAATTACTTCGTGAACACCAGCACGGGCAGGTTTGTGCTCACGCTGTTTGAGAAGTTGCGCGCAGAAGACCTGCCGTTTTACCTGGGTTTGATGGAACACCTGGCAAAAAAAGGCTTGGCTGTTCCTGGACCGATCGCAAACGCCAAAGGCGAGCTGTTCAATACGCTGCACGGCAAGCCCGCCACGCTGGTGACTTGCCTTCGCGGAAAATCGGTGGATCACCCCAACGCCGAGCAGTGCCACGCAATTGGCAAGTTCAGTGCCCAAGCCCACTTGGCCGTAGCCGACTTCGCAGGAAACACCCCCAACCCGCGTGGCTTGGCGTGGATCGAAAATGCAATGAATGAACTGGACGACCATTTGCCCGATGCCGTGTGTAAACTGCTGCACGACGAAGTGAGTCACCAAAAAACCGTGGCGGCAGGAAATGCCTACAAAACCCTGCCAAAAGGCGCGGTGCACGCTGATTTGTTCCGCGACAACGCCTTGATGCAGGGCGACACACTGGGTGGTGTCATCGACTTTTATTTTGCAGGGGTGGACACCTATCTCTTTGACTTGGCAGTAACTGCCAACGATTGGTGTATCAACCTGGGCAGCGGCGAATTCAAGGATAACCTTCTGGATGCCTTGCTGAACGGTTACCAGGAAGTTCGCCCATTGACCATTCACGAATGTGAACTTTGGCAAGACATGCTCCGCGCCGCGGCGCTACGCTTCTGGGCCTCTCGCCTTTACGACTTTTACATGCCCCGAGAAGCCGAGGTTTTGAATGTGAAAGACCCGCAACATTTTGAGCGAGTATTGTTGGCGCGTCGCCAAGGTATTCCATTTGCAGTGCAACCGAACTAAGGACTTTTCAATTGGCCAATTATGTACACACGTGCCCACCCAGCGCTGGTTGGGAGTGGCTGATGCAGGGCGTACAGCTTTTTCGCAAAAAGCCGGGCGAGATGTTTTTGTTCGGCAACACCTACCTGTTTATCATTCTGTTTGTGGGGCTGTTAATTCCATTTCTGGGTGCAGCCGTTGTGGCCATCGCATCGCCCGCCATGGGGTTCGGCATTATGCTGGCAGGACGCATGGGGCAGAAAGGATTGCGGGTCAGCCCGATTGTTCTTTTCAGCGGCTTCAGTCAGGAACACAGAAAACACCTGCAGTCGCTGATCGTGCTCGGTGCGATCTACACCGCATGCTTTGCGGTGATCAAGCTGCTGGCGCACCTGTTGCTAGGCGCACAACCCAATGTGTCCATTGAAGACCTTCAAAAAGCAGACCCGGCAGCAAGTGCTGCCTTTATGGAATACATGGTGCTGTACATGGTCTTTGTGGGCATCACCAGCATCCCGGTGTTGTTGGCATTCTGGTTTGCGCCAGTGCTGGTGGTGTGGCACAACATGAAACCTGTGCAGGCCCTGTTCTCAAGCTGGGTTGCGGTGTGGCGCAACAAGGCCAGCTTTTTCATCTATGGCATGGGTTGGCTGGTTCTGGGCTTGGGTTTCTCATCGGTGTTTGTGGTCATTTTTACCATGCTCGGTTTGCCTGCAGTGTTTGTAAGCGCACTGAACATGATGTGTGTGGCCTTGGTGATGGCAGTGTCGCTGTGCACGTTTTACCCCACTTACCAGGCAGTTTTTGAACAAGACCCGCAGGTGTAACCTTTTCAACTTCGCTCAAGCTTCGCCAAACTGAGCATCAACCACTTCATGCCCTGGCGACCAAAGTTGATTTGAATTCTTTGGTCGTCACCCTCGCCTTCATAGGCCACCACGACACCACTACCAAACTTGGCATGCGCAACGCCTGTACCAATGTCATACGGACGTTTGGGCGCTTTGTTGCTGTATCCAACATTCAGGGTTTTGTTCTGCCCCCACACTTTGGAATCGAGCGCATCCCAACCCTGGCTGGCAATATGCGCGCGTTTGGGGGTGAGCCACTTCAGCACTTCTTCGGGCAACTCATCCAGAAAACGCGAACGCAGGTGGTAACGAATTTGGCCATGCAGCATGCGCTGCTGGGCATGGCTCAAAAACAGTTGCTCGCGCGCACGGGTAATGGCCACGTACATCAAGCGGCGCTCTTCTTCCACAGCTTCCACACTGGTGCCGTCGCCGCCCTCCACTGAATTGCCAATGCTGTTCTCGTGCGGAAACAGACCTTCTTCCAACCCAGTCACGAACACACATTTGAATTCAAGACCCTTGGCAGAATGCGCTGTCATGAGTTGAATGGCCTCTTGACCAGCCGCAGCGGCGTTGTCACCTGCCTCTAGTGATGCATGCGATAAAAAATCCGCCAGGGGCGTAATCAGTTTTTCTTCGTCCACCATGGTGGCGGCTGCATCCTGGTAATAGCCTTCTGAAATCGCAAAGGAGGCCGCTGCGTTGACCAGTTCCTTCAAGTTTTCTACGCGGTCTTCGCCGTCTTTGTCGGCTTGAAAATGGGCAATCAAACCGGATTCATTAATCACTTTGTCGACCAAATCAGCAAGGCTCAAGCCACGGGTCTCGAACCGCATGCGCTCAATCAAGTCAGCAAATTTTTTCAAACCCGCCTGCGCACGCCCTTCCATGCGGTGGATAGCGCGATACAAGGAAGTACCCTGCGCAGTGGAAATGTCTTGCAACTGCTCCACGCTGCGCGCACCAATGCCGCGAGTGGGAAAATTAACCACCCGGGAAAACGAGTTGTCATCGTCTGCATTGTCCATCAAACGCAAATACGCCAAGGCATGTTTAATTTCAGCGCGTTCAAAAAAGCGCAAGCCGCCATACACCCGGTAAGGAATACCGGCGTTGAACAAAGCCTGTTCAACCACCCGTGACTGTGCGTTGGACCGGTACAGAATTGCGACGTCGGATCTGCTAAAACCTTCATCCAGAATCAACTTTTTGATTCGATCAATAATGAATGCGGCCTCGTCTTGATCGCTCACCGCCTCGTACACACGAATGGCCTCGCCCTCGCCTGCTTCAGTCCACAATTCTTTGCCCAAGCGGGCTTTGTTGTGCGCAATCAGCACGTTGGCCGCCTTCAGCACATTACCAACCGAGCGATAGTTCTGTTCAAGCTTGATTCGGTTTTGTACATTGAAATCGTTTTCAAACTGCACCATGTTCGCCACGCGTGCACCGCGAAATGCGTAGATGGACTGGTCATCGTCGCCCACGGCAAATATGCATCCTTGTGGCCCAGCCAAACGCTTCAGCCAGTTGTACTGCAGGCTGTTGGTGTCTTGGAACTCGTCCACCAAAATGTATTTGAATCGGGCTTGGTAATGCTCGCGCAATGCGGGGTTGGCACCCAGCAACTCGAATGAACGCAACAACAACTCCGCGAAATCAACCACACCTTCGCGCTGGCACTGGGCTTCGTAGGCCTCGTACAACCGAACCATCATTCGGTGGTATTCGTCGTGCGCTTCGACATCTTTCGGGCGCAAACCCTGGTCTTTCGCAGAGCCAACGAAATAACTGAGCTGCTTGGGGGGAAACTTTTCAGCGTCAATGCCCAAGACCTTGTACATGCGTTTGATGGCCGACAACTGGTCTTGCATGTCCAGAATCTGGAAGGCCTGCGGCAAACCGGCTTCTTTCCAGTGTGCCCGCAACATGCGGTTGCACAAGCCGTGAAACGTACCCACCCACATGCTGCGGGTGTTAATGGGCAGCATGGTTGAAATGCGATGAAGCATTTCTTTTGAAGCTTTATTGGTGAAGGTAACCGCCAACACCCCATTGGGCCCCACCTGCCCGGTTTGAATCAACCAGGCAATGCGTGCAGTCAGCACTTTCGTTTTTCCGCTGCCAGCACCCGCAAGAATCAGCGCAGATTCACGCGGCAAAGTGACGGCTGCCAGTTGTTCGGGATTCAGGCTATCGAGTAAAGACACGGCTTCTCACAATCAAATTTGGTTTTGCTGTTGATTTTAACAGTGATTGGGGTACCAGCCGCGCCCGTAAAAAACGAAAAAGCCCGATATAATGACCGATTGGCCTGCCCAACCCGGCATGGTCCCGCCCGCATTCAAAATTCACACCAAGTTTCAACGCCACCATGTTTGACAAATACGCCGCACAAGACATTGAAAACGCCGTTCAAGGCCTATGGAAAAAATCGGACGCTTACAAAGCCGAGGCTTTCGCAAAAGATGCAAGCGGCAAACTCAAGCCCAAGTACTACTGCGTATCGATGCTGCCTTACCCCAGCGGAAAACTGCACATGGGCCATGTGCGAAATTACACAATCAATGATGTAATGATTCGCCAAAAACGCATGAAGGGCTACAACACCCTGATGCCCATGGGCTGGGACGCATTTGGCATGCCCGCGGAAAACGCCGCGATGGCCAACGGCAAGCCGCCAGCGGCCTGGACTTACAGCAACATTGATTACATGAAAAAGCAGATGGAATCCATGGGCTTGGCCATTGACTGGTCCAAGGAAGTGGCCACCTGCAAGCCCGATTACTACAAATGGAACCAGTGGCTGTTTTTGAAAATGCTTGAGAAAGGCATTGTGTACAAAAAAACAGGCACCGTGAACTGGGACCCAATTGACCAAACTGTGCTGGCCAACGAGCAAGTGATCGACGGCAAAGGCTGGCGCTCGGGCGCTGTCGTTGAGAAGCGCGACATTCCGATGTACTACATGGCGATTACCGACTATGCCGACGTATTGCTCGACGATTTGAATGGTTTACAGTGGCCTGACCGCGTGAAGGTGATGCAGGAAAACTGGATCGGCAAATCCACAGGCGTTCGTTTTGCTTTCCCGCATGAGATCAAAAACGCTGCTGGTGAATTGATTCAAGACGGCAAAATGTATGTGTTCACTACACGCGCCGACACCATCATGGGCGTTACATTTTGCGCAGTGGCTGCCGAGCACCCCTTGGCTGCGCTTGCCGCTGAAACAAATCCTGAACTTCAGGCATTCATAGCCGAATGCAAAGCGGGTGGTGTGGCCGAGGCCGACATGGCCACCATGGAAAAGAAAGGCATGCCCACTGGCCTGAAAGTAACCCACCCATTGACCGGGGATGAAGTACCCGTGTGGGTCGGCAACTACGTGTTGATGAGCTACGGCGATGGTGCCGTAATGGGTGTGCCTGCACACGACGAGCGAGACTTCGCGTTTGCCTTGAAATACGGCATTGCCATCAAGCAGGTGATCGGCGTGAAAGGCGAAGTATTCAACAATGCTGAATGGGCCGAGTGGTATGGCGACAAAGAACGTGGCCAGTGCATGGCCAGTGGCCCGCTTGATGGGTTGAATTACACAGCAGCTGTGGACAAAGTGGCTGATCTGTTGGCTGCCAAAGGACTGGGCGAAAAACGCATTCAGTTCCGCCTGCGCGACTGGGGTATTTCACGCCAACGTTATTGGGGCACCCCCATTCCAATCATTCATTGCGACACCTGCGGCGATGTACCAGTACCCGAAGCCGACTTGCCTGTGGTGTTGCCTGAAGACCTGGTACCGGACGGCAGCGGCAACCCACTGGCCAAAAGCGCTGCATTCTATGAATGCAAGTGCCCAAAGTGTGGCAAGCCTGCGCGCCGTGAAACCGACACCATGGACACCTTCGTGGACTCCAGCTGGTACTTCACGCGCTATGTGTGCAACGACGCCCCCACCATGACAGACGAGCGCAGCGATTACTGGATGCCCATGGACCAGTACATCGGCGGCATCGAGCATGCCATTTTGCATTTGCTCTACAGTCGCTTCTGGACCAAGGTCATGAACGACCTGGGCCTGGTGAAATTCCGCGAACCCGCCACCGCCCTGCTGACCCAGGGCATGGTGTTGAACGACACTTATTACACCGAAGAAGCCAACGGCAAAAAAATCTGGATCAACCCGGCCGATGTCGCAGTTGAATTCGACGACAAGGGCCGCCCGGTGTCTGCACGCCTAAGCAGCAACGGCACCGCGGTGCAAATCGGTGGTGTGGAAAAAATGTCGAAGTCCAAAAACAACGGCATTGATCCACAAGCCTTGATCGACCAATACGGCGCCGACACCGCACGCCTGTTCACCATGTTTGCGGCCCCACCCGAGCAAAGCCTGGAGTGGAGTGATTCCGGTGTGGAAGGTGCGCACCGCTTCCTGAAACGCCTTTACCAATTGGCCCTGAACAAGCAAGAGGCGATCAAGGCGCAGCCCGCATTGAACCCAGCCGAACTTGGCAAGGCGGCGCAAAACACCCGCCGCGATGTGCATGAAATTCTGAAACAAGCCAACTTTGACTACGACCGCAATCAATACAACACAGTGGTGTCTGCCGGCATGAAAATGCTCAACACCCTGGATGCGTTTGCCAGTGAAGCCCATACCACCACTGACCACGCTGTACTGTCAGAGGGCCTTGGTATTTTATTGCGTGTGCTGTATCCGATTGTGCCCCATGTCACCTGCCACCTGTGGAGCAGCCTGAACTACAGTCAGGCCCATGGTGAGTTGCTGGATTCCCCATGGCCAGAAGTGGATGAAAAAGCGCTGGTGCGGTCTGAACTCACCCTGATGGTCCAGGTCAATGGCAAGCTGCGTGGCAGCATTGAAGTGCCTGCAAATGCTGACAAAGCCAGCATTGAAGCGACCGCATTGGCCAGCGAAGCAGCTGAAAAGTTCATGGAAGGCAAACCCGCAAAGAAAGTCATTGTGGTACCCGGCAAACTGGTCAATATCGTTGTTTAAGATCGACCCCAACAAGAAGCGAGTCCTTATGAAACGATTCATTCAAGCCATTGCACTACTGACAACAACCCTTGCGCTGACTGCCTGTGGTTTTCAGCTACGTGGTCAGTACAACTTCGACTTTGAAAAAATCGAATTGCGCGGCATGGAAAATTCGGAAATGAACCGCAATATGGACTTGCAACTTCAGATCTTGAACCTGAAAGTGAATCCTCCGGAAGGCGCACCTTTGAAGCTGAATTTGTTGGGTGAAACACGCGACCGGAGCATTGTGACGTTTAGCGCCACAGGCCGTGCGCGCGAGGTTCGTGTCACCTATGAGTTGGTGTACAGCGTGGTCGACACAAACGGGGACTTCCTGATTGCGACCAGCCAGCTAAGCCAGCGCCGCGAACTCACCTACACCGACGATCAAATCTTGGGCAAGGAAGCCGAAGAAAACCAGCTTTACACCGAAATGCAACGTGACATTGCGCGTCAAATTACCGGGCGGCTAAGCGCGTTACAACTAGGCAATGCGAAAACGACGGGGCAAGCCACGAAGTGAAACAGATTGCGCTCGACACCTGGTTAAACGATGAGGCAAACATCACTTTGCCCCAGTTGCTGTGCGTATTTACTGATGAACCTTTGTTTGCCACCCAAGCTGCTGACCTGTATCGCCAGCGCCTGAAAAAGCAAACTGAATACCAACGCCAAATCGTTGAAGTGGACCGGCAATTCGACCCACAGGAATTTCTGTCCCTGTTTGCCGAGGTTTCCCTGTTTGGTGATGTCTCCCTGGTGGATTTGCGGATTAATCAACCCAAATTGAGCAAGGAAGCGGCCGAAGCCCTGGGCAAAGCAGCCCAATGGATTGCATCTGGCGAGACGGCTCACTGCCTCTTGGTCAGCGCCCCAAAATTAAACAAAACCCAAGAAAAAAGTGCTGGCTTTGCTGACCTGCTCGCCAGGGGAACCGAGATTGCCTGTCGCCCCGTAAGCGCTGACGCATTACCTGGCTGGATCGCGCAATCCGCCAAACGCAAAGGTGTACAACTTACCCGTGAAACATGTGCCTGGCTCGCTGTAAAAACCGAAGGCAATTTGTTGGTGGCGCACCAAACCATTGAAAAACTGGCGATCGAACACCAAGGCACGGTGGATATTGAACAGGTACAAGGCATGGTCGCCAACTCAGCCCGCTTCAATGTATTTGATTTGGGTGGCAGCCTGCTGGCCGGTGACACCAAACGCGTAACGCGCATGATCGAAGGGCTAGAGGCCGAAGGTGAAGCACCCACTCTGGTGTTGTGGGCCTTGCAGGAGGAAATTCGTGCCATTCGCGACACACAGCATGCCATGCGACGCGGAATGTCTTTGTCGGATGCCTGCCGGCAAAATAGAATTTGGGGACAGCGACAAAATCACATCAGTGCCGCACTGAAACGGCACAACCCCGCCAGCCTGCAAAAGCTGACGGCCTGGTGCTACGCCGCTGAAAAAACCATCAAGGGCATGAAACAGGGCAACCCCTGGACCCTGTTTGAAATAATCGGTTTGGGTGTGGCTGGCGTTGAGCCACCCGAACTATGGAATACCTGAACGAGTAAGCATCATGAGCATTGAAGAACAAATTCTGGCTATCGGCAAAAAAGCCCGTGCTGCGGCCGTTGACATGGCCAAAGCCAATACCCACGCCAAAAACCAGGCACTGCTTGAAACCGCCAAACTGATTCGAGCCAACAAGGCCGAACTGACCAAAGCCAATCAGGCTGACATGGCCCAAGCCCAGGCCAACGGCCTGGATGCTGCCTTGCTTGATCGTTTGGCCTTGAGCGACAAAGCCATTGAAACCATGGCCGAAGGCCTGGAGCAAATTGCCCAATTGCCAGATCCAATTGGTGAGATGACCGACTTCAAGAATCGTCCATCCGGCATTCAGGTGGGCAAAATGCGTGTGCCTTTGGGCGTAATCGGCATCATCTATGAAAGCCGCCCCAACGTGACCGTGGACGCGGCAGGCCTGTGCATCAAATCAGGCAATGCCACCATTCTTCGTGGCGGTTCCGAAGCATTTCGCTGCAATCAGGCTTTGGCCGCAATCGTGGCCCAAGGGCTGGAGGCCGCAGGTTTACCTGCCGATGCCGTACAGGTGATCGATACCACCGATCGAGCCGCCGTGGGCACTCTGATCACAATGACACAATACGTGGACGTGATTGTGCCCCGTGGTGGCAAAGGCTTGATTGAACGCATTTCCCGCGATGCCAAAGTGCCTGTAATCAAGCACCTGGACGGCATTTGCCATGTATTCATCGACGAGTCGGCAAACCTGACCCATGCAGTGAATATTGCCGAGAATGCGAAATCCCGCCGCTACGGCACCTGCAACACCATGGAAACGCTCTTGGTTCATACCCATGTGGCCAAGCCCGTTCTTGCGGAACTTGCGCAGCGTTATGCTGCCAAAAGTGTTGAACTGCGTGGCTGCAAACGCACCATGGCTTTGTTGCCATCAGTTAAGGCCGCCACCGAAGAAGACTGGAACACGGAATACCTGGCACCGATTTTGTCGATCAAGGTGGTCGATAGCCTGGATGAAGCCATTGCGCACATTAACCAATATGGCTCTCAACACACCGACAGCATCGTGACCGAAAACCACAGCCACGCCATGCGCTTTATTCGGGAAGTGGATTCGGCCTCTGTGATGGTGAACACCTCCACCCGTCTTGCCGACGGTTTTGAATACGGTTTGGGGGCTGAAATTGGTATTTCTACCGATAAACTGCACGCCCGTGGCCCTGTGGGATTGGAAGGATTAACCAGCAAGAAATACATACTACAGTTGTGGTCGTATTCTGCGCAAATTCGAAGCAGGCCAAAACACGCGCAGCCACACCTACTTCCGCTGGTTCAATGAAGTACCCGTGGTGCTCATGGCCATCGCCATCATTCTGGTGGTTGTTAAACCGTTCTAATTTTTAAAAGCAATTCATGCCCAATTCAAATCAACACAACTCCACCAAGCAAAGCGTATTCAAATGTTTTGCAAGTTGCCCGCGCGGTCTGGAAGAAATTCTGGTGGCTGAACTGGAAACCATGGGTGCACAAAAAACACGTGCAGTCACGGGCGGCTGCACCTTCGAGGCCAGCTGGCGCCAAGCCACCCGCATGACCTACTGGAGCCGCTTTGCAGGCCGTATTGGCCTGGAATTGGCGCGGGGTGAATGCACGAACGAAGAACAGTTTTACAACATCGCCAAATCGGTTGATTGGTACAACTGGTTCAAACTGTCGAATACTTTCCGCGTTGACTTGAACAATTTGGGTGCCGATATTCAAAGCGTGCGTTTCACGCAGCTTCGCCTTAAAGACGCAGTGTGCGATGCATTCCTGGAACGATTCGACGAGCGTCCGAACGTGAGCGTGGAAGCACCCGATGTGCGCATTTTCGCAGCGATTAACCCCACGGAAGCGATGGTGTACATCGACCTGGCTGGTGAAAACCTGTTCAAACGTGGCTGGCGAGAAGAAGCGGGTGTAGCGCCGTTGAAGGAAAACCTGGCTGCAGGCCTTTGGCACATTGCGCGCCAAAGTGAAGCCGGCAAGAACGCCAATGCATTCCTTGACCCGTTTTGTGGAAGCGGCACCTTGGTGATCGAATCACTTTCACAATTGTGCGACCGAGCACCGGGCCTTGAGCGCGCCTTTGCATTTGAAAACCTGAAGCCTTTCACGCCAGAATGGGGCAAAGAACTTCAGGAAGACGCCAACCGACGCTTCAATGCGGGCTTGGACAAAGCACTGACCACGCCTCACTTTCCGTGGTATGCCAGCGACATTACCGAATTGCTGATCGAGATTGCAAAAGAAAATTTAGCGCGAGCCGGTTTCGAAGAACTGCTCGATGCTGGCATTGTGCAATTTGCACAGCGCGATGCGCTCACCGTAGAGCCACCAGCTGCCAACGGCATTGTGTTCAGCAACCCACCTTACGGCGAACGGGTTCGCGCAAAAGGTGCCGATGTGCCCGAGGACGAAGCCTACGAACGGCTGTTCAAGGCGTATGGCGATCATTTGAAAATGAATTTCTCGGGCTGGACCGCCTTTTTGTTCTCTGGCGATCTGGAAATCAAGAAAACGCTGGGCTTAAGCCCCAAGCGCAAACGCCCATTGTTCAATGGGCCGATTGAATGCCGCCTGTTTGAAATTCCGTTGACCCGTGGTGTTTATCGTCCACGGGCCAGTGGGGACAGCCCCGAACCTCAGGAAAACTGAGGTTTATTCAGCCAGCAGCTTGCCAATGTCGGCTTTCAGATCAGCCGGCTTGGTGGTGGGGGCGTAACGGTCATACACCTCACCATTTTTGCGTACCAAAAACTTCGTGAAGTTCCACTTGATGGCCTCGGTGCCCAAAATGCCCTTGGCCTGAGAAGTGAGGTACTTGAACAAAGGGTGTGCGTCGCTGCCCTTGACGTCTACTTTCTCGGCCATCAAAAAGTCCACACCGTAATTCTTCTGGCAAAAACTGGCGATCACCTCTTCAGTGCCAGGCTCTTGCCCGCCAAACTGGTTGCACGGAAATCCGATAATCACCAAACCCTTTTGGCCCAATTCTTTGTGCAGTTCCTGCAAACCTTCGTACTGGGGCGTAAATCCACATTTGCTGGCCGTATTCACAATCAGCAACACCTTGCCCTGAAAATCGGCCAGGCTCAGGGGTTTGCCATCCAGCGTTTTGCCAGAGAATTCATACACATTGTTCGCCATGGGAATTGCCTTTCAAGTGTTTGTTGAAAGGCAAGTTTACCTGCAAACCTGAATGGCTCAAGGTTGGTTGGACCCTGAAATAACGCTCATGGCCACTTCTCGAGTAATCCTTCCAGTCATCAAAAGCCGCTGTACCGCCTGCTCCATGGTTTGCATGCCATGCTGCGAACCGGTTTGAATCGAGGACAACATTTGCGCCACCTTGCCTTCACGAATCAAATTTCGAATCGGCGGTGTGGCCATCATAATTTCGTGAGCCGCAACTCGACCACCGCCCTGCTTTTTCAGCAAGGTTTGGCAAATCACAGGGCGCAGTGATTCCGACAACATGGCGCGCACCATGCTTTTGTCAGCCGAAGGAAATGCATCAATAATTCGATCGATGGTTTTGGGTGCCGAGGATGTGTGCAGGGTTGCAAACACCAGGTGACCAGTTTCTGCGGCAGTCAGCGCAAGCTGAATGGTTTCAAGATCCCGCATTTCTCCCACCAGAATAACGTCTGGATCTTCCCGCAACGCAGACCTTAAAGCCGCGCCAAAAGAATGGGTGTGCTCGCCAAGTTCTCGCTGGTTGATAACGCAATTCATCGGCGTGTGGGTGAACTCAATGGGATCCTCAATGGTCAGAATGTGCGCTTTCTGGTTGCGGTTCACATCATCCACCATCGCAGCCAAAGTGGTGCTTTTGCCTGAACCGGTTGGCCCGGTTACCAGCACCAGTCCATTCGGTTCGCGTGCAATTTGTCGAAACACCGCTGGCGCTTCAAGTTCCTCCAGTGTTTTTACGCGGCTGGGTACCACACGAAATGCAGCGGCAGCCCCCCTGCTCTGCATGAACGCATTCACACGAAATCGCGACAGACCTTCCACCGAAAAGCTGTAATCACATTCATGAGACTGCTCCCAGCCTTGCCACTGAGCCTCGGTCATTGACCCTTGAATCAATCGATAAATTTCACGATGGCCCAATACTGACTCGCTCAATTTCCGCATTTCACCGTTCACACGAATCATCGGCGGCATGTCCGCCGACAAATGCAAATCCGATGCATGTTCTTCCACAGCCCAGGTCAACAGTTCGGTCAGTGTCATGTGGCTATAATCTCCTTTTAAGCATTGAATTGATGCACCATGAACCGAGCCACACAATTGGCTGACATTCAAAGCAGAATTGCAGCCGCATGCAGCAAAGCTGGTCGACCTGACTCGGCTGTCAAACTGCTGGCAGTCAGTAAAACTTTTCCCTTAAGCGACATTCTTGAGTTTCACAGCTGCGGCCAAACCTCTTTTGGTGAAAATTACCTGCAGGAAGCCTTGGATAAAATCACCCAGCTGGCTGATCCCCCCAATGCGCAAACAACGGGTACCCATATTGACTGGCATTTCATTGGCCCAATTCAAAGCAACAAAACGAAGCCGATCGCAGAAAACTTTTCATGGGTGCACAGCGTTGATCGCTTGAAGATCGCGCAGCGGCTGTCTGAACAACGACCAGCAAACCTTCCTCCATTGAATGTACTGGTGCAAATCAACACCTCGGGCGAAGACAGCAAATCAGGGGTCAACCCGGATCAGGCCATTGATCTTTGCATGGCAATTCAAGGCATGAAGAACCTGGCGCTGCGCGGCTTGATGACCATACCCAGCAACACCGACAACACAGACCAACTAAAAATTGAATTCTTGAAATGCAAATCCGTATTCGATGCGCTCAATGTGCAAGGATTGAAACTGGACACGCTTTCAATGGGCATGTCCGCAGACCTTGAATTGGCCATTGAATGTGGATCAAGCTGCGTGCGTGTGGGTTCTGCCCTGTTTGGCGCACGCGACTACTCAAAATAAACACACGGAATCACTATGCAGAACACTCTATTCATCGGTGGCGGCAACATGGCTTTCGCCATTCTTGGCGGTTTGATTGGCAATGGCGCACCTGCCAGCGCATTTCATGTGGTTGATCCCAGCGCGGAAGCTGCCTCAAAAATGTCCACACTGAAAATCGGCTGCTCCACAGACTGGCCCGATCACTTCAGCCCTGAAGTGGTCGTACTTGCCGTGAAACCTCAAATGATGCAACAGGTGCTCAACAGCCAGGCAAACAATTTGAAAAACAGCTTGATTGTCAGCATTGCTGCTGGGGTCAGCGTGGCTCAAATTCAAGACTGGAGCCAGCAGCACCAGGCGCGGGTGGTACGTTGCATGCCCAACACGCCAGCATTGGTATCACAGGGCATATCGGGCTTGTATTTCACTGCCAATTGCTCTGAAAGCGATCGAAGCCTGGCCAGGCAAATTTTCAGCAGCTGCGGCGAGGTACTGGTGCTCAACAACGAAGATGAAATCAATGCAGTCACCGCCATTTCAGGCAGTGGGCCAGGCTATGTATTCTTTCTCATGGAAGCATTGGCGCAAGCCGCAAAAAATCTGGGATTTGACGACGCGCAAGCCAACTTGCTGGTTAGTCAAACTTTTTTGGGAGCCGCCACACTGGCCAAGCAGTCAGACGATTCATTCGCCACCCTGCGGGAGAAAGTCACCAGCAAGGGAGGTACCACCTTCGCCGGCCTGGAACAGTTGCGCACACTGGGTGTGCAAGAAGCAATTAACAGCGCAGCCAAGGCAGCCTGTGCACGTGCTGTGGAGCTGCAAAAAGGTAGCAACTAAATTTAACTCAGAGGTACTGAAGCACCAGGCCCGCAAACAAGGCAGCGCCCAGCCAGTTGTTGTGTAAGAACGCTTTAAAACACAGCGCACGGTCTCGATTGCGAATCAGGGTGAAATGGTAAACAGCGATACCCACCGCACAAACCCAACCCAACCAGAAAGCCGGGCCATAAGCCTGCAAGCTGGCCACCCAAGCCCAAATCAACAGGCTGGCTGCGTAGCACACCACAATGCCCGCTATGTCGTATCGGCCCAGCGTAATGGCAGCAGTTTTTATATCCAGTTTCAAATCGTCTGGCTTGTCGACCAATGCGTATTCCGTGTCGTAAGCCACTGTCCAAAATACATTGGCAACAAAAATCAACCACGCGTACGCGGGCACAGTGCCCTGAACTGCGACAAAAGCCATGGGAATCGAGAAACCAAACGCAATGCCCAAATAAGCCTGCGGCATCGGGAAAAAACGCTTGGTAAACGGGTAGCTGCCAGCCAAAAAGGCTGCGGGAATACTCATCAAAATAACCGGCCAGCCCAAGGGCAAGGTAATCAGCAAAGCCACAATTGCCAAAGCCGCCGCCAACAGCAAAGCCTCTTTTGCAGCAATTCGCCCACTGGTCAAAGGTCGGTTGCGGGTACGTTCCACATGCAAGTCAATGTCACGGTCCGCATAATCGTTAATCGCGCACCCCGCCGAACGCATCAACACCACACCGGCAACAAATATCAACAGCACATGCCAAGGCGGCATGCCTTCTGCGGCCATCCACAAGCCCCAAAGGGTGGGCCACATCAAGAGCAATATCCCGATGGGTTTGTCCAGGCGCAACAGCAAATAATAGTCTCGCAAGCGGGCCTTGTTCAAAACAGCCATTGCTTAACGCACCATTTGAGGTGCATCAAGAAACTCAACACCGTTTAAATCACATTCCATGATCGCAACGCGCAAGGCCTCAAGCGCTTCACGCCGACCAAAACTTTTACGCCATACCAATGCCACAGTTCGCCGCGTGTCATCATCGGCAAGCGGTATATACGTGAGCAAGCTTTCCTTAGGTACTGGGTTTGGCACAGAGCTGGAAGGCAGAACTGTAATTCCCACACCAGACGCAACCATGTGGCGAATCGTTTCAAGTGAACTGCCTTCAAAGGTGCGCTGAATGCCTTCGGACGACTGCGAGAATCGTGACAGCTCCGGACACACACCCAAAACCTGATCCCTGAAGCAATGTCCCGTGCCCAGCAAAAGCATGTTCTCGCTGCGCAGGTCATCTGACCTGATTGTTTCTTCGTTGGACCAACGGTGAGACTTGGGCAAAGCAACCATGAAAGGCTCATCGTACAAAGGCTGAATCACAAATCCCGATTCATTGATCGGTAATGCCAAAACAGCCACATCGATTTCACCCTGTTTCAGCAACTCGAGCAGGCGCACCGTGAAATTTTCTTGCAACACCAAGGGCATGGAGGGCACGCGTTCAATCATGCTGGACACCAGACCGGGCAACAAATAGGGCCCAATGGTATAAATTACGCCCACGCGCAACGGGCCCGCCAACGGGTCCATACCCTGCTGCGCAATACTTTTGATTGCCGAGGCTTCTTCGAGCACGCGCTGTGCCTGAACCACGATGCGTTCACCCACCGGTGTCAGCGACACCTCATTGGAGCCTCGCTCAAACAAGGAAACACTGAGCTCTTCTTCAAGCTTTTTGATGGCCACGGACAAAGTTGGCTGGCTGACAAAACAGGCATCAGCCGCACGGCCGAAATGCTTTTCGCGAGCCAAAGCGACGATGTACTTGAGTTCGGTGAGGGTCATTTAGTTTTTCTATCAAAACATCGAGTACGATTATTATTGCAAACGCAGCCCCATGAAGCAACACATCTTTTGATTAAAACCCTTAAAGTCGCATGGGCAGAATAACCATTTGCTGACCTGCATTGTGCAAGCGGCGTTGAAGTTCCAGCGCCGCCTGGTTGTGCAATAGTCGAGTCAAAATATTCTCGTTCTCAAATACCAGTTTGCTGGTAAAGAAAATTGCATTCGGGTGATTCTCGGCAACCACCTTCGCCAGGTTCGTTAACTCTTCCACGGCATCGGTGCCGAACGACAAATAGCTCTTGGCACGTAATCCATGGCTGCGGCAAAAATTCACAAAGTAATTCAGTGACACCGACGCATCAACTCGCATGGCTTCAAGTGCCTCACGACCACCGTATGCCTTGGAATCCACGGTGCGCGCATTCATGAATACAAAATTCTGGAAGTGGTTTGGAAACATGCGCTGCACCCAAAGCAATGCGTGTAAACCACCGCCACGGCTATTGCCCACAATGAATACTGCGGTGTTGCCATCAGGAATCAACTCAGGCGGCGAATGCGCCGAGCCATATTGCGCCATGGCAAACACTTCGTCGATCTTCGTAATTTTATCTTTGGTTTCCCGGTAGTGATTGCGTACCCACAGGCACACCAACACCACTACCGTGGTGATCAGCATCGTGATCCACCCCCCTTGAAAAAACTGGGTAATGATGGTTCCCAGCAAAATGGAAGCAGACACAGCAAAGCCCAGCGAAGCTGACAAAAATCCTTTGACGAAACGCTTCTCGTGGCGATTTTTAAGCCAGTAAACACACAGCCCCAACATGGAGAGGCTGAACACGATAAACACATTGATCGAGAACAGCACCACCAATAAATCCACATTGGCATCGCTCAGGTAGATGGCCAGCAAGGCCAACCCGCCCATTAGCATGATTCCGTTCTTGGTCACAAAACGATTGGACAGGTAACGGAACTGGTGGGGCAACCAGGAATCAATCGCCATGGTCGACAACACCCGCGGACCCACTACAAATGCAACGTGCGCGGCCAGCAGCAACACGGCTGTCTCAAGCCCCAGCATCACCAACAAGCCCAAAATGACATAGGGCCAGTCCCAGCCAATGTCAGTGAACACCCTTTCAAACAAAACACCATTTAAAGCCATGGTGGGCTCAATGTTCACGTCCCACAGGGAATACAGGGCCGCAAGGCTTGCTGCAGCAAAGGCCAGCGCGCAGGCCACATAAGCCAACATCTTCCGACGGTTCTCGCTGCTTTGCCGGTAGCGGCTTAGCTGCACCGTATCCGAAGCCGCCTCAATGCCAGTGTAAGTGCCACCACCCAGAAAAAAACCACGCGCGAAAATTGCCAGAACTGGCAACCAGCCAAACGTGCTCAGATCCGATTGCGTGGTTTCAATGCTGCGGGTGACTACGCCACCGATGTCCTGAAAATGATCAGAAAAACCCACCAGGATAAACACAAGATGTGTGAGCAGAAATGCGACAAACAAATACTTGAAAGGCTTCAAGTTCAAATGTCGACCTTGTATGTGGAAATTCATCAAACCCAGCATCAAAGCCATGGAAACCCACACCCGGTACTCGTAAAAGTACGGCGGCAAAAAACTGAACATTAAATGAGTGGACGCACTAATGCCCAAAGCCACCATCAACACATAGTCCACCAACAGCGCCGCGCCTGCGATCAGACCCACCCTGGGGCCGAGCAAATTGGTGGCCATGGCGTAACCACCGCCACCCTTGGGAAAGAGTTCGGTGACACGGAAATAAGTCAGGGAAACAAGAAGAATGGACAGGGCTGTTAACAAGCCCAAGAACAACAACAGATGGCGGGAATCACCAAGCGCCTTGAACGACTCCTCGGGTCCAAACGCGACAGAGGCCAAACCACAGGCGCCTACAGCAACCCAGGCATACTTTTCCGAGAAAATATCATCACGCTCATTCGCCTCGAGAGACGACGATGCGGAGCGTGGCGAAGCCGGTTTTTGGGTTTGACTCATGCGTACATTGCAGCGCAACAAACAAGTCGGGTATGGTATACCGTCCCCAAGGGCAACACAATGCACCGCTCGGCGTTATCATTGCAAATGAACGCATTTAGATTCCTTTACCCAAACACTCTCCAATTCTGAACATGACACAAGCCACCGTTGTATCTACCTCCAAAGCCCCGGCAGCAATCGGGCCCTACAGCCAAGCCATCAAACTGGGCAACCTGGTTTTTACATCAGGCCAGATCGGCCTGAACCCAGCCACCGGCGACCTGGTGGGCCCTGGCACTGAAGAACAGGCTCGCCAAGCCTTCACCAATTTGAAAGCGGTGGCCGAAGAAGCTGGTGGAAGTCTTGCCAATGTTGTGAAATTCACCTTGTTTCTAACCGACTTAAGCGAATTCGCGCAGGTGAACGCCATCATGCAGGAATATGTCTCGGCTCCCTTCCCAGCCCGTTCCACAGTGGGTGTAGCCAGCCTGCCCAAAGGTGCACGTTTTGAAGTCGAAGCCATTCTGGCACTGTAACCGCGCACCCAAGCCACGCCCTTGAGCGCAGCAGCCCCCATTCAAAAGCCAGACTTCGAGGAGCTGTTGCCGCTGCCCCTCGCCATCGCGGATGCAGTCAGCGGACTGCTCACCGCACCGCACTGGATGGGGCTGGCGCTTCACCTGCCTCTTCGTTTCGAAGACAAGGCCTCGATCACCGCCATGGATTCTCTTCAGGTGGGCCAGAAGGTCAACCTGCTCGCCACCGTCGTGGGAACTGAAGTTCAATACCACCCACGCAAACAGCTTCGGGTTTGGGTTGAAGACGGCGACACCACGCTTCTTTTGCGCTGGCTCCACTTTTACCCCGGCCTCCAGCAAAAGCTCAGCGAGGGCAGTCGAATTCAGATCAGCGGACAAATTCGCCAAGGCTATGGCACCTTCGAGATGGTGCACCCAACGGTGAAAATCGCGCCGCCGGGCGCCTTCGACGAACCCAACATTTCGACAAATCAAACTGCAGCCAGTGCCGATGCCGTACTGGAGCCGGTCTACCCCAGCACGGGGCAACTCAAGCAAGGCGATTGGCACCGATGGATGAAAAAACTGCCGGCAGCTTGCTTCATCGACACCCTGCCTTTGGCCCAGTGCAAAAAGTACAAGCTCTTGCCCTGGCCCGTCGCTTTGCAAACCTTGCATGGCCAGGCCAAGCCTGAAGAACTTTATGACTTGAACTTGCGCACCCACCCAGCCTGGAGCCGGGTGAAGGTGGATGAAATGCTGGCCCAGCAACTTTTGTTGCGAGAATATCGCCAACAGCGCACCCAAGAAAAAGCCAGTCCGTTGAAACCAACTAAAGCAGGACTGGTTCAGAAATTCATCAATCAACTACCGTTTCAATTAACAGGTGCCCAAGAACGCGCCAGCAAGGAAATTTTTGACGATCTCCGCCAACCCTACCCAATGCAACGTTTGCTTCAAGGCGATGTCGGGAGCGGAAAAACACTGGTGGCGGCACTAGCGTGCCTGCGCGCCATAGAAAACGGCAAGCAAGCTGCAATACTGGCCCCCACCGAGGTTTTGGCTGCGCAGCACCACCACAAGCTCACCCCCTTGTTTAATGCCGTGGGCGTGCGTTGCGCAAAGTTACAAGGGGCCATGAAGAAAAGCGAGAAAGATCGCACGCTGAAAGCGCTGGCAGCCGGTGAAATCGATGTTGTTATTGGTACGCATGCCCTGGTTCAGGACAACGTTGAATTCAAAGCCCTGGCCTTGGTTGTGGTGGATGAACAGCACCGTTTCGGAGTCGCCCAACGTCTCTCACTCATCGCCAAAGCCAGCGATGGCCATTTGGCACATCAACTCATGATGAGTGCCACGCCAATTCCACGCACCCTGGCACAAACCTATTTGTCAGACCTCGCCGTCTCGAATCTGGACGAAAAACCACCAGGCCGAAAACCCATCATCACCAAACTGCTGTCCCAAAAAAAACGGGATCAGCTTATTTCAGCCATTGAAGGCGAGATTAACAAAGGGCAACAGGTGTACTGGGTATGCCCTCTGATTGAAGAAAGTGAGACACTCGACCTGCAGGCCGCGCAGGCCACCTACAACGACCTGTGTGAACAACTGCCCACCCGTAAAATTGGCCTGCTTCACGGCAAACAGGACAACAAACTCAAACAGACCACCATGGCGGCCTTTGCAGCCGGTGAAATCGATCTGCTGGTATCCACTACCGTGATCGAAGTGGGCGTTGATGTGGGCAATGCAAGCTTGATGGTCATTGATCAAGCCGAACGTTTTGGGCTGGCACAACTTCACCAGCTGCGGGGCCGTGTTGGCCGGGGTAGCGTGCAAAGTGTGTGCGTGCTGCTGTACGGCGGGCCATTGTCGAATACGTCAAAATTACGCTTGAAAGCCATGCACGAAAGCGATGATGGTTTTTATCTGGCTGAAAAAGACCTTGAAATCCGGGGGCCTGGTGAATTGCTGGGCAAGCGGCAATCTGGTTTACCCATGATGCGTTACGCCGACCCACTGGTGGACAAAGACTTACTGGAATTGGCGAGAACCCTGGCTCAACAAATGCCCAGGAATGCGGACAACACTCGCCGGCATATTCAACGGTGGATTGAAGAAACACCCTGGTGGCTAAGCTGAAAATGAGTTGAAAACAAAAAAGCCAGTTCACGGGGAACTGGCTTTTTGGTGCTACCCGGGCATAACGCCCTGGTGAACTGCAAATCGCTTATTTAGCAGCTTGCTTGTTCACACGGTTAGGCAACTTTTCCTTGATACGTGCAGACTTGCCTGAACGATCGCGCAGGTAGTACAGCTTGGCGCGGCGAACATCACCACGACGCTTCACTTCGATCTTTTCAATCGAGGGTGAGTACAGCTGGAATGTACGCTCAACACCTTCGCCAGAGGAAATCTTGCGAACGATGAAAGAGGAATTCAAACCACGATTGCGACGAGCAATTACTACGCCTTCGTACGCTTGCAAACGTGAACGTGTGCCTTCGATTACACGAACACTCACGATCACTGTGTCGCCGGGGGCGAACGCAGGGATCTCTTTACCCAAACGAGCAATTTCTTCTTGCTCAAGTTGTTGAATCAAATTCATTGATAGCTCCAAGTCATCATTCACGGGCTTTATTGACTCAATTAATTGAGAGTGCACCGCCAGAGGATGAAAAAATTAAAAGGTGTATGCCTGCCAATTCGACATTGTGCAAAGCAGCCACCAACCTAGACCTTTTTGCCAGCTTTCCCTGCTTGACTACATGAATCAGGAGCAAGAGCCTCTAGCAACTCCGGTCGAAAGCGTTCTGTATAAGCTTTCGCTTGCTCAAAACGCCAACTCTCTATTTTCGCATGATTTCCAGACAAAAGCACGTCTGGAACTGCTTTATTTTCAAAAACTTCCGGTCGGGTGTAGTGCGGACAATCCAGCAAACCCGACTCAAATGAATCTTGCGTGGCAGACAAGGCATGATTCAACACGTCGGGAAGCAGGCGTACCCAGGCATCCACAAAGCAGGCCACCGCCAGCTCGCCACCTGAAAGTACGAAATCACCCAAGCAATAGGTTTGATCCACATACTCGTCAATAAACCGCTGATCTACACCCTCGTAGCGACCACACAGTAAAATTGCGCCCAAACCCTGATCGCTCAAAGCCCGAATAGTGGCCTGCTTCAACAAAGGACCGTGGGGGGTTAAAAACACCACAGGCGCCTGATCACCGCGGGCAGCACGAATGGCATTGACACAACGCACCAGTGGCTCGGCCAGCATTACCATGCCAGGCCCACCGCCATAGGGTCGGTCATCAACCGTGCGGTGAGGGTCATCGGTAAAATCACGAGGATTCCAGCAATTCAGCTCGAACAGCTGTTTTTTCAGCGCCCTGCCAACAACACCCAATTCGATCAGATTTGGAAATTGATCGGGGAAAAGGGTAATGACATCAAAGCGCGAGCCGGACATCAGTAATCTTCCTGCCAATCCGCTTGAATTTGCTTGGACTGAGTGTCCACATTCAAAACATACGCGGCCACGAATGGAACCAGTATTTCCTGCTCAGCATCGCCCTTGACCAACAAAATTGGATGCGCACCGTGGTCAACCACCTGCACCACCGTGCCCAATACCTTGTTTTGCAAGTTACTTACCGTGCAACCCACCAAATCAACCCAGTAGTACTCACCCTCAGCAGGTGCGGGAAAACGAGACCGCGACACATAAACCCGACGTCCCTTGAACTGAGCGGCAAGTTCTGGCTGTTCAATGCCTTCCAGGTGCGCAACAATGCGACTGGAGTGCGGCTTGCTTTGCAAGACGCGAAATGGCTCAAACACCAAGTCCTCGAACTTCGGTTGCGCTGCGCGACGAATTGCGGCCCCTTCCGTGACTGGCAAGCGTGAAACCCACCATTGCTTGCTCTTGAGCAATACGTCCGGCTCTTCAGACGAAGGCAGCACATTGAGCCAACCCTTCAGGCCGTAAGGCTCGCCAATTCTGCCCAGTTCTACCAAATCGTCAGGTACGTTCATGCTCAGTGTCCAAACCTTAGTGTCACAACATCAGCCCACAATGGGTACTTCGCAAAACCAAAAACAAAAGTCCGCGAACGTATCATCCACGGACTTTGTATACCAACCTGCTTTCTGACTCAACCGCACCCCTGAACACACCGGTTTTAGAGGTACCTGACTCAGAAAGCTTAGCTCAAGCGGCTAAACTCAAGCGGCTTGTTTGGCGTTGTATTCACCAACCAGGCGCTCTACTGTTGAAGAGCACTGTGCGCCAACGCTTTTCCAGTAGGTCAAGCGATCCATGGCAATGCGCAGGCCTTCTGAACCTGCAGGCGCTACCGGGTTGTAAAAGCCGATACGCTCGATGAAACGGCCATCGCGACGGTTGCGTGAATCAGCAGCCACCAGGCTATAAAATGGGCGCTTTTTAGAACCACCACGTGCGAGTCGAATGACGACCATAATTTCCTCTATTAAATTAGTGCCTGCAGCACACACCTAAGCCACTGCAAACGAATGAATCATTGGGATTTCGATACACGAAATCCGATAACCCGCTATTATAGCCAGCGTAATCCAATCTAACAAGCAGTGTTTTAAAAAATGAATGCATCACCTCAAGAACCTTTTAAATCCAAGCTTTTGTTCTGCTGGCTTGCCCTGCTTACAGGCGCCATTGGAGGCCACTGGATTTACGCCGGAAAAAAACGCTTCTGGCTTTACATGCTGACGTTTCCATTGTCCGCATATGCCGGGTGGATAGACACCATGCGCTACGGCTTGATGAAAGACGAAGAATTCAATGCGAAGTTAAATCCAGAGTATGAAAGTGACATTAAACAAACCACAGGCGCTGTGGTGGTATCGATCGCCCTGTCGCTGGCCTTTGGAATGACCGCCCTGATGGCCACACTGGCCATGGTGTTTCAGTGGTATTTCAGTGGCATTGTGAGCTGAATAGGCAATACCAAAAAAAAGCCCGCTAAAAAGCGGGCTTAACAGGGCTTGAGGAGACAGAGACACTTGCTTGGTCGCAAGGCTCGCCCCTAAGGGGAGTATGCGATTCCACAAGCAGTTGGCCTACCCTTAAAACGCGGGGGGAACCCCAACGGTTTACAGGCGACTCGGTTCAAGAGGCCGAGTCAACCAACATTAATAAGTGTCATCCTCTTCGCGTTAGTTTCATGGTTTCAAATATTTTTTAATTAAACGCCCAACATACCGCGCCACACCCGCTTCTACGCTGTAAAAACTACCTGTGTAACCCGCTGCACGCAAATTGCTCAAATCGGCTTGCGTGTAACTTTGGTACTTGCCTTTCAAAGCATCCGGAAACTCAATGTACTCAATAAAGCCGCCCTGCACCGCTTCATTCAAACTCAAAGTAGCACTGCCCTGACTCTCTCGCAGAGTGTTCAATGTGGTCAAGGCCACATCATTGAAGGTTTGTGCGCGACCGGTACCTAAATTGTAGACACCCGAAGGCGCAGTGCTCGCCTGCTCGAAAAAGAACATGTTCACCTTGACGACATCTTCGATCGACACGAAATCGCGCTGCTGACAACCCGCTTCGTAACCACCGTAAGGGCCAAACAATTTAACCGAGCCGCCCTCACGAAATTGATTGAAGTTGTGAAACGCCACCGAAGCCATACGGCCTTTGTGCTGCTCACGATCGCCGTACACATTGAAATATCGAAAGCCAAATACCGGCGCCTTCAGACCAATATTCATTTGCCTGCGCAACACCTGGTCGAACAAGAACTTGGAGTATCCATACACATTCAGCGGCTTTTCAACTTCACGGTTTTCGATAAATTCCGTGCTGCCGCCGTAAACCGCGGCCGAGGATGCATACAGGAATGGGGTGCCAGTGCGCTGCGCCCACTCAAACAGGGCCTGAGTGTAGCGAAAGTTATTGGCCATCATGTAGTTGCCATTGTGCTCCATGGTGTCGGAACAAGCACCTTCATGAAAAATCGCATCAAACTTGCCAAATTCGCCGCGCTCAATTCGCGCCAGGAAATCAGTTTTATCGAGGTAATCGGAAATTTCACAATCCACCAGATTCAAAAACTTGTCGCCCTTGGTCAGGTTGTCTACAGCCAACACATCAGTAATGCCTCGATCGTTGAGCGCTTTTACCAAATTGCTGCCGATCAAACCGGCGGCACCGGTCACAATCACTTTCATCGTCTCAAATCCTTTAATTTAGCTCTTCCGGCAATATCACAGCAGTACCCAATTTGCCAACCACCACACCGCCGGCCTTGTTGGCCAATGCCACGCTGTCAGGCAAACTCATACCCGAGCCAACCGCACAAGCCAGCGTTGCAATTACAGTGTCACCGGCACCCGACACATCAAACACCTCGCGGGCCTGGGCAGGCACATGGAAACTACCCTCCGCAGTGAACAACGTCATACCCTCTTCCGAGCGAGTCAACAACAAGGCCCCCAAACTCAAACGTTCGCGCAAAATTTGCGCCTTTTCAATCAACTGGGCTTCGGTTTTCCAGCTACCCATGACCTGTTTGAACTCCGAACGATTTGGAGTAAGTACCGACGCACCAGCATACTTGCCGTAGTCGTCCCCTTTGGGGTCGACCAAGGTGGTTTTGCCAGCCTTTTTACACAAAGCAATCATTTCTGCGACATGCTCCAGGCTGCCTTTGCCATAGTCTGAAAACAGAATTACATCGTGATTGGTGTATTCCTGCTCAAACAACTCCATTTTCGTCGTCAATTGCTCAGGCGAAGGGCGCTCTTCGAAATCAATACGTACCAGCTGTTGTTGGCGGGCGATCACACGCAGCTTAACAGTGGTGGGAAAATTCGGATCTTTCAGCAAACGTGAACGCACGCCACTTTTTTCAAGCAAAGCTTCAACGGTGTGGCCAGGTTCGTCGTTGCCAACTACACCCATCAAACACAGTTGCGCGCCCAATGAACTGGCATTAATGGCCACGTTGGCCGCGCCACCCAATCGTTCATCTTTGGTGCCCACTAAAACCACGGGCACGGGTGCCTCTGGAGAAATGCGCTCTACATCGCCAAACCAATAGCGATCCAGCATGACATCGCCGACCACGAGAATTTTAGCGTCTTTAAATTGAGACCTGTCGACCATTGTTCAGCCTGTTTTAATGGGTATGAGCCTGGGTGTGTGCAGCCTTTTTTGCAGACACCGGGTAAAAATCAAGTTCTTCAGCACGGCGCGGCACAATCGAATCCCAATTGGCGCAACCTGGGCATTGCCAATAAAACTTCTTGGCCTGAAAACCACAAGACTGACAACGATAACGCTCCAGGCGCTGCGTATGTTTTGAAATCAACTCGCGCGTCAGGCGAAGATCCTGCATTCGATCGTCGTCGAGCTTGCCGCGCAGCTGATGTTCCAGCAACTTGTCCAAACCCAGCAAACTGGGGCGGGCACGCACTTGCTCACGCAACAATTCGAACGCCGCAAAAGGCCCCTTCGTTTCTTCAACAGCTTGCGCCAGCACCAGCAACAAATCAATCGAAGGATACATGGTGCAGTATTCCAGCAAGGCTGCAATACCCTCTTCCTCACGCTCAAGTTTCTTGAATGCGGCCCACATATTCGGCCCAACCAAGGGTAGATACCAGGGATTTTGACGCTCAGCGGCGCGCCACTGACCAATCGCATCTTCAAACTGATTCTGCGTGAAGTAAATTTCACCCAACAACAGGGACGCACGTACGTTTTGCGCATCCGTTAGCAATGCGTTTTGCAGCTCAGCCTTGGCTTTGGGCAAATCACCCTCATCAATCAACTGGGCAGCAAGTTCGCAGTAAAAGTGCGCAATGTCGCCCGCTGGCACATCGGCACCGTACTCTCGAAGTTTGTGGGCCTGCGCAATGGCCTTGTCCCACGCCTTTTCCAGCTCGTATAACTCCAGCAGCTGGCGAGACGCTTCGGCTTTCATGTGGGAATTCGACAAACTGTGAAAGGCCTGCTCGGCGCGATCAAGAATACCGGCCCTGAGGAAATCAACACCCAGCTCATAGGTGGCCTTTTCCCGGTCTGAGGAGGTGATTTGCTCGCGTGTGGTCAAAAACTGGTGAACCCGGATGGCGCGGTCAATTTCACCTTTTTTGCGAAACAGATTGGCCAGCGCAAAGTGCAATTCAACGGTGTGGGTATCAATCGCCGCCACTTCCAGAAACGCATCAATGGCCTTGTCAGGCTGCTCGCTGAGCAGAAAATTAACGCCTTTGAAATAGGATGCTGGCAATTGACCACGCACTGATGCGTCTGAACGTTTTTCCAGACGTGCCGCCATCCACCCCAAACTGAAAATCAGCGGAATGAGTACCAACCACCAAGTTTCAAATTCCATGACTGGGGCCTATTGGCAATGCGGGCATGGGTTCTTCAACGATAACCGCCGTGTTGCCTTGCGCTTTAAGTTGATTCAACTCTCGCTCAAGACGTTCGGCATTTTTGGAGGCCACAGATGCGGCACGCTTGGCTTTTAACCAGGACGGTAGAAGTGAAATCCACGCGAACACTGCACCAAGTAACAGTGCAATCAGCAATGCCACAACCAGTTGCACCTGAATTTCAAGACCAGGCAACCATTTCACTGTGACTAAATCTGTGTTTCGGATTGAAAAGGTGAGAACAACAAGGAAGAGTGCAAGTCGCACTACCCAGGCAAGTATTTTCAAGGTGGTCCCCTGTTTGTAGTTGGATCAACACCGATACATTCATCGGCGTGATAACTCAGGCTTCACCGAAGAACGATCGAATTAACTCTCTTTCTTGGAGTATAAATCAACTCGCTCGCGTAGCTCTTTGCCGGGCTTAAAGTGTGGCACGCGCTTTTCAGGCACAACCACCTGTTCTCCTGACTTCGGATTGCGACCCACACGCTGCGGGCGACGAGTCAGGGAGAAACTGCCGAACCCTCGAATCTCAATGCGCTGACCTTCGGCCAAGGCTTGAGTCATGGAATCGAGAATGCTTTTGACAGCGAAGTCCGTGTCGCGCACAGGCAACTTGGGGAAACGCTTGACCAGCTGATTGATGAGTTCTGATTTTGTCATTGTTCTTGAAATAAAAAGGCGCTTCCCGAATGGGAAGCGCCACTTCTACAGACTGATTACTGGTTGTTACCCAGCTTTGCTTTCAACAACGCGCCCAAGCTGGTTGTACCAGCAGAGCCTGCGCTTTCTTCAGAGATTTTCTTCATGGCTTCATCGGTATCAACCTGGTCTTTGGCCTTGATGGACAAAGCGATCGAACGGGCCTTGCGGTCCACGTTGATTACCATGGCTGTTACAGCGTCGCCTTCCTTGTATGCATTGCGAGCATCTTCAACACGGTCGTTGGAGATCTCGGAAGCACGCAGGTAGCCTTCGATGTCATCGCCAAGGTCGACAACAACACCTTTGGCGTCTACTGATTTAACAGTACCGTTGACCATGCTGCCACGGTCATTGGATGATGCGAACACTGTGAAGGGGTCGCCCGACAACTGCTTGATACCCAAGCTGATGCGCTCACGCTCAGTGTCGATTGCCAATACCAAGGCTTCAACTTCGTCACCTTTCTTGAAACGACGCACGGCTTCTTCGCCGGTTTCGTTCCAGGACAGGTCAGACAGGTGCACCAAGCCATCGATACCACCAGGCAAGCCGATGAATACGCCGAAGTCAGTGATTGACTTGATTGCGCCAGATACTTTGTCGCCTTTCTTGAAGCTGGTAGAGAACTCTTCCCAAGGGTTGGCCGCACATTGCTTCATGCCCAGGCTGATACGACGACGCTCTTCGTCGATTTCCAGAACCATGACTTCAACTTCGTCGCCCAAAGTAACAACTTTCTTGGGATCTACGTTCTTGTTGGTCCAGTCCATTTCTGAAACGTGTACCAAACCTTCAATGCCTTGCTCAACTTCAACAAATGCGCCGTAGTCAGTAATGTTGGTTACTTTTCCGAACAAACGTGTGTCGGCTGGGTAACGACGTGACAAACCGACCCATGGGTCTTCGCCAAGCTGCTTCACGCCCAAGGACACGCGGTTCTTTTCCTGGTCGAACTTCAATACTTTTGCTTCGATTTCTTCGCCAACTGTCAGCACTTCTGACGGGTGACGTACACGACGCCATGCCATGTCGGTGATGTGCAACAGGCCATCGATGCCGCCCAGGTCGACGAACGCACCGAAGTCGGCGATGTTCTTGACCGTGCCCTCGACGACAGAACCTTCCTGCAGGTTGGACAGGAGCTTTTCACGCTCTTCACCCATGGTGGCTTCAACCACTGCACGGCGTGACAACACAACGTTGTTGCGCTTGCGATCCAGCTTGATCACCTTGAATTCGAGGGTCTTGCCTTCGAATGGTGTGGTGTCTTTCACGGGGCGCACATCTACCAGTGAACCTGGCAGGAAAGCACGAATGCTGTTGACCATCACGGTCAGGCCGCCCTTCACCTTGCCGGTGATGGTACCTGTTACCAGCTCGCCTGATTCCAGAGCTTGCTCCAGGCTCAGCCATGCGGACAGACGCTTGGCCTTGTCGCGGGACAGCAATGTTTCGCCGTAACCGTTTTCCAGCGCTTCGATGGCCACGGAGATGAAGTCACCGTCGTTGACTTCGATGTTGCCGTGGTCGTCTTTAAATTCTTCGAGAGGAATGTAGCTTTCAGATTTCAGCCCGGCATTCACAACAACGTAGTTGTAATCAACACGAACAACTTCGGCTGTGATCACTTCGCCTGCGCGCATTTCTTTGCGATTCAGGCTTTCTTCAAACATAGCTGCAAAGCTATCTGGGGCTTGGGTAATTTCAGTTGTGGTCATAAATTTGAGATTTAACACGCCATTGCGGGAAGCAAGGCGGAGTTCAAAAACGTGCTATTCGGGATTGAAAAGCACGGCTTCTTGTTCAGCACACAAAGACCTGCTTGAAAAAACAGGCGCTGTTAAGCAAACAAGGGATGAGATTATACCAAGAAAGCCTTTGCTGATCAAGCGTTTAAATGCGTTCTTGTGCCCAGGTGAAGATGGTCGCAACCACTTGATCAATTGGCATGTTCGAACAATCCAACACCAAGGCATCTTCGCAGGGTTTGAGTGGCGCAACGGCCCGCTCGGTGTCGCGTTTGTCGCGGGTCATCAGATCGTTATAAATGGCCTGAAAGTCAGCTGACTGGCCTCGCCCTTCAATTTGTTTCACGCGCCGCTCGGCTCGGACTTGTGCGCTGGCTGTCAGAAACACTTTCAATACAGAGTCGGGAAAAACAACAGACACCATGTCGCGACCATCCGCCACCAAACCGGGATTCTGTCGAAAATCACGTTGACGCGCCAGCAAGCCTGCACGAATTTCAGGCACCACGGCCAAACGAGAAGCCATGACACCCGCTTCTTCGGTACGAATGGCTTCCGACACATCGTTACCCTGGAGCAGGATGCTTTGCCCTTGAAATTGCACCGGTAAATTGGCAGCCATTGGAATGATCTGCTTTAAGTCTTCAGACAGGTCTGGATTCAAACCCGTTTGCGCCACCGCCACAGCCAACACACGATAAATTGCACCGCTGTCGAGATAGTGATAGCCGAGTCGGCCTGCCACTAACGCAGCCACTGTGCCCTTTCCCGAGGCGGTTGGGCCGTCAATGGCAATGACCGGGCAGTTTGACATGCTCATGAGGTTTAACCTTTGCGAACCGATTGGACATTCATGCCCAATGAATTGGCCAAAGCAACAAAGCCCGGGAAGGAGGTGTCTACCGTTTGCGCGCCATGAATAACCATGGTGCCGTGGGCACGAATGGCCGCGACACTGAATGACATCGCAATGCGGTGATCACCTTGCGATTCGATACTTGTTGCTTTGTAGCGCAAGCCGTCCAAATGGCCCAAGCCCTGGATAATCATGCCGTCCTCGGTGGGTTCTGCATCAATGCCGCACTTTTGCAGACCATGTGCCATCACGGCAATTCGATCAGACTCCTTCACGCGCAATTCTTCGGCACCAGTCAACACGGTACGCCCAGTGGCATTGGCCGCAGCGACAAACAACACAGGGAACTCATCAATGGCCAAAGGCACCAGGTGCACTGGAATTTCAATGCCCTTCAAGGCAGCGCTGCGAATACGTACATCGGCCACTGGCTCGCCACCCACTTCCGCATGATTGCTCAACTCGATATTGGCGCCCATCAACTTCAAAATATCGATTACGCCGATGCGGGTTGGGTTCAAGCCCACATGTTTCAATGTAATGTCCGCTTGCGGCGCGATGGATGCCGCCACCATGAAAAATGCAGCCGATGAAATGTCGGAAGGCACATCAATTTTTGTGGCTTTCAATGTTTGGCCACCCTTCAAGCTGGCCCGGGAACCTTCGGTGATCACCTCCACACCGAAGCCACGCAACATGCGCTCAGTGTGGTCGCGGGTTACAGCAGGCTCGGTGACGGTAGTGGTGCCATCGGCATACAAACCAGCCAGCAACACGCAAGACTTCACCTGTGCCGAGGCCATGGGCAATTCGTAGTCAATGGCTTTCAAGGTGGTACGCCCGTGGATGTGCAAGGGTGGCCGCCCACCTTCTTGTGACTCGATGCGAGCTCCCATCAGCACCAGCGGATCGATCACTCGCTTCATGGGGCGTTTGCCCAAACTTGAATCGCCAGTCAGCATGCAGTCAAAATCCTGCCCGGCCAGCAGACCCGACATCAGCCGCATTGATGTACCGGAGTTTCCACAATCAAGTACCTCGCGCGGGGCTTTCAAGCCGTGCATTCCAACACCGTGCACTTTCACCTTGCCGTGGTCAGGCCCGTCAATGCTGACTCCCAAAGCCCGAAAAGCGTTCATGGTGGCCAAGGCATCCTCGCCTTCCAGAAAGCCTTCCACTTCTGTGGTGCCTTCAGCAATGGACCCCATCATGATTGAACGATGGGAAATCGATTTGTCGCCAGGTACCCGGGCGAAGCCCGACATGTTCCCTGTGCTGCTCGCGTGAAATTCGATCAAATTCAGATCTGACATAACAAAATACCTGTTGAATAATTGGCCTGAATCAATTCTGTTTCCAATGGCTTCGATACTCCGAAGCCTGACTCAAAATACGCTCCAGCGTCGCGCGATCATTGGTTTCAATCGCTGCGCGAAGGCTTGAAATATTTGCCTCAAAACCACTGAGCATGTTCAATAAAGCAGCGCTGTTATTTTGAAAAATATCGGCCCACATTTCGGGTGAACTTGCTGCAATCCGGGTAAAGTCCCGGTAGCCCGCGCCCCCCTCTTTCATGAACTCAGCACCTTTGGGATGACCCAATACGCTGGCCACATAACTAAAAGCGAGCAAATGAGGCAGGTGACTGACGGCACCGAACATTTCATCGTGGTCCATGGCATTCATGGTGCTTAATTTGGCACCAATCGCAGCCCAAAAGTTTTCAACTTTTTTCAAACCAGCCGGGTTGGTTTGTGGCAGGGGGCACAGCACGCAATTGCGCCCTTCAAACAAATCGGACACTGCAGCGGCCGGCCCGTGCGATTCGCCACCCGCAATGGGATGGGCCAACACGAACCGGGATTTCAAACCTGGAAACTGCGGCTCAAGCTCATCTAGCATGACAGCCACATCCGACTTGGTACTACCCGCATCAAAAATCAAGCAATTGGGTGGCAGAGAAGGCAGAAATTGGGTCAGCACCTGCTTGTATTGCCGAACGGGAATTGACAGCACGACCACGTCGACATTTCGTACGTTGGCATCGCCCGGACCCGCTATGCATTCATCGACAATGCCCAAGCGAAGCGCCTCATGCGCTGTTTCAAGTTTGCGCGAATAGCCCAGAACATGACCTGCCAAACCTTTTTTCTTGGCCGCCAGACAGATTGAGCCACCTATCAGGCCCACCCCGATTGCAAGCATGCGATTAAAACTGGTTCCTTTGACCATTACGGAGCCTGTAGGCTGGCCAGCGCCTTGGGCAGGGCGACCAAAAAGGCTTCGTTTTCGTGGGGCAGGCCAATGGACACCCGTAGCCACTCAGGCAAACCATAGCCATTCACCGGGCGAACAATGACGCCCAAACGCTGCAATGCATCAAACACTTTCATGCCGGCATCGGGCGTGTTCCCAGCCTTGAACAACACAAAGTTGCCATAAGAAGGTACGAACTCAAGACCCAGAAATTTCAATCCACTTTCTATCTGCTCCAGCCCCCTGAGGTTTACTTCATAGGTTTTCCGAAGAAACTCGTGATCATCGATTGCGGCTTCAGCCGCAGCCAGCGCCAAGGAGTTGACATTGAACGGCTGGCGCACTCGGTTCATCAAATCAGCCACCTCGACACTGGACACCGCATAGCCAACACGCAAACCGGCCAGGCCGTACGCTTTGGAAAAACTGCGCGACACCAGCAAATTGGGGAATCGGGCAACCCACTGCGTGGAGTCGTATTGGTCTTCAGGCTTTAAGAATTCGTTGTAGGCTTCGTCCAGCACCACCAACACATGCTCGGGAACCTGCTCTAAAAATGCCAAGAGCTTTTGCTGCGGCAAGAAGGTGCCTGTGGGATTATTCGGGTTGGCGATAAACACCACACGTGTTTGGTCGTCGATCGCGCTCAGGAATCCATCGAGATCATGGGTAAAACACACCGCAGGCACTACTTTGGACTGCGCGCCGCAACCCTGCGTGGCCAAGGGATACACGGCAAATGCGTACTGCGAAAACACGGCGCTGGTACCCTGCGTCAGAAACGCCTTGGCCGCCAATTCAAGTACGTCATTTGAACCATTGCCCAAAGTAATTTGCTCTGGCTTCACACCATGGCGCGTTGCAAGTCTGGCTTTCAGCGCAAATCCATTGGCATCCGGATAACGACCCAAATCAGCTGCAGCCAGCGCAATCGCGGCCTTGGCTTTTTCGCCAAGACCCAACGGATTTTCGTTCGAGGCCAGCTTCACAACCGTGTTGGGGTCAAGACCCAACTCGCGAACGACGTCGGATACAGGTTTGCCCGCCTTGTAAGGTGCAATCGCGCGAATGAATTGTGGTGCTTGCTCGGTCAGTTTTTGCATGGTGCTACGTCGTTAAGTGCGTTGTGCCGCTGGGTACGAACCCAGCACTTTCAGAAAAGATGCGTTTTGCCTCAGCTGATCCAAGGCTTTTGCCACGGCTGGCTCAGTTTGATGACCTTGAAGATCAATGAAGAAATAATACTCCCAGCGCCCATTTCGAGCAGGCCGGGATTCAAGCCGGGTCATGGAAACATTTTCCGCGTTAAATGGTTCCAGCATTTTATAAACAGCACCCGGTTGATTGGGCACAGAGGCGACCAGGCTTGTTTTGTCCTGCCCGGAGGGTCCTGTCATTTGGTTGCCCAATACCAGGAAACGAGTGGTGTTGTGGGCGTCGTCCTGAATGTGTTCCTGAAAGGCCTTTAAGCCATAACGCTCACGCGCCGCCTGCCCTGCAATTGCAGCCACCTTGGCATTTTCACTGGCCATTTGCGCGGCAACGCCATTGCTTCCCACAGTTTCTTGCTGAATATGCGGCGCATACTGCGAAAGCCAACCACGGCACTGCGCAAGGGCTTGCGGATGGGCACAAATTTTCTCGATGCCTTCCAGCGACCCGGTTTGACACAACAACTGGTGGTGAATGGCCAGTTGTACTTCACCACACACCATGGCACTTGATTCAACGAGTGCGTCCAGCGTGCGGGCAATTGAGCCTTCCGTAGAATTTTCAACAGGCACCACCGCAAAATCAACTTGTAGTGCCTGCAACTGCCGGAAGGCTTCTTCGATGGTTTCCACGGGTTCAACCTGAACACAGTGCCCAAAGAATGACCACACTGCCTGTTCGCTGTAGGTGCCCAAGGGACCCAGAAACGCTACATGCACCTCACGCTCAAGGGAGCGGCATGTCGACATGATTTCTTTGAAAAGGGTATTGATGTGTTGTGAATTCAGAGGACCTTTGTTGCTGGCATTCAACTTGTCGAGTACCTGCGCCTCTCGCTCCGGACGCATCACTGGGGCATCGGTTTTTGCCTTCACATGACCAATCGACTGAGCAAGGCTTGCGCGCTTGTTCAGCAACACCAGCATTTGTTGATCAATGTCATCGATTTGATCACGGAATTTCAACAGTTCCACATTGATGTCAGGCGTGCTCATCAAGCCTCCGTTTTCTCAAATTCGCGCATGAACTCTACCAAGACCTTGACCCCTTCAAGAGGCATTGCATTATAGATAGAAGCACGCATGCCGCCGACCGACTTGTGCCCCTTGAGCTGCACCAAACCACGCTCTGCAGCAAGGCTCAGAAATTTCCCGTTCAATGACTCATCTGCCAAAGTAAATGGCACATTCATGCGAGACCGATCTTCAACGCGAACCGGGCAGTTGTACAAACCGCTTGTGTCAATGGTGCCGTATAGCAAACTGGCTTTTTGCTGTGCCTGTGCTTGCGCCCAAGACACGCCACCTTGCTCAAGCAACCACTCAAACACCAAACCTGCGATGTAAATGGAGTAGGTAGGCGGCGTGTTGTACATCGAGCCATTTTCGGCCACGGTGTCAAATGTGAATGCCGATGGGCAAATTGGCAAAGCACGATCGAGCAGGGCTTTGTCGACAATCACAATGGTGACCCCGGCAGGCCCCACGTTCTTCTGAGCGCCACCATAGATCAATCCGTACTTGGTCACATCAAGCGTTTTCGACAGAATATTCGAGGACATGTCGGCCACCACCGGGCAATCAAACTGACCCGCCAATGCCTCAATTTGTCCGTTGAATTCCACACCGCTAATGGTTTCGTTGTCGCAATAATGTAGGTAGGCCATTTGCTGACCATTCACGCGGTCAAGCAGGGACGCGCAATCGGGCACGTAACATGCTGCGGCAACATCGGCCAAGGCATTTGCATTGTCAAGCACCACACGGGCAATGCCGTATTTCGAAAATTCCTTGGTGGTTTTCTTGGACCAGGCCCCAGTGTTCACGAAGGCAGCCTGCTCAAAGCCCTGAAGTAAATTCATGGGAACGATCGCATTCATGCCAACTGCCCCACCCTGCATGAACAGCACTTCATGCGACTGCGGCACGTTCAGTAATTTGCGAAAGTCATTGCGGGTTTTTTCGAAAATAGTGGTGTATTCAGGGCTGCGATGACTCATCTCCATCACCGACAAACCTTTGCCCTGCCAATCCAGCATTTCTTCAGCGGCCCGACGCAAGACCGACTCAGGCAAAGCGGCCGGACCTGCAGAAAAATTCCAAACTCTAGACATGCTTGCCCTGTGCAATTAACCGTTTATTTACTCTTCAGTGGCGGCAGGCGCTTCGGGGGCGTCGCCCTCCTCTACCTCACCAAGATCCTCGGCATCCGACTCCACGATCCGCTGCAAACCAGACAACCAAGTGCCCTCGTCTACGCTAATCAAGGTTACACCCTGTGTAGCGCGGCCCATTTCGCGAATTTCTGAAACACGGGTTCGCACCAATACACCACCCGTGGTAATCAGCATGATTTCATCGGTTGGGTTCCCCAAAACGGCTGAAACCACCTTGCCATTGCGCTCGGAAGTTTGAATCGCGATCATGCCTTTGGTGCCTCGACCGTGACGGGTATATTCGGCAACAGGGGTCCGTTTGCCGAAACCATTCTCAGTGGCTGTGAGCACAGATTGCTGTTCACTTTCAGCAACGAGCATCGCGATGACAGTTTGTCCTTCTTCAAGATTCATGCCGCGAACACCGCGCGCATTTCGACCCATGGCTCGCACATCATTCTCATCAAAACGAACGGCTTTACCCGAATCACTGAACAACATGACATCGTTGGTACCATTGGTCATGGCCGCGCCGATCAGGAAGTCACCTTCGTCCAGGTTTACAGCAATGATTCCTCGCTTCATGGGGCGAGAAAAATCGCTTAACTTGGACTTTTTAACTGTTCCCAGGCTGGTGGCCATGAATACGTATTTGTCGTCCTCTTCAAAACTTTTCACTGGCAGTACAGCAGTGATTTTTTCACCTTCAGCCAAGGGGAACATGTTGACGATGGGGCGACCGCGCGGAGTGCGCGAACCTTGCGGCACTTCATACACCTTGAGCCAGTAAACACGGCCTGCATTTGAAAAATACAAAATGGTGTCGTGGGTATTGGCGACGAACAGATAATCAATCCAGTCGTCTTCCTTGGTGGTGGCGGCCTGCTTGCCCCGTCCACCGCGTTTTTGAGCGCGGTATTCAGTCAATGGCTGGCTCTTGATGTAGCCCGAATGAGAAAGCGTAACCACCATGTCCTGGGGTGTGATCAAGTCTTCAGTGCCCAGTTCCGTGGCATTGAACTCGATCATCGAACGGCGTTCGTCAGCGAACTCGTTGCCAATCGATGTCAATTCGTCTTTGATAATTTGACTGATACGCTCTGGCTTTGACAAAATATCGAGCAGGTCAGCGATTTGATCAATCACTTCCTTGTACTCGTTCAGTATTTTGTCCTGCTCAAGACCGGTCAGGCGCTGCAAGCGCATATTCAGAATTTCCTGCGCTTGAACTTCGCTCAGGCGATACAAGCCGTCGTCTTGTATGCCCAAACGGGCCGGCAAACCCTCGGGGCGGAAAGCTTTGATACCGCCAGAATCGCCCAACTCAGTGCGCGCCAACATTTCTCGCACGATTGAGGAATCCCAGCTTTTCGCAACCAGATCGGCTTTCGCAACCGGTGGCGTGGGGGCAGCCTTGATGATGGCAATGAATTCGTCAATATTGGCCAATGCCACCGCCAAGCCTTCAAGCACGTGACCGCGATCACGGGCTTTGCGCAACTCGAATACAGTTCGGCGGGTAATTACTTCGCGGCGATGGCGCAAGAAGTAGAAAATCAGATCGCGCAGGTTCAACAAACGCGGCTGACCGTCGACCAACGCAACCATGTTGATACCGAAGGTGTCCTGAAGCTGGGTGTTTTTGTACAGATTGTTCAGAATGACTTCGGGGACTTCGCCACGCTTGAGCTCAATCACAACACGAATACCGTCTTTGTCCGACTCGTCGCGAATGTCGGAAATACCTTCAATTTTCTTTTCAGACACAAGCTCGGCAATGCGCTCAAGCAGTGTTTTCTTGTTCACCTGATAAGGCAACTCATCCACGATGATGGACTGACGGCCGCCTTTGTCCATGTCCTCGAAGTGCGTTTTTGCACGCATTACCACACGCCCACGGCCAGTTCTGTAGCCTTCACGCACACCTTGAATGCCGTAAATAATGCCAGCGGTGGGGAAATCGGGTGCCGGGATCAGTTCGATCAAATCGTCAACCGTGCATTCAGGCGCATCAATTGCATAAAGGCAGGCGGCTACCACTTCTTTCAGGTTGTGCGGGGGCATGTTGGTGGCCATACCCACCGCAATACCCGACGAACCGTTGACCAGCAAATTGGGCAGGCGGGCAGGCAATACCTTGGGCTCGCGCTCGCTGCCATCGTAGTTGGGGCCGAAATCAACCGTTTCTTTGTCGATATCCAGCAACATTTCCTGAGCAATCTTGGCCAGGCGAATTTCCGTGTAACGCATCGCGGCCGCGTTGTCACCATCGATTGAGCCAAAGTTACCCTGGCCATCGACCAGCATGTAACGCAATGAAAAATCTTGCGCCATACGCACAATGGTGTCGTACACCGCAGAGTCGCCGTGTGGGTGGTACTTACCGATCACGTCACCCACAATACGGGCAGACTTCTTGTAAGCCCGGTTCCAGTCGTTGTTCAACTCATGCATGGCAAACAGCACGCGGCGGTGCACGGGCTTCAAGCCGTCGCGCACATCTGGCAGGGCTCGACCCACAATCACGCTCATGGCGTAATCGAGATAAGACCTGCGCATCTCCTCTTCAAGGCTGATAGGGAGCGTTTCTTTTGCGAATGAATCCATGTTTCTTCTTGTGTTGAATTATTTGACTGAAGGAATAACAATCCGGGACGCTGCCAATCACGGCGGCGTCACATCCCTGGCGCTACACTTGCAAGCTTTCGATTGTATCAGCCAAAATCGTTGAAACTGGGCGCAATGGTGCGTTCCAAATCATCTAGTGACCCTGCCCATGCAACTGCTTACCCCCCAATGGCTTTTGTGCCTGAACCACACCACTGAAGTGCTTGAAAACCATGCTGTTTTGATCCATCAAGACCGAATTGTGGCCCTAGGCCCGCGCGATGAACTGCTAACACGGTACCCCGATGCTGAACGGGTGGATCTTCCCGGGCATGTTCTAATGCCTGGCCTGATTAACTGCCACACCCATGGGGCCATGAACTTGTTGCGCGGAGCAGCTGACGACCTGGCGCTACATGACTGGCTTCAAACGCGGATATGGCCCCTGGAAGGTGCCTTGGCTGACGCGGAGTTTGTATATGACGGCACAGTGCTGGCTGCCGCCGAAATGCTCCAGGGTGGAGTCACCACGTTCAACGACATGTATTTTTATCCTGACCAAGTGGCTCAAGCCGCGGTGGACTTGGGTTCACGCGTGTTTGCAGGCATCACGGTGATTGAGTTCCCCACCCGTTACGCGGCAGAAGCGAAGCAATACATCGAATTGGGGATAGCTGCCCGCGACAAATTCAAAAACGAACCCACCGTGCATTGGACGATTGCCCCGCACGCGCCTTACACCGTCAGCGATGACACCTTTAAACACATGGCCATGCTGGCCGAAGAACTGGATTTACCGGTGCACTGCCATTTACACGAGACAGCCAGCGAAGTGACTGACGCAGTGAGTCGAGACGCCGAGCGACCTTTTACTCGATTCGAACGCCTCGGCCTGATCAACGAACGGTTATTGGCTGTGCATGGCGTACACCTGAATGAATATGAGTTGCAGGCCATGGCCGCCAAAGGTGCAACGCTGGTGCATTGCCCAGCATCCAACCTGAAACTGGCCAGTGGCATTGCGCCCGTGGCTGGCGCGCTGAAAGCGGGAGTCAATGTGGTTATCGGCACCGATGGCGCAGCCAGCAACAACAAGCTGGACATGTGGGAGGAAGGCCGTCTTGCCTCCCTGCTGTGCAAAGGGGCCAGCGGCGATGCGACGGCTTTTAATGCCGGGGAACTGCTTAAAAGCATGACCTGTAACGCGGCAAAAGCGTTGGGCGCAGACCACCTGATTGGGCGCATAGCCCCCGAAATGCAAGCTGACCTGATCGCCGTGGCGGTTGGGGAGTCTGCACACCAACTACCCAACCACAATCTAATCTCGAAACTGGCTTACAGCGGGGCTTCCAGAGACGTGAAGCATGTTTGGGTGGCAGGCATTCAAGTTGTGCAATCGCAACAACTTGTGGGCAAAAGGGCACAATTAGTCGGGGAAATCATGCGAAAAACCCAACGAGTGTGGCAGACTCGTGTCGAGAAAGTTGGTTGAGAGGGTGATAACTATGACAGCCTCTACTGTAAACTATCAACCAGCTTGAACCCCTATTTAACCCAAGGAGCAACAATGAAAAAAATGTCGACTCTCACGCAAGTTCTGATGGCGATGGCCATTGGTACAGCGTCTACAGCCGCTATGGCCCACACAACAGACAAAGGTGAAGGCCTGTCAGGCTATGTAGTAGATGGCAGCGGCAAAGTTGTTAAAGACGGCTCCGGCGAGTGCATCCGCACTAGCTACTTCACAGCCGCTTTGGCAATCCAGGAATGCGATCCTGACTTGATCCCCAAGAAGCCTGCTCCAGCACCAGTTGCTGCCCCAGCACCTGCTCCTGAGCCAGCACCGACTCCAGTGATTACCAAGGTAAGCCTGGAAGCCGACGCGTACTTCGACTTTGACAAGGCCACTTTGAAGCAAGGCGGTAAAGACCGTATTGATTCAGAGATCACCAAGTTGGGTCAGGTTGACCTGAACAGCGTAATCGCAATTGGTCACACAGACTCAATCGGTTCCGATGCTTACAATCAGAAGCTGTCCGAGCGTCGTGCTCAGGCTGTGAAAGACTACATGGTAAGCAAGGGCGTAGCTGCTGACCGTATCCAGATCAAGGGTATGGGCGAAAGCCAGCCAGTGGCTGACAACAAGACCCGCGAAGGTCGCGCCAAGAACCGTCGCGTTGAAATCGAATTCAACGCAACACAGAAAGTTGTGAAGTAATTCACGGCCTTTGGTTCTGATCAAAAAAGCCCGGCTTAGCCGGGCTTTTTTGTTTCTGGCTTCGGGTAAACTACAGCTTATCGCATTCAATTGAAGAGCCTTTACCCATGAGCAGTATCGAATCCAACAACGTTGACCATGCCGAATTGGCAAAATTCTCAGCTTTGGCTAGCAAGTGGTGGGATCCCAACAGCGAGTTCCGTCCCCTGCATGAAATCAACCCGCTTCGATTGAACTGGATTGATGAACGGGTCGGCCTGAAGGGCAAGCGAGTGCTGGACGTGGGCTGTGGCGGTGGAATTCTGGCCGAGAGCATGGCCCGCAGGGGAGCGGACGTTCTAGGCATTGACCTGGCGGACAAGTCTCTGAAAGTCGCCGAGCTACACAAGCTTGAAACCGGTGTAAACAATGTGAACTACCGCTTTGTATCGGCCGAACAGCTGGCCGCAGAAGAACAGGGGACTTTCGATGTGGTCACCTGCCTTGAAATGCTGGAACACGTGCCTGATCCTGCACAAACCATCCAGGCTTGCGCAAACCTTTGCAAACCAGGCGGCTGGCTGTTTTTCTCAACCATTAACCGCAATCCCAAAAGTTTTGTATTTGCGATTGTTGGCGCAGAATATGTGCTCAACCTGCTGCCCAAAGGCACGCATGAGTACAAAAAATTCATCAAACCGTCTGAATTGGCCCAATATGCGCGTCAATCGAAACTTGATTTTTCAGAAATCATTGGATTGGTTTACAACCCGCTGACCAAGGTTTATCGCCTGGCTCGTGACACCGATGTGAACTACATGGTGGCTTGCAGAAAACCCGCCTGAGGAATTTGCTGATGCCTTTAAACGGAATTCTGTTTGATCTGGACGGTACGCTTGTAGACACCGCACCAGACCTGTGCGGCACCATTCAAGACATGCAAAGCGATCATGGCGTTGACATCACCCCCTACCGCGCCATGGAACACCTGGCCTCGGGCGGAGCCCGAGCCTTGTTAAAAGCTGGCTTTGGCCTGGAAATGCACTATCCAGAATTCCCGAGCATGCGTGCAGAATTTCTGGAGCGCTATGAGGCCCGCATTGCACGGGAAAGCGCGGTTTACAGCGGAATTATTCCCTTGCTGAATGAGATCCGGGCACGCGGTGCTCAATGGGGCATTGTCACCAACAAACCTTACTACCTCGCTGAAAAGTTGGTGCATGAACTGGGGTTGACCCAAGGTTGTAGTGTGTTGATTGGAGGTGACACTGCCGAAAAACCCAAACCCTCCCCACTGCCCTGTTTCATGGCTGCGGGTGAAATGCGCCTGCCCACCGAACAATGCGTCATGATCGGTGACGATGAGCGGGATGTAATCGCTGGGCGAGACGCCGGCATGACCACCGTGGCAGTCGAATACGGGTACATTGCCAGCCCGATTGACCAATGGGGCGCAGATGCAGTGATTAAAACAGCACATGATTTGGCCAGGTGGCTTGAAATTAGAATGTGAGCCCCCACATCAAGAGTGTTAAAATGGTGTTTCCAATGGGGTCGATCTGGTTTCGACGCGGGTTGCAAAGCTATTGGGGCGTGTCGAGGATCAGTTACCTCGTAAATCCATCTGAAAAACTTTAAACGCAAACGACTCTTCGTTTAGCCCCGAACTCAAACTAGCTGCTTAAGCTAGTTTAGTTTGGACTTCCTACACCAGCTCGCCGATGGGCTGGGCGGGGTCAAACCCGCAGTGGGATCATCTACATCGGACCGCTTACCGGAATGCTGCCGGCCGGTAAGTTAAATTAGGTGGATCGCGGATGCTGAAGAATGTCGCTTTTCGTCAGTAGCCGTTAAATGCAAAGAAGACGACTACACACGTAGAACTGGTAGTGGAGGATTTGCGGACGCGGGTTCAATTCCCGCCGGCTCCACCAAATAAAAAGAAAAGGCCATCCCTGTGATGGCCTTTTTTGTTTACTTCACAGACAAAATGTACTTGGCAATTGTCAATGCGTCCTCGTCGGTCACACGTGGCTGCGCAGGCATGGGCGTGTTACCCCACACTCCAGCACCTCCTGTTTGAATTTTCTTGGCCAATCTTTCTGCCGCTCCCGCGTCATCTGCATATTTCAAGGCGACTTGCTGATAGGTCGGCCCGTACTTTTTCTTGTCCTCGGCATGGCAAGCCGTGCAATTGTATTTCCTGACCATGTCCGGACTGGCAATTGCATTGCCCAATGTTGTCAACATTGAGCCAAAAAGAACAAATACGAGATACTTCTTCATGGGTATTTCCTCTCAAGCGCCGCGCAACCATTCAGACTGCGCGGCTTAACTGCTTAATTCAAACGTATGTCAGTTGGGTTTGATTTGATAAATTTCACCTTCATCGGTGGCCGTGTACAAGTTCCCATAATGACCCTGCACCACCGAACGGAAACGACCCGCCGGCATGGGCAAAGGCATCACAGTTCGCTTTGCGGACAGCCCGTCTTTGCTGATATCGAGCAAATCAATTCGGTTACCAACCGGGGTTCCATGAATGCCAATTCCCATGTAGCCCACCGCCATTTTCCCGTCCCAGTCTTTCCACTGCTTGCCACTCAGGAAAACGCCTGATGACATGCCTTGGGACAAATTTTCATTGTTCCATGCGGGCTTCATTGCCTTGGGATAAGTCTTGGTGTCTGTCATGGGCATGAACGCAGCACGCTTGACCGGCTCCATGGCACCCATCTGATTTGGGCTGTAACCGCAATATCCGTCTGGGCAGTCTCCACGGCCCCCGACATTCGGACGAGGGTCCCAGCCCGCGTTGCCGCCATTGCTTAATACGGTGACCTCATCAGAATGCCATGGACCATTTTCAGCTGTTACAGGCTGATTGGTGCCGGGACGGAATGCGATACCTTGTGGGTTGCGGTGACCATAAGTAAATATTCGGGCATCGAAACCTTTTGGCGGTTTGTTACCAGCGGCAGCCTTTCCGTTACGATCAATGCGCAACACTTTTCCACCGAGTTTGGTTGGGCTTTGTGGCACCACGCCATTGTGTGTATCGCCAGTGGTCACATACAAAAACCCGTCACCGGAATTGAAACGAATTCTTCCGCCGTTGTGCGCGCCAGACGAGCCAAAGGGATGATCGCTGGCGGCAATTTTATAAGGAATATCATCCACGATATCGGTGCGGTCAGACAACTTGCTCAAATCAGCATTTGCCTTCAATCGAATAACACGATTGGTCTGAGGGCTGGATTTACTCGATGTGGAATACACATACACGTAACCATTTTTCGCAAAATCAGGATCTACCGCTACGCCATTCATTCCAGCCTGGCCATCGCAAAAAAGGTCCGGCATGGAGTCTGCGTATCCCGTGGCGTCCTTCATGCCGACTAATTTGTTAACTGTCCCCGACGGCAGTCTGACCGACAAACCATGGCATTTTTCGGTAAAAAACATGGCTCCATTGGGTAAAAATGCCATATCCCAAGGATTTTCCAACTTGGTTAAAACCGTTGTAGAGGTAAGATTAGGCGCTGCTGCTATCGCTGCCCCACCAACGACCAAGCTGGCCGAGGCAAAGACTGCGCAGGACAAAAGTTTATCAAGCTTCTTCATTTTGTCTCCTGATTTTGTGATTAAGACTGATGCGCAATTCGATGGCGAAACAATTAATCAATCGCATCCATTCAAGATCGCGCAGATTGAAAGTTACACATATTCAACACTCGGTCAATATGGCCTTACCCGCAGTCAATCACTCAGATTTAGAAGACGTGCCTTTTAATATCAGGCTGAAGAAATTTTTGCCGCCTGCTTTGTTACCTTGATCGGAGAGCAATCGCGGAACGCTGCAGCCCAGCAGCAAAATAGTAGACCCGCTAAAGGCCAAGAGGGCCCCTACGATGGACAAAGGCCAACTAAGATCGAGAAGACGAAGCAACAAAGCAACGACAACACTGAACAACACCACTAAACACAAATAGACTTTCATGATCCAAAACACCTGTTCAGAGAGACAAACGCTGGTCTCCGGACCAGTGGATGCGCACTGCAATGCAAGGTTTCCTTGACAACGAACAACGCTCACTCGAGCGCACCTGTTTGATTGCCAAAAACTATTCCCTTGATTGCCTGTGTTTTTGGACCAACGAATATTAATGAACTCAGCAATTTAGATCCAGAAAATGTAATGTCGAATTGCGGTCATTTTTGAATACACCAGATGAATGATTTTCATCACAATGCTAATTTTTAAAGACTTCAATTTTTAACAATTTCGACATACGATTGCTGCAGCGCAAAAAACCATTGGTTGTCTATTTCACAAACCAGACAAAACAGGAATTCCGGTTAATGTTTCGTATTTCACAAATGTTAACTTTTCACCACACCGAATAAATCAGGACGCTGTAAATCATGCAGAAAGGCATATTTCTCTCAATTTTGGCCTCTGTGCTCTTTGGCAGCATGTACTACTACACCACCCTGCTTGAGCCTTTAACTGGAGAGGAAGTTTACGGCTGGAGAATGCTGCTGACTTTGCCAGTGATGACCCTGTTCCTGATCGGAACAAAAGACTGGGGCTTGGTCCGATCGATTGCACTGCGCCTGAGAAACGAATGGAGGCTCTATCTGGTATTGCCTGCGTCTTCCTTGTTACTGGGCATACAGTTGTGGCTGTTCCTGTGGGCACCGCTTCATGGGCATGCGATGAACGTTTCATTGGGTTACTTCATGATGCCGCTTGTAATGGTTTTGATTGGCCGCCTCTACTACAAAGACAAACTTAGTTCACTTCAAAAATTGGCCGTTCTAATGGCAGCGCTTGGCGTAATCAATGCTGTATTTCAGGCGGGGGGCTTTGCCTGGACTTCCCTTGTGGTGTGCTTGGGATACCCGTATTACTTTGTGCTTCGATCCAAATTCAAAATAGACAACCTGGGTGGGCTTTGGTTTGACATGCTGCTGATGTCACCCCTAGCGCTTTATTTCGCCTTGTCGGGCGAGGGTTTGGAACAAATGACAGGGCTGCAAATACAACTGCCTTTGCTGATTTTACTGCTGGGCGTATTAAGCGCTTCCGCGCTGATTTCTTATATTTTGGCCAGCAAAATGTTGTCTTTCAGTCTTTTTGGATTGCTTGGCTACGTAGAACCAGTGCTATTGGTGGTTGTTGCGTTCGTGATCGGGGAGACCATTGCGGCACAAGAATGGCCTACTTACTTGGCCATTTGGCTGTCGCTGAGTGTGCTGGCCCTGGAAGGCACCTACAAAATGAGACGACAGCCCATGGAGACTTGCCCTTGAACAGAATTATCACTGCATTTTATAAGATCGAATCACGGTCGATAGATCTGGATCTCGATTAAAGGTCTCGGTGAAGAAATCCACAAAACTACTAATCTTGATTGAGGGACGACGTTCGGGTTGATAAACCACATTCAGAGGCAATGTGCTGGGCTTGTAGTTATTCAAAATCGTTTTCACACTGCCCTCTCGAATATCCCGACCATAAATCCATGTGGGTGAATAGCAAATACCCAAACCTTCCAGTACACCTTGGCGAATTGCCTCGGAACTATTCGATTGAAAGTTGCTACCTACGCGCACAGTCATGGCCTTGTCTTTGCTGCCATAAAAAGTCCATTCATTGAAATTGTCGATTCCCGTGTACAACAGGCAATTGTGATTTCTCAAGTCTTCTGGTGTCTCGGGGGTTCCATGGCGGATCAAATACCCTTCAGACACAATAACAGCTCTGGCCACAGAGCCGATTCGCCTCGCGATCAAGCGACTGTCCTTCAACTCGCCCACACGAAACGCCACATCGATACCCGCCGCAACCAAGTCAACGAAACTGTCGTCAAGCTGCAAATCGATGCGCATGTTGGGATAGCGCTCATAAAATGCCCCCAAGCGGGGAACAATATGAATTCGCCCAAATGCAACCGGTGCGGCCACTCGTAACAAACCACTGACCTCGTGCTCTGCGCGCAGCACCTCGCTACGCGCCTCCTCCAGTGTGTCAAGCACCTGTCGACAGCGCTGATAGTAAAGACGCCCGGCCTCTGTCAACGAATGGCTTCGAGTGGAACGTACCAACAGCAACACGCCAATGTCGGCCTCCAAAGCCTGCACTTGCTTGCTGATCGCGGACTGGGTGGTGTGAGACTGCCGAGCCACCGCCGAGAAATTACCGGTTTCGACAACCCTCACGAAGGTTTCCATCAGTCTCAATCGATCCATTCACGTGCTCCCTTTCCATTCCCAGCAGGAATAAATACTATAACAACTGTTCCGTAGATATATGGGCTTTGAATACGCATAATGTGCAACATTGCACTGCAACACAAGAGGAGTAACGACGTATGAATTCACCGATCCCACATTTGAATGAACAGATCAACAACGTGGATGATTTGAAGCTGTTTCAGCCTGGAAAAATTGGCAGCATTGAAGTAAAAAATCGGGTGGTTATGGCTCCACTAACCCGCTGCCGTTCCGATGAGGCTGCAGGTGATATTCCCGGCAGTGAGATGAATATTGAGTACTACAAGCAACGTGCCAACGCTGGCCTCATCATTAGCGAAGGAACACAGGTTGCACCAGCTGGCAAAGGCTACATGGCAACCCCAGGCATTTATTCTGAAGCGCAAGTGCAGGGCTGGAAGTCAATTACCGAAGCAGTTCACTCTGCAGGCAGCAAAATTATTGCCCAAATTTGGCACGTGGGCCGCATTACCCACCCTGAACTGACAGGCGGTTTGAGTCCAATCGCGCCTTCTGCAATTAAACCCAATGTGGTCGCCTACACCCACAATGGCAAGGTCGATGTACCAGTGCCACATGCACTGACTGTGGAAGAAATCAAAGTTGTGGTGAATGAATATCGTCAAGGTGCAGCAAATGCCATCAAAGCTGGCTTTGATGGCGTGGAAATACATGGTGCGAATGGCTATCTGATCGACCAGTTTTTGCGGGACGGCGCAAACCACCGTACTGACGAATACGGCGGCTCTGCAGAAAACCGCGCACGCTTTGCGCTCGAGGTAATTGACGCAGTGGTCGCAGAAATCGGTGCAGGCAAGGTGGGTATTCGCTTGTCTCCTGTGACGCCATTCAATGACTTGGGCGATAGCAACCCACAAGCTGTCTTTGGTTACCTGATCGAGCAACTGAATCAGCGCGGTATCGGCTTCATACACATGATAGAGGGCTCAACCGGCGGTGATCGCAATGTGCCCGGCTTTGATTATGCGTGGGCTCGCAACACATTCAAGGGCACCTATGTCGTCAACAACGGGTACACGCGTGAAATGGCCATCAACGCTCTTGAAACAGGCTGGGCCGATGCCGTGTCCTTTGGCCGTGCATACATCGCCAACCCTGACCTGGTGCCGCGCTTGAAGCTCAACGCGCCATTGGCAGAAGGCAATCCACAGACTTATTACGCACCCGGGCCTGAAGGCTATATTGATTACCCATCGCTGGATGTGTAAATGAAAAACGCCAGTCACAAGCTGGCGTTTTTTTTGATACTCTCCAGAGATGAACAAAGACAGCCTTGAGCAACTACAGCAGCGATTGATCGAGTTTTCCAATGCACGGCATTGGGAAAAATTCCATTCTCCCAAAAACCTCAGCATGGCCTTGTCCGTTGAAGTGGCTGAATTGCTTGAACACTTTCAGTGGTTGACCGAGGAGGAATCCAGGAAAATCAACGGGCACAAACTGGATGAAGTTAAAGACGAGGTGGCCGACGTGCTGCTGTATTTGTTGCAAATTTGCAATCAGCTTCACATCGACCCCGTGGATGCTGCCCAGAAAAAACTGCTCAAAAACGCCGTGAAGTATCCAGCGAACGACTAAGCGTGGTCCGGAGTTTCAGGCAAGCGTGCACTGGTGCCACACGCATGGCAATACTTTGAAAAAGTGCTTTTACGCGAGTTGCAAGTGCCGCACTTGTCGTGAAGACCAATGCCGCAATGCGGACAAAAATCAATATCGGTGTCTTTTAAATCTACCTTGCGCTCACAGCCCGGGCATATGCTTTTGAGCAAACGCGACTGGGCAGTCTCGTAATCCAGAACTTGCCGCCGCTTGGTTTCCGGCTGTGCCTCAGCCAAGCGCTGTTATTCCAAATATCGATTCAAGGCAAGAATGGCCTGGCGCCCCACCAACACTGTTATTACAATACCCACCAGGTAGTGAATATATCCACCGTAGCTGGGCAAGTAAGGCACCAACTCAAAAAAGAATACAAACAAGGCGAAGTAAATAAAACCCCACACAAACGGCCAATAGGTGCTTTGGCGTTTGGTTTTGTAAAACCAGCCAGCAACAAGCAACAGTGGCAAAGTCAGGGCCAGGCGGTAGCCGAATACCCGCAATTCCTGGCTTTGAATGGCACTGGTGTATTCCTCTTGCGCGGCTCGTTCCAATTCATTCAAGCGCAATTGCGCTTTTCGGTTTGCCTGCTGGGCATCCAGCAATAGTTTTTGCTGCATTTCCACCTGGGCCAAGGCCACGCGCTCCAAGGCTTGCAAGTTATCCACACGATCGGTGCGTGCGAGCAATTCTTTGTCTTGGTCTGGTAGCGCAGTCGCTTTTCTGGTAGCAACAGACGCCATGAATTTTTCACGTTCTGAATCGGTATCTGCCTCGGCTGCGCTGTACTTCAGGCGCGACTGCTCAAGCGAATCACTGACCTCCCGCTCATTCAGCTCAGTCTTTCGAATTTCCTCTCGAACCTTTTTTAGCTCAATCGGATCCATAAAGTCTTCAAGCGTTTTTGTTTGCTCTATTTTGGGCAAATCGCCCACAACAGTGCCACCCAAGCCGATCAAAAACCATGCAAATATCACCGCGACAAGCCAAAGTCCGCGACGAAACCATTTTTCTGACAATCTCAGCGATTTGCTCATCTGAATCTCATTCTGTTTTTATATGGTTTCATCAACGCGCGAGTGGCTTATTTCAGATACTTCGCATGAAAACGCAAATGATCTTCAATAAAGGTCGCAATGAAGTAATAGCTGTGATCGTACCCAGCCTGATAGCGTACTTCCGCTTTATAACCCGTTTCTTGCAAGGCCGCCCCCAACAATTCCGTTTTCAGCTGAGTGACCAAAAAGTTGTCTGCCAAACCTTGGTCGACCAGCATTGGAAGTTGTGAAGCACCCGAACGAATAAGTGCCACGGTGTCATGACGCTGCCAGGCAGCCTGATTGTCACCCAAATACAAACCCAATGCTTTTTGCCCCCAAGGGCATTGTATGGGACTCACTATTGGAGAAAATGCACTTACACAGACATATCGATCCGGATTATTCAACGCAATTGTCAAGGCTCCATGTCCGCCCATGGAGTGGCCGAACACCGACTTAAGCTGGCTCACCGGCAGGGCGGCCTCGATCAGTGCTGGCAATTCCTCAACAATGTAGCTATACATTTTGTAATGGGTGCTCCACGGTGCCTCTGTGGCATCCACGTAAAATCCAGCACCCAAACCAAAATCGTAGGATTTGTCTGCGTCGTCGGGTACATCCTTACCTCGGGGGCTGGTATCCGGCATGACCACAGCAATACCCAATTCAGAAGCCACTCTTTGAGCACCCGCCTTGGTAGCGAAGTTTTGATCCGTACAAGTCAAACCGGACAACCAATAAGCCACTGGCACTTTGTGCCCAGCTTGAGCTTGGGGCGGCAGGTAAACGCTGAACTGCATGGTGCAGTTCAGTGTTTCTGACGCATGCTCATACTGGTTTTGCAAACCACCAAAGCATTGAACGCTACTAAGTAATTTCATATCAAAAATGGATCACGGTGCGAATGGATTTGCCTTCATGCATCAAATCGAATGCCTCGTTGATTCGCTCCAAAGGCATGGTGTGCGTAATAAACGTATCCAGATCTATTTCATCGTTCATAAACCGGTTCACATAGCCCGGCAGTTCCGTGCGCCCCTTCACACCGCCAAACGCGCTGCCCCGCCACACCCGGCCAGTCACCAACTGGAAAGGACGCGTGGCGATTTCCTGCCCCGCACCAGCAACGCCAATAATTACAGTCTCGCCACAACCCTTGTGGCAACACTCCAGGGCTGACCGCATCACATTCACGTTGCCGATACATTCGAACGAGAAATCAACACCGCCGTCGGTCATTTCTACAATGACTTCCTGAATCGGTCTGCTGTGTTCCTTGGGATTGACAAAATCAGTGGCGCCTAACTTCTTGGCAATCTCAAACTTGTCTGCGTTGAGGTCGATCGCAATAATTCGACTGGCTTTGGCCTGCACGGCACCAATAATTGCAGCCAAGCCAATTCCGCCCAAACCAAAAATGGCCACGGTGTCGCCAGCCTTCACCTTGGCTGTGTTGTGAACAGCTCCAATGCCAGTAGTCACGCCACACCCCAGCAAGCACACCTTCTCAAGTGGTGCATTGGGGTCGATTTTTGCCAGTGAAATTTCAGGCACAACGGTGTGCTCTGCAAACGTGGAGGTACCCATGTAGTGAAAAATCGGTTTGCCGTCTTTGGAAAAGCGCGTGGTGCCGTCTGGCATCAAGCCTTTGCCTTGTGTGGCGCGAATGGCCTGACACAAATTTGTTTTGCCAGAGGTACAAAACTTGCACACTCGGCACTCCGCTGTGTACAGCGGTATCACGTGATCTCCAACCGCCAGGCTGGTAACACCCTCTCCAACCGCTTGCACAATACCCGCACCTTCATGGCCAAGAATTGCCGGGAAAATCCCTTCAGGATCGTCCCCCGACAAAGTATAGGCATCGGTATGGCAAACACCGGTTGCAACAATACGAACCAGAACTTCTCCCTTTTGGGGAGGCATCAAATCGACTTCCTCGATTGACAAAGGTTGACCTGGGCCCCAGGCCACTGCGGCGCGTGTTTTAATGGTTTGCAACATGTATTTCCCCCAATGCTGGCGAGTGTTCAAGACAGACTCCATTATACGGGCTCAGGGCTACCATGCAGGCGGCTGGCCGCATTTGAAGTGTGGTAGTGTCTGGTAACAATTAAAAGCATGTCTTTGTAACCGAATGATCCCTCCCAGCGAATCCAATGGTGTTCACCCTCAAGACGATTTTGAGCTGTCGCTCAAACCCTTGTGGATGCGCGCGCAAAGCGGAGATCCCCAAGCGTATCGGGAGGCACTTTCCAAGATCGCTCAGCGTTTGCGTCGCTTTTACAGTCGCAGGCTTCAAGCCTTGCCCGACGAGGTTGAAGACTTGGTGCAGGAAACTTTGCTGGCATTGCATATGCAGCGAGGTACTTATGACGAGACATTGCCCGTTAGTAGTTGGGTATTCGCAATTGCGCGTCACAAGTTGGTTGATTTGTGGCGTAGGCGTGGTCGAAAGGACAACTTAAATGACTCGCTTGACGATCTAACTGAGGACCAGCACCCCGCCACACAGGAGGAACTGCCCTCGAAACGTGACTTGGGGGTATTGCTTGAGCAACTGCCGGAATTACAGAAACAGGCCATTTTGCTCACGAAAATTGAAGGCCTTTCGATGATTGAGGCCTCTGAGCGTAGTGGGGTATCCGTGGCTGCCTTGAAGGTGCAAGTGCATCGAGGATTGAAACAATTGGCAGCTTTGGTCAGGAGTGAAACATGAAAACTGATGATCTGATCACAATGATAGCAAACCAGGCCGGCCCTGCCCCAAAGGTATCGGTGGTCAATCGCTTGGTACCTGCCGGTATTGTGGGTGGGCTGATTGCTGCGGCAATCGTATTGGGGGTTTTAGGTCTGATACCCGGCACCATGTTCGCTGAACCTGGCCCCTGGATCAAGATTGGATATGCTGGCACGTTGGTGATTGCAGCAGGTTGGCTGTTTGCACGTTTGGGTAAACCAGGCGCATCAGGAAAACAGGCCACTTCGGCTGTAATCGCCGTGGTGTTGCTCATGGCCATGGCCGGGGTGCTGTCGTACCTAGGAACCCCTGAGGCAGAGCGAGCTGCTGCGCTATTGGGCCACTCCTGGTTGGTCTGCCCATGGGCCATTCTCGCCTTATCGATTCCCGTAATGGCCTGCTCATTTTGGGCCATGCGGGGTTTCGCCCCCACTCACTTAACTTATGCAGGCGCAGCGTGTGGATTGTTCTCGGGTTCAGTGGCGGCCCTGGCCTATGCGCTAGCCTGCACAGAACCTGCTGCGCCCTTCATTGCTGTTTGGTACACACTGGGTATTGCCCTTTGCGGTTCGTTGGGTGCCCTTCTAGGACCGAAATTTTTACGCTGGTAAAACGATGGTCGACCCGTCTCAGGCAGGGGGATCAATATGCTGGGTGCTCGATGTGTTGACTCTATACCAGCCAGCAATGCTGTAGCGATCACGCTTCGCGGGCAGCACTTCATGCGGAAAGTCTTCACTTAAAAACACGACTAAGGTTCCGCCCAAAGGCTGAATGGTCTCCAGGATCTGTTGGGGATTCTGGTCAGAATAAAGCACCATTTCCCCGCCATCTGCCGGGCCCCATTCCGGGTTCAGGTACAACACAACTGACAACACCCGATTGGCCTGCCCCCTGAATGCATCTACATGGGTTTTGTAAAAAGCGCCCGCTGCATAATGCGCGAAATGCGATTCAAAAGAAAACAAACCCAGCATCAATGTGCGATTCAAGTATTGCTGCAACTGCGCGCTGAACTCCAGCCATTGTTCTGCCGCACCCTCGTCAGTGCGCTCTATCCAGGCTATTTCATCACGACGAATTTCAGCGTTCGACTGTTGACCATGCGCACGTCCAATTCCGGCCTTCTTCAACACGCCGGGCGGCTTTGCTTTTAAAGCGTTCAACAAGTCTGAGATTAATTGGACAGGCAGTGCGTCTTTTTGAACGCTGTAACCTCTTAAACGAAGATCACTCGCGATTAAATCAAACATGAAACAATTCTTCCCGGAAAGCACTCACTTCGATTGACCAAAAGTGTAGCGCGTTCCAGGTAATTGTTATCAAGCGTGCGCCAAAAGCTGACCGATGGCGTTGGAAAGAGAAGTTGAATCAAACTTCTTCACGTAAATGTTCACGCCAGCCTCTATGCCGCGTCTGGCATTTTCTTCTGACGTCAACGAGGAATACATAATGATTGGAATATTCTTAAACCGTGGGTCACCTTTGAGCTTTCTGGTCAGGGTGCAACCATCCATAATCGGCATTTCCTCGTCCACCAGCACCAAAGAAACCCGCTGCTCCAGCTCTTCGGAATTCTGATTGGCACTGGACGCAATCGCCAAAAGCTTTTGCTCTGCCTCAACGCCGTTGACTGCATGGCTGTGTTTTAAACCCATGGTGTCGAGTACTTCGCTGATTTTGCGCCTGGCCACAATCGAATCATCAACAAAAAAGACAGGGCCCGCCTTGTTCAATTCAAATCCAGCCGTCACAGGCGTGGCGTCTTTTTCTGGCAAGACACGGTGGCAAACACTTTCAATGTCCACGAGAGAGACCAGACTGCCATCTTCGAGCATGACAACGCCGAAAACAGAGCCTTCTTCAGAATCGTACTTTTGCGGTGGCTTTACAGCCGACCAAGGTACCCGAATGATTTTGTCGACATCGGTCACTGCAAAAGCCACCGAACGAGAGGCAAATTCGGAAATAATCATTTTGGAGTTGGGCTCACCCGTGGACATGCCAATTGCATCTCCAAGCGAAACCACGGGCAGTACCTGCCCCCGCAGCGATATCACGCCATTCATGGCGCCTTGCTGCCCAGGAATCTGGGTGACCTGCGACAATTCTGTGACTTCGCGAATTTTGAATACGTTCAAACCGAATGTTTCCTGAGCACCCAAAGAAAACAGCAGTATCTCAATCATCTCTGTCGATGATTCACCAGGAGTTCGTTCGTTGTTGTAGTTCATGAGTGGATTGACTGTTGACATGGTTCAAGCTGTATTTTGAACCAAGTGACAACGAATCAAATCCTTAGGAAGGGGGATAAAAGCGGTCTTTTACGCCTTTAGACGAATCCGTTATTCAGCCGAGATAGGCTGACAACTCTTCGCGTGGATCGGCCAACAAAGGCCCCAATTGTGGCAGGGCAATTGAACCGATGGGCTGCACCACAGATTCCATCAGGCCGTTAAGAACCTCAGCGGACTTGGCGTAATAATCAACACTCAACAAAGGGTCGGCAACCGGGTCCAAAACATCGACTCCAGTGGCATCAATGGCCGAAGACAATAGATCGCGGCCGACACCCGCGACGTTTTCTTGTAGAAACCCGCGAACTCCAGAGTCAAGCTCCATACCGGTATTTACCAGAAACTCACGAAACTCGCCTTGACGACTACCATCAAAGGTGTCACCAAAATCTTGTTGAGACGCCTCAGCTTGTGCAATAGCCTGTTCGATAAAACCAAAGAAAGAAAATCCGTTGACATCGCTCGCAAGGCTCTCAGAAGAATCTTCCGGGCTCAATGCAGCGCCGGGCAAGTCTGATTGCTGGGCATCAAAGTCACTCTCGTTTTCAACTGAAAACTCGTCAAAGCGTGACATTAATTCCGGATTTTGAATTCCCATGCCCACGAATCCGCTGGGCAAGTCGCTCAGCTCATCATTCATGGTTAACGATGCAAATCGATTAGATTGCTGACCAAGTGACGAATCAACAAATGAGTTGTCTACGGCCTGCGAAGTGTATTCCACCTCACTTTGAATAGACTTGATCGTGGTTTCCAACTGAGCAAGACCTGAACCGGCATTGGCCACATCAAGTGCCGCTGAGAGCGCATTCAAACTTACTACACTGTAAGACTGCGCAGTGGCACCGCCAAGCAACGCAACGGCGTGGTTGGTCTGATCTGTAATCTGGTCTTTGATACCGCTCATTGTTATGAAATACCCCTTGTCGGAGTCTTTATTTAAACAAAAGCGCGCAGAAGACTCAATCCGGAAAGTGATATATTTCAATCACTTGTTTGTAGGCATTTGATGCGTTTTATTAGGAAAAATTACTCATTTACCCCCTCTTTGGGGTTACTGATTGATCTCAGCCACGTAAAACCACTCCTGCCCGGCTTGCGACAAGGTATTCGGGAAAACAATAAATCCGTCCCGACTGGCCCGGACTTCCTCCCCGCTTTGCCGAATCCCGATCAGCTCACCTTTTCGAATGGGATCGAAGCTTGACCAGGAACGAACAAACTGGTCATCAAAATGGTGCTTGTCATTCACCTCAACCAAACTGAGATGTTGGTATTCACTGACCGCCAGCACAGGCAAGCCATCGATCAAATCCAGATGAATCAAAGCATTGGAAATGGCCTGATAAGCCACATCTGGTCCTGCAGGATCATCATGCTGGCCACATTCCAAAGTTACCGCATAACCCCCACTTGAGCGCATACACTCGGTGGTGCCCATCCCATAGCGTGGATCGGTATTCAAACCCTCACCTGACTGAGCTGTCGCCTTCAGGTAGGCGACCCGATTCGCCACACCCTTGGCGTAAGTGTCCAGCCATCCATCGACAAAACGAGACACCCCCAGTCGTAGCGCCAATCCACGTTCTGCGCTTTCATGCTCAAAGGACTCCAGCTCACTGTTGTTATTCCTCGGACCAAACAAAGCGAAAGGTATATCCCCTTTCTGAAAGCTGTGTATGTCCAGCAAGACATCATGTGCGGCCAACAGAGGACAAAGCCAATTTGCAACATGGTCTTCAAAGTCAGCCGGATTATTCGTAGGCGTCAAATTGCGATTCAGGTTTCTGTCGCCATTGCGCTGCTTTCGGTTGTAAGCCAAAGGGTTGGTAATCGGAACGAAAGTTAGCTGCCCTTTGGTCAGAAAACGTTCACCAGTCTCAAACTCCTGAATCATCTTTAGAATGGCCTTGCTGCCCGACACTTCGTTACCGTGAACGGCACCAAGAACAATAAATTTTGGCCCCGGCTCCAAACCTGTGAAAGTGACCGACTTAAATTGCAAAGGGTGAGGAATGGCAGGGAGTTCTGGAAACTGCATGGCAGAAATTGGCGAATGAAGAACGATTCAAGGAGGTTACCACAAACCCGAGTCCATAAAAAAAGGGCAGCTTAAGCTGCCCTTGAGTTCATGACAACACCTGTGATCAGCGACCTGGCCCCTCTACCGAAGGACCAAATCGTTTTTTAACCGCATCAAAGGCAAACAAACGCACCAAGGCCGGAATCAAAATTACTGCCCCCACCATGTTCCACAAGAACATGAAGGCAAGCAACATCCCCATGTCGGCCTGGAATTTGATTGCTGAAAACGCCCAAGTGAATACACCCAGAGCCAAGGTGACCGCAGTTAGGGCTACAGCCACACCGGTAGATCGCAAGGTTTCAAAATAAGCATCCTTGAAATTCAGACCCTTGGCCAGGAAGCTCTCCAAACGGTTATAGATGTAAATACCGTAATCCACACCAATACCCACACCCAGTGCAATGACCGGCAGTGTAGCTACTTTAATACCCAGGTTCAGTTGCACCATGATTACCTTGCACAACACCTCCGTGATAAACAGCGGGATCATAATGGCCAGCATCACGCGGAAACTCTTGAACTCCCACCACACAAGCGCACCAACAATGCTGTAAACCAACAGCAACATGGTTCTTTGTGCCTGTTCCACCACAATATTGGTTGCCGCTTCAATACCGCTATTGCCCGCTGCCAGAGTAAATTTGGCATCGGCCGAATCATTCTCTGCTGCAAAAGCCTGCACCTTCGCTACCACGCGCTCAAGCGTCTCCGCCTTGTGATCAGACAAAAACAGAATAACGGGTGTCATCGAACATTCGGAGTTGTACAAGGTAGTGGGAATGTTTTTGTGTGCACCGTTGGAGATGAAACGATCACGAGAAATGGCCAACCATTTCGGATTGCCGCCATTGAAACCCGCAATGATGTTTTTCATCACAGTGAAAAGCGAAACAGTGCCTTCCACCCCAGGGGTATTTTCCATATCCCACTGAAAACGATCTACAGCCGAAGCCACAGGGTACGCGCCGCACTCTCCCGCAGGGGTTTCAACCATCACAACAAATACATCTGAACTGGTCGAGTAGTTTTCCACCAAGAATTTCACATCCTGGTTGTACCGTGAATCGGGACGCAATTCAGGCACGCCGGGGTCAAGGTCACCAATCTTGATTCCAGAGGACGCATACAAACCGCTCACAAGAATTACAGCCGCAGCGGCACTAACGCCATAGGCCACTTTCTTTTCTGTCAAGCGAGAAAGCCAATGCGACACCGTGTGCTTGCTGGCTTCCTGTTTGGCTACTTGCTTCAGACCACGTTCCGTCACATCGGTGTAACTCATCAGCACCGGAAGCAAAAACATTTTGGTAAAAATAATCACCGCCACACCAATCGAAGCGCTGATCGCCAGTTCGCGAATCACACCAATCTCGATCACCAGCAAAGTAGAAAAACCAACGGCATCGGCTAGCAAAGCCACAGAACCCGGAATAAACAACAAATGGAAAGTGGCTTTTGACGCTTCGATTTTGTTTGCGCCATGGAATCGCTCCGTGGCCATGGTTCGAACGTTTTGAATCGCGTGACTAACACCGATCGCAAACGTCAAAAACGGCACCAGAATCGAATATGGATCCAAACCAAACCCAAGCAGGCTCACTGAACCCAAGTGCCAGATCACTGCAAGCGAACAACAGAAAATGGTTGCAGCCGTACTCTTCCAGCAACGGGAATACCAAAGCAGCAAAATCACAGTAAGAACGAAAGTAATGGCAAAGAAGCCCGCAATGTCTTTTGCACCTTCGATCAGATCACCCACGACCTTGGCAAAACCAGTGATGTGAATCGAAATGTCGTCACTCTGGTATTTGTCGCGAATCAATTCTTCGATTCGCTCTGACAACTTGCCGTAACTCAGCTTTTCACCAGAATCAGGATCAACCTCCAACAGCGGGGCCAGGATAATTGCCGACCGCTGATCATTCGATACCAAAGAACCAATTCGGCCTGATTTCTCAACGTTGGCCCTCACAGCTTCAATTTGCTCAGGCGTCCCCGAGAAGCCCTGTCCTATCACGGGCCCCATTCGAAGGCCTTCCTCGGTCACCTGCCGCCACATCACATTCGGCGTCCAGATCGAACTCAAATTACCCCGATCCACACCCGGAATGTAAAACACCTCATCCGTGATCAAGCGAAGCTTTTCAAGAAAATCTGCCTCGTAGATCGTGCCATTTTTGTTGTGTACTGCAATTCGCAACACGTTACCCAAAGGCCGTAATTCATTCTCGTAATTCAAATAATTGGCAATGAATGGATGCGTGACGGGTACCATTTTCTGGAACGATGCATCGGGTCTAAGTTGCACCGCATGGTAAGCAAAAAACACCGACAGCACTGCAAAAATGGCGATAACCAACTTGCGGTGTCCAAACAAAATCGACTCAAAAAACCGTTCGACTTTTCCCAATTCTTCTTGATTGCTCATATCAATTCTTCCAGTTAGCGTGGCAGCGCGAGTGTTCTAGGGCCATTCTGACCGCTCAGTACCAAAGTGTTATTGACCAATGCCATCCCAGTGACTGGTTTACCTTCCTCGGCACTGACCATTCTCAAAGTAGTACCCGACTCGTCGGTACTTATCAGGCGGCCTTTCTGATCAACAAACATGGCAGCCTTCCCGACCGAAAGTCCTTGAACAAAACTTTCCTTGCTAGGACTTTTCAATTGCCACCATGCCGCAGCGCCAGCCCCCAATCGATACACATTGCCACCAAAGCCATAGGCAAACACAATGGGTTGCCCCTGTTCATTCCGCAACACAACCGTTCCATAGAAATGACCGTTGTATCCCGTCTCTGATCGTGTCCAATTGACACCGAAATCATTAGAGATATAAACCCGCCCAGCCTCACCGGCAATCAATAGCAATCCAGTCTCATCGCCATACAAACCGTTGTAATGCCGAAAATCGGGATTGTCCAAACGATTCGCGATCAGGGTCCAGGTCGAGCCACTGTCATTGGTTTCAAAAATCTGGCCATAGCTACCTACCACCCAGCCTGTATTGGAATCTTTGAACCAAACATCCAACATCGGCCGGGCCGGGCCGAATCTAGCACCCGCCTCCGCATCTTCAAATGCAAAAGTAGCCGCCTCCAATGCTTCATTCATCTTGTCTTGGTCTGCAGGGCTTGCCGCGTCATAACGACTCTGCATGTCCTCCATCTTCTTTTTCGCTGCCGCCACAACCTGCTCGTTGGCTTTAATACCATCAAATACTTTGGCCCAAGTCGCGCCCGCGTCTGTCGATTTCAACACGACACCGTCATGGCCCACTACAAAGGCAAGGGGTTCATTTACGAACTGCACACCAGTCAGATTAACTGACACAGGCACCTTGGCCTGAGTCCACACTTTACCCTCATTGTCTTTTACACCTTGAGCAACATCGCCAACTGCAAAGTCCCGCTTCAAGATAATGCCGCGCTCACCGACCATTAATACGGTATCGCCATACGAAGTAACATTCAGCAGCAATGCTTTTGCAGCTTTTGGCGCTTGAATTGCGGGCAACTCCAAAGGGTCTTTGAATGCATAACTGTATTGACTTGCACACAATCCAAAAGCGAGCAATGTTGCGCGCAACAGTGGCTTACTCATGCCATCTCCAATTTAAAAAACCCAGAGAATTTATTTCTCTGGGTTACAAAATATTTAAACCCCAGGTGCTTGGAGCTCAAGTTGCTCCAAACACACTGAATAATCATTACCGACCCATGCGACGCAATGCAGCTGTCGAAAAATCAGCGGTGGTGTACTTCTTGCCAAATTCGATAGGCTTCTCTTCGTTTGTCAAAGCATTCACGAGATAACGGCGTGCCTGCAGGTCGTAAATCACCTCGCCAGCGGGTCCAAATGTTGGTGCATCATAAAACTGCACACCAAACACCTCACGAACTCGCCACAAACCGCCACGCGCATCGTACTGATCACCGTGCAAAATCGCCCAGGAATCCTCATCCACATGGAACACACGCTTGGAGTAAATATGGCGCGCACCCGGCTTCAAGGTTCCCTCAACAACCCAAACACGATGCAATTCGTAACGCAAAAGATCAGGATTCACATGGTTGGTCTTGATAATGTCGCTGTACTTTAACGCCTTGCTGGTCAACTTGAAGTTGTTGTAAGCCACGTACATTTCTTTCTTGCCAACCAACTTCCAGTTGTAGCGGTCCGGTGCCCCGTTGTACGCGTTGAAGTCATCGTTTGTACGCAAACCGTCGGCACCAATACCTGGTGAGTCGTAAGCTAGCTCTGGCGCACGAATTACCCGGCGTTGGCCCGGATTGTACTGCCAGGCCAAACGAGGCTCTTGAACCTGGTTCAAAGGCTCATGCACCAAAGCCACCTCACCAGCCGCGTTTGCGGGTGCTGTTGTCTGGTTCAAGTAATAGAAAATTCGGTTTGGCTCCGGATCTGCCATGAAAGCCGCATAAGAAATGGTCTCTGTACGCTTACCCACAGTGAAACTTCCATTGGTTTGAACCGGGAAATCTGCCGAATAACGCGTAATTGAACCACCCAGATCACGCATAATGTGGTTCCAGATCACCTGGATACCCTCGGTTGGAATCGGGAACGGCACATTGGACTTCTTCAAATTCAAGATACCATTGCCACCCTCGGCCAGCTTGATACCCGCCGCTTCTTCTTTTGCATATTTGTACACATCTGCACGGTAAGCAGCCGTACGTTGCGTAGGGTACACGTTGATTTTGTACGTGGGATAACGCTTCATCATCTCCATTTGACCGGGCGCCAGCTTGTCCTTGTGCTGCTCCATGTTGGCAGCATTAATGGTCAACAGCGGCTTGTCGGCCGCAAACGGATCCAGGTAACCCTTGCTGGGGTCAAACCCAGCGGGTGGTTTCGCCATACCGCCGTTCCAAGCCGGAATGGTACCAGCGGCATTTCCAGCCTTTTCTGCGCCGACCGGTGTTAGCGTTGTACCCAGTTTTGAAAAATCAGCCGACTGCGCGTGGACAGAGACCGCAGTTCCCAACAGTGCCAGAGACACGGCCAACTGCTTGATTTGCGTCAATTTCATTTCAATACTCTCCTAAAAACAAATCTCAAATGGCTCACCCTTGTAGTTCCACCTTTTACAGGTTGGCGCCCACTACCAAAGACAGGAAGTCACGGTCTTTGAATGGATCGAAATAAGCCTTGTCATTGAACATGCTGTAGTTCATCTCCGCGAAGTACTTGGCAGACTGAATCTCAGCCCTCAATCCCAAGCCCAAATTCATGCGGTCTTCAAGAAATACGCCATCCGCTGAATAACCCTTAAAGTCATGCGAGAAAAAGATTCGAGGCGCCAAAGTAACGCCAAACAATGCATCTGGATATTGGGCCACTGACAAAATACGATAACCAAATGCGGTCTCGGTTGCATAGCCATCAACAACGCAATTCTGGGGATTGGGGTTTACGCCGGCATTACAATCACCGCCATTGTATGTCGCGTGGGCACCGGCACCGAATGCAGGTGAACGGCCAAAACGTTCACTGGTGAATGGATCGCCGATACCGCGCCACATTTGCGCGCCCACTTCAGCGACAAGAGCCACTTGACTAGCACCTAGACGACGCGGAAACAGCTTGATCGTTGATACCTGTGCCTGAATTTTATCCAGGGGTTTGGATCCCGACAAAATTGATCCTTCCGGAAATGCAGTGTTATCCCCATAGCGTGCCAAAGGACCATCACCTGTGGCACCGCCTTTCAACAAATCGGCAGTGTTGTAGGCTGCAGGAAAGTCTTTAGTGTAACTAACCTCTCCAAACACTGAATAGCCGAAAAACTCAGTCGCTGCAGAAACCCCTGCCACCTGAATATTCTCAGCGCCATAGTCAAAGAAATAAGACAGCGGGTTCACTACACTCTGACCACCAGCTTCAAGTCCATTGAAAATTGAACCCTCGTAATTCGAAGGAGTTTTCTTCAAAGACAAATTGGGGATCCGTTGATGGTAATTTACGACGTAAGCACCGAACTCAGTGCCGATCTCACCAGCATAATACCGCGCAGCCAAGCCAACCTGCCCACTATCTTTGGGTCTGCGGTCAGCCAACTGTGCCATGCGGAAGTTAAGATTACCCAAATCAGCAGGTAGCCCAGTGATCCCACCGATCAAACCCGTCAAACCATTAATCCCTGATGTTGTCGAGGTATCAAACGGCGCGCCACCGACAGTCACGGTACCCCCACCCTCGAAACTCTCGCGATCGTTGTATCCGGTAAAATCAATGTCACCCAATGGCGTACTCAGAATACCTGGGTTAATGGGGGAACCCTGAAAATTACAATTCAGCAAGTCAGCAGGAGAAAAGAAGGTACCACAACCATCAACCACCACTTTCTCGTGATTGAGCTGAACAAAAGTTTCTAGTGAAAGCTCGTCTGTTGCCTGCAAATTTGCAGAAATTTGTGGGATCGGCAGGAACACTTCCTTCAACTGAGCGCCAGGGCGGCGCAAGGCAGCGGCGTCAAAGTTTGAATATTGATTCACACCGCCAAGTACGAAAAGGGCCTCCCCCCATGTCACAACCTGATTACCCGCTTTCACGGTCAGTGGTTTGCCCAAGGGTTCGAAATCCCCAAACACATAAGCATCCAGGAACTGGGCATCTTCAAACTTGGTACCTTTGTCGAACCCATTGTCGTTCAAAGGTTCGTTTGGCCGAAAACCATTGTTTGCGGAACCGTGAGGTACGCGGTTGCTGCGGTTGTGAAAATCTGAAAATGCCTTGGCACGAACGAACACGCCAACATTGTCTTTCTTCAACTCAAGCTCGCCCACCGCTTTGGCCACCGCGTTGAAGACATCACCCTTGTTGTAGTTCAAATTACCGTCGTCCACCGTACCGCTAGAGGCCTTGCCACCATTGCCGATAAACACCAGCGACTCATCGGCATCCTTCGTTCGCATAGAGGCACCGACAGTGACCTCCATTGCCCATCGCCCCTCAATGCCGGCAGGGCCTTCGAAGGCGCCTGCAGCGGCCGACAGACCGTGCGTGGAGACCAGCGCAGATAAAACGGCAAATTTCAAAGTGGAATTCTTGGGCAGAAAACCGGCCATGTGTGTCTCCTCAGGGCCTTATGGCCTCTCGAATAGGTAGTTAGATCACTAATCTGAAGTGTTTAGTTGTTACCCCTCTTACTAAAACACAGAGCATTTAGATTCACAAATCGAACAATACCCACAAGAAATAGAAAAGCGCTTGCAAAAATCCATGTAACTTGTGAGTAAATTTCGATTCCCACTGTGCGCCCAAGTTTAAATTTGCGCAAGAAACAGATTGCCCTAACACACAGTAAGAATCACACTGACAAAGTGAACAACCATTCAGCGCACAGCCGTGACACCATTTTATAACCACAAGCAATACCAACTGATTGCAAAAGCAATTCAGCTACTGGAGCAAAACGCAAGCAGCTTCGGCGCGGATCAACCGCAAATCGAACCCAAACTTGACACACTGGCCAAACATTTGCACACCTCGTCATATCACCTGCAACGCACTTTCACAGAGTGGGCTGGAATCAGCCCCAAACAATTTTTCCATTGCCTGCAGAAGGATCACGCCCGCAAGCTGATTGCCTCCGGCAAAAGCATTCTCCAAACGTCCACTGAACTCGGGCTCACAAGCGGCAGCAAACTCCATCACTTGATGTTGAAGTTCGAGGCCTTGACACCAGGGGAGATCAAAACGCAAGGCTTGAATTTAACCTTCACGATTGGGCAGGCGGTCAGCCCGTTCGGTCAAGTATTCATTTGCCTCACAGACAAAGGGGTAAATAGCCTCGAGTTCGAAACCGATGAATTGACCTATGGGAGCTGGGCCAATGCGCTCGCCGGGCTGTATCCCAAAGCGACTTTTGTTGAGTCACACAAGAAAGCAGAGAGCATCATCGCGCAAGTTTTTCGCCCAGCTGCACAGCCTCCATTCGATGTGTGTTTGCACTTGCGAGGCACCCCATTTCAACTTCAGGTTTGGCAAGCGTTGATGCATTTGCCTCTAGGGCACTTGGCCAGCTACCAACAAATCGCAGCTCACATCGGGAAACCTTCGGCCAGCCGTGCGGTGGGAAGCGCCATTGCGAAAAACCCGATCGCTTTTCTTGTTCCTTGTCACCGAGTCATACAAGCCACAGGGGAACTGGGGCAGTATCGCTGGCAAAGTGAACGTAAAAAAGCCCTGCACCTTTGGGAACAGGGCCAAACATCAGCATCGGTCAACGTCGCTTGAGCAACCCGTCTTCAATCATTTGTGCGAAATGCTCGCACAAAGTTTCTGTTAAAGGTCTGTATCTAACACCCAAGCTGCTCGTGGAACGACTGTTATCGAATTTCAGCGCATAACCCACATTCTTCTGAATAAAATCACGACTGACTCCTGCCGCAATCGGCGCTACCAACTTTACTAAAAACTTTGGCAACTGCTTCTTGGGCAGTGGATACTTGGGAAAACGTGCACGCAGAATAGTGGCCATTTGCAACAAGCTCGCGGTGTGTGCAGACAAAATATGACGTCCCTCCGCATCTGGATTAAATCCCGCCGAAATATGAGCCTTGGCCACCTCACGAACATCAACAATGCCGAACTCCAGCAAAGGGACCCCAGTGCGCTGTCGCCCACTACCCAAGTCCCGCATTACGTCGATACTTGTGGATTGGGTTTGTGTGGTCAAAGAAGGCCCCATGACCAAACTTGGATTAATTGTCACCAAGTCCCATCGAGATTGATTCTTACAAATTTCCCAAGCCCTTCGCTCGGCCATCACTTTCGAATACGAGTAAGGCTGATGACTTTCGCTACTGGTGTTATTCCAAAGCTGCTCAGTGAAAACACCACCTGGTGCCTTCAAAATTTCAACTGCATCCCCATAAATCGATGCGACCGAACTGGTAAGCACAACTCGGCGAACCGATTCCACAGCGTTACAAGACTTTAAAACATTGTCGGTACCCTCCACTGCCGGGCGAATCAATGCCTCATAGGGATCAGTAAACCCCTTAATCACGAAAGGCGAAGCAGTATGAATAACCAACTCACACCCCTCGATTGCCTTCGTGAAACTACCTTCTTGAATCAAATCGGCGTCAAACAACTTCAGCGTGCCCTTGGCTCCATTGGCCGCCTTCAACAGGTGGGCAACCGAACTTTCTTTGCTTGAATCGCGCACCGTTGCATGAACCAAAAACCCGTCATCCAGCAAATACTTCACAATCCAGCTGGCGATATATCCCGACGCGCCCGTCACACAGATCGGCTTGTTCTTGTCAATTGCTACCATCTTCATCATCCTGCATTCAAATTCTGTTTAATATAAAGCATCACCCATTACCAGCACTGCCCTTGCGCACTACTGTAGCACCCCATGAAATCAACATTGAATTTATTACGCACGCTTAAAGTCATTCCATTCATCCTCCTGGGTGGTTGCTCAGCGCTTCAAGTCGTCAACTCCGTGTCAAAAATTTACACCGCTGAGGTAAAGGAAAATATTGAGTTTGGTGCCCACCCCAAGCTCAAATACGACTTGTACCTGCCAGACAACGCCAATGAAGAGTTCAGCAGCACGCCAGTTGTTGTTTTCTTTTATGGAGGCAGCTGGAATCGGGGTGACAAATCAGAATATGAATTTGTTGGGCGACGTCTCGCCTCCATGGGGTACATCACTGCCGTACCTAACTATCGCCTGTATCCCGAAGTTCAATATCCCGATTTTCTGGAAGATGGCGCACAAAGTATTGCGCACCTGAGCAAAGAGCTGGCCAAGCCTGAATACATCAAGCTAAACCCCGCCACACAATATGTTTTGATGGGCCACAGTGCCGGCGCGTACAACGCAGCCATGCTTGCCCTTGATCCCCGCTGGTTAAACGCCGCAGGCCTTGAACACCAAACAAAGGTCCAAGGACTAATCGGCCTGGCCGGTGCTTACAGCATTTACCCGATCAAAGACACCGATGTACAGCCTGTCTTTAATCACCCCAACTACCCGACAAAGTCCCAACCAATCGATTACGCCAACAAAGGCAATGCACCAACGCTACTACTCGCTCCCGAAAGCGATACCTTAGTCAGCATCGAGAGAAATACCATCGCACTGAACAACGCGCTAACAAAGGCAGGTAATACCTCGACCGTAGAAAGCGTAGACGGAACTGATCACATCACCTTAATCGGCACACTGTCGCCCCTCTTGTTTTTCAAAGGCAGTACCGCAAAACCTATTGAAGCATTCATGCGCAAACTTCATCAAAACAGCGAAAAAACGGGTCCAATCAAGGGCTAGAGAGTCCGCCCTAAAAACTCAATTGACCTGAGCTTTGGCTTGGAATGATACTTGTAAGTTACACAAATACTTACAACAACGAGACAAGCCAAATCTATGTTTAAAAAATCAAACACAGTTTCCGTGCCGAGAAACGTGGGATCAGTCACCCAAATCGACTCAAAAGCAGAAACAAGTCCCTATGATGTCAGCATGACCCGCGATAACGTTGAGGCCATCTGGAACAGCGTAGAAAGCTTTTACAAAACAGGACTGCAGCCAGGCATGACCATGGTCATTCGCCGTCAAGGTGAAATTGTACTCAAACGTTCAATTGGCCACGCCAGGGGCAATCCCCCACCAAACCATCCCGACCAAGATGTTGAACAGGTGCTAATGACACCTGACACACCAATCTGTCTGTTCTCCGCTTCCAAGGCAATTACTGCCATGTTGATTCATAAGCTTCAAGAGCAGGGAAAACTTCAACTCAACGACACAATTGGGAAATATATTCCAGAGTTCGCATGCAATGGAAAAGAGAAAATCACCATTGCACAAGTGCTGTCCCATCGTGCGGGTGTTCCTCAAATACCCATAAGCAACCCTCATCCATCCCTGCTATTCAAATGGGATAGCGTTATCGATTTGATCAACTCCGGCTACACAAACCGCGGCGACGGCAGTCAACAGGCTTATCACGCGATCGTTGGTGGGTACATTCTGGGCGAAATGGTGAAAAGAATTACCGGTAAGTCAGTTGAATCTGCCCTACAGGAATTCATCGCGAAGCCACTTGGTGCCAAATACCTCACCTATGGTCTTAACAAAAAACATCAAGACTTGGCTGCATTTAATTACAGCACTGGCGCCACTCCAGTATTCCCGATCAACGTTTTGGCCAAACGGGCACTCAATATTGAATTTGAAAAGATAGCCAGCATTTCAAATACACCTGGCTTCATGGACGCCAGCATCCCAGCTGGAAACATTTATGGAACAGCGGACGAAGTCAGCCGTTTTTATCAAATGATGCTGGATGGTGGTACTTTTAATGGAAACCAAGTATTTGAGGAAAACACCATTAAGCTGGCCACCCGTCCAGCCGGTCCGCTGACTATCGATCAGACTTTGATGATCCCAATCAGGTTTTCTACTGGTTTCATGCTGGGTGAGAATGTATTTTCTTTATTCGGCATAAAAGCTCGCAAAGCATATGGCCATCTTGGCTTGATTAACATTGTGACGTGGGCAGATCCTTCACGAGATATATCGGTGGCATTTTTGAACACTGGAAAATCACTGGATCCTCGTTCGCTACCCGCGCTTGGCAAAGTACTGATTTCAGTGAGCTCCAATTGCAGTGTTTTGAAATAACCCTACGTCGTCAGCACCCCTGACGAAACACCTAAGTAAACAAACAAAAAAAGCCAGTTTATTTGAACTGGCTTTTTTTGTGCTTTCTGATCGGTATTTAGTAAGTGAACAACAAATAAAAAACCCCGCCTCGTATTGAGAGCGGGGTTTTTTGGTATTGGAGAGCCTGACGATGTCCTACTTTCACATGCGAATGCACACTATCATCGGCGCTGAGGCGTTTCACGGCCCTGTTCGGAATGGGAAGGGGTGGTTCCACCTTGCTATGGTCGTCAGGCAAAGAGGGTTGGCTGTAAGTGCGGTGCAAAGATTGCACTTACTTGTTAGCTAACCAGCGTTGCGGCTGATTGGCTCGATTCGGAACTGATGAGTTATCTCGATAGAAAGACTATCTTGTCGATGCGTGTTGCGGGTATATCTTTGTGCACAAACTACCTTGATTTTCATGGAGGCGCGAGCCTCCGGTAGATTTACTGTGTGTTGTTTCATGTGCGTATCTTATTAGCAAGGCTCAATGCTATAGAGCCAAGCCGCACGGGCAATTAGTACTGGTAAGCTTCATGCCTTACGGCACTTCCACACCCAGCCTATCAACGTGGTGGTCTTCAACGGCCCTTCAGGAGGATCAAGTCCTCAGGGAAATCTTATCTTAAGGCAAGTTTCACGCTTAGATGCTTTCAGCGTTTATCTCTTCCGTATTTAGCTACCCGGCAATGCCACTGGCGTGACAACCGGTACACCAGAGATACGTCCATTCCGGTCCTCTCGTACTAGGAACAGCCCCCTTCAAATTTCCAACGCCCACGGCAGATAGGGACCAAACTGTCTCACGACGTTTTAAACCCAGCTCACGTACCTCTTTAAATGGCGAACAGCCATACCCTTGGGACCGGCTACAGCCCCAGGATGAGATGAGCCGACATCGAGGTGCCAAACACCGCCGTCGATGTGAACTCTTGGGCGGTATCAGCCTGTTATCCCCAGAGTACCTTTTATCCGTTGAGCGATGGCCCTTCCATACAGAACCACCGGATCACTATGTCCTGCTTTCGCACCTGCTCGACTTGTCAGTCTCGCAGTCAAGCACGCTTATGCCATTGCACTATCAGTACGATGTCCGACCGTACTTAGCGTACCTTCGAGCTCCTCCGTTACTTTTTAGGAGGAGACCGCCCCAGTCAAACTGCCCAGCATGCACGGTCCCCGACCCAGATAATGGGTCAAGGTTAGAACCTCAAACAGATCAGGGTGGTATTTCAAGGTTGGCTCCACAAGAACTAGCGTTCCTGCTTCAAAGCCTCCCACCTATCCTACACAAACCGGTTCAAAGTCCAATGCAAAGCTACAGTAAAGGTTCATGGGGTCTTTCCGTCTAGCCGCGGGGAGATTGCATCATCACAAACACTTCAACTTCGCTGAGTCTCAGGAGGAGACAGTGTGGCCATCGTTACGCCATTCGTGCAGGTCGGAACTTACCCGACAAGGAATTTCGCTACCTTAGGACCGTTATAGTTACGGCCGCCGTTTACTGGGACTTCAGTCAAGAGCTTGCACCCCATCATTTAATCTTCCAGCACCGGTCAGGCGTCACTCCCTATACGTCCACTTTCGTGTTTGCAGAGAGCTGTGTTTTTATTAAACAGTCGCAGCCACCATTTTATTGCAACCCCTTCACCCTTCCATTGTTCATGGTCAAGCTACAAGGGCGTACCTTCTCCCGAAGTTACGGTACCAATTTGCCGAGTTCCTTCTCCTGAGTTCTCTCAAGCGCCTTAGAATACTCATCCCGCCCACCTGTGTCGGTTTGCGGTACGGTCAACGTGTAACTGAAGCTTAGAGGCTTTTCTTGGGACCACTTCCAATGGGTTCGTAGCCGTAGCTACTTCCCCCCACACCCTTGAGTATATGACAGCCGGATTTGCCTAACTGTCCTCTATGATGCAGGGACCAGGATATCCAACACCTGGACCACTTTCCACGATCCGTCCCCCCATCGCATTACACGTCGGTGCAGGAATATTAACCTGCTTCCCATCGACTACGCATTTCTGCCTCGCCTTAGGGGCCGACTAACCCTACGCCGATGAACGTTGCGTAGGAAACCTTGGGCTTACGGCGACAGAGCCTTTCACTCTGTTTATCGCTACTCATGTCAGCATTCGCACTTCTGATACCTCCAGCATGCTTTACAACACACCTTCGCAGGCTTACAGAACGCTCCCCTACCACATACACTTACGTGTACATCCGCAGCTTCGGTTATCTGCTTAGCCCCGTTACATCTTCCGCGCAGGACGACTCGATCAGTGAGCTATTACGCTTTCTTTAAAGGGTGGCTGCTTCTAAGCCAACCTCCTGACTGTTTTAGCCTTCCCACTTCGTTTTCCACTTAGCAGATATTAGGGACCTTAGCTGGCGGTCTGGGTTGTTTCCCTCTTGACACCGGACGTTAGCACCCGATGTCTGTCTCCCGAGATTGCACTTACAGGTATTCGGAGTTTGCCATGGTTTGGTAAGTCGCGATGACCCCCTAGCCATAACAGTGCTCTACCCCCTGTAGTGAGACTCGAGGCGCTACCTAAATAGCTTTCGGGGAGAACCAGCTATCTCCCGGTTTGATTGGCCTTTCACCCCCAGCCACAGGTCATCCCCTAACTTTTCAACGTTAGTGGGTTCGGTCCTCCAGTTGATGTTACTCAACCTTCAACCTGCCCATGGCTAGATCACCGGGTTTCGGGTCTATACCCAGCGACTAGACGCCCTATTCGGACTCGCTTTCGCTACGCCTTCCCTACTCGGTTAAGCTTGCCACTGAATGTAAGTCGCTGACCCATTATGCAAAAGGTACGCCGTCACGGAACAAGTCCGCTCCGACTGTTTGTATGCACACGGTTTCAGGATCTATTTCACTCCCCTCCCGGGGTTCTTTTCGCCTTTCCCTCACGGTACTAGTTCACTATCGGTCAGTCATGAGTATTTAGCCTTGGAGGATGGTCCCCCCATGTTCAGACAGGGTTTCTCGTGCCCCGCCCTACTTGTCGTACGCCTAGTTCCACAATCGAGTTTTCACATACAGGGCTATCACCTTCTATGGCCGGACTTTCAAGACCGTTTTGTTAACTCAAATGCTAAATCGTACAGGCTGTTCCAATTTCGCTCGCCACTACTCTCGGAATCTCGGTTGATTTCTTTCCTCTGGGTACTTAGATGTTTCAGTTCTCCAGGTTCGCCTCGCACAGCTATGTATTCACTGTGCGATACCCCTAAAAGGGTGGGTTTCCCCATTCGGACATCTACGGCTCAAAGCTTGTTTGCCAGCTCCCCGTAGCTTTTCGCAGGCTACCACGTCCTTCATCGCCTATGACTGCCAAGGCATCCACCATGTGCACTTATTCGCTTGACTCTATAGCGTTAAGCCCTGCTTCAAGTTACTCACCCGAAACAACACTGTAATCACCATAAAAAGCAAAGTAGTTTGTGTGTATTCTAAATTTCAAGCGCCGGTGCATATCAGGAACGATACACACCCACTTCTTGAGAAGAACGATGATGCAATCGCATCAATCAAAATAGCTACACCTTAAATTTTAAGGAGTATCTATCTCGATATCTCATCATTTCCAAATTGTTAAAGAACAAGTCCAAACCCCTTGGGGGCCTGGCGACTCTTACAGCCAAATGGATAAACACCGCAGTGCCAAGCACCGTGCGCTTATTCATTTGACCGCAAGGGCGATGCAACTTTTTTGTTCGCATCACTTACTTGCCAACTTCGCTAACAGCCAATCTTATTTAAACACTCGATACAAAAACATCCCAAACACAGCACAAAAACTTGGTGGAGGTGAACGGGATCGAACCGATGACCCCCTGCTTGCAAAGCAGGTGCTCTCCCAGCTGAGCTACACCCCCAGGTGTTTGCACTACAATAACCAATGGTGGGTCTGGATGGGCTCGAACCATCGACCCCCGCCTTATCAAGACGGTGCTCTAACCAACTGAGCTACAGACCCCGAAAAACTTTTCAGCCCCAGGGCCCTGACCTCTAAACAATGCTCTCGCACCGCAATTAAAGGCCCTCTCTTTTTGCTGCTTGTATCTTGCGTCTAAACAAACCGATAAGTGTGAGCACTAAAACCAAACAAATTCAAGACTTGATCTACTTCTCTTTCTCTAGAAAGGAGGTGATCCAGCCGCACCTTCCGGTACGGCTACCTTGTTACGACTTCACCCCAGTCATGAATCCTACCGTGGTGACCGTCCTCCTTGCGGTTAGACTAGCCACTTCTGGTAGAACCCACTCCCATGGTGTGACGGGCGGTGTGTACAAGACCCGGGAACGTATTCACCGCGACATTCTGATCCGCGATTACTAGCGATTCCGACTTCACGCAGTCGAGTTGCAGACTGCGATCCGGACTACGATCGGTTTTCTGGGATTGGCTCCACCTCGCGGCTTGGCAACCCTCTGTCCCGACCATTGTATGACGTGTGAAGCCCTACCCATAAGGGCCATGAGGACTTGACGTCATCCCCACCTTCCTCCGGTTTGTCACCGGCAGTCTCATTAGAGTGCCCTTTCGTAGCAACTAATGACAAGGGTTGCGCTCGTTGCGGGACTTAACCCAACATCTCACGACACGAGCTGACGACAGCCATGCAGCACCTGTGTGCAGGTTCTCTTTCGAGCACCAATCCATCTCTGGAAAGTTCCTGCCATGTCAAGGGTAGGTAAGGTTTTTCGCGTTGCATCGAATTAATCCACATCATCCACCGCTTGTGCGGGTCCCCGTCAATTCCTTTGAGTTTTAACCTTGCGACCGTACTCCCCAGGCGGTCAACTTCACGCGTTAGCTACGTTACCAAGGAAGTAAATCCCCAACAACTAGTTGAAATCGTTTAGGGCGTGGACTACCAGGGTATCTAATCCTGTTTGCTCCCCACGCTTTCGTGCATGAGCGTCAGTGTCATCCCAGGGGGCTGCCTTCGCCATCGGTGTTCCTCCGCATATCTACGCATTTCACTGCTACACGCGGAATTCCACCCCCCTCTGACGCACTCTAGCCCGGTAGTCACAAATGCAATTCCCAGGTTAAGCCCGGGGATTTCACACCTGTCTTACACAACCGCCTGCGCACGCTTTACGCCCAGTAATTCCGATTAACGCTTGCACCCTACGTATTACCGCGGCTGCTGGCACGTAGTTAGCCGGTGCTTATTCTTCAGGTACCGTCATCCCCCTAGGGTATTAGCCCAAAGGATTTCTTCCCTGACAAAAGTGCTTTACAACCCGAAGGCCTTCTTCGCACACGCGGCATTGCTGGATCAGGGTTTCCCCCATTGTCCAAAATTCCCCACTGCTGCCTCCCGTAGGAGTCTGGGCCGTGTCTCAGTCCCAGTGTGGCTGATCGTCCTCTCAGACCAGCTACTGATCGTCGCCTTGGTAGGCCTTTACCCTACCAACTAGCTAATCAGCCATCGGCCGCTCCAATAACGTGAGGCCTTGCGGTCCCCCACTTTCCCCCTCAGGGCGTATGCGGTATTAATCCGGCTTTCGCCGAGCTATCCCCCATTACTGGGCACGTTCCGATGTATTACTCACCCGTTCGCCACTCGTCAGCGGAGCAAGCTCCCTGTTACCGTTCGACTTGCATGTGTTAGGCCTGCCGCCAGCGTTCAATCTGAGCCAGGATCAAACTCTTCAGTTTAATCTCTGCAAAATTTACTAAACTCGACGGAGTAGATGTTATTCAAACCTTGACGATTTGAACTTCACTTACTTTATTCCGTGAGCACTAACTCTGAATCGTGATTCAAAGTCATTCTTTTTGAGAAAAGAACAAACCTTAAACCCATCTGGTCAGTGCCCACACTTATCGGCTGTTAACTTGTTAAAGATCGCTTCGAAATTTCTGCTAACCTTGCTGCTCTTCACTACTACTTAAAACCTTGAAGAACCGCTTGCTTGCTTCGTTTCGTCCTGCTTGTCGTGCAGCAGAGAAACGAGATTATGCACATCAATCCAAAACCTGTCAAACACTTTTGGCAAATAAATTCAAAGAATCTTTACATGAAAGTTAGACCGAGCGTAAAAATACTGCAATCACAAGGACTTGGGAGTCGACGCGAGTGTGAAAATATTTTCTGGAATTCAGAGATTTTTCGGAACGAAACTCGACTTGATCCCGAAATTGATGAAATTTCATTGGGCGATACCCTTTTAATTGATGGAAATACCTTTGAAATTACCCAGTACAAGTACTTATTGATGCACAAACCGGCGGGGTATGAGACTTCTCACCTGCCCAGCCACAATCCTTCTGTGTTTGATTTGCTTCCCAAGCACTATATAAAGCGTGGCTTGCAGGCTGCGGGTAGGCTGGATGTGGACACAACCGGGCTTTTACTGTTCTCGGACGATGGTCAGTTTATTCACCGTCTGATTAGTGGGAAGGTAGGCACCAAACAAGAGATCGAGAAGATCTATGAAGTGGCTAGTGCCCGCCCGTTCACGGAATTGCAATTGCAACGATTACTGGAAGGCGTAGACCTGGATGACGAACCGGAGATTATTTATGCCAGCAGGGCCAGCCTGATGGCAGATGGCAGACTTGAACTGGGCATTACAACCGGTAAGTATCACCAGGTAAAAAGGATGGTGGCGGCTGTTGGCAATCATGTAGAGAGATTGCACCGTCGCGCTGTTGGACCTTACGAGTTACCCGCGGATTTACCACCTGGCTCTTATATAGAGATAGACCCAAGCCCGGTGCTGAACAGAGGGTCAGCAAAAGCTGCCTGAATTAAAAGGCTTTCTTTCCCATTAACCCTTTAAAAATGCCCCGAATTCGAACTAGAAAGTGTGTTGTACCAACAAACACTTCGAGTACAATACGGGGCTTGAATTTTAAATCCTCATCAAACTCATGAAAACAGCACAAGAAGTTCGCCTAGGCAACGTGGTTATGGTTGGCAAAGACCCAATGGTGGTTTTGAAGACTGAATACAACAAATCAGGCCGTAACGCCGCCGTTGTAAAAATGAAAATGAAAAACCTGCTGACCGGCGCAGGCATGGAAAGCGTTTATAAGGCGGACGAGAAGTTCGAGCTGCTGGTACTGGAACGCAAGGAAGTCACTTACTCCTACTTTGCAGACCCGATGTACGTTTTAATGGATGCGGATTACAACCAGTACGAAGTGGAAGCCGAAAACATGGGCGACGCACTGAATTATCTTGATGATGGCATGGAATGTGAAGTGGTGTTCTATGACGGCAAGGCGCTGTCTGTGGAATTGCCGACAAGCCTGATTCGAGAAGTTGAATACACGGAGCCCGCAGTGCGCGGCGACACTTCAGGCAAAATCATGAAGACAGCCCGTATCAAGCCAACCAGCTTTGAAATTCAAGTGCCTGCATTTGTTGAAATTGGTGACAAGATTGAAATTGACACACGCACTGCTGAATACCGCAACCGCGTGAAGTAAATTATCCACAATACAGTGGACTTGCTGGGGCCCCATTGGGGCCCTTTGTATTTTCAGGCATGAGGCGCTATGCACATCGGGATTGTTTGCAAGGTAATCGATAATTTCGGCGATGCTGGTTTTTCCCTTCGTTTGGCCAAAGCATTGGCCTCTAATGGGCACAGCGTAGATTTATTTCATGACCATTCTGCTACTTTTAGTGCGCTGTACCCGACTCACGACATTGACAGGTTAACGTTAATTGATGCGACTCAAGCTGCGATTGAAGACACCGCAGTGCGAGCGCCAGATCTGATTCTGGAGCCTTTCGGGACATCGAGTGAACAAACCCGATTTCGTTTTGATGTGGCACTGAAACGCAATTGTCCTGGTGTTCCGTGGTTGCTGATTGATTACCTGTCATCCGAAAAATGGGTGGAAAGCTTTCACTTGAGTACCTCTGTGGACCCCGGCACGGGACACATGACCACATTTTTTTATCCTGGCTTTACGGAGAAAACTGGTGGACTCATTCACTGCGACTACCCAAGGCACTTGCTTGACTGTCCACCGCAAGCGAAAAAGACAGGTCTCGATATTTTCATTTTTGCCTATTCGAATGCGCCGGTAAGGGAGTTAGTTTATGCCTGCAACTCGACGAATGAGCGCGAACACACGATACGAATTGGACTTGCCGGGAATGGAATGGCGCTTAAAGCGCAAGATTGCGCAAAGCTGCTCCCATTCGTGCCTCAAAGTCAATTTGATGAATTGCTGGCGCAACACGATGTATTGTTCGTGAGGGGCGAGGATTCATTTGTTCGGGCTCAACTGGCGGGCAAACCACTTATTTGGCAAATTTACCCCACCGAAGACAATGCACATGCCGAAAAACTAACCTGCTTTTACGAGCTTTATGCCGAGGGGCTTGACGCGGATTGCAAAGTGGCACTTTGGAATTGCTGGCTGGCTTGGAACGGTATTGATACAGAGGCCGATTTTGGCGAGATTTGGATAGCGCTTTTACCGCACCTACCCGAATTACAAACCCATGCGATGGGGTGGCAAACTCGACTTCTAAACGGTCGGGAACTTGTAAAGGAAGTTCTTACATGGTGCCGTTTGCAGACTCCTACTTTGCTTGAAAAGCCTGATTTATAAGGCTTTTCTCAGCAAAAAGAAACGCACAGGGAAGGCAGACACTGAATTCAAGTTCAACGCTTGGATTCAACCATGCTGTCATTTCTTCTTTCTCTGGGTTTGGGTTTTGGCTCAATTGACCTGGCACAACTGCCAGCACAACAAGTTGAGCAAATCGCAAGAGAAGTCATGATCGAACTGGAATCTGACATGCGAACAAAACCCTCTTTGATTGTAACGGAGCGCCCAGAACCTACTCCCCTTGGTGCCTTGGCTTATGCCAACGGTAAATGCGTGGTTATTGTGAACACCAATGAAACGGCGTGGGCACAATGGGGAAGATTTTTGAATGAAAACAACCGCGCACAATGGCCAAAAATTATTGCAGCATCCGTTGCTCACGAAATGGGACACTGTTTCCGGGAAAGTCGTTCTTTCGTGGCCAATTACGAAGTGAATGAGGACGAGTTTCGTGGTATCCAGCACACCGGAAGCTTTGGACCAAAGCCAGAGATGGTCTACAAACAAGAATTGTTTGCGGACGCTGTGGCGATTCTCTATGCAAAAGAGAATGCCGGGAGTGATGCCGACACTGTGATTGATTCCATGATCGAGGCACGGGAACGATTCAGTGCCAATGATCCAACACACAACACAGCAAAGATGTTGAACCGCCTGATCGCGAACGACACTTCACGCCAAGACAATGAAACATTGGGTTTGGCGGCCACGCGTTTGCTATCCGCACTCTAAACCCGCGCATTTACTTATTTGGCACGCGGAAATGCGTTGTCATAGACGCTGGAAAGGTGATCAAAATCGAGTGCGGTGTACACCTGCGTGGATGCAATTGATTCATGCCCCAGCAACTCCTGAACCGCTCGCAAATTTTGCGTACCTTGCAACAAATGACTTCCAAAAGAGTGACGCAGCATGTGCGGGTGCAGATGTTGACCCAAACCGCAATTCGCAGCATGGTCAGCGACGTCTCGCTGGGCTTGCCTGACAGTCAATGCCTGCCCCTTGGCGGACACGAACAGTGAAGTTTCTTGCAACCGGCCCAGCTTGACCAAATGACGCTGGCGAGGTTCTACAAATTCTTTGAAACGCGTTTGCAGCGCATCGACCACAGGCACAATTCGGGTCTTGCTTCCCTTCCCGATAACCCGCAGTTCTGCGGCCCCGTTCAAGACGTCAACCCGAAGTGTTAAAGCCTCGCTGATTCGCAAACCAGTGCAGTACAAAAGTTCAATTAATACATGCGCCTGGGCGAACCGAAACCGTTGCGGAAGCGGTATGGCAAGCAATGCTGCCAAAGGATCAACTCCCACCGCCTTGGGCAATGATCGAGGCAGTTTGGGTGTTTTGAGGCCCAAGGTGGGATCAGCCTCGATTGCGCCGTTGTTAAGCAAATATTTAAAAAAACCCCGCCAGCTTGAAGCAATGCGGGCGAGGCTTGCGGGCGCAGCGCCATTTGCATGACGCTGGGCGAGGATTGATTTGAGTACTGAGGCTGTGACTTGGTCATGTGGGCTGCGAATCAAAAGCAGGTCACGATGAGCAGCCTTCACAGAGTTGTCGCTGTAACGACGCTCCAGGCGCAGAAAATCCAGATACCGCTGAATCAGGATTGCGGATTCTGGAGTCTGCTCAGTGCGGCGCATGCGGTTTCAGCCAGTGTATTCAGAAAATCGGTTTCTAAAGTTGGCGAGAATCGGTCTTTGTCTGGTGAGCCGAAACCCAGACAACCGAAGGTCACCGGACTGGCACCAATACGCAAAGGGATCAACACCACCGAGCGGGGTGCCACTTGCTCTCCGTCAAATAACGACAAGGTCGGCGCATTTTCTGCAAAACCACAATAGAGATTTTTCATGTCATCAATCCGGCTCTTGTCGGAATCACCGATTGAACAATCGCTTTCGTTCCACAGCTGTAAACGAACAATTGGTACTACAAATTTCTTTTGGATTGCGTCGACCAGCACGGCAGGTAGATCGATTGCATCTTTGACTGTCAACAATGTGCGGGTAATCGCCTGCAAGTTGCCGATGATGGCTTGATTCTCAACCGCAGCATGGGTCAATTCAACGACACGGAGTTCAAGTGATTTGACTTTCTCACGCATGGTTTGAACTTGACGCTCGTGCAGCGAAGCCACATTCCCGGTGCTTTGCTCGGGCAATTTGATGAAAGCCAAAATACCCGGGTTCTTGATTAAGAAATCGGGATGTGCCTTCAAAAAATCGGCAACCTGAACGGCCTCGTCAGTCATAAGTAAAACTCTCCTTCAAAAACTGTTTGCGCTGGGCCTGTCATCAAAACATCACTGTCCTGTTGCCCACTCCATTCAATGGTAAGCGTTCCACCGGCTTTGACCACGTCTACACGCTCGGCAATAAGCCCCATTTTCATGCCCACGACAGCTGCCGCGCATGCTCCTGTTCCACAGGCCAGAGTTTCTCCCACGCCGCGCTCATAGACGCGAAGGTGAACCTGGCTGCGACCCACCACATGAAGAAAACCGACATTGACCCTCTCGGGAAAACGGGGATGTGATTCCAGGGTTGCGCCGAGGTGCTGAACCAATTCATCAGAGGCAGGTTGTTCCAAAAGTATCACAACATGCGGATTTCCCATGGAAGCGACGCCAACCCACAGCTCTTCGAGCTCAGGACCTAAATCGATCGGGAGCTTGTATTGCGTTAGGGCACCCGCTTTTCGGGTGACCAAACCTTCTGAAATAAATGGCACATTGCCAGGACTGAATTCAGCGGGCCCCATGTTGACTTTGACCCAATTGTGCCTGATCAATTCGGGCTGAATAATACCAGCAAGTGTTTCCTCTGTGATTTGATTTTTCTGAGTGAGCCCTTTGTCAAACACATACTGCGCGAAACAACGTGCGCCATTGCCACATTGCTGTACCTCTTGTCCGTCTGCATTGAAGATGCGGTATTTGAAGTCGGCCTGCGAAGAAGATTCGACAACAAGGACCTGGTCTGCACCCACGCCGAAATGGCGGTCGGCGAGTCGCTTGATCAGCCCAGGACTAAGGTCAATTTGACCGGCACAGTTATCGAGCACAACGAAGTCGTTGCCCGCACCGTGCATTTTGGTGAACCTGAGTGTTGTCGGATTAGTCATCTTTGATCTGTTGAGCCATCAATCTGTTTAATTCAGGTGTCAGTATATTCTTGACTCACCCTCTGGGCGGGTTTTGAATCGTTTGTGCAACCACAAGTATTGTGGAATGTTGTCTTTGACCCAAGACTCAATGTGGTGATTCATGGCTTGTGTAGAGTCCGTGTCATCTTCCAGCGGGAAATTGGGTAAAGGTTCGTGAATATGGATGAGGTAACGGCCATTGCAGTATCTCGTGGTGACGGGCACGACCTGCGCCTTGAGCAATTTCGATAATCTGGCCACCGCCGTGACAGTGGCTGCTTTGACACCAAAAAAATTCACGAACACAGAGTCGCGCTCGCCGAAGTCCATATCGGGCAAATAATACAAAGGGCGCCCTTTTTTCATTGCTGCAAGCAAGGGACGCACGCCCTGTTGGCGTGACAAAAGCAATTGCTCCCCGAATTTGGACCGCCCCTCCAATATCAACGAATTTAATACCGGATTTTTCTGGTTGGAATACATGGTGACCATGTCGATTTCAAGGCACAAGCGGCTCCACGCTGCATCCAGACCCAAAAAATGGGGTGCAAGAAAAATGGTGGGAGTCTCGGTGTCAAGAATAGCCAAGGCTTCGGGATTGTCTATTCGAACTCGGTCACGAACTACCCTTTCGTTACCCGACCATAACCAGGCCCGATCCAAAAATGTACGCAGGTAAAAATAAATATGAGCCAAAGCCCAGCGAATGCGCTGGAAATTGGACGAGTCGGGAAAACACAAGGAAAGATTGGTGAGTGCAACCCGGCGACGCTCACGGGCCAATACAAACAGCACCAGGGCCAACAATGCAGACACCGATGTAGAGATGAATCGATAAGCGAAGAATGGCAAACGCGCGAGAGCAAACCAGATTGAAATCAATAACTGCGTCATGATTGCCCTTGTTGGCCAGGCTGACCTTTGGGAGGCTTGTAACGCTCATAGCCCCAATAATATTGATCGGGATGCATCAGAATCAGTTTTTCCATTTCAGCATTCACTTGTGTGGCGGCCTCTACGGGATCAGGACTCAGAGATTCTGGGCCAGGGTAAAGCTCAAGGCAAAACCCTTTACCACCCGGTTTTCGGTAACCGATTGCCAGAACAATTACAGCGCCGGTTGACTGATGCAGTCGACCCGGTAAGGTCATGGTGTAAGCAGGCTGACCAAACATGGGAGCCCAAATGCCCTCGCCTTGGGCCGGGACCTGGTCGGGCAACATCCCGACCGCTTCGCCTCGCCTTAGGGCTTTGAGCAAGATTTTCACACCACCAATCGTGGTGGGAGCCAAGGCGACATTGTCGCGGGCCCGGCTGTCTTCGATGATATTTTGGAGTTCTGCCTTGCGATTGGGGCGATACAAGACCGTGATGGGTGCGCGAGTGGAAAATATCTGGGCCGTGGACTCAAAACTGCCCATGTGCGGGGTTAGGAAAATAACCCCTTTTCCTTTGGATTGAGCCTTTTGGACAACATCCCAACCAGAAATATCGGTACAGCGCCCTGCACCCTTTTGCGTCGACAATCCCCAAAGGAAAGGCAATTCCAAAAGTGCCATTCCGGCATGCTTGACCGAACCTTTCACAGCCGCCAAGCGCAAGGACTCGTTGTGAGGAAAAGCGATTTTTGAGTGGACATCGATTTTTCGACGATAACTGGCCGACAAACCATATACCGCCCAACCCAACCATGCGCCTAGTGCGTGCAGGATTGGCAAGGGAAATACAGACAGGACTTTGAACAAATATTTGATCATGGGGCAGTTTGTAACCAGTCCTCGCTTTGCCTTCGCCTCCAAATGTTGTATATTTCCCAAGTTCGCTGAGTTAAATGACAACTTGCGGGGCGAACTAAAACAAATCTGCTAAAGCGTCGCCGGGCTTCAATCGAACATGGCGGCTGTAATAACCCCCTGTTTTATTGGAGCTTTTTTAATGTCTAACGAATTCTTCTTCACCTCTGAGTCCGTGTCAGAAGGTCACCCAGACAAGGTAGCAGACCAGATTTCTGATGCGGTATTAGACGCAATTCTCGAACAAGATCCCAAGGCACGAGTCGCTGCCGAAACCTTGACCAACACTGGCTTGGTGGTAATGGCTGGTGAAATCACAACCACTGCGCAGGTAAATTACATCGAAGTGGCGCGTGATACCTTGAAAAAAATCGGCTACGACAATGGCGATTTTGGTATCGACTACAAAAGCTGCGCGGTGATGGTTTGCTACGACCGACAAAGCCCAGACATTGCTCAAGGCGTGGACAAAGCCCATGACAACGACCTGGACCAAGGCGCTGGCGATCAGGGCTTGATGTTTGGCTATGCTGTCAATGAAACCCTTGAGTTGATGCCGCTGGCGATCAGCCTTTCTCATCAGCTGGTTCAACGCCAGAGCCTGTTGCGCAAGGATGGACGACTGCCTTGGCTGCGCCCCGATGCGAAATCGCAGGTGACGATCAAGTATGTAGACGGAAAACCTTATTGCATCGACACCGTTGTACTTTCCACACAACATTCGCCGGACATCGAGTTGGCTACGCTGCGGGAGGCGGTGATTGAAGAGGTCATCAAGCCGGTGTTGCCCAAAGAGTTGATCAAAGGCGACATCAGTTATTTGGTGAACCCGACTGGCCGCTTTGTAATTGGTGGACCTCAAGGCGATTGTGGTTTGACTGGTCGCAAGATTATCGTGGACACGTACGGTGGTGCCGCACCCCACGGTGGTGGTGCATTTTCCGGCAAAGACCCCTCGAAGGTAGACCGTTCCGCCGCATACGCAGGTCGATACGTGGCCAAAAACATTGTCGCAGCTGGTTTGGCAGAAAAATGCCTGGTGCAGGTGAGCTATGCGATTGGCGTGGCACGCCCTACTTCCATCATGGTAAATACCTTTGGTACCGGAAAAATTGACGACGGCGCAATTACAGAATTGGTCAGAGCCCATTTCGACCTGCGTCCCAAAGGTATCGTTCAGATGCTCGATTTACTGCGTCCGATTTATGCAAAAACAGCCGCCTATGGTCACTTTGGCCGCGAGGAACCAGAATTCAGCTGGGAACGCACGGACAAAGCCGAAGCGTTGAAAGCAGCCGCAGGCATTTGACACCAACAGGGTTGATCAGGACAGGGCTCGCTTGAATACCGCTTGGCCTTCCTGAACCAACCCTGTTACAATTTAGGCCGTTCGAGGAGCGTTGCGACACACCCATGCTTTTTGGGGTGCTAGGCTCGAACAAGAAATAAACAACGGCGCTCACGCTTCTTTCTTTATGAACTTTAAAAAGGAGGGCGTGATGAACGCCATTGCAAAACCTATCACCGCTAACGGCGAAAACGATTTTTTCGTAGCCGATATGTCTCAGGCCGATTTTGGCCGCAAAGAAATTGCAATCGCAGAAACCGAAATGCCTGGCCTAATGGCCATTCGCAAGGAATTTGCGGTATCCCAGCCTTTGAAAGGCGCCCGTATCACCGGTTCACTGCACATGACCATTCAAACAGCTGTGCTGATTGAAACATTGGCAGCGCTGGGTGCAGAAGTGCGCTGGGCCTCTTGCAATATTTATTCAACACAAGACCATGCTGCCGCCGCAATTGCTGCCGCCGGCATTCCTGTGTTCGCCTTCAAAGGCGAGTCGCTGACCGACTATTGGAATTTCACCCACCGCATTTTCGAATGGGCAGATGGTGGTTATTCCAACATGATTCTGGACGACGGCGGCGATGCAACGATGTTGCTGCACCTGGGCACCAAGGCTGAAAAAGACATCAGCGTACTGAACAACCCAGGCAGCGAAGAAGAAATTTGCCTGTTTGAATCCATTAAGAAAACGCTGAAGACTGACCCAAGTTGGTATTCCAAGCGCTTGAAAGAAATCAAGGGCGTGACTGAAGAAACCACAACTGGTGTGCACCGTTTGTACGAAATGCACAAGAAGGGTGACTTGGCTTTCCCTGCAATTAACGTAAACGATTCTGTAACCAAGTCCAAATTCGACAACCTGTATGGCTGCCGGGAATCATTGGTTGACGGTATCAAGCGTGCAACCGATGTAATGATTGCCGGTAAAGTGGCTGTTGTTGCTGGTTATGGCGACGTGGGCAAGGGCTCTGCTCAGGCATTGCGCGCCCTGTCTGCCCAGGTTTGGGTTACAGAAATCGATCCGATCTGTGCGCTGCAAGCTGCCATGGAAGGCTATCGCGTAGTGACCATGGATTATGCAGCAGACAAGGCTGACATTTTTGTGACTGCCACGGGCAACAAGGACATCATCACCCATGACCACATGGTCAAGATGAAAGACCAGGCCATCGTCTGCAATATTGGTCACTTTGACAATGAAATCGACATTGCTAGCGTAAAGAAATACCAGTGGGAAAACATCAAGCCACAGGTTGACCATATTATTTTCCCGGATGGCAAGCGCATTATCATGTTGGCTGAAGGTCGTTTGGTGAACCTGGGTTGCGGCACTGGCCACCCCTCTTTCGTGATGTCTTCAAGCTTTGCCAACCAGACGATTGCACAAATCGAGCTGTGGACTAATACGGAAAACTACCCCGTGGGTGTTTATGTATTGCCCAAGCACCTGGACGAGAAAGTAGCCCGCTTGCACTTGATGAAAATTGGCGCGCAGTTGACTGAACTGAGCACCGCACAGGCGAGCTACATTGGCGTACATCAGGACGGCCCTTACAAGCCGGACCACTACCGCTATTAATCAGGACAGACCTACCCTTGCGCGCTGACCTGGCCTTGGTTGAAAAAGGCTTGTGCCCCTCAAGGGCGCAAGCACAGACTTTGATTGAGCAAGGAAAAGTGTTGGTACGCAATGGTGTAGTTCATGCCCCTGTTGTTGTCAAAAAAGCATCGCAGCAGATCGAGCCCTTCATGACGTTGGAATTGATTCACTGCGATGCCCCTAGTTTTGTATCGCGCGGTGGATTGAAGTTGCACCATGCGCTTGAACACACCCAAATTGAAGTCCGCGGCAAGCGTTGTATTGACTTGGGGCAATCTACCGGGGGGTTTACTGACTGCCTTCTTCAACGTGGGGCGCTCAGCGTGACAGGAATTGATGTTGGACGGGATCAGCTACACCCCAGCCTGAGAGCACATCCTGCTGTAATGGCCATGGAAGGCATCAACTTGTACAAAGTGAATGCCGGCGAACTTGAGCAGGACATCGTCAGACTGAAACCAGAATTCATGCCTTTTGAGCTGGTTGTGGCAGATTTGAGTTTTATTTCACTTCGCAAGGTGCTGCCCAATATCGCGCTGCTTATGCCTGCGAATTGCGAAGGTTTGTTCTTGGTTAAACCTCAATTTGAAGTTGGACCAGAACACATTGGGAAAAATGGTTTGGTGAAATACCTCGAGAACCTCATTGCTCAACTGGAAAACGATGTGAAGACTTGCTGCGCGCTACTCGACCTGACCGTGAATGATTTTTTCGCGTGTGAGTTGAAGGGTGGTGACGGCAACCAGGAATATTTTGTGTACGCAGCGAAGAATTCACTTGCTGCGGAGAACCAATAACACAGTGAATAAACACACCATGATGAATATCAGCTTTGAGTTTTTCCCCGCGAAAACAGATGAAGGCGCAGAGAAATTGCGCGCTACGCGTGAAAAACTGTCTGAACGAAAACCCGAGTTTTTTTCGGTAACCTTCGGTGCCGGTGGTACAACCCAGGACGGAACACTTTCAACTGTACTGGAAATCAAGGCTTCAGGCGAAGAGGCGGCGCCACATCTGTCGTGCGTCGGCTCATCCAAAGAAAAAGTAGCCGCTTTGCTGAAACAATACAAAGAAAACGGAATCAAGCGTATCGTCGCGCTTCGTGGAGACTTGCCCTCTGGCATGTTGGAGACAGGCTCGTTTCGCTATGCGAGCGAGTTGGTGGAGTTTATTCGACAGGAAACAGGCGATCATTTCTTTATCGAGGTAGCCGCTTATCCAGAAACACACCCACAAGCAAAAAGCCCAGCAGCCGATGTGGATGCATTTGTACACAAAGTGAATTGCGGTGCAAATTCAGCGATTACGCAATATTTCTTCAATGTGGATGCTTTTTTGTATTTCCGTGATCAGGTTCAGCATCGCGTTTCAATACCGCTGATCCCTGGCATTATGCCGATCACGAATTTCAGTCAACTTGCCCGTTTTTCTGACGCTTGCGGTGCAGAAATTCCGCGATGGATGCGCACCCGATTACAACATTTTGGTGACGATCGAGAGTCAATTCGCGCGTTCGGGCTGGAGGTCGTGTCGAACCTGTGCGAACAACTAATTAAGGAAGGTGCCCCCGGTCTGCACTTTTACACCATGAACAATGCACAACCAACGTTGTCCGTTCTGGATCAAATCGGCTATTGAGAACACCCTGGGCGAGTGGAAATCAGCTCTCGCTCAGTAGCAATATAATCGAGCAGCACATCATGCTTTTCTGAAAAGTCATACGTGGATTCAGTCGAAGCGTAGGCAACACCGACTACCAGGGGCTTGTGCGACATTTGACTCAAAGTGCGGTCATACCAACCTGCGCCATATCCCAGTCTGGCACCTTTCCTGTGAAAGGCGAGACATGGAACAATCAAGACAGAAGGCTGAACCCAGGACTTGGATTTTGGAACCGGTATATCGTATCGACCAACTTCCAATTCCAGGTCGGGAGCAAACTGCGCGAACTGCAAAAAATGTTCTGTTGGGGACTCGCAACACACTGGCAAGGCCCATAAAAAGGCATTAAGGGCCAAATTATTCATGATGCCCAGTACATTCGGCTCGCCGCGCGTGGGATAGAACAGACCCACAGTGCAAGGCTGGAATGTTTGGAGTAGAGTTGAGACAGAAATCGAGATGTCTTGGCTCAGCGCATGGCTTTCATCAAGCTGCAGCTGATTTCGATAGGCCAACGCACTTTGCCGCAATGATCTTTTCATGACAGGAACAATGACAATTTCTCACCACATTTCACGTTGGATTTCGCTACCCTTGTTTGTATTGGGCGCTATGGCATTTCAACCCGCTTTGGCCAGCAAGGAAAGTGATTCAGAGTTGATCAAACAAATCAAATCTGCGTATGCCGATGGCGCGTATGACAAGTTTAACCGCTTGGCCGCCGACCTGCCGCAAAAAAGCATATTTAGACCCTACGTGGACATTTGGCAGTTTCGCTTTTTTCAGAAAGGTGTGGAGAAGCAATTCCCTGACCAGGAATTGGTATGGAATAAATCTGAAATTTTGCCGTTGCTGAACAAACACGACAACAGTTGGCCTGCTGAAACGCTACGACGCGACTGGCTGGAGCAACTTGCGCGTACCGCCCAATGGACCGATTATGCGGAACAGCGACAACACTTGCGTTATCGCCCAGATCAAGGGGTTGAGTGTGCCGACTTGATGTACTCCGCCGAGCAGGGTCAGTTGGTGAGATACAAACTGGATGCTGTACTGGGGTTTGACAAACGCTTGCCCAAAACATGCCGGGTGTTATTGAAAAATCTTTACAAGCGCGGAGGCGTTAGCGCGCAGGACCTGGATCGCCATGTGTTGCAAATGGTGGCTGCAAACCAGCTGACAAATTCGATCAAGTTCGTTGAAGAATTCAACGACACCGCTTGGGGCAAAGCAATTGATAGCCAAACTTTGAGGGAGGCTATTTTCAATTCCGACAAGTATCTTAAATCTCCAAGTCGCTCTACGGACACTGACCTTTATTTGACAGGCGCACTGGCCAGAAAAGCTGTCGATGACCACGAACGAGTGGCACGACAAATTGCAGAAAACTACCAAAGCAAACTTTCACTAAGCTCGGAACAATGGTTATGGGCACACGTTGGGTACCGTGCCGGCCTGGTGTGGGACAGAAACGCCCTGAATTACTTCAAGCGCAGTAACCCTGACGTGATGAGCCAGGAACAACAGGAATGGAAAGTGCGCGCCGCACTTCTTTTAGAAGACTGGAATGCAGTGCTTCAGGCCACCAATGAGATGAGCCCTAACGTGAAAGAAGACCGGGCCTGGACCTACTGGCGCGGACGCGCTATGGCACAGTCAGGCAAATTGGTGGAGGCCAGACAAGAATGGATCAAAGCCAGCAGTCCGTTTTCTTTTTAGGGAAAACTGGCTCACGAAGAACTGGGAGATACGGTTACAGCACCCAAGCGACCCGAATTGTTGAGTGCTGCAGAGCTGGATTGGACAAAAAAACACCCGGGCCTAGCACGCTCACTTGCGCTTTACGATGCGGGCTTGCGTACAGAGGGATTCTGGGAGTTCAACCTGCAAGTTGCGCAAATGAACGACCGGCAATTACTTGCTGCTGCCACTTGGGCTGAACGTAACCAGTTGTATGACCGCGCGATTGCGGCCGCAGACCGAACCGAAGCTGAACATGACTTGGGTTTGCGCTACCTGACGCCGTTTCGCGACAATATGCGAGCGAAAACCAAGGAAATTGGTGTGGATGAATCGTGGGTGTACGGCTTGATTCGCCAAGAATCCCGCTTTGTAACCATTGCCCGTTCTGGCGTGGGTGCCAGTGGTTTGATGCAGGTAATGCCAGCCACCGCCAAGTATGTAGCGAAGAAAATCGGTTTGTCCGACTTCAAACCAACTGATATCACCGAAATTGAAACCAACCTGACCTTGGGTACCAGTTACCTGAAAATGGTATTCGAGCAGCACGACCAGTCACCCGTACTGGCTTCGGCTGGGTACAACGCGGGGCCAAGCCGCCCTTCCCTGTGGAAACGCCGCCTGGGTGACAGGCAAATTGAAGGGGCCATTTTTGCAGAGTTGATTCCTTTTGATGAAACCCGGGGTTATGTGAAGAACGTGATGTCCAATACGGTGGCTTATTCCCTGCTGTTGAACAATGCCTCGACCCCTTTGAAACAAAGACTGGGTATCATCTACGGATCCAAGTAATTAGGTTGATGCTGTTGCTATGAGTAAAACGAAAAATGTATTGGTAATCGGTGGTTCGGGCTTTCTGGGCCAGGCTGTTTGTAATCAACTGGCCAAATCGGGTTACCGAATTACAGTGCCTACCCGTCGCTATGACAAGGCGAAGCATTTGCTGACCCTGCCCACTTGTCAAATTGTTGAAGCGAATATTCATGACCGCGCCACCTTGGGTCGCCTTGTCTCAGGGCAAGACATCGTCGTGAATTTACTGGGCGTGCTTCACAGCAAACCGGGTAAACCGTATGGCCAGAACTTTCGGGTCAATCATGTCGAATTTCCAAAAGCGTTGTGTACAGCGATGTCAAAGCATGGTGCAAAGCGCATCGTCCACATTAGCGCGCTGGGTGTGGGCGTACAAAACCCTGCACCATCCATGTATCTTCGCTCAAAGACAGATGGTGAAGCCGTAGTCAAAGACAGCGGATTGGCCTGGACAATTCTTCGACCCTCGGTTGTGTTTGGTCGTGAAGACAAGTTTTTGAACACCTTTGCCTCACTTGCAAAGATTGCGCCTTTCATTCCATTGGCTGGCGCGGACGCCCGTTTTCAACCGGTGTCCGTCAGTGATGTCGCCAAAGCTGTATTTGCATGTGTAGAGGACCAGGGCAAGGACACGCTGCACAACACCTATGACCTGGTCGGCACCGAGATATTCACGCTCAAAGAGTTGGTGAGGCTTTCGGCCCGTGCAGTGGGCAAGAATCCGCTGATATTCGGTATTCCCGATGTTGCGGCAAAAGCCCAGGCGTTTTTGATGGAACTGGCACCCGGAGAGCCGCTCATGAGTCGAGACAATGTCGACTCGATGAAAATTGACAATATTCGGACCTCGGGCAGAGCGTTTCCCTTGCCCAGCTACGAGTGCTTGTCCGTAGTTGCCCATGAATACTTGAGAGCCAAGCATTTACCTTCTGATCTTGATGAATTTAGGACCCGGGCACACCGGCAAGACTAGCCCTTAAGCCTTGATTCATCGTACAATTTCGCTTTGCATAACGCAGCCGCACGTCGACCGATTGGCTGCGTTTGTTTTTAGAGCCCGCGTTTTGCCTGAACACTGCTGATAGAGAGTTTTACCGTGACAGACCACTTGATGAAAACCTACGCCCGCCAGCCTATTGCCTTCACACACGGTGACGGCGCCTGGCTGTGGTCCACTGATGGAAAAAAGTACCTGGATGGTCTTTCCGGTATCGCGGTAAACGGTTTGGGGCACAATCACCCAAAACTGGTCAAAGCGATCGCGGAACAAGCTGGCAAACTGATTCACACCTCGAACCTGTACGGCATTGTGGAACAGGCTGAACTGGCCGACCGCCTGTGCGAAATTTCTGGCATGCAGGAAGCTTTTTTCTGTAATTCAGGCGCAGAGGCCAACGAAGCAGCCATCAAACTGGCGAAATACTACGGCCACAAAAAGGGCATTGAGAACGCGAAAATCATTGTGATGGACCGCGCCTGGCATGGCCGCACACTGGCAACGCTTGCTGCAACCGACAGCCCGAAAGCCAAAGTGGGTTTTGGCGACTTGCCGGGCGGATTTGTACGCGTGCCGTATAAAAACTTTGCAGCCATTGAACAGGCCGCTGACGAACATCCGGAAATTCAAGCCGTATTGCTGGAAGTGCTGCAAGGCGAAGGCGGCATTAATGTGGCTGATACGGAATACCTTCAGGCGTTGCGCAAGCTGTGTACGGCCAAAGGCTGGCTTCTGATGATTGACGAGGTGCAGAGCGGAATTGGACGTACTGGAAAGTGGTTTGGTTATCAGCATGCGGGTATTCAGCCTGATGTGATTACCTTGGCCAAAGGGCTTGGATCGGGTGTGCCCATTGGAGCCTGCCTTGCCGCTGGTCCGGCAGCTGACGTATTCACACCCGGAACCCACGGCACCACTTTTGGTGGTGGCCCCTTGGTTTCAGTCGCCGCCCTGGCAACCATTCAGATCATGGAAGAGGATGGTCTGCTGGAACATGCCGAACAAATGGGGCAACTGATTCGTGCCGTTTTGTCACGCGAGCTGGCAGGTATTGCTGGTGTAAAAGACATTCGCGGACGCGGTCTGATGGTGGGTGTTGAATTGTGGAAGCCTTGCGGTGAACTGGTTGCCATTGCACGCGACAAAGGTTTGATTATCAACGTGACCCGAGACAATGTGGTGCGCTTGTTGCCACCATTGGTGATTAAAAAAGAAGAAGCAGAAACACTGGCCATGGAATTGGCCCCATTGATTAAAGCGTTTCTTGAACAATCCGCATAAGGAGGAACCGGCCTGCCAGGCAAGCCGGTCTACAAAAATGCCTATCAAACATTTTTTGCAATTCAACGACATCAGTAAAGATGAGTTCGAATACCTGATGCAATCGTCGCGCGACGTGAAGGCGCGATTCAAGCGTTATGAGCCTTACTATCCGCTGCAAGACCGCACACTGGTGATGATTTTCGAGAAAGCATCCACGCGCACGCGCCTGAGCTTTGAAGCGGGCATGCACCAGCTGGGCGGGTCGGCCATTTACCTGAACACGAAAGACTCCCAATTGGGTCGCGGTGAACCGGTGGAAGACGCTGCACAGGTGATTTCACGCATGTGCGACATTGTAATGATCCGCACTTACGAGCAAGAAATTATCGAACGTTTTGCTGCCAACAGCCGTGTGCCGGTGATCAACGGGCTAACCAATGAATACCATCCTTGCCAGATTCTGGCGGATATTTTTACATTCATTGAGCACCGCGGCAGCATTCAAGGCAAGACAGTGGCGTGGGTGGGCGATGGCAATAATATGTGTGCCACCTGGCTACAAGCTGCGGAATTGCTGGACTTCAAAGTCAATATTTCCACACCCAGCGACTACAACATCGACCCGGCTAAAACCAATATCAAGGGTACCCACCATGAGTGGTTCGAAGACCCGATGGACGCCTGCAAAGGCGCTGACTTGGTAACCACCGACGTGTGGACCAGCATGGGCTTTGAGAATGAGAACAAGGCGCGCCGCCGCGCGTTTGCTGACTTTCAGGTAGACACTGAAATGATGGATGTGGCCAACCCGGAGGCACTGTTTATGCACTGCCTGCCCGCCCACCGGGGCGAGGAAGTGGCGGCCGAAGTGATTGACGGGCCCAAAAGTGTGGTGTGGGATGAGGCAGAGAACCGCCTGCATACGCAAAAAGCCTTGATGGAATTCCTTTTGTTGGGCCGCAAGTAAGCGGACCTGTAACAACCCTTTTTGAATCGAGAACCATGAGCGATATTAATAAAGTAGTACTGGCCTATTCAGGCGGTTTGGACACCTCAGTCATCTTGAAATGGCTGCAAGACACCTACGGTTGCGAAATCGTGACCTTCACGGCCGATTTGGGCCAAGGTGAAGAACTTGAACCTGCGCGCCAAAAAGCGCTGAAGTTTGGCATCAAACCCGAGAACATTTATATCGATGACGTGCGCGAAGAATTCGTACGCGACTTCGTATTTCCAATGTTCCGTGCCAACACCGTGTACGAAGGCGAGTACCTGCTGGGCACCTCGATTGCTCGCCCGTTGATCGCCAAGCGATTGATCGACATTGCACGTGAAACTGGCGCAGATGCCATTTCCCACGGTGCAACAGGCAAAGGCAATGACCAGGTTCGTTTCGAACTGGGTGCTTATGCGCTGATGCCCGGCGTAAAAATTATCGCGCCTTGGCGTGAATGGGATTTGCTAAGCCGCGAAAAACTGCTGAAGTACGCAGAAGACGCTGGCATTGAAATCGACATGAAGCACAAGAAAGGCGGTGCACCCTACTCCATGGATGCCAACCTGCTGCACATCAGCTTTGAAGGCCGCCACCTGGAAAACCCAAGTGCGGAAGCCGAGGAAGCCATGTGGCGCTGGACAGTCAGCCCCGAAGCGGCACCCGATGAAGCTGAGTACCTGGATATCGAATACGAGAAAGGCGACATTGTTGCCCTGAACGGCAAGAAAATGAGCCCAGCCACAGTGCTGACCGAGTTGAACCGCTTGGGCGGCAAACACGGTATTGGTCGCCTTGACCTGGTTGAAAACCGCTACGTGGGCATGAAAAGCCGCGGCTGCTACGAAACCCCGGGTGGCACCATTATGTTGAAAGCCCACCGTGCCATTGAATCCATCACGCTGGACCGCGAAGTGGCCCACCTGAAGGACGACTTGATGCCCCGCTATGCAAGCATGATTTACAACGGTTACTGGTGGGCGCCAGAGCGTGTGGCGCTGCAAACCCTGATCGATCACACCCAAAGCACAGTGAACGGTTGGGTGCGCATTAAGCTTTACAAAGGCAACGTGATTGTGGTGGCCCGTGACTCGAAAACCGATTCGCTGTTCGATCAGAATATCGCGACATTCGATGAAGATGGCGGTGCTTACAACCAAGCCGATGCAGGTGGTTTTATCAAGTTAAACGCCCTGCGCATGCGGATTGCCGCCAACGCAAAATTGAAACGCGGCTAAGTAATCAATCGGTTGTGAATTCAATTTAAGAACCGCCACCCAATGTGGCGGTTTTTTTATGCTTGAATCAAATTGGGTTCGGGTTCGATCAACACCCCAAATTTGCGCTGAACACTGGATTGCACATGCTGAACAAGTTGCAACAAGTCGCTGCCAGTTCCAGAACCCAAATTCACCAAAATCAAGGCCTGCTTGCTGTAAACACCCACACCGCCCAGCACATGGCCTTTCAAGCCACATTGCTCAATTAACCACCCAGCCGCAAGCTTTACTTTGCCATGGTCAGCCGGGTAATTAACCAAATTCGGATATTGCTGAATCAGGGCCTGAGCCTGTGCTGTGTCTACAATCTGATTTTTGAAAAAACTTCCACTGTTTCCCAACACGGCAGGATCAGGAAGCTTCTCAGTGCGAATGGCACTGATCGCCTTTAATAAATTCAAGGGACTTAAAGCGCCCAAATCGGAAACTCGCCGAGCAACGTCGCCATAGCCCAGTACGGGTTGCCACTGAACTGGCAAAGCGAAATCGACTGCGGTTATGACACAGCGACCGAGTTGCGCATGCTTGAAAACGCTGTCGCGATAGGCAAACTCACATTCATCCAACGAGAAAATTCGTGCCGATTGTGTGTCCAGATCAAATGCATGTACTGCGGACACCCGGTCTTTCAGCTCCACCCCATATGCTCCGATGTTTTGCACAGGGCTTGCTCCCACACAACCAGGAATCAAAGCCAGGTTTTCCAGCCCCCCCCAGCCCATGGCTACAGTCCACTCTACAGTGTGGTGCCAATTTTCACCTGCTTGCACTCGCAAATGGTGATGAACCCCATCACAACCCAGGTATTGACGCCCCAGCAAGGCCGCCTTCCACACCGTGGCGTCCACTTGTGGGGTGGTAAACACCGTGTTGCTGCCTTCGCCCAACAACAAAAAATCTTTTTGCTCTTGCCTGGCGCGGGCAAAAGCCAGCAAATCAGCTGTATTGGCCAGCAAACGCAACTCGCGGGCACGGGCTGGCAAACCAAAGGTGTGCAAGGGTTGCAGATCGACGCTGTGGGTGACAGTGTGGGCTGACATAGGGGATGGTCTAGCGATTACAATGAGGCATTATGCTTGAAGGAATGAACTATGCCGTCTTTTGATGTGGTCTGCAAACCGGACTTGATCGAATTGCGCAATGCGGTTGATCAGGTGAACAAGGAAATTGGTACCCGCTTTGATTTCAAGGGGTCGGATTCCAAGGTGGAATTAAACGAACACACCATCATGGTGTACGCCGACGATGACTTCAAACTGGAGCAAGTCGCCGAGATTATTCGCAACAAATGCGCCAAACGCAATGTAGATGTTCGCTTTCTGACCTTTGACAAGAAAGAAAAAATGTCTGGCGACAAAATCAAGCAGACCGTGACCGTGAAAAACGGATTGGACAAAGACTTGGCCAAGCAGGTGGTGAAGGAAATCAAAGACAGCAAGATGAAAGTGCAAGCCAGTATTCAGGGCGACACGGTGCGAATTCAAGGTGCCAAGCGCGACGACTTGCAAAGTGCAATTGCCTTGCTGAAACAGAAAGTGACAGAAACACCGTTGGGTTTCGAAAACTTCCGAGACTAACCGAATTAAGGACATGCCATGAGCGCAGACCATTCACACGACCATGAACATGGTCATGACCACGAACACGAACACGAACACGGCCACGATTGCGGCCACAACCACGATGTGGTGTACAACAAATTGGTGAAAGCCAACCACAAAGTGGCCTCGGTGCTGCTGCGCAATGCCAAAACGATTGAACTGACATTTGATGAGCGCCAGGAAGTACCTCATGATGTGAAGGCCACCGATGGCAGCACACTGATTTGCCACCTGCACGACACGGTTGAAGTGGGCGACAAACTGGTGTCCAACACCAATGAGTGGGCTGTTGTTGCAGCCGCGCAAGAAGAACTGTTTGAGATAGCCCGCGGCCAGAAAGGCTTTGAAGAATTTCTGCACGTGGCTGGCTTGAATTTTTGGCCAGTGCAACTGAATGACACAGGTGCTCGCATTGTGGCCAGCCATGAATGCATGCACATGCTGGAACACTTCGAACTGAAGTTCGGCACGTTGACTGCACCAATGCTGGAAATTGTGGTGCCTGAGATCAAACACCACGACTGTTGTGACCACGACCATGGTCACAGCCACGAGCACGGTCATGCGCATGAGCACAAACACGGCCCCGATTGCGGCCACGACCACTAAGCAGTAAAAAAGGATTTCCCAGCATGAGAGACGCACAAGCACCCATCACCTTTTATCGCAAAGACTACACAGCGCCGAACTACAAAATCAGTCAGACTGATTTGACCTTCACGCTAAACCCTTCGCGCACCAAGGTGGCAAGCCGCTTGCAGTTTCAGAGCTGGGATGAAAGCACCCCAGATAACGTGCCTCTTGAACTGGATGGGGAAGATCTGGAGCTGGAAATGGTACTGCTTAACGGCGAGAAACTCGACCCAGAGCATTACACCCAGAGCCCCACGGGCTTGAGCATTCACAACCCAGGTCGGGCAGGTGTTCTTGAGATTACAGTTCACATTCAACCCGACCAAAACACTCGACTGGAAGGTCTGTACGTATCCAACGGCAACTTTTTTACGCAGTGCGAGGCGCAGGGATTCAGGCGCATTACTTACTTTCCTGATCGTCCCGATGTTCTCAGCCAATTCACCGTCACACTGATTGCGAACGAGGCCACTCATCCAGTCAGTTTGTCCAATGGCAACTTGCTAGAAGAAAAGCAGTTGGGTGAAGGCTTGCACATGACGCGCTGGGAAGATCCCTTCCTGAAACCTGCTTACCTGTTTGCCTTGGTCGCTGGTCGCTTTGTGTGCCAGGAAGAAACCGTACAAAAAGGCGATGGCAAGCCTGCATTGTTACAAGTGTGGGTGGAGCCGGGCAACCTCGACAAAACCGACTTTGCCATGCAAAGCCTGAAAAAGTCCATTGACTGGGACCGCGCACGTTTTGACCTTGATCTGGATTTAGACCGCTTCATGATCGTGGCCACAGCTGATTTCAATATGGGTGCGATGGAGAACAAGGGACTGAATATTTTCAATACCAAGTTTGTATTCGCCAACCCTGAACTGGCCACTGACGTTGACTTTGAAAATGTAGAAAGCGTGGTGGGCCACGAATACTTCCACAATTGGACCGGCAACCGGGTCACCTGCCGTGACTGGTTTCATCTGTCGTTGAAGGAAGGTTTAACCGTGTTTCGCGACCAAGAGTTTTCAGCGGACATGATGGCCGATGGGCTGGACGAAGCACAGGCGGACTCTGCCCGCGCCGTTAAGCGAATTGAAGATGTGAAAGTGCTACGCGCCGCACAGTTTCCGGAAGACGCTGGGCCCATGGCCCACCCGATCCGGCCAGACAGTTATCAGGAAATCAACAATTTTTACACGGTCACCGTGTATGAAAAAGGTGCAGAAGTGATTCGCATGCAGCACACGCTGCTGGGCGAACATTTGTTTCAGCGCGGCATGAAAATTTATTTTGAACGCCACGATGGTCAAGCTGTGACCTGTGAAGATTTTGTCAGCGCCATGGAAACGGCACTGCAAGAAGACCATCCCGAACTGGATTTGAAACAGTTTCGCCATTGGTATTCCCAAGCTGGAACCCCGGAAGTGTTTGCCAGCTGGAAACAAACAGAAGGCAAACTGGAACTGACGCTGAAGCAACATTGCCGCCCGACCCCGGGGCAGAGCAAGAAACCAGCTTTTCACATTCCGGTGAAACTGGGTTTTGTCGATCAAGCGAGCGGACTAGACATGCCATTGAAGCTGGTCGGCCAGCCAGGCGCACTTCATGGCGATGTACTGGACTTCACCGAAGCAGAGCAAACATTTGTATTCACCGGACTGGACAAACCGGTGGTGCCTTCACTACTGCGCGGATTTTCCGCACCGGTGATGCTGCAAACTGCGCACAACACAGATGATTTGATCTTTTTGGCCGGACACGACAACGACCCTTTCAATCGCTGGGATGCCTGCCAAAAGGTATACGGCAAAGCCATTCTGGACATCTACTTGCAACGCGGACAAACCGACAGTTCAAATACGCAGGCGGCCGTACAAATTGTGGGTAACTTGTTGAATGACAGGCAATTGTCGGACGGCTTTCTGGCTTTGGCCTTGCAATTGCCCAGTGAAGGAACCTTGCTTGAGGCATTTGATGGCTTGGTCGACCCTGTCGCCATGCATTTTGCACGCACCACGCTGCGCGATTTGCTGGCCTGTACCTTTGGGGCCGAGTTCAACGAAATTTACGAAGCGCGCCACACACCCGGGCAACCATACGACTACAACGCGGTGGCTGCAAGCCAGCGTGCATTGAAAAATGTGGCCTTGGCTTATCTGGTGGCTGCAGGTGGTGATGACGAACTGATTGTCGCCAAGACGCAGTACGCAGCCTCGAACAATATGACTGACCGCATGGCGTCGCTGAGCAACATTGTGCACAATGGGCCACTCAATCCAGCGGAACTTTCAGAGTTCTTTGACCGCTTCAGAAACGAAGCGCTGGCCGTGGACAAATGGTTCATGTTGCAAGCCACCGTGCCCGCCAGCAATGAAAGCGTCAACACCTTGAATACAGTGCGTGCATTGTTGAAGCATCCCTCATTTACGCTTAAAAATCCAAATCGAGCACGTTCACTTCTGGCTGCTTTTGCAATGCAGAACCCAAGCGTGTTTCACTCACATTCGGGTGAAGGCTATTCGCTGTGGGCAGACCTGGTGATCGAATTGAATACCATTAACCCGCAAGTGGCTGCGCGCATGGCACGTGGCCTAGACCGCTGGACCAAACTGGTGCCCGCGTTGCAGGAGAAAGCCAGAGAACAGCTGGAGCGAATTTTCAAGACAGACCAGCTGTCGCCCGATGTACGGGAAGTGATCGGCAAAGCGCTGGATGCGGCCACCCATTAATTTTGAATTGAACAGAGGACAAGAATGAGCATGAATTTGGCGCAATACCTTGAACACCATGCCGACGCGCACATGGGTGTGTTGATCTCGGCAATTGCCGAAGTGTCGCAATCCATTTCCGCGGCGGTTCACAAAGGCGCGCTGGGCGGTGTGTTGGGTAGTGCAGGTTCGGAAAACGTACAAGGTGAAACTCAAAAGAAACTCGACATTATTGCCAATGACATGATTCTGGATGCGCTGGGCGCCACTGGTGTGGTGGCTGGCATGGCATCCGAGGAGCTGGATGATTGCTCTCCGGTTCCCGGACATTCAGATCGCCCATTCCTTGTGCTGTTCGATCCATTGGATGGCTCCAGCAATATTGACGTCAATGTGTCGATCGGTACCATTTTTTCAGTGCTGCCCAACCCCGATGTGGGCGAAATTACCAATGAAAGCTTCCTTCAGGCTGGAACTGAACAATTGGCAGCAGGCTATGTGGTGTATGGCCCGCAAACATCACTGGTGCTGACATTTGGCAAGGGCGTGGTGGCCTTTACTCTCGATCGTGAAGCAGGTGAGTATATTCAAACCAGTGAGAGCATGGACATTCCCGAAGACACGAAGGAATTTGCCATCAATATGTCAAATCAGCGCCACTGGTATGCACCAGTGCAACGTTATATTGCTGAATTGCTGGAAGGGAAAACCGGCGCACGCGGCAAAGACTTCAACATGCGCTGGATTGCCTCCATGGTGGCTGATGTGCACCGTGTACTAACCCGGGGTGGCATTTTCATGTACCCAAAAGACCTGCGCGATCCCGGCAAACCGGGCAAACTGCGCCTGATGTACGAAGCCAACCCGATGAGTATGCTTGTGGAACAAGCGGGCGGCAAAAGCTTTGATGCCACTCAGCGCATTCTGGACATTCAACCCACAGATTTGCACCAGCGCTGCGCGGTTATGCTGGGTTCGGCCAATGAAGTGCAGCGGGTCAGTGATTATCACAAAGGCTGATTTGGCTTTGCCCGTCAATTAATTGCCGAATTTCGCGAATTCACGCTCTGCGTCAGCCTTGCGCTTGTATTCGCGTTGTTTGGCATCAATTTCCGCTAACAAATAATAATTATCCTTGGCATAACGCTTGGCAATTTCAGCCTGTTCAATGGCTGGCAAATACGCTTGACGGGCATTGTAAGACTGCGCCAACGCCATGTGATGTTCCGCAGGCTGGCGTAGCGCCAGGGCACTTTGCGCGAGCAAATCGAACACCTCTGGCACTGAACGATAAGCTTGAGACAACTCTTTCAAGTAGGCATCTGATTCAGCAAACAAGCCCAAGCGTTGCAAGCCCTCCGCATACAGCAAGCGAATCGACATTTCACTTTTGAAATCATTGCGCAATGCGGTCAGCTGCCCGAGCAGGGCTCTTTCCTGCGCATTCAGTGCGGAGCGGTCCCTGACGGGCCGCTGATCCATGGGTGCAGAGGCCAAAGGCAAATTGACATCCATGGCCATTCGCATGTGCTGACTTTGCAGCAGCTGTGGCACTTCGGTTTTCTTGACCACCGATTGCCCAGCCTTGAACAACTCAATGGCTTTTTCACTGGCGGCAAGAGCCTCTTGCTTTTTACCCATTGAATTCAGAACCAAAGAACGTCCATAGGTCAAAGCAACCTGGCCTTTAATTCCCTCTTGCTCGTTCGGCGACTCGAAAGTACGCAGACGATCAAGCAATTGCTGGTTACTGCGCTCTGCAAATACGATTGATTTGACCCTGATCAATTCAAATTCCAGACTCGACTGGTTCCGGGTGCGATTTGAACCGCTTTCCAGGCCAGCCCGATTTCGGATGTCAGCAATTCGCTCGGTGGTCAGGGGGTGCGTGCGCAAATAGGAGGGCGCGTTGTTTTCATACAGTCGGGAAGCTGTTTGCAAACGTCCGAAAAAATCCACCATACCCTGGGTGTCAAATCCAGCTTGTTGAAGCGTTAGAAAACCGACCCGATCAGCTTCGCGTTCCGCATCCCGGGAAAAAGCCAATTGCTGATCGATGGAGTACCCGGCACCCGCAGCCATCAAACCAGAGGCCGCTTGGGGGTTGGAGCCGGCGACCAGCAAGGCGGCGATCAAGGCCGCGGTGGCGACCAGGCTGGCCTGCTTTTGTTGGCCAAAACGACGTGCAATGTGGCGTTGGGTAACGTGCCCTACTTCGTGTGCCAACACCGAGGCCAATTCTGACTCGGTTTGCGACGCAGCAATTAAACCCGTGTGCACGCCGATGTAGCCACCAGGCATAGCGAATGCATTGACCGATTTATCTGTGACCAGGAAAAACTCAAAATTGGAAGGAGATTCAGATGCAGCTTGAACAATTTTATTGCCCAACCTACTGATGTACGCAGTGATTTCAAGATCGGTGTTCACTGCACCGAAGGCACGATAATCTTTCATGATCAGCGCACCCAGACGGCGCTCGTCCTGAACGGACAGCTCTGCTCCGCCTGCATCGCCCAAACTGGGCAAGTTGTTCAAGCCATCGGCATGCGCAACAGGCGAAATCAAGGATGACAGCAACAGGGTACTGCACAACACACTCGCAACACTTTTCCGAAAATCAAGACGCATCATGGGCTTTTTACGGTGATAGTCTGGGTATGATAGCGCGATGAAAAACAAGTTCAATCAACTTCGGGCTTTGTGTTGTGTTTCCATGGGTAAATTTAGGTAAATGCAGCAGGCACCATTGAAGTTTGGAAAATCAGTTAGCAGGGGATTGCAACAATGAACGGACTCACGCATTTTGACCAGGAAGGCAATGCACACATGGTCGATGTGGGCGGCAAAAGCGAGACAGAACGCAAAGCGGTGGCCACAGGGACCATACAATTGGGCCGCGAGGCTTACGCTGTTTTGAAATCGGGGACAGCCAAGAAGGGTGATGTGCTGGGAGTGGCACGGATTGCTGCAATTCAGGGTGCCAAACGAACTTCTGATCTAATTCCACTTTGCCACCCACTACCCCTGACTCGATTGGCTGTTGAATTTGAACTAAACGATGAACTGTGCGAGGTGCACTGCACCTGTACGGCGCAAACAGTGGGTAAAACCGGCGTTGAAATGGAAGCCCTGACCGGTGTTCAGGTAGGGCTTCTGACCATTTATGACATGCTTAAAGCGATAGACAAAGGCATGGTGATGACGCAAACCAAGCTAGTGGAAAAACGCGGCGGCAAGAGTGATTTCAGTCGATAAATACTAGTTAACGTTGTTGTTACGGCAGGCTGCCGGTAAGTAGCGCCGGAACTCGGCGGTGACATTAGTTACGCAGCGCCATTCTCCCACAGGCTGCAAAGGGTCTGTATGCCTTACTCCACCTGTGAATGGAATCAAGGCAATGAAATTGTTAGCAACAATGCCGGCCGCCACCGTGTTGGCTTGAAATGTCACCTGAATTCTTCCGTTTGCACCAACCAGCAATTGACGTGCGTACTGACTTTGGGCCGCTACGTTGGACTGACACCCGGCATCGCCCGCGTTGGCTGGCCATGCATTTGTAGTTGCGGTGAACTCGATAATACCCGCCTTGCAAGACTGGGCAATATTCATCAATTCGGTGACCTTGGCGCGATTCAGATAATCCTGAAACGCTGGAATTGCGATGGCAGACAGCACGCCAATAATTGCAATGCCAATCATCAATTCGATCAGGGTAAAACCCTTCGAAATCTTGCTTCGGGTAAAGGTTTTTGGAGTAATCATCGTCGCATTCCTCACATCGAAAAGTGGTGTTGAGAGACCATTCTTCGGTGTTCAGCCTGCGCGAAGTACCCCCGCTAGGGTTAAAAACAAAAACCCCACCATTCAGGGTGAACAGTGGGGTTTGCGTAGTTGGCCATTGAGGCCCAGTGCAGACTCTTAGGCGCCGATTGCCTTTTTCAGCAATTGACCCATGACCGAGGGGTCTTTGGTCACAGTGATACCGCACTCTTCCATAATGGCCAGTTTTTCCTGAGCTGTACCTTTACCGCCAGAGATAATGGCACCTGCATGGCCCATACGCTTCCCGGGGGGCGCTGTGACACCAGCAATGAAACCAACCACTGGCTTGGTCATATTGTCCTTGACCCACAACGCAGCTTCTTCTTCATCGCTACCGCCAATTTCGCCAATCATGACTACAGCATCCGTGTCCGGATCATCATTGAACATGCGCATGACATCAATGTGCTTCAATCCATTCACGGGATCGCCGCCAATACCCACGGCAGTGGACTGGCCCAAGCCCAACTCACTCAACTGACCCACCGCTTCGTAAGTCAGGGTACCTGAGCGGGATACAACACCAATACGACCCTTCTTGTGAATGTGGCCGGGCATGATGCCGATCTTGATTTCATCAGGTGTGATTACGCCTGGGCAGTTTGGACCGACTACGATTGTTTTACGGCCTTCACGACGCATGCGATCGCGTACTTCGATCATGTCGCGAACAGGAATGCCTTCGGTGATACAAATCACCAGGTCCAGATCGGCTTCGACTGCTTCCCAAATGGCAGCAGCCGCGAAGGGAGGTGGTACATAAATAACTGAGGCATTGGCGCCAGTTTGCTTTTTGGCATCGGCCACGGTGCCAAAAATAGGCACGCCTTCGAAGTCCTCGCCGGCTTTCTTCGGGTTCACACCCGCTACGAAACAGTTATTGCCGTTGGCATATTCACGGCACATGCGCGTGTGGAACTGACCAGTTTTACCAGTAATACCCTGGGTAATTACCTTGGTGTCTTTGTTAATGAGAATAGACATTGTGAAAATCCTTTTTCGTGTTGAATGGCTGTCAAATGTGGAGCACCAGGCGCTTAGGCACCTTTGGTAGCAGCCACCACTTTTTGAGCAGCCTCACCCATGGTGTTCGCTGCAATGATCGGCAAACCAGATTCGGCCAGAATTTTCTTGCCCAAATCTTCGTTCGTACCTTTCATGCGCACTACCAAGGGAACCGACAAACCCACCGCTTTCGATGCAGCAACCACGCCATCTGCGATCACATCGCAACGCATAATGCCGCCGAAAATATTCACCAAAATGGCCTTCAGGTTGGGGTTTTTCAACATGATTTTGAAAGCTTCAGTCACTTTCTCGGTTGTGGCACCACCACCCACATCCAGGAAGTTGGCTGGCTCGCCACCAAACAATTTGATGGTATCCATTGTGGCCATGGCCAAACCAGCGCCGTTGACCAAACAACCAATGTTACCGTCTAGGCTAATGTAGCTGAGGTCAAACTTACTGGCCTCGATTTCTGCCGGATCTTCTTCAGCCAAATCTCGCAAGGCTACGATTTCAGGGTGGCGATGCAAAGCGTTGGAATCAAAGTTCAACTTTGCGTCCAGGGCGATGATGTCGCCTGAACCAGTCAGAATGAGCGGGTTAATTTCGGCCAGGCTGGCGTCAGTTTCCCAAAAGGCTTTGTACAAACCCTGAAATGCGACACGTGCCTTGGCCACCGAACCGGCGGGGATACCAATTTTTACAGCCAAATCGTCAGCTTCTGCGTCGGTCAAACCTGATACGGGATCAACATACACTTTGTGAATCAGGTCGGGCGTGTGCTCTGCAACCTCTTCAATTTCCATGCCGCCTTCGCTTGACGCCATGACACATACACGTTGGGTAACACGGTCGACGACCATACCCACATAGTATTCTTTCTTGATGTCCGCACCCTCTTCAACCAGCAAACGGCTCACTTTCTGGCCTTCGGGGCTGGTTTGGTGGGTAATCAACTGCATGCCCAGAATTTGGCTTGCATAAGTTTTTACATCTGCCAGGCTTTTGGCAACCTTCACGCCACCGCCCATGCCGCGACCACCCGCATGGATTTGCGCCTTCACGACCCACACCGGACCACCCAGTTTTTCCGCGGCAGCCATGGCCTCGTCGATTGAATAACAGGGGTAGCCGGTTGGCACAACCACACCGTACTTCTTCAGAATTTCCTTGCCTTGATACTCGTGAATCTTCATTTGAATTCCTTGCTGGGAAAGTTAATGCAAATCGGCTAGACGCAACAAGGCGACTGAACTGACAACATTGTAAAGTGGAGAGTGTTTTTTTCGCGTGACAGCGCAAGCGGGTTCTCGGACGTAAAGCCGAGGCAAGGACGAGGCATGCCGAGCATGCTATGAAGGTTTTTATCCATCTCTTTCTTTGCTTCTTGTGTCGTTGAATAACGCTTCGTTATTTAACTAGACTATCACTTCTATGGAAACACATAAGCCGAGCGAGATGATATCACGCATTGGATTTGAACTCAGCTAGAATGCGACGCCAGGCGCGTTCTATGTTGCCAAATTCAAACCCGCGAGCGGAAAGTCCTCGGTATACCTTGGATTTCAAAGTTAACAGTTGTGCCTGGTCGATTCCCGCATCACTGTTCAACACAGTGCCCAGGCTTGAGAACTGTCTGCGTTTGATCCAGTCATAGGCCCTGTCCTCTTCACCGGTCAGGGTATGTGCGTCGGAGTCTGTTTCTGAAATCGATTTAACGTCGCCCAAACCGTGTTGTCCCAATTCAGCCGTGATCGCCCTATCACCGAAGGTGGGCGCGCGCCTGCGAAACAGACTCAGCTTAAAACGCTCATCAGACTGAAATTGGTGTGAAGTAGCCCACTCAATGGCCTCCTCCACTTCACTGGACTCGTATCCGCGTTGTAATAACTTGGCTCGAAGTTCTGACTGGCTGTGCTCCCTTCGGGCGAGCAGTGCAACAGCCTTTGATTTGGCGGAGGCCACGGGCTTGCTCAAGCCTGCGGCACCCCCGAAAGAACGCTTACTCGGCGTCTTCGACTTCATTCTTCTTCTTGGCAACTGGGGCTGACGCTGCAGCCTCAAGCAAACGCACACCGAGCTTTTCACGAATTTTGTTCTCGATCTCGGCAGACATTGCGGAATTGGCCTTCAGGAAGTCACGGGCGTTGTCTTTGCCTTGACCAATTTTCTCGCCATTGTAGGAATACCAAGCACCGGCTTTGTCTACGAAGCCATGCAACACGCCCAGATCAACAACCTCCCCCTCTCGAGACGTACCTTGACCGTACAAAATGTCGAATTCAGCTTGTTTAAATGGCGGGCTTACCTTGTTTTTAACCACCTTGACTCGGGTTTCACTGCCAATAATCTCGTCGCCTTTTTTGATCGCACCAATTCGCCGAATATCCAGACGAACAGACGAATAGAATTTCAAGGCGTTGCCACCTGTGGTGGTTTCCGGGCTGCCAAACATGTCACCAATTTTCATTCGGATTTGGTTAATAAAGACAACCAGGCAATTTGTACGCTTGATGTTGGCCGTTAATTTGCGCAAGGCCTGGCTCATCAATCTGGCTTGCAAGCCAGGTAGTGAGTCGCCCATATCACCTTCAATTTCGGCTTTGGGGGTTAGCGCTGCCACCGAATCAATGACGACCAAGTCTACCGAACCCGAACGAACCAAAGCATCAACAATTTCCAGTGCCTGCTCGCCAGTGTCAGGCTGGGAAATCAGCAGATCGGGCAAATTAACGCCCAATTTGGAAGCGTATTGAACATCGAGCGCGTGTTCAGCATCGATAAACGCACAGGTGCCGCCAAGTTTTTGCATTTCAGCAATTACTTGTAAAGTCAGAGTGGTTTTACCAGATGATTCAGGCCCATAAATTTCGACGACGCGGCCACGTGGCAAGCCACCGATGCCCAAGGCAATATCGAGACCCAAGGAACCGGTTGATACCGACTGAATGTCGTCGATGATCTCATTTTCACCAAAACGCATGATACTGCCCTTGCCAAACTGCTTCTCGATTTGGCTAAGCGCGGCGGCCAGGGCTTTGACCTTTTCTGAGGATTGGTTCTTTGTTCTGAGATCTTCCATGGTCTGCCTTCAACTGAATTGGGTTTCGATTTCTGAATTATTGCACAGTTTTTACTGTAAATCTATACAGCCTTTTTGAGTGATACTTTTGAAAGTATAGTTAACCCGGCCTGTACTGCCTGCTGGCGAACGGAGTCACGATCTCCTTCAAAAACATGGTGAAAAGCTTCAATTGACCTGTGCCGCACCGCCAAGCCAAACCACACTGTGCCCACGGGCTTGTTGGCTGAACCACCCCCTGGCCCGGCAATGCCAGACACAGACAGGCAACAATCCACACCCAATGCGATCATGCCCCCATTGGCCATTTCTTTGACGCACTCTTCACTGACTGCCCCGTGTTGCTCCAACGTGGACTCACGAACATACACTGACTTCATTTTGACTTTGTTTGAATAGGTAATCAGCCCACCCTCAAACCAGTCACTTGAACCCGAAATACTGGTCAATGCCGCGCCAAGCCCACCACCCGTGCAAGACTCGACCACGCCGAGTTTGCCAGCCGATGCATTGAATGTGTCCGCAATTTGCAGCAAAAGTGCTTGGTCTGGATTGCTCAAGAGGCTCCCCGTAATAGGTTGGAAAATCGGTTCACTTCAAAAAATACAAATAAACCGCCAGTGTAAGCAGCGTCATAAAGGCCGCCACGATGTCGTCGAACATAACACCAAAACCGTTTTTCCAATGTCGGTCGAACCAACGGATGGGGGGCGGTTTCACCATGTCATAAAACCGGAAAAGCGCCACGCAGGCCAGTTGGGCAGCTGGACCGGAAAAGTGGTTGGAGGCCACAAACAACACCAGCCAGATTGCCACGATTTCATCCCATACAATGCCGCCGTGATCAATAACTCCCAAAGCTTTGCCCGTAACCTGGCAAGCCCACACGCCCGCCAAGAAGGCACCAGCTATTGCCCAAACCCACTGGCTACCAGCCAGGTAGGGATCAAGCCACAGGTATAACAACCAACCCATCAATGTGCCGAATGTTCCCGGCAAAAACCACGCCAAACCACTGCCAAAACCCAAGGCCAACAAGTGAGCCGGGTGGGCCAACATAAAACGCCAATTCGGTCTGCGACTGTGGTTTGAGGTCAATTCTTGCTCTCGGCAAAATGATTGTAAGAAGTTCCAGAAATACGCTTGCGCTCTTCTCCCGGGGTTCGAAGCCACAGTCCGCTTCCCTGCTCAATAATGCCCACACAATGAAGACCCGCGCCCAAGGATTGTATTGCATCGCGATGTCGCGGGTGGGCTGTCCAGCACAATTCGAAATCGTCACCGCCTTTCAAGGTTTGTGCAATCAGCGTTTTCAACAACCCGGCAACATCAGCGTGTTGATCAATTTCGGGCCAAAGATGCCGCCAAATGGACTCCAGGCTTGTCTGAGAAAGTACGGCTGCAACTTCACTGGCTTTTAAAACATGAGCCAGATCGCCACTTAGACCATCGGAAAGGTCCAGACAGGCACTGGCCAGGCCGTGAAGCATCAACCCAAGTTCAATTCGCGGCACTGGCATTTCAAGCCGGCTCACAGCCTGCCGAACCAGATGTTCGGGCAATACGGCCAACAAGGCCTGGACCATTTGCAACTCGGCACCCCGGCAACATTCCGCCAAACGGCCACGCTTTTGGTATTCAAGTAAAAGCCCGAGCCGAGCCAGCCCGGGGGTGCCGCTAACCCAGATTCCCTCATCCGCTTTTGCATGCCCCCGGTTGAACCCGCGGTGAGATGCGGCCGCTTGCCCAAACACGGTGATCGACACGGTTTTCAAAGTATTCAACCCGGCAGACGTGGTGTCACCACCCACAAGTGGGCAGTTAAATCGGGTGGCCACCTCGAGCAAACCTGCCGAAAAACCGGCAAGCCATGTTTCATCGACCTCGGGCAAACTTAAATTCAGAGTGAATCCCAATGGCGTGGCCCCACTGGCAGCCAAGTCCGACAGATTACCAGCCAGTGCTTTCCAGCCTGTTGTGCGCGGCGCATCGTCGGAAAAGAAATGCACACCTTCAACCAAGGTGTCGGTGGAGGTGAATAGATTCTGACCCGGAGAAATTTGAAGTGCGGCACAGTCATCGCCAATACCAAGCAAGACTGTGTCAGCATTGGCCCGCGCCAACGGGCCAAAAGGCGTTTTGAAATGGCGATGAATAAGGTCGAATTCCAAAACGCCTCTTGAGTATTAGCTGGACTGACTATTCGCCTGGGCCTTGATTTCGGAATCACGCGCCTGAGCGGCTACTTTGTCGAGCACGCCATTGACGAACTTGAAAGCGTCGGTACCCCCAAAGGTTTTGGTGAGTTCGACAGCCTCATTGATTACAACCCGATAGGGAATTTCAGCATGGGTATTCATCTCATGGCTGGCAAGTACCAAAACAGCCTTTTCAACCGGGCTGAGTTCACCCCAAGGTCGGTCGATGAATGGCTGGATTTGATGCATCAAGTCTTCAAGGTGATGAACAGAACCATGCAAAAGCGATTCATAGTGTTCACGGTCAGCCTTGTCGAAACCGGGGGCGTTGCGAATGTGCGCATCCACTTCACCAACCTCGGTGGGATTCAAAAACCACTGATACAAACCCTGCAAGGCCAATTCGCGGGATCGACGTCGAGCGTTGCGTGTGTGCCCTTGCCTCTTGCCTGATTCAGGCCTGCTGGCTTCACTCATCGTCTTCTTCCTCGTCATCAGCACTGGGCAGGTTGTCGTCCAGCGTCATCATTAAATTGCCCATTTCCACGGCACAACGCGCTGCATCGACACCTTTGTCTTCAATGCGCTCAATGGCCTGTTCTTCGGTGTAGGTGGTCAGAACCATGTTGACCACAGGCACGTCGTGCGCCAAAGCCACGCTTGAAACGCCGCGCGCGCTCTCGCCGCAAACAATCTCGAAATGATAGGTATCACCCTTGATCACGGCGCCCAAAGCGATCAGGGCATCGAATTCACCTGAAAAAGCCAGTCGCTGCAAGGCAATTGGAATTTCCATGGCACCTGGCACGGTAATGTGCAAAATATCCTCGTTCAACACACCCAAACGCAGCAACTCGCTGCAACAGGCAGCCCAAAGGCCATTGGTGATTTCTTCGTTGAAGCGGGCCTGAACCACACCCACACGAATGCCATCGCCGTTCAAATTAGCAGGCACACTTCCTGGACTGTTGCTCATTTCGTTTCTCCGTTGACATAACCTGACACTTCCAAATCAAACCCGGTCATGCTTGGCATTTTCCGTGGCCGGGACAGCAATTTCATTTTGTTCACACCCAAATCGCGCAAAATTTGTGCGCCGATACCGTAGGTTCGCAGGTCCGGGTTCGAGCCAGCGCCCTTGCGTGCGGTTGTGCCACGCTGCTCAATGTCGTCGAGCGAAGCAAACTGCCCCAACAAGCGGTCAGAGGAGACATCGCAGTTCAGCAGCACAATGACGCCTGCCCCTTCTTCCACCACTTTCTTCATGGCTGCGGGAATCGAGAATGAGTGCTCCGACAAGTTCACTTCCAGAAAGTCGATCAGCGAGGTGGGTTCGTGCACACGCACCAAGGCTTCTGTATCCGGGTTCAACTGGCCATACACAAGCGCAAAATGTGCGCTGCCCGTTGGCTTGTCACGGAAAGAAATGCAATTAAACTGGCCCTGCACGGTGTCAATGACACGTTCGTGCATGCGCTCGATCAGGGATTCTTTGGTGCTGCGGTACTGAATAAGGTCGGCAATGGTACCGATCTTCAAGTTATGTTCTTTGGCAAACTCGACCAGATCGGGCAAACGGGCCATGGTGCCATCGTCTTTCATGATCGCGCAGATCACGGAAGCTGGACTTAAACCAGCCATTGCAGACAAATCGCAGCCTGCTTCTGTGTGGCCGGCTCGCATAAGAACACCACCGTTTACGGCAGTCAGCGGAAAAATGTGGCCAGGCTGAACCAAGTCTTCGGGCTTTGCGTTTTTGTTGACTGCCACACGAATGGTGTGGGAACGGTCAGCCGCTGAAATGCCAGTGGACACACCCTCAGCAGCTTCGATGGACACGGTAAAGTTGGTGCCATGCGAAGAACCGTTGGCAGCCACCATCGGGCGCAGACCCAATTCGCGGCAACGGGCTTCGGTCAATGTCAGGCAAATCAGGCCCCGGCCATATTTGGCCATAAAATTGATTGCTTCTGGCGTAACAAAATCGGCGGCCAACACAAGGTCGCCCTCGTTTTCACGGTCTTCTTCATCGACGAGAATGACCATGCGGCCCGCACGCATTTCTTCAACAATTTCGTTGATTGGACTAATTGACATGGCAGTGTAAGTTCTTGAGATTGATTTAATGGGCTCTATTGTAAGCCTTCAAGCGCCATTCACGCACGCACAGCAGTAGAAGGACTACTCCCCAAATCGAAAACCACAGGCGATTGCCCCACTTCGCAAAGAAGGTTTGCCCCAATCGACCCTCGATTTGCCCCGACCACACCAGTGCCTTTCCGGGACCGACCCGCAAAGCCCACTGCCCATGCTCGTTCACAAAGCCAGACATCCCCGTGTTGGTCACCCTTAATCCAGGCTTACGGTGCTCGGCAGACCGGGTTCGACCCATTTGCGCGTGCTGATCAAGTGCCCAGGATTGACCAAACCAGGCCAGGTTACTTAAATTCACAAACAGCGTTGGCTCTTGCGTGGAATTGGCGACCAAACCCGCAAACTCTCCACTGAAAATGTCTTCGTAACACACGGTAGATGCCAAGGCATTGCCATCGACCAAAAAGGGCTTCAGTGGGCCCGAGCCTGAAGTGAACTCGCCCATGGGCATGTTCAACATGGCAACAAACCACTTGAAACCCAATGGAATGAATTCACCAAAAGGCACCAAATGCCGTTTGTCGTGCCGTGTTTTGGGCACCTCCAGGTCATTCAGCGCCTCATCGCCTTGAAACATAACAATTGAATTGAAATACCGTGAACCCTCTTGAATTGCAGACCCCATAACCACGGCTGTTTCCCCCGGAGTGGCAAAGTCACGAAATGTAGTTCGCCATTCCTCGGGGGTGTCGGTCCACACCAAAGGATTGACTGTTTCCGGAAACACAAGCAATCCACCGCCTTGCTGGGCCAACTCATGCTTGGCCGTGTCGCCAAGGGCAAAGGTTTTTTGCATGTTCGACACAATCAATTCGGGATCAAACTTGATACTTTGATCCACATTGGTTTGCACCCCCACCACCGTCAACGGGCCTGCACTTTGGGTTTTCACCGGTAACTGCACCAATACCAGCACAGCGACCAGCACAGAGGACGCGGCCAAGGCCAAACCACTGCGGCGCGTAAGCACAAATGACACAAGCAAATACCCAATCAGCATGAGAACAAACAAGCTGCCGTAGCTGCCGAGCCACGGTAACAAATTGGTAAATGGAGAATCGACCAAGGCATCGCCCAAACCCAACCAGGCAAAACCAGTCATGAAGGTACCCCGGGCCCACTCAAAGAAGGTCCACAACGCAGCCCACAACAACGCATTAAAAACTTCCCCGGTTGGGGATGCTGCATTGGTGGACATAAATCGGTTGTAGAACCACAGCGCCAAGGCAGGAAAAAGTGCCAAATACAGGGTAAAAGCTGCGATAGCCGCCCAGGCCAGCAACGATGGCAAGCCACCATAAGTATGCAGACTGATATGCAACCAGGAAACACCAACCCCATAAGCCGACCAGCCAAATGCCAAACCTGTTAGCCAGGGTCGACGTGTTTTAAGTGCAACAAATGGCAACACCGCAAGCAACAGCAGCCCTAGCCACCACAATGAAATCGGGGCAAACGACAACGCCCAAGGCGCTCCCAAAAGTGCGCCTGCAAAAAAGGAGTACATCAAGTGGGCCTGTCGGAGTCGGAATTTTCAGCGGATGGGTTGGAATCAAGGGAGTCTGGAGCAGGTTCTATTTTTTGAACTCGAAGCAAATGCACCTGCCTTGCATCTGCACGCAACACCTCGAAGCGGAAAGGTGGCGACTCAACCACGTCGCCACGCACTGGCAAACGCGCCAAGTGGTCGGTCAACAGTCCGCCCAATGTATCCGCATGTTCGTTTGAAAAGGTCGTTCCAAATGTTTCGTTGAACTGCTCAATCGTGGTCAGGGCTTTGACGCGATACACACCAAGCTGATCGCCGCCCAAGCTCACAATATTGTCGGCTTCTTCATCGAAATCGTATTCGTCTTCAATGTCACCCACAATTTGCTCAAGCACGTCTTCGATGGTCAGCAAGCCGGCCACCCCACCGTATTCATCGACCACCAAGGCAATGTGATTTCGATTCAGGCGGAAATCATGAAGCAGCACATTCAAGCGCTTGCTTTCGGGAATGAACACCGCCGGGCGCAGCATGTCGCGCAAATTGACCTCAGAATCAGCATGAATGCGCAGAAGATCTTTGGCCAACAACACACCAATCACATTGTCGCGCTCGCCTTCATAGACCGGAAAACGCGAGTGAGCCTTTTCTACCGCAAAAGCGACGATTTGATCGATGGAATCTTCGGCATTGATGGCGTCCATTTGAGCGCGGGGCACCATGATGTCGCCTGCGGAAAGGTCGCTAACCTGCATGACGCCTTCAATCATTGAAAGCGCATCGGCGTCCAGCAGGTTTCTTTCATGAGCCTGCTGAAGGACTTCCAGCAACTGCTCTCTGTCCTCTGGCTCTCGAAGTAGCAGTGAAGACAAACGTTCTAGCAGGCCCCGCTCTTTTTTACTGGGGACCTGCAACGGACTCGATTCTGACATGGGGGAGGATAAACCTCTGCAAACAATAACGGCTCAAGGATAACCGAAAAAAATGACGGATATCAGGCAGCCGTGATTGGCACCAGTCCACGCAAGGAGTTGGGATAGGCCTCCACAATGTCCAACTCAACGATTTGCCCCACCATGCGGGGATTACCGGCAAAGTTGACCACCCGGTTGTTCTCGGTACGGCCAGCCAATTCAGCAGGGTCTTTTTTGGAAGGTCCCTCCACCAACACCTTCTGGCGCGTGCCCAGCATGGACTTGCTGATGCTGGTGGCGTGGTCTTGAATTGTTTTCTGTAGCCGGGCCAAACGCTTGAGCTTGGTGATCTGGTCGACACCGTCTTCCAGATCAGCGGCAGGCGTGCCCGGCCGAGGGCTGTAAACAAAGGAAAAAGAGGTATCGAAACCCACAGAGTTGATCAAATCCATGGTTTTCTCGAAGTCAGCTTCAGTTTCGCCGGGAAAGCCTACGATGAAATCGGAAGACATGGAGATATTGGGGCGAATTTCACGCAGCTTGCGAATAATTGACTTGTACTCGAGTGCGGTGTAACCGCGCTTCATGGCAGCCAAAATGCGGTCGGAACCCGCCTGAACCGGCAAATGAAGGTGATCCACCAGCTTGGGAAGCTTGGCATATGATTCGATTAAGCGCGGACCAAACTCTTTGGGATGCGAGGTGGTAAAACGAATACGCTCAATGCCTGGCACCTCAGACACATATTCCAACAGCAGGGCAAAGTCGGCAATTTCGGCAGTTTCACCCATTTTGCCGCGGTAGGCATTCACGTTTTGCCCCAACAAATTGATCTCTCGCACACCTTGATCTGCCAAGTCAGCAATTTCCATGAGCACATCGTCGAAAGGGCGGGAAATTTCTTCGCCGCGTGTGTAAGGCACCACGCAGAAGCTACAGTACTTGATGCAACCTTCCATAATGGAAACAAAGGCTGTGGCACCGGTGTTTTTGGCCAAGGGCAGGTTGTCGAATTTTTCGATTTCAGGAAAGGAAATATCAACCTGGGGCCTGTGAGTGTCCCTACGCTGCTTGATCAGTTGCGGCAAGCGATGCAGGGTTTGGGGACCAAATACCACATCCACATAAGGTGCGCGCTCAACGATCGCCCTGCCTTCCTGACTGGCCACACAGCCACCCACCCCAATAATGAGGTTGGGATTGGATTTTTTCAGGTGCTTGACTCGACCAAGATCGCTGAATACTTTTTCCTGCGCTTTTTCACGTACCGAACAGGTATTGAACAAAATAATGTCCGCATCATCGGGGGTATTGGTCCGCTCCAACCCATCAGAGACGCCCAGCACATCGGCCATTTTGTCGGAGTCATACTCGTTCATCTGGCAGCCAAAGGTTTTGATGAAGAGTTTTTTCTTGGAAGTCATGGTTTGCCTAAAATATGCCACCATGAAGCAGACCTGCTTCAGAACAGAAACAGGAGCCAACACGGGGACGTTGTAAATCGTTGCGCGTTGCCGCGGATTTTACGTGTATCCCTTGCTAAAATGAAGACTTCGTTGAAAAAACACAGGATTGGTGCGTAGTAATGCCAAATCAACCCCCACGCTTTCCCGGTTTTCCGGGTTTGCCTGCACTTCCGAAACTCCCCTCTGTGGATGCAGTGCTCAATGAAGTCGACAAAGCCCTGAAAACACTCGCAGCCACGCCCGTGGCACAGCGCCCAAACCCCGCCGGGCAAAATCTGCGTGCCGAGCAATTAAGCGACGCAGAAAAAGAACAAGTCATTGGTTTGATGCGCGTCAACCATGTTGGCGAAATTTGCGCGCAAGCGCTTTACCAGGCGCAAGCCTTGGCCAGCAAAGATCCTGAAAAGAAAGCCCTGTTCGATCACGCGGCCAAAGAAGAAGCAGACCACTTGGCCTGGACGCAGGAAAGGCTTGACCAATTGGGCGCGCGCCCCAGTCTGTTGAACCCATTCTGGTACGGCGGCGCGTTTGCCTTGGGGTTTGTAGCGGGCACCTTGGGCGACAAGGTGAGCTTGGGTTTCATGGCTGAAACCGAGAAACAGGTTGAAAAACACCTGAATGACCACTTGGGCAGGTTGCCTGCAGGCGATCAGCAATCACGGGCAATTCTGGAACAAATGCGCCAGGATGAAATTGAGCACGGGCAAACTGCCATTGACCAGGGCGCCAACAATTTGCCCATGCCTGTAAAACTGGCCATGACCGCCATGTCAAAGGTCATGACCACACTTGCGCGGAAAATTTAATCTTCAATAATTTCGTGCGTGAACACCAGTTCAGCCGTTTTGCCCAGCATGGCAGAGGCTGAACAATACTTCTCGTGCGACAACTTGATGGCCCGATCAACCAGATTGGGCTTTAACCCCCTGCCGATCACTTGAAAGTGAAAATTGATCCGGGTAAACACCTTGGGGGCTTCTTCAGCGCGCTCTGCACTCATTTTCACCTTGCAGTCGCGAATGTCTTGTCCGCTTTTGCGAAGTATCAACACCACGTCGTAAGCCGTACATGCACCAGTGCCCGCCAACACCACTTCCATGGGACGTGGAGCCAGGTTATTGCCCCCGCCATCTGGCGCTCCGTCCATACACAACATATGACCACTGCCGGTTGTGGCCACAAATGACATGCCGGGCAACCCGGACCAGCTAACTTCGGCTTCCATAAAGCTCCTTATTTATGATTAATCACTCATTATGCATTGCACAATATTTGGTGAAGAGAAGTTGAAAAACTGCTCTATTTTATTAGATTGAATTAACAAATAACTATTCAGTCACTAGTTTTAAATACAAGTTATTGTTTTTGTTGGTATTTTTTAAACCACTTTTAAATTGTGGAATAAGTTGCTTTTTTCGGACAACAAAAACAGACTCTTGCGCCGCAACAGAAATGTCTCTAGAATTCAAATTGTAGTCACTTGAATGAACCACGACACATCAATCGCAGAGTTTCTTTCACAGTGCAAAGTTGTCTCCTCCACCCTCCTCCTTTGGTGGATTAAACCCAAGCACTTCACAGTGCTTGGGTTTTTTTTATCCAACACTCAAAAAAGTTTAACCGAAAGCAAAAAACTTTGCTAAAATCGCGGGTTACCTGTTGGGAGAGCCCTTCGGCTGCCGACCTGCATATTAATTGTGGGCTGCATGTACAAGTAGGGAGACAGGTAAAAAGCACTTTTTTTATCTTTAAGGAAAAATCATGAAAACCTACTCAGCGAAACCCGGTGAGGTTAAACAAGAGTGGTTTGTGATCGACGGCACCGACAAGGTGTTGGGACGTGTAGCCAGTGAAGTTGCACGCCGCCTCCGTGGTAAACACAAACCTGAGTTCACACCGCACATCGACACAGGCGACTTCATTGTTGTTGTAAACGCCGGTAAATTGCGTGTTACAGGCACCAAAGGCCTGAACAAAAAGTATTTCCGTCACTCTGGTTACCCAGGCGGTATTTACGAAACAAACTTTGACAAGATGCAAGAACGCTTCCCCGGCCGCGCGCTGGAGAAAGCAGTGAAAGGCATGTTGCCAAAAGGTCCTCTGGGCTATGCGATGATCAAGAAGTTGAAGATCTACGCTGAAGCAGAGCACCCGCATTCCGCACAACAACCCAAGCCACTTGAAATCTGAGGTGAACCATGATTGGTGAATACAATTACGGAACCGGTCGCCGCAAAAGCTCAGTGGCCCGTGTTTTTATCAAAAAAGGTACTGGCCAGTTCATCGTGAACGGCAAGCCTTTGACTGAATACTTTTCTCGCGAAACAGGCCAAATGGTTGCACGTCAACCTTTGGTATTGACCGAGAACGTTGAAACTTTCGACATCAAAGTTAACGTGCGCGGCGGCGGCGAAACTGGCCAAGCTGGTGCAGTTCGTCACGGCCTGACTCGCGCTTTGATCGACTTCGACGCAGAACTGAAGCCAACCCTGTCCAAAGCAGGCCTGGTGACTCGCGATGCACGTGAAGTTGAACGTAAGAAAGTGGGTCTGCGTGGCGCTCGTCGTCGCAAACAGTTCTCCAAGCGATAAAACAAGCGTTAATAATCAAAGTACGCTTACACCCAGCAGCCCTCCCAGCTGGGTTACAATCGAAAGCCGCACAAATGTGCGGCTTTTTTTCTTTTCAGCACAAGGATTAGTCATGATCAAGGTAGGCATTGTCGGCGGAACCGGTTACACAGGCTCTGAACTTCTTCGCCTGTTGGCTCTGCATCCGCAGGCCGAACTGAAAGCAATCACATCGCGCGGCGAAGTGGGCCAACCTGTGGCCGACATGTTCCCTGCCCTGCGCAAGCGCGTGAACATTGCTTTTACAGAGCCTAAGTTTGAATCACTGAAAGATTGTGACGTGGTGTTTTTCGCCACCCCCCATGGCGTGGCCATGGCCCAGTCCGCTGAACTGGTGAACGCTGGCATTCGTGTCATCGACCTGGGCGCAGATTTTCGCCTGAAAAATACCGCTGAATTTGAAAAGTGGTACGGCATGCCACACTCTGAACCCGAACTACTCAGCCAAGCCTGTTATGGCCTGGTGGAGTCGGCCCGCACTGAACTCAAGAAAGCCAAACTGGTGGGTCTGGCAGGTTGCTACCCCACTGCCGTGCAATTGGCCTTGAAGCCACTCCTTGTTGCGGATACGCCATTGATCGACGAAAGCAGCATTGTGGCCGATTGCAAATCGGGCGTTTCCGGTGCTGGGCGCAAAGCCACGGTAGGCTCTTTGTTCTCGGAGGCTGCTGAAAGTTTTAAAGCCTACGGAGTAAGCGGCCACCGCCACTTGCCAGAAATTGGACAAGGCCTGGAATTGATCTCGGGCCGAAAAACCCAGATTACTTTCACCCCCCACTTGGTGCCCATGGTGCGCGGTATTTTGGCAACCACGTACGTGAAACTGAACGAACAGGGCAAAAACACCGACATTCAGGCACTTTACGAGCAGCACTATGCCAAAGAGTACTTTGTGGATGTGATGCCAAAAGGCTCCCTCCCAGAAACCAAGTCAGTGCGCGGCTCAAACTTTGTGCGCATTGCCTTGCATCGCCCGCAAGGCCGCGACACCCTGGTCATTGTTTCAGTGATCGACAACTTGGTGAAAGGTGCAGCAGGCCAGGCCGTTCAGGCCATGAATGCGATGTTTGACCTGCCCGAACACATGGGCCTGGAACAGCTGCCGCTGTCGCCTTAATAACCAGGATTTCGTAGTTTGAACCCAAAAAAAACACATCATTCACGTCGAACACTGCTTCCGGGAGTTAAACGATCCTCCAGGTTTGCATTCGCTTATGGCCTGCTGCTGGGCCTTGTCATTTTGGGCGCATGCGCAGCCTATGCGCTCTGGGGCCCCAAAGGCAACGTTATACAGGGCTTGTTTTCTACGCAGGAAATCGAAGTGTTGAATGCTCAACTTGCTGAGCTTCAAACCAAAACCATCGAGATGCAGGAAGATATTTCACGTACCAATGAGCTGGTGAAACTGGACAAGGAGGCGCGCAGCAAGTTGAATTTGCTGATCAGCAACCTGGAATCAGAAAATGCGAAATTAAAAGAGGACTTGGCGTTTTTTGAAGGTTTTATTCCGGGCAGCCTCCAGGGAGCTATTTCATTAAAGCGTTTGCAAGTGAACAAGGACACGGTTCCTGGTCAATACCGCTACAAGGCACTCGTGATTCAGGGTAGCCAGCGCCCGGAGATTACCCTGAATGTGCAGGTCTTGATTAAAGTGTTGAACAAAGACGGATCCAGTGTCATAGTTTTACCGAACGCAGCGTCTTCAGAAGATCCCCAGTTCAAAATCACACTGACCCGTTTTTCAAGGGTATCGGGCATGTTTTCCCTTCCGGAAGACAGCAAGCTGCAAAGCGTAGAAATGAGAATTCTGGATGCGGGTGCCATTCGCGCCCAATCAACTATCAAACTGTGAAGGGGTTTACACATGTTTTCGAAGAAAAATACAAAGCGACTGCTGCCCATTCAAAGTTTGGTTGGTGCCGACATGGTGCTCAAAGGGGATTTGCACTTCAAAGGCGGCCTGCGCATTGACGGCGAGGTAGATGGCAACGTGGTGGCCGATGAAAGCTCACAATCACTTTTGGTCATTTCCGAGACCGGCAAAGTGCGTGGTAGCGTGCGCGTGGGCCATGTGGTGGTCAGCGGTCTGATCGAGGGCCCGATAGAAGCCAATCAGCTTCTGGAACTTCACCCTTCCGCAAATGTCTCAGGTGACGTAAGATATAGGGCATTAGAGATGCATCCAGGTGCTGTTGTTGATGGCACCTTGCATCACGAAAATGAAGCAGTGGTGCCAAGCAAGCTGGCATTGGCATCAAGCAAGTAAAATCCAGCACATAGGCAGGACATGATGGAAGTAACTACGACAGAACAACCCAGCGTATTGGTCTTCACCGATTCAGCAGCAGCCAAAGTGCGCGATCTGATCAATGAAGAAGGCAACCCCAACTTGAAGTTGCGCGTATTCGTGCAGGGTGGTGGATGCTCTGGTTTCCAATACGGTTTTACCTTTGATGAAGACGTGAACGAAGACGACACCGCTTTGGACAAAGGCGGAGTGACTCTTCTGATCGATTCAATGAGCTACCAGTATTTGACTGGTGCGGAAATTGACTACAAAGAAGACATCAACGGCGCACAATTCGTGATTAAGAACCCAAATGCCACAACAACCTGTGGCTGCGGATCCTCTTTCTCGGTGTAAACCGGAAGCGGGCTGGCATTCACCCCAGACCTGATCGAAAAACCCACCCTAGGGTGGGTTTTTTATTGGTAAAACAGATACATTCCATTGTCTCCAGTGCTTCTTTTTCCTGATTTCGCCATTATCGCGCTGGGCTACTTGCTACGTCGCTTCTGGATGGCACCTGCAGCTTGGGTCACCATTGAAAAACTGGTGTATTTCGTGCTGTTTCCTTGTTTGCTGTTTTTCTCGGTGGTATCGAGCAATTTCAACGTGAGCACCGTGGGCTCATTTGCATTGGGCGGCCCCGCAGTTATTTTCGCTTCATTTTTGCTTGGGTGGCTGGGTCTGCTGGTCAGCAAAATGGGACGGGTGGATTTTGCGTCGGGCCTGCAAACCGCTTACCGGTTTAATTCTTACATCGGCTTGGCCCTGGCAAGTCGCCTGGGCGGGCAATCAGCTGTCGCGAATATCGCCATTTTGCTGGCCCTTGGTGTGCCACTGTGCAATGTGCTGGCTGTTGGCACCATGAGCAAGGGTGGGCGATTTACCGCCTTCCTTGAAATCTTGAAGAACCCACTCATTATTGGCACCAGCCTGGGCATTGCCGCCAAACTGCTGGGTGTTCAGGTGCCAGAACCCATGATGCTGACACTGGAACGGCTTGCACAAGCCGCCGTGTCACTGGGTTTGCTGGCAGTGGGATCGGGGTTGGTGTTTTCCGGTTTGAAGGGAAATTGGGCCGTGTCTATTTGGTGGCTATTCATCAAACTGATGGTCTCGCCGCTGCTTGCCATGTTGTACGCACACTTCATGAATTTGCCAGAAGAACAGGCTGTTGTGCTGCTGGTGTTTTCCGCCATTCCATCGGCATCCAGTGCCTATATTCTGGCAGCAAGAATGGGCGGAAATGCACCGTTGGTGGCCTGCCTTATTTCCATGTCGACCGTGGGGGCTGCAATGACCCTACCGTTAGTATTTGCCCTTGCGCAGCGTTTTCCGCTGTAATCAGACCAAGCACACGCGATCTTTCAGGGCAACAATGCCTCGATCTGCCTGTGTATCCAGGGTTTAACTGACTCAAGCCAATCAGCTTGTAATGGATCTACCACCTCTTTGTTGGCTGTTGAACGCAGCCAGGTGATTTGCCGCTTGGCCAATTGTCGGGTGGCTGCAATTCCGCGGTCTATCATGTCTTGCCGGGTACAGTGGCCGTGCAAGTGTTCCCACACCTGCCGGTACCCCACGCAGCGCATGGAAGGCATGCTTTCGTCCAACACATAATTGTGCCGAAGCTCAATGAGCTCTTCAACAAGCCCCTGATCCAGCATGGTGAGAAAACGCGATTCAATGCGCTTGTGCAACACAGCCCGGTCAGAGGGCTCAATCGCCAGCGTGGGAATGCGTAAATCAGCCTGTTGGTCTCGCTGATGAAAACTTGACAGAGGTTGACCTGTAATTTGAAAGACCTCGAGCGCACGTTGCAATCGCTGAGAGTCATTGGGCTTCAAACGTTGGGCCGTGGCGGGATCTACCTCAGCAAGGCGGGCGTGAATGGCAGGCCAGCCTTCTTGCAGGGCCTGTTGCTCAATGGCCTGCCGAATGTCCGCATTGGCGACAGGAAGATCGTCCATGCCACTGACCAGTGTTTTGTAATACATCATGGTTCCGCCCAAAATAACGGGTACTTTGCCCCGAGCGCGTATGTCGGCGATCAGTGCATGGCATTGAATGACGAATTCGGCCGCACTAAAGGTGTCGCTGGGCGTGATGATGTCGATTAAATGGTGGGGCACCAAGGCCAATTCCTGGGGCGTCGGCTTGGCAGTGCCTATATTCATGTCGCGAAACACCAACGCAGAATCGAGACTGATAATTTCGATCGGAAAACCTTGATCGGCCATCCAAAGGCCCAACGCCGATTTTCCCGATGCGGTTGGCCCGAGTACAGCCAAAGCGGGAATGGAAGCTGTGCTTGCGGGAGTCATGGTGCTGCTCACTGACCGCGCAAAAACCATTTGTCCATTTCAGACAAACTGAAGTGGCGCCAAGTGGGTCTGCCATGATTGCATTGGTCCGAGCGCTCGGTTCGTTCCATGGAACGCAAGAGCGCATTCATCTCGGGTATGGTGAGCTTGCGATTGGCACGCACGGCTGTGTGGCAGGCGAGCCCCGCCAACCATTCGTTGCGCTGGCGTTCAAGCACATGAGCTACGCCATACAGCTGCAGGTCCTCAAGCCACTGTTGCAGCAACGCTGACAAATCCTGGCCCGCCAACATGGAGGGTACGGCACGCACGGCAAGTTCTTGCGTTGAAATCAGGCTCAACCTGAACCCGAGCTTTTCCCATAGGTGTTGCCCATTGTCGACCTCGCTGGCCAGGCGTGGATCAATTTGAACCAATAAAGGTACCAGTAACTCTTGAGATGAAATGGTTTGTTGATTGTCGAGCGCATTCTTGAACTGCTCATACAACACCCGCTCGTGGGCTGCGTGCATGTCAACCACCACCATGCCATCCGTTCGCAAAGCAAGAATATAAATGCCATGCACCTGTGCAATCGCCTGCCCCAAATATTCCGCATCTTCAGCGGCGCGAGGTGGCTCTGCCTGTGACTCTTTGGGTTGTGCGGTGATCTGTACAGGCCGGGGTGCCGGTTCAAGTGGACGATACGCCTGAATGTAGTCAGCCAGCTCCTCGCGCAAGAAAGGGAGCGCTGCGCTTTTGGCCTGAACCTGCACCACGGGGGCTGAGCCCGTGGACGAACGCCACGCATTGCTGCTGACTGGGGTCGACGCAGGGACCTGATCGGCACAGGCAGGCGAATCGCTAAGTGGCACTACTGCCCTGGACGGTGCGAGGCAGGCCTGAATCGAATGACGTACCCATTGGTGTACCGCCCGGGCATTTCTAAAACGCACCTCGGTTTTTGCAGGGTGTACATTCACATCCACTTCATTGGCGGGAAGGTTTAAAAAGAGTACGAACGATGGAAACTTGTCCCCATGCAACACGTCTTCGTAAGCTGATCTCACCGCATGGTTGATCAACTTGTCTTTCACAAAACGGCCATTCACATAGAAAAACTGCATGTCGCCCTTGCCACGGGCCGCGTCGGGCAAACCCACTGCACCATGTAGTTGCATGTCGGCAGTGTGCACATCGATTGGTTTTGAAGCGCCGTTGGCCATGGCTTCCAGAATACTGAAGACCCGCGCGCTCCAGCTGCTTTCCTGAAAGCGGCTTTGAAGTTTGCCATCCCGATACACCAGCCAAGTGACTGCTGGATTGGCGAGTGCCATGCGTTTGACAACGTCCAGGCAATGAAAAAACTCGGTTTGCTCCGTTTTCAGGAATTTACGACGGGCTGGCGTACTGAAATACAGCGATTGCACATCAACCGTGGTCCCGGGACTGGCGGCAGAGGGCTCAAGCAACCACTGCCCGGATTGATTGCTGATGCTATAGGCGCTGTCTTGATGCTTTGGATAACTGCTTAAAGTGAACTGACTCACAGAGGCAATTGAGGCCAAAGCTTCTCCGCGAAAGCCCAGGCTCATCACGCTTTCAAGTTCATTGAGCGATTGGATTTTTGAAGTTGCATGGCGTGTAACCGCCAACTCCAATTCGTCTTGCGGGATGCCTTTGCCGTTGTCTTGAATACAAATTCTTTGAATACCACCGCCATCGATGCGAATGGTAATTTCAGATGCACCGGCGTCCAATGCATTTTCAAGAAGCTCTTTGACCACCGACGCAGGGCGATCAACCACTTCGCCAGCGGCAATTTGGCTGATCAATACATCGGGCAACAGGGATATGGGGCGATGGTTCATGCGCCCATTATAAGTGCCAGCAAGCCGGGTTTAAGTGAGTGGAGTGCGCGCTACCGGAGGGTTCTTGGCAAAGTAATTGGCAATGCCCTTGGCGATTGCCTCCGCCAATTCTTGCTGATGCGCCGAATTGGCCAACTTTTTTTCCTCTTCCGGATTGCTGATGAATGCTGTTTCAATCAGGATGGAAGGAATATCAGGCGCTTTCAGCACTGCGAAACCAGCTTGCTCAACACGGGGCTTGTGCAAGCGATTGACCTTACCCAGGTTACCCAGTACTGCGTCGCCCAACTTCAGGCTGTCATTGATTTGGGCCGTGGTGGACAAATCGAGCAAAACCCTTGCCAATTGCGCATCGGTGCCTTTGATGTTCACGCCACCAATCAAATCAGAGGCATTTTCCTTGTTGGCAATCCATTTGGCGGCTGTACTTGAGGCGCCCCGCTCGGACAGGACGTAGACCGATGAGCCGCCCGCAGTGGGACGAATGAAAGCATCGGCATGCACCGATACAAACAGGTCCGCATTTACGCTTCGGGCCTTTTGCACGCGTGTGTTCAAGGGCACAAAAAAGTCACCGTTGCGAGTCAGCATGGCACGCATGCCAGGCATTTTGTCAATTTCTGCTTTCAGCTTTTTACTGATCGCCAACACCACATTTTTTTCGTAGGTGCCGCCTTTTCCAACTGCGCCAGGGTCTTCACCACCATGCCCGGGATCAATTGCAACCGTCACCATGCGCTTCAATTCGGGTACGGTTTTTTGCTCAACTGGCGCATTGGGCTGAGCCTTGGCAACTTCTGTTTTGCTGGAGTTTTTGTCAGGCAACGCACCATCTAGCTTTAACTTGCCGTTTGTTTCCGATTCAGCCAAACGCAAGGCACGAGAAATCTCATCTTCCCGCATGGCGGGGTCGTCAGACTTCTGAAGCAAAGCCAGCAAAGGGTCAGCTGGATTTTTCGGGTAAAAATCGACCACAAACCGATTTTTGTACTCTGCAATCGGATCAATGGTGAAAATCTCGGGTTTGACTTCCGCTTTCAGATCAAATACCAGTCGGACAGTGTTCGCATCGTATTGTCCAACACGAATTTGCTGAACATAAGGGTCATCCGGATGAAGGCGACTTGTCAGATCTTTCAGTGTGCTGTCCAGCCGCATGTCGAGCAGGTCGATTACCATGCGCCAGGGGTTTTCAATCAGGAAATGTTTGTACTTGATGGCGCCGGCATGCTCGAGCGTGACCCGTGTGTATTCATCGGCGGGCCACAGGCGCACATCGACAAACTTCACCTGGTCGGCAGCCAATGCGCCCACAGGAATCAGTTTCAGGAGCATTCCTGCTCCAACAGTTTTCAACAAGTCGCGACGCGAATTCATAGGCTATTGTTGTTCGTTCAGTTTTTCTACCAAATGCTGCCCATTGATCGACAGGGCCTTCACCTCGATGCGTCGTCCCGTTGTTTCCGGGCTCGCTTGCTGGTGATAACTCAATTGAATTTCAAGATCGGCTTGGGGAAGTAGACCACCTGCTTTCTCTGGCCATTCGACCAAACAAATGGCGTTTTCCTCAAAATAATCTCTAAATCCAGATTCTTCCCATTCATTCTGATCGAAGAATCGATAAAAATCAAAGTGATACACAGAATAATTCGAGAAATTGTAAGGTTCTACCAACGCATAGCTTGGGCTTTTGACCGCACCTTGCACACCCAAAGCCCGCAAAAAAGCCCGCACCAAAGCGGTTTTACCTGCGCCCAACGGGCCGGAAAGATAGACGCGAAGCGGTGCTTGTGCAAGTTTGGCCAGCTTTTCCCCTACACTGTGGGTTGCGGCGTCGTCGGGTAAATAGCGGGTAAAAGTTTTCATGCAGGCTCATCAAGAACAAGAGAACTGGGCATTGTTACAGCGTGTGGCCAAAAAGCAGGGCTTGGGCTGCATGGGTGTAAGCGACACCAATTTGCAGGCCTGTGAACCACATTTGCAAGCCTGGCTTAACGAAGGCATGCATGGCGAAATGGCCTACATGGAGCGCCACGGACTGAATCGCCTGAATGCAGACACCCTGTTTCCCGGTGCGATTCGAATCGTATCACTGCGCGTGCCCTACGTACCTGAAACAACGCTGAACCAACCCGATGCGGCGACATTCAGCGAAAAAACCCTGAGTGAGATTGAAGCACGGGACAAGCCCTATGTCAGTTTGTATGCCCGGGGACGGGATTACCACAAAGTAATTCGCCAACAATTAAAACGATTCGCCGACGCAGTGAATGCGGAAGTACAAGGCTTCGGATTTCGTGTGGCTGTGGACAGTGCCCCCACAGCCGAAGTAGAAATTGCGCGCAAAGCAGGCTTGGGCTGGCGCGGCAAACACACCTTGTTGATTCACCCAGATGAAGGCTCGCTATTTTTTCTGGGCGAGGTGTTCACCAACATGCCCCTGCCCCTAAGCGGCGAATTTGGAAAAAACCACTGCGGCACCTGCAACAGCTGCATGACAGCCTGCCCCACCAACGCGATCGTGAAACCCTATCAGGTTGATGCCCGGCTATGCATTTCTTACCTGACCATTGAACACGACAGCGAAATACCCCTTGAACTACGCCCGCTTGTTGGTACCCGAATATACGGTTGTGACGACTGCCAACTGGCCTGCCCGTGGAATAAATTTGCCAAACCGGCAGAGTACGCCGACTTCAATCCGCGAGAGGAATTCGATCAGCCTGACTGGTTTGAAATGATGCGGTGGACCGAAGCCGAGTTTTTAAAGCGAACCGAGGGCAGCGCCATTCGGCGAATCGGTTACAAACGGTTCAGGAGGAATTTGGCCGTGGCCGCGGGAAATAGCGTGGGGGTGGCGGGTATTAAAGATGCGCTTCTAGCGATGCGGGAAAGTGCCAACGCATTTTTGCGCGAGCACATTGATTGGGCAGTTGAAAATTTGCAAAAAGATGGACTCAACTCCATTACTCAAGTGAACAAACAAGGCAAAAACTGTGACTGATATGAACAGCAGCCGATCGTAGCCAATCAGTGCTTGGAGAGAGTGACACAAGGCAAGGTACGACATTGATTTTTGCCTTTGAATCAGGCGATGATAATTGCTGTTTACAAATGCAATTGAGCGCAAAGTGACGAGACCTATCATCAATGGCAAAGCCCAAGTGGTTGTCGGCGACGCCACCAGCCATGGCGGCAAAGTAATTTCAGGTAGCCCCACTACCACTTGGGGGCCCGGAAAAATCCCAATCGCCAGGGTTGGCGACATGGTCACATGCCCAAAATGTAAACCTCACTTGTTTCCAATTGTCGAAGGCTCTGGATTGTTTACGGATAACTACATGGCTGTGGCCACACACGGAGACAAAGTTGCATGCGGCGCAACATTGATTGCCGCGGCAAGGCCCCTAGATTACAACTTTGGACCTGATGATTTGCACTTCAACGACAGATATATTTTGCGTGACTCAGAAGGCGTTCCGATGCCCAACACCTACTATGGTGTGAAGTTTCCGAATGGTTCAACAAGCTTTTTCACAACAAGCGAGTCAGGGGAAACGGAGTTCTTCGACACACAAGACGAAATTAAAGATTTGAATTTCTTTATTGCAGGCTGATGCTCAATGTCAGAAGAAACAATTACCGCCCCGAATGGTGAAAAACTTCGGAAAATTTCAAGCGTTAAAACCACTGAACACACCGACAAGAAAGTCAAGTCGATTTATACCGATTCCACTACCCTCGAGGTAATCATAAGTGACTCACGATTGATCAGTTCGGGATCACAATTTGGACATGTTGCGATAATTATCGACAATGTGGTGTACGGTCGAGCACCAAAAGGATGGGATGTTGATTCAAAGTCAAATTATTTGGTTAGACAGCAAGTAAAAATGAATCGCGACTCTGTTGGTTTTGTTCTTAGAATATCGAGTACGGAGAAAAGCAAATTACTCAGTTTAATTAAATCTCGAATATCGGCGAACACGCCTTATGATTTGGGAAGCGATAGTTGTTCTTCAAATGCAGCAGAATTGCTAGGTGGCATTGGCATTCAGGCTCATGATCCCCGATGGTCACCTTTGATTACGCCAACTGACATGGCTATTGCACTTGGGCGCTCAAAAAGACTGTCGACGAACATAACCTACCCGAAAAGCAAATGAAATTAGTTGCAATATTGGCTTTGATCACAGTGGGGTGCAGTTCTGATGTACCCAATGGAAATTGGAGAGCCACCCAGGAATTACAGGTTTTTTACCATGTAAACGGGAACGAATATTTCACCGTGAAGACAGGAGATATTTGTAGAAAGGGAGGATTTTCTTACGGCAAAACAGATCGTTATGTTGAAGTAAACTGCGACGGCAAGCAGGGTTGGTTGATAAATGACGAATTCCTTGAACTCACACAGGAATAAAAAACCAAAGCACAATTGCGAAAAGGGCGAGGGCTGGGTTGTTTATCCGTACCGCTTTAAGCATGCTTCGAGGCTGAACCAACCCAAACCGCTTTCGCTGATTCAGGTTTGGATCAAATGAACAACAATCAGTTGGCAGGCCGAACGAGTGTGTGCGCCTCACCTTCCACGCGCGGGCGGACAACACCCACCTGATAAACATTCTCGCCCGCAGCGCTCAACAAATCCATTGCAGCCTTGGCCTGCTCAGCTGGCAACACCACGACCATGCCAATGCCGCAGTTGAACACACGATTCATTTCATCAAACGGCACCTGGCCGTTTTCTTGTAGCCACTTGAACAATTCAGTTTCTGGCCAGGTACCGCGATCCAGCTCAGCCACCAGGTTGTCTGGCAACACACGTGGAATATTTTCAACCAGTCCACCGCCAGTGATGTGCGCCAGCGCGTGAACAGGCACTTTCTTGATCAACTCAAGCACAGGCTTTACGTACATGCGCGTGGGCGCCATGATGGCTTCACGCAAGGGCATGCCGTCGCACATCTGGTTCAAATCGGGCTGTGCACGTTCCAGGATTTTGCGCACCAAAGAAAAACCATTGGAGTGAATGCCATTGGAAGCCAGACCCAAAATAACATCGCCCGCTTTTACCTTGCTGGCATCCAGAATTTCAGACTTTTCAACAATACCCACAGCGAAACCCGCCAGATCGTATTCGCCATCGGGATACATGCCCGGCATTTCGGCTGTTTCACCACCAATCAGCGCACAACCGGCTTGTTCGCAACCGTAAGCAATACCACCCACTACGCTGGCTGCTGTTTTTACATCAAGCTTTCCACAGGCAAAGTAGTCAAGAAAGTAAAGGGGCTCAGCGCCTTGAACCAAGATGTCGTTGGCGCTCATGGCCACCAAATCAATGCCCACGGTGTTGTGAATATTCCATTCAAAAGCCAGGCGCAATTTGGTGCCCACACCATCGGTACCGGAAACCAGCACTGGCTCCTTGTAACCTTTGGGCACCTCGAACATGGCACCAAAACCGCCAATACCAGCCAATACGCCAGGGCGCATGGTGCGTTTGGCCAAGGGCTTGATTGCATCAACCAGATCATCACCGGCTTGCATGTCGACGCCGGCGTCTTTGTAGGTCAAGGGAGAATTCATTGAAATTCGGTCCGAAAAATTGTGGAGCTGGGTTGCTTGCTTCAGGTTTTTGGCCACAAGCGCGAGTGGGTGTATTTTAACCGAGACAAGGCGTAAAAAGTGCTATTCAAGGGTATTATTGGGAGCTGCTCGATTCCCCCCGCTTTGGCAATGCCCATGCAACAGTTGCTTCTCGATGTGTTCACGCCACCCAGGCCCACTCTGTCCAATTTTCTGATCGGACAAAATGGACAGCTTGTGCACGAATTGCGAGAACTGATTAATTTGAAAGGGACAAGTCCGTTTATTTATATTTACGGACCGTCCGGTTGCGGAAAAAGCCATCTGCTGCGGGGCGTGGCAAGCCAGTTGGGCGTGAATGTATTTGCGGGCAGCAATCGCTTTGTTTTTCGGCCCGACGAGCAGGCACTGATCATTGACAACATTGACCGACTAACGCCCTATTCACAGGTGCAGTTGTTCAATGCTTTCAATTCAAGCATGGCAGAGCGCAAACCCGGTAAAATCGTGTTGGCGGGTGAGCACCCCACAACAGAGTTAAAGCTGCGCGACGATTTGCGCACACGCATTGAGGCAGGCTTGTGCCTGCGTGTGCAACCATTGAGCGACCAGGAAAAACACGAAGCACTGCAAGCCATGGCAAGATCACGGGGCCTGCAACTTAGCGAAGAAGTGATTGAGTACGCGCTGCGCTATTTTCAGCGCGACATGGGTTCGCTGATGGCGGTAATGGACGGACTGGATCGCTTTTCCCTTGAACAACAAAAACCAGTCAGCGTGAATTTGCTGCGCCACTGGATGAAACGACGAGAAAGTCTGGTAATTCGAGAATATGAAACTCGCACTGTTTGACCTGGACAACACCCTGTTGCCCATTGACTCTGACCACGGATGGTCGCAATTTCTCATCAACAAAGGTGTACTGGATCGTGCCGATTTTGAGGCGCGTAACAATCAGTTTTTTGCGGATTACAAGGCGGGTACGCTGAACATCGACGAGTTTCTCGACTTTCAATTGCGCCCGCTACGCGACAACAAGCGCACACAACTGGCTGTTTGGCACAATGAATTCATGGCCGAAGTGATTCGACCCAATATGTAAGCCAGTGCCATTGAGTTGGTCAAGCGGCATCAAGCCGAGAACGCAGTGTGTGTCATCATTACTGCTACCAACAGCTTTATTACCCAACCCATTGCACAGGCATTCGGCATTGAAGCCTTGATTGCCACCGAACCTGAGCTGGTAAACGGAGAATACACTGGCAAAGTGGCTGGCTTGCCGAGCTTTCGGGAGGGCAAGGTAACACGCCTGAACGACTGGCTGGCGGAAAAAAACTGGACCATGGACAGCTTCGAGAGCAGCCACTTTTACAGTGACTCGATCAACGATCTGCCCCTTCTGGAATGCGTTTCCCACCCTGTGGCTGCAAACCCCGACAACAAACTGGCTGAAATTGCACAAGCTCGCGGCTGGCCTGTACTTGAGTTGTTTAAATGATAAAGAAACTTTTTAAACGAATGTTTTCCAAGCCTGCGACCCTGGGGCGAGAAGCTCCCAAACCTGCGGCGCATCTCAATATGGGTGAGTCGCGAAAAGTCAAAGCCAGCTATGGCGTGCACAAACCCAAGGTATGGGGTGTGGCCGAACACAAAATTGATCGCCGCCTGGTTAGCCACAATGCAATTCGCGTGTGCGAAACCTTGCAAAGCAAAGGCTACAAAGCATTTGTTGTTGGCGGCGCTGTTCGCGACTTGCTACTGGGCATGCGCCCGAAAGACTTCGACGTGGCCACCGATGCAAGCCCCGAGCAAACCCAACGACTGTTTCGCCGTGCGCGGGTAATTGGGCGCAGATTTCAGATCGTGCACGTCATGTTCGGCCCGGAAACCATCGAAACCTCGACCTTTCGGGCATTGGCCAGTGCCAGCAACGAGAAAGATGAACATGGCAGAGTGCTGCGCGACAATGAGTTCGGTCGACAAGATGAAGACGCATCGCGCCGCGACTTCACAGTGAACGCCATGTATTACGACCCCAGCACTGAAACGGTGTGGGACTACCACCATGGCATGGAAGACCTGCGATCCCGGGTTCTGCGCATGATTGGCGAGCCCAGCCTGCGCTATCGCGAAGACCCGGTGCGCATGCTTCGCGTGGTGCGATTTGCCGCCAAACTGAATTTTTCAATTGAACCAGCCACCTACGCGCCCATCGCGGAACTGGCGGATCTGTTGCGCAACGTGCCAGCTTCCCGGTTGTTTGATGAAATGCTGAAGCTGCTGATGAGCGGTTCAGCCATGGCTTGCCTGAAAGGCTTGCGAGAAGCTGGCTTGCACCACGGCGTATTTCCGCTGCTCGATGCCATTCTGGAACATGAACGGGGCGAGCCCTTCTTGACCGAAGCCCTTGCACGCACCGACAAGCGAGTGAAGGAAGGCAAACCACTGAGCCCCGGCTTCCTGTTCGCCTGCCTGCTGTGGCATTTGGTGCTTGAAAACTGGGAAGAAAAACTTGAACAAGGCGAACTAAAATTCCCTGCCCTGTTTGCAGCGATGGATGATGTATTGGCCGAGCAAGCCGATCGCACCGCTATTCCGCGTCGCCTGACAGGCGATATGCGTGAAATTTGGGCATTTCAACCCCGTTTCGAAAAACGTGCAGGCAAAGCGCCATTCCGCATGCTTGAACAACAAAAATTCCGGGCATCGCTTGATTTTTACGAATTGCGCGCCATGGTTGGTGATGTAGATGCCGACACTGAACTTGCGCAATGGTGGCGCGAGTTCAGCGATGGCGATGTGAACAATCGCCAGAATATGCTGGATGCGCTGCGTGGCACCCCGGCGGGTACCGATGGGGCTGCCAAGAAAAAACGCCGCCGCAGAAAACCCAAGCCGGGTACCGGCGCAGCCAATGCAGGCGAAACCGGACAAGGACAGCAAGGGGAGTGAGCGACCCCATGAACACAACACCAAGCTATTTGGGCTTGGGGGGCAACCTGGGGCACCCCATGGCCCTGTTTGACGAGGTGGTCGATCATTTTCGTGCCCACCCGCTGGTGAACGCGGTCAAAGAGTCATCCAGGTTTGAAAGTGTGCCTGTGGATGCAAGTGGCCCAAACTATGTGAACTCCGTGCTGGAAATTCAATGGCTGGGCAGTGCCGAGCAACTGCTGCAATCCTGCATGGCACTTGAATCGAAGTTGGGGCGAGTTCGTACTACTCGCAATGCCCCCCGCCCTATTGATGTGGATGTGCTCTTGGTAGGCCATCAAACCGTTAATACATCACAATTAACGGTGCCGCATCCCCGCATGCACCTTCGACGCTTTGTACTGGAACCGCTGTTGCAGTTGAATCCCGACGTTCTTATCCCCGGCCTGGGCCCAGCCAAACACTACCTGCCCGCCACGCTGGACCAAATCGTCACGGTAATTTGAAGTTTTTTTCCAATACCTGCTTCACCCCTGCGCTACACTGAGGCCGCGCGTAAGCCACCCACCGGAGACTAAAACTTGTTGTCAGAAAAGTATCGCCACATCGTAATTGAAGGGCCCATTGGCGTGGGTAAAACCTCGCTGGCCCGACTGATTGCCCAGCGATTCCAGGCCGAGCTATTGCTTGAAAAGCCCGAAGACAATCCTTTCCTGGAGAAGTTCTATCAGGAGCCCGCGCGTTACGCACTGCCCACTCAATTGTTTTTCCTTTTCCAGCGTATTGGCCAGCTGCGGGACTTAACCCAGCGAGACTTTTTTGAGAACATGGTGATAAGCGACTTTTTACTGGAAAAAGACCGCATGTTTGCCAGCCTCACGCTGGACGAAGAAGAACTGAAGCTGTATCAGCAAATTTACCAACACCAAAGCCCACAGACCAGCGTGCCTGATTTGGTGATTTATCTGCAAGCCTCGCCACAAGCACTCATTGAACGAGTACAAAAGCGTGCCACGCCCTACGAGGCCAATATCACCGAAGCGTATTTGTCCCAGTTGAGCGATGCATACAGCCGGTTTTTTTACCACTACGACGACGCCCCATTGTTGATTGTGAACACTGAACATTTGAACCCGGTTGACCATTCCGAAGACTTTGATTTGCTGTTAAACCAGATCGAAGGCATGAAAGGTCGCCGCGAGTTTTTCAATTGGTCTGAGTAAAAAAGCACCACACCAAACACGAGAGCAAACACCATGAGCGCACAACCCCAAGCCGCCACAAACCAAGCACGCAAGGCCGTTACCCTGCCTGCGCTGCTTGAGATGAAGAAGAATCAGGAAAAAATTGCCATGCTGACCTGTTACGACGCCTGCTTTGCCAGCGTGCTCGATGCCAGTGGCGTGGATATTTTGCTGATTGGCGACTCCTTGGGCATGGTGTTGGCCGGTATGCCGAGCACGCTGCCAGTGACCATGGACATGATGGAATACCACACCCGTTGCGTGGCTGCCGGCAACAAAAATGCATTTGTAGTGGCAGACATGCCTTTTGGAAGCTACCAGGAAAGCCCTGAACAGGCCTACCGCAATGCGGCCCGCCTGATGGCAGCAGGCGCGAACATGGTGAAACTGGAAGGCACCGCCTGGCTGGCCCCGACAGTGGAGTACCTGACCACACGCGACATTCCCGTGTGTGCCCACTTGGGTTTGACCCCACAATCCGTAAGTGCATTGGGGGGGTATCGCGTGCAGGGCCGCGACGCAAAAGCTGCAAAAATACTGAAAACCAATGCCAAAGCCATGCAGGAAGCGGGTGCCCAAATGGTGCTGTTCGAACTGATCCCAGGCAAGCTGGCCGCCGACATTTCTAAAACCCTGACTGTACCCACGATTGGCATTGGTGCCGGGGTTGATTGTGACGGACAAGTTTTGGTGCTACACGACATGTTGAATGTATTTCCGGGTAAAAAACCAAAGTTTGTGCGCAATTTCATGGATAATCAGCCCTCGATTCAAGCTGCCGTGCAGGCCTATGTGTCTGCTGTGAAAGAGAAAACTTTCCCCACGGCAGATCACACATTCTGAGTATTCGATGAGACAGATATCTTCCATTTCCGAACTGCGCGACCAGTTGCGCGGCCAGAACCGGGTGGCTTTTGTGCCCACCATGGGCAATTTGCACGAGGGCCACATGTCCTTGATGCGCATTGCCGCCAAACACGGTGACCCCGTGGTGGCCAGTGTGTTTGTGAACCGCCTGCAGTTTGGTCCGAATGAAGATTTCGACAAATACCCGCGCACCATGCAAGATGATGCGGAAAAACTCGAGAAAGAGCAGGTGTATGTGATGTTTGCACCCACCGAGCGCGACCTGTACCCCGAACCACAGGATTACCGTGTGAAGCCACCCGATGACTTGGGCGGCACGCTGGAAGGCGAATTTCGCCCCGGTTTTTTTGAAGGTGTTAGCACCGTAGTCACCAAGCTATTCAATTGCGTGCAGCCAAAAGTGGCCGTATTTGGCAAAAAAGACTACCAACAGCTGATGATTATTCGACGCTTGGTGGCCCAACTGGCCATGCCCATCGAAATTATCGCTGCACCGACCATTCGGGACCCTGACGGGCTGGCCATGTCGTCCCGCAACCGTTACCTGAACGAGCAAGACCGCGCCGAAGCGCCGTTTTTGTATCAACTTTTGAATGATCTCTCGAATCAGGTAAAATCGGGTCGCCCGAATTTGGACCAGTTGGTACAATTGGAGCGCAAATGCGCCGACACACTGGCAAGCCGTGGCTGGAAGCCCGATTATTTTGAGGTACGCAGGCAAGCAGACCTGCAGCGCCCCACCGATGAAAACCTGTCCGATCAAACGCCGCTGGTCATTTTGGCAGCGGCCAAGCTGGGTCAAACCCGTCTGATCGACAATCTGGAGATTGCGTAATGCACCGTGAAATGTTGCTCGGTAAAATTCACCGGGCCAAAGTGACCCACTGCGAACTTCATTATGAAGGCTCATGTGCGATTGACGAGAATCTCTTGGAGGCCTCCGGCATCATTGAGTTCCAGCGCATTGACATTTATGTAATCGACAATGGTGAACGCTTCTCAACGTACGCCATCAAGGGCGAACGTGGAAGCGGAATGATTTCGCTGAACGGGGCTGCAGCCCGCCGCGCGCAGAAAGGCGACTTGGTGATTATTGCAGCCTACGGCACCCTGGATGATCAGGAATGCAAAACATTCCAGCCCAAGCTGGTATTTGTGGATGACAACAATGTGATCGCCGAGCAGCGCGGGCACATTCCAACACAGCAAATGTAATCCCCTTAGGGCGATTCAAGCGGAAGCGCGTTTCAACCGGTCGTTGACCGCTTCCCACTCTGCAGACTCTTCTGGTTTCTCAAACAACACTTGTTTGCAGGCCAATTCGTCGGCCTGCCGCAAAGTGGCATACAGTGCCTTGGCGACTTCCGATGGGTTGTAGCTCAAGGCTTCGACCACGACTTTTCCGTGCTTTTCTCGCAATGCATCGGCCTGCGCCAGAAAGGCATCGCTCCAACCCACGCACAATGTTTTTTGCTGCACGGGTACAACAAACAGTTCGTTCGCGTTCAATACCCACACTTTGGCATCCGGGCTGTAGTGCTTTTCAAGCGCTCCGGAAACCCGGGGATTGGCATTCGGTGTTTTTGACACCTGACCATGGGTTTTTACAACAACTCCCAATACGCCCTCAATTTGGGCGGCGGTGATTGCTCCAGGTCTCAAAATCGCCGGTTGATCGTTCAACAGCGAAACAATGGTAGATTCGATGCCCACTTCGGGCACATCGCCATCAAGAATAAACGGAATTCGATCACCCAGTTCAGCCAGCACATGGCTTGCACGTGTGGGGCTGACTTTGCCAAACCGATTGGCCGAGGGCGCAGCCACCGGTACACCGGTGGCTTTTAACAATTCAATGGCAACCGGGTGTGAAGGACAACGAATACCCACGGAACTTTGTCCACCAGTGACCTGCAAGGGCATGCGCGCACCTTTGGGCACAACCAGTGTGAGTGGGCCAGGCCAAAAGGCATCCATCAGCTTTTGCATAGTGGGGGTGACTTCAGCCACCCAGCCGGTCAAATTGGCGCCGGGGGCCACATGCGCAATCAATGGGTGTTCTGATGGGCGGCCCTTGGCTTTGAAAATGCCTTCGATCGCTACCAATTGAGTAACGGCTGCACCCAGGCCAAACACGGTTTCTGTGGGGAAAGCCACCAACAGGCCTTGTTTCAGGGCCTGCGCACAACGCTGAATGTGGGAATCACTGGCGACCAACAATTCAGCATGCACATGGGGCACACCAGAATCAGTCGTCGTCATCGCCAATACCCAGAATGTCACGCACCTCTTGGGCAACCGCCAGGGCACGGTCAAGGGTTTCTGCAATCACCGTGATGTGGCCCATCTTGCGCCCTACCCTGGCCTGTTCTTTGCCGTACAGGTGTAGCTTCACCTCGGGAATGGCCAGCACTTTTTCCCAAGCGGGTTCACGCACGCTGCCATCTTCGCCATACCAAAGGTCACCCAGCAGGTTTACCATGACCGCAGGGCTGTGCTGGCGCGTGTCGCCCAAGGGCAAACCTGCAAGCACACGAGCCTGCTGCTCGAACTGGCAGGTTACGCAAGCGTCAATGGAGTAATGCCCGCTGTTGTGTGGGCGCGGGGCAATTTCATTGACCACCAAACCCAACTCGTCAACCACAAAAAACTCAACGCACAACACACCCACATAATCGAGCGCGCCAGCAATTGAAATGGCGTTGGCGCGGGCCTGGGCCGCCATGGCGTCGTCAATGCGGGCTGGCACAATGGTTGTGGCCAAAATGCCTTTGCGGTGGTGGTTTTCAGCCACAGGGAATGTGGCGCATTCGCCTTTGTGATCACGCGCCACAATGACCGACATTTCCTTTTGCAAGGTCAATCGCTTTTCAAGCACGCATTCCACTTCATTGAGATCAGCAAACGCCTTGCGTACTTCTTCCAGCGTTTTCACGCGGACTTGTCCCTTGCCGTCATAGCCCAAACGAGCTGTTTTCACGATGCCAGGCAGCAAGCCTGAAAGGTCATCAGTGATGTCGGCCATGCTGCGAATGGCTGCATGGGGTGCCACGGGCACTCCGCAACCCATGATGTACGCTTTTTCTTCGATGCGGTTTTGTGCCACACCCACCGAAAAAGCCGATGGGCTGACCGGAATGCTTTTGGACAGGGTATCGAGCGCCAAAGCAGGTACATTTTTGAATTCCGTGGTGACCCCGATGCAACGCTGCGCAAGTTTGGCCAAACCTTGGTCGTCCATGTAATCGGCCAGCACCTGGTCGTCGGCAACAGAGCCCGCAGGGCCGTTGGCCACGGGGTCGAGCACCAGCACCCGGTAACCCATACTTTGAGCCGCCATGCAGAACATGCGGCCCAATTGGCCGCCGCCCAACAGGCCTAGCCATTGGCCAGGTTTGGCTGTTTTGAATTCGATCTTGCTCATGTGTTTGGCTTAAAAATTAACGCAACGGGGGCAATTCCATTTCACGGGCCACATTGGACTGGCTCACGCGAAAATCCTGCAATTTCTGGTTCAGTTCAGAGTCGGTCAAGGCCAAAATGGACACTGCACCCAGGGCGGCATTGGCTGCACCGGCTTCGCCGATGGCAAAGGTGTGCACCGGAATGCCCTTGGGCATTTGCACAATAGACAACAGCGAGTCTTCACCCCGCAGGTATTTGGAGGGCACAGGCACACCCATGACGGGCACAATGGTTTTGGCGGCCAACATGCCTGGCAGATGGGCGGCACCGCCTGCACCGGCAATAATCACCTGAATGCCGCGGGTGGCGGCTGTTTCTGCATAAGCAAACATTTCGTCAGGCATGCGGTGGGCTGACACCACGCGGGCCTCGTAGTCCACGCCAAAGTCGCGCAGCACTTGCACAGCGTTTTTCATCACTTCCCAATCGGAAGACGAACCCATGACCACGCCCACTTTGGGATGGTCGGAAGTGTGCAGGTGTGGAATGCTTTCAATCATGTGCTTATCCAATCCAAAGGCGACCAGTCAAAATTTCATAGGCTTGACGGTATTTGGCCGCTGTTTTGTCGATGATGTCTTGTGGCAGTGTAGGCGCTGGTGCCTTTTTGTTCCAGCCCGGTACGCTTTCCAGGTAGTCGCGAACAAACTGCTTGTCATAAGAAGGTGGGGAAATACCCACTTGGTATTGATCGGCTGGCCAAAAACGAGAGGAATCTGCGGTGAGCACTTCGTCCATCAAGGTCAGGGCGCCGTTTGCATCCAGCCCAAATTCAAACTTGGTGTCGGCAATGATAATGCCCTGGCGGGCTGCGTAGTCGCTGGCCTTGGTGTACAAGGCAATGGATACATCGCGGATTTGCTTGGCAAGATCACGACCCACCACATCGCTCATGGTGTCGAAATCAATGTTTTCGTCGAGTTCACCCATGGCGGCTTTGGTGGCCGGTGTAAAAATGGGTTCATCCAGCTTGGCTGCCATTTGCATGCCAGAGGGCAATTTAATGCCGCACACTGCACCTGTGGCCTGATAGTCTTTCCAGCCTGAACCAATCAGATAACCACGCACCACTGCTTCAATGGGCAGGGCCTTCAGCTTCTTGACCACCATCGAGCGGCCTTTGATTTGTGGCGCTTCTTCAGCGGACACCACCGTTTCAGGGGAAATACCAGTGAGGTGATTCGGTACCACATCGGCCAGAATATCGAACCAGAACTGGGCCATCTGAGTCAGCACCATGCCTTTCTCGGGTATGGGTTGATCCAGAATGACGTCGAATGCAGACAGGCGGTCGCTGGCCACAATCAACATTTTGTCGTCGCCAACAGAAAAATTTTCCCGAACTTTGCCACGGTGCAGCAAAGGCAGGGAAGTCAGCTTGGTTTCAAACACAGTACTCATTCAAATGGCCTCTAGGGATTCAGGCTTTAAAAATAAAACACGCGGGGCACAGCCCGCGTGAGCTTCCAAACGGGTTGGCAATCGATTACTGAACGATTTGGGCCAGTTCACCCTTGGCATATTTCTGGGCAATTTCGCTCATGGGGATCGGCTTGATTTTCGCACCCTGCCCCTCACAGCCAAACTCCATGTAACGCTGTTTGCAAATCTGCTTGGCCGCTTCACGCGCGGGCTTGAGCCACTCGCGAGCATCAAACTTGTCGGGGTTTTCAAACAAAAATTTGCGCACAGCACCTGTCATGGCCAGGCGAATATCCGTGTCGATGTTGATTTTACGCACACCATACTTGATGGCTTCCTGAATTTCCTCTACGGGTACGCCGTAGGTTTCTTTCATTTTGCCGCCATACTGATTGATGATCGCCAACAGCTCCGCGGGCACAGAGGACGAACCGTGCATAACCAAATGGGTATTTGGAATGCGCGCGTGAATTTCTTTCACGCGTGAAATAGCCAAAATATCGCCAGTGGGTTTGCGGCTGAACTTGTATGCGCCGTGGCTGGTGCCAATGGCAATGGCCAAGGCGTCCAGCTGTGTGCCTTTCACAAATACGGCTGCCTCTTCGGGGTCAGTCAACATTTGGCTGTGGTCCAATTTCACATCGGCGCCAATGCCGTCTTCTTCACCTGCCTCGCCAGTTTCAAGGTTGCCCAGGCAACCCAGTTCGCCTTCTACGGTTACGCCAACCTTGTGGGCCATCTCGACTACTTTGCGAGTCACCTCAAGGTTGTAGTCGAAGGACGCGGGCGTTTTACCGTCGTCCATCAGGGAACCGTCCATCATCACCGAGCCAAAGCCAAGGTCGATTGCGCCTTGGCACACTTTGGGGCTGGTGCCGTGGTCTTGGTGCATCACCAGGGGAATGTGCGGGAATGCTTCAACCGCGGCTTGAATCAGGTGTTTGATAAATGGTTCGCCTGCGTACTTGCGGGCACCGGCGCTGGCCTGAAGAATTACGGGTGCGCCCACTTCATCAGCAGCGGCCATCACGGCTTGAACCTGTTCCAGGTTGTTCACGTTGAACGCAGGGATGCCATAGCCATTTTCAGCGGCATGGTCCAGCAATTGGCGCATGGATACGAGAGGCATTTCAAAGTCTCCGAAAAATAAAATTAGTCAAATAAGTGGTTAATTCAGTAAGCCAATGTGTTCGCCCACGCGAACAATTTTCATGGTGTTGGTTCCACCCGATTTACCAATTGGCTCACCAATGGTGATCACAATCAGATCACCCAACTCAACCACTTTGGCGTCCAGCAAAGCCTGTTCTGATTTCGCCAGCAACACTTCACGGTCCTCAGTTTCGTACTGCATCATGACAGTGCGCACATCGCGGTACATGGACAGGCGACGGCGGGTTTTTTCCTCTGGTGTGAGTGCAAAAATTGGCACGCCACTGTTCAAACGCGATATCCACAATGCTGTTGACCCTGACTGGGTCAACGCGGCAATTGCTTTCACCTCCAGGTGGTGCGCTGTGAACAAGGCCGCCATGGCGATCGATTGATCCACACGTTTGAACTTGCGGTTCAGAAAATCCGCATCCAGGCTAATGGTGGCTGATTTCTCAGCCTCGACACACACGCGAGCCATGGCCACAATTGTTTCTACCGGGAACTTGCCCGCTGCGGTTTCAGCAGACAACATGACCGCATCGGTACCATCAAGTACAGCATTGGCCACATCCGACACTTCAGCACGGGTAGGCACAGGGCTTTCTATCATGCTCTCCATCATTTGTGTTGCCGTGATAGTCAGTTTGTTGGCCTCGCGAGCGGCGCGGATAAGGCGCTTTTGCGCGGCTGGTACCGCTGCATCGCCAATTTCAACTGCCAAATCACCACGGGCTACCATCAAGCCGTCGCAAGAACGAATCAGATCATCGAGGTTCTCAAGCGCCTCACAGCGCTCAATTTTTGCGATCATCATGGCATGTCCACCAGCCGCGCGCGTCAATTCACGGGCCATGTACATGTCGGCACCACTTTTCGGAAAACTGACGGCAATGTAGTCCGCCTCGAAAGACACCGCAGTGCGAATGTCTTCCATGTCTTTTGAAGTTAGCGCGGGAGCAGACAAACCACCGCCCAGCTTGTTAATGCCTTTGCGGTTTTTAAGCACTCCACCCACTTCCGTTTCGCAGAGGATCTGGGTGGGCGTGACCTTCTTGACCTTCAGCACGATTTTGCCATCGTCTAGCAGCAGTGTGTCGCCAGCTTTTACGTCATTCACCAACTCGGGATAATCCAGGCCCACGCGCTCATCATTTCCGGAATCACATTTGGCTTCGAGCACGAAGGGTTGACCATTGACCAAGGTGGCTGACCCATTGGCAAACACACCAATGCGAATTTTTGGACCTTGCAAATCGGCCATCACAGCGATGTCCCGCTTCAAGCGGGCCGCGATTTCACGCACGGTTTTAACCCGGTCAATGTGCTCTTGGGCGGTGCCATGCGAGAAATTGACTCGCACCACATTCATGCCTGCAGCAATCATTCGCTCAAGTACAGCGGGGTCGGTGGATGCAGGCCCCAAAGTAGCCACGATTTTGGTTTGACGGGGTACATACACGTTAGGCACTAATTTGCTCCCTGAGTTAGCCATCAAGCCGCTCTCTGTTGAAGAATTTCCACGGCCGGTAAAGTTTTACCTTCCAGAAATTCAAGGAATGCGCCACCACCGGTGGAAATATAACTGACCTGATCACCAATGTTGTACTTGGAAATGGCGGCCAGTGTATCGCCACCGCCCGCAATTGAAAATGCATTTGATTTTGCAATTGCCATGGCCAAGCGCTCTGTACCTTTGCCAAATTGATCAAACTCGAACACACCCACCGGGCCGTTCCATACAATGGTGCCTGCTTTGTCAAGAATGGCGGCCAGTTCCTCGGCTGTGTTGGGGCCAATGTCGAAGATCATGTCATCGGCTGCCACATCGCCCACTTTCTTGGTCGTAGCGTAGGCTGTTGGAGAGAACTCTTTGCCCACCACCACATCGGTTGGAATGGGCACAGCGGCACCCCGGGCTTTCATGTTGTCGATGATGGTTTTCGCCTCACTCACCAAATCATGCTCCGCCAGTGATTTGCCAATGGGCAAACCCAAAGCAGCCATGAACGTGTTGGCAATGCCGCCGCCCACAATCAGCTGATCTACTTTATTGGCCAGGCTGTTCAGAATTGTCAACTTGGTCGACACCTTTGAACCGGCCACAATGGCCACCATGGGGCGCTTGGGCGCAGAAAGTGCAGCACCCAGTGCATCTAGCTCGGCAGCCAACAAGGGGCCTGCACAGGCCACAGGGGCGTATTGTGCTGCGCCATGTGTGGTGGCTTCCGCGCGGTGGGCGGTGCCAAAGGCATCATTCACGTAAATATCGCAAAGGGCTGCGATCTTCTGGGCCAGTTCGGCGTTGTTCTTCTTCTCGCCTTTGTTGAATCGGCAATTTTCGAGCAGCAACACTTCGCCCGCTTTCACGTCCACGCCATTGACCCAATCTTTAACCAATCGCACAGGGCGATCCAGCAACTCGCCCAGGCGGACAGCCACTTGGGCAAGGCTTAGCTTTTCATCGTACTCACCTTCGGTGGGGCGACCAAAGTGGCTGGTCAACAACAGGGCTGCGTTGTTGTTCAGGCAGTATTCAATGCCGGGCAAGGACGCACGAATACGGGTGTCTTCCGTGATGTTGCCATTTGCATCCACTGGCACGTTAAAATCGACGCGGATCAACACGCGTTTGTTGGATACGTTTTGGTCGGTCAGGCGCAGGAAACGCAACATTGCTGTTCAACTCTCAAGGAAGGTTATTGGAAACAATCCGGAATTATAACGCCCCCAGCCCACTTTTCCTCAGTGTTGCATACTCCTTTGCGATTGGAATATTGGCAATTTCAGGACAACTTTTTGCACCTGACTTTGCGCAGCAAGGGCTTGATTTAATTGACTCATTCTTCATTTATGCATTGTTGGCGCAGTTTACGCACCTGGGCTGGGTACACCTGGGCTTGAACCTCGCCGGTTTGGCTATCGTCACATGGGGCTTTTCAAGCCTGCGCAGCCAGGGTGAATGGCTGTGGATGCAGCTTTTGTCCGTGGTGTGGGTTGCATTTTATTTGGCACAGGTCGAGCCGATCGATTGGTATTGCGGCTTAAGTGGTGCTTTGCATTTTCAACTCACCGCATGCCTGTTACTTGCGCTGCACAGGAGCCCAAACACGCTTCGGCAAAGCTGGCCACTGTGGGTGCTTGGCGCGGGGTTGATGATCAAATTGATACTGGAGTGGAATTCAGGCCCCACCACCGATTCACTGGTGGGCGGGCCAATTGCGTTTGAGGCACACAGGGGCGGCGCCCTGGGGGGTACATTGCTCGGACTGTTTATGATTGGGCAATCGGTTTGGATGAAGTCGAAGCAAGTGCCCTGAACACCCACATCAGCAGTGACATTAACAACAAACCGGGCAAGGTGGTGGAACCCCCGCCCCCGCCACCGCCGTCAACTGCTGAAACCGACGAACTTGAGCCTGAACTGTTGTCAGTGGTGGGTGTTGTCGTGCCGCCCGAGCTGGCGCTGGCCACCGAGGAAGGCGAGCTGCCATCGTCCCCGCTGGCGACCACGCGCAGCGCTGTAAAGCTGCTGTGCGATTCACCAACCGAGTCAGTCACGGTAAGTTGAAAGACCAAATCAGAACTCGACGTTGCCGCGGGTAAATCAACATCGGCGGTCGTTTGCGTGCCGCTCATTAACTGCTCACCCGAAACCTGCGTCCATGCATAAGAAGCAATGCTGCGACCCGCTGTAACACTGCTTGCGGAACCACGCAAACGAACTGGATTCAAACCAGTGGCGCTTTCCTGATACCCACTGGTGCTCAGGCCATTGGCAGAGGCTGAGGCATTGGCCACGGGGCGTGTGCCCTTGGCTGAAGTGACCGCACCAAATGTGTCCAACATTCCTGCTCCACACACTGCGGTGGTGCAATTGCAACTGCCTGAACCCTGATTGACTGTGCAGGTGCTGCTTCTAGGACTCAAGAAGCTTGCGGTGTTGGCCAGAATTTGACTGCGGATTTGGGCCGGAGTCAGTGCAGGGTTGATTGCACGCATCAGACCTGCCGTTGCCGCCACCAGGGGCGCGGCAAACGAAGTACCTGTTTTGCTCACCAAGCTGGCTGAAGTGGGTGTAGTGGTGCCTGAGTTACCCAAACCAACCAAACCGTTGCTGAAACCACCGGGGGCCATCAAGCTGATCGCAGAACCTATTGCACTGTAGCTGGCACGGCTGCCGTCGCGATCAAGGGCCCCAACTGACAACACATTGTTGCAATTGGCTGGGGAATCAACCGAACCGCCGCTGTTGCCCGCTGCGGCCACCACCAAGGTACCCGCTGCATTCACGCGGTCGACCACTGTTTGCTCAAATGAACTGCATGTGGTGGGACTACCCAAACTCAGGTTGATCACATCGGCAGGGTTGGGGTTACGGGGTATGCCGGGCACGTCCAGACCGGCTGACCACAGCATGGCATCCAGCACATCGGACAGCAAACCGCCGCATTTACCAAGCACACGAACCGGCAACACCTTCACGTTCCAGTCAGCGCCAGCCACATCCGAATCACTGTGGGTATTTGCCGCAATTTGGCCAGCAACGAAGGTGCCATGCCAACTCGAATTTTTTACACTACAACCCGAAAATGCAGATGTTTGGGTATCAGCACTGCTGACCCAATTACCAGGATCTGCCGCATTGGCATCACGACCATTGCCGTCATTGGCAGTGGGCACATCCGATACAAAATCGTAGCCGCTGAGCAGTCGACCCTTCAAATCCGGGGTTTCGAACACCACGCCGGTGTCCAAAACGGCCACCACCACGTCGGCGCTGCCACGAACCACATCCCAGGCTTGATCAAATTTTGCGCCCGCTGTGTTAAAGGTAGAGCGTAGTGCCCACTGATTCAAAAAGCTGGGATCGTTGGGTGTCGCGAAAGCCCTGACTGCGCGGTCTTCGATGACAAACTCAACTTCGGGGTCGCTGGCCAGGCGATTCAACATGGCTTGCTGATCACCTGCACGTACGCTGCCACCCCAACGCATCACATGCGTTCCCACCGAACCTGCACGTAACCAGCTTGCATCGATATTGTTTCTGGCCATCACATCGGCAAGGAACTCACCCTCCCTTTCCAATCGGCGCACGGAAGGTGTGCTGCTTAACTCAACCGAGTTCTTCAATTTGATGATGAACTGCCCTGCACCGCCCTGAGCATGGGCTGGCGCGACCAGAAGAATCCAGAGCATCAGCAAAACGGTAGTCACCAGCACACGCAGTGGCGTCAATTTTTGCTTCTTGGAACGGAAGGTCAGCATGGCAGTACTCGCTTATCACAATGGGTTCAGGTTACCCAGCGAGGTGCGCAATCAATTTATTGAAAAGAAAGCAGAACGGAGCCTACTTCTCAGCCACCTCGCCAAGACCCGACGAATACCGCTTTAACGGCATAAAACAAGGCTTTGCGCATAACCAATAGGGGTAGGGACACCCACAAAAGGGAGGGGGTCTGAGGAATTCGGTGACATAAAAAAAACCGGGCTCGAGGCCCGGTTTTTTTGCATGAAGCGCGTATGGAATTACTTGGCGTTCATCAGTGCAACAGTGGTGTCCAACATCCGATTGGAGAAACCCCACTCGTTGTCGTACCAGCTGGATACCTTGACCAGCTTGCCACTCACCTTGGTCAGTGTGGCATCGAACGAACTGGAAGCTGGGTTGTGGTTAAAGTCAATCGACACCAATGGCGCCTCGTTGTACTCCAGCACACCTTTCAATGGGCCTTCGGCAGCAGCTTTCAAAATGCTGTTCACTTCATCAACCGTGGTTTCACGCTTGGCGATGAACGACAAATCAACCATCGACACGTTGATGGTGGGCACGCGAATCGCGTAGCCGTCGAGCTTGCCATTCAATTCTGGCAACACCAAACCAACCGCAGCAGCCGCACCTGTTTTGGTGGGGATCATGCTCATGGTGGCGGAACGGGCGCGGCGCAGGTCTTCGTGGTACACGTCAGTCAACACCTGGTCATTGGTGTAGGCGTGGATGGTGGTCATCAAACCTGTTTCCAAACCAATCACATCATTCAAAGGCTTGACCAGTGGGGCCAAACAGTTGGTGGTGCAAGACGCATTGGAGATCACCGTGTCGGTGCTCTTCAAGACACTGTGGTTTACGCCAAATACAACTGTGGCATCCACGTCTTTGCCGCCAGGTGCGGAAATAATTACTTTCTTGGCACCACCTTTCAGGTGGGCCGATGCTTTTTCTTTGGATGTGAAAAAGCCGGTGCATTCCAGCACAACATCCACACCCAACTCGCCCCAAGGCAGTTCGGCCGGGTTGCGGTTGGCCAGCACCTTGATTTTGTCGCCATTCACAACCATGTAATCGCCATCTACGCTCACGGTGCCGGGGAAACGGCCATGGGCGGTGTCGTACTGGGTCAGGTGGGCGTTGGTTTTGGGATCGCCCAAATCGTTAATCGCCACGATTTGGATGTCGTGTTTTTTGCCACCTTCATAGTGGGCACGCAGTACATTTCGGCCGATGCGGCCATAGCCGTTAATCGCTACGCGAATGGTCATGACAAATCTCCTTGAAAGTAAATCAATTATTGCGTTTTTTAAGCTGTGACCAAGGCCAATGCGGCCTCGGTGAATTTCTCGGTGGTCAACCCAAAGTGCTTGAACAAGGCACCCGCCGGGGCAGACTCACCGAAGGTGCTCATGCCCAGCACAGTGCCCTTCACGCCAGCCTGCGCAATGTACTTGTACCAACCATCGGTCATACCGGCTTCAATCACGGCGATCGGGGCTGTACCCAGCACTTCGGCCTTGTAGGCCGCGGACTGGCGATCAAACACATTGGTTGATGGCATTGAAACCACACGGGCAGCTATGCCTTTCTCGGTCAGTGCTTTTTGCGTGTTCATCGCAATTTCAATTTCTGAACCGGTGGCAATCAGGGTGACCTTGGCGTTTACTGCCTCGGCCAACACATAACCACCCTTGGAGATGGAGTTCAATACAGACTCGGAACGGGCCAGGAAAGGCAGGTTTTGGCGGCTGAACAGCAATGAACTAGGACCGTCTTGGCGCATCACTGCACTGTTCCATGCAGCCATCGATTCAACTGAATCGGCCGGGCGCCACACGTCCATATTGGGCAGCAAACGCAAAGTGGCAGCGTGCTCCACGGGTTGATGGGTTGGGCCGTCTTCACCCAAGCCAATCGAATCGTGGGTGAACACGAAAATATTGCGCTTCTTCATCAGGGCAGCCATACGCAACGCATTGCGGCTGTAATCAGAGAAAGTCAGGAAGGTTGCACCAAAAGGAATGTAACCACCGTGCAGGGCCACACCGTTCAAGGCTGCGCTCATACCAAACTCACGCACACCCCAGTTAATGTGGTTACCCGCAGTAAAACCTTCAGCGTTTCGGCGCACAGCCACGCACTTGGCCCAGTTGGTCAGGTTTGAACCAGTCAGGTCGGCAGAGCCGCCCAGCAATTCGGGCAATTCGGCAGCCAGTAAAGTAATCGCGTTCTGGCTGGCTTTGCGGGTGGCAATGGTTTCACCCTTGGCAGCCACTTCAGCCAGCAGGCGTGCGGCGGTTTGTTCAAACTGATCAGGCAAATCACCGGCCATGCGGCGCTTGAATTCAGCAGCCTTGGCCGGGAATTTTGCGCTGTAGGCATCGAACAACTTGTCCCAGGCTGATTGGCGTGCAGCACCCTCTACCTGAGCATCCCAAGCGTTGTACACCTCGGCAGGAATCTCGAAGGGAGCATGTTCCCAGCCAATGGCGGCGCGGGTGGCGGCAATTTCAGCGTCACCCAGCGGTGCGCCGTGTACTTTGTCGGTGCCGGCCAAATTGGGCGAACCTTCGCCAATATTGGTTTTGCAGCAAATCAGGGTGGGGCCTTTGTCCAGCGCAGCGTTTTGTTTGGCCTGGGCAATGGCGGCATCCACCGCGTCTACATCGTGACCATTCACGTTGGGAATCACGTTCCAGCCATAGGCCTCGAAGCGCTTGGGTGTGTTGTCGGCAAACCAGTGTTCAACTTCACCGTCAATCGAAATGCCGTTGTCGTCGTACATCACGATGAGCTTGGACAAGCCCAAGGTGCCCGCCAACGAGCAGGCTTCGTGGGAAATGCCTTCCATCAGGCAACCGTCGCCCAAGAACACATAGGTGTTGTGATCCACCACCGGGAAGCCGGCTTCGTTGAACTCAGCAGCCAGCAGTTTCTCGGCCAACGCAAAACCCACTGCATTGGCAATACCCTGCCCCAAGGGACCCGTGGTGGTTTCAATACCGGGGGTAATGTCCACTTCGGGGTGGCCCGGTGTTTTAGAATGCAACTGGCGGAAATTCTTCAATTCCTCGATCGGCAGGTCGTAACCGGTCAAGTGCAGCAACGCGTATAGCAGCATGGATCCATGGCCGTTGGACAATACGAAGCGATCGCGATCGGCCCAAAGGGGATTCTGCGGGTTGTGCTTCAAGTGGCGAGCCCAAAGGGCAACGGCGATTTCGGCCATGCCCATAGGCATGCCAGGGTGGCCGGATTTGGCGGCTTGAACTGCATCCATGGCGAGCGCGCGAATCGCGTTGGCCATGTTCTTTGACGGTGAGGACATAGGTATGGGGATTGAGGGTTATGCCTGTGGCAAAGTTGGAAAAAAATGAATTTTATCAAAGCTATCCCAATAAAGCGCGCTCTTGCGGACAAACCATTGAATAAAGACGGGAAAACATGAAACACGACCAAGGCAAGCGTCTACCTCGCTTCCTGCTAGAACACTGCAACAGCGTGGGCCAAGTGCTTGATCTGTCTGACGACTTGATGCATTACGCGTCCAGAGTTTTGCGCCTGCGCGAAGGTGAAGCGCTGCGGGTGTGGAACGGAAAAGGTTGTGAGTACAACGCCACAGTTCACTATGTATCCAAAAAACTGGCGCAAATCCATGTGGGCGAAAAACTGGCAGTGCGCAATACCGAATTGAATCGACAAGTCCATGTATTTCAAGCGCTGCCAGAAGGCGACAAAATGGATTGGGTGCTTGAAAAATGCACAGAATTGGGCGTAGCTGGCTTTCAACCGGTTCAGGCCCAGCGCAGCGTGGTTAAACTGGAAGGTGAGCGGGCTGCCAAAAGGCAAGCCCACTGGGAAAGGGTTGTTTTGGCAGCTAGCCTGCAAAGCGAACGGGAACAACTGCCCTTCGTTGAACCTGTCAGGTCACTTTCCGCAGCCTTGGAATACGCTGCGCAAAGCTGGCCCAACGCGCAAGTGCTTTGGTTTACGCCACAGGCCGAGGAATCGTTGAAAAACTGGTGTCTCGATGCCAAAACTGGTGAGCCTCTTATTGTTTGTGTGGGACCAGAGGGCGGCTGGTCACCCGAGGAAACCAATACGGCAAGGCAGCTTGGTGCCCTACCCCTGAATTTTTCGCGACGCGTGTTGCGAACCGAAACATTTGCAGTGGCCTGCACGGCACAGCTGACAGCCCTGCTAAACCTTGAAGCAAATTGACAACCAGAGAGACGGACATGAGCAGTAACATGAGCAATGAGGCAAGCAATCAAGTGAGCAAGCAGTTCCAATTCAAGAACCCGAGCTTGTTGCAAACCAATCCCTTTGTGTATGGCAGCTTCCATGAATGTGAAAAAGACTTTCCGGTGGACAATCCCTCAACGGGTGAAACCATCGCCCAGGTTGGAAACACATCGATTGCCCTAGCCCACGATGCCATTTTGTGTGCTGAAAAGGCCTTGGCCAGCTGGCGCAACACCACGGCCAAAAGCCGTGCGCAAATGATGCGCAAGTGGTTTGACCTGATTATCGACAATGCCGATGACCTGGCCTTTCTCATGACACTGGAGCAAGGCAAACCGCTTTCAGAAGCCAAAGGCGAGGTAATTTACGGCGCAAGCTTTGTGGAATGGTTTGCCGAACAGGCCAAACGAATTGAAGGCAGTGTGCTGGAATCGCCACAATTGGGCCGTGAATTACTGGTGTTGAAGCAAGGCATTGGCGTGTGCGCAGCCATTACGCCCTGGAATTTTCCGATCGCCATGATCACCCGCAAAGTAGCCCCTGCACTGGCTGCAGGCTGTACAGTAGTGATCAAACCTGCCGAGCAAACCCCGCTCAGCGCGCTGGCCTTGGCTGAGCTGTCGCGTCAAGCAGGAATTCCCGCCGGGGTTCTCAATGTGATCACCGGCGATGCGGACCGTTCCGTGGAAATTGGCAAGGTACTCTGCGAAAGCGATGTGGTTCGAAAACTCACCTTCACGGGCAGCACCGAGGTGGGCCGAATCCTGATGCAACAGTGCGCCCCAACCATCAAAAAGCTCAGCCTTGAACTGGGTGGCCATGCGCCATTCATCGTGTTCGAAGACGCAGATCTGGACAAAGCTGTTGATGGCTTGATCGCGTCTAAATTCCGCAATGCGGGCCAAACCTGCGTGTGCACCAACCGCATTTATGTTCAACGCAGCGTGCAACAGGCTTTTGCAGAAAAACTGCACGCCAAGGTCGCCAAGCTGGAAGTGGGTGATGGCCTGAAGACCAAAGCCAGTATTGGCCCCATGATCGACGACCAAGCGATTGCCAAAGTTCAAAAACATGTGGATGACGCGCTTGCAAAAGGCGCAAAATTGCTGCACGGCGGAAAACCTCATGATTTGGGCGGCCGCTTTTTCCAGCCAACCTTGATCGACAATGCAGACCACCGCATGCTGGTGGCGCAAGAAGAAACCTTTGGCCCACTGGCAGCAATTTTCCCATTCGACACCGAAGAGCAGGCGATCAACTACGCCAACAACACGCCTTACGGCCTGGCCGCCTACTTCTACACCGAGAACTCTGCGCGCACCTTCCGGGTGGGCCGAGCGCTCGAGTACGGCATGGTAGGCATTAATGTGGGCGTATTCTCCAATGAAGTAGGGCCTTTTGGCGGCGTGAAGCAATCGGGCTTGGGGCGAGAAGGCTCTGTGTGGGGCATTGAAGAATTCCTGGAAATGAAGTACCTGTGCATTGGCACGCTCTGAGTTCGAAAGCCCCGGTAACCATTACAATACGGGGCAATCGACGTACAAAAAATTGAATCACGAAGGACACCGGCGCACATGCACAAGAAACCGCTGACGTTTCAACAGGCCATTCTGACCCTGCAAAACTATTGGGACCACCAAGGTTGTGCCTTACTGCAACCTTTCGACATGGAAGTGGGCGCAGGTACCAGCCACACTGCCACATTTTTGCGCGCATTGGGCCCCGAGCCCTGGAATGCAGCCTATGTGCAGCCCTCGCGCCGGCCCAAAGACGGCCGTTACGGCGAAAACCCAAATCGCATGCAGCACTACTATCAGTTCCAGGTGGTGCTAAAGCCTTCGCCCGAAAACATCATTGATTTGTACCTGGGTAGCCTGGAAGCACTGGGTATCGACACCAAGCAAAACGACATTCGTTTCGTTGAAGACAACTGGGAAAACCCAACGTTGGGTGCCTGGGGTCTGGGCTGGGAAGTGTGGTTAAACGGCATGGAGATCACCCAGTTTACCTATTTCCAACAAGTTGGTATTGCGCGCCAATTCTGGGCGAAATCACCTATGGCATTGAACGCCTGACCATGTACCTGCAAGGCAAGGAAAACGTGTACGACCTGGTTTGGACTGAACGCGAAGAAAAAGGCGTGATGAAAACACTGACCTACGGCGATGTGTTTCACCAAAACGAAGTGGAACAATCCACCTACAACTTCGAGCACAGCAATGCCGACATGCTGTTTCGCCACTTCGGCGAATACGAGGCGGAAGCAAAGCACCTGATTGAAGTCGGCCTTGCCCTGCCCGCCTACGAGATGATTCTGAAAGCCGCGCACACCTTCAACTTGCTGGACGCACGCGGTGCCATTTCAGTGACCGAGCGCGCAGCCTACATTGGCCGAATCCGCAATTTGTCGCGTGCCGTGGCGCAAGCCTACTTTGATTCACGCGAAAAGCTGGGTTTCCCAATGTGCGATACCCCCAATACACAAGCCGCCTAAAACACGTGAGACCCATGAATTCAACACTACTGGTTGAGCTGTTTACCGAAGAGCTCCCACCCAAAGCACTGCAAACACTGGGCAACGCATTCTCTGAATTGCTCAGCAAAACCCTGCGCGATGAAGGCCATCTTTCTGATTCCAGCGTGATCGAGGGCTTTGCCAGTCCACGCCGTTTGGCCTGCCGCATTACCAACGTGGCCGCAATCAGCCCCGAGAAAAAAATTCAGGAACGTTTGCTGCCCGCGAAAATTGGCCTGGATGCGAACGGCCAACCCACGCCACCCTTGCAGAAAAAACTGGATTCCCTGGGAATGGGTGCGATCAGTGTGGATCAACTGGAAACCATCAATGACGGCAAGCAAGATGTATTGCACATTTCACGCACGCAAGCGGGCAAGGCACTTGATGAATCGATGAACAAAGCGCTCGAAGCTGCCACCACCAAGCTGCCCATTCCAAAAGTAATGAGTTACCAGCGCCCCGATGGCAGCACCGTGCATTTTGTACGCCCTGCCCACCGCTTGATTTGCCTGCATGGCAACCACGTAGTGCCCGCGCAAGTGCTGGGTTTGGAAAGCGACCGCATCACCTTGGGTCACCGTTTCCTGAGCAGCGGCGTGGTGAACATTGCCAGCGCCGACAGCTATGAAGCGCAACTTGAAACCGAAGGCAAAGTAATGGCCAGTTTCGAGAAACGCAAAGCCGCCATTGAAAAAGCCCTGAATGATCAAGCTGCAGGCGACAAAGTGGTGCAGCCCGAAGACTTGGTCAACGAAGTGTGTGCTCTGGTTGAATGGCCCGTGGTGTACGAAGCCGGTTTCGAAAAAGAATTTCTGGAAGTGCCGCAAGAGTGTTTGATTCTGACCATGCAGGCCAACCAGAAGTACTTTGCCATTACCGACCAGAATGGCAAGATGAAAAACCGCTTCTTGCTGGTTTCAAACCTGCTGACGCACACCCCCGAACTGATCACAACAGGCAACGAACGCGTGTTGCGCGCACGTTTGGCCGACGCGAAATTCTTCTTCGATCAAGATCGTAAAAAATCACTGGAAAGCCGCTTGCCCGGCTTGGCCAACGTGGTGTACCACAACAAGCTGGGTACACAGAAAGACCGCAATGGCCGCCTGGTTGAACTGGCTGCAGCGCTTGCCCCAGTGTGCGGCGCCAATGTGGAGCAAGCCAAGCGCGCAGCAATGCTGTGCAAAGCCGACCTGCTGACCGACATGGTTGGCGAGTTCCCCGAACTGCAAGGCAATATGGGCGAACATTACGCCCGGCACGATGGCGAACACGCCGATGTAGCCCAGGCAATTGCTGACCATTACAGCCCCCGCTTTGCTGGCGACCAATTGCCCCGCAACCCGGTGGGTGTGGCTGCTGCGCTGGCCGACAAACTGGAAACCCTCGTGGGCATTTACAGCATCGGCTTAATCCCCACTGGGGACAAAGACCCCTTTGCATTACGTCGCCACGCCTTGGGCGTGATTCGAATGGTGATCGAAAAAAATCTGAAACTGGATTTAATTGATGCACTGAACAAGGCCAGCAGCCTGTTCACAGAATTTCCCGACTTCAAACAAAGCGTGGAAGGCATTGCCGGCTTTATTCAAGACCGACTGCGTGGCTACCTGAAAGACCAGGGCTACTCCACCGCCGAGGTTGAGTCGGTGCTTAGCCAGAATCCAAGCCAGTTTGCCGACTTGCCCAAACGCCTGGAAGCTGTGCGTGCTTTCTCGCAACTACCGGAATCGCAGGCATTGGCAGCTGCCAACAAGCGAATCACCAATATTTTGAAGAAGACAGAAGTCACTTCTTCCAAGGTGGACGCAACCCTGTTGCAAGTCGATGCCGAAAAAGCACTGGCCGCACAAGTCAAAGAAGTGGAACCAAGCGCCACCAAGGCATTCGAGCAAGGGGACTATCAACAGGCACTGCTGGTTCTCGCGCCCTTGAAGGCCAATGTAGACGCCTTCTTTGAAAACGTGATGGTGATGGACAACAATGAAGCACTAAAAAACAACCGCCTCGCCTTGTTGAAACACATGCATGGTTTGATGAACCGCGTGGCCGACATTTCACAATTGGCCGCTTAAGACCTGAACACTGAGCAAGGACAAGCCCATGAAACTCATCGTGCTGGATCGGGATGGCGTCATCAACGAAGACTCGGATGAATACATCAAATCAGTGGATGAGTGGATCCCCATTCAAGGCAGCATGGAAGCCATCGCACGGTTGAACTGCGGCGGTTATCGGGTGGTGGTAGCCACCAACCAAAGTGGTATTTCGCGCGGTATGTTCGATCTTGAAACCCTGTCAGCCATGCACAAAAAAATGCATGATCTCGCAGGCCAGGCAGGCGGCCATATCGAGGGCATATTCTTCTGCCCGCATGGCCCTGACGACAAATGCAACTGCCGCAAACCCAAACCCGGGCTGTTTCAGGAAATTCAGGCACGCACTGGTTTTAATCTTGAAGGTGTGCCTTGCGTGGGCGACTCGCTACGCGACCTGCAAGCAGGTAGCAGCCAGGGCTGCAGCACATTCTTGGTAAAAACAGGCAAAGGAAAAAAAACCCTGGAAAAAAGCAAAGAAGAATTGCCCAAAGGCACCTTGGTGTTCGACAATCTGACAGCTGTCGCCGAGCACTTGGTGCCTGACGATCCTTTCGCAAACAATCGATAACAACTAAAACTTTTCGGAGGCCTGTGGTGAGATCCGTCATTGGTTCTATCCTGTTTTTCGTCTACGTGGTGGTGTACACGCCCATTCATGCGACCTTGCTGCTGCTGGTTTCACCATTTATCTCAATTCGCAACCGCTATGTGTTTGCCTGTTGGTGGAATGCCTTGAACATTGAAATGTTGCGCCTGCTGTGCAACATTCAATACAAAGTAGAGGGCATGGAACACCTGCCCAATACCGGCGCAATCATTCTGGCCAAACACCAGTCGGCCTGGGAAACTTTTGGCATCCCCGCACGCCTGTTGCCACGCCAACTTTGCCTGGTTTACAAAAAAGAACTTCAATACGTGCCCTTTTTTGGCTGGGCCTTGTGGGTATTGCGCATGGTGCCTATTGATCGGAAAAATGGCGTTGAAGCTTTTGAGCAGGTCAAAACCATGGCCGGGCAACGCATGAAAGAAGGCGCCTGGATGATGTTTTTCCCTGAAGGTACACGCGTTCCTGTGGGTTACAAACGCCGCTATAAAACCGGCGGTACGCGCCTTGCAGTTGCAACAGGTACACCAGTGGTGCCAGTAGCGCACGATGCTGGCGAATACTGGAAGCGCAAAGGATTTTTCAAGAAGGCCGGCACAGTGACCTTGCGATTTGGCCCGCCCATTTCACCTGAAGGGCATGATGCCCAAAGCCTGATGGACGTGGTCGAAGAATGGATTGAAAACGAAATGCACAAAATCAGCCCACACCGCTACACCAGCGCTGAAACACCACTGGTGGGTAAAGGCGACCAATAAACCATGCGATTAACAGCAGCACCCAGCCCCACTGAAGTTCGCAGCATTGAACTGCCGTGGGGTTTGTGCAGCTATATTCTGAAACGCAGTAAACGCAAATCGGTCGGCTTTCTAATCGGCGATCATGGCCTGCAAATTTCGGCCCCCCTTCGGCTTTCTATCTCCGAACTCCAAAGCATCATCGCCTCCAAATCTACGTGGATCGAAAAACGCCTAAGACAATGGGAAACGCGAAGCAAACAGACAATTTCCTTGTCAAGCTTGCTCGATGAAAGTAAACCGATTCCGATTCGAGGCGAGCCCTACCAAATTGAAACCTTGCCAGCACGCAGCAAACCCATGCTGAATCCCTGGACAAAAAGCATTGCCCTGCCCGCTTGCGAAAATAGCGTGCAGCGAGACAAGGCCATTGAAAAATTATTGAAATCACATGCCAAAGAAGTGTTCACGCACATGGCCACCAAACTGTTTGAACGCCAGGCAGCGGCGCAGCGTTTGCCTCATTTCTCAATTCATTTGAGTAGCCCAAGTTCACGCTGGGGGAGTTGCAACAGCAAACGCGAAGTGCGCCTGAATTGGCGTCTGGTGCATTACCCGCCGCAACTGATCGAATATGTGATCGCACACGAACTGGCTCACCTTGTTGAAATGAATCACAGCGCGCGCTTTTGGGCTGTGGTTGAAAGCCTGATGCCCGATTACCAAACACCCCACAAAGCGCTGTCCAGAATGAACCCTGCCGAGGTACCCGTATTATGAGAATTCTTCACACCATGCTGCGCGTTGGCGACCTTCAACGCTCCATAAATTTCTACACGCAGGTCATGGGCATGAACCTGATCAGGACCACCGAACGACCCGATCAAGGTTATTCCTTGGCTTTTGTTGGCTATGGCAACGAACAAGACGGCGCTGTCCTTGAATTGACCTACAACCACGGTGTGGATAGCTACGATTTGGGCACTGCGTACGGCCACATTGCAATCGCAGTCAACAACGCTTACACACAATGCGAGCGAATTACCTCAGCTGGCGGAACAGTGACGCGCCCCGCCGGACCAGTGAAAGGTGGGAGTACCGTGATTGCGTTTGTTGAAGACCCTGATGGCTACAAAATTGAATTAATACAAATATCGCAATCACATTGATTTCAATACATAAAAGCCCTTGCATTTCCACAAGGCACGCAAGGCCTTACGGCCCACTTTGACAAACAGAAGTCAAGTAAAAAATTTCCGGTTTTTTCCTGATTTGGGCTCGAATAAAATCGCCCTGCCCGTTACAATGGGCTGCTCGAAATTTGCTTAAATTTTGTGCAACGTGCGCATCGCCCATTTAACACTTCCAAACAATCTGTTCCTTGCTCCAATGGCAGGTGTAACCGATCGTCCCTTCCGCCAGTTGTGCAAAAAACTGGGCGCGGGTCATGCTGTGTCGGAAATGGCCGCGAGCAACCCTGCACTGTGGAAAACAGACAAAAGCACGCGCAGGTTGAACCACTACGGCGAAACAAAACCAATTGCTGTTCAAATTGCTGGCGCCGACCCGGAAATGATGGCACATGCCGCCGCCTACAACATTGAACGCGGCGCGCAAATCATCGACATCAACATGGGTTGCCCGGCCAAAAAAGTGTGTGCGGTTGCTGCGGGCTCTGCCTTGCTGCAAAACGAAGGTTTGGTCGAACGCATTTTGAAAGCAGTGCACGCCGAATGTGAACAACGCGGTGTGCCCCTTACTTTGAAGTACCGCACCGGTTGGTCACCCGAACACAAGAATGCAATACACATTGCGCAAATGGCGCAGTCTGTTGGTGTGTCGCTTCTCACACTTCATGGTCGTACGCGCGCTTGCGGTTACACGGGCGACGCGGAATACGACACCATCAAGGCCGTGAAGCAGGCCGTCAACATCCCAGTGATCGCGAACGGTGACATCACCAGCCCCGAGAAGGCGAAATTTGTCTTGGATTACACGGGTGCAGATGGCCTCATGATCGGTCGGGCCGCACAAGGCAATCCCTGGATTTTTAGAGAAGTGCTGCATTACCTGAAAACGGGTGAACGCATTGATCCACCCACACTTGAAGAAGCCCATGAAGTCATGATGCATCACTTGCGTGATCACCATGAATTTTATGGAGAGAAAACGGGCCTGCTCACCGCCCGAAAGCATTTGCAGTGGTATCTTTGCGGCCCAGCCGGAAAAAACAACACCGTGGTCGACCAACTGATGTTGGCGCAAACCACAAGCGAACAATTGCGCATTGTTGATGAATTTTTTCTGAACTGGTTATCAAGCGGCCAGCAGTACTTCGCCGCTGCAAACGATTCACTCCAACCAACACCAAGAAGAAGATTGGCAGCATGAAACCCAATGACAGTGATCTAAGTCCCATCACCATTTCAGAGTGCATACGCAGCAATCTGGACAAGTTCTTTAACGACCTTGAAGGTGAATGTGCCAAGTCGGTATACGACATGGTGTTGTCTGCAGTTGAGCGCCCCATGCTGGAAGTGGTCATGGAAAAAGCCAACATGAACCAAACCATCGCAAGCCAGATGCTGGGTATTAATCGCAACACCCTGCGCAAAAAACTGCAACAGCACGGCCTCATCTGATTTTTAATTTTTACCGACCGCTTAACAACCGGCCCCCGATACCATGACATCAAATCCAACCATCAAACGCGCGCTACTCAGCGTGTCCGACAAAACCGGCATTCTTGAATTGGCCAAAGCACTGGCTGACCAAGGCGTGGAAATTTTGTCCACAGGCGGAACCGCCAAATTGCTCGCCGAGAAAGGACTCGTGGTCAAAGAGGTCAGCAGCCACACTGGTTTCCCGGAAATCATGGATGGCCGTGTCAAAACTCTGCACCCAAAAATTCACGGCGGTATTTTGGCGCGTCGCGATTTGCAAAGTCACCTGGACGCCATGGAAGAGCATGGCATTGGCGCAATCGATTTGGTGGCTGTGAATCTGTACCCCTTCGACAAAGCCACCGCCGGCGACAACGTGAAGCTGGAAGATGCGATTGAGAACATCGACATTGGTGGCCCCGCCATGGTGCGTGCCTCTGCGAAAAACTACACCGGTGTCACCATCATTGTCGACCCGGCTGATTACGGCAAAGTGATCGATGAAATCAAAAGCAACGATGGCGCAACCACGCTGAAAACACGCAGTGGTCTGGCGGCCAAAGCCTATGCGCACACCGCACGTTACGATGGTGCAATTGCTGCATTCCTGACCAGCCTGCAAGGCACCGAAGGCGCACTGGAAGACACACCCACACGCATTGAATACCCGGAAGTGCTCAGCATGCAGTTTCACAAAGTGCAAGACATGCGCTACGGTGAAAACCCACATCAAAGTGCCGCCTTTTACCGCGAGGCAAAAGCACCCGTGGGCCTGTTGGCCAACTACCGCCAACTGCAAGGCAAGGAACTCAGCTTCAACAATATTGCTGATTCCGACGCAGCCTGGGAATGTGTAAAAACCTTCGATGCCCCCGCCTGCGTCATCATCAAACACGCCAACCCTTGCGGTGTGGCCGTGGCCGAAGGCCCGTTGAACGCCTATCACAAAGCGTTCAAAACAGACCCCACCTCCGCATTTGGCGGCATCATCGCTTTTAATCGCCCAGTCGATGAAGCCACGGCACAGGCCGTTGCAAAACAGTTTGTTGAAGTGGTGATTGCGCCCGCGTTCGACGAAGCCGCACGCGCCGTATTCTTTGCCAAGCAAAATGTTCGATTGCTGGAAATTCCTGTGGAAACCGGCATGCACAAGTTTGATTACAAACGCGTGGGCGGCGGTTTGCTGGTACAAAGCCCCGATGAACGCAATGTGCTGCAAAGCGAAATTAAAGTGGTCAGCAAACGCCAGCCCACCGAGCAGCAATGGGCAGATTTGATGTTTGCCTGGCGCTGCGCGAAGTTCGTGAAAAGCAATGCCATCGTATTCTGCAAAGACGGCATGACCATGGGTGTTGGCGCAGGCCAAATGAGCCGTGTCGATTCTGCACGTATCGCATCCATCAAGGCACAGAATGCAGGCCTTACTCTGGCTGACAGCGCTGTTTCATCCGATGCGTTCTTTCCCTTCCGCGATGGTTTGGACGTGGTGATCGACGCAGGCGCAAGCTGCGTCATTCAACCTGGTGGCTCCATGCGCGACGACGAAGTCATTGCGGCTGCGAATGAGCGTGACATTGTCATGGTGCTTACTGGTGTGCGCCATTTCCGCCACTAAACGCATCACGCCCCCTACCCTACCGTGATGCGTATCCTTGGCATAGACCCAGGCCTGCGCATCACCGGTTACGGCGTGGTCGACATCATTGAAAGCCAGCAAATTTATGTGGCCAGTGGCGTGATCCGTTCCAATTCCGATGCTTCCCTGCCCGACCGTTTGCACACCCTGTTTTCGGGTTTGTGTGAACTGGCGGAACTGTATAAACCCCAAGTGGCCGTGGTTGAAAAAGTGTTTGTGAACGTGAACCCGCAATCTACCTTGCTACTGGGGCAAGCACGCGGCGCGGTGCTTACTGCGCTCACTCACAGCGGTTTGGCAGTAACCGAATACACGGCGCTGCAAATCAAGCAAGCCATTGTTGGGCACGGCAAAGCCAATAAAGAACAGGTACAGGAAATGGTCAAACGCCTTCTAAAACTACCTGCCCACCCTTCAGCCGATGCAGCCGACGCACTGGCCGCCGCATTAACGCACGCGCAAAGCAGCAAACTGCTGGGTGCACTGGCAGCCAAAGACCTGCCCACCAGTATTTTCAAAACTCGCACTCGAAAGGGCCGCACGAGCTGGAAATGAAATCGCTTGGCGTATAATCAATTTCAGTTTACTGTGTATAAAAACAGTGTGGAGACGCTCCAATGATTGGTCGCCTGAAAGGCACTTTGCTTGAAAAAAACGCCCCGTGGATTTTGCTCGACGTGCAAGGCGTGGGCTACGAATTGCAGGTGCCCATGAGCACACTGTTCAACCTGCCCGAAATCAACGCAAGTTGCACGCTGTTAACCCACCTTGTTGTTCGCGAGGACGCGCATACCCTCTACGGCTTTCAAAACATTGCTGAAAAAAACCTGTTCAAAACCTTGATCAAGGTTTCCGGCATTGGGCCGCGCACCGCATTGGCCATTTTGTCATCCATTTCCACCAACGACTTTTTGCTTGCCGTGCAAAGTCAGGAAACGGCGCGTTTGGTAAAAATCCCCGGCATTGGCAAAAAAACTGCCGAGCGTTTGTTGCTTGAACTGAAAGGTCAAATCGTCGCTTTGGGCGGCACCGCGAACATTGCAGAAGGCATGCCATTGTCTGGCAGCAATCAAAGCGAAGTTGTTCAAGCCCTGTGTGCCTTGGGTTATTCTGACAAAGAAGCAGCGCTGGCCTGCAAAGGCCTGCCCGAGGGCACCAGTGTTACCGATGGCCTGAAACTGGCCCTGCGCAATTTGTCGAAAGGCTAACAGAGAACACCCACAATGATTGAACCCGATCGCCTGATCAGCCCCACCAAAACCACACATGCCGAAGAAGCGTTCGAGCGCGCCCTGCGCCCCAAGCATTTGGACGAGTATGTGGGGCAACAAAAAATTCGCGATCAACTCGACATTTTTATTGCTGCTGCACGCGCACGCAAGGAAGCGCTTGATCATGTGCTTCTGTTTGGTCCACCCGGTTTGGGCAAAACCACTTTGGCGCATATTTTGGCCCGTGAAATGGGCGTGAATCTGCGTCAAACCTCTGGCCCGGTGCTTGAACGCCCTGGCGACTTGGCAGCGTTGCTGACCAACCTCGAAGCCAATGACGTGTTGTTCATCGATGAAATTCACAGGCTTTCGCCCGTGGTCGAGGAAATTTTGTACCCGGCGCTGGAAGACTATCAAATCGACATCATGATCGGCGAAGGCCCCGCCGCACGCAGCGTGAAACTTGATTTACAACCTTTCACGCTGGTGGGTGCCCCCACCCGTGCAGGCATGCTGACCAATCCGTTGCGCGACCGTTTTGGCATTGTTTCACGGCTCGAGTTTTACTCGCCCGAAGAATTGTCCCGGATCGTTGCACGCTCAGCCAGCTTGCTGGACACACCTGCCGAGGCCAGTGGTTGCCTTGAAATTGCCCGCCGATCACGCGGTACACCACGTATTGCCAACCGGCTGTTACGCCGAGTGCGCGACTATGCCCAAGTGAAAGCTGATGGGGTAATTACAGCTGAAGTGGCCGATGCGGCACTGGTAATGCTTGATGTCGACAAAGTGGGCCTGGATCCCATGGACCGCCGCTTGCTGGAGACCATCATTCACAAATTTGGTGGTGGACCTGTTGGCCTTGAAAGCGTGGCGGCCGCCATTGGCGAAGAAAAAGACACCATTGAAGACGTGCTGGAGCCCTACCTGATCCAGCAAGGCTACATTCAACGCACGCCGCGTGGGCGAATTGCCACGCTGAACACCTACGCACATTTTGGTCTGACTGCACCGGCCAGTTTGGCAGGTACGCATGCGGCGAATGTGCAGCAAGGCGACCTGCTGTAACACCGGCATTCAGGCGAAAGACCGGAACCCAATTTAATTGGGCTGTCCAACAAGCTGCGGGCGATCAATCCTCAGCCGCTTTCACCGGCTTACCCGCACCAACCTTGGCCGTGGCAGGCTTTCGAGCAACCGGCTTCTTGGCCACCGCCGGGCGTTTTTCACCAGCAGGTTTAGCAACTGCCTTGCTTGCAACAGCAGGCTCTGCTTTCTTGCTCTCCCACTTCACGCCCAAAGCAGCTTCAAGCTCTTCCAGTGCCTCGCCGGTGTACACCGACAAACGCTGCATGGAAGGCAAGGCATCGTGGTCACCGGTAAACGCCACATTGAACTGGCCGGAATAACTGACAACTGTAATGTTCAATGCCTGCCCGTGAGGAATCAGGGAAATCGGATAGAACTGTTCCAGGCGACAACCCGAAAAGTACAAGTCGCGCGATGGACCGGGCACATTGGAAATGACGGTGTTGAAAATTGGACGGGTTAAACCACCCAGACCCGACACCAATTGCAACATCATGGGGGCCATCAACATAATGGTGTAGTTGTTGATCGCTTCTTTGGGCATGGCCTGCAAATTGGCTTTTGCCAATTGTGTTGACCGACGGATCTCTTTCAGACGCGTCAAGGGGTCGCTTTCAGTGGTGAACAGGTTCGCAATGATGAAGCTGATGGCATTGCCGCCATCCAGGTCATCAGCAGGCCTTACCGACACGGGCAAGCCAGCCGTCAGAGACTCCGATGGCAAGGCATCGCGTTCCAGCAAATAGCGACGAATGGAGCTTGAACAAATTGCCAGAAAAATATCATTCACACTGACCTTGGCGGCCTCTGCAACAATCCGGATACGTTCCAGCGGATAAGTTTGAGTGGCCAATCGGCGGGCACCACCCACGCGTTTGTTCACAATCGACTTGGGTCCCGAGAACGGCGTAGCCAGTGCTGAGTCAGTGGGCTTGACCGCCTCCCGCATCAAATCCATCAAGGCTCGGCCAGCGGCGGGCAATGATTGCCCGTTGAGCTTTGCCGCTTCCCAAGCCTCGCGCGCCTGGTCTGCGAAATGTTGCTGTTCGGTATTTTTTTTCTTTTTGCTGATGGTACCCACCGACCAGGGAGCAGGCAGGGCCATGCTTTCTTTGGCAGACTTGCCAAAAATTCGCTCCATCAGTCGCATGCCGCCCACGCCGTCCATCAGCGAATGATGCATTTTGGTGTACAGGGCAAACCGGTTGCCGTAAAGCCCTTCAATCAAATGCATTTCCCACAGCGGTTTGCGAAAATCGAGCGGATGAGAATGTAAACGGGAAATCAAGGTTCCCAATTCACGCTCGCCTCCGGGCGCAGGCAAGGCGCTGTGCCGGAAGTGGTAATCCAGATCGATTTTGTCGGCCTCGATCCACTTGGGCATTAATGTGAGCAGGCGCGGACTGGACAAGCGGTAGTTAAAAGGCGGTGCGAATTCCAGAGAACTGCGAAGCATTTGGACAATTCGGGCAATCGCCTGCTGGGACGTTTCACCTTCGGGAACTGTAAAAACTGCCATGCTACCCACGTGCATGGGTGCTTCTTTTGATTCAACATACAGCCAGGATGCATCCAGCAAAGGGATATTTCGTGCCATGTCAGCGGTCTCCACTTCTCGTTGTTATTTGAATATGAATATTTAATTAATTTAATAGTGGCAGGATCCCACAACCCCAAGAGGCAGCCCTACTCCTGCTTACAATACCGTTAGCATACTAGAGACGGGCCATTTAATGACATTCAAGTATTCACTGCGTGTGTATTTCGAAGACACCGATGCGGGCGGCATTGTGTATTACGGGAATTACCTCAAGTTCATGGAACGCGCTCGAAGCGAATGGTTCCTTCAGCAAAGCATTGGCATGAAATCGCTGATGAATGACCATCATTTGGTCTTCGTTGTCAGCCGAACTGAATTGAACTACCTACGCTCTGCTAAACTTGAGGATATACTTGAAATATCGACGGAACTTACTGAACTTAAGCGAGTTTCTGCAGTCTTCAAACAAACCGTAACGCGCAACGGCGAAGTGCTGTGCGAGGGCAAAACCAAAGTGGGCTGTGTCAACACTGAAACTTTGAAACCCAGTGCAATACCGCCTGCCGTGTACGCGCAACTCAACCAATTGATGCCCTAGTGCGTTACAAGACTCAAATCATTTTCCTTACCGCGGATTGTTAATGGATATCTCTACCGACATGTCGTTCATTTCCCTGATCGCAGAGGCCAGTCTGGTTGTTCAGCTGGTCATGTTGATTTTGGTCATGATTTCCCTCATTTCCTGGGCCACCATTTTCAAGAAATGGGCGGTACTCAAGCGAACCAAGCAACAAGCCGACAAGTTCGAAGAAGAATTCTGGTCAGGCGGCGATCTCAACACGCTGTTTCAGCGAGCTGGCATGCGCAGAAACGATGCAGGCCCACTCGAGAGAATTTTCGAGGCCGGTATGAGCGAATTTCTTCGCGCTCGCGACAAAAAAGGCCTGACCGATTATTCGCTGATCATTGACGGCGCCCGCCGTGCCATGAAAGCCGCCTTTCAGCGCGAAAATGAAATCCTTGAACGCAACCTGCCATTCCTGGCATCGGCCGGCTCAGTCAGCCCCTACATTGGCCTGTTCGGAACCGTTTGGGGCATCATGCATGCCTTCGTGGGCCTGGCCAACGTGCAGCAAGCCACGCTTGCATCGGTTGCACCAGGCATTGCAGAAGCCCTGATTGCCACCGCAATTGGCCTGTTTGCCGCCATTCCCGCTGTTGTGGCCTACAACCGCTATGCCAACGACATTGATCGTTTGTCCACCCAGTTTGAATCTTTCGTTGAAGAGTTTTTGAATATTCTGCAACGTCAGCACTAATGCCAGTAATGAGCAACAGGAAATTTAATCGATGAAAGCCGAACTTGGACGAAAATCCAGACGCGCCATGAACGAGATCAATGTGGTGCCCTACATCGACGTGATGTTGGTGCTGCTGATCATCTTCATGGTCACGGCCCCAATGATCACCCCGTCGGTTATCGACTTGCCGTCCATGGCCAACACCAACCCGCCCAAACAAATGCGCCCCATTGAAGTCACCGTGCGCCAAGTGGGTAATTTGGTGGTGAAAGACATGAAAACAAACAAAAGCACTGAAGTGACGTTGGAGCAACTGGCCGCAGAAGTGAGAAAACTTCAGGCAGATGAACCTGATCGCCCAGTTGTAATTTCTGCGGAAAAAGCCATTCAATACCAGGCCGTGGTCGATGCGATGGATGCACTGCAAAGTGCGCAAATCCAGAAAGTGGGCCTGCTGGTGAAGCCAAAAAGCAAATGAGCACTGATTTAACCCGTCCACGCAACGGCTGGGAATTTACATCAGCCCATGAAGCACTGCTTTCCAAAATGAGCAAGGAAAGCGGGCTTGAGGCGCGCCTTGACCCACCAGTTGATCACACTGGTGAAAAGGCGGGCCTGACTGTGTCTGTGTTGGCTCATTTAACTTTGGTTGCGTTTTTTGTGGTGGGGCTCAATTGGAATACCGAAGAACCGGCCGCGTTTGAAGCGGTGTTGTGGTCTGAAATGCCAGCCAACGAACCAGTGACTGTTCAACAACCCAAACCTGAGCCCGTGCCAGAACCACCCAAGCCCGAGCCTGTGGTTGAAACACCACCGCCCCCAAAGCCGGTAGAACCTCCAAAAGCAGACATTGAATTGCCCAAGCCCGAGTCGAAGAAAAAGCCTGAGCCAAAGCCAGAACCCAAGCCCGAGCCAAAAAAACCAGAACCGAAGCCTGAACCAAAGCCTGAGCCCAAAAAACCTGAGCCCAAGCCCAAGCCCAAGCCCAAGCCTGAGCCAAAGCCTGAGCCGAAGAAAGTTGAACCAAACATTGATCCTGAATTGGCCAAAAAGCTTCGTCAGGAAGAACTGGCCCGCATCATGGGTGGTTCGCCAAACACGGGCAGCACCTCGGCTGGCACCAGTCGCAACAAGGCGCTGTACAGCGATCGAATTCGACAGTACGTGCGCAGCAAACTGGTGTTCCCTGGAGCCGACTCGGTCGATGGAAACCCAGAAGCAGTTTTCGAAGTCAAGCAACTTCCCAATGGGGAAATGGTCTCTATCACACAGAAAAAAAGCAGTGGGTTGCCAGCGTGGGACAGCGCTGTAGAGCGCGCCTTACAACGCTCTAGTCCACTACCCAGGGCAGAAGACGGTTCAGTTGAACCGGTGCTTGTCCTCTCATTTCGTCCAAAAGACGTTTAATTCATAGTGAAACAATGAACTACGCCAACCAAGCCATGCATTTACAACCGTCAAGTACCCTGTGGACCCGTTTTCGGCGTGCTGCATACACTCTCTTTGCCGCGGCCACTTTGCTGGCCACAACAACGCCTGCCCAAGCGCAACTGAAAATTGACATTACCGGCGTGGGGGCGAATCAAATCGCATTCTCCGCTGCACCATTTCAGGGCAACCAAGGTTTGCCCGAAGACATTAAGAAGGTAATTGAGGACGATTTGGTTCGCAGTGGCTTTTTTCGCTCGATCAACACCACCAGCAATGTGGAACTCAATGAGTCCACCCTGATCGACCCTTCAGCATGGAAATCAATTGGTGTTGATGCGCTGATCGTGGGTTCAGTCAAAAAGCTGCCAGACGGCAGACTGGATTTGCGCTTCAACCTGCACGACACAGCGCAACAAAAGTCATTGGGCAAATTCAGCTATGTGATCGCAGCGTCTGCCTTGCGCTTGCATGCCCACAAAATCGCTGATTTTGTATACGAGAAAATGCTGGGTGAAAAAGGCGTGTTTGCTACTCGCCTGGCGTATGTAGAAAAATCCCCAGGTCGCTATCGTCTGATTATTGCCGATGCCGACGGTGCCAATCCTCAAGTTGCACTGGCCTCCAAAGAGCCAATTATTTCGCCAGCTTGGTCACCAGACGGCACACAACTTGCCTATGTTTCCTTCGAAACTCGTAAACCTGTCGTATTTGTTCACACACTTGCAACAGGTCGTCGTAAGGCGTTGGCGAATTTCAGGGGCAGCAACAGTGCGCCAGCATGGTCAACGAATGGTCAGCAAATTGCTGTGGTGTTAACCAAAGATGGTGGGTCACAAATTTTCACGATGAGTGCAGATGGATCTGGCTTGAACCGCTTGACCAACACAGGTGGAATCAACACCGAGCCCGTTTACAGCCATGATGGTCGAAGCATCTATTTCACCTCTGATCGCGGAGGTGGCCCACAAATTTACCGAATGGGTACAAATGGCGGTGATGCGTCACGCGTGACATTCGAAGGTGGATACAATATCTCGCCTCGAATTAGTCCCGATGACAAAACATTGACATATGTAACTCGTCGAGACGGGCAGTTTCGAATCGCCGCACTTGATTTGGGGGGCGGCACAGAGATGCTGCTGACCAATACAGGGCGAGATGAAAGCCCAAGTTTCGCGCCGAATGGACGCTACATTTTGTATGCAACCAAGTCGGGCGGCAAAGGGACCTTGGCCGTGGTGTCAAAAGACGGACGAATCAAGTACACCTTGAGCAGTTCTGGTGCTGACATTTCGGAACCCACTTGGGGTCCATTCATTAATGATTGATTTTGCATTTGTTTTAACTGGTTTTACACTAAACATTCTTTAGGTCTGGAGAAAAATATGAAACACTCAATGGTCAAGTACCTGGCAATTTCCGCAATGGTGGCAGTATTGGCCGCTTGTAGCTCTGCCGTTCCTTTGAACGACAAGCCTACAGTTGAATCAAAAACTGGCACAGCCCCAGGTTCAGGTGACGGCCGCGCCGTACCCACAGTAACCCCAGGTGACGCCGACCCACTGAACGACCCACAAGGTGTATTGGCCAAGCGCAGCGTTTACTTTGACTACGACAGCTACTCTGTCAAGTCCGAGTATCGCGATCTGGTTCAAAACCACGCCAAATATCTGGTTGCCAACCCAAGCCGTAAAATCGTTGTTCAAGGCAATACCGACGAACGCGGCGGTGCTGAGTACAACCTGGCCTTGGGTCAGCGCCGTGCCGACGCAGTGAAAACACTGATGCTGGCTTTGGGCGTAAAAGAAGGTCAAGTTGAAACAGTAAGCTTCGGCAAGGAAAAGCCAAAAGCCACTGGTAGCAACGAAGCAGCTTGGGCTGAAAACCGTCGCTCTGACATCGTTTACCAGTAATCAAGGAACCCATTCGAGATGACTTTTAACTTCAAGCAACTTACCTGGGCAACTGCCCTGTTCTGCGCCTTTGCATCCAATTCCGCTTTTGCGATATTCGATGACACGGAAGCACGCAAGGCAATTCTGGACTTGCGCCAGCAGGTTAAAGTGCTTGAAGATCGGGTTGCTCGAATGGAGGCCTCAAATCAGGGGCAGCTATCACTGGCCGAATCCCTGAGTGAAAAAGACCGAGAGATCGCCCGCTTGCGTGGTGATCTCGAAGTCGCCAACAACAACATTAGAAAACTGCAAGAAGACAATCGAATTCTGTATACCAATCTTGACGAACGCATCAAGCAATTGGAACCCAAGGCCGTTCAACTGGATGGCGAAGAGCTCACAGTTCCCCCAGAACAATTCAACAATTACCAAGCTGGCCTTGATCATTTCAAGGCAGGAAATTACAAAGACGCTGCCCTGCAATTTCAGGATTTCCTGAACAAATACAAACAAAGCAAGCTTGAGCCACAGGTTCGCTACTTTCTGGGCAGTACACAGTTCGCGCAGGGCGAGTATAAATCGGCACTGATTACCCAACGCGATTTGGCGAAAGACTTCCCGGACAGCCCTCGTGCTCCCGATGCATTGCTCAGCATGGCCAGCTCTCAACTGGAGTTGAAAAGTATTCCAGGCGCCAAGAAAACGCTGGGTGAGCTGATCACCAAGTACCCAGGCAGCCCCGCAGCGGCGAGCGCGAAAGCGCGACTGGAAGCACTGAAGTGATCGCACCAAACTAATCACAGCCTGCACGCCCGCAAGTGTGCAGACACAGTTAAAATACTGGCACTTCAATCCAAAGGTGCCGGTTCATGGAAGAAATCAACCTTAGCAGTATCCAAAGCACTGTGCTTTGGGCCACATTCGCGGTTGGCCTGGCCTTCGGTGCCATTTCCCACCGCACGCACTTTTGCACCATGGGTGCAATTGCCGATGTAGTCAACTTTGGCGACTGGAACCGGATGCGCATGTGGTTGCTGGCCATTGCAGTTGCAGCACTCGGCTTACAGGGCTTGAGCATCACCGGCCATGCGAATCTGAACGACACCATTTTCCTAAACAGCCAATGGTCTTGGTTGTCCGGCATTGTCGGCGGTTTGCTTTTCGGCGCAGGCATGGTGTTGGCCTCGGGTTGCGGCAGCAAAACACTGATTCGCCTTGGCGCCGGCAATTTAAAGGCACTCATGGTGTTTGTCATTATGGGAATTACGGCCTACATGACGCTTAAAGGCGTATTTGGCGTGTTCCGCGCCAATTACCTTGACCCGGTTCGTTTTGAATTCAGCAGCAGCCCCTACCTCCCCGAACTCCTGGCCAATCTGATCAGCGCCGAGTCAGGCACCCTGGTTCAAATTCTGGCCATTGCCTTGCCCGCAGCCTTGTTGATCGGTACTTTGGCCAGCAAATCTGCCTGGAACAAAGAAGTGATTGTGGGTGGCGCAGGCGTGGGGCTGACCATCTTGGCAGCGTGGTGGATTGTGTTTCAGGTGGCCTACATTCCAGAACATCCGGATACCCTGGAGGCAGCCTATTTGGGTAGTTATGCAAACCGTGCCGAAGGCTTCAGCTTTGTGGCCCCCTATGCGTATACCCTTGAATGGCTCATGTTTTTCTCAGACATCACACGCGTGCTCACAGTGGGTGTAGTGGCTTGTTTCGGCGTGATTCTGGGTGCCACGGCCAACGCCTTGCTTGAAAAATCTTTTCGCTGGGAAACGTTTCAGGGCGTTGAAGACACAGCCAACCACACGGTGGGGGCTGTGCTGATGGGTGTAGGCGGGGTGCTGGCCTTGGGCTGCACAGTGGGCCAGGGTTTAAGCGGTGTAAGCACCCTTTCACTGGGATCCTTTGTGGCTTTGGGCAGCATTGTTGTTGGCGCCATGGCGGCTTTGAAATATCAAATGTGGCGTGTTGAGCGCATGGTTTAAGTTTGATCACAAAGAAGTGAAGAAGCGCTTCTTTTTTTGAGAAAGCTCAGTTATAATCTCGGTCTTCGGCGAATTAGCTCAGCCGGTTAGAGCGACGGAATCATAATCCGCAGGTCCGGGGTTCGAATCCCTGATTCGCCACCAAACAAGAAACCCCTCAGTGAAAGCTGGGGGGTTTTTTCTTTTCTGCTTGCCTGTTGACTTTGCTCACAAATCCTTCTCAAAGAACATCCAAATGATTGCCTGATATACGTTGCATTACTGTTTTTTAATAGTATTGCAACGATTGTTCAAAACCATAATCACGGTTATTATTTTTAGAAAGATGCATCTAAAAATGCACTTCAACAGTAACAACTGTTAACACAGGCAAGGAAGAGCAATCGCAGTACCAAAACAGCTGCGCCTGGTCTTTCTTCTACAAAAACAGCTTGCTAGGAGGAGATGACACGTGTTCAAGCTGAATAAATTATCTGCAGTAATCGCCATTGGATTGGGAACTGCTCTACCCGTACAAGCCGGTCTTCTTGATGACCTGATCGGTGCGAAATTCAACCCCGTAAGCACAAACAAAGGTGTGGCAGCTGAGGGCCAAAAAGGCTCTTTCACCAAGCCTTTCGCTGAGCCGTTCGTGTACGAACGCTCTGTGGGCGACGACAACAACCCAGACCTGCAAGGCTTCCGCACTGACAACAAGTGCGAAGGCATTGGCGCCAATGGGAAGCTTCGCTGCAAACCTGCCGCCGGCACCATTTCATTGCTGCCAAACGGAGACTTCCTGTACTTCAACGCCCTTGAAGGAACCGAAGATTTCGAATTCAGCATTTTGCTTGATTTTGGTCAAAAAGCCATTAACGACCAGACACGCATGATGCGAATTCCAGAGGGAGCAAACGCTGCCAGCCTGTGGACTCGCCCAACCGACGTGGATTCTGGTGCAAACCCCGACGGCTATGAAATTACTGAACTCATTCCTGGCCTGTCCAACAAAGAAACCAACAGCGCGGATGGTGCCCTGTTCTGCGCCGACGTGGCCATGCTGGCCGACGGTCGCATTATGGCCGTGGGTGGAACCGCCTACTACAGCGAGCCAGGCAGCAATTTCATTGGCTACGGTTTGACTGAACTGGAAGGCTTGAAGAATAGCCGCGCCTACAATGCCAACACCAATACATGGAGCCAGTTGGCGGACATGAACTTTGGCCGTTGGTACCCTGCGCTGATTACGCTGCCCGATAGCAAAATGTTCGTGGCCAGTGGCGTCACAAAGCTGATCAAACCAATTTATCCTAACGCACCAGAGCAAAGCGGCAGGAATGTGGTTCAAACCGAAACCTATGATCCAGTTACGAACAAGTGGACGGTAAACGCGCAAACAGCTCAACGCTCGCTTCCCTTGTACCCAAGAATTCACCTGCTGCCCAACGGCCATGTGTACTACAACGCGGGCGGTCAGGCATTCAACCCGAATGGTCAGTCTTATGACCAGCCACTGTGGAATATTGCGGCAACCTACAATCCGGCCAACCAAACCTGGTCTGATCTGGCATACGCGGGTTTTCCGCTGAAATTCAGCGACGCAGGTCTTGAGTCCCTGACTCAAATTCTGAATCCACAAACTGCTCCCAACGCAGCCATGAGCGCCCTCACCAAAACATTGATGAGCGCACCCATGAAAAGCCCTCAAGCATTGCAAAAGCTTTTGAGCACGGCGAACCCTGGGGGCAACCCTGAGCAAATGGTTCAAAAAATCGTTGGTTCAGGCATGCGTGGCTCCACATTCTCCGTCATGATGCCGCTGCGCCCCAATGCGCAGGGTCAGTACAAGGAAGCCAGCTTCCTGACAGCAGGTGGCGTTTTGCCGCTGGTTGGTGCTACTTCGCCCGGTGGATATGTGGCAGTTGCAGCTTCACGCATCGACACAGTGAAAACTGATGGTGACAATATTGTCGACTATCAAAGTGAAGTAACTGGTTCGCTGAATGAAACCCGCTGGTACGGTTCAGGCGTATTGATCCCCGATGATTCAGTCATGGTGTTCAGCGGCGGTGACCGCGACGGTGTTGCAGCCCCTGGCGTGGAATTCCCCCGCAAAACTGCAGAGCGTTTTGATCCGGTTACCAAAAAGTGGACCCAAATGGCTGTGGCCAACAACCCCCGCACTTATCACAACACTGCCTTGCTAATGCAAGATGGTCGCGTGTTGATCGGTGGCCATGCGCCAATTTCCACCTTGTACCTGAAGAACATCAATTTGGCAGCATTTGGCTTTTCACCCAACGATGGTCGTGATCCCTCTTTCGAGATTTACTCACCACCCTACGTGAACAATCCAAACCGCCCCAACTTGATTGGCTTCGCCGGTGGCAATGCAACACCTGTAGGCAACGGCAAAACAATGATGCGTGAATTCCGCAAAGGGCAACAAGTAACACTGGAAATGGCACCGGGTACAGACATGAGCAAAATTGACTCAATCTCCCTGGTTCGTCATACAGTGACAACCCACTTGACCGACGCTGACCAGCGCACTGTTGTCATTCCCAAAAATCAACTGACTGTGACCGGTCAAAGCATTCGCTTTAACATTCCAGATCAGGCAGCTGTAGTTCCACAAGGTGCCTACATGACATTCGTACGCGCCAAGCAAGCGGATGGTGCACTGTTGCCATCCAAAGCTGTCAGCTTCATGTTGAAGCATGACAAGGGACAAGGAGTGATGACCGCCAATGCCCGTCGTTAAAACGAACTGGGTGAAGAAAACGCTGGGCGCCTGCCTGGCGTTTTCTTTTTCTACCCTGCTAATTTCCAGCCCATTTGTTACAAACACAGCTTTCGCGCATGCCGAGCATGGTTCGGAAGGTGGCATTCCCACCGTCAGTCCGAAAGCCAAATTACCCAAAGGCATTTCACTGCAAGTCGTGAAAACCAACGCCTATCAATTTGCATTGGCCACCGATGGACAACAGCAAATCGAGATCCTGGGAGAAGACAAACGCGCCTTTTTGCGCTTTGATGGCGACAAACTGTACGCGGATCTGAACGCGACAGGCTGGCACCGTTCCCGCCAGCCCGGTGGTGGCCCTGTGCCTGACCGGCTAAAAGACAATCCAAAAATGAAGCCCAACTGGGTACTGTTGAACAAGCAACCCGGCTATGGGTGGTACGACCCGCGCTTGATCAAGGAGGACGTTGCTCATTTCAACTTGAGCCTGTTGAGTAACGGCAAACCGCTCAATGTCCGGATAGAACGTATTGAGCCAAAACCCATGACGGGTTACTGGCGCCCTTTGTTGATCAATGAGCCCGACTTCACCGGCTTGAACGCCATGGTACCCGGCCTGAGTGGCAACACCTTCATGTTAAGCCGTCTGGGCACGGCAAAAGGAGAGTTCCAGGTGCTCGACGACCAGGGGCAGCCATTCCTGGAACTTCGCAAAGATGGAGTTTGGCTAAACAGCATGCATGCCTGGGCAAACTCTGTAGAACTTTTCCACAACCCGGGAACAGATCAATCGCCCTGGGTCAAAGTGTCGGAAACCGGAACTGTGACCTATGCCGATCCACGCCTGGACAACAAACCCGAAAAAACCTCAGAGACTGGCAGTTGGGTTATTCCTGTCAAACTTAAAGACGGTGAGCAGCAAAGCACGCTGAACGGCGAGCTTAAATGGCAAGCGATTGTTGACAAAGAAAAATAATCTTTAACCGCTTGGTGTGGACTAATTGAATACACCAATGTCACCCAGGCGGCACTCTTCCTCGAATCCATACTTGCGTGCAAACGGACAATCCAGAACAGGCAAAGCCGATGGGATTTGGTAATACTTTTCCACGGCCTCCCGCAGCACCACATCCCTGAACCGCTGATAATTGAAATTGCTGCCATCCACAATCGTGAAAGGCACGCCACCAATGGTCTGCGTTTTTACCGAGATATCGCTGAGATAATCCGTGTAAAGCGATGGGTCAATCGGCTTGGCCTTGGCCACGATCCGAATGGGCTTGCCATCCATTTGCCGCCAATCCACAAAGGTATCGTCGTTGCGTGCATGGTACTTTCCAGGACCGAACACTGGTACCACTTGGCCATAGTGGTAGGTCATTAACGCGGCGGGTGAATAGGCTATTGTAGTCAGCACGCCATTGGCTGGCATGTCGCGTTTAAACTCGGCGAGAATTTCAGGCATGTTTCTGTGGAAAAGCACATCTTCCTGAAAATCCTTTTTAGGCCAGACAGAAACATCGGCATGCATCAACAAGCCAAACAAAACCAGATGCGGAACAGACAAAAAAGCATTGAACCAAACGTAACGTTTCATCCCGATGCCCTGAGTGCACAGAGCCAGCAGTACAAAAGCAATGGGCAGAAATCCCAGCACCCAATGCAAACCCACCGTTTTCTCGAGCGAAATAACCAGAAACAAAACCAAGGGCACAAGCAACGCGAAGGCCAAGGCGCTTTGTCGCAGCCACACACGGCTACCCTTGAGCAAACTCCACATGGCCCAAGGTGTGATCAGGTAAAGCATCATCCCCAGGTAGGTGAGCACGGTACCCCAGCCCAACTGGGCATCCTCATGCCGGTTCACCAGGTTGAACATAATGTTGTTCCAGCAATTGTGCAGGTTGTACCCAATGTTCACGCTTGCAAACGGCAAGACACCCACAAGTAACAAAAACAGGTACTTGAAGCGCTGCCGCTGAAACAGCAAATGAAAACCAAATGCCACACCCAGCAACACTGCGAAATATTTGGACAGAAACGCCAGCCCCAAAAAACAACCCGCCAGAAAAATACCTGCGCCCGATTCAGAGCGAATTGCTTTTACATACGCATAGATGGCAAGACCCATGAAAAATATCAAGGGCGTGTCGGTGGTTACAAACACAGCGAACCAGGATGCTGGCATTGACAGGTACACGGCTCCTGCCAGCCAGGCCCGGGACTCTTGCTCACGGGGCAACAACTCGCGGGCCAGCAGCACCACCCCACCTGCAATTGCGGTGGTCAGCAACAGGGTCAGGCTGCGAATTACAATTGGCTCATTGCCCAAATGGCTAAGTGCCCACAACCACCACCCCACCATGGGAGGGTGATCGTAATAACCCCAATTCAGGTCAGTCGACCACAAATGAAAGAAGGCCTCATCGCCTGTCATCGGGAAAAACCAGGCCAACCAAATTTTGATGACCGCAGTGATCACCACAATCCACCCAAAAAGGCTTTTCGCGGTTTTCAGGGTCAACTCTGGTCCGTGTTGATCGGGTCGGGAAAAGTGACTTGGCATGTGTGTAATGGGTCTTAAGAGGCCAAATAGACGAGCACACCCACGGAAGCCAGGAAGCCCCAACTGATGCGATCGTGAATGGCGAAATGCACTGGGTCGTCGATCATTTCCTTGCGGGAAGTCATGATCCAGATCCGCATCAACCAGTACAGGAACAAGGGGCAAATACCCCACAAAAACTCGGGCGTTGCATACAGCATGGAGCCATTTTGACTGTCTACATACAAGGCCAACACCAGTACAGCCACAAACCCGCTGGAAATCCCCATGGACACCAGGTAGCTGAGGTCGGTCATGCGGTACCCACGCCCCTGTGGTTGAGTACCCTCAAGTTGCAAAAACTCGAGTTCAGCGCAACGCTTCACCAATGCCAAACTTAAAAAAACAAACAGGGAAATGGCCAACAACCAACTGGATAGTTCAATGCCAGTGCCCACACCACCTGCAATCACCCGCACCGTGTACAGCATGGCCAACAGCAAAACATCCACAAAAGCCGTTCGCTTGAAAACAAATGTGTAAAGCAAGGTAACCACGGTGTAAACCAACAACACCAAGGTAAATTGCCAACCCACTGCAAACCAGGCCACAGCAAAACCCAAAAGGCCCAAAAGCTTCATGAACACAAAGGCTTTGCCAATACCAAGCGCACCACTGGCCATGGGGCGATGGCGCTTGCGCGGATGTTGGCGATCCGCGTTCAAGTCCATCAGGTCATTCCAGATATACGTCGAGGACGCCAAAAGGCCAAACGCCAAAAAGCCCCATGCCATTTTGCTCCACAGAACGATGTCAGTTTCATGGGCAGCAATCAGTGGTAAAAACAGCAATCCGTTCTTTGCCCACTGTTGCAGGCGCATTGCTTTGAACCACACTTTCAGGCCTGTGCGGCGTGTATCAAGGCGGTTCAACTGAATGCCTGCTGCTGCAGCCTTGCTGCGGGTACTTCGCCCCGTGTTCACACCAAAAGCGAGCGCCGCCCGCTTCCAGATCGGAATGTCCACAGTGGCATCGCCAAAATACATAAAGGGCTGACCTTGGCTGTCTGCCTGAATGGCTTGCAGTTTCTGCTGCCCTTTCAAATTGCTGTGTTCGCTGGCAATAACCCTGGCAAACACGCCCAGACGAGTAGAAATTTTCAGCACATCGCGCCGCATGGAGGCACTGGCCAAGACCAGTTCGTGTCCGGCAGAGCTCAGCTGATTCAAGCGCTCAAGTACCAAGGGATCAATCGGCAAGTGATCCAAAACCGGGTCGATTCGTTTGGCCAACTCGGTTTTAAATACCCAGGCTCCGCGAATTGCCCACACCAACATTGGAAACACGTAAAAAATATTTCGCTTGAGAAGCAACAAGCAACTTTCAAGCAGCACATCCGATGGGCTCAGCGTGCCGTCCAGATCAACGTAAACAATAGGCTTTGTCATTTTGGTTTGGACAAACCACTGAGAAGTGACTGCGTTGGCTCTTCTTCCCAATGGGCTGCACCAAGAAACACCATCACGATCTGCTTCACAAAATTGTCGAGCATCTCTTTCTCAATTTGTGGTTGATCAGCTCTGACATCCAGAAAGTCAGTGGCCGAGTTCATCATCAAAGTAACCACCAAACTACAAATCAAGGTAAGGGTGTGTGTAGAAAGTCCGGGGAAAATATTCAACAGACGCAAGTCGCTGGCCATCTCATTGGTGAAATGTGCAATTTCATTTCGAATCGCATTTCGCAACGATTGCGAACCGCCTGATCTTTCGGAGCTGATAAAACGCCACTCCAGGTGATGTTGCTTCAGGTAAGTCACAAACACACTCACGGAATGGCGAATCATGTCCTCACCAGGCAAACTGGCCTGCCTTGCTTCACGAAGCAAACGCCGCAAGGTAATACCACCGTCCTCAACAAGGGCCAGACCCAATTCATCGGTGGTCTTGAAATGTCGATAAAACGCGGTCGGCACCACGCCAGCCTCCCGGGTAATTTCCCGAATGCCCAAGGCGGTGAAGCTGCTCCCGTTGCCCACAAGGGTAAGTGCAGCCTGCATCAAATTCTGGCGTGTTTGTTCTTTGCGTCGCACCCTGGCCTGTGTTTCATCCACTGGCTTGGTCGCGGCGCTTAATCTTGTTCTCATGGTTCTTGCTCGAGCCTAGTCTGGATCAGACAACTTCCTGATCTACCCCGTTATTGTAATGAAAAGCAGCCTGTTCACAGCTTAACAGTCTGCAAGCCTGTGAAATAGGACCTGAACACACTGAAAAGAAGCAACAGAACTAAGCCATTTCGAGAATTATTACTGTAATTACGGGTTTTGCGTATTGACTGCATGAACCCAAGACGATTAACTCCCCCTAAAGAGGGTTGGAAAAAGGTGTTAATCCAATAAAGATGTTTACATGCTCACATCTGGTGACACCTTTTCAACTAGCTTTTCCTCGGGAGGAGACATTCATGCCATCAAACCAAATTTTGGTTATTGAGGATCACCCACTTTTCGCAACCGGCATTAAAGACCTGGTCGAATTCGTGGCAACCAACGCAGACATTCTCTGCGCGGCCAGCATCGCTCATGCCAAAGAACTGTGCGCCAAAAATTCGCCGGCGTTAATCATCACCGACCTGCGTCTACCCAACGGTCAAGGGCAAGAGGTGATCGACGCCCTGGCCTTGATGAGTGCTAACCTGCCCACGTTAATCATGAGTGGCGATGACTCACTTCTTCACTCTGTGATACCGAACCAGCATGCCCCATCGTGGACACTGTCCAAATCAGAAGGGTTTGAGCAAACCTCCGCTGTATTGCTAGAGGCGCTTACCCGTGCAGGCGTACAGGTTCAGTGGCGCCCCAATGCCCTGTCAAATCGCCAAACCAACGGCGAACATATCACCGGGCGACTGGGTCAGAACAACGGCATTCAGTTAACTCACAAACAACAACAAGTCATGCATTTTCTGGCCTCGGGTCTTTCTAACAAGGAAATTGCCCGAAAGCTCGATTTGTCACCAGAAACAATAAAAACACACTTGCGCGAGATTTTCACGCGCATGAATGTGAAAAACAGAACCCAGGCCGTCAGTCTTTATCGCAAAATTCCGCGACTCAATGCGTCAGCCATGGCATAGAAACCAATAGCCGGCAACAAGCCGGCCAATTCTAATAACTATAAAATGACAGACAGTTCACTATCAGGGTTAGCCGTACTGCTGGGTATTGCCTTATACCCATTCTTTGCAAATCACCTTCCCAATCAACGGCAGAACGCAGCCGCCGTGATTGGTGTGGTTCTGCTGGGATTCATCATTCTTGGTTTCGACACACAACCAGTACTTCAACATGGTGATCCGGTACACGCCGCCTTTCAATTGCTTTCATTTTTGTTTTTTGGCAGCGCTTTTCTGGGTCGAAAACGAGGCCTTGTCTCCGCAGAACGATCCGCTTTGGTGCCCTTTTCAATTGCGTGCATTACAGCGCTTGCCGATATGTTCACCACCTCTGGCCTGGTCTACACCGTATTTATTGGAATTCAAGCGGTCTGTTTATTGACCATTACCAAAACCTACAGCAATTTGCCCAAGGTCACGTTAATCAAGGCCGTGTATTTCAGTGTGCTGTATTGCATCGTCAACGGACTCTTCCATGCCTCTACGTCCACAGATCTGGCCTTGCTTATCGACTTCTCTGTGGTCAAGGTTCTGTTTTACATCCTGCTCGGTACCTGTGTTTTTCACATGGTGTTTCAGGATTTCTCACGTACACGTACCAAAAAAGGGCTTGAAGGACAGACAAGAATTGATCAAGACATCATGAAGTTCGCATTTCGGGGACGACGGGTTTTAAAAGACTTTCGGCATGACCTGCGCCAACCCCTTAGCACCTTGGGAATATTGGCCAGCGTGGGGAAAGCCATCTCGAAAGACCCAGAGGTAACCGCTCGGTATCAGCACATTCAAACAGCTCAAAAAGCACTAAAAAACATGCTTGAGGATTTTTTTGATCAATTGGGCAATGCAATCAAGTACCCCCAGGTTGAGCGCTCAGCCCCAATGGCCCCAGTCGCAGTTCACGACATTCTTGCGCCGCTGATTGAAGAATACCGGATGCTGGCGGACGTTAAAGAACTTCAAATTCGATATGTACCCAGTGAAATCACGGTCATGAGCAACAAAGAAGCTCTGTCGAAAATAATTCGCAATGGACTGGACAATGCCATCAAATACACCAACAAAGGTGGCGTGGTCGTAGGACTGCGAAGACGAAAAGGGCGGGTGAGCATTCAGATCGCAGACACAGGTTCGGGCGTCGAAAACAACAAAGTGGCTGCGCACAACAAAGGCTGGGGGCATGGCTCCAACATCGTTAGAGACCTAAGCGAGCAGATACTTGCCAAAACAGAATGCCGCAACCGGTATTACAACGGTAACTTGGCCGGTTCGGTATTCGAAGTGATATTGCCCGAAGAGGCTGAAGTCAACCACCGCAACAAGCGACCCGCTTTGACTGCCCAAATGGTATTTGAAGCCCAAGTAATGGCCATGAGCAATGAGCATTTGCTCGAAATTCAACGAAAGCTACCCGTTCAAGGGTTCGACAAGGTGGAGTTCAGTCGCAACGGTGCCTATCGAGCTTACCTTACCGCCCTGCGTAAAGGCATGTCACCTGTTTACATACTGTATGCAGGCGACCCGGCGCAAAAGGTAAATGCCATTGAGCAACTGAAACTTCTTGGATCTCTGCTTGACTATGAGCCCTGCTGTATTTTGATGTACAACGCGAGCCAGGAAAACAATCCTCAAGTTGAGTTTGGACATGAAATGATTCGAATTCCGTTGATCCCAGGTCAAGCTGACGCCTGTCTTAGCGTGATATCCGAACTTTTTCCACACAGGGAGAAAACACCGCCAGAATTCAACACCCCGCAGAGCGATTCAAAAATTGCCGGCAAAAATATTACTAATTCACTGATACCAAACTAACCACCACCAGGTTTTTTTACTTGGCCGTATGCAAAGCACCCAGAACTGCGGGCCTGCTTGCACCCGTAACCGTAGGGCAGTTGCCCGCCAAGTTCAGTAGATACTGCACACCCAACCAGGCAAACGCAGTTGCCTCAACCGCCTGTGCTGGCAGGCCTAGGTTCTCAATTGGCAGCACGTCGGCCGGTGCGCATTCACAACGCAACTGGCCAATCAAAGTGCTGTTTCTCGCGCCACCGCCACACACATACACTTGTTCAACCAACACGGGCAAACACGACTTCACCGCCCTCACCGTCAAAGCTAGCAACGTTGCCATTATGTCTTCGGAAGAAAGTTGATTCGAATCGGCAAGGCATTGCTCAAACCACTGCGCGCTGAAATCATCACGACCCGTACTCTTTGGCCAGGATTGATGAAAGAAAGGATGCGCCCAAAAACGTTCAAGCAGGTCCGTGTCTGGACTACCCATGGCAGCGATCTCGCCATCTTGATCCATCGGCAAACTGAAGGCACGTTGAGCCCACAGGTCCATTAAACAGTTGGCGGGACCGCAATCCCCCCCTGTCAGGGCCTGACCTTGCCCATTCAGCACAGTCAAGTTTGAAAAGCCACCCAGGTTCAAGACCGCAGTTTGATCGTAAACACCCTTACCATTCAACCAGGCTTGGTGAAAGGCAGGAACAAGGGGAGCACCCTGCCCGCCCAATGCGATATCTTTAGACCGAAAATCATGTACGACATCAATGCCTGTTTGGCTGGCCAGCAAAGCCCCGTCGAGCATTTGATAGGTATACCCAAGATCGGGGCGATGACGAAGTGTTTGCCCATGGGCACCCAGTACCCGCACATCGCCAGAATCAAGTCCAAGAAAAGACAGCAATTCATTGACCGCGCCAGCGTATTGATCTGTCAGATCTTTCCGGGCCTGTAAAAGCGTGGCGATTGGGTCAATATTGGGAGCAAAACGAGGGGGGATTTCCTGTAGGGACAACAGTACTTGCTTTAACTCAGGCGGAAACTCGGCACTGAACACGCCGAGAAACCGCATTTCCTGAGAGTCAGGATCAATTTGAACTGCCGCAACGTCAACACCGTCTGTACTGGTGCCAGACATGGCGCCCAAGGCAATCATGGCTTATTGGGCACGGGCCAAACGTTGCGCGGTAGCCAACTCCATGCGACGATCCAGTGCCAACTGTACCCGCTTGAACTCACCGAAGGAGTTGCGATCCAGCGGCTCGGCCTGTGCAACGGTAATACTCAAGGGATTTTTAGGAACACGGTTCACACGGAACTCATAATGCAGGTGCGGGCCGGTTGCCCACCCAGTGGAACCCACGTAACCAATTACATCGCCTTGCTCAACTTTCTGCCCCACGCGCACACCTTTGCCAAAACGGGATAGGTGCGCATACGCAGTGCTGTAACCACTGTGATGCTGTATTTCAACAAAATTTCCATAACCGTTCTGGGTGCCGGCGAACTTGACCGTACCACTTGCGGTGGCCATGATGGGCGTGCCCGTGGGGGCTGCGTAATCAACGCCGTTGTGCGCTTTCCAGCGCTGTTGGATCGGATGGAAACGACGGGGGGTGAAACCCGAGGAAATGCGTGAGAATGCAAGGGGTGAGCGCAGGAAAGACTTTTTCAGGCTACGGCCTTCCTCGTTGTAATACCCCGCATTGCGGTTACCGCTTGGCGCAAACCAATAGGCCTTGAACGGCTTGTTGTTGTTCACAAATTCTACGGCCAATACCCGACCCGCTCGCGCAGAACGGCCTTCGAGGGTCAAGTCTTCATACACAACCTTGAACTCGTCGCCCTTGCGTAGCTCACGGTGAAAATCGATGTCAGAGCCGAAAATTTCTGTTAGCTGAATTGCGACGGAATCTGGCATCCCGGACTTGTCAGCCGCAGCGAACAGGGAAGACTCAATTTGCCCAGAACGAAATACGATTTGCTTCTGAAAATTTACAGATTCAAGCTTGGCGGTGAATTGACCGTTTGTTTTTTGAACCAGAATCGATTCCTGGCTGTCTTCATCGATACCGCTTTTGTAGCGCAGCCATTGCAAATCACCGTCGGCAGTTTGTTGAACCGTGAGCACTCGCCCGGCGCGCAAATTAACCAGGTTACGCGCTGTTTTGTCTTGCCCCAAAAAAGCCGCCAAGCCGCTGGTGTTTACGCCCATTCGGTCAAGCAAACCCACCAGGGTATCGCCCCGGCGAATACGTTCTTCAGCCACCAAAGGGTCAAAGGTGTACACGCCCTGTTCGGCCAAATTCAACTCCACAGCCTCGACCACGACCTCGGAGTTCAACAGGGCGGAATCGACCGGGGAATTTTGAACAGAGCCAGCGATTGCAACCACTGCACCAAGAACAGGGAACGAAAAAAACCCTACAATGACCCACTTTCTATGATTGTGAGATTGGGGAAGCGCGGAGTCGGCATATTGCCACCCCGACTTGATAAGGTGCTTGGTAAGAGAAAAACCCTGTCCCCATGCGGCGATTGCTCGCTCTAGTAAATTCTGAAGCATCATGTTTTAGTTTTAGAGGTGTGAAAGTTCACGAGCCGATCGCCCACAATCAGCTTTATTTTCAAAAATACAACACTGAAGTTTGCAAGAGTGTAACAAAGGATTGCCAAATGAACCAGTCACCTGATAGTAGCCCCCCCAAAATTACGGAAATTACTGAGAATTTGTCTGATTCCGTTCGGCACGCACTTGAAGTGACCAAGCGCGGCTGCGAAGAACTGTTAATTGAATCGGAGTGGATTCAGAAACTGGTTCAAAGCGAAAAAACAGGCAAACCCCTGCGCATCAAATTGGGATTGGACCCTACGGCACCCGACATTCATTTGGGTCACACCGTGGTACTCAACAAGCTTCGCCAACTTCAAGACTTGGGCCATCAGGTTATTTTCCTGATTGGCGACTTCACCTCGATGATCGGCGACCCTTCCGGTCGAAACAGCACACGCCCACCGTTGACTCGCGAGCAAATTCAGGAAAACGCCAAAACCTACCATCAGCAAGCTGTGAAAATTCTGGATGCTGACAAAACTGAAATTCGATTCAACAGTGAATGGTGCATGCCCTTGGGCGCCGATGGCATGATCAAACTGGCTTCCAGCTACACAGTTGCAAGAATGCTGGAAAGGGAAGACTTTACAAAGCGATATCAAGGGGGTATTCCCATTGCTATTCACGAGTTTCTGTACCCGCTGATGCAAGGCTATGATTCCGTGGCCCTTCAATCGGATCTGGAAATGGGCGGCACCGACCAGAAATTCAACTTGCTGGTGGGCCGTGAACTTCAGAAACAACACGGGCAGGCCCAGCAATGTGTTTTGACCATGCCGTTGCTGGTGGGCACGGATGGCGTCGACAAAATGTCAAAGTCCAAGAACAACTACGTGGGCGTGACCGAAACCCCGTCGAACATGTTTGGCAAGGTGATGTCGATTTCAGACAATTTAATGTGGAACTGGTACACCCTGCTCAGCTTCAAATCAATTGCGGAAATCGAAACCCTTAAAACCGCCTGTGCCAATGGGGAAAATCCGCGCAATGCAAAGGTGGCCCTGGCCCAGGAACTGGTGACCCGTTTTCACAGCCAGCAAGCCGCTGTGGACGCCCTGGCTGAATTTGAAGCCCGCTTCAAGCAGGGTGTTCTTCCCGACGACATGCCCGAAGTGGTTTTGGAATTGCCGGAGGGTGAAACCGACGCAGGCTTGGCGTGGGTACTGAAATCAGCCGGGCTGTGTGAAAGCAGCAGCGACGCCAACCGGAACATTCAACAAGGTGGCGTAAAAATTGAAGGTGAAAAGGTGACTGACAAAGCAACCCGCCTGCCCAAAGGCAGCCATGTGATTCAGGTGGGCAAACGCCGATTCGCAAGGGTGCAGTTGAATTGAGTACACACGCCTCGAATTTCCGAACCGTTGTCAGCAAGAAACCCAAGGGCACCCGTTTCATTCTGGTGCGCCATGGCGAAACAGACTGGAACAAGGAAAAACGTTTTCAGGGGCACACCGACATTGCCCTGAATACCCACGGCGTGTTGCAGGCCCAACTTGTTCGGCGTTATTTTGATCTGCTGGAAGCGGCTGGCATGCAGCTTTACGAATATTGCGTCAGCAGCGACCTGGGCCGCGCCCACACCACCGCCAAAACAATTCATGGCGACAAAACCCCCGCAATCGTGTTGAGCAACAGCCTGCGCGAACGAAACTACGGGCACCTGTCCGGGCTGACTGGCGATGAAATGCGCGAGAAAAGCCCAGAAGAATTTGCCAGTCTTCGCAACCGCGTACCCGATGCACCCTTGTTGGGTGGCGAAAGCCTGGAGCAGTTTTACCAGCGCGTAGTATCTGCATTTCAACAAATCGCAACTGAACAACAAGGCCGTACCACGCTGTTGGTGGCCCACGGCGGTGTACTGGATTGTATTTACCGGTACTGCGCGGGCGAACCGCTTGAAAAACAACGTGACTGGCAACTGCCCAACTGCGCCCTGAACGTGATCAACATTGAGCCTTCAGGCGATAAAAGCGTACCCGTGTGGGCCTGGCTGGGGCATTTGAACAACGATAAACCCGGCCAAAACATGGACGAAGTCGATGGTCGAATCGCTTGAAATCATTTAGAATGTTGGGCTTGTCTTGAACCCAATCCTTTCCGGAAATCGTTATGTTTGACCGCCAAAAGGGCATCGCCCAAACCGACCCAGAATTGTGGACTGCCATGCAGCAGGAAACCACCCGTCAGGAAGACCACATCGAGCTGATCGCGTCTGAGAACTACGCGAGCCCAGCCGTAATGGAAGCCCAGGGTTCACAGCTGACCAACAAATACGCCGAGGGTTACCCTGGCAAGCGCTACTACGGCGGTTGCGAGCACGTGGACGTGGTTGAAGACCTGGCCATTGAGCGCCTGAAAAAGCTTTTTGGCGCTGAAGCCGCCAACGTGCAACCCAACTCTGGCTCGCAGGCCAACCAGGCCGTGTTCTTCGCCTTGCTGCAGCCTGGCGACACCATCATGGGCCTGTCGCTTGCTGAAGGCGGACACCTTACACACGGCATGCCACTGAACATGTCTGGAAAGTGGTTCAACGTGGTGTCCTACGGCCTGAACAAGGAAGAAGCCATTGATTACGACCAGGTTGAAGCCCTGGCCCGTGAACACAAACCAAAAATCATCATCGCCGGCGCGTCAGCTTACGCACTGCGCATTGATTTCGAACGCTTTGCAAAAATTGCCAAGGAAGTGGGCGCCTACTTCATGGTGGACATGGCCCACTACGCGGGTCTGATTGCAGCGGGTGTGTACCCCAACCCGGTGCCACATGCTGATGTATGTACATCGACCACGCACAAATCACTGCGTGGCCCACGCGGCGGTATCATCTTGATGAAAGAAGAACTGGCCAAGAAAATCAACAGTGCGATTTTCCCTGGCATTCAGGGTGGCCCTTTGATGCACGTAATCGCCGGTAAAGCTGTGGCTTTCCACGAAGCCCTGCAGCCTTCATTTAAGGAATACCAGCAACAAGTGGTATTGAACGCCAAAGCATTGGCTGAAACACTGGTCGAGCGCGGTTTGCGCATTGTCTCTGGTCGCACCGAAAGCCACGTCATGCTGGTTGACCTGCGGGCCAAGGGCATTACCGGCAAAGCAGCCGAAGCGGCTTTGGGCAACGCGCACATTACCGTGAACAAAAACGCCATTCCAAATGACCCTGAAAAGCCATTTGTAACCAGCGGCATTCGCTTGGGCAGCCCGGCCATGACCACTCGCGGCTTCAAGGAAGAGCAAGCCCGCGCGGTTGGCCACTTGCTCGCCGACGTTTTGGAAAACCCAGAGGACGAAGCCACATTGGCCACCGTTCGTGCCAAGGTCAAGGAATTGACCAGCCAGTTCCCTGTTTACAAGTAAGCAAGGGGCGGCGGCGTTATGAAATGCCCCTTCTGTGGCAACGCCGACACCCAGGTGGTCGACTCGCGTACGTCTGAAGAAGGCGACGCGATTCGCCGCCGCAGGCAATGCAGCAGTTGTGGCAAACGATTCACCACCTACGAACGGGCAGAACTGTTTCTGCCCGCCATCGTCAAAAAAGACGGCTCCCGAGTTGAGTTTTCTCGCGACAAATTGCGTGGCAGCTTAATGCTTGCCCTGCGCAAACGCCCCGTTCGCGCCGAGGCCATTGATGAAGCCATTTCAAGTATTGAAGAAAAACTGCTGGTGAGCGCAGCGCGCGAGGTCGACACCAAGTTTTTAGGCGAGTTGGTGATGCAGCAACTCAAACAACTGGATACCGTTGCCTACATTCGCTTTGCATCGGTCTACAAAAGCTTCGAAGACCTGCAAAGTTTCTCGGAAGAAATTGCCCACCTGACCGCACCTGCCGAGAACGTAGCAAGCGCACCCAAACCCAAAGCCCGTTCCACTGTCAAAAAAGGCGTTTAAAAGTAACTGAGACCATGGCTAGTATTCATCACAACGACGAACACTGGATGCAGCAGGCGCTGAACCTGGCCTGGAAGGGCCAGTACAGCACCACGCCAAATCCACGCGTGGGTTGCGTGTTTGTACGCGATGGCGTTGCCATTGCTGAAGGCTTTCATGCCAGGGCAGGCGAAGGTCACGCCGAAGTGCAAGCCATCGCCGACGCCAAAGCGCGCGGTATTTCCCTGCAAGACAGCACAGCCTATGTCACCCTTGAACCCTGCGCACACCATGGTCGCACAGGCCCTTGCGCAGAAGCGCTGGTGGGCACCGGTGTAAAACGGGTTGTTGCCGCCGTACTCGACCCCAACCCACTGGTGGCAGGCCAGGGCATGGCCATTTTGCAAGCAGCAGGCATTGAAACGTCCCATGGCGTTTTAATTGAAAATGCCCGTTGGATCAACCGAGGCTTTTTCAGCCGCATGGAACACAAGCGCCCCTGGGTGCGATTGAAAGTAGCCAGCAGCGCAGACGGCATCAGCGCGCTGAACAATGGCGTAAGCCAGTGGATCACCGGCGAAGAAGCGCGACTTGACGGACACCACCTGCGTGCGCAGGCCTGTGCTGTACTCAGCGGCATTGGCACAGTGAAAGCGGACAACCCACAATTGAATGTGCGCGGCATCGACACCGAACGCCAGCCACTGAAGGTGGTCGTGGACAGCAAGCTGGAAATATCGCCCGATGCGCGATTGCTGCAAACCGGCAAGGTGCTGATTGCCCACACTGAGCTGCAGCCACCCGCATGGCTGGGCACCCACCCCAATGCCGTCAATATCGAAGCACTGAACGTGGCGCCTGTTGCCGCGGGCCTGCATGCAGGCAAAGTGAAAACCGACCTGTTGCGGCTGTTGCAAGAACTGGCCGCACGTGGCATCAATGAACTTCATCTTGAGGCAGGTTTTGGATTGAACGGGTCTTTCCTGCAAGCCGGGTTGGTGGATGAAATCGTTCAATACATTGCCCCGCGCTTCCTGGGACCAGGCCAAGGCCTGTTCCGCTTGCCTGAACTTGATGCCCTTCCCGCCTATGTGGACTGGACCATTCATTCGTTTGAACAAAAAGGACAAGACCTGCGCATTACGTGGGTTCGAAATAATCAGGAGTAGTAGCAAACATGTTCTCCGGCATCATTGAATCAATTGGACAAATTAAAACTGTAGAGCCCCTTCAAAACTCTGCATACGCGGGAGTTCGACTCGCTGTGCATGCACCCACGCTCGATTTTTCAGATGTCAAACTGGGTGACAGCATTGCCATTCAAGGCGCTTGCATGACAGTGGTGGCCATGGAAGCTCAAACCTTTCACGTCGATGTATCGCAGGAAAGTTTGTCGAAAACCGTGGGCTTGAGCCAGCCGGGAGAGGTTAACCTTGAAAAGGCAATGAGATTGTCTGATCGCGTGGGCGGGCATTTGGTAAGCGGTCATGTAGACGGACTGGGTGACGTGGTTGATTTTTCACCCGTGGGTGAAAGCTGGCACCTGCAAATTCGCGCGCCGAAAACCCTGTCGCCGTTCTTTGCCTACAAGGGCTCAGTGACAGTAAACGGCGTCAGTTTGACCGTCAACAAAGTGGACGACCATGCCACAGGTGAATGCGATATTCACATCAACCTGATTCCACACACCGTTCAAATGACCACGCTCAAACACTTGAAAGCTGGCAGCCCGGTGAATCTGGAAATTGATCAGATTGCGCGCTACTGCGAACGAATTGTGAAAACCATGAATCTGAATCAAGGCTGAACTGGCGTGTTCACTGTGCACTGAGACTACCAAACAAGGCTTTGGCTTTCGACTTGGTATTGTCTGAATCGGCACCCAACGCAATGGCGGTGAACATCACGGGGCCTTCCGGCAATTCTTTGCCGAAGGCTTTCCGCGCGTCTGCCTGCAAATCCCTGTTCTCGGAAATCAAGCCGGAGGCGCTTGCAGCATCGCGAATCACCATGTTTTTCACTCGATCGGTGTAGGGGTTGTCAAACACTTGCCCTGTTTTCTCACCTGGCGTTCCCCACACATAACACAAGGTTGCAGCGGGCAAACGCTCACCGGATAAAGTACGCGCCGCAGCCAAAGCGAGGCGAGTTCCCAAACCGAGTTTTCCTTCATCAATCTGAATAAAGGTACACACCTTCGCTCCGGCATCGTCGCCTGCCTTGGTTTGTAAATTGGCCTTGGTCGGCTGCATCAATACTTGCCAATCCCAACTCAAAGTTTTCAGCACCACCGGCTTGGAAAACGGATGCACCAAGGTCCCGTAGGCCATATCAGCCTCCGCTTGCAACACCGTCTGATCACCCTGCTTCAACAATTTGAATTGAGTATGCGCAGCAATATCCGGGTGGTACTGCGCCTTCCAGGGTACAGGAATTCCCGCAGCGGGTTCCGCAGGCCAAGGCTTCAATGAACTGATGTCCTGAGCATTCACACCACTCAACACACCCATCAAAGCAAGCAATGCAGGTACTTTAAAAACACGTGCTTTTCGCGCCAAAATGATCATAAAAAAACCTTTCGTCATTTCTATTCAGTCGCTTGATAACGCACTGGCCAATCAACAGGTAAACAACCCAATTCAATCGCCCGGTCAAGATCAGCGGGTTCATCGATGTCCAATTGCGAAGGCAACCACACAGCAGACAAGTGGTGCTGCTGCAGTGCCGCGCGGGTTTGCTCAGCCACACTGGCGGTACCCCATGCAATGGAGGCAGAGAAAATTTCAGGCACATTGCGGTTGCACGCCAGGGCCACATAACCGCCATCGTGTGCGGGCACAAACGCCAGTCCGCACTGCCTGGCGGCTCTTTGCAATTCATGCAAATCGGCCTGGGTAAACTCGATCGCATCTGGCCCCAGTAGCACCACCAGTTCACTGCGCTTTAAATGAGTTTCAACGGCAGTTTGCATTCGTTTGCCCAAATGCCCTTCTGGCTGCACACAACGCTGCACTGCCCTGCCACGCAGCAACTCAGCCCATTGCTGATCACTTCCGCCGTCGGTCCACAAGACCACGTTCATGCCTTGTAGTTTATCCAAGGTACTCAACAACAGGTATCGCGCAAATGCGGCGCATTGTTCAGCACCGAGCAATGGCGCCAATCTTGTTTTAACTCGCCCAGGATACGGGTACTTGGCAAATACGGCCACCGTCAAAGGTGACTTTTGCCGAGTGTCTGCATACAGCTTTGCCAAAGTCTCAGCCGACACACCGCGCCAATACAAAAATCGGAAACGCCACATCAATAGAATAGTTGCCCAAGCACCATTTAAATCCCAGCGACGCCCCGAGGTGAATACCTGAGAGGAAATGGCAAGGAATTGTCGCGGTGCGACTCGCTTCAGGCGCTTGCACAATTCAATGTCTTCCATCAAAGACTGATCCGGAAACCCCCCAACGCGATTGAAAAGCGCTCGGCTAACAAACAAGGCCTGATCACCTGTACCAATTTTGCTGAGCCTTGATCGACGATTCATGAACCAGGCCACCACGGGCAACCAGGCACTTTTGCCTTCGATGCGCACGTCAAACCGACCCCACAGGCATTCATTCAGCTTCGTCAACAAAGCCGACCAGGCTTCAGAATTCAACACGGTATCGGCATGTAAAAACAAAAGAACCTCGCCACGGGCTTGAGCTGCACCCGAATTCATTTGTTGCGCCCGCCCCTTACCGCTTTGAATTGCAGTAACTTGCGGGTGAACAGCCAACAATTGCAAGGTGGCCCAACTGTGGTCAGTGGAGCCCCCATCAACCAACAACAACTCGTCGCCCTGCCTCAGCAGTTCAATAAGTGCATGAATTCGAACCGACAATGAATCGTCACCGGGGCCCGGCACCTCGTTGTACACCGGCATGACGATAGAGACAAAAGGCATGTGCTGCCGCAGCCTTAAAAGAACAGGGAGGCCAGTCCCAGGAAGATGAAAAAGCCCATGCTGTCGGTCGTGAATGTCAACAGCACCGATGAACCCATGGCAGGATCACGGCCCATTTTCTCAAGTCCCAATGGAACCATGACCCCAATCAAGGAACCAACCAAAAGGTTTAGCATCACTGCAAGTGTCATCAACAAACCCAACATGACCGCATTGGGCGACCCGAAGTACAGCCCCCAGGCCGCCAGGCCCGCCACACTGCCCCACACCAAGCCATTCAACCCGGCGATCGCCAGTTCTTTTTTCAACAGCAACTTGAAGTTGGCTGCCGTGACCTGACCCAATGCCAGGGAGCGGATCATCAGGGTCATGGTCTGGTTGCCCGAATTACCTGCAATGCCAGCCACAATAGGCATCAGGGTGGCCAAGGCCACCACTTTCGCAATTGTGCCTTCAAATGTATCGATCACACGACTGGCAAAAAATGCAGTGCAAAGGTTCAAACCCAACCACAACCACCGGTTTTTGGCCGACTCCCACACCGACGCAAACAAGTCTTCTTCTTCACGCAAACCGGCGCTCGAGAGCAAATCAGCTTCGCTTTCTTCACGGATCACGTCCACCACTTCATTCACGGTCAAACGGCCGATCAACTTGCCCGATGGATCGAGTACTGGGGCAGACACCAGGTCGTATCGCTCGAAAGCCTGGGCAGCCTCGTAGGCATCATCCAGTGCCGACAACATCAGCACCTCGCGGCTCATGACCTCGCTCACCAGTGTTTCCGGTTCGTTCACCAGCAAGCGGTCCAAGGGCAAACTGCCCTTGAAATGATCCACGCGGTCCACCACAAATACCTGGTCGGTTTGATCAGGCAGCTCGTCAAACCGGCGCAAGTAACGCAGCACCACCTCAAGCGTTACGTCGTCGCGAATGGTCACCATGTCGAAGTCCATGCGCTCACCCACGGTGTCTTCGGGGTAGCTCATGGCGGCGCGCAATTGTTCGCGCTCCTCAAGGCTCAAGCTGCTGGCCAGTTTCTCCACCACATCGCGCGGCAGGTCGGGGGCAAGTTCCGCAATTTCATCGGCATCAAGCGACTCAGTGGCAGCGAACAGTTCTTCGCTGTCCATGGACTTGATCAACGTTTCCCGAACTGCATCACTCAACTCGAGAAGAATGTCACCGTCGCGGTCAGAACGGACCAAGCCCCACACCAACATACGGTCTTCTTGCGGCAGGCTTTCAAGCACATAAGCCACGTCTGCGGGGTGCAACAAGTACAACTTGTTGCCAAGTTCGGTCAGGTGTTGGCGGTGCACCAGCTCCTCGACCAAACTTTGCCGCTCGGGATTTACGGTAGTTTGCTGATTGTGAACAACACTCTCGATTACTCTTTGTTTGCGCAACATGGCCTGCACTTCGGCCAAAGCCCGCTGTGCATCATCGAGATCATGAGGCAGCTCGATGACTGGCTCTTGATCGTGATAATCGATGTTTTGTTCGCTCAAAGCAAAATTCCCGAAAGCGGTTTAAAAGAACTGAAAAGCTACAACTGCCACCAGCGTAGGGGCAAGTGCGGCTAAAAACAACTTGCCAGCATTAATTGATCCATCGTTGAAATACTTTTGCAAAATGGCAAAGCCTGCAGGGTTTGGCGCGTTGGCAATTACGGTCAAACCACCACCCGTTACCGCGCCAGCCACCAGCGCATACTTAAACTGGTCATTCACGCCCTCGACCAGCGAACCAAGATAGGTGAGTGCCGCGTTGTCGGTAATCGCTGTCAATGCAGTTGCCCCATAGTAAAGCGCGGTCGGGCTCATGCCCTTCAATGTGTCTTGCAGCCACCACGCTTGCATGCCTCCCAACACCACCAAGCCTGCCAGGAAAAACGCAACCATCAAACCTTCTTTCAAAATCAATTTGTCTTGATAACGGCTGTAAGCCGACGTGTAACCAAGGAAGAAAAGAAATAAACCCATGAACATGGCTGCGTGGTGAGCAAACACCACCACACCAACCAAAAATAGCAAGTGCGTAGCGATGACCCAAAATGGCATGTCTTCTTTGGGGCCGTTTTCAGCGGGCTTTTTCATGGCTGTCAGTTCTTTGGCAAACAGAAAGGTGAGTGCCGTCGCATTCACAAACACGGCAATCGCTGCTTTCCAGCCAAACATGGTCAGCATGTACTGCATGTCAAAACCCCACTTGGCAGCCACCATCAGCACGGGCGGTGCGGCAAAAGGGGTCAATGTTCCACCGATTGAAATGTTCACGAAAAGCACACCCAATGTGCCGTACATCAACTTGTTGCTAATGCCCTGCGTGTAAAACCGGTCACGCAACAAAAAGGCGGCAAGGGTCATGGCCGCAGGCTCGGTGATGAAAGAGCCCAGCAGCGGCACAATCGACAAGGTGGTGAAAAAGTAAGCCACTTGCCTGTCTATCGGAATGAGCGATGCCACCACACGCACAATGCGACCAGCCAGCACCAGAATTGGCTTGCTTCCAGCAATCACCATAATGGCAAACACAAACAAAGGCTCGGTGTAATTGCGCGTGTCAATGTACTCAACGGCACCACTTTGCCCAATGATGAAAAACATGAACACCACAAGCACCATGGCCCAGAAACCAAATACGGCCTCGACCTCACCGAGCAAATGCCACAGGCCAGCGTGGTTGGGCTGCGTGTGCGCCAGGCGCTCAAAGTATTTGGTAGAAAAAGTATGAATGACTGCGATGGCAAACAAAATTGCGCCAATCAGTTCTATGGTGGTCGGGTTCATTTCACATCCCTTTTTGATTATTATTTATTTTTAGTTGGCAGAAAAAAGCACCGAGTCATGTGCATCAACCACTTTTGCCACGGGCACCCAGCCTCGCAAGCTATTGATCAACCACACTTCATCAGCGCGTTGCAAGTCTTGCACATTCAGTGTGGTTTGCCGAATCGTATTTTCCCTTAAAAGGCGCCCCCGCAACACCCCGGGTAACAAATAAGTATCGGCACTTTCACTAATTTGTGGCGTTAACCACTCGCCACCAATTTTCAGCACCACATTGCACCGGCAGGTTTCGGTAATCAAACCTTGGGGGCTGAAGAGGAGCACATCGAACGCGCCATTGGACTGATTCTGAAAATACGAATACTCAGGTCGATAGGTGGTTTTGTGAAGAACGAACTCGGGCTTGCCCCGCATGGGTGAATCAGCCAACCGCACAACAACGGGCAATGGATTCACATTGAATTCATGCAACTCGACGGTCAACTCACCCCGGGCATCCAGTAAACAACGCGCACGAAAAAGACCTTGGGCGTTCTCGCTTGCGATGTCTTCTAATTTCTGACGTATCAAGTGTTCTTCACACAGAAAAGAAAACCGATTGGCCGAAGTCGACATTCGACTGACATGCTCATCGAGATTGAGCCACTGCCCTTGTTCCAGGCGCAAGGTTTCAAGCACCTGAAAATCGCAAGTGGCTTCCCGTAGAAAAGTGGTTTTCTGCCACCACTCTTTTTTTTCATCTCGCGCTGTGGAATACCAGGTAATGCCGCTACCCACACCGTATTCCAACGCATCGGCTTGCTCTATAACCGTACGAATGGGCACATTGAAATGTGCATGGCCGCCCGGGCTCAACACGCCCAAAGCGCCGCAATACAATTTTCGTGGGGATCGCTCCCACTGCGAAATTCGCAGCATGGCCTGCGATTTGGGTGCACCAGTCACACTGCCGCAAGGAAACAAGGCTGCAAACAAATCAGCCAAAGTAGCATTTGGCAAAGTTCGCCCGGAAATACTGGACGTCATTTGGTCCACTGTGGGCAAATGCATCACATCGAAAAGCGAACGCACCTGCACCGACTTGGGTTGGCATATTTTGGCCATGTCGTTTCGCAACAGATCGACAATCATGACATTCTCGGCACGATCCTTTTCGCTGTCGCTAAGCACATCCAGACTACCCTCCACCGGTCGGCGGGTTCCCTTCATCGGTGCAGTCTGCAATTCGCTGCCATCCCAGCTAAAAAACAACTCGGGCGACAGGCTGATCGCATTGAATGTGCTTCCGCGCAAAAAAAGACTTTGAGGTGCAGGCTGACTGGCATAGAGGTGCTGAAATAACGCCCACGCATCCAACTTGGGATTGTCTGCTTTCAGCCGCGTCGTCAGGTTGATTTGGTAAAACTCGCCCGCCTCAATGGCCTGCTGCACCTGCTGGTAGGTGTCATGATAATTGTCGTAGTTTTGTTGATCCAGCCACGGCAACAATGCGTGATCAAGAGGAAGACGTTGCAAGTCACACATACCCAGCAAACTCACCTGAGTCGGCGCAAAGGCATGAAATTCCAGCAAGGGGAAGTCGGTTGAATCACAAACAATCAAGGCAGGATCGAATGCTGACGCAGCCTCGTAACTTAAGCCGCCCACCACATACAAACCTTGATTGGACAAATCGTGCGCTTGCTCGATCAGGGTGCGCACCTGACCTGGGTCAAAGGTACTGAGCACCCGAACAGGCTTGCCATGCGCCACACAAAGGCCATCCGCACCTTCGGCGTGAGTCATCCTGGCATGCCAAGCAGCGGAAACCAAAGGTGAGTACATGGAAAGAAAACGCCCGAACTGCCTCGAAGCGTCAATTGTAACGCGGCTTTGCGCGGAACTCAGCGGCCAGACTGACCCAGGTGAAAGAACTCGAACACGGCCTCTCGCTTGGCAATCGTATCGGCGATACCCATGCGAATCAGCTCGCGTGTGTAATTTGACTCGAACAGCAAATAACTGGCCAATGACGAACCACTGGCCTCGGTAGCTCCCAAAGCGGACAACAAGGTACGCACTGGTCTTGGCAGGTCTTGAGTGTGACGTGCTGCAATCTCATCAATTCGCTCCGAGGGCGAAATGACCAACAACTCGATCGGTTTCAATGTGGTTTTGTTTGCCATCTCGGGCGGCAATAAACCCAAGGTTTTGTTCACCCGGCTCAGGCGCTCAATGTCAATCGACAAACTGTCCAGGAAAATGGACGCCATTGCATGGCCCGCAATTTGAGCCAAGCTGGGATAAGCGTTTTGAACTTCAACAGGCTGGGTATGGTCCTTGTCTGACTGACTCGAACCAATCACCATCACCCGGTTTGCCCCCAAATGAATCGCTGGACTAATGGGTGCAAGCTGACGAATGGACCCATCACCAAAATGCTCCATTTGCCCTTCAATGTTCAGTTTTACGGCTGGAAATACAAAAGGAATTGCTGCGGAGGCCAAGAGATGCTCAACCGTGATTCGGTCTGGCAACGCCACACGCTGCGTTCTCGCCCAACTTTCGATGGCTCTCTGGGTTTGGAAAAAAGTCACGCTGCGCCCCGAACTGTAACTGGATGCAGTCACAGCCAAGGCGTGAATGGTACCGTTCTCGAGTGCCTCGTCCAACCTGCGAAAATGCAGCAACTGATGCATTAAATGAGACAGGGGGGAATTGTCGAGCAAACACTTCGGACGCTTGCGCAACATCCAGCCAATTGAAAGCGCCGACAACCAGCGCGCGCCTGTGCGAATAATGCCAAGCGAATCAGACCGGAATACTTGCTCAGAACTGAAGTTTTCCCAGACCTTGAGCATTCGGTCAGTGGACTGGTAAAAGTTGCGCCCAGCACATGCAAGCGCTGCGGCATTGATTGCCCCGGCCGACGTACCACACAAAATCTTGAACGGAAAATCAAACTCGCGCTTGTTTTCTTGTTCAAACCACTTGGCAAGCTGATGCAGCACACCCACTTGGTAGGCGGCCCGCGCACCACCGCCTGACAACACCAGTCCGGTGATGTCATCATGGTCTTCACTGTGAAATGTGTTGCGTTCGCTCATGAAACCATTGTGCGACACATTTTGGGTAAGTTAAAACAAAAACAGGCGTGTCTTGCACGCCCATTTGTTGTTTTAAAGTACGGGTTTAAATTGAACTAACCCGCTCTGAGTTTGAGTCGAGCACTGTCAGTGCGGTCATGTTGACGATACGACGAACCGTGGCCGACGCCGTCAAAATGTGAACCGGTTTGTCAGAGCCCAACAAAATCGGACCCACCGCAATGCCATTGCCTGCTGCTGACTTCAGCAAGTTGTAGGAAATATTGGCCGCGTCAATATTTGGGCATACCAGCAAATTGGCTTCACCAGTCAGGGTAGAACCCGAGAAAATGGTGTTACGTACCTGTTCGTCAATGGCGCAATCGCCGTGCATCTCGCCGTCGACTTCGAGCCATGGCGCAATGTTGCGGAGAATTTGAAGCGCTTCACGCATTTTCACGGCAGAGGGCTGATTGCTCGAACCAAAGTTGGAATGGGACAGCAATGCGGCCTTGGGTTGAACACCCAAACGCAACATTTCCTCAGCCGCCATCAATGTAATTTCAGCAATTTGTTCGGCAGTGGGGTCGTAGTTCACATGGGTATCGACCAAAAACACCTGACGATTGGTCAACATCAGGCCATTCATTGCACCGTAGGTATTGCAGCCTGCACGGCGACCCAGCACTTGGTCCACGTAATGCAAATGCAGGGAATGGGTGCCGAAGGTGCCACAAATCATGCCGTCTGCATTGCCTTTGTGAATCATCATTGAACCAATCAGCGTATTGCGACGACGCATTTCAATTTTTGCGTAAGCCTCGGTCACACCCTTGCGCTTGGTCAAGTCGTGATACATGCGCCAGTAGTCTTTGTAGCGCTCATCGTACTCAGGGTTGATCAACTCAAAATCAACGCCCGCTTTAATGCGCAGACCAAAGCGCTCAAGACGACGCTCAATCACTGCGGGGCGACCAATCATGATGGGCTTGGCAATGGCTTCATCCACCACCACCTGCACTGCACGCATCACGCGTTCGTCTTCACCTTCAGCAAACACAATGCGGGAGGTTTGCGGTGTTTCAGCCACACAACGTTTGGCCACCGCAAAAATCGGCTTCATGAAGGTACCGGAATGGTACACAAACTGCTGCAACTGATCTTTGTAAGCTTCCAGGTCTGCGATTGGGCGGGTTGCAACGCCGCTTTCCATGGCTGCTTTGGCAACCGCTGGCGCAATGTGAACAATCAGGCGAGGGTCAAAGGGTTTGGGAATCAGGTATTCAGGACCAAAACTCAGGTTTTGGGTACGGTACGCAGACGCGACCACATCCGATTGCTCTTTACGTGCCAGCTCTGCCACGGCACGAACCGCTGCAATTTCCATTTCCTTGGTAATTGTGGTTGCACCCACATCGAGTGCACCCCGGAAAATAAAGGGGAAACACAATACATTGTTCACCTGGTTCGGATAGTCAGTGCGGCCTGTACACATAATGGCGTCGTCGCGAACTTCCTTGACCTGCTCGGGCAGAATTTCAGGTGTGGGGTTGGCCAGCGCCAGAATCAAAGGCTTGGCGGCCATGGCCCGCACCATGTCTTGCTTCAGCACACCGCCGGCAGACAAACCCAAAAATACATCCGCTTCTTTGATTACGTCGGCCAAAGTGCGAGCCGTGGTGTCTTGTGCAAATAAATCTTTATCAGGGTCCATATTGGTGGTGCGGCCTTTGTAAACCACGCCATCAATGTCGGTGACCCACACGTTTTTGCGCGGCAAGCCCAACTCAACCAGCAACTCCAGGCAAGCCAATGCCGCAGCACCCGCGCCAGACACCACAAATTTCACTTCATCCAGTTTCTTGCCGATCACCTCGAGGCCATTCAAAATGGCTGCACCCACCACAATTGCGGTGCCGTGCTGATCGTCGTGGAACACAGGAATATTCATGCGCCCACGCAAGGCACGTTCTACCTTGAAGCAATCAGGCGCCTTGATGTCTTCAAGGTTGATGCCGCCAAATGTGGGCTCCAGCGAGGCAATAATCTCAATCAGCTTGTCGGGGTCGTTCTCGTTGATTTCAATGTCAAACACATCGATACCGGCAAACTTCTTGAACAACACCGCCTTGCCTTCCATCACTGGCTTGGCGGCCAGTGGGCCGATGTTACCCAAACCAAGCACGGCCGTACCGTTGGTGACCACACCCACCAGGTTTGCTTTGGCGGTATAACGCACCGCAGTAGACGGGTCTGCTTCGATTTCTTCACAGGCTGCTGCAACACCGGGAGAATAGGCCAAAGCCAAGTCACGCTGGTTGACCAGGCTTTTAGTCGCCGAAATCTGCAATTTCCCAGGCTTTGGAAATTCATGATATTCAAGGGCGGCCTGCCTGAAGCGCTGATCCATTGGTTGAGCCATATAATCTTCTCTTTGAGGTGAACAACAGAACCGAAAATTATAGGCTCAGCGAGAGAGGCTGTCCCTAGGGGTTTCCACAAATCGCGCAACTTGTTGGCGCCACTCACTAACAATGGTGAAGAATTGAAGCAGTCCAGCCTTAGTCAACTTGTTCAACCCTTCCATGTCATGGAACTGGTGAAAGCAGCCGACGCCTTGCAAGCCGAGGGAAAACCGGTCATTCACCTTTCTATCGGTGAACCCGACTTTCCCATGCCCGAGCCCGTTGAGCAGGCATTCGCCCGGGCGATCTCGGCACACAAAACCCGATACACTGCGGCTTTGGGCCTGCCCGAGCTGCGCGAAGCCATTAGCCAGTATTACCAGACTAATTTTCACGTTCGGGTACCAGCGCATCAAATCGTGATTACCTCGGGCGCATCGGCTGCGCTCATGTATGCCTGCCTTGCCCTGATCAACCCGGGCGAGGAAGTGTTACTGGCCGACCCCGGTTACCCCTGCAACAAAACTTTTGTGCAAATGGCAGGCGGAACTCCCGCCTTTGTACAAACCCAAGAGGCAGAAAATTTTCAACCTGCCTGGACCGATCTTTCCAGCCAATGGACGCCGAAAACGGCGGGCGTACTTTTGGCATCACCCAATAACCCCACCGGCACTCAACTCAGCCCCCGGGCCATGCGGGAAATAGTCGATGGTGTAACTGCCCTCAATGGCTTTGTAATTGTTGACGAGATTTATCAGTCACTTTGCTACGACAGTCCGCCACAAAGCGTGCTGCAAGTGACTGGTGCACCCAACACACAAAACCCCTTGGTGGTGATCAACAGCTTCTCCAAGTACTTTGGAATGACAGGTTTGCGCTTGGGGTGGATGGTGGTGCCAGACAGCCTGTTGCCAGCAATTGAACGATTTGCCCAAAACCTGAGCATTTGTCCAAACACCCCGGCACAATGGGCCGCCCTGGCCTGCTTCACACCCGAAACGCTGGCGATTTGCGAAGAGCGACGTTTGATTTTCAAGGCACGCAGAGACTTTATGGTCAATGCACTACCAAAGGCTGGCATCGAACTGCATTCAACGCCCGATTCGGCGTTTTACATTTACGCGAAGTCACCCTACAACAGCGAGCGCTATTGCAAAGAATTGCTGGAGCAGGCTTTGGTATGCGCCGTGCCCGGCAAGGATTTTTCAGAATTTCGGGGGGAGGAAATGATGCGATTCTCGTATGCCAATTCGATGGACAGGCTAGAGACTGCCATCGAACGGATACAATTTTTTAATCGAAGTTGACCTGAGAGATCAGCCTTCAGAGCCTGGCACTGTTACAGCGGATACTTTTTCGCTGTTCTCGCGGGACGCCACCAGATGACCTTGCTGGTAGGTTGAATCAATGCGTGATTTAAGCGACAGCACTTTGCCAGGATAGCCACCGTCATTGCCATGAATGGCTGCACCCACATACCAACGCAAACCGGCACTAACGGAGCCTGTACGACGTGTGTACTCGCGAATGATTTTGGCACCCACTCGCATGTTCATTTCAGGGTTCAAAGGGGACCAGTCACCGGGTGACAATGCTTCAAATTTGTCTTTGTGAATTTTAGGCATCACCTGCATCAAGCCGCGAGCGCCAACCGGACTGGCAGCAAAAGGATTGTAGGAAGATTCAATACCCACGATCGCCAGGATCAGGGTTGGCTCTACCTTTTCTTCCTTGCCTACCTTGTAAGCCAATCGAACAATCGACTCCACGGCTTCAGGCGACACGCTGTAGCGTTTGGCCAGGTAAGAAGTAACCTGCCGCTGACCTGCTGTCAGTGGTTTGCTCGAATCAATCGAGTTGAACTTCACTGGCATCAGGTTTTTAGAACCGGATGAATTTGCAGGTGACTTGGCAGTGGTATTTACAACCTCTGCGCCACCAGCCGCAAGGCCAGTACTAAGCAAGTCAATTTCAGTGGCGAATATTGCCTGCACTGGGGCAGAGAAAAACACCTGGCTGCGAAGTTCGGCATTGGACAGCAATATTGCTATTGCACCCGCTACCAGAACCGATGTGGCCACACCAAGACCGGTGACGGCGTTTTTCAATGATTGAATCAAGTTCGGGGTCTGGACCTGCTGGCCATTGACGCTCAGAACGGTTTCGTACTGCTTCATGCAACCTCCTCTGCTACGCAAACGCAGGCTTAACCCTGCATTGTTTGACTCAGCGGTGCATCTGCCTCCATTTTGTCCGTGAGGCAGAACGTTCTGCTTTAACCATTTACTACTTGCACTACATGGTCAAAGCACTCTTAAGATGAAGTTAGGCTGACTTAAGTTCCCTTAAGTTTTGCCCTCCAACTGCGTTTGTGTGACTTAGGTGATACCTGTCACAAAGCTGAGCGGATTCTAGGGTCAACCCGGACAGGGGTCAATGCAAAATCTGGTAGAGTCTTTCTACTCAAAACAAGAACATACCCCTAAAACGAGGCCTTATGCGCTTTTGGGGGGCTTGAAAAAGCCCTCTAGGTATGGGTTGTAATTTCTTGTTAACTGTTCCTTCCGGACCACAAACAGGTAGTTTTTTTCACAATGCGATACAAGAACCTTCGAGACTTCATCGATTTACTCTACAAAGAAGGTGAACTTCAACGAGTCCCCGAATCAGTCAGCCCAGTTCTGGAAATGACCCATCTTTGCGACAAGGTATTGCGCGCTGAAGGCCCCGCCTTGTTGTTTGACGCACCACAAGGCTACAAACACCGTGTATTGGGCAATTTGTTTGGCACACCAAAACGGGTGGCCATGGGCATGGGCGCCAGCAACACCGAAGCACTAAGGGACATCGGCCGCACCTTGGCCTACCTGAAAGAACCTGAGCCACCCAAGGGAATGCGCGATGCACTGGACAAGTTGCCTTTGGTGAAACAGGTGCTGTCGATGGCCCCCAAAGTAGTCAGTAAAGCACCATGTCAGGAAAACGTTGTCGAGGGCCCAGACGTTGACCTTAACCAGATTCCGATCTGGACATGCTGGCCCGACGATGCTGCCCCCCTGTTGACCTGGGGTTTGGTGGTCACCAAAGGGCCCAATCGCAAGCGGCAGAACCTGGGTATTTACCGACAACAACAAATTGGAAAAAACCGCCTGATCATGCGCTGGCTGGCCCACAGGGGTGGCGCGCTCGATTTCCGCGACCACGCCTTGAAACATCCAGGCCAACCTTTCCCGATTTCAGTGGCCTTGGGCGCCGACCCAGCCACTATCCTCGGCGCGGTCACGCCGGTGCCGGATACGCTCTCTGAATATCAATTTGCCGGTTTGCTGCGGGGTAGCCGAACAGAACTGGTGGCCTGCAAGGGCAATAATCTGCAAGTGCCTGCAGAGGCGGAAATGGTGCTGGAAGGCCATATTTACCCCTACGAACACCCGATTGCTGTGGCCGCACGAAAAGGCAGAACCGATGGCGAGGTGCCGGAAATACGGGAAGGCGTTACCGTGTTGCGCGAGCCGCCACCAGTACCCGAGTACTTGAAGGGTTGGGACTGTGCGCTAGAGGGCCCTTATGGAGACCACACCGGCTATTACAATGAACAAGACTGGTTTCCCGTGTTCACTGTCGACAGGATCACCCTGCGCGACGATGCCATTTACCACAGCACTTACACCGGCAAACCGCCGGATGAGCCCGCTGTGCTTGGCGTGGCACTGAATGAGGTATTTGTACCCATCTTGCAAAAGCAGTTTCCAGAAATTGTGGACTTCTACCTGCCGCCCGAAGGTTGCAGCTACCGCATGGCCGTAATCTCAATGAAAAAGGCCTACGCAGGTCATGCCAAGCGCGTGATGATGGGCGCCTGGAGTTTCTTGCGTCAATTTATGTACACCAAATTTATTGTGGTGGTCGACGACGACGTAAACGCCCGCGACTGGAAAGAAGTGATTTGGGCAATCACCACGCGAATGGACCCGGTGCGGGATACCGTGCTGATTCAAAACACGCCGATTGATTACCTGGACTTTGCAAGCCCGGTGAGTGGACTGGGTGGGAAGATGGGTTTGGATGCCACGAACAAATGGCCGGGTGAAACCACTCGGGAGTGGGGCCGCAGCATTCAGCCCGATCCCAAACTGGATGAACGCGTGCGTGAACTTATGAGTCGTTTGGGTCTGTAGAAGACTCGGCCACTGAACGGGAAGCCCAAGGGCTTCTCGTTTGAAACCAAAACATGCCCGCAGCCAGCGCCACGGCACCCAAACCAGCGCGCAACGCCACTTTGGAAACCGGTTTGCGAAAACGCAGCAAAGCAGTCGAGGCCAACATGCCGAGCAGCGGGTACTTTTTCAGGCCCTCCTGCCAAACCTGGCCTCCGAGGCTGACCACTGGCCCAAGCGCCCGCATATTTCGCTTGCCCAACCAGCCGCCAAACTGGCGAAACATATTGACCCAGGCGAATTCTTTTTTTAACGCATCAACCTGACCGCCAAACTCCATGCGCTCAAGTTGAGCTTTCATCATCAACAATTCTTTGCGCGCTTCCAGAGCATCGAATTTTTTACTCATGACGACTCCCCAGGGGTGTCACCACTGCTCAAACTGTCCAGCACAGCTTGTTTGTCGCGACCCAATTCAGCCAGCGTGGCTTCAAACAAAGGAGGTTGTGCGGCCAAGGTGTCTTTCAGTTGCACGTAAAAATACACGCCCAGCACCACATAGAAAGCAGCACACCCGGCAATGGCCAGGAATCGGTGCGAATCCCAAGCCAAAGCAATGACCAGCAGGCAAATAAACAAAGAGGCAAACGCTGCTGCCAATGCGGTCAGCAAAGACCAAATCACGGTGCGAACCGTGGCCTGGCGGGCCTGCGCCAACTCGACACCCGCCAATTCAATGCGGGTTTGGGTCATGCCCAACAAGCTGGCGACAACCCGTTTTAGTGCTGCCCTCGCATTTGGATTTAGCACAGCCAACCTTTAACGACGGTTAATGATCAAACCCAATACAAAACCCACCGCGGCGGCAATACCCACGGCTTTCCAGGGGTGATCGTGCACATAGTCATCCGTGGCACGTGCAGCTGCCTTGCCTTTTTCAAGCACAGCCGACTGGGCGTCTTGCATCACTTCCCTGGCTCGGCGAAGGCTGACCAAGGCCTTTTCGCGAAGTTCGACCGCACGCTCGCCCGACGATGAGGCCGCGGCTTTCAACAGATCTTCGGCGTCGCTCAATACGATTTTCATGTCACTAAAGAGTTTGTCTTTGCTGTTGTCCATATGTTGGCCTCGTGCTGTTGGATGAGAATAATGAATCAGTCTAACAAAGGAAAACCCAGATTGGGAAAGGCTTGCGGGCAAGCGCATCATTTTTGCCTTGAATTATTCCGCTCTGTATATAAACTCGAGCAAGCTTTCCATGGGTCCCCAACTGTCGTAGGCCCTTGGGCTTTTCACCAACACCCCAACGGCCCACAACTGCCCCTCGCGGTCTCGCAAGTAACCGCCCAGAGCACGTACGCCGTTCAAGCTTCCGGTTTTCAAGTAAGCAAACCCGTCTATGTTGTTCACACGCCTGTGAAGCGTACCGTCTGCTCCAGCGCGTGGAAAGCTGGCCAGGTAATCAGGAAAATCGGATCGTGCAGCCATGTTTCGCAAAAACTCTGCAAGGCCTTTGGCATCAATCCGGGTACCGCGGGACAAACCTGAGCCGTTCTCGAAAAACCAGTCACTTGAAGAAATCCCCTGCTGCTTCAGCCAGTCCTTCAGTTGCGCGTTAAATGCTTCGGGGGTTCCAGCCACTGCCAATTCGAGATGGCGAGCCATCACGTTGCTTGACCATTTGTTGATTTGCTTGATCAAGTCGCCAAGCGGCTTCCCATAATGTGTGTACAAGGCAATGGTGTTAGCCGGAGTGACTCCTTTGATCACTTGCCCGCCTTGTGGCCCGGCAAATTTGCCCCCCAACTGCAACCAGATCTCTTTCACCCACGATTCCCACAGCCAGTCCTGTGCGGGAATGCGAATGGGCAAGCGGGATTGCCCACAGCGGCGTGGGTAGTTGCCCTTCACAGTCACCACTACGTTTCGCCCTGCTTTCGAAAAATCCACCGACATGCCGTTCTTCCAGGCACCGCAACCGCCAGCGGTCAAATTGATTTCTGACACGAACGCCCAGTCTTTGGGCGCCTCTTCAGGCAGCACAACCACCGTATTCTCATTGATTTTCAAGTCAATCGACATGGCACCAAAATTCAGCAACAAGGCATCGGGCTGGGCATGGTAAGCACGGTGAGGTGCATCATCAAAGGCGTCGTCTTCGGCAAGACCAAGGCTGGGCATTTGTTCCGTAAACGCGGTGTCGTCCAGCACAACTGGACCGTTGATCACATCAACTCCCTTCGTTCTCAGTTGTCGCAATGAAGCCCACAGGTCTGCACTTAAAAACGCTGGATCACCGCTGCCTTTGATATACAAGGGGCCGTTCAACATGCCATCGACAGGCTCGGAATCTGCATGAAAACCCGTCTTGAATCGATATGTGGATTCAAGCTTTTGCAAAGCAAGGGCTGTTGTAAACACCTTGGCCACAGAAGCGGGATTGACCAACTGACTGGAGCCATGTGCATAAGCCTGCGGCTTTCGGTGAACAAAAGGTGAAATTGGTAGGGCGTAAGCCGTGAAGTCGTCCGCCGCAATGCCTTTTTTCACGAAGGCCTGAGTGACATTTGAAGGAAAGGTCCGCACCTGGGGCTCGGCCGCATTTGACCATGAGGCTTGCGACAAAACCAGATTAAAAAGAATTAAAACTCCGCCAATTTTGCGAACAGACACGCGTGAAATCCTGAAAGTCAATTGTGAACTTTCAGGATATCACCCAAGCCATCTTGTGCCGCACACAGTGTGCCGTCAGGTGTGTTTCTTCGGATCCTTTTTACGCTCCCAAGGCCTTGCTGGTGATTCAACAGCAGGTGCCTCTTTGGCAGCAGGTATGTCTTCTGGACTTGTTGCCGGGGCTGTTGCTGCGGTCTCTGCCTTGTCTGCCGCAGCCGGCGGAGTCACTGCAGACTCATTCATGGCCGGATTTTCTACACCCTTGGGTAACCAACGTTGCCGCCCTTGGGCCAGAGGTACGGCTTCCTGGGGGGTGTCCAAGGCCGCAGACCCGGACTCAACGGGTGTGCCAGGTAACACAGGCGAGTCCAATGACGTCTTTTCCTGCCTGAAGGCAGAATTTCGAATTTCAGGTTTTACCACTTCGATTTCATTGGCCAGCATGTAGTCGTTCATGTCACGCCAGCCCTCGAACACACCGGATTGATGCGAACTGGGGTTCAGCGTAAAACAATCCTCCAGCGCGCGGCCTGAATGCCTGCACGCCGCGCCCACCGCTTTGCTGTCCTCCATTGACAACTTGCCTGTCAAGCCTGGTATCTGCGACAGATCGCACGAACTCAGCATGGTCGCAGCGCCCGCCACCATCAATATCTTTAGTTTTCTCATAATCCAGTCCTGATTGACTACCTCTACAGGTGATAACGTCCGGATTCTGGAAAAATTGATAGGCAATTGCGGGGATGTTGGTGTTTTTCTTCTAATTGTGGTTTTACCCACAATCTTTTCTTGTGCATTGCACCCAAACCCAGTAGACTTCGCTCCAGATTGCAAATCAACGGGTCGTTTTACGATTCTCACCATTGGACCGCGTTGGGTTGCCTTTGTTGGCACAAGCTCTTGAAGCTGTGCTTTGCCCATCGCCGCCAGTTCTCTTGCGACCATCCGGAACAACCTAGTTCCCAGCCGCGTCGTCTCATTTCTGTTCGTCGATGAATTTTTAAGTCCACATCGAATTGGAACTTTTATCATGTCTATGTCATTTGATGACATGGGTCTTGCTGCGCCTTTGCTGCAAGCCCTGAATGCTTTAAACATTACTGCCCCTACCCCCGTTCAAGCCGAAGTGGTACCACTCGGCAAAGAAGGCGGCGACCTGATGGTGTCCAGCCAGACAGGTAGCGGCAAAACTTTTGGTTTCCTGCTGCCCGTGATGCACCGCATGATGAGCGGCGAACAAAGCCCCATGGAAATGCTGGCCGGTCCAGAATGCCTGGTGCTGTGCCCAACCCGTGAACTGGCCCAACAGGTTAGCCAAGACGCGATCAACCTGGTGAAATTCACCAAGGGCGTTCGTGTAGCAACTGTTGTAGGCGGTATGCCTTATGGCAAGCAAATGGCCAGCCTGCGTGGCGCACGCATCGTTGTCGGCACCCCCGGCCGCTTGCTCGATTTGGCCCAACAGGGCAAATTGGACCTGAGCACAGTAACTACATTAATTGTTGACGAAGCTGATCGCATGCTTGACCTGGGCTTTTCTGAAGACCTGGAAGCAATCGACCACCTGTGTGGCAACCGAATTCAAACATTGATGTTCTCCGCCACCTTTGCCAAGCGCATTATTGGCTTGGCTGAAAACATCATGAACAACCCCAAGCGCATTGAAATGGCGGCTCAGAACGAAGCCAACACCGACATCGCCCAGAAGCTGATGTGGGCCGATAACCGTGGCCACAAACGCAAACTGCTGAACCACTGGCTGGAGCACCCAGACATGGTTCAAGCTGTCGTGTTTACAAGCACACAAATTGACGCAGAAAACCTGGCCCGCGATTTGGCCGATGAAGGCGTACGCGCCTGCGCCCTGCACGGTGGCATGCCACAGGTGGTTCGTAACCGCCGTTTGGCCAGCGTTCGCAAAGGCGACATCAAGGTATTGGTTGCAACCGATGTTGCTGCCCGTGGCCTGGACGTGCCTGCAATTTCACACGTGATCAACTACGGTATGCCCATGAAGTCGGAAGACTACGTGCACCGCATTGGCCGTACCGGCCGTGCTGGCCGCAGTGGCGTGGCAGTTACCTTGGCCGAAGCCTGCGACATCATCAGTGTTCGCGGCATCGAGCGTTTCATCAACTCACGCATTCCTGAAGAACAGGTCGAAGGCCTGGAGCCACGTGGCAACTTCACACAGGCGCCACGCGGTGGCAAGCCAAGTGGTGGCCGTGGTCGCTCTGGCGGTGGCGGTTACGCTGGCAACAGCGGTGGTCGTTCAGAAGGCCGCAGCTTTGGCGGTGGCGAGCGCAAATCGTACGGCGACAAGCCTGCATTCGGTGAGCGCAAGTCGTATGGTGACAAGCCATCTTATGGCGGTGAACGCAAATCATTCGGCGACAAGCCTGCATTCGGCGAGCGCAAGTCGTACGGCGACAAGCCTGCATTCGGTGAGCGCAAGTCATTTGGTGATCGCAAGCCTTACGAAGCACGCGAAGAGCGCAGCTTTGGTGATCGCAAGCCATTTACCCAAGGTGAAGAGCGCAGCTTCGGCGATCGCAAACCCTTTGGTGACCGCAAGCCTTACGGCGACAAGCCTTCATTTGGTGACCGCAAACCCTTCGGTGAGCGCAAGTCGTTTGGCGACAAGCCTTCATTTGGTGATCGCAAGCCTTCCGGTTTTGGCGGCAACTCGGATGCGCCAAAAAAGTGGAATCGCGACGCAGAGCGCCCAAGCTTCCCCCGTTCTGAAGAACGTGCACGCCCGGCCTTCCGTGCCGAAGGCACTGCACCTTCGGGTCCAAAGCGTGAACACGCCTCGGGCGCCCGCAAAGAACAGGCTGCACGCAACATGGGCGATCGTGGCGGCTTTAGCCGACGTCGCACTGACTAAAAAAGTGGCGTAAAAAGCACCACGGGGGAAACCCCAAGAAAAACCCTCAGCCGAAAGCCTGAGGGTTTTTTGTTTTTATGCGACAATTTGGAGCTTGCTGACCAACAAAACAGGAAGACTCCTACAGTGCGGCCCAATTCCAAAAACAAGTGGCTGGCGCAAAGCGCTCGACTTTCACGCTTCATGGCTGACCGGGGCATGATCGTCTCTGTCATCTACGCCTTTTCCCTGCTGGTTGGTTTTCTCGCAGTGGGGTTTGCCTGGATGTCTGACTTCGCAGGTGAATGGAACAAAGAACTATTCGCCGAGCACATGTGGATCGCGCTGCTGTTGCCACCGGTGGTGTTTCCAATTGCCCTTTGGCTGGTCAACACCGTTTTCTGGGGCTCGGGCGGCAGTGGCATTCCGCAAGCAATCAAAGTCACCAAACACCCAAAACCCAGGCTAGTGGAACGGCTGTTGGGGCCACGCGCTTTTTTGGGCAAATTGCTGATCACGCCTTTCGTGATAGCAGCGGGTGCCGCTGCGGGGCGTGAAGGCCCAACCGTACAAATTGGTGCCGCACTGATGGCCTACGCAGGACGCTTTCCCAACATTGCCAAGCTGTTCGACACCCGCTCACTGATTATTGCTGGCGGTGCTGCAGGGGTCGCGGGGGCTTTCAATACACCCTTGGGTGGGCTGATGTTTGCCTTTGAAGAATTGGGCCGACGAAAAACAATGCGACACACCTCGGCACTTTTGATGGCCATTGTGCTTGCAGGTTTGGTGGCATTGATTCTTCAGGGCAACTATTCGTACTTTGGTTATTCAAATGCCACGATCGACTGGGGACAGGAATGGTTCATCATTTTCGTATTGGCGATACTTACAGGCATCGTGGGCGGCCTTTACGGGCGCAGTATGTTGATCCTGGTGTCGAGCACCAGCTATTTGGGTGGTTTGCGCAGTCGTTTCCCCTATCGATTTGCAGCGGGGTGCGGCGTGGTGCTCTCACTCATGGCACTAATTTTTGGTGTTGAAGTTTTTGGTGCGGGTTACGAAGAAACCAAGGCTGCCTTGCAGGACAGTGAAGAGCTTTCCCCCATGTTTTGGCTGACCAAAATGATTGCCACTGTGGTGTCATTTGCCAGTGGCATACCTGGCGGCGTATTCTCACCCACCTTGTCGATCGGTGCAGGATTTGGTCACTTTTTTGCGGGGTTGACCAACAGCGAAACCGCGCCACTGATGTTGCTGGCCATGGTCGGTGTTTTGTCTGCGGTAACCCACTGCCCGATTACTGCTTTTGTAATTGTGCTGGAAATGGTCGACAACCACGATTTGGTCATGCCCCTGATTTTCGTGTCAGCCATTTCAACACAAGTCAGCAAACGAATCTTGCCTGCCTCGATTTACCACCTGTTGGCCAATCAAATCAAGGTCAGCTTTACGCAACCTGAGCCAGTACCCGCGCCCCCGCAGGAGGTTGCTCAGACCGAAGCGACCACTGTTGAACCAAAAAAATGAGCACGCGTTGCGCAGCAAAAGCAGCTCTGCTGGCATGCCTTACAACAGCATTGTTACTGAAACCTGCGCAAGCCTTCGACAACGTTGTTCAAAGGCTAAACAACCCGGCTATGCATTGTGGTCACCAACCCACGCTCGATTTGTTCAACGGCCTGGTCACTGCACTTTCTGAATCTCAGAACACCGCGGCTGAATTAACGCTTCGCAGAGAGGATCGACGACTGGAGTTGTTGATTCACTTCGAGCCGGATCAAAGCGGGATTCCCTCAAACTGTTTGGTCAAACTCGAGGCTTTGAATGAAGCCACCAAATCGGGCCGATCGGGTCCCATTTTGATTCGATCCAGCACCCAAACAGAAGGTAGTGCTGAACTTGATCTTGCTGTGGCCAGCCAAAGACTGGATGCGATTCAAAACTACTTCAGGGGCCACCGGCTTGCCCGCAAGGCATTTGTGCTGGAGTTACACCCAGACACCTCAAGCCCGTTGTTTGGGGATGCTGTCAGCTTGCCCAATATGGTGGAAATTTATTCCAGCCCGGCCAATTGATCAAAGCCGAGGCGATCGCTAAGGCGGCTAAGCAGGGTCGCCAACTCGGCGGCTGAACGTACCTTGAGTTTGTCAAACACATTGGCACGATGCACTTCCACAGTGCGCATTGAAATATCAAGCTCAGAGGCAATCACCTTGTTTAATTTGCCTTTGGCCACCAAAAACATGACCTCTCGCTCGCGGGGCGACAATCGGTCAATTCGTTCAGACCATTGCTTCAGCACTTCCAGGTTCACCAAATATTCACCTGACTTTTGCAGTGCCTGTTTAACCCGTTCAATCAAACGCTGATCGGTGGTTGGTTTTTCGTAAAAATCGAATGCACCATTTTTAACTGCTTCTACGGCAGTGGATATGTCGCCATGCCCCGTCAAGAAAATCACTGGCAAACGGTCCAGGCTGTAACCACTGCGCTTTAGCCACTCAAACACCTCAAGACCCGACATATCGGGCATGCGCAAGTCAAGCAACAGACAAAGCTCGGCCTCGCTGGTGATGTATTCATCCAGTCGGGACTTGAAACTCTCGAAATTGGCAAAACCCTGCATGGGCAGGTCCACGGTTTCGAACATCCATTTCATGCCTTCGCGCAAATCGTCATCATCATCGAGCAGCAACACCTGCACTTTTTTAGTTGGCTCCAACTGACTGCTCCCCTTCCATGGATTCTTTGACTGCCATTGGCAAGTCCATTGTAAAACAGGTACCACCTGTGGGCACGGCATCGGCTTTCAGGCGCCCGCCATGCGACTCAGCGACCGAGCGGCAAAGGCTAAGGCCCAGGCCCAAACCGTCTGGCTTTGTCGACACCAAAGCCTCAAACATTTTCTCGGTGTTGTTCAAACTCAAACCCGGGCCGTCGTCACGCACTGAAAACTCAAAGGAATATTCCAACTGACGCGCACGTATCCACACATTGCGAATACGTTGTGACGCAGTGAAAGCTTCTGATGCGTTTTTAACCAGATTGACCAAGGCTTGCTCCACCATGATTCGGTCGATATACAACACGAAATCGGGTGTGACAATGTCAAAATGCAAACGCACCTGGTGCAGCACAGCGGTGGAATTCACCATGAACTGAATGGAATCAATCAGGTCCGACACGCGCACATTTTCACGGGTGGGTTTGCGTTTGCGAACCAGGTTTTGAACCGAACCAACCACGCGGCCCGCACGCTGCGCCTGATCGCGCAACTTCTCAAACAACTGGCCGTACATTTCCAGGCTGGCACCACGTTGGCTTAAATTCATCCCGGCCTGTGCATACGACACCATGGTAGCCAAGGGTTGGTTCAATTCATGCGCAATATTAGAGGCCACCTCGCCCACCAGCGCAAATCGTGAAGCCGCCTGCAATTTCTCGCGTTGCTCGGCAATTAGCGATTCCGAACGCTTGCGATCGGTAATGTCGATCACTGAACTCATCCAGCCGGTGTGCGCACCACGGCCGTCTTTCAAAGGCGCTTCCACAATGAGCACATCAATGAACTTGCCATTTTGATGCTGGTACGTTGTTTCGAACCCCTCTGGAGGGGCATTGCCTGAAATCACATTGGCGACCAAACGCTTGTATTCCTCAGTGCTCTTGCTGGGCCAATACGGCAGGGGCTGCGGAATTCCAATTAACTCTTCGGGCTTGTAACCCACCATATTGCAAAACGCCGGGTTCACGTAACGAATAAAACCTTGCAAGTCCCACACACGCAAACCCACCGCCATGGAGTCTTGCATGGACTGGCGAAACAGTTTTTCTTCTTCAAGACGAGCCTCAATCTCGAGACGACGACGAGAATCGCGCCACAACATGATGAAACTCAACAACAGCAGCAGGAGTAAAAATGCCAACGCGCCGGTAATGCCGTAGTTGAACAATCGGGGGCCTTCTTGAATGCTGTTGACCCTGAGTTGAAACTGCAGCCCTCCGAGTTCCAGTGAGGTCGTGTGCATGTAAACACCAGCGCCCGGACTGGCCTTTACCAGGCGCGACAAAATGGCCCCGCTGGCATCGAGCAGTTCGACCTGGTTGTCTTGAGCAAACCACCAGGGCAACTCCTTTTCCAGCATCAAATCCAGGTCGATCAAGCCAGCGGTAACGGCCTCGCCGCGTTGGGCCACACTCACATTGGCCACATAGTGGCGCCCCTGAAACAGAAAGGGTCCAACCAACCCGTCCAGGCGGGACTCGTAGCGTTGATTGACCTGCGCTGAGATCAGATTGCGAACCGCTTCAAGATCATATTCATCAAAGTTGTCTTCCAGATTCACAATCGGTGTCAACTCGGGCCCACGAAACACCGCCACCAGCTCGCCAGAGCTGCGGCTAAGCTGATTCAGGCTTGCCGAAAGACGTGCCGATGGATAAATGAGAGAGTCATTGGTCAGCGCTTGCAGGGAGTTGATCAGGCCACCCACCTGAAACTGAATGTTCTGGCGGGCCCAAAGTGCATCGGCAATCAGTTTTGCCTGGTTTTGATCACGCTCGTCCTGTTGGGCGTAGTAAACTGCGGCCACCATCAACGCCATTAAAAGTGAAAAAACAAGCACGGGCATGCCAAACCTCATGGCTTGACGGCGCTTGATCTTCTTTAAATTGGGCTCGTAAGGGGCGAACAGTTGCATGGCTGGATAGTGCCACGAAATAGCAAAAAGATTTCAAGGGATGTGGAAACCCACAATGGTGAGGACTGCCCTACTCTGGAATTTTCAATGAATACCTACACACAAGCCGCAATATGAAATATTTGTCAGCTCTTGGACTTCTACTCGGACTTCACGGTGTTGCCTTGGCACCCGCCAGTGCGGCGCCCCCTATTTTTATCAAGTTCAGCCATGTCGTCGATGAAAACACACCCAAGGGGATTGCGGCACTGGAATTCAAGAGGCTTGCTGAAGAACGCACCCGCGGACGAGTAAAGGTAGAGGTTTACCCAAATTCTTCACTGTACAAGGACCGAGAAGAACTCGAGGCTCTTCAGTTGGGTGCGGTGCAAATGCTGGCGCCTTCACTGGCCAAATTTGGGCAATTGGGCATGCGTGATTTCGAGGTATTTGACCTGCCATACATTTTCCCGAACCGCCAGGTTCTTAAAACCGTAACCCAGGGCGACATTGGACGACAGCTTCTGGCTCAGCTTGAAGACCGTGGAATTTTGGGGCTCGCGTACTGGGACAACGGTTTTAAGGTGATGAGTGCAAATACACCACTGCGCCTGCCAGAGGATTTGAAAGGCAAACGAATGCGCATTCAACCGTCCCGAGTGCTGGAGGCCCAAATGGAAGCGCTGGGCGCTACACCCATTCCGCTGGCGTTTTCAGATGTGCACACCGCACTGGAAACGGGTTTGGTAGATGGCACTGAAAACCCGCCTTCCAATCTTTATTCGAAGAAAATGCATGAAGTTCAGAAATACGTTGCCGTAACCAACCACGGCTACCTGGGCTATGCCGTGATTGTGAACCGCAAATTCTGGAATAGCTTGCCTGCAGACATACGCACCACACTGGAAAAATGCATGGTCGATGCCACACGCAAAAACGATGACGAGGCGGAAAAACTCAATACCCAGGCTTTGAACAAAGTAAAGGAATCGAAGAACACCAAAGTTACAATTCTGAGCAGTGCTGAAATCGAGTTGTGGCGCAAGGCACTTGAACCTGTTCACCGTCGCATGGAAAGCCGAATCAGCAAAGAGTTGATCAGCAGCATTCGCAAGGCTGCTGCTGAACAAGCTGCCGCGACACCCAGCGGCTCACGTTAAGAATCAGGACTCGGCGCCAACCAGCTTTTGGCGTGCCACTTCCAGAAATTGCTCGGGCTCGGGCCGAACCCGGTAATTTGAAGTTTGGTCTGAATACACAATTCGACCGTGTTTGTTGATGATCAACACCGTGGGCAGTACCGTGTCTTCGCCATTCCCCAGCCAATTCATGCCAAACGGCACACCGTTTTCATGCATCAACTTCAGTTTCTTGCTGGCCTTGAATTCGGTATCAACAAAAAATTTCATGGGTACTTTAAAGCGCTTGGCCAGTTCCTGGGTTTTCGATTCGGGCTGCGGGCTGATCAACGCGACTTTCACACCCAAGCGATCAAGCTCAATATAGCGCCCGGCCACTTCGCCAATTTGTGTCATGCACAAGGGGCACCAGTTACCTCGGTAGAACATGAGAAGCCAGGCCGAGCCTTTGAATTGCTCACTCGAAAAACTCTCCCCCTCCAATGTTTGAAGCTGAAACACAGGTAATTTTTCACCTTCTTTTAGCTCTGCATTACTACGCTCGCCCAAATTGGAATACCAGAAAATATAGGCAATGCTGCCAAAGAAAATCAAATTTCCAATCACAAGTGGCCACGGATCGGATTCCATTGCAGGATCGGTAAGCACCAACGCAATGCCCATCAAATTGCTGGCCATAAGGAAATGGAGGTTGCGGGACGTACGCGCCCTGCGTCTCATGAACATCCACACGAACAAATAAAAATTGGGTAAGGCCAATACAAAGACACCGATCCAGCCGGGCCCCAGTGGGCTATGCCAACTCATGGTGGCCACGTGCAGCAAACTGAGGTTGATCAGGATGAGAAACAGGACAATAAAAACTGACTTGGCTTTGTTCATTCTTTGGGATGCAAGATTAAATCGACCTCTAGTGTAAACAAAAGTGACTGACGCCCCGCTTGCAGGCAACTTTTTTTCACCCCTCCCCTTGAAATACCTTCCCCCCGCCCCTATTATTAGCACTCGATGGCGTTGAGTGCTAACAACACATCCGTCAGTTTCTCTAAGCAATTCTTTTTAAAAGACAAATTTAGGAGTGGTATCCATGAACATTCGTCCGTTGCATGATCGCGTGATCGTGAAGCGTCTCGAGAGCGAGCGCACTACAGCCTCTGGCATCGTGATTCCAGAAGCAGCCGCCGAGAAGCCAGATCAAGGTGAAGTGATTGCAGTAGGCCCAGGCAAGCGCGACGACAGCGGCAAGCTGATCGCGATGGATGTGCAAGTAGGCCAGCGCGTTCTGTTCGGCAAATACGCCGGTCAAGCCATCAAGGTAGATGGCAAGGAAGTGCTGGTTATGCGCGAAGAAGACATCATGGGCGTGATTGAAGCCTAATTACACTGAATTCAAGAGGAAGATTAATCATGGCAGCTAAAGAAGTATTTTTCGGCGATGACGCACGCAGCCGTATGGTGCGTGGCGTGAACATTCTGGCCAACGCAGTAAAGGTAACCTTGGGCCCACGCGGCCGCAACGTGGTACTTGAGCGTTCATTCGGCTCCCCCACCATCACCAAAGACGGTGTTTCCGTGGCCAAAGAAATCGAACTGAAAGACAAGTTCGAAAACATGGGCGCGCAAATGGTGAAAGAAGTTGCTTCACGCACTTCCGACAACGCTGGTGACGGCACAACAACCGCCACGGTTCTGGCACAAGCCATTGTTAAAGAGGGCATGAAGTTCGTAACCGCCGGCATGAACCCAATGGACTTGAAGCGCGGTATCGACAAAGCAGTAACAGCCGCAATCGTTGAATTGCGTGCTTTGTCCAAGCCCTGCTCTACCACCAAGGCGATTGCGCAGGTTGGCTCCATTTCTGCCAACAGCGACGAATCCATCGGCAACATCATTGCCGAAGCCATGGAAAAAGTTGGCAAGGAAGGCGTCATTACCGTTGAAGACGGCAAGAGCCTGGACAACGAACTGGACGTGGTTGAAGGCATGCAGTTTGACCGCGGCTACCTGAGCCCCTACTTCATCAACAACCAGGAAAAGCAGGTTGTAGTGCTGGACAACCCATTCGTGCTGTTGCACGACAAGAAAATCAGCAACATCCGTGACTTGCTGCCCACATTGGAACAAGTGGCCAAAGCTGGTCGCCCACTGTTGATTATTGCTGAAGACATCGAAGGCGAAGCCTTGGCAACTTTGGTTGTGAACAACATTCGCGGCATTTTGAAAACTTGTGCAGTGAAGGCACCTGGCTTTGGCGATCGCCGCAAAGCCATGCTGGAAGACATCGCCATTTTGACTGGCGGCGTTGTGATCGCTGAAGAAACCGGCATGAGCCTGGAAACCGTGACCCTGGAACACCTGGGCCAGGCCAAGCGCATCGAAGTGGGCAAAGAAAACACCATCATCATCGATGGTGCTGGCGAAGGCGCAAACATTGAGGCCCGTGTGAAGCAGATTCGCGGCCAGATCGAAGAGACCTCTTCTGACTACGACCGTGAGAAACTGCAGGAACGCGTGGCCAAGCTGGCCGGCGGTGTTGCCGTGATCAAGGTTGGCGCAGCCACTGAAGTTGAAATGAAAGAAAAGAAGGCCCGCGTTGAAGACGCCCTGCACGCAACACGCGCAGCGGTGGAAGAAGGCATTGTGCCAGGCGGCGGTGTGGCATTGCTGCGCGCTCGTGCAAAGATTGAAGGCTTGAAGGGTTCAAACCCAGACCAGGACGCAGGCATCAAGATTGTTCTGCGCGCCATGGAAGAGCCACTGCGCATGATCGTGACCAACGCAGGTGAGGAATCATCTGTTGTGGCCAACAACGTGATGGGCGGCGAAGGCAACTACGGTTACAACGCAGCCACTGGCGAGTACGGCGACATGGTTGACATGGGTGTTTTGGATCCAACCAAGGTTACCCGTACTGCATTGCAAAACGCAGCGTCAATTGCTTCGTTGATGTTGACCACCGATTGCATGGTTGCTGATGCAGCGGATGACAAGCCTTCAGCACCTGACATGGGTGGCATGGGCGGAATGGGTGGTATGGGCGGCATGGGCATGTAATTGCCACTGCCAAGCTTTACTGCTTGAAAAACCGCCGGCCGGGCCAAAACCTGCCGGCGGTTTTTTTCTTGACCAAAGGTATATGTAACCCTATAATTTGCGGTTACCTAATTAACCAGCAAGTGATTTGGCTTTGTCGATTGGCATTTTGACCAATTAACCGCCAGGTTGGCTGCAACGGAGAAACTCATGAAAGATGGCATTCACCCAAATTATCGCGAAGTGTTGTTCGTGGACATGTCCAACGGCTTCAAATTCATTTGCCGCTCAACAGCGCCTAGCCGCGAGTCAGGCGAGCACGAAGGCAAGGAATATCCTTTGATCAAGCTGGACGTGAGCTCTGAATCTCACCCCTTCTACACTGGCGCACAAAACACAATCGTGGATACCGCTGGTCGCGTTGAGAAATTCCGTCGTCGCTTCGATCGCTTCAAGAAGTAATTTTTCGCGCAAGTGATCATACAAAGGCAGCTCAGGCAAACTGGCTGCCTTTTGTTTTTCCGGACACAATAAGAATATGGTCATCACCGCAGCCAACAACACCCGTTTGTCGCGCAGGCTCCTCTGGGGCTTGATTTTGCTCTATGTCCTGCCAGGGCTTTTTGCGCGCACCCCCTGGAAACCCGACGACGCAGCCGGCTTCGGGCAAAGCTTTACCCTGTCCCAATTGCCTTTCTCGGAATGGGCACTTTCACAAATTGGCGATCGCCTTTATGTCGAGGGGGGGCTGTTGTCCGCATGGCTATCGGGGGTGTTCGGAAAAATCGCATTGTGGATCAACCTTCCATACAACTGGCTCGACGATGCCATGCGACTGGGCAATGTGTTCTGGATGATTCTGGCTGGCTGGGCCATCTGGAATACCACCTACCGTCTCGCCAAGCGTGTTGAATTGCAACCTGAAGACCCCCTTGGCACAGCCCCCACCCGCGTTGATTATGCCCGCGCGGTGGCGGATGCGTCGGTGCTCTGCTTTTTGGGCACACTGGGCCTGCTGGTTCGATCGCATATGCAAGTACCGGAAATAGCCGAGCTGGCTGGCATTTCAATCATGTTGCTGGGCGCTGTGCGTTCGCTCGACCGCCCAATTGGCGCGGGCTGGATGCTGGGTGCAGGCATCGCCATTGCCTTTTTTGCGCGGGGCTGGGCACACTGCTTGCCATTCTTGCTCCTGCTGCTTGTCAGCTCGACAACTCACAGTTTTCTGCGTTTCGGCTTGCTTCGGCGCATGACCAGGGCAGCCGCCGTGTTCGCGGTGCCTTTCGCAATCTGGTTTTTCTGGTTGATGAGTCAGAAAAACGGCGAGTTGTGGTGGAACGCCTGGAATGAATGGAATGTACGCAGGTTCCTGATTCTGGACCCGAGCCAATCGTTCGACTTCCCCAAACTGGTGGTCACCCTGAAAACCCTGACCTGGTTTTTGTGGCCAATTTTGCCCATGGCGTGCTGGACCATTTGGCGCTACCGAAAGGCGTTGAGCGAACCCTCAATTCGCATTCCTTTGGCCGGCGCAGTGGCTGGTGTCGTGGTTTTGTTGATCACCAATCCTGCAGACGAAGCCAACTATTTCCCATTGTTGGCACCCCTTTCGGTGCTGGCAGCAATCGGGCTTTCAACCATGAAACGGGGCTTGATCAGCCTGATCGACTGGTTTGCAGTGCTGTGGTTCACCTTCGCAGCTGTGTTGGTTTGGCTGGGCTGGACTGCTGCCACGTTCGGATTCCCGGCAAAAATAGCCGCCAACTTCGAAAAGTTATCCCCTGGTTATGTGCCCGATGTCATCGGTCTTGAACTGGCGCTGGCTTTTTTGGCCAGCATTGCCTGGGTTCGGCTAATCATTTGGCGCACCGCCTCAGGAAGCCGTGCCCTATGGCGCCCCATGGTATTGACCACTGGTGGCGTTATTTTGCTGTGGCTGCTCATGATGACGCTCTGGATCCCCAGAATTGACTATGCAAAAAGCTTCAAGGTGCTGGGCGAGGAAATCACCTACGCCGTAGAGAACCACCAGGCAGCCGCTGGCAGGGAGTGTGTGGGTGACTACAATCTGGGCTATGCGCAGCGAGCCACACTTCAGTACCATGCCAACGTCGATTTCATTCGCAAGGGGCAATTCAAGGAAGCTGCGGAATGCGAGTACTTGCTTGTACAAGACGACACCCGCCAAAGCCTGAAGATCAAAGTGGATTTTGAGTCCAAGGCATCAGAGCAGTGGGAGTTGATCTGGACCGGCAACCGAAACTCGGACCGTCACGAGTTCTTCTTCCTTTACGCGCGAACCCACCAGGCAACAAGCAACGGTCGTTAAAGGTTTGGCATGGCCAGTCATGTTGTTTTATTCGCCCAAAACCGGCCACGCAGAGCACTGCTGAACCAGGCCTTGCCCATTTTACTGGGGCAACTGGCCGTGATGGGCAATGGTCTTGTCGACACCCTGATGGCCGGGCAAGCTGGACCCGACGTGCTGGCGGCCATGGCAGTGGGGTCGTCTATTTACATCAGCCTTTATGTGGGTTTGATGGGCGTCATTATTGGCCTGACTCCCATCTGTTCTGCTCACTTCGGCGCAGGAGACTACCGCAAAGTTGGAGAGGACGCTGTGCAAGGTGTGTGGCTTGCACTCACCATGAGCAGCATTGGCATGGCCGTGTTGCTCAATCCTGATCCAATATTCCAGCTCACCAACACGCCCTTAGACATTGCCAAGGACACCCGTGGCTACCTGCTTGGCATTGCCTGGGGCTTGCCCGCAGCCTTGGTGTTTCGCGTGTTTTATGCGCTGAACCAGTCTATTTCACGCCCACAAATTGTGGTGGCACTGCAAGTGCTCATGCTGTTGCTGAAAATCCCTCTGAACATTTGGTTCATGCAGGGTGGGTGGGGCCTACCGGCCATGGGTGCAGCCGGATTTGGCTGGGCCACAGCGGCAACCATGTGGCTGGTGCTTGGTATTTCAGCCTTCATTTGGCTGTTCGACAAGCATTACAGAGAATTCAAATCCATTCGAAGCTTGAAGCCTGACTGGCATCGACTTGGGCAGATTCTTCGGCTTGGCTTGCCAATTGGTGGCTCTTATCTGATTGAGGTCAGCTCATTCACGGTGATTGCACTGCTGGTGTCACGCTTTGATGTTTATCAATTGGGCGGCCATCAAATTGTGTCCAATATGGCGGCAATGGCTTACATGGTGTGTTTGTCCTTGGGCAATGCCACCACGGTTCTGGCCTCGCAGCAAATTGGCGCGGGGCATAACCGGTACGCCGGTGTCATCGTGAAGCGAGGCATTGAGACAGCCATGCTGGTCGCAACCTTTGTGTGCCTGGGTTTGTATGTATTCGATCGGGAATTGATTTCGTTTTACACCAAAGACACAAAAACCATTGAAGTTGCACTGGGCTTGATGCCGTGGGTGATTGCCTACCACTTCATTGATGCTGCTCAAACGCTCTGCTCATTCTCCCTGCGTGCCTACCGGGTATCGGCTCGCCCCATGTTGATTTACCTGATCAGTCTGTGGTTTGTGGGCATTGGCGGAGGAATGTGGCTGGGCGTTTGGCAACAAAACCCCTTAAAGTCGCAGGGTTTCTGGATTGCCAGCGCCGGGGGCTTGTTGCTGGCAAGTCTCTGCTTGGCACTGTTACTGGCCCATGTGATGCGCCAGCGCAATGCCCTTGATATCAGGCCGCAGGCGTTGCCGGAGTTGCCGTGTCCGCCTTCGACTCTGGCGCCACAATAAAATGTTCCCGGTAAAAGCGAAGTTCATCAATTGATTCGTGAATATCGGCCAAGGCAGTGTGTTTGGTCTTTTTCACAAATTTTCGGGCTGTTGTGGGGTTCCAGCGCTTGCACAATTCTTTCAGCGTGCTGACATCCAGATTTCGATAGTGAAAATACGCTTCAAGCTTGGGCATGTACTTGGCCATGAAGCGACGATCCTGGCAAATGCTGTTGCCGCACATGGGGCTTTTATTTGGGCCAATGTACTTGGCCAAAAACTCAATCAACAATTCCTCGGCCTGGGCTTCATCGATAGTGGATTCTTTCGCGCGCGCAGTCAGGCCGCTCTTGCCGTGGGTACTTGTGTTCCAGGCATCCATACCCGCCAGGATTTCATCGGCTTGGTGAATGGCCAGCACAGGCCCCTCTTCCAACACATTCAATTCACTGTCGGTCACCACCACCGCGACTTCTATGATTTTGTCGTTAAACGGGTCTAGCCCGGTCATTTCCATATCAACCCACACCAGTCGATTGTCGTCGCGGGGAATCTTGGTTTCAACGGGGGTGGAACTTGGCGTGGCTTGTGACATAATTTGCTTGAGCTTTGAGTTTGAATCTTAAGAGAACGGTATTGTCTCACAGGCATTGAAGCGCAAATTAATCAAGGGTGGTAGCAAGAAATGGTTTTTACTGAAGTCTTTGTTCTGACTGTGGTTTTAAGTGTGGCACTTCGCCTGTACCTGGCCAGTCGCCAGGTGAGGCACATCGCCATGAACCGCGCGCAAGTGCCAGCCGAATTCAGTGAACAGATCAGCTTGCAAGACCACCAAAAGGCTGCGGACTACTCTGTTGCCAAAACCCGCTTGGGCATGGTCAACGTGCTGATTGAGGCCACCATTTTGATGGGCTTCACCCTGTTGGGCGGTCTGGAATGGATTCAAAGTTTCACGAGCACCACCGCAGAGGGTATTTTGGCGGGTTTGTTGCTGATTGCCGTAGTGGGTTTGATTGGCAGCGTACTCGACTTGCCCCTGTCGTATTACAAACAGTTTGTGCTTGAAGAACGTTTTGGCTTTAACCGCATGAAAAAGGGCTTGTTCATTGGCGACTGGCTCAAAGGCCTGTTGGTGGGCGCACTGATCGGCGGTCCGCTGGTGCTCGCTGTGCTCTACCTGATGCGCGAAGCTGGCCAGCAGTGGTGGGTTTACGCCTGGGCTTTGTGGTTTGGTTTCAGCCTGCTGTTGATGTGGCTGTTCCCCACCGTGATAGCCCCCATTTTCAACAAGTTCACGCCACTTGAGGACGGCGCAACGCGCCAGCGGATCATTGACCTGCTGCAGCGTTGCGGATTTGATTCAAACGGCCTGTTTGTGATGGACGGCAGCAAACGCTCCAGCCACGGCAATGCCTACTTCAGCGGCATGGGCAAAGCCAAACGAATCGTGTTTTTCGACACCCTGCTTTCACGCCTGAACGACGATCAAATTGAAGCCGTGTTGGCGCATGAACTTGGCCACTTCAAGAAAAAACACATCGTGAAGCACTTGGCTTTTTCAGGCATTGGCAGCCTTGTCATGTTCTATGTACTTGGCGTGCTGGCCAATACACCGTGGTTTTATTCTGAATTGGGCGTGAATCCCGATTTGGCCAATGGCGCGCAAGCCATGGCCTTGGTGTTGTTCATGATGGTATTACCCTACTTTACTTTCCCGATTCGCCCAGTGATGTCCTGGCTTAGCCGCAAACATGAATTTGAGGCGGATGCCTATGCAGCCCAACAAAGCGCACCCCAGCACTTGGTGAGTGCCTTGGTGAAGCTGTATCAAGACAATGCGTCTACGCTAACACCGGATCCACTTCATTCGGCGTTTTACGACAGCCACCCGCCGGCTTCCATTCGAATTAGCCGTTTGAACAGTTTGCAGGTTGCCCAATGAGCGCGCCCAAGCCGGTTCGCTCACCGGAAGACTGGCTGCATGTGCGCTGCCAACATTTGGGCGAGGGCCACGCGTGGAATGCTGACGAGATTGAGGCACAACTGGATGAGTTTGAATACTGGTCGGTTGAGTTTGATGCGAAGGGTGAGTTGGCCCGCACACTGTGGCGACAATATGCATTTGCCAATTTCGAAGGTGTGAAGCTGGCAGTGCATGCGATTACCCATTTGGCCGACGATGAAGATCACCACCCCGAAGTGACCTTCAGCTACAACCGCGTTAAAGTGCAGTGGAGCACCCACAGCGCAAACGGAATTACCGACAATGATTGGGCCTGTGCTGCCAAACTTGATGATGCGCTGAAACACGTTGGCTAATTCATCTCTCAACAAGGTGCGCCCCACCTACAAGGGCAAACAAACCGGTAATCACGGAAAAAATTCAGGCAATCCCGATTTGCTGAATGCCTTGGTGGTGGCCAGCTACGGACGCCATTTTCTGGCGCGCGATGAAAGCGGCACCATTTGGCAGGTATATGGCAAGGGAAAGCGGCGAGAGGTGGCCGTGGGTGATGAAATTATTATTTTGCCCAGTGGCGACATGCAAGCCTGGGTTGAAGACATTCAACCCCGCAAAAACCTGGTTTACCGATCGGACGCCCTGAAGAGCAAAATGTTTGCAGCCAACCTGGACGGTGTGCTGTTGATGCTGGCCATTAGCCCGCCCTACTCGCCCGAGTTATTGGGCCGTACGCTGACGGCCTGCAAACATGCAGACGTGCCACTCACCATTTTGTTCAACAAAGTGGACATTCTGGAAGGCGACACTGAAACGCTGAATGCAGTTGACCAGGAGTTGTTTGAAATCACTTTGGGTGAAGTACCAACCCACTACATCAGCGTCACCGAACGGCCTGCCGAAACTGAGGCGCTATTGCAGCCCTTACTGAAAGGAAAACGCACGCTGATTTTGGGGCAGTCGGGCATGGGTAAATCAACATTGATCAACTTGTTGATACCGAACGCATTGGCTGCAACCAACGAAATTTCAATGGCCTTGAATGCAGGCAAGCACACCACCACCCACACCCAAATGCATTTCGGTGAACAGGCCCTGGAGTTGATTGATTCGCCAGGATTTCAGGCATTTGGATTGCACCACCTGAGCGAGTCGGACTTGTTGAATGCGTTCAGCGATATTCGTGAGGAAGGCAACAAATGCCGCTTTGCGAATTGCCAACACAAACGCGAACCCGATTGTGCCGTGAAAAACGGGCTGGAAGACGGCACTTTAAGCCCCGCACGGTATGAGCTATACCAAATGCTGAAAGCGGAACTGGAAGAAGCCAGTCACAATTATTGAAACCTTACAGCACGCTGCTGGGCAACCAGCCAAGAACTGCAAACGCCAAGGTCACCATTAACCACACCACGGCGCACTTGAATATCAGCTGACGAAACTGCTGCAGTGACTGAACCTGGGCTTCCTCACTCAGCACCTGCCCTTCTGACGCTGCTTTTGAAGCGGGGTCGAATGCATGCCCACCCACCAATCCCACCGCCGTAAAAAACACTGCGGTCAGCGGTGCCCTATTTGAAAAACGACTGTGGTTTTTCGCAGCTCGCCAAGCCAGTGCAGCATCGTCAAGCTGAGCCACCAAACCCACGGTTAAGGCCAACAAGCGCGCGGGAAGCCATTCCATGGCAAATAAAACAAACCTGGGACTAATCAAAGCCTTGAATTTATTGCTCTCCCAGGCTTCTTGCATGGTGGGTCGCTCGTGAGCAAAGGCCTGAGCCAACCAAACATCGCGCTCTCGAATCACACTCCAGTGCGCCATTGAATACACCACCAAACCCATGGGACCAGGCAATACCAAAAACCAGAAAAACAGACTGAAATACTGACGCAAGGCGCGCTCGGTGCCGTGGTAAATGGCGTGAAACACCAGCTCACCCGGACGATGAATAACCGGCTCAGTGCCATCGTATTCTTTCATCCAGGTCAACAGCAATTCACGGGCACGGAAAAAATCGCCCTGATTCAAAAACAGTTGTGCATTGGTAAACACAACGGCAAAATGCCGAAAACGCAAACCGTACAGCAACAAAAATACGCTCAGGGTGCCCGCCGCGAGCGGGGAAATTGTCCAGAGCACCTGGTACAAAAAGTACACGCCCAGCACCCAAAGAAGCATGGGCACCAACCACTGCAAATGCGCATAGCCTGGAGCACCCAAGGCTTCAAGGTTAATCTCGAGTTCTTGATTGAAACGATCAACCCAGTCGCGTGCACGGGTGAACAAACCATCGGGCAGGAAGGTTTCACACACCACAGCAATGAGCAGGGCCAGATAAGACAAAGTGTTAAGCCTTCGCGTGCAGAAAATGGTACAGGTTGCGCAGCATGGCGGCCGTGGCGCCCCAAATGAAATAGTTTTTTCCATTCACTGGTGAGTTGTACGGCATGGCGTAAAAAGTGCGTTCACCCACCGGTGTTTGCAAGCTGCGTTGCTGGTGGTTTTCAACATTCATTAAAAATGAAAGTGGCACTTCAAAAACCTCTTCCACCTCGAACTCATCGGGTGCCAGGGTAAAGCCAGGTTGAACCAGCGCCACAACGGGAGTCACCATGAAATTGGTGGCTGTTTGATACACAGGCATAATTCCAAGCACTTCAATGAAGCTCCGGGCCAGGCCTGTTTCCTCGACTGTTTCACGCAGCGCTGTTTCAATGGTCGTGCCGTCTTCTGGCTCGCAGCGACCACCCGGAAAACTGATTTGCCCGGCGTGGTCATTCAAATGCGCTGTGCGCATTGTCAGCAACACATACAGATCGTCTTCCCGCTGCACCAGGGGCACCAGTACCGCTGCATCGGCAGGTTCACGATCTTTAAAAAACCGTTCTTCAAGCGGCTCCGGCTGCCAAGGCAAATCGGACATGGCAAAGCGGGCACGCAACAACTCGGCAGACCACATGGGTAAAACGCTCCAGATTAGACAGCCAGGCCGAACAGCATTAATTCAGCAAACTGCTTTCGAAGGGGCGGCGTGAATTCCATCACGTTCAAGGCCATTTGTCGGCCTGCGCCCAGCAAGGGATTGTGATTGGAAAAACCTTTCACCATCCAGTCTGTCATTTTAACCACCACCTGCCGATCAGCCATCCTCGACTTCTCAAATTCGTCGAGCGCCGCACTCAATCGATGTTCTTGTGCAACAGTTGAGGGATCAATGCAGCGGCAAAGTTGCACGGCATCACGCAAACCAAGGTTCAAGCCCTGCCCTGCGACCGGGTGCAAAATTTGAGCGGCATTGCCAATCGCGACGCGTCGGCCTTGGACCAATTTGTCGCGCCAGTTCATACCCAAAGGAAAGCTTTTTCTGGGTCCGATGTGCTCAATAGAGACACGCCTGCCAAACTGTTGTCGAAGCTCAGCAGCAAACTCGGTGTCGCTGCAGGCCAGGCGCTTTTGAACTTGAGCCAAAGGTGCACACCACACCAGCGAATACTTGTGCTGGTTCGTCGAGATCGGCAACAAGGCCAATGGTCCTTCGGAAGTAAAACGCTCAAAGGCCAGCGTATTCAGGCCATCCAGCAAACCGGGCTCTACAGTAAGAGAGACCTCGCTGACCAATGCCCACTGGTCGTAATCCACCACCTGATCGCGCTCGCCTGATTCACCATACAAACCACCTTCAGCATCCACGCGCAAATTAACGGTGTACTCGGTGCCATCTTCAAGCTCAAGCACTTCAAGTGAATCGACTGCGCTGCGGTGCGCGTACTTCACATTGGCAGGCCGGAAAATTTTCACGCCGCGCCGTTCAAGCGATGCAGACAAACAATTCACCAGTTCGCCATAACGCACTGTCCACCCCAGTGCCCGCAGGCCAAGTTCATCGGCCTTCATGCGAACCTGACCAAAGCGAGATTGTTCAGAGACGTGAATGTGATGAATAGGCGTGGCATCGGCCGGAAAACCCAGGCTTGCCAAGCGCAGGCGGGTTGCGTCTGACAAGGCGAGAATTCGGGGATCTTGTGCGGAGGCCTCCAAAGGCTTGGCATCAAAAATTGCGATCCGGTTGGCATGTTCACCCCAGGTGTTGGCCAGCCAACCTGCAAAGGCCAGCCCAACCGGGCCTGCGCCTACAATGGCCACATCAAAATCGGTGTGCGAAGTCATTTTTTTCTCATTGTTTGCTTAGGCCGCCTTGTTGCCGCTTTTCTTGTGCGATTTCATGGTGGCATGAATTTCCGCAACGGTCTTCGGGGCGTCTGCCGTGTAGACATCGCATCCTTTCTGGGTCACCAAGGCATCGTCTTCAATGCGAATGCCGATATTTTCAAACTGTTTGGGCACACCCTTGCCTGGGCGAATGTACAGACCCGGCTCAATGGTGAGCACCATGCCCGCTTCCAGTTTCCGGCTGGTGTGTGGAGCCACGCCATCTTCAGGCTTGGCCGAAGGGTCTCGGTAACTGCCACAGTCATGCACATCCATACCCAGCCAATGGCTGGTGCGGTGCATGTAAAAACGCTTGTAAGCGCCGCTTTCAAGCGCCTCATTGATACCCATTTTCAGCAGTTTCAAATCGATTAAACCTTGGGCCAACACTTTCACCGCTGCATCGTGCGGATCGTTAAAACGGGCACCGGGCTTGGTGGCTTCAATGGCGGCGTACTGTGCATTCAGCACCACTTCATACACGGCTTACTGGGCCTTGTTGAACTGCCCGTTGACCGGAAAGGTGCGGGTGATGTCGGATGCATAACAATCGAGCTCGCAACCTGCATCGATCAACAACAAATCGCCATCACGCATTTTGGCGTCGTTGGCCCGGTAATGCAGTACGCATGCGTTTGCGCCCGAGGCGACAATTGAGCCATAGGCCGGTGCTTCAGAACCGTTTTTACGGAATTCGTAAAGCAACTCGGCTTCCACCTCAAATTCAAACTTGCCCGGCTGGCACACCTGCATGGCGGCAATGTGGGCATGCGCGGAAATATGCGCAGCGCGGCGCATGATGTCGATTTCAGTTTTGTCTTTGATCAAACGCATTTCATCGAGCGAATGGCTGAGATCAAGCACAGCATGCGGCGCTGAAATCCCCATGCGTGCTTTGCCTCGCAAGGTTTTCAGCACATCAGCCACCGCGGCTTCCAGGCTTTCGTCTTCACCCAAACGCAAAAACACGGCGGGCTGGTTGGCCAGCGTCTCGATCAGGTGCTCTTCAAGGTCTTCAATGCTGTGGGCCTCGTGCATGCCGAAGGCAGACTGCGCGGCCTTCGGGCCAAAACGAAAACCTTCCCAAATCTCTCGCTCTTCGTTTTTATCACGGCAAAACAGCACTGCACGGGAATCGCCAGTGGGCGTTACCACCAGGGCCAAACAGGCCTCGGGCTCGGGAAAGCCGGTGAGATAGTAAAAATAACTGTCCGAGCGAAACGCATAATCGGCATCGCGGTTGCGCATCACTTCCATACCCGATTGCACCAAGGCCACGCCTCCGCCCATCTTCTTCAATCGGCGAGCCAATTGCTCGCGGCGCTTGGCGTAAATCAGGGGATTGTGGGTGGGGTACCTGCTCATGCTAATGCTTCCTTACTGAATTCAATCGTTGGTTGAGTTCCTCAAGCCGTTCAGGAGTACCAATGTCCATCCAGAAGCCGCTGAATAACTCACCTTGTACTTTGCCTGCTGCCATGGCTTGGCGCAACAGGGGAGCAAGTTTTGCAACCTCGCCCTCTTGGACTGGCTTGAACAAGTCCGGGTGATACACACCAATGCCTGAAAAAGTGAATGCAGCCTCGCCAGGCTCGGCTTGCTTCACAGCCCTGCCCTGCAAGGCGAAATCACCTGTCAGGTTGTGGGGTGGATTGGGCACCATCACCAGGTGGGCCAACTGTTCTGGCTGCCATTCTTTTGCAATTTGCAAAGCCGTGGCGACAGGCCATTCACAGGCCACGTCGCCATTCATCACCAAAAACGGCTTGTCACCCACCGCCGGCAAAGCCTTGCGAATACCCCCGGCAGTTTCAAGCGCAGTGCTTTCCGGTGAATACCGCAGCTTTAACCCAAGGCTTGAGCCATCGTTGAAGTGCGCTTCGATCTGTTGGCCCAAATGCGCGTGATTGATCACGATCTCGGTGATCCCCACCGCCGCCAGGGCCTCGAGGTGCCACTGCAGCAGGGGTTTACCACCCGCAGGCAACAGGGGTTTGGGACAGTGGTCGGTCAGGGGGCGCATGCGCTCACCGCGCCCTGCCGCCAAAATCATGGCCTTCATTTAAAACGTGTACCCCACTTTCACAGCCTTGTTCTCCAGGCGGTCCAGCAACAGCAACAGCGGCTTGAAGGCAATGTAACGCCCAGCCACCAAGCGCACGTAGCGCAACACCATGGGCAGGTCATTGAGGTATTGGGCCTTGCCGTCGCGATAATTCAGACGTGCAAAAATGCCCAGAATTTTCAAATGGCGCTGCAAGCCCATGAAATCGAATTGACGGTAAAACTCGCCGGGATCTTCGCAAATGGGCAAACCTGCCTTGCGTGCTGCCTCCCAGTAACGCACGGTCCAGTCCAGGGTTTGTTCCTCAGGCCATTCAATGTAGGCATCGCGCAAAATACTGACGAGGTCGTAGCTTAGCGGGCCTTTTACTGCGTCCTGAAAATCAAGAATGCCAAACTTGGGTGCCGCGCCAGCTTCACTGGTCAACATCAAGTTGCGACTGTGGTAGTCCCGGTGCACGAAAACTTGCGGTTCGGCCAGTGCACTTTGAATCAGCATGCCCTTGATGCTGTCCAGCCAGTTGCGCTCCTGATCGGTCAATTCGGCGCTGTAGTGCTTGCCCACATACCAATCATCAAACAAATTCATTTCCTGCAACAATTTGTCAGCACCGTAGGCTGGCAAGCCAGTGGTGGCCGTGTTCGCCTGCAAATGAACCAAATCGCCAATGGCTTGCATGTAAAAGGTGTCGTGCTGCCCGGCCCGGGCCACCAAGCCTTGCAGCATGGTGGTGTTGCCAAAGTCTTGAAGCAGTAAAAAACCGTCTTCCGGATTTTGCGCCAGTACTTCAGGTGCGTTTGAACCTCCGCTGCGCAACAGCCCGGCCACATGAACAAACGGGCGAACATCCTCTTTGTCGGGAGGTGCGTCCATCACAATCAAGGTTCGCGCGTTATTCGCCTCGCTTACCCGAAAGTAGCGGCGAAAACTGGCGTCGCTGGACGCCGCCTGCAAGGTTTCAAGGTCAAATTCGAAACCATCCAGGCCTGTCAGCCATTTTTTCAACATTTCTTGACGCAAGGCGCTCATCAAACCGTCCAATCTCTTTAATTTGTAGTTAGTTGCCTATAATAGTAGGATCCTATGGCGCTTGATCGATCCGTCACCTATTTGAGTACATACCCAGCTTGAAGAAAAGCAAAAAATTACTGCAAGTGCACTCAGTGCCCACCCGCCCCACAGCCATTGCCATTGCATTGTTCTGTCTGGGTGCACCCGCGCTTGCGCAAACCACCAGTGCGGAGCCACAAAAAGCCGAAGCCCCCACACGCCTAAAAATTGACGGTGGCCTATTGGGGGTGCGTAATCCGATACCCGAGGACGAAGCCACTTACATTTCCGCCGACCGGCTTTACGGCAACAGTGCCGAAGAAACCTTTCTTGAAGGCAACGTTGAAGTTCGACGCAACAAGCTCAAACTGTTCAGCGATTCAATCAATTATTCCCCGATCACTGACCGTGCCACCGCCAAAGGCAACTTGATCATTGAACAGGAAGGAATGATTCTCAAGGCCCCCGAGGGCTCTGTGAAACTGGGCACAGGCGAAAGCCAAATGACACAGCCCACCTTCGAGCTGAAGGAAATCAACGGCAAGGGCCGTGCTGACAAAATGCAGTATGACGGCATTTCCACCCTGACTCTTGAGAATCCCAATTACACCGTGTGCGACGTACCGAACCCGGGTGCGGCTGATCAAGGTGACTGGTACATTACCGCAGACTCGCTTGAAATTGACCAAGCCTCTGAAGTGGGCCGTGCGCGCGGCGCAAAAGTAGTGTTTCAGGGCGTGCCCATTTTAGGTGCCCCATACTTCTCGTTCCCAACGACTGATCGTCGAAAAAGCGGTTTTCTTCCACCCTCGTTTGGCACAGTGTCCAATAGCGGGCTTGAAGTAACAGTGCCGTATTACCTGAATATTGCGCCAGACAAGGACATGACCCTGTACCCGAAAGTCATCTCGGGCCGAGGCTACCAGCTGGGTACGCAAACACGCTACTTGACGCCCAACAACGAGGGCGAGCTGAAATACGATTATTTGCCCGACGACGAGAAAACCGGCACAGACCGCACGGCTTTGTCCTTGCTGCACAGATACGAGAAGGGCCCCTTCTATGCAGGGGTCAATTTCAATGAGGTGTCGGACGACAACTACTTCGTAGACTTTTCCCGCACCCAGGCTGTGGCCTCGCAACGTGTGTTGGTGCAAGAAGGCTACCTCTCGTACCGCCAGAAAAACTGGAATGCCAATGTACGCACAGTGGCACACCAAACACTGCAATTGTTCAACGATGTCATCGCCGAACCCTACGACCGCCTGCCCGAGGCCACGCTTGAGCTAAGCCCAACCCGCATTGGCGAGGCCAATGCATTCGTGTCGATCAGTGGGCAATACACCGACTTTGCGCGCCCATCTTCAGCACCCGCGCGGGTTGAAGGCTCTCGGGGCGTTACCCGAGCCCGGGTGTTCATGCCGATTCAGCGATCTGAGTTCTCGTTTACGCCCGCTGTTTCAGTTCAGACCACCAATTACGATTTACAAGGACAAACTCCCGGATCGCCTGCAGCACCGGGCAGTGTCATTCCAACTGTGTCGCTGGACAGCACCGTTTACTTCGACCGCAAAACAAGCTTTTTTGGTCGCAACGTAAACCAAACACTGGAACCCCGAATTTTTTACCTGTACACGCCATTTAAAGACCAGTCTGATCAACCAATTTTCGACACCTCGGTGACCGATCAAAGCCTGACCCGGATTTTTGCCGAGAACAGGTATTCCGGTCTCGATCGCGTTGGGGATGCCAACCAGCTGACGCTGGCTGTAACCAGTCGTTTTTACGACGAAGCCACCAGCGAAGAGTTATTCAGCGTAACAGGCGGGCAGCGATTAAACCTGAGCACGCCCCGCGTGATCCTGCAGGGCTTTGAAGCCCCGACCACCAGCGATTCCGACTTTTTTGCCAACGCCCGTGGCCGAATCAGCCAGTCCGTATTTCTGGATGCCACCACACAGCTCAATGCGGAAAGTGGTCGTCATGAACGCGGCAACATCACGGTCAGCTATGCACCCTCCCTGGGCAAACAGCTCAATTTTGGGTATCGATACACTCGCGCCCAAATTGATCAATTCGACATTTCTGGTCAATGGCCTATCTCTGACCGCTGGAGCGGCGTGGGTCGTTTAAACTATTCCATGTTGGACAACCGCCTGATCGAGGGTGTTGCCGGCCTGGAATACGGTGAAGGTTGCTGGGCGGTGCGCGTTATTGCGCAACGATTTGCCACGGCACCTTTGCTTGAAACGACCTCGCTCTTTGTTCAACTTGAGCTCAATGGATTGGGTCGCCTGGGGTCCAACCCCGCCGACCTGTTGTCTAGAAAGGTACCTGGGTACACGCCTTTCTCTTCCTCACAAATTACCCAATGAGCACCCACCAAGCACCCAATAAGCTATGAATATGAAGCACATTCAACACTGGTTATTCGCGATTTCCGCCTTGGCGGCCCTGACCCATGCGCAAGCGCAAGGCCTGAAAACGCCCACAACCAACCTACCCTCAGGAAAGCTCAGCTCGGAATTGGGCGCGAGCAATGGTTCGGGCGCAGCAGCGATCGACGGCATTGTCGCAGTGGTGAACACCGACATCATTACCCGCAGCGAATTGAACCGACAAGTGGCTTTAATTGAAAGGCAGATGAGCCGCCGTGGCGCACCTTTGCCAGACCGCATCGAATTGCGCAAGCAGGTGCTTGATCGCATGGTGATGGACAGGGCCCAGCTACAGAAAGCAGAAGAAGTCGGCATTCGAATTGAAGAAGCCCAAATTGAAGCAGCCATGGCCCGCGTGGCCGAGCAAAATGGTTTGTCGCTTGAGGACTTTCTGGCACGTCTTCAAGAAGAAGGTGTTTCACCAGCCCGCTTCCGCGAAGAGGTGCGCAGCGAGATTACATTGAGCCGCCTGCGCGAACGCGAAGTGGAAGCCAGAATTCAGATCTCCGATGCAGAGATTCAAAACTATCTGGCCGCCCGATCGAAAGGTGGCGTGGTGGGCAATCAACCTGAAGTCAATTGGGTACAACTGCTGGTCAAAGCCCCCAGCGACGCCAGTGGCGCAACGCTAACCCAGGCCCGAGCCAAAGTTGAAGCCGTTGAGAAAGCACTGAAAGACGGAAAAACCGTGGAATCCATTGTGCAAGCCAACCCCGAGCTTGCAATTGACGGCACCGGGCAAATGGGTTGGTCTGGTTTTGATGCCGTACCCACGCTGTTTACTGAATTCCTGTCCAAAGGGCAGCCAAATGCGGTGCAAACCATCCGCAGCCCCAACGGCTTTCATGTTTTAAAAATGCTTGAACGGCGTGAAAGTGGTGCCGCCCTGGACAGCACGCCTGTGACACAAACACGTGCACGACACATTCTGATTCGCCCTGGCCCCGACATTACTGAGGCAGAGGCCAAACGCAGACTGAGCTTTGCGTTGGAGCAATTGCAAGGCGGAGCCGCAACATTTGAAACCTTGGCCAAGCGTTATTCACAAGATGGTTCCGCTGCCAAGGGTGGTGATTTGGGCTGGTTGTACCCAGGCGACACCGTGCCGGAATTTGAGCGGGAAATGAACCAGCTCAGTATTGGTGGTGTTAGCCCCGTGTTCCAGAGTCGTTTTGGCTTCCACATCATTCAGGTGGTGGAGCGACGCCAACAGGCGGCCTCTGAAGAACGCCAGCGACAGGCAGCGCGCCAGGCCATTCGAGCCAGCAAGTCGGAGGAAAGTTATCAGGAATGGCTGCGCCAATTGCGAGACTCGACTTACATCGAAGTTCGCCTTTGATGCAAAAGGCATGAACGAGGCCTTTAATCTCCCGATCCTTGTTACCAACGGCGAGCCCGCCGGGATCGGGCCTGAACTGTGTGCCTTGCTGGCAGAAACAAGTCAGGCCAAGCGGCTAAACCGGCCACTGGTAATTCTTGGCGATGCTGACCTGCTTACAACAAGAGCCAGCAACGCCGGCATTGAACCCAAATGGCAACGAATAAATACACTGAGGGACATTGCCGCCAGCGATACTGAACCGCACGGCTACTATCTGCTGGACTACCCCCTTTCAGCGCCCTGCACCACCGGTAAGCCCAACCCGGCCAATGCACCCTATGTGCTGGGTCTTCTCAATATGGCCTGTGACGCTTGCCAGAACGGCACCGCTGCGGCCATGGTCACCGCCCCCATTCAAAAATCAGCAATTAGTCCCTTCTGGCCCGGTTTTATGGGTCACACAGAATACCTTGCCGAGCGCTGTGGCCAGGCAGAGGTGGTGATGATGTTGATGGGTGGGCAAATGAAAGTTGCTTTGGCCACCACCCACATTCCGCTGGCCAAAGTACCTGCGGCGATTACCCGTGAATCATTGACCAACACGCTTGAAATCATGCTGAAAGATTTGGGCCTGTACTGGAATTTGGCAAAACCGCGAATTCTGGTGACCGGCCTGAATCCACATGCCGGCGAATCGGGCGACTTGGGCCAAGAGGAAATCGAGACCATTTCACCAGTCATTCAGGCGATGCAGACAATGGGCCACGATGTTCAAGGACCTTTCCCTGCTGACACCTTGTTTCAACCCAAATACCTTCAAAACAGCGACGCTGTGCTGGCCATGTTCCACGACCAAGGTTTGCCCGTGCTTAAACATGCCAGTTTTGGTCAGGGGGTGAATGTTTCGTTGGGTTTACCCATTATTCGCACCTCGGTTGACCATGGCACTGCACTTGACTTGGCCGGTACCCGCAACATGGACGCCGGCAGCCTGAATGAAGCGATAGAATGCGCGCACCACATGGACCTTTGCCGCGGGAAAGCGCAATGAAACACCAAGCAAAAAAACGATTTGGCCAACACTTTTTAACCGATCAAAGCGTGTTGTCGAACCTCATTGGCGAAATGCGACCACGCCAAGACGATACCCTGGTTGAAATTGGCCCTGGTTTGGGTGCGCTGACATTTTGGCTACTTAAGGCGGTCAATCACCTGCAAGTGATCGAAATAGACCGGGATTTGGCTGAGAAGCTTCGCACAGGGGCCTGGAAAGACAAACTCACGGTTCATGAAGTGGATGTGTTGAAGTTTGATTTCGGACAACTCCCTGCCCCATTTCGCGTGGTGGGCAATCTGCCATACAACATTTCCTCGCCTATCTTGTTTGCCTTGCTCGAGGTCGCAGATCGAGTCATCGATCAGCATTTCATGCTGCAAAAAGAAGTCATTGACCGCATGGTGGCCACACCGAAAACCAGCGACTATGGCAGGCTGTCAGTGATGTTGCAGGCCTACTACGACATGGACCACTTGTTTGACGTTCCGCCCGAGTGCTTCGACCCACCGCCGCGTGTCATGTCAGCAATTGTTCGGATGGTGCCAAAACCAATCCATGTGCGTGCACAAATTCCCGGTGAAATTTTTAGCCGTGTGGTCAGCACAGCATTTTCGCAGCGTCGAAAAATGTTGCGCAATACCTGGGCCAATGTGGTGCCAGATCACATGGCTGCAACGGCGGGTATTGCACTAACGGCACGCGCCGAAGAAATTGCACCCGCGCAATTTGTGCAGGTGGCGCAAATGCTGGCCAGTCAGGCCAACCATTAAACCAGTAGTTGATGTACCTTGGCCTCGCGCCATTCACTACCCAACAAGTTCACCAGCTTTTTCTTGAATGCGTCAGGCTGACCTGTTGTGTAAAATTTTACACGCTCAATTGCAGGGATACTTTCCTGACGCATATTCAGCAGGTTTTCGGACTCCAGCCTCGCCTTGAGTTGCTTGGCCACGGGTAAGCCTGTCTCTATCACAGCCACGCCCGGCCCAGCCAATTTGGAAATCAAGTGCGCCACGAAGGGATAATGAGTACAGCCCAGCACGATCACGTCAGCCTGCTTTCGAGTTAACTCAGCAAGCACAGGCTTTAACAAGGCCTCAATGGAATTCTCGGGCATGGGCGACTGCTCGATCAGCTCAACCAAACCCGGACATGGATGCGCAATCACTTTGGCCAAAGGGTCGAACCGTTCAACCAGCGTTTTAAACCGCTCACTGGCCACCGTGTTGGTGGTAGCCAATATTCCAACCACCCCGGTTTTGGTCATCATACTGGCGGGTTTTACAGCCGGTTCAATTCCAACAATTGGCCAGTTGGCGTGGGCAGCCCTGGCTTGGTTGGCACCCGCAGCTGTCGCGGTATTGCATGCCATCACCATGGCTTTGCACCCCTGATTGCGAATCCAGTTAGACAGGGTGAGCACCCGATCGGTAATTTCATGTTGCGGCTTGTCACCGTAGGGCAAGTAACGCTCATCGGCAACAAACTCAAAACATTCGCCTGGCAAATGGCTCAACATGGCCTGTAATACAGACAAACCGCCTACCCCTGAATCAAACACACCCACAGGGGATTGGGGCTCAAGCAACACGCCATTCGCCATTCAGCACCTTTGAAATACGGGGTAAATCAATGCTTGTTTTCATGATTTGATTCAACCAACAAATATTAAAATGTAACTTGCAAATAATTTAACATTTACACATCATGCTTGCCTTGACTGCCAAAACTGCCCGCGCAATATTGCCCTGTATTGTCACATTGTTTACGCTGGCTTTTGGGCTGCCGGCTCACGCGGCAGACAAGAATTCAACACTGCAACTTTTGGTTGTTCCGCAATTCCCGGTCACGGAAATTCATTCCACCTGGAGCCAATTACTGGAAGGTCTGAAAAAAGAGGGACTTCCACCCATCGAGCTTGTTTTCAGCAAAGACATTAACGAGTTCGAAGCGCAGTTCCAAGCTGGGCGGGCCGACCTCATCTACTGCAACCCTTATCACATGGTGATGGCTAAAAAAGCACAAGGCTACACACCACTGATTCGTGACAGTAAGCCCTTGACCGGCATTCTTGTCGCTGAGACGGGTTCATCAACCGATGAAGTTCAATCATTAAATGACCTGAACGGCAAAACACTGCTGTTTCCCTCGCCCAACGCATTTGGTGCGTCGCTGTACATGCGCGCATTGTTGAAACGCGAAAAGGGGTTGGACTTTGTGACCAAATACGTGAAAACCCACCCCAACGTGATCCGTGGTGTGGTTCGCGGAGAAGGCCTGGCCGGTGGCATGGTGAATGCAACGCTGGCATCGGAATCCGCCGAACTACAAAGTAGAGTCAAAGTGATCTACGAAACCCCACCGGTACCACCTCATCCGATTGCCGCACACCCACGCGTGCCAGCTGCAACTCAAGAGGCCATTGCTGCCGGTGTTTTGGCCTACATCAAAGCCAACAAACAGGTGGGTGCCAACATTCAAATGCCCAATCCCGTGCGCGCCGATTATGCGAAAGATTACAAACCACTTGAAAAACTGGGCCTAGAGGCATTTCTTTCCAATTGAAACAGTCTTTTCAATCCATAACCCATCCAAGCCTGGGCACCAAACTTTTGGTGCTTGGCATTGGTTTGGTGTTGATTCTGGCGCTGGCTTTTACCTGGTTCAATACACGGACCCAGCATGACGAACTGCAAGACGTGTTCAAGCAGCAAGCCACTGCCCTGGCATTTAATATTACAGTGTCCAGCAACAGTCATTTGCTTGAAAAAGACTTTGCAATCATTGAAACACTTTTATTGAAGGCGGACGGATTCCAGGACCTGTATTCCGCCACGGTGGTTGCAGCGAACGGGCAAGTATTGGCGCAGGTTTTGCGAGACAACAGCACGCACAAGCTGACCGCCTTGTACACAAACGAGAAACTTCACATACCCAACAAGGGCCTGCAAACCCAATTATTTAAAAGTGACCGGTATTTAACCGTTATTGAACCCATAGAATCTGGACGGGTGATTGGGTATGTGGTGCTCGAGTTTGATTTGTCTCCCCTGCAAATACGAGAATCCGAACTGATCGAGCGCAATGTATTGCTGGCGGTCATACTTATATTTCCTGCAACATTGGCTTTGTGGTTGTTCATACGCAAAACCATTGTTGAACTGCATTCGCTCACCGATTTTGCACAGCGCATGGTTAAAGGACAGGGCATCGAACATGCCACATCCCCGACCTCTCGCGAGTTGGCCATGCTGCATGCGACCCTGAACTGGGCCTCTGTCACGCTCGACAAAAAGAACCAGGCTCTGGAGGCAGCAAAACTGAAGGCGGACAAATCGAATGATTTGAAATCCCAGTTTGTGGCCAACATGAGCCACGAAATCAGAACACCGCTGAACGGGATTCTGGGACTGACCGAAATCACGCTGGGCAATAGCGCACTGGCTGAAAAACCACGCCGGAATCTGGAGTTGATTCAACTCAGCGCTGAGCATTTGCTGCGCGTTGTCAACGACATTCTCGATTTCTCGAAAATTGATGCGAACCGGCTGGACATGGATCCGCAACCTTTCGAGTTACGCGCCCATGTGCAAGCCATCGTCAAAATGGTCTCTAGCGCCTATGCAAAACCGGGCGTTGAAATCGTGTTGGATATTGATCCGGCCATTCCTGACCTGCTCAATGGTGACTGCCCACGCATTATGCAAGTGCTGAACAATTTGTTAAGCAATGCACTGAAGTTTACGATGGCAGGCCGGGTCAGCATCACCCTCAGCGCAAAGACTACGCCAAGCAAAACAAAACCCGCCACATGTAAAATCGATTTCGCGATACGCGACACCGGCTTGGGAATCTCGGAATCGGCCCGTAGCGAGATCTTCAAGGCGTTTTCACAAGCGGAGCCCGGCACCGCACGCAAGTATGGTGGTACTGGTCTTGGATTGACCATTACCCAGCGTTTGCTGGAATTGATGGATAGTCGTATTCATCTTTGGTCCGAAGAAGGCATTGGAAGTGAATTCAGCTTTACACTCGAGTTACCGATTGTTGAAATAAATACAATCACTGGAACTGAAACTCTGGCTGTCAACATGCACAACGACATCCCACACGACACGACAAATGAATTTGGTCATGTATCTACCGGTCTTCGTGTTCTGGTGGCTGAAGACAATATGGTCAACCAGACATTCATTTCGCATGTGCTGACCCAACTCGGAATTTCATACCGGTTTGCTGATGATGGCCTTGCCGCGGTGCAAGCCGTGGACGAAGAACCATTCGACCTGATATTCATGGACATGCACATGCCCAACATGGGCGGGCTGCAAGCATGCCAAGCCATTTTGGCCAAACCCCAACATAAAAACTTGCCGATTGTTGGCCTGACAGCGGATGCAATTGCAGACACCCGTGAAGCATGCATGTCCGCCGGCATGCGCGAGTACATTTCAAAGCCATTCAAACGCAGCGACATTGAGGCCGTGCTTGTACGCCTGAAATTTCGTGTGTCGCCAATTCCCATGCAAAACTTTGACCATGACAAAGAACTGCTGAAAACCACCATCAATATGATTGCGGCTGAAATTCCCCAACTTGCCGACGATATTGAAAATGAGATTCTGGCCGGCAATTTGTCCGAGGCCAAGCGCGCGCTGCATACCCTGAAAGGCCATTGCAAGCTTGTTGGAGAACTGAGTTTCGCCGACTTTATTCAGCAAATGGAAAACCAGCTGATGCTACACCAGCGACCTACTGCAGACGCCCTGGAGCACCTGAAGAAAAACCTTCGTGTGCTTCAGCAACGCCTTCGCCTGTTAAGCCAGTAAATCGTTCCTGACTGCGGCCGTAACCACCAGCTCTACCTTCCAGCCGGGTTTGGCAAGGCCTTTCACCTCAACACAAGCGCGTGAAGGCGCAGTCCCTTCGGGCAACCAAGCGTCCCACACTGCATTGAACCCATCATAATCGCGGTCCATATTGGTCAGGAACACTTGCACCAGCAACAGGTGACTTTTGTCGGTTCGCGCGGCAACCATCGTCCGCTCAAGGCTGCTAAGCAGATCCCGGGTTTGGGCCTGAATGTCGCCCTCCTCGGTAGAAGGCACCTCAACCAAATAAACCACCCCGTTAAAGCTTGTGGAATCGGAGTAACGTTTTGTAGTACCTTGTCGGTGTATCACAGGACCCCCTTCATGAAATTTGAACATTTGGTGCAGATCAACGACCCGAGCTTGCCCGGTATTGACTGGTTAACGCGGCAACAACTCTGGTTCGGTTTGGTTGCACGGGCCTGGAAACCAACCCGCTTTGTCTTGGGTCTTGAAGATGCGCAAGTGATTCAAACCAAACAGGAAGGCAATGTCACCACGCTGGCGCGCGTACTGAATTATGGCCCTTTCCAAATCGAAGACACCATTGATCTGATCGAAGAAGACCGCACCGAAACCCGCATTGTAGCGAATCAATTCTGTGGCGACAGCACGCTTACAATTTCAATTGAAGAACCAGAACTGGGCGAGTTGTGGTTGCGGTTTCAATACCAGGTCAGCGATGCAGCGGCCACGCCGGGTGGTCCCGAGGTGTCAGCACACGATGTGGATGAAATTCGTAAACAGGCTTACCGCGCGGCCGACATCGACACCGTGCGCATGATCCGCGAGCCGGCCATGGCCATGCCCGCGCACACCCCCGACAACCGCAAGGATCACTGAATTACTTCAGTGCACAGGCACCCATATAAATTTGACCAGACCGGTTACCACTGCGGCAATACGCCAGCACCGGCTTTTCTGCTGCATCCAGAATACGCTTGAAATCTTCAAGCAATATTTCCGACGGCGGCTGACCTACTTCCATCGGCAAGTAATGAATTGCCAAACCCAGACTTTTTGCCTTGGCTTCAATCACAGCGTGGGCAAGTTGCGCACCCACTTCGTGATCGGGCCGATTGTTCACAATGGTTTTAAAGCCCAGTTGTGCAATCGCCTCCAAGTCATCGGGACTAATTTGACCGCACACTGCGACTTCATTGCTCAGTTGCCTGATGCTCATTTCAACAAATTCCTTCGATGTGTTGTTACTGATACGACAGTTCTTTGGCCTTGCCCCAGAACACTTTGTAAGAAAACGCAGTGTACCCGAGGATGGTTGGCAAAGTGATCACCACACCCACCAGAATAATCTTCAATGCCTCGGGCGACGAAGCGGCCTCCCACACGGTCAACTGATTCAACACCACATAGGGATACTGGCTGTAAGCCAGGCCCATGAAAGCCAATGTCATCACGGCTGCGGTGAGAGCAAACACCATCCAGCCATAACCCGCGTCCATCAGGCGCTGGCTGCTCAACACATGGTGAATGCCCCACAGGCACAACACCGATGCGATTGGAATGGGCGCCAGGGCCATAATATTGGGGAAGCTGAACCACTTGTCAAAAATTTCAGGCACCACCAAAGGGGTCATGGCCGAAATAAAAGCGATTGAAGCCAACATGGGCCAAAAACTGATTCGCCCCCACCGGCGAGATTTTTCAATCAAATCTCCTTCGGTTTTCATGATCAGCCAGCCGCTGGCCAACAGGGTGTAGGCAAAAGGCAAGGTAATCGCCACGCCCAAATTGAATACCAACTGCGACCAGTGGTTCGAGAAACCAGTGATATAACTGCCCAGCATCCAGCCCTGCGACACCGAAGTGACCAGTGAGCCGATGAAAAAAATACGATTCCACAAAGGCTTGTAGGCAACCTCCACCTTCACGCGGAAGTCAAAGGCCACACCGCGCAACACCAAGCCCAACAGCATGAATGTCACTGGCAAATACAAGGCGGTCAACACCACACCGTGCGCCTTTGGAAACGCCACCAGCAATACGCCTACGCCCAGAACCAGCCAGGTTTCATTGGCATCCCAAAACGGACCAATTGAGTTGATCATGGTGTCTTTTTCAGCGTCGGTGGCATGTGGCAGCAGCAGACCCACCCCCAGGTCGTAGCCATCAAGCACAACGTAAATCAACAGTGACAAACCCATCACGCCCATGAACAGCAGCGGCAAGAACTCATTGAAAGTCATGGCTCAGTTCCTCTTTTTCATTGTTCACGACGAAGTTGATCGGCTGGCTTGGTGGCAGGCGGCACCCCGCCCCAATTCACTTTTTTTGATGAACCAATGCCACCCAGCAACATGTAACGCAACACCCACACATACGAGATGATCAGACCAATGTACATGGCCATGTACAGCAACACTGTGAATGCCAGCAACTGGGGCGGATGTTGGGCCACCACATCGGCCGTGCCCAGCACCCCATACACCACATAAGGTTGGCGACCAATTTCAGTCACCCACCAACCCGCCACGGTGGCCACCCAACCCGAGAACATCATGAACATCAGAGCAGTAAGAATAAGCCGGTGCGTTTTATTCTCGAGTACCGGACCTGTTTTCCGGAAGGCCCACACCGAGGCCCAAGAGACCAGCAGCATCAACATGCCCATGCCCACCATGACCCGGAATGAAAAGAACACAGGACCGACCGGCGGATGGGTATTGAGGAAATCATTCAGCCCTTTGATTTCGCCGTTGAAGTCGTGCGTCAAAATAAAACTGGCCATTTTGGGAATGCCAATTTCAAAGTGATTGGTGCGTTTCTCGCTATCGGGAATGGCAAACAACAGCAGCGGTGCACCCTTCTCGGTTTCCCAAACACCTTCCATGGCAGCCACCTTCGCCGGTTGATGCTTCAGGGTATTCAAACCATGCAAATCACCCACAAAAATCTGAATCGGAATCAGTGCGGCAGCACCATAAACACCCAGTTTCAACATGTGCCGGGTGAATGGCTTTTCACGTTTGCGCAAAATTTGAAGCGCACTGCCACCTGCAATCACAAAGAAAACAGTCAGCCCACTGGCCAACAACATGTGGGTGAATCGGTACGGGAAGGACGGATTCCAGATAATTTCCAGCCAATTGGTCGCATGCATTTGACCATCAATGATCTCGAACCCCTGCGGGGTCTGCATCCAGCTGTTCAGTACGAGAATCCAGAAAGCCGACAGCGTGGTGCCAAAGGCCACCAGAAACGTGGCCAGCAGGTGAACTTTGGGCGACACCCTTTGCTTGCCAAACAGCATCACACCTAAAAATGTGGCTTCCAGAAAAAAGGCGGTGAGCACCTCATAGCCCAGCAAGGGACCCGAAATATTCCCTGTCTTCTCCATGAATCCAGGCCAGTTGGTGCCAAACTGAAAACTCATGGTGATGCCCGACACCACACCCATGGCAAAAGTCAGTGCAAATATCTTGGTCCAGAAGTAATGGGCCTGTTCCCACTCGGTCTTGCCCGTGCGCACGTGCTGCCAACGCAGATAAAACATCACCCAGCCAAGGCCGATGGTGATTGTGGGAAACAAAATATGAAAGGTAATGTTGGCCGCGAACTGGATTCGGGCAAGATCTAGCGACGTAAATTCCATGCTGCACCCCAAGAAAGCAACTGAATTCGAACGGCAAGTGCACTACTACTTATCGCACTCTCATGACCTTAATTAGGTGCGTGCTGTCTGTCAAATTAGTTTGCTCAATGAAGTACCGCACAACGCGTACAATGCCGAATCGCCCAATTTTGGAAGCCCACAGTGATCAACCGCCCCATGTTCTTTTTGCTGGCTGCGCTGGCGGCGTTCGCCCCTTTGGCGATTGACCTGTATTTGCCCAGCCTTGCTGCAATTGGCGAAGAGCTTCAAGCCCCCGCTGGGCGAGTTCAACAAACAGTCACCGTATTTCTGGCTGGGTTTGCCCTGGGCATGCTGTTTTACGGACCACTTTCCGACCGGTTTGGTCGCAGGCGGATGATTTTTGCGGGCACCACGGTGTTTGTGTTGGCCAGCGTGGCCTGCATGTGGGCCCAAAGCATTGAACAGCTGCTGGTGTTCCGCCTGGTTCAGGCCTTTGGTGGTGGCGCCGCAGCGGTCATTTCACGTGCAGTTATTCGTGATTTGTTCGGCGAAACCGATTCAGCGCGTGTCATGGCCATGATCGCCATGGTGACCTCGCTGGCACCCATGGTTGCGCCACTGTTGGGTGCCTACATTCTGGAGCTGGGCTCATGGCGATATGAATTTCTTGCGCTTGCCCTGTTTGGCGCCGCATGTACCTTGGCTGCCTATGCCCTGCTGCCAGAAACATTAAGCAAAGTCCGAACGCAAACCTCGCTAAGCCATGCCTTCCGGGGTTACTGGACAGTCTGGAAATACCCGGATGCAAGATTGCTTATTGTGGCCGGTGGTGCGCACTTCGCGGCCATGTTTGCGTACATCACAGGCACGCCCTTTGTGTACATCGAATTTTTTGGCTTGAACGAGAAAACTTATGCGCTCCTGTTTGGCTCCAACATTCTGACATTGGTTGCTTTTGGCTACGCCTCAACCCGAATGGTGAAACGAACCGGCACCACACCCCTGATTAAAACCGGCTCGCTACTGGGTTTATTGGGCGCAACCCTGGTGCTAGCCAGTGCCTGGAATGCAGGCCAGGCCAGTTGGAACCTGGGTCTGATGGTGGCAGGCTTTCTGTTGTGTGTGGGTTCGCTGGGGTTTGTTGCCCCAAACACCACCGCACAGTTGCTTGGCAGGCACCCGAAAAATGCAGGAGCGGCCTCGGCCCTGTATGGTTGTGCGCAATTTGGTTTGGGGGGATTGGCCAGTTGGGCAGTTTCTGTGGTCTATGATGGCACCGCACTGCCCATGGCTGTCACAGTGCTGGCCTTTGCTGCGCTTGCATACTGGGCAAGCCAACAATTGAAACGCTGAACTTTTCATTGTAAGCACAAAATTATTGCCTTTGTGTTTAAACAACTGCGAAATTGGCATGAAAATTGGACTTTTGGGTCCCTTTACGGTATGTTGTGTCACGAATTTATTCAGTCCAACAACCCAAATAATCATTTTTGCACTGCCATATGGCCGACACAAAAGCCCAAAGTGGCGAGAACCAGCCCGACGTGGCTTGGCTCGAGAGCCAATACAACGTCCGCTCTTACCTGCCCGATCACCCCAAAACCTTTGCTCGCTGGGCTGAACAGTCCCGCTACGCGCGTTTTGATCTGGACGGGTTCTGGAATCAGTATTTCGGCGAATCGGAAGCAGAAACCGTGGACGTCATTCCGGGCAAACCCGGCAAGCCTCTGTTGATTTTTATTCACGGCGGCTACTGGCGTTCACTGGACAAATACGACTTCACTTTTCTGGCCAAACCCTATGTGGCACGTGGCTACTCGGTAGCCTTGCTCAATTACGGTCTTATTCCACGCGTCACCATTGAAGACAGCGTGCGCCAAACCCTGCGTGGTATTGAATGGCTTTACCGCCAGGCAGACCGTTTCGGTTTCGATGCCAATCAAATTGTGGTGTGCGGTCATTCCGCGGGCGGTCATTTGGGCGTGATGAGTGCGTTGGCCTTTTGGCCACTGTGGGCCTCTGACCTGCCACAAGATGTGGTGAAGTCTGTCATTGCCATTTCAGGCATTTACGACCTCAGCCCACTGGTGCACACGCCTTTCATTCAGAAAGACCTGAAACTGAACCAGAAACGTACCCGCATGGTAAGCCCGGCACTGATGCCCAAGCCCACCATTCCGGTGCACCTGGCATTTGGCACCAAGGAATCCGATGCGTTCAAAGAGCAAAGTGCTTATTTGGCATCGCACTGGGGCCTGAATCCACCCTTGCAGGTGAATGCAGACCATTTCAGTATTTGCGACAGCATTGCCGACCCCAACAGCGAGCTGTTCATGCTGATTCAAAACCAGTTGTTGCTGCCATCACACTAAATAAAAACTGAACGGGTTATCCCCCCATGTTCGGTAAACTGCTTTTCAGGCTGGTGCCGTATAAATAGACTGTACACACCAGCCTGGAGGCAAACATGCCCCTCACGATCGCCTACTCCAACGCCGCCAATTCACTCGGCCCGCGTTACCCCGATGGTCAAACCCTGATGCGCAAACGCACGCTTCGCCAAACAGCAAAGTTGTTCAAGGTAGGGGCAGAAGTGTTGTTGAACATGGCACCGGCCACAGTCATTGCCTACAACATTGCCGAGTTCGGCCGCTGGATCTCGACAAGCCACCCTGTGCTGGTTCAACTGCAAACGGGCGAGCTTCAATACTGTCGCTTGAGTGACCTGCACATTGCTGAAAACCCGAGCATTCAGACCCACTGAAGCTGACTATAATCCGGTGATGAATTCATCATCACCGACACAAAACGCCATCGGCTTTATTGGCCTTGGCAACATGGGTTCCGCCATGGCGGGCCACCTTTGCAACGCAGGTTACAACGTGCTTGCGTGGGCGCGAAATGCATCCACTTTTCAGGCGCTTGCCGACCTTCCTGTCAAACCGCAACCCAGCATTGACGCATTGTGCGCGAACACCCGTTTGATCGCATTGAACGTGACCAACACCGCCGATGTTCAATCGCTGCTGTTTCGTGAGGGCGGTATTGCCCAATGCGCTCAACCGGGCACCATTGTTGTGGATTTCAGCACGATTGACGCTGCCGCTGTTGCGGAAATTGCGCGCACGCTCAAGGTAAAACAAATCGACTACATCGACTGCCCAGTGTCTGGCGGAGCTGCTGGCGCACGCGCTGCAACACTGAGCATGATGGCAGGTGGTGATTTGGCTGCGTTCCAACAGATCGAGCCCATGCTGAAACACTTGGGCAAAACCATTCGCCATGTGGGGCCCTCGGGCGCTGGGCAAGCGATTAAAGCCGCCAATCAAATGGTGCTGTGTATTCAGTTGGTGGGCATTGCTGAAGCCATGAATTACGCACTGGAACAAGGCGCTGAATTAAGCGTGGTGCTTGAATTGCTGCAAGCGGGCTTGCCCGCAAGCCGGGTATTGGACTGGGCTGGGCCGCACATGGTAAATGGCTTCACTGACCCGGTTTCAATTGAAGCGCACCTGCATGCGAAAGACGTGCGCATGGTGGCGGATGCTGCGAAGCAGCAAGGTTTGCATTTGCAGCTGTTGTTTAAAACCGCGGAGCTGCTGGATGAACTGGTGGCCGAGGGACCGAAGAGCCAGGACACGTCGCGGGTTTTCGAGGTAGTACGCAAACACATGCGGGGCTGATGGCCAAGCTGCACAGCCGCACTGTTCGGGTCTTGGCACTGACGCAAGCTGCACAGCCGCACTGTTCGGGCTTGGCGCAGCCCGAGTTCTCCCAACTAACCCTCTGGCTTGGGTCATGCAAAGCGCAATAGCGCCTTTGCATCGATTCCTTGCGGAATCGCCCCGCGCTGCGAGGCCGTTGGGCGGGCTGGCCTGAATTCGCCCCGAACAGCGCTGCATGTGCAGCTTGTAAAATGCAGCGGCGAGTTGCGTGCTGTACGCGATGTGTGCTTAGCTGTGCGGTGTGCGGATTTGATCGGGGGCGGTTTCAGGCAAAGCGAGGTTCAGCTTGGGGTCAACAGATTTTCCGTCGCAACAGGCACTGCGCCCCGAGCAAATCAACCATACCGCATAGCCGAACCACGCCGGATCAAATGTCGTAGGCCTGCCCACCGCCCAACACGCGGTCAATCAGCTTCGGGGTCAACATGGGCGCAAACACCGCAATGAATTCGTACATCAACGTGCGCATGAACACGCCCTGCCGCAAAGCAATGCGCGTGGTGTTGCGGCCGAACAGGTGGTCAACCGGTACGGCCATCAAACCTTTGTCTTTCAACGCATCAAAAGCCACCTCGGCAATAATGCCCACGCCCAAGCCCAAACCCACATAGGTTTTAATCACATCGGCATCAATGGCTTCCAACACCAAATCGATGCTAACACCCGCCTTTTGAAAGGCCGCATCAATTTTCTTGCGGCCAGCAAAGTGCGTTTCGTAGGTAATCACCGGCATTTGATCGAAATCGGCCAAAGCAATTTGTCGCCCGCCTTTAACAAACGGCGTTAACAAAGGCGAATCAGTGGGCGCAACCGCAATGTGACCCCAGTCATAACAGGGAAAAGTCACCAAGTCGGGTTCGTCGGCCAAGGCCTCGGTGGCCACTGCCAAATCCGCTTGATCATTGCGCACCCATTGGGCCAGTTGCTCGGGCGTTCCCTGTAGCAAAATCAGCCTCACCTTCGGAAATTTTTTGCGAAAAACCGCCACTGCCTGCGGCAACACATATCTGGCTTGTGTGTGGGTGACCGCCACGGTTAGTTGCCCGCTTTCCCGCGCTGCAAATTCTTCGCCCACGCGTTTGATGTTCTCCAACTCGGCCAACACCCGCTCGCAAGCTTGATAAACCAATTCACCCGGCGGGGTTAAGCCTTTGATTCGCTTGCCATGGCGCTTGAAAATCTGAAAGCCCAACTCATCCTCGAACTCGATAATTGCCTTCGAAACACCAGGCTGAGAGGTAAACAAAGCCTTGGCCGCCTCAGTCAGGCTGAAGTCGTGGCGAACCGCTTCCCGAACAAACCGGAGTTGGTGCAAGTTCATAAAAATCCTTTATTCCACAAGGGAATATATAAATGGAAATATTGTCGTTTGAATTATAAGGCGAAGCGCCTACACTGCAAGTCCCAAAAAACCATTTTCATCGAGCTTTCACGTGCCTTTTGACATCGATTTAGTCTACGTCGCTTCTGGCCTTGCGGTCGGCCTTTTGGTCGGCCTCACTGGCGTGGGTGGTGGGTCGCTCATGACCCCCCTGCTCACGGTGATGTTTGGTGTGCCTGCCACGACCGCAGTGGGCACCGACTTGGCATTTGCAGCCATTACCAAGGGCGCAGGTACGTTGGTTCACCGCATGCGCAACACCGTGAACTGGAAAATTGTTGGCTTGGCGTGTTTGGGTAGCGTGCCCGCTTCGTTGATTACGATTGCCGTACTCCATGGCCTCGACATTCAGAATGCTGGCAAAGGCAGCCCCATTGATGTATTCATCCGCTGGTCCATTTCCATCTGCGTCATGTTGACTGTGGGCGTTCTTATTTTCAAAACCAAGATTGTTCATTGGCTACAAAACCACCCGCAAGCGCAATTGGAAGACAAAACGCGTACCATCGCTACCGTGGTCGCATTTGCAATCATCGGTATGTTGGTCACTGTGTCGTCTATTGGCGCAGGTGCGATCGGCGCCATGGTGTTAATCATGTTGTATCCACACCTGAAAGCCTCTGAAATCGCAGGTACCGACATTGCCTATGCAGTGCCGCTCACCACTGTTGCAGCGTTTGGTCACTTTAGCCTAGGCACAGTTGATTTTGGTTTGTTGGGCGCACTGCTGCTGGGTTCGATCCCTGGCATTACAGTGGGTAGTTATTTAAGTCGCGCAGTGCCTGAAAGGTTCTTGCGGGGGGTATTGGCCACGACCCTCACCGCCGTGGCCGCAAAACTGGTGATGTAAATGTACAAATACGACGACTATGACCACGCCCTTGTACGCGAACGCGTGGCTCAGTTTCGCAATCAAACCGAGCGCTTTCTCAAGGGCGAATTGACGGACGAAGAGTTCCGACCATTGCGCCTGCAAAATGGCCTGTACATTCAGCGCCATGCGCCCATGCTGCGCGTGGCCATTCCCTACGGCCTGCTGGGTGCAAAACAATTGCACCGGCTTGCAGACATTTCGGCCAAGTACGACCGCAACTATGCGCACTTCACCACGCGTCAGAACATTCAGTACAACTGGCCCGCACTGGAGAGCATTCCTGACATTCTGGCTGAATTGGCCGAAGTTGAAATGCACGCCATTCAGACCAGCGGCAACTGTATTCGCAACACCACCAGCGACCCGTTCGCTGGCATTGCGAAAGACGAATATGTAGACCCTCGCCCATTCTGCGAACTGATTCGCCAGTGGAGCACCTTCCACCCGGAATTTGCGCACCTGCCGCGCAAGTTCAAAATTGCCGTAAACGGTGCAGCAGAAGACCGCGCTGCAGTGCAAGTACACGACATTGGCGTGAACCTGACCCGCAATACTGCCGGTGAAGTGGTTGCGCAAGTATTGGCGGGTGGCGGGTTGGGCCGCACACCCGTCATTGGTTCCGTGATTAAAAATGATCTGCCCTGGCAAGAACTGCTGACCTACATTGAAGCAGTAATGCGCGTGTACAACCGCTATGGTCGCCGCGACAACCTGTACAAAGCCCGCATCAAAATTCTGGTGCGTGCCATTGGTCCGGAAGAATTTGCCAAGCAGGTTGAAGAAGAGTGGCAACACATCAAAGGCGGTGTGTCCGTTATTCCCCAGAAAGAATTCGACCGTGTTTCCTCTTTCTTCACTGCACCTGCTTACGAGCAGTTCAGTGCCGAACAAGTGGCAACCATTGCCGAGCAAAATCGTGGCTTGCGCGCCAAGCATGTGGGCTTTGATCGCTGGCTAATCCGCAATGCACGCGAACATCGCCAGCCTGGTTACGTGGCCATCAGCATTTCGCTGAAGCGCCCCGGTATTGCCCCAGGCGATGCCAACACCGATGAAATGCACCTGATCGCCGATTTGGCTGAGCAATATTCTTTCGGTGAACTGCGTGTGACTCACGAGCAAAACTTTGTATTGTCCGACGTGGCCGAGCAAGACCTGTTCGAACTGTGGAGCACCTTGAAGGAACGCAACCTGGCCATGCCCAACATTGGTTTGGTGAGCGACATCATCGCCTGCCCCGGCGGCGATTTCTGTTCACTGGCCAATGCCAAATCCATTCCAATTGCTTTGGGCATTCAGGAAGCTGTGGACAATCTGGATTACCAGTTTGACCTGGGCGACCTTAGCCTGAACATTTCGGGTTGTATCAATTCATGTGGTCACCACCACATTGGCAACATTGGCATTTTGGGTGTCGATAAAAACGGCGAAGAGTGGTACCAGGTTACCTTGGGTGGCCGCCAGGGCAACAATGCATCCATCGGCAAGGTGATTGGAAAGTCCTTCTATGAGAAAGACGTACCTGGCGTGGTGGTGAAGTTGCTGGAAGTGTATGTGCGTGAGCGTCATGAAGACGAACTGTTCATCGACACGCTCGACCGCATTGGCGCAGACCCATTCAAAGAGCACGTGTATGCCAACAAGGAGGCTGCATAAAATGGCAAACATTATTGTTAAACCACTGAACGGCGAAGCTGAAATTGTTGCCGATGAATTTGTGGTGATTGAACAAGGTACTGATGAAGCACCCGTGGCTGTTCCTTCTGACGGCAAAGTGCTGGTGCACCTGTCTGTTTGGGAAGCCAACAAAGCGGAACTTTCTGCACGCGCACAAGCCGGTGATTTGGGTGTGTACCTGAACCCGGACGACAACCCCGAGCAGTTGCAAGGCGATGTGAACGTACTCAAGTTGATTGCGTTCAATTTCCCGGTGTTCAAGTACGGCCAAGGCTATTCAGGCGCGGTGTTGCTGCGCACGCGCTACGGCTTCACAGGCGAAATTCGTGCATTCGGTGACGTGTGGCGCGATCAATTCTTCTACCTGGCACGTTGCGGTTTCACGCAATTCGACATCAAGGAAGGCAAGTCGCTTGAAGACGCATTGAATGCATTTGCTGATTTCACCATTCCTTACCAAACCAGTGCCGATGGCTCGTTGCCCGTGTTCAACCGCAGGGCTGCCGCCGCAGGAGCATAAGCATGAATGCAGTGAATACTTCGGCACAGTCGCGCTTCCACAGTGTTGAAGCAGCAACGGAAAACAACGCTGTGCAAGAGCAGGCGATCGCCGTGTTTCGTGGCCCGCACCAACCCGCCACTGACATTGCTGCGAAAGTTCAAGCGCTGGAAACATTGTTGACCCAAGCCGCAAGCGAATTCGATTCAATCGCGCTGGCCAGCAGTTTGGCTGCTGAAGACAATGTGTTGTTCGATGTAATTGCCCGCCTGAAACTGAACATTCGTGTGTTCAGCCTGAATACTGGCCGTTTGCACCAACAAACGCTGGACGTGGCCCCTGCCCTGCAAGCCAAATACGGGCAAACCGTAGCGTGGTTTGAACCACAGGCCGCCGCGGTCGAAACCTATGTGAACACCAAAGGCCGCGATGCATTTTATGAAAGCACCGCGCTGCGCAAAGAATGCTGCGGAATTCGCAAGGTAGAACCCCTGGCTCGTGCGCTGAAAGGCGCCAAGGCATGGATCACCGGGCAACGTCAGGCCCAGGCAGCCACACGTGCTGAATTGCCCACACGCGAATTCGATGTTGACCGTGGCATTGAGAAATTCAACCCCCTGGCCGACTGGAGCGAGGCGGATGTGTGGACCTATGTTCGTCAGTACGATGTGCCCGTGAACAAACTGCACTTTGAAGGTTTTCCTTCAATTGGCTGCGAGCCATGTACCCGCGCAATCACGATTGGTGAAGACATTCGCGCAGGCCGCTGGTGGTGGGAAGACCCCACCAGCAAAGAATGCGGTTTGCACAATGCCAATTTGAAAAAATAAGCTGAATTAATACAACGAGAGAAATCATGAGCACGCAAGTACACACCATGTCCCACCTGGATTGGCTCGAAGCAGAAGCCATCTACATCATGCGCGAAGTGGCCGCCGAATGCGCACGCCCAGCCATGCTGTTCTCGGGTGGCAAAGATTCCATCGTGATGCTGCGCCTTGCGGAAAAAGCATTTCGCCCAGGCAAGTTTCCATTTCCCTTGGTGCACATTGACACTGAGCACAACTTCCCGGAAGTGATTGAATTTCGCGACTGGAAAGCCAAGCAATTGGGCGAAGAACTGATTGTGCGTTCCCTGGAAGGATCAATCAAAAAGGGCACCATTCGACTGCCCCACCCCGAGGCTTCACGCAACTCGTTTCAAAGTGTCACCTTGCTTGAAACCCAGGAAGAATTCGGTTTCGATGCACTAATGGGTGGCGCCCGTCGGGATGAAGAAAAAGCCCGCGCGAAAGAACGTATTTTTTCCTTCCGCGATGGCTTTGGCCAATGGGATCCGAAAAACCAGCGCCCCGAGCTTTGGGACCTGTACAACACACGTGTGCACCCCGGCGAGCACATGCGCGTGTTCCCGATTTCCAACTGGACTGAACTCGATGTGTGGCAATACATTGAGCGCGAAAAGCTGGAACTGCCCAATATTTACTACGCCCACGAACGTGAGGTGATCGAGCGCAACGGCCTGCTGGTTCCCATTACTGACATGACACAGCCCAAGGCGGGCGAAACAGTCACAACCCGCACGGTGCGCTTCCGCACGGTGGGCGATATTACCTGCACCTGCCCAGTGGCAAGCACCGCGGCAACACCGGCTGAAATCATCACCGAGACTGCGGTCACTGACATCACAGAGCGCGGCGCAACCCGCATGGACGATCAAACTTCCGAGGCCTCCATGGAGCGCCGCAAGAAAGAAGGCTATTTCTAAATCGAGATGAATACCATGAACGCAATTAACGAAGCCCTGAAACTGAGCACCCAAGACCACGGTGTGCTGCGCTTCATCACCGCTGGCTCTGTCGACGACGGAAAATCAACCTTGATTGGTCGCCTGTTGTTTGACAGCAAAGGCATTTTTGCTGACCAGCTGGCCGCCATTTCCAAGGCAAAAAACAAGCGCACCGCAGGTGATGCAATCGACTTTTCCCTGCTGACCGACGGTCTGGAAGCGGAGCGCGAGCAAGGCATTACCATCGACGTGGCTTACCGCTATTTCGCCACACCTGCACGCAAGTTTATTGTGGCCGACACACCAGGTCACGAACAGTACACGCGCAACATGGTCACTGGCGCATCCACTGCCGACGTGGCCATTGTGCTGGTCGACATTACCCGCGTTGCCTTTGAAGAAGGTGCAGAAGGCCTGAAAGCCACACTGCTGGCGCAAACCAAACGCCACAGTGCAATTGCCGGCAAACTGGGCATTCCAGCGATTCTGTTCGCCGTGAACAAAATGGACCTGGTTGATTTCGACCAGGCAAAATTCATTGCCACCGAAAAAGCCGTGCGTGAACTGGCTGTTACCGTGGGCGTTGCCGAAGCACTGGTGCTGCCCATTTCAGCCCTTACAGGCGACAATGTGGTTACCGTCAGTCCAAAAACCCCTTGGTACACTGGCCAGCCCTTGCTGCCCATTCTGGAAAACATTCCAAGCCGTGCCGACCGCGCAGAAGCCGCCCACAAAGTGGGTTTCCGTTTCCCGGTGCAATTGGTGGCACGCCACGATGGTCACAAAGCCGAGGATTTCCGCGGCTACATGGGTCGCGTTGAAGGCGGCAGCGTGAAAGTGGGCGACACCGTGGTGGTACACCCTTCAGGCCAAAGCGCCGTGGTATCGCGCATCGTGCTGTTGAACGATGATTTGCCCGAAGCGCACCTGGGCCAGTGTGTAACACTGGTGCTGGACCGCGATGTGGATGTTTCCCGCGGCGATCAAATTGTCAGCAGTGGCGACACAGTGAACCACACCCCGGTGAAATCATTGACGGCCGACATTTGCTGGTTGGACAATGAACCATTGAACCCTGCGCGCAAGTACTGGATCAAGCAAACCACACGCCAAACCCAAGCCAAGATCAAGGCGGTGAATTTGGTGCTTGATATTCACACCCTGCTGCATGGCGAAAGCACCAAAACGGTGCAAATGAATGACATCGCGCAGATTGAATTGGTGCTGGCGCAGCCCATCGTGGCGGATTTGTACACCGAATGCCGTGCAACAGGCAGTTTTATCTTGATTGACAGCGCCACGAACCAAACTGTGGCTGCTGGCATGATCGTTGCAAAGAACTAAGCAACGACCCTTCACCCGGTTGTTGGTTGCTTGTTCTTAAATAGGGACTTTTAAAGATGGGACGCGTTGTATTGATTGGAGCAGGACCTGGAGCGGAGGATTTAATCACCGTTCGTGGCCTGAAGCTGTTGATGCAGGCAGACTGCGTGTTTTACGATGCGCTGGTCAGTCCCTCTCTTCTTGCCGAGTCCCGTCCCGATGCAAATCTTGTCGCGGTTGGAAAACGCTGCGGCAAGAAATCCACAGCCCAGCACTTCATCAACAAACAACTTGTGGAAGCGGCTGAAAAATACACATTGGTTGTTCGCCTGAAGGGCGGTGACCCCATGGTGTTTGGCCGCGCCGATGAAGAAATTACAGCTTTGAAAGCTGCAGGGCATACAGTGGAAGTGGTGCCAGGAGTCACTGCGGCTTTGGCTGCTGCCAGCAGCTTGCAAGCTTCGCTGACACTGCGTGGCGTTGCTCGCAGCCTGACACTGACCACCCCTTCTGTGGGCGCCAATGAAGTGCCCAGCACGGAATTGTTCACCGGCACTGAAAACGACACGGTGGCCGTGTACATGGGCTTGCGTCAGGCTGGCCCATGGGCTGCAGCCTTGCTCGACAAGGGCCGCAACCCCAACACTCCCGTGATTTTATGCGAAAGTGTTTCGCTTCCTGCTGAAAAATTCACGCCACTGAACTTGGGCAAGTTGCCTTCGTTTTCCGCTGAACAGCTCACCGATGGGCCTTGCCTTATCTTGATTGGCCAAGCCTTGGCCAAAGCATGTGCAGCGCTTCAACAGGCCAATAAAAACCCAGCCGATATTGCTCTGGCTGGGTCGATCAAAGCCGCTTGACTGAGCCGTTTTAACCCGCTGCAGCCTCGCACTTCTTCATGAACGAATTTTTGGCAGCGCCGGCCAGCTTTTTGCCGTCTTTGCCCACTGCGCGTTCCGCACAACTGGCTTTGTTGTCAGCCATGCATTTTTTCATGAACGAATTTTTTGCGGCACCATTCAATGGCTTGCCTTCTTTGCTAACCGCTTTGGCCTGACAAGCTGCCTCGGTGGATTGAGCGTAAGCGGGAACTGAAAAACACAGCGCAGCCAACAGCAACCATTTTTTCATGGAAAGTCTCCTGTTTGTTTTATTGATTAAACCTGCTGAACAATTTCATTGGCAATTGCTTGCCACACTGCATCCCACTGACCCACAGCTGTTGTGGCCTCAATGTTCAAACCCGGGTGTTTGGCTTTCATTTCTGCCATGATCACCGGGAAATCGTTTTTCAAGTGCCCGCCCTTTCCAAAGAAAATGGGTACCACCTGAATATGCTCCACACCGCCCTGCGCCATGCAGTCCACCGTGTCGGGCAGGCTGGGTGCCATCAATTCGAGAAATGCCAGTTCAACTTGCACATTGGGCAGTTGGGTAGTCAACATGCTTTGCAAGCGTTTCATGGGCTCGGCCCACTGTGGGTCGCGCGCGCCATGACCAAACAACACAACTGCTTTTTTCCCGGTACTGCTCATCGATTCCTCAATACATTCAAAGTGCGCCAAGGCGCAGGTTGCGACACCCACCACAATGCGCCCATGCCCACCACAAAGCCCAGCAAACTGGGCAAAGCCGCACTGACGAACGGCGGGAAGCTGGCCACCATGCTGAGGTGGGAAAACAGGTTATTCACCAAATGGAAACCTACACCTATCATGATGCCTGCGAACACTTTCACACTCACACTGCCCGACCTGAAATGCAAATAAGCAAACGGCAGCGAGATCATCATCATGATCAAAATGGCAAATGGGTACATGATTTTTTTGGCAAAGGCCAAATCAATGTTGTCGGTGGCCTGCAAGTTGCTGCTTAAAAAATTGGAGTAGTTGTACAGCTGCCATGCACTCATGCGGTCGGGGCGAACAAACAAACCTGTTAATAATTCAGGCGACAAATTCGAGGTCCAGCGCATTGTTTCAAGAGATTCAAATTCGCTGGCCTGAATGGTCAAGCCCGCTTTGGCGGCATTCGGATTGCTCACCGCCTCATCGAAATACCGCTGAAACAGCACATTGCGCAGCTCCCAATCACCCGACTTGGGATCGAACATGGCACTTTCAGCGCGTACCCAGGCCCGAATTCGGGACTCCGGGTCCAGTTCGTAATATTCCAGTTTAAGCAATTCGCCGTCTTTGTTGAACGAGTCGAAGTTCACAAAACGCACGCGTGCCTCTGCATTGGGCGCGCTGTAGGTGTCGCGCAACCAGTACCCGCTTCGAAAATCGCGATCCACTTCATAACCCAAAGCCTTGGCCCGCATGGGCACCGCCGCCCGCTCGGCCAATGGCGCCACCGCCTCGCCGAACAGCACGGTGATCACCACCACACCGGCTGCAATGCGAACCAACATTTTCAGCATGCTGGTGGTGCTTAAACCTGCAGCGCGCATGGCTGTCAATTCACTGCTGGCGGCCAGCTGCACCAGGGCGTAAATCGAGCCGATCAGCGCGGCAATGGGCGCAATTTCATACACCCGGGCAGGCAAACCCAGCAACACCGCGACGAAATAATAAAACCAACTGGTGCCGGGCAAACTCAAACGATCCACCTCGGCAATCAAATCAAAAAAGGCGAACAAACCAACAAAGGCAACCATCACAAAAGTGATCGCTTTGTAGAGTTCGCTTCGAAAGTAAACCAGCAAGGAATGGGGGACGGTGAAGGGCTTTTTCATCGTTTGATCTCCTGCCCGGCCACCACGTCTTGCAAATCAAGAGAACGAACCGGCCTGCGCCATTGAAACAATGGGGCGCCTGCGGGGCGGTTGCGCTTCATCATCAGAAGATAAAACAGGAGTAAGACAATGGCGTGTGGCAGCACCAAAGCCACCCAGAAATCGAGCGTTTCCTTGGAGACCATGCTTTGAGTGACCGACACGATATTGCTGTAGGTGAGGTAAATCAGCAAGGCAAAGAGCTGATTCAGTGAATTGCCACCCCGTGGATTGACAAATGCCAATGGAATGGCCAGCAAGCCGAGCGCCAGCGCAGACAATGGCAAGCTGACTCGCCACAACAACTCGCCTTGCGCGGCCGGTGAAAAATCGGCAATCAGCAAGTCGACGCGGCGGTGTTGCAATTGAAAACTGGGGGCAGCCCCCAGTGTGTTGTCGATAGCCAAACCATACGTCTCGAACTCAGTGCTGGCAAAACGTTCACCGGTGCTGTCCAGCGTGGCTCGGCGTCCACCACTGAGCACCAGATAAGGCTGACCATTCACGTCCACTTCCACGCTGCCACGGGCTGCCGAAACCACGGTGCGGGTGTCGCCTTTGGAGTCCACCACGAACACGTTTTCAACCTGCTTGGTGACCTCGGATTGACGCTCCACGAAAAACACGCGATTGCCCTCGCCTGACTCCCTGAACTGCCCGGCACTGACTTTGCTCACATCGCTGCGTTTGGCAAAACGGTCTTTGGCAGCATCCAGTTCAGCCTTGGCCCAAGGGGTAAGCCACACCGAACACACCATGGCCAGCACGGTAAGAGGCACTGCAAAGCGCAACACGGGCCGCACCAGCGAAAAAAGAGAGACGCCCGAGGCAAACCAGGCTGTCATTTCCTGTTCCTTGAAGGCGCGAGACACCACACCCATGACGGCAATGAACACGGTGATCACCAAGGCGGCGGGCAGGTATTGAAGCCCGCCCAACAAAATGAGTGTAAAGACTTCGGCGTTGTCGACTTTGCCCCCTGCAGCCTGGCCCAGGGTTCGAACCAGCACCGTGGTCACAATGATGGTAAACAGGGCCACAAAGGTGGCACCCGCTGTTTGTGCGAAGTCTTTTCGAAAAGTGGATCGAAACAGCATGCAATGCAGGTGGGCTGCGCTTTGACTCGCTAACCCAGCTTGTTAATAATGGTAGATTGTCGCATGCATTCGTTTTGAATGGTCGAGCATTAATCGCAAGAAGGAACACCATGACAGCAACACCCGCCACACCCAAAGCCAAGAAGCCCAGCTCCCCCCGCGCAGCCAAAAAAGCAGCACCCACGCCGCCGCCGATGTTCAGCTTCAAGGCCGGCACCGGTGCGGTGGCCAAAGTGACTGCGGGCGGCCCCGTACCTGCAAAAGGCTGCGATGTGGCCGCGGTAGCTGTGTACAAGAATGGCGAATTAAGCGCCGCCGCCAAACGAGCCGACATTGACACCGAAGGCTTGGTGGCCAACGCGTGCAAGGCTGACAAAAACCTGGGCAATTCAGGCAGCTGCCGCGTGGTGTTCAATACCGCCAAGGCAGGCGCCCCGGTGTATGTGCTGGTCGGGCTGGATGAAGCCGACAAATTAAGCATCAAATCATTGCGCAAAGCCACTGGCTTGGCCTGTGATGCGGTCAAAGGCCTGAAACCTGCCAAAGTATTTTTTGCACTGAATCAGGAAGTACCCAAGAAAAGTACCGACAAAGAGACCGCAGCCCTGTGTGCGCGCACCATCACTGAAAGCTTTTACAGTTTTTCAGCCTGCAAAAAGCAGGACGATGATGCCGCTGCCCCGCCCGCGTTTGAGTTGGCCTGCACAAAATCGACTCTGGCAGCAGTAGAAAAAGGTGCTGCCATTGGCCATGCCATTGGCAACGGCATGCAGTTGACCAAAGACCTGGGTAATTTGCCTGGCAATATTTGCACCCCCAATTACCTGGCCGAAACTGCAAAAGCCTTGGCCAAACAATACAAACTGGGTGTGGAAGTGCTGGACCACAAAAAAATGGAAGCACTGGGCATGTTCAGTTTGTTGTCTGTGGGTAAGGCATCCAGCGAACCCCCCAAGCTGATTGTGCTGAAGTACAACGGTGCAAAAGACTCCAAAGAAGCCCCGGTGGTATTGGTTGGCAAAGGCATTACTTTCGACACGGGTGGTATTTCATTGAAGCCTGGTGAAGGCATGGACGAAATGAAATACGACATGTGTGGCGCGGCCAGCGTGCTGGGCACCATGAAGGCAGCAGCCGAAATGAAGCTGGCCCTGAACCTGATTGTGGTGGTACCCACTGCTGAAAACATGCCGGCTGGCAATGCCAGCAAACCGGGCGACGTGGTGGTGTCCATGAGCGGACAAACCATTGAAATTTTGAACACCGATGCTGAAGGCCGCCTGATTCTGTGCGATGCCCTGACCTATGTAGAGCGCTTCAACCCGGCCGCGGTGGTCGATGTGGCCACACTGACCGGCGCTTGCATTGTTGCACTGGGCCATGTGAACACCGGTTTGTTCAGCCCCGATGATGACCTGGCCAATGAACTGTTCAATGCGGGCCAAAACGCGCTGGACACTGCATGGCGCATGCCACTGGACGAGGAATACCACGAACAGTTGAAAAGCAACTTTGCCGACATGGCCAACATTGGCGGCCCGCCCGCTGGCAGCGTCACAGCCGCCTGCTTCCTGCAAAAGTACACAAAGGCTTACAGCTGGGCCCACCTGGACATTGCTGGCACAGCCTGGCATTCCGGCAAGGCCAAAGGTGCGAGTGGTCGCCCTGTGCCCATGTTGGCCGAGTTTGTCATGAAGCGTGCGAAGGCCTGAGGGTTTTGAATTGACACGAATCGACTTTCACTTGAATGTTTCAGACCACCTGCTGTACACCTGCCGGTTGATCCGGAAGGCGTACGGCAGCGGCCTGAAAATTGTGTGTTACAGCACCCGCCCCGAGGTGCTTGAAAACCTGGACAAACTGCTGTGGACGTTTTCCGAGGAAGACTTTCTGCCCCATGTTGTTTCGGGTCACCCCGGTGTGGCAGACACGCCCATTGTGCTCACTGACAAGGCAGACGACATTGCCCATTACGACCTGCTGATCAATCTTGATGAGCAATGGCCACCCTTTTTTGCCCGGTTTGAACGCCTGGTCGAAATTGTGGGCACCGATGAAGACAACAAAGCCCTGGCACGGCAGCGTTACAAGTTTTACAAAGAACGCGGTTACCCGCTGAACACCTTCGACCGCGCAAACGGTTAAGGACTACAACATGAGTGAACATTTTGATGGTGGCCCACCACTGCTGACCGAGGTGATTGAATCGGGTTTGCGGGAGATTGAACAATCCACCGGCAGCCGCCTGGGTGGAAATCTAAGTGACCCGCAAATTGAAATTTTGCGGGCACAGCTACCCGAGTTGTTTGAGCGCGCCCTGCTTCGAATCAAACCCCAGTTGATGCAAGAGTTTGAAAAAATCGTGCTGGACGCGCTGAAAAAATAATCAGGTTTTAAACACCTGCACAGATTGGGTCAAGCTGCCCGCCAAATCGGTAATCTGACCGGCCACGTGTTTGTTCTGTGCAATGGCCGCGGTGTTTTCCTCGGTCATTTGCGCCACACGCTCCACGTTGCGGCTAATTTCAACACTCACATTGCTTTGTTCTTTCATTGACACAGTAATGGCTTGAATCGCCTCGTTCACGCGGTCGGCATTGGCCTTGATCTGGTCAATGGTTCCCGACACGGAATCTGCCTGTTCAATACCCTGCTTCACCATGCCCACCGAGTCTTCCATGGATTTGGATGCCTGCTGGGTAATACTCTGGATTTGAAACACCATGGTTGAAATGCGCTCGGAAGAGCCCTTGGTTTGCTCAGCCAGCTTGCGAACTTCATCGGCCACCACTGCAAAACCACGACCACTTTCGCCCGCCCGGGCCGCCTCAATGGCGGCATTCAAGGCCAACAGGTTGGTGCGGTCCGCAATGTCGGTAATGGTTGAAATGATTTCCGAAATTTCATTGGACTGTTGCTCAAGCGAACGCACTGTGGCCGCACTGCCCTGCACTGAACTTGCAATATTTCGAATGCCGTCTACCACCAAGCCAAGCGTTACACTGCCCTGGTCTGCAGACTGCTTGGCTTGCAGGGCGGTGTGAGAGGCGTCGTTGGAGTTCTCGGTGATTTGACTGATCGACACGGTCAATTGCTCCACGGCAGCAGCCATCGACGATGTGGCATCGGCCTGCTCAGAGGCTGCGTTATTCATTTCATCGGATGAAGTACGCACTGCACTTGCACTTTCATTCAGTGATGCAGTGGAACCACGAATACCCTCAATCAAACCGCGCAGGTTGGTTTGCGCCTTGCCCAGTGCAAGCAACAGTCCTTCGACCTCGTCTTTGCCCTCTACCTTGATGTTGCTGTTCAGCTTGCCCTCGGCCAAGGCATTGATGTGGATTGTGGCGGTGCCAAGCTTGCGCTTGAACATGCGCGAGATCATGAAGTTCAAAACCAAACCTGTGAGCAAGGCGAACAGGGTGATGGCGACGGTGATCACAATTGACTGCTGGTACACGCCTTGGCTGACCTCCTGGCGCTGCTTCAGCAGTTTGAATTCTTCAGCCTCCACTTTCGCCAACACTTCACGCATTTTGTCCATCAGCGGTTTACCCGGTGTTGCATCCACCATGGCATTGAAATCTTCCGGGGCCATATTGCCCTCGATGACCAAACGCTTGGCGTCAATCAAGGGATCAACCACGGAATTCAGCCAGGTGCGGTAGTGTGCGTTAAACAGGCGCAACTCCTCGGTTACCACTGGATTGTGGGCTGTTAATTCAGAAGCCTTATCCAAATGCTTTCGTACCTGATCTTTGCCTTCGTTGTAGGGAACGAGATAGGATTCATCCCCACGCAGCAGAAAACCACGCTCACCGGTTTCGATATTCACCAGGTTTTCACGCACACCCAACACACTTTCGATCACTTCGTGCGTGAATTCGTTTTTGGCATTCGCGTCCATGATGCGTTTGCTATTCAACACACCCAAACCACCTACCACCACGCCGAGCAAGATCACCGTGACCAAACTGGCACTGAACTTTGCACTGATGGAACTCAACATGAGAAACCCCTCTTTGAACTGTCATTGAATGACAACTTAACCCTGCTTTCTTGAAAATGCCTCACTCGATCAGGGCGGACGCATTGCTGCCACCCAGTCGGATTAGTTTGCATTTTGCAACAATCACTGCATCGTGAATTTGAGGAATAAAGGGTCTTTCCTGCCCCAGTCCAAACAACTCAAAGCCGGGAGTGCACCTGCAAACGCTATAATGTCGCGCTAAGCCATTGTTGACGTTGTCCATTTTCAAGTACCACTGCCATGACCCTTGCCAAAAGTTTCGACCCGAATGCCATTGAATCCCACTGGGGCCCCGAATGGGAGCGCCAAGGCCACGCCAAGGCCAGCACAGTGGAAGGCAAACCCGACTTTTGCATTCAACTGCCGCCACCGAATGTGACGGGCACCCTGCACATGGGCCATGCATTCAACCAAACCATCATGGATGGCCTGACCCGCTACTACCGCATGCGCGGCCACAACACCCTGTGGCAACCCGGTACTGACCACGCAGGCATTGCCACGCAAATTGTGGTTGAGCGCCAATTGGCGGCGAAAAACATCACGCGCCATGATTTGGGCCGCGAAAAGTTTGTTGAAAAAATTTGGGAATGGAAAAACGAAAGCGGCAGCAAAATTACCGAACAAATGCGCCGCATGGGTGCCAGCGTTGATTGGCAGCGCGAGTACTTCACCATGGACCCGGCTTTGTCCAAGTCGGTCACTGAGGTGTTTGTGCGCCTGTTTGAACAAGGTCTGATTTACCGTGGCAAGCGCCTGGTGAATTGGGACCCAGTGCTGAAAACCGCTGTTTCTGACCTTGAAGTGGAAAGCATTGAAACCGAAGGTCACCTGTGGGAACTGAAGTACCCGCTGGTCGAAGCGGACCCAGTGAAAGGGCTGACTCACCTTACAGTTGCCACCACCCGACCGGAAACCATGCTGGGCGATTCGGCCGTGATGGTGCACCCCGAGGATGAACGCTACCAGCACCTGATTGGTAAAAAAGTAAAGCTTCCGCTGTGCGACCGTGAGCTGACCATTATTGCGGATGACTACGTGGACAGCAGCTTTGGCACTGGCGTGGTGAAGGTAACCCCCGCGCACGACTTCAACGACTATGCGGTGGGCCAGCGCCACAAGCTTGAACTGATCAATATTCTTACTCTTGATGCTACCATCAACGACAACGCGCCGGCGAAGTACGTAGGCATGGACCGTTTTGTGGCCCGCAAACAAATTGTGGCCGACCTGGAAGAACAAGGCCTGCTGGGTGAAATCAAACCCCACAAGCTGATGGTGCCCAAGGGCGACCGCACTGGCGTGGTCATTGAGCCCATGCTGACCGACCAGTGGTTTGTGGCCATGACCAAAGCCGCTGAAGGTGATGCCACGGGCAAAAGCATTACCCAGAAAGCCATCGATGTCGTAGAACAGGGTCAGGTGAAATTTGTACCCGAGCAGTGGGTGAACACCTACAACCAGTGGCTGAACAATATTCAAGACTGGTGTATTTCCCGCCAGTTGTGGTGGGGCCACCAAATTCCGGCATGGTATGGCGACAATGGCCAGGTATTCGTTGCACGCACTGAAGAAGATGCCCGCAGCAAGGCCGCAGCAGCAGGCTACACGGGCGCACTGAAGCGCGACGACGACGTGCTGGACACTTGGTTTTCATCCGCACTGGTGCCCTTTTCCACTTTGGGCTGGCCCGACGAAACACCCGAGCTGAAGCACTTCCTGCCTTCATCCGTGTTGGTCACCGGCTTCGACATCATTTTCTTCTGGGTGGCCAGAATGATCATGATGACCACGCACTTCACTGGCCAGGTTCCCTTCCACACCGTGTATGTGCATGGTTTGGTGCGCGATGCCGAAGGCAAGAAGATGAGCAAGTCGGTGGGCAACACGCTTGACCCAGTCGATTTGATTGATGGCTGCGATTTGGACACCCTGTTGGTGAAGCGCACCACGGGCTTGAGCAAGCCACAAGACGCACCGAAGATTGAAAAGAAAACCCGCAAGGAATTCCCCGAGGGTATTCCTGCTTACGGTGCAGATGCATTGCGATTTACCTTCGCCAGCCTGGCCACACTGGGTCGCAACATCAACTTTGACCAGAAGCGCTGCGACGGTTACCGCAACTTCTGCAACAAGTTGTGGAATGCAACGCGCTTTGTACTGATGAACACCGAGGGCCAGGATTGTGGTTTGAGCGATCACGATGCAGACGCCTGTACACCCGGTGGTTACCTTGATTTTTCCCAGGCCGACCGCTGGATCACCAGCACCCTGCAACGCGTGGAAGCCGATGTGGCACAAGGGTTTGAGACCTACCGTTTCGACCTGATTGCGCAAAGCATTTACCAGTTTGTGTGGGACGAGTACTGCGACTGGTACCTGGAAATTGCGAAGGTGCAAATTGCCAACGGCACACCTGCACAGCAGCGGGCCACGCGCCGCACGCTGGTTCGCGTGCTGGAAACCATTTTGCGTTTGGCCCACCCCATTATTCCGTTCATCACCGAAGAATTGTGGCAAACAGTGAGTGTGGTGGCAGGCCGTCGCGAAGAAGGGCAAGCCGCCAACCTGATGACCCAGGATTACCCGGTCAGCGTACCCAGTCGTATTGACGACAAGGCCGAGGCCTATGTGGCCCAGCTAAAAACCACCGTAGACGCCATTCGTGCCCTGCGCGGTGAAATGGGTTTAAGCCCGGCTGAAAAAGCCCCGCTGATTGCCAGTTGCGAGGGCAATGCCGAGCAACGCGCCTTCCTGGAAAAAACAGGCCCGGTGCTGGCCGCTTTGGCCAAACTCAGCAAAGTGGATGTTGTTGATTCACTGCCTGCTGATTCCATGGCACCCGTGCAAATTGTGGGTGAACTGAAGCTGATGCTGCACATTGAAATTGATGTGGAAGCGGAGAAAATTCGGATTGGCAAAGAAGCGGAAAAAATTCGAATTGAAATAGCGAAGTGCAACGGCAAACTGGGCAATGCCAGCTTTGTAGACCGCGCGCCAGCGGCTGTGGTTGATCAGGAAAAAGCGCGCTTGGCCGAGTTCAGTGCCTTGCTTGAAAAGCTGGAAAGTCAGCTTGGTAAGTTGAAATAAATAAGCGAAGTTGATTAAGTTCTTGAGCTAAAAAAAGAGCACCAATCGGTGCTCTTTTTTTATTCATCACCACGGTAGGATTAGCAACCCGCCGTGCACTTTCCTTTGCCGTCAAAGCTCATGGTTTTTCCACTCAAAGGCACATGCACTGGCACCTTGCTGGCTTTCATGAATTGCTCGGTTTTGGTACCTGCAATTACCTTGCCGTTTTCAGTGGCCACTTCGTTGGCATGTGAAGCAATCACGGCCTTGGGTTCTACCAGTTTGTTCACCACATAGGCCGCTTCACGCGGGCCAGTGGTAAAGGTGTCGCCAATGTTCACCACCGCCAACTGGGGTTTGTAGTACTCGCCCACCACTTCTTTTTGCTCACCTGTAATGCCGGTATCGCCGCTCAGGTACACCGACAAACCGTTGCTGAATTTCACCACATAACCTGTGGGTGGCCCTGCGTAGGCGGTAATGCCGGTTTCTTTCAGCAACTCACCCAAACGTTGCCCGACAAAATCGCCGGCAATGCCATTGCTGTGTGCAGCAGGTACCGTGGTAATGCCGACACCATTGATGGTTTGCATGGCACCGAAACGAACCAGCACCGAGTTCTTCTCGTCACCACCGGCCTGTTTCAGCTTCGCGGCAAAGAAGGATGGCATTTCACTGCCGGTCACAATTTTTGCACCTGTTTTTACTGCGATGTTCACACTGTTGGAATTGGGCACGGCACTGACTGAAATGTCGGGCTTGTCGCAACTGCCGGCGTTGGGCGCCGGGTTGTGCCGATCGCCCAAGTGGTCACCGTGCATGTGGCTGACCAACACCACATCAATTTTGCCCAAACGCGGGTCTTCGGCACCGGCAACGGTGCGGCCCGCATCGTACAAAATTCGGGTGCCATTGGGGTCCTCGAAAATCATGGCGCGGTCAAACCGGCAAAATTCGCCCTCTTGACCGCCCAAAGGGGTCACTTTAACCAAGCCTTGGGCCTGAACTGCAAGGGGGAACATTAACGCGAGGGGAATTGTGTGAAGAAAAGAACGAATTGTCATACTGCGACCTGTTTGCTTCTGGGTTAATACACATCAAATACTTTGCCCAGCAGACCCATTTCACCTGCTTTCTCGAGCTCGGCTTTGACTTTGGCGTATTCATAAATCAAATCGGCCGCACCCAAACCCAAAGAACGCCAAGGCCGGTACAGGCGATGATCAAGCAGTGTATACGCGATAGACTCTCCGCTCAACTCGGATTGTGGCTTGGTGCCCAGGCCCACCATGGACCATTTTTCAAACATCAACTCGTTCGTAACCTCGGAAACCAGTAAGCGAATGTCGGAATGTCTGGGGTCTTTCACTATTTTTGTATAGACTGCCGCCACCGACTCCCGTGGACCTTCCAGGCACTGCATAAATTCCACCCCGTTGCACAGCAGCAGGCCTTCAATACCCAGTCGCCTGTTGTTTCGGGCGGCTTGATCACACAAGTGCTCAAAGGCCTGACGGTCAAAACCAGGCACCTGAACAGACGTGTAAATTAGTCGCAGCATACAATTCCAAGGATATGTGTCAGACAATCATATGACGCCCGTGGCTTAATCTAACTAACCAGAACGGGGTAGTCAATGTGGACGGGAAAGGCGCCTGGCAGTTTTGTGCATGCGGTTTCGGGCAAGGAAAGCAAACCATTCATTGTCGTTTTGCGGCAATGGCATGGCTTTTGTTTGATAGTTTGTCGGGTTTTGAGGTGGACGAAGTGCAAACCTGTTTTGCATCAACTCCAGGGCATGCAGCAGGATTGCTTGAGTTTCTGCCTTGGTTTTTACGAGTTCAATGCACAATTCATCTGGACAAAGGCGAACCAAACCCAGCTTTAACAAGGGCTTTCTCGGGAAGTCTCTCAAGTTCCAGGTCAGAAGGCCCACCGGTTGCTGAACTTTGTGGCGCAGGGCCAGGGCTGAAGCGGCCACATGCCGGTCTTTTTCGTCCACCTGCCGAACATCTGCCAAGTACGGTTCATGCGCCTGCGGCAACAATGTCGCGTTCAAGCGAGCCGGCAATTCTGCCCGCTCAATGGCAGCATCTTGCGGGTGTAAGCGACCCAGGCGCACCAGGTTTCGGTAACACTCACTTTCGATGTGGGGGGTCCAATACAGCGTCGCGTTGTGATGTTCAGCCAGGGCCACCAAAAGCCAGCGCGTCCATTCGGAGAAAATAACATTGGCATCCAGTAGCCAATGCTTGGGCACCTCGGGCTTGCCGAGAAGGACGCTCACGAGGTACCAACCAATTTAACGACGTTTCATGTAAAAGATGAATGAGCCTGACTGGTCGGCCTGCTCCACCAGCTCATTGCCGGTTTGCTTGGCGAACATCGCGAAATCGCGCACAGAACCTGGGTCGGTGGAAGTCACTTTGAGCACTTGCCCGCTTTGCATTTCTGCCAGGGCTTTTTTGGTTCTCAAGATGGGCAGGGGGCAGTTCAAGCCGCTTGCATCCACTTCACGGTCAAAATTCATGTCTCTTCACTCCTTGGTTTACTACGCTTATTTTAATTCAATCCAGTTGACAGGCAGCTGACGTGCACTTAACCAATCTGCCATGGCCAGCCCTGTGCCCATGCGCCAAGGGCGCAGCTCGGCAGGCTCGACCAGTTTGTAATCGGCCAGTTCTTCCGACAAATTGATTTGCCCCACCGCCTTGATGTGATAACAAATGATCACTTCATTTTTCATGGGAAAAGGGTAAACGCCAATCAAGCTGCTTTCCACGGCGTCCAGATTGGTTTCCTCCTTCAATTCACGAATGGCACCTTGCTCTGGTGTTTCATCGCGTTCCAAAAAGCCGGTAATCAGCGCGTAAAAATGCGTGGGCCAGGCCACATTGCGGGCCAACAGCACTTTGTCTTCGTATTCCACCAAAGCGGCCACCACAGGCACCGGGTTGCCCCACTGCACAAAACCACACGCACCACAGGCCATTCTCGATTGGCCGGAATGCTGCAATTCGTGCAGCTTGGTGGCGCACATGGGGCAGTACTGATAAATGGCTTTGCTCATTGATTCGCTTCTTATTTGCCTCTTATTTGCCCTTCACCCATTCAACAACGCTGGCCAGCGCGGAATCGAGGTGCTCAGGCTGTGTTCCACCTGCTTGTGCCATGTCGGGGCGCCCACCGCCTTTGCCGCCCACCTGCTGGGCCACAAAGTTGACCAAGTCACCCGCCTTCACTTTCGCGGTGGCGTCTTTGCTGACCGAGGCGATCAAGCTGACCTTACCGTCCAGCACAGTGGCCAGCACCAATGCAGCATTGCCCAGTTTGTCGCGCAGTTTGTCGGCCGCTTCACGCAGCTGTTTGACATCTGCGCCTTCCAGCTTGGCAGCCAGCACTTTCACGCCGTCTACATCCACGGCCTGCCCGGCCAGGTCGTCGCCCTGGCTGGCTGCCAGCTTGCTTTTCAAACGGTCCAGTTCTTTTTCCAGGTTTTTCACCTGGTCCATGATCTGGCCAATTTTTGCGGTGGCTTCAGTTGCAGGCACGCGCAGGCTTTGCGCAATGGCATCCACCTGAGCCTGTGCTTTCTGGGCAAATTCCATGGCACCCAAACCGGTGGTGGCTTCCACGCGGCGAATGCCCGCTGCCACGCCGCTTTCGCTGGTAATTTTAAACAGGCCAATGTCACCCGTGCGCTGCACGTGGGTTCCGCCGCACAATTCGCGCGAGGAACCAATGTCGAGCACACGCACGGTGTCGCCGTACTTCTCGCCAAACAACATCATGGCACCCGCGCTTTTTGCGCTTTCAATGTCCATGACGCGGGCCTGCGTTTGGGCATTGGCCAGAATTTCTTCGTTCACAATGCGCTCTACCTGCGCAATTTGCTCGGGGGTCATGGCGCTGTGGTGCGCAAAGTCAAAGCGGGTTTTGTCGGCGTCCACCAGCGAGCCTTTCTGGCTAACGTGTTCACCCAATACCTCGCGCAAGGCTTTGTGCATAAGGTGTGTGGCGCTGTGGTTGCGAATGGTGCGGTTGCGCTGGTAGTGATCAACCTGCGCGCCCACGGCGTCGCCCACTTTCAGTTCGCCGGTCACCAATTCACCGTGGTGGCCAAACACGCTGGCTTGAATTTTTTGGGTGTCCGCAACGCGGAACAAATTCAGGCAGGCTGAACCACTGGAAATTTCGCCCTGATCGCCCACCTGGCCACCGCTTTCTGCATAGAAAGGTGTTTGGTCCAGCACGATGATGCCTTGCTGACCAGCGGCAATGCTGCTCACCGAAGTGCCATTCACATAAATTGCGGTGATACGGGCATTGGCCACTTCAAGCTGCTCATAACCTTTGAATTCGGTGGACACACCGCTGTAGGCCAAATCGGCGTCCATCTTGAACTTGCCAGCGGCACGGGCCTGCTGTTTTTGCTTGTTCATTGCCGTATCAAACGCAGCTTCGTCCACGCTCATTTCACGCTCGCGACACACATCGGCGGTAAGGTCCAGCGGAAAGCCGTAGGTGTCGTGCAGTTTGAATGCAGTTTCACCGTCTAGCATGCCGCCCTTTTGCAAGGCGCCCAACGCAGAATCCAAAATCGCCATGCCGTTTTCAATGGTCTCGAAGAAGCGCTCTTCTTCGGCCTTCAAAATGCTTTGAACCTGCGCAGCAGCCTTGGCCAGTTCGGGATAGGCTTCGCCCATTTCAGAAACCAGATCGGGCACCATTGCATTGAAGAATGGCTTGCGGCAACCCAGCTTGTAACCGTGGCGAATGGCGCGGCGAATGATTCGGCGCAACACATAGCCACGGCCTTCGTTGCCGGGAATCACACCGTCGACCACCAGGAATGAACAGGCACGAATGTGGTCAGCGATTACACGCAGGGAATTGTTGGTCAACTCCACTGCATGGCCTTGTGCTGTCACTTCTCGCGCAGCCGCTTTGATCAGGGTTTGGAACAGGTCAATTTCATAGTTGCTGTGCACATGCTGCAACACGGCCGCAATGCGTTCCAGGCCCATGCCTGTGTCTACACAGGGCTTGGGTAGCGGGTGCAGCACGCCGTCGGCGCTGCGATCGAACTGCATGAACACCAGGTTCCACACTTCGATGTAGCGGTCACCGTCTTCTTCAGGGCTTCCGGGTGGGCCACCCCACACTTCGGGGCCGTGGTCATAAAAAATTTCAGTACAGGGGCCGCAAGGGCCGGTGTCAGCCATTTGCCAGAAGTTATCCGATGCATAGCGCGCGCCCTTGTTGTCACCAATGCGGATAATTCGCTCGGCGGGCACACCCACTTGCTTGTTCCAAATGTTGTAGGCCTCGTCGTCTTCTTGGTACACGGTCACGTACAAACGCTCGGCAGGCAGCTTGTACACCGTGGTCAGCAATTCCCAGGCGTACTGAATGGCGTCTTCCTTGAAGTAATCGCCAAAACTAAAGTTACCCAGCATTTCAAAGAAAGTGTGATGACGCGCGGTATACCCCACGTTCTCCAGGTCATTGTGCTTACCGCCTGCGCGCACACAGCGCTGGCTGGACGTGGCACGGGTGTAGGGGCGCTTGTCTTTGCCAGTGAATACGTCTTTGAACTGCACCATGCCGCTGTTGGTAAACAACAGGGTGGGGTCGTTGCCCGGCACCAGGCTGCTGGAAGGCACTTTGGCGTGACCTTTGCTGGCAAAGAAATCAAGAAACTTTTCGCGGATATCAGCGACTTTCATGTTGGAGCTACCTTCCTGAATAAAGCGGCGTGCGGTTTTTGGTTTAACCCTCGATTATAAGGTCATTCGATCGGTAAAAAGCCCTTTGATACCCAAGGCTTGCAGCGTTTTCGCCTGTTCCGGATCGTTCACGGTGTAAACCCGAACCACCCGCCCGGTGGTGTGTATGCGGCGCAAGGCCGTTGGGTCAGCCCCGCTCCAGTGCAGGTGAATGGCAGTTGCACCCAGCGCATCGGCATGCAGCGCCCAATTGTCGGGCAGCTGTTCGTACAGCAAGGCAATGTCGAACCCCTGCAAAGGCAGCAGGCTGGCGTGGTAAAAACTGGAGAACACCCAGTGCCGGGCAACGTGCTGTTGTTGCTCAAGCGGCAAGGCCTCAATGGCCGCCCGCACTGCCTTGCCCAAGGCAATTGCATTGGCGGGGTGGGTGGCTTTCAATTCCACATTGGCGCGCATGCCGTGGGTTAAACAAAACTCGATGGTTTGCGCAAGGCTGGGTATGGGTTCGCCTTGCACGGCGTAATGCCGAAGGTCGCGGGCCCGAAGGCTGTTGAAACGGGTCAGTGAATCGGTGGCGGCCATGGCCGGGTCAACAGACCGCGCGCATCGACCCATTACCCAGTCGTGGTGAATCATGGGGGCCCCGTCGGCGGTCAACATCACGTCAAATTCAACAGCTTTGAATCCTGCATTTCGTGCAATATCAAAACCTTTCAAGGTGTTTTCAAGTTCACCTTTTCCGCTACCGCGGTGTGCCCACAATTCCATTTTATAGATATCCAAAGGTATCAAGGCCTTGACCTAGACTCAGCTTGGTCAAAGCAATTTAATTCACTTTATAAAGGGTAATCCCGGAACTTCAACGGTTTAAGCAAAGTCCCTACTTATGTTACGGTAAAGAGCTACCCAATAGCACAGGGAGGGCAATGTCCGCGTTCTGGCAAAACACGATTCGCCAGGCCATCGATTTCAGGCGAGAGCTACACAGCGAGCCTGAGTTGAGCTGGCAGGAAACACGCACTGCGCAGAAAATTCGCACAGCGCTAAGCGACATGAACATTGAATGGACGCCCTGCGCGGGTACCGGGACACTGGCGCGCCTTAATATTGGCGCCAGTTCTTCGAGCCGCCCACACATTGCCTTGCGCGGCGACATTGACGCGCTACCCATCCATGAGCAAACCGGTAAAACCTGGGCTTTCCGACAAATGGGCTGCATGCATGCCTGTGGGCATGACGGGCACACCGCGGTGCTAGTAGCCGCCGCCCGGTATCTGAAAAGCGTTGAATACGCGCTGCCAGGGCCTGTCACCCTGATATTTCAACCCGCCGAGGAAGGTGGTCACGGTGCCTTGCGCATGATTGAAGATGGCGCACTGGAAGGCATTGACGAAATTTACGGCTGGCACAACTGGCCAGCCATCCCGTACGGAAAAATGGTGTGCCCAGACGGCATCGTGATGTGTGGAAATGGCACATTCGAAATAACTGTCACCGGCCAGGGCGGACACGCCAGCCAACCGGAATTGTGCCGAGACCCTGTGCTTGCAGGCAGCGCCATGGTGCAGGCACTGCAACAGGTGGTTGCACGCAGGCTTGCACCCCAGCAGGCAGCCGTGCTCAGCGTCACTTCATTCGACGCACCCAGTGGATTCACGGTGATTCCGCAGCAGGCTGTGCTGGGTGGCAGCATTCGCGTGCCCGACAATGCCACGCGTGACGCGATCAATGCCTTGATTGTCGAGGTGGTCGAGCACACTGCGCGTGCCCATGGCGTAAGCGCCGAAGTAGCGATACAACCGAGATACAACGCGACTGTGAACCATGCCAAACAGGCCAGCTATTTGCGGGAAACGTGGTGCAAACAAAATGGCGACGATTCGCTCGACACGCAGATTCCCATACCGATCATGGCCTCTGAGGATTTCAGCTACTACCTGCAAGAAATACCGGGCGCGTTTGCATTGATCGGGGCTGGCGTGCCTGAGCAACGTGCCCACCCCTGCCACAGCCCGTTCTACGATTTTAATGATGATCTGATTGAGCCAGTCACCCGTCTGTATGCGCGGTTGGTAGGCGCACCCCAATCAACACAACAAGAAGGAGTGATGTAAATGACCATGCAAACTTTCGAGAGACGAGAAAGCGATGTACGCGGCTACAGCCGCACCTACCCCGTGGTGTTTGACAAGGCATTGAATGCCCGCCAGACCGATGAAAGCGGCAAGGAATACATCGACTTTTTTGCAGGTGCCGGTGTGCTGAATTTTGGTCACAACAATGAGCGCATGCAAAAGGCCGTGGTTGAGTACATTCAATCCAATGGCGTAACCCACAGCCTGGACATGGCCACGGTGGCCAAACGCGCATTCATAGAGAAGTTTGAAGACGTGGTGCTCAAACCGCGCAACATGCCGCACAAAATGCAGTTCATGGGCCCCACCGGCACCAACTCTGTTGAGGCGGCTTTGAAAATTGCACGCCGTGTTACTGGCCGCCAACAAATTGTGTCGTTTTCGCATGGCTTTCACGGCATGACACTGGGTTCGCTGGCCTGCACCGCCAACGCCTACTTTCGCGGCGCTGCTGGTGTGCCACTTCAACACGTTACCCACCAGGCCTTTGGTTGTGAAACTTTGTGCAAAGGCTGCACCTTGGGCTGTGGCGACGAAAGCATTGAGCGCATGCGCGCGCTGTATGCCGACACCTCCAGCGGTGTGGCGCCACCTGCTGCATTCTTGATTGAAACCATTCAGGCAGAAGGCGGTGTGAAAGTGGCCAGCGCCAAGTGGTTGCAGCAATTGCAGGCCCTTGCCAAAGAAGTGGGTGCATTGCTGATACTTGACGACATTCAGGTGGGCTGTGGCCGCACCGGCAATTACTTCAGCTTTGATGAATTGGGTCTTGATCCCGACATTGTGTGCCTGGCCAAAGGCGTTGGCGGCTGGGGCACACCCATGGCGCTGAACCTGGTGAAACCAGAAATTGACAAACACTGGGCACCGGGCGAACACACAGGCACATTCCGGGGGCAAAACCTGTCATTCGTCGCCGGGCGGGAAGCGCTGACTTACTTCGAGAACAATGCGTTGATGAACGAGGTAAAACGCAAAGCCAAGGTGATGCACGCTGCCATGAAAGGCCTGGTAGACCGCCACCCTGCGCTTGAGTTGACAGGCAAAGGCATGATTCTGGGCTTGAATGTGGGCAGTACAGAAGTGTCCAAAGCCATTGTGAACCAGTGTTTTGAAGATGGGCTCATGATTGCCAGCTGCGGCACCGGCGGGCGGGTGATCAAACTGATTCCGCCCTTGACCATTCCGGATGCAGATCTTGAAGAAGGCCTGAACACCCTGATCAAAGCGGTGAACCGCGCCATGGAGGCTGCATGAGAAAACGCGATGACATGACCTTTCCTTTCGAGGAATACGAGCGCCGCATCTCGGAATTGCGCACACGAATTGCGCAGCGCAGGCTGGATGCGGTGGTCATCAGCGACCCGGAAAACATCATGTACCTGACGGATTACCAAACCACCGGGTACTCGTTTTTTCAGGCACTGGTGGTGCCGCTTGAAGATGAACCCTTCATGATCACGCGTGCGCTGGAAGAATCGAATGTGTTTGCGCGCACCTGGGTGGAACAATCACGACCCTACCCGGACACCGGTGATGCGATTCAAATGCTGCTGGATGCACTGCGCGAATTCAAACTGATTGACAAACGAATTGGCTACGAGCGCAACAGCTACTTTTTCCCGGCGTATCAACAAGATTTCGTACACACCCGTTTGAACAAGGGCAAGCTGCTGGACTGTTTCGGAATTGTGGAGCAAGGCCGCCTGCGCAAGTCACCCGTTGAAATTGAGCTGATGCGCAAAGCCGCACATGCCACTGAAGCTGGCATGAAGGCTGGACTTGAAGCGTGCGCTGCGGGTGTGACCGAAAACGACATTGGTGCAGCCATTTCTTCAGCCATGTTCAAAGCCGGGGGCGAACCCCCCTCTGTGATGCCCTATGTCACCAGCGGGCCACGCACCATGATAGGCCACGCCACCTGGGAAGGCCGCGTGGTGAAACCCGGCGAGCATGTGTTTCTTGAGGTAGGTGGCTGCTATCGACGCTACCACACCGCCATGATGCGCACTGTGGTGCTGGGCGAGCTCAGCGATTCGATGTTCAAGGCCCAAGAAACCATGAAAGAAGCGTTGAATGCGGTGCATGAATTTGTGCAACCTGGCATGACAGTTTCTGATGCCGACAACATGATTCGCAACATCATCACCCACAACGATGTGGGGGCACGGCTGATTACCCGCTCAGGTTATTCAATCGGCATTGCTTTCCCGCCCAGTTGGGATGAAGGCTACATCATGAGCCTGAAACAAGGCGAATCATCCATTCTGGAAGAAGGCATGACCTTCCACATCATTCCGTGGATGTGGGGTGTCGATGGGGACAAAACCTGCGGCATTTCCGACAGCATCATCATCACCCAAAACGGCTGTGAATCCTTCTTCTCGCTGGATCGGGATTTCACCGTAAAGCCTGAGAAAAACCTGCACACACTGAGTGCAGTGAACTCAACACCCACCAAGAAAAAAGCCGCCACTGACACCAACACGCAGGAGGACCAAGCTGTATGACCACTGCCATGCTTACTTCAACCAACCCGTTCACAGGCGAAAAAATCGCCGAACACGCCGCCTTGCAAAGCGAACAAATCACAGCGCAAATCAGCCTGGCCGCAGCCGCTTTCCCGGCATGGTCGGCGAAGTCGCATGCTGAGCGTGGAAAGGTACTCCACGCAGTGGCCGCGCAACTGCGCAAACACAAAAGCAAGCTGGCCGAATTAATGGCGCTGGAAATGGGCAAGCCGATTAAAGAGGGTGGGCCAGAAGTAGAGAAGGCCGCCACCTGTTGCGAATACTACGCCGAACACGCCGGCAAGCATTTGGCCGATGAATGGATCGCATCCGATGCATCTGAAAGCTATGTGAAATACCAGCCCTTGGGCACCTTGTTGGGCATATTGCCGTGGAATGCACCTGCCTGGCTGGCCTTTCGCTACCTGGCCCCAGCCTTGATGGCGGGCAACACCTGCGTGATGAAACACGACCCCAATGTACCTGCCACAGCCCAGGCGCTTGCCGACATTTTCAAAGAGGCGGGCGCACCAGCTGGTGTGGTTGTGAATTTGCCGGTTAGAACCGAGCATGTGGAGCAGGCCATTCGGGATTCCCGAATTATGGCTGTCAGCTTTACCGGTTCCAGCGCAGCGGGCAGAAAAGTGGCAGCCACTGCGGCATCGGAACTCAAACCAGCGGTGCTTGAATTGGGTGGGTCGGACCCGTGTATTGTGCTGGCCGATGCCGACCTTGAGCGTGCAGCCGATATTGTGGTGTTGTCGCGCATTATCAATGCGGGGCCAAGTTGTATTGCGGCCAAACGTATTTTGATTGAAGCCAAGGTGTATGAAGAATTTACCACTTTGCTGAAAGTGCGCCTTGCAAAACTGAAAATGGGTAACCCGCTGGATGCAACAACCGACATTGGACCGATTGCCCGAAAAGACCTGCGCGACAACCTGCACCGGCAAGTTCAGCAAACGATCGGGGAAGGCGCGAAGTGCTTGTTGGGCGGAGAAATGCCCGATGCGCCCGGCTACCACTACCCGCCCACCTTGCTGGCCGGGGTGAAACCGGGCATGTGTGCGTTTGAAGAAGAAACCTTCGGCCCGGTGATGGCAGTAATGGCAGTTGAAAATTTAGACGAAGCCTTGGCGATTGCCAACAACACAAACTATGGTTTGGGATCTAGTATATGGACTGCCAGCACCAGCAAAGCCATGCGCGCAGTCAATGAATTACAGGCCGGGCAAGTTGCAGTGAATGGCATTGTAAAAACCGACCCCCGTTTGCCCAGTGGTGGCATTAAGCAATCGGGCTATGGACGCGAGCTTGGGCCACACGGCATCCGCGAGTTTGTTAACGCCAAGCAGGTCTGGATCAAATAGAGGCAGTCGAGGAGACAAATTAAAATGATTAAAGTCAGTGTGATGTACCCCAATGCGCAAGGCGTCAGCTTTGACCACGAGTATTACAAAACCACACACATGCCCTTGGTAAAAAGCAAAATGGGCAAGGCCCTGCACCACTACACCGTGGACAAAGGGTTGGCAGGCGGCGCGGGCGACGCACCTGCCTTTGTGGCCATGGGCCATTTGTTGGTTGATTCGGTGGAAGCATTCCAGGCCGCATTCGGCCCACATTCGAAGGAAATCATGGGCGACATTCCCAACTACACCAATGCAAGCCCGGTGATTGTGATCAGTGAAGTGACCGTTGAAAAAGGCTAAATGTTTTTGGGAAACTTCGCGATGATTCGGTCAAACTGACTCGCGAATGTTTTCCGGTCTGCTTGGCTGTAGGCTGGCGGGCCGCCGGTGTCCACCCCGCTTGCGCGCATGGTGTCCATGAAATCGCGCATGGTGTGCAAAGCCTTGATGTTCTCGGCAGTAAACATTTCACCACGCGGGCTTAACACCTGCGCACCTTTGTCCACCAGTTGGGCCGCCAGCGGTATGTCACTGGTGATCACCAAATTGCCAGCCTCTACGCGGCGCACAATCTCGTCATCGGCCTCATCGAACCCTCGTGGCACTTGCAGCATTTTGATGAATTTCGAGGGTGGCGTGCGAATGTACTGATTGGCCACCAAGGTGGTTTCAATCCCAGCTCGATCTGCTGCACGAAAAATAATTTCCTTCACCGCAACAGGGCAAGCATCGGCGTCGACCCAGATTTTCATTGTTTAACCACGCAAAAATGCAATAAGTCCCGATCGTATCAAATCGCAAAACCTAGGGATGATCCGAAGCGCAATACCGGTTCTATTCCGATACAGTTCAATCAAGAATTAAAACTTTTCAGGTGGGTAATATGGGTTTCAAAGTAGCTTTTCTGGGTTTGGGTGTAATGGGATACCCCATGGCAGGTCATTTGGCCAAGGCAGGTCATGAAGTCACTGTGTACAACCGAAGCTCGGCCAAAGCCGAGAAATGGGTGGCACAGCACGGCGGAAAAATGGCGACCACACCCGAAAAAGCCGCAGCCAACCAGGATTTCGTATTCGCCTGCGTGGGCAACGACGATGACTTGCGCCAAATTTGCACCGGCATCAACGGTGCCTTCCACGGCATGAAGCCAGGTTCCGTGTTCATCGACCACACCACCGCCAGCGCTAAAATTGCCCGTGAATTATTCGACCAAGCCAAAGATGCCGGCTTTGGATTTATCGATGCCCCGGTGTCTGGTGGCCAGGCTGGCGCTGAAAATGGTCAACTTACTGTCATGTGTGGCGGAACTCACGGCGACTTCGAACAGTCCAAAGACGTAATTGCTGCATTTGCCAAAGCAGTCACTTTAATGGGCGAATCAGGCAGTGGGCAGCTCACCAAAATGGTGAACCAAGTGTGTATCGCCGGTTTGCTGCAAGGTTTGTCCGAGGCCTTGAAATTCGGCATGAACGCCGGGCTCGATGTAAATAAAGCACTGGAAGTAATCGGAAAAGGCGCAGCACAAAGCTGGCAAATGGACAACCGTGGAAAAACCATGGTGGAGGGCAAATTTGATTTTGGTTTCGCAGTGGACTGGATGCGCAAAGACTTAAGCCTGGTGTTGGAGGAAGCGCGACGCAATGGCTCGCAACTTCCAGTGACAGCCTTGGTGGACCAGTTCTATGCTGAAGTCCAGGGCATGGGCGGTCAGCGTTGGGACACCTCCAGCCTGATTAAACGTTTGTAAACGCACGCGTTAGCTTTGAGCCGAACGCGCGCTTTATTGGAACGATCACCCACGGCTTGGGGCGTGGGTTTGGCGCTTTTGGGCGCCATCTTTTTTTCTGGCAAGGCAATCGTCGTCAAACTGGCTTATGCCTACCCGGTTGACGCATCCACACTGCTGGCCATGCGCATGCTGTTGTCACTACCCCTGTTTTTGGGCGCACTCGTTTTCACGATACTGCGCGAAAAAAACGCAGTGAAAATGACAGGCAAAGACTATGGTTTGATTACCCTTGCAGGCTTGTTGGGATACTACCTGGCCAGCCTGTTCGATTTCATGGGCTTGCAATACATTACCGCCGGGCTCGAGCGGCTTATTTTGTTCACCTACCCATCCATCGTGTTGCTGATCGCCTGCATTGTGAAACAGCAATGGCCGCAGCCCTGGCAACTCATGTGCATGGCGCTCAGCTATGTGGGGTTGGCCGTGGTGTACGGTCACGAAACGGTGCTGGTGGGCGACAACACGGCGCTTGGCGTGGTGCTGGTGTTTGTTTCGGCCATTTGTTACGCCAGTTATTTGATTGTGGGTGAAAGGCTGCTAAAACGCCTGGGCACCATTCGGGTTACAGCCATGGCCACTTTGGTGTCGGCTGCGGCCATACTGATACAAATCAATGTTCAGCAACCGCTGAGCATCATCATTGAACAACCACTGCCAGTGTGGGGTTGGTCGCTGGTCAATGCGGTTTTTTGTACATTTGTACCCGTGTTTGCCGTGATGACCGCCATCAGCTTGATTGGCGCACCACGTGTGTCGCAACTGGGCATGATTGGCCCAATCGCCACGCTTGCACTGGGCACCTGGATATTAAAAGAACCATTTACTGTTTGGCATGCTGTGGGAACCGCACTTGTAATTTTGGGTGTGGCGCTACTGAGCATGAAGAAAGTCGCAAAAAAAGGAGTAACAACATGAGTACAACACCCGCAAAAATTGTCCGTTTTCACAACCCTGGCGCACCCGATGTGCTGAAAATGGAGGACATCGAGGTTGGCCCACCCAAAGCTGGCGAGGTTCAAATTGAACACAAGGCAATTGGGCTGAATTACATCGAAGTGTATTGGCGTACCGGTGTTTACCCACAACCCCTGCCGTGCTGCCCCGGCACCGAAGGCGCTGGCATTGTGCGTGCGGTTGGCGAAGGCGTGACTGACCTGAAAGTGGGCGACCGCGTGGCCTATGGCTCGGGCCCTGTGGGTTCGTATTGCACCGTGCGCAACATGCCCGCACACCCATTGATGAAAATTCCAGACAGCATTGATTTTGAAACCGCAGCGGCCATGATGCTGAAAGGCTTCACCGCCCAATACCTGCTGCGCCGCGTGTACAAAGTGCAAGCTGACGAAACCATTCTGTTTCATGCCGCCGCAGGTGGCGTGGGTACGATTGCAACACAATGGGCAAAATCACTTGGAGTCCGTGTAATCGGTACCGTGTCCACGCGCGAAAAAGCAGAGTTGGCCAAGGCCAATGGTTGCGCAGAAGTGATTGTTACAAGCGAAGAAAATATTGTTGATCGCGTGAAGGAACTGACCGACGGAAAAGGCGTTCCCGTGGTGTACGACAGCGTGGGCAAAGCCACGTTTATGGATTCCCTGAATTGCCTGAAACCGCGCGGCATGATGATCAGCTTTGGCAATGCCAGCGGCAAGGTTGACCCGGTGCCATTGCAATGGCTGGCCGAGCGTGGTTCATTGGTGCTAACCCGCCCCACGGTTGCCTCTTTCACCGTGGACAAGGCTGAAATGCTGGAAAGTGCGGCTGAAATGTTTGGTGTGGTGGCCAGTGGTGCGGTGAAGATTCAAATCAACCAGCGATTTGCGCTGGCCGATGTAGTGAAGGCGCACACCGAGCTTGAAGGACGACGCACGACAGGTTGCACGGTGCTGATTCCTTGATTGGACTGTTGGCTTGCTGGAATACTGGTTTAGATATCCCGATCGGCTTGGGTTTCAATCTCTCGCCTGAAAACCTGTACTTCCCTTTTTGAAATTCACCCTGACTCACCTCGCTCGGCAAAAAGGCGGGCCGAGTCTCGGTGCCGGCCAATGGCCGACCGTGGCGGGTGAATTCAAACGGGCAGGTTTTCTTGAAGGCGAGGCGATCGAAACACCGCCGCCGATTGGGCTTTTGAGCCAGCGGTGACTCGGAGCTGAACTTGCAAGTGGTCGCACGATGACCAGTCAGAAAACTTGCCGGCTTGGCGCGCCGAGACAAACGATCGCGCCCTGGCGCGAAAGCCAAGACCCGACCGTTACTTTTGGAGGGCTTGGCTTAGTGCAGGCTCAAGCTGACAAGCCGATATGCCAAGTTTTCGGGCAGCGGTGACCCTTCAAGTTCAGATCAAAAGTCACCAATGACATGTGGCTCAGATAACTCATGCCGAGTGGGCTAAACACAACAGCGGTGACCCTTCGAGTTCAGCGAAAAAGTCAACTACAGCGCCACATGCCCTGTCTGCTGCGCAGGCTGCAGTGGCGCGTCTTTACTGGAAGGCGCATTGCGGGCACCCGCAGTTTTCACCGTGTAGATTTTCAGTTCCACACCATGCTGATGTTCCGCCTCCCGAACCCGTCCAATGAAATGGCGGGACACCACCTGCCCTTTGGACAGCCACATAAACCCGTCTGGCCCCTCAAAATCACGCGCCAACACCAAGCCTTCGTAAAGGTCTTCGCCATGCAAAATTTTCTCGTTGGCTTTCTCCGCAGCCTTCAATTTCACCAAGGCGATGGGCAGCACCTCGATCACCTTGGGGTCGTAGCGCTTGCCAGCAGCGCCCACCAAAAACGTTTGGGCCTGTAATTCATCAAACGCCTTGGAAGCAAGCCACCCTTGCTGCAACTCATCGTAATCCTCAGCCACCGCCAAAATGCGCGCTCCCAGTGGAATGCCGTCTGCCGCCAAACCATCTGGAAAACCCTGACCATCGTAGCGCTCATGGTGGTGTCGGATGATCTCGGACACATGCACCATTTCTGACAAACCATGAAATGCTGCCTGGGCCTTCATTGGGTGTTTCATCAAAGCCACACGCGCATCGCCTTTCAGCTCTACCACCGGTTTGAACAAGGTTTCATCACTCAAGCCCAATTTACCAATGTCATGCAGCAGCGCTGCCACGTAAATATCTTGTAATGCCGACTCACTGGCGTGAAGTTCTTTGGCAATCAATCGGGCCAGTTCAGCCACACGCAAACCATGCGCTGCAAGTTGGGGGGACCGCAATTCCATCAGATTGGAAAAAGACTTCACAGCGGCCAGGTACTGCATGCGCATCTCGCGCTGAATCTGCTCCAGCATCAACTGCATTTGATGGGTTTCAGCACGCTGCGATTCCAGTTGTTGATTCAGGGTTGAATTCGCCCCCGTCAAGCTTTCGACCTCTTTGCTCAAGGAATTGGCATTGCTCTGAACCTCCGCCAGCTGGCGCTCTAGTTCCTTGATCAACTGCTGGTTATCGGTGGCTTGTTCAACTGACATGATTCTGTTTCCCCTGCGAATGCGGCGCATTCTCCTTGAATGGAATAACGGCAAGCTTTGAAGAAATCTGAAACCCTTTTCCCCTCTAAATGGGGGGTGCCATTTGCTGAATCTGAAATGACAAATTGTCAGTATCAATTTGTATAAACAATCGAGTCACAAAGACCCCGGGAAGACGAGACATGAGACACGCCCTATTTGGCATATTGGCGCTGTGCGCGGCTTTGGCTGCCTGCAGTTCCGAGTCAGACACCGCTGCGACCACCACCGACAGCCGCACCACCCCCACAGAAGTTGAAGTAACGCCCACTGCATTCAATATTGCAAACCAGTGTGTCGCAATCCAATCGCTGGCCAACAACAAGTTTGTGGCCCTGAGCAGCGACGGCAGCTATGGCGTCACGGAATCTACGGCGGTTAACGCAGCCCCCTTCTTCCTCAAGCCCACGGCCTTGGGCAAGTACATGATTTACAACCGCAACGACGCCATGATGCAGGCTGTCGGCAACTCCGCAGGTACTCCGGTGGGCAGCAGCACTGCGTTCTCGGATTCAATCGAATGGGCTGTTCAGGAAGATGAAAAGGGTCGCGGCGGTTTCTCGCTGACCAACTCGGGAAACACCATGAAACTGGCCCTGCTCGGATTCAGCAACGGCCTGGGCACTGTAGAAAGTGCCGGCAACAGTGAAGAGACGCTGTTTCAGTTTGTAAAAGCCACCGGGTGTGCCGAGTTTCCTGAAATTGCAACCAATACCGAAGGCCGTACCTTTGCCGGTGCGGGTCTGAACCGCGCAGTCAAGGGTTTTGCCGACGTTCACAACCACATCACTGCCACCACCTTTTTGGGCGGCGCACACCACGGAACGCCGCATCACCGGTTTGGCGTCACCCAGGCTTTGGGCAGTTGCGAGGCAAACCATGGCCCCATGGGCAGGCTTGACCTGGTCGACAACCTGTTCAAGTTTTCACCCCAAGCAAGCCACGACACACAAGGTTGGCCTACTTTCCGCAGCTGGCCTGCAGCCGATGCGCTTACGCACGAAGGCTTGTATTACAAGTGGCTGGAACGCGCATGGAAAGCCGGCTTGCGTATTTTTGTCACCAACCTGGTTGAAAACGAAACGCTTTGCAACCTGGTTCGCAACACAAAAGGCAAACCGTTGGCCAACTGCAATGAAATGGAAAGTGCAGTGACCCAAATTGAATATGCCAAACAGCTTGAAAGCTACATTGATGCGCAGGAAGGCGGCCCCGGCAAAGGGTGGTTCCGCATTGTGACCAGCCCGGCAGAGGCGCGACGAGTCATCAACGACGGCAAGCTGGCCGTGGTACTGGGCATTGAAATTTCGCACCTGTTCAACTGTGGAATCAAGTTTGGCCAAAACCTGTGTGACGAAGCCGAGATCGACAAACAACTCGACCGCCTGCATGCGCTCGGCGTGCGCCAAATGTTCCCCATTCATGAATTTGACAACGCATTTGGCGGCAACGGCATTTTTGATGGTGCCGTGCTGAACGTGGGTAATTTTGTTGACACTGGCGCCTTCTGGCAAACCTACGATTGCCCCGGCGGTGAAAACAACTACACCGACTACATTTTGCGTCAGCCCGGCGCAGTCATGACATCACTCCCGGGCTTGGGCAACGATCCTGTAACCCAGGCATTGATCGCCAACAACCCAGGTGTGGCCCCCATTTACCCCACGGGTGAGGACCAGCGCCAGTGTAATCGCCGCGGACTCACCGAGCTTGGCAAGTACGCCTTCAAGCGATTGGTGGAGAAAGGCATCATCATTGAAGTGGATCACATGGAACTGAGCATCAAGGGTGACTTGATCGACATGGCAGACCGCAAGCAGCCCAAGTATCCACTGGTGTCCACGCATGGCGCACATGGTGGCATTACCCGCGAACAGGGTCGAAAAATTCTGGCTGCGGGCGGCATTATTTATCCCTATCAAGGCAACGCACAAAGCTGGGCCGAAGACCTGAAAGTGATTGCCCCGCTAAAAAGCCAGCAACATGATTTCGCCATGGGTTTTGGTGCCGACACCAATGGTCTGGGTGCCCAAGCGGGCCCACGGGCTGCAGATCGACCACAAATCACCTACCCCTTCACCCTGTTCCAGGGGCCCGACTGGGCAGGCGTATTCAACACCAACGTGAGCCCGGTGAAGTTTGAGAAACAAACCAGTGGCGAGCGCGCGTTCGATGCCAACACCGAAGGGCAGGCGCACTATGGCCTGAAGGCCGACTGGGTTGAAGAATTGAGACTTGAGGGTGGCAACGAGGCCTTGAAGGCACTCTACAATTCTGCCGAGGTGTATATTCAAATGTGGGAACGAACAACGGCAAAGCGAACTCGAATCAATCCATGAACAAACGAGCACTTGTGTATCTTGGCCTGGCCAGCGCCACGCTGGCTGGGGCATACCTCTACGTACAATCATTGCCCCCCGACGCCCCCACTGGCAACCCGACTCAAGGTGGCGCCGCACAGGCACTTGAGTCACTCTCGATTGTGAATGGAAGCCTGACCACCGGCACATTCAACACCACGGTTCGCAAGGGGCAGTCCATCCAGTTTTTGGTGCACAGCAACCAAACTGACTCACTGATTGTTGAGGGGCTTGATGCTCGGGTCGCGCTGCCCGGCAATCAAACCACGCTGGTCAGCATTGCAGCCAATTCGCTGGGCACCCACGCCATCGAGCTTGATCTTTCCGGCACCACAATCGGCAGCATCGAAGTCACACCATGACCCTGGCCCTGGTGGTGCTGATTAGCCTTGCCGCATTCATCACCTCCAGCATCACAGCCGCCATGGGCATTGGTGGCGGGGTGGTTTTGTTGGCGCTTATGGCACAGCTGGTGCCCCCCGCCCTGCTCATACCCTTGCACGGCGCGGCTCAACTCATGTCCAATACCAACCGGGTGTTGGTACAACGCAAATTCATCAACTGGGCTTATATCAAACCATTCTTGCTGGGCTCAATCGTTGGCGGCGCATTGATCACTCCGCTTGCACTGTACATGCCTGTTGCGCTGGGCCAGGTAATACTGGGCGCGTTCATTGTGCTGGCAACCTGGAAAAGCGCGTGGTTGCGGCTGGCAAACTGGCCTGCCGCTGTATCTGGGGGAATTACCACGGGCCTTAGTTTGGTGTTGGGTGCCACAGGGCCACTGGTGATGTCGGTACTTCCGAAGTCTGCCCGGGAACGGCAAGTCATTGTGGGTACGCACGGCATGGCCATGGTCATTCAACATGGCATCAAGGTCATTGCGTTTTCCAGCCTGAATATAAGTTTGGTGCAGTACTGGCCATTGTTACTGGGCATTGGCATGGCAACGCTGGCAGGCAACCTGGTAGGGGCCAGGTTACTGGCCCGCGTACCGGAAGAAAAATTCACCGTTATGCTGAACTGGCTGCTCACCGCATTGGCAATTCGTTTGATGTGGCAAGGCATCAGCACCCTTCTGGCAAGCGGCACCTAACCATTTCGGGTTCCCATTCAACAGGGATATCAAGCGGCTCGTTGTGTTTCACACTAAAGGCTGAACACGATTCACCGCCCCTGAAGGTTGCCCCATGGTATTCAAAACTATTCTTGACTCGCTGACCCTGCCCAAAAAATGCGCCATCATCGCGCTGCCACTGTTGCTGGCATTCGGCTTTCTGTTTCAGCAAATGTACGCCCAAATCAACACACTGATCAGTTCTTCCGAGAACGAGCTACGGGGCACGGTTTTTCTGGAAAAGATGAATCCACTGATGCAAAAAATTCTGCTGGATCGTGCGCAAAGCCAATCCGGGGCAGCGGGCGAACTAAGCGCATCGATCAAAGCTGCAAAAGCAGAATTGCCGGACAATTGGCCAATCACAGCCAGCAACCTGGATCAGGTTGCAACTCTGTTGCCACAGGCCTTGAACCAGAACGCCAGCGAGGCCCAATCGGAAGAACTGGGCAATCAAATGGTCACCCTGGTGCGTCAACTGGCCGATGAAAGCGAACTGACGCTAGACCCTTTCCTGCCCAGCTACTACATGATGAGCCCCATGGCATTCCAACTGCCACGTGTCATCGAGTACCTGTCCGAGTTGCAGGGCCGCTTGCGCAACCCCGGCACTGACCCGGCAGCCAGCTTGAGCTTTGTTCAGTCCCGGCTTGGCACCTTGGGCCGGGCCATGGATGAAATTCGCGAAGCCACCGAAAAATCTGCTGCCGCAGGTGGTGCAATCACCAGCGAGACACGCGCACAGATCGACACCATTGATCAGCGCATCGACACCATCTCGGGCTGGGCCAAAGAGCAATCTGCCAAAGACCTGAACTACGACAGCATAACTGGCCAGGCCGACACGGTTCGCTTGCTTGGCGAAGCGGTCAACACTGGCTTTCAGCTCAGCCAAAGCCTGAACAAAACCTTGCAGGCCGATTTGACTGACCGGATCTCGGGCATACAAGGCACTTTGATTAAGGCGGGTGCGGGTTCACTGGCTGTGCTGTTGTTGGCATTCGCGCTGGGTTATGTGGTGTTCAAAGACACCAACACCGAAATTGCCCAAATTCTTGCGCATGCAAAAATCATCGGCATGGGCGATCTGTCCAAATCCATTGAAAGCCATGGCAGCAATGAAATCAGCAAAATTCGCACCGCACTCGAGAACATTCGTCAAAAACAAACGAGTCTTGTGGGCGAGGTGAAAGACGCCTCAACCCGAATGGCCGACACCATCAATACCTTGGTGACTGCTGCGTCACAAGTCAAAATCAGTGTGCAGGAACAAACCGATTCCGCCTCGGCTGTTGCCGCCTCGGTGGAGGAACTCACCGTTTCAATTGGTCAGGTGCATACCCACGCCAGTCAGGCGCTTGGCCTGTCCAATCAGGCGGGTCAATCGTCAATCAGTGGTCGGGAAAGTGTTAAACAAGCCCGCCAGGCCATGGAAAAAATTGGCACCGCCTCGGGCACCCTGGCGCAAAGCATCAACAACCTGGGCAATCAGTCTGACAACATCTCCAGCATTATTCAGGTGATTCATGCAATTGCCGATCAAACCAATTTGCTTGCACTGAATGCGGCCATTGAAGCAGCACGTGCTGGCGAACAAGGGCGTGGCTTTGCGGTAGTGGCCGATGAAGTACGCAAGCTGGCTGAGAAAACAGCCGCGTCGACAAAAAGCATTTCGTCTTTGATCTCGGACATTCAAAATGAAACGCGCTCAGCGGTTGACCAGGTCACAGGGTGGGCCGAGATGATCAGTTCAGGCCAACAGTCTTCGATGGGGGCAGATCAGCAAATGGAGTCCATCAACCACCACACCTGCGATGCAGAACGTGCGGTTACCGAAATTACTGAGGCGTTGAAAGAGCAAAGCGCCGCCTCCACGCTGATCGCTCAGCAAGTGGAGCGCATTGCCCGCATGACGGAGGAAAGCCAAGGGGTAGCCCATGAGGTGAACCTGGTGATCACAGAGCTGCAAAGCCTGTCGAATCAAATGGACACCGTCATGGGCAAATTCAAACTGGCCCAACAGGCCTGATTCTTAAATGCGCTCGATTCTGACTTTTTCCTGAAACAGGATCGAGCTTAAAAACGTTGCAAAAAGCGAGTACAACAGTGCTGCAAGCACCGCCCACCAGAAACCGTTTACCTGGAAACCTTCAAGAATGGAGCCGACCCAGTAAAACATCAATCCATTCAAAATGAAGTAAAACAACCCCAGTGTCAGCACAGTCAAAGGCAAGGTCAAAATTAACAACACCGGTTTCACAATGGTGTTGACCAAACCAAGAATCAGTGCGGCCCACAATGCAGCCCAAACCCCCTCAACAACCACACCAGGCAACAGGTAAGCCACACCCATCAGTGCCACCGCGTGCAAAACCCAGCTCAGCAAGAGTTTCAAATCCATTCCTCCAAGTTCAGAAAACAAGTGATGTACAATCAATTTGCTTGGCTGCCAAGCTAACACATTTCAAGAAACCGGATTCAACAACAACTTTAAGCAACAACGAGAATTTCAGAATGGATGTCAGTCAACGCCTAGTTTCACGCAGCTGCCCCTTTTGCCAGAACAGCGCAGAAGACTCAACAACCCTGAGTTACGGCAACAGCGAATGGCCCATGATTGAGTGCAACAAATGCCATTTTGTGTATCTCAAACGCGCGCCGGTCTACGAGCGCCTCAGCGAAGAGTTTGCCTGGGAAAAAACATCGGAAACAGAGCGGCAGGTTCGCGAAGAACGCGAACCGGTCAAGCAAGGCTTGAGCCGCGCTTTCAAACATTTTCGTCAAAAAGTACTTAAACGCAACAAATTGCCTGAATTGATCGAGAAGTACATTCCGGACGGGCGTGTGCTTGACATTGGTTGCGCCGCGGGTGGCCTGCTGGCCACACTGCCTGCCAAGTACCAACCTTATGGCATCGAGGTGTCCAAAGCTTTGGCACAGGCAGCCAGCGAAGTGGTTGAGCCCCGCGGGGGCAGCATTATGCACGACAACGCGCTCAACGGCATTCAAAAACTGCCCGAAAACCATTTTGCCGGTGTGCTGATGAGTGCTTTTCTTGAACACGAAGTTGAACCCAATGGCTTGCTGCAAGGCGTGGCCAAAGTGCTTCAACCCGGTGGGGTGGTCATTATTAAAGTGCCCAACTACGGCTCCTGGAACCGCAAAATTCGCGCCGAAAAATGGTGTGGTTTTCGCCTGCCCGATCATGTGAATTACTTTACCCCCGAGAACCTGGAGGCGCTGATCGTGCGGCAGGGCATGAAAGTGGTTCAGTTTGGTTTGGCCGACCGGCAACCCACCAGCGACAATATGTGGATTGTTGCTGCGAAATAAGGTGGCTTGTCAGCTTGTAGCCAACTTTACCAGTTTGTTGAGTACATATATCAGGTCTTCGGGCTGAAGCGGTTTGTGCAGCACTGCGTTCATGCCTGCTGCCAATGCGCGCTTTTCATCTTCCGGGCCCACCTCACCGGTTAGTCCAATCACGGGCAAGTCAGCATTAAACGGTTGCTTTCGCAATTCACGGGTGGCCTCAAGGCCATCCATCAACGGCATTTGCACATCCATCACCACCGCATCAAAACCATGGCCGTATTGCAATAAATAGGACAATGCCTCCAGCCCGTTGTTGGCTTTGGTAATGTTCGCCTGCCTGCGCACCAAAATACCTTCCAGCACTTTCAAATTCAAATCGCTGTCATCGACGATCAACAAATTCATCTTGGTGCGAATCGTGGCCACCGAATTCGTTTGAGCAGTCAAACCGGAGGGGGTGTTTTTAAATGCATTTTGAAGTTGCAGTGGTGTCAGCGGCTTCACATAAATGGCACTGAATGCTTCACTAATCCCGTTGTCCAGCAAACGCCGCGTGTCGTCACTGCCCAGCAGCACTGCACACGGAACACCCATCAAGCCCATCGTCTTCACAAACTCAAGCCAGGCCAAACGATCAATTTGCCGCTTTGGGAAATCCATCACAATCCCGGCAACCCCTGCCGCAGCGTGCATAAAATGGCGCGCCTCTTCAAGGCTACCCACAGTAATCAGTTTGCGCCCAATCAATTCACAAGAATGCAGCAAAGCCTGGGTTTGAAACTCACTCTCTGACACCAACAACAATGTATCGTCTGCATGGATCAACTCGCTTGCAGGCTCCTGAGGCAGCGCAAACTCAAGCTCTGCCCAGAAGGTGCTTCCGTGCCCCAGCTCGCTGGTGAAACCCAGGCTGCCATTCATCAATTCCACCAACTTTTTAACCAGACTCAGACCAAGCCCCGAGCCACCGAACTCCCGTGCAACAGAAGTATTTGCTTGGTGAAATTGCCTGAACAAATTGGCTTGACCTTGCGGAGAAATACCCACCCCGGTGTCGCGCACCTCTAAGCGCAGGCGGCAAACACTGCCTTGATTGGAGAGCACCTGCAGCGACAAATGCACATGCCCCACCTGCGTAAACTTGATCGCATTGCCAACCAGGTTCACCGCAATTTGACGCAAGCGCAACTCATCGCCCATCAATTCTCGCGGCAAATCTTTTGAAGGATCAATGATCAACTCAATGGGCTTGTTGGCCGCAGCACCCGTCATGATGCCCGACACCTTGTCGATAAACTCAAGCGTAGAAAACTGTTTGGACTCCAGCTCCATGCTGCCCGCTTCAATTTTCGAAATATCCAGAACGTCGCTCACCAAATCAATGAGATTGCGCGATGTTTTCTCCAGACTCTCCAAAAGCAGCTTTTGATTGCTCGAGGCCGAAGTGTCCTTCAACAAATAAGTCAGCCCCACAATACCGTTCAGTGGCGTTCGAATCTCGTGACTCATGTTCGACAAAAACTCTGTCTTCGCCTGACTGGCCATTTCCACCCGGGCGTTGGCTTCGCGCAAACGCCTGTTTTTGTGGGCCAGATTGTGGGCCATCTGGTTCACTGCCTTGGACACGTCGCCCAACTCATCGTTGGTGTTGACCGCGCACACCGCATCTTCATCGCCATTGCGAATGTCATCGGCTGTGCGTTTCAGCTTGGCCAATGGGTTTAACACCCCTGTGCGCATTAACACCACCAGCATGGCAATAACCACCACAAAACTACCCAGCCCGACCGATTCCAGCAGGGTAAGGCCCTTCAGGTTTCTGGCTTGTGCGTCATTGACCTGTGTAGACCATTGGTAACCCAGCTCTGAAATGACCTGGGTTTCGGCAATCAGGCGCTCAACAATCAAACTTTCACGACGTTCCAGAAATGCTGCATTGTTGTTACCGGGCACCGATCCTTTGGTGAGTTCGTAGAAGATGGGTTTAAGCTCAGCAAGGCTTACCTGAATATCCGAAAGCTCTTGTGGGGCCACCGACGAACTCACGGTTGTCGTGATTAAGCGCTCCAGTTCTTCCTGAGTGCGCAACCAGGCGTCGGCCACAGAGGGCGATTTGAACAGCACATACTCTTGCGTCAACACCAGCAAACTAGACGACAGGCGCGTAAGATTTTGTGCCTTTTGGGATTGCTCCAAACCTTTGAAATGTTCACTCAAAATGAACAGATTGCCCAACACCAACAGCACCGCGCAAACAATGGTGCTGAGAATAGCAAGGTTAATTTTGGTGGCAACGCGCACTAAGACTTCCCTTTACTGAAGCGACACTGCGCCAGGGTCTACAGTTTTCAAAAAAGCGGGGTAGAAAAACCCGGTGAAGTTCGGCTGATGAGAGTTACCAGGCACATGCCCTTCACGAATTGCCCACCTCGCCTGCCCTTCCATTGTGCGCGGTAACGAGCGATTCAAACTCAAACGGAAACGATAGTTGTCAAAAATTCGATCGACTAGCACCACAGGAATTTTCAAACGCTTCGCAGCGAGCGCCTTGGCTTTGTCGGGATGCATTTGTATGAACTGGGTGCTGTCCTTTAAGGCCCGAACAATGCGCTCGATTTCCTTGGGTTTGCTTTTGATCACATCTTGCATGGCAATCAGGTTGAATGTTGCGGTGTACAACTTGGGAATGGGTACCAACATCACCTCGGCGCCCAGCTCCAGTTCAATGCGCGAAGCGAAAGGCTCCCAGATGCACAGCGCATCGACCTCTTTGTTGGCCAGTGCCATTAGTGCAGTTTCCGGAGTAATTGCTTTTAACTTCACCGTGTCGGGATCGATACCGTTGTACACCAGCACAGAGTCCAACACATACTGGCTTGCACTGCCCTTTACATACCCCAGTGTTTTGTTTCGAAGTTGGCCAGGCTGATTAATTTTCGCCTCTGTGCGCGCCACCACTTTCAAGTCGTTCGAACCGCTGACAAAGCTGGTCAAGATCGCAAAATCGTTGCGAGTAAAACTACTGAACACCACAGGCAACTCAGTGGCTGTAGAAAGGTCGGTTTGGCCATTCAGCATGTTTTTTATACAGCGATTGCCGCCCACGCAATTCATGAACTCGACGCTGACACCATGCTTTTGGAAAAACCCCTCTTCCTCGGCCACATACAAAGGCAAGGAGAGCACAGTTTCAGACACACCGATGCGCAGGGGAGCAGCCTGCGCACCAAGCGTTGACAAAAGAAAGCAGAAAAAAAGTACGGCACGGATCATTCAAACTCTCTGATGACAGTGGACCCCTAAAAAGGGTAGGGGCATTGTTACATCAGAAAACTACCAAGAAGAAACATAAAAAGCCATCTCTTCCCTACATTGAATGATCAAACACTCAAGGAGTGTCGCGGGGGATAAACAAAGGGTTACGCCTTTTACTGCGTAACCCTGATTGACTTGAATTTAGAATGCAAAAGTGGCAGTCAGGTTCAAGCCATCCGCCTCAATGTTGTCTTTGTCGTACAGCATTTCGTAGCCTGCGCGAATGTTCACATTGCCTGCGGTGTACATCACACCGCCGCCGTAGTTCAGGCCGCCGTCGTCATCGCTGGTGTTAAAGCCCGGGCCGCTGATATTGGCGTCCAGAAAACCATAACCCAATGTGCCATACAGCGAGAACTGGTTGTTCAAAGGCAATTTACCCAGCAAGTTGGCACCAATGTAAGAGTCTACTTTGGCACGGAACGCACCAGAATTTTCCTCGTCCACCCCAGTGAGCAAACGACCCTCAACAGCCAGGTTGGGGCTTAGTTCATAGCCACCCACCACGCCAAGTGTGTCCACATCGAGTTCCACACCACCCATTCGGCTGTCGGTAATACCCAAGCTGTTGTAAGTGGCACCCAGGTAAGGGCCTTCAGCAAAGGCTGGGCTGGCTGCAGCGGCAGACAATACGGCAACAGAAATTAATTTTTTCATGGCTGACTTCCTATGGTTGTTTTAGATACTGCGCCCCCCTTGGGAGGGGGCACGATGTCTAACGCAGGAAATTAGCCTTCGGGTTACAAAAACCCGTGATACGCAGTAATCAGGCCGCCAAAGGTGCCTGGCCCTTGCGCTTCAAGCTTGGCAAGCTGTACTTGAATGCACGGCCCACCACAGTGGAGAACTGCTTGAACAAGGAGGCCTTGTTGTAATGCTGGCCATAGCGTTTGCAAATTTCCTGCACTTCAACCGACATTTCCGCGTAGCGGTGCGCAGGCACCTCGGGGAACAGGTGGTGCTCGATCTGGTGGCTCAGGTTGCCCGACATGATGTGGAACAACTTGCCGCCTGTCAGGTTTGAAGATCCCTTCAACTGACGCAGATACCAGTGCGCCTGCGACTCGCCTTCAATAATCGACTTGTCGAACACTTCAGAATCGGCTGTAAAGTGACCACAGAAAATAATCACAAAGGTCCAGTAATTGCGAATGATGTTGGCAAGAAAGTTACCTGCCAACACGGGCAAGAAAAACGGACCGGCCAAGAGCGGGAAAAACACATAGTCTTTCGCAATCTGGCGGCCTGCCTTTTTGAAGGTGGGAATGGCGCGGTCTTTGGTTTCCTTCAGGGTTTTCTCGCCGTTGATTACTTTTTCAAGCTCAAGGGTTTGCAAAGCCAGCAGGTTTTCAAAGAAGGTGGCCAAAATCACCATCAAGGGCACGTTCGCCAAAAAGCGTGGCTCCCATTTTTGCTCGGGGAACAAACGCAACACGCCGTAGCCAATGTCGTGGTCTTCGCCCAGCACGTTGGTGTAAGTGTGGTGGCGGTAGTTGTGGCTGTAGCGCCAGTTGTCGGCGGTACACCAGGTGTCCCACTCGTAAGTTTGGCCAGTCAAACGCTTGTTGTTCATGAAGTCGTATTGACCGTGCATCACATTGTGGCCCAACTCCATGTTTTCCAGAATTTTCGACACACCCAAAGTTAACGTACCCAGAATGAATGCTGGCGGAAAAATGCCAGCCATCAACATGCCACGGCCCGCAATTTCAGTGTAGCGAACAGCTTTTTCAATCTTGGTGATGTACTTGGCATCGCGCTCGCCCACGTCGGCCAAATGCTTTTGGCGAATCGCTTCAATTTCAGCACCGAACTGTTCCAGTTCAGCGGGGCTCAATTTGCGGTCAACTTTTCTCATGATTTGCTCCAGTATTTTTAAGTTTTGCTTTTACAGGTCCAGTGAAACCGGGCCTTGGGCGGCGTTAATACACAAACGCAGCGCCGTGTTGTTGGTGCCGCACACCGATTTGTTTTGCATGTTTTGCGTAGTGCCTGTCAGCTTTTCGCATGAACAGGTGTTGCAAATGCCCATGCCACAACCGTGCGGTGGGTTAATGCCCTGCTCTTGCAGCGCTTTCAACAGTGGCTTGTTGTTGCTCACTTCAAGAATGCGATTGCTTTTGGTCAGGGTCACAGTGAATGTTTTCACCTCGGCGTTTTCATCCACGCCGAGCGCCATGGGCGTGAACGACTCGGCATGGAAACTCTTGGGCGTATCGCCCAGAATGCCGCGCAGTGCGCTCATAAAACCATCGGGGCCGCAGGCATACACATCGGTGTTGTCCAAAGTGCACGCCACAGCAGCAAACTGCTCTGCGCTTGGGCGACCGGCCAAATCACCTTCAGCCAGGTTGGCGCCGCTTTCCAGCAAGCGCACATATTTGAAATGTTCGTTGGTTTTTGCTTTCAGTGTGGCGTCAAACAACACGTCTTCAGGGTTGCGGGCCCAGCTCATCAGCGTTACATCGGCTGGCCAGCCTTGGGCTTCCAGTGTTTCAATCAGGCTGATCATGGGTGTAATGCCGCTACCGGCTGCAAGCAACAGCATGGTGGGGCGCTCGGTGTCCAGATTCGGCTGCGTATGTGAAAGAGTCATGTCACCGAACACATCGCCAAGTTCAACAACCGCACCCACTTCCATTTGGTTCACCGCGAAGCGCGACACCAAACCGGTTGGGGTTTGCTTAATTGTTAAGCGCACCAGGCCACTTTCAGTGGGGGCATTGCTGAAGCTGTATGAGCGGGTGTGCACCACACCATCAATCGTGACGCTCAGGTTCACGTGCTGGCCGGCTTCAAAGCCCTTGAACAAGGCATTGGGGCGCAACCACAGGCTGACTGCATCGGCTGTTTCACGGTCAATGCGCACCACCTCGGCCAGGCAACGGTCAGCAGAATGGGTGCTGCCAGCTTGCTCAAGCCAGAAAGTCACGAATTCCTGACCCAGAATTTTGGAGAGTCCGCGGACTACTTTGTTGGACAGTTGGCTGTTGGTTCTCATTGCGTTTTCCACATTAGTGAACAGATGTGCACTAATGTACATAAAAACGCCTGTTTTTCGCAAGAAATTTTGGTGAAAAAACTAGAATAAAGTGTCAGAAGAGTACAACTGTACACCCAATTATTTTTATATGCTATTGATTTTATGCATTTTTTTAAAAAAAGGGAAGAAATTAATATTCAGTGAACATTTTTTAGTTTTCTTCAATTTTTGCTGTCTTTTTGACTTGAAAATAGAAAACCCAAGCGTATTTGTATATCATTTTCTTATAAAAATGATAGACAACGTGATTTGATGGAACTAAATTAACGTCTAACCATTTTGAGTATCATTTCTTTGAAAATTTGACACTCAAACTAATTTACCTATCCTTGCAATTCAGTATCAACCCACAAATTAACCATGAATCTGAATTTAAGTAACGCAGTGCACTATCACTACGATCAATTTCCACCGGGCCCGCTGAACTACGGGAACATGATCGATGCGCTGCTTAAGGCCACCAGTGCATTGGCTCGATACGATCAAATGCTTAAAAACATGCACAACAGCGAAATACTGTTGGCCCCCCTGAGGAATCAGGAAGCTGTGATTTCATCACGCATGGAAGGTACCATCAGCACCATGGATGAAATTTTACGCTACGAGGCGGACCACGCCGACGACAGCGAAAATGCAAGCAATGTGCGGTCTGAAGTGATAGAAACCATCCTTTACCAAAGGGCGCTTAAAGCGGCGCAATCTGCACTGAACGACGGCTATCCGATTTCGCAATCCTTGATCAAGGGAATTCACCAGCGTTTGCTTTCGTTTGGGCGGGGTGCCACCAAATCACCTGGCGAATTCAAAACAGAGCAAAATTACCTCGCCGACAAAAGTCAGCGAAAAATTCTTTTCGTACCCGTAAGCCCTGAAAGGCTTCACGAGGGGCTCGACACACTGTTCGACTACATCAACAACAACCAAGATCCGGTTTTAATCAAAACCGCACTGACTCATGTCGAGTTCGAATCACTGCACCCATTCAAAGACGGAAACGGAAGAATCGGGCGCATGCTCATTACCCTCATGCTGTGGAAATCGGGAATTATTTCAGCACCCCATTTCTACATCAGCGGCTATTTTGAAGACCACAAAGACGAGTACATCGACACCATGCGCCAGGTGTCAGCGAAAGGTGAATGGACCCAATGGTGTGTGTTTTTCCTCTCGGCTGTGGAGTCTCAAGCAATACGTAACCTAACCATTGCAGAAAACATCAGAACACTTTACGAAGAAATGAAACAGGTTTTTGCCGACACCCTGTCTTTAAAGTGGAGCATGAATGCACTGGACTTTGTTTTCTCCAATCCAATCTTCAGAAACAACAGGTTCACAAGCAATGCCGGCATTCCGGTTCCCACCGCTGCGCGCTTTACCAGGGCCCTGCTAGACAACAAAATCATTCATACACTTGAGGAAGCATCGGGCCGCAGACCTGCTCTTTACTCATTCGAACCACTCATGAATTTGCTGCGCGTTTAAAGGCTCGAACTTGTCAGCTTCAACCCAGCAACGCTTTTTGATCATTGATCATGCGGTCCGCCACAATGTTGGCATCTATTTTTAACCCACCCTCGCTGAGCTGGCGGCGAATCATTTCCACCTTGTCTGCATCAAACGGGGTGGTGCTGTCCAACAACATGGTGCCCCTGGGCCGTGAAACAGACACCACCACACTGGCACCGTCTCGATCCGCTGCTATCTTCACCTCGGGCGGACGAGATGCCGCCAAAGCATCGGCCTTTTTGGGATCGGGCATAGTAAAGGCTATTGGGGGTTTGTCGCTGGAAATCATACTGTTGACCATGGTTGAGTTATTGACACAAACAAGCGGAACGATACTTAAAGCAGCTACAAAGATAAAGTGAACATTGCAGAACGAAGCAGCAAGAAATAATCCGACCCCTTGTCAGACAATTACACGACCTCAATCCGACCATATCCGAACAAGAAAAAACCTACGTAGATCAACTACCATTCCATACACCCCACCAACACGTTTACCCACTATCATGGTTGCATCAAGCCAATAAACACCTCGCCAACCTGGACCGCAGATCATGATCCGTCTTCTTTATTGCAGCCAAGCCAAACCAGATTTCGCCAAAGAAACCTTGGATGAAATCCTATTAATTTCCAGAAAAAATAACAGCACGGCAGGAATTACCGGAGTGCTTGTTCACGGAGGCGGCATGTTCATGCAGGTGCTGGAAGGGCCAGAACAGCAGGTACTTCGAACCTATGTGAAAATTCTGGATGACAAGCGGCACACCGACAGTCGAATCATTCATATCTCGCCGGTGAAAGAACGTTTGTTTGACAATTGGACAATGGGTGTCATCGAGGCTGAACCGCTTACCTTCGAGCACGTGGCCAAATTACGGGCACACCGCTTGGAGTCAGTTACTGCAGACGCCTTTTACCAAGTCATGCGCGAATTCAACGCAATGTTAGTGAAAACCTAAAGTATCACCCCAAGTGTTCGAACCCAGAGGTCGGGCAAAATAAAAAATATCCAGTTAAAAAACCTCTAATGGACGCCCCTTATGCTGCATATCTTTTCGACTCAAAAAGGACGCTTGATCAAGCAAACCTCTTTGCGAGACCTCGCCTTGGGCAATGGCTTGATCTGGATTGATGCGGTCAGCCCGACCGATGAGGAACGCGAGGCGATTGCTACGCTGTTCAAGATTGGGCTTGAACTGGCCGAAGACGACGCTGACATTGAAACCAGTGCCCGCATTTTTCTTGACCGCTCTGATTACCTGAATGTTCGTGCCGACTTTCTGGTGGAAATTGCTGGCCGCATCACCACTGAACCCGTTCGCTTTGTGATCGCCGAGCAGTTCCTGTTCAGCATTCATGAAGAAGATCTGCCAATTATTCGTTTGATGCGAATGAGATCCAAGGCAGACCGCCGGTCGTGGACTTCCGCGTTGCAAATCGTGACTGAACTCTTCGCGCTCGACGTTGAACAGTCTGCAGACGTGCTGGAGGACGTGTATCAATCACTCAAATTGATCAATGACCGGGTTCTGGCCGAGAAAAAAGGCAGCAATGAAGAAGCCGAGGAATACATTCAACTGATCGCCAAAGAAGAAGAAATTAACGGAACCGTGCGACGCAATTTGATGGACACCCGTCTGGTATTGTCCTACCTGTTTCGCGAGCAACAGTTACCAAAAGAACTTGTTGCGCAAGTCAAAATTATTCAACGAGACATCGAATCACTGGACGGTCACACCTCGTTCATTTTTGACAAGATCAACTTTTTGATGGATGCCGTCATGGGCTTCATCAACATCAAACAAAACAAGATCATCAAAATCTTTTCAGTGGCCTCAGTGGCCATGCTGCCGCCCACGCTGATCGCCAGCATCTACGGCATGAACTTTGAATACATGCCAGAACTGGCGCAAAAATGGGGCTATCCCTTCTCGCTGGCCCTGATGGCCACCAGCGTGCTGATTCCGTTCTACTACTTCAAACGGAAAGGCTGGATGAAATAGTTCGCGTGCTTTCAGAACACAGTGCCGTGGCGACCACACACTTGTTGTCACAACAATGTCCAGACTTTGCAAGAGGACATCTGATCCAGAAGAAATTCAGCAAAACCTACAGATAAGGGGATCGGGATCGCTTAGCTAAAGAACAAGGCAGAAAACCAAGCGCGACCCTTATGCTCCTAACTGATACGTTAAATCGCATATTTTCTAGCGTTGAAGACAGCATAGTGGGCCAACACCCGTTTCAATTCCATCAACAAACTATCTTTATATCTATTGGGGACTCTTTTGGGTACTGTCAACCTCTAGCCCAACCTATTATCATCCATCAGGTTAACTTAGCAAGGAACAGCATTAATGCACCTGCTAAATCAAATTACCCTCACCCCGGTATTCATTAGGTAAACAAATCGAATAAACCACGCGACTCGGTGAGATGAATCTCTTGTGGTTTAATTCCTTAAAGGTAGTTAAAACAATCAGAGGATGAGAAATGGACTTCAAAGACAGTCTCGCAGAGTTATCCCGCCGAATCAGCTCAACCATGGAGCACGCGAAGACAGAGGAAGCGGTCAAGACAGCGTTCATCTTGCCATTTCTCTCCAAGTTGGGCTATGACGTATTCAACCCAACAGAGGTAATACCCGAGCTAACCGCAGATCATGGCGTTAAGAAAGGTGAGAAGGTTGACTACGCGATCAAACTAGACGGGAAAATCACCATCCTAATTGAATGTAAACAGCCGGGTGCGCCTTTAGAGACCAAACATGCTGGTCAGCTGTTCAGATACTTCGCAGTGACAGACGCAAAGTTCGGGGTTCTCACAGATGGTATCCGCTACCTGTTCTTCAGTGACCTTGAGAAGACGAACAAGATGGATGAACGCCCATTCTTTGAGTTTAATCTCGCAGACTACAGCGACAATGATCTCGAGGAATTGAAGAAGTTCACGAAACCTGGATTCAACTTTGAGACTATCCTAAGTACCGCCAGCAACTTGAAATATATGAAGGCGTTAAATCTCGAAGTTCGGAAGGAATTCGCTGGGACTCCTTCAGAGGAGATCGTTAAAATTTTTACATCTCGAGTGTACGACGGAAGATTCACTGCTCAAGTCAAGGACCAGTTTACGGAATTGCTAAAACGCTCATTTGATAACTTCCTGAAGGAGAGTATTAACAGCAAACTCAAAACTGCATTTGAACCAGAGTCGGCTAAGGGCGGATCTGTATCGGACATTCCCTCGATAGATGGAGATTCAGATAATGATGTCGATACGACCCACGAGGAAGTGGACGCCCACCGTATCATTCAAGCCATTGCAGCAGAGTTGGTTGATGTGGACAGAATCGTAATGAGAGATGCCAAGTCATACTGTGCGATCATCTTTGATGACAACAACCGCAAACCAATCGCACGACTTCATTTCAACAAAAAGAAACTCGCATTCGGGGTATTCGTCGGTAAAGAAGAGCAGAAATTCGATATTGAAAAACTTTCAGAAATCTACAAACACAAAACACTGATACTCCAGAGCGTGCAGCAGTACGTCTAATCTTGCCGCAACCCGACAGGTAGACCACAGAGCTCCGTCTCTCGGTCTGCCGTTCTTATCTGACGTCAAGAGTTATAGCTAAGTACAAAAGGCAAAGAAAAAAGCAGAAAAGTTGCGAATCCGAATCTGTTCATGGCAGCTTTAAATACCAATTATTTGCTAGCTTCTAGTTAACCAAACAAAAAGGACCTAGAAGCATTCCGCCTCTAAGTCCTTTTTTTTACTGGTAGGGCCACCCGGATTTGAACCGGGGACCAAAGGATTATGAGTCCTCTGCTCTAACCGCTGAGCTATAGCCCCACTTTACCTTTCAAAAGCTTTTATTCGCCTTCCAGGAAGCTTTTCAGCTTGTCTGAACGGCTGGGGTGGCGCAGCTTGCGAAGTGCCTTGGCTTCAATTTGACGAATCCGCTCACGGGTTACGTCAAACTGCTTGCCCACTTCTTCCAGCGTGTGGTCGGTGCTCATTTCAATACCAAAACGCATGCGCAGCACTTTGGCTTCGCGTGGGGTGAGGGAATCAAGCACATCTTTGGTCACAAAACGCAGGCTGCTGTATTGCGCTGCATCTTGCGGAGCCAAGGTGTGGTTGTCCTCGATAAAATCGCCCAAGTGAGAATCGTCGTCGTCGCCAATCGGTGTTTCCATCGAAATAGGCTCTTTCGCGATTTTCAAAATCTTGCGAATTTTTTCCTCAGGCATTTCCATGCGCTCGGCCAGCGTGGCTGGATCGGGCTCAATACCGGTTTCTTGCAAAATTTGGCGGCTGATACGATTCATCTTGTTGATGGTTTCGATCATGTGCACCGGAATACGAATGGTACGTGCCTGGTCTGCAATGGAACGGGTAATGGCCTGGCGAATCCACCAAGTAGCGTACGTTGAAAACTTGTAGCCACGACGGTATTCAAACTTGTCCACTGCTTTCATCAAGCCCACGTTGCCTTCCTGAATCAAATCCAGGAACTGCAAACCGCGGTTGGTGTACTTCTTGGCAATTGAAATCACCAAACGCAAGTTGGCTTCGATCATTTCGCGCTTGGCCAAGCGGGCGCGGTTTTCACCAGACACCATTTGCTTGTTGATTGCGCGCAGATCGTTCAAGGGCAGCGACACTGTGTCTTGAATTCCAACCAGCTTTTGTTGCAGTTCGTTGATCGCGGGTACATTGCGTGCCCAGGTTTCTGCCCAAGCCGCATTCGATGCACTGAAGGTGTCAACCCAAGCTGCCTCAACTTCATGACCACGGAACTTGTCGAGGAACTGCTCGCGGGGTACGCCCACGCGGTTCACTGCGATGTCATAAATTTCACGTTCAATTTTCCGCACGCCATCGACTTGCTCACGCAAAATGCTGCACAAGCGTTCAACTTGCTTGGCCGTGAAGCGAATCTTCATGAACTGCTCGGCAATCGCTTCCTTGGCCTTTTTATAAGCTGGCGTGTTGTAACCACCGTCGGCGCGAACCTTGTTCAATTTGGCGAACTGCTTTTGAATTTCACCAAACACAACCAATGAATTGCGCTTCAACTCCTCGAGCTGACGAGCTGACATACCGGAGGTGGTGCCACCGTCGTTGCCCTCTTCTTCGTCTTCATTGTCGTCGTCATCGTTGGTTTCTTCAGGCGCAGCGGCTTCGACCATTTCTTCGGTAATTGAATCATCAATGATTCCATCAACCACTTCATCCACGGTCGACACGCCTTCAGCAATGCGCTGACCCAAACCAACCACGTCTTCAACAATGGCAGGGCAAGCCGAAATGGCCTGAACCATGTCTTTCAAACCGTCTTCAATGCGTTTGGCGATTTCGATTTCGCCTTCACGTGTCAGCAGTTCTACAGTACCCATTTCTCGCATGTACATGCGAACCGGGTCAGTGGTTCGGCCAAATTCAGAGTCCACGTTGCTCAACGCCGCCTCGGCTTCTTCTTCCGCGTCTTCAGCAGAAGTGCCCACAGGTGCGTTGTCGTTCATCAACAAGGCTTCAGCGTCAGGGGCCTGTTCGTAAACAGTAATGCCCATGTCGTGGAAGGTGCTGACCATGGCTTCAATCACTTCGCCATCAGTTACATCGTCTGGCAAGTGGTCGTTAATTTCTGCAAAGGTCAGGTAGCCGCGCTCTTTACCCATCTTGATCAGGGTTTTCAGCTGATTGCGGCGCAACTCCAATTCTTCAACAGTGGCATTGGCCGAACTCAGGTAAGCCGAGTTGATCAGCGCTTTGTCTTTGGCTTTGGAGCCCCGACCACGCTTGGGCATGATCACCAGATCGGCCTTCTTGGCATCTGAATCGTCGTCTTCGGGCACGTCGTCGGAGTCAAGCGAGTCATCGGAACCGGAATCGATGTCGTCATCGTCCTCTTCTTCTGCCTTGGGCTTGCCCGCTTTGGGTGGGCGACCACGCCCCTTGGGTGCTTCGGCGGCCACAGGCGCAGCCTGCTCGACCACCTTGGGCTTGCGACCCCGCTTCTTGGGCTGTGCTTCCTCGACGGCGACTGGCTCGGCTGCTTTGGCGGGCTTGGCCGCTTTTGCAACAGGCTCGACTACCGCTTCAACCACTTTGGGTTTGCGGCCGCGTTTCGGCTTTTCTTCGGCCACAACAGGTGCGGGTGCAGGCGCAGCGGCTTTCTTGCTCACAGGCTTTTCAGCAACAGGTGCTGTTTTCTTGGATTCTGTCTTCTTAACCACGGTGTTTACTTTCGCTTCTTTTACAGTTGCCTTTTGAGGAGAAACCTTCTTCCCTGCCATTGACGACGCTCCCTTGCGTTTGGATGCCTTAGTGGAGGATTCCTTCTCCGGCTTTTGGCCACCAGGAATCTGTGTGTGTGTATCGGTTTGCTGTGAACTCACGCTTTGTGACTTCGCAGACTTGGTTTTGTGGCCGGATTTGGCTTTCTGTTCCTGTGTTTTTGAAAAAATGTTGAGTATTTTGAACATTCATTCCCTGAACAACTCAATAACAGCCACCCAGTGCGCAAAAACGCACTACAAAAAGATGCAAAATTTGCACCGTAACCCTTAATTATAACTGATTAACTCGCTTTTGTTTTAATTCTTGGAAGCGTTGCATGCACTCGTGATACCAACGGAGTTGTTCCCCTTGTGTCGGCATCTCGGCGGTCAACCGCTCCAGTTCGGCTTTAAACCAAAGCTCGCTACATTGATACACGCCAGAACGCAACTCGGTTTCAAAATCGAGGGAATCATCCAAACTACGTGCTTCTTTTAGCACCGAGTTAACCCAATTTTGATGAACTTCATCATTAAATGCGTGCTGAAGTCTGGCTTCCAACAAGTTGGGGTCACTTCTTATTTTTTCAAGTAAATGAACGAAACTGTGTACCTCGGCAGCCGGGTTTTGCTCACGTTCGTACAACTCCAGCAGGGAATTGCACAACTCAACATGTTCTGGCGCTCGAATAACCCGCGCAGCCAGGCTTAACAATGGCGATTTCGCAGTGGGCCGGGGGCCCCAGTTGTTTTGTAGCGGTTCATCTTTGAACTTGCCAAATTTTTTGCCCGAAAACTTGCCCTGCTGCCCGCTTTGCTGGCCACCTTGAAACTGCCCTTTGTTTTTCGGTGAAAAATAATCACCCCCGCCTTCGCGGCTTTTCAAACCCAGGTGGCGACTAAGCTCCATGGGTGTAGCACCCAGCAAATTGGCCAAAGCACGCAACAGGGAAGACCGGTAAACGGTTGGCTGCATTTGCACAATCAGCGGCTTTAGAAAAGAAATGGCTGCGGCGCTACCCTCAATTTGCTGCAAGGGGTAGTTGCGCTCCAGGTAACGCGTCAAAAATTCAGACAAAGGCGCGGCTTGCGCCACCATGGCCTCAAAGCCATCAGGCCCTTCGGTTCGAATGAAGGAATCTGGATCGTGCTCGGCAGGCAGAAAAATAAAATCTGCCCGTTTGTTTTCACTGACATGTGGCAAGCAAGCTTGCAGGGCACGCCAGGCTGCTTTTTGCCCAGCCCCGTCACCATCAAAGGCAAACACAAGCCGATCCGTCTGCTTGAACAACTTCAGCACATGGTCGGGTGTTACTGCGGTGCCCAGCGTGGCCACTGCATTTTCGAATCCCCATTGCGCCAGAGCCACCACGTCCATGTAGCCCTCGGTCACCAGGGCGTATCCCATTTTGTGAATGGCCTGGCGTGCTTCGAACAGGCCATACACCTCATGCCCCTTGGAAAACACAGGCGTTTCCGGGCTGTTCAGGTATTTTGGCTTTTCGTCACCCAACACCCGCCCACCAAAGCCGATCACCTGGCCTTTGGCATTGCGAATGGGAAACATGATGCGGCCGCGAAATGCATCGTAGCGCCGGTTGCTGTCACTGATTTTGCTCAAGCCAGCCAAATCCAGTTGGGTGTTGCTGGTGTAGTTGTCTACCACCGCTTCCAGGTTTTGATACCCATCGGGCGCATAGCCCATGCCGTAACGGGCGGCCACTTGCCCGGTCAAGCCGCGGCTTTTCAAATAATCAATGGCCACAGGCGCTTTTTTTAGCTGTGCCTTGTAATAATTGGCGGCGCGCGTCAGCAACCCCACCAACTCTTCCCGTTCGGAACGCACCTCGGCGGGCACATCCATGCCCTTTTCATGAGGCACGTCGATACCCAAATTGCCTGCCAGGCTTTCAACGGCTTCGGGAAAGGTCAAGCCCAAATGCTCCATCACAAAACCCACGGCATTGCCATGCGCACCACAACCAAAACAGTGATAAAACTGCTTGGACGGGCTTACTGTAAAGGAAGGGGATTTCTCGTTGTGGAACGGGCACAAGCCCTGCAAGTTGGCGCCCGCCGCTTTTAATTGCACATAGCGCCCCACCACGTCCGTGATGTCCAGGCGGTACAGCAAATCATCAATAAAGCTTTGAGGAATCATGCAGTTTGGGTGAATTCACGCGCAGAATAATCAGAACCGAAGGTTCGACTTCTAGAATAACAAACCCAAAGGGGAGGAAACAAAAGCGAACAGCCAAAGCGCGCATGCACGCTTGATTGTTTTAATGCTTATTTTATTTGGACAGCGCTGCCTTTACCAAGCCCGACACCTTGCTCATGTCGGCTTTGCCAGCCAGCTTGCCTTTTACAGCGCCCATGACCTTGCCCATGTCTTGTGGGCCAGTAGCGCCTAGCGCTTGAACAATGGCTTGTATTTCTGCCACAACTTCGGATTCTGAGAGTTGTGCGGGAAGGTAAAACGCCAAAACAGCAGCCTCGGCCTTTTCAGCCTCAGCCGACTCTGGCCGACCACCCTGTTCAAACTGGATGGCGGCTTCGTTTCGCTGCTTGATTTGCTTTTCGATGATGGCGAGAACCGCCGCATCGTCGAGTTCGACGCGTTCGTCGACCTCTTTTTGTTTGATTGCCGCTGAGAGCATTCGAAGCGTGGTGAGCTTTGCTTGCTCACGGGCCTTCATGGCCAGCTTGATGTCTTCAAGAATTTGCGCTTTCAGTGACATACCAAACGAATCAATACATTTTCTTGGGCAACATTTGGCTGCGCAGGCGCTTGTAATGACGCTTTACGGCAGCAGCCTTCAGGCGCTTGCGTTCTGCAGTTGGCTTTTCATAGAACTCGCGTGAGCGCAGTTCAGTCAACAGACCTGTTTTTTCAATGGTGCGCTTGAAGCGACGCAGGGCAACTTCAAATGGCTCGTTTTCTTTAACGCGAACGTTTGGCATAAGGCTCCAATCGGGTATTCGTAAGTTGTTTTTTAGTTTTCAACCCATTGATTTTGCGTATATTTTTTGCAAAACCCAATGTGCTGAAGCAAAGAGTTACCGCCAAGAATCTGGCAAAGACCGAGATAGTACCATGTGAAAGAAGATTTTCTCAAGGATTTTCAACTATTTTTGGCTCAATATTGCATGGGCTGCAGTGTAGCCGCTGGCCCAGGCCCACTGAAAGTTATAACCGCCCAACCAGCCTGTTACATCAACCACCTCGCCAATGAAGTACAGGCCCGAAATTTTGCGCGATTCCAGTGTTTTGGGCTGTAAATCGGCAGTGCTGACCCCGCCGCGCATCACTTCAGCTTTTTTGTAACCTTCAGTGCCATTGGGCACCAATTGCCAGGCCGCAATTAACTGCGCCAAAGGGCCCAATTGTTTTTTGCCCAACTCAGCCACCTTGCGCCCGGCAATGGCCTGCAATTCCGGTTTGTTCAACCAGGCCTGCACCAAACGCTTGGGCCAGTGAGCAACCTGAGCAGCAAACCAATTGTCAGCATTGGCTTTTGCGCCAAGCGTGGCCTGTAGCAAACCGGTTTGCAGTGCGGCTGCATCCGTTTCCTTGCCCGATAAATTCAGGGTAATTGGTTTGCCCGGGTTCCAGTACGTGGAGGCCTGCAACACAGCCGGTCCGCTTAAACCCCGGTGGGTAAACAGCAGGTCTTCATCAAACCAGGGGGCGTTGGCGTCGCTGCCGCGACTCAACACGGGCAGCGCCACGCCAGCCAGTTCAACGAACGGCTCCCACATGCCAGAGTCAAAAGTAAGTGGCACCAGTGCAGGCCGCTGATCGACCAGTGCATGGCCAAACTGTTTGGCCAGTTTCAGGCCAAAGTCGGTTGCACCAATTTTTGGCACGGGCAAACCACCTGTGGCGACCACCACATTGCGCGCTTGCAACTGGCCTGCACTGGTACTTAGTTTGAAGAGGCTGCCATCGTGCTCAACCCCGTTCACGCTGTGGGGGCGGAACCACTTCACTTTGCCTGCATTGCATTCGGCGGCCAGCATCTCGATGATGTCGTCGCTTTTTCGATCGCAAAACAACTGGCCTTTGTGCTTTTCGTGAAATGCAATGTTGTAACGCTTTACCAAGGCAATGAAGTCGGCCGGGGTATAGCGGCCAAGGGCTGAGCGCGCAAAACGGGGGTTTTCAGAAATGAAGTTGTCCTCTGACACATTCACATTGGTGAAGTTACAACGCCCACCGCCACTGATTCGAATTTTTTCGGCCAGTTTTTCACTGTGATCCAGCAAAGCCACATTCAGGCCACCCTGCCCGGCTTGTGCGGCACACATCAGGCCAGCCGCGCCGGCACCAATCACAATGACATCAAACTGCTGCATGATTTGCTGCTTGGTGTACCGCGTCGATTGCATCAAGCTGGCGAGCAAAGCCATGCGGCATTTCCTGAGGATTGTTCAACCACATCTCGATAAGCCGTGCAGTGGATTCTGCATCAATATCCGGGTGGGGATCCGGTTGCTCGGTGAACAGGTTCTCGGGTTCGGCAATGCGCCAGGTTTTTCCGGCGGTCACGCCATCCATGCGCGGGCTGCGATACGGCGCAGCCACTGGCTCGCCTTCGTGGCCACGCAACACCAACGCCGTGTGGCCGGTGGCGCACAGCACTTCGCGTTGCAGGTTCCAGAACTCGGGGTGGGTGTAGCTGGTTACCAGCATGGCGTTGCCAAACGCACTGGGCACCATTAATTTCACCAGGGTGTGGGTGCAACTGCGAACACCAAGTAATTTGCGGGTTTGCAACAGGGCTTCAATTCTTGGATAAATTTGCGCCATGGGCATGTACACAGGCGCAGGGTTGGGCATGTCCACGGCCTGCCAATTCAGGTGCGAAAATACTTCTGCACTGCTTACGCGGCCGGTGAAGTCTTTCTCTAGACCATGCACCAGCACCGGGTAACCACGCTGCGCGAGCAAACCGGCCAGCAAGGGCGTGAAGTTGGGTTTGCGCCGCGCACCGTTGTAACTGGGGATCACCACCACGGGTTTGCCGCTGCGAGAAGACTGCTCGCTCAAGGCATTCAGTGTTTGCACATGTGGCAGGTCTTCATCGGCGGGCCAGTGGCTTGCAATGGCATCGAGAAACCCAATGAGTTCGTCGTGGCTTTCGCCCTTCACGCGCAGGGCAATGAGCACGGCACCCAATTCGAAATCTGACACCTCGCCACGCAGAATGGCTGAATACAGCGCCATGGCCTGTTCGCGAGACAGGCCGCGAGCACCGTCTTTGCCGCGACCAATTTCTTTGATGAATGGCGCGCAAGAAAATTGGGCAGTGTGAACTGGATTGGGCATGACGCTGAAGCTGTGCCTAAGTAAAGACTAAGGCGCCATTGTAGCAAGGCTGGCTTGTGTGCGAATGAGTTTACGAATTTCAGGCACACACGAACCACATTGCGTGCCGCATTTAAGGCTGCCTTGTAAACCCGACAGCAATTCATTCTCGCCTGCATTCGGGTTCTTGGCGCAGGCAATGGCAATTCCAGCCTCAATCGCTTGCTGGGACACCCCCACGCAGTTACACACCATGCGCACGGCCTCGGTTTGCACACCTGGCGGTTGGCTGGCCGGGGCCAGAAGAAAACTGCGCAAAGGCATGACATCGAGTTGTTGGTCGAAGTAGTTGCGCAACCAGCCTTCGGATTCAATATTGCCGGCCAAAAATACTTTGCTGAGTGTGGCGGTTTGCCCTTTGCCCGCGGCGTGTACTTTCACACCAATGCGGCGGCGCGCATCGGTTTTCGGGTCGGAGTACACCATGACATCGCCACCCTCACATTCAAACAAGGCTTGAAGGCGATCGATAATTTCTTTCGCAGGTGCTTGCGCACTGGCTGCGCGGAACAACACACCAGTTTGCTCACGGCCCACGGGCACGCACAAGGCTGCATCAAATTCAGCGTACAAGGCACGGGCTTGTTGCCAAATGCTCAGCCAGCGCTCGCTGTGAACAAACACAACCACCTGCCAGGGCAAGTGCACCTGTTGAATGTTCACAGCAGAATGCTTCAATTCAGGTTGCTTGGAATACGGGTCGAATGCTTCAATGGTGAGTGCGTTGACTCCACCCACACCCACTTTACCGCCAAAAAATTCAGGGCCCCAGTGCATGGGCAAGGCGGCCTGGTTGCGGGCAACCGATTCATCCGCTTTCGCACGCAAGGTGATGGTGGCGCGGCGCGATTTAACCGACACCCAACTATAGGGCTTCAAGTTCAATCGCTTGAAATCGGCAGGGTGCATGGCAATCACGGGCTCGGCTTCATGCGAGAAAAATTCGGCCAGGGTGCCGGTGCGGCTGGCACCGTGCCACTGGTCGCGCAAACGCCCTGTGTTCAAGCGCCATGGGAAACGCGCATCCGCTTCCTCGGCCACGGGCTCGTAATTTGCAAACACAAACTTCGCCTTGCCTGTGGCTGTGGGGTAAAGCCCATCTTCGTACAGGCGGGCTTTGCCTTGGGGCTGCCCTTCCGGCATGGGCCATTGCTGCGGGCCGTTGGCTTCCAACACCGCATAACTTAAACCGGTAATGTCCAGGTCGCGGCCCCGCGTGGTTTCGCGATGCTCGTTGAAAATTTCTTCAGTGCTGCTGTAAGGCATGAACGCATTGGAAGTGTTGCCAAGGCGCGGGCTTTCAACACCCAGTTTTTGCAATTCAACTTCAAGGCGCTTTGCAAATTCCACCACAATTTGCCAGTCGTTTTTCGAATCTGCATAAGCAGGCATGGCGGGCCGCACGCGGCTGATTCGCCGTTCGCTGTTGGTGACCGTGCCTTCCTTTTCACCCCAGGTGGTGGCTGGCAACAACACATCGGCGTATTGCACGGTGGCGGGTGTTAAGTAGGCATCTTGCACCACCACCAGTTCGGCGTTTTGCAAGGCGCGGGCCACTTTTTGCGAATTGGGCAGTGAATGCGCCGGGTTGGTGCAGGCCACCCACACTGCTTTGATTTTGCCCTGCTCCAGCTGATCGAACATTTCAACCGCGCTGGCACCCGGCGTTGCACTAATTTGCTTTACCCCCCAAAAGGCGGCCACTTCTGCCACATGCGCGGGGTTATCCAATTCGCGGTGCGCTGGCAGCAATGTAGACAAGCCACCCACCTCGCGACCACCCATGGCATTGGGTTGGCCCGTGAGCGAAAACGGGCCTGAACCTTCTTTGCCAATTTGGCCTGTCGCCAAATGCAGGGCAATCAACGCTGTATTTTTGTCGGTTCCGGTGGTGGCCTGGTTCAACCCTTGGCAATACAGGGAGAGTGTCCTGTTGCTTTGGGCGAACCAGGTGGCGGCTGTAACAATGTCGCCTTCCGGAACTCCACACACACTGGCTGCAAGCTTGGGCGTGTAATCGACCAAGCCCTTGGCCACTGCGTCGAAGCCTTCTGTGTATTTGTTGATGTAGGCCATGTCCAGCCAACCGTTTTGCATCATGACGTGCAGCATGGCGTTGAACAGCATCACGTCGGTGCCGGGCTGAATTTTCAAATGCAAATCAGCCATCAGCGCGGTGTCGGTTGCGCGGGGGTCTACAACAATCAGTTTGTGGCCAGGCTTGGCAGCGCGCGCGGCTTCAAGCCTGCGATAGGCCACCGGGTGTGCATAGGCCATGTTGGAACCGGCAATGAACACGCAATCGGCCAAAGCCAAATCATCGTAATTGCAAGGTGGTGCGTCTGCACCCAAGGTGCGTTTGTAACCGCTCACCGCGCTGCTCATGCACAGGCGCGAATTGGTGTCGACGTTGTTGGTGCCAATCAAACCTTTCGCGAGTTTGTTGAACACGTAATAGTCTTCAGTCAGCAATTGCCCGCTGATGTAAAAGCCAACACTGTTCGGCCCGTATGTTGAAATCAACCGTGCAAATTCACGCGCGGTGAAATCAAGTGCTGTGTCCCAGCTTGCCGGGGCCACTTGCTGATCACGCTGAATGCGCAACAGGGGTTGGCTTGCGCGCACTTGGCCATACACGTTCACGGTGGCGGTTTCAGCCAACTTGCTGCCTTTGCTGCACAACTTGCCCAAATTGGCCGGGTGCGATTCATCGCCTTTCACATCAATGATTTTTCCGGCCTGTGTGCGCACCACGACACCACAACCCACGCCGCAGTAAGGGCATGTTGTCTTGGTGTTCTGGATGGGTGCAAGCAGTTCGGTCATGAGTGAGATCGCTTTTAAATACCGTGGTTCTTCACTTCACTGGCTTTCAAGTGCACGCGGCCATCCACCACTTGTACTGTGAACTTGGCAGTGCAACCTTCATCGGGTTCACGCGCGCAGCCATCGGCCAAACCAATTTGCCAGTTGTGCAAGGGGCAAGTAACAGTAGTGCCATGCACGATGCCCTGGCTAAGCGGGCCTTTTTTGTGCGGGCATTCATCCAGCAGTGCAAACACCTGTTCTTCGCTGTTGCGGAATACTGCAATGTCTTGCCCGGTGGGGCGGCGCACAATGCGTGATCCCAACACGGGGATGTCTTCCACCGCGCAAATGTCGATCCATTCCATTTGAGTTTCCTTTCGTTCGATCAGTTCTGAAGCCGACATTAGACCACCTCCGCCAGTTGGATTGGAATGAACTGACGCAAATCAACCTGTGCTTCCCTGGGCTTGTGCCATGGGTCTTCTTCAATGGCCAGTGCAGCTTGTAGCTCGGCCCACAGGGCATCGCGGTTGGCGAGGTCATCAATTACTTTTGCTTTCACATGTTCCAGACCAACGCGTTCCAGGTAGTGCACCGTGCGCTCCAGGTACCAGCCTTCTTTTCTGTACAACTGCAAGAAAGCGCCACTGACTGACATCACCTCATCGGAAGTTTTCACGCGGCACAGGAACTGGGCCACTTCGGTTTTAATGCCACCGTTGCCACCCACATAGATTTCCCAACCGGAATCGACACCGATCACGCCCACATCTTTAATGCCACTTTCTGCACAGTTTCGCGGGCAACCCGACACAGCCAGCTTTACTTTGTGGGGTGCGTACATTTTGAATAAACCACGCTCCAGGTCTTTGCCCATCTGGGTGCTGTCTTGTGTACCAAAACGGCACCATTCGCTGCCCACACAGGTTTTTACCGTGCGCAAACCTTTGGCATAAGCATGGCCACTGGGCATGTCGAGGTCTTTCCAAACGTCTTGCAAATCTTCTTTTTTCACACCCAGCAAATCGATACGTTGACCACCAGTTACTTTCACGGTGGGAATGTTGTATTTGTCGACCACATCGGCAATGCGACGCAATTCAGCGGCAGTGGTTTCGCCACCCCACATGCGCGGCACCACTGAATAGGTTTTGTCTTTCTGAATATTGGCGTGTGCACGTTCGTTGATAAAACGGCTTTGTGGATCATCCACCGCTTCACCAGGCCAGGAACTGATGAGGTAATAATTCACAGCCGGGCGGCAAGTTGCACAACCATTCGGAGTGCGCCAGTTCATGGTGGCGAACACCTCTTCTTTGGTGGTCAGGTGGTGCTTGAAAATTGCATCACGAACAACCTGGTGACCATGATCGGTACAGCCGCACATGGGTTTGGTTTTAGGCGTGGCGGAATAATCGGCACCTGCGGTGCTCATCAAAATCTGTTCACACAAACCGGTGCAAGAACCACAACTTGCACTGGCCTTGGTGTGCTTGCGCACTTCTTCAATCGTGAACAAACCCTTGGTTTTAATGGCCTGCACAATGGTGCCTTTGCACACACCATTGCAACCACACACTTCATCGGTGTCTGCCATTTTGCTGGCCTGGCTTTGACCTTCATGACCAGTGTCGCCAATGTTGTTCTGGCCAAACATCAGCTTTTCGCGAATTTCCTTGATGGCCTTGCCTTCGCGCATCAGCTTGAAATACCAAGAGCCATCGACCGTGTCGCCATACAGGCAAGCGCCCACCAGCTTGTCTTCCTTGATCACCAGTTTTTTGTAGACGCCACCAATGGGGTCGGAGAGCAACAATTCTTCGCAGCCTTCGCCCCCCATGAAATTACCGGCAGAGAACAAATCAACACCGGTTACTTTCAACTTGGTGGAGGTTACCGAACCTTCGTAACGACCAATGCCGAACTGGGCCAGGTGGTTGGCACACACCTTGGCCTGATCGAACAGTGGCGCCACCAGGCCATAGGCCACACCACGGTGGCTGGCACATTCGCCCACCGAGTAAATTTTGGGATCAGTGATGGTTTGCATGGTGTCGTTGACCACAACACCCCGGTTACACAGCAAGCCACTTGTGGCGGCCAGTTTGTCGTTCGGCCGAATACCCACCGCCATGACCACCAAATCGGCATCATGAATATCGCCGTCGGCAAACTCAATTTTGGCAACACGGCCATCGGGGCCCGCATGCAAGGCCTTGGTGTTTTTGGCCAGCAAGAATTTCAGGCCTTTGGTTTCAAGGCTTTTCTGCAACAGGCCGGCCGCGGTGGGGTCTAGCTGGCGCTCCATGAGCCAGGTGGGCAAGTGCACCACGCTGACATCCATGCCTTGAATGGCCAAGCCATTGGCGGCTTCAAGCCCCAGCAAACCACCACCAATGACCACAGCCTTTTTGTAATGCTTGGCGGCTTCCAGCATGGTATCGGTGTCTGCAATGTCGCGATACCCGATCACGCCCGGCAAGGTAGAACCTGGCACAGGAAGGATGAATGAATTCGAGCCGGTGGCCAGCAGCAAACGATCGTAAGGCGCAACCGTGCCATCGGCACATTTGACCACACGTTTTATGCGGTCAATTTCAGTGACTTCACGACCCACATGCAAGGTAATGTTGTTGCTGGTGTACCAGTCCCAGTCATTGAGTATGGTTTCTTCGAACTTCTGCTCTCCAGCCAATACTGGCGAAAGCATGATCCGGTTGTAATTGGGATGCGGCTCTGCGCCAAACACGGTGATTTCATACAATTCAGGGGCAAGCTTGATCAGCTCTTCAACCACCCGGATACCGGCCATGCCGTTACCAATTACCACCAGCTTCTGTTTTTTGACGGACATCAGCATACTATTTATCCCAATTTACCCAAAAAAAAACGGCCCCCGGCTGCACGAAGCAGCACGGACGCCGTTGTCCAACTCCCTTGGCCACTTGCGCAACCGTGGGAGACCTGTCAATCCACCTGCAGATCGCCGCCGTTGACGACCTACACCCGTATCAATGCAAGGGTCGTGCCAGCCATTTCGACATGGTTTTGCACCACAAAGAGGCTGTTTTTATTGAAATGGGATGAAATTGGGCTGGGCGGCTGGCACCCAACTAGTGCAGCGCACCATTCTGCGTAGAACGGTGCGCTGTTTGATTACAGGGCGCAGAAGCCTGTAGGATCTTGAACCCGATTGGGCAAGGCCACGCTGGCGCTGACGGTAACGGGTACTGGCAAGCGGTTAAAGCTGCTGACAAACACTGGGTTGTAGCCCTGAATAGTCAGGGTGAGTGAATCCCCTTCCTTGAGCTGAACAGAAATGCCGGGCAGATCAATGGCTTTCTCGCCATACCCCTTCAAGGGCGTGACCTGATCGTGCAACACGGTTTGCGTGCCATCGGCGCGTTTCAGTCCAATCCCCACGTAAACAATGGGCGACTCGGGCGAAGCTGGGCCAACAGGCTCCACTTTCACGGTGGCTTTGGGCGTGCCTACAAAACAGCCTTTCTCGTTGGCATTGTTCAGTTCCACATAAACAGGCTGCGCAAGTTGAGCCGCCTGTGTGGAGGTTAAACCTGTAAACAGGCCCGCCACACCCGCTATCACCTGCGTGGGCGTACTGAACGCTGAAGCTGCACGCACACCTTCTAGCTTGGGTCGGTTCGATGAATTGGACTTCACTTCAATTGCAGTGGGATCGTTTCTGCTGTCTTCAAGCACCGATGCGATTTCAGGCAATGGTATTGGGTCGAAACCCAGATAATTCTGCGAACGGGCTTGCCTGCTGCCCACCAAATGTTGGGCCAGAAACTGGAACATCATGTTTTTTAGCGGAAGAACACAGCGGCCTGTTGGCGCATCCCAATTGGCTGCGGGGCATGAGTTTTGTGCGGTCTTCAGCCAGATCAGGCTTTCATTGAAGGCGTATTTGGCACCGGTGCCTTCCAGCGCCGCGTTGGGGTCTTGCTGAACGCCCAAGGCATTGAGCAGGTGCCCGTATTTGACGAACAACAATTTTGCGTCTGCATTCACCTTGCGATAACACTCAAAGTTTTGAATCGCTTCATTCAGGTTGAACAACACATCGGTAGCACCTTGAATAAAAAACGCGGGCACATCGGTTTTCAGCGTCATGCCCCTGGGCAGGTTGGCCGACAAATCGCAATAGGAGATAGAACCTTGCGAGCCCAATCGTTTCACAATTTCGTCGGAAACCACGCCCGTGGTATTGGCCTCGACAAGCCCCTGAAACAGGAAGGGGTCGTAACGCCCGCGGTTGCTTTCCAAGCCCCCCGCCACCAATCCGTTCAGGTAGGTGGTTTTGGGCACGCCGCCGGGGTTCAGGCTGTAACGCAGGTCGTACCAGGTGCCATTGGGCACCATGGCATCAATGCGGGAATCAAGCCCGGTGCCAATTAATTGAAACGCTCCACCATAGCTGCGGCCAATGGTGCCCACCACTGGGTTCATTGCACCGGCTTTGCTGCGGTAGCCCAGGTTGGGCAAATTGGCTTCTGCCCAGTCAAGGATGGTTTTGAAGTCTTTGCCTTCGAAATCAGGATCAAGAATTGTGACATTGCCACCGGTTTCGCCGTGGCCGCGCTGATCATAGGAAATTACATACCAACCGGCCCGGCCAGCCACAGGCTGTTTTTCGTTGTAAGCCACCTGCAGGGTGTCAACACCAATTTCAGATGTTTGCGCGGCTTCGTCAAAATCAAGCGTGGCGGCACGGGTGCCTCCAAAGCCATGGGAGTGCAGCAACAAAGGGGTCGCCTCACCGGCATCCAATTCAGGAAAATAGACAGTCAATGCCAAGTCAGTGCCATCAAAAGCGGGAATGACCACCTGCTCAACACGCGCCGCGTGGCCCGTGGCCATTTGCTGGTTTTTCACCCGCAGTGGCATTTCGGTTTCAGATGGACCCACGCCACCGCCGCCGCTGGAGCCCGAATTGCCGACCATTGTCGGGTCGGTTTCCGACAGACAACCCGCAAGCCCAACCGCCAACAGCAGGGGTCCCAGTACTCTGGTGACTCCGATCAACATGAAGTGTCTCCGATTTGAAATGTTTTGACTATTACTCGCACTTGAAGCCTTTCAGATTCAATTACTTAACGAAGCCACGCTAAAATGGGGCGTTAAATTTGTTCTGGCTGCCTGAAGTGACTTCCGTTGCAAACCCTCCCAAAATTGTGCTTGGTTTTGAAAGTTCCTGTGACGAAACCGGTGTGGCACTGTGCACCACCGAGGGGCGCATTCTAGGGCAAGCCTTGTATTCTCAAATTGCAATGCACACCGATTACGGCGGCGTGGTGCCAGAACTGGCCTCTCGAGATCACATTCGTCGTTTGATTCCCTTGATGGACGAAACCTTTGCCCAGGCTGGCATTACCCTGCAAGAAGTGGACGCAATTGCCGTAACCACTGGCCCCGGGTTGCCGGGCGCCCTGATGGCGGGTTGCGCATTTGCATACAGCCTTGCGATGGGTCTCAGTTTGCCTGTGATTCCCGTGCACCACCTGGAAGGGCATTTGCTATCGCCTTTGCTTTCTGCCAACCCACCAGCCTTCCCCTTTACTGCTTTGCTTGTTAGTGGCGGGCACACTCAATTAATGGGTGTTGAAGGGTTGGGCCGTTATTCCCTGCTTGGCGAAACATTGGATGATGCCGCTGGCGAGGCCTTTGACAAAACCGCAAAAATGATCGGCCTGCCCTACCCTGGCGGCCCAGCCTTGTCGAAACTGGCAGAAAACGGCAATCCCGAGCGATTCAAGTTGCCCCGCCCCATGTTGCACAGCGGCGATTACATGTTCAGCTTTTCTGGTTTGAAAACCGCCGTGCTCACCACCGCCATGAAATTGGCCGGTGTTAAGCAACCTTCTGAAACCATGGTGATCAGCGACACCGACAAAGCCGACCTGGCTGCCAGTTTTCAAGCTGCGATTGTTGAAACGCTGGTCAAGAAAGCATTGGCGGCCTGCTTACAGCAAGATCACAAACGATTGGTTGTTGCCGGTGGTGTGGGCGCAAACAAATTGTTGCGAGAACAGTTGGTGAAAGCAGCGCGCAAGCGTGGAGTGGAAGTTTACTTCCCCGAGCTGAGCCTTTGCACCGACAACGGGGCAATGATTGCCTTTGCAGGCGCCATGCAATTGGCTGAGAACCCCGCACTGCTGGAAAAGCGGGAGTACGGCATGGTGACGCGGCCGCGATGCGAATTGGCAACGTCCGCCAGCTAGCACGAGATAGGCTTTTGCTCATTTGCTGGTGTAGATAACTCAGTTAGCTTGTTCACAGCCCGATCGGCTTGGGTTCCAATCTCTCGCCTGCCGGTTAGCTGCCCGATCGGCTTGGGTTTCAATCTCTCGCCTGAAAACCTGTATTTCCCTTTTTGAGATTCACCCTGACTCACCTCGCTCGGCAAAAGAGCGGGCCGAGTCTCGGTGCCGGCCAATGGCCGACCGTGGCGGTTGAATTCAAACGGGCAGGTTTTCTTGAAGGCGAGGCGATCGAAACACCGCCGCCGATTGGGCTGTTAAGCCAGTGGTGACTCGGAGCTGAACCTGCAAGTGGTCGCACTCTGCGGGTTTGAGCCAACTCGGCAGTGGGATTGCTTGGGGCGCACTTGAAGAAAACCGCCCCGTTTGAGTTTAGTCGCAGCGTTCGGCTTCAAGCCGACACCGAGACTCGGCCCGCCCTTTTGCCGAGCTCGGTGAGCTAGAATAAATTCGGAAAGGGATCAAGCGGTTTTCAGTGCGGCACAAGTAACCCGCGTCGAGTTGGCAGAAACTGCAGCGGCGACCCTTCAAGTTCAGATCAAAAGTCGCCATTCAAGTGCTGCACAAGTAACCCATGCCGAGTTGGCAAAACAAACCGGCAATTCACTTTTGACTAACAAGCAAAACTGCTTCGGGCAAGCACCAATTACCATTCATACAATAATTGAGTATGCTTGAAAGCTGTCAAAGAGGTACCCCTATGAATGCGCCCACTGAAGACTTTGTACTGAATGCCGCCCAACGCGCGGAAGTGATCGCGGGCTTGAACCAGATTCTGCCCGCCCACGCTGTGTTGCACGAGGGAGAAGACACCAAACCCTATGAATGCGACGGCTTAAGCCTGTTTCGCCAGTTGCCCATGGTGGTGGCCTTGCCCGACACCGAAGAACAGGTTATCGAAATCCTGAAGCTGGCCAACAGACTAAACGTACCGGTTGTGGCACGCGGTGCGGGCACCGGTTTGTCCGGCGGTGCACAGCCCCACAAGCACGGCATTTTGCTGGGTATGGCCAAGTTCAACAAAATTCTAAAAGTAGATGTGCAATCTCGTAGTGCAGTGGTGCAACCCGGCGTGCGCAACCTGGCCATTTCCGAGGCCGTGGCCCAGCACCAGTTGTACTATGCGCCCGACCCTTCCAGCCAAATTGCCTGCACCATTGGCGGCAATGTGGCCGAAAACAGCGGTGGCGTGCACTGCCTGAAGTACGGCCTCACGGTGCACAACGTGCTGAAAGTTCGCGCCATTACCATTGAAGGTGAAGTGGTTGAATTCGGCTCCGAGGCACCCGATGCCCCCGGACTTGAGTTGATGAACCTGGTGATCGGCTCCGAAGGCATGCTGGCTGTGGTTACAGAAGTGACCGTGAAGCTGGTACCCAAGCCCGCTTTGGCGCAGGTGATTATGGCCAGCTTCGACGACGTGGCCAATGCAGGCAATGCAGTGGCAGCCGTGATCGCCGCGGGCATTATCCCGGCCGGGCTTGAAATGATGGACAAGCGCGCCAGCCAAATGGTGGAGCCCTTTGTAAAAGCTGGTTACGACACCGAAGCAGAGGCCATTTTGTTGCTGGAAAGCGATGGCACACCCGAAGAAGTGGCCGAAGAAATTGCGGAAATGACCCGCGTGCTGAACGGCTGCGGTGCCACAGCCATCAAGGTGTCGCAAAGCGAAGCCGAACGCCTGAAATTCTGGGCTGGCCGCAAGAATGCATTTCCGGCTGCTGGCCGCGTGTCGCCCGACTACTACTGCATGGACGGCACCATTCCCCGCCGCAGTTTGGCCAAAGTCTTGAACGCCATCACCGAGATGGAAAAGAAATACGACATGCGCTGCGCCAACGTATTTCATGCAGGCGACGGCAATTTGCACCCACTGATTTTATTCGATGCGAACAAGCCTGAAGAAATTAAACGTGCTGAAGATTTCGGCGCAGAAATTCTGGAACTGTGCGTGGAAGTGGGTGGCACAGTGACCGGTGAACATGGCGTGGGCATCGAGAAAATCAACCAGATGTGCGTGCAGTTTTCGCGTGCTGAACTGGATGCATTTTTCGCGGTGAAGAAAGCCTTCGACGAACCCGGTTTGCTCAACCCCGGCAAAGCCATTCCAACGCTGCACCGTTGCGCGGAATATGGTCGCATGCATGTGCATGGCGGCCAGGTGCCTTTCGCAGACCTTCCCCGCTTTTAAAAGAACGAGATCATGAGCGACTTTATCGATGACCTGTGCAAACAGGTTGAACTGGCTGCCCGCAACAAGACACAACTTCGCCCGTTGGGCGGCGGCACCAAGAATTTTTACGGTGGCCCCCTGCAAGGCGAGGAAGTGGACATGCGCCAATGGGCCGGCATTGTGGAATATGAACCCACGGAACTGGTGATCACGGTGAAGCCGGGCACTGCCTTGGCTGAAGTGGAAGCTGCCCTTGCTGCTGAAAAGCAGGAACTGGCATTTGAACCACCCAGGCTGGGTGCCAAGGGCACCATTGGCGGCGCGATTGTCAGCGGCCTTGCCGGACCCGCACGCCTGAGTAAAGGTGGCGTGAAAGATTATGTGCTGGGTTGCACCCTGCTCGATGGCAAAGGTCAACTGCTACACTTTGGCGGTGTGGTCATGAAAAACGTGGCGGGCTATGACGTGGCCCGGGTAATTCCTGGCAGCATGGGCACGCTTGGTATTGCAACCGAATTGTCGATCAAAGTCATGCCGGTTGCGCCCGCCGAAGCCACACTGCAGTTCGACATGGATGTGAACAAAGCGATTGCTCAAAGCAATGAATGGCTATCGAAACCCCTTCCAATTTCTGCCACGTTTTTCGACAACGGCAAGCTGACAGTTCGCCTGCGCGGTGCCAGCGCAGCAGTACAGGCCGCCACCAAAAACATGGGCGGGCAGGAAATGGAAAGCCAGCAGGCGCAAGCCTTCTGGACCAGCGTGCGCGACCAGCAACATGCATTCTTCAAAGCCGAAGGCGATTTGTGGCGCATGGCAGTGCCGCCCACCACCGTTGATTTGGCCATGCATGGTCAAAGTGTGCACGAATGGGGCAGCGGGCTGCGCTGGCTTCGTGCCGATGCTGGCGTAACGGCCGAGCAAATTCGCGCCACCGCCAAACGCGTGGGTGGCCACGCCACCCTGTACCGCACAGGCAACGACGCCGCGCGCGTGCACGCATTCCAGCAACCTGATGCGGTCATGCTGAAACTGCAACGCCGCCTGAAAGAACAATTCGACCCGGCTGGTGTGTTCAGCATCAACCGCCTGTCACCCATTTTGTAAGTAGAACGCATGGATACCCAACTCGCCGACTGGATCAAAGACACCCCCGATGGCAAAGCCGCCGATGCAATTCTGCGCAAATGCGTACATTGCGGTTTTTGCACGGCCACCTGCCCCACCTACCAAATTCTGGGCGATGAACTGGACAGCCCGCGTGGCCGCATTTACTTGATCAAACAGGTCTTGGAAGGCAAGCAAGTGACGCGCAAAACCCAGCAACACCTGGACCGCTGCTTAACCTGCCGCAATTGCGAAACCACCTGTCCTTCCGGTGTGAAGTACGGCCAGTTGATCGACATTGGCCGCAAAATTGTGGATGAGCGTGTTGAGCGCCCCATGGCTGAAAAGCTGACACGTGAAAGCCTGAAAATGCTGATGACCAACCGCCCCATGTTTACAGCGGGCATGGCCATGGGCAAAGCGGTGCGTGGCATGCTGCCGGAAAGCATCAAGAAAAAAGTGCCGGCCAAACGCCCCACCCTGCCCTTTGCCAACACAGCACACACACGCAAAGTGATCTTGCTGAAAGGCTGTGTACAGCCTGCCATGATGCCGTCGATTGATTCTGCAACATCCGTGATTCTCGATGCATTGGACATTCAAAGCATGGTGATACAGGAATCGGGTTGTTGTGGCGCCGTGAAGTTTCACTTGAACGACCACCTTGGCGGTTTGGTTCAAATGAAAACCAACATCGACGCTTGGTACAACTTGCTGCAAAGCGGCGAGGCCGAGGCCTTGGTGATGAATGCATCAGGCTGCGGCGTCACAGTTCGTGAATACGCCCACTATTTTGAAAACGATCCAGAGTACGCGGAAAAGGCCAAACTGGTCAGCGAGAAAACCCTGGACATTGGCGAGTTCATCACCCAACAAAATGCAGACGGGCTAGCGCGCTTGGGCACCAAGGTGAAAGCCGCCATCGAGCAGCAGCGCATCCCTGGCAGCATTGCCTTTCATCCACCTTGTACCTTGCAGCATGGCCAACAAATCAAGGGCGTAATTGAAAACGTGCTGACCACCCTGGGCTTTAAATTAACACCTGTGGCCGATTCACACCTGTGTTGTGGCTCAGCCGGTACTTATTCGGTGCTGCAACCTGAGTTGTCGAAAGAATTGAAAAAGCGCAAGCTGGCCAACCTGATGGCGGGCAAGCCGCAGGCCATTGCATCAGCCAACATTGGTTGTTTGGGCCATTTGGAAAGCGATGCAACAGTGGATGTTCGCCACTGGGTAGAGTGGGTTGCGCAAGCGGTTTAAGTAATTTGTCAAGGCATGGAACTGAAAGGGCCACATATTCACTAAGTGGTCCTTTTCATTTCAACGCATCCAAAGCCATGACTATCGACACCACCACCCCCGTTGGCGCAACCCGCCCAACCAGTTCATTAACCAGGGCATTAAGCCAGGTCAGCCTTGAAGAACAAGCCCGGCCTGCAAAAAAAGCCACGCTGGCAATCGCGAGCGATACACTAAGAAACGAACAGGCTCGGGAAATTATTTTCCGCTGCAATGCAATCGACCGAGACATCCCGATGATTCGGGTCGAGACACGGAAAGCGCTGTCAACTTACCTGGTCAATCAGCAAATTCAAAACCCAGGGCTTTTGAATAACAGGCAACAAGGCTTGTGTGCATGGACCTTGCTGGAACATGTAGCGCGTGGGGACCGCGGCTTTCAGAACGTCGATTCAAACATGGTTGGCAGCTACATTCGCCCAGAAGACAAATCACAGTTTGAAGCCATTGCGAAATCATTGAATCTAGATCCCGGCAAGTTCATCTCTTAAGCAAGCGCTCTGCATTACTTTCGACAAATGACCTGTCTGCGACTGTAATAACCGGGGTGTGAAGGCACCACCGGCATCATCATGTCGGCACCGTCGATACTGCGCAGCACATCCTCGGTGCAGGCAACAATGTTCAAGCTGGCCAGCCATTTGGTGGCTGCCTCGTCAGCATCCAATTCAAACTGGCGATTCATGGCGTGCAGCTTTTCCATGGTGGCCGGGTTGCGCTCAATCGCATCAAAGGCCATGTCGGGAGTTGGCATACCAGCCAATTCCATGGCTTTCATGCCCAGCTTTTTCTGATGCTCCAAGTGCACATGCGCGTACTCATGGGCAATCACGAACAACACACCATCGGGCGTTAAGCGATTCAAAAAATCGGGGTCCATGGTCAGCAAGGCACCCTCGATGCGATCCGACACATAGGCCCGGCTCCATGTTTTCGTCAGCTCAACTTCAAGTTTCATATTGGGCACTGCTTTGCCCAACTGCACAATTGCATGATCGATGTCAGTGCGTGTGGCCGCCTGCACGCCAGAATAAAAAAGCAGAAAACCCAAATGTGCAATCCAGGCGAATCGCAAAAGTCTCACATGTGCGCCCCACATACTTCTCTCCGAACTAAAAACCGAAGGGTCTCAAGCCACTGTCGAACTGAATAGCGTCCGAAGGACGAGCGTTTGTTAATGCAAGGGTTTCAACCACGAGCGACTCGAACATCGGGCGCTGGTCTTCGGTCAACTCGGCACCGTCAAACTGAATAAACGGATCGGCTCCGCCTTTGATGGTGGCCAACAAAGCCATTTCAAGCACAGAGCCGGGTAAATTCACGTAATCCGAAGTAGACAGCCAACCCGCTGCTTTGCTTCGATTCTCGACCCCGCCTTCAAGCCAATTGCAGGCGTGCCGAAGCGCCTTGATCAAGCCACTCAGGGCAACAGGGTTCTCAGACGCCCAGGCGCGCGTGCAGCCCAATACTTTTTCAGGGGCTTTGGGCCACAAACTGTTCGATGTGGCCACAATGGTGCCAAGTCCCTCATTCACCGCCAGGGAGTTATAGGGTTCGCCCACACAAAATGCATCGATCAAACCAGCTTGAAGCGAGGCCACCATGCGAACCGGCGGGACCACTTCAAAACGTACATCCTGATCGGGATCCACATCATTCGAACGCAACCAGCGGCGAAGCTGCAAAGTGTGCATGGAAAACGGAAACACCGTGCCAAACACCATGGAACGTTCCTCCCGAGATTTTGCTGCACGCAATTTTGAACCCAGCGTTTCACCTTCAACAAGCCCGGCAATCAACGCGGCCAAAGGCTTGCTAACCGTGATGGCATTGCCGCTTCGATTCAACACCAGCGGTGCCAATACGTCTTTTTTGGGAGAGCCCCCCAAACCCAGTTGCAAGGCGATCGCCATGGGCGAGAGCATGTGAGCGGCATCAATTTCACCATAGGCCAGCTTGTCGCGCAGCGTGGCCCAGGATGGCTGCCTGACCAGCTCTACAGACAAATGTTCGGCCTCGAAAAAACCCATTTTCTGGGCCACGACAAATGGAGCTGAGTCAGTCAAGGCGATTACACCAATGCGAATTTCCTGTTGCATTACAAACCACCTCCGCCCAACATTTCAAACACCTCAATCACATTGCGGGCTGTGTCTACCAGGCGCTGGTTGCGCTCCATGGCAAGCTTTCGCATGGCGTGGTAGGCCTCGTCTTCATTGAATTTGCGGTGCTTCATCAACAGGCCTTTGGCTTTGTCAATCAACTTGCGGTCCGCCAGCTGATCACGGGTTTTCTGCAACTCGTTTCTCAACGCCTGAAATTCACGAAAACGCGCCACGGCCACCTGCACAATGGGGCGAACCCGATCCGGGTTCATGCCATCGGCCACGTAGGCACTTACACCAGCCTTGATCGCACTGGCGATCGTGTCCTCATTGTCTTCATCAGAAAACATGATCACAGGCTTGGGATTGCTTCGCGAAAAAACCGCCATGTTTTCCAGGCAATCGCGATCGGGTGAGTCGATGTCCACAATCACGATGTCGGGTTGAGACACCGCCACGTGTTCAGCCAACCGATCGGCTGAACTAAGGCGGGACACCAACACATAACCAGCATCTAGCAAGGCGCGTTCCAGTATGGCGGCACGGCCCGGTTCTTCGTCAACCAGCAGTACTTTCAGTGGCGGTGTGGCGGCTTTGCCGGGTTTACTCTTTTCCATGAATGGGTGTACTCATCCTCAAGGGGCCAATCGGGACATTGCCCAAGAATCACCTTGCAAGGTGTAAGCCAGGCGATCGTGAAGTCGCGACGGCCGCCCTTGCCAGAACTCAAAAAAATCGGGTACGAGACGGTAACCGCCCCAAAATGGAGGCCGGGTTTGCGGGTCGCCCTGTTGTTCTTCCTGGGCCTGCTTGACTCGCGCTTCAAGCACTTCTCGAGAGTTGATTACCTGGCTTTGAGGCGAAGCCCACGCACCCAGGCGACTACCCGCTGGTCGCGAGAGATAATACGCATCAGACTCGTCAGGGCTGCACTTCTCAATCCGGCCCTCGATTCGCACTTGCCGCTCCAGTTCAGTCCAGTGAAACAGAATTGCGGCATGTGGATTCTGCGCCAACTCCTGGCCTTTTCGGCTTTCGTAATTGGTGAAAAAAGTAATGCCACGCGCATCCAGCCCCTTGATCAACACGATACGCGCCGATGGCCTTCCCTTGGCATTCACTGTGGCCAGTGTCATGGCGTTGGGCTCGGGCAAATCTGCATTCAATGCTTGATCAAACCAAAGCTTGAAGAAGTCGAATGGATCGGCCAAGGCATCGGCCTCATTCAGCGTGGCTTGGGTGTAATCTTTTCGAAGATCTGCGATTGACATAAAACGGAACTCCTTGGTGCTGCTAAAGGTATGATGACCTTTATTTTCACATGCTGCCAGCACCACAATGAAGAGCAATGCCGATCTGATTGACGAATTCTGCACCACTTTGTGGCTTGAAGAAGGATTGGCCAAAGCCACGCTACAGGCCTACCGCAGCGACTTGCAGCAACTGGGCAACTGGCTTGAAGAACAATTTGCTGAAAACCTGCTGCAGGTCAGCAGCGAACACATCCGAAACCATGTACACGATTTGCTGGAATTGAAGCCCAGCAGCCTGAACCGAAAACTAAGCAGCTACAAACGTTTTTACCTGTGGCTAATCACCAGCAAACAACGCGAGGACAACCCGTGCGCGCAGTTACAAAGCGCGAAACGTGGCCTGCGCATACCAAAAACATTGAGCGAACAACAAGTACTGAACCTGCTGGCTGCACCCGATTTAAGCCATGCCGCAGGGCAGCGCGACAAAGCCATGCTTGAATTCATGTACGCCAGCGGCCTGCGCGTGAGTGAACTGGTGAACATGCCCCTGCGAGCCGTTGACCTGAATGTTGGCGCGGTGAAGGTGCTGGGCAAAGGCAACAAGGAACGCTTGGTACCCATGGGCGAACCCGCAAGGTTGGCGATTCAGCTTTACCTGCAGCAGGCTCGCGGTGAATTGTTGAAGGGCAAAACCAGTGATTTTTTGTTTGTAACCCATTTTGGCACCCCCATGACCCGCCAAGGTTTCTGGAAAAATATCAAGCGGCTCGCCTTGCAGGCAGGCATTGAAACCCCGGTAAGCCCGCATGTGTTGCGCCATGCCTTTGCCACGCATTTGATTAACCATGGCGCGGACTTGCGAGTGGTGCAACTGCTCTTGGGGCATGCCGACATTGGAACGACGCAAATTTATACCCATGTGGCCAAAGAACACCTGCACACCTTGCTGAATCAAAGCCACCCACGCTCAAAAAGTCGCTAAAATCGACGCCAAAGCCCAATAACAAGGAGACACCTTTGCTTAATTTCGCCGCAGGCCTGCTAATCGCCTACCTGATTGGTTCTATTTCGTTCGCAGTGGTTGTTTCCAAATTCGTTGGCTTGGCCGACCCCCGCACTTATGGCTCCAAAAACCCCGGCGCCACCAACGTGCTGCGCAGTGGCAACAAAAAAGCTGCTGTTCTTACTTTGCTTGGGGATGCACTAAAAGGCACTGCGGCCGTTGCACTGGCCTTTCACTTTCAAGACCAGTTGGGCTACAGCCGCACCGACATTGCCTGGATAGGCCTGGCCGCTTTCATCGGCCATTTGTACCCGATTTTCTTCAAGTTTGAAGGCGGCAAAGGCGTTGCCACCGCACTGGGTGTACTGCTTGGCCTGAACTGGATACTGGGTCTGGCCACCGCAGTGACCTGGGTCGTGATTGCTTACTTTTTCCGTTATTCATCGCTGGCTGCGCTCATTGCCGCGCTGTTTGCCGTGTTTTACAACGTGCTGCTGTTCGGTATTAACGGACAAGCGGCAGCAATTACCATTATGTCGGCACTGCTGATTTACCGGCACAAACAGAATATTGCAAACTTGATTGCAGGCAAAGAAAGCAAAATTGGTCAAAAGAAAAGTTAAGCGCCAATGTTGCTTTCTTGATCAGAATGCTTAAGCCACGGCTGCTTTCTCGTAAAACTGCTAGTGGCCTTTATCGCCTGTCCCATCGTATCGCAAGGTAGGCCAAGTATCCGGGTGACCGTGTTGCTCCACTTTGTAATTGTCCGGCAAATACAAATCTGGCACCGTGTCACTTCCATTGTGAATGATCAATGGAAGTTTCAAGGCCTTGAAAAACAGAACCCCAAAATCACCCTCTGTTTGCGGATTTTCACCGTTCTTCAGTTGATTCAGCGTTGCCAGCGTATTGCCCTTCTTCCAGCTGCCATCTGCCCGATCCATTAATGAAATCATCAGGGCTCGCTGCTTGTACTCGAGATCTGGTTTGGTCTGTAAACCGTTTAGTGGATCCGCCTTGATTTGGTCGTAGATTTGACCAATTTCAGTGGAAGTTAAATTGCGCGAACCCAACTCATCGTTCATGGACTGAGCCACCAACCCAACCCTTGCCATGAATTCGTCTTTGGAGAGCGCATTTACAGCAGCCCCCCACGACGACCGAAGCCAGCACCTTGCTTTGTCACCAGAAACATTTTGAAGTGTGCGTGCGCCAAGCGGTGTAAGTTGGTTTTGTAATGCAGCGCCTCTTCTAATATTCAGTAAAGTCGGCGCTAGCTCCTTCATCTTCTCCAAGATCGGCGCTGGAATGTCGTTGACATTCCGATTTGCAAATACAGCGATTTCATTCAATGACTCAAGATCTTTAAAATAAGCCTTTACCTGTTGATCCGAGAAGGCAGAACTTCCCTCTGGATAATTGACTAGAAAAGCTTCTTGATACTCAGTCTTCAACTCGGTCAGTTGTTGGGTCGGGTTTTTTGAGCCCTCGTTAAGAACACCGCCCCACAGATTAGAAATCCATTGATTGCTCGACGCTACTGGCGGCGCACCCACTGGGGGTGCTGAAGCAGTGAGAACCAAAGGTGCCGAAGAAGGCACCACAGGTTTAAGCGGTGCTTCAGCAGACGTGTTCACCGCAAATTTACTCAAGTGTGTTGTTGCGTAATTCGGAATGCTGTTGGTCTGGACCGAAGACAGCCCAATCACATTCGGCATTGATCGTCCCTTGGAAAGGGGTTCCCAGGCCGTGTTCAAGAAGTCACCTGTAGAAACAAGAATTCTCTTGAGCTGAGGGCTCAATTCGCCCTTCATTTCAACAGTCAAACTTTTGCCACCCAGGTATTTGATCAGGGCCTGCGCATTACTCACATCGGTCATGTTTTTCGACTGGGTCAGTGGCTGCAACTGACGCTTCAAATCCGCAATAAGTACAAGGTTTTCTGGTCGATCAAACTGCTGACGCAGGAGCTCCTTCTGACTAATGTTCGACAAATAATTTTGCAGTGACGACCAACCCTCTCGAATTGCAGTACCACCAGCGAGATTAATAAAATGCCCCACAGAGGTTGAAGCCCTGCGGAAGATACCTTTGCGTCCATTCGCTGCAATTTCCGCTGAGTTATTCCTTGCCACCGAAATCGATTTGTCAGCACCTCCAGCTTCTCTTCTCGCAACCCACGAAGCCGCGTTGTTGTGAAACTCAATCAACACCTGTTTGAATAAAAGTTGCTTCTCGGCACTGACTGGCTGTTCGTTTTTTTCTGAGCGCTGAATCTCGCCTTCAAATTGTTTCAGCGATTTCATGAAACGAGTCACCTCAACATGGTTGCCGACCAACAAATCATTGGGTAATGCGGCAAGAATCAATGAAGAGGCCTCAACCGCATGCTGGGGCGTAATAACGACATGCTCGAGGGTTACTGGCTGTCCTTCCCTGAATATCTCTTTCTGCAGGATGGTCGACAAATGACTTAAAAATGACAAGCGCTTACCCACATATTCCCCGGGGTCTCGCGCATACACTCCGGCACGGCCAACCATGAACTTCTTGAGTGGGCTGAATCCAGATTCAACCTTGTAGGCCAAAGACGGCGCATCAAGCTGCAAGGTTTCTGCATTAAAACCTGCGGCTGTTACATTACAAGCCGACAGTCGATGAATGTATTTTCTGCCTTCTTTGGTGCTGAGAAAATCGAGCATCTTGTTTGTACGCTCACTACCCGCCGCACGCAAAGTACCCCCCAGTTCACTGAGGAATGAACGTCGGTCGCCACGCACCGTGTCGACTGCCGGATCTTTTGAGTGTTCATACGCATTAAAGTCGGAACCAAACTCTGCCAGGTGAGTTCGCACAGCAACCGACCTGGAAATCACGTCATTGCTCCTTCCGGAACGCCCATATTCCAAAGCCTGATTCAAGCTGAATCCATCGTTGACCGATGGCGACTCAACTCCGTTTCCAAGCATGTCTAGATTAAAAGGCAGTACGTTGGCTTTATTACGCGCAATTCCAAACTGAAAATTCAATTCCCGGATGGCGATCAAGTCAACACCTGCCGCCGATACCGTGCGCTGAAGTTGAGCAATTTTCAGTTTCTGGTTTTCAATCGTCTTGATATTCTTTTCGCATGCTGTGGTTTGGCCTAGCAGTGATTCGAGTTCTTTAACATCACCTGTTTTTTTTGCATCGTTTCGCTTTGACTCCAGATCTGGCAGTTTTTCCTTCTCCAGCTTCTCAAACGCATTCACCCTTTCAGCAAGGGCATTCAGCTTGGCGGCGTTCAGCTCGGCCTGGGGCTCCAGTACAGGTATCACGATGTTGTTTACTGATGCAGCCAATTGAGACTGTAGTTTTTTGAAACCGGGAACAGCAGCCTCATGCTTGGCTTTCTGATCCCGCACCCTGTTCGACCAGTGGGTTTCAATTTTTCGCACCGATGACTTTTCGGGGTGCACAGATGCTTCAGTGGAAGACTCAGGCTTTCTGCCAGCGGCAAAAGCCTCAATGGTTGAGTGCTGAATGCGTCGGTCTGCGACGGATTTATCCTGCTCCCGATTGGTCAGGTCAGTTTTTCGCAGGTTATCAACAAGACTTTTCTTTTCCGACGATGCTATTTTCACCAGCACTTTGACACTGGACTCTGTATGAACCAGTGCATTCTGAAGTGTATCCAGATCGGGCAGCGATTCAATATTGGCGGTTGCTTCACCAATTTGTTGTTCCAACAATGCTTGGCGCTTTGTCGACTCTAGTTCTTTTTTGTATTGAATGAGTTTTTCCGGCACCCCTTCATGAACCGCAACTTGTTGCAAGCTGTTGAGAATCTTAGTTTCTTTGGAGGGGCCACCAAACAAATTCCCCAATAGCCCCCACAGACCGGTGGCCTTGGGTGATGCCTTGGGCGATTCCGTGGGTGTCACAGACGATGAAGTTGCTGAAGCGGTCGAAGTTGTGGTGGAGGTTGGTGTTGCTGATGGGGATGCAGTGCCGCGCGTGGCTACATACGTTTTCTTGAGTGCCTGAACGACCAATGATTTAATTTCATCGGCATGCTGCCCACCACCTGCTTCTACTTTTCTGGCCAAGTTATCAATCAATAAGTTCAAGGCATCACTGATCTCTTCCGTACCATTCACCAAGTAGCAATCTTTCATCAAATCGATGACGTGGGGTTGCTCAACTGGCGCTTTTCCAAAATCGGCATTGCGCTGAGTTGCAGCCAAACCTGACGTAATAACGGGTGAAATTGAAGTGTCTTTGTGGGGTGTCGCGGAAGAACCTGAGCCAGTACCTCGAGTGGTCACAGGTGTGGATATAGTCGTTGAATTGGTCATGACGAAGTACTCCGATGGTTCAGTTCAAGTTAATTCGGTTGGAGTTTTGAGGCTTTGGAGTTTTCGGAGATCCTCAGAATCAGTGACGATATTGAGCTTCAATACCAAAAGCCTGTTCTTGATGTAGGAGACGGGGTCTGGGTGATCATCAGTGGGCATAATTTTCAGGCCACTCAAGGTTTGCTCAAGTAATTTGAAATTGCCGAGCAAATCTGCTTGCAAATCTGCAGCAAGGTCTTGGCCGCAAACAGAGCGTGCAAGTTCTTCGGCCGTACTCAGTGCTTGATTCCAGTTTGCCTCAGGATTTTTTACAAGATCTGCACTGAGCTTGTTCCAAATGGCCAGTGCAGCTTTCGAGATGCCAGCATCGCTCGCAGACCTGCCGCTTACAGGCAGACCAGCAGCGCTTTGCGCAACAATATCTTGAGGAGTGAAGGATTCTGAACTCCCAACTCCGGAGAGACTGTCCGGCATATATTCCCCTTGCTCAACTCTTAGCAAAACGACAGGGGAAAAATCCCCTTTCATTTAAGGAACAAATGCGGCCAGAAAGTTCCTCCGGCAATTGGTGAAATTCAGGTTCTATTGGTATAAAACTGCGCCAGGGCTACGGTAGTGTGGCCAGCCTTCTTTCCCTTGGCTTTGGCCATGTCCTGTGGGCTGCCCTGTGCCACAAGCTGCCCACCGCCGATACCCGCTTCCGGGCCCATGTCGATTACCCAATCCGCTTGTGCAATCAAATCCAGGTCGTGTTCAATCACCACCACGGTGTGGCCTGCATCTACCAAACGGTGCAACACAGCGATCAGCTTTTCCACATCGTTCATGTGCAAACCAACCGTGGGCTCATCCAGCACATACAAAGTGGGTGGGCTCATTTGCACACCCGCCTTGTTTTCGCGCACCTTCACCAGTTCGGTTACCAGTTTGATACGCTGTGCCTCGCCGCCACTCAAGGTTGGGCTGGGTTGGCCGATGGTCAGGTAACCCAAACCCACATCGTTCAACAAATTCAGCGCCTGCGCTATGGCCGGGTGGGCCTCAAAGAATGGAGCGGCTTCTGAACAACTCATGTTCAAAATTTCAGCAGCGGTTTTGTCGCGCCAGGTTACCTGCAATGTTTCAGGGTTGAAGCGTTTGCCGCGGCAGGCTTCGCACACCACTTTCACATCAGGCAGGAAGTTCATTTCAATGGTTTGCATGCCTTGGCCATCGCACACCGGGCAGCGGCCTGGCCCGGCATTGAAACTGAAGCGGTTGGCTGCAAAGCCACGCATGCGGGCCTCAATGGTGTCGGCCAGCACATTGCGTATGCGGTTCCAGAAACCGATGTACGTGGCTGGGCAACTGCGCGGTGTTTTACCAATCGGGGTTTGGTCTACTTCCAGCACACGCGCCACTTGTTCAGCGCCTTCAATCGATTCACAAGCAAACCAGTTGTGAACAGGCTTGCCTTTCTTGTTTTGATTCAACACATATTGGCGCATATTGGCCAGCAGAATATCGCGGGCCAAAGTGGATTTGCCACTGCCGGAAACACCGGTAATGGCTACCAAACGGCCCAGTGGAATGTCCACATTCAAGCCGGTGATGTTGTGAAGTTTCGCGCCCTTGATTTTTAGCCGTGCAGTGTCTTGATCAACGGGTCGCTTCGGGTTTGCAAGATGCGGAATCGGGCTTTTCAAATAGCGCCCTGTCAGCGAATTCTTATCGGCAGTCACTTCAGCCACGGTGCCCTGGGAAATAATTTCACCACCCAGCTTGCCTGCGCCGGGGCCAATGTCCACCAAGCGGTCTGCACGGTTCATGGTGTCAATGTCGTGTTCAACAATGACCAAAGTATTGCCCTTGGCGCGCAGTTCTTCTAGCGCGTCCAGCAGGCGGTGATTGTCACGGGTGTGCAGGCCAATGGTGGGTTCATCCAGCACGTAACACACACCGCGCAGGTTGGTACCCAGTTGCGAAGCCAAACGAATGCGCTGCGCCTCGCCGCCACTCAAGGTGGGTGCACTGCGGTTCAGGTGCAGGTAATCCAGCCCAACCTGTTTCAGAAACTTCAAACGACCCGCCATTTCAATCCGAATGTCTTTCGCAATTGCGGTTTCACGTTCGTCCAGCTCAAGTTGATCCACCCACTTCAAGGCATCGCTTACGGTTTGGTCGGCCAATTCGGCAATATTGCTGTTCTTGAATTTCACGGCCAATGCGGTGGGGTTTAGGCGTTGGCCATTGCATGAGCCACACACCATGCTTTCGCGAAGGTAAGTTCCCTCATCATTCTCCTCCGCACTTTTGTCTTGTTCGGAAAGCCACTTGCCTTCTTCGCCGGTGGTTTCCGCATCGAAGCCTTCCACTTCCTCGCCCACCCCAAAGCAGCTGGCACACCAACCGTGTTTACTGTTGTAGCTGAACAGTCGTGGGTCCAGTTCCGGGAAGCTGCGTGCGCAACTGGGGCAAGCACGTTTGGTGGAATAAAAACGGATGGACAGGGAATCACCTTTCTTGCCGGGTGCCTCCACCATCACCGTGCCTTTGCCGTATTCAAGGGCAAGTGCCAACACCTCACGCAATTCTTTCTCGCCCTTGGCTTGAATGCTCAAGATTTTTACTGGCAATTCAATGTGGTGTTCCTGATAACGGGCCAGCTTGGGCCATGGGTTGGTGGGCACATATTCCCCGTCCACCCGCAGGCGCTCATAGCCGCGATCAACTGCCCATTTTGCAATTTCGTTGTAAATACCCTTGCGCCCCTGCACCAGCGGTGCAAGCAAAGTAATTTCCTGCCCTTTGTAGTGCTGCATGATTTGCGCCAACATGCTGTCCATGCTTTGCGGGGCAATGGGCACTTCGCAAGTGGGGCAATGCTGAATACCCAGCTTCACAAACATAAGGCGCAGGAAGTGATACACCTCGGTTACTGTAGCCACCGTACTTTTTCGACCGCCACGGCTGGTGCGCTGCTCAATGGCCACTGTGGGTGGAATACCAAAAATAGCATCTACATCGGGCTTGGCAGCAGGTTGCACAAACTGGCGCGCGTAAGCATTCAAACTTTCAAGGTAACGGCGCTGACCTTCAGAAAACAAAATGTCGAAAGCCAGTGTGGACTTTCCGCTGCCCGAAGGCCCGGTGATCACAGTCATCTTTTCGCGTGGAATGGTCAGGCTGACATTCTTCAGGTTATGCTCGCGCGCATGCAGAATTTCAATGCCGTCGGTCTGCCCGCGCCTGCTGACTGCTGCGTTCAAACCATACAGTGCCGCTGCTTCAGCCACCAAATGATCGTTACTGCCTTTATTCAAGTCAGCTGCATGCAGCAAATTTGTTTGCGCAAGGTACTGCTTGATTGCAATACCCGTGTGGCTAACCTTGTTTTTTGCAAGTTGCTCTGGCGTGCCTTGGGCCACCAGTTCACCACCGTATTCACCCGCTTCGGGGCCCAGGTCAATCAGCCAGTCGGCTGCACAAATTACGTCCAGGTTGTGCTCCACAATCAGCACGCTGTGCCCGGCTTCTTGTAACAAACGCAGTGAACGCATCAACTTGGCCACGCCATCAAAATGCAGGCCCGTGGTGGGTTCATCAAACACAAACAAGTCGCCGCGCTTGGCCACTTTCTGGCCACTTGCGGTAGGTTTCAAATTGGCCAGAAAACCAGCCAGTTTCAGGCGTTGTGCTTCACCACCACTGAGGGTGGGCACAGGTTGGCCAAGGCGTAAATAATTCAAACCCACTTGGGCAAGGGGTTGCAACGCCTTCATCAAGGCAGCGTCTTTGTCGAACAAATCCAGTGCTTGGTCTACCGTTAATTCCAGCACTTGCGCCATGTTCAACACCTGGCCTTTGCGCTCCAGTGTTACTTCCAGCGCTTCCGGGCGATAGCGTGTGCCATTGCATTCACCGCAACGCAAATACACATCGCTGAGAAACTGCATTTCAACGTGTTCAAAGCCATTGCCACCGCACATGGGGCAGCGGCCATCGCCACTGTTGAAACTGAAAAAACCCGGCTTGTAATCGCGTTCTACTGCAATTTTTGTTTTGGAAAACAGTTTGCGCAGTTCATCAAATGCGCCCACATAACTGGCCGGGTTGCTTCGCGTGGTTTTGCCAATCGGGCTTTGATCCACAAAGGCCAGTTGCGCAATGTGCTCAACACCGTCCAAAGAATCAAACTCACCGGGTGCTTCAGTGGGCTCGCCCTTGATTTTTTTAATCGCAGGAACCAGCACGTCTTGCACCAAAGTGCTTTTGCCTGAACCAGACACACCCGTGAGCACCACCAGCCTGTTCAATGGCAATTTGAAATCAATGTTCTGCAGATTGTTGGCGCGCACACCGGTCAGCACAATGTGTTCTTTCGAGTCGCCGAGCGGCTTGATTTTGTCCACCACTTTCAGCTCGCCTTTCAGGTAGCGCGCTGTGAGCGAGTTTGATTTATCGATTGTTGCAGGCGCACCATCAAACACAATGTTGCCCCCCGCCTCGCCGGGGCCGGGGCCAATGTCCACCAGCCGGTCAGCCTGATTCATCAACTGCGGGTCGTGTTCAACAACAACCAAAGTATTGCCCGCGTCTTTCAAGCGCTGCATGGCTTGGGCCACGCGTGCAATGTCGCGGGGGTGCAGGCCAACCGAGGGCTCATCCAGCACAAACAAGGTGTTCACCAATGAACTGCCCAGCGCAGTGGTCAAGTTGATTCGCTGTACTTCACCGCCACTGAGCGTTCTGCTTTGCCGGTCCAAAGTTAAATAACCCAAACCCACTTGAATCAAGAAGCCCAAGCGCGTGCGAATTTCTTGCAACACCAAATCGCTGGCTTCGTCCAACGCGCCGGGCAGTTGCAGGTTTTTAAACAGCTGCGCCACTTTCAGCAGCGGCATTTGCATGATTTCATGAATGCTGTACTTTGCTGTTTCGCTGGGCAATTTCCACAACAGGGAATCGGGTTTTAAACGTGCGCCATTGCAATCGCCGCAGGGTGTGTAACTGCGGTATTTGGAAAGCATGACCCGCACGTGCATTTTGTAGGTGCGGCTTTCAAGCCATTCAAAATAACGGGCCACGCCATAGAACAAGTGGCCGTCCCAATTGCCGTCAAAATTTGCATCACCTTCTATTACCCACGACTTGTGTTCTTCGGGCAGGTGCTTGTAGGCAATGTCCGTGGCTAGGCCGCGCTTCTTGGCGAACTTCACCAAATCTTTCTGGCAGCTTTTGAAGCTTTCCGTGGTCCAGGGTTTTACGGCGCCCTCTTCCAGCGATTTGTTTTCATCGGGGATCACCAAGCCGTAATCAATACCAATCACCCTTCCAAATCCACGGCAGGTGTCGCAGGCTCCCAGGGGGGTGTTGAAGCTGAAATGGCTGGGCAGTGGGCTTGAATAATCCAGATCGCAGGTGGCGCAATGCAGGCCTTCGGAATAGCGCCAAGGCTCCTGTTCCGCACCGTCTTCTTCATGCAGGGTAAACACATTCACCTTGCCCTTGCCCCGGTGCAAAGCACTTGCCACAGCGTCGCTAAAACGGCTTTCCTCAACCCCAGCCACACGGAAGCGGTCTTGCACCACATCCAGCAGTTTTTCCACCACGCTGCGGCCTTTTTTAATCGGCGTTTCACGGTGAATTCGGGTGTAGCCCTGCGCGCTTAAAAAGTCTTCAATTTCCTGGTTTGTGAATTTTGCAGGCACACGCACCGGGAAGGTAACCACTAGGCGCGGGTCGTTTTGGGCAGCCGCTTTGTCCAGTATCGATTGCTTGATGGTGGCCACGGTGTCTTCACGCACCCACTGGCCACACTGGCGGCAATGCAGGTGAGCGGCGCGGGCATAAATCAACTTCAGGTGGTCGTTGATTTCAGTCATCGTGCCCACGGTGCTGCGGGAGGTGCGCACGGGGTTGGCCTGATCAATTGCAATGGCAGGCAGCACGCCTTCAATGCTGTCTACATCGGGTTTGTCCATGCGGTCCAGAAACTGACGCGCGTAAGGCGAGAAGGTTTCAACGTAGCGGCGCTGACCCTCGGCGTACAGGGTGTCGAACACCAGCGAACTTTTACCGCTACCCGACACACCGGTGAACACTGTGATTTCACCAGTTTTAATGTCGATGTCGACATTTTTCAGGTTGTGCTGGCGGGCACCCTTGATGCGAATTACGTTACCTAGGTATTGAGAATTTTGATCTTTTTTTGATTTGCTAGTCATGGGGTGCCTGCAGGTAAACCAGTTGCTACATGACTTTGATTGTACTGGGGGAGGCGCACCTTGATCTGCTTGCCCACCACCAAGCTTCGATTACCTTTAGAAAAAATCCCGCTCGGGGTTTTAAACCCGGCGGGATTATTTGTTCTTAACCAACAGTTGTCGGCAGCTAAACCCTGATATCAGGCAACCTGAGCCAACCTGCGTTTGCGCACACCTTGGGCCAATGTCTCCAGCACTTGCAGGCTGTCGTCCCAGCCAATGCAACCATCGGTAATACTTTGACCATAGGTCAATGGCTTGCCGGGTTCCAGATCCTGGCGGCCTTCCACCAGGTGGCTTTCAACCATGACACCCATAATGCGTGCGTCGCCCGCAGCCAATTGCTCGGCGATGTTTTCACACACGCCAACCTGGTTTTTGGGCACTTTGCTGCTGTTACCATGGCTTGCATCGATCATGATGCGGGCAGCCAGGCCTGCTTTGCCGATGTCTGCAGAGGCGGCTTCAACAGAAGCTGCGTCGTAGTTGGGGCCTTTGCCCCCACGCAGAATGATGTGGCAGTCTTCGTTGCCAGAGGTACTGACAATTGCACTTCGACCTTCTTTGGTGACACTCAGGAAGTGGTGTGGGTGCTGCGCAGCCTTGATCGCATCCACGGCAATTTTCACATTGCCGTCGGTACCGTTCTTGAAACCGACCGGGCAGCTAAGGCCAGAAGACAACTCACGGTGAATTTGACTTTCAGTGGTGCGGGCGCCAATGGCACCCCAACTGACCAAATCAGCAATGTACTGGGGAGTGATCATGTCGAGAAACTCGGTACCCGCTGGCAAACCAAGGCCGTTGATGTTCAACAGCACTTCACGGGCCATGCGCAACCCTTTGTTGATCTCGAAGCTACCGTCCAGATTGGGATCGTTGATCAGCCCTTTCCAGCCCACAGTGGTGCGTGGCTTCTCGAAATACACGCGCATCACAATTTCCAGGTCTTCCGCGTATTTTTCGCGATACACCTTCAGCTTGTTGGCATATTCCATGGCGGCTTTCACATCGTGAATTGAGCATGGGCCCATCACCACGATCAAGCGATCGTCGCCACCATGCAAAATTTTGTGCATGGCATTGCGAGAACCCGCCACTGTGTCTGCAATGGCAGGGGAAATTGGCACTTCTGCGATCAAGGCCGCAGGGGTGGTCAGTTCTTTAATTTCTTTGATTCTCAAGTCGTCTGTTACCGTGTTCATGCCAATTCTCCTGAATGCTGGCGCGCTTTTTGTTCAAAGTGTCGGTTCAAAAAAAAACCGCCAGGGGTTTAGGGCCTGGCGGTTTTGGGATTCATTTGAACTATGTGTTTTTACGCACAACCCTCTTCCGCCGCTTGCCCGTACCAGGCAAAGAAGCCAAAAAAAGCATAAAAAGAGTGCGCGAAAATCGTGTTCATCTTTTAAATGTAATCAATTCATGGCCGCTGTGCAAGCGCGCTGAACGGAATTCTAGCAAGTCACAGGTGGATGTGGTTGGCATCCCACTGAAAAATCAAGGAATTTCATTACTGCGTACCGCCCATGACCAAGCCGTCGATGCGCAAGGTGGGCTGACCAACGCCCACGGGTACACTTTGACCTTCTTTGCCACAGGTACCCACGCCGTCGTCAAGCGCCATGTCATTACCAACCATGCTGATTTTCGTGAGCGAGTCGGGGCCATTGCCGATCAGGGTCGCACCCTTAAGCGGATAGGTGATTTTGCCGTTTTCAATTTTGTAGGCCAGCGAAGCCGAGAACACAAATTTGCCGCTGGTAATGTCTACCTGGCCACCGCCAAAGTTCACGGCATACACACCATCTTTGACACTGGCAATAATTTCCTCAGGGGTTTTATCGCCGTTCAGCATGTAGGTGTTGGTCATGCGGGGCATGGGCAAATGAGCAAAACTTTCGCGGCGACCATTGCCAGTCACTGGCATTTTCATCAGGCGCGCATTGGTAATGTCTTGAATGTAGCCCTTCAAAATACCGTCTTCAATCAAGGTTGTGCACTGGGTTTTGTTGCCTTCATCGTCGATATTCAGCGAACCACGGCGGCTGGCCAGGGTGCCATCGTCCACAATGGTGACGCCTTTGGCCGCCACACGCTGACCGATCATGCCGGAGAATGCGCTGCTGCCCTTGCGGTTGAAATCGCCTTCCAGGCCGTGACCAATCGCTTCATGCAGCAAAATGCCGGGCCAGCCAGAACCCAGCACCACGGTTTGGGTACCCGCCGGGGCAGGGCGAGCCTCCAGATTGATCAAAGCCTGATCAACCGCGGTGTGCGCATGGTGCATTAAAAATGCGTCGTTGAAATGGCCAAAGTCATAACGACCACCTGCGCCCGACGATCCGGTCTCGCGACGACCTTTTTGCTCAACCACCACGCTCACATTCACACGCACCAAGGGGCGTACATCCGCGGCCAGAACACCGTCGCTTCGGGCGACCAGCACCACATCGTACGCACCCACAATATTGGCCATGACCTGCTTTACGCGTTTGTCGCGTTTGCGGGCGAATTGTTCAAGGCGCTTGAGCAGGTCCACTTTTTCAGTGGAGGTTAGCGTTGGAATGGGGTTCAAGGGGCTGTACAGCGCCCTGCTTTCAGCACCCGCAAAACCTTTGCCTGTTTTCAGGTTGCGGTTGGCGGTTTTTCCCAGGCTTGCAATTTCACGCACCGATTTGGCAGCTGCCAAAATGGGTTTGAATGCAATGTCGTCAGAATAGGCAAAAGCAGTTTTGTCGCCGCTCACGGCACGCACGCCCACACCTTGTTCAATGTTGTAGCTGCCCGATTTCACAATGCCTTCGTCGAGCGACCAGCCTTCGATGCAGCCGTACTGGAAGTACAAATCGGCGAAATCTACCTTGTGTGAGAAAATTTCACCAAAGGCCTTTTGAATGTGGCCCTCATCGATACCGTAGGGGGTCCACAACAGACTTTGAGCGGTGGCCAGGTTGGAAATGGCGGGGTCTACTACTTTCATTTTGAATCCTTTAAAGCACGCGGTGCGTAAGCGCGGGCAAGCTGTTTCGCACATCAACTATCTTAGCAGGGTCGAGCTGACCCAGCACAACCCCCTCGCCTTCTTCCAGCACATTCTCAACCTCGCCCCACGGGTTCACCAACATGGAATGGCCCCAGGTGCGGCGTCCGTTCTCGTGCAGACCACCTTGGCCACACGCCAGCACATAACACTGGTTTTCAATGGCGCGGGCACGCATGAGCACCTCCCAGTGCGCCCGGCCGGTGGTGTAGGTGAATGCAGCGGGCATCACGATTAGGTCAACTTTGCCCATGGCGCGGTAAAGCTCGGGAAATCGCAGGTCGTAACACACTGAAAGACCGATTTTGAAGCCATCCACATCCGCCACCACTGGCGTGTTCCCCGGCAGCAACACACGGGCCTCATCGTAACTTTCCTGCCCTTTGGTGAAGCAAAAAAGGTGAATTTTGTCGTAGCGTGCTGTGCATTCGCCCTGCGGGTTGAACACCAGGCTGGTGTTGTACACACGGCCATCCACCGGGCTGGAAATTGGCAAGGTGCCCGCCACAATGTGCAAATTTCGAACTGCGGCCTGATCAGCCAGGAACTGCTGAATGGGGCCACTGCCGAAGGGCTCGGCGATCGCGAGCTTGTCCGTGTCTTTGTGACCCATCAGGCAAAAATACTCAGGCAACAACACCATGCGTGCGCCCTGCTTTGCCGCCTGCCCGATCAGGCGTTGCGCAATATCCAGATTGCGCTCAAGGTCGGGGGTGGCAATCATTTGCAGGCTGGCAACCATCATGGGCTTGCTCATGCTAATTCCTTGTGTTGGAGTCATTGGTGGGCGGCGTTACAGGGTCGCCCTTTCGAACCCGTTCAATGACCGGGGCCACCCATGGGCCGCTTACTTTGTACTGAAACGAGAAAATCTTTGACAGTGGGTCTTTCAGTACAAAATCGGCAATCAATGACGCAATACCCACCGCGGGGTTGGCCGCGATCACGGAATAAATCAGCGAACCACCCGTTGGATTCAGATCAGGCAACACAACCACATTCAGGTTTTGGGTTTCACTTTCAAGGTCCAGCTTGCCGTCCATCAACACGGTGGCGCTGGGCCCGGTCATTTTGAAGTTCTGGGTGCTGGCAATGCCCTCTTTCAGGGTCACATCAGCTTCCATGGTGTCGTACGCAAAACCTTCTGAAAACACGTCTTTGAAATCAAGTGCAAAACGGCGCGGGATACTTTGCAGTGAAAGCACGCCCAGCAATTTGGCAACACCGGGATCCGCCTTCAAAAATTGCCCTTTGCTGCTTTTCAGCTTGAATTGACCGCTCAAACTGCCGTAATCAATGTTCGTGGGGGCATCATCCCAGCGCAATCGCCCAACCAGCGTACCCTCACCACCTTGAAAAACCCCAGCCATGCCAAGTCGGGTTAACAACCCACCCGCATTTTTCACGGTTTGGTCAACGTCAATGTCGGTGCGCTGATTCTTCAGGTTTTCGCCATACTGCCAAACCCCTTTTGCCCGAATAATCGATTCGGGGTTTTCTATGCGGAGTTCTTCCAGCTTCCATTCTTTTGGGCGTTGCCCCAGCACTGCACGCGCCTGTTCCTCACGGCTTTGATTCACCGCGATCAATTTAAGGCTACCCAAAACCAGGTCATTCAAACTGAAATTGTCCACCTGCACATCCAGGGCTGGGATACTGGAAGCCGGTTCTTCGACCAAATCACGGATACCGCTGTCCAGCGTTTTCGGAATAACCAGGGTTTTAAATCTCGCCAACACAGCGCCATCCGGGCGTTGTTTGTCTGAAATCCAGGAAAGATAACCATCGACACCTTTGGCCTTCACATCAAACTGCCATCGCTTTTCAACAGTGCGCGCGGCCACTGACACGCCTTCGAATGATTTGCTGCCCACATTCAAACGCTCTGTGCGAATTCCAACTTTCAGTTTCACATTGGTTTCGGTGGTGGGGTCACCCATCAGTTCGCCCATCAAGCCCGTGTTGCCAGATGCCGAGGTGATGTCGTTGAAAATGGTGCGCCACGTGTCCAAATCAATGGTCGGCACCCGAATATCGCCCTGTATGCCAGCAGCGGGAGCAGCCAAAGGCGCGCCGATCGCAAACTGCAAGGAATCAATACCAGCTTGACCACCGTCATCAAGAACTGCGGCACGCAGCTGTGCCAGTGGCTTGGTATCCAGACCCAAATCAACTTGCCAACGTTCGCCCTGCGCAGTGGCGGTTTGGTTCAGCTTGAATGGCAAGCGGGCATCTGCCTTTTTGGCAAAAGGCGCTGGCAACTTCACTTCCAACCCCTGCAACTGACTGTTGACATCAACTGCCACACCATTGTCGCGTGTTGCCACCACCACCGTATACGGTGCACTACCGGCCAAATAAGGTTCGCTCAACGGGTTCAAATATTGGGCAAGTCCCTTGGCACGCGCTGTGCCATTGGCCCTGATTTCCATTCGTCCGCTTGCGTCGGTGGTGCCTTTGACCACAACCGGGCCACCCAAGGCCTGGCCTTGAAGTTGATCGATGAACAAACCCTTGTTGGAAAACTGGATGAGCCCATCCACATTGCTGACCACCGGCATACCCCGCACCACACGTATGGAGTTGCCCTTCAGTTGCAAATCTCCTTTCACCTGGGTTTTCTCGGGAGCTGCAATCGGAATGGACAGGCGCAAATCAAGATTGGCATTGCCCTCAACCTGGGCATTAATCAGCGCTTCGTTCAGAATTTCCCGAACCGGGCTTTGATTCACAAAAGCCACCATTTTGCTCAATTCGCCCTGACCTTGTCCCTTGATTTCCAGCAGTGGTTCCCAGGCATCCAGGTTGTCAATGCTGGCTTGAACAGCTTTCAGACTTACCCCTGAAGTTTCAGCAATATCAGCCTGAATCAACATGCGCTTGCCAATGAAGGTGGCCTTGCCGTCCACCTTTTGAATGCCTGGCCAACCCGGGGCATAGGTCAGCTCACCATTTTCGAAAGGCACTTCGATCTTGAACACACCGGGGTGCTTGGGATCTGCAAAGGGAAAGTCGCTTAATCGGCCAGACAGTTCAAACTGACCATTCTTTGCCATGCCAGCTTTCAAATTCTCGGTCAGCCATTCCCGTGCACTGGCCCCAATCACCAAGGGGAGATAATTGGCCACCCGCTCAATATTGGCCATGGGCAGGGTGCCCTTGATGTCAATGACGTCCGATTCATTCCGGCGAAATTGGTAACTGCCTTCAACTTGCGCCTGCAAATCAGAGTTGCTGACCGTCAGTTGCTCCACTGAAAACTCTGCCGGCTGATTGGCGGTGAACACATCTCGCCAAGCGCCCCGGCCTTCAATGGCGTCGAAAGCGAGTGTTTCTGCTGCAAATATTTCAGGCAATGAAATCTCAGAATTACTGCCCCCCAAGGTCCATTCTCCCTTGGAGTCACTGCCTTTGAATGTGCCGCTGAGGTTTTTAAAACCGGTGATTCTGCCATTTGATTTTGGCGACGTGTCGCGATACAGCACAGTGAGTTTGCTGAAATCAACATCGGACTTGAACGACACGGATTCCTCATGAGGCTTGTCCCCTGCGGTTCTCCAATCCAAAGCCACCCGGTTGATCATTCCGGCCACTTCAAAAGACTTCAGGGTTTCAAGCCGCTGAAGTTGACCCAAGTGCGGGCCCAATTCCAGCACCACAGCCTGCGCCTGGGCCGCGTCCAGCTGTTGAATTTGTATGCCCCAGTCAACCCCGTCGGCGCTGGCTTGCTTCTTGAGCGACAGGTCGGTGGGGCCGAACTGCTTTTGACCGGCGATCTGCCCCTTCAATTGTCGAATCGAAATGGCATTCGGTTCAAACAATGCATGTTGACCCTGAACTTCAATCAGCGCGCTGGTGTTGGTCATGTCAAAAGGCGCAGCATCCACCTCGGGATTGGAAAAACGCAATTTACCCACCCGCGCATCCAGCAGTGAGCGTTGCACCAAACCATCCTCAAAATCAATCCACAATCTTCCCTGTGGCTGGGTTAAGTCCACATCCAGGCCAAAAGTTTTGAATACCGACTCCAGCGGTTCCGTTTGGTCCACCAGCGTATTGAGATAAAAGCTGCCTTTCCATTTGCTCACATCGCCCAACTGGCGTTCAAGCAAGGGCGTTTTAAAGTTCAAACGGGCATTGACCGGTGTTTGGGCCAACACAGGCAGCTTGAAAGTAAGGCCAGCCTGGTGGCGACTTATACCATTCTCGATGAGCAGCTCAGTCTCGATGGCTTGCGCCTGGGGAAACTGTCCCATGGCGTCTGTCCAGTTCAAAACGCCATTTGTCAGCAACACGCGTTGTTGTGCCAGCAACCAGTCCAGGCCAGGGTTACCTTCAGTTCCGTCGTCCAGCATGGGAATGCCGGCCACCTCAAAAATGCCTTGGGAATTGCGCACCACACTAAGTTCTGGCGACTGTACTTCCAGGTTTTTCAAGCGGGGGTTGAATGCAAGAATACTGGGCAACGACCAGGTTAACTGCACTTGTTCGGCAGTAAACCCGGGGGCACCACTGGCTTGGGGCAAACGAACGTTTTGAACCACCAGCAAGGGGCCAAAGCCTCGCCAACTGGCTTGTATCTCGCCAATTTCAATTGGGGTGCCGGTTTGGTTTTGTAAAAACTGCTGAATCTCGGGGCGGTAACGATCCACTTCAGGCAACACCAACCACTTAACTGCCAGCAAAGCCATGCACAGGGGGGTATACACCGCAATTAACACCCAAAACAACACCGCCCCTGCACGCCGAAGCGTGGGGTTGCCCGTGACTTGTCGCACCAGTGCCTGATTTGTTCCTTCCTGCAAGAAATACCGCCCCGATAATCGTCAACACCTGTAGTACGCTATTGTAGAACCAAGCTTCCCTTTATAACGACACGCATGAACGACCCACTGGATTTCTATCATCGGGTTTGGCCCACTCACTCTGAATACGCCAAGCGCTGGTTGAATCGCTTCCCGGAATGGGACAGCACTGAGCAGGATGAAAACCATCTTTTAAACTGCGTTGAAACCTGGCTGGAAAAAGCACGCGAGTTAAACGATGAAAAGGCCTTGATGGCCGAACTTCGATTGGTTCGACAGCGCAGCATGATTGAAATCATGCGCCGCGACCTGCAAGGCAAGGTCGACCTGTTCGAAGTAACCGAGGCCCTGTCGTTTCTGGCCGATGCCGCAGTGCAAATTGCACTGAAATTCAGCCACAAATTGCAAGCGGATCGTTTTGGCGAACCCGCCGATGGCGACTGCATGATGGTGGTGGGCATGGGCAAGCTGGGCGGGCTTGAGCTGAATGCGTCCAGCGACATTGACCTGATTTTTCTGTACAACCAGGACGGGGAAACACTGGGCGGACCCACCGGGAAAACACAGTCGCACGCCGAATTTTTTACACAAGTGGGCAAACGGGTTATCAAGATTATTTCAGAGGTGACCGACGAAGGGTTCGTGTTCCGCGTGGACATGCGCCTGCGCCCCTACGGCGATTCGGGCCCACTGGTGGTAAGCCAGGACATGCTGGAAGAATATTTTGTGGTGCAGGGGCGTGAATGGGAACGCTATGCCTGGATCAAGGCCCGCGTGGTGAACTGGGCCGTCGACCCAGAGCAAGACGCAGCCTTTCAGCAAAACCTGGACAACCTGAACAATATTGTTCGGCCTTTTGTGTTTCGGAAATACTTGGACTTCGGTTCAATACGTGCTTTGCGCGCCTTGCATGTTCAAATCCGCAACGAGGTGAACAAGCGCGAAAGCCAGCACCCAGGCTCGGTACACGTGAAACTCGGGCGTGGCGGCATTCGTGAAATCGAGTTCACTGCGCAGGCTTTCCAGCTAATTCGCGGTGGCCGAGAACCCAAGCTGCAGCTGCGGCGCACAGTCGATGTGCTGGAAGTGTGCGTGGAGTTGGGGCTGATTACCAAAGAAGACCACGACAAAATGGTGGCCGCTTACCGCTTTTTGCGCAACCTGGAGCATCGCCTGCAATATGTAGACGACGCCCAAACCCACCGCCTGCCCGCCAGCCCCACCGAGGTGCTGCGCATTGCAAGATCCATGGGGTTTCAAGATCCGGGCAATTTCATGAAGGCTTTGAACCGCCACATGAATTACGTGGCCAGCCATTTTGACGTGGTGTTTGGCGACAAGCAGGAAGACGAAGAAACACCCAGTCTTGAACTGCCATGGGCTGACACACTCACCCAGGGATTCACCAACCCGCAAGCGGCGCAAGACCGCTACCAACACCTGATTGAATCAAGCCGATACCAGGCTTTGCCCAGCGCACACCGGGAGCGAGTTGACCGCCTGATGCCCACATTACTGGCCGCCGCGGGAGCCTCTTCCGCGCCAGACTCCTGCTGGCGTTACTGCTGCGACTTGATCGAAACCGTGTCGCGCCGGGGAGCTTACTTAAGCCTTCTGGATGAATACCCGATTGCCCGCATGCGGGTAAGCCGCATGCTTGCCGCAAGCCCATGGGCTGCCAATTTTTTAATCAAGCACCCCTTGCTGCTCGATGAATTGCTGGACAGCCGAACCTTGTTGACGCCCCCCGATTTTGCCCAATGGAAACAGCAATTGCGTGAACTGCTGGACCAAGCCAAGTTGCCCGACGGGCAGCCCGATCTTGAACGGCAAATGGACCTGATTCGTGAACAACACCATGCCCAACTATTCAGGGTACTGACACAAGACCTTGAAAACCTGCTGACAGTGGAGCATGTCTCGGACCTGTTGTCTGAACTGGCCGATTGCACGCTTGAAATCATTCTGGAACGAGCCTGGGATCAGCTTCCCAAAAGGCACCGGGCACAACCGCGTTTTGCAGTGGTGGCTTATGGCAAACACGGCGGCAAGGAGTTGGGGTATTCCTCTGACCTTGACCTTATTTTTCTGTTCGAAGACGATGACGACCGTGCGCCCGATTTGTATGCCCAATTGGCCAAACGCATGAACCGCTGGCTGACCACCCAAACCGCCGCAGGCACTTTGTTTGAAACTGATTTTCGCTTGCGCCCCAATGGCGAGGCGGGTTTGCTCGTGAGCAGTGTGGAATCGTTTGAAGACTACCAGCGCCGTGAAGGTGGCGTGGGTGCTTGGTTTTGGGAACACCAGGCCTTGACCCGAGCGCGTTTCTGCGTGGGCGATGCTGAAATAGGTAAAAAGTTTGAAACGCTGCGGGAAGAAATTTTACAACTGCCCCGCGACTGGAATGATGTGAAAAAAGAAGTGATCACCATGCGCAAAAAAATGCTGGAGGGACACCCCAACAACAGTGAACTGTTTGATGTGAAACACGATTTGGGTGGCATGGTGGACGTGGAGTTTATGGTGCAGGCTTTGGTGCTGGGCTATGCGAACAAGCACCCGGAACTGACAAAAAACAAGGGCAATATTGCGCTGCTGAAGAAGGCAGGAGAACTTGGTTTGTTGCCCGCAGATTTGGCCAACTATGTGGCCGATGCTTACCGGCAGTTGCGCGCAAAGCAACACGCCTTGCGCCTGGCCGGGCACGACAAATCGAGAACCAGCGACCCTGCACTGATGATGATGCGCAAACCCATTCGAACGCTTTGGGAAACCTTGCTTAACTGAAACGCCAGGCTTTTACTTGGGCACAGTAACCTGGTACATGCGCTTTTGCAGCGTACCGGTTTTGCGTGCCAGAAACGGTGAGTTTCTGCGTTTGTCAAAATAGCGTGGCGCTGGCAACATGCCCGCCATGCGGGCTGCTTGATAACTGCTTAATTGAGCGGCACTGACACCATAATGGTGTTTCGCACCGGCTTCTGCACCGTAAACACCGTTGCCCCATTCCACCACGTTCAAATACACCTCGAGTATTCGACGTTTGTCCCACAAAGCCTCAATCATCAATGCAATGACCAACTCCTGCCCCTTGCGAATGTAGCTGCGCTTGCTGGTTAAAAACAGGTTTTTCGCCAACTGCTGGGTAATGGTTGAGCCGCCATGCGTTACCCTGCCCCGCCGCTCGTTGCGCTTGATTGCCAATTGAATGGCTTCCATTTCAACGCCCTTGTGTGTCATGAAGCCACTGTCCTCGGCTGCAATCACGGCACGTTTCAGGTTCAGGGAAATTTTGTCGTAGGGTACCCACTCGTGTTTCAACTGAAAACCTGGTTCGGTCTTGCGTATTTCAGCCAAACGGGTTTGCATGAAACTGGTGCTGCTGGGGTTCACATGCGTCCACACGGCAATTTGTGCAAGGTACCAAAGTTGAAGCAATACCAGCGCACAAAAGCCCCAGAAAAATATCCGCCACATCCACGCCAAAGGATTCAGGCTGAACTTGCGCTTGCTACCGCCTTTGGAAGATTTTCTGCGAGCCATGGTCATTGTTGTTTTGCTTTTGCAAGCAAGGCTTGCCGAACTTTGGTCAAAGTTTCCAGTGCATCGGGCGACTGCCCGGTCCACACCTCAAAGGCCAACTGTGCCTGAAAAACCAGCATGCCCAAACCGTCGCTACAGGCCAAATCCTGGTGGTGCAGGGAGCGAATAAACGGTGTGGGTTTTGCAGCGTACATCATGTCGTACACCAACACCGCCCGCGCATACCAATCCGCATGAAGAACGGGAATATCGCCTTTCAGGCTGCTTGACGAGGCATTCACGATAAGCACCGGAGCGCCCGGTATTTCAAAATGCGAGGGCGGCGTGTCCAGCGCCCCACCTGCTGCAGGCAAATCAATTGCTTCGGCACGTTCTGCCAACTCACGCGCTTTGGACACTGTGCGGTTAAGCACAGTCAGGTGTTGAATGCCAGCCGCTTGAAAGGCAGCCACGCAACCGCTGGCTGCACCGCCAGCACCAACCATCAACACCTGACACTGATCCAGACGCAATCCGAGTGTTTTGAGTTGTCGTGCCAAGTCCCGGCACAAGCCGCCACCATCGGTGTTGTCAGCCAGCACAGTACCGTCAGCATTGAATTTCAGCGTGTTGACAGCCTGTGCAAACATCGCCGCCGTGCTCAGTGTATTGGGCAACTCGCTGGCGATTGAAAAAGCATCAAGCTTGAAAGGCACGGTGACATTTGCGCCCTTCACACCGGCTGCTTGAAGTGCAGCCACGGTTTGCCTGAATCCATTCAGCGGCGCAAGCACGCGCTCATATTGCAATGGCAAACCAAGCTGTGCGGCAAAATCGGCATGAATGAAAGGCGACATGCTGTGTGCAATCGGATTTCCGATCACCACGTAGCGGTCTGCTTGACGACTCAACGCATTCAACAAAGAATCTCCATGGCTTAATACTCAGTGCTGATGGTGTCACGGCTGAACACCCAGGTGCGGGTAATCGCCAAAATATCTGCTTTCTTTCTCATTTCCGAAGGGAAAGGTGGAAATGGCGTGGACATTCTCAGAATTCGCAAGGCGGCACGATCAAGCACAGCAGACCCCGAAGAACGGTCCACTTCCACATCTTCAAGCGTACCATCCGCACGCACATAGGCGGTTAGCCTCAGCTTGCCGTAAATGCGCCCTTTGAGCTCATCGGGATAATTTTGATTGCCCACTTGCTCCACCTTGGCACGCCACGCTTCTTCGTAAATGGCAAAGGCATAGGGCGAGGTGCGCGGCGAGAAAAAATGTTTTCTGGGCCGCTCGTTGTAGCTTTTGATGTTGTCGGCAATTTGCGCCTGCAACCTTTTGATTTCAAGTGCACGTTGGCTTTTTGGGTCGTTGCCAGGGCGTGTGTCCAGCACTTCGTTTTGCGGTGTGGTGCGCAATTCTGCACCCGCCAAATTGCGCTGCAAAGCCTCCAGCTCTTTCAAGCGATCCTGGCTGGCAATCAACTCGCGCTGGTTGACTTTGTCTTCGGCTTGACCGGGCAAAGTGGTCGCCCTGCCCTTGTCAGCCTGCCCACCACCATCAAGCGCCACCTGCGCCAGCACCTTTGCGTCGTTGGGCGTTTTCTGCGATTGCGCATTCACCAGAATCACTTCCAGCGGACGACTGAATGCGGTGTCTGCCTGCGGTTTTGAAAAGTGCACCAGCAACAACAAAGCATGAAGGAGCACCGACAACACCAGTGCCTTCTTCAAGTTAATGTCGCCGAGAGGTGCACGCAGGGTATTCACGCCTGGGGGCTTCCCGCTGCACTGGCACCCTCGGATTCCCCGGCTTCGATGACATCGACTGGCGCTTCTGGCATTTCGGGTGTTTCTGCACCCTCCTCTTCTTCCTCATCGTCCAGCAAACGAGTGGGCGTGCCTTTCTTCAATGCCAAAAGCTTGCATGAAACTGTCAGGGTCAGTTCGTCCACCTGATCCAGTTCAACCTCCACCTGCACACCACGACCCGGCGAAGTGACACCCACCAGACGAACAAACAGGGGAATGTCGTCCAGACGGACCAGTTCGTCTTTTACCACCACACCATCAAACTGCTTGCGCCCTTTTTGCTGAATCCAGCGCAAGCACCAGTAGCGTTCCATGTTTTGCTGAAATTCGGCATAGGCTTTGTAGGTGACATCGAAGCTGTTCACCGCAGAAAGCAATTCAGCGTCGGTTGCGGTGTAAACGGGCGGGTCTTGGCGCAGCAGTGAAATCAATTGCTGCTGGTTCACCAAATCCACATACCTGCGCAAGGGCGAAGTACTCCATGCGTACTGGGGCACACCCAAACCCACATGCGGCGCTGCATGGGTAGACATGCGCACACGGCCCATGGGTGGTTGCACCCTGTAAATGCCGGTGACCTTGCATTCATCAAGCATGCCGCCCCACTCACGGTTTACATAGATCATCCACTCCGCGACCAACAAATCAAGTGGCGCATCCCGGCGGCGAGGCTGAATTTCAACCGTGCCGTCGTCACTCACATAAAAATTGAAATCAATGCGCGTGTGTTTCTCAGGCTGGCCGCGAACAATTTCACGTTCCATTCGCAACACACACGAACTTTTCCACAACATTTTCAACGCTGGAAAAAACTCCCCCACCGCGTCAAGTTCATTCAACTCAGGGTCTTCCAGAACTTCTTTGGACAAGGCTGCGTCCAGGTGATTGTGGCGCAGGTTTGCAGCCATGGGCACTTGTTCAATGGCGCTGTAGGGCTCACTGATCAGCTCGCCAGTTTCAGTGCTCACTTCAACGTAAATACTGACCGACGGTACAGTGCGACCTTCGGCCAGCGTGGCCAATTCCACAACCTGATCAGGTAGCATGGTGATTTTATCGCCCGGGGCATACACGGTCGATAGGCGCTCACGGGCCACGCGGTCGTAAGGGCTTCCGCGAGAAATCAGCAGCGCAGGTGCGGCAATGTGCACGCCAATGCGCGCACGTTTTTCATCCAGCCAAACCACGCTAAAGGCATCGTCAATTTCCGTGGTTGAAATGTCATCCACGGAAAAAGCACGCACATTGGCGACAGGCAGGTCTGCCAAATCGGCGGGCATTTCCGGCGGTGGCAAATCAATTTCTGGCCCTTTGGGAAAGTAAATGGCGGCAAAGCGGGCTCGCATCATGTCGTGCACTGATTTGAATGCGCCGCACTCAATCAGCAACACATCGGGCGATCGACCCGCCTCGGTACACGCCAACATCAACGCTTTGTATTCAGCGCTGTTTTTATCAGGACGAACCAGCAAGGTTGCAGCTTGTTTGGCAAAGCCATCGGGCAATTCGCGACGCACCAAGGCATCTGCCCACGCCTGCTGTTGCTCGGCGGCCAGGCGTTTTTTCTCGAGGCCTGCCAATGCGGCCTGCAAAATTTCGGGCGGGGCGGCACGGTACATGCCCTTGCCTTTGCGGTGAAAGTGAATAGGTGCCGCGTGCAAGGCCGCCAACGTGGCCGCTTGTTGCACCACGGTCGGTTTTTCACCGAAATACTCCAGGGCCATTGCCATGAAATCAAACTCACCTTCAGGCGAACATTCCCACAAAAACTCGGTGTCCACCTCTTTGGCCAAAGCCTCTACCTGCGCGTGGAATTCTGCACATTCCAGCGCATCAAATTTCAGCATCACACTGTTGGATTTCACCTTGGTGCGCTTGCCATGCAAGGTTTCCACCTGATAGGCATTGCCCTGCTCTTGAAGCACTCGGCCCACTTTAAAGGCTCCGGCCTCTTCGTAATACAAATTCATCAACAGTCCTAAAGATAGTATTCAAGTTGGGGCAGGAAAACCTCCATGACCCACAACGGTGTTCGATTCGGTTTGCGCGAAAAGCGCGCACAACGGGCATACCACACACGGCCGGAACCATGCCGGTTCATTTCGACTTTCATGGCTGGGGTCAGCAGCCGCTGCACCCACGGCTGCCGCAAAGGCAACCGCGCAAAAAAAAGTTCACCACGTTTAACCTGTGGGTCGGAAAACAGCACCGTGCCCAATGAACGGGTGCCCAAACCCCGCCAAAAATGCCAGTCGTTCACAGGGCCATCGGTTTCAACCAGTGTTTGCGCCAACACCACAGGCGCATTGTCCACATGCAGGCGAACCAGCCGTTGCCGCATCATTTGGCCCGTTACACTGCGTCCCCTTGAGCCCGGCCCGTGTTTAATCAACACCTTGCCCTGCACAACAGGCTCTACTTTAAACCCCTTGTTCAGGCGCACCAAACGCTGGGTGAGCGAACCTGGGGTGCTCGCCCAGTTTCGGGCCCACACCGGCCAGCTTGGCGGGCAATGCCTTGTCCAAGCACCAACACCGCTCATGGCAAACCCACGGCCAATTTCACAAAGGGCAAAATTTCATCGAAATCGCTCAAGGCATGGTCAGAACCCAACAAGTGCAATTGGTGCGCTCCACGGTAACGCGCCAGCATGGTGTCACAGTTCAGCACCTCGTCGTCGCGGGCTGCGACCAAAAAGTAACGCTGCGGATCGGTCAGCCTGGTTTGCTCCATGGCTTTTAAATCGCCCAGGTAAGCGGGTACAAACTCAATTTCTTCGTCTGAAAAATAAACTTTCTTTTTACCAATTTGATCTTGCAAATCGTCATAGGGTTTGATGGCCGGGTTCAGCAAAACAACAGAGGCCTGGGTGTGCAATTCGGCCAGCACCGTGGCGTAATAGCCCCCCAGTGAGCTACCAATGAAGGTCAGCGACAAATGGGGCTGGCTTTGCAAGCGGGCATCCAGGTGCTGCTCAATCAAGGCCAACGCCTGCGCAGGCGACGCGGGCAGATCTGGCACCCACAAATGACTACTCAAACCCGCTTGGTCGAAGGCATCGATCATTTTTTGTGCCTTCACTGACTTGGACGACGAGCGACACCCGTGCAGAGACACCACCAGATCGGCCACCCCACCCGTGCGCGCAAAGTCACCGGGACTGCTGAAAACGAAAGGCGTCAAGCCCGTACTCCCAAGGCCAAGGCGTCGATCAACTTTTGGTGAATACCACCAAAAGAACCATTGCTCATGGCAACCACCCAATCACCGGGCTGTGCTTGCGCCACGACATGATCAATGACCTCGCTCAACTCATCGCTGGTGAAAAGGCGCGAGCCCAAACTGCCCAGGGTGTCGCGCACATTCCACTGAATGCCCGCGGTGTAGCACACCACAAATTTCGCTTCGTCGAAAGAAGCTGGCAAAGCCTGTGCAAGGGTTCCCATTTTCATGGTGTTGGACCGCGGTTCAAACAAGGCAATCAGGCGGCCCACAGGTTTGCCTTCCGCTGCAGCAATTTCTGCCATTCGAGCTTTCGCGCCTTCCAGCGTGGTAGCGATGGCCGTGGGGTGGTGTGCAAAATCGTCGTACACCTTCACGCCCGCTGCTTCACCGCGCAATTCCATGCGGCGCTTCACGCCGGGAAATTCACTCAAGGCCTTGCAGGCATCAGCGACCTTCACACCCATGGCATGGGCAGCAGCGATCACCGCCAGTGCATTGTTCACATTGTGCAAACCTGACCAGCCCCATTCCACAAGGCCCTTCAGTTCGCCATTTTTTAGCACCTCAAATTTAGAGGCACCTAAAACCCTGGCTTGCCACGGCGCGTCAGCCCCCTCTGCGGAAAAACGCTCCACGGGAGTCCAGCAACCGCGTTTCAACACGCGCTCGAGCGATTCTGTGTTGGCCGGGCACACCACCCGCCCCTCAGAAGGCACAGTGCGCACCAAATGGTGAAATTGAGTTTCGATCGCAGCCAGATCGGGGAAGATATCAGCATGATCGAACTCCAGGTTGTTCAGCACGGCCACCACGGGCCGGTAGTGAACAAATTTCGAACGCTTGTCGAAAAACGCGGTGTCGTATTCGTCGGCTTCAATCACAAAGCAGTCGCCCTGCCCCAAGGTCGCGGACACACCAAAACCGCCGGGTACGCCGCCAATCAAAAAACCCGGGTTCAAACCAGCCTGTTGCAACACCCAGGCCAACATGGAACTGGTGCTGGTTTTGCCATGTGTACCCGCCACGGCCAACACCTTTCGGCCGCGCAAAATATGCTCGCCAATCCACTGGGGACCACTGGTGTAGGGCAAGCCTGTGTTCAAAATGGCTTCCATCAACGGATTACCGCGCGACACCACATTGCCCACCACCCACAAATCGGGCTTGATGGCCAGTTGCTCCACACCAAAACCTTCGGTCAACTCGATCCCCGCCTGGGTAAGCTGAGTGCTCATGGGTGGATATACATTGGCATCGCAGCCCGTTACGGTGTGGCCCAAGGCCTTGGCCAACTGGGCAACACCGCCCATGAAGGTGCCACAAATCCCGAGGATGTGGATGTGCATTCTTTCTTCCTTTCAGAACAAGCCCATATTGTAGTGCCTGTGAATTTGGATACACTGCCGGTATGGAAGAATTCTTCGCCCCGCAAGACGAACTTCGCATTGAAATTGCGATGACTGCAGCCCGACTGATCGCCGAGGAGGGCCTCGACTACCCCACCGCACGCAATCAGGCGATCAAAGCCCTGCTTGGAAAACAAAGGGTTCCCCGCGAACGCCTTCCCTCAGATCAAGACATTCAAGACGAACTACGCGCCTACCAGGCCCTGTTTCAAGCCGACAGCCAGCCTGGCGAACTGAACGAATTGCGCGAAGTTGCCCTCCAATTCATGCAAGGTATTCAGCAATTCGAGCCCATTGTGTATGGCGCAGCGGTGAACGGCACAGGCAGCGCCCATTCGGATGTGCACATTATTGCGTTTGCCGACGATGAAAAAGAAGTGGACTATTGGTTGTTAAACCAGAACATCAACTTCGACGCCTGTGAAGATGCCTTGCTGGCTGGCAAGTCCTTCCCCGCTGTGGCTTTTCGCTGGAAACAGCGCTGGTTCCAGCTGGGCGTGGCCAGCCCAATCCAGCGCCGCGGCTTGCTGAACAGGCAAGCACCCGACGACACCCCTTTTCAAACCGACATTGCGGGCTTGACCCGCCTGATAGAAGCACCATGAAAAACAAACTAATCCCGATTGTGACCGCAGTTCTCGCCCTGGCCATTGGCCTGTATTTTGGTCTGAAGCCACAAAACGGTCCCGACTACCCACTGACTGGCTACACATTTGACACCCCACAGGGCGGCTCACTCGACCTGGGCGCCTTGAAAGGCAAGGTTGTGGTGCTTAACTTCTGGGCGACCTGGTGCCCACCCTGCGTGGAAGAAATGCCCGAACTTGACGAGTTGTACCCACAACTGCAGGCGCAGAATATCGAGTTGATTGGTATTGCAATCGATTCCCCCTCTAACGTCGATCAATTTCTCCAAAAAACCCCAGTAAATTACCCGATCGTGCTTGCAGGGATGGCAGGCACAGAATTGGGGAAAGCACTTGGCAATCAACAAGGAGGATTACCATTTACCGTCATTTTGGACGAAAATGGTAATAAAATACTCACAGAAGCCGGCAGGATACAGATGAGTACTATCACTAACGCACTGCAACGCTAAAATCGGGTATGCTCACGCAACGCCAAATCTGGGCGAACCATGAAGCAAGGTTCACCAATGCCCGCCACGGTGGAAAATAATTGATTTTCAGTGCACACTAAGCGAAGTTAGGCTCAATTCACCTCGCGCTTGGTTGGGTACTGCCATATAAAACCAACCTCCCTAGATGGAGCAAGTAAATGGACCTCAGAAAGTTAAAAACATTGATCGACCTGGTTGCTGAATCAGATATTTCCGAACTGGAAGTGACTGAAGGCGAAGGCAAGGTACGTATCGTCAAAAGCCAGCCTCAATACACCATGGCCATGCCGCAGCAAATGATGCAGCAGGCGCCAGCAGCCATGGCGCCCCCCGCAGCAGCACCTGCCGCGGAAACGCCCGCCGCCGCCCCCGTTGACGCTGGTCACAAAGTGACCTCGCCCATGGTCGGCACCTTCTACCGTGCGCCCAGCCCGGGCGCGTCCAATTTTGTTGAAATTGGCAGCACGGTGAAAGAAGGCCAAACCATTTGTATTATTGAAGCCATGAAGCTGCTCAATGAAATTGAGTGCGACAAGTCTGGTGTTGTGAAGGCCATTCTGGTCGAGAACGGACAACCTGTGGAGTTTGGTCAAGCTCTATTCGTGATTGAATAGAACAGGAGCTGCCACCATGTTTGGAAAAATACTGATCGCCAATCGCGGCGAAATAGCCCTGCGCATTCTGCGCGCCTGCAAGGAAATGGGCATTAAAACCGTGGCGGTGTATTCCACCGCCGACGTGGATGCCAAGTATGTAAAACTGGCCGACGAATCTGTTTGTATCGGCCCACCCAGCTCCAAAGAAAGCTACCTGAACATTCCAGCCATCATTAGCGCGGCTGAAGTCACTGATTCAGAAGCGATTCACCCGGGCTACGGTTTTCTCTCCGAGAACGCCAGTTTTGCCGATCGGGTAGAGAAAAGCGGCTTCGTATTTATCGGCCCACGTTCGGAATCCATTTTGCTGATGGGCGACAAGGTGTCCGCCAAGCGTGCCATGATCGCTGCTGGCGTGCCCTGCGTGCCCGGCTCGGAAGGCGAATTGCCCGATGATCCCCGCGAAATCGTGAAAATTGCACGCCAGGTTGGCTACCCGGTCATCATCAAGGCTGCCGGCGGTGGTGGTGGTCGCGGCATGCGCGTGGTGCACACGGAAGCGGCACTGTTGAATGCGGTCACCATGACCAAAACCGAAGCAGGTTCAGCGTTCAACAACCCAGCGGTTTACATGGAAAAATTCCTTGAAAACCCCCGCCACATTGAAATTCAAATCCTGGCTGACGAGCACAAAAATGCCGTGTGGCTGGGTGAGCGCGATTGCTCCATGCAACGCCGCCACCAAAAAGTAATTGAAGAAGCACCGGCACCGAACATTCCCCGCCGCCTGATCGAGCGCATTGGTGAACGCTGCGCAGAAGCCTGCCGCAAAATTGCTTACCGTGGCGCAGGCACGTTCGAGTTTCTGTATGAAAACGGCGAGTTCTACTTCATTGAAATGAACACCCGTGTTCAGGTTGAGCACCCAGTGACAGAAATGATCACGGGTGTTGACATTGTGCAGGAACAAATTCGCATTGCCGCTGGCCAGAAATTGCGATTCCGCCAGCGCGACATTGAATTCCGTGGCCACGCCATGGAATGCCGAATCAACGCCGAAGACCCGTTCAAGTTTGTGCCCTCACCCGGCCCAATCAAGAACTGGCACGCACCGGGAGGCCCCGGTGTGCGCGTCGATTCACACGTGTACAGCGGCTACAACGTTCCACCCCATTACGATTCCATGATCGCCAAAGTGATCACCTATGGCGAAGACCGCAAGCAGGCCATGGCCCGCATGCGCCAAGCCCTGGCAGAACTGGTGGTCGACGGCATTAAAACCAACACCGCGTTGCACCGTGAATTGATGGAAGACGCCCGCTTTGTTGAGGGCGGCACCAGCATTCACTACCTTGAGCACAAACTCGAAGCGCGCTTTAAGTAAATCAATATGACTGCACAGGCCACACCACTGATACAAGCCAAACTCACCCTGCCCTTTGAGCAAGCCGACGAAGTGTCGGACCTGCTCATGGAGTTGGGGGCCTTGGCCGTCAGCCTTGAAGACGCCAATGCCGACAGCGAAGACGAGCAACCCTTGTTTGGCGAGCCCGGCATGGAACCTGAATCAGCGGCGTGGAACCTGAACAATGTGGTGGCCCTGTTTCGCAACAAGGCCGAAGGTGAACAAATTTTCGGCGAAATCCCCGCCAATTTGCTGGGAAAAGCAGAAATTGAGTACACCGAAGTGCCTCAGGAAGACTGGGTTCGTTTAACGCAATCCCAATTCGACCCCATTCCCATTTCCGCCCGCCTGTGGATCGTGCCTTCCTGGCACGAACCCCAAAACATTGACGACCGAATCAATTTGGTACTCGACCCCGGCCTTGCTTTTGGCACGGGTTCACACCCTACCACGGCTCTGTGTTTGCGCTGGCTCAGCGAGTTTCCGCTGAAAGGCCAAAACGTGCTGGACTACGGTTGTGGTTCCGGCATTTTGGGCATTGCTGCGCTCAAATTGGGTGCATCCGAGGCCATTGGTGTGGATATCGATCCCCAAGCTGTGGACAGCACCGCCTACAACGCCAGCAACAACGGTGTTGAAATGCCCTGTGGTTTGCCCGATTTCCCCTTGGCCAAGCGCCAGTTCCCGGTGGTCGTGGCCAATATTCTGTCCAACCCGCTGAAAGTACTGGCGCCTTCGCTGTGCAACCATGTTGAAGCGGGCGGGCAACTGGTGCTTTCAGGCGTGTTGGCGCGGCAAGCCGAGGAAGTAATTGAACACTACCGCCAATGGATCAACCTGGCGGTGTGGGCTGAACGCGATGGCTGGGTATGCCTGCATGGTCAAAAAGCCGCCGACTGAAGGCAAACCCTTCGTCCGGCAAGGTTAAACTAGCGCCATGAGCCTTGCCACACGCTGCCCCAACTGCAACACGCTGTTCAAAGTCACCTCTGGCCAACTGCAACTGCATGAAGGCAAGGTGCGCTGTGGGCAGTGCCAAACCGTGTTTTCGGGTATTGAACACCTCACCTCGGCTGACACTGAGGCATGGCAAAAACTTGATTTGAGTCCCCGGCAAGGCAACAGCGGCTACACCAGCGATCACAACCTGACCGGTGGAGACGGCACCGGCTCTGAAGAATTGTTTGCCAACACCGCCCCAAAAAAACCATTGCTGAATTTCAAGCACAGCAGCCCGGCCCTGAAAGTCGCCTGCGTGGCGTTGCTTGTCATGCTTGGTCTTCAGGCTTTGTGGTGGCAACGGGTGCCCTTGCTGCAAAAGGCACCAGAATTGGCTGCGTACATTAACACCGCCGCACCAGGCATGCAGCGCCTGTTTGCAAGCCCGGCTACTCAAGCCTTACAGGTAGAGGGCAGCGGCTTGCAAGCGCTCGATGAACACAATTTGCGGGTTGACCTGACACTGCACAACCCGCTCCCCTTGCCAGCCCGGTGGCCGCACCTGAAAGTAGAGCTACTCGACCCACAAGGCCTGGTACTGGCCAGCAAATCGCTAAGCCCGAGCGACTATCAGCTGAGGGATGAAAGCGCAGCCAGCCAAGCCCCGTTAATTGCTGGTAAAAAAACAGTGGAAGTGCTGGCATACTTGAACCTGAGCACGCTGAACACCCAACTGCCCGAAAGCGCCGCAACCGGTTTTCGGCTTGAATTATTCGACCAAGGCCCAAGCGAACAATAAACGCCAAGCCAATTTTTAACTACTGGACTGTTTCACATGAATTCCCCCACCAACACCAAGCGCGTTTTAATTTGCGGCTCCATTGCATTCGACACCATCATGGTTTTTGAAGGCCGTTTCAAAGATCAAATTCTGCCTGACCAGGTACATATTCTGAACGTGGCGTTTCTGGTACCCAGCATGCGTAAAGACTGGGGTGGCTGCGCCGGCAACATTGCCTACAGCCTGAATATGCTGGGCGGCAAACCTGTGCCCATGGCCACCATTGGGCACGATGCCGGTGGTTACTTTCAACGCTTGCAAACTTTGGGCATTGAAACCAGTTGCCTGAAGCAGATTGGCGAAGAATTTACCGCACAGGCTTTCATCACCACCGACCTGGACGACAATCAAATTACCGCTTTTCACCCCGGTGCCATGAGCCACTCGCACTTGAACCAGGTTGCCGATGCGGGAGACATCGCTTTGGGTATTATTGCCCCCGATGGTCGGGACGGCATGATGCAACACGCCGAGCAATTCGCGGCAGCGGGTATTCCGTTCTTGTTTGATCCTGGCCAGGGCCTGCCCATGTTCGGTAAACCTGAACTTGACCGGTTTTTGGAACTTGCCACGTACGCAGCGGTCAATGACTATGAAGCCAAGATGTTGTGCGACCGTACCGGCCTGAGTCTGGAACAAATCGCAGAGAAGCTGGAAGCACTGGTAGTCACACGCGGCGCGGAAGGCAGCTGGGTATTTACACAGGGTCAACGACACAACATACAATGCGTTAAAGCAGAACAGATCGCCGACCCCACTGGCTGCGGCGATGCTTACCGCGGCGGCTTGCTCTATGGCCTTACAGAAGGCATGGGCGTAGTCAATGCGGCCAAACTGGCAAGCTTGATGGGTTCTTTGAAGATTGCAGCCAAAGGCCCACAAACTTACCAATACAGCCGGGAAGAAATCGCATCCAGGTTTGCAGCCGCTTTCGGCCAACAACCCTGGTAACTTGAAAGGAAAAACTAGTCATGGCCAAGTCAATTCAGTTCAGTTTTAGAAGTACCGGCGCAGTGGCCCTGATTGCGCTTTCAGCGCTTGCAGGTTGTGCCACCCAAAGCAGTTCGGGTCAGGTGTACCGCGAAGGTGAAACACGTCGCGCCCAAATTATCGAACAAGGCACAGTAGAAAGCGTACGCACAGTGACCATTCAAGGCGACACCAACGGTGTGGGCACAGCGGCAGGCGGCATCATCGGTGGTATTGCCGGCAGCAATGTCGGTGGTGGTAGCGGCCGTGCAGTGGGTGCCATTGTGGGTGCAGTGGCTGGTGGCGTAGCAGGCCAAGCCATTGAACGCAATGCGTCCACGCGCCAAGGTCTTGAAATCACCGTTCGAATGGACAACGGCACCTTGCGCGCCTATGTTCAGGATGCCGCTGGCGAAGATTTCCGCCCAGGTGACCGGGTTCGAATTGTAAGTGGCGGTGGCACTTCTCGGGTAACTCGCTAATTCACAACCAGCACTTGAAACAAAAAAAGCACCCCGTGGGGTGCTTTTTTTATTGACTGCGCAGCGCGATCAGAATCCGGGCATCAAACTTTGCAGCACCATCATCACGATTTGCAAAATCAGCAAAAACGCCAAAGGTGACAAATCCGCGTTACCAATTGTGGGCAGAACCCGGCGCAATGGCTCCAAAAACGGGCGGGAAAGCTCGTTCAGGATAGAGGCGATCGGCGAGAACGGATTCACCCAGCTCAAAATGACCTGAATCAGCACAATACCCATGAGCAGGTAAGCGACATTGCGAAGCACCCAGAAAATGGCAATGGGTATGGTCAGCGTTATCAATGAGCCCACACCCGGCCCACCACTGGACAGCCCCACCGTGAGCAGCACCAATACTATGTGCAACACAAACGAGACCACAAAAGCACCGAAAATGGACGCCCAGTCAATGCCGCCATAACCGGGCACACCCTTGCGCAGCGGTTTCACCAACCAATCGGTCATCGAAAAAATAAAAGGCGACAAGGGATTACTGGGGTGAATACGCACCCACTGCATCAACGCGCGCAGTAACAGACAAAAGGTCAGCAGGCTGGCGGCTGTTTCCAGCAGTAAGCGCAAAATATCGATTAGAAGCATAGTGAAGCGTTCAGCAGGTTAAGGCCGTGAGCCTGTTGGAAATGGCCAAGTGGTTGTGGCACCCTTGAGTTTTCTGGGCTTGGCAGCACCCGACCTGCGGCGACGCGCAGGCTTGCTGGGCGTAAGCAGGGCCAACGGCGTTACCTCGGAGGGTGAAAGCGCAGTTTTGGATGGTTTACGGGTTGTAGCTACAGGGCGTGCCGCTTTACTTTCAGACGGCTCTGCTTTGGCAACGGGCTTGCTCACGGTTTTGCTCACCGGCTTGCTGGTTTCCTCGGTTGCTCGCTTGCTTGCAGGCATTCAGGAACTCCTTTCAATTCTTCAAGGACAGCCGTACAGTTTAACGATATGACCTTGAATATTCAAGAAATATGACTTTGAACCACAAAGGAGACACCCATGAGTCACGTGCCAGAACAAACACACAGCGTGAAAACCGGCGAACGTTACCGCCACTACAAAGGCGGGCTGTATGAAATCATCTGCCAGGCCATTCAGGAAAGCGATTTGAGCCCAGTGGTGGTTTACCGCCCCCTGAGCGGCGACGCACACACCGCCTGGACTCGCCCCATGAACGTGTTTTTTGAAATGGTACAGGTGGGTGAGCGCATGACCCAGCGCTTCACCCTGGTCGACAGCGACAATTAAATTTAAGCCACCGCCTTCAACTTTGGTTTGGCTTTTTCAACCTTCGCGGGTTCGAAGATCATGCCCGGTTCATCCACCGGGTCTTCCAGCAAAGTTTTGGTGTCATGGTAAAAGTCTTGCCGGTTGTGCCACGGGTGGGTTTCACCCTGGCGCGGCAACTGGTCTGCCACTCGCTTCAAGTAGCCCGAATTCAAACCGCCCAGTACCGTGAAACCTTCAACAGGCTGCACATCCGCAGTTTTGGCCACCGCCACTGCATGGCTTTTTTTGTCCATGTGGTTCAGCAGGCGGCATACAAAGCCGCTGACCAGGTCGGATTTCAAAGTCCATGAGGCATGCGTGTAACCCAGCACCACAGCGGCATTGGGCAGGTCTTGCAACATGGCGCTTTTGTAGAACATTTTTTCACTGAGGTTGACTGGCTCGTCATCCAGCGAAATTTTCATGCCGCCCACCATTTGCACATTCAAACCAGTGGCGGTCACGACAATGTCCGCTTCCAGCACTTCACCCGAATTCAATTCAATGCCATTGGCTACAAATTGCTTGATCGTGTCCGTGGCAACACTGGCTTTGCCGCCGCGCAGGGCTTTGAAAAAGTCGCCATCGGGCACCAAGCACAGGCGCTGATCCCAGGGCATGTAGTTGGGTGTGAAGTGCTTGATGTCTACACTGGAGCCCTTCAGTTGCCTGCGCATCATCGCGATCAAAAAGCGGCGCACCACCTCGGGCTTGCTTTTGCTGGCCTTGAACATGAAGTGCGCCAAGCCAATGGTGCGCGTGCGGTTCAGCTTGTACGCCAATTTGGAAGGCAAGGTTTTTTGCAACACCTTGGTGAGTGCATCCACCGAGGGCAGCGAGAAAATATACGAAGGCGAGCGCTGCAACATGGTGATGTGCTCGACCTTGTCAGCCATGCTCGGTATCAAGGTAACCGCCGTGGCACCACTGCCAATCACCACCACTTTCTTGCCGGTGTAGTCCAGGTTTTCTGGCCAGTGCTGGGGGTGAACAATCAAACCCTTGAAGTTTTTCTCGCCCGGGAAATCGGGGCGGTAGCCTTGGTCGTAGTTGTAATAACCTGCACAGGCCATCATGAATTTGGCACGGTATTGCTCGGGCTCGCCAGTGGCTTCATTCACGGCATTGATTACCCAGCGTTGGGCCTCACTGTCCCAATTGGCATCGCTCACTTTGCGCTGAAAACGAATGTGATCGAACACCTTATTCTCTGTGGCAGCTTCGTGCACATAACTGCGAATGTCATTGCCCTGCGAGAAAAAGTGCGCATTTTTCCAAGGCTTGAACTTGAAGCCGAAACTGAACATGTCAGAGTCGGATCGGATACCCGGATAACGGAACAAGTCCCAAGTGCCGCCAATGGTGGTACGGCGCTCAAGGATGGTGAACTTTCGGTTGGGGCATTCCTTTTTCAAATGGCATGCGGCACTAATGCCTGACAAACCTGCGCCAATGATCAAAATGTCTTCGTCGAATATCGCCATGGTGTCTCCGTTTGGTTTTTCTCTTTTTTTATTGTGCCGATTTTTTCAGCCCTGAAAATAGCGTTTGTGGATCGACTCCGGATTTGTCCGAATTTATCAAGTGCATTGAAAACTCAAGGTAAACTGATCAGCGCTGGCAGTGCTATAAATACTCACCCCACCTTCGAAAAGGAAAACCATGCCCTCGATTCAAGCCAAAGTGATGAACAAAATTGCAAGCATTGCCCTGAAAAGTTACAGGGGAAATGGTGCTGGTTTTGTACGCAGGTTTCGCATGGTGACCGCCGCATCCAACTTGCTGGCGCCCGTGCCCAAAGGCTTGAAACACATCAAAGGGCAACTGGACGGTGTACCCGGCGAGTGGCTGATTCCGGTTAATCCAAAGGGCGCATTGCTCTACGTTCACGGCGGCGGCTTTGTGGCTGGGCACCCACCCATGTACCGCCCCTTCTGCGGCGCCTTGGCCAATGCCTTGGGATTTCGAGTGTTCATGGTGGACTACCGCCTTGCACCGGAAAACCCTTTTCCTGCGCCGCTGGACGACTGTATTGCAGCCTTTGAAGCCTTGGTGGCTGACACACCCGCTGGCGAACCCCTTTTCGTGGCCGGCGATTCTGCTGGCGGTAACCTAAGCTTGGCGGTACTGCAACATGCGGTTAAAAACAAACTGCCTGCCCATGGCGGCCTGTTGATTTCTCCTGCCACCGACATGCGTCGCCTGTCACCTTCAATTGAAGGCAATGACAAAACCGACAGCATGTTGTCTGCCCACATGATCGAGCATGCGGCCAATTTGTACATGTGCGGCCATGACCCGGCCGACGAGCGGGCCTCGCCCCTGTTGGGCAAACTGAAAGGCCTACCACCACTGATGGTAACCGCCAGTGAAAACGAATGCCTGCTGGATGATTCCGTGCTGCTGCGCGACGCGGTGGACAAAGTGGGCGGACAGATCACCCTGCTGACTCGCCCTGGCATGCCTCACATTTGGCCCACCATGAACATTGCTTTGCCCGAGGCCAAAGAAGACTTGGTCAAAATCATTCGCTTTTTCTCACCCTTGGTGAAGGGCATCTAAAACAACGTTGTTGGCAGTACAAGGTGTTGGAGACACATTCAACACCCACAACAATGACACCTTCTATTTCACGTGCAGGCCTGTGGGCCTGTGCCCTGCTTTTTGCACCACTTTTGTCAGCCTGCTTGGGCGGTGACTCCGGTTCAGAGACCACAGCCACGGGCCGAACCTCGCCCAGCGAAACCCGCCCCAATGTATTTGAAGCAAGTAACTTCAAACCCCTGCCTGCTGCCCGCGCACCCAGCGCTGAACTGCAAGCCACACGCGAACGCATTCTTGGCGCGAATGCCATGGACCCAGAGCAAGTGAAATTTTGGTGGGTGGGCGTATCGAGCTTTATTGTCAGCATGAAAGGCCATTTGTTCTTGATGGACGCTTGGGAAATTGTCGGCCTGCACGCTGACTATGTGCCCATTGGCCGAGAAGAACTGGCGGCCATTCAGCCCGAAGCCATATTCATCGGCCATGGGCACTTTGACCATGCCGCCGATGCTGGCTATGTGGCGGGCCTTAGCAATGCACTGTTGGTGGCGGGCAGCACAGTGTGCGACATTGCCCGCGAACGTGCGGCCAGTGAAGGCATTGCCAACAACTTTCCCTGCCTGAACCTGGGTGACCAAACCAACCCTGGTGCCGGCAACACACGCGCCATTCAGATTTGGGAAGATGTGGCCCCGGTGCATGTGGTGCAACACACCCACTCGGCCGCCGAACCTACCGACTTGCTCAGTGGTGGCATGCCGCTGGTGTACATTCCTGACGTATTGACCTTTCCCACTTACCTGAATACCAGCATGGCCGAGGCACTGCGCTTTGTCGGCACCCTGCGTGATGATGGCGGCGTGGGTCAACCTGCCGGTGGCACTTGGGCTTACCACTTCCGCGCGGGCGACTTTGCGTGGTTCTGGCACGACTCCACCGGCATCATGAAAGCAGGCAATGCGGAAAGCGAAGCGGTAGCGAATGCCCTTTCAAAACTTCCGGAATGTGTGGATGTGCAGTTAAATGCAATTGTGGGTTTTGGCCTGGTGACCAGCGCCTACCGCGATGCCTTGGCTTATGTGGCCCTGACCAAACCCAAGGTGGCCTTGCCCACGCACCACGACGCCTGGACACCCGGCATTGGTGGTGGTGCTTCAGCCTATGAAACCACCTGGCTTGACGCAGTTGCCAAACTACCGAAGCCACCTGAAGTGGACTACCTGCGCGACCCAGTGGACTACATGAAACCGCGCAGCTACAGCATTAAAGACCCACGCTGGGCAGGTGGTTGCTGATTAATCGGATTGCGCGCTTTGCTACATTCCGGGCACGCCACGGCGAATCACTTCCGAGAAGTTTTCGCCGGGCTGCATGGATTTGGCACGCGGCACAATGTAGCCTTTTTCCTGAAGTTCGGCGTAGCCAAACCCTTCCACCAAACCATCTTGCTCATGCGCGTATTCGGCAAAGTAACCGCTGAGCAACAAGCGATAATCCATCGGCAAATCGGGCACAATCCGCTTGGCAATGTCAAACACCACCGTGGTGCAATTGCTGGTCAAGGTGTTGTAAAACTCGGGTGTTTTTTCAAGTGATTTGGCGTGGTCGATATAGGCCAAAAACAAGGTTTTCAGTTGCTCAGGCGGAATCGCCATGCGGTAAATGTAAACATCTTCGCCACGCGCATTGCTCCGGGTGCGAATAATATCCGCTTCATCAGCCGCCACCAGAATGGCTTCGTACTGCCGAAAAAAACCTTTCCATGCGGAGAATTTCTCGCCGATTTCTTTTCGAATTTCCAGCGAGAAAGTCAGGTACTTCCCATCCGCAAAACCGAACGACACCAAGGTGTGGGCGATCTTCGGCCCCATCCAGTACGACAGCACCAAGTCGGCTGTTTGCAACTGGCTTAAATCGTATTCGCGTGTTTCCCAACGCGGCGTGTAATCCGTTTCTGTGCGCCATTCAAAATTGCGCACATTCTTCAGCACGACCTTGTCGCCATTCACATCGGCCTGCAGCATGTGGGCAACATCGTCAGCCCATTGCCGATTGTGGCTGGGCGTTTGCGAAAACCACCAAATGGCAAACACAGCCAAGGCCAGGAAAACTGGCACTAGAAAAAATCGGATCATAAGGTACTCATCGCCCATTTTTTTACGCAATATGACGTGGGCCAGCCACAATAATGGCCATGCCCAGCAAAGTGACCGCTCCGCCTGCAAGGTCCCATGCTGTGGGCTTTACCCCATCCACAGCCCAAAGCCAGACCAAGGCCATGGCCACATACACACCGCCATAAGCGGCATAAACCCGGCCCGACGCGGTGGGGTGCAAGGTAAGCAACCACGCAAACAAGGCGAGACTGATTGCAGCCGGCAGCAACAACCACACTGACTTGTTTTCTTTCAAAACAAGGTAAGGCAAATAACAACCCAATATTTCAAAGAATGCAGTGACCGCAAAAAGCAGAAATGTTTTGATCATGAAAACACCTTGCGGGTGGCATCATCAGCCGGGAACAAATGCTCAATTCTTAACGACGCGGCGGTGATGTCCAAGGGAGCCCCAAAGCTGGTGAAGGTTGAGATGAATCGCAGTTCGCCCGCAGTGCTTTTGAATCGCGTTACCAAAGTGGGGTTGTTAAAACTCTGCGGCTGCTTTGTATCGAACATGGACTGCGGAATGTGTTGCAGCATGGCTTGAAGGGAGGGCACATGCAATGCTTCACGTTGCGCCCTGCGAAGCACGTCGCCCAATACCTCTGCGGGGTTGAGCAAGCGCGTGGCCAAACCACCCGGTGCCGTCAATGCCAGCAGCACATTGGGCGTGGCTTGCAAAGCAGCCATATCAAACTCGAGCAATTGCAACAGGCGCACAAAGCTGGGGTTGAATTTCACCAAATTCCATTGACTGTCCAACACCATGGCGGGCGCGGCATGTTGCGCCGTCAGCATTAAATCAATCACCTCGTTGATGGTGTGCATGTCGCGGTGATCGATCGGCCTGTTGCCAAACACCGGCGCATAACCCGCGGCCACCAAAGTTTCGTTCCGTTCGCTAAGTGGCGCATCCAAACCTTCAAGCAAGGCCAGCAACATGTCTTTGCTGGCACTGGCCTTGCCGGTTTCAATGCAACTTAAATGTCGCTGAGACACGCCCACACGCAAAGCCAAATCGAGTTGACTCTCCTTCTGCCTTGAACGCAAATCGCGAAGGCAAATTCCGGCATGTTTGGTAGGGGCGTGTGCGTGCATGTGCCAATACTGCCACGGAAAATTACTGGAATCTATGACCTGGCAGGTTATTGATGCAATGACCCTTCCTGTTGAAACTGGCGTTGAACCCGACCACTTTCAACCACGCAAGGAGATTCGACATGCAAACCACGACCATGCCCCACACACCGACCAGCACTCCAACCTTCTGGATCAAATGGCTAACCTACACCACTGAATTCACTGTACTGTTTGGCCTTCTCATGGTGCTCGCGCCCGGGCTTACCCAGCAGGCATTCGGATTGTTGGTATTTCAAAACCCTGCACAATTTGCTGCCTTTGACCCTCAGGCCTCTGCCTACATTGAACTGGCCCACGCCGTGATGGGCTCGGTGATGGTGGGCTGGGGTGCGCTTATGTTCATGCTGGTACGCAGGCTTTCAGCCAAAGACGCCAAGTCAACATGCAACATGATTGCGATATCCGTGTTGGCTTGGTATGTGCCCGACACCGCGTTTTCACTGTACAGCGGCTTTTGGCAAAACGCGGTTATGAATACAGGCTTTGCGGTGTTGTATGCCATACCGCTGCTGGCTTTGCGCAAGCATTGCCGGTAAGTCGCTTTAAGCCACAAACTATGGATTTAACGCCATAGTTTGTGGATTTTCTTAAAAATCCATATAATGTGGATATTAATCCCTAATATATGGATATATGAGTTCGATCGACTTCATGTTTACACCCACAGTGCAGAGAGTGCTTCGAGCCACACTGCTGAATCCAGAACGCAAATATTCATTGGGTGCACTGCTAGACATTGCAAACACAGGGCGAGGAAGCACACAAAAACAAATCGAACGTTTGTTGGCGGCAGGTATTCTGAAGGAGAACAGAGAATACGGACGCCTTCGTCAAATTTATGCGAACAAAGATCACTTCCTTTATTCCGAGTTGACCTCGATTGCTAAAAAAACATTTGGCATCACAGAACCAATTCGCGATGTGCTTGCACCTTTTTCAAAATTAATCGACGAAGCATATGTGTTCGGCTCGATCGCAACAGAAAAAGACTCTAGCTCGAGTGATATAGATCTGATGATCATCGGCAAGTTAAGTGTTTTGGATATTGCCGAACCGATTCATACAATGGAAGGCTCACTTGGCAGACCTATCAACTTCACTATTTACAAACCCAGTGAATGGAAAAGGTTGATTCAAAACGATCCAATCTGCCGACAAATTAATGAAGCTCCAAAACTAATGGTATTGCCTGATGCCAAGACCGGCTGAATATGAAAACCTGATCAAGATCAAAGCGTTTGAGGAAGTATTGCCCACAACAGGAGCAGTTAAGAGCTTTTTGGACAATGCAAAGAATTACCTCGAAGCATGTGAATTACTCCCTGAAGAAAAAACCCTTCAGATATTCACGATGGCTTACGAAGGCTATTTTCAAATCGTTCAGGCCATCCTTGAACACCATGGAGTACGCACCAAAGACGCAGATGCACAAGCCATGGTCAGCATTCTCAAAAAATATCTGCCTGTAGCAATGGTATTAACCGGACTTTTTCACAAAACGTGAAATGACTTCATTGACCACATCTGGATGCGTCACTGGGCCCATGTGGCCCAACTCCTGAAACTCCACCAACTCTACCCTCGGCAAGGTCGCAACCAATCTGTTGGCAACTGAATGTGCAGACAATTGCGACTTGCCACCGACCATGCACAGCACCGGGGCTTGTATGCCCCGAAATGCTTCCAGGGTGGTTGGTTCGCTGAACAAAGCGTGCTCCCAGCGGCGCACGTTGCGCACCGAGGCCGCCACCGTTGGCTTGCGCTCTTCTGGTGTTTTTGCCCAGCTGCCCTGCCCCATCCAAAAATCAATGAAGTGCTGCGCAGCCAGGTTTGAATCACCACCCTCCAAAGCCGCGCTGGCATTGGCCACTGCACGGCGAATACCGTCCACCTCGTTTGGCGAGGGGCTTTCATGTTCAACCACAGAGAAAAAAGTGGGCTCAAACAACGCAAGGGCACGCACTCGATGAGGAAACATCAGCGCAATTTTCAGGGCAATCGCGCCACCGTAAGAATGTCCCACCAATGTGAATTGCTCACCAGCCTGTTCAAGCACGGGCGCCAATAATTCAACCTCATCAAGAAGGGAAATGACGCGATCGGAATGCCAGTCGGGTGTTTGTCCCGAGCCATAAGAATCGGCCGCGATCACCTTGAACTCTGGCGAAAGCAAATGCATCAAACCTTTCCACTGGCCAGAATGGGAGGCATTGGCATGCAAACACAGCACAGCGGGGCCGGAGCCGGCCTCTTTGAAATAGGGCTGAACAGAGGCCATGGCGATCCTGAAATAGATGAAGGATGAATCGAGTTTAGTTGAGCTGAAAGCTGGTTTCAACTTGGGGTGGATTTTTCAGCGTTTGTTGCACCACACAACAGCGCTTGGCCGCGAAGGTGAGCGCTTTGACCATGTCAGGATGAGTGCCCTCCGTGACTTTGAACTGGACCGCACACCGCATCCGCTGAAAGCCAACCGGCACATCGGGCGACATGTTCAACGCACCACGCACATCCACATCAGCGGTCACGCGAACTTCCAGAAACTCCAGTTCAACCCCCAGCACATTTGCGACCATGCGCATGGAAGACTCCTGACAGGCAGCAAGCGCCGCACACAACATGTCGCCCGGAGTGGGCGCATCGTGCAAACCACCCAAGGCGCGGTGTACACCAATTGGCACTGCCACCCCACAGCCATCCATGGGTTCAACAACAGAATGAAAAGGATCGGAAGGATCGACTCCGCGGGTCACCGCATGGTCTGTCACCATTGCAGCACCGGGATCTTCCTTGTAAAGGGCGCGCACTTCACGCTGGGCATTGGGTACAGAAACAGACATGGCAAACTCCGGTGGTGTAAAAACAATGAACGACTCAATGCCTTCACTGTGCAGCACCACCTGGTTTTTAATCCCTAGGAATTCCTAAATGTTTGCTATATTTTACTAACAGCCCACCGCAGGAATGTCACTTGAGCCCTTCCTATTTTTTCAGTCACTTTGAATTGCGCACAGGCGAACGAATTCTGTTGCGTCAAGGTGAAATCGTTCATTTGGGCCCACGCACCTTCGATTTCTTGTTGTGCTTGGTGAGCAACCACCAACGGGTGCTTAGCAAAGATGAAATTCTTCAGACCGTGTGGCCGGGTGTGGTGGTTGAAGAAAATAATTTGACGGTACAAACATCGGCTTTGCGCAAGGTGCTGGGTAGCCAAGCCATTGCCACGTTGACTGGGCGTGGTTACCAGTTCAGCCTTCCGGTCAAATCCACCGCCGACGTGCAAGTCGCCTCGCAAAGCAAACACCCCACAATTGCTGTCATGCCTTTCAAAATTCTGGGCGAACAATTTGATTTGCGATTTTTGGCTGAAGGTTTGCTTGAAGGCGTGATTGCATTGCTGGCCAGAGTGCCCGGCTTTTTGATCATTTCACAAGCATCCACACAAATGTTTCAGCATTCTGAAGCCAGTCTGGGCGAAATCGCGGAACAACTTCAAGTGCAATACGCAGTTCTGGGCAGCATTCGGCCCGTGGGCAATTTGATACGTGTGAATGTACAACTGGCAAACGCACACACTGGGCAGGTGTTCTGGAGTGGTCGTTTCGAGAGTTCTCCCCAAGACGGCCACGACCTGCAGGAAGACATTGCAAGAGGGGTACTCAGCGAGCTTGAGCCCGAACTGATCAAAGCGGAGATTGCACACATTCGCCGGCAACGCCCGCACAACCTCGACGCCTGGGCACACTACCAAGAAGCCATGGGCGCACTGGGCCAGCACGGCTGGAGCGAAACCGGCTTGCGCAATGCGCGGCATCAACTCGAAAACAGTTTGGAAATAGACCGTGACTTTGGGCTGGCTCAGGCACATTTCGCCTTGCTCACAGCACTGTCACGAAACATTGGCCTGCTTCCCCACTCTGACGAAGTTCAGGCCAACGCCCTGAATGCCGCACAAAAAGCGATTGAACTGGACTCAGGAAATTCCGAAGTCATGGGTTACGCAGGCTGCGCGCTGTGCGACCTGGGACAAACCCGGCAAGGACTAACCACCTTGCAGGCGGCCTTGCGTTTGAACCCAAGCAACGCACAAGCACAGGTGGCCCACGGTGCGGCTTTGGCAATGATGAACGAGCTTGAAAAGGGCATCGCCCAAATGCGGCTCGGCATGCGCATTAGCCCAAAAGACAGGCGACTCGGCTTCTGGTTGTGGATATTAAGCTGCTTCCTGCTGCGTGCAGACCGCCCCCACGAGGCCCTGGAAGAAGCCCAAAAAGCTGTTCAGCATGACACGCGCTTTCATCTGGCTCATGTGGCCCAAGCTGCCGCGTTCGACACATTGGGTAACGCAGAATGTGCCCAACATGCTTTAACGCAAGCGCGCACTGTTCGCCCCGAACTAACCATTGAAGAAATTGCACAGTCACACGGCAAAAAAATAGCCGCGCGAATCAGTGCACTTTGGCAGGCAAAAGCATAAAATACGCCCTTGATCCGAAAAACAGATCCACAAGGTACACACGCCATGATCCGCCTGTCCGAGCTGAAGCTTCCACTCGACCACACCGAAGACGCCCTGCCCGCCTTAATTTGCAGCACGCTTAAAATTTCTGCCGACCAGCTTCAAGGCTTCAGCATTTACAAGCGCAGCTACGACGCCCGCAAGCAAAAGCTGCTGCTGGTGTACATCGTGGACGTGAAACTGAATAGTGCACGGCTTGAAGCCCAACTTCTTGACAAGTTCAGCACCAACTCGCACATTCGGCCTGCGCCCGACATGGTTTACCAGTTGCCGGTGAAATTGAATGAAGCCCCTGCCATTCGACCCGTGGTAATCGGCTTTGGCCCCTGCGGTATTTTTGCCGCCATGATGCTGGCGCAAATGGGCTTCAAACCCATTGTGATTGAACGCGGCAAACCAGTGCGCGAACGCACGAAAGACATCTGGGGCCTGTGGCGCAAGCGCGTGCTGCACACCGAATCGAACGTGCAGTTTGGTGAAGGCGGAGCGGGTACGTTTTCGGACGGAAAATTGTGGAGTCAAATCAAAGACCCGCGCTTCCTGGGCCGCAAGGTGATGACCGAATTTGTGAAAGCCGGCGCACCCGAAGAAATTTTGCTGGTGAGCAAGCCGCACATTGGCACCTTCCGTTTGGTGAAGGTTGTTGAGAACATGCGCGAGCAAATTATCGCCATGGGTGGCGAAATTCGCTTTGAGCAACGGGTCAGCGACTTCCACATTGAAGACGGCCATATTCGTGGTCTGACCATCGAGAACTTTCAAGACGGCAAGCACTACGAACTGCGCGCCGACCATGTGGTGCTGGCGCTGGGCCACAGTTCACGCGACACCTTTGCCAAGCTGCACGAACGCGGCGTGTACATGGAAGCCAAACCATTTTCCGTGGGCTTTCGAATTGAACACCCACAAGGCTTGATCGACCGCGCCCGCCTGGGCCAACATGCAGGCCACCCGCTGCTCGGCGCAGCCGATTACAAACTGGTGCACCATGCTGCCAATGGCCGTTCGGTGTACAGCTTTTGCATGTGCCCCGGCGGCACGGTGGTGGCGGCCACCTCGGAGGAAAACCGCGTAGTCACCAACGGCATGAGCCAGTACTCCCGCAACGAACGCAATGCCAATGCGGGCATTGTGGTGGGCATCAGCCCAGCCGACTACCCCGGCGGCCCGCTGGCAGGCATTGCCTTTCAGCGCAAGCTGGAATCGAATGCCTTTGTGATGGGCGGCAGCACCTATGAAGCGCCTGGCCAACTGGTGGGCGACTTTATTGCAGGCAAACCATCGACAGAACTGGGCAGCGTAGAACCTTCCTACAAACCTGGGGTTCACCTGACTGATTTGGCGCAAGCCCTGCCTGAATATGCCATTACCGCCATGCGCGAAGCACTGCCCGCGTTTGGAAAAAAAATTAAAGGCTTCGACATGCACGACGCAGTGTTGACCGGTGTTGAAACCCGCACATCGTCGCCCTTGCGCATTACACGCGGCGACAATTTCCAAAGCCTGAATGTGAAAGGCCTGTACCCGGCCGGTGAAGGGGCCAGCTACGCAGGTGGAATTTTGTCTGCTGGTGTGGATGGCATTGAAGTGGCCGAGGCAGTGGCGAAAAGTTTGGTGGAAGGTTAGGCAACTACGGCTTGTGGATCATCCTCAAAAGTGATCACCATTTTTTTTCCGATCGCTGCTGTCGATTTGACAAGCGTTGCCAAAGTGACTGATGTATTTTCAGGATCAAGAAGTCGGTCCAACTGACTTCGGCTTGTTCCTATTTTCCGCGCCATTTCAGTTTTTGGTATCGACCTGGAAATCATTTCTTGCTCAATCATGCAAGCAATCACTTTCTTAATGGCCAAAGCTTCCGCTTCTTCGAAAATACCTTCTTCTTTCAAGAAGTCTTCAAAATTTGAGCCCACGTGTTTGTTCATTTACAGCCCCTTAACTTACTCAGCCTATCCTTAGCGATCTCTAATTCTTGCACTGGTGTTTTCTGAACCTTTTTGATAAAACCGTGAAGCAAAATCATTGCGCCGTCTTCAATCACAAACAACACCCTGGCAATTCGATTGCGTAACTTTGATCGAACCTCCCAAATACCACCGCCCAAATTATCGACCAGCGGCAAACCCAACGGCCACCCGTACTGAACAGTCAAAATATCAGCGCCTACGATTTTCCTATCAGCATCGGGTTTCAAGGCCTTTAGCCACGCTCTAACTGGCTCATCACCTGAGGCCTGACGATAAGAAACGCAATTCAATTTGAATTGCTTAATGGAAAAATCACTTTCGCTTAAATCTACCTTTTTTGGTGCGTAAGTCAAACTCTCTGTGCTTTTGTTACGAACCACCAACAACCACCCATTTCAATAAGGTCAAGCTTCTTCTGTAACAATTACTGGCATTCAGTTCTAAAGCTTTGCTTGCCCTCCCCACCCATTTGTAGCCCCCAATTACCCCACCTCAAATAGTTCATTCAACGAAGGTTTCCTGATACATTCAAAGCATAAGAACAAACCACTCCCGCGATGATCGTTTACACCGCCAGCAAATCGAAATTCCTCGACGACGTGTTGGACGATCAAATTCACGAAGTCATTCACCGCGAATTTCAGCGCAAGCTGTTCCGCAGAGCGGGGGACTCAGAAGTAAATTCTTGGCGCAACTCGATGAAAGAAATGCGCCAAGTGTTGAACGATCCCGACATTCCCGGCGACTCGCTGGTTTCAATCGAATACAACATTCCGCTAACGGGCAAACGCATCGACTTTATTTTGACTGGCCGCAACGCCCAGCTTGAAGAATGCGCCGTAATTATTGAATTGAAGCAGTGGAGTGATGTGCAAGCCACCAAGCAAGACGCCGTAGTGAACACCTGGCTAGGTAAGGGCAACATCAACACGCCCCACCCTTCTTACCAAGCGTGGACTTATGCCGCGCTGATCGAAGATTATTCCGAGGTGGTGCAAAACGAACAGGTACGCCTAAGTGCCTGCGCGTATTTGCACAATTTGAACAATGCCCAAGTAATCAACGATCCGTTTTACAAAGCACACACCGACCGTGCGCCTGTCTTCATTTCAAAAGACGCACGCAAGCTTTCCGAGTTTTTAAAAAAGCATGTGAAGTACGGCGACCAGAGCGACTTGATGTACCGCATTGAGCACGGAAAAATTCGCCCTTCCAAAAACCTCGCAGACAGCTTAGCCAATATGCTGTTGGGCAACCGCGAGTTTTTGATGATCGACGACCAAAAGCTAGTGTATGAAATGGCATTGGACATGGCCCATGCACGCGATGATGAGAAAAAACGCGTGTTGATTGTGGAGGGTGGCCCTGGCACGGGCAAGTCGGTGGTAGCCATTAACTTACTGAGTGAATTTACGCAACGTGGCAAGGTGTGCCAATACGTATCGAAAAACGCAGCACCCCGCGCCGTGTTTGAAGCCAAGCTGACCGGCACACTCAAAAAAACACGTATCGCGAATTTATTTCGTGGATCGGGCGGGTATGTAGACAACCAAGCCAATCAGTTTGATGTGTTACTGGTGGATGAAGCTCACCGCTTGAATGAAAAAAGCGGGCTATACGGCAATTTGGGCGAGAACCAAATTAAGGAACTGATCCACGCCAGCAAGCTGTGCATTTTCTTCTTGGACGAAGATCAGCGCGTTACCTTCAAAGACATTGGCAGCAAAGCGGAAATTCGCAAATGGGCGAAGGCCTTGGGCACCGAAGTAATTGAACAAGAACTACGTTCGCAATTTCGCTGCAATGGCAGCGATGGCTACATTGCGTGGCTAAACCACCACCTGCACATCAAATCCACCGCCAACCTGAACATGGACGGGTTGGACTTTGATTTCAAAGTATTCGATTCACCCACCGCCCTGCACAACGCCATACGCCAGAAAAACGAAGTGAACAACAAAGCCCGCGTGGTGGCTGGTTACTGCTGGGACTGGAAAAGCAAAAAGACCCCCAAAGCCTTCGATATTGAATTTCCCGAATACGGCTACAAAGCCCAATGGAACCTGGACGACGATGGCAGCACCTGGATAATCAAGCCCAACAGCGTGGAACAAGTGGGCTGCATACACACCTGCCAAGGGCTAGAGCTGGACTATGTGGGTGTCATTGTTGGCCCCGATTTTGTAGTGCGTAATGGCGAAGTGATCACCGACGCATTCAAGCGCAGCAACATGGACCAGAGCATCAAAGGGTTTAAAGGAGGACTGAAAACAAACCGAGCCAATAATTTGGCCTTGGCCGACGCAGTGATCAAGAATACCTACAAAACCCTGATGACCCGCGGCATGAAAGGGTGTTACGTTTACTTTACCGACGAGGAAACACGCGCACATTTTAAAGCGCTGTTGACTGAACTGAACAAAGTGGAGGTAGCGCCAATGTTGAACAAATACGAAGGGCTGGACTTACCCATTGTGCAAGCAGGCCAGGAAGCCGCCAACAGCGTACCCATTTTCGATTTGAAATTTGCCGCTGGGCAGTTTAGCGAATACCAGGAAGCCGACACGTTTGACCATGTTGTGTTGCCCACCCACCTGCACGCCAGCGAAGGCTATTTTGTAGCGCGCGTGGAAGGCGACTCAATGAACAAACGCATACATCCCGGCGCGTGGTGCCTGTTTCACTTCAACCCGCAGGGCACACGCAACGGAAAAATTGTGGTGGTACAACACCGCCGTATTTCAGACCCTGAACTGGGTGGGCAATACACCATTAAACGCTACAAAAGCGAAAAGCATTATGGTGAAGATGGCGTGGTGACCAGCGTGATTGTGTTGAAACCAGAATCAACGAATGACCAACACGAAGCGATTGTACTGAGTGCCGAGGATGCAGAAGAAATGGTTGTGGTGGCGGAGTTTTTGACGGTGGTTTGAGGGACAGCTTATCGGCTGGAGCGGATATTGGGACTGACCGCTGAAACATCTGAGTTATTAGCGAAAGCAGACTTCGAAACTTAGGCGACAGTCGATCATGACGCTGATCTTAGGAATCGAGTTCCAGGCTCACAATTTGGTGGCGAATGACCAGGATTAATTTTCATCCCGTTCATGCAATGCTTAGCAAGCATTTGAAATAATTCAGTTAAAGAAATAATTCGCGATATTCGGATGAATAGATATTGCTGCTATCGTTCGATAAGTCAAGTTATGTGCCAGAGTCCCCCGTTCTACGGAGTAGATGGAGAGAGTATGCGATTTTTATACGTAATGGATCCTATGTGTGCTTGGTGTTATGGGTTTCAGCCGGAGTTAGATCGATTTCTAGAACAGTATCCTTTAGCGGAAGTGGACTGGATCATGGGGGGGTTAGCTCCTGATACAACAGAACCCATGAACGAAAACCTAAAAGAAGCGATCTCTTCTTATTGGCATAAAATAGAAATGGTTTCTCAGGTAACGTTTAATCACAGTTATTGGGATCGAAATACACCTTATCGTTCAACCTACCAAGCTTGTAGGGCAGTGATATCAGCTGAAAAGTTAGCCGTAAAGAACTCTCAAAATATGGTGAGAGCTATTCAATCTGCTTATTACCGTGAAGCCAGGAACCCTTCTTTAGATAAAACGCTGATTGATTGTGCTGGGACAATAGGTTTATGCGAGGAGCAGTTTTTAGGTGTCCTTCACTCCAAGGAAACTGAACTTCAGTTTCAGGAACATTTAGCAATTACGCGTCGTTTTCAAGTTAGTGGGTTTCCCGCCCTCTTTTACATCAATGAAGAGAAAAAGGTTTATCCCCTAACTCATGGTTTTTGCAAAGCTGAAGAGCTTTTTGAACGTTTCTGTCCAATTGCAGAAGCGTAAGCGCATCACAATGCGTTTAAGAGCGACTCCGCAACGTGCTGGTTTCGCTTCGCTCAAGTTTGGCACACATTACTCCCGCCTTATTAACGCGGCGTTATCCCACGTCGGCTCAAGACCACTTTGGAGACGGTCCAAGTCGAAAGTCTCACGGCCGCTTCGGCCGAAAAGTAGAAGTCCAGCCGCCACATTTCACTACCGCCACTCTTCCAATCTTTGATTCTTCCTCAACACCGCACGCTGCAAACACATCGCATCGAAAAGTCCGTCCACTTCACTTAGCTGCTCGCTGAAAGGCAAAGCTGCCTTGGCCTGCACCCAAAAACTCTCGCTCAACGGCGATTGCAAATATCCCTCCTGCCACCAGCGGGTAATAGCAGGTTTGCTGCTTTCCATCCGGGGTGCTGAAGGCAATTTGTCTGACTTGCTGTTGTTGGCTTTGTCAGTGGCTGGCAACAAGTTCCACAAGTCGTTGTTACGCCAGCGTGCCCACGGAAAACAGTGGTCAATTGCTAGGTTGGTATCGTTCAACTTTCCGGCAGTCCACACGCAGCGCAAATCGGCATTCGATTCAATCAGCGCAATGGCAAGTTTGCGGGCTTCTGTAACGCAACGCTTCGGCGGGTTCAATTCAAGGGCATCGCGAATGGTGCTAACGGCTACTCCCTTGTTCCAGCTTTTGCTTACCAGTGCCCATTCGTTCACCAAAGCGGGGTCGATCCAGCAGGCGTATTGGCTGCAACAGTCCCAAATTGAAGTGGGTACATTGAATTCACCAAAGCTACTCAAATATTCTTTATCAAGGCACAAGTTCGAGCCGGTTGTTCGGGTTCGAAATGTTTGTCCAGAAAACACAGGGGAATCTGTTCCAGGCCAAGTGGTGTACGTGGTGGGCATTTTCAGAATATTTGCAGCGGCATCTTTTAACGCCTGATGCACCCAAGCAGCCTTGCCATCCTCAAACCTGCCACCCATTTGCAAATCAAAACCTGACAGTTTTCCAAGTTCAAAAAACGCGGTCTTCGCAAAGCCATAGGTGCCCTGCGGGTTTTGATGAATATTTTTGCGCGCCAGTAAAGGCAAATAAAGTTGCAACCACACCAATGCCAGCGCACCGAGGGGTAGAGTCACTTCGGTGTCATTGCGGCGCATCACCAAGCCAGGCAATGTCTCGGCAATGACGGTAATACAACGTAACAAACCCAGTTTGTACGTAGCCGATTTGCTGTCATTCACAATGATGTGGCGAACTATTGGCAGCGCACCTGTACCATCGTCGTGCAACTGAAACACCACGGTTTCCCAATTCACCTTTTTGCGTTGCATGGCATCACTGGTTCTGGAAACACGCCTTGGCTTTAAGGCCTGCTGCTTGGCAAACTGCTCAAGCTCGGCAACCGATACCTTGTGGAATATTCGCTGATCTTGACTTGGACCGTGCCGCAAACTGATCACCAACAAACCGCCGGGTGCCAACAAATTTGCCAGTATGCGAAAGGCCCTTTCGCGCGTACTTTCAGACAAGTGCATCCAGACAGCCGATACCAAGATCAAATCGAATGTTTGACTAAGGGCGCGCACCTTTCCCAATTCGGGCAAAGTGTCCGCAAGCCAATGCACGGGCATGCCTTGCGAGTGGGATTTGCCAAGCGCTAACAACTCACTGGCCGGTTCAACTGCCACCACGTCCCAACCCTTAGCGGCCAATGCTGTTGCATCGCGCCCGCTACCTGCTCCCACGTCAAGCGCCATGCCAGCCTTGGCAGGCAGAAGATCTAGCCAATCCCTGTGCACTTGCTCGAAGCTGAGCGCCTGGTACTGCGCAAAGCATTCTTCCGCTTTCAGGTTGTAGAAGTTAGATGCGCTCAACCAGTAACCTCGCTCAACTGTTCATTTTTGATCGATCCGCAATTGCACTGTAAATCGCGATGCTGACAATCTATCACCCTTCCCCTTCAGACAAAACCTTACATTTCTACCCCTTCCCACCTTTCCCGCATACTGCCGCCTGCCTCGTTTTTATTTTGCTGTCGCATGAACGCCCAAGCCCGCACATTTCACGAAGACCACCTTCAGCGCAAAGCCCAGTCTTTGCAACTGGCCTACACGCGCGCGCTGAATAGCCACGACGGTTCCGCCCCGCTTTACCTGCATCAAGAAATGGATTTTCTGGGGCACTTTGAGCCCGATGTTCAAGTAAGCCTGGCGATGGTGCCCGAGGTAATGCAGCAAGACCCCATGGCAGGCATCATGTTGATGACAGCCCAACTGAATACACAGCAAACCAGCGCCTTAGTCACAGCCTTTGAAAAAGGTACATTCAACGCCGCCTTGCTGGGTCAGTTGTTTGGTGCAACCAACTTGCCCGGTAATCTGGCCAATTTGATTGAAGCTGCTGCCAAAGCGCGCTTTACTTCAAAAATGAAAACCGAGTTGCGATCTGTGCTTGCGAGTGGGAAATCGCGCACCGTGAAACTGGGCAATGGTGTTGAACTGAAAGCTGTTGGCTTGAAAGGCCCCAACCAGTTTGGCAAACACGCTGATGTGCTTATACGTGTTCGTCAAACCAACGCAAAACAAATTACATTGCTGGAGAAAAACCAGTTTCAGCAAATCAGTAAAAACATGAGCACCAAGTCCATAGGACCAACGGCATTCAAACATGACAAAGTTCTTAGCTTGAGTAGACAAGCGGCTGATGAAATGTGGGAGCTTCGCAGGCTGACGGGGGCACCGTGGCTAAGCTCAATCAAAGTGGGCGGTGTTCTAAGCTTCGGCCCAACGTTAATCAGCGATGTCATCAACAACTACAACCACAATGCCCGGTTGGACCAGCGATTCAACTTCACACAGTTTGGAGTTGATTCGGCCACAAACCAAACAGGAAACCTGATTTCCATGGCGGGTGGAGCAACAGCTATGGCGTTGGCTGTATTTATAGCGCCGGCAGCTGTGGCAGGGGCCCCGCTTGTACTGTTGGGGTTATTTGGTTCTGTGGTTGCCGGTGTCGTCTACAGCCTCTCTGGGGCGGACAAACAGGTAAACAAAGCGGCAAAAGACGCATTAGGGGTTAAATAAAGTGTTTACCGGTCGAGTAACTCGCAATCAGTTTTTTATATCCATTTTGCTATTCAGCTCACTTCTTTGGCTTGCCTTGGCATTCCCTATGCGCCATGCACTCAGCCATTCTTGGGGGCTTCTTGTTGCAGGCTTTCCGATAGTGCTGATTCTTTACTCAGGATGGGCTTATCACTTTCTGTTCAGATCAAGCCTATCCCCGAGGGTATACATCGTCGAGTCACTCATTGGAATTGTCAGTTACGCACCATTCACCATGCAACCCGATCTGCTGTTTGCTACAGCGAGTTCGCTATCTGCGACGCAAAACATCCCAACATTCTTCAATTCAATCTTTGCCGTGATGATTTTGTTGATCAGTTTCTTTTGGGCATACCGTAACGCCCATCATCACATACCCAGAGTTGGAAGTGGCAGCTCCACTGAGGCATCTTGGCTAACACTGGATCTGGACCTAGACGAACACGCCTTTCTTTCGCCGCCAGGCATGAAACGACTAACCCCCTTGTTTATCGCATTCTCCGCCCTCGGTGGCACACTGTTATTGCTGGCACTCGTGGATGTTGGCGACGTAAACAGCGACACACAGAAGGCTCTTATTGTCAGAACGTGCTCTATGGCAATCACGATTATTATCTATTCACTATTGGGTGCTTCATTGGCAGAGGCTCTCTGTCTGATTAAAATTGAAAAACACCAAGCCAAAGGGCCACTCCGGGTGTATGACTTCGATGAGCGCCTTAAATGGCGCCACGACTACGTGAAATATCACCTCCCCGCCCCAATCCGCAAACTGAACCTGCGCTTGTTCAATCAACATGTGGAGGCGTATGAACGCCTCCAGAACGAAGTTAAATCTTCACGCACTTAATGCAATTGAACCCGGCGGTGACAGCAGCGCCACCCGTGCCATCGCCGTTCTGCGGTTTGTATTCTTCCGTGTATTCCGTGAACGCAAAGGTGACCACTTCAAGGTCGCCATCGTCGCCAGCACCCAGCGAAATATCAATGTCGCTCACGATCACATCTTTGAAAGTAATGCGCAAATATTCCAAAGGCACAAGGCCCGACTTCCTTTTGGTCAATACCATGGTGTCGTAAAGCTGACCCACACAAGTTTGCGCGTGCAGCGTTGGGGAAGCCCGGTCAACCCGCTTTTCTACACGCAATCCTTTCACCTCAGCACGGCCTGCCGGGGCCAACACGCCACCGTTTGCCGCCACCGCCACATGCATACCCCAGCGTGCTGTTAACAGCTCCATTTCGCCCGCATGCTTTAAGTCAACCGACTCACCTTTCACATTGCCCAATTTCAAAAACAGATCTGCTGACATGGCGTACCACTCTCAAGAATTTAAATAATCAAGAAGTGTAGTCAACCAGGCATAGAGGGTAGAAATTTACATTTCCGTCACCCACACAGGGTGATGCATTACAGGCCCAATAAAAAAAGCAGCCCGAAGGCTGCTTTCTTTTACATCACTGCATGTATAACCGAGAAAATTAACGACACTCACAGTTAAAAAGTGAACTGAACTTACGTAAATACGTGCTCTCCTGCTACCCTCACAGTTAAGGAGTGAACTGAATTACAGCTTAAAAGTGAACTGCAGGGTTTTCTAACAGTTAAAGAATGAACTAAATTTACAGCTTAGAGTGAACTCAAGACGTGACCTTCAGAATCGGCCACGATGGACCCAAACGGCCAATCTAATACCAAACCTACACCTTGATATCCAGTCGCACAGAAACCCTTTAAACTGCATTTAAAGAAAGCCTTAATTTTTCTGGGCTTTGTGAGCGCTTACCAGCAACACGCGTTGGTTTTCGGACGGGTTCGAGCTGACTGATGACAACAGTGAGATGGTTCGTAAAGGTGATCTGTGGGCCAATTTGAAAGAAAAGACTCAGGGCTGTTTTTACCTGTCGATCTGCAAAAGAAATCAGGCAGCGATTCTATCGAAGGAATTATTCGAGAGCTGCGGAGTATGAGCCTGGATGATGCCGACTCAGCGTTTATTGTTCACTTACTAGCCACACGATCTCTAAGAATTTGCTTTGGTAAGGCTGGAGATTCAGGCATCGCGTTAAAAGCCATGGCAGAGGTTATCGCAGAGGGTGGGGCCAGCAGATTAACTGATTTGCTTCGGGCGCTGGAGGATTGCCAAGACAAACGGGACAAAGGTCATATCAAGGCGCTTCTAAAAGATTGTCGCACTGAAATTATTCGAATTAGATCCGTAATGGGTAGCATTCTGAGGGAAAAGGTGCTGGGAAAGGAAGGCAAGGCCGCAGAGGACACCACCAACGTCGTAAACCAATCTGATCTTGTAGAGATTTCGCAGATTGTAGAAACCAATCAGAATCGATCAACACTAAATGAGATGAAGCTCCGAACGAAGTCCGCGAGACGCTTTGCCCCCCACCAAGCTGACTTGGGATCTATTCGAGAGGAATTTCCTCACTTTTCTCAATTCATCGATGAGATCGGGTATCAAGTTGAATCAGGAAACTTTTCTCCCGTGCTACTACTCGGTCCATCCGGGGTTGGGAAAACCCATATTCAACAGGCTGTGGCTAGTGCACTAAAATTTCCCTTTTATCGGGTGAGTATCGCCAGCGAAGACAGCCCATTCTCTTTTTGTGGTTCAAACCGTGGGTGGAGAGATGCCGAAGTGTCCGAGCTACTTTACAAGCTGGCCACTGAGAACACGGACTTTATGTATGTGTTCCTTGACGAGATCAATGCCAACCTTTCCGACTTGCACCGTAATCACCCATGGGGACCTGTGTTGTTAGATTTTTTTGATTCGAGAAATCGATTCAAATGCAATAATTTGCGACACGAGTTTGGCACCCAAAACTGGATAAAGGTTGCCGTAGCAAACGATCGTTCCGGCCTAAGTAATCAACTGCTAGACCGCTTCATTGTTATTGAAGTGAAGCGCCCCACCCATTCTCAGTTTCAAGCGATTGTCAGGTCTATGCTGACAAAAGCGGATTTAAAATACTCATCGGCAGCTTTTGACCTTCTGAGCGCCGACCCGCGCTCACTGAGAGACCTAAAAAGTCGGCCTTGCAAAATGTTCGAAACCCGCATGATTTCTGGTGTTTTGCATGTCTGAGTGGGTTGCGAATCCCCCAGAAAGTAAAATATGGGTATTAGAAATCTGAGGGATTTTGTCCCTTTATGTTGATGGCCACTGACGATTTTTTCCGCTCCCGTTTGGATCAGATGATTGACCTTCGTCACCCGTTGGCGGTGTTGTCGCAGAAGATGCCCTGGGATGGGTTGGAAGAGCCTTTGAGGCCGGTGTTTGAACATCGTGACCGTAAAGGTCGTCAGTTTTTCACAGACGACATGTTTGGCCAGAATCTACAGATAGCAGGTGCGGGGGTGAGCAACGCCGGACGCCCTCGGTTGCCAATCCGGTTGATGGTGTCATTGCTGTATTTGAAACACGCCTATGATGTCAGTGACCGGGAGTTGGTGGTGCGCTGGACCGAGAATGTGCAGTGGCAGTATTTCAGCGGCATGGAGTATTACCAGACCAAGTTTCCATGTGATCCGGCCCAGATCACCCGGTTTCGCCAAATGCTTGGAGAGGCTGGGGTTGAAGAGTTGTTCAAGGCGACCATTGATGCAGCGGTGAAGATGAAAGCCATTCGCCCAAGCGAGTTTGAACGAGTCATTGTCGACAGCACTGTGGTTGAGAAGGCAGTGGCCTATCCGACTGACAGCAGGCTGTTGGAAATCGCCCGGTACCAGTTGATCAAGAACGCCAAACACGTTGGAATCAAATTCAAGCAGACCTTTGCCATGGAAGGCAAACAACTGAAACGCAAAGCAGCCGGTTATGCCCATGCCAAACAATTCAGACGCCTGAGGCGAACATTGAAACGTCAGCGAACCGTTGTGGGCATTGTGATTCGGGAAGTACAGCGCAAGCTCAAAGTCCTGAATCTGGAAAGCTCAGCGGCACTGGAAAGAATGAACACCTTGCTTGAACGAGCGCAGCGCCTTGTGAATCAGAAACCGAAAGACAAGAACAAGCTGTACGCTTTACATGCCCCTGAAGTAGAGTGCATTGGAAAGGGCAAGGCCCGACAGCCCTATGAGTTTGGGGTCAAAGCTGGCTTTGCAGTGACTCACAAGAGGGGTTTGATTGTTGGTGCGAGAACATTTCCTGGCAACCCTTTCGATGGTCACACGCTGGCAGAACAACTAGAACAAGCCAGGATTCTCACCGAAGAGCACAACACACCGATCAAGCAGGTGTACGTGGATTTGGGTTACCGTGGGGTGGATTATGCAAATCCAGATGTGGAAATCATCCACCGAGGCAAATACAAATCGATGATCAAAGCGGACAGAAAGAGACTGAGACGCAGGCAGGCCATTGAACCGACGATCGGGCACTTGAAAGCGGATCACGGAATGCGAAGAACGTGGCTCAAAGGGGCATCTGGTGATGCACTGCATGTGGTGCTGTGTGCGGCAGGCTTTAACCTGAAGTGGCTGATGAGGGCGATTGCCCTTTATTTACCCTTATTTGCGGTGATGGCTTGGATGAAAAACATCATGCAAACCGTGAAAAATGAGCAATCCAGCCGTTTCGGGCTGGATCAAGCGAGACTGGTAACAGTTGAAAACTGAATTTCGCAATACCGACTAAAAAGAATCATTGAGAGGCTCGCTTATCTGGGCAGAGACGGAGTTGTGGGAGAGATTGATTGTGCTCGGGTGTTGGCTGATCTGAAAAAATCATAATTGAAAGGCCGAAACGCCTACATCACGCAAGGAGACCTCTCGGATGGAAGTGATTATGCGAAAGGGATCTAGACGGACCTTATTTTTTTAAAGTTATTATTTTTGAGAATACCAATCTCCACCGTGCCATCTGGCGAGATCTGTCTTAACAAATCAGATCGATCATCCACAGTCTCATACAAAGGACCTTTTACTTCTTTTTTGATTTGAGAAGCAACTTTATTAAACCCGGCTTCGCTTTGATGAGACATTGCAAGCTCGACAATATCCACATTGCCTCTAGCATCGATCATGCTTCGATTGCACACCTCTACCTTTATCTCAATTGCGCCAGCCATTAGCGCTGAAATCTCTGAACTGGTGAGCATTGACTCAAGTATTTGACCTAGACTTGCCCACAGGACTAACTGTTCAGAAACGTTTCTATTGGCGGCCTTTGCCGCAGTTTGTACTTGAGCCAGTAATGCAGAATCGATTGCAAGCGGTGATTCAGCGTGTTTCATACCTAATTTCTCCCTAGCCATGTAACCAACCGTCAATTTCAAATTTAGCGGAAGCAATCACAAGATCTGGATCGGAAGATACAAGCACGCTGGGCGTTTTACCCTGCAAAAATCGCGATGCACATATGAACCAGAATGCCATTTGCCAAGGCCCCATCTTGACGCTCAGAATTTTAATAATTTGATGAATCGACGGCAAAGGCTTGCAATTACTTTGAGGATCCAAGGCATATAGGGGAAAATAATTTTTCCTACCTACCTTCAGAGCAAAAATTTTTTCGCTCTTCTTCCAGCGAGCAGTCATTGACCTAGCGGATTGAATCGAGGTTTCGCTTAGTCCTGCAATCTCTCTAACGGAGACCAAAGTACCAGATTCTAAGACCATCTCCTTAACCTCAGAGACCGAAACCAAACCCCCACGTATCTCTCTTCCCATTACATCGATCTCCCACAACGAATTCGCTAAGTCTTCACGACATTAAAAACCGTCGTTAATAGAAAAATCTATTTTCGATGGACATACATTGCTGAACTAAAAAATTCGCTTCTCTGGCATTTCGACAGCAAGCAAATTGACCATGGACCTCTCAACAAGATTTATGTGGGTCGCGCTTAGAGTCTGTTCAATCGAAACGGGTCTTATTCGGTCGGTATTAACCAAGTTTAAAAAATGTCGCGATGTGGAGTTTGTTAAAGAATCCGCATTTCTAAGACTGATAAATTTCGCACAATCTGATCGAACGAAACTAACATCTTCGCCACCGATCAAAACTCGCTTAGCAATGGTAACAACCTTCAAAATACCCGACGATACAAAGCGAAGATAAAACTCACGCTTTGAGATCCCAAGCTCAGCTATCAAATCTTTGACAGGAACTGCCCCACTAAAAAAGTTGGCTGTGAACATAACACTCTGATGTGAAAAATATTTAAAGTTGTCCTTTTTGCGACCTGGCGGAGTTGACTCAACCAAATATTCAAGATCCACCAGTGCTTTGATTTCTTGGTCGTTCACAGACAACATTTCTTTTGCTTGCTTGGTTGATGCCCAGCGAGACCGATCAAACAATTCAACCCCCTCGTGTTTCCTACCCGCATTACTTTCAAATATAGGGTTTTTAAGAAGAGCATTTAAGTTCAGATGTTCAACATCAGACCGCCTGTATATCGGCACTAGGGCACCATCAATTTCAGGGCCTGAAAGTGGTCTGATGTCACGCGACTTTAGAATTGCAGAAAGTATTGTTCTACCCCTGCCTTTTAACTTTGAATTCAGTTCCGAGATGAAGCAAAATTCCGAGACGAATGCATCAACGAAATCAATCTTGAACGTGTAGCTTTTATGACCATTCTTTAAAATGTTCTCCGATGAAATAAAGCCTGATCTACAAGCTCGGCGAAGTGCATCAGGATATGTTTTAGCTCTCGCTGCAAACTGACTGATGTCAAGTAAATGGCTATTCCCACTTGTAAATTTTGACGGTGCGCAGAGTTTAGCGAATCTTAAGCCCTTTAAACCAAGCCTCCAGTTGGCTTCATAAACGACCATTGCGCTTGCTCGAACACTCTCGAGATTCTTTTGTAAATGCTGAGAATGAATACCCTTGAGCGGATTAACCTTCAAGCTCTTAATAGCAGGAATGGTTTCTACTACCCTGGCCATCAAATTGAGCAAAGAATCAATTAGAACGATGTTGACCGACTTGGGTAACTGCTTAATATTCAAGAAACCAGAACTATGGAGAGCTCGGAGCGTGCTGTTGGTGATATTCAATGAGTATTCAGCTTGTTCAAGACGAAACCAATTCTGCTTAGGACCAGCATATTTCGATGCACCACAAACTGGGGCATCCGCACGAACGATGGCTGACGCCCGTTCTTTCACTTCCAAACTTGACGATACGCTAAAGCAGGACATCAAGAACCGGGTGGGTAGGTCTCTGCCCCCCTCATAGACAGCCTGCAATTTGTTTAAAAGTTGATCATTACGGCCAGCCAGAAAATCAAGTGCGATTCCCAGCACAATACCTGACCTGACAACTTCCGGTTCGAAGTACTTTCGCAGATGTCTCAGCAGGTAGAGAGCAGCTGAAACATCGTCATTCTTTCCTTCAAGGATCATGGAATAAAGCTCCAGTTCCGACCCTAAGGACTGCTTCTTTCGATCTTTGCTTTTGAAAGTGTATTTACAGCGTGAACATTTTTTAAACTGGAACCCTTGCCACTCATACGACGTGCCGCAATTAGGGCACTCTTGTATGAATTGATTGCGATGGACAGGACAATGAGTGAATGCCCGAAGATCCGCAAAAATTTTGCTATGAAATTTATCTTGATGGCATAGCAAACAGACCCTATGCCTCACCAACTCGAGTTCTTGGTAAGGAACCTCAATTGAGCGAACTACAAAGGGGCGTTGCTCGGTAATACCAGCCACCTGCCTATAGAAAAGTGGTCTGTAGTCAACAAGATTCGATGCAAAAGACCTTTGAATATTTCGCATTAACTCGTTGACACCTGTATAGCTCCCACATAAGAGGTCCAACATTCCAGTTAATTCACACACATCCTTACCGAGAACGTCAGCTACTTGATCGAAAAAGTTTGCATGCGCACATCGCATCAATATATTTTTTGGGCTTTCCCATTCGATAGGTAAAGGGGCACGGATCATTTTCAGTACCCCCGCTTGAGTAACGCATTTCGGATACATGTCCTTAGGTATCTCGAATCCAACCTGAAAGCATTTTCTGGCGCAGATAGACTAGTGTGAAAAGTAAGGTCATCAACTACAATCGCAAACTTTTCATGATCCAGCCGACCGTCACCAAGAAAAGCCTCATTCACCGCACTTTCTTAGATTTTTTTGATAGCATTAATTGATCCACCTGAAGCCGCATACATCGCCACCAAGAAGCTCTCATTCATGCGGGGTTGGTTATAGCGCAATAATTTACCAAAGCCTCCTATTTCGTCCTCAAATGCTTCGCACACCTCTCTAAAAACAGATCCGGGCCTGACATCAAATTCAAAGAGATTTAATTCCAAAATGATGGGAAAGCGTTTTAATAATTGCGGCTCCCCAAGGAACATTTGCTTGCAATTGGGTGTTCCGTAGCCGATTACCATCACACCGGTATTGGTAATAAGATCCCGAAGCCAGTTTCGCGCACAGCAAATGGAATTGGCAGACTGGTTACCCGCTAAGTTATGAATCTCATCGTAGTTAAAGGCAAAAGTACCTGCGAGCTTTAGGCATGCCCGGACACGATCCACAGCGCCCGACGACTTTACAGCACCGATACCCATGTGCCGCAAAATCTCATTGGACATGGCGGTCGGCGTAGCATCGGTATGAACAGAGCTGTCAAAGAAGGGGATCTTTCTGACCAAATATCCATTTTCAATCGTTTCATACGGCTCTTGCATCATAGAGGCGATCGTATCCCTCAATGTTGTCTTACCGGTGCCAGATTGCCCTAGAACTAAAATACTGCTTGGCTCCGGGGCATGACTGCTCATGTTGTAGCGGATGACCTTTCGGATTTTCGCCATCGCCTTGTCATATTCAGGATGAAGGCAAATCACTTTAGACAGGCAGCTTTTGGCTTCAGCTTGCTCATCGCTAAGTATTTCACTCTGGTCGTCGAACGCATCTTTAAAAGGAGATTGTCGAAGATGTTCGGTTGGAAGGTTCGTACGACCTCGCTCTTGGGGCCTGGACTCCACGATCATGATTCGCTCCTTTGCTGGTAGATTTTTTTCATTTTGCGTTCGGCTGATTTAGGTAAGTCTTGCTCGAATGTGATGTCCAGAGCTCCAGTTAAATGATCAGCCTCATCGGATTCTTCTAAAGACATTGATATTTGTCTTTGCAAGCGATTGGAATCATTTGTCATAGAGCTAACAGAATTGACTGGTTGATCGCTGGGAAATTTCTCCACTACCTTCGAGAGTTTTCTCGCTTCCTTCTTCCCACGCCCCCCATTAGCGACCTCAGCAACTTCGCGAAAAAGCCTGGATACTGCAAGATCAAGACTGCTGCGGTCCCTGTCGTTTGCCTTTCCGTTACTCTCTGTTTTACGAAACTCTTGAGCCAATTTGAATTCCGCCAAACTTAATGAGTGATAGAAATCTGGAAGAGTATTGGTGACTTCTTGTAGTGGAGACTTGCCAGTTGGATCCTGCACCCAAGCCTTACCAATTTGATTGGTATCAATCAGCAAAATTGCCTTCAAGTTACTCCTGCCCGATTTAAGCCGCGTGGCAAGTTGCGGAAGTCCTGGTCCTTCCCATTGCATATTTTCTGCTTTCACGCGGCCATGATGGATACTGCATTTCATCCGAATGCAGCTCTTAAATCGAACCTCTTCCTCGGTAAGGGTACGTGGAGGCACCTGCCTCCCAAGCTCTCTCCACTTCTCAATCGGAGAACACTCAAGCGTTGAATGCTTTCCATAGTGGTAGACCTCGCTCAAATATTGACCAAACAACCGTCTTAAATCGAATATGTTGATTGCTGCCTCGGCTCCCGAGTTGTAATCGCCACGATGAGCGGGACTCGACTTTGTTGTACCAGGCAGTGCATGGAAAAACTGCTGATTAAATGTATGAAAGACACGCTCAACAAAAGCCTTTTGATCCGGTGCTCTTGGCGATGCCTGTCTATATAAAATGCTTATATCTTTCGACAAAGACATCATGTTTGTATTAACAAACTCTTTACCGTTATCAACGATTAATGTCTCTGGCACCGCTCGAGTTTCCACATCTGGGCTTGCAACCATTGCCTGACAAAGTGCTCTAAGAGTTTTGGGGGCTGATGGATGGCTAAACGAGATATCCCACCCGATAACACAACGACTAGCCACATCGATAAGGGCAGTTAGATAGGGACGAAGGGCGATTCCAAATTGTTCGTGATAGACCATGATGTCTAACAACTGTGTATCAGCCTCCACTCGAGCCCCTATCCGTTGTTCGTATTCAATCGGGCGTCCGCGTTTGTTTTCTTTCGATGCGATGTACACTCCCTCTCGACGCGATGTCAGATGAAAATCGTCAACTCGATCTACCGCGGCGCAGACTGTGCCATATGAAGGTATTTGCAGCGGCCTTGTTCTGTACTGACCACTATTCAGTTCTATGATTTTCCCGCGAATGATTCGGGTCAGATGCTGCAGCGACGGACGCGTTGGCTGCAAGTAATGTTCATTGATGCAAGTGGCGATGATGTCGTGCACTTCTTCGGAAAGCCTAGACGCCCTGCGTCCGAACATTTGCTGTGGTCCGATAAGGGAAGTTTCACTTTGACCCGAAGCCCAATATTTTTTACAGTGCTTCGACATTTGCACGTAACCGAAAGGACTAGGGTCATTAATCAAAGCGGCTGCTTTGTGCCTTAGATCTTCAAAACCATGTCTGGGAAGATTTTGTCCACAATGCTTTGTAAAAAATTTCACATAATGTAACTTCCGCTGGTGAGCTTTTTCCTGCTTTTCAGTCATTCCACTAAAGGCCTGCAACTCCTTGTTGAATGGCATTTTCTGCAATAGACGAATTTCCCCTGATTGAATTTCTGTCCTGAAAGCGACAGGCTCCAGGCTTATCGTGCGGTTGTATAGCTCTGTTTCGAATCTAATTATCGAATCATCAGCGTGAACAACCATGGCCCGTCGTCCGCTTATTAGGTAGATCGAATGGAGATCAGGAAGCTGAAAATCTTGTTGGAGATTCATTGCAGCCCTCCGGCTACAGGAAAAGACATATCAAAAAGCTGCTGATCCAATTTTTCCCAGCAATAAGCGTAGACATATGCGGCAACAACACCAAAACTTACCTGACACAAGGTCATGAGCTGACGAACGTTCAAAGTTCGGCTGGTTTGATCAACAAGAACTTTAACTTGAAATAGCTCTGCAGGAGTGACCGCGCCCAGCCTTGGATAAATAAGGCGTAAATTGGCGATGAGGTGAGAGCTTCTAAGATCATGATCGGTAACTACCTGAAACCGGTACCCCCTCTCCTCCCACACTCGCTTCGCAGTGGACAATCTATCGACCCAATAAGGTGATAGTTGCCAATGGGACGGCTTTACCTCCCACATCGTTTCAACGCCGTCTTTTTGCTGTGTGAGAAAATCGGGCGTGTACGAAGTTAAACGTCCTTTAAGCCGCAAAGGAATTGTTTCAGGCTGCTCGCAATAGGCTACGACATCTGGCTCACACTCGAACACCAAGGCAAGATCGGCTTCGATAGAGCTCTCGCACATAATCACCCTATCCATCTTTCTGGATGAAAAGTGACTCAGCTGCATTCCCTGTCGTGTTCTATTAAGCCGTCTTATGGGTTCAAGAACGCTATCGCGAGCATCGGACTTCGAAGGAAAAAGGTTAGATAGAGAGGATTCATTCGGACGCAACCCGGCGCCGCTTTTGACAGTATGACTTGTGCTTGGATACTCAGATTCCTTTACCAAACCCAAGATTTCAAAAATTGATTGCTGACTTGTGATCAAAACAGTCTCCCAAAGACTACGGACGAACACCACCTGCAAACAACCGAAATCGGCTTTCGGTTGTTTGGGCTCAAACTTGACTTTCGCTTTGGGAATTGGAATACTTGGCTTTCTCACTGCGGGTATTCACGTATTCGCCAAAGCGATGTGACTTTTGTTACATCGCTTTTCTCATTCTGCCTCCGGTTTTTTCAATTCTTACCCCCACCGAATCTCATAAGGTGGGCCTAGACCTTCGCAATCTCACATACTGAATTTGACCAAATTGCGACTGTATTTGGTCCTAATTACTTCAAACATTTTGTAGCAATGTAGTTCAATTTGCACTACATTGTCAAAGTAAAATTTCCTTTATAAAACATTGACCTAGGTGATTTTTCAGCATTAATTACAGATACGGAAATTAGCAAGAAATGACAGAAACATCACCAGATCTTTCTTGGCCGGTTCTATTTGAACTTCTCAAGAAAAAAGAACAACTTGGCAGCGATGCCCAACTTGCCAGAGATCTGGGCGTATCTAGAGGGTTTATTTGTTCGATAAAAAAAGGGAAGAGAAATATGCCTGTAGATAGAGGGTTAGCCGTTCTTCGTCGGCTGGGTATACGACCCAATAAAAATGATCTGGCACTCTTATTGGCAGGGTCGAAAGTGCGAAAAGTTCTGAAATGAACAGCACTTGGAAACATTGAATTTTAAGAATTGTATTGGCCGAACTTTTCTTGAGCGATGTTAAGCGCGAACGTTCGAAATGCTAACTCAGACATCCTCGACTGGCCCTCGTATTACGGGGTAATCGGTATTAGTTAATGGACCACTGCTTTTCCCGAATTGCTGTAAGCCCCTAGCAAACCCGTCTTGATTAGTTGGCGGGTTTCCAGTTATGCGGCAGCAGTTCGTTGATCCGACTGTACGGCTGCGTGGACAGTCGGTCCATCACGCCCTTCAAATACTCCAGCGGGTTAGCCCCGCATTCCGCTGAGCTGTTACCAGACTTGCCTGTAGTACAGGCGAATTAACATATCAGACATGAGAGAATCTACTGCGCTGTAGTGATAGCCCTCTGCTTGAAACCCGACAATATCAATAAGCCAGCACCAATGACAATCCACACATCGGCCAAATTAAAGGCCGGCCAGTGCCAATGATTGACATAAAAGTCGATCCAGTCGACCACAGCACCCCGAACAATTCTGTCGACGAGATTACCCACCGCACCGCCCAAGATCAGGGAATAGGCAGTCGCCTCAATGAACCTTGGTTTTCGAACGATCAAAACTACCAGAAATACAGACGCGAAAGCTGCAATGCCGGCAAGAAATAACCTTTGCCAACCTGCCTGATCAGCCAAAAAACTGAACGCGGCACCGGGATTGAGCACATGAACCAAATTGAAATGCGCAGCAACTGGCATTGAGTTGTGTAGAGGCAACCAAATTTCAATCACTGCTTTGGATGCCTGGTCCAACACTGCAAATAGCGTTGCAAAGGCGATCCAGTACCAAGGACGGAGGATCTTCATTTTAGCTGCAGGATGCGACGCGCACCGTTTAAAACGATCACACCAATGATGGTGCCAATAACAAGGTCCGGGTAAGGAGAAGCAGTAAACATTACCAGGGCACCGGCCACTATAACGCCGAGATTGGCAACCACATCGTTCGCGGAAAATATATAACTCGCTTTCATATGAACGCCGTCTTCGCGTTTGCCTGATATCAGAAGCAAACAGCTCACGTTAGCAATCAAGGCTATGACGCCCATTCCGATCATCAGGATGGACTCTGGTTCACTACCATACACAAAGCGCCGGGCAACCTCAGTCAAGGCCCCGACGGCCAAGAGTAGCTGCAACCAGCCCGCGAGATGCGCGGCGCGAGACTTCATGCTTGCCGCACGTCCCACAGCATAAAGTGCCAAACCATACACAGCAGCATCGGCGAACATGTCAAGAGAGTCGGCGATCAAGCCAGTCGATTGAGCGATTAGGCCCGTCGTCAACTCAATCACAAACATGAAAGCGTTAATACCGAGCAAAAGGCGCAAAGTACGCGCCTGGGCGGCATCATCAATCGCAGCGGTAGAGGCAGGCGAGGAAGTTGCCTGCTTAGACTCTCGTAAAATAGCTCCAAGCTTAAGCGATTCGAGCTTTTGCAACAACTCATTGGGCGAGCCATTGTGGGTTACTTTAACGACCCGGTTGCTTAAATCGAACGACAGCGATTGCACACCGGGCACATCCTGGACCGCCATTCGAATCAGATTCTCTTCGGAGGCGCAATCCATCTTCGGTACGGAAAAGACACTCACCAGCAAGCCTGCCTCAGCATTTACGCTTACCGGTTGAGTATCCAGTAAAATTGCACCTAGGTTAAGTGGCTGCAGGCGTTCCAGCAAGCGATTAGCTTCTCCCTGATGCCGGGCCTTGAGTTCTCGTCGGGACAGATCGAAGTGCAGCGACTCGATATTATCAATACTACTTAATGCCATGCGAATCAGATTTTCTTCCGAAGGGCAATCCATCTTCGGTATAGAAAAGGTGCTCTCTTGATGATTGTTTTCAGTGGTCATGTGGCGACTTAAGAATTCAGGATGTAAGGATGCTAAACCCTATAGTTAGTGTAGAGTCAATAGAGGCGGGATGAAGATCGGAGATTTAGCAAAAGCCGTTGGTTGCCAGCCCGTAACGATCCGCTTTTATGAGCGAAAGGGCCTGTTGGGCAATGCAACAAGAACCGAATCAAACTACAGGGTCTATGGTTTGGAAGCTCTAGAGCGACTGGCTTTCATTCGCAACTGCCGGGCATTGGGGTTGACGTTGCAGGAAATCGCCCGACTCATCGCGATCCAAGACGATGCTGGCACGCCATGTCATGAAGTCAACGACTGCTTGGACAAGCACTTGGCTGACGCGCGCCTTCAAATGCAGAAACTGAAGTTGCTGGAAAAGGATCTCACTTGGCTGCGTAACCGATGCTTAAATCCCGGCGTTTCAGCCGAATGTGGTGTACTAAGCGAGCTGGCAGCAAAAAGTCAGATAGTAGCGCTTCGCACCCGGAGTTAGGTGGTATTTCAAATCGAGACAACAGGACAAACGCGGTCCATCGCTTGGCCCAAGTTCATTAAAAGCGAAACCACTCCAACAGCGCACTTGCAAACATTTTGCGTCAAACCTTCAAACTAGATTTGCGAATATGAGCCGACTGATCTTCATCATTGAATCCAACCTTGTTTGGTTTGTGATTGGAATTGCATTACTGGGGTTATTGGTCCCAGCATCGGGCCAGTTTCTGGAGCCCGCAATCGGACCAATGCTGGCACTTTTGATGTTTGTCATTAGTCTGACGTTTGATGCGAATGACGTGCGGTTAGTACTTCGCAAACCATCAAGGCAGATTTTGGCGCTGGGATTGGTCTACATACCCATGTCTATTGCTGGAATGTTAACGGGTCGCTTTTTCTTTGGAGTCGGTCCACTGGCTGCGGGTCAAACTTTGGTTGGTACGCTACCAACCGACGTTTCATCTCCTTTACTCGTGCTGATGGCGCGGGGCAATGTTGCCCTTGCAGCGGTTTTTAACGCCATTAATACCGTGTTATCTCCGTTCATCGTCCCTTTCCTGTTTTTATCACTGACAGGCATACAACTGGAAGTTCCTCTTGTATCGATTATTGTCGAACTGGTATTGATTGTCCTTATTCCCACCGTTTTGGGTGTGAGCTTGCGTACGAGATTCACGAAACTCATCTCAAGCTATGATTCAACTTACGCAGGGATTGGATCCGTCATTTATCTTCTGATTCTTCTGGCTGTCGTGGGACCGAACGCGGAAAAAATCATCGGTTATGGCTTGTACGCCTTTGTTATCGCTGGGGCAGCCTTATGTTTGAATCTCATTGGCTACGCAGTAGGAATGACAGCAAGATTACTAACTTCTGACCGGCAAGAAGTGATCGCATACCTTTTTACAGTAAGCAAAAAGGAATTCAGCATAGCTGCTGCATTTGTGGCGGCATCTGGTCTTCCATCGGAAATAGCGATTCCAGCCGCATTTTTTGCAGTCATTCAGATGATTACTTCTCCAATAGCTGCGAAAATTCTTAGTCGGCGCTCATAAATACCGGCGAGGATGCTCGCCGGTACCCAGATTCGGAGTAAAAATGTAAAGACGGTGGGCAAGGCTTGAACAAAATATCGTCAGATCATTGCCATCGCCTCACCCTTTACTTTTGCTTAAATCGAACTGTGGCTTTCTTCTTGTTGGCGAATTCCACAGTGGCCACAGCGGTGTAGGCAGAGCCCTTCAAGTCAACACCCTCACCCGACAAAAGCGCCCCCTGACCCGCCAGTGTTCTTTCCATTTTTTGACCGGCCACCAGAAACACCACTTTGGCCTTGGCTTTGCTCAAGTCCATCACCTTGCCGTGATCAACTGCATGCAATTGAACATTTTCCGGCTTCACCACCAATTCATACTCGATGTGATTGGATTCAACCACTACACCACCATGCTTGGGCTCAAGTTTGTGTTCATCTTTTTCCTGGGCCACAGCAAAACCTGAACTCAAGGCCAAAACTAGACCGAAAGTTGTTGTCAGCAATTTGATTGATTTCATTTTCATCTCCTTTTTGTTAAAAAAACTTACAGTGCTTGAGCATCGGATTGCTCCATTAACCTTTCGGCGTCTTTGCGCCCAAAAACCCAAAACAATGCTGGCGTTAAAAAGGTATCCAGCAAGGTTGAACTGATCAGACCAGCAAAAATTACAACTGCAACCGGGTGCAAAATTTCGGTGCCCGGGCGTTCCGCCTCAAACAGCAGTGGTGCCAAGGCAAATGCAGTGACCAAAGCTGTCATCAAGACTGGACTTAACCGTTCCATCGATCCGCGCACAATCATGGACTGCGTAAACTGCTCGTGTTCGAATCGCATCAAGTTGATGTAGTGGCTCACCTTCAAAATGCCGTTGCGAACTGAAATACCAGCAAGCGTGATAAAACCAATCAATGCAGCCACTGACAAAGGCTGTCCGGATAACCACAAACCAAGAACCGCGCCTACCATGGCCAAAGGAATATTGCCCATGATGATGGCCGACAGGCGAACCGATTGATAACGGCTGTAAAGCACCGCAAACATCAGCACCAGTGAAATGATTGACAGAAAACCGACTAAGCGTGTGGCTTCTTCTTGTGCCTCGAACTGGCCGCCCAAGGTAATGAAATAACCTTCCGGCAAATCAGTATTTGCAACTGTGGTACGAATGTCTTCAACCACTTCAGAAAGCGCTCTGCCTTGGGCGTTGGCAGAAATCACAATTCGCCGTTTCCCGTCGTCCCGGCTGATCTGGTTGGGACCATCACTGTCTTCAATGTCCGCCAAAACAGACAACGGAACTGCACCCAAGGGGGTCGGTATCAGTAGAGTCTTGAGTTGCTCCAAACTGCGGTCTTTTTCTGCCAGTTTCAAAACCAGGGCAAAACGCCGGTTGCCTTCAACCACCTGAGTAATTTTCTCGCCCTCAATCAAAGCCTGTAGAGAATGCAACACTTCCGATGAAGACACACCATACCGGGATGCGGCATCGTAGTTGATCCGCACTTTGATCTCTGGTGCGAGCACCTGCTTCTCAACTTCAAGGTCAACCAGTCCATCGATTGTTGACAGCTCTGCACGCAGAGTTTCAGCGGTGCCACGCAAGGTATCCAAGTCTTCCCCGAATACCTTGATCGCGATTTGCGAACGTACACCGGAAAGCATGTGATCAATGCGATGTGAAATGGGCTGCCCTACCGCAATAGCCGCCGGCAAGTTCTGGAGTCGTTCGCGTATTTCCGCTTGTAACTCCGCCATGGGGCGAGTCATGTCACCGGCAGGAATCAACCCCAAATCCAGTTCGGACACATGCACACCTTCGGCATGTTCATCCAGCTCCGCACGACCACTTCGCCGCCCAATGTGTGTAATTTCTGGAATGTCTTTGAGCAACACTTCCGCTTGAGAGGCCAATTTCGAGGACTCTTCCAAGGTGACGCCAGGATTTAACCTCATACCGATCAGCAAGGTGCCTTCATTGAAAGGCGGAAGGAATGTTTTAGCGAAAAATGGTACAGATGCGCCTGCAACAATTACCGCAATCACACCCGCCCAGATTGCCGCTTTCGGGTTATTGAGCACTCCAGACAAGCCAACCTGGTACTTGGACTTTAACCAAGCCAACACGCGAGTATCGCCATGGTCAAGATCCTTAATGCCTGGCAACAGGTAATAAGACAGCACAGGCGTTACTGTGACCGAAACTACCAGCGATGCGAGGGTAGACACGATAAATGCAATGCCCAGCGGAACAAACAACTTGCCTTCAATACCGGGCAATGCGAACAGTGGAATGAACACCAGCACAATAATGACCGTGGCGTACACAATGCCGGTTCGTACTTCCAGAGATGCTTTGCGTACAAGGCCCACCAGGTCGAAAGCAACACCAGGGTGTTTCGCCCGTTGTTCCTTCAACCGGCGAAGAATATTTTCTACGTCTACCACGGCATCATCGACCAAACCACCAATAGCAATGGCCAAACCGCCAAGCGTCATGGTGTTGATTGACAGCCCGAAATACTCAAACACCAGTGCTGTGATGAAAATAGACACGGGGATGGCAACCAGTGCAATTACGGTCGGGCGAATCGTACCCAAAAAGAAAAACAGCACAGCAGCGACAAATATCGAAGCGCCAATCAGCTTTCCTTGCAAGGTGGAAATTGAGGCTTCAATGAAACTGGCCTGCCTGAAAGTCACACGTGGTGTTTCCATCCCGGCTGGCAAGCTGCTGCCCATGGAAACCAGGGCTTCTTCAATCCTTTTGGTCAAGGCAATGGTGTCGGCACTTGGCTGCTTTTGCACGCCCAAAATTACAGCGGGTTTGCCCTCAAACCCGGCGTCACCCCGTTTAACTGCAGCCGCAAAATCAACCTTGGTGACTTGCTTGAGCAGCACTGGCACACCATCTTCCGAACCCACGGCTACCTTGGCAAGGTCCTCCAAAGACGACGTTCTTCCAAGGTTTCGAATCAAGTACTCACGGCCATTGAGTGCCAAAAATCCGCCCGATGTATTGGATGCAAAACCGCTCAATGCCTGCTGCAGATCCTCAATCGTAATGCCCAAATCCACCATCCGCTGCAAATCTGGTTGAACCTGGAACTGGCGTACTTCGCCACCAATCGGGATCACCTGTGCCACGCCTTGAATCGATAACAATCGAGGCCGAAGCACCCAATCTGCATACTCGCGCACTTGCATGGGTGTGGTCTTGCTCGAATCAAGCGGTATGGCAATTTGCATGATTTCGCCCATGATCGAGCTAACCGGCCCCATCACCGGCGCCACGCCAGCAGGAATGGATTCTTCCAGGCTGGAAAGCCGCTCAGACACCATTTGACGCGCACGATAAATCTCAGTGTCCCAATTGAAAGTCACGTAAATGAACGAGAGTCCGGCACTGGATACCGAGCGAATGACCTCCACACCCGGAAGGCCGTTCAAAGCTGTTTCCAAAGGAAACGTAATTAATTGTTCGACCTCCTCCGAAGCCATACCACCCGCTTCAGTAATCACGGTCACCGTTGGTTTGTTCAGATCAGGAAATACATCAACCGGTGTTTGGGTCAGCGTATATGCCCCATACACGGTCAAAATAAGCGCGCCGAGTAGTACCAGCAGCCGGTTTTTAAGGCTGCTGTCCAATAACATTTGAAACATGTCGACGCCCCCCTATCGAACCTGGTTGATCAAGGTCGAGCCTTGAACAACCACGCGTTCATCACCGGTCAGGCCGCTTCTTACCAACACCTCAACGCCGTTCAGCGGCTCGGTTAACACCACCTTGGGCTCAAACAGTTCTGGCTCTTTCTTGACCCAGACAATGGTTTGATTGGCCGCATTTTTAACCACGGCCGCACTGGGTATGGCGATACCGTCAAGCTTCTCGGCCAATTCACCGTAAACGGTCAAGAGCTGGCCTGTTGGAAACCGCGGACCGTCAACGTTGCGGGCTTCAAACACCAAAGACAGCGACTGATTTTTTACGCTACTGGCTGCACCCACATAGTTGAGTTTCAAAGTCTTCTCGCCTGCGCGAACCTGGGCAGACAAAAATTCTGGTACGGCATTTGGTTCAAACCAAGTGGTTTCAACTCGGACCACTTTGGGATTCACGATTTCAAACAGCACATCGCCTTCAGAAAAAACCTTGCCAGCAATAGCTGCTGTCGAAGCAACAACACCGTTTGACAAAGAACGAAGCTCCTCGCGCGAGCCAATACCGCCAGATACCGCAGACACTTGCTCACCAAGGCTATGTACCTGCGCTTGGGTGGCTTGAATTTCTTTCTTGGGTACGGTGTCAGCCAGTAGGGTTAACCGATCCAAGCGTTGTTTGGCCAACGCCAATTCAGATTTCAATTGTGACAATTGCGCCAGTTGGGCAGACTTTTCAAGGGGGGCTTGGGGAGTCTGGATAAATCCCAAAATTTGTCCTTTCGTTACCGGCTCCCCAAGTTTCGGAACACCATTGCTGGAAGGCACAAAAAAACCTCCCAGGCTGGTTTGCACCACACCGCCCGATTGGGGATCCAGCGCCACTTGACCATTCATTTCAATTACCTTGGCCTGTGGTTTTACTTGCACAATTTGTGTTCGCAAATCCAACTGCCGTTGTGCCGGTTTTGGCAGGAACACTTCACCCGTAGCAAGTCGCTTGGGACCATCCCCAGTGCTGGCAACGGCTGCTTCGTCGCCGTGATCGTGCCCAGGGCCTGCGTACAAGGGAAGCGGTGCCAACAAGCCAAACGCCACCACCGAGAGAATAAAATTTTTCTTCAGCATGATTATTTGCCTCCCTTTGATTTCAGACGAACATACCCAAACACAATCAAAGCGAGAATCAATAAACCACCCACTCCATACAAGACTATTTTCGAAAGACGTGACTGCACTTCTTCAACACTATCGAGATCATCGTGGTGACCAACAATCAGATCCCCAGCCAAAAGATCAATGTCTTCGCCTGCGGATACAGTCATGCTGACAGCCACTGTCCCATCCTCGATTCCCTCGGGTAACTGCGCATCAAATTCGCCTTCACTGTGCAACTCAACTGGCACTTGCTGACCGTTCAGTTCCAATTCCACCTTGGCGTTTTGCACGGGTGCATTGGTGGCTGCATGATCAATGTAAATTTCAAGCATGCGGCCTTTCAAAATGCCAACCGCTTCGAACAATTCCGATTCCATGACCACGCGGGGCGACGCTTCACCAACTCCAAGCGGTGCTTCATCGCCATGATCGTGACCAGGGCCTGCATAAGCTGTCGTGGAGAAGATGAGCGAGCCGGCAAGCACTGCGGCTGACAATACATTGGTTAAAAATTTGCTCTGTTTCATTACGTTGATCTCAATATTGGTCATGGTAGAAGTCCCAGGGCCTGTTTGTAGGCAGAAACTTTTGCGGCATATTCAATGGCAGATTTCCGGGCCAGTTTGTCGGCCTCAAAGGCCTTTTGCTCGGCAATCAACAAAGTGGGCAAATCGGTTTCACCCAAATCGAATGACTTTTTGTACAACTGGAAGGTTTTTGCGGCCAGCTTGGCCTGCTCTTGGGCTGACACCCTGATTTGCGCGAACAGGTCCAAGTTGCTCTCGGCGGCACGGCCAACAACAACTATTTGCCGCTGGGTTTTTGTCAGTACCGCTTCGGCGGCAATGCTTTCACTTTCTGCCTGCAACACCCGGCTTTGGTATTCCGACGAGTTACCCAAAGGAATTCGCGTGGAAACCACCAAAGACTTCTCGCTGGCCGAGGTGAATGCGCCACGGTCGCTGATGATGGCCAAACCCACCTCAGGATTCGCCCGCGCTTGGGTTTGCACCAAATCGCTTTGTTGTTGCTGGGCCAACACCTTAAGCTGCGCCAGTTTGATCGCGGGATGATCCAGCGGTTTCAGCCCATTGGGAATGTCGGTGCTCTCGGTTTGAATCTGTGAAAGCACTGAAACAGGCAAACCGATGGTGGCCGCGTAATCTGCACTCACATCACTTAAAGCGCTTTGAGTTCGAGCAAATTCTGCTCGGGTCTGTTCATACAGGGCAGAAGCCTGATAAAAATCGGTTTGGGCCAAATCACCAGCCTTCACCCGCTTTTCAACATCCACCATCAACTCTTTCGCAGATTTAAGTCGCGCCTGCGCAATTTCAGCATCAAGGTTCGCTGCCAAAGTATTCCAAATCGTTTGACGTACAAGACCAGCGAGCTCAAGTTTTTTCTGTTCAAGTTGCAACTGCACCAACTCAATTTCGGTGTCTCGCAATGATTGGGTACGCGCCCGCTCATTCCAGTTCCAGATGGGTGCTGACACACCCAGCTCGATTTCTCGCAAGCCCTGGTTGTTGTAGTTCCGATCCGATCGATACGACCCTTCCAGTGAAAGTGGTTGGGCAGTCAAGGCGCTGGCCGCACTCCTTCTCGCTTTGAATGCTTCAATGCGCTTCAGTGCCGACTGCACTTCAGGATCAATGCTCAAGGCCGATTCAAAGGCATCTTGAACAGTCACTGGGGTTTCCACAGGCATGGCTTGCTGAGTAAACGCAGGCAGAGCAGCGCTTAAGAACAATAAAGCCAGGCAAGTGGACACCACACGATGTGGTGAATACATAGGTAAATTCTCCAAACAAAACAGATGAACTGCCCTTTTTAGCCTGCACAAGCAGGTACCAAGGGGCGGTTAATTCAGGTTTTGTTCAGACCCACTTCGGGCGTTCTATGCGGTTTGACGAGAAAGATTGAAAGCCGTTGAACTCTTCGGGTGCTTGGTCCAAGGCATTGGGAAGTGTGGTGAAAGTCAACAAACTGGGCAGCACGCTCACACTGTGGGCGTGGCAATGGTGGTGATCACCATCACAGGTTTGGTCTTGCTGCTTGTTATTGTCTGGTTCGTGATATGCGGCGTGGTGATCATGCCCATCGTGGGTATGAAGCACTGCCTCAATCGCAGATTCATGTTCTACGCCGTGTCCGTTATAGGTTTCCACCGCTGCAAGCGCTGCTTGAAGCGGTAGTACCAACATAAGAAGGACAAGGAAAAATTTTTTCATGAGCGTAAGAGTATCACACACTGGTTTGGTTCAATTCGCGCCATGCTTGAGTGATGATGGTTCTAGCTGCGGTAATACCCAAAGTGGCCATCAACACCGCTACCGCCAAATCAGGCCATGCACTGCCGGTCCAGGCAACCAAGCCGGCGGCTGCAACCACGGCTACGTTTCCAATGGCATCGTTGCGGCTGCAAAGCCACACTGATTGCATGTTCGAGTCGCCTTCACGCCATTTGTAAAGCATCAAAGCTACAGCTACATTGGCAACGAGTGCCAACACCGCTACCACGCCCATGGTCAAAGGTTCAGGAACTTGCCCTGTCCAAAGGCGATACGCCGTGTAGGCCAAAACGCCTACCCCGAAAATTCCGAGTGTTGCACCTTTAACAAGGGCCGCTTTGGCACGAATCGACAGCGCCATGCCCAACACAAAAAGGGAAACAGCGTAGTTCGCTGCGTCGCCAAAAAAATCAAGTGAATCCGCTAACAGGGAGACAGAGCCCGCTTTCAAACCTGAAGCCACCTCAACGATGAACATACCCAAATTCACAACCAGAGCAACCCATAACACTTTTTTATAGGTTGGTGAAACTGATTGGGCCGGCTGATGGTCGTGACATGTTGAACAACCTGGCATCTTGATCTCCTCGTGAAATTGCAATACATTCATTAAAAACCCTAAAGTAGCTTTAGAGTCAACCCCGAGGAGAAATTGATGAAAATCGGTGAGTTAAGCGAGAAGTTGGGAATAACGGTGGAGGCAATACGCTATTACGAGAAGGAAGGCCTGCTTTGTGCACCAGACCGAACCGCCTCCAACTACCGGGTTTACGGCGAGCATCATCTCGAAGATCTAGCATTTGTGGTGTTTTGTCGCGGTATCGACATTTCATTGGATGAAATACGCTCTTTACTGAAACTCAAACATTCACCCCGTGAGTCATGCGAGCCAATTAACGAGGCTATTGACGACAAATTGATTGAGATCGACAAAAGGATCAGCAGACTTCAAGCACTTCGGAGCGAATTGCAACGTTTGCGTGCCAAATGCTTGGGTCACAACACAATAGCCCAATGCGAAATCATAAAAACATCGTTAATAATTTAGTTAGGTATCGAACGTTCAATTAGAGAAGTGCAGATAAACGCACTAGTCGCTTTTTACTAGGCTCAACGCCACGTGAGAACAAAAATCGACCACTGTCTGTCTCTGCGTACAAAGCTGGAAACAAATTTAATATCAACCTTGTCTTACCATTCAAGATGGTCATTAGCATCAATCTAGCTTGCGTTGGCTGATGGCTTCGTCATTGTCACCTAATCCAGTAGGTCTATAAATTCGCGGCAAACTTTACACAAATCGACGCAGTATAGGTAACCCTTTAGGCCTGCATGATGGAATTAATCTTCACCCACCAATGCGTCAATAATGGGGCAACTGGTCGAGTCGTCTGCTGCATTGCACCGAGCCACAAGCTGCAACAAAGTATCTTGCATTTTAGTCAGGTCGCGGATTCTCTCGCTAACAGATTTCAGCTTGCTTTCGGCCAGATCTTGGGTTTCGCGGCAGGAACTAGCGTTGCTCAAAACCAGCAGTTCAGACACCTCTGCCAAAGTAAAACCCAATAACTGGGCGCGTTTGATAAAGCGGATCCGCTTAACGTCGCCGACACCATATTTACGAATACCGTGCAGGGGCTTGGCAGGCTGTGCCAACATGCCCACGCGTTGGTAGTAGCGAACCGTTGTAAGCCCCCAGCAAACCCGTCTTGACTTGGATTTGGACATTCCGTTTCGCATTGCTTAAACTGCCGGCATGTTTGTTCCTGTCCAGGCCCACCATCCAATGCTTTATTTAAAGTGCACCGCTGAGATTCAGAAGGTTTTGAAACTGTCCAAGGCATCTCTGGTTGAGGCTGAACCCTCCTCCGCACCGCTGGGCAATTGGTACATCAACCGATTCAAGGTTGGGCGGCACAATTGCTTTGTCTTCATGAGCGAGAACACCTATCTGTCGTTCATCATGTACCAGGGCAAGAAACCGGTGACAGCCAAGACTTTGCCCAACATGATGCTGACCGGTATCGCTCAACTTTTGGAGATGCGAGGCTATTCAGATGCCGCCATCGACACCGCACTAACTCCTTATCACTCTGGCTTGTTTGCCAAGACGGACAGTCGAAGTGTACTGGGTGTGCTCAATGATTTGGTTTTTTGTTACCGCGCAATGATCGAGGTGGGCGGTGGTCTACAGTCCTGCAACTTGACTGACATCATTCTGAATATCAACACCATGCCTCAACGAACTTTGCAGTGGCCTCACGCTTGGGATGCAGTAGAGGCCAATCTAGGCAATCCAGAGACCAAGCATTAACTTTCGATTGATGCCGACGCAGGTTTCCAGTTGTGCGGCAGCAACTCGTTGATCCTGCTGTACGGCTGCGTGGGCAGTCGATCCATCACGTCCTTGAGATACACCAGCGGGTTCAGTCCATTGAGCCTAGCCGATTGAACCAGGCTCATGATGGCTGCGTTGCGTTGGCCCGAGCGCAGGCTTCCGGCAAACAACCAGTTCTTGCGATTATGAGAAGATTTGCATAATCGTAATTATGCAAACTGCGTTTTTATGTGAATCTATCTATCGAAGTCAAAGGGGCGAACTTACACAGCAAGCGACTTCGAGTTTTTTTTACGGAGGCTAGACTTCACATAAGAATAGGAATCTCCTGTAGTGGCAACCCCACTTCAGGAGATTCCAATGGATTTGTGCAATTCGCTTCACCCTGTACCTAGCGCTTGGCTTGGCGAAAGCGACCTAGCAACATTTGTCCCAGCCTATGTGCAACGCTTGGTTAGCCGACGATATGCTGTCGCCACTGTTCGTGTGTATGTGCACTGCGTAGCGCATTTTGCGCACTGGACACATCACTGCCGATTGTTCGCTGAAGATATTACCGACGACGTAGTCCAATGCTTCCTTGATAAGCACCTGCCTATCTGCAAATGTTCCACTCCCGTACAACGCAGCCGGCATCAGGTTCGTGCGGCACTGCGCCAATTGCTAAGTACTCTGGTGGATCAGGGAGTTCTATCAAACGACACAAGTCACGACAGGGTTGAAACCCAGCTTGCACAGTTCAATATTTACATGAAGGATGCCCGAGGCTTGGCTGAGAGTACGAGAACGCGACGCTTGAGTGTCATCCGCTCATTACTGCGTATGCGATTGGCAGTAGACGCTAACACTAACGAGATGGCGGTTCCAAGCGCCGACGAGCTAAGACAATTTATTTCGCGTGAACTCAAACGCATAAGCCCTGCCAGTGCGTCTTCACTTGCCGGTGCACTTCGTGGCTACCTACGATTCTTGGCAATAAGCGGTGCTCGTGTGGAACATTTGCTGCCTATCATCGCCTCACCGGCTTGTTGGAGATTGGCGTCTTTACCGCAAACTCTGTCGCAAAGTGAGATCGAGCAATTGTTGGAAGCTTTCCCACCGGAGATCCCATCGCACAGGCGTGGCTATGCAATGGTGCGCTGCCTGGTCGACCTGGGCCTGCGCGAATGTGAAGTTACCAATCTGGAACTGGATGACATTGATTGGCAGGCCGGTACATTACGCATAAACAAAGGTAAGGCTCACGGAATGCGAAGAACGTGGCTCAAAGGGGCATCTTGTAAGGTGTGATGAATTCCTGTTGCAAACCGTAACTGCGCACCAGTGCTGTGTAGCTTCTGGAGCAGAACACCAAGCCATTGTCCGAGCGCAGCAGGAAGGGTTTTGAGACCTTTCCAAGCACGCCAAAGCGGCTGATAAGGGCTTGCTCCAGCGCAGACTCTGCCGTGGCTGATTTACCGCTTCTGCTCAAGTGCCAACCAAGCAATTCTCGCGTGTGGCAATCAATCACCAACGCCAGGCTAGCCCAGCCGTCTTTGCCACACCAAACACGGCATAGGTCTGTGGCCCAACGTTCATCGGGCCGTTGCGCAACCGCAGGTAAAGCTTGTACACGCGGGCGAAAGCCAACGGGTCGCTTGCGTACCTGCCAGCTCATCAACTGAAACACGCGTTGCACGGTATTTTTGTTCATACCCAGCAAATACGCCACGGTGCGATAGCCAAAGGCTGGGTTCTCTTCAATCATGGCCTTGATGGGTTTGACATAAGCCTCGTTGACCTTGGGTGCTGCTTTGGTGGGCCTGTAATAGACCGTTCTGCGCGGCACTTCAAACCATCGGCACAACTTTTCGATACTCACCTTCAAACCGTCTTCAAGGAGTCCCTGCCGAATTTGGAGAATCATTTGTCGTCCTCCTCGCCCAGAAGGGACTGAAGCTTTTTTCTGGCACGCAACTCCAGCATGGCCTCCCCGTATGCTTCCTGAAGGTCCTTGATTTGCTTTTCATAGAGTTCTTTGACTTCAAAGGGCTTAGCCTTCAGAGCATTCTCCATGCCCCGTTTGGCCTCATCGACCCAGTTCTCGATGTCAGAGGGTGATAAATCAAATGTTCGGCTGGCCTCTGAGACAGTGGTCTTGCCCTGAATAATATCCATGACCAGGGCTGCTTTGCGCTTGGCTGTCCAGCGCTTGATGTCGTCGTTCATTTCTATGCTCATCTGTGATTTCTCCTTCATTATCACCTGAGCAGAATTTCACTGGGTCATTACAATCTGGTGATGCACTGCATGTGCTGCTGTGTGCGGCAGGCTTTAACCTGAAGTGGCTGATGAGGGCGATTGCCCTTTATTTACCCTTATTTGCGGTGATGGCTTGGATGAAAAACATCATGCAAACCGTGAAAAATGAGCAATCCAGCCGTTTCGGGCTGGATCAAGCGAGACTGGTAACAGTTGAAAACTGAATTTCGCAATACCGACGAATTATTCTCCTGTCCCGATTCCAGCGTGAGGTGATAAAAAGCGGCAACAAAACCTAAGTGCCATGAAAATTGATGAACAGCATCTTTTCGACAATATTATTTGCCTATCCTGATGCCGATTGTCGTTTCGTTTGAATCGAAAAGCCAATCACCGTTACTTGATTTTCGCTGCTTGCAAACACATCACCACCATGCAGTTTCGCAATTGCAGCCACAATGGCCAGGCCAAGTCCGTGATTGCTCCCAGTGTCACTTCGCCCCTCTTCAGCACGGAAAAAGGGTTCGAACAAACGATTCAATTTGAGTGGGTCAATTGTCGGGCCTTCATTCGAAACCTTGATCCACACCCTCTCTGCTTCTAAGGTAATGTGTACGGTAATTTCTGTGTTGGCCTGCGCATACCGAATTGCATTGGACAGCAAATTGCTCACTGCTCGTTTAATCAATTCGGTTTCAGCCTCCACCGTGGCATCGCTTTTAACTGTGATGCGAAGATCTCTGTCTTCGGCCAACTGTTCAAGGTACTCTGCGACTGATACCACCAACTGACGAAGACTTGGCACAGGTTGAAGTTGCAGTTTTCTGCCCTGGTTTGCATTGGCCAGAAACAGCATGCTGCGAATAATTCGTGCCATACGATCGAGTTCGTCGAGGTGATCACCGACAATTTTTTGAAGGTCCTCACCTTCAATCAGTTTGCGGCGTTGAAGCAGCTCATGGCTAATGGTCAAGCTCGACAGTGGTGTATTCAATTCATGTGCAACATTGCTATTGAACAGTTTCAATTGCTCCCGGTTCTCGCGCAGTTGCCCCAGTAAGCGGTTGAATCCGTCGATGAAGGGTCGCAATTCAAGCGGGGCCTTGTGGTCGTCCAGCACAACATCAAGCGAGCGTGGCCCCAAATTGTGAATGCGTTCTGTCAGTCGATTGATAGGGCGCAAAACCAGGCGAATCAGTCGCATACTGATCAACACCGACACCAGAATCCACAACACGATGGACGATGCAAAAATTCCTGAAATGAAGTTCAGAAAACGTTCGTCATCTACGGTGCTTACTGCCAGTTCAACCCGTTTGGCTTGCAGTTGGGGAAGTTCGGTTTCAAACACTTGAGAGAATTCCCGAATAGATCCCTCTCCATTGAAGAACACCTCTGGCCCGAACATGCGATTGCCCCGGCTGTCAACAACTCGGGCTTGGGTTCGACCTTGCCCTCCCAACACTTCTTCCAGGCCATGTTTCACGTCTTCGGGTGAATACTCGGAAGTAGGTTTTAGTAAAAGGTGTTCAACTGCATGAAGCGCGCGGTTGGCGGTTTCTTCCTGTTGCTTGGCCTGCCAAAAGTGGATGCAGCAATACACAAGCACTGCGAGTAAAACCACGCCCAGTACACTGACGGAGCTGGTCAAACCGATGGTGGCTCTGGAAATTGATTTCACGGTCACTCCTTGCCCTGCGCCCGAATCTCGAGAACATACCCCATGCCCCGAATGGTATGAAGCAGCGGAATTTCGTAAGGGTCGTCCAGCTTGATCCTCAACCTGCGAATGGCCACATCGATCACATTGGTTTCGCTGTCAAAATGCATGTCCCAAATCAGTTCTGCAATTTCGGTGCGGCTAATCACTTCTCCTTTGCGGCGAAGCAGCAGCCACAGCAATGAAAATTCTTTGGCCGTTAGCCGCAAATCCTTGCCGCCGCGTTTGGCCGTGCGGCGCACCGCATCCAACTCCAGGTCCAGCAAGGTCAATACGGTGGTTTGGCTTTCTGCTGCAACTGTTGAAGTTCGGCGCCCCAGGGCGTGAAGCCTGGCCACCAGCTCGGCAAACGCAAAGGGTTTTACCAGGTAGTCATCTGCACCGGCCTTCAGGCCGCTCACCCTGTCTTCAACCATGGCGCGGGCGGTAAGCATCAGTACCGGAATACTTTTGGATTGGCGTAACGCACTTAATACGGCCAAACCATCAATGTCGGGCAACATGCCATCAAGAATGATCACGTCGTAAAGGCCTTGGGTGGCCAAATGCAAACCGTCAATCCCGTTGCGTGCCAAATCGACAACGAAACCTTCCTCGGTCAATCCTTTCTTTAGGTAATCGGCCAGCCGCAGGTCGTCTTCGATCAAAAGCAGTTTCATCGACTTTTTTTGGTTGTTATGCAGGTGCCCAGTATAACCACCCCGAATTTGGTGAAGATTACATATTTGTAATGTACCGGGAAGGTAGCTGACAGGTGCCCCTGACTAGACTAAGGGCATGGGTCTAGAAAAACAACCCTCCAATTCGAATCAATCAGGAGATCATCATGAAAAATATTAAAATTGCCGCTGTTCTGATTACCACCTTCGCCATTACTGCACCTTCATTGGTCCTTGCAGATGCTGCCTTCCACCCCGGCAAAGGCGATGCGGTGTATGAACCCCATCTGGGATACAAAGATCCAGCGAAATCTGCGTCACACGCCAGCAAGGGATTTCGCGGCTACAGCGCAAACATTATTGGTTCTGAAGCCAGCGGTGATGGGACCACACACGGTGATTGGGGCAACTCTAGGTCTGGAAAAACCCGCCAAGAGGTGTTGCGTGAATTGCAAAGCCAAACTGTAGAAGAGCGTCGTTTGGCTAATTCGAACTAAAGGCAAGGTTTGACATCTGCGAAAGCGATGTTATTCTTTTGAACAATCACCAGACCGCACAACCATGACCAAAGTGATCAAATCACTGTTGATGTTTGTAATCGCCGCCTCTGTTATTTTTCAGGGTACGGCGTTTGCGGTCATGGTCGGATGTCATACCGGTTCCTTCAAGCAAACCTCGGATGAGTCGGATCCTTCATCACTTTCGTCCGAGCATTGCATCGAGCACATGTCAGACCAAACTGCCCACCATGCTGTTTCGGACGAACAAGAGTCCAATGAAAGGCCCTGTTGCAGTTGTGATGCCATTTACAAAGCCAAGCTCGACCTTCCAGTTGTTCAAGTTGGTTTGATCCAATCCAACCTTCTCATCTCCGTTCCTTTCTCTTCAATCCTGCCCAGTACCGACCTGGCGCTGCCTTACCGACCGCCCATCCTGGCCTAAGCCAATCCTGAATTTCGTTTAATGATTTCAATTCATTTGGTGGAGGTACGTGTATGCGTACGGTTATGCAGTTGTTGTTAGCGGGTTCAATTCTCGCAGCAAGCACAGGATTTGCAAACGCCCAGTCGGAAGGTTTGCAGATTGAATATCAATCAGCTTTTGAGAACTACTCAGCATGGAAGCCCAAAGAAGGCGACCGTGATTGGGTGGGGGCCAATCAGAATGTAGAGAAAATTGGTGGCTGGCAATATTACGCCCGTGAGCCTTACCTGAAAAATGGTGAAGACCAGCAACCCATGCAGGATGGCGGCATGGGACATGACATGGGCAAAATGAAAAAGCCCATGAGCCCCGGCGAAGCTCACCAAGGGGGGCACCGATGAGAACTTTGAAATACACAGCAATTGCTTTAGCGATTGCAGGCTTGACCGGCTGCGCCACAGTGAACATGGATCAGTCCATGGCCAACCTGAATGAAACCACTGCGTCGATGACCGAAAAGAAAGTGGTTCTTGCTCTGAACGATGAGCAGCGCAATCAGTTGCGCGCGCAAGCAGATGAGTTGTTGAAAACCCCGCTCGGATTAAATTCCACAGTGGAGCTAATGTTGGTGAACAGCCCTGAATTTCAGGCGCTGTTGGCTCGGGGTTACAGCGAGTCTGCATTGGCCGCCCAATCGGGTCGAATCCCCAATCCAATTTTCAATTTTGAACGAATTACCGTTGGAGATGAACTTGAAATTGGGCGATTGTTCAGTTTTGGCCTGTTGGATTTAATCACTCTTCCTTGGCGTCAACAGGCTGCAACTTTTCGAATTGAGCGAGCTCAACTGCAGTTGGCTGGTGATGTGATTGGGCAAGTGGCTCAAGCGCGCTCAGCTTGGGTTGATGCGGTGGTCGCCCTGCAAAAACAGCAATATGCGGAGCAAGTATTCGAGAATGCTCAAGCCAGTGCCGAATTGGCCAAACGCATGGAAGAAGTGGGTAACTTCACGATTATTCAACGTATTCGTCAGCAAATGTTTTATTCCGATGCCGCGCTTGGCTTGGCCATGGCACGTCAAGAGGCTACATCTACCCGGGAAAAACTGGCTCGCGTGCTTGGGCTGGACGCACAGCAATTTGAGGAGCTAAAACTTCCAGATCGCTTGCCAGACTTGCCCGCTACTGTGAAAAAGCCTGAAGAAGTGTCCAAACAGGCCACCTCGCGGCTGGATGTTCAAATGGCCAAGCAAGCTTACGACGCGGCGCTGAAAGTGTCTGGTGCTGAAACCGTGAGCTCCTTTGTAGACATTGAGGCTGGGATTCGCCGCGATTCTGTATTTGACAGAGACTCCGGCTCCAAAACCAACCCAAAGGGATATGAACTGGACATTCGATTGCCCCTGTTCGATTGGGGTGGCTTGCGGCGTGACGCGTTTTCTGCCGAGTTACTGGCCAAGGCCAACACGCTTGAGGCGGTCATGAGGAATGTTGATTCAAACCTGCGGGAAAGTTACACCAATTACCGCACAGCTTATGACATTGCCAAGCACTATCAAACTGAGGTGGTTCCAATGCTCGATACCTTGGCCGAGCAAAACACACTGCGTTACAACGGCATGTTGATTGGTACTTTCGAGCTACTTGCCGACAGTCGCAATCAGGTGCGTTCCATCGAGTCATCCATTGACGCATCAGCGAACTTTCTGCGAGCTCAACTGGCCTTGGATGCTGCATTGATGGGCAGTCCAAGCAATGTAAAGCTTTCCATGGGCACCCAAAGTCCAGCGGCTGAAGCCGCTGCTGGTCATTAAAAGATTTGGAGTAAGAGCAATGAATTCCAGAAGAGATTTTTTTAAGTTTGCCGGCATGGCCGGTGGCGCAGTGGCGGCAGCCAGTGTCAGCAAAGTGGCCATGGCCGCGCTGCCCGAGCCCGTCATTCAAACCTCGCCTGACACCATGGACCCATTGACCCCCAACACTGGGCGCCCCTATAACCCAGTGGTCACCTTGAATGGTTGGACCTTGCCTTGGCGCATGAACAATGGCGTGAAGGAATTCCACCTGGTAGCAGAACCCGTGGTGCGTGAGATGGCACCAGGTATGGTCGCTCACCTTTGGGGCTACAACGGACAAAGCCCAGGCCCCACCATTGAAGTGGTGGAAGGTGATCGCGTGCGTATTTTTGTGACGAACAAACTACCCGAGCACACCAGCGTGCACTGGCATGGCCAGCGCCTGCCCAATGGCATGGACGGTGTTGCAGGCCTGAACCAGCCGGCCATTCCTTCCGGCAAAACCTTTGTGTATGAGTTCGAGGCCAAGCGTCCCGGTACCTTCATGTACCACCCGCATGCCGATGAGATGGTGCAAATGGCCATGGGCATGATGGGTTTTTGGGTGACTCACCCCAAAAACAAACATCCCTTGATTGATAACGTGGACCGAGATTTCTGTTTTCTGCTGAATGCCTACGACATTGATCCTGGTGCGTACACACCAAAGATCATGACGATGCTCGATTTTAATTTGTGGACGTGGAACAGCCGCGTGTTTCCCGGAATTTCGCCCTTGTGTGTTCGAAAAAACGACAAGGTTCGGATACGAATTGGTAACTTGACCATGACCAATCACCCCATTCATCTGCACGGCCATGAATTCGAGGTGAGCGGCACCGACGGCGGCCCAACACCCAAAGGCAGCCGTTGGCCCGAAGTGACTACCGACATCGCCGTTGGGCAAATGCGGCAGATTGATTTTCTAGCCAATGAGGAAGGCGACTGGGCCTTTCATTGCCACAAAAGCCACCACACGATGAACGCGATGGGACACGACCTTCCCACCATGATCGGCGTGGATCACCGGGGAATAACGAAAAAAGCCCGAGGGCTCGTTCCCGAATACATGGTGATGGGTGAACGGGGTATGGCCGATATGACTGAGATGACGATGCCGATTCCAGATAACACCATCCCCATGATGACAGGCGATGGCCCGTTTGGCTCAGTGGAAATGGGCGGCATGTTCAGTATGTTGAAAGTGCGCAAAGACCAAAAGCCTGGGGATTATTCAGACCCCGGTTGGTACAAACATCCTAGCAAAACCGTGGCTTTTGAATACGAAGGCCCAGACATGCCCAAGCCCGTAACATCCGACAAGGCGGGAAAGCCCGCCATGAAATCCAGTAATCGACCTCAGGAAACAATCGAGTTGAAGGTCAGAAAACCTCAAGGCCATTCGGGCCACTAAGGAGTCAACCATGAAAAAATCGTTCGCAAATCATTCTCTATCGCTGCTGCTTGGTGCTGGGCTTTTATTGCCCGTGGCCGTATTGGCGCACGGCACTCAAGAGCATAAAAAGGCAGATTCCAATGCACAACCAGTTTTTGAGCAAACCGACTGGGGCATTGCCGGCACTCCGACCAAGATAGACCGCACGGTCAAAGTCGTGATGTCCGACAACATGCGCTTTGAGCCATCCTCCTTGCAGTTTAAGGAAGGTGAAACAGTGAAGTTTATTGTCAAGAACGAAGGAAAGCTGATGCATGAGTTTGTTCTGGGGACAAAAGACAAGAACCTGGAGCATGCAGACTTAATGAAGAAGTTTCCAAACATGGAGCATGAAGAGCCCTATATGGCACATGTGGCTCCGGGCAAAACCACTGAGATGGTGTGGACTTTCAACCGAAGTGGCGAGTTTGAGTTTGCCTGCTTGATTGCAGGCCACTTTGATGCAGGTATGCGCGGACCACTGCGCGTAGCCAAATCCTCTGGAGCTGAAAAGTGAAGCGAATTGCTTTTGTTGGTATTGCAACTGCAATTTTGGCATTGGGTGTTTTTGCTGCCATCAAACCTGAGACTTTCTCAAATGTTGAGAAAGTCTCAGTGGCTGCACAAGAATCCGATGCCAATCAAGTTTTACCCATTCATGTACACAAAACAGCGACCTGCGGTTGCTGCGGCGAATGGATTAAACACTTGGAAAAATCGGGGTTTTCCGTGAAGTATTCGAATCACGAAGACCTAGACAGCATTAAGGCGCAGTTCGGTATCGAAAACAATTACCAATCCTGTCACACAGGAGTATCGGCGAATGGCTTTGTGTTTGAAGGCCATGTTCCAGCCAAGTACATAAGGGAATTTCTGAACGAAACACCCGAGGATTCACTTGGCCTGTCCGTTCCAGCGATGCCAGTTGGCTCTCCTGGCATGGAATATGGCAACAAATTCATGCCGTATCAGGTATTACTCCTGAAGAAGGATGGGAGCGCTTCTGTTTATGCGGAAGTGAAAACCTATCAAGATCAATTTTGAAAAAACACCCGACTTAACAAAAACTGAAAGGAAAAAAATCATGAAAACCCATTTAATCAAACTTGCTTCAATCGTTGCGCTGTCAATTTCGACTTCGGTCTTTGCCGGAGGAGATCACGGTTCCCATTCAAGTAAACCCACGGATCCAAAGTCCATGGAAGGCATGCAGATGAAGCAGTCCGAAACCATGGAAATGACGCAGGGTGAGGTGAAAAAAATTGACTCGAAAACCGGCAAGGTCACCTTAAAGCATGGCCAAATCAAGACCCTTCAAATGCCGCCTATGACTATGGTTTTCTCGGCCAAAGAGGCCGCCCAACTGGAAGGCCTGAATAAGGGCGACAATGTTCTATTTGCTGTGGATCAAAACATGAACATCACCCACATCGAGAAGAAATAGTAATCAGGAGAAGCACCATTGCAAAACAAACCTGGACTTCCCAATGGATCGGTCATTGTTGGTAAATTGGGATTGATATTGAGTTTGCTGGGTTCCGCAATGGTGCTTTGTGCCTGTCAAACAGTCGGAAATTTTGTTCATCCGGAAAGTCACAAACCAACGGTTAAGGTAAAGAAGGAACCCTGGTTTAGCGCCGAGCATGCAACCCGCACACAGAAAATGGAGGAGGGCTTTATTTTGGTTCTCTCCGGTGGAGGGGTTCGTGGCTTTGCCCACATCGGAGTTCTTAAAGCCCTGGAGGAATTGGGGCTTGAGCCCCGAATGGTGATTGGCACCAGTGCGGGTGCTGTCGTGGCTGCTTATTGGGGCCTGGGCTATACAGCCGATCAAATGATGCAACGTGCTGATTCACTAAGTAGCAGGGATCTGTTTGTACCCGTGTTACCGAATCTGGGACAGCCAGTTTTAAAGGGCGAGGCTGGAGTTTTTTCGGGTCAGTTTCTTGAACGGCAATTGCGCAGGGATTTCGGCATTCAAACATTTAAAGATCTCCCGAAACCAATTGCCATAGTGGCCACAGACCTCCAAACAGGTCGCCCCGTGGTCTTTAATGCAGGTGATGTCGCCCAGGCAGTGCGGGCATCTTCAACAATTCCAGGTATCTTCACGCCACCTTCCATTAATGGCCGTCTTTACATCGATGGTCAGGCCAGTTCTCCACTGCCGATAGTTCCGGCAAAACGCTTGAGTGATCTTCCAATTCTTGCCGTAGACGTGGTGTATCCCCCCGAGCTTGCTGAGGTCTCTACGCTTACCGATTTGATGTTTCAAACCTTTTTGATATCGAGTTTTAGAATCAAAGAACTGGAGATGTTACAGGCAACAATGATCATCGCCCCTCAGTTAACCAATGTTGGTCAACTGGGTTTGAATGATCGTCATTGGGTATTTAAAACAGGTTATTTGGAAGCCAAAGAAAAACTTCGGAAAGCTGAAAAACTGCTGAAGTGATTGGTTAATTAAGCACAGGTTGGCGTCGAATTAACACCAACCCTTATCCCTTTCATCAGCTTGCATCGCCTTCGGTAAGATCAACGCTTTTGATCGCACTCAGTACCTCAGCCCGTGACTTGGACGATTCGAATTCGTGTGCCAACACTGTCGAATCTCCGGCCAGTGGATTGAACTGATCTGCTTTTACCGCTTGTTGATACTCATTTAGCACCGTTGCTTGGGTAGCCAATTTACCTTGGCTGATCAATGCCACGTGGTCAGTGCCATCACCGTGATCTGTAGGGCCACTAGCCAAGGCAAAAGCTGGAACTGTTGCGGAAATAGCAAGCACTGTGGACGCGATCAATTGACGTGTTTTCATGGTAATTCTCCTTAAGTGTATCAGTTTGGGTTTTGCCTTTGCTTTCAATCAAGCGTTGGCATGACTCACACTTTACGCAGGGGCGAATGACCAGATCCTCTCAATTGAATTACAAATTTGTAATACACCAGAACACTAACCGGTAACCACAACCGGAACCAAATATGATCGCGTTGAAATAATGTCGCAAGCAAGATCGAATTAATCAAGGGAAAGATCATTTCCCAACTCTCAATATTGATGAATATCCGATCAGGTTGGGATCCAACATGAAAGATCTCAGTACTTCTTTTAACGCATCTAACTGCCACTTCTCTGCCCATGGAGAGAGCACTATCTTTTCCAGGGCCTTGTTCAAATCAAACTGAACGAACTGAGGTTTGTCATCAAAACTTTCATGGGATTCGGTTAGTGCGATGCGAAATTCCTGCTCAGCGAAGTAACCTTGCTGCTTGTGAAACGTGAAGAAAAAGTTTTGCTCATCGGGGACTCTATCGAGGATGTAATTGATATATTTAGTCGGCCTTGCAAAATGTTCGAAACCCGCATGATTTCTGGTGTTTTGCATGTCTGAGTGGGTTGCGAATCCCCCAGAAAGTAAAATATGGGTATTAGAAATCTGAGGGATTTTGTCCCTTTATGTTGATGGCCACTGACGATTTTTTCCGCTCCCGTTTGGATCAGATGATTGACCTTCGTCACCCGTTGGCGGTGTTGTCGCAGAAGATGCCCTGGGATGGGTTGGAAGAGTCTTTGAGGCCGGTGTTTGAACATCGTGACCGTAAAGGTCGTCAGTTTTTCACAGACGACATGTTTGGCCAGAATCTACAGATAGCAGGTGCGGGGGTGAGCAACGCCGGACGCCCTCGGTTGCCAATCCGGTTGATGGTGTCATTGCTGTATTTGAAACACGCCTATGATGTCAGTGACCGGGAGTTGGTGGTGCGCTGGACCGAGAATGTGCAGTGGCAGTATTTCAGCGGCATGGAGTATTACCAGACCAAGTTTCCATGTGATCCGGCCCAGATCACCCGGTTTCGCCAAATGCTTGGAGAGGCTGGGGTTGAAGAGTTGTTCAAGGCGACCATTGATGCAGCGGTGAAGATGAAAGCCATTCGCCCAAGCGAGTTTGAACGAGTCATTGTCGACAGCACTGTGGTTGAGAAGGCAGTGGCCTATCCGACTGACAGCAGGCTGTTGGAAATCGCCCGGTACCAGTTGATCAAGAACGCCAAACACGTTGGAATCAAATTCAAGCAGACCTTTGCCATGGAAGGCAAACAACTGAAACGCAAAGCAGCCGGTTATGCCCATGCCAAACAATTCAGACGCCTGAGGCGAACATTGAAACGTCAGCGAACCGTTGTGGGCATTGTGATTCGGGAAGTACAGCGCAAGCTCAAAGTCCTGAATCTGGAAAGCTCAGCGGCACTGGAAAGAATGAACACCTTGCTTGAACGAGCGCAGCGCCTTGTGAATCAGAAACCGAAAGACAAGAACAAGCTGTACGCTTTACATGCCCCTGAAGTAGAGTGCATTGGAAAGGGCAAGGCCCGACAGCCCTATGAGTTTGGGGTCAAAGCTGGCTTTGCAGTGACTCACAAGAGGGGTTTGATTGTTGGTGCGAGAACATTTCCTGGCAACCCTTTCGATGGTCACACGCTGGCAGAACAACTAGAACAAGCCAGGATTCTCACCGAAGAGCACAACACACCGATCAAGCAGGTGTACGTGGATTTGGGTTACCGTGGGGTGGATTATGCAAATCCAGATGTGGAAATCATCCACCGAGGCAAATACAAATCGATGATCAAAGCGGACAGAAAGAGACTGAGACGCAGGCAGGCCATTGAACCGACGATCGGGCACTTGAAAGCGGATCACGGAATGCGAAGAACGTGGCTCAAAGGGGCATCTGGTGATGCACTGCATGTGGTGCTGTGTGCGGCAGGCTTTAACCTGAAGTGGCTGATGAGGGCGATTGCCCTTTATTTACCCTTATTTGCGGTGATGGCTTGGATGAAAAACATCATGCAAACCGTGAAAAATGAGCAATCCAGCCGTTTCGGGCTGGATCAAGCGAGACTGGTAACAGTTGAAAACTGAATTTCGCAATACCGACTAAATAGGTCCCCGGCAGAGCGCGGGGACCTATTTCCTCAATTACCTCTTACTATTTGGCGTTTTGCTTACTTGAACCCAAGTACTATTGGGGCCAGACGTAGGCGGCAATGGTTTATTGTCTGCCACCGTCGCATAGTTTGGTCTTGGACCTCCTCGTGGCCCGTGCTCTTGATAAATACCACCACCATTGCCAGTGCTTTGACCTGGTTTGCCAATTACTTTTTTCATCTTTACATTCCTTATAAAAAAGATGAATTAAGTCCGAAGCTACAAAACCCTTGACGTATCAACCCTGCTCGTAAGAACATTAGCGTTGACTTGTACGGTCAAAGTGACAGACGACTTCGGACAGAGGTTTGTCTGTCAAAGGCTGGTTGAGGGTTGCCGCCCTCCTCCGGCCTTTTTCATGTCTATCAATCCCACCTTTTCCGGTGGAAATCACAATTTTCTGAATTCAATAAAAAAGCCCAAGGTTCTTTCGAACAATGGGCCTCACTCAGCTTACTGGGACTTTTAGGGCTTTCACCTGTTTGATGAAAACCCGAGTTTCAAAACAATTCCAACAAATCGAAACTTTTATCATTAAGCTCGCTGATCTAACTTGACTTGGGAAGGGGTGCTTCGGTTTTCACTCCTGCACCCCGATCCGAAATGCTGACTCAGTTCACTCTTAGCTGAAAACAGTTCAGTTTTAAGCTGTTAAGTTCACTTTTTAACTGTGAGTGTGGATTAATCCCAGCTCAACGCACCACCGGTTTGGTACTCAGTCACACGGCGCTCGAAGAAGTTGGTTTCTTTCTTCAAGTCCATCATTTCGCTCATCCATGGGAATGGGTTGTTTGCGCCTTCGTACAAGGTGCCCAAGCCAATCTGGTTGGAACGACGGTTACAAATAAACTTCATGTATTCCATAAACTGGGCAGAATTCAGGCCCAACACGCCGCGTGGCATGGTGTCTACGGCGTAGGCGTGTTCAAGTTCAACAGCCTTGCGGAACATGGCCTTGATTTCTTCCTTGAATTCCGGAGTCCACAGGTGTGGGTTTTCCAGTTTCACGGTGTTGATCAAGTCGATACCGAATGTGCAGTGTGCCGATTCGTCGCGCAAAATGTACTGGAACTGCTCAGCAGCACCAATCATCTTGTTCTGGCGGCCCAGCGCCAGAATTTGCACAAAGCCCACGTAGAAGAACATGCCTTCCATCACGCATGCAAAAGCGATCAGGCTTTTCAGCAATGTTTGGTCTGCTTCCAGCGTGCCGGTTTTAAATGAAGGATCGGTCAACACATCAATGAAAGGCAGCAGAAAATCGTCTTTCGCCTTGATGCAGGAAATCTCGTTGTAAGCGTTGAAGGTTTCAGCTTCTGGAATACCCAGGCTTTCAACGATGTACTGGTAAGCGTGGGTGTGAATGGCTTCATCAAACGCTTGGCGCAGCAAGAACTGGCGGCACTCGGGCGCTGTAATGTGGCGGTAGGTACCCAGCACAATGTTGTTGGCAGCCAGTGAATCGGCTGTTACAAAAAAGCCCAGGTTGCGCTTCACAATAAGGCGCTCGTCTTCGGTCAAACCATTGGGGTCTTTCCAAAGCGCAATGTCGCGGTCCATGTTGATTTCTTGCGGCATCCAGTGGTTGGCGCACTGGCTCAGGTACTTTTCCCAAGCCCACTTGTACTTGAACGGCACCAACTGGTTCACATCGGTTGTGCCGTTGATCACGCGCTTGTCGGCTGCGTTCACGCGGCCTGCTTTTGCACCTTCAGCTGCGGGTTGTTGCACAGGGCGTGCAGCTTGCTGGTACAAGCCTTGGCTTGCTGGCGCTGCGAAACCGGAAGCCACAGAACCCATGGCTGGCGCAACAGACACAGCAGGCTTGGCTGCTGCTGTTTTGCCCATGGCTGAATCAAATTCATCGTCCCAAGACAGCATATTTTCTAACTCCTTAACCAATACACTGTATGAAGTCACAGTGCCATTATGTTCATTTTTATGGTGTTGGGCAAGTCTTGGTAACCTGCCCAACTCGCTGGTCTAAATTATTGGCCTTTTATTGGCAACTTATTGGCACGCTTCGCATTCGTCGAAACCTGCATCGCCAGGGCGCATGGTGCACACTTTGCCTTCAATTTCCTGCTCGGGCAGGTTGGGCACCAAACCGGTGGCTGGGGCCGAAGTAAACGCTGCAGATGCACCACCTTCGGCATTCACTGAATTCAGCTCACCGCCTGCCAAGGTTGATTTCTCGGCGTGCGTGGCACCAATGGTGCGTAGGTAATACGTGGTTTTCAAACCGCGCAACCAAGCCAACTTGTACGTGTCGTCCAAACGCTTGCCGCTTACGCCAGCCATGTAAATGTTCAAGCTTTGGCCTTGGTCAATCCACTTCTGGCGACGGGCTGCGGCTTCAACCAACCAGCGTGGGTCCATCTCGAAAGCGGTTGCATACAGGCGCTTCAGGTCTTCCGGAATGCGGTCGATCTTCATCACTGAGCCGTCGAAATATTTCAGGTCAGAAATCATCACTTCGTCCCAAATGCCCAGGCGCTTCAAATCGCGCACCAGGTGTTCGTTCACGATGGTGAATTCACCTGAGAGATTCGACTTCACATACAGGTTCTGGAATGTGGGCTCAATGGAAGCCGCCACACCAATAATGTTCGAAATGGTGGCAGTGGGCGCAATGGCCACGCAGTTGGAGTTGCGCATGCCGTGCTGTTTGATGCGAGCACGCAGTGCATCCCAATCCATGCGGCTGCTTGTATCCACTTCCACGTAACCGCCACGCTCTTCTTCCAGCAGCTTCAGTGAATCCAAAGGCATGATGCCCTTGTCCCACAACGAACCCTTGAAGGTGCTGTAGGCACCACGTTCGGCAGCCAGTTCTGTAGATGCTTCGTAAGCGTAGTAGCAAATGGCTTCCATGCTTTCATCGGCAAATTCAACTGCGTCACGTGAAGCATAGGGTTTGCGCATCATGTGCAGCGCATCCTGGAAACCCATCATGCCCATGCCCACGGGGCGGTGGCGCAGGTTGGAATTACGCGCCTTGGCCACAGCGTAGTAGTTGATGTCGATCACGTTGTCCAGCATGCGCATGGCAACGCCCACAGTTTTCTGCAGCTTGTCGTGGTCCAGCACCAGCTCGCCGTTTTCGGCAGGCTTCAGGTGGCGGGTCAGGTTCACCGAACCCAAGTTACACACTGCAATTTCGTTCTCGTTGGTGTTCAGTGTAATTTCTGTACACAGGTTCGACGAGTGCACCACGCCCACGTGTTGCTGGGGGCTACGAATGTTGCAAGGGTCTTTGAACGTGATCCATGGGTGGCCGGTTTCAAACAACATGGAGAGAATTTTTCTCCACAGCTTGGCCGCTTCCACGGTCTTGAACAATTTCAAGTCGCCACGTGCAGCTTTTTCTTCGTAACCCACATAGGCTTTCTCGAAGGCTTTGCCGTACAGGTCGTGCAGATCAGGTGCGTCCGATGGGCTGAACAAGGTCCAGTTACCGCCTTCCATTACGCGCTTCATGAACAGGTCGGGAATCCAGTTCGCGGTGTTCATGTCGTGTGTGCGGCGGCGATCATCGCCCGTGTTCTTGCGCAGTTCCAGGAATTCTTCAATGTCCAGGTGCCAGGTTTCCAGGTAGGCACATACAGCGCCCTTGCGCTTGCCACCTTGGTTCACTGCCACTGCGGTGTCGTTCACCACTTTCAGGAATGGCACCACACCTTGTGACTTGCCATTGGTGCCCTTAATGTGACTGCCCAAGGCGCGCACGGGTGTCCAGTCGTTGCCCAAGCCGCCAGCGAACTTGGAAAGCAATGCGTTTTCCTTGATGCCTTCATAGATGTCATCCAGGTCGTCACCAATAGTGGTGAGGTAGCAGGAAGACAACTGCGAGCGAATGGTGCCGCTGTTAAACAGAGTTGGAGTCGAACTCATGAAGTCGAATGTCGACAGCACTTCATAAAACTCGATGGCACGTGCTTCACGATCTACTTCGTTCAGAGCCAAGCCCATGGCCACGCGCATGTAAAACGCCTGTGGCATTTCAATGCGGGTACCTTCCACGTGCAAGAAGTAACGGTCGTACAGGGTTTGCAGGCCAAGGTAATCGAACTGCAAGTCGCGTTCGTACTTCAGGGCTGCGCCCAGTTTCTTCATGTCGAACTGGGCCAGGCGGTTGTCCAGCAAGCCGGCAGCAATGCCCTTCTTGATGAATTGCGGGAAGTACTCGGGGTACACCTGCGCCATTTCGTCTTGCGCAATTTCGCGGCCAATAATTTCGCGGCGAATCGTGTGCAGCAACAGGCGGGAAGTGACCAATGTGGAGCTGGGTTCGTTCTCGATCATGGCGCGAGAGGCCAAAATCGCAGACTTGAACACTTCGTCGATTTTCACGCCGTCGTACAAATTCTTCAGGGTTTCTTTCTGAAGGTGTGCAACGTCAATTTCATTCAGGCCAACCGCAGCGCTTTCAATCAACGCTTTCAGCGCTTCAACATCGAGTGGGCGCTTCATGTCGCCATCGATCACGTTCAGCGCATGCTGCTCAGCTTGTTCAACTTGCTTGGCTGCACGTTCCTGTGTACGGCGCTCGCGGTACAACACGTAGGCGCGGGCCACTTCGGCTTCGCCTGAACGCATCAGGGCCAGTTCAACCTGATCCTGAATGTCTTCAATGTGGAAAATGCCACCAGAAGGCTGGCGACGCACCAGTGCGTTTACCACGCCGCTGGTCATCTGCTCAACCAGCTCGCGAATGCGGGCAGAGGCTGCGCCTTGGCCTCCATTCACAGCCAAAAAGGCTTTTGTCATGGCCACAGCAATTTTGCTGGGCTCGAAACCAACCACGGCACCATTTCGGCGAATAATTTTGTAGTTTGCATACGCGCTGTCGACCACCGGCGCTGCGTTTGCAGGCTTGGCTGTAGACGTCGGCAAGTTTGTCGCCAAATCAGTGGATTCCTGGCTGGTTAGCATGCATCTTTCTCCTGGAATAATCTTTTCTTGAGGGTTTGTTTTTGTAGCGGAGGTAAAACCGGCAACCACTATATCTTGTGTTTTGTATGTGGCTTGGAACTAATTGTAGTGGTCGAAACACGATTTGGCAAACACTTTCTTATCCCCAACTTGTGCACAGAGTTATCCCCTGTGAACAACTTGTGGACAAGCTCTGGATAACTGCAGTGCAACAAAAAAACGGCCTTTTAAAGGCCGTTAATCTGAAGTTCGTAGGTGTTTGATTTGCGTAGACCTTTCCAGTCGAAGAAGGGTCCTGGATCGGTTTTTCGGGTAGGGGCTATCTCGCTGTGCGCCATTGCATATTTCAGTGGATAACGTGCTTGCAACTCCAAAGCCAGGCGCTTCAAGCTGGCGTACTGCGCCCCCTCGAATGGGGTGTAAATGTCACCCAGCAATTCAATGCCAATTGAAAAATGATTGAAATTGCTGCGGTACATGGCCGAGGAAATTCCGGCATGCCATGCACGTTTCTCACACGACACAAATTGGGTAATGGACCCGTCCCGATCAATCAGGAAATGCGAGGAAACATGCAGGCCGATTAGCTCACCGAACGAGGGGTGCGCATGGCAATCGAGCCGATTCAGAAACAGGTCTGTAATTAACGAGGTGTCGCGCCCACGCTCGGGCAGGCTAATACAGTGAACAACCAAGGTGTCGATCACTGTACCCATTGGCCGGGCATCCTGATTGGGACTTTGCAGGCGGTGAACCCAGTCTTCCTCTATCCAGCCCTCATCAAGCCACATGGCATGCCCCTTCGGTGTCAGTGAACTTTTTCCCCAGCCGCTTTGGCATGCTCCATGCCGCAATAAAAACGACCCTGCATCATCACGCCTTCCGACATGGGGCTGTATGCGCCGCAGTGTTGGCAAGGCATGATCTCTTCCTGTTTTTTACGGCCAAGATTGCCTTTTTGTTGAGTGTTCACACTGGGTTTTTCACCCAATTGTTTGCGCTGCCAGCTTTTGAAAAGAATCCAGGCCACCAATGCCAAGCCCAGAAAAAACAGAATACGCCCCATCAAACTGCCCTTTTCAAAATAAATTCGAGTACAAACTGGGTGCCGAAATACGCAAGTACCAACACGGCATAACTGCCCAAACACCAGCGCAAAGCAACCTTGCCGCGCCAGCCAAACACCACGCGCCCGCCCAGCAACACGGCAAACGAGCACCATGAAATGATGGCAAACAGGGTTTTGTGATCAAAACGCCAACTGCTGCCGCTCCATTCCTCAGAAAAGAGAAAACCGGTAATCAAGGTCAGCGAGAGTAAAACAAAGCCCGCCCACAATTGCCGGAACAAAATGGACTCCATGGTGAGCAAGGAAGGCAACTGATCCAGAAGGCGCTCACGCACCATGCGGTTTTCCTGAGTACTGGCAACTGGCTGATGCAGGGCTTTTTCCTGAAAAGCCATCACCACCCCATGGGCGGCAGCAATGCCCAGCAAGCTATAGGCAGCAAGCGCAATGAGCAGGTGCAGCTGAAACAAATGGTCTCCAGCCATGCGAATGGCGGCATCTTCACCCATCCACAAGGGCAGCAAAAAGACCACCGCACAAAGCGGAAACACAATTAATTCAAGTAAGGGCACTCGGTTGAAAAAACTTTCAACAAAGGCCACCAGCGAGGCCAGCCAGGCCACACACATCAAACCCAGCACAAAGCCGAAGTGCATGCCATCGGCTTGAAACAACAGGGAGCCCAGCAAATAACCCGACACCAACAGCGCCAAGGCCACCAACGCACGGTTCAGCCCGGCAGGTGCTGACCATTTGCCGAAAACGTTCAGCGCCGCCAATCCACCGGAGGCAGACAGCAGGGGCACTGCGAGCGCGTACAATATTGTGTTGTTCATACCAATCAGTTTACTCGATTCATAGCACGAGTCAGGGGCACCACACGATGTTTGAAAACCTCTCCGATCGCCTAACGCGCGTTGTCAAAAATATCAAAGGCGAGGCCCGCATTACCGAGGCCAACACGCAGGAAATGTTGCGTGAAGTTCGCCTTGCGCTGCTTGAGGCCGATGTGGCCCTGCCCGTGGTCAAAGAATTCATCAATCAGGTGAAGGAACAGGCGTTGGGCGAGGAGGTCTTGAACAGCCTGACCCCCGGCCAGGCGCTGGTGGGTATTGTTCACAAACAGCTAATCAAGCTGATCGGCGAGAAAACCGAAGAGATCAACCTGGCAGCCCAGCCACCGGTGGTCATTTTAATGGCGGGTTTACAAGGTGCGGGTAAAACCACCACCACCGGCAAACTGGCCAAGTACCTGAAAGACAACCTGAAAAAGAAAGTGCTGACGGTGTCGGCCGACGTGTACCGCCCCGCCGCGATTGAGCAGCTAAAAACGGTCAGCGCGCAGGCAGGTGCCGAGTTTTTTCCTTCCGACATCACTCAAAAACCAGTCGATATTGCGCTGGCCGCGCTAAACCACGCCAAACGCCAGTTCTTTGATGTACTGATCCTGGACACGGCAGGCCGCTTGGGCATTGATGAAGCCATGATGAACGAAATCAAGGCCTTGCATGCGGCGGTGAACCCCACGGAAACCTTGTTTGTAATCGACGCCATGTTGGGCCAGGACGCAGCCAACACCGCCAAGGCCTTCAATGAAACCCTGCCCCTGACGGGTGTGGTGCTGACCAAAATGGACGGCGACGCACGCGGCGGTGCAGCTTTGTCGGTTCGCCAAATTACAGGCAAACCCATCAAATTCATGGGCGTGGGCGAGAAGCTGACCGGCTTTGAGAAGTTTCACCCCGACCGCGTGGCGGGCCGAATTCTGGGCATGGGCGACATTGTTTCCCTGGTGGAAGAAGCCAAAAAAGGCATTGACCAGCACGAAGCAGAAAAACTCGCCAAGAAACTAAAAAGCGGCAAGGCATTTGACCTGAACGACTTTCTGGCGCAAATCAGCCAAATGCGCAACATGGGTGGCCTGCAAGGCCTGATGGACAAGCTGCCCAGCCAGTTGATGAAAGGCGCAGGCGACGTAGACGCCACCGCCGCAGAAAAACAGATGAAGCGCACCGAAGCCATTATTTTCTCCATGACCATTCAGGAACGCACCAAACCAGACATTTTAAAAGCCTCCCGCAAGCGTCGCATTGCCGCCGGTGCGGGCGTGCAAGTTCAGGAAGTGAACCGCCTGCTAAAACAGTTTGAGCAAATGCGCGACATGATGAAGAGCATGCAGAAAGGCGGGCTTGCCAAATTGATGAAGAAAATGGGTGGCGGCGGCAAAGGCGGCTTTCCTGGTGGCGGCATGCCGCCGGGCGGTGGATTTCCGGGCATGTGATCAACTGCGGATTCAAGCTCAGCTCAAAAGTCACCCGCAATACGCGGTGCTGACTTCGGCGGTTCAACATAGCTGTAACCCCAGTTGCGGTCCAGCCGGTCGTACACCAGATTCGGGTAGGTCATTTTCCCAAGGCTGCCGTTGTAGCGCCCCAGCGCCCTGTCCAAGTCGCCTTTTTCAATGTCCAGGTAATGGCGCAGGATAAGGCAGCCATAACGGATATTCACCCGTGGTTCAAACAATTCCCGAGAACCTCCCCGCGACAACACATCGGTCCAGAAGGGCATCACCTGCATCAAGCCGATCGCCCCGGCGTGACTTACCGCATCTGCACGGAAGTTACTTTCCACTTCAATCAAGGCGAAAATAATTTGGGGGTCAATACCAACTCGCTGCGCTTCATAGCGAATCGTTTTAATCAGTTCTGTGCGCTCAGCAAAATCAGGCACTCTGCGCGCCAGGCGGCGCGACATTTCTGCCATCCAGTCAATGCGGTGGCTTACAGATTCAAAAATTGGACGGGGTGCAGCAGGAGCACTTAAGGCCGTGCGAAGTGCCAGGCGCACATGGTCTGCCATGGGTTCATATTGCTGGCTGGCAAAAACAGGCGACCAAACCCCGGCCAAAGCCAATACAAACCCAAGCAACACCAACACCCGGCGGGCAATATGTGCCAGCCGGGCCAAGGGATTACAAACTGACTTGCCTGTTGGCAAGCTCAACGCGCAACTGCTCAAAAATTTCCCCAACATCGACATCGCGTTTTTCAACCTTGCCATCGCGCGATTGAAACTCCACTTTGCCTTCTTTCAAGCCACGGTCACCCAAAGTAACCCGCAGCGGCACACCAATCAACTCCCAATCTGCAAACATCACGCCGGGGCGCTCATCGCGATCGTCCAGCATCACATCCACGCCCGCGTCCTTCAATTGCTGATACAGCTTGTCGGCCTCGGCTTTTACTTCTTCGCTCTTTTTGTAACCAATTGGGCACAACACCACTTCAAATGGGGCAATGCTGATTGGCCAAATAATACCGCGATCGTCGAAATTCTGCTCAATGGCTGCACCCAGAATACGGGTAACACCGATGCCATAACAGCCCATTTCAATCACGGCAGGCTTGCCATTTTCTTCCAGAAATTTGGCCTGCAAAGCTTCAGAATACTTGGTGCCCAAATAAAACACATGGCCCACCTCAATACCACGGCAAATGGCCAACACACCCTTTCCATCTGGCGAGGCATCGCCTTCCACCACATTGCGAATATCGGCCACTTCGGGTTCAGGCAAATCGCGCCCCCAGTTCACACCTGCATAGTGGTAGTCTGCTGCGTTGGCGCCGCACACAAAATCACCCATGGCGGCTACGCTGCGGTCGGCAACCACGCGTACATCGCCACTCAGGCCCACGGGGCCCAGGTAACCAGGCTTGGTGCCAAAAACAGCCACAATTTCAGCCTCGGTGGCCAGCCGCAATTCTTGTACACCGGCCAGCTTGCCCAGCTTGATGTCGTTCACTTCGTGATCGCCGCGCACCAAGGCCAATATAATTTGTACCTTTTTGACCGGCTTGGTTTCATTTTTATCAAGTGCCTTGTCTTCCCACTCGTTGGCAAACACCACGCTTTTCACCGTGGCAGCCAGCGGCAAACCAAGTTGAGCGGCCACAGCCTCGCATGTAGAGTTCCCCGGTGTGTGCACTTTCTCCATGGCCTTGCTTGCAGCTGGGCGCTGGGCCGTACACACGGCCTCGGCCAACTCCACGTTGGCGGCATAGTCTGAACTCGGGCAGTACGCAATCGCGTCTTCGCCGGTGTCTGCAATCACGTGGAATTCATGGCTGCGGTTTCCACCAATTGAACCAGTGTCGGCATTCACTGCCCGGAAATTCAGACCCAAGCGAGTAAAAATACGGCGGTAAGCGTCGTACATCACGTCGTAGGTTTTAAGCGCAGCTTCCTGATTGCGATCGAATGAATAAGCGTCTTTCATCACGAATTCTCGACCACGCATCACACCGAAGCGGGGGCGGATTTCGTCGCGGAATTTCGTCTGGATTTGATACAGGTTCAAGGGCAGCTGGCGATAGCTTTTCACTTCCTTGCGAACCACGTCGGTAATCACTTCTTCGTGCGTGGGGCCGATCACGTAGTCGCGGTCGTGGCGGTCTTTCATGCGCAGCAGCTCAGGGCCGTACTTTTCCCAGCGTCCACTTTCCTGCCACAACTCGGCGGGCTGCACTGCTGGCATTAACAACTCCAGGGCACCGGCACGGTTCATTTCTTCCCGAACAATGTTTTCAACCTTGCGGATAGAACGCAAGCCCACGGGCATGTAGGTGTAAATGCCGCCCGCCAAACGCTTGATCATGCCAGCCCGCATCATCAGTTGGTGGCTGATCACTTCCGCATCAGCGGGGGCTTCTTTCAGGGTATTCAAAAAAAACTGGGTGGCGCGCATTTGCAAAAAACTCGTGAGTAATGAATTGGTTAGAACTGCGATTGTACTTTTATCCGCCCGCAGCGCGGATACCCTAGGTGTACAAACGCAGGCTGGTGCTTATAATGACTGTGAATTGTAAAGAAATCTGCGGGGCGCGTATGCTTGATAAAGAAGGCTACCGTCCCAACGTCGGCATTATTTTGACCAATTCCCGAAAGCAAGTCTTTTGGGGTAAGCGAATTCGTGAACATTCCTGGCAATTTCCGCAGGGCGGAATTAAGCATGGTGAATCGCCTGAACAAGCCATGTACCGGGAACTCCACGAAGAAGTTGGCTTGTTGCCAGAACATGTTGAAATTATAGGAAGAACCAGGAATTGGCTGCGGTACACCGTGCCCGATCACTGGATTCGACGGGAATGGCGCGGAAGCTACAAAGGCCAGAAACAAATCTGGTTTTTGTTGAAATTGGTTGGAAGGGATTGTGATGTCAGCCTGCGGGCCACAGAACACCCCGAATTTGATGCCTGGCGTTGGAACGAGTATTGGGTTCCACTTGAAAACGTAATTGATTTCAAACGGGAAGTGTACAAACAAGCATTGGGAGAGTTGGCCAAGCTGCTGTTTTCCAGAAATGACCCAAGGCGACTGCCTAGGGGCGATCACTGGGAACCTGCCGTAAAAACCGAGGAAACCCAAGAAAAACCTGAGTCGACATAAAAAAACGCGAACCACATGGTTCGCGTTTTTTTTATTGATCGGCGATCCACCTATTCTGAGACTCGTCGAAAACAAACCACACCGGAACATAAGAGCGATAAGTCGCGTCCAGTATTTCATCGATCACCCACACCCACATCCTCTTTGGTCTTTCCTTTTCCTGAACAAGCAAAACCGCATTCAGCACAAAGTTTCGACCCTCTCCTTGGAAACTACAGGCATTCAATCCCTCTATCGCTTCCTCGCCAAACAACTGAGTCAGCGTGGCGCCATCCGCTTCAATACGTGGTCGAAGGGAATGTTCAAAACTACTCAAACTTAAGGTCGAACACAAAGACAGGTCTTCTTCAATCGGCTTATCCTCGAGCTTTGGTGGCCATGTGTCGGCCAGTTTCAATGCGTCACAAATTAAATAATGGGAGCGCCCAGCGTAGTTCGCGGCAGTCTCGGTAACTTCACCTTTTTGCCGAAAATACTCAATACAGTTACTTGCTGTGACCCCATTTGCAAATTCGACTTGAGGCCGGGATAGCAGTAATTCTTGAGATGAGTTTTTTACCCTCTTCAGCACATCTGGGTCTAGCCAAGCATAATCATTTTCTGGGGATTCCCCACTTGAGCATCCAATAAGAACGACCAAAAGAAATAGGACGAAGTTTCTCAAAGTGCCTTCTCCATCAAATCCGCTTCTTTATTTCTTCTTGTTGGATACTGATCCTGAAAATCTCTCAGTATCTTGATTGCCCGTTTCCAATCCTGGGCCACAATTGAAGCCCAGAACTTTGGCGCTGAACGGGACAGTTCCAATCCATGCTGAAAAGATACGGAGGTGACGACTGTTTGAAACTCGGGCTTTAAGTCTTCAAATTTCACGGCACCACTTGAAATCGCGTTGTTGTAACGTTTTGCAAGCTGAGTTAAGTAGTGGGTTTTGACAACTTTATCAATTTGTAAACATTCGGCCGCGGAAATGCTCAGAGGGCTTTTCTTGAGAGCCGTGGCAGCGTCCTGCTTTTTCAGGCCTAAATAAGGTAGAAGCTTTTTCAACAAAGAACCTTGAATACCAAGTCGTCGCAGATCATCCTCGTTACGCGCACCCAAATCAAAGCCTGTCGCAACAGTTACGCCACTTTTACTCTTCTCCAAATCTGGAATGTAAGCTCCTGTTCTGCATCCACCTTCCAGCTTGGAGAGAAATGCGTAATCCACCTCATATGACATCGTCGCGCCTTTTTGCAAAAGCCAAAGCGTATCAATTGAGACAAATCACAGCAAAAACAACCATTTTGGGTTAATCACTGCAAGGCTATTGGACAATCAGGGGTTTCAACGCAGCCAACACGGCAGTGGCGTCTTCAAGATGAGGGTAATGCCCCAAACCAGCCAGTCGAATGGTTTGTTTGCCAGGCACCAATTCTTCAAACCGCTGCACCATGTGTTCGCCGGAAATTGGGTCTTCAACGCCATCGATCAAGGTGAAAGGCATGTCGGCCTTTTGCAAAGCCTGCACCCAACGGTCACGATTTTCGCGCCTCTCGCGCATGTACTGAATCAACAGGTGCATGCACAAATTGCCTTTTTTGTGGGCCATTAATGTCCAGGCAGCGTCAATGTCAGCATCGCTCAAACCCTCGGAACACACGCTGCGCAAGCTGGCTGCCAGCTTTTCTTTTTTCATCAGCCGGGTGAACACAAAACCCATCGGGCTGAGCAACAGCTTCTGAACCAGAATGGCACGGTGAGTTTCTGGAAAAAGCCCGCCATTGAACATCACCACACGCTCCAGCCTGAAGCCCAACTGGCCTTCTGCATGGCGGGCCAGAATTTCTTGCCCCACAGTGTCACCCACGTCATGGGTAATCATCGTGCATGCGGAAATGCGTTTGCTTTTTAGCAGGGCTTCGGCAATGTCAGCCTGGTTAAAAATGGAGTGCTGCCAAGTACGGGGTTTGTCGGAATACCCATAACCCAGCATGTCGAAGGCAATTAAGCGATGTGATTCAGCCAGTTCAGGCCACATTAAATGGAAGTCGTAGCTGGCAGTTGGAAAGCCATGAATCAACAACAGCACTGGCTTGTTGGCCGCGCCGGTGTCTTGCACAAAGATAGAGTGGCCTTTCCAGTCAAAAAACTGCCCGCTGCTTTTCCACATCGACAGTTCCATAGGCGCACTCCAATTCGTGTTAGGCCAATATCACCATGTTGTCGCGGTGAATCAGCTCGGGTTCGTCCAAATAACCAAGGATGGACTCTATCGCGCTGGTGGGCTGCTTGGCAATTTTTTTAACCTCGGCAGCAGAATAATTAACCAGGCCACGTGCCACTTCCTCGCCTTCAGGGCTTAAGCATGCCACCACATCGCCGCGCTGGAAATTGCCCTGGCAACCCGTTACGCCAATTGGCAGCAGGCTACCCTTTTTCTTGCGCAAGGCCTCGGCTGCGCCTGCATCCAGCAACAGCGAGCCCTTCAATTTCAAATGGTCGGCCATCCACTGCTTGCGGGCGGCCAAGCGGCCCAAAGGCGCTTTCAGATAGGTACCCACAGGCTCGCCTTTCATCAGGCGCACCAGCACATTGGGTTCATGGCCGCTGGCAATCACCGTGGCTGCGCCGCTTCGTGCTGCACGTTTGGCTGCCAGAATTTTGGTAATCATGCCGCCTGTGCCCACGTTGCTACCGGCACCACCTGCCATTTTTTCAAGTTCAGGATTGCCCGCAGTTTCCTCAACAATGAACTTTGCATCCGGATTCTTGCGGGGGTCGGCGCTGTACAAGCCCACTTGGTCAGTCAAAATGACCAGGGTATCGGCTTCGACCAGGTTGGTGACCAGTGCACCCAAGGTGTCGTTGTCACCAAAACGGATTTCGTCTGTGACCACCGTGTCGTTTTCATTAATGATAGGTACAACCTTGTGACCCAACAAAGAGTACAGCGTGGACCGCGCATTCAGGTAACGTTCGCGGTCGGCCAAATCGGCGTGGGTCAGTAGCACCTGCGCGCACACCAAACCGTGTTCCGCAAAGCCAATCTCGTAGGCGTGCACCAAACCCATTTGCCCCACCGCCGCAGCGGCTTGAAGTTCGTGAATTTCGCGTGGGCGCTTGGCCCACTTCAAGCGTTTCATTCCCTCGGCAATTGCGCCAGATGAAACCAACACCACCTCACAACCTTGATTGGTTAGCTCAGCAATTTGAGCTGCCCAGGCGCGAATGGACTCCATGTCCACACTCTCGCCATTCTTGGTAACAAGGGAGCTGCCCACTTTGACTACTACACGTTGATTTGCCAGAGATTTCCCTGCCACGGAAGTTACTCCTGATCGTCGCCAGTTTTTTCGGGATTGATGAGTGTACCTGTGCTTTCGCGGAAACGCGCATCGGGCTCGGGCGGAAATTCCACCTGCATTTGCTGCACCAGGTTTTCGTAAACCGAGCGCATCAGGTTGGCCGTGTTTTCGCCGGTCAAGCTGGAAATGGGGTGAACCTGACCTTGCCATCCCGTTTTCTTCTGATAACGCTTCACAAAATCGTCAATTTTCGCTTTGCGGTCTTCTTCCGCAATCATGTCGATTTTATTCAACACCAACCAGCGGGGCTTGGCCCACAGGTCTTCATCGTACTTGCGCAACTCTTCTACAATGGCTGCAGCCTCATGCACTGGGTCTACGTTTTCGTCGAACGGGGCCAAATCCACCAGGTGCAACAGCACGCGCGTGCGGCTTAGGTGCTTCAAAAACTGGTGACCCAGGCCTGCGCCTTCCGCTGCCCCTTCAATCAAACCCGGCACGTCAGCAATTACAAAGCTTTGCGCATGGCCAATGCGCACCACGCCCAGGTTGGGGTGCAAAGTGGTAAATGGATAATCTGCAATTTTTGGCCGTGCATTCGATACCGCAGAAATCAAGGTCGACTTGCCTGCATTGGGCATGCCCAGCAGGCCCACATCGGCCAGCACTTTCAACTCGAGCTTGTAGCGGGCTGAATCGCCGTCTTTGCCTTTGGTGAACTGGCGCGGTGCGCGGTTCACACTGCTTTTGAAGTGGATATTGCCCAGGCCGCCATCGCCGCCCTTGGCAATCAACACTTGCTGACCGTGCTCGGTCAAATCAGCAACAACCAAGCCTGTTTCAGCATTCACAATCGTGGTACCTACAGGCATTTTCAACACAACGTCCAGGCCAGCCGCACCATAGCAATCGGACCCACGACCATTTTCACCGCCTTTGGCGCGGTGCTGTTTGGAAAAACGGTAATCAATCAAGGTGTTGAGGTTGCGATCAGCCTCGGCAAATACGCTGCCGCCTTTGCCGCCGTCACCACCATCAGGGCCGCCCTTGGGAATGAATTTTTCACGACGAAAGCTGCCCGAGCCATTGCCGCCCTTGCCTGCAAACACCTCAATTGTTGCTTCGTCGATGAATTTCATGCCTTGTCCCGAAAATTGTGCTGCTGAGTTTGCTTGTTTACTTAAAACTTGAATGTACTTGACCCAAAACGAAAATAGCCCTGCAATGCAGGGCTATTGGACCAAGCACGGTGTGCGGTGCAAACGAAGATATTAGCCTTCGTTGACCACGCTCACAGTTTTGCGACGCAAGGCGCCTTTCACTGAGAACTGCACCTGACCATCAGTCAGGGCGAACAATGTGTGATCTTTGCCCATGCCGACGTTGTCGCCAGCATGAAAACGTGTACCGCGTTGGCGAATGATAATGCCGCTGGCGTTGATCGCCTGACCGCCAAACACCTTAACGCCCAGTCGCTTGGCTTCTGAGTCACGTCCGTTGCGCGTAGAGCCGCCGCCTTTCTTACTTGCCATGAGTCATTCTCCTCTATCAAGCGTTGATGGCTTGGATCTGGATTTGAGTGTAGTTCTGGCGATGGCCTTGACGCTTTTGGTAGTGCTTGCGACGGCGCATCTTAAAGATCTTGACTTTATCGTGACGACCGTGTGCCAAAACAACTGCCTTGACCGAAGCCCCTTGAACCAGTGGAGTGCCCACTTTAACTGTGTCACCGCTACCAACGGCAAGCACTTCGTCCAGAGAGATTTCTTGGCCAATGTCAGCAGGTATCTGTTCTGCTTTAAGTTTTTCACCAGCGACAACTTTATATTGTTTGCCACCGGTTGTTATGACCGCGTACATAGTTGACCCTTAAATTTAACCAAAGTCTTTAATCAAACTTTCAAAGATTTGAACCCGAAAAAATTCGGATAGCCCGCAATTATGCTCGGAAAATTCAATGATGTCAAAGCCTTGTGCGCAAAGTTGGTACATTCTGTAAACCCTGTGCGGCTTTTCGCAAACACCCTCAAGTACAATATGCGCAACGCAATTAACCTACATATGCCTCAAAACCCATGCCTAGCCCTGCGCCCAGTGTGAAAAGTGTGTTGCTGCCCATTGCAGCCGACATGCAACAACTTGATCAAATCATTCGCACCAGCCTGCATTCCGAGGTTAGCCTGATCAACCAGATCAGCGACTACATCATCAACGCAGGCGGAAAGCGTTTGCGGCCAGCATTGGTTATTCTGACAGCCCGCGCCTTGGGTGCCAACCCCCTACAAATGTCGCAAGCCATTGAATTGGCAGCAATCGTTGAATTCATCCACACAGCCACCCTGCTGCACGATGACGTGGTCGATGAGTCCGACATGCGCCGCGGCCGCCTGACTGCGAATGCAGAATATGGAAACTCTGCCGCCGTGCTGGTGGGCGACTTCCTGTACTCCCGCTCGTTTCAAATGATGGTCAAGATCGGCCTGATGGACGTGATGGACGTGCTCTCGGAAGCGACGAACACGATTGCCGAGGGTGAAGTGCTCCAGTTGCTCAACTGCAAAGACCCGGACGTGACCGAAGCCCGGTACATGCAGGTCATTGACTTCAAAACCGCCAAGCTTTTTGAGGCTTCTTGCCGGCTGGCTGGCATTGTGACCGGCCAGAACACTGAAGCCACCGAGAATTTAGGTCGTTTCGGCGCCGAAGTGGGCAGCGCTTTTCAACTGATCGACGATGTACTGGATTACGCTGGCGAAAGTGCCGCCCTGGGCAAAAATGTAGGCGATGACCTGCGTGAAGGCAAACCCACCCTGCCCCTGATTCACGCCATGCAACATGCAGCGCCACAAGTGCAGGCTCAAATTCGGGATGCCATTGCCAACGGTGGAACCCAGGATGTCAGCGCAATCATGGCGAGCATTGAACAGACCGGCTCGCTGAATTACACCCGACACAAGGCACATGCACTGGCCGAATCAGCCAAAATCCGATTGGGCACCTTGGCACCGAACCCGTACACCGAGGCGCTGACCCTGTTGTGCGACGTTGCGGTGAATCGCAACACCTGACTGGCACAAAAACATCCGCCTAGGTGATTGATAAGTACATACTGAATACGCATAGTTGGGCAATACAGCTGTTGATCCAAACCGTTCACTTTCAAGGACCTTGATCTATGAGCATCAGTAGTGCAATTGTCAAAAGCTCGGGACTTGTACGGGCATTGACCGCCAAAGGAATTCTGGACAGCGCGCAGCTTGAACAATTGACCGCTGAAGAAGCCCAAGGCAGATCGGTCGCGGAATGGATTGTGAGCAATGGCGTGGTAAGCGCGGAGTTGCTTGCCAGCACGGTCGCCCAGCATTTCGGCTACCCATTGCTCGACTTGAGCCAGTTTGACGATTCTCGTGAAGGGCTTGAAACAGATTTGATTCAGGCCGAGAAAGGGCTTGAGGCTTTTGTACTGAATCGTCGCCACGGATCACTCAGCGTGGCCATGGCCGACCCCACCGACCTCAGTACGATTCAGCAACTGAAATTCCGCACCCAACTGCAGGTGGAGCCCGTGGTGGTTGAATACGACAAGCTACTGAGCCGGATTGAGAAAAACGACCCCTCACAGGGCATGGACGAAAGCTTGCTGACCGAAGTTGAATCCGATGCCGGCAATTCAAACAACGAAGAAACTTCGCCCGATGTGGACGATGCGCCAATTGTGCGATTTGTTCAACGCGTGCTCAGCGATGCCCTGAAGAAAGGCGCTTCAGACATTCACTTTGAACCCTACGAGAAAAGTTACCGGGTTCGATTCCGAATCGACGGCCTGCTTCAGGAAACGTCCCAGCCACCACTGGCTGCCAAATCAAAGATCGCAGCTCGAATCAAAATCATGAGCCGCTTGAACACCACTGAAACACGGGTCCCTCAGGACGGTCGCATTCGACTTACCTTGGGCGCCGATGAACGCAAAATCGATTTCCGGGTTAGCACCCTGCCCACCCTGTTCGGTGAAAAAATTGTGATGCGCCTGCTCGACTCGAGCAAGTCACTGTTAAAACTTGAACAACTCGGCTTTGAGAACACCCAACGCGCCGCAGTCGAAAAGGCACTGGCAAAACCACATGGCATGATTCTGGTCACAGGCCCCACCGGCAGTGGCAAAACCGTGTCGCTGTACACCTTCCTGCAAATGTTAAACCATGACTCGATCAACATCAGCACCGTAGAAGACCCCGCCGAAATCAACCTGCCCGGAATTAATCAGGTCAACATCAACGAACGAATTGGCTTGACCTTTGCAAAGGCCCTGCGCGCCTTGCTCCGCCAGGATCCCGATGTGATCATGGTTGGCGAAATCCGCGATCTCGAAACCGCTGACATCTCGATCAAGGCTTCTCAAACAGGCCACAAGGTGCTCTCGACCTTGCACACCAACGACGCCGTGTCGTCCATCATCCGCCTGAAAAACATGGGCGTTGAAACCTTCAACATTGCCTCCTCGGTCAGCCTGATCATTGCGCAGCGCTTGGTGCGCAAACTGTGCAATTGCAAATCCCCGCACCCGCTTGGGCTTCAAGCGTTGACCACCTCTGGCCTGTTAAAAGAGGTCCCCCAAGAGGATTGGACACCCTTCTGCGCGGTGGGCTGCGAGGCCTGCAATGGCACAGGATACTCAGGTCGCACCGGGATTTACGAAGTGCTGCCTGTGTCCGAGGCCATGCAGGAACTCATTATTTCGGGTGCCTCTGCACTGGACATGGAGCGCCTGGCTCGCCAAGAGGGCATTGCCAGCATGAGCGAATCGGGCGTTGCCAAGGTTCGCTTGGGCATCACCAGCATTGAGGAAATTCTGAGCGCGACAAAAGCCGATTAATCTGCTTGCGAGCGCGCACAATGAATGCAAACCTGAGAGAAAAATCCCCTTCTGGGGAGCTGCTTTTTCTGTGGACGGAGAAACCCAAAGGCAAGGCACAAAAGGCCCGGTCAGGTGAAATCAGAGCCAAATCAATTGACCACGCCCGCTACCAACTCAGCCGACAGGGGGTCAAGGCCAGTTCGCTTCGAAAAGCCAAACCCTACACAGGCAGCAATATTCAACTGGTCATGGTGGCCTCTTTTGTCAGGCAACTGGCCGTAATGATCCAGTCGGGCGTACCCCTGGGGCAAAGCCTCGGTTTGATTGCTGGCGGCATGACCAGCAAATCCAAACGAGCCATTCAAACTGTGGTTAGAGCCATTCGCGCCGACGTAGAAAGCGGCTTGAAACTGAGCGAAGCCATGCGCAAGCATCCCCGCTGTTTCGACAATTTGTTCTGCAACACACTGGCCGCGGGTGAAAATGCCGGTGAACTGGATACAGCATTGGGTCGCTTGGCCACCCACATTGAAAAAACCTTGCGCATTCGGCAAAAGGTTCGCAAGGCAATGATCTACCCAAGCATTGTGGTGCTGGTGGCCATTGGGGTCACCGTGGGCATGTTGCTGTTTGTGCTGCCCTCGTTCAAGTCCATTTACTCCCAGTTCAACGCCGAACTGCCTTTGCTCACCACCATCTTGTTGAAAGCCTCCGACTTTCTTCAGGAATACGGATTGATTGTGCTCGGCGCTTTGGTACTGGGAATATACAGCCTGTTACAAATGTACCGTCGCAATCAAAGATTCAAGAACGCCATGGACATTCTTCTGTTGCGCATGCCGCTTATCGGCGATCTGATGAAAACAGCGGTCCATGCCCGCTGGACACGCACGTTTGCCACTTTGAGCGCATCGGGCGTACCGATTACCTCTGCATTGGAGTCGGTGGCCAGCGTGTCTCAGATTCAAAGTTTTCAGGACGCCACCCTTGAAATACGACAAGCCGTGGCCTCGGGCGCCCGGGTTTCAGACAGCATGGAAGGCAGTCGGCTTTTTCCGCCAGAATCCATCCAGATGATTCGCATTGGTGAAGAATCAGGAAGAATGGACTCGATGCTGGAACGCTTGGCCAATCAGTATGAGACCAACCTGGATGACAAAGTGGATACACTGTCCACCGTGATGGAGCCCATGATTATGTGCATTATTGGCATACTGGTGGGCGTGCTGATTGTGGGCATGTACATGCCGATCTTCAATATGGGAGACATTGTTTGACCGCACTGAATGGTTTGGAGCCCGCCCAATGGCTGGCGCTTAGCGCACTGTTGGGACTGTGTATCGGGTCGTTGCTCAATGTAGTGGCCCACCGATTACCCATCATGATGCAACGCGCATGGGACGCAGACCTTGCCGAGGCTCAAGGTCGCGAGCCCGAGGAATTTCCGCGCTTCAACCTGTTTCTGCCCGCATCCCATTGCCCCGCCTGCAAAACCCCACTGAAGGCCTGGCACAACATTCCGGTGCTTTCTTACCTGTTGTTGCGTGGCAAATGTGGCCATTGCTCAAGCCAAATCTCCATGCGCTACCCAGTGGTTGAACTGTTGTGTGGCGGCCTCTTCCTGGCGATTGCCTGGCTCAATCCTCCCGGCGTTGTGGGCCTTGCCCTTATGGTGTTTGCAGCCAGCTTGTTGGTATTGGCGCTTATCGACCTTGATACTTACCTGTTACCAGACAGCATTACCCTACCCTTGTTGTGGGCCGGTTTGCTGTTCAACCTTTTCTTCGCATTTGTGCCGCTGGCCAGCGCCGTATCGGGTGCGGCACTGGGCTACCTTGTTTTGTGGCTGATTTATCAGTTGTTCAAGCTGGCAACCGGCAAAGAAGGCATGGGCTACGGCGATTTCAAATTACTGGCGGCGATCGGTGCCTGGCTGGGCGTGACGTCGCTATTCAGCGTGGTGTTGTTTGCCTCGGTTTCGGGCATTGTGTTTGGCCTGATCATTCAAACCATTCGCGGAAAGAAAAAAACCGACGCATTTCCCTTTGGCCCCTGCCTGGTAATGGGTGCTTTGGCGTGGATGGCAGGCTTTGACCTGACCAAATGGATTTAAGCAAACCATGCACATCGCCTTAAAAAAACCCAAACAACTGGTAGTTGGCCTGACAGGTGGAATCGGTTCAGGGAAAACAGCGGTTTCCGACCGGCTTCAAGCACTGGGGGCCACGGTCATCGACACCGATGAAATCGCCCACAGCCTGACAAAAACGGGGGGACTGGCCATACCCGACATACAACGCGCATTTGGCAACGAGGCCCTGCGTCCCGATGGCAGCATGAACCGAGACCACATGCGGGCATTGGTGTTCAAAGAACCAGAAAAGCGCCAGGCGCTTGAAAAAATTCTTCACCCAAAAATTCGCCAGCTTGTTCAACAACAACTCGACGCGGGTGCCCCCATGTACTTTGTACTGGTGGTGCCACTGCTGTTTGAGAAAGGCGGCTGGGGTGAGCTAATGGACGAAATTGTCGTGGTGGACTGCCCTGTAGAGAAACAAGTTCAACGCGTCATTCAACGCAATGGCTGGCCGGAAGCTCAGGTGCGCGCGGTCATGCAAAACCAGGCCACACGAGAGACACGACTGGCGGGAGCAACGCAGGTGATCGAAAACAAAGGCGAGCTACCCGAATTGATCGAAAAAATCGACTTTATGCACCAAAAATTAATAAAAAAAGCGCAAAAGTGACCTTGCTATTTGCATGAAAACCACAGGTGCGCCACAATCACACCTGATGTTCCTTTTAATTGCGATGGCTCGGTGACTCAAGTTACAGACGAACAACATACCACCAATCAGGTCACTCAAATCACCACTTACGAGTTTCCACTCAACGAGAGAATTCGCACGCTGTTGCGCCTTGAAGATCTATTCGCCAAGTTTGGCTTTTTCATGTCTCAAGACCATCGCCTGGACCATCACACCGCGCTGCTCACCCTGTTTGAAATCATTGAAGTAGGCTCAAGAGCCGACTTGAAAAGCGATTTGCTTCAAGAACTTGACCGGCAACGCGCATCGCTGGTGCAATTTCGTGGCCACCCAGGTGTTGACCGCAACATGCTCGAAGAAACGCTCGCGAGTATTGATTCAACCGCGACTCAGCTAAACCAATGCAATGGCAGGCTTGGCTATCACCTGCGTGACAACGAGTTCCTCATGATTATTCGCAGCCGTTGCTCCATACCAGGCGGTGTTTGCGAATTTGATTTGCCTGGCTACCACCGCTGGCAATCCCGATCTGCCCAGGCACGCCGAGTCGACATGGAGGCTTGGTTTGAACCCATGCGCCCCCTGGCCAAAGCTATTGAGTTGGTATTGAAAATACTGCGCCACAGCGGTGAAATGAGTGCGGTCACGGCCGAGCAAGGAAACTACACGCAGCAAATGAGCGGCAAAACATTTCAGCTGTTACGGGTTGATTTACCTAGCGAGCTTGAAGTTGTGCCCGAGTTCAGCGCCAACAAATACATGCTGTGGATTCGCTTCAATATTCCGAACGCCAACGGGGTCAGCAAAAACAACCCCTACCTGGAACCGATCGAACTCAAAATCAGACTGTGTAATTTGTAATGCCAAGCCCTAAGCCTTGAACTGACTTAGCATGGCAATACCGTGAGCGCCGTGCAAACGGGCGTCGCACATATCTTCCCAACCCAAACCACCAATTGCAAACACCGGCAAACGCGCAGCTTGAGCCATTTCAAGAAATTGTGCCCAGCCTAAACCAGGCTGCCCGGGATGCGAAGCGGTTTGCTTCACCGCACCCAACACGGCGTAACTCAAGCCACGATCGAAGGCAATTCGCAGACTGTCTGCATCATGCACAGACGCACCGGCACATTGCAAATCGTGAAACTGACCGGACAGCAAATGCGCTTGCGTCAAATGCAGCGGGCATGGCAAGTTATCCAGATGTTCTCGGAGGTTTAACCAGGTATCGGAATTCAACAGCATCGCCTGCCCGGTTTTCTGACACAGGCTGTAACAGTGTTCGAATGCCTGAATCAGAACATCCCCGTTCAGCTGCTTCTCTCGAAATTGAACATAAACTGGCACCCTGTTGACGCTCAAGGCTTGTTCCAACCGTTTGACACAGGCCTCGAACCCAGCCTCGTAATTGCTCAACGCCATTGCCGTGGGCTGAGCCAATTTAGGCAAAAGGGGTTCGGTCGCAGGCAAAATCGGGGAAAGATCTGAACTGTCAAGGCTGGCCCAAGTGAATTGCTGCTGCTCAAGCGATTTGGGTGTGCCTTCAAAACGCCACACGCGGTACAAATGCAAACGCACATTGGCGTGCTCGTAATCGTGTTCAATGCGGAACCACGGGCCACCTTCCTTCGCGGTGATGTCCAGTTCTTCCTTTAACTCACGTACAAGGGCTTGCCACACTGTTTCATCAGGCTCAACCTTGCCGCCGGGGAACTCCCAGTAACCGGCATAAGGCTTTCCTTCTGGCCGACAACCCCACAGCACCTGGTCTTTGGCATTGAAGACCACGGCCACAGCAACGTCGATTCTGGGTTTCAAGTGCGTACCCTCAACTCGGCTCACAAACCTTTGGAGCCTGCCCAGTGCTTGGCAAACTGGTAAGCTAGGCGACCGCTGCGGCTGCCGCGCTCAATGGTCCAGCGAAGCGCGATATGACGAGCTTCGTCGGTGTATGGCATGTTGAAATGCTCCAGCCACACTTGCACAGCCGCCAGGTATTCATCCTGGTTGAACGCATGAAATGAAACCCACACACCAAAACGGTCGGACAAAGAAACCTTTTCTTCAATGCCCTCGGCTGGGCGAATTTCGCCGTTGTCCAAGTGTTGGGTTTGAAGGTTGTCTTTCATCATTTGCGGCAGCAAATGGCGGCGGTTGGACGTGGCGTAGATCAGTACGTTGTCGGAAGTACCGGCAATCGAACCGTCCAGCACGCTTTTCAATGCTTTGTAACCAGCCTCACCTTCCTCGAAAGAAAGATCGTCGCAAAACACAATGAAGCGTTCAGGCCGGCCATTGACCAAATCCACCACGTCTTGCAAAAACAGTAGATCAGACTTGTCCACTTCGATCAGCCGCAAACCCTGTGGTGCATAGCGGCTCAACATGGCACGCACCAAACTGGATTTGCCTGTGCCACGCGCACCAGTCAACAACACATTGTTGGCGGGCAGGCCTTTCACAAACTGATGGGTGTTCTGGTCGACCTTTTCTAGCTGCGGGCCAATATTCTTGAGCACAGCGGCATCCAACGACTCGACTGTTTTTACAGGCTCAAGGCGCAATTGACCAGCCCTGTGGTGCAAGCGGAATGCCGTGGAGGCATTCCAGTTATTCGGGGCTTTCATCACCCCCTGTTCCAAGGCCTGGGCGATTCGGCCAAGTTGCTCAAGAATGGCCTTGCTATCGTTGTGTTGGGTGCTCATGGTTCAGCCGCGCTTAACTGCGATAGTCCGCATTGATGGTGACGTACTCATGCGAAAAATCGGTGGTCCACACCGTGGTACTGGCATCGCCACGCCCCAACTGAACACGCACGGTAATTTCAGCGTCGTTCATCACGGCCTGGCCTTGCTCTTCCCGGTAGTCCGGATGGCGACCGCCATTTTGGGCCACATACACATCGCCCAAATAAAGTTGAATTTTGGTTTGATCCAGATCATCAATGCCTGCATACCCTACCGCTGCCAAAATGCGACCAAGGTTGGGGTCCGATGCAAAGAATGCGGTTTTCACCAAGGGCGAATGGCCAATTGCATAGGCCACTTTCAAGGCTTCGTCTTCGTTACCGGCCTGCTCCACCTTCACCGTAATGAATTTGGTGGCGCCTTCACCATCGCGCACAATCGCCTGGGCCAGCTTGATCGATTCAGCTTTTAATGCTTCGAACACGGCTGCGGCTTCAGGCTCATTACCGGTTTGAATATTCACTGCCTTGCTTTTACCCGTGGCAATGACCACAAAACTGTCGTTCGTTGATGTGTCGCCATCGATCGTAATTCGATTGAACGAGGCATCTGCCATCGCAGTGGTCCACTTTTCCAGCACAGGCTGTGCAACGGTCGCATCGGTGGCCAAATAGCCCAGCATGGTCGCCATATTGGGGCGGATCATGCCAGCCCCTTTGGACACACCGGTGATTGAAATTTCACCGGAACCCACTTTCAATTTGCGGCTGCTTGCCTTGGGCAATGTGTCGGTGGTCATAATGGCTGTAGCTGCATCCAGCCAATCGGCTTTGCCCAAACCGGCAACGGCTTGATCAATGCCCAGCAGCAAACGGTCCATCGGCAAGTTTTCAAGAATAACCCCGGTTGAAAACACCAACACCTGCTCGGGTTGCACACCCAGCAATTCAGCCACTTTGGCAGTGGTTGCACGCGCATCAGCCAATCCACGTTCACCCGTGCCTGCATTGGCACAGCCGGTGTTCACCACCAGGGCACGAATGCCTTTGCCAGCCTTCAAATTGGCTTGGCACACCTGCACAGGAGCTGCGCAAAAACGGTTTTTTGTAAACACCCCCGCCACGCTGCTGCCTTCGGCCACACGCACGACCAACACATCCTTTCGGTTGGGCTTGCGAATTTGGGCCATGGCATAACCCATGTCCAGCCCGGCAACGGGGAACAGTGATTCAGCTAAGGGTACATTCAAATTCACGGGCATGGCGGTCGGCTCCCTGGCACGTTGACTTCAATACAATTAGGCAATTTTTCCGTGGCACTGCTTGTACTTCCTGCCTGAACCACACGGGCAAGGGTCGTTGCGGCCCACTTTTTCACTCACGCGGCGTGGCACGTTGGCGGGAGCTGCTGCCCCCTGTTCATCACCTGCCGAGGCATCCTCATCATCGCTTGTTAGTTCGGCGTGCTGATACTGAACCTTGTCCAAATGGGACGAAGCTTGCTGCTCCAACTGCTGCTCAGCCTGCTGAACCTGTTCGGCGGATTGAACACGCACGGTGAGCAGCACTTTGGCCACTTCATCGCGTACGCGATTCAGCAAAGCACCAAACAACTCGAAGGCTTCACGCTTGTATTCCTGTTTAGGGTTTTTCTGGGCATAGCCACGCAAATGAATACCCTGACGCAGGTAATCCAGTGCAGCCAAATGTTCGCGCCAATGCGTATCAATGCTTTGCAACAACAATGTTTTTTCAAACTTGGCAAAGGAATCCACGCCGACCAACTGAACTTTGGCTTCGTAAATTTCATCGGCCATTTGAAGAATTCGCTTCAGGAAGTCTTCATCCGAGCTTTTCGCATCCTCTTCCAGCCATTTGCGCAAGGTGGCTTCCAGGTGATACTCATTGCGCAGCACGGTCTCCAAGCCTTCCAGATCCCATTGCTCTTCTACGGACTCTTCAGGGATGTACTCGCGGAAGACTGCTTCCAAAGCGCCGTGGCGCAGGTTGCCAATGGTTTCGCGAATTTCAGCAGATTCCAGAATTTCATTGCGCTGCGTATAAATGATCTTGCGCTGCTCATTCGAGACATCGTCATATTCGAGCAATTGCTTGCGAATATCGAAGTTGCGGCCTTCAACTTTGCGTTGGGCCGACTCAATGGAACGGGACACAATGCCCGCTTCAATCGCTTCACCTTCTGGCAGCTTCAGTCGTTCCATGATGGCGCGTACGCGGTCACCCGCAAAAATACGCAGCAACTGATCTTCCATCGACAAGTAAAAACGCGAAGAACCGGCGTCGCCCTGGCGACCGGCACGACCACGCAACTGGTTGTCAATTCGACGGCTTTCGTGGCGCTCGCAACCAATAATATGCAAGCCGCCCGAGGTCAACACGGATTCATTGCGAAGCTTCCATTCGGCGCGTGATTTCTCGATCAAGGCAGGCTTGGCGGCCTCGTCAATTTCGGGATTGTTTTCAATGCCTGCAAGCTCACGTTCCAGGTTACCGCCCAGCACAATGTCGGTACCACGACCAGCCATGTTGGTTGCAATGGTAATGGCTTTGGGGCGCCCTGCCTGGGCCACAATCTCGGCCTCTCGCTCGTGTTGCTTGGCATTCAGCACATTGTGGGGCAACTTCTCTTTTTCGAGGAAACTGGCGATCAGCTCGGAATTCTCGATGGAGGTGGTACCCACCAACACAGGTTGGCCACGCTCGTAGCAGTCCTTGATGTCTTCAAGAATTGCGTTGTATTTTTCACGGGCGCTTTTGTAGATTTTGTCTTGTGAATCTTTGCGCTGAATAGGGCGGTGTGTTGGAATCAGTACAGTTTCCAGGCCGTAAATGGACTGGAATTCAAACGCTTCTGTGTCGGCTGTCCCGGTCATACCAGACAGCTTCTTGTACATGCGGAAGTAATTCTGGAACGTGATTGAGGCCAGCGTTTGGTTCTCGGCCTGAATACGAACGCCTTCCTTGGCTTCCACGGCCTGGTGCAAGCCGTCGGACCAACGGCGACCTGGCATCAAGCGGCCGGTGAATTCGTCAACGATGATTACTTCGCCGTTCTGGACCACATAGTGCTGGTCTTTGTGGAACAGATTGTGAGCTCGCAACGCAGCCATCACATGGTGCATCAATGAAATATTGGCCGCATCGTAAAGGCTGGCACCTTCTGGCAACAATCCCATCTGGGTCAGAATTTGCTCAGCCTTCTCGTGGCCCGTCTCGCTCACCTGGATTTGGTGACCTTTCTCATCGACATAAAAGTCACCCGGCACTTCCTCTTCGCCAGGCTTTTGTTCGCTTTGCATGCGCACCAATTGCTTCGGCAAGCCGTCCAGCTTGCGGTACATCTCGGTGTGATCATCGGCTGGGCCCGAGATGATCAAGGGCGTGCGAGCCTCATCGATCAAAATTGAATCGACCTCGTCGACGATCGCGTAGTTCAGCCCACGCTGCACACGCTCGCCAACGCTGTAGACCATGTTGTCGCGCAGGTAATCAAAACCGAATTCGTTGTTGGTACCGTAGGTGATGTCCGATGCGTATGCAGTCTGCTTTTGGTCATGCGGCATTCTTGACAGGTTGCAACCCACGCTCAAGCCCAGAAAGCCGTACAGCTTGCCCAGCCAGGCAGCATCGCGAGAGGCCAGGTAATCGTTCACGGTGATCACGTGAACACCTTTGCCCTCCAGCGCGTTGAGGTAGGCTGGCAAGGTCGCCACCAGTGTTTTACCCTCACCGGTGCGCATTTCTGAAATTTTGCCTTGATGCAGGGCCATACCGCCGATCAGCTGCACATCGAAGTGGCGCATGCCGAGCACCCGCACGCTGGCTTCGCGCACAACGGCGAAGGCTTCAGGCAACAGGCTCTCCAGCGCATCGCCCTTGGCCAGGCGCTCTTTGAATTCGGCAGTTTTTGCGCGCAAGGCCTCGTCGCTCAAAGCCTGAACGGTTGGCTCTAGTGCATTGATTTGGTTGACGGTTTTACGGTAGGTTTTCAACAACCGTTCATTGCGGCTGCCAAAAAGCTTTTTCAGAGTGTCTGTGATCATAATGTCGGCTGGTTCGACCCTTTGGGGGCCAGAAAGTCAATCGACCGGGTTTTGGGTCCGGTCGATTCCAAAAACAGCCTAGAAGTTTAGCACGCGAAGCTTAGTCCAGCGGGCCTGCAGCGCTTTCCGAGAATAAGCCGTTCAAGGCGGCAACAGTTGAAGGGCCAGGACGGGGAAGGCCATTCTTTTCAAGAAACTTATTCGGATTTTGAGGTACCCCATCGACACGCACCTCAAAGTGCAGGTGGGGGCCTGTAGATCGGCCTGTACTGCCAACCAACGCAATTTTTTGCCCAAGTCGCACGATGTCTCCGGGCTTGACCAACAGCTTGGAAGCGTGGGCATAACGGGTGGTAGTTTTGTTGTTGTGTTCAATTTCTACCATGTTGCCGTAACCCGGATGCCATTTGGCTTCGACCACTACACCGGCAGCAGCAGCCAGAATGGGCGTTCCGGTCGGGGCAATGAAATCAATGCCTTCGTGGGTAGAGCGGCGCCCGGTGAAAGGATCAATCCGGTTACCAAAGTTACTGACAGCGATGGTGTCGGTGAGCGGGGATTCATTGGGAACACTGAGGAATTTTACGCGGGCAGTCTGAAGGTCCGTATCAATAATGCTGAATACATCGGCCTGTCGTTCAATTTGGCTGGCAACATCTGAAATGGCTGTTTTAACCTCCCGGTAATTCAACGACTTTTCATCTTTTTGCTGCAGACCACCCTGGCCCAGTTGCTCTGTGAGGGTCACCTTGGTGTCAAGTCCATTGGACTTCAACAATCGAACGCTAACAGCATCCAGGCGCGCAAGTTGGGCTCGCATCTCGGCGAGGCGAATGGCCATGGCATCAAGCGGGCTTCCGGTATCCGCCACATCATGGTGCTTGGCCAATTGGCGCGTGTATACAATGTCTTGAACGACGGGAATACTTTCGCCGAAGCGCGCAGCCAAATACAGGCCGGCGGCCATGAACGACCCCGCCAACATAACCAGCAAAACAAGCAACAAAGCAACGTGGCTGGTCTTTATACTGAGTACACTGGTGCGAGAGAAAGGACCCCGCATAAGAATTAACTGCATGTATAACCTCCTCAATCCGCGTAGCGAACCGAATTCACCCGTTTTTAACGGGTTTTAGTGAGAACACCCGGTGAAACCAAAGCATTCCGCATTATCTCCCTTGGCAAGCCTGATGCAGGAACCACAAACAAGCTCGTTAATCACCCAAGCGGCGCAATCGCGTCGACTTGAGAAGATTATTCACACTTGGCCCACGCTTCGTGGCGTGACCTTCAGTGTTGGACCAATCAAAAAAGACAAACTAAAAATTTTCGTGTCGACCCCGGCGGCGCTGACGCGCCTGAGGCAATCCTTACCCAGCCTGATTCAGCATCTGCAGGGCTCGGGCATGAATATAAACGAAATTCAGCTTCAAATACAAACCAACCCTTTGACATCGAAGCAGTTGGAGCGTCGCCCAAAAAGGGCTGTTTTCTCGGATGCCGCTAGAAAAGCGTGGCTAGACCTTGAAAACCGGCTTGGGGATTCGCCTTTGAAAGCGGCTACTCAAGCACTGAACAAACATCACAAATTCAAGTAATTTCTGGAATGTATCCCAAAACCACCAGATTTTGTTGAGATTAATACTATTTTACATTCGGACATTTAGGCAACTGCCCAATCTGCCCTAAATACAGTAGGTGTTTCCCTGACACTTTCGAAGGTCACCACTTCAAACGCAGAGGGGTCTTTAATCAGGGCTCGAATCAACTGATTGTTTAGACCATGGCCGGATCGATACGCCTGGTACTCGCCGATAATGGGGTGCCCAATCACATAGAGATCGCCGATTGCGTCCAATACCTTGTGTTTCACGAACTCGTCGTCGTAACGCAAACCGTCCGAATTCAAGATGCGGTATTCGTCCATCACAATCGCGTTGTCCAAATTACCCCCAAGGGCCAGGCCAAGATTACGCAAGGTTTCGACGTCTTGTGTGAAACCAAAGGTTCGCGCCCGAGCGATGTCCCGGGTAAATGATGTGCTGGAGAAGTCGATTTCAACCATTTGCCCGGTTTTATCGATCGCGGGGTGACCAAAATCAATTTCAAATTTCAGGCGGAAACCATCGTAGGGCGTCAAGCTGGCATATTTCAGGCTTGCGCCCTCGCCTTCCCGCACTTCCACGGCTTTCTTCACACGGATGAATTTTTTCAAGGCGGACTGTTCAACCAATCCGGCTTGCTGAATGAGAAAAACAAACGAAATGGCACTGCCATCCATAATGGGCACTTCAACCGCCGTGAGATCAATGTAGGCGTTATCAACGCCCAAACCACACAGGGCGGACATCAAATGCTCGATGGTTGAAACCTTGGCGCCGTCCTTTTCAAGCGTGGAGGCCATGCGCGTGTCGCCAATCGCCAGGGCATTAACCGGGAAGTCCACGGGCTCTGGCAGATCAACGCGCCTGAACACAATACCCGTGTCAGGCGGCGCAGGTCGCAGCGTCATGGTCACCCGCTTGCCAGAATGCAAGCCGATTCCCGTGGCGCTCAACACTTGTTTTAAGGTTCTCTGTTTCACTCAACTTTCCTTGAATTGTCACGGAAGTGTAACCACCCGTTTAGGTCAACCCAAGATTTTTTATGGAGGTCAAACTCCAATTAGGGTTAAAAAGGAGTAAAAGTGTCGCAAAATTGCACGATTTACCCCGTTTCTACAGTTATTTCTTAAATTTGCGACAACAGCTTTTCAGCAGTACTGTTCTCGAAAACACCGGGTGCTTCCAGATTGAATTGGGTTACCACGCCATCTTTTACCAGCATGGAATAGCGATTGGATCGAATTCCCATGCCGCGAGCAGTCAGGTCCAGCTCCAGGCCAATTTTCTTGGTGAGTTCAGCAGATCCGTCGGCCAACATGCGTACTTTGCCTTCTGCACCCATGGACTTGCCCCACATGCCCATCACAAACGCGTCGTTCACGGAAATGCACCAAATTTCATCAACGCCCTTTGCTTTGAATGCGTCGAAATTCTGGATAAAACCAGGCACATGCTTCGCAGAACAGGTTGGCGTGTAAGCGCCGGGCAAAGCGAGAATCGCAACCGTTTTACCGGCCAACTCTTTTTCCACTTCAAATTTGTTGGGTCCTAAAGCACACCCTTCGGTTTCCTCGTGGAAAAACTCATACACCGTTGCGTTGGGCAGTTTGTCACCGATCTTGATTGTCATTTTAATGCTTCTCCTAAAACCTCAAAAATACACCACACAAGCGACCCTGAGTAGATCGCGGATTTGCAGTCTTCGGCAAAACTGCAAACTTCACCCGCGAACTACCGAGGGTGTTGATAGGACATTCACTTTCCGAAAATGTTCTCGAAAAACTGATCGCTTGCGTTGAATACTGTGCCGCGTTTAGTCCGCTTGACGGCGCAAAAATGCGGGAATATCAAACCGGTCCATGCCACTGTCCTGCAAAGCTTGTACACGTGATGCAGCGTTGTCGCGCGGATTGCGGAACACAGCCGGTATGGCGTAATCCGTTTCACCTTGCTGACCGCTGACCGCATCAAACGTACCGGTGCGTGCCATGGGTTGATACTGCTCGGCCTGCACCAAAGTCGGCTTGGCCACCTTGCGGCCCAAACCTGTAGCAACCACTGTGACACGCAAATCGTCACCCATGGTTTCATCGTAGGCGGTACCGAAAATCACCGTTGCATCTTCCGCAGCATAGGCACGAATGATGTTCATGACTTCCTTGGTTTCTTTCAGCTTAAGGCTCTTGCTTGAAGTGATGTTGACCAACACGCCACGAGCTCCCGACAAATCGACACCTTCCAGCAATGGCGATGCAATGGCTTGCTCAGCCGCTTCACGCGCGCGCTCAGGGCCGTTGGCGGTGGCTGTACCCATCATGGCCTTACCCACTTCCGACATGATGGTTTTCACATCTTCGAAGTCGACGTTCACGTTGCCTTCTACGTTGATGATTTCAGCAATACCCGCGCAGGCGTTGTGCAACACATCGTCGGCTGCAATAAAGCAGTCTTCTTGTGTGGCATCGTCGCCAACCACTTCGAGTAGCTTTTCGTTCAGCACAATAATCAGTGAATTCACTTTGCTGGACAGCTTTTCAAGACCTTCTTCTGCGGCCTTGCAACGCTTGTTGCCTTCAAACTCAAAAGGCTTGGTCACAACAGCCACCGTCAGAATACCCAGCTCCTGAGCTACCTCAGCAACCACAGGTGCAGCACCAGTACCTGTACCACCGCCCATGCCTGCCGTGATGAACACCATGTGCGCGCCACGCAGTGCATCGCGAATGCGGTCACGGTCTTCTTCAGCAGCCTGACGGCCAGCCTCGGGTTTTGCGCCCGCACCCAAACCAGTTTTACCCAGCTGAATGAGCACATTGGCTTTGGTTTTGGCCAAGGCCTGTGCATCGGTGTTGGCGCAAATGAATTCGACGTTTTGTACGCCTTGCGCAATCATGTGGGCCACCGCGTTACCGCCTGCGCCGCCTACACCTACAACCTTAATGACAGTCCCTTGAGTTTCTGTCTCGAGAATTTCAAATGACATGGTGTTTGCCTCCTATCTAGCAAAAATTGAACATCGCCGAAAAAATTAAAGTTAAAAACTACGATTAAAAATTACCTAAAAACCACTCTTTCATTTTCTGTACTGTCTGCTTCAAGCCACCGCCTTGTGACGCCACACGGCGACCACGCAAATGCTGCGCGCGTGCCTCGTGGAGCAAACCCATGGCTGTTGCAAAACGTGGTGTGCGAACCATGTCAGCCAAACCACCTGCGTAATCGGGCACGCCAATACGCACGGGCTTCATGAAAATATCTTCACCAAGTTCTGCAATACCAGGCATCAAACTGGTGCCACCGGTCAACACAACACCAGAGGACAACAATTCTTCGTAACCCGATTCACGCAACACTTGCTGCACCATCAAGAACAACTCTTCAAGACGCGGTTCGATGACAGCAGCCAGCGCTTGTTTTGATAAAGTTCGTGGATCACGCTCGCCAATACCGGGTACATCAATTTTGGCGTGTGGGTCGGCCAGCACTTGCTTGGCCACACCATGGCGAATCTTGATTTCTTCTGCATCGGGTGTGGGTGTGCGCAGTGCCATTGCAATGTCATTGGTGATTTGATCGCCCGCAATTGGAATGACTGCTGTGTGGCGAATTGCGCCGCCAGTGAACACCGCGATGTCGGTGGTACCACCGCCAATATCAATCAGCACCACGCCCAATTCTTTTTCATCTTCGGTCAACACAGCCATGCTGGAGGCCAGCGGTTGCAGCATCAGGTCTTGCACCTCAAGGCCGCAGCGGCGAACACACTTCACGATGTTTTGTGCAGCAGACACTGCCCCCGTCACAATGTGCACTCGGGTTTCCAGCCGAACGCCACTCATGCCCAGTGGCTCGCGCACATCCTCTTGCCCGTCGACAATAAATTCCTGTGGCAACACATGCAGAATTTGCTGATCGGTTGGAATGTTCACTGCCTTGGCGGTTTCAATGACGCGCGCCACATCAGCCTGGGTCACTTCGCGTTCTTTAATCGCAACCATGCCCGACGAGTTGAAACTGCGAATGTGACTACCCGCAATTCCTGTGAGCACAGTTTTAATTTTGCAATCCGCCATCAACTCGGCTTCTTCCAAAGCCTGTTGAATGGAATGCACGGTGGACTCAATATTGACCACCACACCTTTTTTCAATCCTCGCGATTCATGTTGCGCCACGCCAATGACTTCGAAGCGGCCATCTGGCAACAGCTCCGCAACCATGGCCACAACTTTCGCAGTGCCAATGTCCAGCCCAACTATCAAATCTTTTGGCTCTTTGTTCATGGTGCCTAGTTTCAGTATTTCAAATTCAGTTCAATTTCACGCTTGAAGCGCCTGCGGGTTTTGAAACCGCCAAACGCTCGCCCTTTACTGCAACACCCCTTGGATAGCGCAGATCGATTCTTTCCACTGCGGCCATCACCTGGCTTGTAATTTTTGGATAAACCGCCAGCAGTCGATCCAATTTCTGTTCAATGCTGAAATTCTCTTGGGCTCGCCCCAGTTCGATGGTGATGCCAGTGTCGGTTTCTATTGACCAGGCATAACGATCGGATAACTCCACACGTGAAGGCCACATGCCCAGCGTTTTCAGTTTTTCGATACTTGACACATACATTTTGGAGACGAGTAATTCGCTACCTGCAGGCCCATTCAACACAGCCAGCTGCTGGTCTTCCGCCACCTCGGCCAGGTTGGCGGAGAACACTTCACCATAGGTGTTGACCAGTCGTGTTTCACCCCACAAAGCAAGTGGCGTGTGGCCTTGAATTTGTATGCGCAAACCACTGGGCCAGGTACGCTGCACAACTGCCTTGCGAACCCATGGCTGAGCCTCGACTTGTTCACGCACTTTTTGCAAATTGGCCGAGAAAAAAGTACCTTCAATTTTCGGCAACACATTGGCCTTGAATCCGATCAAGTTCACGCGCTCTACGTCACCCATCAACTCGACACGCTTTAGCTCGAATACCGGGCGCTGTATTAACCACTGAATACACGCGTAGCCCAGCAACACCAAAGCCAGCGCTGAGAACAGCCCGGCAATAATGCTCATGAGTTTGTCGTCGTTCCAGATGGCGCCCAGCATTTAGCGTGTACCCCCCACGTTCAATCCAGATGCTTTCAATCGCGCACTGGCGGCAATTTGCATCACAAGATCGTCGTACTCCACACCGCTGGCTCGTGCGCTCATGGGCACCAGTGAGTGGTCCGTCATGCCTGGCGATGTATTCATCTCCAGCAACCAAGGCTTTCCACTTTCATCAACCAATACATCTGCACGGCCCCAGCCTGCACAGCCCAACACTTGGTATGCCTTTACACAAAGGGCTTGTACTTCCAATTCAAAAGCGGCATCCAGCCCACTCGGACAGAAATACTTGGTTTCGTTGCCAATGTATTTGTTGTGGTAGTCGTAGTTGCCATCGGGGGCCTGAATGCGAATCACGGGTAGCGCATGCGCACCAGCACCTTCGCCCATCACAGGAACGGTCAACTCTTGCCCGCTCACAAACTTCTCGGCAAGCACATTCGGGTCGTACTTGTAAGCCAGCTCAAAGGCGGCTTGAAGTTGATCTGCTGTTTTTACTTTGGTCAAACCCAGGGTTGAACCTTCCTGCGCTGGTTTTACAATCAAGGGCAAGCCCAAGCGTTGCACCACTTCATTCACATTGAAGCCAGGCTCAAGGCGAACGTAATCAGGTGTAGCCAAGCCTTGGCTGATCCATGCTGCTTTGGTCAGGATTTTGTCCATGGACAAAGCCGATGCAGTGACACCACTACCGGTGTATGGAATGTTCAACCACTCCAGCACGCCTTGAATTGTGCCGTCTTCACCGAAACGGCCGTGCAGGGAAATCACCGCGCGATCAAATCCACCCTGCGCCAGTTCCACCATGCTGCGTTCAGCAGGGTCAAAACCATGCGCATCGACGCCGTTGCGCTGCAAGGCGGCCAACACCATGCTGCCCGACTTCAGCGACACTTCCCGTTCAGCCGAGCGGCCCCCAAACAGCACCACGACTTTCCCCAGACTTTTTGCATCCACGCGAGCACTCATGGTTTGCCTCCTTGAGCGTTGGCCACCAAACGGCTGGGCAAGGCGCCGATTGAGCCAGCGCCCATGGTGATCACCAAATCGCCATCTCGGGCAATATTCAAAATCGTACTTTCCATCTCATTCATGTCTTCTACAAATACGGGTTCAGTTCGTCCGGCTACACGCACGGCACGGGCCAGTGATCGACCATCTGCAGCAACAATCGGTGCTTCACCGGCGGAATAAACCTCGGACAAAATCACGAGGTCGGGTGTGCCCAACACTTTTACGAAGTCCTCGAAACAATCGCGAGTACGTGTGTATCGGTGAGGCTGGAAGGCAAGCACCAAGCGCTTGTCAGGGTAGGCACCACGCGCGGCCGCGAGTGTAGCAGCCATTTCAACGGGGTGATGACCATAGTCGTCGACCATCAGGAAGTGGCCTCCCTCTTTGGCGGCCACTTCGCCGTAATGCTGAAAGCGACGGCCAACCCCATTGAATTTTTCCAGGGCAGCGACAATTGCTTCATCGGAAACACCAATTTCCGTGGCCACAGCGATTGCAGCGAGCGAATTGCGCACGTTGTGGTCGCCAGGCAAATTCAATGTAATGTCGAGCGGCGCCTCATCTTCACGTAGCACCGTAAACTTCATTTGCCCCTGGCAGGCTTGTACGTTCACCGCCCGAATTTGCGCCTGCTCCGACAGCCCATAAGTCACGATGGTCTTGGAGACAAACGGCATGATTTCGCGTACGCAAGGGTCATCGACACACACCGCCGCCACACCATAAAAAGGCAAACGCTGAGTGAACTCGACGAAGGCTTGCTTCAGACGTGCGAAGTCGTGCCCATAGGTTTCCATGTGGTCTGCATCAATGTTGGTAATCACTGCGATCACAGGCATCAAGTTCAAAAACGAGGCATCCGATTCGTCGGCTTCAACCACCATGAATTCGCCTGTACCCAATTTGGCATTGGCACCCGCCGAGTTCAAACGCCCACCAATCACAAAGGTGGGGTCAAGCTTGCCTTCAGCCAAAATACTGGCCACCAAACTGGTGGTGGTGGTTTTACCGTGCGTTCCTGCAACAGCAATGCCCTGTTTCAAGCGCATCAATTCCGCCAGCATCACGGCCCGGGGTACTACAGGCACTCGCGCGGCGCGCGCGGCCAATACTTCCGGGTTGCTGCCGCCCACGGCTGTAGAGGTGACTACTGCATCTGCACCAGCAATGTTTTCGCGTTCATGCCCGGTGAATACCTTGGCACCCAATTTGGCCAGTCGTTGAGTGACGGCTGAATCGGACAAATCTGAACCACTAACCTTGTATCCAAGGTTGATCAATACCTCGGCAATTCCGCTCATGCCAGAACCGCCAATACCAACAAAGTGCACGTGTTTGACTTTGTGTTTCATACCTTCGCAACCTGTTCAATGTAATCCGCCACTTCTTGAGTGGCTTGTGGTTTGGCAAGAGCCCTTGCTCGCTCCGCTTGCGCCTGGCAGTCGCCCCGGCTGGTTTGCTGCATCCAGTTGGCCAGCCAGGTGGCATCCAGTTCATGTTGCTGGCGCAACCATGCGGCGTTTTCTTTCACCAGAAAACCTGCATTGTGCGTTTGGTGATCATCCACCGCGTGCGGAAAAGGAACAAACAGGGCAGCAACACCAATGGCAGCCACTTCAGCCACGGTCATGGCACCGGCCCTGCAAATAACCACATCCGCATGGGCCATGGCACCTGCAACATCATCAATAAAAGCAACTTGCTGAGCAGTCACACCGGCTTTCTCGTAGTTGTCGCGCAAGGCGGGTAAATTCTTTTCACCGGCTTGGTGTACCACCTCGGGCCGATTATCAGCAGGCAGCAAAGCCAAGGCCTTGGGTACAACATCGTTCAAGGCTTGCGCACCCAAACTTCCACCCAGCACCAATAATTTAAGTGGGCCTGTGCGCCCCTTAAAACGCGCAGCTGGCTCGGGCTGGCTGTAGATCATTTCGCGCACTGGGTTACCCACCCAGTTCGAGTTGGGCAAGGCATAGGGAAAGGCAACCAGATTGCGGTCTGCCAGTTTCGCCAACACTTTGTTGGTCAGGCCTGCCACCGAGTTCTGCTCATGCACCACCAATGGAATATTGAACAGGCTGGCCATCATACCCAGTGGAAAGGCCACGTATCCGCCCATGCCCAACACCACAGACGGCTTGGTTCGACGAAGGATTTGCACGGAAGTCCAGAAAGCACGGAGCAGTTTCAGCGGCATCAACACCTGTTGCAAAAGCCCCTTGCCGCGAAAGCCGGAGAACACCAAGGTGTTCAATTCAACACCGTGCGCAGGCACCAGTCGACCTTCCATGGCCTGGGGGTTTCCAGCCCACTGAACCTGCCAGCCGCGCGCCTTCAATTCGGAAGCCACACTCAAGCCAGGAAAAATATGACCACCAGTTCCACCTGCAGCAATCAATGCCAATCTCTGCGCCTTGCTCATGCGGCACCTCCCCGCATCATGGTTCGGTTTTCATGATCAATTCGAAGCACAAGAGCCAGGGACGCACAGGTCACCAAGATTGCAGAACCGCCGTAACTCATCAATGGCAATGTCAATCCCTTGGTCGGCAGTACGCCCAAGTTCACGCCCATATTGATAAAGCACTGAACAGCAATCCAGATACCCACACCCTTGGCCACCAAGCCAGAGAACGTGCGCTCCAGTGCGATCGCTTGGGCACCCACCGCGAAGCATCGCTTAACGATGTACATAAACAGCAGAATGACGATTGTCACACCTACAAATCCGAGTTCTTCACCGATCACTGCGAGCAGAAAATCGGTGTGTGCCTCTGGCAGATAATGCAGTTTTTCCACACTGCCTCCCAGCCCGACTCCAAGCACTTCGCCCCGCCCGAACGCAATGAGGGAGTGCGACAGTTGATACGCTTTATTCAAGGCGTTGTCGCCTTCCCAGGGATCGAGGTAGGCCAACAAACGCGCACGACGATAATCGCTGAATGCAATCAACATGGCGAATGCGCCACTCAGGGCAAAGAGGACGCCAAAAAATACGCGGGCGTTAATGCCCCCCAAAAACAAAATTCCAAATACCACCGTAACAATCACAATGAAGGCGCCCATGTCAGGCTCAAGCAAGAGCAGCATGCCCACCAGGAACATGGCCATGAACATGGGAAACAACACCTTTCCAAAACGCTGCATGTAAGCCTGCTTGCGCACGGTGTAATCGGCTGCGTAAATAATCGCGCACATTTTCATCAATTCAGAGGGCTGAATATTCAGTACATACAACGACAGCCAACGCCTTGCACCATTTACTTCCTTGCCAATGCCTGGAATCAACACGAGTACCAGCAATGCGATGCAGCACAGAAAGACCAGTGGCGCCAGATCTTGCCAGGTTTTCATCGGAATCTGAAATACACAGAACGCCGCTGCAAACGCGACGGCAATGGACACGGCATGTCGAACCAAAAAGTGAGTGGTTTGATAATTGGCGTATTTGTTGGAATCGGGCAAAGCCACCGTGGCTGAATACACCATCACGAGGCCGAGAAACAACAAGGCCAACACAGCCCAGATCAATCCTTGATCAATGGCCTGGGATACTGCGAACCCACGATTGACCCGATACATGGACGAAGACGACATGCCACCGCCCGCAGCCGTGGCGGGAATCAGGCTTTTGAATTGCATGCTGTTCTGGTCTTTCTTGCCCCACTTGCCTAGCATGGTTGCCCCCTGTCAGCCGCAATGGCTCGAACAGCATCCACAAACACCTCGGCACGGTGCACATAATTCTTGAACATATCCAGGCTTGCACAGGCGGGACTCAGCAGAACGCAATCGCCTTCTCTTGCCTTGCTGGCTGCCAGCTCAACAGCCTGTTCCAGAGTGCTTGCTTTTTCACAGGGCACTTGCGCGGCTGCAAGCGCGTTCAAGATGTTGTCGGCGTCTTTTCCGATCAACACGACATGTTTGCAATAGTTGGCCACGGGTTGTATCAACGGCGAAAAGTCCTGCCCTTTGCCGTCGCCCCCTGCGATCAATACCGTGGATTTGGCAAGCCCATTCAATGCTGCCACGGTGGCACCCACATTGGTGCCTTTGCTGTCGTCAAAATAATCAACGCCATTGATCTGAACCACGTGTTGAACACGGTGCGGCTCGCCCTGATAGCTGCGCAAACCATGCAACAGTTTGGCCATGGGCATGCCCAATCCCTGGCACAGTGCCAAGGCAGCCAGTGCGTTGCCCGCATTGTGCAAACCAACAACCTGAAGCGCTTCGGTCGGCATCAACAGCTTTTGGCTGGGCTCAACCTCCTCTTGCTTCCTGCGCCGGTTAGATACCGGGGTTTCCTGATCGCCCACCAACTGGGTCAACCACAACATGCCGCCTTCCCGAATCAAGCCAAAATCGTTGGCATGAACAGGCGCACTCGTTCCAAAAGTGATTGCTTGTGTACCAGCAGGCAATGTGGCGCTGGCTACCAACGCATCATCGCGATTCAGCACACACACGCCACCAGCCGAGAAAATCCTGAATTTGTCCTCGGCGTATTCCTGCATGTCAGGATGCCAGTCAAGATGATCTTGCGAAATATTGAGCACCGTCGATGCGTCAAACATCAAACGCTTTGTCCAATGCAACTGGAAACTTGATAACTCGAGTACCCACACATCGGGCAAATCGCCTGCTTCCAATTGTTCACGCAAAGCATCCATGGCAGCCGGGCTGATGTTGCCGGCAGCCACCGCTTTTTTCCCAGCAAATTGCGCCAAACACTCAACCATCCGCGTGGTGGTGGTTTTGCCGTTTGTCCCTGTAATACCCACTACCTGCGGCTTGTAGCCCCGCTCTTGTTGCAAGGCCTCCAGCGCATCAGCAAACAGATCAAGTTCAGAATCTACAACCGTGCCATGCAACTCAGCCTGCGCGAGAACAGCCACCATCAATGGGTGAGAAGGCGGCAAGCCTGGCGACACCACCACACGATTGAAATCCCAGTTCAAATCCGCAACAGAATTAAATACTTGCACATCGGACTGCATGGTTTGCAGCTCCTGCAAGCCAGGGGGCGTTTCTCGCGTGTCAATGACGGTCAGCCGGGCACCTTGCGCAAGCGCCCAGCGCGCGCAAGCCAAGCCCGACTCTCCGAGCCCGACTTGCAAAACCGACTGATCAAGAAGCAAATTCATTTATTCCAACTCAATTTCAACGTAGTTTCAAAGTCGACAAACCAATCAGTACAAGAATCATCGTGATAATCCAGAACCTCACGACAACCTGGGTTTCTTTCCAGCCACTGAGTTCATAGTGGTGATGCAGTGGCGCCATTCGGAATACCCGTTTCCCGCCGCTGTATTTGAAGTAAAGCACCTGGATCATGACCGCAACAGTTTCAGCCACGAACACACCACCCATAATGAACAACACCACTTCCTGACGAACAATGACAGCCACTGTCCCCAAGGCGCCACCCAGTGCGCGTGCCCCGACATCGCCCATGAAAACCTGAGCGGGGTATGCATTGAACCAAAGAAAAGCCAAACCAGCCCCGGCTATGGCGGCGAGAAATACCGCCAGTTCGCCAGCGCCGGGAATGTAAGGAAGTAGCAGGTATTTTGAGTAAACCGCGTTGCCGGCTACATAAGCAAAAATTGCCAAAGCAGAGGCGACAATTACAGTTAGCATGATCGCCAGGCCGTCCAAACCGTCGGTCAAATTCACGGCATTGCTGGTGCCCACGATGACAAAGTAGGTCAGTGCAATGAATCCCCAAACGCCCAATGGGTAACTGATGGATTTGAAGAAAGGAACAATCAGGTCTGCATTGTTTGGCAAATGCATGGAGAAGCCGCTTTCAACCCAGGCTACGAAAATATCCAGCACCTCTTGTCCGCTTTGGGCAGACACCGCGAATGCCAGATAAAACGCACAAATCAGGCCGACTACACTTTGCCAAAAGTATTTCCATTTTGCAGGCAAACCCTTGGGGTTGCGGTAGACCACCTTGCGGTAGTCATCCACCCAACCAATCCAGCCAAAACCGAAGGTCACCAACATGACCACCCACACAAAGCGGTTTGAGAGGTCTGCCCACAACAAAGTTGAGATACCGATACCGATCAGCACCAGCGCCCCCCCCATGGTTGGCGTGCCAGCTTTGGCCAAATGTGTTTGCGGACCATCGTCACGCACTGACTGCCCAATTTTGTACTGAGTCAGCTTTCGTATCACCATCGGCCCAGCCACCAAACCCACCAACAACGCGGTGGCGCATGCCAACACGGCACGCAAGGTCAGGTAATTGAAAACACCAAATGCGCGAATATCTTGCGCAAGCCACTGGGTAAGTTCAAGAAGCATGGTTAGCCTCCCCGGAGTGATGTTGAACCAGCGCTTGAACAACACGCTCCATTTTCATGAAACGGGAGCCTTTGACCAGCACAGACCAATGACCTTGCTTTGTTGTATTCATTGTGTTTTCTATCAAGGTTTCTATGTTTTTAAAATGCACCGCGCCGTCACCAAACGCAGACACAGAGTGCACAGTCGCTTCGCCCAATCCGTACAAACGCTTTACACCTGCCTGTTTTGCAAAGAGACCCACTTCGGCATGGTATTCATCCGACTGATTGCCTACCTCGCCCATATCACCCAGCACCAGCAGAGTATTTCCAGCCTGCTGGCTGAGCACCTTGCTGGCTGCATTCACAGAATCGGGATTGGCGTTGTAGCTGTCATTAATCAGTAGAAGCGATGGGCTGTTCAATGCAATCTGCAAGCGTCCGCTCACCGGCTGAAATGAATTCAAACCCGCTTGTATGGCGTCAGTGGAGCAGCCAGCCGCATGGGCAGCAGCAGCGGCTCCTGCTGCATTTGCAAAATTGTGCTCACCCATAAAACAGGGCCGCAGCTCAAGAAATTTGTCTAGCACTTTCAGCACGGCAGAAGATTGGTCATTGCCACTGACTGCGGGCAACAATTCAAAATCAGCGTCATGTCCGAAACGCAAAACGCTTTTACCGGTTGACTGCGCTTGCCAACAGTCATCGAACTCGTTGCTCACCGGAAACACAGCACAACCTTCCGGCGACAGGTGGGTAAATGCACTACCGTTTTCTTGGGCCACAGCCAGCACGGTTTTCATAAACTCCTGATGTTCACGCTGCGCATTCGTCAACAACACGACATCAGGCTTCACCAGGCTCGAAAGATAAGCAATTTCGCCCGGGTGATTCATACCCATTTCAATCACAGCCATTTGATGATGGCGTCGTAATTTCAATAAGGTTTGCGGCACGCCAATTTCATTATTCAAATTGCCAGCGGTCACCAACACCTGCTCTTCACCACACTGCGCCTTACAAATACTGCCCAACATTTCCTTGCTGGTTGTCTTCCCGTTGCTGCCCACCACGGCCAACACTTTCAATTCAAATTGCCTTCTCCATGCGCTCGCCAAGGCACCCAAGGCAAGTCGTGTATCGCTGACCACAAACTGGGCAATCGGCAAATCAAGTACGCGGCTTGTTACTAGCGCAGCCGCGCCCGAATCTATCACTTGTGCTGCGAAATCATGAGCATCGAATCGCTCACCAATCAGACACACGAACAGATCACCTTTGGCAACCTGGCGACTGTCGGTTTGAATCAATCGAACAACGCCCTGCACCGCGGGTGCAGGCTGAGTCAACTGGCTACTCAAAGCAGCCGCAACGTGTTCAAAAGCCCAATTCAGCTCAAGCATGGGCACCTCGCTTGCCAAGCACAGCCAAAGCGCACTGCGCATCGGAATGCGCAATAACCTGTGTGCCAATCGTTTGAGTACTTTCGTGCCCTTTGCCTGCCAACAAAACCACGTCTTGCGCATTGGCGTTGCGAATTGCAAACTCAATCGCTACAGGCCGATCTGCCTCAACATGAACTTTGCCCATTTCCGCTTGCGCAATTCCCGCACAAATTTCCTGAAGAATACTTTCTGGTTTTTCACTGCGCGGATTGTCCGAGGTCAGCACCACTGAATCGGCATTGGCTGCGGCCACAGCACCCATCAAAGAACGCTTGCTGCAGTCACGATCGCCACCGCAACCGAATACCACCCAAAGCTTGCCCTTCCGCTTGTTGACAAAGGGACGAAGCGCCAGCAGTGTTTTTTCCAAAGCGTCCGGCGTGTGCGCGTAGTCAACCACCACCGCAGGTCGACCTTCAATATGCTGCATGCGTCCAGGCGCGGGTGTTACCACGCTCAAAGCATCTTTCACCTGGCTTGCATCGTAGCCAAGTCGCACCAATGTGGCGAACACCAAGGCCATGTTGTCGGCATTAAATTCACCAATGATTGGTGTATCAATCTGAGTACTAACGCCATTGAATCTCAACTCAATGCGCTGACACTTCTCTTGGTGGGCAACATTCAAGATCTGACACTCGGCGGAATCCGCATGCCCCACAGCGGTGCATTCAATATTTCGCCCCTGAACATGCGCGAGAAATTCCCGGCCGAAAGAATCATCTGAATTGACCACAGCCAATCGTAGAGTCGGCCAACTGGCAAGAATCATTTTGGAGCGACCGTAAGCCGCCATATCGCCGTGGTAATCCAGGTGATCCCGCGACAAATTGGTAAACAGCGCCACATCAATACTTACACACGCCAACCGTCGCTGCTCGAGCCCAATCGATGAAGCTTCAATGCAAACGGTATCAAAACCTTCTCGACGCAATTCATGGAGCAAATGATGAACACCGACCACGTCAGGTGTGGTTAGGCCCGTGTGCGCTTTCAAGTGATCAGGCTCGCCATATCCCAACGTGCCGATTACTGCCGCCTTTTTACCCAGACGGCCCAAGGCTTGTGCCAGCCAACGGGTTACCGTCGTTTTCCCGTTGGTGCCAGTCGCCGCAATAACCGTCATGGCATCACTGGGGGTTTCGTAATAACCAAAAGCCAGGTCAGCCAGCATTGTTTTCAGGTGCAACACGGGCAACACACTGGCGCTTTGATAAGCTCGCTGATCATCGTAATCAACCAACACCAAACCGCAACGCTGCTCAAGCAACAAATCATCGGCCAAATTGCGCGGGTCAAATTTTTCGCCTGGCACCGCGAGAAAGACATCGCGAGGCCCAGTCAAACGACGATGGTCTGTCACCAAGCCCGAGCAATCTGCATAAAATCCACGCTCGTGAAGCTCAGCCAAGACTTCTGACACCGAATGCAGGTAGGCGCTGATCATAGGCGACTCCCTGCTGCGCTTGGCGCAGCAACAAACTTGCGCAATTGTTCTGTTGACTCAATCGCATCTGGCTGCACATTCAAACGCGTCAGCACGCTTTTCGTAATCACCGAGAAAACCGGTGCAGCAACAAGGCCACCGTAATACACGCCGCCCTTGGGCTCATCCACCATAATGGCCACGATCACGCGCGGATCAGAAACCGGCGCCAAGCCAACATACGAGGACACATACTTGTTAACGTAACGACCGCCCTCTTGTTTGTGTGCAGTGCCTGTTTTACCCGCCACGCGGTAGCCTTGCACCTGCGCCTTGGGGGCCGTGCCCTCGGGGCCAGAGGCAAGCTCTAGCATGTGCAACATGCTATCCGCCACTTTCGCATCAACCACACGATGAGACAGCACAGGATCTTGCGGCCCACGCTTGATCAACGAGGCCGGAACGAAATTCCCCTTGTTTGCAAAAATGGTGTAGGACTGCGCCAACTGAATCAAGGACACGGAAATACCGTGCCCGTATGACATGGTGGCCTGCTCAATGGGTCGCCATTTGTTCCAAGGGCGTACACGGCCAGCCACGGCCCCAGGAAACGCAATGGATGGAGTCTGCCCAAATCCAAGCAGATTAAAAAAGTCCCACAGATCTTTTCTCTCCAGCTCAAGCACAATTTTGGATGTACCTACGTTGCTGGATTTCTGAATGATTTCTTCAACAGTGATAACACCGTGCGGCTTGGTGTCATTAATCGTTGCCGGCCCGATCGACATGCGTCCATTGCCAGTGTCAATTTTTGTACTCGCCTTTACCTTTCCCTGATCCATTGCGAGCGCCACACCAAAAGGCTTCAGAGTGGAGCCTGGCTCAAACATGTCAGTGAAGACCCGATTACGCAATTTTTCCCCATGCAACTGCCCCCTGTTGTTGGGGTCGTACGTGGGAATATTGGCCATGGCCAGCAACTCGCCGGTTTTTGCATCCAGCACCACTGCCGCAGCAGCCTTCGCCTTGTGTTGCTCCACTGCTTTTTTCAATTCAGACAACACGATGTACTGCACATCCGCATCCACAGACAAGACCAAATCCTGTCCATTGACGGGAGGGCGCAATTCGCGAATATCTTCAATCACATTGCCCAAACGATCACGCAACACATTTCGCTCGCCATCTTCACCTGTCAGTCGATCATTGAACGCAAGTTCAACACCCTCCTGACCTTTGTCTTCAATGCTGGTGAAGCCCACCAAGTGGGCCATGGTCTCGCCCTGCGGGTAATAACGCTTGCTTTCAGTCACAAATCCCAAGCCCGGAATCTTCAAGGCTTTGGCTTTCGCTGCAACATCGGAATCCACTTGCCGATCCAGGTAAACGAACGCGCGCTTGCTGTCTTTGCGCATCTGAGCAATCATTCGATCGGGCTTCAAACCCAATACCGCAGCCAGTTTACGCAAACTCTCATCTTTCGCGTCACCAATTCGGCGGCCGTCATACCACACAGCTTGGGCTGGAACGCTTTGCGCCAACACCACCATGTTTCGATCCAGCAAACTTCCTCGATTGGCTTGTAGCGGTAAGGTGCGCTCAAGTCGCTTCGCACCCTGCTCCTGCAAAAAGTCGTTCGACATGATTTGCAGGTAGGCTGCGCGCGCAATCAATCCACCAAATGCCAGAAAGATGCACACCAAAACAAAACGCGATCGCCAGGCTGGCAATCGCATCTCCAATAGTTCTGACCCACCGAAACGGACAGCTTTACTCACGTTGAAAGCCCCCCTCCAGCTGCATGAACACAACAGACCCGGGTACAGGCGGACTCATATTCCGGCGCGTTCGTGCAACTTCGTCAACACGTTCACCTTTGGCCAGTGCCACTTGCTGCAATTGCAAACGCGAGAAGGCAACTTCAATCTGGTGCTCAGCCTGTTGCTCCTGACCCAGTGCCACAAACAAAGTGCGTGCAGCATGCTGCTGCTCAACCACCAACATGGCGCAAAAAATAACCAAAGTCAGCAACAGAATATTCAAGCGCCCCATGCTTTGCCTCCGACAGGAACACGATCCGCCAACTCAGCCAACTTCTCAGCCACACGCAATACCGACGAACGCGAACGAGGATTCAACTCACACTCTTCTTTGGTGGGCTTGATCCGATCCAGCTTTTTCATCAATGGCGTGGGCTCAGGCAATGGCAATTTCCGCAGCCGTGCGTCCTGCTGCGACTTTGGATTCGCCAGCTTCTCAATGAACTGTTTAGCAATTCGATCTTCCAGCGAGTGGAAACTGATCACCGCCAGCCTGCCCCCCACCTTCAATCGCTTGAATGCCGCAGTTAAACCTTGTTCGAGCTGCGCAAGCTCCTGGTTGACGTGAATCCGTAAAGCCTGAAAGGTGCGCGTTGCAGGGTCCTGGCCCGGCTCCCGCGTGCGAACTGCCCCTGCCACGATCTGGGCAAGGTCGAGTGTTGTAGTGATCGACCGCTCCGCGCGGCGAGCAACAATCGCTGTTGCAATCTGAACAGCAAACCGTTCTTCCCCATAATTCTTTATCACCTCTTTGATTTCCCGGGCATCAGCCCGAGCAAGAAAATCGGCCGCTGACTCTCCAGTCTGCGGATCCATGCGCATGTCCAACGGACCATCTCTACGGAAGCTGAATCCCCGCTCGGCTTGATCAATTTGGGGTGACGACACGCCGATGTCCATCAACACCCCGTCCACCTGATCAATACCAAGCGAATCAAGCGCCAACTCAAGATCAGCAAACGCGCTGCGAACACCTTGAAAACGAGAGTCTTTGATTTCACTCATGGCTTGTACCGCCTGGGGATCCCGATCAAGGGCGATGAGCCGCCCCCTGTCAGAAAGGCGATCAAGCAAAGCGCGGCTGTGCCCACCTCGCCCGAAGGTGCAATCCAGATAGACGCCATCAGGCTTGTGCAACAGCGCCTCAACCGTGGGCTGAAGAAGCACGGGGATGTGTTCATCGATACCCACCTTCAGAAACTGAATTCGTTCAGTGATTCAGGCATGCCCGCAGCAATTGCCTTTTCCTCTTCCACCTTCAACAACGTGGAATCCCAGATCTCGAAGTGACTACCCATTCCCAACAACATCACTTCCTTGCTCAGTGAAGCGGCTTCACGCAATTCTGGCGACACGAGAATGCGGCCTGCTGAATCGACTTCAACATCGGTGGCGAAGCCCAGGAAAATACGTTGCCAAGGACGGGCAGACATGGGCCAAGCGGCAATTTTTTCTCGATGCTGCTCCCAAATCGGGCGCGGAAACATCAACAAACAGCCGTTGGGGTGTTTTGTAAGCGTCAAGGCTCCCTCGCACTGCGTTTGCAGCGCATCACGATGCTTCTGTGGCACATTCATGCGCCCTTTTGCATCCATGGATAAGGAAGAACTGCCTTGATACACGCGAATTAATTTCCCACAAAATCACACAAATCCCCACGAATCACCACTTTACGCATTATGAAATGGGTGGTCAAGCAGTTCTCTCGAGAAAACGCTTTGCAACCAAGGACTTAGAAGCACTTTGAAGAAATTAATTAGAAAAAAACAGTTGAAAAAATAAGGGCATAAAGACAACACTGAAAGTAATGTCTTAAGAAATATCGAGGGATTAAATCTTGATGAAGGGAAGTAGAAAGCGCGCCTGTAAGCCGGATTCTGTTCAATGGCTTTGCAGCCAAAGTGACAATCATTCCTCTAGGCTGAACATTGCTGCTCAGCTCAAGCCACCTACCCGCGCGCTCGGGGAGCGCCGTTGGCGCATAAAGCGCCTGCGCGCCTATTTGGTGTTGCTCCAAGTGGGGTTTACCTAGCCAGCCTTGTCGCCAAGTCTGCGGGGGTCTCTTACACCTCCGGTTCGCCCTTGCCTGTGAAAGTTACCTTTCCATCGGCGGTGTGTTTTCTGTTGCACTTTCCGTCGCTTTCAGTCTTGTTGCCAAAACCTATAACGCCTGGTCGTTAACCAGCACCGTGCTCACTGGAGTCCGGACTTTCCTCTCCCTGAAATTCAGGCAGCGACTGTCCGACGCACTTTCCGAGAGCAAGTGTAGACCCATCCCAAACAAAAGCCAATCTTTCATGAGATGAAGAAACCTGACGTGTTGGCTTCGCGCGATAAACAGTCGGGTCTTCATAAAAGCCGGGCACATCGGAATCCTGAAACCAACCAGGCACACCCATCACCGGCAAAGGACTCAAATTGCCCGGGCCACGAAGTTGCTCAACCACCAACAACGCCAATCTTTGCAACTCAGCCGAACTTAAATCGAGTGAGGGCACCTGGACCGGTATCACCTTGGCACACAAACCTTTGTGAGCCTTGTGCATGGAGTCGAGCAAACCGTGCCCCAGCAAAAGCACCTTGGCGCGATCGTGCCATTTCTCTCGCTGATCAAGCAGCAAAGTTTTCCAGTCGTGGTTCACCAGGGCATTGCACAGCGAAAACTCCGTGGTCAAAAAAAGTGCACCGCTTTCGTCAAACAAAGTCAGGGCATCCCGCAAACGGCTTCGACCATTTGCAGAGAAGTCCACCGCAATATTTTCAGAGTAATTGGCGTCTTCAATGTGACGTGAATTGATCAGCTGCTTTACTTGGGGAAAAGCCAACCACACTTGACCGTTGTACCAGTCATGGGAAAGATCCCGCGTAGGAATTTCACCGCTTTGAACAAACCACTCATATTCAAGCGCCCCCAAATTATCTGTTGAGTGCTGAAATCGGGGAAGCGCATGAACAGACCGATCCCGTTGATGATTCAAAAGACGCGAAACATCACCCGCTCGATCGATGTGAAAACAGAAACTGGCACTGTCCCCACCGTAAGGCCAAAGCCACGGGTTGACACTCGAAGTTTCCACCACACTCATCGAAGTCGCGTGACTGTCCAGTCAAGCACCTCGCCGGCCCTCAAGGGCACAATGCCGCTTTCGGTCAGAAACGGCAGCCTCTGAGGCACTTCAAACGGCTTGCGTTGCAGTTCAAACGCCCCCTCGTTCACAGGCAGACCGTAAAATGCCGGACCATTCAAACTACAAAATTTTTCGAACAGTTCGCTGTTCTCCAACGCACCAACCTGTTCAAACGCCTCTGCGTACATGGCCATTGCATAAGGTGCTGAATAACAGCCCGCGCAACCGCAAGACATTTCTTTCAAATGCTTGGCATGTGGTGCACTGTCTGTTCCTAAAAAAAACTGGGGCAAACCACTTGTCGCTGCGCTCAGCAAGGCCTTGCGATGCACCTCACGCTTCAACACGGGCAAACAGTACCAATGTGGCTGCAACCCCCCCTTGAATAAAGCGTTGCGGTTGTACAGCAAGTGTTGCGGTGTAATGGTTGCTGCAAGAAGCAACCTGCCTTGCGCGTCACGCCCTGAATTCTCTGTCACAAAGGTAGCCGCCTGCTCTGTGGTGATGTGTTCAAAGACCACCCGCAAATTAGGAAACTGTCGGCGCAATGGCCTCATGACCGTTTCAACAAATGCAGCCTCGCGATCAAACACATCCACATTGATGTCCGTCACCTCACCGTGGACCAACAAAGGCAAACCATGAAGCTCCATCGCCTGCAACACAGCACCACACTGACCCAACAGGTCCGACACACCCGCTTCTGAATTCGTTGTAGCCCCGGCTGGGTACAACTTCACTGCCTTGACCACCCCACTGCCCGCAGCCTTCTCAATTTCCTGCGGGCTGGTGGCGCCAGTCAGATAAAGCACCATCAGTGGCTCAAACTGGCGCATGACGTCTTGGTCCTGAACGCTATAGCCGCCGGTCAGGCAGGCCTTTTCCACAGCATCAAGAATTCTCTGGCGATAGGCTACGGCTTGGTCCACCGTGGTAACCGGCGGCTTCAAATTGGGCATGACAATCGCGCGTCGGAAATTCAGCGCAGTGGCCGCAACCACATGTTCAAGGGCCTCCCCGTCGCGAAGGTGCAAATGCCAGTCATCGGGCGGGGCAATCTGAATGGTCTGAATCATGAGAGGGCGGTGAAAGTTGACAACGTTTTTTGTATTTTACCTCACGCGGATTGTTCTAAATTTCTCAGGGCTTGCCGATCAAGATAATCCTCAAATCATTCACATTGGTCATTGTTGGCCCGGTCGTCAACAAGCGATCCAGTCGCTTGAAATAGTCGTAACTGGTGTGCTGGTCCAAATGCAACTGCGGTGCAAGCTTGGCAGCCTTGCTGCGCTGTTGATCACCAGGCAACATCAATGCGCCGGCATGGCCACCAATTCCATCGATACCATCGGTGTCTGCGGCAATTGCGGCAACCTCAACTGTTGAATTCAAGTCACGAAGGTAAAAAGCCAAGGCCAACAAAAACTCAGAATTACGACCACCTCGAGCCTGCCTCAACTGGGTGTCATTCAGGGTTACCGTACACTCGCCACCACTGATAATAGCCAGCGGCGCTGCAGGCCAACCACCTTGACCCGTCGCAGCCTGCCTGGCAATGGCTGCATGTACCTGCGCTACATTTCGGGCCTCCCCCTCCAGGGTATCCCCAAGGTTCAGCACTTTGTACCCTTTTCCTTCAAGATGATGGGTCACCGCATTCAGTGACTTCAAATTGCTGGCCAGCAAGTGTGTTTTCACTTTACGAAAAACCAGCGAGCTTCGTTTTGGCGTATCCGGCACCGCCTCCCTCAACCCTTTCTCCAGGTACTTTGTGATGGAATGAGGCACCTGCACTGCCCAACGCTTGATTACCTCGATTGCGTCATGAAAAGTACTCTCATCGGGACTGAAGGGACCCGACGCGATCGATGAGGGATCATCTCCCGGAACATCGGATATCAACAACTGAAATACCGGCGCACGGCAAACCTGAGCCAACTGACCACCCAGCGTTTGTGTCACGTGTTTTCGAACAATATTCATCTCATCAATCGGCGCTCCGCATGCCAACAAGGCACGGTTCAACTGCTGCAAATCGACAAAAGGAATGTCACGCACGGGCACGCTCAACAAACTGGAACCACCCCCCGAGACCAGAGCGATCACGGCATCGCTGGAAGGCACTTCCGAAATTGCTTTGTGCAATCGTCGCGCAGCCCGCTGCCCATCTTCATCCGGCACTGGGTGCGCAGCCTGCACCACTTCAATGGTCGAAGTTTTTACTTCATGACCACGTCGGGTTACGACAAACCCCTGTAGTTTTTCCGAAGTACCAGCCACACCTTCAAGCGCTTTGGCCATGGATGCAGCCGCCTTTCCCGCGCCAAATACCCAGACGCGCTCCCGCTCTGGCGCCAACTGACTTAACCAAGGCCTGATCTGTTCTTGCCAGGCCTCTTGCAAGGCCTGTTCAGGCTGAGCAGCCAAAACTCCAACATTAAAAACCTCTGTTAAAAGGTCTTTGTAAAAATCATCCTTCTCAGACATGAAAAGTCTCTTAAAATAAAAATTAATTAATCAACAATTTACCAATTAAACCATGTGTCAATTGCTCGGCATGAACTGCAACACGCCAACCGACATCCAATTTTCATTCGAAGGCTTTGCCAAACGCGGCGGCCTGACGGATGAGCATGCCGACGGCTGGGGAATCGCATTTTTTGAAGGCTCTGCCGCGAGATGCTTTATTGATCATCGCCCCGCCTTCGATTCGCCAGTCGCAGAATTAATCCGGAACTACCCGATTCGCTCCTACAACGTCATATCCCATATTCGCAAGGCAACCGTCGGACAGGTCAAGCTGCAAAACTGCCATCCATTCATTCGCGAACTTTGGGGACAGGCCTGGGTATTCGCTCACAACGGCGACTTAAAAGAATTCAACCCAACGCTACAGGGCGACTTTTTGCCCATAGGAGAAACTGACAGCGAACTCGCCTTCTGCCTATTGCTGCAAACCCTGAAGAATGAATTCGGCTATCGCACGGCAGAGAATCGCCCCAGCGTTGCCGAAATAGATGCCGTGCTTCGCCCCGTGTGTGCTCAAATTTCAAAGCACGGTACATTCAATATGCTGTTATCCAATGGCCACGCCATGTACACGCACTGCTCAACCAAACTTGAATACATTGTCCGCGCACATCCATTCAAGGCCGCACATTTGGTTGACTGCGACATTCAAGTCGACTTTGGGGCCGTGACCACACAAAACGACCGGGTTGCTGTTATTGCAACCGCCGCACTCACCAACGATGAAGTGTGGACACCTTTTACACCCCAGTCATTTCTGGTCTTCGAAGACGGTCGACCCGTCTTGGAAAACGGGCTCGCCCTGTCTTCATGAGCACTGAAAACCGTAGGACAAAGGAAGACCACGCTCTAGCTCATCCAGCAGTTTTTCACGTTGCTCAAGGGGTAAATCACCCAAGGCCCCTGTTGCCTCATAAAATCGCCCGAAACTTTGACCACACAGAATATGCAACGCTTTAAACGCAGGCACATATTGCGTGTACAGGCCAGACACACCCAACTTCGCATTGTTTAAATCCTCGGCCATAAACCGGTCATAACCACTCCAGCCGCCCCAGGATGCTTTCAACTGGGCATAATCAGCATGCAACTGATCGAAACGCTTTTGCTTCAAAATCAACACCTGCTGTTTGTCCTTGCCCTGACTATTCCGATAAATCTGCTCCAGGTCATTGCGGGTTTGCGCCAACATCTGTCTAAAGGCATTTCTGCGTGAGTCGAACGTGTCATATTGCAATTTCAGAGTCTCTCGGCCCGGCTGGGCGAGCCATGCATTCACACCCAATTCCTCCACAGCAGTCGCAAAACTCTCGTTGAACATCGTGTCATTGGCAATGTAAACCACCTGGTGTGCAAGCTCATGAAACACCAGCCGGGCCAACTCACCCGCAGGATAATTCACGAAAGTATTGAGAACAGGGTCTGGCGTAAAGCCCAAGGTTGAATAGGCCGGCACACCCAGAACCGCAACATCCAGACCTTGCTCGCGCAGAACACTTGCCAGTTCGACTGCATCGGATTCCGAGTAAAACCCCTTGTAAGAAATACAGCCGATCAAAGGAAAACACCAGGTCTCCAGAGTCAAACTGTCTGGCTGAGAGGCAACCACATTCCACGCGGCATACGCACGATTCAAATCAGCGTAAGTTCTGTAGCTGCGATTATCGGGAAGTCCAAGACTGTCGACAGAAAACCCCCGAATCTCTTGCACATACTGCAATTGAGTACGCAGCTTCTCCGGAACATCTGGCCTGGACAAGACCTCGTCAATGTTTTCCGCAGCCGCCAAAACACTCAAATGCCCTGCAGTCGCTTGCCAAAAATAGGCTCCAGTGCTGCAAGCGCCCAATAAAAACGCACACCCCAACGCCAACCCCAAAAATGCACGCCGCAGAATCATTCGCACCAAACCTACTTTGAAGAACACCCATAGTAAAGCACGGTGATTGCCACGATGGAGAAAACCTGCGATTCTTATTGCCTGTACCAAAACAGCGAAGTTTGTTGTGAATCCGAGCAAAATTGAATCCTGGGTAAATACCCGTCGAGACATCCACGCCCATCCCGAATTGCGTTACGAAGAAAACCGTACTGCAGAGATCGTCGCGAAACGCCTTATTGAACTGGGTTATGAAGTAGCGACAGGCGTTGGTCAAACAGGCGTTGTAGGCCTGATACACGGCAAGCGGGGATCAGGAAAAATGGTTGGTCTGCGCGCTGACATGGACGCGCTACCCATTCAAGAACGTAACCAATTTCCGCATGCGTCGCGTCATCCCGGGAAAATGCATGCCTGCGGTCATGATGGCCACGTGGCCATGCTGTTGGGCGCAGCTCAGGAAATCGCCGAAAACACGAACTTCAAGGGCAGCGTGGCCCTCATTTTTCAACCGGCAGAAGAAGGCGGAGCCGGCGCCCAGCGCATGATCGACGATGGTCTTTTTGATCGATATCCTGTTGATGCGGTGTTTGCCATGCACAATTGGCCGGGGCTGAAAGAAGGAGAGTTTGCAGCGCACTCTGGCGCGGTTATGGCCTCGAGCAATGAGTTTTCAGTGAAAATTCAAGCCAAAGGTGCGCATGCCGCCATGCCTGATCTCGGCGTCGATCCAGTGGTAATCGCCGCACAACTTATCCTCGCATTTCAAACTATCATCAGCCGCACATGCAAGCCGGTTGATCCCGCAGTGTTGTCTGTCACGCAAATTAAGGCAGGCGAAGCAATCAATGTCATACCTGACCATGCAATCTTGCAGGGCACCGTACGTACGTTCAGCATTGAAACGCTGGACTTGATTGAACAGCACATGAGAAAAATCAGCGCAGACCTTTGTGCAGCTTTTGGTGCTTCTGCGGAAATGACATTTGAACGCAAATACCCACCCACAATCAATTCAGCCGACATGGCTGAACTGGCGAAAAACGCGTTAAATAAAGTGCCCGAGGTCTCGACGGTGCATTCCAGTCTTCCGCCCACAATGGGCGCAGAAGATTTCGCATTCATGCTGCAGCACAAACCCGGCGCCTACCTGTGGATCGGCAACGGCGACGGCGGCCACCGCACGCATGGCCATGGCATTGGCCCATGTACATTGCACAACCCCACCTATGATTTCAACGACAAAATACTGCCGCTCGGCGTCAAAGCCTGGTTGGCAATTACGCACGATTTCCTGGGAAGCGACTGACTTATTTCACTCGGTAACCCAATAAAGCCTCAAACTCATGCTGCTTTGGGCGACGCCCCATCAAAAGCAATTCCCCTTGATCTGGCACCACAGTCAATGAATAGACCTTGCCACTCTTCTTGAGTGGCACCCATGACCTGCCTTGAACCAGCATCATTTCTTCGAAAACCGCGGATTCAATCACAAAACGCTGCTTTACCCGTTCAAGCACACCGTTCACAGGGGCCGACATCACTCGCAACACCCCAGGTGTGGAATCAAAAGTAGACACAAGAATCAAGCGAGAAGCTCTGCGCGCTGCGTCGAGTATCAGTTGGGGATCCATGCCCACAGCCGCTGCGTACAAGGCATCCTCCGGCAGCTTGGAAAACAGCGTTTGATCAAGGGAAAATACCTGCTGATAACCCAGTTCATCTGCTTGGTCATAATGGCTTAGCATTGCTTTTTCTGCCGGCAGAAGAAAGAACAGATCACTGTGCTCCGAACGGAATCCTTGTTGACCTACATAACCAGCCCCCCAGGTAGCGTCCACAACATTCCAGACACCATTTATTTTGACAGCATTCCAAACGTGATTGACCGGTTTCCCCATCCGCATCGCGGTTGCCGGCCCACCTTTCACCAATCCGTAAATGGTCTTGACCTCAAGGCCTGCCATATTCATCAAACGATGTGTGACATTGGCATACACAGCACAACTACCGCCGCCTAGCTTGTGAAGCGTTTCAAGTGGGTACTGGGAGGGGTCACCAATTCGACGGGCAAGCCGAGCATCATGTTTAAAATGGTGGGTAACCCACCGGTAGATTAACCACGCTTTCTCCTCATCATTCGATGCGGCTGAAAGTAGTGCATGCAATCTGGACTCAAGGTGCGGTATTCGCTTGGCAAGTGTTTGCTGGAAATGAGCATTAAGCTGCTGATGACGAGAGCCCTCTTCAAGCGCATGTGAAGCCAATGGGAAAATCAACAAGAGCAAACACACAAGACGAGACCAACAGCCAGAAAGACAATTCAACTTCAATTCCAAAAGAAACAAAGGGAAAGCAGGAAAGATATAGGAATTGATACAGGTAGATACGAGACAGGAATATCTTCCAGACAAACAGGTTCGTTCTGGAAAGTATAGAGAAGAAATAAAAAACCCCGCCTCGTATTGAGAGCGGGGTTTTTTGGTATTGGAGAGCCTGACGATGTCCTACTTTCACATGCGAATGCACACTATCATCGGCGCTAAGGCGTTTCACGGTCCTGTTCGGGATGGGAAGGGGTGGTACCACCTTGCTATGGTCGTCAGGCAAAGAGGGTTGGCTGTAAGTGCGGTGCAAAGATTGCACTTACTTGTTAGCTAACCAGCGTTGCGGCTGATTGGCTCGATTCGGAACTGATGAGTTATCTCGATAGAAAGACTATCTTGTCGATGCGTGTTGCGGGTATATCTTTGTGCACAAACTACCTTGATTTTCATGGAGGCGCGAGCCTCCGGTAGATTTACTGTGTGTTGTTTCATGTGCGTATCTTATTAGCAAGGCTCAATGCTATAGAGCCAAGCCGCACGGGCAATTAGTACTGGTTAGCTTAATGCATTACTGCACTTCCACACCCAGCCTATCAACGTGGTGGTCTTCAACGGCCCTTCAGGAGGATCAAGTCCTCAGGGAAATCTTATCTTAAGGCAAGTTTCACGCTTAGATGCTTTCAGCGTTTATCTCTTCCGTATTTAGCTACCCGGCAATGCCACTGGCGTGACAACCGGTACACCAGAGGTATGTCCACTCCGGTCCTCTCGTACTAGGAGCAGGCCCCCTCAAACTTCCAGCGCCCACGGCAGATAGGGACCAAACTGTCTCACGACGTTTTAAACCCAGCTCACGTACCACTTTAAATGGCGAACAGCCATACCCTTGGGACCGGCTACAGCCCCAGGATGAGATGAGCCGACATCGAGGTGCCAAACACCGCCGTCGATGTGAACTCTTGGGCGGTATCAGCCTGTTATCCCCAGAGTACCTTTTATCCGTTGAGCGATGGCCCTTCCATACAGAACCACCGGATCACTATGTCCTGCTTTCGCACCTGCTCGACTTGTCAGTCTCGCAGTCAAGCACGCTTATGCCATTGCACTATCAGTACGATGTCCGACCGTACTTAGCGTACCTTCGCGCTCCTCCGTTACTTTTTAGGAGGAGACCGCCCCAGTCAAACTGCCCAGCAAACACTGTCCCCAATCCGGATCACGGATCCAGGTTAGAACCCTAAACATGTCAGGGTGGTATTTCAAGGTTGGCTCCACAAGAACTAGCGTTCCTGCTTCAAAGCCTCCCACCTATCCTACACAAACCGGTTCAAAGTCCAATGCAAAGCTACAGTAAAGGTTCATGGGGTCTTTCCGTCTAGCCGCGGGGAGATTGCATCATCACAAACACTTCAACTTCGCTGAGTCTCAGGAGGAGACAGTGTGGCCATCGTTACGCCATTCGTGCAGGTCGGAACTTACCCGACAAGGAATTTCGCTACCTTAGGACCGTTATAGTTACGGCCGCCGTTTACTGGGACTTCAGTCAAGAGCTTGCACCCCATCATTTAATCTTCCAGCACCGGGCAGGCGTCACTCCCTATACGTCCACTTTCGTGTTTGCAGAGAGCTGTGTTTTTATTAAACAGTCGCAGCCACCATTTTATTGCAACCCCTTCACCCTTCCATTGTTCATGGTCAAGCTACAAGGGCGTACCTTCTCCCGAAGTTACGGTACCAATTTGCCGAGTTCCTTCTCCTGAGTTCTCTCAAGCGCCTTAGAATACTCATCCCGCCCACCTGTGTCGGTTTGCGGTACGGTCAACGTGTAACTGAAGCTTAGAGGCTTTTCTTGGGACCACTTCCAATGGGTTCGTAGCCGTAGCTACTTCCCCCCACACCCTTGAGTATATGACAGCCGGATTTGCCTAACTGTCCTCTATGATGCAGGGACCAGGATATCCAACACCTGGACCACTTTCCACGATCCGTCCCCCCATCGCATTACACGTCGGTGCAGGAATATTAACCTGCTTCCCATCGACTACGCATTTCTGCCTCGCCTTAGGGGCCGACTAACCCTACGCCGATGAACGTTGCGTAGGAAACCTTGGGCTTACGGCGACAGAGCCTTTCACTCTGTTTATCGCTACTCATGTCAGCATTCGCACTTCTGATACCTCCAGCATGCTTTACAACACACCTTCGCAGGCTTACAGAACGCTCCCCTACCACATACACTTACGTGTACATCCGCAGCTTCGGTTATCTGCTTAGCCCCGTTACATCTTCCGCGCAGGACGACTCGATCAGTGAGCTATTACGCTTTCTTTAAAGGGTGGCTGCTTCTAAGCCAACCTCCTGACTGTTTTAGCCTTCCCACTTCGTTTTCCACTTAGCATATCAATTAGGGACCTTAGCTGGCGGTCTGGGTTGTTTCCCTCTTGACACCGGACGTTAGCACCCGATGTCTGTCTCCCGAGATTGCACTTACAGGTATTCGGAGTTTGCCATGGTTTGGTAAGTCGCGATGACCCCCTAGCCATAACAGTGCTCTACCCCCTGTAGTGAGACTCGAGGCGCTACCTAAATAGCTTTCGGGGAGAACCAGCTATCTCCCGGTTTGATTGGCCTTTCACCCCCAGCCACAGGTCATCCCCTAACTTTTCAACGTTAGTGGGTTCGGTCCTCCAGTTGATGTTACTCAACCTTCAACCTGCCCATGGCTAGATCACCGGGTTTCGGGTCTATACCCTGCAACTAGACGCCCTATTCGGACTCGCTTTCGCTACGCCTTCCCTACTCGGTTAAGCTTGCCACTGAATGTAAGTCGCTGACCCATTATACAAAAGGTACGCCGTCACGGAACAAGTCCGCTCCGACTGTTTGTATGCACACGGTTTCAGGATCTATTTCACTCCCCTCCCGGGGTTCTTTTCGCCTTTCCCTCACGGTACTAGTTCACTATCGGTCAGTCATGAGTATTTAGCCTTGGAGGATGGTCCCCCCATGTTCAGACAGGGTTTCTCGTGCCCCGCCCTACTTGTCGTACGCCTAGTTCCACAATCGAGTTTTCACATACAGGGCTATCACCTTCTATGGCCGGACTTTCAAGACCGTTTTGTTAACTCAAATGCTAAATCGTACAGGCTGTTCCCATTTCGCTCGCCACTACTTTGGGAATCTCGGTTGATTTCTTTTCCTGTAGCTACTTAGATGTTTCAGTTCTCCAGGTTCGCCTCGCACAGCTATGTATTCACTGTGCGATACCCCTAAAAGGGTGGGTTTCCCCATTCGGACATCTACGGCTCAAAGCTTGTTTGCCAGCTCCCCGTAGCTTTTCGCAGGCTACCACGTCCTTCATCGCCTATGACTGCCAAGGCATCCACCATGTGCACTTATTCGCTTGACTCTATAGCGTTAAGCCCTGCTTCAAGTTACTCACCCGAAACAACACTGTAATCACCATAAAAAGCAAAGTAGTTTGTGTGTATTCTAAATTTCAAGCGCCGGTGCATATCAGGAACGATACACACCCACTTCTTGAGAAGAACGATGATGCAATCGCATCAATCAAAATAGCTACACCTTAAATTTTAAGGAGTATCTATCTCGATATCTCATCATTTCCAAATTGTTAAAGAACAAGTCCAAACCCCTTGGGGGCCTGGCGACTCTTACAGCCAAATGGATAAACACCGCAGTGCCAAGCACCGTGCGCTTATTCATTTGACCGCAAGGGCGATGCAACTTTTTTGTTCGCATCACTTACTTGCCAACTTCGCTAACAGCCAATCTTATTTAAACACTCGATACAAAAACATCCCAAACACAGCACAAAAACTTGGTGGAGGTGAACGGGATCGAACCGATGACCCCCTGCTTGCAAAGCAGGTGCTCTCCCAGCTGAGCTACACCCCCAGGTGTTTGCACTACAATAACCAATGGTGGGTCTGGATGGGCTCGAACCATCGACCCCCGCCTTATCAAGACGGTGCTCTAACCAACTGAGCTACAGACCCCGAAAAACTTTTCAGCCCCAGGGCCCTGACCTCTAAACAATGCTCTCGCACCGCAATTAAAGGCCCTCTCTTTTTGCTGCTTGTATCTTGCGTCTAAACAAACCGATAAGTGTGAGCACTAAAACCAAACAAATTCAAGACTTGATCTACTTCTCTTTCTCTAGAAAGGAGGTGATCCAGCCGCACCTTCCGGTACGGCTACCTTGTTACGACTTCACCCCAGTCATGAATCCTACCGTGGTGACCGTCCTCCTTGCGGTTAGACTAGCCACTTCTGGTAGAACCCACTCCCATGGTGTGACGGGCGGTGTGTACAAGACCCGGGAACGTATTCACCGCGACATTCTGATCCGCGATTACTAGCGATTCCGACTTCACGCAGTCGAGTTGCAGACTGCGATCCGGACTACGATCGGTTTTCTGGGATTGGCTCCACCTCGCGGCTTGGCAACCCTCTGTACCGACCATTGTATGACGTGTGAAGCCCTACCCATAAGGGCCATGAGGACTTGACGTCATCCCCACCTTCCTCCGGTTTGTCACCGGCAGTCTCATTAGAGTGCCCTTTCGTAGCAACTAATGACAAGGGTTGCGCTCGTTGCGGGACTTAACCCAACATCTCACGACACGAGCTGACGACAGCCATGCAGCACCTGTGTGCAGGTTCTCTTTCGAGCACCAATCCATCTCTGGAAAGTTCCTGCCATGTCAAGGGTAGGTAAGGTTTTTCGCGTTGCATCGAATTAATCCACATCATCCACCGCTTGTGCGGGTCCCCGTCAATTCCTTTGAGTTTTAACCTTGCGGCCGTACTCCCCAGGCGGTCAACTTCACGCGTTAGCTGCGCTACTAAGGCCCGAAGGCCCCAACAGCTAGTTGACATCGTTTAGGGCGTGGACTACCAGGGTATCTAATCCTGTTTGCTCCCCACGCTTTCGTGCATGAGCGTCAGTGTCATCCCAGGGGGCTGCCTTCGCCATTGGTGTTCCTCCACATATCTACGCATTTCACTGCTACACGTGGAATTCCACCCCCCTCTGACACACTCTAGTCGTGCAGTCACAAATGCAATTCCCAGGTTAAGCCCGGGGATTTCACACCTGTCTTACACAACCGCCTGCGTGCGCTTTACGCCCAGTAATTCCGATTAACGCTTGCACCCTACGTATTACCGCGGCTGCTGGCACGTAGTTAGCCGGTGCTTATTCTGCAGGTACCGTCATCTACACAGGGTATTAACCCGTGCAATTTCTTTCCTGCCAAAAGTGCTTTACAACCCGAAGGCCTTCATCGCACACGCGGGATGGCTGGATCAGGGTTTCCCCCATTGTCCAAAATTCCCCACTGCTGCCTCCCGTAGGAGTCTGGGCCGTGTCTCAGTCCCAGTGTGGCTGATCGTCCTCTCAGACCAGCTACTGATCGTCGCCTTGGTAGGCCTTTACCCTACCAACTAGCTAATCAGCCATCGGCCGCTCCAATAACGTGAGGCCTTGCGGTCCCCCACTTTCCCCCTCAGGGCGTATGCGGTATTAATCCGGCTTTCGCCGAGCTATCCCCCATTACTGGGCACGTTCCGATGTATTACTCACCCGTTCGCCACTCGTCAGCGATAGCAAGCTATCCTGTTACCGTTCGACTTGCATGTGTAAAGCATCCCGCTAGCGTTCAATCTGAGCCAGGATCAAACTCTTCAGTTCAATCTCTGCAAAATTTACTAAACTCGACGGAGTAGATGTTATTCAAACCTTGACGATTTGAACTTCACTTACTTTATTCCGTGAGCACTAACTCTGAATCGTGATTCAAAGTCATTCTTTTTGAGAAAAGAACAAACCTTAAACCCATCTGGTCAGTGCCCACACTTATCGGCTGTTAACTTGTTAAAGATCGCTTCGAAATTTCTGCTAACCTTGCTGCTCTTCACTACTACTTAAAACCTTGAAGAACCGCTTGCTTGCTTCGTTTCGTCCTGCTTGTCGTGCAGCAGAGAAACGAGATTATGCACATCAATCCAAAACCTGTCAAACACTTTTGCGAAGAAATTTGTATTTTTCTGCAACGCGTCAAAAGTGTGTTCCAAACACCCCACACGCAGACCAAAACAAGCCTCTGAAGCACAAGGATTTTTTCCAGAATTGCACAAAAAACAGGCTCCCGAAGGAGCCCTGAAAATATTTCAATTTTTTTGGTTTGACCGCACCTTAAATGGCTGCCGGCACCAATTTAATTACAAATTAATTCAAATTAATTCGAAAATTGGGTCTTATTTGTTGGTGAAATTGGGTTTGCGCTTCTCCACAAAGGCAGACATGCCCTCTTTTTGGTCTTCTGTGGCAAACAAACTGTGGAACATGCGACGCTCAAACAGCATTCCCTCTGACAAAGAGCCCTCGAATGCTCGGTTAATGCTCTCTTTGGCCATCATGACCGACGGATTTGAATACGCTGCAATAATAGTGGCGGCCTCAATGGCTTCATCCAGACACTTGTCTGCAGGAACAACACGCGACACGAGCCCGGCTCGCTCCGCCTCAGCTGCATCCATTAAACGGCCAGTCAGACACAGATCCATCGCTTTGGCTTTGCTGATTGCACGCGGCAGGCGCTGCGTACCACCGGCACCAGGAATGATGCCAAGCTTGATTTCTGGCTGACCGAATTTCGCCGTGTCCGCACAAATGATGAAGTCGGTCATCATGGCCAATTCACAACCACCGCCCAAAGCGAACCCACGTACCGCTGCAATCACTGGTTTGCGTACATTGCGTATGGTTTCCCAGTTGCGCGTGATGTATTCGCTTTTGTACACATCCATATAAGTAAATGAGGACATCGCTCCGATGTCCGCACCGGCAGCGAAAGCTTTGTCGCTGCCTGTAACTACCATTGCGCCAATGTTGTCGTCGGAATCGAAAGCCGTTAGGGCGTCGCCGAGCTCAGTCATCAGTTGGTCATTCAGTGCATTCAATACTTGGGGGCGATTCAAACGCACCAAGCCCACCTTGCCGATGGTTTCTACGAGGATGGTTTCATATGTCATGGTCAGTCTCCTGCTTATTAATAGGGATGGAGAAAGTCTAACCGCTGAAATTCGAGTATTCACCGACCTTAAAGAGTTTTGAATCAAGACGTGACTTTATTTTCTGTCTAGGACAAAATAGCTTCACCTTGGACAAAACAGGCAGTAAAGAATGACAAAGTGCATATTCGTGATGGGCGCCAACAGTGCAATCGCCCAGGAATTGATTCAGTTGTGTGTGGATTCTGGACAAGAGGTGATTGCGGCAGGTCGGGATGCATCGGTACTTGAGGCGCTATATGGCCATACACCAGGTGTACATATATTAGAGACGCAGGCCTGCGACTCTGGATCCGTAAATGCCGCATTTGAAACGGTGAACAGCCTGGGAAAACAAGTGGATGGCTACGCGCACTGTGTGGGTTCTATCCTGGTTGCCCCTTTAACCAAAACCACCGACGCTCAAATTGACAGCGTGATGCAGGTCAACCTGTTTTCAGCCATGTATGGGTTGCGTGCGTTTTTAAAACATGCAAAAACCAATGCGCAAGGCGGTTCTGCCGTGTTGGTGTCCACCTGCGCCACTGGTATTGGTGTTCCCAATCACGAGGCGATCGCTGCTGCAAAGGCGGGCATTGAGGGTTTGGCCAAGTCGGCTGCGGCCACACACGCGGCTGACAATATTCGAATCAATGTGGTGGCCCCGGGCCTGACCGACTCACCGATTGCATCGGCTTTTTTGAAAAGTGACATGATGCGTGCAGCAAGCGCCAAGCAATACCCATTGCAGGGCGTCAACCAGCCCGGTGAGGTAGCGCAGGCCATGTACTGGTTGCTAGGCGCAGGGGCCAGCCGCATGACAGGCGCAGTGTTGAATGTGGACGGCGGGTTCAGGAATATCCGTCCTCTTGTGAAGTAAACCCCATTCAATCCCATAAAGAGCCACAGTCATGCAGCACCAAACACCCGTCAAATTTGAACCCAGCCGCCTTGCTGCACTGAACGCACTCGCGACAGTGGACCCGGCAAGGTACAGCCGCACCCGGAATTTTCTGGATGGCGCAGTAACGCGACTTTCCCCCTGGATTACTCATGGCTACTTGAGTGTGCGAGAGGCGACCCAAATATTGATGGAGAAGTATCGCCTGAGTTTCGAGGACAAGCTGATCTTTGAATTTGCGTGGCGGGAGTTCTTCAAACATGCACATGCTGAGTTGGGTAACGGAATATTGAGCGATGTCCGCAGACCAGTGTGGTCGGGCAAGTACAGCTCGCAGTTGCCAGGCGACATTCGGGAAGGCCGAACCGGAGTTGCAGCAATCGATGCTGGAGTTGCCCTTCTTTATGAGACTGGCTATTTGCACAACCATGTCCGGATGTGGATAGCGTCCTATGTGGTTCACATGCGAAAAGTGCACTGGAAAGTGGGCGCTGACTGGATGTACGCCCACCTGCTGGACGGAGACCTGGCATCTAACCACTTGAGCTGGCAATGGGTGGCTGGGACGTTTAGCCACAAACCCTATGTTTTCAACTCGGACAATGTCAAGAAATATGCGCCGATGTGGAATTGCAGCGGGACGGCCATTGATACCGATTATGAAGACTTGGAATCGATTGCCCGGAGCAAACGCGATGTGGGATGCGAAAGAAATGCGCCCGCGATTGGCGCGCAGGAACCGGGATGCCACAACTTTGATCTTGAACTGTTGACCGACACGCTAAAACGCAAGACAGTGGACCTTCGTCAACAGGCTGGCGTTGACTCATGCAGTAGCTTGATGGGCAATTTCAAGAAGATTAATTTGGTGCACCCTTGGGAGCTCAAAGCCTGCTTTGATTTGACGCAAACCGGCGAGTTGCGCGTGGGCTTGATTGACTGCGCATTTCACAAAACCCACCCCTGGAGCAAACAACGCTGGGATTTCGTGCTGAATGCCATGGAAACCGGTTGCGATCAAATATGGGTTGTGAACACCGATGACATTGCTCACTGCGCAACCATGCTGGCTCGCTTTATTCAAACAGGCACCGAGTTTGAGTTGAGGGAAACATTGAATTCAGGCTATGTGATGATGGGCCGTTGTTTTCCGGTTCGATGGAACGCGGAAGACAAACTGCTACCCAGCCCTTCTCGTTTTCAGCAGAGCTTTTCACGTTTTTACAGGGAGACCACCTTGATGGCCGGAAGCCTTGAAGAAGCTGTACATGGCGCAATATTGGTGGAATGACGATGGCACCAACATTGAAAACTCACTGGATGAATGTGCTCGGTTACGCAGGGCTTATTCCATTTTTGGGATTGGCTGCGTTGACCGGCATATACAGCGGCACCGAGATTGCGGAGCGCTTTGCCAATTACAACCTGATTTACGCATTGTGCATTGTTTCGTTTTTGGGCGCTGTGCATTGGGGACTGGCTATTTCACTCAGCAGCCAGGACCAACCTGTTTACCTTGCCGGATTGGATCAATCGGAATTTGAAACACGAAGTTTTATCTGGGGAGTAACGCCCTCACTGTTGGCTTGGCTGGCTGGCGCATTCTCGCCCCCTGAATCCACCCTTTGGATTCTTGCCCTGATTCTGGCTTTGGTATGGGTGGTAGACCAGCGCTTTTTAAAGCCCATGAAGGCGTTCGATGCTTACCTGCGTCTGAGAAACCACCTGACATTGGGTGCAATTGTTGGATTATTAGTGACCGCCTGCTTTGCTTAAATGGTGTAGTCTATTTTTCAGGACTGACCAAAAAGCAAGGAAGGACAAAGTATGTTCAAAGCGGTATTTCTTCAAAAAAACGAACAAGGCGAGTTCAAGGCCAGTATTGAGCAACTGGACGAAAGCCAGTTGCCTGAAGCTGGTGACGTGCTGGTTCGAATTTCCCATTCCACACTCAATTACAAAGACGGTCTGGCAATTTGCAACAAGTCCCCTGTGGTGCGCCAATGGCCCATGGTTGCGGGCATTGATGGTGCAGGTACCGTAGTGGAAAGCGCCCACCCTGGATTCAAACCTGGAGACGAAGTAATTCTCAATGGATTTGGCGTGGGAGAAACGCACTGGGGTTGCCTGGCCGAAAAAGCAAAACTGAAAGGGGATTGGCTGATTAAACGACCAGCGGGTTTAAGCCCTTCGCAGGCCATGGCGATCGGTACCGCGGGCTACACCGCCATGTTGTGTGTGCTGGGCCTTGAAAAAGGCGGCGTGAAACCTGGTAGCGGTGAAATTTTAGTGACTGGTGCAACTGGCGGCGTCGGCAGTATTGCAATCGCACTGTTGAGCAAGCTGGGCTACACCGTAGTGGCGACCAACGGCAAACCTGAACAAACTGATTTCCTGAAAGGTTTGGGCGCGAGCGAAGTCATGGACCGAAAGTTGTTGAGTGAGCCCGGAAAACCTTTACAACGCGAGCGCTGGGCTGGTGTTGTGGACTGCGTGGGATCACACACCCTGGCCAATGCCTGTGCACAGACCAAATACGGTGGCACGGTGACTGCATGTGGTTTGGCCCAAGGCATGGATTTGCCTTCTTCGGTGGCACCGTTTATTTTACGGGGCGTTACCTTGACGGGCGTTGACTCGGTGATGGCACCCTTGCCAGTGCGTGAGGAAGCTTGGCGCAGACTAGCTGCCGACCTTGATCTGAAAAAGTTGGAAGGACTCTCACGCACACTTCCACTGGAAGGTGCGATTGAAGCAGCTGCCCAAATTATGGCAGGAACCAACACGGGCCGCGTGCTTATCAAAATTTAATACACAGACGATTACCATGTTGCATTACCAGGTCACGGTGGCAGACCCGAAAGGCCACTATTTCGACGTTCAATTGCAATTTGAGATTGCACGGGACCAACTGCAAGGCACTGGCGACGAGCGCTGGATTGACTTAACATTGCCCGCCTGGATTCCTGGCAGTTACCTGATTCGTGAATTTGCACGGAACGTGCTTTATGTGCGGGCCCGTGTAGGACAGGTTGAAACCACGGTCACACGGGAAAGGAAGGACAGCTGGCGAGTACATGTCGATGGCGCGCAGATTGGGCTTGCCGCGCATTCACTTTTAATTCAATGCGAATGGCGAGTGTATGCCTGGGATTTGTCAGTGCGCGGCGCACACCTGGACGACACCCATGGTTTTTTCAACGTCACCAGCCTGTTTCTGTGCCCGAAGGGATTTGAACAAGAACCGGTTGAGTTGACCATTTCCAGACCTAGCGACGACTTACAGGACTGGCTGGTCGCCTGCGGCTTACCCAGCCAGCCTGGAACCTTGAAAGACCCACATGGCTGCCCGATTCTTCGGGCAGGGGGTCAAGTCAAATTTATAGCGACGGATTTTGACTGCCTGATCGACCACCCAATTGAAATGGGTGCCTTGCGGGTAGAAAGCTTTTCTGTGTTGGGAGTTGAGCATGTATTTGCAGTGTATGGCGCAGACGCCGACCTGGATTTGCAACGGATTTGCAACGACCTGAAGCCTGTGTGCGAAATTCAGATCGCCTTGTTTGAACCGGACACCAAACGTGCGCCTTTTGAGCGGTATGTGTTTATGCTGCATGCGACCGACAATGGTTACGGTGGTCTGGAACACCGCAACAGCACCTCATTGCTTTTTAACGCGAACGAATTGCCTCAATGTGGTGTTGAGAAAACGTCCAAAGCCTATGAAGGCTTTTTGGGACTTTGCAGCCATGAGTACTTTCATTCCTGGAATGTGAAGCGCATGAAACCAGCTGCATTTGTTCCCTATGATCTGACCCAAGAAAATTACACACGATTGTTGTGGATTTTCGAGGGTTTTACATCCTATTACGATGATGTTGTGTTGGCACGTGCGGGCAAGTTGGACGAAGAGGCATACCTGAAAAGCGTATGCAGGAACATTACACAGGTGAGAAAGGGCCCTGGACGCATGAATCAATCTGTGTCGGACAGCTCTTTTGATGCCTGGACCAAATACTACCGACAAGATGAAAATGCACCCAACGCAATTGTGAGTTACTACACCAAGGGCTCACTTGTGGCTTTGTGTATTGATTCCGCAATTCGAAAACAAAGCAGCGGCCAGAAAAGCCTGGACGATGTGATGCGCTTGATGTGGCAACGCAAAGGATTGACTGGCGAGGGACTGAAGGAGGATGAGTTCCCAGGCCTGGTGCTGGAAGCCACAGGAATTGAGCTAAACCGGGAAATTGAACAATGGACACAGAGCACCGACGAGCTGCCATTGGACGATGCCTTAAAGACCTTTGGCTTGAGCCTGAGTCAAACTCAAAATGATTAGCAAATTTACCTTGGGTTACACGGGCAATTTAAACCTGAAGGTATGTTGGTAAAGCAGGTGATTAACGGTGGTCCTGCCCACGCGAGTGGCATTTCAGCAGGCGATTGGCTGGTGGCATTGGGTGAGAAAAAACTGACCGAAACCAACTACAAACGGCTATTGGCAGCAAGCCGGCCCGGAACACCACTGCGCGCAATTGCATTTCGCGCAGATCGGCTGATGGAATTTAGTTTGGTACCAGCCGAACCGGCATCCAATGAATGGACAATCAAAAAACCGGAACAAAGCGAGGGCGAGGTTGTGCCTGCCCCTTGGCTTCAATAAAAAAGATCTGCCAGTGCCCGCCCTGGCGAGGCTGCCCGCATGAACGCCTCGCCAACCAAAAATGCGTGAATATCATTGGCACGCATTAGGGCCACATCGTCACGGGTAGCAATACCACTCTCGGTGATCAGCAAATGCTCTGGGCCCACTCGACCTTTCAGATCAAGCGTGGTTTGCAATGACGTTTCAAAAGTGCGCAAATTGCGATTGTTTACACCAATCAGTGGTGTTTTTAATTGCAAGGCAATGTCCATTTCTTGTGCATCATGCACTTCGACAAGTACATCCATACCCAGCTCATTGGCGCATTGCTCGAGTTCCAGCAGTTGAGGCAACTCCAAGGCTGAAACAATCAGCAAAATGGCATCGGCGCCCAGACCCCGGGCTTGTACAACCTGGTAGGTGTCGATAATGAAATCTTTGCGGATGCAGGGCAGACCACTCGCCTCGCGGGCCATGTCGAGGTACTGGGGCGCGCCTTTGAAATATTGAATGTCAGTGAGCACCGACAAACAAGTTGCACCATGCTCGGCATAGCTTTTTGCGATTTCCACGGGATCAAAAGGTTCGCGCAGAATGCCTTTGCTGGGGCTGGCACGTTTTACTTCCGCAATGACTGCGGGCAGGCCTTTGGCCACCGCTGTTTTCATGGCGTTGGCAAAACCCCGCGTTGGGGCCAGCTTTGCGGCCTTGGTCAACCATTGCACTTCAGACAAAACCTGCTTGCCCTGTGCAATTTCTTCGCGCTTGGTGGCTAAAATTTTGTCAAGAATATCGCTCATGGTTCTGCCTTATTGCTCAATCGACTTGGTAAAGTCGACGAACTCATTGAGTTTGCGGATTGCTGCACCACTGGCCACGGTGGAGCGCGCCACATCAATGCCCTCTTTCAGACTACCTGCAACACCTGCTGTATACAGACCTGCTGCGCTGTTGAGCAACACGATGTCACCAATTGCACCGCCCTTGCCATTCAATGCATGGAAAATTTTGTCGCGAGACTCTTGGACAGAACCTGCATGCAGGCTGCTGTGTGATGCGCGTGCAAGACCAAAGTCTTCGGGCTTGATGCTGTAGTGCTTGATTTCACCATCGCGTAGCTCAGCAATTTTTGAGTCGCATTCAATACACAGTTCGTCCATGCCATTTTCACCATGCACGATGAGCGCTTGAATGGACCCCAAACGCTTGAGCACTTCGGCCTGTAAGTCGAGCAAATTGGCGCTATACACACCCATGACCTGGCGCTTGGCATTGGCTGGATTGGTGAGTGGGCCGAGAATGTTGAACACCGTGCGCACACCCAGTTCTTTGCGGACCGGGCCCGCAAAACGCATGGCACTGTGATGATTCGGTGCGAACATGAATCCAATGCCCACTTGGGCGATCGATTCTGCAACCTGGGTCGGCTTCAGATTGATGTTGGCGCCAAGCAATTCAAGTACATCGGCGCTGCCCGAATTAGAGGACACGCTGCGACCACCGTGCTTGCCCACTTTGGCGCCGGCGGCTGCCAGCACGAACATGCAGGCAGTTGAAATATTAAATGTTTGCGCACCATCGCCACCCGTGCCGCACAGATCGACAACCTCAGTGCCTGCGGGCAACTCGACCGGAGTGACCAGATCTCGCATGACTTGTGCGGCGGCAGCCACTTCTTCGGCTGTTTCGCCTTTGACACGCAAGCCAACCAGCAAACCAGCAATTTGCGCAGTGGTCAAACCACCACTCAATAGTTGCTGAAATGCATTTCGGGTGAGTTCATGCGACAAGTCTTGCCCAGCAAGCAGTTGATTCAAAATGGCGGGGTAATTAAATGACTGGGACATGAGATTTGGAGGTTAAGGGTTTAGTTAACGCGCTTAAGGAAATTTTTGAGCAGATCATGCCCGCGGTCACTCAGGATGGATTCAGGATGAAACTGAACACCCTCGATATCCAGCGTTTTATGACGAACACCCATGATTTCACCATCTGCTGTTTCTGCGGTGATTTCAAGGCAATCGGGCAAGCTTTCCCGCTCGATTGCCAATGAGTGATAGCGAATGCAGATAAGCGGGTTGGGCAAGCCCTCAAAGACACCCACATTGTGATGATGAACCGGGGATGTTTTTCCGTGCATGATGGTTTTGGCACGTACAACCTTGCCACCGAAGGCTTCGCCAATGGCCTGATGCCCCAGGCACACACCCAAAACGGGAACCACACCGGCCATTCGCTGAATGATTTCAATGGACACGCCGGCCTGCGCTGGTGAACAGGGGCCAGGCGAAACACACACCGCACGGGGCTTGAGGCTTAGTGCTTCATCGACTGTGATGGCATCGTTGCGAACAACATGCACTTGCTGACCCAATTCACCCAAGTACTGGACAAGATTGAAGGTAAAACTGTCGTAGTTGTCGATCATCAACAGCATGGCGGGCCTGCATTTCGAATAGGGGGAAGAAACAAGTGCGTGATTTGTCAAAATTTTAACACACGCACCCACCACAGCCCCTTGCGGGTAGAGACAATCACGACAACTCACCGTCCAGACCAGCCTGCACAAGTTCGGCTGCGCGCATGACCGCACGCGCCTTGTTCTCGGTCTCGAGCCATTCGCTTTCGGCCACGGAATCGGCGACCACGCCAGCACCTGCCTGAACATACAAGGTTTGGTCTTTCACCACGCCAGTGCGAATGGCGATGGCGACATCCATGGTGCCAGTGAAACTGAGATAGCCACAGGCGCCGCCATACACGCCGCGCTTGGTGGGTTCGAGTTCATCAATGATTTCCATGGCGCGCACCTTGGGTGCACCGGAAAGCGTGCCCGCGGGGAAAGTGGCGCGGAGCACATCCATGGCCCCCATACCAGGCTTCAAGTCGCCCTGCACATTGCTGACAATGTGCATGACATGAGAATAGCGCTCGATAATCATTTTCTCGGTGACCTGCACAGAACCGACCTGTGCAATACGCCCCACATCGTTGCGAGCCAGGTCGATCAACATGACATGCTCTGCAATTTCTTTGGGATCGGCCAGCAGCTCTTCGGCAAGTGCCAAATCTTCTTGCTGTGATTTGCCACGCGGGCGCGTGCCGGCGATGGGGCGCAAGGTGACCAAAGGCGCTTTGCCTTCGACCTGGTCTTGCCGCACCAGAATTTCGGGCGATGAACCCACCACTTGGAAACTGCCGAAGTTGTAATAGAACAAATAAGGCGATGGATTCAGAGAACGCAAGGCGCGATAAAGCATGAGTGCGTCTTGCGTGAAGCGTTTGCTCAGCCGCTGCCCCAAGACCACCTGCATGACATCACCGGCAGCGATGTATTCTTTGGACTTGGCCACCATGTCAAAGAAATAGTCTTTGCTCATGCTGCGTTCAATCGGGGTACTTTCGCTGCTGCCCGAGACCGGAATGGCGATGGGCTGGCGAAGCTGGCCCATGAGTCGCTTGACCTCGGCAACGCCGTTTTCATAGGCATTGGTTTGCGCTGGATCGACAAACACGATGAGCTGAATGGTGCCTTGAATGTTATCGACCACCGCCATGCGGTCGGTGAACATCAGCAAAATATCGGGAATACCCAAATCGTCGGCTTTGCGACTGGCCTCAAGTCGAGGCTCAATGTAGCGAACCGTGTCATATCCAAAATAGCCGGCTAGCCCACCAAAAAAACGGGGACTACTGTTGACAGGCGGCACTTTGAAACGGGCATGGTACTGCTCGATAAATTGCAGCGGGTCGCCGTTGAATGTCTCAAGCGTGTCCAGCGTGCCGTCCGGGTGCTGCTGTTGTACCACCACGGAATGTTCAACCACCTTGATGGTGATTGTGGAAGGCAAACCTACAAACGAATAACGGCCGGAGCGTTCGCCACCCACCACCGATTCAAGCAAGAATGTATTTGGCTTGTTGGCAAGCTTGAGGTACACCGACAAGGGTGTATCGAGGTCGGCATAGCAACGCGCAATCAGCGGAATGCGGTTATACCCCTGTGTTGCGAATGCATCAAATTCAGCTTTAGAAATCATTGTGGTACCCGTGTGCCCAGCAGGCGTTGTGCAGCTTTCTCGATCGTGCTCACGATGCCATCGCACGGTGTGTCGTGAACAGATCGCCCTTCGTTGTAACCATAGGGCAAAAGCCAACACTCTACGCCGGCTGCGTTTGCAGCAAGCGCGTCGTTCACGGAATCACCAATCATCAGGGCCTGCGAGGGCTCCACACCAAGCAACTTGCAGGCGTGGGTTACGGGCATGGGGTCGGGTTTTTTCACGGGGCAGGTATCTCCGCCTACGACCACCTCGAAGTAATGGGCAATGCCAGTGCGCTCAAGAAGTGGCTTGGTGAAACGTTCCGGCTTGTTGGTGACCACCGCCAGTTTGTAACCGGCATTCTTCAGCAGATCAAGCCCTTCCCTCACGCCCGAATAGAACACCGAGTGATTGCCATTGATGTGGGTGTAATGACCTTGCCAGTTGGCCATGGCTTGGGCATACAGTTCGGGGGGGGCCTTCTCGGTCATGCTGCCCGTAAGGCTTCTGTTGACCAGATTTTCTGCGCCCTTGCCCACATACACTGCAACGGTTTCCTCGGGTAACACGGGTTTGCCCAAATCCGCCAACATGGCATTCACCGCGGCAGCCAGGTCGGGCACCGTGTGCAAAAGCGTTCCGTCGAGGTCGAACAATACTGCTTTCTTGGTCATGGTCGCTTATCTCGTAGTGGCCAACTCTGCCCGCATTTGGTCAATGACGGCTTTGTAGTCGGGTTTGCCGAAAATGGCCGAGCCGGCAACAAAGGTGTCAGCACCTGCGCGTGCAATTTGCGCAATGTTGTCAGGCTTCACGCCACCATCCACTTCAAGGCGAATATTTTGACCGCCCTTGGCCACATGTGCATCAATTCGCTTGCGCAATTCGGTCAGCTTCACCAAGGCTTGTGGAATGAAACTTTGCCCGCCAAAACCAGGGTTTACCGACATCACCAAAATAAGGTCGAGTTTGTCCATGACGTGATCCACCCAGGAAATCGGGGTGGCCGGGTTGAGCACAATGCCTGCCTGACAACCGGAGTCGCGAATCAGGCCAAGCGTTCGGTCAAGGTGATCCGTTCCCTCTGGGTGCACGCTGATCAAGTTGGCACCCGCCTTGGCAAAATCAGGAATGATCCGATCGACCGGACGCACCATCAGGTGCACATCAATCATCGCAGTGGTGTGGGGGCGCAGGGCCTCGCAAACCAAAGGGCCAATGGTGAGGTTGGGCACGTAATGATTGTCCATGACGTCAAAGTGAACCCAGTCTGCGCCCGCTGCAATGACATTTTTCACCTCGTCGCCCAGACGGGCAAAGTCAGCTGAAAGAATACTGGGAGCAATAACAAACGGGTTCATGGCAGGCCTTCGAAGAAAAATTCAGACACAAAGCAAGAGTTTAAACGAAGTTACCCCGGGCAAATGGCTTTGAAAGCGGCTTCGGATTTGTGAAAACGGGGGTTTGAAGTCATACTTAATGCCCAGAGCAACAGAAACAAGCCACACCGCATGAGTAGCCCGTCACCCTATCAGTTTGAAGTCCGAGTCAGCACCCAGTTTCTTGAGGAGCAAAGCGACAAAGACAAAGGTCCTTATGTTTTCGCCTACACCATTGAAATAGAAAATGTGGGTGAAAGAACAGCACAATTGCTGAGTCGCCACTGGATCATTACTGACGCCCACAACATTGTTCAAGAAGTAAAAGGCGATGGCGTGGTCGGCGAACAACCCACACTACGCCCTGGCGAGAGTTTCGAGTACACCAGCGGCTGCCCGCTGCCCACCCCGGTGGGTACCATGAAGGGCAGTTACACTTTTGTGGGTGAAGGCGGCGAGCAATTTGATGTGCCCGTGCCCGAGTTTTTGCTGTCAATGCCGCGGGTGTTGCACTAATCCTTTTTTGGGGGTGCGTCTGTTTTGGAAGACTCCGTATCCGATTTTTCCACAGGATGATCCACCCTGGCCCTCAAAGTCCACCACATAATGAACACGATCAGGCCCAAAGCCAAAACCATTTCTGCAATGAGTAACCACATGTTCAATTCACTCCGTTGTTGGTGGCCCAGCACCATGCTGGCCGCCCTGATTTTATCTGGATGCGCTACTTCTCCGACTCCGAAAGCGGCTGAATGTTCATGCCCGACAGGAGAAAAACCGGCGCAAACCGAGAAAAAAGACGACAAACCGGCTTTGCCCTTGTTTGTGAAGTCAGATTTTTCAAGCTTGCCCGGTTGGAACACAAGCAACCACAGCCGCTTTCTGGAGGCCTTTGCAGAGCAATGCTCAGTCAACGGCAATGCCCTTGCAAAACGCAAAGCCACGCCTACCGGCCTGCTGGACGCTTGCCGCAAAGCCCGACAAAATTTAAGTGGCAATACACTTTTACCGGCACAAATCTGGATGGAAGCCAACTTTGATGTGTGGCAATTTCAACAGGAAGACGGCAAGAAAGAAGGCTTGCTAACCGGTTATTTCGAACCCATGCTGAAAGGTGCGCGCAAAGAACAAAGCGCTTACAAAGCCCCCCTTTACGGTGTACCTGCGGATTTGATCACGGTGAAGCTGGATGAACAATACCCGGAACTGAAAGGCAAGCGCCTGCGCGGCCGCCTTCAGGGCAATACGCTGGTACCTTTCTTCGACAGGGCGGAATGGGAACGCCTGGGACCTGATCGCGAGAAACCGATTGTTTGGGTAGATGACAAACTGGATGCATTTTTACTGCAGGTGCAGGGTTCGGGCCGGGTGACTTTGCCCGATGGCAGCGTGATTCGGCTGAGTTATGCCGAGCAGAATGGCCACCCTTACAAATCCATTGGCAAAGTGCTGGTGGACCGCGGAGAATTGACCGCAGCCCAAGCCACAATTCCCGGCATCCGAAATTGGGCGAAAGCCAACCCTGGCAAGCTGGATGATTTGCTGAATGCCAACCCAAGCGTGGTGTTTTTCAAAGAAAACAAGGTACTGCGACCGCAGGAAGGCCCAGTGGGCGCCATGGGTGTGCCCCTGACTGGCAAACTCAGCTTGGCCATAGACCGGGAAAAAGTACCTTATGGCAGCCCGATCTGGATCGAATCAAGCAACCCCGTGAACAACACGCCAATTACACAGGGAACACTGGCGCAAGACACCGGGGGGGCCATTCGGGGACGGGTGCGTGCCGACTATTTTTGGGGAACCGGCGAGGAAGCGGGTACAGCAGCCGGCTTGACTCGCCAGCCATTGAAGATGTGGTTGATTTGGCCCAAGGGTACGCCCCTGCCCGAAAGCGGAAGCTGAACCCCGGGAGCCGAAGTAATTATTTAGACCGTGAAGCCGCAGCGATGCGGCGATTCAGGTCGGCAGATGGAATGGCGCCACTAACGCGTGTGCCGTCCTGGAAAAATACGGTGGGTGTACCTGATACGCCCATGCCTCGACCCAAGCTGACCAACTCATCGATCGGCGGGTTGCAATTGCCGTTTCCTGTGGGGGACTGGTCTTTCAGCATCCAGTCATCCCACATTTTGGATTTGTCACTGGCACACATTACTTTTTGCGCTTTGTCGACCGAGTCGCGGCCCAACACAGGATAGACATAGGTGTAAACCGTGGTGTCCTGCAACTTGGACAGGGTTTCTTTGCGGAAACGCTTGCAATAGCCACAGTTGGGGTCTTCAAATACAGCGATTTTCCGGCTACCCGTTCCGTACACTGATTTCAAGGCCAGGCCCAGAGGCAGATCTTTTTCGAAATTGATGGCATTGAGTTTGTCCAGCCTGGCTTCAGTCAAATTCGCCATGGATTTGCTTTCCATCAGTTCACCCAAAATCAGGTGACTACCGCTTGCATTGGTGTAAATGATTTTTTTGGTGCCGTTGTGATTCACAACAACCTCAAACAAGCCATCAATGAATTCAATGTCATTGACTGAAACCACTTTTACGCCTGACGCGCCCAACGACTCGTTCACGGCTGCCGTGATGCGTTCAATCTGCGATTTGCTTGCAGCGGCCTGTGCGGGTTGCACAGACAGGGACAATGCCCATGCGCCTGCTGACAACGCGATTACAGAGAACACAACAGCACTGCTGCGTTTGCGGAAGGACAAAGGTAAATTGAATTTCATAGGTCTGCTTGGGTAAAAATGATGAATTGTAGTTAGGACAGGCCCGAAGGCAATTTGTTCATTGCGTCAGGAATATAAGAACGAATTTACCGCATGGCCTGTTGAGACAACCAACGCTTGAGCATGGGTAGCTGGTTGACCAGGTGCATGCCTTTGTTGCGCACCCAGGCTGCGCCGGGCAAATCAAGTCGGAACAAGGTGTGTAATCCATCTGTTAGAAAATGCACTGGTTTACAGGCAGCCTTGCGGCGGCGTTCCCAAGCGCGCCACAATTGCTCGTCTGCGAGGCCCAAGCGTTGCACGGCCAGAAGCCGCTTGCGAGAAGTCAGCAAATTGGCCAACTCGGCGGCGTCTTCCAATCCAAGGTTCAAACCCTGCCCTGCCAATGGGTGAATAACATGCGCAGCGTCGCCCATCAACACAACCCCATTGTCAAACCACACAGGCGCAACGCCATGTTTCAGCGGAAAGGCATAAGTTTTACCCACAGGCACCAAGTCGCCATACAGTTCCTGAACTGCTCCACCGGAGAGGGATTGCACGCGATTGACCATGTCGGATGGGCTGAGTTGAACCAAGGCCTGAGACTGGGACAAGGGCATGGACCACACCATGGAGACATGGGGACCAGGCAAGGGCAACATGGCCAAAACAGAATCGCCAACAAACCATTGACGGGCTGCACCGTGATGTGGCTTTTCAATGGCAAAGGTTGTTACAACACCCTCGGCGCTGTAATCATCCAGCGTGAAATCAAGCCCTGCCTGCTTGCGGGTTTGGCTTTGAGCGCCGTCAGCAGCGATCAGCAAAGGCACGCGAACAGTTTTCAGGTTGGTGACCACAGCCCAACCTTCTTTTTCGCGGGAAAGTCCCTCGACTTTCGCATCCAGCCAGTCAATGCCGGGCTGATAGCGCATTGCTGAAAACAGCACTTCGAAAAGACAGCTTTGCTCAATAATCCAGGTGAGGTAATCAACACCCGTGTCGCTGGCATTGAAACGCAGGTGACCTTGAGCATCACCATTGGAATCGCCCCATACCTGCATTTCGGTGACGGGTTGTACCTTTTCGCTGGGAATGTTGTCCCAAACACGTAAGCGGTCGAGTACCCGCTGGCTGCGATGCGACAAGGCAAATACCCGGGGATCGAAACGCTGATCGGGATTGGGCTGAAACTGGGGCGGACGAGCCCCCACCACCAGTACCTTGAAACCAGAACTGGCCAGCACCAGTGAAGCCACCAGGCCAACCACGCCACAACCAATGATGGCGACATCATGACTGGATGTATTCTGAAACTGCGTGCTTACTGGGTTGCTCATGGTCTTTAAATGGCCGGCATCGTGAATTATTGAACATGCTACAGCGATTTTGCATTTCTTGTTTGCGCAACGTCAAAGTTTCGGATAAACTTGCGGGCTTCGGTAGTGAACACCACCGAAAACGCGTGGCCGAGTAGCTCAGTCGGTAGAGCAGAGGATTGAAAATCCTTGTGTCGGCAGTTCGATTCTGTCCTCGGCCACCACCATCCCAATTTACGCCCCCCCCCCCGAGTACTGACAGACCAAACCATGCTTTCTTCAGCATTTTGTTGTCGCCTTTTGTCGACAACGAAACGGGAACGCTCGGGTCTTTGATTGTTTTCTGACCGTCAAGCGCCGGATAATAGCTGCACTCTAAAAATAATATGTGTTGAGCCTGCTTTTGAACCTTTCCGCCACATTGACCAAGCTGTTGAAGGTCACCGCACTTGCGGTTGCCCTGGCGCTATGCCATGCGCAGGCTATGGCGGTGGACTATTCGCTCAGCGGATTTGGCACGATTCAATACACGCAGGGTGATAACGAACAAAAATACCTGCGCTTCATCAATGAAGACGGCACGTTCAAGGTCAATTCGATTTTGGGTGCGCAACTGGATGTGCAGTTCTCAGATCAGCTCAGTGCAACGGTGCAGTACGTGGTCGCCCCCAAGCAAAGACGTGATGAAAGTGTCGAGTTTGACAATCGCTGGGCATTCTTGAAGTTCAAGCCCAATGACAACTGGCACTTTAAATTAGGTCGCCAACGACTTAATTACTATCTTGACTCCGAGAATCTCGACGTTGGGCACACCTATGTGCCAGCCAACTTAAGCCCAGAGGTTTACTACAACGCGGGCGTTCTATCGCTGGATGGATTCTCAGCCAATTACAACTTTGAGGATGCTGGCGGGAGATATTGGGGATTTCAAGCGATCACAGGCAAGCGGGATATTGTTCAGCGGCTTGCTGGATTTAACCAGGACTTTCCGCTGAATTCATTTGAAATTGGCGGCCTGGGACTCAGCGTTCAAGGTGAACGTTACCGCATCCAAATTGCACACCACGGTGCGGAAGTAGACCGGGTCTTGACTCAAGTTGGCGGTGTTCCATTAACAGACGGACGGCTTGACGCAAACGCCAGATTCACAAACCTTGGTGCTGAATACCGATGGGATCTTTACACCTTGCGCGGAGAGTTGAGCCAGACTGAATTGGCAGCATCCCAAAGCGGAATTATCACAGGCAGTGGCTTGCCAAGAATTACGCAATCGGCTCCCAAGTATGAGGAGCATGGCGGCAACATTCTTTTGATCCGCAAAGTATTTAAACAACACGCAGTTTATGGAAGCTACGGTCGATTCATTTCAGAATTCGATGATCAGTACTCATTCGCGATTGGTGGCAAATACAATCTGAGCCCATCGGACTCGATCAAGCTTGAATTGCAGCACGTCGTCGAAAAAAACACGCGCCCGCAGCTGTCTGACAACCGCATTCCCAACACCACGTTTAATTTCCTGAGCGTGTCTTACAACTGGGTGTGGCAATGATTACGCGCACCGCCAGTTTTGTTAAGGCCGCCGCGTCGATCGGCTTGTACCTAATGTTGGGCGTGGTTGGCGCAGCCTCTGCAGAGGTGTATGTGGTGTCGTCTGCCACACTGCCTATCAATGAAATTGCAATTCGTGAACTGCGCAGCATTTACAAAGGGCGATTGAGCCAGGTCAATGGCTATCGATTGACGCCTTTGAACTTAGCCCCCGGCACCAACGATCGCGATGCGTTTTTAGAACGAATCATGGATTTGAACGAGCTGGACTACACGGGATATTGGCATGTGCGACGGTACACCGGCCAAGGCACGCCACCGACAGAAGTTGGCAACAAGGAAGAGTTGTTTACCACGCTTAAGAACAGCCTGGCGGCATTGGTTATCTTTGGATGCCCAATGGCATCAAACCAAAGCTGCCAGACGGCTTGAAAGTGATTCGCGTGAAGTAAGCCGCCAGAGCGGCTTGACTTTATTCTTTGGTATAGCCTTTGCTCAAAGGCAGCCACCAGGTAAAACCGAACACCAATGTTTTTAGAACCACCTTACCGACTGGCAAATTCAATGCGCGCAAGCGATTGATTGCCAGAGGAATTTCAAGCACATGCGCCAGCAAAATGATCGCTGCGAACAAGGTGAGGAAGGGAACATGGAACCCCAACAGCCCGACCAAGGGCACGATCAGCCAAAAAACCACCAGACCAGCTTGAAGTCCATACCAAACCCGTTGTTCGCCCATGCCTTAACCCCTCGTTTTATTGATGTAGGGGAAGTTTAACTCAACGGGTGAGCACTGCTGTGCTGAAGCAATCCATGTTGTCGACTTGTACGTAAACTTCATTGGTCTCAAGACCCAACACTTCAAGAATTTCATCGAGACTGGCTCCCAGTAAATTTAGAGCGCTGTTCAAAGTAGGGTTGGTGGCCAGCACAGTTAAGATTCCATTTAACGCACTGACGCCTGTATTCAAATTAACAAGCAAATTGCCAACGCCTTGGGACGCCTCGAAACTATAGGAAGTTGTCACGATGGGATCTGGATAACCCACCATTGAAACATCGTTTGCACTACCACTTCCCACATTGGCACGGACGGTGCGTTGTCCTTGCCCCAACAAAGGTAGCGAAGGAAATACCAAAACCGAGGAAATAGGAGTTGAATCGAGATCGACAATAACAGCAGAATCGGATTGGGGTAGTTTGCAATCAATGTCTTTAATATCAACTGAACCGCCACCTGCTGTTACCTGCAAATCCAACAAACCACTGATTCGTGTAGACACTGCAATTTGTTCAGTGCGAGCAGTAGCGATAACCCTGCCGTCATTGTTCAGCTTAGTGGCCACAAACAGCTGGGGAGGACTAAGCACTGAGACATTCAAAGTATTGCCCAAATTCAGGCGAATACCATTTCCACCCACGCCGCGAGCCGCGGCAAAGCTGGATGCGAAAGCCAAATTACCCAAACGCACCGACGCACCTGCGAACTCGGAGTCGCCGCTGGTGTCTGCGGCCAATATATCTCTCAACAAGAAACTGACTGTATCTGCCGGACCGCTACCGGGTATTGCAATGACAGGTGCCTCCGGACCGGCGACATTCAGTGCGGCATCCAGCAAACCTGCTGCTGTAACCTGCGTATTCAACAAACGGGCCATATCCAATTGATCGCCCGCACTGAATGCACCCAACTCAACGCCCAATTGCAGCAAGTCCACTTGGGCATTGGAGGCCAAGAGACCCCGAAATCCCAACAAATTAAGATTCAATTGAGTACCAATCGCACTCATCAATGGAGACAGGCTGGAACCATTCAAATTCAATGCCAACAAATTGGTGCCCACCAAACCGGAGATGACCGGTGCCACTGTGGCCTCGGCCACAGCCACAACAGGCTCGGTACCCAGAAACGCAGCAGGCACATTGCGCACCACGCGCACCAACACAGAACGGTCACAAGCGTTAGCGGGCAATAAGGTGTCTGTGCCGCGAACATTGCAACTGATCGAGATGCTGTCAGTGGTGTCATCAAGACCATTGCGCCTTGCGTAATCCACCGCTGCTGTAAAACCCTGGGGAGCATTGCCAATATCGCTGGCTGCCGCTTTGGCAGCAAGGTCTGCGATTCGTTGCACTTCCTCTTTTTCCCAAACAATTTGACCCAAACCCAACACAGCCAAGGCACCCACTGTCATCAGCATGATGAACACTGTGAGAATGGTCATGGCTCCGCGTTGGCGAAATGACGAGGAAGCGTGGTTGAAATCTTTTAAAGACATGTCGGTGCAGCAAAGACAAACAAGCTTGATTCTGCACGAAAAACAGTGAATTTGATATCTGAAGCTAAGGGCGATTCAGCGTCTAGATCAGGTTTTCAGTACAGGCTCACTTACCGTCTTTGAGAAATTTTTCAAGAATGCGCTTGCCAGGCTTTAGACGACCCACCAAAGCCTTGGCCACACTGACAATAATTTCCATGGGCGCGGCAAGGCGTGAAGTTTGTGCATGTGCCCCCAATTCCAGCAAGGTTGCACTATCGATAACGCCAGTTTTACCCTGAAGCAAAACAACGCCCAGCTCTGGGTTATTTGCCTTGATATGCTGAAGCAAGGGAGATTGGCTGGCCTGCTCGGCATCGACCAACATGACCTTTACTTCATATGCATCGATTGAAGCTTCGGCTGTTTGCAGGCCTGGGCAGGACAAGACTCGCTCGAACTGGTTAGACGCAATTAATTGAGCTTCCAGCGCCAAGCGAGAATCCTTGTCCGAATCGATAATCAGCACCGTGGTCATTGCCCCCTCCTTTTGATAGCTGGAAGTTATTTAGCAATTTGGGTGCCAGAAACCCGATGACGACATGGTCTGTTTTGGTGCAGCGCCGGTACTTAGCCCCTGCCAAGCAAGCCTTTGACGTCTTTCCACAAGCTTTCAATTTCCGCCGCAGCCTTGGAGTTGGGTGCAAATTCGTTAACGGATTTACCCAAACCAACACTGATCACAAAATCGTTGCGCTCGTGCACAATAGTGCGGCAAATTTTGGCTGTGGTCTTGAGTTGCTCAAATACAATTTCGGGTGTGCTGCTAAAGACCGATGCACCGTTGATGACCCAGGTTACTTTGCTGCCAGCATCAGAGGCCCATTCAAGGGTACTGCTTGCACTGTGAATATCAAGCGGACTGGCCTTGGTCGGGATCAGCACCAGATCAGCATGCTCCATGGCGTCTTTGACCCATTTTTTATCTGTTGGGGGCATGTCGATGAAAACATAGTCATATCCCTCATCATCAAGTTCCGAAAGCACAATGACGATGTCATTGAAACCCACCTTGCGCACATCGGGGTAATCGGCCTCGCGCAGCGAATCCCAAAAACGGCTGGAACCTTGTGGATCAAGATCAAGCAAAGCTACTTTTTTCTTGCCCTGTTGGCTTGCCAAGGCGGCAAGATTCAAAGAGAGCGTTGTTTTGCCAGCCCCGCCTTTGCGGCTGCTAATGATGATGGTTTTCATGGGTGGACATCCTGTGCGGTAGGAAATTAATGCGATATCGAGAATTTATTCTAACCTGCTTGCGCAGTGGGGAAAAAGTTGTTCAATGCGGCTTGGCCGCAACGGCATCTGAATACTCTGACGGGTTTGCCAAAGCGGGATTTGATCTATAAGCAATTGACTGCCAACCCAACCGTCTTGCCCACCTAGCAAGACAAAATAATTCTCGTCAGGATCAGAAAGGTCAGAGAGATGCCTGCTTTGAGACCCGTAACTGGTTTCATCAAAACCCCGAATCAGATTGTGTGCATTTTTCATCAAGGTTTCACGCGAACCCGCAGCAGGAAACGATTTGGACGAGAACAGCTTGCCCAGCAAGGGAACATGGCCCAACACATGGCGCAATCGGATTTTGTGCAAATTACCCCAAAGTTGCCAGTGCTGCGCCCTGCGGTTTGCCTCATCAACACACAATGGCACCACGCTTGCCCGTTCAGTGTCTGTGAGATTTTCAAGGTCTTCCATCAAACAGGCAGACAGATAAGACCACTGATCCATCAAGCTGGGCGTTCGGCCCGCGTGGCGCAAAACCGACAACTGCTTCACCAAAGCGGCCAACAAAAACTCAAACTGAAGGGCAGCAAAACTGTCTGCCGTGTAGGCACCACCCCACAGGTCGATCGAATTGCACAGCACTTTTTGTTCACTGCTTTGTAAGTGCGGACGACAAAAATCTGCCAGACGGCTCGACAATTGATCCGCCAACGGAGAAGTTACATCCAACTGCAAGGTTAACAATGCCTGGGGACTTAAGCGTTTTTGTGAATTGAACAAGGCCCGTGCACGCATGACACGATCATCGCCATTGAACAAGAAGCCCAAACCCGTGACTTCCGAAGGCCGGTTGTTGGCAGACACGATAAACCCGGCGGCGGGATTGATCACGCTTGGGAAATCGCGTGCACACACTTGCACCGACCAATGTTCACTGGCCATGGACTCGGGCAATACCCAGTCGTCTTCGGGAAACCCGGGGCGTTTGGGCAAAGTAGCCGCCAACACGTGCCCAATATTGCCGGTGGTATCTGCGCCCAGCACATTAAGCGGTGTGACGCCCACTCCATGCATGGCTTTTTGCAACTGCGCCACATTGTGTGCCTGCATGCCGTGCAAGAAACTGGTGATCTCGTCGGTGGGCCAATGCCCCGCCCAACGCAAGGCCAGGTTGTCTTTGCCGCACAATCGCCCCAAAGCGGCGCAATCGGTGAGCACTGGGCCGTGGGGAGAAAACCTCAGTTTTCTGGTTCTTGCCCACGAAAACCGGACCTTGATTTTTACCAGTTGCTCGACTGTATTTCGAATGGTGGTTTCGTCCAGACGAACCAGGTCAGATGATGCTGCCCGCAAGTTTGTACCACCCCAGGCCAGATCAGAATTTCGCCCAAGCCCCAAAATGGGCACGCCGGGAAACATCAAACCGACGCATTGGTAGCCTGGCGTGCGCAGCCCCACCATCATCCACACATTGGGCAGGTGCTGCCCCAAGTGCGGGTCGTTCACCATGAGTGGTTTGCCACTTTGAGTGCGTGTGCCATGCACCACAATTGAATTGCTGCCTGAGCGGGACAAGCTGTTAAGAAAGTCACCGATTTGCTGAGCTGTACTGGGTTTGCCGGGTTCAGGGCCATCGAAACTGGTGGAAACACCTGCCCCGACCCGACGCAACCGGTTCCACCATTCAATGAAATCTCCGGACAAACAATGCTCGATCAATGAAAAATAAATGGGCCAGTTCACATCGGCGCCAGCAAGCCGACCAAACAAGAGAATATCCAAAGGGGTATAGGGTTCGGGGGTGATTCCAAGAAACCTTTCATCGACTCCACGCTTTCGTTGCGCCTGCACGCAGTTAAGCCCGGCTACGAAACCTTCGACCCACGCTTGACTGCTTTTGGGCATGTTGGCCCATATTTCGGGTGCGGCACGACCAAAATCAAGCAGACGAATGAGATGGTCCATGTCGACAAACCCACGTCCACCCATTTCTGACAGACGCCCTTGCGCCAGGCGTTTGAGAAATTGCAACTGCGGGCCGCGCTGAAATTCGGTGACAGTGCCCAGTGCAAAAGCACCGTCACGGTCTGAATTTGAGAACACATAAGGGACAAAGAATTCATTGAATCGAACGAATGTTCCCGCGGGAAACGACAGATTCAAAGCCTTGAATTGCTGTAGCCGGTCTTCGAGCGTGTAGATGGGGTAGCGAACGGACAACCAGCCCATGGCACTGGACAAGCGGGCAAGCCCCCGTGCAAGTTTACGCAGCAGGGGGTTTTGAGATGGGCCAAGAGATTTGAACACAACGGGTGAGGCAACTTAAATCGGGACAGCCCCTAAGACAAGCCGTAGGAGACCAGCTTACCCAAGCGTTTCTGGAGTTTTTTCTGGAGTCGCTGCTGGCGGGCTGCCTTGAACTGCCCACCCAGCTTGTTGACCCAAACCATGGCTTGGCGCATTGAATACACTCACGTTGAACTGGTTCCAAAACGTGAGTGTGCAGCTTTCAGGTTTCAAAGATATGACAAAGGCAGTTTAAAACCTAGGCGACCTTCTTCTTGCGCTTTGCAGCAGCCGCTTCAATTTCAGCGTGCATGGCCACAAATTCATGGCTCAGCTTGTGTGCCGGCATAAAGTGAATCATTGGCTTGGCCGCTTCGTGACTTTCACGAATTTTCACGGAAGAAGAAAGGCAAGTATTCAACACCGGATGGCCTTCTGCCAGCAACTCGGCGACGAGTTTTTGCGGCAGGCTTGCACGGGGTTGAAATTGATTGACCACAATACCTTCGACATCGAGTGCAGGATTGTGGTCTGCACGAATTTCATTGAGCGCGTCCATCAGGTTATACAATGCGCGGCGCGAGAATTCATCGCAATCAAAGGGAATCAACACCGAATCAGCAGCAATAAGTGCCGAGCGCGAAAAGAAATTCAACGCTGGGGGCGTATCGATGTAGACGCGATCGTATTGACCCTTTAACTCGTCGAGGGCTTCGCGCAGTTTGAAAATTTTGTAACGCGACTCAAGCTTGACTTGAAGCTCTTCGAGCGCGGGGTGACTACCTAGAAGATCGAGGTTTTCATAAGGGGTTTCAACCACAAATTCCGCACTTTTCTTGGGACGAATTTTGAAGTTCAAGGCCTGATCAAAGAAATCAGCCAGGGAATATTCTAGAGGGGCACTGCTGCGCCCCATAATGTACTGGGTGCTATTGCCTTGAGGATCAAGATCGATCAACAGGGTTTTCAAGCCGCTGTTGGCCGAAATGGCCGCCAGGTTGCTGGTGATGGTGGATTTGCCAACCCCACCTTTTTGGTTGAAGACCACCCGACGCATTTAAAACTCCCTTTAGACGATTTTTTTTAATACTTTAACAACTTTTTCGAACACTGTGCCATAGGGAGCGCGTAGCAGAGGTGCCGCATTGAACCTGGATTGCTCCAGGACTGGTTTAAGTTGGGACATTGCATTGAAACCCACCAAGCCGTGATACGCGCCCATGCCGCTGGAACCCACACCACCAAAAGGCATGTTGTCGTTCAGCACATGCCACATGGCATCGTTCACAGTAACACCACCCGACACTGTTTGGCTTAGCACCAGTTCTTTTTCAGCCTGCTTGCTGACAAACAGGTAAAGCGCAATTGCCCTTTCTTTCGATTGAACCTGGGCCACTGCCTCTTCCAGCGTGTTGTAAGAAAGAATTGGCAAAATAGAACCGAACACTTCCTCTTGCATGACCCGCATTTCGCGGCTTGGGTTGACCACCAGGGTCAGGGGAAATTTCTTGGCTGCGGGCTCGAACACTTCGTGCGCCGGATTGATTTCGATGATTTCCGCCCCTTTTTTCCGGGCATCTTCAACCAGATCGCCCAAACGTTCCATGTGCTTTGAGTTGATGACACAGGACACATCGGGGTTGTTGCGAACTGTGGGGTATTGCCTGTGGGAAGCACGTTTGACTTCAGAGATGAAACGCCTGAGCTGGCTTTCATGCACCATGGCGTAATCGGGTGCCACACAGATTTGCCCAGCATTGATCATTTTGCCATGAGCCGCACAAGCCGCTGCCTGCGCTACGTTGCCGCTGGGCGCAACAATCAGGGGCGACTTTCCACCCATTTCAAGCGTGACCGGGGTCAGGTTTTCAGCTGCGGCTTTGGCCACCATACGCCCTACCCTTTGAGAACCCGTGAACAACAGGTGATCAAAGGGCAAGCGGGAGAAAGCAGCCGCCACGGTTTCATCGCCTTCAATCACAGCAACGTGCTCTTCACCAAAATTGTTTTCGAGCAAACGGGCGATCAGAGCGGATGTGATCGGACTGTACTCACTGGGTTTAAGCATGCAGCAGTTGCCCGCAGCCAAAGCAGATGCCAGGCCTGCAAAACTGAGGTACACCGGAAAATTCCAGGGAGTAATAATGCCGATCACCCCCAGAGGTTGGGGTTTGATGTAAGACACAGACGGGCGCAGTTGCAAAGGTGTGGGCACTTTGCGCACCTTCATCCACAAGCCCACATGTTTGCGGCTGTGACGGACTGCGGCCAAGCTGCTGACAATGTCCAGCATGGTGGATTCATGGCGGGACCGATGACCAAAATCAGCCGACATGGCATCCAGTAACTCGCCTTCGTTGCGAAGAATGATCTCTTCGAGCAACTCAAGGTTACTAATGCGCTCTTGTTTGCTGGGATTGGGATTAAACCGATAGGTTCGCTGCTGGCAATCGAACACATCCTGTAATCGTCCACTGACCAGTTGTATGTTATCGACGCGGTCCAACAATCAAATCTCCGAGTAACTGAGACTCGATTGTGGGGGTGAGAACAGTTGTACACAACCCCCTCAAATGAACTGTATAGAAATGAAAAAACGGGCCGATAAAGCCCGTTTTTTCAATAACTTACAGCTTTCTTACTACAATTACACTTTTTCGCCCCGACGATCAAGGAAGTAGGCCAGCGCAGGCAGGAATACCACTGCACCCACCATGTTCCACAAGAACATGAAGGTTAACAGCAAGCCCATGTCAGCTTGAAACTTGATGGGTGAGAATGCCCAGGTTGCGACACCAATACCCAGCGTCAGGCCAGTAAACACAACTGCTTTACCCGTGGACTTCAGGGTTTCAAAGTAGGCGTCGGCAAACGGCATGCCCTGCTTCAGGTATTCCTCGAGCTTGCCATAGATATAAATGCCATAGTCCACACCAATACCCACACCCAGTGCGATTACCGGCAATGTCGCGACTTTCACGCCAATACCCAGTGCAACCATGAGCGCCGAACACAACAGCGAAGTAAGTGCCAAGGGAGCAATAATGCAAATGACGGTGCGCACCGAGCGGAAAGCCAGCCACACCAGAATGGCGACCACGCCGTACACCCAGATCAACATTTCGGTTTGAGCACGCTCAACCACTTCGTTGGTGGCCGCTTCAATACCGGCATTGCCGGCAGCCAGTTTGAATACGGCGTCGCCCGTGTCATTCTTGGCAATGAAGTCTTCAGCAGCAGCCACGACCCGCTTCAGGGTATCGGCTTTGTGATCTTCAAGGAACACAATAATGGGCATGAAGGAACAATCGGAACTGAACAAACCATCGGACAAGTTCATGCCGCTGATGGTACCGTTCAACACAAACTGGTTGCGGTTCAGTGCATTCCATTTAATGTCACCTTCGCTGTAAGCGCTGATAACAAACTTGGAACGATCAGCCAATGAAACGCTGCTTTGCACGCCAGGCACCTGTTCGATGGTCCATTGGAACAAATCAACTGCGGCCAACGTGTTGTACTTGATACACCCGTCCATTTTGGTTTCAACCATGACCACAAACACATCAGTGCTGGTGGAGTAGTTGTCGGTGACATAGGCGTTGTCCAGGTTGTAGCGGGAATCCGCACGCAGCTCAGGTGCGCCTTTGTCCAAATCACCAATTTGTACGTTGGAGTTTCCCCAAAGTCCCAATGCCAGCAGGGCCAAGCCCACTGCCAAAGCGCCTTTGGCCATTTTGGCCTGGGCAAAACCGGAAATGAAATGCCACAACTTGTTGCTGCCGGACTCAGCTTCCTGCAGCTTGGCAACCGCTTTGTTGTCTACTCCCGTGTAGCTCATGATGAGCGGCAACAAAACCAGGTTGGTGAGAATAATGACGGCAACACCCACAGACGCGGCAATGGCCAAATCACGAATGACTGGAATATCGATCACCATCAGGGTGGCAAAACCGAAACCATCGGACAACAAGGCGGTGAGGCCCGCGATGTACAAACCGCGGAATGCCAGACGCGCTGCATTGAGTTTGTTGTGGCCGTCACCTTGCTTGTGCGCAATTGCATTGACGATTTGCACGCCATGGCTCACGCCGATGGCAAACACCAGGAAAGGCACCAGCATGGAGTAAGGATCAAGCCCCATACCCAACGCATTGAGCAAACCCAACTGCCAAATCACTGCGGTGATTGAACAAGCCAGGGTGGCCAGGGTACTTTTCACACTGCGGGAATACAAGAACAGCATAACCAGAGTGATCAGCACCGCCACGCCGAAGAACATGACAACCTGAGTTGCACCCTCAATTAGATCACCCACAATTTTCGCAAAACCGGTCACCCGAATTTCAATTTTGTCGGAATTGAATTCGTCGCGCAGCTCTGTTTCAATGCGCTCTGAGAATTCTTTGTAATCAAGTCGGTTGCCGGTTTCCGGATTAATTTCCAACAGTGGCAAATACACAATAGTGCTTTTGAAATCGTTGCCCACCAATCGACCAATTTGACCGGAAAGCTCTACGTTCTGACGCACTTGCGCAATACTTTCAGCATCGCCGTTGTAGGTGGCAGGAATAACCTGACCACCTTCAAGACCTTCCTCGGTTACTGAGGTCCAGCGTGTGTTTGCGGTCCACAAAGACGCCATTTCAGGCCGGTTCACACCAGGAATATAAAAGGCTTTGTCGGTAACCTGCTTCAGGGTTTCCAGGTACTCAGGCGTGAATATATCGCCTTCCTTGGCTTGTACGGTCACGCGCACCACATTGCCAAGGCTGGTTAGATCGTCTCTGTTTTCAAGGAAATTGACCACATACTCGTGCTTGGTCGGAATCATTTTTTCGAAACTGGCGGCCACTTTCAGTTGCGTTGCCTGCCATGCCAATATAGCTGTAGCCAATACCATTAATAGAATGACGAGCACGCGATTGTTGAAAACCAGCCGCTCGGCTAACGGCGCATTCGCCTTAATGTCTTTATCTGGAGAAGTCATTTTTAATTGGATCCGTTTGAGGGGTCTGTTTACTTGAATTCAGACAGGGACAAGGTTTTAAAACCGCGCATACCCGCCAACAGAATTTCCTGGTCATTCAATTGCACAACACTGGCCGAAGGCAGTTTGTCGGAACGACGCGTGACTTGAATGGACCGGAAGTCATCGGTACTGCGCGCCAAAATGCCGCGCGAGCCGACCACCACAACGGAGCCATCGTTCAATACAGTTGCGCCGCTGAATGTTTCCCGCAAATTTGTGTTTACTGATTCCCACTGACTGCTGCCAAAAGGAAGTCGAAACGCGTTGCCTCTTAGGCCAACGGCGACCACAGTGCGCGTGTCGGGCGCTTCGACCAGGGCAAATACAGACCCGTCGTAATCAATTTTACGTGTTGCCCAGGTTTCACCTTCGTCAGCACTCACCAGCACGGTACCCTGCTCACCACCCACCCAGATTTCTCCGGTTTTACTCAACATCATGGTGTTGAAGTGGTAGTTGGTGGGGTTATTGGTGCGGTCACCCAGGTATTCCCAGGTGGCGCCCTGGTCGGTGCTTTTTAGCAACTGACCATATGCACCCGCTACAAATACATTGCCATTGCCATTCACGATCACATCCAGCAAAGGCTTGGATGGACCAACTTCGAAATCGCCTTGCGCAAGATCCAGAGAAAACATGGCTTCTTCTGCTGCAATCTCAAGCCTTTCACGCTCTTCAGGCGCAGCGTTCTCGGGCAGCTTATCCAGTTGTTCTTGCAAGCCATCTGCTTTTGCTTGAGCAATGTCCAGCACGAACTGGTTAATCGTTGCGCCGTCGATCAGCTTTGTCCAATTCACTCCGCCGTCTTCAGTTTTCAGAACCACGCCATCGTGCCCAACGGCATAGCCAAGAGCGTCGTTGTCAAAAGCAACCGATGTCAGCGTAATCGACACAGGCACCTTGCCTGCAATCCAGGTTTTTCCGTTGTCTTCGCTTTTCAATATTTGCCCAAACTCACCGGTTGCAAACAGCTTGTTGCCCACGCGTTCAACATCCAGCAGCAAAGATCGGGTTGCATTAACACTTGGAATTGCCGGTATTTGTAACAAATCGACCTTGGCCGAAGACAGGCCGCCATAACCAATCAGGCCAGCGCATACAACGCCGCCGAGCAGCAGGGTGGAAACTGCCCTGTTAGAAAAACGATTCCGGAGAAACATTGAAAATCCTTTGAAATTAAAAAAAGGCTACAAAGAGCGCATGCCCCCTGTAGCCTGAATTTACCTAGCGATTACTGTACGCCGAGTCGACGCAGGCCGGCTGGTGTGTAATTTGCGCGGTCTGGCGTGAAGTCGAACACGAATGGCTGTGCTGCCTCGTTGGTCAAACCAATGGTGAGGTAACGGCCTGACTGCAAGTCATACAGCGCCTCTGCGGTGTAGAAAGGCACGTCTTCGTTGTAGTACTGGATGTTGTGGGCTTCAGCAACGCGCCACAGTGCGCCCTTGCCATCGTAGTGATCGATAACAGAGGCCTGCCAGTTGTCTTCGTCCACGAAGAACACGCGCTTGGCGTAAATGTGACGTGCGCTATCCTTCAAGGTTGCTTCTACTTCCCACACACGGTGCAACTCATAGCGCAGGAACTCGGGGTTCATGTGCAGTGGCTGGTGAATTTCCTTGTAGGTCAGTTTGTTGTTGGCCAAACGATAGGAGTTGTAAGGGATAAACAATTCCTTCTTGCCCTTCAACTTCCACTCGTAACGGTCTGGTGCACCGTTGTACAAATCGTAGTTGTCGGTTGTACGCAGGCCATCAGCCGCTGTACCTGGTGAGTCGTAGGCCACCTGGGGTGCGCGACGTACACGACGCTGACCCGCATTGTAGGCCCAGGCACGACGTCCTTCCTTCACTTGGTCCAGTGTGTCGTGTACCAACAGCACGTTACCTGATACGGAAACAGGGCTCTTCAGGATTTGATAGAAGTAGAAGTTGATGTTGTCATCTTCACCAGCCTTGTAGAAATTGGGCAGGTTACGAGGGAACACCAGCGTGTCTTCAATCCGGTTAATAATGAAAGAGCCGTCGCGCTCAACGGGCACCTGCACGAAATCGCGCTTGGCCGCACCGCCACGATAACGAGTCAGGTGGTTCCAGATTATCTCAACACCATTTTGTGGAATCGGGAATGGAATGGCCTGCTCAAAACCAACGATGGAGTTACCGTCGTTTTCAGTTTTTGCGTTAGTGGCGTTCTTCTTGGCTGCGTCCAGAACTTTCTTGGGATACGCAGTAGAGCGATGGGATTTATACACATTCATTTTGAATGTGGGGTACTTTTTCAGCATTTCCAGCTGACCTGGTGACAGGTTGGCTTTGTATTGCTCAGCATTGGCACCAGTGATGGTGAACAATGGCTTTTCACTGGCGAACGGATCAACCAAGTGCTGGCCTGTTTTGTAGCCAGCAGGCGCCTTGGTCAAACCACCCGTGTAGGCTGGAATGGTGCCGGCGGCATTGCCCGCCTTTTCAGCACCAAATTCAGTCAGGGTTGTGCCCAGCTTTGCGGCTTCTTGCGCGCTGACAGCCGCTTGCGCGGTGCCAACAGCGAACAAGCCTGCCAGAGCCAGTGCTGTGATTTTTGTTTGAAACTTCAACATAAAAATTCCTCCAGTGTGTCTCTGTTCTTAGAATGAGTAAGATGCAGTCAATGAAACGAAGTCGCGATCACGCAGTACATCGAAATCAGCTGCATTGGTGAACGTGGTGTAGGTAATAGACGCTTTGGTATTCGCATCAAATTCAAAACCCAAACCCAAACCTACAGACTGACGACCTTCGTTGAATGCCTGACCAGGTTCTGGTGACCAACCATCCACGTCATGCGACCAGGCAATAGATGGAATCAGGTCGGTGCCCAAAAACACGTCGCGGTATGTTGCGGCCGCGCGCATGCGATAACCCCAAGCGAAATCAGTTACAAAGCCATTGATGCTGTTGCCGGCATCTGAACCGCCGCCGAATACGGCAGAACGTCCGTACCGAATTCCACTGCTTGAGCCGCCTACCCCAACATTTGTATTAATTGCAGGCAAGTCGTCAACAAATACTGCAGCTACCTCACCAACAAACACCACTTGGCTTGAACCCAAAGCACGGTCGAACGTTTTAATAAACGTGTTTTGAATCTGGGTTACGTCAAAGCGATCGAAGCCGTTCGCTATTTGGCCTCCTGATGTGGCTGCTACTCGCTGGTTTAATGCTGTAGGCACGGTGGCACCCGGACCTGCGCCAGTACCGCCTGTTAAGCCAGCACGCAATAAATCCGTCGCGTTGATCTGAATTGGCAGATCCTTAGTCATCGAAGCTTCACCTGACCAGGCCCAGCCACCCACGTTGGTCGCAAAACTTAGACCAAAGACCTGAAGATCTTCAGGATAATCAATCACGTATCTTCCATCAGATGTAGGCCCGGCGGCAGGAACCCCTGCGGAGTTCTTCAAAAGACTAACCAACGGCAGCCTACTGTGATACTGCATCGCGTAAGCGCCCAACTCGGCATCAAGTGAGTCAAAGTAGCTTCGTAATGCAAAACCGAATTGACCGCCATCGTCCGGCTGACGATCTACGCCCCGTGTAATGAATGTCGTACCAAACTGTGATCCGTCACCAGGCGAAGGGGCTGTCCCACCAAACACAAGACGATCACAACCATCCGAGGCAAAGTCAGAGGATGAAAAATAAGTACCACAGCCTTCTGGCACTGTTTTACGCCACTTCAGTTGAACGAAACCTTCCAAACTGGTGGTATCGGTCAAACCCAGGTTGGCATAAAGCATTTCAGAAGGAGTAAAGCCTTCTTTCAACTCCGCACCAGGTCTGCGGAAAGCAGACACGTCGATGGTATTTAAACCAGCAATCGGGCTAAGAATAAAGGTGCTTTCACCCCAGCTAATGACTTGTTTACCCAAACGGAGATCCAACGGCATACCGCCAACATTGGTGTTGATGTAACCAAACGCATCCAGCACATCGATGCCGTCGAAACGCGCATAGGGGTGAAAACCGCTGTCTTCAAGCCTGCGGTTCTGAACGTTACTGGTTGGCTCGTGACCATGGAACACATCTTCTTTGCTTAATGTCTGGTCGTAAAACCACTTTACGCGGCTGAAGAAGCCGTAATTGTCTTTCTTCAGTTCAAAATCGTGAACACCTTTAATGATGGTGGAAAACTGATCGCCTTTTTCAAAGTTCAGGTTGCCGTCATCGCCGGTGTTAGAAAAGCCCTGACCACGTGCTCCATCTGCGGATACATTGTTAGATCCGTACAAAGTACGATCCCGATTTTCAACCCGGAAACTGGTACCCGCGCTAACGGTTGAGTTCACGCTCAGGTCAAAATCGCCAACCTTGAATTGCGCCGCCTGCACGGGCATTACCGCCGCAGCAAACAACCCTGCTGCGATCATGTTGCGCACGGCAACGTGTGTTCTTGTTTTAGAAAAAGAATGTTTGTTCATGTAGCCCCCAAATATTTATCGAGTAGACAGGTGCAATACACCTGCGATTGCCGATTCACCCTCAAACCAAGGATGTCGGAAAATCAACTGAAAAATCGAATAGTTGTTCCGGCCTGCAAAAGGCGCGAACCAACATTTAGTTATGGGGAACTTCGAGAACCTTGAGAAAAGTAAGACATGTCACCTCCAGTAATGCACCTTGATTGATGCTTTTTGCTAATTTTTGCTTAGTGTAAAGCAGCTTTCGGAAAAATAAAACCGTAATTACAGTTTTAGTTATTTAGAGCGCCTTATCTAAAAATGTACCACTGGAGTAACATGAAATGTTGCGCGAATTGTCAATCATCGTAATTTAGTAGTAATTTCACTACAAGGCTTGTCAGGACTTGATTCCAAGGTAGCGACTTACCACATTCTGAATTCGCGTTTCAAATTCTTGAGTGCGGAACTTGATGGGGCCTGCGTCGCGCAAGCGGGCATTGTGAAGTGCGCCATAAACCACCTGAATGGCAAACGCCAAGGCCCGCAGGGGGTCTGGGTGAACGGTGCTATCGATATGTTGCAGAAGTGGTTTTGAAACCGTGGTGATAAAACCAAAACCGACATCTCGCATGGGTGTGGATTCAATAAACCCTTTGGATTCACGAATAAAAGCTTCCGTCAAAATTGAGCTGTATTCACCCTGAAAAATACTTACAAGAAAACTGACCACCTCATCGCAAATCAATTTACCTTCCACGCCAACCCAGTTCCGGTCGTCAAACTGGCTGGCTGCGCTCATGAGCAACTCCTGGCAACTTTCAGCGATCAATGCGTCGAAGTAACTTTCCTTGTCTTCAAAGCGACTGTAAAAAGAACCCACGGTGCACCCTGCTTCGGTGCAAATGTCTTTGATGGAAATTTCCTCGAGCACGCGGGTGTGCAACAGCTTTCTTCCGGCCTTGAGCAGGTCGTGTCGCTTTTGAAGACTGCGCGCTTGCATTGCTGGGCGCACACCCTGGGTATTTTCTATCGCTGCTGCTTTGGCTTGGTTTTTCACTGGAAATGAGCGCGCCCACATGGAGTGGGCGCTGCTAGTAATCGATTAACAGCCGGATTATGGCATTAAATTTTGCAATGTGGGCAAATTCAAAGTGCCACGTAGGGCCACCACGGGGGTAACCAGGTCTCGCGAGGCGGTTGCCAAATATTGCGGATGGTACCCATAAACCAGCAAGCCCAGTGTTTCGCCTTCGGCGAGGCGTTCGGCGACACCGGTCATTTCGACATGGCGTTTACCGAATCCGCGAATGGGTGTTATCTGATCATCGATCAAACGCCAAGCGCCATTTCTGTTGACACCAAGGCCAACAAACAGCATGGGATCGCAACCAGGTTCCAAGCCGGCCAACCCAAGGGGCAGCATGGCTGTAGCGGCGTAAATTTCATTGCACACGGGGTTCATGAGCATGTCCACCGGCGGGGCAATTTCAAAGGTGGCGGTTGGAATACCTGCCACGGTGTTCACTCCGGCAGGCAATTCAATCGGCAAAACAGCGGGTGCAAACGGATAGCGCAGAATTCCAGTGGCAGCACTGGTCAGCACGGTCAGCGGATCGGCACCAGGCGTGAAATCAACTGTGATGGGTTGCAAGTTGGCTTTCGTAGCCTGCCCTTTGGCCGCAGGTCCCAATTTGGAAAACAGTGTGTTTTCGTTCACCCAGACAGCAGCGTTCTCTGATGCCTTGCCTTGTCCAATATCGTCGTTCAAGCTCAGGCACACTTTGCCCTTGTTGGCCGCCAAGGTGGTGAATGCATTGGAATCGCTGGCGTTTTTAATGGCTGCAACTTCCTGAGGTGTAAATAATTTTTCAATCAGAAACGCAAACTGGGCTTCAGAAATGGAAAGGTCACCGCACGCAAAAGGGCCACCCGGTTTCTGGAATTCAATTTCATTCAGGCCGTTTTGCGCACCTTGCTCAGTCAAGTCAGCAAGGCCAGGAACAGTAGAAGGCGACAGGGGCAAAATATGGCCACTTTGGTGGGTCAGGAAACGTACATCGGCTTTCTTGCCTTTGTCGTCTTCCAGTGCGCGATAACAGGCAAAGTTGTGAAAACCATCGTTAAAGTTGAACAAGGTGTCGCGGAAACCTTGAGTAAACAGAATATCCACAGGGTCTGGTGTTTTCTGGGCAAGACCGGGTGTTACTTCGCTTTGCAGGAAGGTTTGCGCACCTGCGGCCTCGGCATCACACCAATAGCTGGGGCTGTGATAACGGAAAAACTCCAGCGCACCTTCAGGGAAACGATTGGCGGTGGCACCGCGCAACAAAGTTTCTCGAATCAGGTTGTCCTGACCGCTGGTTTGCAGGGCCATGGGGTCGCCTCCCTGTAGCTTGGGACTCAAGGAACCGGATTCACCACCCGCAACCAGCAACAAGGCCCAGCCTGATTTCACGGTGCCTGTGGGTTTGATACTCCCTTCTGTGGGTGCGGAATTCTCAATGCCGTATGTGCCACCTGGGTTCAGGCTATAGCGCAGGTCGTTCCAGGTAATGTCGGGGGTCAGCGCATCAAGCCGCTTCAAGGGATCCACATTGTGAATTAGCAATTGATAACCACCACCGTAGCTGCCGCCCGTTGCGCCAGCCACCATATTGAATTCGCGATCGCCAGCGGACTTGTTGTTGCTGTAGCGCAGCCAATCCAGATTGTCTTCAGCCCAGTCCAGAATTTGCAGCAGATCTTGACCCTCGAAGTCAGGGTCCATCACGCGCACGGAGCCGCCACTTTCACCAAATCCACGCTGATCAATACTGATGACACCCGCGCCCGCTTCGATCAGCTTGCCCATAATGCCGCGAGGACTTGTGGCGCGTGAGCCGCCGTACCCGTGCCCTTCAAGCACCACTGGGTTACCTAATGCACAATTGAACTCTGCGGGCTCAAACACAGTGAAGGCGATATTGTGACCGCTGGCCGATTGCAGGTTCACGCTGTAACTGTTGCCGCCAGCCCGGGGTTGGGTAGCATTGTCAGTACACGCCGTGGAGGTGAACTGACGTTGCACCGCATCGGGATTCTTGAAGTTGGCCACGACCGCGATGGCGGGCTCTACCTGTTCATTTGGGCTGGTCGGATTGTTGGGGGCTGCCGCTGTCAGGGCGGAATCGTCACTTCCACAGGCGGCCAGGCCCACGGAGGCACCCACCAAGGCGAACATCCAAAGTTTGCGAAAAGGTACTGCTGTCATGGTTTGTCTCCTGCCACGGTATCGGTGTGTTATCCCTTTATTACCGGGGTGTGACAGGAAATGGATGCGATTGAAGTGTCGGATTACCGACACTACGCCGACAAGGTCAGAAAATTCAAACCTGATGGTACATGCGATACCAAGCCGCAAATTGAGCGATTCCCTGCGCCAAGGGTGTAGACGGCCTGAATTGGGTGGCCAATTCCAGAGCGCTTACATCGGCGCAACTTTGGCTTTTTTCCAGAATAGGCCCTGTGATGTACTCCTTGATTGCGGTTTTCTCCAAAGCACGCTCAAGCGCTGCAATTAATTCCTCAATGGACACGGGCAAGCTGTTGCCTACGTTCAAAATACGCCAAGGTGCATTGCTGCTGGCCTGGTCGGGCGCTTCAACCAGCCAGGCCGGATTCGGCTCAGCAGGTGTGTCGCTTGCCCGCAACATGGCTTCAACCAAATCGGCAATGTAGGTGTAGTCGCGGGTATTTCGCCCATCGTTGTAAATTTGAATGGGCTTGCCCTCGAGAATGCGTTTTGTAAATGCAAACAACACAGAGTCGGGCCGACCCCAAGGGCCATACACCGAGAAAAAGCGCAAACCGGTTGTGGGCAGATTAAACAGGTGGCTGTACGAATGCGCCATTAACTCGCAGGCTCGTTGTGTTGCGGCATCAAGACGCTGCGGGTGATTGGCGCTGTCGCGCTCGCTCATGGGTTTTTGAAAACCTGCACCATACACGGCGTGGCTGCTGGCGTAGGTTAAATGATGAATTTTGAAGTGACGACAGGCCTCCAGAAGCGACACAAAACTGTTGATGTTGTTTTGCACGCATTCGGCGGGGTTGTCGTGTGACAAAAATTTATCCGTTTGACCGGCCAGATGAATGACCCGCTGCACCTTGTAGGTCTCAAGACATTCGTGCAGTTCTGTGCCGTTGCACAAGTCGGCGCGCACGGTGTGGTATTTGCTGCCAGTGACCTTGGCGATTTCCTCAAGCATGGTGAGGCGCTCGCGCTTAAGCCGGGTGTCGTAGTGGCTGTTCAGGGAATCAAAACCGATGACTTTGTCGCCACGTTCAAGCAACGCTTTTGCAGTATGAAAGCCAATGAAACCTGCGTGCCCGGTGACCAAAACCGTTTGCTTTTGATCGGCCTGTTTGATTAGACCCGGGTCAACTGCTTCCAATTCTGCCAACTCTTTGGTTTGCAGCTTTTCAGTTTCGGATGCTGCATTTTTCAGCTTGTCCGGGGCCGGGAAGGCCTCCATTTTTATAGCCATAGTGCGCACATGCCATGAGACAGTCTGCAAGACTCCCTTGAAACCGTGAAAAAGTCAATCCGGTGGCAGTAGTCGGTGGCTTTTGAGCAAAGAGACAAGTTGATCAACGCACTGATCAGGCGACATGGCGTCGGTGTGCAACTCCAGGTGCGGTGACAGCGGTGGTTCGTACGGCGAATCGACACCGGTGAAGTGGTCTATTTCGCCACGCCGCACCCGTTTGTATAAACCTTTTGGATCACGCAGTTCACAAACAGCAAGCGGCGCATTGATGTACACCTCCAGGAACGCAGTGTGCCTCAATTGTGCCCGGGCCAATTCGCGCGCCTGTGCAAGCGGAGAAATCATGGCGACAATAACCAGCAAACCTGCATCGACCATCAAATTACAGACTTGTGCTGCACGCAAAACATTTTGCGCGCGATCATGGGTAGAAAAGCCAAGGTCAGAGTTTAAGCCTCTACGCAGGCTGTCGCCATCCAGCAGCATGGTGTGCGCCCCCCGGCGAATCAGGTTTGTCTCCAACGCGGTAGCCAGTGTGGACTTGCCTGCGCCGCTTAACCCTGTCAGCCAAACCACGCCTGGCGAGTGTCCTTTGATTGCCTGCCGTTGCGCAGCCGGTACACCGGTTAACACACACTCACCTCGCCACGCGCCACTTCAGCAGCAGGGGCTGAAATTAATTGATCAATCACCCGCAGACCTGGATGCTGGGCTTCATCCAGCGACAGGACTGCCGCTTGTCGACAATCGGGAATGACCACGGTATCAAAGAGCTCCCGGGCTTCACCTTCAAAAGTAATTGCCTGCATGACATCGCCTGTTTTAAGGTTGACCGCAACCAGTTGACAACGGTCCGCCAGCCCAAGCGACTTGAGTCTTTCGTGAAGCGGGAAATTGGGAATATAGCCATCGTGCCGGGGCTTGCTGATGCCAAATACGGCGTAATCACCCACAAAACTCAAGCCTCTGCCATAGCCCCCCACAAAAGCAATGCAGTCGTATTGACCAGTGCGTTGATCGATGCGACCGAATTCGCCAGCACCGCTGTTCAGCACATACAAGTCACCGTTGTGAATTCGTGGGCTGTGTGGCTGAACCAGACCCGTGCACACTGCCTCCTGAGTTTGCGCACACCACACAACCCCGCTGTTGAAGGGCTGCCCCCGCCAACCAGCTGTTTCGTTTGTAACCGCAAAACAGGTCACGTATTTCAGTTCGCCACCTTCCATACACAAGCCATTTAAATGGCAGCGGTCTTCGGGCAACAAGGCTGAAATAAACCGGGGGCGCCACACTTCGCGCACGCTATGGGACGCACTGGGGGCAACAATACAGCTGTATTTCGCCGCAACAAACTGCACTTCTCCATCGGCGGTGAAAGCCAGTTCATGCGCATCGAGATCGCCTGTAAACAGCAAACTGCGCGGACTATAACAACGCTGATACACCGAGCTCTCGATACCAGGCAAGGACAATATATTGTGATAAACGCGCACATCAGTTTGGCAAGCAACTGCGAGCTGTTCCCCGTGCAAGGCCATGCCCATACACAAAGGGAAATTTGCCACCTGAAAATGCAGGGCATTGCCCTGCGGTGGAAAACCAATCACGTGCAGATCACCCATGCTCCGAGTACCGAGCAACAAACTGAAACCCAGCTCTTTTTGCAGCTGCACCCACTCGGGGTTGCAATGTACTTCTGTGTGTGACTGCTGTGTCTGCAATGTACTTTGTGCGTGGATCATGCCCACTCCCTGCCCTGGTTTCAAGATCATTCCAAAGCAGCATATTCCAATCTGCAAAGCTCGCATTCACCCAGGGCGGTTAACCCATTTTGATCCAACTCGCTTTGATCGATTTGCCTGCGGCAATCACCTTGACCTGATTGCCTTCTGCATACAATTCAATGCCCTCGCTGGCCACCGAGATCACTTTGGCTTGTCCCGCATTCACAATCACAGTAGCCGTGGCATAGCTACCATCGAGTGCACTGGTACTCACGGTGTAATGACCGTCTGATTTGGCAGCAAACAGCACGGCAGGCAAACCCACTCCGGCATAAACCTGAACAGATCCAGTATTTAATTGCTCAGCCTGTACGGTGTTGGCAACTGCTGAGTTGGCTCGAAGATTGTTGACCTCCAGGTCGGTGATTCGCGCCATTTCCGCTTCAAGCCGCTGAGAATAAACTGAGTTCGAACGCACCTGCTGCGCCGTGAAGTTGCTCACTTTCAGTTCCACTGCATTGATCGTGAGCAAAGAACCGTCAGTCGATTCGCTAAAGTTTTTTACCCAGCGTGAATTGATGTGGTTGATTGAATCTGAATTGTTTTTCACTTGCCCATCGAGGGTAAATAAAGCATCGTCCAAACGCTCGATCGCAATTGAATTGGTTTGAATGGCCACGGCGTTTTCGGCAATTTTCTGGATATTCAAATCGATCGCGTTTTGCATGCCATCCATGCGTTTCACTGCCTCGGTTTTCCATCCTTCCAGGGAAGTAATGCGCATGTCATGTTGATTCACTCGATCATCGAGCACATCGATCCGCTGCCCTTGTTCCAATACCGTTTTATCAAGCACTTTGACTTGTTTACTCAACTGACCAACACCCATGGCTGCCATGGCACCCAATGCGCTGTAATCCACGGACATCATGCCGTCGGCCCGGGTTGCCACAGCCTCGGGGAACAGGTTTTGGATTTCTTGCGCAATTACACCAATGCGTCGCCCCAGATTGGGTTTGGCCAGGTACTCGTAGCTGTAGGTTTGTAGTTGCTCAAGCCTGCTTAATACCGAATCGGAATTTTGTGCCTGAATATTGGTTTTCAAACGCCGATCTGAACTGACATTGAATGCGGTGGCTTGAACATAGCCGTTGGCAATCACATCGCCACTGCCTGCAATTCTGAACACGGGCGTGTAGCTTACCAAGTCGAGCCCCAACAAGCCCACCTGCAGTTCATCGGCGTTGACCCCGCCAAATGTACTTGCGTTGTCACCAATACCTATCCTCAACCTGCTTTGATCGGCTGCAGCATTGGTTCTATATATGGCCATTGGATCAGAGGTTTCTGTCGGCTCACCAAAACGCAAGTACTGGTTACTCGACACCAGCGCACCGCCAGTTGCTGCGATTTGCCCGCTGAAGCTGGCGGCACCATTGACATGCAACTTGGTGTTCACATAGGTGTCGCTGCGCGATGTGGCGCCAATAACGACCTGATCGTCCGTTGAAGATACGACACCGTCTTTGGCAACACCCAAAGCACCCAGCACGAGAGTATTCGATGTGGTGACACGCGCAAAGGCACCGACCGCAGATGCGTAGTTCACACTGTTTACCAATACATCGGAAGAAGTGCCGACACCCATGTTGTAGCTGCCGGTTGTATTGCCTAGCAAAGCGTTTTTACCCAAGGAAACGTTGGCATTACCAGCGGTATTGGAGTACAGGGAGTTCAAGCCCACTGCAGTGTTGTCCAGGCCAGTGGTACTGCCAAACATGGAAAACGTGCCAATCGCTGTGTTATTAAACCCCGTGGTGTTGTTTTGTAATGCGTTGCGACCCAATGCTGCGTTGTTGTAACCCGTGGTGTTAAAAATAAGGCTGTTGTAACCCAAAGCACTGTTGTTGTAGCCGGTGGTGTTGGTGAGCAGGGCGTTTCGACCCATGGCAATGTTGTAATAACCAGTGGTATTGTTATTCATGGCGCCACGACCGACAGCAGCATTCGAATGCCCTGTGGTGTTCTCGAACAGGGCATTGTCGCCCACAGCCGTATTTTCATTGCCCGTGGTATTTTTCAACAACGCATTGACTCCCACCGCCACGTTGTTCGCGCCCGTGGTGTTACTTAACAAGGTGTTGAATCCCACACCCACATTTCGTTCACCTGTGGTGTTGGTTAACAAACTGTTTACACCAAAGGCGCTGTTGTAGTCGCCGCTGGTGTTGGCCAACAAGGCGTTCACGCCAAATGCGCTATTCTCGAAACCATCGGTGTTGTTCAGTAGCGAATTAATACCCACCGCGGTATTTCGATAGCCCGAGGTAGTGCTGCGTTGGGAATTAAAACCGATCGCAACGTTTTGATAGCCGGTGGTGTTGTTGTACAGGGCGTCTTGACCAATGGCCACAATTTGATACCCCACACTATTGGTGTACAAGGCATTGTCACCCAAGGCCACGTTTTGATAACCCGTGGTATTCGAGAACATCGCGTTGGTACCGATTGCATTGTTTTGCACACCTGTGGTGTTGCTGTGAAGCGCATTCACACCCACGGCATTGTTGCGGCTACCGCTTGTATTCAGGTTCAATGCATTTCGGCCCACACCGGTATTGTCGAAACCCGTGGTGGTATTCACCATGGCATACACACCCACAGCGGTGTTGTTGTAGCCGCTTGTGTTGGCATTCAGTGTGTACGTGCCTATCGCTGTATTGTACGAACCTGTGCTGTTCACGGTGAGCGCATTAAAGCCCACACCTGTGTTAAAAATTCCCTCGGTAGAAACAGCGCTGGGTGACAGGCTTGTAAGTACGCCCTCGCCAATTGCAATATTGCCTGCGCGTGGATCAGCACCCAGTGCATTAATGCCCAGGGCCAAACTGCTTTGTGGAAATGCTGCGCCTACAGTACTTGCGAAGGTAAGTGCTGCATCAATGTTTGCCTTGTTCACGGGTGCCACCTGCTCACCATTGACGTACAAACTTTGAACATCAACACGGCCTGCGAATACAGCTGACTGATCCGGTTTCAGGGTGAGCACTGTGTTGTAGGTTTGGTCGCCTACCCCGCCGGATCCACCTTGACCCACACGGAAAATAAGCCCATCTTCGGCTCCACCAACATCTATGGTGGTTGAACGGGCACCGGAATAAATCCGCAGATGATCCCAGCCAGCATCGTTGTTTGAAGACATCACCCGCAAGTCCCTTAACTGCGTGTAGTTGGCGGCACTGCCTGTATTCAGAAACACATTGCCAGAGGCCCGCAAACCACCGGTAATTTGAAGTTTGTTACCACTGCCATCGTCGGCGGTTGCGCCAATTACAGTGTTATCCGTGGTGCGCCCAAGCACCACTGTGTTGGATGTGGTGACCGACGAATCATTGCCAATGGTGACTGCATAAGACAGTGCATCGCCAATTGTTGCGCTGTTACCCAACGCAATGTTGCTGTTGCTGGTCAAAGTGCCATTGCCCGCGTGGTCGCCAATCAAGATGTTGCGGCTGCCTGTTGTGATGGTGTTACCAGAACGATGACCGATAGCAATGTTCGTATCGCCTGTGGTTAACGCAGGCATAGCGTAGTGACCCAGTGCTGTGTTGGAGCCCCCTGTGCGTAATTCGCCGAAGGTGTTGTTGCCCACAGCCGTGTTGTATTGGCCCTCCGAGTAATACAAGGTATTGGTGCCGACAGCGACACTCTCGGTGGCGGTTGCCCTGTACATTGAAAATGCGCCAATCGAAGTGACATAAGCACTGGTGCTGATATTGTCAGCCGCATACGCACCAATCGCTGTGTTGTAAAAACCAGTGGTATTGCCATGCAGGGCGGCATCCCCCACAGCCGTGTTGTAGTACCCCGTTGTGTTGCGGCCCAACCCAAACTCCCCCACTGCCACGTTGCTGCTGCCCGAGGTATTTGTCATGAGTGCATAGGCGCCCACCGCCACATTGTCAAAGCCTGTGGTGTTGGCCTGCAAACTGTAGTAGCCGCTGGCCGTATTGAAACTGCCCGTCGTATTCGCATACATCGACCAGGCACCCGATGCCGTGTTGTAGTAGCCCGTGGTGTTACTGAACATGCTCTTGTAACCCAACGCCGTATTTTCATCTCCGTAATCGTTGGTGTACAAGGCTTGATAACCCACGCCCGTGTTCCAGGTACCCGACTCCTCGCCATAGCCGAGCGTAGTCATTTGTCCGAGTACGCCGTTGCCCACCGCCACATTGCCCGCATTCTTGCGACCAGCCAATGCACCAGTTCCCAACCCCAGATTGGGTTCGGCATAAAAAGTTGAACCTGTATCGCTGGCGTATTGAAAAGCCAATGTGGCGGGTACGCCGGCCTGGCTGATCGAGGCGACATCGACATTGCCGTTGAAGAATGCGCCCGCAAAAGTGGGCGTACTGGTCATGGCTATGTCTTGTGGCAAACTCAGCACCACATCGCCATTCATGGCGCTTGCGATTACCTGGTTGTTTGTGCCGGCAATGCTAATCACACCTGTGTTTGAAATGGTGATACTGCCAGCACCGTTCAATACGCCAATTCCGTCACCAGCACTGATAGCACCCAACGCGAAACCTGCGCCTGTACCAATCAGCAAACTACCCTGCGCGGCCGCACTTGAATCAACGCCTGTGCCACCAAATGCAGCACCCAAAACCCCACTGCTGACATTGCTTGCATTCAGGTCAGTCAAAGCGGCACCGTTTCCGATAAAACCAGAGGCAGTTACACTGCTTGAAAATGTGGCCGTACTTCCGGCCAGAGCGCCTGTGATAGTTGCACTGGCTGCCTGAAAATCAGCCACTGTGACTTTGCCAGTGGTGTAGGCAATGGCGCCTGCCCCGTTACTGGCCGAATCATCATTAAACTTGCTGGCATCCACCGGCTGCCAAGCACCGCCTACATAGCTGTAAAGTTTGTTGGTATCCAGCACCAATCGAACGTCGCCTTCCTCACCAGGCATGGCGGTTAAGTCTGCATAAGTGCCGACGGCACTTCTGAAGTGTCTCGAAGATGTTTGCGATGGCGCGGTGACCTGCACGTAATCGTCGCCCAGACCACCAAGATTGGCCAGAACATACGTGCAACTGGTTTCCATGCTGCCATTCAAACCTGGAGACACCACGGCGTACACGAGTGGGTTGGGTACGCCCTGCCCGGCCAGAAAACTGCTGTTGGATGTTGATGAATTGTTGTCCCAAGCGCAGTATCCAAGAGGGCGACCTGCACCGTCGCGTTGTGGCAAATTGGCCGAGGATGGCACAGACCCCATGTCGGCAGGATACCCGGTAGGTCTGGCACCCATTTCCTTGGCGCGCAGCACGCCGTTGACCTCTTCGACATGTCCTTGCATGCCTTGACTGACCTGCGCCACTGTGTTTTTCAGTGTGAATTGACGTATTAGCTGGGTCGCGGTGAAGGCAGCAGCGGAATCGCCCGAGCGGCCCACCGCGGGAGACACAGCAGCTGCGCTCAAACTGAAGGCCACCAAATACGGCAGGGCCTTTTGAACAGCCAGCACAATGGGTTTCGGTTGAAAACTGGCGGTGTTGATTCCGGAATTATTTTTCTTCATGTGAACTCCTAGTTCAATACCGCAAATACAAGTTCATCGCCCGAGGCGATGACTGACCCCTCGTACTGACGCAACAGGCGCTCTCGGGTTGCTGCTGCACCACCGCTTACACGGGGTATTAATCGCAGCCGTATTCCCCCGGTTTCCGTGTGCTCGTACACCCACTCGTCGAAATCAGGAGGACTGACCGGCAAGGGAATTCCGTCGGGCATCAGGGCAAGCGACAAATCGCCATTGGGTGCAGGACAAACAACAGATGAAATGACTGCAGCGTTGCCCGTGGTGGCTGGTGCCGGGTAGGCATGCCGTGTGTCGAACTGTTCATGGTCGCCATCGGGATAAACCGCCGCACAAAGCATGATTTTTCCCTTAATGACTTCGAGTTGTACGGCAACCTCGCTGACGGTGTCTTGAACAGACTGACCCTGCTGTGCGCTGGTATTCAAGCGCGCATAGGCCGCGCCCACAATGGCCAGCAAACCAATGCCGTACAAAATGTAGGAAGCGATGAATCCGCTTTGCTGTTGAATGGCTTTCCAATTCACTTTTTTCACCTCGGTTCTTGGCACGGAATTCGGTGCATACCGGGTTAACGGGTGAATTCAAGCAAGCCCACATCCCTTGCTTTGGTGAAATACAACGTAAAAAAAGCCCGCAATTGCGGGCTTGGTGATGTCTTGGTGGCTTAGTTTTCTTGAACAACCTTGAAATACACAAACTTATTGTCGCTGGTTTCGATACAGCCTTCTGGCCATCCCGATACATCCGCCGGAGCAGCAGTCGAGATTGCTGAAATTCCGCCGTCAGTGCCAGCGAGCCAGTCCGACAAAGCGTTGCTTGCTGAAGGAACGATGTTACTGCCGTACAAGAGCGTGTTGACTCGGCCACACACATCCTCACGCAGGTCAGGCAAAATCACCATGGGGTCTTCTTCAGTTGTCGCCAACAATTTACCCGCGGTTGCCTTGTTGATGTACCAGTGCCCAGCCGATGGCGCTGAAGGCGGCTTGATGCTGGTGTCTGCACCCGCTGCAAATGCAGAGGTCGGCATAATTTGTGGCGATGCGTACCGGGCCGCAGGATCAAACAAACCTTGCCCTGATGAATTCGAAAAATCCATGGTCAACACTGCAGATGAACCAAAATCGCTTGAGTACCTGGCCACCCCATCGCGCAAATCACTGGCCTGTTTCAAAATAACCGAGGCATTGACTTTTGCTTGCTCCACATCGGTTTGTGAGGTTGGGCTTCGATTGGCCAATGCAAAGCCACCCAGCACGGCTGTCATCAAGGCAATGCCGAAGAGCAAGGCCGCTTGAATGAAACCCGATTGCTTTTGCTTTCGCAATCCGGCGACGGGATTAAAAATACCTTTCATGATGTTCTCCTTGATTACCTGTGTTGCTCAGGCCTTGTTTAATTAACTCAACTCCACCTTGGCCTGCCTGCGGGCCTGCTCAAGTTCGGCATTGAATTTTTCTAAAGCAAGGGCCTGAACTATGTCTTGCTTCAATTCTTCCATGGTGGGTTTTTTAAATTGTTTGCTGTCCTCAATCTTCAAAACCAAGAGGCCATTTCGCAATCTAAGCACTTCGCTGAACTCACCTTTCTTCATTTTCGATACCACTCGCCCCAGGTTGTAAGGCAGCGCCTGAGCTACGGCATAGCCGTCACCCTGCTCCACCAGTGGCTTTAACTGATCAAGCGCGTCCTTCTCGCCCTTCTTCAATTTCTCCAGGGTTTGCTGCACATCGTTTTGATCATTGCTCAGGTAATAACTGACTTTCCACTGCTGAAAGTTTTGGTCTAGTACGTTGGCATCGTAGTAAGCCCTTACTTCGTCGTCGCTTACAGCTTTGCGTAACTCTTCCATTCGCTTGGTGGTGTACAAAGTAGAAAGTACTTCACGCTCAGCTGCGCGTAGGGCAGCTTTGGCCTCTTCCACATACATCTCGCGACCGCGCTCCGCAGCCACCACTTTGTTGATGTAACGGTCGATCACAATTGCGCGGTCCACGCCCGACTGCAGCATGCCACCCAACTCCATTTCAGTAATTTTCATACCATTAATACTGGCCACTTCCCGGTCAGATTTGTTGGCAGAAGTGCCGGCAGCAAATGCGCTGGCCACCGGAGAAACACCTGTATTGGAAGGACCCTGAAATGCAGTCCAACCGGCCCATGACACCAAACCCACCATGCCCAAGGCCGCAACCCCCAGGGTCACTTTTTGTTTGGCAAACGGTACGCCAACTTTGTTGTCGGATTCACTCATCGCCTTGTCCTCTCAATTTGACTTCCACTTTCTCTGTCATACCTTTAACAACGGCCAGCGAAGCGTGCCCCGAGCAGCCCGCCAGACATATTTCCTCTGCATGCCACACCACGTCTTTTGAAATGCCCTGTACGCTATTCAATACGTACATGAATTCGGCATATTTGGAGGGGTCGGCAATATCAATCTTAATGCTGTCGCGATTGGCAAGCACTTGCACGTCCGGGCTTAACCTGGAAAGCACTCGGGCATACTCCTCGTAGACCACCTTGCCAACTGGCACACGCTTTAAAGTGAACTCAGGCAACTCCTGACTTTTTCGTTCAAGCTCGGTTGCGCGAAGAAAATCGTTCACCGAAAATGCAGCCAAAATCACCATGATTACGGCACACATCATGGCGAAAACCGGCGCAAGGCCCATGAGTCGGCTGGCCTCGGCAATCCACAATGAGCTGTTGTTCTTTATATCCAGTTTCACTTGACTGACTCCTTCTTGCCTTGTTTACGTACACTTAGCAGCCCTTCCATATCCCTAAGATCGGTGATCACGTCGCGCCCCAGGGAATCGAGGTAATCCTGGCTTACCCAACTCGGCAGTACCAATTCAAAAGACTCGTCGTCTTCACCTTTCATCTTGTATTTCTCGATCCAGCCACCTGAGCGCACCACAGTCGCTGACACTTTTTGTATTCGGGAAATTTGCCGGGCAAGTGGCTGTTGAACGCTGAGCTTAACCAGTGTGGCATTCAGGTCATTCTCAACAGCCTGTGCATTCAGGCCACTGGCGGCTTGGCTATTGGTGTAGGCACTTGCTGCCTGTGAACCGAGAAAAACCATGGATGCCGAGATCAGCACGCCAATTGATCCCTTCATCATCAATGCACTAAAACGCTCGGTAATGCCTTGAATGGCCTGCGGAATACTGCTGAGCGGTTTACCACCCTTGTGATCAATTTCGACAATTTGCAGGTCCAGACCAATCAGATAGTCTTTCAACACATCTTGATCATTGCAAAGCAATCGCACGCTGCCACCTTCGATGATCAGGGCGGCTGAGTAATCCGCGCCGTGCATCAAATAGATCGCATCGCCTACATGCAAAGGGCCGTCGGGCAATACATCAACGAAGGGCAAATTGAAGCCAGGTGCTGAACTTAGCCAGGCACTTTCAATGGCAAAGTAATACACATGTCCCGAGCGCTCCATACAATAGGCATGAAGGCGGTTGGTGCCCAAAATTGCATAGGCCTGATTCATGACCACCTTTTGTGCACTGCCGGTACCCACGGGCAAACGCCCTGCGATCAAGATGGAATAAATACTTTTTAACTTGATGGCTTCCATGACTTAGGCTCCTGACAGCACAACTTCGTTTTGCATATACACCACTGCCAAACCGAACAGCACTGCGATGCCCGAATAAGCCAGTGAGGCCACAAACGCAATCACCGCAAATTTGCGTGCCGCACTGTTGGCTTTGTCATCGCGGGTTTGTGAAATCGAGGCCAAACACTCAGCCAGTTGCGCCTGATCTTTGTGTGCGCGAATCAGTAGGCGCTCACTGCTGTCGAGCAAGGGATGATTGAATGCCACTGCAGGCTGCTCGCCAATCTCGCTGCGATCGGTGATGGTTTTCCAGAACAGGGACACGGTGGGCGTAATGGTGCCTTTGCGCGCAATTTGTACAGCGTTTAGAAATGCCACACCACCAGTCAACAAAGAACCCAACACCCGTGTGGTCGCGGCAATGCCAGAGGAAATCAGCAACTCGCCGATCACCGGTACTTTCTCAAGCATGCCAAACGCCTGCGTACGCGTTTTCTGGTCAGGTGACAACACCAGCATGGTGAAGTAGATCAGGATGAGAAAGAACAGGAATGAAAATACAAGCAAACCATTGTTGACCCATTCAGCCAATGCAAGGGAGCTGTTGTATTGCGCAACCTTGGCGGGATCTTCGCTCATGAGTGGCGTTGCCTTTAACTGCTCAATCAAACCAAAACGCATGCCAACAACTGTAGACACCGCCATAATCAGATCAAGTGCAGTCCAGGTGACCGCACCAAACATCAACTTCAAAGTGGCTGAGCCTTTTTCATAAAAACTCACGGCTGTTTCAAGGGCCTCGCTCAACTGGCCGGCGGCCTCGCCTGCGCTCAATACCGCCAGCGTAGAATCATCAAACCAGTTCAGCAGTTCGACTGCGGCCACAAATCCGAAACCCTGCCGCAATGCATTCAAAGCCTGGTTCAACATCAAACGCGGCTCACCCAATTCACCCAAAATTACCTGCTCCAGTGACTTCTCGGGTGACAAGCCTGAACGCACATTAAACGCAAGCGCCTGCAAAAATTTTTGTTTGTAACTGCGACTCACTTTCGAACCAAACAGGCGGGACAGACGCCCTTTGGCTTGCAGTTCAAATACATCCAGCACAACGCCACCACGGTCAATCACTTGCTGAATTGCCTCGCGTTTTCTAGACGCAGTAATCACCAATTGATGGCGAAAGTAACCACTTAGCCTGTCGTCAGGTCGTGCAGTCGCATCCAGCATTTGGGGAGCCAGGTAATCGACCCGGAAGTTAGAAATGGACATGCTTAATCCCCTGCCACACCAAGAACCTGAAGGACACTGGGCCAATCGACCAAGCCTTGATCCAACAGGGTTTGCAGGGTTTGTAGCCGGCTGGTGTAATCAACACCGTTCTCAGTACATAAATCAACAGGCAACTCAAGATTGTGACTTTTAAATGCCTTCACAAAACGGCCACGCATTGACTCGTCAACAGGCACATGCATGGTTTCATGTGCAGCAACCCGACCTGAATACCCCAAACCGGCACAACGCGTGCAACCGACCTTTTGACGCAAACCTACGCGCGGCAGGATCAAGCCGCCCGTGAGTCGATACGCCTGTGAATGGAACATGTCCAGTATTTCCCCTTGAACAGGTTTTGCGCATGAGCAAAGTCGACGCACCAGACGCTGGTGAATCACGACCCGCAAGAAATGCGCAAGCAAAAACTCGGAATCAGCACGGTGGGCCGGGTCAATCATGGACAAAAAGCGCTCACTCACCTGCAACACACTGTTGGCGTGAATGGTAGAAATCACCAAGTGACCACTTTCGGCGAAGGCCAGGGCGGCACGCGCAGAATCGGCATCCCGCACCTCACCAAAAATCAAGATGTCCGGGTCTTGGCGTAAAATCGAACGTTCAAGTTCAATTGCCTTTTGCTTCACCAAGGCCTGCAATTGAATTTGTTTGGCGAAGGGTAAAATGTATTCAACCGGATCTTCTACCGTGATCACATTCATGGCATCACGCCGAAAGCCGCAAGCCACGGTGTACTGCGTGGTGCTTCTGCCCGAGCCTGTCGCACCGGAAATGAATACCAATCCACCGGTTTTCCCGGTTTGATTGGTGATGCTTCGGATCAACTCCGTCATCTTGGGCTGGCCTGGAAACAAAGCCCCCAGACTGGGCAACAGAGATGCATCCAATGCACGGAGCACAACGGACTCGCCATCTACTAGCGGTTGCGTGGAAATTCGAAAATCCACCACCCTGCCTTCATGCTCAACGGTCAAACGACCATCTTGAGCCGTGCGGCTATTGGATGCATCCATACCCGCTTCAATTTTGATCCGGGCCACCAGCGATTGCATTAGCAACTCAGGCAACAAGTGGGTTTGGCGCATGACCGAATCCACCCGATACGCGATCCAGGCATCGGGGTCGCCTTTGCGGCTGAGGTGTATGTCGCTGGCACGCAAGGACAAAGCCTCTTTGAGCACCGCATAAACCAGGCTGCGTAGGCGCCCGGCTTCAAGCCCCTCATGCCGAAGAACTGTGATCAAACCATTTACTGAACCCGATTGCTCAATTCGCAGCAACAGCTCGCACACTTCCTGGCGGCTGGAAGGTAAAAATTTCAATGCCGAAACGGGGGCCCGCAAAATCTGACGTATTCGATCCTGTTGCGCTGCCTTCAGTGGCTGGGCGCAACGCAAGGTCAGCACACCTTTTGAAAACTCGGTGGGCACACAAACAAAACGCCGACAGAACTCAAGCGGCAAAATAGTTTGAAGCGTGAAGTGGTCGCCAATCACATTGGAGTCTTCCTGAGAACCCGAATCGATCAGATCATCAAGATTCAAAAACCGTGAGCGCAAAGCAAGGCTGCCCAATTCCGCCGAGCGCCCTTCTCCACGCAGATGGGTGTGTTGTTGGCGAAGCAAATTAAGCTGATGATCATCCAGCCCGGCTTGCATCAAATCTGCCTCAAGTGATTTCATGCTGCATGTTTCCTTCAGTTGGGAAAGCCAGTACCAAAACCTGGTTGATTGTTGCCACCCGGGCCACCACCGAAACCGCCGTTTCCACCGCCAAACCCAGAGCCCAAGTTACCGCCCTGCTGGCCGCCCAAGGTACCGGAAGGCGAGAAGGTTTGAGTTCGCAATACAGGGACCAAATGATCAAACCGATCGGTTTCCACTTTCAATAACTGAGAATCACTGGGTACCTGAGGAAGGCCGCCCGCACTGGATTCAAGCGCACCATAAAAAACGTTGACCCAGGCACCATTTTCACTACGCCAATCAACCGTGATGTCTTGCCCGTTCACCATGGCTCGCAAGGGATAACCACTGACATTTTCAGTTTTTCCTACCCGCAATCGAAGTGCGCCCGATGAGCGAGACACGGGACGAGGTACAACCACAGCGGGAGGAGATTCGCCACGGCCGTTGCTCGATTGTTGAACAGCCGCAGACTGAATCACCTGCGGAGACGCAAAATCGTTTTCAACCCTGCGCATGACAATGGCCCCCTGGAAATGGGCAGTGACCTGCATGTTGGCAAAAAGGTTGATCAGCGGAACTGGCAATACGGGAGAGTTCAAGGCTTGCTGCCGAATGTTCAGGTCTTCCTGGGTAATTCTGCGCTCGGCCTGCCTGCGCAGCTCAGCGGCACCACCGCCAGCATCGGGATCAGACTGACTTTGTGACGCATTAGTCGCCCCCGATCCACTGCCTGAGGGTATCGCTTGCGACACGGCTGGACGAATCAATGGATTTGCGATTGTTTGCTGGGACAAGGCCACGCCAGACCGGGCAACAAGAAGCACAATCAAGGTACACATCAGAATTCGGTTTGAGTAGATTTGCATGAATTACCGCTCCTGAACCTGGGTCAGCTTGGAAATCATTTGAACTGGTGCCGGAACAAAGCCCAGGCTTGTGGACAAACGCAAAGCGCGTGTCGCCGTTTCCACAGGTTCCAACACAGGCGTTTGTGCTGCAGGCTGCTCCTGCTTGGCCACTTCCCCGAACAGCAACAGGCGTGGGCGAATGGTCACCACCAGTTCAGTTTGTTTCGTGGCCTCGGTTCGACTGCGCGTGCCCAAACCACTTTGAAAATCGTCTTGCGCCCTGGACACGGTAATGCCACCCAGCAATATCGTGTCACCAGGGCGACAACGCACTTGTGTTTTCAGCTCACGGTCGGCCACTTCGGGCAGATTCAGATCGACGCCCAAGGCAGTGAAGCGCTTTAACGCCAACAGTTCAGTGATTGAAATATTGATGCGGGTGTAAATGGTTGAGTCGTGCGCCTCGCCAGTCAGCGAGACTTCAAGACCAGTCCGCAGGTTTTGCGTGTCCGCAGTAGACTGCGCCACGCCATTGACAATTTGAGACCCCACGCGCGAGACGAAGGTGGTGGATTGCCCCACACGAATATTGCCGTTGGTGCCATTCATTAAACCAATTTTGGGTTGACTCAACGTTTTTACGTCGCCTTGCGACTTTAAAAAATCAATCAGAAAATTGGTTGAAAAGTTTTCACCGAAAATCAGGGTTTCAATGCCCGACGCGGTACGGGTCAACTGGGTAATTCGGTCTGCCGTACTTGAGGCACCTGCAAGTGCCGAATCCGGCGCCGTGTTGATCCCGTTTCCGGTTTTATACAACTCCCAACGCACACCCATGTTGTTGGAGTCATTCAGATCAACCTGCAACACATTCATGTCATACACAATCAACGATCGTGTGGCCCGTGCCCGCTCCAGATAATTCTGGATGTCGCTTAATGCACGGCGATTGGCACGAAAAACCAGCGACCTGTTAATGCGATCCAGGTACACGTCACGCGCGCCCAGATACTGCATGGTGTTGGTAATGCCAGCCATGCTGTCCTCATTCAGCACGGGTGGCATGGTGACCACAAACTGCTGTTCGGGCATGATCCTCAGCACACCCGACTCGGTCACAGTCCAGAAGAACCCCATGATCTCGCCCAACTTGTTCATGACCTGCGGCAGACTACCGCTCAAGTTGTTCAGCGTGACCACCCCATAACGGGACGCTGCATCCGCCCCACCCTCAAAACTCAATGGCATGTTGGTGCTGGCGAAAATCAGCTGCAACACATCAAATAAACCGCGTTCTGTGACCGACAGGTTGTCGACACGTCGATCAGGCAAATCACCTTCCGAGATTTGGGGACGAACCCAGAACGTGTCGGAGGGCAAGCGCTCAATCGGCAAGGTAACCTGGGAAGCTGTCGAACTGGCGCCAGTGATGTCCGGCGCCTTCAATTTGGCACGAAACTCGTCCTCCTGGCCAAAGGGTCGAAGCGATGAACAAGCCGCAGCGCCAAGGACGACAGCCGCGTAAACACCAATTTTGCTCACCGACAAAGCGGTGTTTAATACGGTGTTGGGTTTCATACTGTTGCTCATCCATTCCAATTCGGTACAGTTCAGTATCCAGATGGGCGATGGGTTAAACATCCCTCTAAGGAGTCACCTCAACGACCCCACCTTTTCGTGGGATAAGGCGGGGTTAACCGACATTGAAGGAGAAAAAATGACTTGGCTTTTGATCAGAAATACCGTGGTGGCCTTTGCAGCAGGCTTGATGTTGACTGGCACGGTGTACGCACAGGAATCTGCCCCTGTGAAGCGGATGAACACACAGGACATTACCTCGAAGGTGGTTTATCACATTGACGGTGCCGAGCAACCATTGAAGGCGCTGCGTAATATTCGAAACCACCTGGACGTGTCGCCCAAAACCACGATTATCGTGGTGACCCATGCCAATGGCGTGGACTTTCTCATGGAGGGTGCCAAACACGCTGAAACGGGCACTCAATACGCCCCCTTGGTCAGTGCACTGACCGCGCGCGGTGTGGTGTTCGAGATTTGCGAAATCACTTTGAAAAACCGCAAACTGAACAAAGACCAATTTGTGCTGGATGCCAACTACACACCATCGGGTGTGGTGCGTGTTGCCGACCTGCAAACCCAACAGGGCTTTGATTACATCAAACCTTAATTTGCAATCACCATGCGCTTGACCCCCCACAAAGCCGTATCACCCCTCACCATTCTGTGGTGTGGGGCTTTTATCATGACCATCTCGCTTGGCATACGCCATTCATTCGGGCTTTTCCTGCAGCCCATGAGTTTAAGCAACGAGTGGGGGCGCGAAGTATTTGCCTTTTCAATTGCCATGCAAAACCTGGTCTGGGGTATTGCGCAGCCATTTGTAGGCCGAATGGCTGATCGCTTGGGCTCAGCCATCACCATGATTCTTGGTGGCGCACTGTATGCGCTGGGTTTGTTTTTAATGGCCATGGTTGAAAGCCCTGGCATGCTGACATTCAGCGCTGGTATTTTGATCGGACTGGGCTTAAGCGGCACCACTTTTCCGGTTGTATTTGGCGCGGTCAGCCGTGCCATGCCCCCTGAAAAACGCAGCATGGCCATGGGTATTTCCATGGCCCTGGGCTCACTGGGACAGTTTGCATTTTTGCCCGGAGGCCTGTTTTTGATCAACCAGGTTGGTTGGTCTTCGGCACTGACCATTCTGGCCTGCTTTGCCGTCATCATTTTGGTGTTGGCATGGCAATTGATCGAGCCAAAAGCCAAGCCCCTGAATACCGACGACACGCCTTGCAGCGCCGAGTGCCCGAACACTGCCGCCAGCCATCAGGAAACGCCTGCGGGCAAAGAGCTGGGCATGTGGGCTTCGCTGGGGCAAGCCATTCAGCACCGAGCCTTCCTCATGTTGAGCGTGGGCTACTTTGTGTGCGGCTTTCAAATTTTGTTCATTAGCGTACACCTGCCCAGCTATCTGCAAGACAGTGGCATACCCGCCAGTGTGGGCAGCACTGCTTTGGCCTTGATTGGCCTGTTCAACATTCTGGGCAGTTATCTTGCCGGGCTGTGGGGCGGCAAATTCAGAAAGCCCATGCTGCTGACCGGCATTTATGGTTTGCGCGGTGTGCTCATTGTGGCTTTTGTGCTGGCGCCCTTAAGCACCTGGAGCGTGTATTTGTTTGCGGCTGCGATGGGGGTTCTCTGGCTGTCGACTGTGCCTTTAACCACAGGCACGGTGTCGTCCATGTTTGGTGTTAAAAACCTGTCAATGCTGGGTGGACTGGTATTCATGTTCCACCAAATTGGTGCCTTTGTGGGTGGCTGGCTTGGGGGCTTGTTGTTTGATGCCACCGGCAGTTACATGATGGTGTGGTGGATCTGCGTTGCTTTGAGTGTGATCGCAGCTGCGGTAAACTGGCCTATCAAGGAACAAAGCGCAACACCGAATGAGCCCGCAACACAAGCCGCTTGAGAATTCACAGACCAGCACACCACTGATGCCACGTTGGGCCAAAGTGGTGTTGGTGGTGTTCGCCTTGCTGGTGATGCTGGGCTACGCCAGCCCCGACATGCGGGCTGTGTATGTGGCTGCATGGGCGGCCTGTTTCTAAGTACCCGGGTGTTTAGCTAAAAAACCCAAACGCCCACGGAATTAACAGCGCACCAAAAATACCGTGCAAGCCCATGCCAAGGCTGGCATAGCGACCCGCCTCGGGGTGCACTGAAAACGCACGCGCTGTACCAATACCATGCGCGGCCAGGCCCATGGTAAAACCACGAACCCACCAACGCTTCATACCCATGGAATTGAACAACCAAGTGCCAACTGCTGCACCCAGAATGCCTGTGACAATGGCAAACAAGGCGGTGAGTGTTGGCGAGGCCCCAATGCGCTCGCTAACGCCCATGGCAATTGGTGCCGTAACAGACTTCGCCCACAGGCTTTGTACAATGTCGAGGTTGGCTCCCAATAAATAGGCAGTGCCCAAAGCACTACCAATCGACAAGGCACCACCCACCAACAGAGCCACGCTCAACAATACCAGCGTGCGCACGGTTTGACCTTTCACCGCGGTAAGGCCCTGGTAAATTGGAACCGCCAACGCCACAGTGGCTGTACCCAGCAAGAAGTGAACAAACTGTGCACCTTCAAAATACTGCTGATAACTTAAACCTGTAATTTGTAAAAATGCGGCCAGCAACAACACAGCAATCATGACCGGGTTGGTAAACGGGTGCTGCCCGCTTTTTTTGTAGCACCACAAACCAATTTGATAGGCCAGCAGGGTCAAAAACAACGCGCTCAGCGGATTCCCGCTGAGATAAACCCAGATCTCGGGAAGCTCCAGAACACGACGGGCCGATTCAGTCATTCTTGGGGGCCTCACTGACGTCACCAGGCATAAACCTGGCGGCGAGCCGATCGAGCAACCATGCCGTACCCACCAAGGTGACCACTACACTTACAAGCAAGGTAATCAGAATCACCACCCCGAATTCAGCCAACACTGGCCAAAATACGACCGCCCCCACCGCCGCGGGTACAAACAGCAACCCCAAGTTGGCAGTGAACACATTGGCTGTGGATTGAATATCGGCAGGCACACCGCCCTTGATGAAGAAAAATGCCAGCAAGGCGATCAAACCCAGCACCGGACCCGGAATGGATGGAAACAACGAGAAGCTGAGCAACTCGCCCAAGGCCTGAAACGCAAGAAGTATCGTTAATGATTTAAGCATGTTGGAGTGTAGCGCCATGAAATTTTTATAGTCAACCTGTAAAAGGTTAAGGCGTTAGAATTAAACAGACAGAAAACAAGTCAATACAAAACTCGAGGAATGACACCATGAATAAATTCAAACTTTCAGCAATTGCCCTTACTTTGTTCGCAGCAGGTTGTGCCAGCAATGGTGGCGGCGTTTTCCAACAACCGCAAGCGCCACAACAACCTGCCCCCGGATCACCCGTGGCGGTTGCGGGTTGCCCTGTAGCCCCTGAGCGCAAGGTAGACAACACCAAAACAGCAATCGGTACCGCCGTAGGTGCAATTGGTGGCGCCATTGTAGGCAACAGCATTGATGGCAAGGACACTGTGCGTGGTGCCGCATTGGGCGGTCTGTTTGGTTACCTGGTGGGCAGCCAGATCGCTGTGCGCGAACAACGTGACGGCTCAGTGATGCTGGACATTCCCGGTGCTGCTTTGTTCGACACCAACAAAACAGCAATCAAGCCCCAGTTTGCAGGCACACTGGATCAAATTGCTGCCACCTTGCGTGACAACCCCAACACGATTGTGTGTGTGATCGGCTACACCGACAGCACCGGTAGCGATGAATACAATCAGGATTTGTCAGTGCGCCGTGCGCAGTCTGTGACCAGCTTCCTGACCACCAAAGGAATCTCCGGAGCGCGACTAACTGCTGCGGGTCTGGGTGAGCGTTTTCCAGCGGCCACCAACGACACTGAAGCAGGCCGTACACAAAACCGCCGCGTTGAAATGTACGTGCGCAACTAAACCGTTCGATGCATAAAAAAAGCCACCTTTGCAGGTGGCTTTTTTATTGAGTCCGACAAAACTTATGCAGTCTCTTTCGGCTTGTCGCGCAACTCACGACGCAAGATTTTACCCACCGGAGTTTTAGGCAGGTCGTCGCGGAACTCAACGAATGACGGGATTTTGTAACCAGTCAGGTTTTGACGGCAATGCGCGATCAAATCTTCCTTGGTCACACTGGCGTCTTTTTTCACCACAACCAGCTTGACCTTCTCACCGGTTACCGGGTCGGGCACACCAACCACGCCACATTCCAGCACGCCAGGGTGCTGCGCAACCACGTCTTCAATCTCGTTCGGGAACACGTTGAAGCCGCTCACGATGATCATGTCTTTCTTGCGATCCACGATCTTCACAAAGCCCTGCTCGTCCATGGTGCCAATGTCGCCTGTGGCCAACCAGCCCTCAGCGTCAATGGTTTTGGCTGTTTCTTCAGGACGGTTCAGGTAACCCAACATGACTTGCGGGCCACGCACACAAATTTCACCAGGCTCATTCAAGCCACCCCACAAACCATCGTCTCGCTTCAAGCGCACTTCGGTACCGGGAATTGGCAAACCAACATTGCCACGGAAGGCTGGGCGTTCGCCACCGTGCAGAGGCGGCACAGTAACGACCGGTGAGGTTTCTGTCATGCCGAAGCCTTCAGAGATCGCGCAACCGGTGACTTTGAACCAACGCTCGGCGATGGGCTGTTGCAGTGCCATGCCGCCGCTCATTGCAAACTTCATGTCCGAGAAATCGCGATTACAGAATTCTTCGTTGTTCAGGAACGCATTGAACAGCGTATTCACCGCCGTAATGACATGGAATTTTTCCTTGCGCAGCACCTTCATGACGGTGCCCACATCACGGGGGTTCGCAATCAGAATGTTACGCGCACCGAAGGTCATGAACAGCATGCAGTTCACGGCCAGGGCGTAGATGTGGTACAGCGGCAGCATGGTGACCACGCAAATGGGGTCTTTGCCAATGGCTTCGCTCATCCAGGCCAAGCCTTGTTCCATGTTGCTCATCAAGTTGCGTTGAGTCAGCATGGCACCCTTGGACACACCTGTGGTTCCACCGGTGTATTGCAGCAAGGCCACGTCGTCCAACTTGGGAGTCGGCTTGGGGAATGCAACACCTTTGCCTGCAGCCAGGGCCTTTTTGATTGGCACAGCCTGGGGCAAATTGTAGGCTGGCACCATCTTCTTGATTTTGCGCATCACGAAGTTGACGATCAAGCCCTTCAGCCCACCCAGCAAGTCGCCCAGCTGTGTAATGACGATGTTCTTGACTTGGGTGCCTTCAAGCGATTGCTGCAAGGTGTTGGCAAAGTTCTCGAACACCACAATGGTGGTTGCACCAGAGTCTTTCAACTGGTGGTTCAGTTCACGCACGGTGTACAGGGGGTTCACATTGGTCAAGGTACAACCCAGCTTCATGGCACCCACGAAACATGCGGGAAACTGAACGCAGTTGGGCAACATAATGGCCACAACATCGCCAGCTTTGACACCGATGGATTTCAGGTAACCCGCAAACTGGTCTGACAGATCATCGACCTGTTTGTATGAAAATTCTGTGCCTGCAGACACGAAAGCCGGACGATCAGCAAACTTTTTCAAGCACTCTTGAATCAATTCCAGCATGCTGTTGTAACGCAGCGTAGGCATGTCACCGGACACGCCGGGGGGATAACTTTTGGTCCAATAACGGGACTCAAATAATTCTTGCGCTTCTTTGCTGACAAAACCATTGAATTGATCGGGCGACACCTTTGGGGCGGCCTCATCGGGACGTGCTGACATGTAACTGATCTCCTGTAAACCGAGCGAATGCGGCCAAGGAGGTGCCACTTCGAGTGGCTTTTTATGTCTCCCCGGCGGAGCCTGCGTGGGCTCGGTTTTTATAAGTGTTGTATAAGACTTCCGGCAGAATCAACAATACCATTCTTCCCGGGATTTTGGTAAGAATCACGTAAGTTAACCCAAAGATTTCAGCATTTTAGGCGCTGTACTCGATTTACCGGCGTTACTTTTACACCAGAAAAAGCATCAAATACGCAGCAAATTTCTCTGCTTGATTTCAGCACGAGTCAACACGGGGGTAATACAGGCATCCACATTGCCAAACACCTGCTCCCAGTGCGCAAGCGGCTGGGAAGCAATTAGAGATTTCATGTCTGCGAGCATTTGCAGGGCTGCCGGGGTGCTGGGCATGGCGCCACGACTCCAGTGAATATTGGACCACTCGGGCTTGCCCATGGCTTCGCAGGCCACTTTCCAGAATTTGTGCTCCAGTGAGCCCACCGCCAAATGGCGATTATCAGCCGTGCGGTACACGTTGTAACAAGCCAGCCCGCCACTGAGCAAATCGTCTTGGTGTTTGGCCGGTTTGCCGCTGAGCATGATCCACATTTGCTCCATGCTCTCGGGCATGATGTTTTGCTTCCACAGGTTGTGCGTCATGGACACATCCACAAAACTACCCTGCCCAGTGCGTTGTGCCTTCAACAAGGCCGCCAAAATACCCTGCACCGCTGCTGCCGTTCCTCCGAACAAATCACCGAACTGAACGGCGGGCACCGGAATGTCGCCCTCAGCGGTTTGCAAGCCATCGAGCAGGCCGCTCAGGGCCATGTAATTGATGTCGTGCCCGGCTTTTTCAGCCAGCGCACCTTTTTGCCCGTAACCGGTAATGCAGCACATCACCAGCTTGGGGTTCAAGGCTTTCAAGGTGTCGTAGCCGCAACCCATGTCTGCCATCACGCCGGGGCGAAAACCGTCAATAAGTACGTCGGCTTTGGCTGCATAGTCTTTCAATGCCTGAATGCCTTCAGGGGTGCGAAAGTCGGCAGTCACGATTTTTTTGCTGCTGTTCAAAGCGGCGTAAAGCATGGGCATGCTTTTGGCATCGTCCCCGTGAGGAGGCTCCATCTTGATGACCGTGGCACCCATTTGCTGCAAGATCAGCGACGTGGCAGGCCCGGGCAAGTTGCGCGACAAATCCAGCACGGTGATGCCTTCGAGCAAGGTGGGGTCTTGAATGGGTGACATGTGTAGCAGCCTCGGTGATTGATTGGTTGTGAATAACTTTGTTGATTTTGAACGGGAATGACACAGCTTGACTCGGAGCGCTATTCGCCTCTCCCTAAGCAAGGTTTCTAGTTCCGGCTTGATGCTTCTGGCTTGGGGCATGCGAAACGCCTCGGCGTCTTCGCATCGATTGCTTCGCAATCGCCCCGCGCTGCGAATCCGCCGGGAAACCTTGCAAAGCCGGGCGAAGCGAACAGTGCCCCAAGCCAAGCCAGGGCACCGCTCACATTCGCACGCGCCTTAAGAGTTCACAACCCTCAAACGCTCACCCTGTACCGCCGCGCCGTGGCTAACATTGGGCACGTTGGCACATTCAAAACCTGGCGCATAGGTCACCGAGTTGTCACCGAAGAACTCTTGCGGTGTGAACTCATCGACCATGATAGCTTCCAGGCTAATGCGGTTGGCACGGTCCAGCAGCTTTTTATCTGCCGCTGTAATAATGCCTTTGGCCAATGCTGCTTCTGCCATTTCTTGCACAGAACCTTTGTCAACCAGTTTGGAGCGACGCGCCTGAATCACTTTCATTTGCACCACTTCGGCTTCTTGCACAGCCTGGAATGCTGCCATCAAGCGTTTGACGCCTGTGGTGTTGGCCAACACTTCGTCGTTGTCCAAATCAGCCAGGTTGAACTTGGGCATGTACAAGTCGCCAGTAATACGGCCAAATTGTGCGCCACTCTTGGTGATTGTTTTGGCCACAGTGGGCACCAAACGATCCAGACCTGAACCCACGATCGGATTCACGCGCAGGCTGAAGTAGCCCACGGTGCGCAGCAAAAAGCCCACTGTGTTGTTGCCGAAGTTTGCATAAATGGATTCGAATGCCTTTTGCACTTTCGCCAAAGCATATTCACAAGCGTACTGAACCAGCGGCAAGTCTTCCTTGATCTCGCCTTCGGCCACATAGCGGCGAATGGTCGAGATGGCTAACAATTGCCAGCCCAGGGCATCCGCAAAATGACCTGTAAGCTGCTGGCGTGCTTTCAGTTTGCCACCCACGGTGATCAGGGCCATGTCGGTCAGGAATGAATAGCGTGACGACGCCCAAGCCAGCTTGCGCAGGTAAGGCGTTACGCCATCAATTTTGGGCGTGCTGGCCAGGTGGCCGCGAGTCAGCGTAAGGCCGACCAAGCGGCTGGTGTTCACTACCATGTGGCCAATCCAGCCTTTCAACGCACTGCTGAATGTGGGCAGGTCGTTGGCTTCCAGTGCATTCGCAATTTTGAACGCATAGGGGTGGCAACGCACAGCACCTTGACCAAAGGTAATCAGCGAACGGGTCATGATGTTTGCGCCTTCAACGGTGATGGCAACCGGGGCTGAACAATAGCCGCGACCAATCACATTGTTGGGGCCTTGCATCACGCCAGCGCCGGCCATTACATCCATGGCATTTTTTGCTTGTTCGCGTGAAAGCTCGGTGAGGTAGGCCTTCCACACAGCCGAGACCACGGGTGGCTGCTCGTTGTTGTCCAGTGCACTAACCGCATAAATGCGCGCCCCTTCACTGAGGTAAGCCATGGCTGCAATTTCAGCCAGCTTTTCCTGAATACCTTCCATTTCAGCAATGGGCATGCCGAACTGCTGACGCACCCGGGCATATGCACCGGAAGCGGCGGCTGCTGCACGCACACCACCCACTGCACCAGCAGGCAATGAAACTGCACGGCCGCCAGCCAGCTGTTCCATCAGCATGCGCCAGCCTTGGCCTGCACATTCTGCGCCACCAATAATTTCATCAGCGTCAATAACAACATCGCGACCAATGATTGGACCGTTGTAGAACGCATCACCAATTGGCTGGTGGTGCTTGCCCATTTCCAGGCCGGGAATGCCGCGGTGAACCAAGGCCACTGTAATGCCAGCGTCGGTACCTTTACCCAGCAGGTTCTCGGGGTCTTGCAGCTTGAAAGCCAGCGAAATCAGGTTGGCCACAGGTGCCAAGGTGATGTAACGCTTGCGGAAGTTCAGTTTGATCTGAACCTTGCCTTCGGCGTTTTTGAACACCACACCACGCGCCAGAATGGAAGCTGCGTCTGAACCTGCTGTGGGCTCGGTCAAGCCGAAACACGGCAGATATTCACCACTGGCCAGGCGTGGCAGGTAGTGCTCTTTCTGCGCCTGTGTACCGTAGTGTTTGATCAATTCGGCTGCACCCAAGCTGTTGGGAATGACCACCAAAGTGGACAGCAAGGGACTGTGCGCCGTGATCACCGACATGATGGTTGAAATGGCGTTGGCCGAAAACTCAAGACCGCCAAACTTTTGTGGGATCAGGAAAGAATAAAAACCTGCCGACGCCAAAAAGTCGACTGCGTTTTTCGGAATAACGCGTGTCGTCGCAATTTCATGCGGATCGCACATTTCGCACAATTGCTGCACGGGACCATCAATGAAATCACGCTCGCGCTGATTCAATTTCGAATAGGGTTCGGCAAACATTTTTGCAAAGTCGGGCTTGCCGGAAAATACCTGCCCGTCGATCCACACCGTACCCGCTTCCAGCGCCTGGCGCTCGGTTGCGGAAATTTGCGGCATGGCCTTGGCTTTGATCAAGCCATTCATGATTGCTTTGAATACCATGGTTACTGCTCCTGTTGATTCAAATCGTTTAGTTCAGGTTGTCTTCGAGTTTCTTGCCTTGGGCAGCAAGCTCGACCAACATGCTGGCAGGCTTGAACCGTTCGCCATATTGCGCAGCCAGCTCTTCACAACGCTTTACAAACTGGGGCAAGCCCTGCGCGTTAATGAACTGCAACATGCCGCCTGTGAACGGCGCAAAACCCAAACCGAAAATGGAACCGATGTTACCGTCGGCCACTGAACGCAGCACTTTTTCTTGCAAGCAGCGCGCGGCTTCATTGGCCTGGATGTACATCAAACGGTCCTGAATTTCCTGTGAACTGGGCTGCGCTTTGGCCAATGGGAATTCTTCGTTCAAACCTTTCCACAGGGTTTTGCCTGCTGGGGAATAATCGTAGAAACCCTTACCGTCTTTCTTGCCAATACGGCCATGCTTTTCAGCCACGGTGGTCAGGGTTTTGTAGCCTGGGTGCTCAGGGAATGTTTGGCCCGCAGCCTCCATGTCCTTCTTGGTTTGCTTCATGATCAGCAAACTAAGGCTTAATGACACTTCGTCGTACAGCGCCAAAGGTGGCATGGGCATGCCGGCTTCCAGACCCGCCATTTCGATTGAACGTGGGTGAACACCCTCGCCCACCATGGCTGCGGCTTCCATCAGGAATGTGCCGAACACACGGCTGGTGAAGAAGCCACGGCTGTCGTTCACAACAATCGGTGTTTTGCCGATTTGCTGAACAAAGTCGAAGCCTTTGGCCAGTGTCTCATCGTCGGTTTTTTCACCCATGATGATTTCAACCAGCGGCATTTTGTCCACGGGGGAAAAGAAGTGCAAACCGATGAACTGGTTGGGGCGCTTGGACGCTTCGGCCAAGCCGGTAATTGGCAAGGTGGACGTGTTGGATGCATACACTGCTGTGGCAGGAATCACTGCTTCTGCTTTGGCGGTTACGTCTGCTTTCACACCACGGTCTTCAAACACGGCTTCAATGACCAAATCAGCACCTTCCAGTTTGGAATAGTCGGTGGTGGCGGTGATCAGGCTCAGCAGTGCGTCTTTCTTTTCGGGTGTGCTGCGCTTCTTGGCAATGGCTTTGTCCAGCAGGTTGGTGCTGTAGGCCTTGCCTTTGTCGGCGCCTTCTTGCGTGGCGTCGATTAGCACCACTTCAATGCCCACTTTCGCAGACACATACGCAATGCCGGCACCCATCATGCCTGCACCCAGCACGCCAATTTTCTTGACCTTGCTTTTCGCAGGTGCGCTTGGGCGGCTTTGGCCTTTCTTGATGCTGTTCAGCTGATACCACAGCGTGTTCATCATGTTCTTGCTTTCTTGCGACAACACGCAAGCAGCGAAGTAACGGCTTTCCACTTTCAGGCCAGTGTCGATGTCGGTAATACCGCCTTCAAACACGCAGCTTGCAATGTGGGTTAGCGCTGGGTAATTGCCAAACGCCTTGGCGTTGGCCATGCTCGGTGCAATCGCCCAAATTTGCGCAATGGCGGGGTGCTTGGAATCGCCACCGGGGAACTTGAAGCCCTTGACGTCCCAAGGCTGCAATGCCTTTGGATTGGCCACTGCCCAAGCTTTGGCCTTGGCAATCATTTCCTCAAGCGTGTCCGCAGTTTCCTGCACAATGCCCTTCTTCACAGCCTGCTCAACGCGCAGCTCGGAACCTTGAGTCATCATTTCCAACGCGCCCTGAATACCGATCATGCGGGGCAAACGCTGTGTGCCACCGCCGCCGGGCAACAGGCCCAGCTTCACTTCGGGCAAACCGAATTTGGCTTTGGGGTTGTTCAATGCAACACGGTGGTTACAGGCCATGGCCAGTTCCAGTCCGCCACCCAATGCAGTGCCGTTCAAGGCGCAAACAATCGGCTTCTCGCATTTTTCCATGCGGCGCAACAGGGTCTTGAAGGCTTCTGCCAAATCAAATGCCTGCTGTGGGTCGGTGATTTTGTAAACCGTGTCCAGATCAGCACCGGCCAAAAATTCTGGCTTGCCAGAAGTCAGCACAACACCCTTTACAGTGGCGTCGGTTTCAATGCGGGTCAGGGCTTCCGCAAACGGGCCCATCAATTCTTCATTCAATACGTTCATGGAACGACCAGGCATGTCCAGTGTTACCACTGCGATGCCATCCTGACCGAGTTCAAATTTCACTGCACTCATTGTTGTTTCTCCTTCGGCCGATTAAATGCGTTCGATGATGGTGGCAATACCCATGCCGCCGCCCACACACAGTGTGGCCAGGCCCAAGGTTTTGTCTTGCCGCTCAAGCTCATCGAGCAAGGTGCCCAAAATAATTGCGCCGGTTGCACCCAGTGGGTGACCCATGGCGATTGAACCGCCGTTGACGTTCACGCGGTCCAGGCTGACACCCAGGTTGCGTGCTGTTTGCATGGGCACAACAGCGAAGGCTTCGTTGATTTCCCACAAATCGATGTCGGACGCTTTCAAGCCTGCTTTTTGCAGCGCTTTCAAACAGGCTGCTGTTGGGCCAGTCAACATGATCGTTGGCTCGGAACCGATGACCGCCGCTGCACGAATGCGTGCACGTGGCTTCATGCCAGCCTTGCGGCCAGCCTCTTCACTACCAACCAGCACCAAGGCTGCACCGTCCACGATGCCCGAGCTGTTACCAGCGTGGTGAATGTGGTTGATGGTTTCAACCGTAGTGTACTTGCGCAGAGCCGTGGCGTTAAAGCCCATGCTGCCCATCATTGCGAACGAGGGTTGCAGCGTGGCCAGACTTTCCACGGTGGCGTTGCCACGAATGAATTCGTCGTGGTCCAGCATGATCAAACCGTTCAGGTCTTTCACGGGCACACGGCTCTTGTTGAAGCGGCCTTCAGCCTGCGCTTTCGCAGCGCGACGCTGGCTTTCTACCGCGTAGGTGTCTACATCGGTGCGGCTAAAGCCTTCCAGCGTGCCGATCAGATCGGCGGAAATGCCTTGGGGAATAAAGCCAAGTTTGTCGTTGATGCGGGGGTCCATGAACCACGCGCCGCCATCACTGCCCATGGTCCAGCGGCTCATGCTTTCTACGCCGCCAGCAACCACCATGTCTTCCATGCCGCTGCCCACTTTGGCTGCAGCCAGGTTTACTGACTCCAGGCCTGAAGCGCAGAAACGCGACTGGGTAACACCCGCCACCGTTTCGGCCCAACCTGCGTCCAGCACCGCAGTGCGCGCAATGTCGGCACCCTGCTCGCCTACTGGGGTTACACAACCCAGCACCACATCGTCCACCAGGCTGGTGTCGAGGTCATTGCGCTGTTGCAAAGCGGTCAGCAGGTTGTTTAGCAACCATACTGGTGTGGCCTGGTGCAGGCTACCGTCTTTCTTACCTTTGCCCCGTGGGGTTCTTACTGCGTCAAATATCAGTGCCGATGGCATCTGTGCCTCCTGGATTTTCGGGATTCGGTAATCGAAATTACCGAAAGTATCGTGAATTCGTCACAATCCAGAATGGCGATGTGCAAACGCACAATCAACCCATGAAGTTACTTTAGAGTACCGCCTCTATGCATATGGTAATTTGGGTTACCGATTTTCCAATTCGCCATTGTAATTAATATGATGATTTGGTGAATAATTCATGAAACCCACTTCACACCCGGTTAATCAAAATGAATGCAAGCACTGCTGTTGGCAAAATTGATCTGAATGTGAACCCGGCGAAAATGCGCAAAGCCACACTGGACCGCATTGAAAATGCTGTACTGGAACTGTTCACCAATCACGATTTCAATAGCGTACCGCTGATTGAAGTGGCACGTACGGCCAACGTGAGCTTGCAAACCATTTATAAGTACTTTGGCAGCAAAGAACGATTGGTCGCTTATGTACTGGACACCACCTTGAGCCGCCTGGCCGACCGAATGATCGACCACCTGGAGGGTATTGAGGATTACCGTGAACGCCTGAGAAAGACACTGTGGGTGATGTTGGACTATTTTGACAAGCACCCCAAGGTGATCTTGCTGCTCACTGTGTCGATACCTGCCAGCCGTTATCACGACTTGCCCGTGTATGAAAGCCCGGAGTTGATGGGCGCATTTTTGGGCATGCTAAAGGAGGGCCAGCAAAAAGGTGCGTTGAACAACAGCGTGTCGAGCAAAATGCTGCTGGATGTATTCATGGGCGTGTTTGGCCGTGTGGCGCAAATGCACTTTTTGCGCAAAGAAACCGACCGCCTGATCGATCAGTTCGATGGTTTGTTTGCAATTCTATGGGGAGCCCTGAAAGCACCTTGATTTGGAACTGTTGCCGCGAGTAGAACACTTAAGTTCAATCGGATCCCCATTTACCAGCATGTCATTTCACATTGAACTGTCAAACGCCTCCGTGTGGCAACAGGTGAGCAGGCAGACAGGCTATACCGGCCCAACAGCCACCACCCAGGCGCACACACCCCAGTTACCTGCAATTCCCCCCACCGGCAAGGCCTGGGCTCAATTCACCGCAACACCCACCAACAGCAAACCTTATTCAGAGCACCTCTCGCAATCCATTCAGGGCATTCGTCAGTTCATTCAGCAACATGCGGCCGCTGGGGCGCAAAAAAATGCAGCACTGAATTCACTCCGCGATTTTGAAGCCACCAAAGTGAATTGCAGGCCGACCAGCCTCACGCCACTGATGGTGAATGAAAACCGGCGCAACCTGCACCTGATTTCCAGCCATTTAGGTAACGAGACCATTTCACTTCCTAAAAGAATCGGCGCCGTGCTGAGCCTTGCAGAAGGACTAAACGTGTGCATCGAGGGGACCACACTGAATATCCTGAGCTGCGCGAGCGACCTTGTTGAGCAGCAACAAGGGCTGGCCGGCTTGGTCATTCAAACCAAAAATGACCTGATCGACCAGCACTTGCTTCAGCTTGTTCGGCAACAAGACAGCCGCCACCTTGGCACCAAACAGGCGAAAGACCTTGAAATTCACCATGTGCAAGCACTTAAAAACCATGTGGCCACTGATTGGGGACTGTCGGTGACAGAGGATCGCTATGCAACCCGGGAATACCAAGACCAGGCCGGTGAAATGGCCAAGGCTTTGCTTGAAAAAACAGTGACGCCCGCTGCACTGGCTGCTGCCGTGGCCGATAAAATTGCCAGCCACCTGACCAGCTTCACCACACATTGCCTTTCCACTGGCATGCCCACGGAACAGCTTAAAACAGAGCCTTTGCGCCAAATGATTCAGGCTGAATTTGGCCACGCCATTGAACTGGAGCAATGCCTGCAATTCAATGACGATTACAGCGAAGTCAAACTGCGACCGCACAGTGAATTGACACAACATGTCATGCAAGCGTTTCAACACATTGGGCTCATCGCCAGCAATTTAACCATTGCACACCTGGCAAACCAACCACCCTGCACCGTCGAACAGGCGCTGGAGCAAATTCAGCATTTGCAAGGACGGGTCACCGAATTTCAGGCCAATCAGCAACTCCCCTGGAATCTTGGCTTTTGGTATGGAAGCAATCAGTCACCCGACAAAAAGCGCCAACAGGAAGAAGAACGCAGAAAACCAGGGGTGCACCAATAGCGTGCATTTTTGGCTTTTGAAACGGGCATTGTTTTTGCAGCTAATGCCCCACTTTCAACCACAAACCTGAAAATTCACCAAAATGGAACAAATCACTCTCGCACTGGACACTCTTTTTGTGCTTCTAGGCGCCATCATGGTGCTTGCAATGCACGCCGGTTTTGCATTTCTGGAAGTGGGCACAGTGCGCCACAAAAACCAGGTCAATGCGCTTGTCAAAATTCTGGCCGATTTTTCGGTCAGTACCATCAGCTACTTTTTCATTGGTTATGCCATTGCATACGGTGTTGGTTTTTACGAACCGGCCACCGTACTCAATGAAGGCAACGGCTACTCACTGGTTAAGTTTTTCTTCCTGCTGACTTTTGCTGCAGCCATTCCCGCCATTGTGTCGGGCGGCATCGCCGAGCGTGCACGCTTTGTGCCCCAGCTGGTGGCCACCGCCGCGCTGGTCGGGCTGGTCTACCCAGTGTTTGAAGGCATGGTGTGGAACGGCAACTATGGCTTTCAAGAATGGCTGACCACCAGCTTTGGTGCGCCCTTCATGGACTTCGCTGGCAGTGTGGTGGTTCATGCAGTGGGTGGCTGGATCGCTCTGGCTGCCGTGTTGCTGCTGGGCTCACGCCGTGGCCGCTACACCAAGGATGGTCGCATCAGCTCACACCCACCTTCATCAATCCCCTTTCTGGCGCTGGGCAGCTGGGTACTGGCAGTGGGCTGGTTTGGCTTTAACGTCATGAGCGCCCAGAAAATTGAAGGCATTTCAGGCCTGGTGGCTGTGAACAGCCTGATGGCGATGGTGGGCGGCACGCTGGGTGCTTTGGCAGCTGGCCGCAATGACCCGGGCTTTGCCTACAACGGCCCACTGGCTGGCCTGGTGGCAGTGTGTGCGGGCAGCAATATCATGCACCCCTTGGGTTCGCTGGCGGTGGGCTCAATGGCTGGCGTGCTGTTTGTTTACATGTTCACCTTCACGCAGAACCGCTTGAAAATAGACGATGTGTTGGGTGTGTGGCCCTTGCACGGCATTTGTGGTGCATTCGGCGGCATCGCAGCCGGTGTGTTCGGCCAGCAGGCCTTGGGCGGCATGGGTGGTGTGTCCTTCATGAGCCAGTTGATCGGCACACTGGCCGGGGTGGCGTTTGCATTGCTGGGCGGCTTTGTGGTCTATGGATTGCTCAAAATAACCGTTGGCATTCGACTAAGCGACGAAGAAGAGTTCAATGGCGCAGACCTGACCATTCACAAAGTCAGCGCAAGCCCCGAACGCGAAACCAGCAGCTGGTAATTCACAGCCTGGTTTATTTCGACATGATCTGCAGGGCTTCGGAATAGAAGTCCCTGCGGATCAGCACAAACACGATCAATGCGCTGAATGCCATCAGCAAGCCGGGGTGAATCATCCAGGTGACCGATGCAATACCAAAGTAATAACTGCGCAAACCACGGTTGAACTCATCGCCCGCCAAACTGTTAATGCGGGCCATGCGTGACACATAGGCTTCGTTGTAATCCTTGTCGGGATTTCCGTCTGGTGCAGCACCCACCAAAATAGTGAGCAGGTTGAACTGCCGCAGGCTCCAGGTAAACTTGAAATAGGCCACCACAAACACGGTGAGCACCAACAGCACTTTAATCTCCATCAAACCACGGCTAACCTCCCGGCTGAACGGCAAATCGCTGGTGATATTCACCAGTTGATCAAGCGTACCCAGCAATGCAAACAGACCCGCAATAATGTAAATGGTGGTGTTGGCATAAAAGGTTACGCTGTTGACCAGGTTACCGATCAGCGCCGTGTCACCCACCCGGTTGCTGCGCCCGAGCATTTCACGGGCCCACAGCTTTCGAAACTCATGCGTTTTTTGCGACAGGCCACGCCGACCAAAACGGGTGCGGCCATCGAATACATAGTTGTAACCACGAAAGCAAATGACAAAAAATGCCACGGCGATCCAGTCAAAGACTGTGAGTAAGGAAATTGCGTTTTGAACGGCGGTCATGTCAGTTTTTATTGGCTAAGTTTTTTGTGAATGAGTTCTGCATATTTTCGGATGGTGTTGGCTTGGTCCGAATCAAATCCGATATTGCGCAAGCCCCCGCTGCCTTTTTTGCAGTCGGCACTCGCCATGATATTTGTTGGCGTTCTCACTGTGGCACCCGGTGCACAAACGTGCCCCAAACCAAAAGCATGTCCCATTTCATGCTCCAGCGGGCTTTGATAGCCACTTAAAAGCCGCTCCCAATCCAGCAACACATAGGGGCGATTGCTGTTGCGCCGACCATGCCCATCTTGATGGGAAAAACCTTTGCCCGTGCTGTAGCTGTCGACGATGTAAACATTGATGTGGGTGGCACTACGCACAACCTCATCATGGCACTCATTGACCCAACGCGCCACCACGTCACCCTCATAGGGGGAGGCCCGATCACCCGCCTGTGCAAGCGCACATTGACTGTCTTGAATTTCCGAATACTTGCGAAAAACCACAGGACCAAAATTCACCAAGATCGCGCCCTCGCGAGTACGAAAACTGGCATTTAAATGTTCAATCCATTGCAGCACACGGCGCTCGTCAATCAAGTCAGCGGCCTTCCGGGACTCGGTCAACATCACCACCTGAACTGGAAATGACAAGTGCCCGTTTTGTGCAAATGCATTTACACAACAAAAAACAAGCAGCCCAATCAGGGATTGAATCCATCGGCAACTGATCACGGGTGCCCCCCTTTGTCCACAAGCCCCAAAGATGAAAACAAATCCTGCCATTGCAGGGCAACTGCCTCAGGCCTGAAACGCAAGGATTTCTGGCGGGCTTGCTCACACAGCCTTTCATGCAAAGCAGGATTGTCAAACAGTGAAAGTATTGCATTGGCCATGGCATCCACATTGCCAAACGGCACCAACAGGCCGGTGTTGCCGTGGTCGATCAAATGAGAAGGACCGTAGGGCACGTCAAAAGCAATTGGCGGACAACCATGACACAGGCTTTCCATGATTGTCAGCGAAAAGGCTTCTCCCTGACTGCTTAAAACGGATAGGCCTGCAGTTTCATATTGGGTAGCTGGCTTGTCGGTCCAGCCGTTCAGGCGAACCCGTCCTTGCAGGCCGAGGGACTGAATCAATGACTCCAGCCCAGGCAAGGTAGGGTCGCCTGGATTACCAAATCCGTAAAAATCCAGTGACGCCTGGGGGTAACGGTGCACCACTTTTGAAAACGCGGAGATCGCCATGTGCTGATTTTTTTCCGGGCTGTAGCGTGCCACGCAAACCAAACGAAAACGGTCTCTTTGAAAAAACGGCACAGGCGGCTCAACAGGCTGGTACGAGTGACCAATCGAGAATAAACGCCCCTGTCCGTAACGGTTTTGAATGTCGGTTTTCTGCTGATCGGTCAGAACAACGATTGCATCTGCACGATCAATGTCATGCAAGATATCCCGAAAATTGGAGTTAGTCGGACCATGAGCAATATTTTTGTAGCCCGAGGTGTGGACGGCATGCACTACCGGCACCACGGCCACTTGCCCTGGCATCTGCTGATGAATGCGTTGCTGCGCCATCAGGGCAGGTTTGTACAAAAGCCGGTTCTTGTCCACGATCAACACATGCTTTCCACCACGCCTTTCAAGCATGGCGCAAAGGGCATGGGCAATCAAAGCCTGTTCATTGGGCAACGATGCCAGCAAATCACCACCCGGGCCATGCAAGCGGATGTTCTGCAACACCATTTTACCGTCAACCAATTGATGGTATTTCGCAATGGCCAAACTGCCATTGGGCCGCAGGTAATGCTCATGCGTCGCAAGCCCGGTGCTTTTGCACAGGTACTGAATGCAACTGAGGAAACCTCGGGAGTCATACCTGTCTTTGCGAAACTTCACACCACCACAAAAGTGGTTGATGTAATTCAGCGCTTTGTTGGCGGGGTTGCGCGCCAAATACATCACTCGATCGCCGCGCGTATCGTTGATGCGAACATCATGTGTATTTGGCACAAACTCCACGCGAAACTGTGAACTCTTCAGCACCTGTTCGCCAGTGTTCAACACCGCATCCACTGTGTCTGCCTGCTGAAGAAAATCATAAACAGATTCGACAACTTGACGCTTTGGCAAGGCACCCGCAGACATCAACTGTTGGGCAGATTCATGAAGGCGTGGATTGTAGCGACAGGTTAACAGCGTGGTCGAAACACCCAGCTGTCCATGGAAAACCTCATTGCGAAGCAATGCTGCATTTTCGACACCTGTGCGCTGAAAACCCATGTCCTGGTTCAGAAGCCACACCGAAACCTGCTTCAGGGGTTCATTGAGCTGGCAAGGCTTGTCGGGATACTTCAACAGCACGCGCACAGCTTGTTGACTCAACACCAGTTCGCGATTGCCCAATTCATCGCTGGCCAACCATTGGATTTTTACTTCGAGCAAACCGTTCTTCACCGCTTTGCTGGCCGGTGGGCGAAGGCCTGCCAAGTCCCGGTAAATTTTGCCTGGCTCCCAGCGGGAAGTGGGAGCCATCCAGTCACAAGGGTCGTGCTCCATCCCCTGCCCCCAGTTGGGCAATTGTTGGTCCCAACTGTTCTGGGCGCGAATATTCAACCGGGCGTCTTTGGTCAAGACGCTGTCCGCAGACCAAAAGGTTTCAACCCACAACATCCCACGCTGGTTTAATTCATGTGGATGAATCCGAATGCCCATTAAGCGCACAGGCCCCCACTGACATTGTTCAGTATTAAGGTTAATCAGGGCATCCGTTGGTACGCTGGGCACACAACAGATGTCCAGGTGAGATGGCACAGACCCGATCATTTTGGGATCGGCTGGAGCGGGTAATTTATCGTGCAACGTTCGCACGCCGCCAGGCACTTGTTCTTTTTGCGGCAAAACGATCAGCACCCGCTCTCCCTGGTTCTGAACCAGAGTTCCCAAGGCCTGGCATTTGCGCTCAAAGTCTTCGCAAGCAGACACAGCCTCATGCCCGTGATACTGGCGGGTGTAGCCAAACTCAGAGCCCACCGGTACATAAACAACAGACCGAACGCCATGCATGCCCAGTTCACAGAGAAAAACACCGCTGGTGACGCACTTTCGAATGGAGTCAAACAGGAAATCTCCCGCATCGTAAACAATGGGCACGCCACGATGCACTTCAACGCCATGCAGCACGTGGGCCGATGCACCCAGCAACAAGTCTGCGCCGCATTCAATTAAGGCATGTGCACAGGTGCGTGTGCGCGGGTCAGGCTGTGTGCTCCAGTTGTTGCCCCAATGCAAAGCCACAACAACCAGATGGGCCTGCTCATGCGCACGCTGAAAGCAATCCTCTACCTGCGCTTTCCAGCTTTCAGGGGCGATTGGATCCAGGTAAGCCGTTCCCGGCTGGGTGCCTGTTGCGGCAAAACGTTTCTGAGTGAGGTCGAAATTGAACAGTGCTATGCGCACATCGCCAAGCTGACGAATCAGGGGTTTGAATGCAGATTGACTATTGTGGCCTGTGCCCACAAAACCCAAACTCGCCACATGCGCCCAATGCAATTGATCCAGCAGTGCATCGTGCCCGTAGTCACCGGAATGGTTGTTCGCAGTGCACAACACATCTACACCGCCTTGCACCAGAATATTCAACATTTCAGGTCGTGCCCGATAATAATAAGGACCACTTTCGCCCTTGTCGAAACCTTGCTCGCCCTGATTCGAGACTACGCACTCGAGATTCACAACGGTTAAATCTGCGGCCTTTAAAACCGGCACTTGTGACAACACTTTATCAAAGCCCAACGTATGGGCCCTGTAGTGCATTCTTCGTCCCAGGTTCACATCACCCGCCCAGGCCAGAATCGGGCCGTCAGCCTGCGTACTGCCAGTGGCCGATGCAGCGGCTTGATCCAAAACACCTATCGGTGTTTTGTCGGGGCTGTTGAGCAAAAACTTCCGGTAAGCCACCAAACCCGACACGTAATGTTCAACATCATCAATGCGAACGCGGTAAGCATGGTGGCGAATGAAAAAGGCACCATTCAGGGTGTCCGGTTTTGCAAAGTACATGGCCCATTCTGGCCAGAAATACCCGGTTAACAAGTAGTTCGCACGCCAGTGCATGGCACGGTAAAACTTCTCGACATCCACTTGCGCATACAAATCAACAAACTCTGGCATGCCCTGCAAACGCGAGAGCATTTGTTGGGCCGCCATCATCAACTCCAGCAATGTAGGGAAAGTGGTGATGCGGTTTAATACAAAATCCAGATGACTCGAAAAATTGCGAATGCCAAACTCGAAATACTCGCGTTTGGGGCGATACAAGGTGAGCTCATTGACGCAATAACTCATCCAGTGGTCGTTCGCTTTCCAATGGCGCGCTTCAATGAAATATTCAAAGGCCAGTTCCACCGCCTGAAGCCACACGGGGCGACGCGTAATTTTGTACAAACGCATCAAGGCGAATGCGGCCTCGCCATCGTAGTAAATTATCCGGAACTGTTCCTTCACGGAAAGATCGGGATAATTCAGCACATGCACAAATTGACGAGTCGTAGGGTTGAGCATGGCCACAATTCCTTGGGCCAGTTGTTCCATCAACTCAATGTAACGGGTTTCGCCTGTCAGTTCTGTGTATTTGGCCAGGGCCAATATGCACACGGCATTGCCACCCAACTTGATCTCATTGCCGGTATCAACCAGAAACGCGGCTTGAATTCCGCCGCTCAGCGTCACGCGCTTAATCAGTTCAGTCGTCAAACAATGCAGTGACCGATCAATTGCAGACTTCAGGAATGAACTTTGTGTCAGTTCCCAGGCTTCAATCATTGCATAGGTGGAACTGGCATGGCGCAGGGTGTTGTACGTTGGAATTTCCTTGTTGAAACAGGGAAAAATGCCATACACAAATGAACCGCTGTCTTTGACCTGTCGCGCCAAAAATTCACTGGCATTGAATACCAGCTGCCCGCACGACTCCGCCTCCAGGTCGGGCAACTTACGCCGTCCAACCGCCACGCTAGCGGGCTCCAGGGTGTGCACCACCCCATCGGTGCCCACGTAAGCACCTTGGGTGGAAAACAAGTACACCGGTTGCTCACCCGCGTGATTCAATACAAACGACTTGCCATACTTTTTGCGCGCATACTTCTCAAAATTTCCGACATGGAGTTTGGCAAATTCTTCTTCGGAGCCACCGTACAACATCGCATTGCCGTTGAGCTCGCCCCACAAAAAGGAATGCTTGAATTGCGGATCCAGTGCAATGCCAAGGCTGAAGTAATTGCGTTTTGTTGTTGAAAGCAGTGTCTTCAACTCGGCCCATGTCACTTTCTGAATTTCGCACACCCAATCCACACGCACATGTTCAACGTCGACCGATGTTTTACGAAACGACGCGGTGACATGGGCATGCAATGCGCTCCAGCTGGCTTCAAACGATTGACTGGCAAAAACTTCGACAGTCGCACGCGCCTGCCCATTGGAATGCGACAACATCAATACACAGGTATCGTTGTGTTCGACAGGATTCAACCCTGAGAAATGTTTGCCGAGTTTTTCAAGCCTGCCCGAATTGATCATATTGTTTTGCTGTCAGTCAAAAGAGAATTGATAAAGAGCATCCACTGCATTGTCTGCGCCTGCCCGGGCAATAAAACTCAACCGTCGGGAATACTGATAGTTCAATTTGATGATACTGGCTGCGGTGGTGACCGACTGATCAAAACTGAAGTACACGCGATCGCTGAACCGTTTGCCCAACGACACAATCCGCTGCGACAACAAAGGGTCATCAGATCCAATCACATTGGCAGATGCATCTGCACCCGGTGCAATTGCCACCTTGCTGCCCACCGCGCGGGAATCTGCTGCGGTCAGCGAACCCGTGCTTAAGCTAAGATCATCAATGCCAATGGATTTTGCAATTTTACGGGTCGTGCTTTCGTCATCATCTCCGAAAATCGCAGCAGCCGCTGTCAGTAGCAAAGTTGAGTCACGGTCCGCAGAGCCGCTACCGCGACCAAGGATCATCCATGACAGTTTTTCCGAATCAGGCACTGCTGGTTCACTCACCAGCCTGACAGTGGGTCGCTGCGCAGTGCCGGTGACTTCAACACCCGCTTCAACCGCCACACCTTTGCGCACTGCTCGCACATTCAAGCCCGGGTTATCAAGTGGCCCCTGGAAATTAACAACGCCTCGATCAATGGCAAGGTCTTGTCCATAGGCACGGTAGGTTCCGCCGACCGTTTGAATGGTCCCGGTCGCGCTCAAACGTCTGCCCGATCGACGCTGGCCACTTCCACCAACACCTTCCAGCATGACCAAACGCAATCCTCCCTCAAGCCTGCTTCTCAATCCTTCTGCATTAATGTAGAACCGATCACCCAGGTTTGCCCGAAGTTGCAAATCAATTGGAAGTCCTTGTCCGGCCAACTCACTGCGACCCTGGATAAACACGTCATCGCCCAGAGTTTGAGGACCACTTTCAGGCATTTCAAAATAAGCACCCAAGGTGTCGATTTCACCCCGAATTTTCAAGGGTTCTCCGTCTACGACAGGCTGCTGAAGAGTCACATTCGAGTTCACCATCATCCATCGGTCCGGGCGTTGCAACAAAGGTACCCTGTCCATCGACAGCCTTATTTCACCGTTCAATCCGGTCAAATTCCAGACCCCCTCCGCCTTCACTTTTCCATTGCCCTGAATCAGTGGCCCCAATTGTTCAATGTAACGGCGAGGTGGTACGCGATTGTATACAGTGAACTCAAAGGTATCGATACTGGCCTTGTCCGTGGTGAAATCAACAACCACATTGCCGTCCTCAAGGCGAACGCCTTGATCAAGCTGAAAAACATCAAGATCCATTGCGAACAAACGCCCTTGAACATCCGGGTTGTTCGCGGTACCAGCAATGGCCATGGCAATCTGGCCTGTGCCACTGGTTCGCACACCGCCACTGATCATGGGGCCAAGCCAATTCAGTTCAGTAAAACCCGCGGCTACTGAGCCCTGCATGGGCTCATCTCCGGCAATGGCCCATGTCTTGGTCTGCGGATTTTGTTGAACCGGCAGCCGGAGGTTGGCAGACACCGCACCAAAATCATCCGCCAGAATATTGACATCGATACTTGCAGCCTCACGATTAAAATCCAGACTTGCGATCATGGTGCGAATGTCTACATCCACTTGCGAGTCTTCCAGTATTTGCAAACCGCCAGACACATGTTGGATGTCCACATGACCATCCACCTTGTTTGGATTGGCCAGATAATTCCAGCGCACACTTGCAACCAGATTCCGCGGTTCCACAGTCAATTGCTTGCGGAAGATCGGGGACATCCGAGGAAATGAGAACTGCGGCATTTCGCCTTCGGCCCGCACTTCCCGGTTTGCAATGCGAAGAATTCTGTTGTTGATGACAGAGGTGTCCTCACCCTTAATCACCAAATCAAGCAACTCGACATATCCCGGGGCGAGCGTGAGCGGTGCCGGGGCTTGCAAAGCCAGGCTGCGGGCAGGCAGCCACATGCCCTCCACTTTCATTTTTGTCAATTGGCCCTTCCAGCCCGAAGTTGACTTTGGAACTTTCAACTCGCCAACTCCGCCGTTGAACGCAAACTCACCTTTCAGTTGACGCTGGCGACTAAAAGGCTGCAAACCACTGGAAAACACGCCTTTCAATTCGTGGCGACTACGAACACCGCGAAGAGTCAGTGTCAACTCATTCAAGGTATTGGCAGTTTCACCCGGCACCTTGATCTTGCTCGCCACAATATCGCCGACCCAGGCAGCATTCGGAGCTGATCCAAGGTTGAACTGCCCAGACACTGTTTCGATTTGCAGCGTGCTGCCCAACTTCAATTGCCGTACATCGATATTGCCTTCACCCGAGAAATCACCGTCGAGCCCGCGCACCCTGCCCTGCAAACGCGCAACACCTGAAATATCCATGCGAATCAGCTTACCCAAACGCGGCAGTTCATCCAGATTCACATCCAGGTCAACAAAGTCCGCCTGAGTTCCATAACTTCCAGTCGCCCGTACTGTATTGCCAACAACATCAAGATCAAGAAACAACTTAGTCAAACGCGAAGCGCCACCTTTGGCCTTGGCAATCAAGGTTAGCGGTGCGTTGGCCAATCGGGAATTGGTCAAATCAAGATTGAGTTCACCAAACGGATCAATGGTGCTGCCGCCCTGGGCCAAAACGCCACGAAAAGCTGCCTTGCCATTCAAATCGCCCTGCATGAAAGGGCTGGCGTTCGGGATGTAATTGGCTGGGTTGATTTTTGAAAGATCGAGTTGAATATCGGCTGGCATCTTCCCGGACAAGTCCACTGAAACCTGACCCCGAAGTTCCGCCCCACGATCACGCAGTACAAGCTTGGTCACCTGCAAGCGTTGACCCGTTTTTGCGCCTTGAATGCTTGCATTCAGCGCCAGCCGTTGAGGCAATTGTTCAAACACCGACGCATCGACATTGTTCGCGTTGAGTTCAAAGTTCATGTCTCCGGCCAAAGGATCCATACTGGCAACATCGTCACCGACACGCTCGGGGGCGCGCCACTGAAGAACCGCTTTGGCTTGCCCGGCCTGGCGTTTTCCATCTGCAAAAAGAAGCTCATCAACCCAAACATTCAACTGCTGGGGAAGTTGCTCACTCAAAGTCAATTTGAACCGAGTTTGCATGACAGAGATGGGTACACCACCTGCTTGTAAAGTGGCAGGCTGCGCATTGCGAACAGAAATATCGCCGACAGTCTCGGAAAAATCCTCGTTCGGCTGAACATTCGCAACAATGGTAAGTGCCGCACGGGGAGCACCATTGAGCCAATGTGCGGGATTGAAATTTCGGGCGTCTAATTGAACGGTCTCAACCGGCGTTGAACGAAACGGCGTGAGTACTGCCTGAGCCTGCACACTTTGGCTTTGATCGGCCCTCTCGGGGTTTTCTCCCTTGGCATCAATCGCCAACTCAAGGCGCTCAAGAGAACCCTTGGCAGCAACATGCGCATCTAGCAGCAAATCGTCAAAACCGCGCTGCGCATTCACTGAACCGTCAATTTGATAGGGCTTCTCCAGGATCAGATTGAACGCGGAGGCAATCTGCGTATCCTGTACATTGATTGAGAAATTGCCAACCTGCAACTGACCCGACTTGACCGCTGCAGTGGCATTCAGTTGCCTGAGCACCTCCCCATTGATCAGCAACTGCTCCACGGCAAATTGATTCAGTTCAATATCGACTGGCACAGTAATTTTGTCAGGAAGCATGAACGGTTCGTCAGCGTCGGAAGGCGGCGCGTCTACACGCACCACCTTTGCAGACAGGTGCTTGATTCGAATAACCCGATACCACAACTCAGACCAGTCAACACGCAGCTGAACTTGCTCAGCCTCCAGCCTTGTTTCATTCTGCTGCCATTGAACAGACTCAATATTGAACCCTGTCCACAAAGTACCGCGGATTTCACCAAACTCCAGCTTGGGATCATCGCTAGCATTGATCCAGTTTTGCGCTGTTCCAGCTGCAAATTGCAAACCTTTTTCGGAATGAATCAGCCAGACAATTCCTGCAGAAACCGCAGCAGTGACCAGAACCAACAATAGAAATAATGCAAGAACCCCGCGCTTCAAAATGCCACCCCCAGCGCAAAATGTATTCTCAGATTATCCTGATCGGCTGCTTTGGCCACATCAAAAGCAATCGGACCTGCCGGTGTTTTGTAGCGAACGCCAACACCAATGGCCGGTTTGGGATCAAAGTCGCTCCAGTTGTCTGATACATCGCCCACATCGGTGAAAACCGCCGCACCAAGTGGTCCACCATCAAACCAGCGTGTGTACTCCAGGCTGCCAATCATCAAACGTCGACCACCCACCAAAATTCCTTGATCAATTACACCCAGATCAAGAAAATCGAATCCACGCAGGCTATTGGTGCCGCCCGCGCGAAACAAATAGTCTTGGGGAATATCGCGCCGGGCGCTGGCCACCACCGTACCGGCCTCGAACCTTGCAGAGAACAGATTCTCCCGGGATGGCGACCAGAATTTTTGTGCCCGCGAGTACAAGCGAATAAAATCCTGATCAGAAGCAAACTGTTCAGAGGCTACCGCCAATTGACTAAAAACAATATAGCCCTCGGTGGGATTCAAACGGCTATCTACCGCGTTTCGCAGCCACGAAGAACTTGCAACGAGGGCTTGCGTTTGTCCAAAATTCACACCCAACGCCCTTCGCTCCTCAAGCTGAAAATTCAAGCCAAGCCGATACTCATTGTTGCCTTTGTTGAATTCCCGGATAGCGCCAACCGAGGAACGGTCAACCTCCAGATTCGATATTTCCTGGTGGTCAAACGCCACACCCACAGAATCGGTTATCCCGCGCTTTGACGGCGGAAGAAACAGGTCTGCATAGGCAGATTGACGTTTTTGCTCCAATCGAACGCCAGTCACCAGTGAATAAGCCCGATCAAACAGATTGTTATATTGATAAGTCGCTTCAGTTCTAAATCCAGTATTGGAGCTGTAACCTGCACCAAACCCGAGACGCTTGCTGTCGCTCTCCATCACAGTGATGTCAATGGGAACGTTGCGCGGCTGACGATCATCCGCATCAATTTTCACATCCACAGCCGAAAAGTAAGTGGTGCCTTGAAGATCCGACAATAGCCGCAGCAAACGCTCCTGTTCATACCGGTCACCTGGACGAATCGTGTTGTAACGCGAAACCAGATCCTTGGGATACTTGGTCAATCCTTCAATTTGCAGCTCTCCGAAAGTGAACACTGGCCCACTGTCATACACAACGCTCAAGGCAACCGTGTTGTTTTCCGGATCCACATTGGCCAAACTTTCAGAAAGAGTAGCGGCCGCGAAATCTTTGGCCAGCAGATCACGTAGAAGGTTGTCTTTGCTAGCGCTCCAATCTGATTGATTAAAGGGCTGATTAACCCCCAGCAGCCACAAGGTCTTAAGGCGCTCACGCCTTGCAGTAAATTCATCTTTGTTGATCTCTCCATCAAACTCGATGTCAACAGAGATCACTTTGCTCTGCACCCCAGGTGCAATTGTGATGTTTAACGGAGGCGCTTCGTCCTCTGGAATCGTGTCGTCAACCATTCGTTGAATCGATGGGGAGAAATACCCCTGGGTACCCAACGCGTCGCGAATAGCAGGCCTCAATCTCCGGAATAATTGCCAAGCGTCCCCGTTGTCATTGACCTGCGCAGTCGATCGAATTTGTCGGGTAGACCGCTCAATCAAATCCTTGAATTCATCCGGAACCTGATAATTAACCACCGGGGGCGCAAACTCCGTGACTATATCCTGCGCCTGCACGGTGCCAAGCTGCAGAACCATTGAACTGAATGCGATACAAAGCCACCGCACAACCGGAGATTTGTGCTTACTCAAAAACTTCCTCATGCTTCCCTGGACAGATTGGTCAACGCTTCCCGAATTGATACTTTGACACCCCAAAAAGGCATCAAGAAATGGTCAGACTGAAATATCAAATAAAAATGCAGAAATTTACGCTGGTCCTGAATAAATTGCTCAGCCAACAATTTAAATCAGAAATTTGTTATCGGAATAATTCTAAGAACCCCCCACCCAAATGAGTCCCCAGCCTTCCTCTTCACTTACAGAATTACACGCAACAAGATGCCGTTTCCTGAGATTTTAAAATAAAAAACGGCGTGAATTTCACAAAGCCCAGGTGGCACAAAAAGCCTCAATTATCAACACCCACAAACAATTCATTCAAAACAACTACAACCAAATTTAACAATTAAACCAACCCTTGCCCGAGAAGCAAATATATTCCAGCGGATATTTTCGCTTTCCTGAATCCAATTGAAACTGCTGTGAGTAAAACGCTTATAGCAGTGAACTTGCCGAACAAACTCTCTAGCGCCAAGGAACTTAAAATCATGGAAAACGCAAATCCCAATGTGGGCATTATTAAAACAGCAGGTGGCCTGCAAGTTGAACGTGGTGGCCAAATTGTAAACCTCAGCCAAGGCGACGCACTGAAGTGGAACGATGTGGTCACCAACACTGGAACACAAACTGCTGAAGTCTTGATGCCAGCAGTGTCAGCCGGACACGGCGACACCCTGTTGCAATTGGCACCGAATGCATCTGCGAAGCTTGAGCAAATTGCCTCTACAGTTGCAGATGGCGCTACACGTACTGAAGTAGTTGCTCTTAGCGAAGGCGTTGAACTGTATGACATCGACAACGATGTGAGTTCCGCCATTCTGACTCCGTACGAAGGAACCATGTCCGGCCTGGTTGGTGCTGGTTTGTTGGCAGGCGGCAGTGCAGGCGCAGGCGTGGGCGCAGCAATTGGTGGCGCAGCCCTTGGCGCGCTGGCCTTAAGTGATGATGGCGATGACACAACCACCACCGTCGACCCCAGCGACGACAGCGATTCCGACTCTGACAGCGACTCTGACTCCGACAGCGACTCTGACTCCGACAGCGATTCTGACTCCGACAGCGATTCTGACTCCGACAGCGATTCTGACTCCGACAGCGATTCTGACTCCGACAGCGATTCTGACTCCGACAGCGACTCTGACTCCGACAGCGATTCTGACTCCGACAGCGATTCTGACTCCGACAGCGATTCCGACTCTGACAGCGATTCTGACTCCGACAGCGACTCTGACTCCGACAGCGATTCTGACTCCGACAGCGACTCCGATTCAGATTCCGATTCCGATTCCGACAGCGATGCAGACGGCGACACATCAGGCCTGATCGGCGGTATTGATTCCTTGAACCAAAGTTTGGAAGAAACCCCCTTGGCTCCATTGACCGCTGCGACAGGCGCACTGGCCGATGGGCTGACTACGGTTTCTGACGGGATCGCAAGCTTCTCCGAGCAAGACCCCTCCGGCTTGTCAACAGTCCTGGCTGAAACAATAGGTCAGCCACAAGAGGGCTACACCAATGACCAGGAAGGCTTGGTCGGCGTAGTCAGCAATCTTTCACAAGGCTTGGCTGAAGGTGCGGAAGAAACTCCGCTTGACCCAGTGGTTGACCCATTGGCTCAGACACTCGGCTTTAGCGAAGAGGACGGCACCGACGGCGTTGCCTCAGGCTTAAGCAGTGTCGGCGACACGCTGGCGGCTGACGAAAGCCAACTGAGCCCACTGACCTCGGGAATCCTCGCACCAATCGTTGGCACCGATGAAGAATCAGGTGGCTCGACAGGCTTGAGCGGCACCCTGGACGAAGCTGGTGAAGGCCTCACGGACTTGACCAATGAAGACAGTGCGCTTGCACCTCTTGATCCAGCAACATCAGCCGTGTCTGACATGGTCGTGTCGGCCTTGTCATCTGGCATCTCTGATGGAGGTGATGCGATTATCGACAATGCTGAAATGGCCGGCCCTGGCGAGGAACTGATCACGACAGTCGGCACATTGCTGGGCGGCGAGAGCACCCCCGATACAGAAGAACCTCCTCCCGAGGAAGGCGGTACAACTGGTACACCTCTGGATGTTGTACTCGATCCACTTACAGGTGCATTGGACGGCGGCGGTGAAACACCAGAAACACCATTGTCACCACTAACCGATGCCTTGATGGACAACTCGGACCCCGCCGTGTTTGCTGAAAACGTGGCAGGCGTGATTGATGATGTCGGTGCGAATACCCCCCTTGAAGCAGTGACCGACCCAATCAGTGATGCATTGTCCGGCGGTGGTGACGACACAGGCGGCGGTGACACAGGCGGCACCACCGGAACCCCGCTGGATGTTGTTCTCGACCCATTGGCCGATGCAGTGGCAGGTGGCGGTGATGACACAGGCGGCACCACCGGAACTCCGCTGGATGTTGTTCTCGATCCATTGGCCGATGCAGTGGCAGGTGGCGGTGATGACACAGGCGGCACCACCGGAACTCCGCTGGATGTTGTTCTCGACCCATTGGCCGATGCAGTGGCAGGTGGCGGTGACGACACAGGCGGCACCACCGGAACTCCGCTGGATGCTGTTGTCGATCCATTGGCTGAAGCAGTGATGGGTGGTGGCGACACTTCTCCAGTAGAGGACTTGCTTGGCGCAACAGATGGCACACCCATCAGCACTGTGACAGCCCCGCTTCAGGACGCAATCAGCCCACTGACAGGCGGACTCGGTTAATCACACACTGAGCAAACCAAAAAACCCCTCTTCGGAGGGGTTTTTTATTTGAATCCAAATCAATGCACAACGCAGTAAAAATAATAACTTTACCGACAACTCAACGGACATCACCTCATGAGCACGGCCGCAAAAATTGGCACCATTGCCTCCAAGACAGACAAACTTTTGGTTCAACGCCAAGGCGAGCAACTCACCTTGAGCCAAGGCGATGCAATTCTTGCTGGCGACGTTCTTCAAAACAAAGACTTGGTAGCTGTTGACATTGAATTACCGGGACAAGGCACAGGACAAGCCGACTCACTGGTTACCCTGGCCCCAGAATCAGCCGCTCAAATTGCCACCAACTCCGCTGCGCAAGGCGGAGTGATTGAAGTAACCTCTTTGACAGAAGGCGTCGAGCTCTTCGCAATCAGCGAAGGCACAGACGGTGCAGTCTTGCTAGCCGACGCCGGCACTGGCTTCAGTGGCCTGGTTGGGGCAGGTCTTCTATCAGCAGGCACAGCAGGCAGTGTCAGCGGCATTGCCACCGCCATTGGTGGTGGCGTAGGTGTGGCAGCGCTAGCTGCATCCTCCGGAGACGACACCAATGCAGAAGGTTCTGCATTCACCGATGTGCGCGTGGACAACGGTGATGAAACCACAGAACCGGTAGATAACCCCGACAACCCAGACGAAAATGAAAATCCGGAGAATCCTGAGAACCCGGAAGAGCCAGATGAACCCGAAGAACCAGAAGAACCTGTAGACAACCCAGACGAGCCAGAAGCCCCAGTTGACGAAGGCACGACCGGCACGCCGCTGGATGCCGTACTGGATCCACTGGCCGATGCCTTGGGTGACACCCCGCTATCAGTGATTTCAGACCCTTTGTTCGATGCCTTGGGATCACTGCCAATTGGCTCAGCGCCCAACCCCGCCGACACTTTGCCGCTTGATGCAATCACCGGCAATTTACCTGTTTGACTCAAAAATTGGTGCAATAAAAAAGCCACCTCATCGGTGGCTTTTTTTATTACTTCACTGATTGTCACTCAAACTTGTCATAACGGATGTTTCCAGCTTTCACGCCCAGCTTGGAAAATTTTGCGATTGCCGCATCAATCATCGCGGGCGGACCACACAAGTAAGCTTGAACTTCCGACCAGTTCAACTGAAGCTTGTCCAATTCGTCTGTGACATAACCACGCGCACCTGCCCAGCTTGTGTTCACGGGTTCTTCAGACAACACCTGCTTGAAATTCAGCGAACCGCGCCAACCCTGTTGAATGCGAGCAATTTCTTCCTCCGCATACAAATCCTGCTGGGTGCGTGCACCGAACAAATAAACTGCATCGCGTGTTTCACCCGCCCATTTGGCCTGATCCAGCAAACTTAAAATTGGCGCCATGCCACTGCCACCTGCAACACACACAATCGGCGCTGGTTTTTCACCTTCGGCCGAACGCAGATAAAAATCGCCAAACGGACCACTCATGCTAAGTCGGGTTTCCTGTCGGTTGGCAGCAAACAACCACTCAGTGAATTTGCCACCTGGCACTTTGCGCACATGGAAAACCAGTTCATTGGCTTCTTGCCCTTTGGGTGCCATGGCAAAGCTGTAGTTGCGCGACAAGCTAAACTCTTCCAAACGAATTTCGGCATACTGACCCGCCTTGAAAGGCATGGGGTCATCCAGCGCAACACGCAACTCAACGATGTCGTGCGTCAAATCTTTTTGACCCACAATCGTGCCGCGCGTTTCCACCAGTCGATCACCGCCCGAGGTCAATTCCACCTCAATTTCCAGATCGGTTTCCGGAATCGACTGGCAGGCCAAAATCATGCCTGCTTTCAAGTCCTCAGCACTCAACACATAACTGGAGTCGGTCAGTTCACGCACTTTGCCGCTTTTCAGTTTGCACTTGCACTGGGTACAGCTACCCACCCTGCAGTTGTGCGGAAACCCCAAACCAGCCGACAACGCCGAATTCAAAATCACCTTGCGACCTTTCTCTACTTCAAAACTTTGACCACCCGGGGCCACACTCACCTTGTGAGTCACCTTCCCTCTCTTGCCAGCCGCTGCGCCACCCTGCAATCCAAACCATTCAAGCAATTTCATGGTTCTCTCCTTTTACGCTGCAGCGCGGTTGAATTGTTGGTTGGCTTGCTGCCCCAACTGAGCCGACTTCAAACCTTTCATTCCACTTTTTACACTGGCCTCAATGGCCAGTTTTTTCTCTTCAGGCGTAGCGAAAGTTTCATCCCAGTGATTCAGCAAAGGTGTCATTGCCTTTTTGTACAGCGGTGGCACCAAGGCCAGCAAAATTGTTCCTAAATATCCCGTTGGCAACATGGGCGCATGGCGATAACTGCGCAAGTTCCAGTATTCCTGGTCTGCCTCAGCATGGTGGTGTGAATGGCGTGTCAGCGCATACAACAGTGCTGTCGATACCGAGGCATTGGTATTCCAGCTGTGGCGTGGCTCTACCTTGTCTTCCGGGCGACGAACAATGCCGTAATGCTCCATGTAGTTCACGATTTCAAGCAGGGTTTTGCCGCCCGCACTCATGATCCAGAACATCACCATGCCAACCCAGCCGCCGATGTAAAACGAAGCGGCAAACAAACTCAGACTCATCAAATTGCCACGCATCATGCGGCTGTGAACAGGGTTCCACACCGACCGGTTGAACTTCGCCAAACGCTGCTTTTCCAGTCTCCATGCCGACTTGTAACCGCCAATGGTACTTTTCAGTACAAAGCCATACACATTTTCACCGCGCTGCGCCGTGGCTGGGTCAGCGGGTGTACCCAGGTTTTTGTGGTGGCCGTACACATGCTCAATCGCAAAGGAAGCATCGCAAGTAAACGCCAACATCCAGCGTCCCAAAATCATATCGCGCAGGCTGTAGGTTCTGTGGGTCAACTCGTGGCCCACGTTTGTGCCGCCAGCACCAAACAAGAACGCTCCGGCCACTGCACCAACAAACCACTGGTACCACGTGGTGTCAGCCTGCAACTGCAAACGATCATACCCAAAGGTACTTTTCATGAACCCGTCAATGCCCAGCACGTCCACAGGCCCCACCGCCCAAGTGAAGCACAACGTCACCCACATCAAAATCGGCAGGGTCAGCCACAGCATCAGGTTCAGAAAAAACTCCCCCTCCATGCGTGGTTCACTGCGGTCGTCTGGCAACAAAATATCACCCAGTGCAACCACCAATACCAAAGCAGCAATACCGGTGTACATCCAGGCACCGCCTTGCATCATGGCGTGCATGACGCCAATGGCGATCACAGGAAATGTTGTGAATTTAAGGTAATGCAACATGTGAGGTCTCCCGTTCAAAAGTGCCCTCTGATTATTGAGTGTGGGGCTTGGTCTATCCCTGATGCTTCGCATGTTAACAACTGTTAACATGCTCGTCAATACCCTTTGTCATCAATTGGATAAAACTTCTAAATCACGGATTCATAACAGCTGTTCGGGTTTTGGTTATAATCAGTCGCTTATGACATCCTCTGCATCAACCGTCCATGGACGCACCCGGCTTATTGAGGCTGCGCTAAACCTGAGCTATCAAAGGCGAAGTTTCTCCAGCCTTGGCATTCGCGAAATTACCCGCGAGGCGAAACTGTCTGCACCCGCTTTTTACCGCCACTTCGAAGACCTGGCCGACCTCGGCACGGCGGTCATTCTGGAAGTAGAAAAAGCTGTACTGGACGCCTTCACTGAAGTACGCATGAGTACCGCCAAAGAAGCGGACCTCGATATTCGCCCCATGCTGGTCAAACGGTTTTTTGACTGGGCAGCCGACAATCCAAAACCCGTGGTGGTTGGCGCTTCCGAGGCATTCGGTGCACTTGAGCGCATGCGGGATGGACTGAAGAAAACAATTCGAGCGATTAGTGAAGACATTTGCAGCGACAATCGAATTGCCGCCCTGCTGCCTGGCCTACCCAAAGAAGAAATGATCGAAGTGCTCGAGGTCTTGGCTCAAAATGTGCTGTTCATGGCCGTTGAATATGTCGAGAAGCCCGATCAACGGCAGGCTATTTATGACAAGGCGCTTCGCATCGTGGCTGTCATTTTTGCTGGCGCCCACGCCACCCACGCCATGAAGCTGGAACAGGAAAGCGTTCGGATTCCTGATTGATAAATCAGCCCAACTTGCAATTTAACAAAAAAGCAACATTGTGTTTCACAGTCTGTTTAAAGGATTAAACTGTCAACACACAAATTAACATTGTGGTAACAATATCCCAAAAGCAGGAGCCACACCCATGCGCATCGCTATACTTGAAGACGACCTGACACAAAGCGAAATGTTGCGCTGGGTGCTCGAATCCGTAAACCACAAATGCCATTGCTTTGCCACATTCAAAAGCTTCCAGACTGCGCTGTACCGCGACAGTTTCGACCTGGTGCTGCTCGATTGGGTGTTGCCCGACAGCTCAGGCCCCAAGGTGATGCACTGGATCCGCGACACACTGCACATCAAAGTACCCGTACTCTTTATTACCTCAAAAACAGACGAAGAGAATATTGTTGAAGCCCTTAACGCAGGGGCTGATGACTACATGATCAAACCCATTCGTCGCGGCGAACTGGTTGCCCGTGTCAATGCCCTGTTGCGTCGCGCCTACCCTGAACTGACCGCGCCCGAGGTATTTGAAATTACCGACCTGAAATTTCATCCCAAGTTTTCAACCATCGTGCGCCACACCAAACGCGTGGTCATGACCCAGAAAGAATTCGACTTGGCCTTGTTGCTATTTCGCAATCTGGGCAAACCACTGTCACGTTCACACATTCAGGAAACCGTGTGGGGGCGCGACACCGACTTGCCCTCCCGAACCATGGACACTCACATATCCCGCGTGCGCTCCAAGCTGGCTTTGCGGCCAGAACAAGGTTTCAGATTAACACCCGTGTACGGCTTTGGTTACAAGTTGGAGCAAGTTGATCACGAAGGCAAATCGGCTGACCTCGCAAAAATCAAACGCCAACTCGCCGAGAACGATTGAGGGCGTATTCGCCATAGCGGGTTATAATGAAGAGTTTTCCGCCCAGTAGGTATTATGGAGCTTTTCGCAGTCGGCCTGAATTATCAATCCGCACCGCTCGCACTTCGCGAGCGCTTGGCGTTTCCGGCCGAACAATTGCAAGAGGCCTTGCGCGCACTGGCGCACCGTGTTCAAGCCCCTGAAGCGGCCATTCTTTCTACCTGCAACCGCACAGAAGTGTATTGCGCAGCCAGCAACATTGAACAGCTCAAAACCGACTTGCTGGAATGGCTCGCAACCAACCGCAACATTCCCACCACCGAACTTGGCCCGCACCTGTACATACTGCCGCAACAGGAAGTGGTGCGACACGCCTTTCGGGTGGCCAGCGGGCTCGACTCCATGGTGCTGGGCGAGGCTCAAATTCTGGGCCAAATGAAGCAAGCCGCCCGTACCGCCGAAGAAGCAGGCACGCTGGGCCAAATGCTGCATCAGCTGTTCCAGCGCACGTTCTCTGTGGCCAAAGAAGTGCGCTCGCACACCGAGATTGGCGCACACTCGGTGTCCATGGCCTCCGCTGCCGTGAAACTGGCCAGCCGTATTTTCGGTGACCTCAGCAAACGCAATGTGCTGTTCATCGGCGCAGGCGAAATGATCCAGCTGTGTGCCACCCACTTTGCTGCACAAAACCCAAAAAGCATCACCATTGCCAACCGCAGTGCAGACCGCGCCAACCAACTGGCCCAAACCCATGGAGCCGGTGTCATTGGCCTTGCACAAGTGCCCGAGCAACTTGCGAAAAGCGACATCGTGATTTCCTGCACTGCCAGCACTTTGCCCATCATTGGTCTGGGCATGGTTGAAGCAGCCTGCAAAAAGCGCAAACACGAACCCATCTTCATGCTCGATCTTGCAGTGCCACGCGACATCGAAGCCCAGGTCAGCAAGCTCGACGACGTCTTCCTCTACAGTGTTGACGACCTGAGCCAAATTGTTCAGGAAGGCCGAGAACAACGCGCAGCCGCTGTCGAACAGGCCGAAGCCATTATTGAGTCGCAAGTTCAGGGGTTTATGCGCTGGATGAGCGAACGCTCGCTGGTCCCCACCATACAAGACATTCACCAGAAAGCCGACGACATCGCCCAACTAGAACTGGACCATGCCCGTAAACAGCTTGCCAAAGGCACTCCAGCAGATGAAGTGCTTCAACTGATGGCCCACCGCATGAGCGCCAAATTCATGCACGGCCCCATGCAAGCCTTGCACCAAGCCAGCCCGGCTGAACGCGAAGCCCTGTTAAAGTGGCTACCCCAGCTATTCAACATTAAAAATACCGACAAATAGATGAAAGACAGCATGCGGAACCGGCTAACGCGCCTTGCCGAGCGCCTTGCCGACCTTGAAGATTTTTTGTCGTCACAGAATGCTGCCAACGACATGGTGCAGTTCAAAGCCATCACGCGTGAACGCTCTGAGTTGCTGCCTGCCACCGAGCGCTTTGCTGAATATCAAAGCCTGGAAGCCGACCTGAACACCGCTCGCGAATGGCTTTCCGACCCCGACATGCGCGACATGGCCCGCGAAGAAATTGCCCAGAACGAAACCAAACTTGCGCAACTCGAAGCCGATCTTCAACGCCTGTTGCTACCCAAAGACCCCAACGACCACCGCAATGCCATGCTTGAAATTCGGGCTGGCACGGGGGGCGATGAATCAGCCCTGTTTGCTGGCGACCTGTTTCGCATGTACACCCGCTACGCTGAGCGTCAAGGTTGGCAAATAGAAATCATGGGCGCCAGTGAATCGGAATTGGGTGGCTACAAAGAAGTGATTGTCCGCCTGGCTGGCGAGAATGTGTACAAACACCTGAAATTTGAATCGGGCGGTCACCGCGTTCAACGCGTGCCTGCCACCGAAAGCCAGGGACGTATTCACACCTCAGCCTGCACCGTAGCAGTGATGGCCGAACCCGACGAAGCAGAAGTCGTTGAAATTAACCCGGCCGATTTGCGAATCGACACTTACCGCGCCAGCGGCGCAGGCGGTCAACACATCAACAAAACCGACTCGGCGGTGCGAATCACCCACCTGCCCACTGGCCTTGTGGTGGAATGCCAGGACGAACGCAGCCAGCACAAAAACAAGGCCAAGGCCATGAAAGTGCTGAATGTTCGCCTTCAGGACAAAATCGACCGTGAGCGACAGGCCGCAGAAGCTTCCGAGCGGCGCAGCCTGGTAGGCTCTGGCGACCGCTCCGAGCGCATACGCACCTACAACTTCCCACAAGGGCGCATGACCGACCATCGGATCAACTTGACCCTGTACAAACTCGACTACATCATGGACGGGGATTTAACTGATCTGATGAACGGCCTGACAGCCTTCCACGAAGCAGAACTGCTGGCTGAAATAACCGCCAAAGAATGAGTACATTGCCCCAACCCACCATTGAATCGGTATTGCAACAAACCCGCGAAGAGACCGGGTTGCCAGCCAGCGAACTTCGAGTATTAATGACCTTTATCACCGGCTTTGACCGTGTGAACCTGGTCACCAAAGGCAATCGGGCATTACCCATGGATCAGCTCAGCGCATTTAAATCGCTGGCAGCCAAACGCCAACATGGCGAACCCATCGCCTACCTTGTGCAACAAAAAGAATTTTACTCCCGCAACTTTTTTGTTGATTCCCGCGTGCTGATTCCCCGCCCGGAAACCGAAGAACTGGTTGAACACGCACTGGGCTTTCTACAAAGCAAATCCACCGAGAACCTGCTGACGCGCGTACTCGACATTGGCTGCGGCAGTGGCGCCATCGCATTATCACTCGCGCTTGAAAACCCCATACTCGAAATAACAGCCACCGACATCTCGGCCGACGCGCTCTGGGTTGCGCAATACAATGCCAATGAACTGGGTGCAAAAAATGTGCGTTTTGTACAATCTGACCTGTTTGCGAATCTGTTGAATCAAACGCCACCACTGGCCTTTGACCTGGTTTGCAGCAACCCGCCCTACATTGAACAGGGCGACGAACACCTTTCGCAAGGTGACTTGCGGTTCGAGCCCAAACAAGCCTTGACCGACGGCGGAGACGGCCTTCACTTTTACCGTGAAATAGCCCGGCACAGCCCAAGCCTGTTGCGCGCAGGCGGCGGTGTACTCGTAGAACACGGTTATAACCAGCAACAAGCAGTGAAAGCCTTGTTCTCCCAGCCGCCATATGTGCATGTTCAGGGCTTGCCCGATTTGGCCGGTACCCCCCGTTTTGTATTTGCCCACATCTAATTTGCACAGCAAATGCACGCAAGGCATTGAAAACGAGCGTTTTATACCCACATCCATTACACTACAGGGTTGTAGCAATTTATCTCTTTGAAAGGAAGTTTTATGAGCGTTCGCGATTCCATTCACGAAACCGTCACCAGCCACCCCGTGGTTTTGTTCATGAAAGGAACAGCCCAGTTCCCCATGTGCGGGTTTTCTGGTCGCGCCATTCAAATCCTGAAAGCCTGCGAAGCGGAAAAAGTAGTCACAGTGAACGTACTGGACGACCCCGAAATTCGTCAAGGCATCAAAGAATACGCCAACTGGCCAACCATCCCACAGCTGTATGTGAACGGTGAGTTTTTGGGCGGTTGCGACATCATGACCGAGATGTATCAAAACGGCGAATTGCGAGCATTGATTGCAACCGCCAATGCATCCACCAAGTCTGAATAAATCGTGAAACAGGTCGCACCATTCTCCGTGCGGCCACTTCCGGGCACCCCATCTTGAGCAGCACCCTTCCCCCACAGTTCACACAATCGATCACGGTTGCCATCACAGGTGCCAGTGGCGCCTTGTATGGCCTGAAAATCCTTGATTTACTGCGGGCACGTGGCGACACGGAAATTCATTTGGTGGTGTCTTCTTCCGGCTGGCTCACGCTGGCCAGCGAAAGCGATTTGACCAAAGAAGAAATTGAAGCCAAAGCACACGTCGTGCACTCGCCGAAACAAGTGGGCAACTGCATCGCCAGTGGGTCTTACCCGTCCATGGGCATGGTGATTGCACCTTGCTCCATGCACACGCTAGCAGCCGTGGCACATGGCTTGTCAAATAACTTAATTACCCGCGCAGCCGATGTGGTGCTGAAAGAACGACGTCGCCTGGTGTTACTACCCCGCGAAACGCCACTGAACCTGGCTCACTTGCGCAACATGGTCAGCGTGACTGAAATGGGTGGCATTGTCATGCCACCCGTGCCTGCGCTGTACCAGCGCCCTGCCAGTATCGATGCCATGGTCACCGACACAGCTCAACACGCCCTGCAACTCCTGGGGCTGCCCAATACGCAGCGCAACGAGTGGCAAGGCTTGAGAAACACCAACTAACGAATGAATAGCTCAGGCAGGTACGTGAAAACGTTGCTGCAAGCCCTCTTCTCCGTCCAATCCAAGCTCCGCCAACATATCGTGCAATCGTTGGGCCGCTTTTGGATTCGACCGCTGGTGTTTTTTTGCAATAATCAGCTCGTTTTTCATCGAGTGCTCCCACCCCACCAGCTCTGTCACGGTCACTTGGTAACCATGTGCCTCCAGTTGCAAACAACGCAACACATTGGTTAACTGACTACCAAACTCGCGAGTGTGCAGCGGGTGACGCCACATTTCGACCAAACTGGTTTTGCCGAGTTGACTGGCTTTGTTCTTGCGCAAATGAGTAGCCACCTCCGCCTGGCAACACGGCACCAGCACCATGAACTTCGCCTGTTTTTTCAAACCAAATGAAATTGCATCATCGGTGGCCGTGTTGCAGGCGTGAAGCGCAGTGACAATGTCGACTGTTTCAGGCAAATCAGGGTGATCTGTGGTCTGCGCCACTGGCAAATTAATAAACTGCATACCCGTATCAAAGCCAAGATGTTCCGCAAGCGTATTCGACTTGTCCACCAACTCCTGTCGGGTTTCAACGCCCGCCACCACCGCCCCTTCCGGATTTTGCTTAATGTACAAGTCGTACAAAATGAAACCGAGATAGGATTTTCCTGCGCCATGATCGACCAGGTACATGCCACCGTCATTGGCTTTGCGCACCTCTTCAATCAGCGGCTCAATAAAATGAGTCAGGTGGTACACCTGCTTCAGCTTCCTTCGGCTGTCTTGGTTAATCCCGCCATCACGCGTCACAATGTGGAGCGCCTTCAACAGTTCAATCGACTGGCCTGGCTTAAGCTCCAATGCGTCTAAGGGATTCTTCTTGGGTTTGGGCATGGTGTTTGGCTGCATTGAATTCAATGCGCACAGTGTAAAGGGTTTAAGCGCAGTCGGCATTGGGTGTTGCTTGCTTGTCAGCTGGTTTAATAGCCCAATCGGCGACGGTGGTAGAAAGACGCTGAGGTCGGTGACGCGGAGCTGAACTTGCAAGTGGTCGCACGATGACCGGTCAGAAAACTTGCCGGCTTGGCGCGCCGAGACAAACGATAGCGCCCTGGCGCGAAAGACAAGACCCGACCGTTACTTTTGGAGGGCTTGGCCTAGTGCAGACTCAAGCAGACAGGCCGAAATGCCAAGTTTTCGGGTAGCGGCGACCCTTCAAGTTCAGCGAAAAAGTCGCCAATGACATTCGAAACAAGTAACCCACACCGAGTTGACAAGAAATCCGAATGTGGCGCATTCAAAACAAAAACAAACCAGGATGATTTCCCGAGATACCGGGAGAAGAATGGTGCCGCTTGTCGGATTCGAACTGACGACCTACCGCTTACAAGGCGGTTGCTCTACCAACTGAGCTAAAGCGGCACTTAAGAGAAGCGCTATTTTACTCGAGTCAGATGATTCTTTTTCTTCTGACCGGGTTTTTTTGGTGTTTTTTCATCAGATTTATCTGATTTAGTTACAGACAATGGCTTAGAGTCCTCTGAAACACCTGAAACAGAGCGCAAACCTGCTGGCTTGGCACCCGAATCATCAGAGACCGGCTCGTCGTCTTCATCAAGAACAAACTGAACTGCTTCGCTACCATCGCCCTCAATCTCGGCCAATGGCTTGAGCACTTCAAACGCCATACCATGACCGTTTTCGCGGGCATAAATAGCACTGATCTGTTCAATCGGCACAAAAATCTCACGCACCACGCCGCCAAACCGTGCTTCGAACTCAACCGCTTCGTTGCCCAAATTCAATTTGTTCGTCGCCAAGGGAGAAGTATTCAACACAATCTCCCCGGCCTTCACAAATTCTTTGGGCACTTGGGTTTTCTCGTTCACAGCAACGGCAAGGTAAGGCGTGTAGCCATTGTCGACGCACCATTCGTGAATGGCTCGAATCAAATAAGGCTTTGTAGATACTTCAGTCACTGCTTTGTCCTCGACGTTTCTGGCTTGCTACTCAATCCGCATCCAATTAACGACGCATCACCTTCTCAGAGGGTGTCAATGCATCAATAAATGCGGGCTTGGCAAAAATACGCTCAGCGTACTTCATCAGTGGTGCGGCAGACTTGGGTAGTTCAATACCGTAGTGCTCCAGGCGCCACAGCAAGGGGGCCAAAGCAACGTCCAGCATTGAAAAGTCTTCACCCAACATGTACTTGCTTTTCAAGAACACGGGCGCCAATTGCGTGAGTTGTTCGCGAATGGCCGATTTGGCTTTGTCCATTGCCTTTGGATTGCCAGCTTTCTCCAACACACTCACGTGTTGAAAAAGTTCGCGCTCAAAGTTGAACAGAAACAGACGGGTACGGGCACGCATGACTGGATCGGCAGGCATCAACTGAGGGTGCGGAAAACGTTCGTCAATGTATTCATTGATGATGTTTGATTCATACAGAATCAAATCACGTTCTACCAAAATTGGCACCTGGCTGTAAGGATTCATCACACTGATGTCATCAGGCCGATTGAACAAGTCAATGTCCTTGATCTCGAAATCCATGCCTTTTTCATGCAAAACGAACCGGCAACGTTGAGAAAACGGGCAAGTCGTTCCAGAGTAAAGAACCATCATAATGTTGTCATCCCAAAACAAAAAATGGCCGGGGCGAGCAAACGCCCCAGCCTGTACACGATTAAGCCAAATAGCTTACTTGATGTCTTTCCAGTATGCGGCGTTCAAGCGCCATGCAAAAATGGTAAACACGCCAAAGAACAACAGCACAATTACGCCCAACTTGAAGCGATCTTCGCGCACAGGCTCAGCCATAAACACCAGAAAACTGGTGAGGTCGGCCATGGCCTGATCATATTCAACCTGATTCATGGTGCCAGGTTTTGTCTGCTCGAATCCAACGAACTGCTGGATTTTCTTTTCTGCATCATGCGGATCAGCCACCTCTTCGTACTTGGCGATTCGCTCGCCCTGCAATTCCCAAAGCACATGAGGCATACCCACATTCGGGAAGGCCATATTGTTCCAGCCTGTTGGCTTGGATGGGTCGCGGTAATACGTGCGCAAATAGGTGTAGATGTAATCAGCACCCGGGCCGTTCGAAGATGCGCGTGAACGCGCGATCAACGACAGATCGGGAGGTGCCGCACCAAACCATTGCTTGGCATCTTTGGCATCCATTGCAATGGTCATGGTGTCGCCCACATTTTCCGTGGCAAACATCAGGTTTTCCTTGATCTGCTCGTTTGTCAAACCGATGTCGCGCAAGCGGTTATAACGCATGCTTTCAGCAGAGTGACAATTCAAACAATAATTAGAGAACAACTTGGCACCGCGCTGAAGCGCTGCCATGTCATTCGTCAGATCAGGCGCTTTATCCAGTGGATAGTTACTGCCCGCACTGAAAACCAGTGAAGGAACAAGCGCCAACAAAGCCAGTAGTTTTTTCATTATTTAATCCCTATCTTGTCCAGTTCGTCGTCCAGTCAGCTCAGTGCGCATGACTTAGTGCGGTTGAAACACAACACGGTCGGGCACAGGCTTGAATGTTCCAAGCTTGGACCACCATGGCATGGCCAGGAAGAACAGGAAGTAATACAGGGTACCGATCTGGGAAACGATTTGACCAATGTCTGATGGCGGCTTCACACCCAGGTAACCCAACACAATGAAGTTGATCACAAACACCGCATAAATCCACTTGTGCAGCGCTGGGCGATAACGGATTGACTTCACCTTGCTCTTGTCCAGCCAAGGCAGGAAGAACAGGATCACAACCGCACCACCCATGGCCACTACACCCCAGAATTTCGCATCCAGCCCCAGGAACGGGAATGTGATGGCGCGAAGAATGGAGTAGAACGGTGTGAAATACCACACCGGCGCAATGTGAGCAGGCGTCTTCAGTGGGTCAGCCGGAATGAAGTTGTTGTATTCCAGGAAGTAACCACCCATCTCGGGAGCGAAGAACACAATGGCGGAGAACACCATCAGGAATACGCCCACACCAAGAATGTCGTGCACTGTGTAATAGGGGTGGAATGGAATACCGTCCAAAGGCTTGCCATCAGCGCCCTTCTTTTCCTTGATTTCAACACCATCGGGGTTGTTTGAACCCACTTCGTGCAAAGCCACCAGGTGAGCTGCCACCAAGCCGAGCAATACCAACGGAATGGCGATGACGTGGAAAGAGAAGAAGCGGTTCAAGGTTGCATCGGAAACCACATAGTCACCGCGAATCCAGATGGCCAAATCGGGGCCAATAACAGGAATTGCCGAGAACAGGTTTACGATTACCTGCGCACCCCAGTAGCTCATTTGACCCCATGGCAACAGGTAGCCAAAGAATGCTTCAGCCATCAGGCACAGGAAAATTGCAACACCGAAGATCCAGATCAGCTCACGGGGCTTGCGATAAGAGCCATACAACAGGCCACGCATCATGTGCAGATAAACCACCACGAAGAACATGGAAGCGCCTGTGGAGTGCATGTAACGCACCAGCCAGCCCCAAGGCACATCACGCATGATGTATTCCACAGACTGGAAAGCCTTGGCCGCATCGGGTTTGTAGTGCATGACCAGGAAAATACCAGTCACGATCTGAATCACCAGCACCAACAAGGCCAGTGAGCCGAAGAAATACCAGAAGTTGAAGTTTTTGGGCGCATAGTACTCTGACAAATGCGCTTTGTAGGTCGATGTCAGGGGAAAGCGCTGGTCAATCCAGCCCAACACGCCTGTCGTTTCGACTTTTTTGTCTGCCGCCATAATTACTACTCCTCGCTCTCAGATGTCAGGCGTTGTTCTCGTCTACACCGATCAACAACCTGGTGTCTGACAAATATTTGTGGGGTGGCACTTCCAGATTGTACGGTGCTGGCTTGCCAGCATATACGCGGCCGGCCAGGTCGAAGGTTGAACCGTGACAAGGACAGAAGAAGCCGCCTTGCCAGTCATCAGGCAAGCTCGGCTGAGGACCTGGCTCAAAACGGGCAGAGGGCGAGCAGCCCAAGTGTGAGCAAATACCCACCGCCACCAAATATTCGGGCTTGATTGAGCGATGAATGTTACGTGCATACTCTGGAGTCAATTGATCAGGGCTACGCTCGGAATTGGGATCGGCCAATTGATCATTCAGCTCGGGCAAAGCCTCGAGCATTTCAGGATCACGGCGAACCACCCAAACTGGCTTTCCGCGCCATTCGACAGTTTTCATGTCGCCTGGCTGCATGCCAGAAATATCAAGCTCAACGGGCGCACCGGCTGCTTTCGCGCGCTCGGAGGGTGCCATTGAAGTCAGAAACGCGCCGCCAGTTGCCGCAGCCGCTACACCACCCGCTGCGCCGCAAGCGATCATCCATACGCGACGTTCTTTGTCTACAGGTTGATTATTGCTCATCAAAATAACCCCGAAAGTAAAATCCAGTGATCCATGCAACCGGAGATTGTACCCTAGCAAGCTGAAAACAAGGAACAGTTTTGGGGAGAATTTCCATCAAATGCTGAATGTACAGATACATTTGCTGCCATACATTAGAAAACATCTAAACAGCAACAAACAAATCCCGGAAAATCACTTCAATACCGTAGCGCTGTGCAATCCATTCGCCCAAGGCCTTCACGCCACATCGTTCCGTTGCATGGTGGCCTGCCCCCAACAAGCTGACATTGCATTCGCGTGCCACATGAACAGCCGGTTCCGACAGCTCCCCGGTCAGGTACAGGTCTGCCCCCTGTAATGCAGCCTCCTCGACATAACCCGGCGCGCCGCCCGTACACCAAGCCACCGTACTGACCAACCGTTCCGGATCGTCGTTTCCCTCAACTTGAACATGGTGCCCCAGCACGCTGCACACCCGACCCACCAATTCTTTCAAAGGCTGGGGCGAAGGTAGATCACCCATGTGAATCAGTCCTTTGTCACCCACCACACGCGTACTGGGCCAACCGAGCATTTTCCCGAGCTGGGCGTTGTTACCCAACTCCGGGTGCTTATCCAGCGGCAAATGGTAAGCAAATACATTCAGGCCATGGGCCAGAGCCAACTGCAGGCGCTCTTTGCGAAAGCCCGTGATCACTTGCGGATCGCCTTTCCACATCAGGCCATGGTGTACCAAAACGGCGTCAGCATTTAACTCAACGGCCAGCTTAATCAGCGCTTTCGAGGCTGTAACCCCCGTCAGAACCCGTTGAATCTGGGGCCTGCCTTCCAACTGGAGACCATTTGGGCAATAATCTGACATGCGAGCCTGATCCAGCAATTCCCGCAAGTCATGTTCCAGCACATTCCGATCCACTGAAGCCAACGGCGCACCCCTGCATTCTTGATATGTTGAAAAAACTCTGGCTGACCTTCGCTCAGGCCTTAACCGTACTTCTTGCATTGTATTTCATCACCGAAGTACTGCGCCCTGAATGGACGCCCAACTGGCTTCAAAAGCCAGCTTACCAAACCGCCCAACCACAAGGCGTTGTCGGCTATCGGGAAGCCGTGGACAAGGCCATGCCTGCGGTGGTGAACATTTTCACCAGCAAACGGGCCAACAACATGCCCAAACACCCTTTTTTCGAAGACCCGGAAATCCGGAAGTTTTTCGGGGATGAACTTGAAGAACAGTTTGAAGAAGAACAGCAGGCTTCCAGCCTGGGTTCGGGTGTGATCGTCAACAGCGAAGGGCTGATTGTGACCAACCAGCACGTGGTTGAGGCGGCCGATGAAATCGAAGTCAGCCTGAACGACGGCCGAACCACCAAAGCCGAGCTGGTAGGAACCGACCCGGAAACCGATCTGGCAGTACTTCGAATCAAACTCGACAACCTGCCCAGCCTGAAATTTGCGGCCGAAGAGGCAGTCAGGGTGGGCGATGTTGTGCTGGCCATGGGCAACCCTTTCGGTGTGGGCCAAACCGTGACCATGGGAATTGTGAGTGCCTTGGGTCGCAACCACGTGGGCATCAACACCTTTGAGAACTTCATCCAGACCGATGCGGCAATCAATCCAGGTAACTCGGGCGGCGCGCTGGTGGACACTGCGGGCAACCTGTTGGGCATCAACACGGCCATTTACAGTCGCTCTGGCGGCTCTTTGGGTATCGGCTTTGCCATTCCTGCAAAAACTGTGCAGGGTGTGCTGAATCAGATCGTACGCACAGGCACAGTAACTCGCGGCTACATTGGCGTAGAACAGCAAAACATCACTGAAGAACTGGCCTCAGCGTTCGACCTGCCTCAAAAAGACGGTGTCATTATTGCCGGCATTGTGAAAGATGGCCCCGCAGACAAAGCGGGCCTGAAGGTGGGCGATATTCTGTTGAAACTGGACGACAAAAAGATTACTGACACCACGCAGATGCTGAATCAGATTGCGGCCTATGCGCCCGGTGAGAAAAAATCGGTAGAGCTATTGCGGGATGGCAAGAAAGAAAGCATCACAATTGAGATTGGTGTTCGACCCAAGCCCGGTGACTTCCTGAAACGACGGTAAAAAAACCGGGCTGTTCGTACCCGGTTTATTCCATAATTTGCTGACGCTGTTTGCCAATCACCTTGGCAAACAAAATGCCCACTTCGTACAGTATGCAAATGGGAATTGCCAGAAACAACTGGGACATCACGTCGGGCGGGGTCACAATGGCCGCAATTACAAATGCAGCCACAATGACATATCCGCGCACTTCCGCCAGTTTCTCAACGGTAACCACGCCCAGATACACCAATACAACCACCACAATCGGCACTTCAAACGTCATGCCGAAGGCCATGAGCATGGTCAGTACAAAGCTCATGTAGGCCTCGATATCTGGCGCGGGCGTGATGCTTTGAGGCGCAAAGTCGTTAATGAAGGCGAATACCTTGCCAAACACGATGAAGTGACAAAACGCGATGCCCAGCAAAAAAAGCACGGTGCTGGAGAAAATAATGGGCAAGGCCATTTTTTTCTCGTGCACGTACAAACCCGGCGCAATAAAAGACCAAGCCTGGTAAAGCAATATAGGCAGAGAAATGACAAACGCCACCATGGCGGTCAACTTAACCGGCACCATAAATGGGGTGATCACGCCAGTGGCGATCATCTTGGTACCTTCGGGCAATGCACTTTGAATCGGCAAGGCCAATAAATCAAAAATGTAGGCCGCGCCTGGGTAGGCCATCAAGGCCACAAACACAATCAAAAACCCGATTACAGCGCGCAACAAACGGTCGCGCAGCTCTACAAGGTGACTGACAAAATTTTCTTGCTGACTCATTACCCATGCACCTTGTTATTTGGCCTCGACCTTGGGAGCGGGTCCCACGGCATGCTCTGGCGCTGGATCTGCCGCCTTGGCAGGTGACTGTGTTGTGGATGACTTGGTGGTCTCAGCAGCCAGTTTGCTGCTTTCCAGCTCGGCGATGTCATCTTCAATGGACTTCACCGATTTGTTCAAATCAGATTCAGTATCCCGAAGCGTGGTTTGAACATCGCCTTCTACTTTGCGCGCAGCAGTTTGCATTTCTGCCTGCAACTTGCGCAACTCATCAATTTCCATTTCCCGATTGATTTCAGACTTGACGTCACTGACGTAACGCTGGGCTTTGCCCAACAAGTGGCCAACGGTTTTGGCCACTTTGGGTAATTTTTCAGGACCTATCACCAGCAGCGCGATCACTGCGATGATAAGCATTTCCGAGAACGCAATGTCGAACATGCTGCACGCCGCAAAAAAGGGAAATTAGCTGGAAGATTTCTCTTTCGCTTCTACGTCGATCGTATCGGACTTCTTGGCATTGCCATCGGCCAGCTTGGCTGCATTTTGCTCGCCTTCCGTACCGGCTTCTTTCATGCCGTCTTTGAAACCCTTGACAGCTCCGCCCAAGTCCGAGCCGATATTGCGCAGCTTCTTGGTGCCGAACACCAACATCACGATAACCAGCACGATTACCCAGTGCCAAATGCTAAATGAACCCATAATCTACTCCTGATTTGTGTCTGAATCTTGATCAGTTACAAGGCTGGCATGCCAAGCATGACGCCCAATGGCTTATCTGAACCAAGAATGTGTACATGAACATGATACACCTCTTGGCAACCTACCCTTCCCGTGTTGACAATGGTTCGGAAACCATCGTCACACCCTTCTTGCTTTGCCAGTTTTCCAGCGATTGTCATGATTTTTCCCATGACAGGAATATCCTCCTCAGAGGCATCAGTCAGCGTGGGAATGTGCTTTTTAGGAATAATTAAAAAGTGCACGGGCGCAGCAGGTTTGATGTCGTGAAACGCGAGGATATCCTCGTCTTCATATACTTTTCTGCTAGGGATTTCCCCAGCGATGATTTTGCAGAAAATACAATCTGACATGTCTTGTCCCTTTTGCGTGTTTTTACTTGGGTCGATTGGCCTTTTCGACCAAACCCGACAACCCCATGCGACGATCAAGTTCAGCCAGCACATCCGAGGCCTGAAGCCCGTGCCAGCCCAGCAATACCATGCTGTGAAACCACAAGTCAGCCGTTTCGGCGATCACTTTGTCGGGGTTCTGGTCTTTAGAGGCCATGACCAGCTCACAGGACTCCTCGCCAATCTTTTTCAGAATTGCATCTTGCCCTTTGTGGTGCAACTTCGCCACATACGACTGCTCGGGGTTGCCTTGCTTACGCTCTTCCAACACCCGCGTTAGACGTTCGAGCAAATCTCCAGACGCTTTTTCAAGGTCAGCCATGCCTGTTCATTCCTTATTTTTTGCCGTACATGTCGGAAGGGTTTTTCAACACAGGGTCTTTGGCAACCCACTTGGGCCTTTCACCTTGAGCACCTTCCAGCGCGTAATAAAAGCAGCTTTCACGACCTGTGTGACACGCGATGCCACCCACTTGCTCAACCATCAGCACCAGTACGTCGCCATCACAATCCAGGCGAATTTCCTTGACCCTTTGCTGGTTGCCCGATTCTTCACCTTTGTGCCAGAGCTTACCGCGCGAACGTGAAAAATACGTTGCAAAACCCGTGTTGACAGTAATTTCCAAGGCCTCGCGGTTCATCCAAGCCACCATCAGTACGCGCTTGGACGCATGGTCTTGCGCCACCACATTGACCAAACCCTTGTCATCAAAACCGACACTGTCCAGCCAGTTCTCGGTGATCACTACATCTTTACTCATGGCATGGCCCCTTTACAGCCGAACAGTAATGCCGGCCTTGGCCATGTGGGCTTTGGCCTGCTGTACCGTGTATTCACCATAGTGAAAAATGCTGGCGGCCAACACTGCACTGGCTTTGCCCTTGATAACACCATCAACGAGATGATCAAGATTGCCCACACCGCCGCTGGCGATTACAGGAATGGTGACCGCATCGGATACAGCACGGGTCAATTCAAGGTTAAAGCCAATTTTGGTGCCATCGCGGTCCATGCTGGTCAACAGCAACTCACCTGCGCCCAAGGCCTGCATTTTGCGCGCCCACTCAACGGCATCCAGGCCTGTGGGTTTGCGACCACCATGGGTATACACCTCCCAGCCGGGCTCGCCATTGCTTTTTGCTTTGGCATCAATGGCCACCACAATGCATTGCGAACCGTACTTGGTCGCAGCCTCAGCCACCAACTCGGGGTTGGTGACCGCAGAGGTATTGATGCTGATTTTGTCGGCACCTGCGTTCAATAGCCTGCGCACGTCCTCGACCTTGCGCACGCCGCCGCCCACCGTCAAAGGAATGAACACTTGACTGGCCACAGATTCGATGACGTGCAAAATCAGGTCACGGTCATCCGATGATGCCGTGATGTCCAGAAAAGTCAGCTCATCGGCACCCTGATCATCGTATCGGCGTGCGATTTCAACGGGGTCCCCCGCGTCTCGCAACTCAACAAAATTGACACCCTTGACCACCCGGCCCGCAGTTACATCGAGGCAGGGAATGATACGGCTTGCAAGCATTAGTAGGACTTTCCGTTCAATTCATCGGCCAAAGCCTGGCCTTTTGCGAAATCCAGCGTGCCTTCGTAAATCGAGCGACCACAGATGGCACCCATTACACCTTCGTGCTCAACGCCGCACAGCAGCTTCACATCGTCCAGATTGGTAATGCCGCCGCTGGCAATTACCGGAATGGTCAATGCATTGGCCAAGCGAACCGTGGCTTCAATATTCACGCCACCGAGCATGCCGTCACGGCCAATGTCAGTGTAAATAATGGCCTCTACGCCGTAGCCTTCGTATTTCTTGGCCAGATCAACCACGTCGTGTCCGGAAATTTTGCTCCAGCCATCGGTGGCTACCTTGCCGTCTTTGGCGTCCAGACCCACAATAATTTGTCCGGGGAAAGCACCGCAAGCATCGTGCAGGAAGCCAGGGTTCTTTACCGCGGCTGTGCCAATGATCACATAGCTCAAACCGTCATCGAGGTAACGCTCAATGGTGTCGAGGTCTCGAATACCACCGCCAAGCTGAACGGGAATTGCCCCACCCACCGCGTCAAGAATGTCGATGATGACCCCCTCATTCACGGGCTTGCCCGCGATCGCGCCATTCAGGTCGACCAGGTGCAGGCGGCGTGCGCCGCTTTGTACCCATTTCATGGCCATTTCGACCGGGTCTGCCGAGAAAATGGTGGCATCGTCCATATTGCCTTGCTTCAGGCGAACACACTGACCGTCTTTCAGGTCGATTGCTGGAATGAGTAACATGAGACTGTGTTGTTAACTATTCAAGTGGGTGAAAAAAATGATCGATAAAAAATCAGGGGTTCCATCTCAAAAAGTTGGAATACAACCTTAGGCCGTCTTCCGCACTTTTTTCAGGATGAAACTGTGTTGCAAAGATGTTATCCCGTGCAATGGCGCAGGTAAAGCGAACACCGTAGTCAGTTTCACCTGCAACGTGTTCCGGATTCAAGGGGTTGACGTGATAGCTGTGTACAAAATAGAACCAGGCACCATTCTCAATGCCTTCCCACATGGGATGCTTCACGCGCTGATTCACTTGGTTCCAGCCCATGTGTGGCACTTTCAATCCGCACTCCACCGTTAGCCTGGGATCAAACTTCACCACATCACCAGGAAACAGGGAAAGACAATCTGCAGGCCCTTCGGCACTGCGCTCCATCATCATTTGCTCGCCAACACACACGCCAAACAAAGGTTTTGATTCGGCAGTGCGGTACACCGCGTCCATCAAGCCTGATTCGCGCAGGGCTTTCATGCAATCGGGCATGGCGCCCTGACCCGGCAATACAACACGACTGGCCCGGTCGATTACGGCGGGATCGTCGGTGATCTGAATTTCCTGATTGTCGAGCTTTACATGCTGCAAGGCTTGGGCCACCGAACGCAAGTTACCCATGCCGTAATCAACAACGGCAACTAGACTCACAAAGCACCTTTGGTACTCGGAATGGCACCCTGCTGACGTTCATCAATGGCCACCGCCATGCGCAAGGCACGACCAAAGGCCTTGAACACGGTTTCGCACTGGTGGTGTGAATTCACACCCTTCAGGTTGTCGATGTGCAAGGTACACAGGGCATGGTTCACAAAGCCCTGGAAGAATTCAAACACAAGATCCACATCAAATGCACCAATGCTGGCACGCGTGAACGGAATCTCCTGATGCAAACCAGGGCGACCAGAAAGATCGATCACCACACGTGACAGGGCTTCGTCCAACGGCACATAGCTATGGCCGTAACGAACGATTCCTTTTTTGTCACCCAAAGCTTTGGTGAATGCCATGCCCAAGGTAATGCCAGTGTCTTCCACGGTGTGGTGTGCATCAATGTGCAAGTCACCCTTGGCCACAATATGCAAGTCGAACAGGCCGTGGCGCGAAATTTGTTCCAGCATGTGGTCCAAAAACGGCACACCGGTGTCGAGGTGGCGTTCACCTGTTCCGTCCAGATTAATTTTGACGGTGATCTGGGTTTCCAGGGTATTGCGGGTAACTTCTGCGGTTCTCATGATTGTCTAAAAGTTATGCGGCCTTCGCGGCCACTTCGTCGATGGATTCTTGCACAGCCACCAAAAACTGCTGATTCTCTTGTTCTGTGCTCACGGTCACGCGCAAGCAGTTTTGGAGCAAGGGGTGGGCTTTGCCCACATATTTCACCAAGATACCCTTGTTTTTCAGGGCATCAAAGACTTCAAGCGCATTCGGGACGCGGAAAAGTACAAAATTGGCGTAAGAATCAAACACTTCAACGTCGCCGCTGCTTGTTTTCAGATTTCTCAGTGCCTCGGCCAACACATTGCGCTGTTCGCAAAGCATGGCGGCCTGTGCCGCGAAGGCATCAAAGTGCTCCAGCGCGAACTGAACGGCGATGCGCGTGAGCACGTTGACATTGTAGGGCGGGCGCACTTTGTCGATTTGCTCAACCCAGGCATGGCTGGCCACGGCGTAGCCCAAACGGGCACCGGCGAGCCCCAGCTTGGAGAAAGTGCGCAGCACCAATACATTTGGAAACTCGAGGACTCTCGCCATGAATGAGGCATCTGCAAACGCTTCGTACGCCTCATCGACCACCACCAAGCCAGGCGTTGCTTCGATAATTTGCACAATTTCGGCTTCGCGCAGCGCCACGCCCGTGGGGTTATTGGGGTAAGCCAAAAACACCACTTTGGGCTGGTTGGTGGCAATGGCTTTCAACATGGCAGGCATGTTGAGGCTGAAATCAGCATTCAGGTCTACGCCCACAAAGCGGGCATGGCTCCACTGGCTGTACACGGCATACATCACGAAGGTTGGCACGGGCGACAAAACTGCGTCGCCGGGCATGCAGCAGGCCCGAATGATGAGATCAATCAATTCATCCGAACCATTGCCAAACAACACGTGGGCCGCCTTGGGAATGGCCGTACAAGCGCGCAAAGCGGCCTCAAGATCCAAAGCTTTGGGTGCTGGGTAGCGGTTCAGTTCAGCAGTTTTCAACTGCTGTGCAAGTTCATCCAGCAAAGCGGCAGGCATGCCCTGCGGATTTTCCATGGCATCAAGTTTCAACATGCCAGCCGAGGGCGCCACCACATAGGCTTGGGTGGCCTGCACGTCGGCACGAATCGTTTTTTGAAGAAGACTCATGGTGCGCTCAATCCGCCTTTCGGAACTTGGGGCCAACACGGTACTCCGCAGAACGCGCGTGTGCAGGCAAGCCTTCGCCATAGGCCAATTCAGCGGCCACTTCACCCAAGGTGCTTGCACCTTCACGGCTGGCAAAAATAATACTGCTGCGCTTCTGGAAATCGTAAACACCCAAGGGCGAGCTGAAACGGGCGGTGCCTGCTGTGGGCAACACGTGGTTGGGGCCTGCACAGTAATCGCCCAGCGATTCACTGCTGTAGGGGCCCATGAAAATGGCACCGGCGTGGCGCAACTTACCCACCCACGCGTCGGGGTCTTGCACGCTCAACTCCAGGTGTTCTGGGGCAATTTGATTGCTCAACTCACAGGCTTCATCCATGTCGCGCACTTGAATGAGTGCACCGCGGTTTTTAAGCGATGTAGCAATAACGGTGGCGCGTGGCATGGTGTCCATCAGGCGCTTTATACTGGCCTGCACGTTGTCGAGGAATTCCTTGCTGGGACTCAACAAAATGGACTGCGCCATTTCATCGTGCTCAGCCTGGCTGAACAAGTCCATGGCGATCCAGTCGGCATTCGTGCTGCCATCGCAAATCACCAATATTTCAGAAGGCCCTGCAATCATGTCGATGCCCACCGCGCCAAACACACGGCGCTTGGCCTCGGCCACATACGCATTGCCAGGGCCAACAATTTTATCCACGCGCGGCACGGTCTGTGTGCCATAGGCAAGCGCAGCCACAGCCTGTGCGCCACCAATGGTGAACACACGGTCTACACCCGCCAGGTGAGCAGCAGCCAACACCATTTGATTTCTCACACCACTGGGTGTGGGCACCACCATGATCACTTCTTTTACGCCCGCCACTTTCGCGGGCACGGCGTTCATGAGCACGGAAGACGGGTAAGCCGCCTTGCCACCGGGCACATACAGGCCCGCGCGATCCAGGGGCGTTACACGCTGGCCCAAGCGAGTGCCATCGGCCTCGGTGAATTCCCAGCTTTCTGCAACCTGACGCTCGTGAAATGCGCGCACGCGCTGTGCAGCCACTTTCAGGGCCTCGCGCTGGGCAGAATCGAGTGTGTCAAAAGCCTGCTTCAACTCGTCTTGCCCAATTTCCAGTTCAGCAGCGCTGCCGACCTTCACACGGTCAAATTTCTCGGTGAGTTCCAGCAAGGCTTCATCGCCGCGCTTGCGCACGGCATGAATAATATCGGCCACTGCGCCTTCCACATGGGGATCGCGTTGTTCTTCATAGGCGAGCAATGCACGGAACTGCTCGGCAAAGTTGGCTTCTTCTGTAGACAATCGACGAATTTGGGAAGACATTTTTTACTACCTTTAAAAATTCACGCTGCTGCTTGGGTAAACACATCAAGAATTGGCTGCAAAGCCTCGTACTTCATTTTCAATGCCGCTTGGTTCACTACCAATCGGGAGGAAATTTCGCAAATTTCTTCAACCTCAACCAGCTTGTTGGCGCGCAGGGTTGAGCCCGTGCTGACCAAATCCACAATGGCGTCGGCCAGGCCCACCAGCGGTGCCAGTTCCATGGAACCGTACAGCTTGATCAAGTCAACATGCACACCACGATTGGCAAAATGTTCACGGGCGCTGTTCACATATTTGGTGGCAACGCGCAAACGTGCGCCCTGCTTCACGGCGCTGGCGTAGTCGAAGCCTTCGGGCGCAGCCACACACAGGCGGCATTTGGCAATATTCAAATCCAGCGGCTGGTACAAGCCTGCGCCAGAATGCTCTATAAGAACATCTTTTCCGGCCACCCCCAGGTCAGCAGCGCCATGCTGCACATAAGTGGGCACATCGGTTGCGCGCACAATGATGATTTGAACGTCGGCACGGTTGGTGCCGATAATCAGCTTGCGCGATTTTTCAGGGTCTTCAGACGGCACAACACCTGCTTTCTCGAGCAGGGGCAGTGTTTCTTCAAAAATACGTCCCTTGGACAGGGCCAGTGTGATCATTCCGCTACTCTCGTGACGTCCGCGCCCAATTTGCGCAATTTCTCTTCCATTTTGTCATACCCGCGGTCCAGGTGATAAATGCGGTCAATCCGCGTTTCATCACTGGCAGCCAAACCGGCAATCACCAAGCCGGCAGAAGCGCGCAGGTCGGTGGCCATCACCGTAGCACCCTCCAAGCGCTCAACGCCTTTGATAATCGCTGTGTGGCCTTCAATTTCAATGTTCGCGCCCAAACGCACCATTTCCTGAACATGCATGAAACGGTTTTCGAAAATGGTTTCATTCACCACTGCTGTGCCATCGGCCACACAATTCACCGCCATGAGCTGTGCCTGCATGTCAGTGGCAAAGCCGGGGAATGGCGCTGTGCGCGCACCCACAGCCTTGGGGCGTGTGCTCATGCTGGCGTGAATTTTTGTGCCATCGACTTCAATGCTTACGCCCGCTGTGCGCAGCTTTTCAATGGTCGCGTCCATACTGTCTGCATCGGTGTTGTTCAGGGTAATGTTGCCACCACACGCGGCCACCGCGCACAAGAATGTACCGGCTTCGATGCGATCGGGCATCACCTGATACTCGCAACCATGCAGCGTTTCTACGCCATGCACAGTGATTGTGTCGGTGCCTATGCCTTCAATTTTCGCGCCCATTCTCACGAGCATGTTGGCCAGGTCCACCACTTCGGGCTCACGGGCCGCGTTTTCAATAATCGTGGTCCCTTCCGCCAGCGCAGCCGCCATCATCAGGTTTTCAGTACCGGTTACTGTGACCATATCGGTCACAATGCGGGCGCCCTTCAAACGCTTGGCCTTGGCATGAATGTAGCCTTTCTCGATGGTGATCTCAGCACCCATGGCCTGCAGCCCCTTGATGTGCTGGTCAACCGGGCGCTGCCCGATTGCGCAACCACCGGGCAAACTCACGCTGGCCTCGCCAAAACGCGCCACAAGGGGGCCAAGGACCAGAATGCTGGCACGCATGGTTTTCACCAGGTCGTAACCGGCGACGGGCTCAGAAATTTCTTCGGCACGCAAAGCCAATTGGTTTTCGCCATGCCAAAAGCACTGCACCCCCATTGAACCCAGCAAACGCAAACACGTGTTGATGTCGCGCAGACGTGGCACGTTGGTGATGGTGACCGGCTCGGCGGTCAACAAACTGGCACACAAAATGGGCAGGGCCGCATTTTTCGCACCAGAAATTGACACTTCTCCGTGAAGCGGCTTACCGCCACGAACCAAAAATGAATCCATTGAAGGGCAGTCCTTTTACGCTTGTTGTTGAGCCCATTCACCGGGCGTCAATGTTTTCATCGACAGCGCGTGAATCTCGGCACGCATTCTGTCACCCAGTACTGCATACACTTTTTGATGACGCTGAATTGAGCGCAACCCTTCAAACGCACTGGCCACGATGACCGCCTCAAAATGCTGGCCGTCACCAGACACGGTGAGGTGTTCACATTCCAAGCCCTGCGCAATATAGCCGCGAACGGTTTCAGGCAACAACATGATTTTTCCTATCCTTTTGATTCAACAGCACTATTATCCCCTCAATTTGTAACCGGAGGTCACCATCCGCATCGCAATTGCGGTCAAAACAGCCCAAGCAGTCAGGCCAATTGCCAGGCTGAACCAGGGACTCACATCGCTCACCCCGAAGAAGCCGTAGCGAAAACCGTCAATGAGGTAGAAAAATGGATTGAAGTGCGACACGGTTTGCCACACGGCCGGCAGGGAGTGGATCGAATAGAACACGCCCGACAAAAAGGTGGCCGGCATAATAATGAAATTCTGGAAAGCGGCCAGCTGATCGAACTTCTCAGCCCATATTCCGGCAATAACACCCATGGTGCCCAGCAAGGCTGAACCCACCAGGGCATGCACCAAAATCCAGACTGGGTTGTACACATGCAAGCCAACAAACGCCACCGTGACCAGCAAAACACCAAGACCAACCGCAATGCCACGCGCCATCGAGGCCAGCACATACGCTGAGAAAAACTCGAAATGGGACAAAGGCGGCAACAGCACAAACACCAGGTTGCCGGTAATTTTGGATTGGATCAGGCTGGACGACGAATTAGCGAATGCATTTTGCAACACCGACATCATCACCAAGCCGGGCACCAGAAAGGCCGCATAGCTAACGCCGGGATAAGGCTCTACCTTGCCATCGAGCACATGCGAGAAAATCATGAGATACAACAAGGCAGTAACAACAGGCGCCAGCACGGTCTGAAAGCTGACCTTCCAGAATCGCAAAATCTCTTTTTTGAACAGGGTTTGCCAACCGGTCATTTGGAACCCCCACTCATCAGCTGCACAAACACCTCTTCCAGATCAGGCTTTTCAATGCTGCACTCCAAAACATCCAGGTGATCTTGGCGGCATTGGGCCAGGATTTGCTCAATTTCAGCAGGGCCGTTCAAGGCCAGGGGGTAACGTCCTTCGCTGACATTCGCCTTCAGTACCCTGGCTTGAAGAGCGGCCGGCAACACGCCATTGAGCTGCATATTCAGCGTTTGATTGGCGTGCTTTTTCAGTAAATTGGGGGAGGTGTCTACGGTGAGCACCTCGCCCTTTTTCAGCATGGCGATGCGGTTACACAGGGTTTCCGCCTCTTCAAGATAATGAGTGGTCAACAAAATGGTGTGACCTTTCTGGTTCAAGCCAGCGATAAACTTCCACAAGGTTTGACGCAATTCAACGTCTACACCCGCAGTTGGCTCATCCAATACGATCACAGGCGGCTTGTGAACCAATGCCTGGGCCACCATGACCCGGCGCTTCATGCCGCCTGACAAGGTGCGCATATTGCTGTCCGCTTTGTCCATCAAGCTGAGCGAATGCAACAGTTCGTCGATCCAGTCGTCGTTCCTTTTTAATCCGAAGTAACCCGATTGAAAACGCAAGGTTTCCCGCACAGAGAAGAAGGGATCAAAAACGAGTTCCTGCGGCACAATACCGATGCTTCGGCGGGCATCGCGAAACTGGTCCACCACGTCAAAGCCCATCACCCTGGCAGAGCCGTTACTGGCCCGGCTTAGGCCAGCAATAATATTGATCAGGGTGGTTTTACCGGCGCCGTTGGGGCCGAGCAAGGCGAAGAACTCCCCTTCCTGAACCGTGAGTGACACATTGTTCAAGGAACGGAATTCGCCAAAATACTTGGAAACCGAGCTTAGCTCTAGTGCAAACGACATGACTTCTCGCACCGATGAACGGTGCTACAGGTTTTTATGAGAAGAGAGATTGTACTCCGTAGGCAGCGATCAAACTGTCCAGCTGCGCAGGAGGATGTTGGAGTTCAAGGGTTTTGTCTGATTTAAGCACTCGCTTGGCCGCCAAAATGACAACCAAGGCGGTTGAGTCAACGTGCTTGACCGCTGAAAAGTCGATAACGTGATCACCCTTGGCAAAGGCCTTGGTGATCTCGGCGATCACTTCATCTCCGTTGCGAACGGTAATTTGATCAGCCGACACCTTCATATCAACCTTTTGCGTTCAGGGTTTTCAGGGTTTGAATCAAACCATCCACGCCAGAATTGGCCAGTACTGGACCAAACTGGGCTTTGTAAGAATCCACCAGCCACAGACCCAACACGCTCAAGTCGTAGATCTGCCATTTACCGTCTTTCTTTTCAACACGGTAAGCCAGGTCCACAGGTGGCGCGCCTTTCTGAATCACGCGGCTGTTCACAATCACATCCGTATCTTCAGGACGGGCGCGCAAGCGATCAACCTGCAAAGTTTGGTCGCCAACTTGAGACAAAGCGCCCGAGTAGGTTTTCACCAAAAGCGTCCGGAACTCTTTGGTAATTTGTTCACGCTGCTCGGGCGTGGCTCCGCGCCAGGGGCGGCCCACCACCAACTGCGTCATTTTTCGGAAATTCACATTGGGCATGACTTTCTGATCAATCAACGCGTCTAGTTTCTTGGGATCAGAAACAAGTTCCTGCTTGCGCGCCTTGATCTCAACCAAAACCTCATTGCTGAATTTTTCAACAAATTCGTTGGCAGGTATATCTTGTGCCAAGGCGGGCTGGGCAATCAGCCCAAAACCCAACGCAGTTGCCGCAATCCATTGAAACATCTTGTTTACTGCAATATTCATGATTCTTCCAAAACGTTAAGCATTAGTCTAAAAACGCAACATGTACAGGGTGGTTGACCAACCCAACGCCAATCAGTTCAACAAACCCAAACCTGACTTGGCCCGTTCGCTTTGCTGCAAATCTTCAGGAAGGACCGGATCTAGCTGTGTACTGGACGATTCATTAACTGGTTTAGGCAGCAGCAATGCTGATTTGAATGGCGGAAATGACTCAATGGTCTCACTGCGCGACTCATCTTCATAGTCCTCGTAAAGCGGTTCATTGGGATCAGGGGCTCCATCCCGAACCAGACTGGCTCGGCGTTTCAAATAGGCATCGCGCACAAATGCATACTGATCCAGCGCAATGCGCTCAACAAGGTCAGTGGCCGGCAACAAGCGCGCGCGCGTATTCACCACATTGACCACAAGTAAACTGTTTCGCACTCTTACGTAGTCGTAATGATAAAGGGGATCAAGCGGTGCATCGACAAAACGGGCCGGCGCATCACGCAGCGTACTGGGACCCAACAAGGGCAACACCAAATAGGGGCCCGAGCCCATTCCCCACACGCCAAGCGTTTGGCCAAAATCTTCATCGTTCTTCTGAAAACCCAGTTCAGTGGCCACATCAGCCAACCCAACAATACCAATCGTGGTGTTCAAGGCAAAACGCGTGATATCGCTGCCGGCAGCCTTGGGCTTACCCTGCAACAAATTATTGAACGCAACGCTGACGTCATCCAGGTTGGAAAAGAAATTCCCAATGACTGTCTTGATTTCAGGTGGTGTTACCTTGTCGTAGCCCTGTGCAAGCGGCTTGATCACCGCCTTGTCGACGACTTGGTTAAAGCCATCAATTGAGCGATTCAAGCCTTCCAACGGATCTGACTCGGAAGGAGCGCGCATGCTGGTACATGCTGTGGACAAGCCAAGCACACCAAGCAGCAAAATTACTTTTCGAATGGACGTTAACACTTCAAATCCCCTTCATCACTTTTCAGAGTCACCTTCCGCGGCTTTGCTGAACAAAAACTGGCTAATCAGGTTTTCAAGCACCACAGCGGATTGCGTACGGGCAAACTTCTCGCCGCTGGCTAAATTCTCGAGGTCGCCCCCGGCTTCAATACCCACGTATTGCTCGCCCAACAGACCCGAGGTAAGGATTCTAGCTGAAGAGTCCTTGGGAAACTCGAACCCTTCCTCCAAATCCAGAGCCACCACTGCGCGAAAGGTGACTGGATCGAGATTGATATTGGCCACGCGACCCACAGTAACGCCAGCACTTTTAACTGGGGCACGTGACTTCAACCCGCCAATGTTGTCAAATTCTGCAGTAACCCGGTATTGGTCGCCCGTGGTGAACGAGCTCAAATTGCCCGCCTTCAAGGCCAGAAAAACCAAGGCGATTGCACCAATCAGTACAAACAGACCCACCCAAAAATTCACTGCCGTGTTCTTTTTCATACCTTCAATCCGTTAAATACTGAACATGAGTGCTGTAAGCACGAAATCGAGACCCAAAATAGTCAGAGAGGAAATCACCACGGTTCGGGTGGTGGCCCTGGAAACGCCTTCGGGGGTGGGCTGACACGCATAGCCCTGGAACAAGGCAATTGAACTGACGGCCACACCAAAAACCACGCTTTTAAGCACGCCATTCAGGATGTCGTCGCGTACGTCCACACCAGCCTGCATCTGAGACCAGAAGGCGCCAGCATCTACGCCAATCAATAAAACACCCACCACATAACCGCCAAAAATACCCACCGCGCTGAACAATCCTGCCAACAACGGCAAGGAAATCAAGCCGGCCACCCAGCGAGGGGTAACAATGCGAGCCTTGGGATCAACCGCCATCATTTCCATGGCAGTCAACTGCTCCCCAGCCTTCATCAGGCCAATTTCAGCAGTCAGCGAGGTTCCGGCGCGCCCGGCAAACAACAGGGCCGACACCACCGGACCCAACTCCCGCACCAGCGACAAAGCCACCAGCAGGCCCAGCGCCTGTTCGGCGCCATACCGGTTCAAGGTGTAGTAACCCTGCAAACCCAATACAAACCCCACGAAAAGGCCTGATACCACAATGATGACCAGGGAATAATTGCCGATGAAATGAATCTGATCAATGATTAAGCGTGGGCGAAGCAACGCTTTGGGCAACAACATGAACAAGGTACCCACGAATCGGGCAAATACGCCCAAACCCGCAATTGTGGCAATTACGCCAGCGCCCAGACGAGAGACTAAAACGACCGGGTTCATGCGAAATCCTCTTGCAAGTTGCGTGCAGGATAATGAAACTTCACTGGGCCTTCGGGCAAACCTTTGATGAACTGCTGAACATAAGGATCCTGGTTGGCCTCTACTTCGGCTGGAGAACCTTGAGCCAGCACCTTGCCATTGGCAATCACGATGACATGGTCACTGATGGCAAACGATTCGTGGATGTCATGCGTAACCACGACCGAAGTTGCACCAAGTGCGTCATTGAGCGTGCGGATCAAGTTGGCCGTGATACCAAGAGAAATGGGGTCGAGGCCAGCGAAAGGCTCATCGTAAAAAATAAGCTCGGGATCTAGCGCAATGGCGCGCGCCAAGGCAACACGTCGGCTCATGCCGCCTGAAATTTCAGACGGAAACAAGTTACTTGCGCCGCGCAGGCCCACAGCGTGCAGCTTCAAAAGCACCAAGTCCCGAATGGCTGCTTCGGACAAATTGGTGTGTTCGCGCAGCGGAAAGGCCACATTCTCGAATACGTTCAAATCGGTGAACAGGGCTCCGAACTGGAACAGCACACCAATTTTTTTTCGAAAAGCGTAAAGCTGCTGGGTACTCGCGGTCACCACGTTCTGGCCCAAAACCTGGACCTCTCCACGGTTGACTGCGTATTGGCCACACATTAAACGCAACAACGTGGTTTTGCCAGAACCTGACCCGCCCATGACCGACACCACTTTGCCCTTCGGAATGTCGAGAGAAATGTCCTCAAGAATGAGGCGGTCATTATAACCGAAATCCACGTGTTTTAATTGAGCAACAAAGCCCATTGGGGCTCCTTAATAAACGAATACGAGTTTGAAAGCTATTGTAACCCGAAGGACATGCCCTCACCATCCAAATGGTGACAGGCTCACCCACTAGGCATGACCACGAAGCGTGGAAATGGTTTCAGCCGATTATGATTCCCGGCACCTAAACCCCCAAAAGCCGACCTGTGCGCTTATCACGTGTGTTTTTAACTGGCCTGACCGCCGCCCTGTACGCTTGCGCGGCCGCCCCGCCCCCAAGCAACTCACCAACCGCAACAGTCGAAGCCGGGCACGCGCTAGAGCTGAATGCTGTTTTTTGGGCCGATAAAATCCACCACCGCAGCAACGCCTGGCAAAGACATCAAGAAACATTCACATTCCGGCTTGAAAACATTGCCGCCAGCCAAGTGCTCGAATTGATCTCGCGCGAACTGCAACTTGGCTATGAAATGGATGGATGCGGCGACACTCCAGTCAGCCTGGTGGGAAGGGACATGCCCCTTCAACAGGTCATTGAAAGCCTGGAGTTTCAGGCCGGAGCCAATGTGTTGTTTGAAGGAAAGCTGCTCTCAATGCGGTGCGAAGTTGACCAGCTTCGGGTTTACACCCTCGATTACCTGTCCATTGCCAGGCAAATGAATGACTCCTCAAGTCTGAGCTCGGCGATTGCAGGTGGCCCGCGCGAGTTAACTGATCGTCGGGAAACCGGAAATCGCTCGGAGCTGGTTCTGAACAATTCGCAGCAACACGACTTGTGGCAAGACATCTCCTCTCAAATCGAACAGATCATTCAGGTTCAACCAAAACCAATTGAGCTATCCAGGCGTGAGCGGGTAATCGATGAAGAAGAAGACAGGACTTATGCGAGCACGAGAAACAGCTCACCCCGCAGACTATCGCCCAACCTGAAAAGCGCCACTGCCGTGTCCACGGAAAAACGAGACATCACCACCACACGCAAGGAAACCCGGTCGGGACGTGTCATTGCAAACCCCGAGTCCGGAACGATCTCTGTGATTGCAAAACCCAGCCAGCATCGCCGGGTTGTGCAGTGGCTGGAACAAATTCAGCGCAGAGTGGATCGGCAAATCGTGATCGAAGCCGTGATTACAGAAATATCGCTGAATGATCGCTATGAACGTGGAATCGACTGGAACGTGCTTCGTCAAAATGGCGTCACTGCAGGTTTGGCAGTACAAGGGTTGAATCTGACCAACCCGGCTTTCACATTCACAGCATTGCGGAACACCAGCGGCGCTGACACCAATATCGCCTTGCGACTGCTCGAAGAGTTTGGTCGCACAGAGGTGCTTTCTTCTCCACGTGTGGTCACCATGAACCAACAGGCCGCAGTGCTGAAAGTGATCGACAACAGGGTGTATTTCACCACCGATGTTCAAACCAGCGCACCCACACAAAACAGCCCTGCCTTTTCAACGTTCACGACCCAGGTTCAAACAGTTCCGGTTGGTTTTTTAATGACAGTCACACCGCAAATAGCGGACAACAATGCAATTCAACTGCGGGTTCGGCCCACACTCAGCCGCATTGTGGGTTTCGTTCAAGACCCGAACCCGGCCCTGCAACAACTCAATATTGTCAGCAAGGTACCCGAGGTGCAAACCCGTGAACTCGAGTCCATATTGCGTTTGAAAAGTGGCGAAATGGCTTTGCTTGGCGGCCTGCGGCAAAAAGAAAACAAGCGCCTGGATCGTGGCATTCCCGGCACACCGGAATCAATTGACCTGATCACCCAAAGTCAAACCCGGGGAGAAAGCCACATTGAACTGGTGATATTGCTGAAGGCCACCGTACTGGAAAGCGCCACGGCAAGCCAACTTGAGCCAGGCCAGGAGCTCGGAGAGCTTAACAAAGCGCTGGCCGATGGCCTTACCCTGTACCAAGCCAATCAGACCAAAGCACTGAATGCCTTGCTTGCCCTGCTAATGAAGCGCTACCCCGACACCCCAGAGCCCTTTTACAACATGGCTCTTCATCAGAGCAAGCAAGGGCTTTTTACAGATGCACTTGCGCATTTGGCGCAGGCTGAAGCGCAGTGTGAATACAAGCAATGTTCTCTGCCCTTGCTCACCGTGCGCTCTTTGATTCAGGCAAAAATTCAATGAAACACACGGTGCAGCTCCCTGCTTTCAAGAATATCGACAGCGCGATCGCCTACGCTGCCGCCCAGAATGCATCCGACATTCACATCACGCCTGCCCCAGAGAATTTCACGGTGCGTTTGCGCGTCAATGGTGCATTGGGGCCAATTCAGGAGATTCCCAACGACACCGGCCGATCGCTCATACAAGCTTTTAAAGCCGAAAGTAAAATGAACATCGCGGAAACGCGGCGCCCACAAGACGCACGATTAACCCGCAACAACATTGACCTTCGGCTGGCCACACACCCCAGCCTTCACGGCGAAAACATGGTGGTCCGGCTATTGAATACGCAAAGCCGCATGACCCTCAATGCACTGGGTTTAAGCAACCCCGCCTTAGCTCATATTCAACACTTGCTTACCCACGAGAACGGATTAACTCTGGTTGCGGGCGCCACCGGCAGTGGGAAAACAACCATGCTGCATGCCATGCTAAACAGCCTGGGGTCGCATGCCGGTCGTATTGCCACACTTGAAGATCCGGTAGAAATCATCAACCCGGATGCAGTTCAAACAGATCTCTCACGATTGCCACACATGAATTTTGCATCGGGTTTGCGCTCGCTCATGCGTCAAGATCCCGACACCATTCTTGTCGGAGAAGTGAGAGACGAAGAGACCGCCGGGCTCACCCTGAATGCTGCGCTCACGGGTCATCGGGTTTTTGCTTCCGTGCACGCACCCGATTGCCTTGGGGCAATCAGTCGACTCACTGAACTGAATGTGCGCCTGGAAAGTTTGATGAATTGCTTGAACGGCGTTGCAACCCTGAGGCTAAAACCAGCAGCCCCAAACGGACAACGTCAGCTGTGGGCTGAAGTTATTGACCTGAAAAGCGTACCTCGCAAGGAGGTGCTCAGCTGCAAAGCAATTGGCGAGCTCATGTCTCTGCTGTCGCCTTTGAATTACCTTCAATTTCCATCTTCCACCGCGCTGCTTGCCAATGAACAATAAATCACTTGGCGACAAAATTACGCCATCCACATGGCGCACATGGCTTGGGCAATGGGCAGAACTCTTGCAATCCGGCATGCCCGCGCTCGATGCACTTGCACTGAGCAGCGAGCTGCAAACCGACCACTCACAAGGAAAACTGTTGCGCCTTGGTTTGTCTCGAACTGCGCAATTCCTGCAAGAAGGACAAAACCTTCAAACCGCATTTCGTGCCTCGTTTATCAAAGTACCCATGCATCTGGAAATCGCGTTGGTGTGTGCACAGGCCAGCGGCGATCTTGGCATGGCATTGCAAACGCAACTGGACCGCTGGAAAACCACCAGCGATGCACAACATGCCTTGGGCAAAAGCATGATTTACCCACTGCTGGTTTTAACATTGGCCTGCGCATGTTGGGTGCTGCTGCACCAGGTAAGCGCGCCTCATTTGGCGCACACAACAGCCACATCGGAAAGTGCAGCCAAGTGGTCAGACAATTTAATTTCGATGGGCGCGCTGCTCTTCGCAATTGCCGGATACTTCCGATTAAAACAGTCTCGAAATCAGCAAGAAAAACGGCCATTGCTGCCACACAATATCTGGCTTTCTTCCAATTTCTATCATGTAATCGCTTGTGAACTGCATGCAGGCCTGGACCTGATGCACTGTTTGCGACACCGCACACTGCCCGCATCAAAATGGCTGGGCGCACGTCAACTGTCTACACGTACCTTGCTTGCACTCAACGGTTTAATGCAACGCATTCAACAACAGCTAAAACAGGGTATGTCGCTTAGCCAGTCAATGAGTTTGGCTGGGGCACCAGGTTTTCTGGTACGTCAAAGTCAACTCGCCGAGCAAACTGGCAACCTGGCTTACTGCTTTTTTCTGGCGGCAAAGGTCTATGAAATGCAGGCGCGGGAAGCCCAACAACGTTTGCAGAGCACATTGCCTTCTGTCGCCTTGGCTGTTGCTGCACTTACCCTTGCTCTGGCTTATCAATTCACGCTGGCGCCGCTTTACAACAACCTGACGGGTTTGTCATGAATTCAGCCGCGACGCATGCAGATGTTTGGGTGCTTGAGCAGGAACTAGTCCTTCTGTTTCGGCAACAAGACCAGCACTGGATCGAGGAAATGCGACTTCCCTACAGCGAGTTTATTGGAAGTGCCATTGCGCTTTCCAGTTTCAGCCTTGCGGACACCACGGTTTACCTCAACGTATTTCAAAACACAAACACAGCTGCATTCTGGGCCGAGCAACGCTGGGCCGGCGTGGCAGAAAACCCGCTTCGGATCATTGAGGCACCAGTAACCGCTTTTCATCAGCAAGCACTCACTGAACTACGCGGAATGGGCAAAAAATGCCGAATCATTTCTGCGACGAAATCGGTGCAGTTTAATCACGCTGTTCAAATGGCACGTCTCAATCAGCACGAATTTAAACACCTCAAAAAATTCATTGCTGCAAACAAGTCCTCTACCCGCGAATTGCAAAGCAGCTTGCGTTTGTATCTTGGATTGTGGACACAGCCATCTGGAAATTACCAGGCCATTCGAGGGGTGGCTTTGGCTTGCACACTCGCAACCTTTTTATTGATGAGTTGGCACAACAATCAGCAACAGCCGGTGCTCGACACAGTCAGATTGCAGCAATTCCAACATGCACATCAACGCAATTCAAACAACGCTAAAACTGTGGCATTTGGCGATTGGCTAAAGCAACTGAGCAAGTTTGGCCGCAGCGAGCGTGCCAACCTGACCTCGCTGAAAGTGTCCTGGAACGAACAAGGTGAAATTCTGACAATTGCAGACCTGGAACGAGATCGCAAAAGGGTTCCAAAGGCATGCACCCTCAATAACCCAAAACAGGCAAAGTGCTCAGTGGGGGCAACAGTCCAATGACGAAACCCCACCGCACCCCCCAACAAATTGTTCACTTCCGCACAATTCGTCCTGTTCTCGACTTTGTCATTCTGGTGGCCGCAATGGCTGTACTTATTCATTTACTGAACCTGGAGTTTGAGCACAAGCTGAGTCAGAAACCAAAGCTGAACATTCAAAAAACAGTTCGGCCAAACCAAACGCTGGTCATTGAAGAAAACTTCAAGGAAGAGACCGGTCTGTGGCAAAGCTGGAACGCCTGGATCCATAGCAATCAACCAGGGGCCGGACATTGCCTGATCGAAACAAGACCTGAGTCGATCGACAACCCCTTTTACCTATTGTGCTTTGGAAAAGTAAGTTCAGGCAGCAATTTGGAACTGCCTGACAGCAAGGCATGGCTTGACAACAATTTGTTTGTCAAACCGGAAATACCTGCGCCCCCGCCTACCGAGAAAAGCAGATCCAGTGGCACAGATATTCCTTACACGGTGCAAGGCTGGATCAATACGAAAACAGGTCGGAAAAACTTTGATCCAGTTCAAGGCAAATGGGTGCCATGAAAACACAGCCAATGCACCAAGGTTATTCACTGCTTGCAATCGTGCTATTGATGATGCTGCTGGGCTTTGCTGCGCTTGAGTTTCGCAACAACACAAGCTTCAAGCAAAACCTGCTGCTTCAACAACAGGCTCGTGAAACTCAGACCCTTGAACACATTCGTTCCAGTTTGCTTGGATTTGCAGCCAGCCAGGGCTTGCATAGCCAAAGCCATTTGGGCCATTTGCCTTGCCCCGCCCTGTTACCTGGAGAATATGCACGAACCAGCTGTTTGAATAAAGCCTGGGGCTACCTGCCAGTTCACAGCAAGATTGCGGTCAACTATCTCAATGCCGGCATTGATGCCCGCTTCAACGAACTGACCTTATCAACAGACACACACTGGGAGTACGCAGTATCAAGCCAATTGATTCAGCCCAATGCCCTGGGCTGGGGGCGGTGGGTGAATTATTCAAAGCCCGCAATTCAAATTCGCATTCCCGCTGAAAGCGATCGCACAGAAACAAACCTTGTTGCAGTGGTCGCCAAAACAATCACGCCAACCGCGGAACACCATTACGACATCACGCCGCCCTATGTGCTCGTTCACCTTCGTGAACTGCAAAGCCACATGAAAAGGGTTCAAGTGACTCAACTTAAAAGCACACTGAAAACCTGGCAGCAACTGAATCCCCAATTCAATTCAAACGCGAGCCCACATGAAAACATGACACTCAAAGACCCTCTTGCAAAGGTCTATCAACCCATCGACTCGGGCTGCCAATGCCGATGTACCAAAACGCGCTGTACCTGCAGCTGCCTCAACCCGGGCAGCTGGATTTCGACTGCTGTGTGCCTGAATGGCAATGTCAACTGTGCAAGCCACAACATGCAAACACATTGCACCAGTACAGTTGACGGGCCCTGTGTGTTTGCGGGCCCAGCCAGCTTGCAGAACCTGTGGCCAGTCAGCCATTTCGAACCTGTGGCGGCGACCAACAAATCGTGCCGTCCCGTGCACAGCAATCAGTGCCCCCTGAGCCAAAACAACACGGCTTGCACCTGCCAATTTTCGTGGCCTGACAACATCAAATCCAATCTTGAACAATTCAGTTTCAAGCTGACAGGTACACCATGAATACTCGTGGCTTCATGCTGATCGAAGTGGCACTGGTGGTAGTGCTAATGGCCATTATTTTGGGACCCGTGCTGCACCTTCTGGCCAATCAGCGAGAGAAGGACAAAGTTCTCGCTCACCTTGAATCTCGACGACGCATTCTGGAATCAGTTGAAGGTTTTGTGTTGGCCACGGGCAGGCTGCCCTGCCCGTCTACCCTGCCCAGCGGGACCGAATCACGCAACGGTGATGCTTGCCTTCATCGCGAGGGCTGGCTGCCGCTTGCAACTTTGGCGACCTGGGGAATTCACGGTCAGTGGAAAATGGCCGTGGCCACGCTTGAGCAAGCCGGGGAGCCCGCCCAGAACGCCTTGGTGTCGGCACAACCGTTTGCGCAACTCAGCCCACAACAACTCACTGAAATTGTGATGGCACCCTACACAGCCAACTACGCGGTGGGCATGGGGCCATTGCCCGCCATTCACCTGTGTCAGGTTGTGCAAGGGCATGCTTTGCCACAAAACCTCAACGCGGGCTGCGGCGCACACACCTTGCTCAATGCCACCACGGTTTGGCTTGCCTACCTCGAGGGCGACCTGATTAATCAAAACCGATATCAACAGTTTTTTATCAACCCCGATCAAGCAGCATCCAATCCGGTCTGGCTTTCATTTGAACGCATGAACTGGCTCTGGATGAAACGCGGCGCACTCGACACACCACACATTCAGGAGAACTAAATTGAAACATTCACGAAAACAGATCCAACACGGATTTTCCCTGCTGGAACTGGCAATCGCACTGGCCGTACTTGCCATACTGGCGGGCGGCGTACTAAAGGGACGCGAGTTACTCAACAGCGCTCGGGTGCAAGCCACGATCACCGACATTGCCAATCTGGAAACTGCCTTGTCGGCGTTTCAGGCGCGCTATTCTGCGCTGCCGGGTGACTTCATTGCAGCAGCGGCTGCAGGACTCTCCAACAGTGGAGGTGACGGCAATGGACTGATCGAAGGCGGCGAATCCTGCAATGTTTTTACACACCTTCAACTGTCTGGTTTCATTCAAGGAGATTTCACCGGTGGCAGCGACGAATCCGGTAACTGCACCACAGGCAGCACCATGGGCAATCAGTTTAGCGGCCGCTACCTGCTCAACCACACCATGCAAGGCCCCAACTCCAGAGAAAATGCAATGGCCCTGCTGATTGGAGAAAACATACCTGTTGCCCAGCTCGCAGAAATTGATCGCAAACTAGACGATGGCAACCCCTTGCGTGGCGCCGTGCAAGTGCTCAGTGGCGAGGAGGAATTGTGCACCACACTGGCAAGCCAGTGGGATGAAGAACAGGGCGCAAACTGCGCTGCGCTTTACATTATTCGTTGAGTAAGCGCTTAGCGCACCATGGACTTGCGGCCCAGAATGATGGATTCGGCAAGGCTCAATGAATCAGGCTGACCTTTCAACACCAAAATATCTCCCGACTCCAGTTGCGTATCGGGAGAAGGATCCCCCCCCCGAATGCCCCGCCTGCGAATGGCGCAGACTTCAATATCCAGTTCCAGAATGCCCAACTCCGTCAGGCTTTTGCCCACGCCACTGGCACCTGGTTCCACGAACACCGAATGCAGACGGACCCATTGGTTCTCGGGGGTATCGGCTTCATCGTCGACACCACGGAACACACCGCGAAACATTTGGTAGCGCGACTCACGAATGGCGCGAATCTGTTTCACAACCCGGGAAACAGGCACCCCCAACAGCAGCAAAGCCTGCGAACCCAACATCAAGCTTCCTTCCAGAATTTCAGGCACCACTTCGGTGGCCCCAGCTGCGGTCAGTTTTTCCAAATCACTTTCATCGTAAGTGCGCACCACCACGGGTACATTGGGAGCCAAGGCACGCACAGTAGTCAGCACTTTCTCGGCCGATTTGTATTCTGCAAAAGTAACCACCACACAAGAGGCGCGGAGCAAACCTGCTGCAAGCAGCGTTTCCCGTTTGGCGGCATCGCCAAACACCACCGAATCACCTGCCGCAGTGGCCTCGCGAATACGGTCTGGGTCCAAGTCCAGCGCCACATAGTCGAGGTCCTCACGGTCCAGCAACCGGGCAAGGTGTTGGCCGCTTCGCCCGAATCCACAAATTAAAACATGCTTGGTCGTGGCAAGACTTTTCTGGGCGATCTGGTGAAGCTCAAGCGACTTTTGCAACCATTCCTGACTTGAAAACCGAAGCACTATGCGATCAGCATGCTGAATCATGAATGGCGCAGCCAACATGGAAAGCACCATACTGGCCGTGATGGTTTGCAACCAGGGATCAGGTACCAAACCAAAACCTGCCGAACCGGTGTTGGCCAACAACACAAAACCAAATTCGCCCGCCTGGGCCAGATAAATACCGGTTCGCATGGCTGTACCCGTATTTGCCCCGAATACTCTGGCAAGTACCGCAATCAAGACCAACTTGGCGAGCACCGGGAACACAGCCAGAACAATGACCAAGTGCCAGTTCTCCATGACCACTTGTGGGTTCAGCAGCATGCCCGTGGTAACGAAGAACAGACCCAGCAGCACATCCCGGAAGGGTTTGATGTCCTCTTCAACCTGGTGCTTGTACTGGGTTTCAGCAATCAAAATACCGGCCAGAAATGCACCAAGCGCCAGGGAAAGTTCGGCAAGTTCTGTTAGCCACGCCAAGCCCAGGGTAATCAGCAGCACATTCAGGACAAACAGCTCTTGCGACTTGCTTCGGGCCACAAAAGTCATCCACCAGTTCATCATGCGTTGACCGAATACCAACATCAGCCCCAACACCAGCGCAGCTTTCACCACGGCAAGGCTTAAAGTGGCTGACAGGTTTTCAGCCTCCTGCCCCAGCGCGGGAATAATGATCAACAGTGGAACCACTGCCAAATCCTGAAACAACAAAATACCCATGATTTGTCGACCATGGGGTGAATCCAGTTCAAGCCGTTCTGACAACAACTTGCTGACAATCGCGGTCGATGACATGGCGGCCGCCCCCGCCAATACAAACGCGGTGCTCAATGGCACTTCCAGAAAATAGCCCGCCAGCAAACCCAATCCCATAACGCCCAGCATCGTCAGGCTGACCTGGGCAAAACCCAAACCAAAAACGACTCGGCGCATGGCGTGTAATTTGGGCAGACTGAATTCAAGGCCTATCGAAAACATCAGGAATACGACACCAAACTCGGCCAAGTGGCGGGTTTCCGGTGTGTCTGGAACGATACCCAGCGAATACGGGCCAATCAGCGTGCCCGCAAACAGATAGCCCAGCATGGCGGGCAGCTTCCAGTGACGGAAAAGCGAGACCGCCAGCACTGCGACCAGCATAAGAATCAAAGAAAGCTCTAGAGCGTTAGGCACGTTTAATGCTTAGGAAGTGAAGAGAATTGGCACGCGCTTTGCTATACTGCCCTGAAAAGAGCACAGCCTCAAGCACCTTTGTTGCTTAAGTCTATCAGGGTCCACCATGTCAACAACACCGTCGAATAATGACAAGCACGATTTTCTGGCCATGGCCAGAGAAGCGTTGGCCATTGAGGCCCAAGCAGTTTCGGCATTGTCCGAGCGCTTGAATGACCAGTTCAGCCAAGCCACCACCGCCATCCTGAACTGCAAGGGTCGGGTGATTTTGATTGGCGTGGGCAAGTCGGGGCTGATTGCCAAGAAGATTGCAGCCACCTTTGCCAGTACGGGCACTCCCTCCTTTTTCGTGCATGCCACTGAAGCCTCGCATGGCGATTTGGGCATGATCACCCAAGAAGACGTGGTCATTGCCCTGTCCAACTCTGGCAATACCGAGGAATTGGTGGCCGTGCTGCCAGCCATTGCACGCCGTGGCGCAAAAATAGTCGCCATGACCGGCAAACCCGACTCCGCCCTGGCGCGTCAGGCTGATTTGGTCTTGGACTGCGGTGTTGAAAAAGAAGCCTGCCCCCTGAATTTGGCCCCAACAGCCAGCACCACTGCTGCTTTGGCACTGGGGGACGCACTTGCCGTGGTTGTACTTAAAGCAAGGGGCTTCAGCGAAGAAGATTTCGCCCTGTCGCATCCCGGTGGCAGCCTGGGCCGCAAACTGCTGACCCATGTCAGCGATGTCATGCGCAAAGGTGATCGCATACCTTCAGTGTCGCCTTCGGCCAGCATCTCCAATGCAATTCTGGAAATCACCAAAAAAGGCTTGGGCATGACCGCCGTAGTCGATCCCGGCAACAAATTGCTCGGTGTTTTCACAGACGGTGACCTGCGCCGCCTGATTGAACAAGGCCTCGACCTGCGCGGTTTGCTGGTCAGCGAAGTCATGAACAGTGCGCCGAAATGTATTGCGCCCGACAAGCTGGCAGTAGAGGCGGTGCGCATGATGGAAGTCAGCCACATTAGCCAAGTCGTAGTGACCGACGAGCAAGGGCACATTGTGGGCGCCTTGAACTTTCATGACCTGTTTGAAGCCAAGGTGGTTTGATGAATCAATTTACCGACCGCAAACCCACCGCCACAGAGGCCGCATCGCACATCAAATTGATGGGCTTTGATGTTGATGGCACGTTGACTGACGGTGGCCTGTATTTTGGCAACGAAGGCGAAGTCATGAAGCGCTTCAGCGTATTCGACGGTCAAGGACTTCGGCTGCTGATGGACCACGGCATCAAAGTGATCTGGATCACGGCGCGCTCCAGCGCCATTGTCGAGAAACGTGCAAAAGACCTCGGCATCTACCAGTTGGTCCAAGGTTGCAAAACCAAACTGCAAGCCTATGATGACATTCGCCAATTGCTGGGGCTGGAATGGAATGAATGCGGTTTTTTCGGCGACGACTGGCCCGATTATCCAGTGCTTCAACAGGTTGCCTTGGCAGCAAGTACCCAACACTCCCCGGCCGCCATGAAAACTACAGCCAACTGGATCAACACACGCCCACCCGGTGACGGCGCAGCACGCGAGCTGTGTGATTTTATTCTGAGTCACCAGCCTGGCTACCAGAACCCTTGGGAAGCAACGTGAAACCCGTCAGTGCTTTTTTCAATCTGATTTCGCAGTTCATACCGCTGCTGTTAACGTTCGCGTTGGCAGCTACGTCGTATTGGTTTGCAATTCAGTCCGAGCTCAGCCTGTTCAGTGTCAGTGGCAAAAACGACCCCACCAGCAGCGACTATTACCTGCGCAACTTCTCGGTGCAAAGCCATGACTTGGCCGAGAACAAGTATTCAATTATTCGCAGCAAATCTGCAGAGCACATTCCACAAGGCAATGTGTGGAACATCACCGAGCCAGAGCTTGAGCAATTTGAAGCGGGTAACGGCATGGTCAATGGCAACGCCCGGAAAGGCGTGTACCTGCTCGATACGGATGAAATTTACCTCCGGGAGGATGTGGTAGTGACCAGCCAAGACGAAGGGCTTGTGACCACCATGAAGTCTGAAGAAATACGAATTGACAACATCACCAACGAAATTTCCACCGACAAGAATGTATTGGTAACCCGGCCTGGCCAAAGGTTTGAGGCACAGGGTGCAACATTGAACAACGACACAGGCGAATTGATAGCGCAAGGCTCGGTCAAATTTCGCATAGAGGCAAAACGATGAAATGCTCCAACTGGATTTCCATGGCACTGGCAGCACAGGCACTGGCTTTCGGGGTCAGCGTGCACGCACTGGAAGCTGACAAACGGCAACCTACCACCATCGACGCCAACCAGATGACGTACAACGAAAAGTCAAACGTGAACGTGTTTACAGGCAATGTGTTGCTAACGCGCGGAAGCCTTGTGATTCGCGGCGACAAACTCACGTTGACTGAACGCAGCGACGGCACCCAATTCGCCACAGTGGAAGGAAAACCCGCCCGCTTCAAACAACAACGCGACTCTGAACGCCCCAATGAAGTCTTGCTGATCAACGGCACTGGCAACACGATTGAATTTGACGGCGACAAATCGATTGTTACGCTGACCGGCGCAGCCAGCATTCAGAAAAGCACCAATGGTCAGCTGACTGAATCAATTTCCGGCACCAAAATTACTTATGAACAGAACACCGAATTTTTGAATGTGGTGGGCTCGCCCAACAGCAGCGGATCCTCTCGCGTGCAGGCAGTCATCAAGCCGAAAACCCAAACACCTGCACCAGCGCCCGAACCAGCGCCAAAAGGGGGCAGCAAGTGAGTAACACCCCCGCTCAAACCTTGACTGGTCAGGGCCGACTTCAGGCACTCAGCCTGCGCAAAGCCTACCGCAGCAAGCGTGTAATTGAAGACGTCTCACTGCATGTGGACACCGGTGAAGTGGTTGGCTTGCTGGGCCCCAATGGTGCTGGCAAAACCACCTGCTTTTACATGATCGTGGGCCTGGTCAGCGCCGACGAAGGCAATATCTGCCTCGAAGGCAGTGACATCACGCTTCAACCCATTCATGAACGTGCTCGGGCGGGACTCTCCTATCTTCCCCAAGAGGCTTCCGTATTTCGCAAGTTGACGGTGGAAGAAAACATTCGCGCTGTCCTGGAAATTAATCCACCCAAAGACAAAACGGTGGACCAAGCGGTTGAAGATTTGCTCAACGACCTGCAAATAGCGCACATTCGCACCTCGCTGGCCGCCTCACTTTCAGGTGGCGAACGCCGCCGACTTGAAATTGCGCGCGCATTGGGCAGCCAACCCCGCTTTATTTTGCTGGATGAGCCTTTCGCAGGCGTAGACCCAATCGCAGTGCTGGAAATTCAACGCATTGTGGCCTTTCTGAAATCGAAAGGAATTGGCGTGTTGATCACCGACCACAACGTGCGCGAGACGCTGGGCATCTGCGATCGTGCTTACATTATCAGTGCAGGTCGAGTATTGGCCTCGGGTAGTCCGGAACAAATTGTGAAGAACGACGATGTACGCCGCGTGTATCTCGGCGAACACTTCCGGATGTAAAGCTGAGCCCCCATGAAACAATCCCTTCAGCTTAAAGTTTCCCAAAATCTCACGCTCACGCCGCAGCTTCAGCAATCCATTCGATTGCTGCAACTGTCCACACTCGAACTGCAGCAGGAAATTCAACAGGCACTGGCCGAAAACCCGCTACTCGAGCTGGCCGATGAAGAGGCTGTTGAAGGCGAACGTACACTCAGCCTGGACAGCAGCAATGGCGAATTGCACGAGCCACAGGGCGACAGCTTCGAAGCCGAACCGGACCCACGCAAAGCCAGTGAGCCCGTCAGCGATCAACAAGCTGAACAAGACAACCAAAGCGAAGAAATTGTTCAACGCGAGACCATCGACTCCATTCAGGACAACTGGGAAGGTGACTGGCGCGACAACAGCGGCGCAGGTGCCGATGGCGACGAAGAAAAACCCGGCCTTCAACTGGCTGCGCCCGACAGCAGCCTGCACCAGCACCTCATCGACCAGCTGCGCATGACGCAGGCCAGCGAACGCGACAAAAACCTGGTGCTGTGGCTGATCGACTACCTTAGCGACGATGGCTACCTGACCGTTGAACTTGAAGACCTGTGGGAAACCTTGCAGGACGAACCCGACCTGGAGTTTGAAGAACTGAGCGCGGCACTGCGCCTGCTGCAAAGCTTCGACCCACCCGGCGTGGGCGCACGCAATGCGGCAGAGTGCCTGTTGCTGCAACTGGCCCAGCGCCGGGACATTACTTGCCAAACAAACCTGTACGGCAACTGCCAACACATTATCCGCGACCATTTGAGTTTGCTCGCCCAGCGTGACTTCACCAAACTGAAGAAAGCCCTGAATGTCGACGAAGACACTTTAAAGATCTGCCATCAAATAATCCGCTCGCTAGAACCTTTTCCCGGCGCGCGCTTTCGGCGCATTGACGACGATCATGTGGTGCCCGATGTCATTGTTAAAAAACTCAGTGGACAATGGCATGTGCAGCTCAACCCCGATGTGATGCCCAAAATTCGAATCAATGAAATGTACGCCTCGATCCTGAGGTCTCACCGTGGTCAAAGCGCACAACTCAGCGCGCAACTTCAAGAGGCCCGGTGGCTCTTAAAAAACGTTCAACAGCGATTTGACACTATTTTACGGGTGAGCCAAGCGATCGTAGAACGACAAATCGGCTACTTCAATCATGGCGAAATCGCAATGCAACCCTTGGTTCTGCGGGAAATTGCTGATTTACTGGGACTGCATGAATCGACCGTGTCAAGGGTTACCACGCAAAAATATATGTTGACGCCCTATGGGTTGGTTGAGCTAAAGTATTTCTTCGGAAGTCATGTTTCCACCGATTCAGGTGGGCAAGCTTCCAGCACGGCCATCCGTGCACTCATCAAGCAACTGATTTCTGCGGAGGACGCCAAGCAGCCGATATCTGACAGCCAAATCGCCGACCTACTCGGTCAACAGGGCATCGTGGTCGCAAGACGCACGGTCGCTAAATACCGGGAATCACTGAAAATACCCCCGGTGAACATGCGTAAGTCGCTTTAAAGTTAAAGCTTCCCCCCGCAGCAACGAAAGGAGATACCTTATGAACTTGAACATCAATGGTCATCATCTGGAAGTTACCCCAGCTATTCGAAATTATGTAATTGAAAAACTGGACCGGGTGAAAAGGCATTTTGATCACGTCATTGATGCATCGGTGACCATCTCGGTGGTCAAGCTGGTTCAAAGGGCAGATGTTACGCTGCACGTTCGCGGCAAAGACATACACGCTGAATCAAGTCATGAAAACCTCTACGCAGCCATTGATGCGCTGGCCGACAAACTCGATCGCCAGGTATTGCGGCACAAAGACAAACTTACCAATCACAATCACACGCCCATAAAACACCAAGTGGTAGAAGAAGCTGAATAAACCACTGTAATTTCAGGGAAATTCAAAAGGCGGACTTCAATCCGCCTTTTGTGTTTTTATGGCGTATAATCGGCCCCACGATTAGAAGCGGGTCTCAGGAATCAACAGCGATGAACTTGATCGCAAATCTACTTCCACCATCCAACATATTGTTGGACACACAGGTCACCAGCAAAAAGCGCGTGTTTGAACAGGCCGGACTGGTCTTTGAAAACAACCAGGGCATTGCACGGTCCAAGGTGTTCGACAGTCTTTTTGCGCGTGAGCGTTTGGGCTCCACTGGCCTTGGCCAGCAGGTGGCGGTGCCGCATGGCCGCATCAAAGGCCTGCGCGAACCCATCGCCAGCCTTGTGCGTGTGCAAGATCCCATTCCGTTTGATGCCCCTGACGGCCAACCCGTCAAGCTACTCATGTTTTTGCTGGTGCCTGAAAGCGCAAACCAGCATCATCTGGATATACTGTCAGAACTGGCTCAAATGCTGTCTGACAAGGATTTCCGTGAGAAACTCATGACAGAATCCGATCCTGGTGCCACTCACCAATTGATCGCCAACTGGGAGCCTTACCAACCCGCGAGTTAAGCCTGTGAAGCAACTGAAAGAACTGATCGAAGCCAACCGCAACAAACTCAAACTCGACTGGCTTGCCGGTTTAAACGGTGGTGATCGTCACCTTGATCTTCAGTGCTTCGCATCCTCCGATCTCGTAGGTCACCTCAACACCATTCACCCTGGCCGTATCCAGGTTTTTGGTCGCCAGGAAATCGAATACTTCGCCCGCATCAGCGATGCTCGCAAAAAACATCAAATTGATAAACTGATCGAAGGCGACCCTCCCGCCATCATCGTCGCCGAATCTTTTCAGCCACACGCATTGCTCAAAGCGGCTTGCGACGAATCCAACATCCCGTTGCTGGCCACACCGCTGTCTGCCGCAGAAATTATCGACTTTCTGCGCGTGTACATCAACAAATGGCTGGCCCCCACCACCATGATGCACGGCGTGTTTATGGACGTGCTCGGCATGGGCGTGCTCATTTGTGGTGAATCGGGATTGGGCAAAAGCGAACTCGGTCTTGAATTGATTTCTCGCGGCCATGGCTTGGTGGCCAACGACGTGGTGGAATTCTCGCGCGTGGCCCCCAACCTTATTGAAGGCCGTTGCCCCGAATTGATCCGCAACTTGATGGAAGTGCGTGGGGTTGGGCTGCTCGACATCAAGGCAATTTTTGGTGAAACGGCAGTGCGCCGTAAAATGCGGCTCAAGCTGATTGTGCATTTGGTGCGCAAAGCGTCTTTGGAATTGCATCAGGAACGACTGGTCACCGAACCGCAATTCCAGGAAGTGCTTGGACTACCCATTCGCAAAGCCATCTTGCCCGTGGCCGCGGGCCGAAACCTTGCAGTTTTGCTGGAAGCTGCGGTGCGCAACACCATTTTGCAAATGCGGGGCATTAATACGCTCGACGAGTTCATGGTGCGGCAACAAAAAGCCATGCTCAGTGAACTCGGTGGCATTGACCACCTTCAAGTCGACCCCGACACTGAAACGGACATGGGCCATGACTGACATGAAAGTTGTATTGGTCACCGGCTTGTCCGGCTCTGGCAAATCAGTCGCAATTCGCGCGCTGGAAGATTCGCACTTTTACTGCGTCGACAACCTGCCCCCTTCTTTCATACCGCAGGTCATTCAACGTTTGTCCTCCGAAGGCATTAGTCAAATTGCCATTGCGGCCGATGCCCGCACCGGGCGCGACATCATCGATGTGCCCCAGATTGTTCACACCCTGAAAACCGCCGGCACCGATGTGCGTATTCTGTTTCTGGATGCCGACGACGAAACACTGATTACCCGTTATTCGGAAAGCCGCAGGCGCCACCCCATGAGCACACGCCTGGGCGAACAAGCCACCGTGCAAGAATGCGTGGACGCGGAAAGAGAAGCACTTGAGCCGCTGCGAAACATTGCCAGTTGCATTGACACTTCCGCCTTGCAACCCAATGTGCTGCGCCGCTGGGTACTGGAAACAGTGGAAGAAGAATCGGCCAGACTCACTTTGGTGTTTGAAACTTTTGGCTTTAAAAAAGGCCTGCCCAGCGATGCCGACCTGGTGTTTGATGTCCGTTGCCTGAGCAACCCCTACTACGACAAAAACCTTCGCCCGCTGACAGGCAAAGACGTGGAAGTGCAACGCTACATTCAAACCGACACGCGCAGTGAGGCCCTCATCAACGACATCGAAACCTATTTGCGAAAGTGGTTGCCCTCGTACCTGAATGAGCAGCGTAGCTATGTGACTGTGGCCATTGGCTGCACCGGCGGGCAACACCGCTCGGTGTATGTGGCCGAAACGCTGGCCAAGCGGTTTACCAATACCCCTTTATCCGAGATCGAGAGTGTTTTGTTGCGACACCGGAGCCTGGGCTAACACCTTCACTTGATCCAACAGTTTGTGCACAATTTTGGGCACAGGCTTGTCAGTGACAGCATGGCATTGCGCCCAAACACCAGGCACCTTCACATGCACCACCTTGAAATGCATTTTGCGATGCGTTAATTCGTGCACCAGCCAAGGCTGGTTCGCAAGCTGGGTTAACTGTGTGTAAATGTCGGCCTTGAACACTTTCAGACCGTAATCGTCAAGCCATGGCTGAACACACGCATTCAATTCAGGCCACTCCGGCTGACTGCTGCATGCCGCAACCGGCGTTGTCCACAAGCCTTGCCACACACCCTTTGCTGTTTGCAGCTCCAGCCACACAGCGCCGCGTTCGTCTTCCACAATCAAACCCAGAAAATACAATTCAGGCCGGGGCTTTTTGGGCTTCGGTGTGGGCAGCAAACCCACCATGCCTTTGCGCAAGGCCACGCAGCTTGGTATCAATGGGCATGCTGAACAAGCCGGGTTACGTGGCACACAGCAAGTGGCCCCAAGGTCCATCAAGGCCTGGTTGTAAACGCCAGCTTGCTGGGCTGGCACATTGTCGCTGGCAATTGCCCACAAGTTTTTTTTAATCGAACTTTGTTCCGGGTAACCCTCGACACCGTAGTACCTGCAAAACACACGCTTCACATTGCCATCAAGAATAGGGGCGGGTACTTCATAGGCCAGGGAGGCAATTGCACCTGCCGTAGACTGGCCAATGCCGGGCAAACTTTCAAGCTCGGCCACAGTGCGCGGAAACTGCCCGCCAAACCGGGCCACCACCTGCTTTGCGCACGCATGCAAATTACGGGCACGCGTGTAATAACCCAAACCCGCCCACAACTGCATCACCTCTTGCTCGGGTGCTGCCGCCAAATCTGCAACCGTGGGGTAAGCCTGCAAAAAACGCGCGTAGTAAGCCAATACCGTGGTCACCTGGGTTTGCTGCAACATCACCTCGCTAAGCCACACCTTGTAGGCATCGCCCGTGTGCTGCCACGGCAAGGTTTGTCGACCATGCTGCTTTTGCCAACGCACCAGCACCCCGGCAAAAACCTCTCCTTTCAAAGGAATCATTTCTGGCACCCTGCGCAATAAAAGGTGCTGCGCTGGTTCATCACACGGCGTTTCACCGTGGCCCCACAGCGCTTACAAAGCTGCCCCTCGCGGCCATAGACATCACAATGCAACTGAAAATGCCCCAACTCACCATCAATGGCCTGAAAGTTACGCAAAGTTGAACCGCCGCGCTCAATGGCCTCCGCCAGTACAGCGACCACTGCCGCATGCAAGGCCGAAACTTCAGCCCGACTCAAACGGCCTGCTGCCTTACCCGGTCGAATTGCACTGCGAAACAAGGCCTCGCAAGCGTAAATATTGCCCACACCCACCACCGCCAGGCCGCTGAGCAACAAGGCTTTGATCGACACCTTTTTGCCCCGCGTCGCCTTGAAAAATGACTCGGGCGTGAAAAGATCGCTAAAAGGCTCGGGACCTAACTTCGAAAAACGAACAAAAGCATGCTCCCAACCGGGTGCCTTGCTCACATACTCCACACTGCCGAACCGGCGCGGGTCGTTGTATCGAAGGACCTTTTCACCGAAATTCCATTCAATGTGGTCGTGCTTTTCCCAAGGGGTTTGAGCACTGACAATTTTCATGGACCCCGACATGCCCAAATGCACCACCAACACCTGTTCACCAAAATCCATCAGCATGTATTTCGATCGGCGCTCAACACTTCGCAATATGTGCTTCACACAACTTTGCACCTCCTCAGGCACAGGCCAGCGCAAGCGCGGTTGCCGCACGGTACAAGCAAGCAGGCGGTGCCCTGTAAAATGAAGGTCTACGCCTCTTTTGGTGATTTCTACCTCGGGTAATTCAGGCATAAGCTAAAGCGCGCACGCGCATCTGTTAATGTGATAAAAATGAATGTGGATTCACCAGTTTTCTTTGGGTTCAACAGTATGACTTGTTTTAAATGGACCATCGCAGGCCCGGTATTTTTTCTGGCCGCCAGCCTGACCACCGGTTGCGCCACTGTTCCAGCCGAACAGGGCGAACCAAGGCAGCAGCAAATGTCTGCCGAGCAAAAAGCCTATGAAGCCCGTGTGGCCGAAATGGTCAAACAAGACCCCCTGTTTGCCTTGCTCACCGCAGAAATTGCGAGCCAGCGCGGTGACACTTATTCTGCCGCACTGGCCTACACCGAAGCGGCCAAACAACAGCGCGACCCGAACCTTGCCAAGCGCGCCGTCGAAATCAGCCTGGCAGAGGGGCAGCTGGATCTGGCTCTGAATGCTGCTCAGGTATGGTCTGAACTTTCCCCCGACGACAAACAAGCCAACCGTTCCATCATGTTGCTGCAATTGGGCACCAACCGTGTCGATGAAGCCATGCCCGCACTCAAGGCATTTCTGGCAGACATCCAGGCCGCCGAGAAATCCAATCCGGGACTCGGTGGTGCTGGCGCAGAAAAAATTGCACTGGACATGCTGCAACGCATTCCCGACAAAAACAAAGCCTACCAAACCGGGATCGAACTATTCGGCAACAATCCCGACGACCTTGAAGCGCAAACATTGCTGGCCCAACTGGCCAACAACTCCGAGCTGTACCCACAGGCAGTGGGGCACATGGAAAATGTGCTGCGTAAATCGCCCCAAGAACGTTTTTACGTGCTGCTGGCCCAGTTCATGGAAAAACGCGACGGTAATCTGGACGCAGCCATGCAGCTGGTCAACGAACAAGCCCAACTGCACCCCAACTGGTTTGGTGCACGGCTATACCTGGCCCGCAACCACACCCAGCTTGGGCAATGGCCACAAGCACGGCAACGTTTTGCAGAAATGATCACGCTGCAACCTGACAACATTCCGCTGTACTCCAGCCAGGGCTTTGTATTAACCCAGCTAAAAGAGTACAAAGCCGCCGAACAGCACTTCAAGATTTATCTGGCCAAAACCGCACCGGCAGAACGTCAGAACGAAACACTGATTCACGCCACGCTTTCCGACATGGCGCTTGAACGGAAAGACTATGTGGCTGCCCTGAAGTGGCTGGATACAGTCCCCAATGCGGCCGACAACCTGGATGTTCAACTCAAGAAATCTGCCTTGTTTGAAAAACAGGGCAATGCCTTAACAGCCAAGCGGGTGCTCAACCAGTTCAAGCCAAAAAACGAAGACGAATCTGTGCGCCTGGCCCTGGCAAAATCACAACTGGCCGAATCGCAGAAAGCACCTGCCGAGGCGGCCACAGAGCTTGAGCTGGCATTGCTGAGTTTTCCCGACCAACCCGACCTGCTCTACGAACGCGCCATGGTCGCCGAACGACAGGACGACCTGCCTCGTGTTGAGCAATTCCTGAAACGACTCATTGCGATTCGCCCGGAAAACCCACACGGCTACAACGCCTTGGGCTACACCTGGGCCGAGAACAATGTTCGGCTGGAAGAAGCCTATGAGTTAATTAAAAAGGCAGTTGAACTTGCTCCCAACGACCCCTTCATTCTTGATTCACTGGGCTGGGTACATTACCGCCTGGGCAAACTGGACAGTGCCGAAGCCACCTTGAAAAAAGCCTTCGAAATGCGTCAGGATGAGGAAATCGGGCTTCACTTGCTCGAGGTTTTGGCGAAATCGGGCAAAAAAGAGGAAGCACGTCAACTGGGCGAACAGTTAACCGTTCGTTACCCCGACAGCAAAGCATTGAAAAAACTGGTTCAACGGCTTGAGGAAATTTAAGTTCATGGCTTTATCAACACTGCGCCTGGCCTGCATCGGCTTGATCAGCGCAAGCTTGGGTGCGTGCAGCACCTTGGGTCGAGACTCAAGCACTGAAGTCGATTGCAAGTCGATTCAGTCCAGTTGCCATTACGGGCGCTTCGGGCTGATCTGGAAAGTTGAACAGCCCGACGGCAAAATTGAAGCCGATTCCATTTCAGGCACCTATGAATGGCGATCTGGCCGCACAGGCCCAAGCCAGGCCCCTGAAATTGCTTACCTGGAGGTCAACTCCACCTTGGGGCCCTCGCTGGGCAGTGCAAAGCGCTTGGGTAGTTTTTACGAAGTGCGGGCTGCAGATGGTCGTGTGTATTTGGCCAAAGACTGGCAAAGCCTGTTCGACCTGATGTTTCCAGTCGAATTGCCTGCCGAAGCCCTGGTGCAATGGATGGAAAATCCCAACCCCAATGAATTACCCACCTTGCCCACCAACTGGGCCTGGGAAAATCAAAATGGTCGTTACCGCGTGGTGTTTGTCGAAAACAATACCTCGGGTCGCATTGACCTGATTCCTCAGGGCACCTTGGGCAAGTAAAACGTGAACATTTCCGACACGGCGAAGCGCTCGGCCTTTTCCCCGGCGAAAATCAATTTGTTTTTGCACATCACGGGCCGACGAGACGATGGCTACCACCTGCTTCAGAGCATTTTTTGCCCCATTACGCTGGGTGATCAGCTGACAATTACCGTACAACCCAGCCCCACCGGCCAACTTGTCATTCAACGAAGCGGCGATCTTACCCACATCCCAGGCGAAGTCGACCTGACCGTTCGTGCCTGCAAGGCCTTTTATACCCATGCGAATTTGGGCATGGCTTACCAAGTCATCATTCAGGTGAGCAAACAAGTACCTGAACAAGCCGGGCTGGGCGGGGGAAGCAGCAATGCAGCAACCGTGCTCCGTTTGCTGCAACAACACCACAATTACCCGGTCTCGCCCGAACAATTGGCTGCGATCGGGTTGACCTTGGGCGCAGATGTTCCCTTCTTTCTTCAGGACAACTGTGCTTTTGTGGAAGGAATTGGCGAGCGCATCACCCCGATTCAGGGCATTTCCGGGCATTTAATTGTCTACAAACCACTACTTTCTTGCCCCACGCCCAAAATATTTAGCGATCCGCAATTGACACGCAACTCAAGTGACGTCAAAATAGCGGTCTTCGATTCGGCCAGCCGAATGAATAGTGAGTTGATGGCTTGTTTACAGGCCCACACACAGAATGCTTTGCAAGCTGTTGTGTCTCGCAACTACCCGGAATGGGAGCATCAATTTGGTGTTTTCTCAAACTGTGTTGCAAAATTCAACCCGCAATTGATTCGAATGTCAGGTTCCGGTTCCGCCATGTTTGCTTTGTTTGCCAGCCCAAGCCAGCTCAGCAACGCCGTGGCAGCAGTCGCCGATGCACCTGAATTGCAGCAAGGGCAGTGGTTTGAATGCCAGCTTAAATCCGGCTGAATCGATAAAAGTTTTAGGGGAGTCGCCAAGTTGGTCAAGGCACCGGATTTTGATTCCGGCATGCGAGGGTTCGAGTCCTTCCTCCCCTGCCAAAACCAAAGGGCCAGCCACAGGTTGGCCCTTTTTTATTTCGCCAACGCACACGTCAAGCCCTGGGGTAAACAATGGCAACCGACAGCAGTTTAATGATCTTCACTGGCAATGCGAACCCTGCATTGGCCGAATCAGTGGCCAAGCAGCTGAACATTCCGCTGGGCAAAGCCACCGTAGGTCGTTTCTCAGACGGTGAAGTCATGGTCGAGATCAACGAAAACGTGCGCGGCAAAGACGTGTTCGTGCTGCAGTCCACCTGCGCCCCCACCAACGACAATCTCATGGAAATGATGGTCATGATCGACGCGCTCAAGCGCGCATCAGCCGGCCGCATTACCGCTGCAATTCCCTACTTTGGCTATGCCCGCCAAGATCGCCGCGTGCGCTCTTCGCGAGTGGCCATTACCGCCAAAGTGGTCGCAAATATGTTGCAGGTTGTGGGTGTAGACCGTGTCCTGACCATGGACCTGCACGCTGATCAAATCCAGGGGTTTTTCGACATTCCCGTGGACAACATTTACGCATCGCCCGTGTTGCTCGGCGACGTGTGGAAACAAAACCTCGACAACCTGATGGTGGTTTCGCCCGACGTGGGTGGTGTGGTTCGTGCCCGCGCACTGGCCAAACGCCTGAACTGCGACCTGGCGATTATCGACAAGCGTCGCCCCCGCGCCAATGTGGCCGAGGTCATGAACATTATCGGCGACGTGAAAGACCGCACCTGCGTGATCATGGATGACATGGTCGACACCGCCAACACACTGTGCAAAGCCGCGGCCGCCCTGAAAGCCAATGGCGCGAAGAAAGTGGTGGCGTACTGTACCCACCCTGTTTTGTCGGGTGGTGCCATTCAGCGTGTTGAAGAATCGGATCTGGATGAACTGGTGGTTACCGACACCATTCCTTTGTCTGACGAGGCCAACAACAGCAACACAATTCGTGTACTGAGCGTTGATGAACTGCTGGCTGAAACCATTCGCCGCATTGTTCGTTCCGATTCAGTCAGTTCGCTGTTTATTGACTAAGATTTATCGGGCTTTTTTGCGGTCGCCCTTAAGTGCCGCATAACTTGGTTTCACTGGTCGCGGTGAAGTCAAATTTGGAGAATCAACATGAAAGTAGTTGCAACATCCCGCACAGAGCAGGGTTCCGGAGCGAGCCGCCGCCTGCGTCGTGCTGGCCAGGTACCTGGCATTGTTTATGGCGCAAATCAGGAAGCTCAGGCTGTGCAAATCGAGCACAACCCCCTGTGGCACGCCCTGCAAAAGGAAAAATTCCACTCCAGCATTCTGGATCTGGAAATTGATGGCAAGTCCGAGCAAGTTTTGTTGCGCGACTTCCAGTCACACCCTTACAAGCCACAGCTGCTGCACATCGACTTCCAGCGCATCGACGGCAACCAGAAAATCCACATGAATGTGCCTTTGCACTATTCTGGTCACCTGGAAAGCCCAGCGGTCAAGCTGTATGCCGGTCAGGTTACTTTTGTAGCCAACCAGATCGAAATCGAATGCTTGCCCAAAGACCTGCCAGAATTCATCGCAGTAGATTGCAGCGTATTGGATGTTACCAAGCGCTCTATCCACGTGACTGAACTTCAGTTCCCTGAAGGCGTAAGCATCCCCAACCACGGCCAGCAAGACTTGTCCGTTGTTACAGTAAAAATCAAGGCTGGCGCTGCAAAGGGCGGCGACGAGTAAGTCGCTGTTGCAAGTTAGTCCTTAGAAAAGCCGCTGCAACTTTGTTCAGCGGCTTTTTTTATGGGCACAATGTTGGCTCGCCTAACCTCACTGAATAAACCCGAAGTGAACAACACACCGAATTTTGAAGAATTGCCATTGGGCGATCAAATCAAGCAAGTCATTGCCCAACTGCCAACAAGCACAGTCAGCCTCGGCGAAATTCTTGACTTGGTAGGGCGAGATGGCATGTTGCTGCTGGTGGCGTTTCTCACGCTGGTGTTCATGGTGCCCGTGTCGATTCCCGGTGTCAGTACCATTTTTGGCGCTGCCATTTTGCTGATCGGCATCAGCCGAATTTTCGGGCGCACCTTATGGCTGCCCAAGCGTTTCAAAGAACGGGCCCTGCCCGCCGACAAACTGCGCAACGCCCTTGAAAAAGGCTTGGTGTGGATTCCGCGCCTTGAAAAAATCAGCAAACCCCACCGCATGGCTTGGCTAACCACAGGCCATGGCATGAACATCATCAACGACGGCGGTTTGATTTTGGGCGCTGTGTTGTTGATGGCACCGTTTGGCTTTATTCCGTTTTCCAACACCGTACCCGGAATTGCGCTGCTGTTTCTGGCTGTGGGGCTGATTCAACGCGATGGTGCAGCCGTGCTGCTGGGGCACTTGGCCAATCTGGCCTCCATTGTTTACTTCGGCGTGCTGATTGGTGGCGGCGGCATGATGATTCAAAACATGCTTCAAAACTGAGTTTTCAAGTTAGCCTACTGGCACCTCGGTTTTATCAACGACCCGGCGCAACACAAAGCTGGTGTGCACACCGCTTACCCCTTTAATGCGGGTAATTTTGTTCAGCAACAAATTCTGGTAGCCGTCCATGTCGGCCACGATCACCTTCAACTGGTAGTCTGCTTGCTGCCCGGTAATCAGCAGGCATTCCAGCACCTCCGGTATTGCACCAATGGCCCCCTCAAAACTGGCGAAGCGTTCAGGCGTGTGTTGGTCCATTGAAATGTAAATCAGCGCCATCAGGCTGAAGCCCAACTTTTTCGCATCCACCAAAGCCCTGTAACCAGTAATCAGCCCCGCTTCTTCCAGCGCTTTGACACGGCGCAAACACGGCGATGGCGACAAACCAATGGCGTCGGCCAAGTCTTGGTTACTCATGCGCCCATCGGTCTGCAACAGGGTCAAAATTCGCTTGTCATAGCGGTCAAGTTCTTGCATTTGTATTTTTTCACTTAAAAATTTAATTTATACGCAATTATCTGCCAATAAATGGAAATATCAAAGCAACAAACGCAATCATATTCCAGACCAAAGCACCTACACTGTATTTCATGGATTAACGTTTCAGGCCAATGCAGCATGTTGAAGAACCCCGCCACCAAATATCGCCCCGCTTACAAAGTGGACCTGCCCGACAGAACATGGCCCAACAAGGCCATTGAACATGCGCCGATCTGGTTAAGCACCGATTTGCGCGACGGCAACCAAGCGATTTTCGAGCCCATGAGTGTGGCCACCAAACTGGACTTCTTCAAGGAATTGGTGCGCATTGGTTTCAAGGAGATCGAGGTGGGCTTTCCCGCCGCCTCGCAAATCGACTTCGACGTGGTTCGGCATTTAATCAACAATGATTTGATTCCGGCAGGCGTTACCCCCATGGTCATGACCCAGGCTCGTGATGATCTTATCGAGCGAACAGTGGAATCGGTGATTGGTGCCAAAAGCGCCATCGTCCACATCTACAACTCCACCGCACCCGTGTGGAGAAATACGGTGTTCCGCATGACTGTGCCAGAAGTGATCGACATGGTAAAAAAACGTGTGCAAAAAGTGAAAGAGCTCACCGATGCACACCCCGAAACACAATGGGTTTTGCAGTACTCGCCCGAGTGTTTCAACATGACCGAACTGGATGTGGCCTTGCAGGCTTGCAACACCGCCATTGAGGCATGGGAAGCGGGCCCGAATCGCAAAATCATCATCAACTTGCCCACCACGGTGGAGTGGAGCTCACCCAACGTGTTCGCCGACCAAATTGAGTGGATGGACAGGCGCCTGGCGCGTCGCGAACATGTGGTGCTTTCCGTGCACCCACACAATGACCGTGGCACCGGCGTGGCCACCGCTGAATTGGCGATGATGGCTGGCGCACAACGTGTGGAAGGCTGTTTGTTTGGCAATGGCGAACGCTGCGGCAACGTCGACATTGTGACCCTGGCCTTGAACATGTACACCCAAGGCGTGCACCCGAACCTTGATTTTTCCGACATCAACGCCGTGGCCCGCGTGGTAGAAAGTTGCACGCAACTGCCCATTCACCCCCGCCACCCGTATGTGGGCGATTTGGTGTACACGGCCTTTTCCGGTTCGCACCAGGATGCAATTAAAAAAGGGTTTGATATTCAAAAGCCCGATGCCATTTGGGAAGTGCCCTATTTGCCCATTGACCCGGTCGATGTGGGCCGCACCTACGACAGCGTGATCCGCGTGAACAGCCAGTCGGGCAAAGGCGGCATTGCTTACATTCTTGAACGCGAACATGGCGTGGTGATGCCACGCCGCATGCAAGTGGAGTTTTCAGGAGTGGTGCAAAAGGTCAGCGACAACACGGCTGCGGAAATGACATCGCCTGCCTTGTGGGCCTTGTTTGAACAAACCTATTTGCAAAATGATGAAAGCCAACCGCGCTACATCAGCCACAAAGTGTTTGATGCAGAAGGTGGCCAGGGCATTGAAATTACCGTGCAACAGCATGGCGAAACCACACGGCTTGAAGGCGTGGGCAACGGCCCGCTGGATGCCGCAGTACAAGCCCTTGGTGTGCCCATGGACATTGTTGGGTTTGAAGAACGCAGTGTAGGCCAAGGTGCCAAATCAAAGGCCATGGCCATTATTGAAGTGAGCGTTCCGAATGTGCCGGGCAGCAAATTTGGCGTGGGTTTTCACGACAACATCACCACCGCCAGCTTGATGGCACTGGTCAGTGCGTGGCGACGGGTTGAAACGCCCATACCGCTTGAAGTGAAATAATCCCCGCCATTGTTTGGTTTCAGCCGAACTATCAGCGAAAATACAGCCTTGTGATTCACAGGGCTGTATTTTTCATGTCCAGCAACACCCCCATCAAATTGATCGTCGGTCTGGGTAACCCAGGCCCACAATATGCAGACACGCGCCACAATGCTGGCGTGTGGTATCTGGAAGCATTGGCCCGCAAACACAATGTGTTTTTGCAAACTGACAAGCGCTTTTTTGGCGACATGGCCCGCATCAAGTTTGCAGGGGAAGACGTGTGGCTGCTGTTCCCCACCACATTCATGAACAGGTCGGGCCAGGCCGTGGGCGCCTTGGCCAAATTCTTCAAAATAAAACCCGACGAAATTTTGGTGGCGCACGACGAGCTTGATTTATTGCCTGGTCAGATCAAAATGAAAAAAGGGGGTGGGCTTGCCGGGCACAACGGTTTGAAAGACATGCATGCCCACCTGGGCAGCAATGAATTCTGGCGTGCACGCATTGGCATTGGCCACCCGCGCAGCCTGAATCTTCAACAGGGTGTTGCTGATTTTGTGTTGCACCGCCCAAGTGTTGAACAACAACAAGCCATAGACAAGTGCATTGATGTATTGTTGAAGCACACGGAACTGATTTTGAAAGGTCAAATTGGCCAGGCCACCACGCACATTCACACGGAGTGCGCATGAAAAGCAGCATTCAAATTATTCTGGGCGACCGCGCCAAGGCGCACATTGCGAACAAGGGCTTGCAGCCTGAAGACATTTGCGCGATACCCGCAGCTGCGGGCGGTCCGAAAGGGTTGATTTTGCAGGGGCTTGACCAGTACTTGTTCAATGACTGGCTGGGTGAAGGCCATTTACGAACCCGTGCTGAAAAAGGTATTAAGCCTTTGCAGCTGATTGGTGCTTCCATTGGTGCGTGGCGCATGGCAGCTGCGGCCAGCAGCAACCCGGCAGCCACCTTGAAGCGCCTTGCCCAACAGTATGTGGAAACGCAAGATTACAGCAAGGGCGTTGACCGCCACGAAATAAGCCGCGTGTGCCACGCGATGGTGCAGGCTGTGGTTTCCGAGGAAGCGCAGCACATGGTGCAACCCGCTGGAAAAGAATTGCTGGTGTGGGTAAACAAAGGGCTGACCCCCTTGCACCATGCGCAGCAACTGCGTGCACGCAAACGCGGCTTTGCAAGCGCCGTACTGGCCAACAGCGTAAACCGCAACAAATTGTCTACCTACTTCGAACGGTGGGTGTTTCAAAGCCCGGGCGCGCACACCGACTGGTTAAAACAACCCTTCGACCGAATTCCAACCCACATTGAAGACCTTGATGCGCTGAACATTCACGATGCATTGCTGGCCAGTGGCAGCATTCCTTTCGTGTTGAACCCAGTGTACAAAATTGCCCAAGCCCTGCACGAAGACCACCCAGAAGTGAAGTACCACGAAGGCCCCTTCTGGGACGGCGGGCTGACCGACTACCACCTGGCCCTACCCTACCACCGCCTGGATGGCCTGGTGCTGTACCCCCACTTTGCACCCACGGTAACACCCGGCTGGCTCGACAAGTTTTTGAAAGTGCGCAAAGCCAAGCCCGAATGGATGAGCAATGTGATTCTGGTGTGCCCATCGCCTGAATTTGTCAAACGGCTACCGGCGAAAAAAATCCCGGACCGCGGCGACTTCAAACGCTACAACTTTGATCACCGCATTCGCATACCGATTTGGCAAGCCGCAATTCGTGAAAGTGAACGAATGGCGGACGACTTTTCAAGCTGGCTCCACAAACTGAACGCAGGTTAATAAATACCTAGGCTGCGCCATACACCTTGAAGGATCGCACACTGCGAAAAACCGGATCGAGCATGGCAAAGCTGGCTGCATTCTGGCAAGCGTGGCACATGGGCAAACGGGAAAACATAGTGATGTCCAGGGTTTGACTCGCCCAGTCGCTGTTGTTTTGCAGAATTATCATCAAAGCATTCAGCGCGGTGTATTCCGTGTCGCGAGCACGATCATGCAAACCACCGCGCCCCGGCGTCAAGGTTCTGGGCATCATTCGGGCCTCCTGACGCTGCGCGGGAATACCCACCAACAAGTCCCGATAGCCCAGGTATTGAATGTCAGGCTCATCTGACTCTGTGCACAACTGCGTCAGGTTTGCTTGCACAGTGCAGGTGTTCAGGTTGTCGGAAGGAATCAAGGGGGTGGCACGCAATCGACTGTGCCCAGACAAATCGCCCATCACATCGAGAGCAACACAACCATCGATTAATGAAGGCTCTATATCGCCGCTGACCGATAAAAACCGGAGTCGGGTTTGGTCGTTTACCTTGAAAACAGTCACAAGGAAATTCTTGCCCATCGGCTCACCGTCCTGGTTTCTGCCCGTGAGGAAATGCCACAACGCCGCGGGCTCGGTGACCCGCTCACCTGTCATATCAAAGACAGCGTGGCTCAGGCTGCTCAAATCGTCAAAGGCATCCGGATGCTCAAGCACAACATGATTTAAGCGCTGCAACACTGGGCGCCCTGCTGACGTCAGTATTTGATCGGAATAGGTTCGGAGTAAATCCTCGTGCCGCGCGAGTTTGTTATGAACATTAACAACATCCGGATTGGTCTCCCATTCTTCGCCAAGCGCCTGAAGATAGCTCAGCTTCTTACGGCCTGATCTTCCCCGCAGGTCCAGCGACCATCGCGCAGGAATGGAGTCTGGCTCGGAGAGCAGCGATTGAATTGCAGCCACCGGGTGTTCCGAACTTTTTACCATCCTCTCGCTGTGCGGACTTAGCGGATTCTTATGCAGATTTTTGGCACGCACCCGCACAAAATACCCTGCCACCTCCTGGTTAAAGTTTTGAGCCAAGGTACCCGGCGCTGGTGGGCTACCAGGCAAGTTCAATTCATTCGGGCTTATAGCCAGCACCGGCGCACTTTCGATTGGCTTGCCTGCAGGTTTGGTCGGTTGGCCCAGCCCCAGGGCAATGTCGCGATAACTGGGGGTAGCTTGTGCTGGCTGTGTTGGCATTGCTTTACCTTTCGCGCTCGCGCATGGCCTGTGAAAATGCCTCAACAGCCTTTGCCTCAATCACGTGCAAAGGTGCAGCAATCTGCCACGCGCTGTAGGGATCAATCACAATTTGTCGGGGCGCATTCGCAGCGGTGTTATCGGTACTGCCCATCACAGCCACTTTGATCGCATCTTGTTTGGCCGCTTTGATATTAATCAGACGCTCAAGACTGTCCGGATTATCAGGGGTGGGGGGCGGCACAATTCGAATTGCATGGCTATCAACGGACTGCGAATACAACTGGGCGTAAATGATCTGATCGAAAATTTCGGTTACCGCAAATACCAGCGTATCCGGATTGGTTTGACCCAGCCCGAGCAACTCAGGATTGATCACCAGATTGTTCATTTCCGGTTGAAACGCTGCAGGCCACCGGCTGGGGTGAACAACCACGTTCACGCCATTGCTTTTCAGGTAAGTTTCCTCTTTCAGAAACGCCACCGTTGCGTCGGGATTCAGCAATTCTTTTTTTGCAAACTCCAGAAACCTCAGGAATTGCTGATGCAACACGGAGTTTCGAGCCACACTGTTTTGCGGCAAGTAAATTGGATGAAGCATATTTGGGCCATCAACTCCGTTCATCTCGTGGCGCTGAGCATTCACTGGCTCTGTTGTCATAGTCCCCCCAATACAAATAGATGAGTCACCGTACGGTGCGGCATGGTTCCAATTCGAGGTACAATTCACCCCATTCTATTAAGTACTTAGCGAATTCTCATGACCCTCAAATGCGGCATCGTTGGCCTTCCCAACGTCGGTAAATCCACCCTGTTCAACGCGCTCACCAAAGCGGGCATTCCAGCAGAAAACTACCCGTTCTGCACAATCGAGCCCAACGTGGGCATGGTTGAGGTGCCCGATGAGCGCCTGCAAAAGCTGGCCGACATTGTAAAACCCGAGCGTATTTTGCCCGCCACGGTTGAATTTGTAGACATCGCGGGCCTGGTGGCCGGGGCGTCCAAAGGCGAAGGTTTGGGCAACCAGTTTCTGGCCCATATTCGCGAAACTGATGCCATTGTGAATGTGGTGCGCTGCTTCGAAGACGAGAATGTGATTCATGTGAATGGCAAAGTCGATCCACTTTCCGACATTGAAACCATTGAAACCGAATTGTGTTTGGCTGACATGGGTACCGTTGAAAAAGCGGTTCACCGCTATGCCAAACAGGCCCGCGCAAACGACAAAGAAGCCGCAAAAATTCTGGCTATTTTGCAACGCTGTGAAGCCCAGTTAAACGAAGCCAAACCGGTGCGCGCACTGGGCCTGGACCCCGAGGAATTGTTTGCCATCAAAAGCTTTGGCCTGATCACTGCCAAGCCGGCCATGTACGTGGCCAACGTGGCTGAAGATGGTTTTGAGAACAACCCGTTCCTGGAGCGCCTGCAAGAATATGCAGCCAAACAGAATGCGCCTGTGGTTGCAGTGTGCGCAGCCATTGAAGCTGAAGTTGCTGATTTGGACGACGCCGACAAAATGGAATTCCTGGCCGACATGGGCATGACCGAGCCAGGCTTGAACCGTGTGATTCGCGCTGGCTTCAAGCTGCTGGGCTTACAAACCTATTTCACCGCAGGCCCTAAAGAAGTGCGTGCCTGGACCATCAAGATTGGCGACACGGGCCCCAAGGCCGCGGGTGTCATTCACACCGATTTCGAACGCGGCTTTATTCGTGCCCAAACCATTGCCTATGACGACTACATTCAGTTCAAAGGCGAAAACGGAGCCAAGGAAGCTGGCAAAATGCGGGCCGAAGGCAAAGAATATGTGGTGAAAGACGGGGATGTGCTGAACTTCCTGTTCAACGTCTAACCCAGCGTTTAAACAAAGGCCCTTCGGGGCCTTGTTTTTTGGCAGTCTCATTTCTGTGCTACGGTATTAGCAGTTTCAACTCGCTGCACCATGCCATGTCCAAAGCCCTGAAGTTGTCCATTCTCGCCTTTGTGATCGTCCTGCTGGGCATCATGTTGTCCCACGGCGTGGTGGTGCCCCGCTTTGTTTGGGAACCCAAACTAAACAGCGTTCGCAACCAGTATCCCGACCAGCGTATTGACGTAAAACGCGTGGTGCTTGCACTTTCCCTGAAACCACAACTCATCATTTCTGAAATAGAAATCGACGATCCCACCCGCAAGGAAAACCTGCAACTGGCGTTGATCAGGCTGGGCATGAACGCCTTCGAATCCATCAAGCAAGGGCGAATCCAGGTTGAGTCACTGAGCGTGAAAGGCTTGGCCGTTCAGGCAGAAAAAGAAGCAGATTGCACCCAAATTAATCTGGACTGCACACCGGTTCTTCCGGTGGCGCTGGCTGCCCGCGCATGGCAAAGCACACAAGTGGCCAACCCTGGCTTTTTCACGCCAAATCTCAACCTAAAAAAACTGGAGCTGGAACAGGCGCAGTTCACTGTGCGCAACACAGCAGCCCAACAAGAAATCAACGGGAAAATTGAACAGCTTAAATTTCAGCTGGGCAGCAACAGCACAGAAAATCAGTTCAACCTTGGCTGGCGCTTGGGCATAAAAACCCCACAAGAAAACAATCAGTTGTATTTGGCCATGAACGCGCAAACCGAAGCAGGCGCCATGCGCGAGATTATTCTGAAAAAACTGAAGATCGATTTGGATGGTCAATGGAACGGATTTCCCTGGACGGGTTCGGCTGAACAGGATTTTCTGGCGCTTCGAATTCTGCAAGCCAACAATGGCGAAGGCGCGCCCTTCATCAAATTGAATGGTGACAATCTTCGCACTTATATTCGTCGCGACGACTTGCCTGAAACTCACCAGGCTGCATTTTCTGCCCAACAATTTGAAGGTGAATTGCCCGCCCAAGACTGGTCAATGAACAAGGCGGAATGGACCTACACCCATGAAGATGCCCAAGCCTGGACATTCAACATGAACTACACAGCATCAGAGAGTTTGCTTGAATTGCAACCCGAAACCATACAGGGCAGCGAAGGCATTCCCGCCGAGGCACAGGTTCGTGAATTGAATTGCGAAGCAGGTGAAGCCAAGATTCGGGAAGACAAGCCTTACTGGGCCTGGCAGGAGGGCTGGTTCAGGGTGTTGAACGACCACCCTGCAGAGAACTCGAGTTTGGTGTTGTGTCCAATTCAGACAGGGATACCTTAAACAGCAACTGATGCCAGAAACTGCAAGGTTTTTATTTTACTTGATTTCGGTTTTTCCAAAACCTCACGCTGAATATCACACACCACAGACTTCAAAAGATCTGTGGTACTCAGTTCAGTCTCTACCTCCAGACGTTGGAGCTCCGCTTTCAATTTTCCAGAAACTTTCATCGACAATCGCTTGCTCGGAATTTTTGACTTCTTTGAAGAGAAATTCACAACCGAAAGCTTGTGCGCACTAAATACCCGCTCAAGCCGATTCGGATCTTGGGCCAAATCATGAATGTAGTAACAGACCAAATCTTTGCGAAATTCTGGAGTTGACTCAGGCTCTAGAGTGAAAGCGGCCAAATCCAGCACGTCCAGATAGATCGCGGGCAATCGCACTTCAATCGACTTCAGCGCTTTTTTCCTTGATTCAGAAATGGCCGGGGTGGACTGCGCTGGAATTGAAACCACTTGATCACATACATCACACACACCCACCAGAATATCTTGAGCGGCACCTTTTCTATCACTAAATGGTACATCCCGGCGCACAAAGGTAACAGAGACTATGTCCTTGCAGTGATTACAAATTGCGCGGCTTTTTTCGCCATCAATGAACAGTTTCATGACTCAATCCAGATCTATTTATGAACACTGATAAACCAAGCGTCGGGCTCTAAAAAGTAGAACTTGATGTACCAATCTTTAACTGTAATCACATGCACCGATACGCTCTTCAACACATGGTGAGGCGATTCTGAATGCATGCTGCCATTGCTACTGGCAACCAAAGCCGCCACTTGATCGGCCGTCACTTTACCCATGGCGAGTAAATTCTTTACGTCAATATCTCCGCGCGACTCGTGCTGGTAATTGCCACTTTTAAGCGCTGACAAAATTTCTTTCTTTGCGAATGTATATCCCACAGATATTCCAAAAATGTACGACAAATGTCGTACAAAGTCCAGTTCTATAAGAATTAATTATAGAAACGGCTTTTTGAACAATCAGAGGGGAATTCGATAATAAGACGAAGGGGGTTGCTTCTGCAGTTGCGCTCAATCGCTAACTTTAGGCAAATAAGGCGTTTTATCGGGGTGCAGTTTGAAGAACTTGCCCAGCAATTGTTTCTGGGTATCGGGGTGAGCCGGGTCTTTGGGTATGCATTCAACCGGGCACACCACCACGCATTGCGGCTCATCGAAATGCCCCACGCACTCGGTGCATTTACCAGGGTTGATTTCGTAAATTTCTTCACCCATGGTAATTGCGCCGTTCGGGCACTCGGGCTCGCACACGTCGCAATTAATACATTCATCGGTGATGATTAGGGCCATACGCTCACTTTACTTGTTGATCACCTGCTGCGGGATCAGTCCCAGCTTCTGGTTCAACCAATGTTCAACAGATGGAAATACAAACTTGCTGACATCGCCGCCCAGGGAAGCAATTTCCCGAACAATGGTGCCGGAAATAAACTGATATTGATCCGAGGGTGTCAGAAACATCGTTTCCACATCGGGCAGCAAATAGCGGTTCATGCCCGCCATTTGAAACTCGTACTCAAAATCGCTGACCGCGCGCAAACCGCGAATAATCACGTTGGCATTGTTCTCGCGAACAAAGTCTTTCAACAAACCGCGAAAACCTCTTACTTCCACATTGGGATAATGGCTGAGTACTTCACGCGCAATTTGAACGCGCTCATCCATGGAGAAAAAGGGTTTTTTGTTGGGGCTATCGGCCACACCGACCACCAGCTTGTCGAAAATCTTCGCGCCGCGGCGCACCAAATCTTCGTGGCCACGGGTAAGCGGATCAAATGTTCCGGGATATACAGCAATGCGCATCGCTGATCTCCATATCAAAGGGTTTTATTCGCGTGATACTGCTCTATCCACGCTTTGTATCACACAGCAGGCAGGGCGAACAAATGCGCATGCACTTGGCCCGCTTTTAAATGACGCAAAGCATCAATTTCTTGAACACTCAACGCCTTGCACACAATGGCCGGGTCTGAGAACAGGTTTTCATGCCATTCGGCATACACCAGCCCGCCGGGTTTGAGCACCGCCTTGATCAAGGGCAAGGTGGCCAGCATCAATTCGCTGCGAAAGGGTGGGTCAAGCGCGACCAAATCGAAACGCTTTCCAGCACCAGCCAGCCTCTTCAGGCAGGCCAACACATCATTGGCTTCAATTTGAATGGAAGGTGGGCTGCCCTCTGCAGTTGGCCACTTGGACAACAGGTAGGCTTTGTTGTCCTGCAACTGGGCCACCACATTGCGTTGCTGCTCAACCAGCACCACGCTGGCCGCCCCGCGCGATGCAGCCTCGAAGCCCAATGCGCCCGTGCCGGCATACAAATCGAGCACTGCCATGCCGGTGCAGTCTTGCCCCAGCCAGTTGAACACGGTTTCACGCACACGGTCGGGTGTGGGCCGCAAGCCCTCCACAGGGGCAATGGGCAGCATGTGCCTGCGCCAAGCACCGCCAATAATCCTGAGCTTACTCACGTTAAATTACTCAAGCTTTCCGCCCACAACCACAGTCACCAATTTCTCGGCATTCACGTGTTTGGCAAAGGCCTCGCGCGCGCTTTGAACCGTCACCTTCTCAATTTCGCTAGTCCAATTGTCCAGGTAGTCCAAAGGCAAACCGTGCAAGCCCATCATTGAAATATTGCCCAGCAACTTGCTATTGCTGTCGATGCGCAGGGGAAAGCCGCCCACCAGGTTTTGCTTGGCTGCATTCAATTCAGCCTGGGTGGGGCCTTTCTCGATAAAGTCCAGAATGGTTTTGCGCATGATTTGCACGGCTTGTGCGGTGGACTCTTTCTTGGTTTGAACACCCGCCTGGAATGGGCCTGCATCGCCAGCTGGCATGAAGTAAGAATAAGCACTGTATGCAAGCCCGCGCTTCTCGCGAATTTCATCCATCAGGCGCGACACAAAACCACCGCCACCCAGAATATGGTTGGCCACCAGCAGGTCGAAGTAATCTGGTGCGCCACGGCGCATGGCGGGCAAGCCCATCAAAATATGGCTTTGGGCAGCGGGGTGGTCAATTTGAATGGTCTGGCCTTTCATGGCCGCTTGCAATTCCTGAAAATCAGTACCGCCCAAGGGGTTACCTGGCAGCTCACCCTTGGGCAAACCGGCAGTTAAGTCATTGGCCAATTGCTCAGCCTGTGCGCGGGTAATATTGCCCACCAGCGACACCACCGCTTTGTTGCCCAGGTAACGGGTTTTGTAAAACTGCTCTACATCGGCCAAGCTAATTGCCTTCAGGCTGGCCTCGGTGGTGTGGGTACCATAGGGGTGGTTGGGGTACAGCGCACTGGCAAAGGCACGGTCGGCCAAGGTGTCGGGTTTGGTCAAAGCCTCTTTCAGGCCAGCCACACTTCGGGCTGTTTCACGCGCCAGAATATCGCCATTGAACACCGGCTTTTGCAGCACGGTTTTCATCAGGGAAATTGCTTTTGAAAACTCGGGCTCGGAGGTCAGTGTGCGCAATTGCACACCAGCTGAATCGCTGCTGGCACCACCGGAGAACTGAGCACCGGTGTCAGCAAAACCATCGGCAATTTCATTCTCGGAAAGGCCTACAGCCCCGCGACCAATCATGTCACCAGTGGCGCTGGCCAAGCCTTCCTTGCCCTTGGGGTCGGCGCGGTTGCCTGCCGGAAAGTCCACGCGAACATCGAGCATGGGCAGCGCTTCGGCGCGCATGAACATCACTTTCGCACCGCTGGCTGCGGTCCAGCTTTCAATGGGCAAAGCGGCATTGGCCGGGGCTGCAAACACGGCGGCGGCTGTGGCACCTGCGGCAAACAGGCCGCGAATAAATACTTTGTTTTTGCTACTCAACATGGTTCTTTTTCCTGCTTGGTGCTTAGTGATTCAAGCCCTTGGGCGGCGCGTCTTTCTTGTTGGGGTCAATTGGCAGCGGGAACAAGGTACCCACAGTCAACTGATCCTGATCGAAGAATTTTTGCGCGGCGTACTGCACTTCCTGCGCGGTCACAGTTTTAATTTGCTCAATCATTCGGTCAATGTCGTCCACCTCAAAACCAATGGTCACATTCTGGCCAATTTCAACCGCCTGCCCATACACGGAATCGCGCTTGTACACCTGGCTGGCAATCAACTGGGCTTTTACACGCGCCAGCTCAGCGTCGCTGACACCCTCATCAGCCACCTTTTTCACCTGAGTCAACAGCGCCTTTTCCAAGGCCTCCACAGTTTGGCCAGGCGCAGGTGCGCCATCCAGGTAAAACAGCGAAGGGCCACGGCCCGTCATGTCGTAGCTGGCACCGGCCTGCAGGGCCACTTTCTGGTTTTGTACCAGTTCACGATTCAGTCGCGCACCGGAATAACCATCAAGCACAGCACTTAAAACAGCCAAAGAATAGGCATCGCGGTCTTTCAACACGTCGTTTAACTTCGGCACCTTGAACCCCATAATCAGGTAGGGATTTTCAGCGGGTGCCTTCACCTGCACTCGGCGTATGCCTTCCTGCCTGGGTTCTTCTTGCGGCTTGCGTTCTTCCAGCTTCTTGGGTTTTACCTTGCCGTAGGTTTTCTCGGCCATGGTCTTCACCTGGGCAGGCTGTACATCGCCCACCACCACCAGCACTGCATTTTGCGGGGTGTACCAGGTGTCGTACCACTTGCGCGCGTCTTTGTAAGTCATTGCTTCAAGGTCGCTCATCCAGCCAATAACCGGCGTGCGCGTGGGGTTGGCCATAAAAGCCGTTGCCATGAAAGCCTCGTACAGCTTCCCGGTGGCCTGGTCGTCGGTGCGGTAGCGGCGCTCTTCCATCACCACTTTGATCTCTTTTTCAAACTCGCTTTCGCTAAGAATCAAATTGGCCATGCGATCGGCTTCAAGGGCCATCACCTTGCTTAAGTCTTTGGCCTGCAACTGCTGAAAATAAGCGGTGTAGTCGCGGCTGGTAAAGGCGTTGTCACGGCCACCCAAGGCGGCCACGGTTTCGGAGAACTCGCCCACCTTCAGGTTTTTGGTTTCCTTGAACATCATGTGCTCAAGCACGTGGGCCACACCCGTGGTGCCGTTGTACTCGTCGATCGAGCCAGCCTTGTACCACACCATGTGCGCCACGGTGGGCGAACGGTGGTCTTCCTTCACCACCACACGCAAACCATTGTTCAATTTGTACTCAGTTATATCGCCATCGGCCGCATGGGCCAAAGGCAACATGCTGGAAGCCAGCAGCGCGGCGCCGCCAAGCAGTGCCACACAACGGCGATTCAGTTGAAAACCTGTTTTTATCATTCAAGACACCTTTTACAGCAAACGTGCGTTTTAAGCTCAATGGTAGAATAAGTCATTCAACATCTCGCTGTGTGACAGTCGTTCACACCGCTTAGTTTCCTCAATTGGAGTTTTACATGCAGATTCCTGGGCAGAGACAGGACTGGCTTGGTCGTTTGAAATCGGGGTTAACCAAAACCCGTTCCGGCCTCACCTCCATGTTCACCGGCGAAAAGGTCGACGAAGCCTTTTTCGAAGAAATGGAAGAACGCCTGCTACTGGCCGACTGCGGCTTGCCCGCCACTGAACTGCTTATGCAGAAGGTGCGGGACACGGTGTACCAGAAAGGCCTGACCAGCCCGGAGGAAGTGCGCCTTGTGTTGCGCGATGCGGTATTTGATTTGCTGCGCCCCCTTGAAACCAGCATGGGCGTAGACCGCGCCCGCCCCCTGGTCATGATGGTGGTGGGTGTGAACGGTGCCGGCAAAACCACCAGCATTGGCAAACTGGCCAACCATTACGCCGAAATTGGCTATTCCGTTCTGTTGGCCGCTGGGGACACCTTTCGTGCTGCCGCACGCGAGCAGCTGGATGTGTGGGCCAACCGCAGCAGTGTCGATGTCATTTCCGCGCAAGGCGGCGACCCCGCAGCCGTGGCTTTTGATTCGGTGCAGTCGGGCATTTCCCGCAACAGCCACATTGTGATTGTAGACACCGCAGGCCGCCTGCCCACACAAATTCACCTGATGGAAGAATTGAAAAAGGTGAAAAAAGTGCTGGGCAAAGCCAAGATGGACGCACCGCACGAAATTGTATTGGTGGTCGATGCCACCAATGGTCAAAATGCCCTGCAGCAAATCAAGGCATTTAACGATGCACTGACCCTGACTGCGCTGGTGGTCACCAAACTAGACGGCACCGCCAAAGGTGGCATTCTGGCCGCCATGAGCATGAGCACCCGCGTACCCGTGGCCTTTATCGGCGTGGGTGAAAAACTGGGCGACTTACGCCCCTTCAGCCCCCGAGAATTTGCCAACGCATTGGTTGGCATCGACACCGACGGAAATCAAACCGCATGATCCAATTTAAAAACGTCACCTTGAAGTACGGCACCCACGCCGCCTTGAAGGGCGTGAACTTTCAGCTACCCAAGGGCTCGTTCACCTTGCTGGAAGGCCATTCTGGCGCTGGCAAAAGCTCCATTCTTCGCTTGCTGGCGACATTCGAGCAACCCAGCACAGGCGATATTCTGGTGGGCAAAAGCTCGATCGCGCGCCTGAATCGCCGCGAACGCGCGCACTACCGCCGCAATGTGGGCTACACCGGCATGGACGTTGAACTGCTGCACAACCGCAGTTGCTTCGACAACGTGGCCCTGCCCCTGCGCGTGGTGGGTCTTTCCGAGACCGACATTCAAAGCCGAGTAAAAGCCGCCCTGGCCCGTGTGGGCTTAAGCCACACCGACCGCATGTTGCCCAGTGAATTGTCGGGCGGGCAACAACTGCGTTTGCAAATTGCGCGCGCGGTGGTGAATCGCCCTGCCCTGGTGTTGGCCGACGAACCCACAGCCCAGCTTGATGATGAATCGGCCGCCCGGGTGGTGGGTCTGCTTGAAGAATTCAACCGTGCGGGAGTCACCATTATTGTGGCCACCCACGAAGCGCACCGGTTCAACCGTGTTACCCATCGCCTGAAGCTGGGCGAAGGCGCGGTGCTGCCAGCACCCGCGGATTTGTCGCACAACGGTGGGCGCGAAGCAGGCGTTCAATCCTTTTCCAAAGACTTTCTGAACAAGGCCTACGGGGCTTGATCCACTTTTAAGAGACAACACATGCGTTGGTTACGTTTGCAGTGGTTTTCAATTTCTGCCGGTTTAAAGCTTTGGCTTGATGAGCCACTTGGCCACCTGTTCAATGCCCTGGTGCTGGCCATTGCTTTGGCCATGCCCTGGACAATTGCACAAGGCCTAAGCGCCATTGTGCCCAGCATGGATCGCTGGGTGGGCGACCCTGAAATCAGCCTGTATTTCAAACCCGATGCCACGCTTGATTCAGTGAAAAGCGCCGCCGCGCAATTGAAACGCGATTTCGATCTGGACAGTGTGAATATTGTGACGCCTGAACAAGCCATGGAACGTTTGCGCACCCAAAGCCAAACCCCTGACCTGGCCGAGGCCTTGCCTGAAAACCCCCTGCCCTACACCGTGGTGGTGGTGCTGGAAGTGGATGCCACCACCGACACACAAGCCATCGAAAATAAAATTACACAGTGGCAAAACTTCACGGGTGTGGAGCATGTGCAGTACGACGCGCAATGGGTTCGCCGACTGCAATCGGTATTGAACGGCACGCAAATTATTGCCATGGCCTTGGCAGTGCTGATTGCCGGCATGGTGCTGGTGGTGACATTCAATACCGTGCGCTTGCAATTGATTCGTAACCAGGCTGAAGTGCATGTGCTGAAATCGCTGGGCGCAACCGACACTGAAGTGGGCCGCCCCACATTGTGGTGGTCAGTCAGCCTGGCGCTGGTGGCCTTTGGTTTGGCTTATGCGGTGGTGAGCGGTGCCATGGGGTTGGCCGACGAAGCTGCGGGCACATTCATTCGCGAATTTGATCGTGATTTCCGCTTTGAGCAGCCCAATGGCATTACCGCACTGGGACTAATCCTGGTTTGGGTGGTACTTGTGATGGTTGGCGCATGGGCCTCTGTGAAAAGCACGGTGCTGCGTATTCACTGAACATCTAAAACAATACTAACCACCCCAAACACGACAAAGATATACTGTTAACACTCAAAAACACGACAATTTTTTAGGTGTTAACAATTGGCTGTCAAAAACGCGACAAATCCGGATTACTCACTTGTTCTTTACAAGGAGTTAACTTCTGCGCAAGTTCGAGGCGTTCAGCGCCAGCTGAAGGCGGGTGGACTCAAACAGATCGCCAAAGGCATGCTAAGCAATTTGCCAGAAGAAAGCTGGCCTGCTTTGATCGCGCGTGAACGGATCCGAGTAACTGGTTCACTTTTCCCGAATGCGGTCATCTCGTTTCGCAGCGCCTTCAATGGTGGCATGCCCGACCAAGGCGTGCTTTACATTACCCACACGTACAGTCGAAAGGTTCAACTTCCAGGATTGCAAATTGTTGCCTTGAAAGGTGCGCCACCCCAGCAGGGTGACATGCCTATTCAAGGACACGGAATTTATTACGCGTCTGAAGCACGTTGTTTGCTTGAAAATTTAACCCCGAGCCGAGGTAGCAATAAAAAAGCAGTTGGCCGCGAGGAGGTAGAAAATCGTCTGCTAAGCATTTGTAAGGCACGCGGAGAACACGTGCTGACTGCGCTGCGGGAGGCAGCGAATCCTCTTGCCAACAGATTGGGAATGATCAAAGAATTCAATATTCTCGATTCACTGATTGGCAGCATTTTAAGAACCCGCACGTCTACGCTAATCACCTCCAAGGGGCGTGCGCTTACGGCTGCACCTCCTTATGATTCGGACCGACTTGAAATGTTCGAGAATTTGGCAGCAGTACTGCGATCGCAACCCATACACCAAGCGGATGAAGTGGCCCGAACTCCCCAGGCGATGATTCTCTTTGCATTTCTGGAATCGTACTTTTCCAATTTTATTGAAGGCACTGAATTTGATATTCAAGAAGCACTCGAGATCGTACTTTCCGGTAAACCGATGCCAAATCGCCCCAAAGACTCACACGATATTCTTGGCGTCTTTCGGCAGGCAGTGACACCTGCCTGGATGCACCAGGTTTTGGCCAGTGGTCCACCAGTTGAAACACAACTTCGCAAACTTCACTGGGACCAAATGCGAGAACGGCCTGAAGTAGAGCCGGGCGAATTCAAACTGAAACGAAATCGCGCAGGCAACACTGAGTTTGTCGAACCTGAATTAGTACGTGGCACATTGACACAAGGATCCCTCTTGCTACCTACCATTCCAGCTGGTTTGCCCCGGGCATTGTATGCGATGTTTCTTGTGTCAGAAGTTCATCCTTTCAATGATGGAAATGGTCGCTTGGCGCGCTTGGTCATGAACTCTGAATTGTCCGTGGTGGGTGCCTGCAGAATAATTATCCCCACTCTGTTCCGCGACGAATATCTGGATTGTCTACGCGCACTAAGTCGTGAAGGAAATCCAGGCCCGTTTGTTTCGGCGATGGAAAGAATTCAAGCCTGGTCTGCGGGTTTCAAATACGATGAACTTGATGCAGTGATTGAAAAAATGAAACAGTGCAACGCATTTGAACGCTCTCTGGTTCAGCACCGACTGCTGAATCCTTAATAATTCAACATAAAATTACGAACGCCTTTCGTCCACTCGGGTGGATTCACACGGAAGGTGTCCATCAATTTTTGGTTGTTCAATACTGAGTACGCTGGGCGTTGTGCCGCAAAATTCATGCTGTCAGTTTTTACACGTTCAATGTTGGGCATGCGCTGAACAATGCCTTGCTTGTGTGCATGTTCAATGGCCAAACAGGCGTAGTCGAACCACGTGGTGACACCCGCCGCACTGGCGTGAAAAATTTCACCGCTTGGAATTTCAGAAGGAAAATCGGGCAAAAAAGTAGGGGCCAGTTTGCCCGTGGTTTTGTAGCGCTGCATGGCCACAACACCTGCCACGGTTAACCCCAGTTCAGCCAGCCAGTTTGCGGGTGTGGGCGCACCGGTTTGATCATCGACCACTTTCAAACTGTCGCGCTCTTGCGCAAGCTTGATCATGGTTCTGCAAAAGTTATTGCCGCGTTGCCCGTAAACCCAACTGGTACGAAACACCACCCAGTTGCCACCCACTTCTTTCAGGTATCTTTCGCCTTCAAGTTTCGATTTTCCGTAGGCGCTTAACGGGTTGGTGGCATCGGTCTCTGTGTAAGGTTGATTGGCTTTGCCATCAAACACGTAATCAGTGCTGTAATGCACAAGCGCCACGCCTTGCTTTTTGCATTGCTCGGCCAAAATACCGACAGCCTTTGCGTTAATAGCGTGTGCAAGTTCGAGTTCAGTTTCAGCTTTTTCAACGTTGGTGTAGGCGGCCGCATTGATTACCACGTCGGGGCGAACGTCTTTCAGGGCATTGATCAGGGTGTCGGGCTTGGCCAGGTCGGCTTTGTCGCGACCGTAGCTGATGCAGGCGTCCATGGTTTCCATCAAGGCGGGCTTGGCGTGTTGACCAATGGTGTGGCCCAGTTGGCCTTGTGCGCCGAGCACGAGTACGCGAATTCCCAAAGCAAAGTTCTCCTGAAAACTGTTGCTGTAGTTTAACTGAAGCGCGCTGGTGCGAATAATCACCGCGTTGGTTTGTCCAGCCCGATCGGCTTGGGTTCCAATCTCTCGCCTGAAAACCTGTACTTCCCTTTTTGAGATTCACCCTGACTCACCTCGCTCGGCAAAAAAGCGGGCCGAGTCTCGGTGCCGGCCTTTGGCCGACCGTGGCGGATGAATTCAAACGGGCAGGTTTTCTTGAAGGCGAAGCGATCGAAACACCGCCGCCGATTGGGCTGTCAACCCAGCCACCGGTGACGCTGAGCTGAACTTGCAAGTGGTCACATTCGGGAGGTTTAAGCCAACTCGGCAGTGGGATTGCTTGAGACGCACTTCAAGGAAACCGCCCCGTTTGAGTTTAGTCGCAGCGTTCGGCTTCAAGCCGACACCGCGACTCGGCCCGCCCTTTTGCCGAGCTCGGTGAGCAAGAATAAATTCAAAAAGGGACTCAGCGGTTTTCAGTGCGAAACAAGTAACCCATGCCGAGTGAGCAAGAAACCACCGCCGTGCCCCTTCAAGTTCAGCTCAAAAATCACCGTTCTGCGGTCACCTCGGCAACCCAAGCCTGGTTCGCCAAATACCACTGCACGGTTTTCCGAATCCCGGTTTCGAATGTTTCAGCTGGCCTCCAACCCAACTCGCGCTCAATTTTTCGTGCATCAATTGCGTAGCGGCGATCGTGGCCGGGGCGGTCTGTCACAAACGCAATTTGCGTTGCATAGGAAACACCATCCGCACGCGGTTTCAGTTCATCCAGCAAAGCACAAATCAACTTCACCACATCCAGGTTGGCCTTCTCGTTCCAGCCACCAATGTTGTAAGTTTCGCCAAGTTTGCCCTGCTCAAGCACAGCGCGAATGCCACGCGTGTGGTCTTCAACAAACAGCCAGTCGCGAATTTGTTGGCCATCGCCATACACTGGCAGTTGCTTGCCGTTCAGCGCATTCATGATGCACAAAGGGATGAGCTTTTCCGGAAAGTGATAAGGCCCGTAATTGTTGCTGCAATTGGTGGTCAACACCGGTAAACCGTAAGTGTGGTGCCAGGCGCGCACCAAATGGTCGCTGGCGGCCTTGCTGGCCGAGTAAGGGCTGTTGGGCTCATAGCGCGTGGTTTCAGCAAAGGGCGCATCTTCCGGCCCCAAGGTGCCATACACCTCGTCGGTGCTTACATGCAAAAAGCGAAACTCATTTTTCGCCTCGCCGTCCAAGCCATTCCAGTATTCACGTGCGCACTCCAGTAATCGGTAGGTGCCCACCACATTGGTTTCAATAAAGGCGCCCGGCCCCAAAATGGACCGGTCCACATGGCTTTCAGCCGCAAAGTTCAATATGGCTCTGGGTTTGTGTCGCGAAAAAATTTCCCGCACACTGTCAATATCACCAATCGATGCATGCACAAAGGTATGTTCCGGCCGGTTCAACACCGGGCCTAGCGTGCTTAAGTGGCCCGCATAGGTCAACGCATCCAGGCTGATTACAGGCTCGCTGCTGCGCTCAAAATGTTGTCGTACATAACACGAGCCGATAAAACCTGCAGAACCTGTAACAAGTAAAGTCATGATTGGTCAGTAAATTGCTTAGAATAAAACCTGAATTAAAAAAATACACAATAAGTCACAATGCCAATTGTGCGCGGCGCAGTATTTCAATTATCACAGGCAGCAGCCCGCCTTTAATTTATCAAGGACAGAACATGACTATCAATGGAAAACTACTTACACGCTTCGGCTTGATTGCCGTGGTCTCTTCACTTGCCGCCGCGTGCGTGGCTGTAGTACCAGCGCCGAACAACGACAAGGCAGCCGAAAACAGCAGCACCTCGGCCACCATGTGCAACATCGAAGGCAAGCAAGAGCAAGACCTCTCCGACGGCTCCACCAAGGCCAAGGTGACACAGTCTTGCGAAGAAACCGTGATCTACATCGAGAACCAGCACAAAGAACACCCCAAGCGTTGTCGCGTGCTTGTGGGCGCTCAAATGACCGAGCTTTACATTATGCCGGGCGAAAACCGCACCCTGAGTCAAACTGGCCCAGTACCCCGAAACACGGTGCAAGTGGGTTGTGTCAACGACTGGAACCGCACCAAATAAGTCCGAAGACGATAAGGGTTAATTATCGTTAAAAGTTGTCTTTTATACCCCATACTGATTTAACATTTCTACTCCGCGTAGAAAAATGGAAAGTCAGTATGAAAACAGTCTTGTTGCTCGACGACGCACGATCCATTCGCAGTGTTTATGCGGAAGTTATTCGCCAAGCGGGGTTTGAAGCACAAACCGTAGCGAGCGCCGAGGAAGGCTTGCAATACATGGTTGACCATGGCATACCCGACCTCATCGTAACCGACATCGACATGCCCGGAATCAGCGGACTCGAATTCTGCAGCCGTGTGCGTCAAGTGGCCAAGCACACGCCCATCATTGTCATGAGCGCTTTGGCGGGCAAAGGCCTGGTGACCGAAGCCAAACTATTGGGCGTTCAAGGCTGGATGCTCAAGCCAGTCCAACCCGAATACTTCCTGAACAAGCTGAAGTCTGTGCTAGGTGAAACTCAGGCCTTGTCCAGCTGACTGCGGGCCAGCTCCACGCTTCGTTCCGCACCCAAAAAATTCAGCAACACGATCACTCGCTGATCGCTTTTCTGCCCCGCAATTTTTCCCATCATGCCCTCGAACGGGCCCTCGGCCACGCGCACTTCGCCGCCCACTTCCAGCCTGTTAAGCGCCAGCAAATCGAGCACAAAGTCACCATCGACCTGGCCTTGAATCAGCCCTATCAGCTCAAGCGGCACAATGGCGGGTTTACCGCCAAACTTCACCAAATCCATGCAACCCTTGGTTGAACGCAGCTTGGAAAAATCATCCACCCCCACTTCGAGATTGACAAACATATAGCGGGGAAACAGGGGTTCGACCACCTGCACGCTGCCCTGCCCCGCCTTGCGTTTTTGCACGCGGGCTTGCGGAAAAAAAACGGAGTAATTCTGGCGTTGCAGGTTTTCAAGCGCCACAGACTCCTGGCGGGGCTTGGTGTACATCACATACCACTGGGCCATGGTTTTGTATTCTTCAAAGTAAGGCACAGGCCACATTCTAAACCCTGGAAAGCGCAGGAGAAACAACGGTTTGTGCTATTGATATTAGTAATACGAGTCATTATCGTTTAGTATCTTACCTTCATAAAATAAAATCCATCACAGCAATCATCATGAAACTCAAACCCATCGCATTGGCCCTGCTCAGCTTGGGCCTGCCAGCCACCGCCCTGGCACAAAACAACACCGAACTTCAAGAAGTGGAAGTACAAGCCCGCGAACAAGGCAGCTATTCCAGCAGCGCCGTGCAGGTTGGCACCTTCCGTGACTCGGCCCCCATTGACGTACCACTTACGGTTAATTCGGTCACCCGCGAAGTGCTCGACGCACAATCGGCCACCACCCTGTTTGGCGCACTGCGCAACACGGCAGGTGTTACCCGTTCGCAATTGAACGGATCGACTTATGACAACATTGCCATTCGCGGCATTCTGGTTGAAAACCGTGGCAACTACCGTTTAAACGGCTCGCTGCCCATCATCAACCTGGTCGATGTACCGCTAGAGAACAAGCAACAGGTTGAAGTGCTCAAGGGCGCTTCATCGCTGTACTACGGTTTTATTCCACCCTCGGGCGTGGTGAATTTGGTGACCAAACGCGCTGGCAACAAACCCGTGTTAAGCCTGAACCAAAGCGTGAATGAATACGGTGCGGCAACCACGCACCTGGACTGGGGCCGCAAGTTTGGCGAGAACGACAACCAGGGCCTGCGGGTAAACCTGGTCAAGGGTTCTGAAGACATTGGCGTGAACAAATACAGTGGCGAACGCGAATTGGCCAGCATCGCTTACGACTGGAAAATTACAGATCGCCTCAGCTTTCGATTCGATGTTGAGCATTACGAAAAATCGGTCAGCGAACAAGCCTCGATCCGTTTGCTGCCTGCGGTCAACGGCAGCGTTACTTTGCCCCCCGTGCCCGACAACAAAACCAACCTGGCCGGTGAATGGCAGCAATACGACGCCAACGCACAAAACTACCTGGCGCGTGTGGACTATGTACTCAGCGATTCCTGGGGCGTGTTGTTTGAAGCCGGTTACGCTGAAACCACTCGCGACCGCGCATTTTCACGCTTTCAAAACTACGACCTGAACACCGGCGAAGGTGAACTGCAAATCTTCTACAGCCGCAATCAACAGTTCGACAACACCAACTACCGGGGTGAAATTTACGGTGAATTGGCCACCGGCTCGATCAAGCACAACCTGTCGTTTGGCTACACCACCAACAGCCGCACCAGCAACACACCGGGTGTAACCGCGCCGCAAAGCATTTTCAGTCAAAACCTATACAACCCACGCGACATAGCCCCACAAAACGTGTCATTCACAGGTGCGTACTCGGCAGTCACCATTGATGACCAAGGCCTGTATGTGTTCGACCGCATGCAGTTAAATGAACAGTGGCAAGTGCTGGCGGGCCTTCGCCGAGGCGACTACCGCACCGAAGACCTGAGAGTTGCCGCCGATGGCACACGCACTGTGCGCCTGTACAACGCGCAAGAAACCACGCCCTCCTTTGCAGTCATGTACAAGCCCCACCAGGACTTGTCGCTGTACGCCAGCTATGTGGAAGGTTTGGAAGAATCGGGCCAGGCACCCGCCAGTTCTGCCAATGCATTTCAGTTGCTCGACCCGGCAAAATCCGAGCAACGCGAAGTGGGTGCAAAATTCAAGATCGGTCAAAACAGTTTGGCGCAAATTGCCTACTTCGACATTGATCGTGCCTCGACTTTTGAAGACCCGAACACAATGGTGTTTGGCCTGAACGGCAAAGCCAACTACAGCGGGTTCGAAATGGCCTGGACTGGCGAGCTGAGCAAGCAGCTTTCAATTGCAGCATCGGCCCTGCTGATGGACGCTGAACTACAAAACGACGGCAACCCGGCCACAGTTGGAAAGGTCCCTGAAAACACCGCCGAGAAAACCGCCAGCCTGTTTGCGGAATATCGCCTGATCAGCGTGCCCGGCTTAAGCTTCAACGGTGGCCTGTACTACACCGGCGAACGTGCTGTGAATGACCAGAACCAGGCATTCATCGGCGGCTACACCGTGGCCTCGCTGGGCGTGCGTTATGCAACTGTAATTGGCAGCACACCCACGCAGTTCCAGTTGGTGGTAGACAACCCCACCGACAAAAACTACTACAGCACTGCAGGCAACGGCTTGATTGGCGTGGGCACACCGCGAACCATCAAGGCCATTGTCAGCGTCGATTTGTAACTAGCGCAAACTTGTAAACGCCACACCCTGTTCGTCTTTCGGCGACAGGGTTGGCTTTACCACACCGGCCTGTTTCAAAGGCCATTCAATATTCAACACTGGGTCGTTCCAAGCCATGCAGTGTTCATGTTCCGGACTGTGGTGTTCGGTAACCTGGTAACTGGTAATGGCGGTATCCGTCAACGCCAAAAAGCCATGCGCAAACCCGGGCGGTATCCACAACTGCACATGGTTGGCATCGCTTAATTCACAGCCATACCACTGGCCAAATGTTTCCGAATTCTCGCGAAGGTCCACGGCCACATCAAACACCGCACCATGCACAACCCGCACCAGTTTGCCTTGCGCCTTGGGTGCCGTTTGCCAATGCAAACCACGCAACACACCACGCTTTGACAGCGACTCATTGGTTTGTACAAACTCGGGCTGAATACCAGCCACCTGTTTGAATGTTTTCGCATTGAAGCTTTCAAAGAAATGGCCGCGGGCATCGGTGTACACCGCAGGCGTTAAAAGCAATAAACCGTTTAAAGGGGTAAGGTTACAATTCATGTGTATCACCAATAGATAATTCCAGAATGATCCTAGAACTCAGCTCCTTCGACAATGCCATACTTCGACTCGATGAAGGTATTCAGCGCTATGAGAAAGACATTACTGACACCCAAATTCGGGATGGCTTGATTCAACGCTTCGAATTTACCTACGAGCTTGGCCATAAAATGCTGAAACGGTTTCTGGAATCCACATCACCCAACCCAGCCGAAATTGATGAGTTGGCGTTCCAAGACCTAATCCGCACGGGCAATGAACAAGGCCTGCTTCTGAGCGACTGGACACAATGGAAAAAGTACCGGGAAACGCGCGCAAGAACCAGCCACACCTATGACGAATCGGTGGCTTTGCAGGTTGTGGCCGAAATTCCTGCCTTCTTGCAAGAAGCCAAATTTCTGAATGCGCAACTTCACTCGAGGAACAATTGAAACTACAAGACAAAGAGCTTGCCTTGGTTCAAACAATTCTCAGCGAGATAGTGCCGCATTGTGAAGTGTGGGCCTTTGGCTCAAGGGTTAAGGGCAATCCAAAACCCTTTTCAGACCTGGACTTGGCCTTGGTCGACAACAAACCAATTCCCTTGGACACCCGTGCCAGTTTGGCAGAAGCCTTTTCAGAATCTGATTTACCCTGGAAAGTCGATTTAGTCGACTGGCACAGCATTTCGCCCGAATTTCAGAAAATCATTCGAGCAAGTTACGAAGTTGTTCAACCCCCCGCCACAAGCAAGCCGAGCAGATAGTCGCCATAGCCGCTGTTGCGAAGTGGTTTTGCCAGCGCAGCCAATTGCGCAGAAGTAATCCACTGGTTGCGCCATGCAATTTCTTCGGGGCAACTTACCTTCAGGCCTTGCCTGCGCTCAATGGTTTGAATGAAATTGGCAGCATCCAACAGGCTGTCTGCCGTGCCGGTGTCTAGCCAGGCCTGGCCGCGCCCCATGTGCTGCACTTCAAGTTGCCCCATGGTCAAGTAAGTTCGAATCACATCGGTAATTTCCAGCTCACCGCGTGCCGATGGGCTTAGGCCTTTCGCAATTTCAGCGGCCTGCCCATCAAAAAAATACAAGCCGGTTACTGCCTGTTTACTTTTTGGCTGTGCGGGCTTTTCTTCCACACCAATTACAGTGCCTTCGCTGTTCAGTTCGAGCACACCATAGGCTTGCGGGTTGGCCACCGAATAGGCAAACACGGTGGCACCTTTCTTCTGCCCATAGGCATAGCGCATTTGGCGCACCAGGTTTTGGCCATAAAACAAATTGTCGCCCAACACCAAGGCACAGGGCTCGGCCTGCAAGAAGGGCTCGGCCACAATCAGCGATTGCGCCACCCCGCCGGGCCTGGCTTGCACGGCATAGTCTATTCGCATGCCCCAACGGCTGCCATCGCCCAGTAACTGCTCAAACCGAGGGGTGTCGTGTGGGGTTGAAATCACCAGCACCTCGCGCACACCAGCCAACATCAGGGTGCTCAGCGGGTAGTAAATCATGGGCTTGTCGTAAACTGGCAGCAGTTGCTTGCCGACAGCGGCAGTGGCCGGGTACAAGCGGGTGGCTTGCCCACCTGCCAACACAATGCCTTTGCGGTTCATTTTTTAACCTGCGTTTGTTGTTCTACCGCCAGTTTACGGAATTTGCAGGGTTTGCGCCAACCGCGCCAAGGCATCCAGCCCCTTGGCCAACACGCCCAGTTTTTCGGTGGGCGTGGCCAGCCCCGCCACACCTTCACGCATGCGGATTACTTGCCCGTTTAATTCGGCCAGCTCGCCTTTTGCGCTGCTGCTTAATTCATCAAACTTTGTATTCTCGGCATTCACATAGGCCAGGTAGGCAGCGGCCAAAGCATATTGATGCTGTTTGCGCTCATCGCTACTCAAGTGGTCTACATCGATCAAATACAAGGCAGAAAATACGGCATGCACATTGTGCTGCATCAACTTGAAATCATCGGGGTTCATGGGGGTTGGGCTCATGGGTGGTGGCTGCCTGAATATTTGAATTGAGTTGATCAAAAACGCCCTGCAAATGCTCAAAACTTCCTTCGCCGCGCAGCACATTCACCCAAGCCTGTTGCATGTCGATGCTGGCGGCTTTCGCTTGTTCCAGCAGCTCAATGGTGGGTGGCTTTTTAATATTTTCCATCCAGGCTTTTTTCCATGTTTCACCCAACTTCTTGTCGCCCAAAAAAGGCTTCAATACTTTCTCGCGGTATTCCACCTGGCGCGCCAAGGTCTCGCGCTGGGTAATCCACTGAATCTGTTCTTCCAGAATCAGCTGGTTCAACAACAGTGCTTGCGCTACTGGTTCGGCACTGCGCTGTAATTCTTCGCGCACTTGTGCACCATGCTTCCAGCTGGCCACATGCCCGGCCAAACCAGCCAAGGCATCTTTTTGTACTCTCGGTATGCCGCCCAAGTCAGGTGACTTGTTCAAGGCCTCCACCAGCTTTTTCAGCGCACGCGTGGTGCCGGTGCTGGTGTCGCCTTTGGCCAGTGCACTTAGCTCGGCAAAGTAAAGGGCCTGCGTATCCAGGTAATCGCCTGCGGCGTGCAACAAGGCGGCTCGTTTCTGCATGGTCTCGGTGTGTTGCACCAAGGTTGTGTTGTCGCGTGGCAAGTTGGGCAACAAATCAGCGGTGAACTCAAGGGTGTGCGCCAGTGCAAAACCGTTGACCTTTTTCAAAGTGCTGGTGTACTGCTTGCCCGTGGTGGCAAGGCCCTCGGCTTGCAAGGGCGTTTTGCTTGCGCACGCAGCAGTCAACAGTATTGCCATGCACACAGCAAGGCGTGGAATAAGTAGAAGCAAACAAACCTCCGGTGCAGTTGGTTGGTGTGGGGCACCCAACATACGTGGAAACCTTGGCAGGTGAGAAGCCACAATTTGGGTTACAAAAACCGGGGGTCACCCATTTAGACATTGCACGCCGCGCACTTCACCACTTATGCTTAGTGCTAACTACTTATTGCATTATTTATGAAACCCGAAGACCCGCACCAACTCTCCATTTTGCGCGAGCAAACCAAGCTTTTATTTGAACACTTGCCCTTCGTGTTGTACGGGGTATTGGCTTCGTCGGCTGGCCTGGTTGCCGTGCTGTGGCACACCGGCCAAGGCAGCGCATTGTTGCTGTGGTTGTTGGCGGTTTACCTGCTGACCGGTTTGCGCTGGTGGGTGCGCAGGCACTTCAACAAACTTGGTGCTCATTTCGATCCCAAATACTGGGTCAACGTGGCCATTCAGTTCACAGCCGCGTCGGGCATTTTGTGGGGGTTTGCGGGGGTCGTGTTTTTTTCAACCGAACCCATGGCACTTATGGCATTGACCATTTTCATCGCAGCCATGGTGGCCGGTGCCGTGTCTTCCCATGCTTGCTACACCCCTGCGTACATGGCATTTGCACTGCCTGCCTCGCTGCCATTCATTGCGCGTTGCTTTTGGGAAAACACACCCTTTTTCTGGGTACTTGGCAGCGTGGCCTTTGTGTATGTGCTGATCAATATTCACTACGGCCGCAACTTGCAAAACATGGTGATTCAATCGATTCGCCTGCGGTTTCAAAACGCAGAATTAATCAGCGAACTCACTTTGCAAAAACGCGTGGCCGAGCAAGCCAGCATCGCCAAAACCCGCTTTCTGGCGGCAGCCAGCCACGACCTGCGGCAACCCGTGCAAGCCATTGAGCTTTTGGTTGATGCACTTGGCGAAGACCTGGCCAACCACCCCAGCAAAGGTTTGCTGGACAGAATTCAAGAGGCAGGCCACGGCCTGCGCAACTTGCTCAATGCCTTGCTTGATTCTGCAAAAATAAACGCAGCCGCCATTACTGCCAAGCCGCGCCACGTTCAGCTGGCACCTTTGCTGAAACGTATTTGCAATGAACTGTCCACCCAAGCGCAACACAAAAGGCTGGATCTTCGCGTGGCAAAAACCAAGGCCTGCGCCTACACCGACCCCGCCTTGCTCGAGCTGATCATTCGCAACTACATTGAAAATGCAATCAAGTACACGCCCGAAGGTCGCGTGTTGGTGGGTTGCCGAACCAAAGGAACGCACATTCGGATCGAGGTACACGACACCGGCATTGGCATACCCGCCAGCGCACAAGAAACCGTATTTCAAGAGTTTTACCAATTGGGCAACCACGAGCGCGACAAGGCCAAAGGCCTGGGGCTGGGCTTGTACATTGCCCACAGCCTGGGCAAATTGCTGAGCCACGACATTGGCGTGAATTCCACCGTGGACAAGGGCTCGATGTTTTACGTCACAGTGCCCCAAGGCGATGCCAACCACCTGCTCGACGAACCTGGCCGCACACTGGCCAGCAACAAAACACCGCTGACCGGTAAAACCGTGCTGTTGATTGACGATGATGATTTGGTGCGCGCCAGCGTGACCGAAATGCTAAGCCGTTGGCACTGCTCAACCATTGCCGCCGAAGACGCTGAAACTGCCCTGCGCATTTTAATGGCGCGTGGCCGCATGCCCGACGCCATTGTGGCCGACTACCGCCTGCGCAACAAAAGCACTGGCGTGCAGGCGATCAAGGCATTACAGGCACAGCTAGGCAATGTACCCGCTGTAATATTGACTGGCGATACCGCACCCAGTCGAATTCAAGAGGCCAGAAGTTCTGGCTTCCAGATTTTGCACAAACCGCTGAGTGGGGTTCAGCTGCGCACTACCTTGAGTGAGTTGATGTCAAGTTAAATGCCAGAGTTGGAAAATCAGGCTGGATAAAACCTAACACCGCTATCGAGAATTTTTTGTTTTAAGGCTGCATTTTCCAATTGCTCAAAGTGAATGCAATCCACCTTGAAAACCAGCGGCAGCGAATCGATCTCGTTCCACAGGGCAGTGAAAGCCGATTCGGTCATGGTAGGCGCAAGAACTGCCAGGTCTATATCGCTTCCGTCCCTGAAATTTCCTGCCGCACGTGAGCCGAATAAATACACCAGCTTTATGTCGGGATAGCGGCTAAATACGGCCCTGAGCTGATCAATCACCTGAACGGAAAGACCATACTTCATCGCTCGGCCCTACCCCATTGCCGCACTTCATTGGCCAATTCCTGAAACAACAGGTCGCCGCGATTTTTCACAAACCCATATACCTGATCGGCCAATTTTTCATCATAAGTATGGCTAGACAGATTCCTCATTCGTTGGGCTTCGCTCCATGCGTTTCCATCATGTATCAACCCGGCCACCAAGGCCTCCTTGAATACATCTCGAGGATTCAAAGCCACAATTCCCAACATTTCAAGCCGAAGCTTCAATGTTTTCCACGCAAGCTCCCAACAAAACTCGAAGCGCTGAATAACCGAGTCGCGAATAAATGAATCCAGGGGTTGCGCGCAAGCCTCAGACAACCTTTGACTGGCTTTCAGAAAATCAGCAGACCTTTCATTCAAACGTTCCATACGCGTTCGGTTCCCATGTTTTTCGTTTGATTGTAATTCAAGCCCGCCCATACACGTCATCGAAGCGCACAATGTCGTCTTCTTCCAGGTAGTCGCCGCTTTGCACCTCGATCATTACCAGGTTCAACACACCCGGGTTCACCAAGCGGTGTTTGTTGCCCGCGGGTATGTAGGTTGATTCATTCTTGCGCACCAAAAACACATTGTCGCCATTGGTGACTTCAGCCGTGCCGCTGACCACGATCCAGTGCTCGCTGCGGTGGTGGTGCATTTGCAAGCTAAGCGATGCGCCCGGCTTTACTTCAATGCGTTTGATTTTGTAGCCCGTGGAATCTTCCAGCACTGTGTAGGTGCCCCAAGGGCGGTGCACTGTGGGGTGAAAATTCACCAGCTCGCTGCCTTGCGCCTTCAAGGTTTCAACTACTCTTTTAACATCTTGGTGGCGGCTTTTGTCGGCCACCAGCAATGCGTCGGGCGTGTCTACGATCAGCAAATTCTCAACACCCAAAGTGGCTACAGCACGGTTGCCCAAGCGCACATGCGTGTTGTTGCTGTCGATTGAAATCAGCTGACCTTCGCCTTCCTTTTGAACCGTGTTGCCTTGGGTATCGGGTGTGCATTGCTCGGCCAGCGCGGCCCAACTGCCAATGTCGCTCCACTGAAAACTGGCTGCCACCACAGCCACATTGCTGGCTTTTTCCATCACAGCGTAGTCAATGCTGATGTCGGGCAGTTTCGCAAATTCGTCTTTGTTAAACGTAAACACACTGCCGCTGGCCTTGGCATTTTTACTTTCCTTCGCACCTGCCCACACGGTTTGTGCTTGGGTGGCTACGGCGGGCTCATTTTTTTCCAAAGCCTGCAACAGGTCGCTTGTGCGCAGGGCAAACATGCCACCGTTCCACACATATTGGCCGCTGGCCAAGTACTCCATGGCCACCTCCAGCTTGGGTTTTTCAACAAAACGCTGCACCGCAAATGCGCCGTTAATTTCATCTACCGGTGCGCCTTGCTGAATGTAACCAAAGCCGGTTTCAGGCGTGCTGGGTGTAATACCAAAGCAGGTTAGCCAACCCTTGCGGGCAGCTGCCACCGCCTGCTGTGCAACACGCACAAACTCGGCAACCGGGTTAATTAAATGGTCAGCAGGCAACACCAGCAACACCGGGTTCTCGCCGGGGTAACGCGCCTGTGCCCACTGTGCTGCCAAAGCAATGGCGGGTGCCGTGTTGCGGCCTTGTGGTTCCAGCAACTGGTGCAAAGCCATGATGCTGCCGCCTTCGCTTTGTAGCACGGGCATGCATTCGTCTTGCAGCAGGAATTGATAGCTTTCATTGCTCACCAGCAAAATGTCTTCTGATGTCGCAGCTTTCACCACCGCCGCGGCACGCCGCACGGTTTGCGCAATCAGGCTTTCTGCGCCCACTTTCAAAAATGGTTTCGGAAAGTTCTTGCGCGACAAAGGCCACAAGCGGGTGCCTGCGCCGCCGCACAGAATCACGGGGATAATTCGATTGCTGTTGTTCATACCTGCCTTAGTCCTTCCACGTTATTCAAAAACCAGTCGTAGGTTTTTTTCAAACCGGTTTCCAAATCAATGTTGTACTGCCAACCCAGATCTTTCAAACGATCCACGTTCATCAACTTGCGCGGCGTGCCATCGGGCTTGGTGGTGTCGAATACCAACTTACCTTCAAAACCCACCACACGTTGCATGGTCTCGGCCAGTTCGCGAATGGTGCAATCAACGCCTGTGCCCACATTGATGTGGCTTAGCATCGGCTGTGTATTCGCCTTGTAGGTTTGTTCATCCAGTAGCAACACATGCACACTGGCTGCGGCCATGTCGTCGACATATAAAAATTCGCGCATTGGCGTGCCGGTGCCCCACACCACCACCTCGGTGTCGCCACGCAATTTGGCTTCATGAAAGCGACGCATCATGGCGGGAATTACATGGCTGTTCTCGGGGTGAAAGTTGTCGTTCTCGCCGTACAAATTGGTGGGCATTACGCTGCGGTAATTGCGGCCATATTGGCGGTTGTAACTCTCGCACAATTTAATGCCTGCAATTTTTGCAACCGCGTAAGGCTCGTTGGTGCTTTCCAAGGTGCCGGTTAGCAATGCAGTTTCTGTCATGGGCTGTTCAGCCAACTTGGGGTAAATACAGCTTGAACCCAAAAACAGCAAATGCTGGCAATTGCTGGCGTGCGCGGCTTGCAGCACATTGCATTGCATCATCAGGTTCTGAAAAATAAATTCAGCCGGGTACGTGTTGTTGGCGTGTATGCCACCCACTTTGGCTGCAGCCAGCACAACGGCATCGGGCTTCTCGGCTCCAAAAAATTCATTGACCGCAGCCTGGTTGCACAGGTCAAGTTCAGCATGAGTGCGCACAACAATGTTGGTGTAACCCAAGGCATTCAGGCGGCGCACAATGGCGCTGCCCACCATGCCCCTGTGGCCTGCCACATAAATTTTTGCACCCTTGTTCATTCGCGGCTCACTGCAACGCTGTAACCGTGCTGCTTCAACAATGCATGCTGGCGTGCTGCGTTCAAATCCACTTCCACCATTTCCTGCACCATTTCCTGAAGCGTTATTTGCGGCACCCAACCCAGCTTTTCGCGCGCTTTTGTTGGGTCACCCAGCAGGGTTTCAACTTCCGCGGGGCGGAAGTAACGTGGGTCAACCTGCACCACCACATCGCCTTCTTTCAATGCAGGGGCCTTGTCGCCTTCTACCTTCACCACGATGCCTTTTTCATCCACGCCCTTGCCTTCCCAGCGCAGTGTTACACCCAACTCGCCCGCAGTCATTTCAATAAACTGACGCACGCTGTACTGCACACCGGTGGCAATTACAAAATCGTCGGGGGTTTCTTGCTGCAGCATCAGCCATTGCATTTCAACATAGTCTTTCGCGTGGCCCCAGTCGCGCAGAGAATCCATGTTGCCCATATACAGGCTCTGTTCCAGGCCAACCGCAATGTTGCTCATGCCGCGCGTAATTTTGCGGGTTACAAAGGTTTCGCCACGGCGCGGGCTTTCATGGTTAAACAAAATACCGTTGCAGGCATACATGCCATAGCTTTCGCGGTAGTTCACGGTAATCCAGTAGGCGTACATTTTTGCCACTGCATACGGGCTGCGCGGGTAAAAGGGTGTAGTTTCCTTTTGCGGAGTTTCTTGCACCAAACCATACAATTCGGAAGTACTGGCTTGGTAAAAACGGGTTTTCTTTTCAAGGCCCAAAAAGCGGATCGCCTCCAGCAGGCGCAGCGTGCCCATGGCGTCAACATCGGCCGTGTATTCAGGGGCCTCGAAGCTAACCGCCACATGGCTTTGTGCACCCAGGTTGTAAACCTCGTCGGGTTGCACTTGTTGAATAATCCGGGTCAGGTTTGAAGAATCGGTAAGATCGCCGTAGTGCAGTTTAAAGCGGGCGTTTTCTACGTGCGGGTCTTCGTAAATGTGGTCCACGCGCTGGGTGTTGAACAGCGAAGCACGGCGCTTAATGCCATGCACTTCATAGCCTTTGCTCAACAAAAATTCAGCCAGGTACGAACCATCTTGCCCGGTTACGCCGGTAATTAACGCCACTTTAGTCATTGCTAGGTGCCTTGCTTTAATTGAATTCAAAGCGAAAGCTTAAGGTGCCGGGGTAAAAGTTCCAAGCGTGCAAGACCAACTTTTAGTATGATTAATACATCGTTTTAATTAAATTTACATTTTCAATGCATTTAATCGACAAACCAAATGAGTACCCCTTGCTGAAAAATCAGCTTGACCTGGCCGCCCTGGTGCGCAGCCAACGCCTGCAAGCCGGCCCCAAGGGCGGAAAAATGACTGCCGACACCCTGGCTGAATTGGCCGGGGTTAGCCGCGACACCATTTTTCGAATTGAACGCGGGGAAGACGTTTCATTTTCAACCGCAATGGCGGTGCTTCGGGTGTTTGGGCTTGGGCTGAGCGCCGCACCTGTGCAATGGCCCACCTTGAGCAACGCACAACAACACTTTCAAACCCGGTGAGCGGCACCACACCCATTCAACTACTGCAAGTGTTCAACAGCGGCAAGCCCTGCGGTTGGTTGGGCCACGCAAGCAATGGGTTTTGGTTTCATTACAGCAGCAACAGCCCGCAGCAACAGTGGGTCAGTTTGCTGATGCCACCCAGCACCAACTTTTACCAACAGGCTGAGTTGTTTCCGGTGTTTGCACAGCACGCCAGTTTGCACGCTGACCACCTTACCCAACTGCAACAACTCAACGGCCAACAACTGGGCTCGCTCAGCTTTGCCAACCCCGACAACCCTGTGGTCAAACCACCCTTGCGAACTCCCCCGCCGCTTACACCGGGCCAGCGCGCGTTAATTGCAATTCAAGGCCGCAAGCCATTTGCAGACACCTTGGTACACCACGCTAGTTGCTGGCCGCTTATTCAAACACTTCAACACATTAAAAAACAAGCCGACCCCAATAACCGATTGCAAGGCTTGCGCTGGGCTTTGCGCGCCCAACACATTGGCGAATGGGTGCAACACCCACGCCCCGACATGGACAATTACCTTCAGCAGTTATATGGGCTCGAGGCTGTGCATGCAGTGTTGAACCTGAACCAACAACAATTCACTGCGCTGGCTGAAAACCGAACCAAATTTGTACAAGTTCTGCATGAAGTAGCACGCACCTACTGCAAAAACTTTATTGCAGAAATTGAGCTTTTACAACACCTGCAGCCCTTCATCGCGCAAGGCCAGCTACAGGCCTGCCTGGTGTACCAACAACGCCCGGCTCGGGTATCGCAACCCCTTGTATTGGGGTTTGAATATATTCCAATATAGTGGAATTTAAATAAACCGTGGAACTGCCTGAATGAAATATTCTAATACGCTGGAATTTTTACACATTAGATAGTATGATTGGAAATAATTCTAATTGAGTAGAATTTATGAAAAAAGTCAATCCAACCCCTAGCCCCAGTTCCAGCAGCCCATGCGACCCGGCATCACTTGGCCTGTTCATCAAAGCAGCCCGTACTCAACAGGGTTTAACCATTGAGCAGGCCGCTGCACTCGGTGGCGTCAGCCTTGGTACTTTTGTTGCCGCCGAAAATAAAACCGCAACCTTAAAGCTGGCCACGGTTTTCAAAATTCTGAACAGCTTGGGTGTGCAACTACGTGCCCAGCTGCAGAACACGCCAACCGGGGGTAACGATGGCTGGTTCTGAACACCAAACCCTTGGCTTGTACATGGGCCAACAGCATGTGGCCACCGTACATTTTGAGTACACGCGCATTCATCGCTTTGAATACTCCCCAGAATGGCGAGAACAAGGCTTCGCACTTTCACCGCACCTGCCGTTGCACGGCCCGGCAAGCGAAAAAGAAGCCAACCTTTTTCTACGCAACATGTTCCCTGAAGGCAACGTGTTCGACAAAGCCCTGCAGTACCTCGCCATCAGCAAAGAAAACCACTTTGCAATTCTGGGCACACTTGGCCTTGAAGCCCCGGGCTCACTGGCTTTGGCAGCAAATATTGAACAACTCCAACAACCGGCACAATTCCAGCCCCTTGATTTGTGCGAGCTAGAAAAACGACTCAACGAGAACGACAGAAACCTGGCTGTTTGGAACGGAAAAGTACGCCTGTCAGCCGCTGGCGTACAAGACAAACTTAATGTGATGAAACACCCCACACAAGGTCTGGGCTTTGCAGACGGGGCTTGGGCATCGACCCACCTGCTAAAATTTGAGTCAGCTAAAGCACCCGGCTTGGTTGTTAATGAGTTGTTTACACTTCAATTGGCCAAAGCAGTTGGCTTGCCAGTTAACCGGGCTGAAAAAATACAAATTGGCGAGCACAGTGCGTTGTTGGTTGAACGTTTTGACAGGCGTTTCAACCATGACCACACCCTGGTACAACGCAAACACACAATCGACGGTTGTCAATTGTTGAACCGCGATGCCATGCAAAAATACGAACGCCCGCTTGCCCATGGTAAACACACCCGCCACATTCGCGATGGCGTTTCTTTTCCTGAGCTATTTGCCACACAACAGTGGGCCAAACAACCCGCCAAGCACACCTTGCAACTGCTGGATTGGACAATTTTTAACCTGTTGGTGGGCAATGCCGATTGCCATGCAAAAAACCTCAGCTTTTTCGTGGATACGCAAGGTATTGAATTGAGCCCTTTCTACGATCTGGTGAATGTGCTGCTGTTCGACTTTGCTCACGACTGGGCCATGGGGCTAGGAGATGAATTTCTGGACAATGGCAACCTACCCAGCACCTACGACCTAGCCTGCTTTGCACACGCATGTGGGCTACCCGGCAAACTGGTCAGCCAGCGGTTTGCAAAGCAAATCGATATGCTTGAAACAAGCGCGAAAGGTGTTTTAGCCACGCTAACAGGCCTTAAACCGTTTGAAGAGCAACACCTGCAGCAATACCTGCAAATACTTGAAAGAAGACTAATCCAACTTAAACAGAATAGTGTTGGTATTCAAAGGGCCATTTCGGATTTGGTGCTGCGCTAAAGCCGAGCCTACAAACTGCTCCTTCCCCGCAATTGCGGGGACCTGTGAAAAAACTGCCTTCGACAGACTTTGATTGTTCAAACTTTAACAAAACTTGGTTAAGCTACGTGTTAACCCGCGCTTGCTGATCGTTGAACAGCACGGCGGTAGCGTGCCCAAAACACTCTCAACATGACCAGTCGCCAAGCCAAACTTCAAGAAGACACCTACTACCGCGTTATGCGGCTGCTGGAAGAAAACCCAGACCTTACCCAACGCGAACTGGCTGAAAAGCTGGGCGTAAGCGTGGGCGGGCTTAACTACTGCCTGAAGGCATTGACTGAAAAAGGCCTGGTGAAGATGCAAAACTTCGCCAACAGCAAGAATAAGTTTGGGTATGTATACGTGCTAACCCCAAGGGGTATTGCTGAAAAAGCGAGGCTTACTAGCGCTTTTTTGAAACGGAAAATGGAAGAGTACGAATTATTAAAGATCGAGATAGAACAACTCAATCAAGAAACAAAGCAGAATTCCAACAGCAAAGAAGGAACCACATGAAAATAGCAATTGCTGGCACTGGCTATGTGGGCCTTTCTAACGCCATGTTGCTGGCACAACACAACGAGGCGGTCGCGCTAGCCATTGTTCAAGCCAAAGTTGATTAGTTAAATCAAAAGAAGTCACCAATCGAAGATGCTGACATAGAACACTTCCTTTCCCATAAGCAAGTGAACTTCAAAGCCACTGCCAGCAAGGAAGATGCATATAAAGGAATGGAATTTGTAATTATTGCTACGCCCATTGATTACGATCCTCAAACAAATTATTTCAACACCACCAGTACTGAAGGCGTGATAACCGATGTGTTGGCCATCAACCCAAACGCCACACTTGTCATAAAGCCCACCCTGCCCGTGGGCTACACCCCGAGCCTTCGGCAACGTTTCAACACCGAAAATATTGTTTTTAGCCCCGAGTTTTTGCGAGAAGGCAAAACCCTTCACGATAACCCGTACCCCATATTGTTGTGGGAGCACGCGATCTTGAAGCAGAACAGTTCGCTGCATTGCTTCAGCAAGGGGCGGTGAAGCAAAACATACCGACACTGTTCACTGAAAGCACAGAAGCTGAAGCCATTAAATTGTTTGCCAACCCCTACTTGCCAATGCGAGTGGCCTATTTTAACGAGCTTGACACCTTCGCCTCTACCCACGGCCTGAACACCAAGCAGATTATTCAAAGTGTTTGCCTAGACCCTAGAGTGGGCGAACACTACAATAATCCGCGCCTTGGTTATGGCGGCTACAGCTTGCCAAAAGACACTAAGCAACTGCTGACCAATTACCGCGAAGTTCCACAAAACATCATCCAAGCACTAGTGGCAGCCAACACTACGAGGAAAGAATTCATTGCGCAAGAAGTTGTCCAACTGGCCGAAACCAAAGCTGCAAACAGCGGCAGAAAACCTGTGGTGGGCATTTACCGCCTAGTAATGAAGGCGGGTAGCGACAACTTCCGTGCTAGCGCCATTCAAGGCGTTATGAAACGCATCAAGGCCAAGGGCATTGATGTGATTGTGTACGAACCAACTCTGCAGGCGACCTCATTCCACCACTCCGAGTGTTGAATAACTTGCAGGTATTTGTTCAAGAAGCAGATGTGATCATTGCCAACCGATGCGCACAGGAACTAGCGAACAACCTAACAAAAATGTACACACGAGACTTGTTCGGGCATGACTGAATTGACAACCGTTGATGAAGCTTTTTCACGGATTGGCTTGCATGAATAGCTTTAGCCCCTTATCACGAATAGGGCTAAATAGGTTATGGCACAGCCGTTTTGTTCGTAATGTAGTTACCGTTGCTTCAGGTGCTTTTGGGGCGCAGGTAATAACGATGGCCTTTGCGCCATTTATTACGCGTGTTTATGGGCCTGAAGCTTTCGGACTGCTAGGTACTTTTATGGCAATAGTTACTGTTGCAATACCGATCGCAGCATTCGGATACCCAATCGCTATAGTTTTGCCAAAGGAGGACCGCGATGCGTTAGTATTGGTAAGAATATCGGTCTACTTGTCTATTTTAGTTTCATTGCTAACTGCTGCTCTAATATGGGCAGGTGGGAATTCAATTGTATCGATATTTGGTGCCCAACCCATAAGAGATTACCTGCTCATGATCCCTCTGGCGATGCTCTTCGCTAATTGGGTGCAAATTGCACAACAGTGGTTGATAAGAAAGAAAAGTTTCAGCGTGGTGGCACGGAACGCTGTGGGACATTCGTTGATCTTGAATACTGCCAAGAGCTTAGGTTACATGCACCCAAGTGCAGCCCTGCTGATCACACTTACAATTTTAAGTAACGCTCTTCATACTGCCACCCTATTTCTCAAAGCACGCAAACTACACAAGGTAGAAAGACCCGTAAAAGACCAAATACAACACACGGTATTGATGGAAATAATAATTAAATATAAAGACTTTCCTTTGTACCGTGCACCCCAGAACTTCATCAACGCCGTCTCACAAAGCTTTCCAGTATTCATGCTTGCCGCCTTATTCGGTCCAGTTGCGGCTGGCTTCTATACGTTGGCCAACATGGTCATGGGAGTACCTTCGAACCTAGTTGGTAAAGCTGTGAACGACGTGTTCTACCCAAAGATAGTTGAGGCTAATCATTGTGGTGAAAACTTACACCGTCAAATTATGAACGCAACAATTATGTTGCTCGGTATAAGTGCTGTGCCTTTCGGATTAGTCGCTCTCTTCGGCCCGTGGCTATTTGGTGCTGTATTTGGAAGCAGCTGGACTACTTCAGGCGATTATGCCCGTTGGTTGGCTTTGTTCTTTTTGTTCAACTTCATCAACAAGCCGGCCGTTGCCGCTGTGCCGGTTCTCGGTATTCAGCGTGGGCTCCTATTTTACGAACTTTTAAGCACCGGGAGTAAATTACTCGGTCTTTTTATTGGATTCTACTGGCTTAACAGTGAACTCTGGGCAATAGCCCTTTTTTCAGTTGCCGGAGCTACCGCATATATTGCAATGATCATATGGATTTTACATCGGGCGAAGTAATCAAGAATATGCAAAAACAAGTTCAAAAATCACATTATGAATTCAATAGATATCTAAACAAGCAACGATGGTCAAGTATATGGCATCAATTGGATGAAATTATCAGGTTATCCCCAAGTAGCGTGCTTGAAATAGGACCTGGACCTGGAGTGGTTAAAGCGACTGCACAAGTGTTAGGAATTCGTGTTGAAACATTGGATATCGATCAAGATCTCAATCCTGATCATATTTGTTCAGTTTTCGACATGCCATTTGAGGATGGGGATTATGACATCGTGTGTGCATTTCAGATGCTAGAACATCTTCCTTTCGAAAAGAGTATAAATGCCTTTTCGGAAATGTGCAGAGTTGCAAAAAAAACTGTGATTATTTCGCTGCCAAACTGCTCGACAAGATGGTCCATTTCGATGACTCTGCCAAAGATTGGTCCTATAAAGTTTTCAATACCTAAGCCAAGATTAAAAGCTCCTATCCATACTTTTGATGGCGAACACTACTGGGAAATAAATAAATCAGGCTATGAGTTGAACAAAGTAATGAAAGAATTTCTTAAAAACGATTCGATTGAATTAGTTAAAACGTATCGTGTATGGGAAAACCCCTATCATCATTTTTTTATTTTCAACAAAATTTGATTTAAACCAAGATAACAATTAAAACATAAAAGTAAAATGAAAATATACGAACCAGCAATCTATGTAACCGGATACAAAAGACACCTGTCATTGGAAAGACTTTTGAATTCATTAAATAAAGCAGTATACCCAAACAAGGTGAATCTAATAATATCTCTTGATGGAGGCCATACCGAAGAGGTCGACAGGTGTGCTGACTCATTTCAATTTAAAGGTGGACAGAAGACGGTAGTAAAACACAATGAAAATCTCGGACTAAGAAAGCATATTTTATGGTGCGGAGACAAGGTGCTTACCCACGAGGCGATAATTTTACTCGAGGATGATCTTGTTGTGGCCCCACTATTTTATATATTTGCCAAGCAGTGTCTTTCTTTTTATCATGGTAAAAATTTTGTAGCAGGGATATCCCTTTATGCGCAAGCCTATAACGAATATGCAAACACCCCATTTAGCCCCTTGGAGATAGAATGCGATCAGTATTTTATGCAAGTGCCCAGTTCATGGGGGCAAGCTTGGACACGGGACCAATGGGTTGATTTTAGAAAATGGTATGAAGACAACTCAAACTCAAAATCGATAAAAGATATTACCAACCTGCCAAATACTGTTAAAAAATGGCCCGAATCATCTTGGAAAAAATATTTTTCGGCATATATATCGCAATCTAATAAGTTTTTCATCTACCCTTACAGGTCATTGACAAGCAACTGTGCAGATATTGGAGGCTTTCACTCAACCAACGGACTAAAAGTATTACAAGTACCATTATATTCCAATTCAAATATAAATCATCAGTTTAAATTAGCCGACAGTATTGAGCAGTCTGCAAATTACGATGCATTTATGGAACCGATTTGTGATTTTTTATTTGAAGGTAAATTAATTGAGAAATCAGATCTGCATATTGACTTCCACAATATAAAACCAATTGATCTTTTAAAAGAGAGGAGGTACGCAATAACGCCAAAGCCAAGCGAAGGAAAAATTATTGAAATACCCCTAAAATTCAAGCCCGTCGAGATAAATTTTCAATATTATCGACAGACTGAAGAAGCCTTGGCATGCCACTTGACCGAGACAAACACCATAAGAAAGTTAACGCGCATCCGAAACTACAAATATAATTTTATGCTTATTCAATATTACGAGTCTTATATACCAGGAATAAAAAAATCACTTTATTTTGCTGCCTTTAAAATCATTGATAGATTTGTACTAGGGTTTTTAAGAGTCTTTAAATTACCCAAAGATTAAAATAAATGTAATTTTGCAAAAGCACACAAACCAATGAAGCAAATATTAGTATTGAACAACGCAAAATCATCGAATCTGACTGTTTTGATTCATACTTTTATTTTTGTAGATCTGCTGTTTTTTCCTAGGCTAATGTTTGCATTTGGAGTCCCAATATCCCTATTTATTATTCTGATAGATTTTTGCTTTCGACCTCTGCCATCGAAGCGTTTATTGATCGCTATAGGGCTGTTAGTTTTGATGCTTTGTAGTGTGCTCTATGGAGCAGCAACTGGACAGAATTTGGCTCCTGACGAAAGTCTTAAGCGTGCAATTCAGCTCTTCACGATTCTGCTTTACTCGTTCTTTCGGTTTGATACCGAAAATGTTCGACCGATTCTGGTGAAGGTCCTGCGATGTTTTTACGTTTGGACGTTTGGCACTATGCTACTTTTTTACTTGCAGCCGGGCATTTATCAGCAAGTCATGGCCATGATCTACCCTGAATCTCTAGATCAGCTTGAAAATAATTTAGATATTCTCCGTTTTGCATACTTCTTCTCAGATCCGAATTCGGCAGCATATTTAATATGCTTCACCTTTGTTGGATACTTGTCTATCGAGCGCAAATTAAACTGGGGAATCGTTTGCTCGACTATGGCAATCATGTGTATCTTGGCTACCCAATCACGCGGCGCCTACGTAGCTGCTGCTGTGATTCTTCTTTACTTTAGTAGCAGTCTGAAAGTGCCACGGTACAAGAAATTGCTAGTGATCATCAGCTCGTGTCTGGTCTTATGGACGTTAGTTTTGTTTTACAGCGAGGAGGTTAAACAAGCCTATTCAATCTTTGATGCGCGCTTCGACCAGGAGGAGGACTTAGGCGGTGGTCGCTCTAGCAAGTACAAATATTTCTTAGAGAATTTCAATTTTATGCCGATTGGATCGGGATACCATCTTCAAAAAGAAGGTGCGGAATTTCGACCGCACTCCGACCTCATACGCATTAATTTATCCTACGGGTTTTTGGCTCTTCCATTGCTCTTATATTTCGTCTTACCCCGTCGCAAGTCGCAAGTGTTATTATTCTTAGTATTCATAGCTCCTTTCTTGATCAACACTGTGATCGACGACTATCGTCTTTTAGGTACTTATCTTTTGCTTTTCGGAATACTCGGACAGGTTGATGGTCGATCTACGACAAATAAAGCAAAGCAAAAGCCAGTTAGTTAGATCGAGATAGCGATTTGAACGATGAATAACCTCAAAATTGTCGACTTTGTTGCAATATTATTGATGGACGGTCTCTGGAACAATCAGAAACGCTTACGCAAGCAAATTGCTGAGGTTAGCCACGACGGGTCTGCTATACCGCTTGAGGATGGAATACTATGAAGACGGTATTTATCGGTCATTTCTCGCCTACAACGAACTTCGGTAATCTCGCTGCGTCAGCAGCAGGAGACCAAGTGCAACGACAGATTATTAAGGAATTGCAAGATCACACATGTGGTGACACGACCAGCTACTCAATGTCTCCTATCCCAGCTTGGCCCCGTGGCGAACTGATCACCAGATCCCGGCATGAGAATGCGGTGGAGTACATCGGATATCTAAACGCTCCGGTACTGAAGCATCTGGTTTTCTCAGCCAGACTCTTGATGCGGTTGCTTCGCTCACGGCCAGCGTTATGCATTCAATATAACTCGTATTTTTTTGAGAATCTCATCCTTTTGCTGTTCCGGTTGTTTAGGCCGAAGTGCTTTCTGGCCACTATTATTCAGGATATTCACATAGATAAAGGTGTATTCCAGATTTCTCGACGTGGCTTACGCTCCCTTTCCGAGCGGCTTTCTCTAGGCTTATCGCGTTCCTTTGATCTTATCGTACCGATCAGTTCATCGATAATCACGGACTTCAAGTTCGATCCTTCACGTTGTTTTGTCTTTCAAGGTGGACTTACTGCGTTTGCAGCACAACTCATGTACGCTCGACAAGGACCGTTGGCTGACATCGGTGTATTCGCCGGCGCCCTTGAGCCCCACAACGGCATTGATCGTTTAATTAATCAATGGCTGACCTGTGGGATCGAGCACACATTGCACGTATTTGGTCGAGGCTCGCTCAAAAATCATGTAGAACAGGCAGCGAAGTGCTCGGACAAAATCGTTTTTCACGGATTGCAGCCTGAAGAAATCATCTTGCAATGGCAACTCAAAGCACGATGGAATTTCTGTCTGCGTTACAGCGAAGGGCTTAAACAAGAATATTTTTTTCCATCGAAACTGTTCAACGTCGTGTGCGCTCCGGGCTCGGTCGTCGGAAACGATTTTTATGCGCTTCCGTCCTCTTTGCGCGAGCACATGGGAATTGTTTCGGATGATCTTTCAGATTTGTCCAATGTGCTTACCCACGAGAAGAAGATTTCATCATTAGCAAGGCTTGAACAGCGTCGAGAAATTGTGAAATCCAAGCATAACTGGCGGTCATGCATTGACCAAATAGTAAAGATAGCCACCTTCACCAACCAAGAAATACACTAATTAGAACAATTGTTTCAGCGATAAAACTTAAAAGCTTATTCAAAAATATCGAAAATAAATATTTAAATTCAATGATGAATGTACTTTGTGTTTCCGACTATTTCCTCCCTGGCTTCAAAGGTGGCGGACCGATCACCACGCTTGCTAACATGCGTAAGCAGATTGCCAGTGAAGTTGCCCTTTCGATTTTCACCCGAGATCGAGATATTGGCGCTTCAGAGCCATATCCGCATATTGAGACGAACTGTTGGATGGAAACACCAGATGGAGCAGTTTTCTACGCAACACCTGATGCTTTTGGCCCCAGTGGCCTACGAATGGCGCTCGAAAAACGGCCGGCTCATCTTTTATATCTCAACAGTTTCTTTAGTCCAAGATCTTCTATACTTCCCCAACTATTACGGTCTTGGATCGCACCCGATCTACCCATTCTGATTGCCCCAAGGGGGGAATTCTCGTCTGGTGCACTTTCTGTAAAGGCAGCTAAGAAACGGATATTTATCTGGTTCGCTCGAATGTTTGGTCTTTATCGGGTCGTCCACTGGCACGCATCAACAGACTTAGAATCACGTGACATTCTTCGGCAGTTTCCGGGTTCTGAGTTGCGTATCCATATTGCGCCAGATCCAGTTGTTGCAGATTCTCTCAGGGAGTTTCCCAGTGGAATTGGTAAGCAAGCCAATAAACTAAATGCAATTTTTATCTCGAGGATCTCTCCTATAAAGAATCTTGATAGGTTGTTAGAACTATTGAGCGACGTGCATGCGATAGTAGATCTCGACATATTCGGCCCGATCGAAGACAAATACTATTGGCAGAAATGTGAAACGATAGTAAGTAGTCGGCCTTGCAAAATGTTCGAAACCCGCATGATTTCTGGTGTTTTGCATGTCTGAGTGGGTTGCGAATCCCCCAGAAAGTAAAATATGGGTATTAGAAATCTGAGGGATTTTGTCCCTTTATGTTGATGGCCACTGACGATTTTTTCCGCTCCCGTTTGGATCAGATGATTGACCTTCGTCACCCGTTGGCGGTGTTGTCGCAGAAGATGCCCTGGGATGGGTTGGAAGAGTCTTTGAGGCCGGTGTTTGAACATCGTGACCGTAAAGGTCGTCAGTTTTTCACAGACGACATGTTTGGCCAGAATCTACAGATAGCAGGTGCGGGGGTGAGCAACGCCGGACGCCCTCGGTTGCCAATCCGGTTGATGGTGTCATTGCTGTATTTGAAACACGCCTATGATGTCAGTGACCGGGAGTTGGTGGTGCGCTGGACCGAGAATGTGCAGTGGCAGTATTTCAGCGGCATGGAGTATTACCAGACCAAGTTTCCATGTGATCCGGCCCAGATCACCCGGTTTCGCCAAATGCTTGGAGAGGCTGGGGTTGAAGAGTTGTTCAAGGCGACCATTGATGCAGCGGTGAAGATGAAAGCCATTCGCCCAAGCGAGTTTGAACGAGTCATTGTCGACAGCACTGTGGTTGAGAAGGCAGTGGCCTATCCGACTGACAGCAGGCTGTTGGAAATCGCCCGGTACCAGTTGATCAAGAACGCCAAACACGTTGGAATCAAATTCAAGCAGACCTTTGCCATGGAAGGCAAACAACTGAAACGCAAAGCAGCCGGTTATGCCCATGCCAAACAATTCAGACGCCTGAGGCGAACATTGAAACGTCAGCGAACCGTTGTGGGCATTGTGATTCGGGAAGTACAGCGCAAGCTCAAAGTCCTGAATCTGGAAAGCTCAGCGGCACTGGAAAGAATGAACACCTTGCTTGAACGAGCGCAGCGCCTTGTGAATCAGAAACCGAAAGACAAGAACAAGCTGTACGCTTTACATGCCCCTGAAGTAGAGTGCATTGGAAAGGGCAAGGCCCGACAGCCCTATGAGTTTGGGGTCAAAGCTGGCTTTGCAGTGACTCACAAGAGGGGTTTGATTGTTGGTGCGAGAACATTTCCTGGCAACCCTTTCGATGGTCACACGCTGGCAGAACAACTAGAACAAGCCAGGATTCTCACCGAAGAGCACAACACACCGATCAAGCAGGTGTACGTGGATTTGGGTTACCGTGGGGTGGATTATGCAAATCCAGATGTGGAAATCATCCACCGAGGCAAATACAAATCGATGATCAAAGCGGACAGAAAGAGACTGAGACGCAGGCAGGCCATTGAACCGACGATCGGGCACTTGAAAGCGGATCACGGAATGCGAAGAACGTGGCTCAAAGGGGCATCTGGTGATGCACTGCATGTGGTGCTGTGTGCGGCAGGCTTTAACCTGAAGTGGCTGATGAGGGCGATTGCCCTTTATTTACCCTTATTTGCGGTGATGGCTTGGATGAAAAACATCATGCAAACCGTGAAAAATGAGCAATCCAGCCGTTTCGGGCTGGATCAAGCGAGACTGGTAACAGTTGAAAACTGAATTTCGCAATACCGACTAAGTACTTTGCCGGATAATATAGAGGTGCAATATCGTGGGCCAATAGCGCCAGACGAGATTTCGAACACTTTCGCGCGATACGACCTCTTCATTTTCCCCACCCAAGGTGAGAATTTTGGACATGTCATCTTTGAGGCCCTTCGCGCCGGAACGCCAGTCCTACTCAGCGATAGAACCCCATGGCATCCTGACGATGCGGGTGCCGTTAAAACATTATCTCTTGATAACGTTAAGAGCTGGCGTATGGCGATTGAACATGCAGCAGTACGTACACCTCAAGAGCAGGAAAATCTCCGCCTAGCCGCACATGATTATGCTTCGCGTTATCTTGACGGAGATACCTCGCTAACGGCGAATCTTAGAATGTTCCAGTCTTTTACGATTCTTTCTGAAATGTAGAGTAGTTTTTTTTGACCCTGAAGGGCCTAACTTATGTTCACTGAGAAGAAGCTTCTTATCACCGGCGGCACCGGCTCATTCGGCAACGCTGTACTTCGTCGTTTTTTAGAATCCGATCTGTCGGAGATTCGCATCATCAGTCGCGATGAAAAGAAACAAGACGACATGCGCAAGAAGTACAACAGCCCCAAGCTGAAGTTTTATATTGGGGATGTACGCGATTACCAATCCGTACTTACTGCGGTTCGGGGTGTAGATTTCATTTATCACGCAGCAGCGCTTAAGCAGGTTCCATCTTGCGAATTTCATCCAATAGAAGCGGTTAAAACCAACGTGCTGGGCACCGAAAACGTGCTTGAGGCCTCCATCAGCTGCGGCGTTAAACGTGTTGTGGTATTAAGTACTGACAAAGCGGTTTACCCCATCAACGCCATGGGGATTAGCAAAGCAATGATGGAAAAGGTTGCCGTGGCCAAGTCGCGCAGCAGCAATAATACTGTAATCAACGTGACCCGCTATGGCAATGTGATGTGCTCGCGTGGTTCGGTTATTCCGTTGTTTACAAATCAAATTCGTGCCGAACAGCCAATTACTATTACCGATCCAAACATGACACGCTTCATGATGACGCTAGACGACGCGGTCGATTTGGTGTTGTTTGCTTTCGAACATGGACAGCCTGGTGAAATTTTTGTGAAAAAAGCCCCCGCCGCCACAATTGAAGTGCTTGCACAGGCACTAACCAGTTTATTGGGTGCGCCCAAGCACCCGATCAATGTAATTGGTACACGCCATGGTGAAAAGCTGTTTGAAGCCTTGCTAAGTCGGGAGGAAATGGTTGCCGCCCAAGATCTGGGGCAATACTACCGCGTGCCTCCCGATTTGCGCGATTTGAACTATGGTAAGTACGTTGAACAGGGCGAGGTAAGAATTTCCGAGGCCGTAGAATACAATTCACACAACACAACACGGCTTGATATCGAAGGCATGAAAACCCTGTTAATGAAACTGCGCTTCATGCAAGCCACAGTGCGAGGTGAACACGCCGAGCCGGAGGAGTAAAAGGAATGACCCAAACCACCCGCCGCATATTAATAACCGGTGCAAACGGGTTTATCGGTAAAAACCTATTGGTACGGCTCGGTGAACTACCTGGGTACGCCGTTAGTAGTTTTGTGCGTGGCGACAATCCAGAAGCCTTGCCAGAGCTAGTAGCGCAGGCAGATGCAGTGGTGCATTTGGCAGGGGAAAACCGCCCAACGGATATAAGCGCATTTGCCACGGTTAATGCAAGGTTAACTGAAGCGCTGTGCGCAGCTATAGCACAGTCAATTAAAACCACCGGGCGACGCATTCCATTCATTTTGGCGTCATCTACGCAGGCAGAACTGGACAACCCGTACGGCCATAGCAAGCTTGCTGCCGAGGAAGCAGTCCATAAATTAGTGGCAGCCACAGGTAATCCTGCTGTTATATTCCGCTTGCCGGGTGTGTTCGGTAAATGGTGCAAGCCCAATTACAACTCTGTTGTGGCGACCTTCTGCTACAACATTGCACGTAGTTTGCCAATTCAAATCAACGATCCTTCAGCCCGCTTAAAACTGGCGTACATAGACGACGTAGTTACGGCGCTTATAAATGCAATTGAATCGCCATGCACAGGGCTTTCAATAGGCGCGGTGAAACCAGAATATGAATGCACCCTCGGTGAATTGGCTGAGCAGATAAAGGCCTTTGAAAACTACCGCACTACATTGCTCACCGAGCGGGTTGGTAACGGATTTGTTCGGGCGCTTTACGCAACCTATGTAAGCTATCTGCCTAACGAAAAATTTTCCTACCCAGTGCCGCAACATGCCGACCCCCGTGGGGTGTTTGTAGAAATGCTTAAAACTCCAGACAGTGGCCAGTTTAGTTATTTCACGGCACACCCCGGCATTACCAGGGGTGGTCACTACCACCATTCAAAAACTGAAAAATTTTTGGTGATTAAAGGTCAGGCTTTGTTCAAATTCCGCCATTTGATCACCAATGAAACAGTCGAGCTGCTGACAAGCGGAGACCAACCGCAGGTGGTAGACACAATTCCAGGCTGGGCGCACGACATTACGAATGTTGGCAGCGACGAGATGATCGTGATGCTGTGGGCCAACGAGAACTTTGATCGAGAGCGACCCGACACGGTTGCCAGTAAGGTTTAACAAAATGAAAAAACTCAAAGTGATGTCTGTAGTGGGCACACGGCCTGAAATAATTCGCCTTTCTCGTGTGTTGGCAGCACTCGACCAACACTGCGAACACGTGTTGGTCCATACGGGCCAGAATTACGATTACGAACTAAACCAGATTTTTTTCGACGACTTGCGTGTACGCAAGCCTGATTATTTCTTGAACAGCGCAGAAGGTAGCACTGGTGCGGCAAACACGATTGGTAACCTGATTACCTCGGTTGACAAAGTGTTAGGCGAAGTGTTGCCCGATGCCATGCTAGTACTGGGCGACACCAACAGTTGCTTGTCAGTAATACCTGCCAAACGGCGTAAGGTGCCAATTTTCCACATGGAAGCGGGCAACCGCTGTTTTGATCAACGGGTACCCGAGGAAACAAACCGCCGCATTGTAGACCACACGGCGGACATTAACTTAACCTACAGCACCATTGCCCGCGACTACCTTTTGCGCGAGGGGCTACCGCCCGACCAAATCATAAAAACCGGCAGCCCGATGTTTGAAGTGCTGCACCACTACCTGCCACAAATAAAGGCTTCTGATGCGTTAAACAGATTGGGCCTTAAGGCTGAGAACTACTTCGTAGTGAGTGCTCACCGGGAAGAAAATATAGAATCAGACACGTCGTTCACCAAGCTAGTTGAGGTGCTCAATTCAGTTGCAGAGCAGTACGTAATGCCGGTGTTGGTGTCAACACACCCCCGTACCCAAAAGCGTGTTGACACAACAGGCGCGCAATTTCACCCGCTGGTACGGTTGATGAAACCACTGGGTTTTCACGACTATGTTAGCCTGCAAATGCAAGCCAAGGCTGTGCTTTCAGACAGCGGAACCATCAACGAGGAATCGTCAATTCTTAACTTCCCGGCATTGAACCTTCGTGAAGCCCATGAACGCCCAGAGGGCATGGAAGAAGCTGCAGTGATGATGGTCGGTTTGGAGGTAGAGCGCGTACAACAAGGTTTGGCTATTTTGGAAACTCAACCGCGTGGCGATAAGCGCTTGCTACAACTTGTTAGCGACTACAGTGCACCCAATGTAAGCGACAAAGTTGTTCGCATTATTCACAGCTACACCGACTACGTAAACCGCGTAGTTTGGAAAAAGTACTGAACCACGCCTTATGAAACTGGTACTTGTTGCGGATACCTTTCCGCCAATGCGCACTTCTGGCGCAGTTCAATTGCGAGACCTGGTGCGGGAATTTACCCGCCAAGGGCATGAGGTCACTGTTCTGTTGCCCGAGCCTGCCTTGCAAACACGCTTTCAACTCGAGCAATTTGATGGTGCACAGGTATTGCGCTTGAAAGCCCCCAAAACCAAGGACGTTGGCTATGTTAGGCGCACGCTTGCCGAGTTCGCTATGCCATTTGCCATGCTTCGTAATTTGAAACGAAGTCCATTAGCGAATTGCCGGTGGGAAGGGGTTGTGTGGTACGCCCCATCCATATTCCACGGACCGCTAGTAAGCACGCTTAAAAAGTCGAGTCGTTGTAAATGCTACCTGATTATTAGGGACATATTTCCCGAATGGGCAGTAGACATGGGGCTGATGGGACGTGGTCTTCCGTACCTGTTTTTTAAGTTGATTGCTAATTATCAATATTCTGTAGCCAACATAATTGGAGTGCAAACACCAGGAAATAGAACTTACTTTGACAGGTGGCAGCAACAGCGCGGCAGGCAACTCCAGGTACTACAAAATTGGCTCGACAAACCCACACAAACCAAATGCACCATCCGTGTAAATGAAACACAGCTGGCAGGCCGCAAAGTGTTTGTGTACGCCGGGAACATGGGGGTGGCGCAGGGCATGGACATTTTGCTGAATTTAGCCGAAAGGCTTTTAACACGCACTGATATGGGCTTTGTTTTTGTTGGGCGCGGTAGCGAGGCTACCAAACTAAAATTGGCGGTACAAACAAAGCAGCTTCATAATGTTGTTTTCTTTGATGAAATACACCCAGACGAAATTCCCGACCTATATACCCAATGCAGTGCAGGTATCGTTGCCCTAGACCCAAGACACAAATCGCACAATATACCTGGCAAGTTTTTAACCTACATGCAAAGCGGTTTGCCAGTGTTGGCCAACATCAACAGTAGAAATGATTTGGCCGAGTTAATTCGTACAGAAATGGTTGGGCAGGTCTGCGAAAGCAACTCTATTGAAGAGTTGCTTCAGTTATGCAGCATTTTGCTAGACTCAATTCAAACCGATAGTGGATTACCAAGCCGTTGCAAACAATTATTTGAACGCGAGTTTTCAGTGCAAAAAACCGTACAACAAATTACGGCAGCGCTGGTTTAAATTGCAACGCCCTAGGGCTCCTTACACTTGTTTCTTCAAACAAACTCAAAGCCCTTCTCAACTTCGCCCCACCATCTCGCGTTACCTGCACCCAGTTAAAACTGGCATCGCCCGGTACGGTGCTGCTAAATAGCGCATCAAAAGGCACACGCAGGTAAATGCCCTTGTCAAAACTTCCTTCACCAAAATCTTCAGCCGACACATTGGTTTTACTGGCATAGGCGCCAATTTTAACGCCGTTGTCAAACACGCGTGAAAGGTCTACCGTAACGCCTTTGTCTCCAGCCAAATATTGGCCCACTGAGACCGTGGCCAGTATGTCTTCAAAACCTGTGTCCACGTAAGCCGTAATGTGGCCGGTGTTCACGGTGTAATTTCTGAAATCAAAGTCTTGTTCAAAGGCTCGCTGTTTTACGCGGTTGGCATCTACCCCCAAGGCCCAACGTGAATTCATGGGGCGGTACAAATACTCACCGCCCACGCCGCCAAACATGCTTTCCAAATACCCGCCATACAGGCTATAAAAATGGTTTTGTGAAAGCTGGCCCACGTGGTTAAGTTGCAAGTTGCTCAGTTTGGTGTCCGAGGCGATTGAGTACTCGCGGAAATCGGTACGCACAGGCGGCAAGTTGCTAACGCTGTTTTGCGTAAACTTGTCGAATGTGCCGCCCAATACATGGTCTACACGGCCAGTTATCCAGGTGCTGTTTGTTAACTCAACTTCGCCCCGGGCGTAGGCCGTAAACTGAAACAGGTAGCCATTGGCGCCACCAAAAGTTTGCTCGTAACCCAGGCCAACCGCGCCGTTGTACCAAGGGTCGTATTCCGTGTGCAGGGGTTTGTAAGGGTAGCCATTGGGTTCAACGGCCGCCACGGGGTTACCGTTTGTTTGTTGCACAGGAAGTTGGGTTTTGTCTTCAGCCCACTTGTTGCGGTCTACTACATGCTCTGCAATATTTGCACCACGATTTTTGTAGGTAAAGCTGAACCAGTTAATGCCTTCTGCCACGTTTTCATGCAGGGCTGCGGTGGCTTTGTCCACAGCCTTGGCTGGGTAGGTAACGTCGGCATTTTTAACCGTAAGCTGCACTTCACTGCCACGTTGTTGAACGCTTTCAACATTCCAGGTGGTTTGCTCTTCCACCAGTTTTACGGTTTTTTCCCAATTGGTGCTGGCAGGGCGTGGGCCTTGCGTAACCACCACAGGTTTGGGGTCAGTTATTTTGGGCACTGCATATTTGCTTACATTTTCTTTAAACGACAAGGCAAAACCCATGGTGTTGCCGCGTTGCACGCTTACGCTGAAATCGATGTAGTCATTAATGCGGTACACCGCACCATAATTAATGTTGCTGCTTTGTGCCTGCGGGTTGCTCAGCGGTTCATTGGAATAGTCGTTGCCATCCAGTTCCACTTTCAAAATCAAATCATGCCAAGGAGTTTGCCATTCAACACCGCCGAACAGTGCGGCCTCGCCACGGAAATAAGCACTGCTGTTGGCTTGGCCGCCCACGCCAAAGTCGATGTTGGGGCGTGTGTCAAACTCATCGGTAATAAAACCGAAAGGGTTTGATATACCGCCCCCGGTGGCCATGTTGCCAAAGCCCAAACCAAGGGTAAAGTCGAACTGGCCCGCACGTTTGTTGGCCACAAAGTATTCGCTGGAAAACAAACCCGTACCGCCAATATCGCGAAGACCCACGGCCAATTCAGGCAGGTAAGCTGTTTCATTTAACAGGCGTAGTTTCACATCTACGCTTTTGTCTTGGTATTTGCGGTCGCCACTGAAGGCATCAGAACCAAAACGGCGGTTGGTAATAATGGAATACCGAAAACCCGCTTCCAGCCATTCAAAGGGTTGGTAAATGAATGAGTAACGAGAATAAGGTTCAACCCGGCTGGCGGTAAGGCTAATGGTGCCTTCCTCGGCCATGCGGGCGCTGGGCATTTGAAGCAGGCCCACTGTGCCCCAATCGCTGCGGGTGGGGCGCACGGTGTAATTGAAAGGCGTATTGCTGGCCGGTGTAATAGTTTCCGTGGGTGCTGCCACCACTGGTGTAGCGTTGTTGGCCTGTTTAAATGCCCCTTGGGTTTGCAAAAACTCAAGCAGTTGCAGGCTTTCTTGCTCGGCCCAGCCGCTATTGCGTGCTGGTGCCCACACCCACGCACCCGGTTGCGGCAGGGTTTGCTCGGTTTGGTTCCACAGCGCCACATTCAGCTTAACCATTTGCCCGGTGGGTTGTACCAGCCAGGCATGGTCAAAACCTTCGCCAAAGGTGTACCAACTGCTTTTTGGAAAGCATTGCTGCAAATAAGCAATTACCGACACCTGCGGTTTAAACGCAGCCACACACTGCCCACCCGTACCCAGCACGGCAATGTGGTTGGCTGTGGGTTGCAGTACTACAGAATCATTGGCTTGCAACACCGGGTCCAGGTTTATTTTGGCTGCCATTTCATGGCCGTCTTGCGTGGGCAGCAGTTGCCGGCCCGTGGTGGGTAAACTTTCCACCAATGGTTTTAAATAAGCAGGCACTTTGCCTGCAGGCTGCATGCCAAGCAGCGTAATAAGTTGCGTTTTTTGAAGTGCTTGTTTGTTGTACAGTTCAGCACGCTTTAACAGCATGCTGCCCAGTTGCAGGGTTTGCCCTTCGCTATTGGTGGCGCTGCCCGGCAATAATTGCTCGCGCATAAGCAGCTCTGAAAGGCGCTCGCCCTGCTTTGGCGTGTATATGCTTTCCGCGTGGGCCCAACCAAACTGGGCAATCAACAAGGCCAGGGCTGCGGTTGTTTTAAGTTTCATGGCTTGGGTGCTGTGTTGGTTCGGTGCAGCCATTCTATGCAGGCACTGGGGGTTAGGCACTGGCTGCCATACACGGGGCTTCCGTTGCTGGCAAATGCATGCAGGCTGTAAGGAGTTTCACTGTTGGGCTGCGGTACTTCCTGAAACCACACCAAAGATTGCCTGCCTTGTTGTGCGGCTTCTAATAGGCGTTTGCGCAACACGCTGTTGCTTGTATTAACCGTTGATTCGGGCACTAGCTGAAAACGCAAGGCCACAGTTTTATTAAAAATTTGTTGATCGGGCTGGCTGTAAGTTTTGCTGGTGGGCAATTGCACCCCTTGCTGGTCAGGGGCAGCCCAAGTGTATTCGGTGGTGCTTATGTAGTTGTTTACACCGGTAATACTGACCAAGAACCCGTTTTGCAGCCGTAGCAATTCGCGTTGCGAGTCGTACCAGGTTTGCACCGGGGGCTGTTGTTTGGGCGTGGCCACGTAGCCCAACACCATCATGGCCTGGGCGCCCACGGTGTGCGCTTCCAGGTACTGCAAATTGGGGTTCATTTGAAATTGCTCAAACCGCGTGGGGTTGGTTGTGTCTAATGCCTGAGCCATTTTGTATGCAGCTGTAAAATTTGACGCGCATGCACTTAAGCCAAGGCAGGCAAGGGGCAATACAAGGTTGCGATTCATTGTTGGCACTGTGGGTTACTTTGCAAATACGAATGAGTTGGGCAAAAAAAAACGCCTCCTGTCAGGAGGCGTTTTTATGTGTTGCAGCTTATTGCGATGCTGAAACAGACACGGGGATGTTGTTGTTGTCGTTGGCAACAGCAATAGCTGTTGCCAAGCCACCAGCGGTAGTCAAGCCACCAGCTGCACCCGCACCAGCACCGCCGGCGCCTGCACCTGCTCCACCGCATGGAGAGCCAGCATTTGCTGCGTTGGGGTTTGCATTGGCTTGACCAGTTGGGATAGAGTTTGTGTTTTGGGCAAAAGCAGTGCCCATGCTCATTCCGGCAATAGCCAGGATAGCTAGAAATTTTTTCATAGAGAATTCTCCTTGGATAGGATTAATAAACGCGCGCAACATAAAACTTACAACAAAACTGCCGTTAACACCACCCCATATTTAAAGGGAGATAGTTTACTTACAACACTATTCGCCACGCAGGCGCCAGGCTTTTTTCAAAGCCTGAAGGCGTGTGGCTGATTCTTCATCGCTGCCCGCTTTGCGCATGGCGCCCTTCAACAAGGCGATTAGCACTGCCAAAAAGCCCGCTGCCAACACGCTTAGCACCACAATCAGGGCGCGCTTGGGCTTGCTTTTGCGCTCAGGCACAGCGGCCATGTCCAACTGCTGCACATTGCCGCCGTCTTTGGCTTCGTCGACTTTGGCCAGTTCAAACTGCTTGGCCATAATTTCAAACACCGCTTCCTGGTATTTCACTTCGCGCAAAGCGCGAACGTATTCAAGGCCCTGTTCGGGCAAATTGCCAGCCGACACCAAACCCAATTCGCCGCCTGTGCCCCCTTTGTCCAGCTTCTTAAGTTCTACGCGCAGGCCATTCAATTCAGCCACAACACGGCGGTAATCTGAATTCTCGGGCGTGGCAAAGGTGCGCATGGCGCTTAATTGCACTTCCCGCTGTGCAATTTCAGCACGCAGGCGAGCCACAGCCTCAATGGTGGCCTCGGCCTGGCTTTTTAGTTCAACCAAACCGGTGCGTTCTTGGGTTTCTTTAAGCTTTACTTCCGCCGCAGAAAGTTCTTCTTTCGACTTTGCAAACTGGTCTTCAAAAAACTGGCGGCGTTGCTGTGCCTCGGTAACTGCAACACGGGTCATCAGGTCTTTCAACACCCCGTAATAGGCATTGGCCATTTTGGCAGCCAGATCGGGGTCTTTGTCGTCGACCTCGATAGTGATCAAATTCGATTTTTTGTCGCTGCTTACCCGAACCACTTCATTCAGCGTTCCATATACGTCTGTACGCAGTTCGGCTTCGTAATATTCGACCAAATTGAACTGATCAATAATTTGGTCTTTCGCACTGCGACTTTGCAGCATGGCAATAACCGTGTCGGCTGTTGTTCCGCCCGTGCTAATACCAGCCAAACCGGCCAAACCACCCAAGCTGGCCAAGGCAGCGGCTGCACCACCGCCGCCACTGTTCTGTGGTGGCAGCAGCGTGGTTTTTGCGGTAAATATCGGCGTTAGAAACAAACTAACCACAATGGCCACAATGCCCACTACAAAAGGCAAACCGAAGATCAGCTTTTTTTCTTCGCCCAGGGTGGTGGCCAGCTCAACCAGGCTAATTTCATCGTCGTCGTAATCGCCAATTGGCTGGGAATCAATATTCGAATTCATGCGTGTTTCCCGTTAATCCCGAATGGCGTTAACCGCAGCGGCACCCAAACCAACCTGATAGAAAATTTGGGAAATGTCGATCAGGGTTTTGGTTAGCGACACACGTTCGAAATCTTCGGGAACATAAATTGCGTCGCCGGGCAAGGCGCGTTTACCGTACAAGCCGCTTACGAAAGGCAACCAGCCTTGCTGCGCACTGTCTACGGTGCCATTGGCGCGTATTACAAAAATTGAGCCATCGTCTGCGCCTTTTGCTGCGCCACCAGCCAAGCCCAGGTAGTCGAACACCGTGTTACCCGACTCGAACGCATACACACCCTGGCTGTAAACGGAGCCCAACACTGCCACCTGGCCGGGTAGTGAAGGAATGGACACCACGTCTCCATCGATCAACGCCAACGGTGGCAATTCAGCAATGCCTTGTGCATCTGGTTTAATGTCGAGCACCACACGGCCTTCGGGTTTCATTTTACGCAGGCGCTCTAGGTATGCCCCTTGAATTTGGGCTTGCTTTTGAGCGTTGGCGGCATCGCCAGCCGAAATAGCGGAAGCTGCATTGCTGGCCTGGGCAGACACCAACATGCGTTCCGCTTGTTCAAGTGCCTTCTGTTTTTGCTGTTCTTGCTCAACCGCAATTGACCGGCGGGTTAGTTTGGTACCAAACAGGTAGGCGTCTTCTGCCAAGCCACCAGCTTTTACAATGACATCTCGCAGCGATTCGCCCGGGGCAATTTGGTAGTATCCGGGGGCTTTTACCTCGCCGGTCACTTTAATTAACGCAGTTTGGCGCGAACGTGGAATTTGAGCATCGTTGGCACTGAATACGGTAACCACGTCGCCAGCCTGCAACGGCAGATTTTGGTTGGGGTCGCCAGCCATGGCCTTGCGCAGGTTGAACGGAATTAAGCGGGTTTGCAATTCTTGGCGGTCGAGCCGCTCAATAACCGCGTAGTCCCAGTTAATTTGGGAAAGCATGTTTGAAATGGTGTCTTCAACTACTTCAATTTTTTGCTCACCTTCCTCGCCTTGGTCGGTTTTGTTGAACAGTTTGGAATCGTCAATGTTCAATTGACTTTTCAGCGTTGGATCTTTAACTGATCGCTCGGCGTCGTCTTTGTTGAATTGAACCAGCGCGCCCTTCTTTTTAAAGTAGCTGTCTTGAATCAAGGCATCGGTATTGGGTATAAGGTCGGCAATTCGCATGCCCTCGAAATACGGGTAGCGGGCGGGCGTGGCCACATTGCCTTTCAAGGTAACTGCGTTGGTAAATTCTCGGCGAGTTTGGAACAGGGTAACAATGTCGCCGTCTTTCAGGGCGGCCTGGTTCAAGGCGCGGCTGTAGCTAAGCTGCTCCACTGCACGGGGTGCCTTGAAGTTATCTGGATTAAACCCTTCAATGAGAACGGAATCTTGACGAAGCAAGGTGCGGTCGATACCAGAAATATCGAGAATGTCGCTTAACCCCTCGCTTGGCTTTAATTCGAATATTGCGGCGGAAGGGCCGGCTACATTCAGCGCTACGCGAGCGCCAGCCTGACCGATAAAGATTACGTCGCCCGCCCGGAGTTTACGGTCGTCGTTGAGTTCGCCTTTGCGAAGCAAATCGTAAAGGTCGAAGGTGGCCACAGTAACACCACCGCGTTTCAGCTGCACATTGCGAAAGCTGCCGTTGACACCAGGCTGCGCCACAGAAAACACAACTGAGGCCAAAGTACTGGTGCTGCTTACCGTGTGCATACCTGGGGCCAACGCTTGGCCCGCCACGTAAATGCTGACACCACTTAGCTTGCCCAGGGTGGCGCTTAAGTTAAAGTTTTTGTAGTACTTGCTGATTTCAGCAGTAAGGAATTGATCAAGATTGCGGGCACGCACACCGGCAACCGGGAAGGTGCCCACTGAAGGAATGGTGAGCTGACCATCGCGATCGACCACGGCGGTGTGGTTCACATCGATAGCGCCCCACACCCGCACCAAAATTTGATCACCAGCGCTAATTTCATAGTCGGCGGAAACTGGTGCGTTTTCAGCTTGCGTTTGTTTTAAGTCGGCCTTGAGTGCAGACGTGCCAAATGGATAAAGCAACTTGCCAGTGTTTTCAAATACGAAACGCTGAAACAAGCTAAGGGGTCGATTGGGCAAAGGCTGCGCTTGGGGCTGCTGCATTTCCTCGCCATTCTGGCCATCAATATTGTTCGCCGGGTTTGCTTCCGAATTGGCTTTGCCAACAAGACCCGCACCAGCATTCGCAGGCAAGTTATTAGGTTGCGCGTTAAAACGGTCAGTATTTGAACGGTTAGGTTGTTGATCGTTTACAAAGCCAGCCAAACCCAGCGGTGCTTGTGCAAATACGCTGCCGCTGACCACCAGTGCAACACAAACCATTGCGTATCGGATCTTTTGGCCGAAAGCTGATAAATACATCGTTTAACTCTATTAATTGAAATGACGGGTCAAAACTACAATTGGCATATTGGCTTAAAGGGTAGCAGAAAGCTGCTTTAGCTCGCCATTTCCTTGCGATTTCTGAAGTAAATGCTTAAGCGCAACATGCGCCGGTACATGCGCTGGTAAACCACAAAGCTGATCAACAGCCAAGCCACCACCATTCCCAGGCTTTCCGGCCAGAAAATTGCGCCCAACATGGGAATAAATGAGTAAACCCACAAAAAAGGCGAGGTATAGGCGTTGCGCTTCCAGGCTGGGGCGTAAGGCAACAGCTTGCGGCTAACTACACGGCGGTAAATAAGGCTGTGCAAATGGGAGGCATCGGGGCAACCGGGGTTGTGCTTGCGCTTGCGGCTGGCACGGCGGTAAATGGTGAACAAGGTTTCAATAAACGGGTAACCGCACACCAACAACATGGCCCAGGGGCTGACGTCTGCCGGGTTGCGCATGGCCAAGGCCACGGCCAGCACGGCCACATAATAGCCCAGGCTATAGGCGCCCGCATCGCCCAGGAAAATGAAGCCCTTGGGGTAATTAACCGCCATAAAACCGGCAACCACAGCCGCGCCAAGTATGGCCAGGTTCAGCACGGCGGTATCGTCGACCCGGTACGCGATAACGCCAATGGTAAGCAACATAAGAAGAACAACGCCGCTGGCCAAGCCATTGAACCCATCGATAATATTCACGCTGTTTGCAATACCAGCGATTGCAAAAGCAGTAAACAAAATACCAACCGGGGCAAATGCCAGCAGCGAATCAATGCCAGGTATGTGAACGCTGTTCACCCAATAGCCCGTAATTAGCGCGGCCAACAAACCGCTGGCTGCAGTGGCGAACAAGCGCACTTTAACCGACACTGTTTTGGTGAAATCTTCAAGCAAACCAGCCGCAAATGCAGGAATACCACCAATTAGAATCAAGCCCAGCAGTGTGGCTGTGCCTTGAGTAAAACCATGAGGAAGTGCAAACCAGGTGCCCAGGAAACCAGCGGCCAGTGCAATACCGCCAATACGCGGCGTGGGCGCAGTGTGAAATTTTTGCACGCCATTGGTGCCGTCCATACTGAAAGCGCCATGCCAGCGCTTGGTGGCCACAATAAGCAGACTGGCCAGTAAGGAGCAAATAATTCCCGTTAACGCTGCTGGCCAGAAGACTTTAATAGCCTCGATGGATTGCATGATGCTCCCGATGTGTTGGTGTTGCCGACCCGAAAAAAGACCGATCGACTGGTTTTAATATTCCAATAGGGCCAAACGGCAGCGAATGACTTCCGTTGACAACAAATTTTTGTAGGTGTTAAGCAAACTGCATTCCTGCCACAGCGCCCAGCAATTGTGCACACGCAGCATGGCAGTTTTGTGACTGTCATATACTTTCGAGTATACCACCTAGATTTAACCCTCTTTCAACTTTCAAAATCGCTTGTCGCCCTTTGTTACTCTGCATTCATGCTGGTGGATGCATTTACTTGTTGACCTAAATGAGGGGGCGTAACTTTACTTACAGAACAGCCAAGATGGGCTAAGTGACAGCTGTAATTTGGTGGAGTGGCTTGTTTTACCACGGAGGTGAATCAGTTTTTTAATAACCCTGAAACAAAAAACCGAGGGCTGAAATTATTCTGACCTGTTCATCAATCAACGACACAACTGTCAGATTGCGGTTACCTGGGTTGGAATACACATCAAAACGCAGCAATAACTTGCGAAAATTATCGCCCCACCAGTTGAATGGCCTGTTTGGCCATGGTGTTGACTGACTGGTGCAGCAGCCCGAATACCCAGCGGATGGTGGCCACCGAGGCATCGGCCAAGGCGTGAGTTGGGCGACCCAGGTAAGCCATGATGGCGTTGAGCATGCCTGCAACTTCTTTGCTTTGTTTGTAGCTGGCTTGTGCGTAGCGGGCGAGAATTTCAGCCATTTGATCGAGCACGGTGAATGCGCCTGTGCCGTAGTGGCCAACGCTGAGCAGGCTTTGTGCGCCCAAGCGGGAAAGCATGTCGTGAATGGCTTTGTTGATAAGTTTCAGCAAGCGCCCGCTGAACATGGCACCGGGCATTTTGGCGAGTTGTTCGAACCGCCCTGCCTCAGCGTTGTTGGCCGGGTACATGGAGTTTTCAAGTTGCTGTTGCTTGCCACGCGTGTGGCTTTGCATTTGTTTCCAGGTGCTGTTGACCATGCTGCTGTAGCCGGTGGCAAGCTTGTGCATAGCGGGGTTGATGTTCAACCAACCGGCATCGAGCAAGTAGGTGCCATGCACGTAGGGTGCATGAACAAAGGGGTAGCACGGCACCATGGTGACAATGTCGGCCTCGTTGGCTACGCGATATACATGCGCTGCATTCATTTTTTTGCTGAGGTGTTCGGCATACGGCACCATGCCCACCCGCGGTGCAGCCACGGTGTACAGGTATGAATTCAAGCCGAGCTCAGCGCAAGCCGCAGCATTGAGGTTGGCCAGCGCGCCGCCCAGGCTGTGGCCCATGCAGTGGACCGCAGTGGGCTTGAAACCCAAGTTTTGTTGCTTGATGAATTCGTTGAGCTGCTGAACGTAGCTTTTAAAGGTGGTGCCGAAACCTTTGTGGATGGCGTGGCCGGTGAGCCCAAGAGTTGGGATTGCGTTGATGTCGGTACCAGCGTCAGCCCAAGTGGCTGTGCCACGGGTGGCGATGACGATTTCGCGAGAACGACCACCGTTGAGTTGGGCCATGAAACCAAAGCCGCTGGCAACAGGGGTGATGAGGCCAGAGGTGGCGGTGATGATTTTGACGGATTCCTTGTCGACGAAGGACAATTCTCGCTCCACCTGCCCTTTGAATAGACGACGGCTCACAGATTCAGAGTTATACGCGATACGGCACAGATCATGAATTTGAGTTGGGTTTAATTCAATCATAGTTTTCTTATCCCATTATTTTTACAGCGAACAATACGTAGATCTGACTCTTCCTTGGCAGAAGAAAGATCGCAATCAAGCGTTAGAACACTCCCGGCAGACTCAGTCCCAAAATTGGAATCGAGCTTGTCGAAGGTCCAAACCAAATAGTCAAAACTCTGATGCTTTACGATCAAAAATTGACTCACCCGTGGATTCGCCGACAGCAAATCTGGCCTCAAAAACCTGCGCTCCTGAACCACTTCAAACTTGAAGCGCCCCTCACTATCGGTCGTGGCTGTGTCGGTGAACTTCCCCCCCTCAAAACCTCCGCTGTACAGTTCACGTGTGGCAATAACATTGGCCAGCGGCTTTCCCTGCCAATGAATAAGCCCTTCAATTGGTGAGCAATACACAATTTTTTTGAACACAAAAGCCTCCGTGGGCAGGGGTGCAAGGGGCAGCAGCAATACCAAGGCGAGCAGAATGCGGTGCATGGTCTAAGCCTGTGCGTTTGAGATAAACGAACACGCTAGCACTGGGTGGGGCGAGAGGCAAAAATGGGGCTGGGTACGTAACCAGAATGGGGGGTTATTGCCTCTAGCAGTTGCGTGAAGATACTCGCTTATTTAAACTAGTCAGATAACTAGTCATTGAGGGAAATTGAATGCAAACATGGCCCGTTCAAGACGCAAAAGCCAGATTCAGCGAACTGCTCGACACCTGCCTTCGCGATGGCCCACAAGCTGTTAGCCGACGCGGTGAAGAACAAGCAGTGCTAGTGCCTATCGCGGAATGGATCAGACTGACCCAACAAAACCAACCTAGCCTGAAAAGCTTGCTACTTGCCGAGGAAGCACGTACGGAATACCTTGTGCCACCCAGGAGGCATCTAAAGCGCCGAAAGTTAAGCGGACTGGAAGGCTGAACCATGTACCTACTGGACACCAACGTGATTTCCGAACTCCGAAAGGCAAAACCCCACGGCGCAGTTCTGGCTTGGATCAAGAACATTCCCGAGCATTTGCTTTACCTCAGTGCATTTACCTTGGCCGAAATTCAAAGCGGAATCGAAAGAACCCGAGAGCAAGATGAGAACAAAGCCGAGGAAATAGAACGGTGGCTGAATAAATTGCAGGCAACCTTTAAAGCGCTGCCCATGGATGCAGAGTGCTTTCGAGTATGGGCGAAATTGATGCACAGAGAAACCGACACAGCACTGGAAGACGCCATGATTGCAGCTACCGCCTTGGCGAATAAGTTGACTGTGGTGACCCGCAACACCAAAGACTTTCACAGGTTTGGTGTGGTGCAGTTGAATCCTTTTGAACATCGCTAGCGTTGGCTTCGAAATTAATCGCTTCCGAACAAATCACGGGTGTATATCTTGTGCTCCACATCGGCGAGTGCTTGAACATGCCGGTTACACAGAATAATGTCGGCTTGCTGTTTGAACTGTTCCAGGTTGTTCACCACCCTGCTTCGGAAAAATTCCGGTTCTTGCAGCGCGGGTTCGTACACAATCACCTCAATGCCCTTGGCCTTGATGCGTTTCATGATTCCCTGAATTGCAGATGACCTGAAGTTATCACTTCCAGCCTTCATAACAAGCCTGTAAATACCCACCACCTTCGGGTTCTTTGCCACCACGTCGGCTGCAATAAAGTCTTTACGCGTGGTGTTGGCTTCCACAATCGCTTGAATCATGTTCTGCGGAACATCGCTGTAATTGGCCAACAGCTGTTTGGTGTCTTTGGGCAAGCAGTACCCACCGTAACCAAAGCTTGGGTTGTTGTAGTGGTTACCAATGCGGGGGTCCAGGCTTACGCCATCGATAATTTGGCGAGTATCCAAACCGTGCGTTGCGGCATAGGTGTCTAGCTCGTTGAAGTAGGCCACGCGCATGGCCAGGTAGGTGTTGGCAAACAGTTTGATGGCCTCTGCCTCGGTACTTCCAGTGAACAGGGTGGGTATGTTTTGCTTGATGGCACCTTGTTGCAACAGGGCTGCGAATTGCTGGGCACGCTCGCTTTGTTCACCCACCACAATGCGGCTGGGGTACAAGTTATCGTACAGGGCTTTGCCTTCACGCAAGAATTCAGGGCTGAATATGATTTGGCTTGTATTCAGCTTTTTGCGCAGTTGCTCGGTGTAACCAACAGGTATGGTGCTTTTGATCACCATGGTGGCTTGTGGGTTAATGGCCAGCACATCGGCCACCACCGCTTCAATCGATTTGGTGTTGAAGTGGTTGGTTTGCGCGTCGTAATCGGTGGGGGTGGCGATAATTACAAAGCTTGCGCCCACGTAGGCTTCTTCTTTGTGGGTGGTGGCTTTGAAGTTCAGTGGCTTGTTGGTCAGAAAGTCTTCAATTTCAGCGTCGTGAATGGGTGACTTTTTTTGGTTTAACAAATCCACCTTCGCCTGAATAATGTCCAAGGCCACAACCTCGTTGTGCTGGGCTAGAAGCATGGCATTTGAAAGACCTACATAGCCCGTGCCTGCAATTGCTATTTTCATGAGTATGCTGGGCTAGCGCCCTGTGAATGTTGAATGGCTTTAGAATAACGGATTGCGCAAAGCACAAAAGCGGAACACGAACGAATGAAAAGCAGAATATTGGTAACTGGTGGTGCAGGTTTTTTGGGTTCGCACCTGTGCGAGCGACTGCTGGCCGAGGGAAACGAGGTAATTTGTGCAGACAATTACTTTACGGGCAGCAAGGAAAATGTGGCTCACTTGCTGAGCAACCCCTACTTTGAATTGATTCGGCACGATGTAACGTTTCCGCTTTACATCGAGGTAGATCAAATTTACAACCTGGCCTGCCCTGCAAGCCCGGTGCATTATCAGCACGACCCAGTGCAAACCACCAAAACCAGTGTGCACGGCGCAATCAATATGCTTGGCCTGGCCAAGCGTGTTAAAGCAAAAATTTTCCAGGCCAGCACCAGCGAGGTGTATGGCGACCCGGAAGTACACCCGCAACCAGAGGAATATTGGGGGCGCGTAAACCCGATTGGCATTCGCAGTTGCTACGACGAGGGCAAGCGCTGCGCCGAGACCTTGTTTTTTGATTACTACCGCCAGCACAACCTGGAAATTAAAGTTGCCCGCATTTTTAACACCTATGGCCCGCGTATGCACCCCAATGATGGCCGAGTGGTGAGCAACTTTATTGTGCAGGCTTTGAAGGGGCAAGACATTACGATATTTGGCGACGGCAGCCAAACCCGCAGCTTTTGCTACGTAGACGATTTGATTGAAGGTTTTATTCGTTTGATGAACACCGATCCCGGTGTTACCGGGCCGGTGAACCTGGGCAACCCAGGTGAATTCACAATGCTTGAGTTGGCCGAAAAAGTAATTGAACTAACAGGTTCAAGCAGCAAGCTGACCTTTATGCCATTGCCGCAAGATGATCCCAAGCAGCGTCAACCCAATATTGAATTGGCTAAAAACAAGCTGGGTTGGGAGCCAAAGGTGAATTTGGAAAATGGGTTGAAAAAAACGATCGAATACTTCAAAAATCTGCCTGCATAATATTGATGACTCGAAGCCCGATATTATTTTTGATCTTCAACCGCCCGGACACTACCGCTAGAGTGTTCGATTCCATTCGCAAGGCAAGGCCAGCACGGCTTTACATTGCGGCAGACGGGCCACGAGAAAGCCGTGCAGGCGAAGCCGACATTTGTGAGCACACCCGCAAAATAGCACAAGAAGTGGACTGGCCCTGCGAGGTCAAGACCCTACTGCGCAGCAAAAACCTGGGATGCAAAAAAGCGGTAAGCAGTGCAATTGATTGGTTTTTTGACAATGAACCTGAAGGAATCATTCTTGAGGATGATTGCTTGCCTGCGCCAGATTTTTTTAGATTTTGTGATGAACTTCTCGAGAAGTATCGCGACGAACCCAAGGTAGGCTCTATAACCGGGGACAATTTTATTTCCTCAACTTGGACACCTGAAGAAAGCTATTACTTTTCAAAGTTTAGCCACATTTGGGGTTGGGCCACATGGCGACGAGCGTGGAAAGAATACGATGTTGGAATGTCTGATTGGCCAAGCCTTGGCCCACAATTTCTTGAAACTCAAGTTTTTGCAGACAATCGAAAAGCGGTCAAATACTGGAGCACAGTGTTTGCGAAGGTGCACCAAGGCGAGATAGACACTTGGGACTACCAATGGGTATTTACTTGCTTCAAGAACGGTTGGCTTAGTTGTATTCCAAAACGTAATTTGGTGACCAATATTGGTTTCGGCCCCAATGCAACACACACCACAAGTGCAGAGAGCAAGCTTGCCAATGTTCAAACAGGGGAGCTCGATTGGCGAATAAAGCACCCGGAACCAGTAGCCGCTTCGGAAAAAGCTGACAAATGGACACTTGATCAGGTGTTCGAAATTCAGATGCATTCTTGGACCATCAACAGGCTGATGGCATCGCTCCGATATAGATTCTCATTAATAACTCAGCGATGGAGTCGCCAAAAGTGAATTTCAACACCGACGCGTCGAATGAGCTTGATATCTGGGGATTCAAGATTCCTGAGCAATTTCTTTCAACAAACGAGGCTAACTATCTCAAAGACCTACCGGAGGAAACTCCCGACGTTCAATGGGTGTGTGATGAGCTCGATAAGGTTTGGCATAACCTTAAATTGAATAATCGCAAAAAACTTTCAGAGCAGAATATCGGTGAATTCTATTCACACCCTGTATGGATAGTGAACGGCATTTTCACCTCTGTTGACCCTGAAAGTGCTGCACACAGGCAATCCATCGCTATTGCCATCTCAAAACTAAAAGCAAAACGAGTGGCTGACTTTGGAGGTGGCTTTGGCGAGCTTGCGTTAAAAATCGCACAAACCAACCCAACAATAGAGATCGATGTAATCGAACCTTTTCCTTCGAAATTTGGCACGTATCGCGTTTCGTCGATTCCATCAATCAACATGCGCCCAAACCTCCAAGAAAACTATGACTGCATTGTTGCGCAGGACATTCTGGAACATGTTGAGAACCCGATTACTTTAGCTTACGAAATTTGTAAGCACCTACACGTTGGAGGAATTGCAGTTTTTGCGAACTGCTTTTTTCCTGTGATTGATTGCCACTTGCCACGTACATTCTATCTACGCCACACTTTTAAATATGTGATGAGTACCATGGGGATGGTTTACATTGGAACGGTAGAGGGTACGCCTCACGCCCATATGTTTGTTCGCAAAGGAGAACTCAAAAAGAGGTTGGCTTTTACAGCAAACGTTGTTGCTAAGGTAGTAGGTCCATTAGTTACTTTGGCATTCAGAATTATAAGCATTCGGATTTAAGTTGGAGGTCAACGTCAATTGAAAGTCTTGCATCTTTCATCGAGCGATTTGAATGGAGGTGCTGCAAGGGCCTCAATGCGCCTACATCAAGCGCTACTAAAGATCGGTATAGATTCAGAATTATGGGTTGATGAAAAAATCTCCGATCTACCGACGGTCTTTCAACCTGAAAGTCGTCTCGATAGGATTTTGACTAAAATTCGCCCCTATCTCGGTCAGCTACCAAAGTTCTTTTCCAAAAAGCGCGAGCGATCATTTCTTTCATTTGCCCTGTTACCGTCCAAATGGGTAAAAAGAATAAATAGATCTAACGCTGACTTGGTTCACCTTCACTGGATCAATAGAGAAATGCTCTCGATCCGAGACATTAGTGCGATCAAAAAACCAATCGTTTGGACCTTCCACGATATGTGGCCATTCTGCGGCGCAGAGCATTATTCGGAAAACGATGACTGGGAAACGGGTTATTCAGTACAAGTTGCGTTACCTGCATTGAGTAAAAATCATGTCCTTGATCGTTGGGTTTGGAACAGAAAAAACAAATACTGGTGTGACAACATCACGATTGTTGCTCCTAGTAAATGGTTAGCCGATTGTACTCAACGCAGCCCATTGACTTCAAAATGGCAGACCAAAATAATTCCGAATGGACTGGATACTACATCATGGACCCCAATTGATCGCGTCGCTGCAAGACAGATACTGAAGCTACCGATCGACAAGAAGCTAATTTTGTTTGGCGCGCTTGGCGGCCACGCAGACAAGAGAAAAGGTTTCTCACTATTGAGAGATGCACTAGAACACCTAAGAGAAAGCGGAAATGAATATGAACTTGTGATATTTGGACAAAGCCGACCTTCGCAAGAAGTCATTCAAGGATTCATTACGCATTACATGGGACATCTTCATGATGATGCTTCACTACGTCTGACGTACAGCGCGGCGAACGTAATGGTTGTTCCGTCCAGACAAGAAGTATTCGGACAAACCGCAACAGAGGCTCTAGCGTGCGGAACGCCTATAACCGCATTCAATATCGGTGGCCTGAAAGATATTGTGGACCATGGCAATAACGGCTATCTAGCGACTCCGTACGATACGCTTGACTTGCAAAAATGTATTATTCAAGCGATTGCGTTGTCGCGCCTTCAGGACTCTCAAACTCGCGTGGCCAACTCTATCCGAGACAAGGTATTGGACACTAACGTTGCCCGTCTTCACGAAAACCTTTATCAGAGAGTCATTCTGAATTCTTGCCACCCAAAGAGTTAGCTGCACTTGAATTTAGTCGCCACCATCTCAGCAAACTTAAACCGGAAACTAGACTCAAGGCCGAAATCTGGGCAATGAAAAAACGACGAGAAACGGGGTGACATGCATTAATCAGCACACTGGAAACAAGCTGGGCAATCAATGTGGCCCAAGCAGCACCCGCGACTCCATACAAGGGGATTAGCAAGTAGTTCAATCCAATATTAACGATCGCACCCAGCGCGGTTGATATCAGTACAAATTGTTGCATTGACATAGCGACTAGCCAGCGACTACTTAGCAATCCTGAAAATACAAACAGTGAAGACCATATATGAATGCTCAATACCGGAGCTGCTTCAAGGTAATCGAGTCCGAATAGAGATGAAACGATGTTTATCGAAAATATTGATACCGCGGCAGCGACCAGAAGTGACACTACTGCAAAACCAAACAGCAGCAGATCTGTAGCTCGGTTGGCACGATCTAGATTACTCCGCATTTCAAGTAAAATTCTCGGGAATACTGAACTGACAACAATGCTGGGCAAAACATACCAAATTTCAGTGAGTCGGACAGACGCAGAATATATACCCACGGCTTGCTGACCCAACATGGACGCCAACATAACCTGATCCGTCCGCATGTAAAGCATCGTAGCCATCATGGCCAATGTTAATGGCCATGCCATTTTTAAAAGCCCAAAAAAACTATCACGCACAAAAGCAAGTTTTCTGACATCAAAATTTTTGAAGAACAATACTGCAAATGCAACCGCAGTTAAGAAAGCCTCCAATACAAGTAACCAGATAAAATACATCAAAGGCCATGCCGTAACTATAAATATGACTCTTAATAGCACGATCAATGAAAATACAGCTCCTTCGAATATAACTAACTGCTTCGACTGCACTTTGGCCTCAAAGTAGAATCGAATCGTGTCTGTAAAACGAAACAAATTGATTGCGCTAAGGGATAAGACAGCGACCAAAATACTGTCTTCGTAGTCATGTAGGAAAATCGCAATTGCGAGACCAGCCAGTACTGAAACTACTCCTCCGATGAATTGGAGAACGAACGCACTTGTCAGTGTTTCACCGATTTGATCTGGCTTATCAATTAACAATTGAACAACTACGCCCTGCAATCCAAGCGCAGCTAGTACTGAGAATAAAGCGGTAAAGGCGATTGCATAGTTGTATACCCCAAACAATTCCGGGGCAAGATACCGGGCCAGCCACAGCGTGACAACAAATGAGACCCCCAATCTGAAGACACGATCAAACCCCAACCAACCAAGATTGCGCAAGGCAGCCATTAAATTGGGGCGCTGAGACAAACCAGTTAGTGTTTGCTTAATTTTTCCAAACATTGCGCACTGCCATTGTGTTGCGATTTGCGCGCAGGTATCGAATGAACGTGGGCAGCAAGCCTAGTATTGCATAGGAGTACAAACGGATTAACTGATGCTTCAGCGGTGCATTTTCATGGACGATATTTCCAACAACCGTATTTCTTTCGAGCGCCATTGCGTGACTATTTGCACCACTGACGGAATCGGGTCGAAGTCTGAAGCCTGCGACAGGGGCGCCTGTCAGAATGCAACCCTGCTGGGGAAATGCCATCAACTGACGAGCCAATTCATATTCAAATGCATATTTATTCTGCTCGGAAAATTGCCCGAATTTGGCCCAAGCTGCTTTTTTAAAAAAAAGACTGCCTGTAAAACAATTGCTATGCCCGCGGTATTTGAAAGGCGGTTGAGGGATCCATGGCAAGAGGTAACGCATTATTCGACCGTTTTCTGCCAACATGGCACACCCGCCAATAACAAACTGAAGATCACCAGATTTTAATTTATCGACCACCCGAGCCAGGGTGTTGTTGCACAAGTAGCGATCGTCGGAATTAAGCCAACACAATATGTCGCCACTTGTCTTCGAAAAACCGATGTTTAAAGCATTGACTAAGCCAGTGTCTTGCCTTGAGACAATTTGTATCCGCGGATCACCAATTGATTCAAGATATTCCAATGTGCCATCTGTTGAGCCGCCGTCGCACACAAGTAATTCATAGTTATTGTGTGTTTGTGCCAGCAAACTTGCAATACATTCTTGGATGTAACGCATGCTATTCCACGTGGGCATCACAATACTAACCAGGCAATTACTACTTGGCATCTTCAATTCCTTACGCAGCTCGAAGCTTATTTGATATTTTCTTCAGTTGGCTAAAGAACTTGGGGAACCGCCTAAGCGAGAGCCTTATCCAAGTGAGCACCGAAATGCCCAATACTCGTTGGGACATATGTTCATAGTACTGAACGTTATCGGTTACAGCGGAGGTTGTATTGCCTGTGTTTATTTGCGATGCCACCTGCAATCGCTTTATATACTCGGGATCACTTCCTGATGTGTGCGTAGCATCAACACCAAACCCGATATTACGAACAAGATTTTGGGAGGGAGTAACGCACAACGCTTGGTTTTCCCAATGCGTGTAGGTCCACTGATGATCCCAGGTTGAAATTTGATTTTTGTAAGCCAGATCAAATACAAGCTTCCAGTAGCCAGCGTGAAGCCTGTGTTTAGGCATTAACGGCAGCAAATTTTGCTTCTTTTTAGTAGTGGGCCAGCGTGCCATATTTACATCGTAGTGCTGCCAGGCCCTTCGCCAACTTGCCCACCCCCACACGAAAAACACTTTTGAGAAAAAATAGCTTTCCGGGTGCTTGTACCATGGCTCAACCAGATTGTTGCCAACTACAGAAAACACACGCTCGTCGTGTTTGTAACGTTCGAGCATGGTGTCGCAGAATTCGAAGAATACTGGGGAAGGCAGTACGTCATCTTCCAACACGATACCCTGCTCTTCGTGACTAAAAAACCAATCGATTGCACTTGAAACTGCATTACGGCAGCCCAGGTTTTCTTCCAGAAATCGAGTATGCACCTGGCAAGGCCAATCAACTTGAGCAAAGACCTCGCGCACTTGTGCTGTTGTGTGCTGATCGTCTGGTCGACTAGGGCGCGGACCATCGGCCGCGATGTACAAGCGCGGTGGACGGGCTTCCCGTACAGCTTGAAAAACTTGCTCGGTGACTTCTGGCCGGTTGAAAACCAGCAGAAGTACCGCATTTTGAGTTGCCATTGATTGAACGGGTCATTTTGTGGATTGCTTTATTTTACCCTGTAACATCGGCAAGACGCATTGCGCAGAGCATCTAGTATTATCATCGAGTAAATTTCTGATCAATCTACTTTTGTTCAAAGGTCACTTTGAAATCTGAACGCCTAATCGGCCTACCGCGCTGGGCCAAGCAAATATTGGTAATGGCTGCAGACTTCGCGCTGGGCATTGCAGCCACCTGGCTGGCGTTCAGCCTGCGCATTGATGGCATGCACGTGCCCCACAGCAATGAATGGATTCCCTATTGGTTTGGCCCTTTGCTGGCTTTGCCAATATTTATTCACTTCGGCTTGTACAGGGCAATTTTTCGCTACACCGACCTAGCGGCGATCAAGCAAATTTTGAAAGCAGTGGTTGTGTATGCCGCTATTTACACAACTGTGGTGCTGGCTTTTTATATTCCACCCAACCCGCGGTCAATTGGCATTCTGCAGCCTTTCATTTTGAGTGCCTTTATTGTGGGCGTGCGCATGTTTGCGCGGTTTTGGCTGCTTTCAAGCAACATCGACCCGCGCTTACGGGTACTTCGTCGCCGCCTGCTGATTGTAGGCACCGGGGATGATGCGGTGCAATTGGCCAACGCATTGAAAGGCTCGCCTGAATACATTCAAATTGGTTTTGTAACAAACGATACCCAGCTAATTGGCAGAAACATGGCGGGCTATCGCGTGTTCTCGCTGAATGAATTGCGGAAAATCATTGAGAACTACGAGGTGTCTGACCTGGTAATAGCCTTGGGCAGCGGTGCGCAGGGTACCCGCCGACAAATTATTGAGCAATGCAAAGGCTTGCCCGTTCACATTCAAACGGCGGGCCTAACCCTAGATAGTCAACATTCTTCCATTCGTGAGCTGGATATCGACGACCTACTAGGCCGGGATCACATTCCACCAAACGTAGAGCTGCTTAACCTGAAGAACCACAACAAGGTGGTGCTGGTAACGGGTGCAGGAGGCAGCATTGGATCAGAATTGTGCAGGCAAATATTGGCAACCCGCCCTGCCCGCTTGGTGCTATTCGAGAACAATGAGTTTGCGCTGTACGCCCTGCACCACGAGCTACAACAAAAAGTGAATTCCTTTTACCGCGAGGTTCAGCTGTCGCCTGTGTTGGGCGATGTGCGCGATGCCCACCGACTGCGTGAAGTGTTCAGCGCGGTTAAGCCCCACACCGTGTACCACGCTGCAGCCTACAAGCATGTGCCACTGGTTGAGTTAAACCCGTTTGAAGGCATTCGAAACAACTTTCTTGGAACCCGGTTAACCGCCAAGGTAGCCAATGAGTTGGGGGTGGACGATTTTGTTTTGATCAGTACCGACAAAGCGGTACGCCCCACCAATATTATGGGCGCCAGCAAACGGCTTGCTGAATTGGCATTACAAAGCCTGGCAGATGAACCCGATGTGAAAACCCGATTCAGTATGGTGCGGTTTGGCAATGTGCTGGGTTCAAGCGGTTCAGTGGTGCCGTTGTTTCGCCAACAAATTGCGAAACTTGGGCCGGTTACCATTACCGACGCCGAGGTGACCCGGTTTTTCATGACCATTCCCGAAGCGGCACAATTGGTGATTCAGGCTGGTGCCATGGCCAAAGGTGGTGATGTGTTTGTGCTTGATATGGGTGAGCCCATACGAATTATCGACCTGGCAAAACGCATGATCACTTTGGCGGGCTACACGGTGAAGGAGCCCGGACAAACTGAAGGCGATATTGAAATTAAGGTGACTGGCTTGCGCCCAGGCGAAAAACTGTATGAAGAATTATTGATAGGCAACGATCCCAAACCAACCGGGCACCCACGCATTATGAAAGCCAACGAGAAAAGCATTAGTAACAGTGCGCTTGATGAAGAAGTTGAAGCTTTGCAAAACATATTGCAAACGCGCGATGTACCCGAACTGAAGAACCTGTTGCTTCGCTTGGTAGACGGCTATCAGGCAGAAAGTGAGACTTATGACGCCCTGACTTCTATTTCAAAATAGCGAGAAAGGTGCGCACAATAATTTGAATGTCCAGCCACACACTTTGCTGCTGCACATACTGTACGCAGTAGGCCAGTTTCGCGGGCATTACTTCTTCAACATAGGTTTGTTCCGGGTTGCTGCTTTTGCCCAGTAGCTCGCTTTCGCTACGGTATTCGATACTGGCCAGGTCAGTAATGCCAGGTCGCACTGAAAGTACAATACTTTTGGTGGGCTCTGGGTACAAGGCCACGTATTTGGGTACTTCCGGGCGTGGCCCCACAAGGCTCATGCTGCCTTGCAGTACGTCGATTAGCTGGGGCAGCTCGTCAATTTTGTAATGTCGAAGAAACGTGCCAATTTCGGTAATTCGCGAGTCGTTACCCACTGTAATTTGCATGGCCGCACCCGGTTGCGCCACAGTCATGGTTCGAAATTTGTGGATTCGAAAAGGCTTGCCGTGTCGGCCAATTCGTTCTTGCCGAAAAAATACGGGGCCAGGCGAGTCGCGTTTGATCAGTAAAGCCACAAGCAAGAGCATGGGGCTCAGCAAGAGCACACCAAACAACGCGAGTACGAAATCGAAGGTTCGTTTGAGCACGTGATTCAAGCCAGGGTTTGTTGAATAGCAACAATTATCCGATCCACTTCCGCTTGTGTCATTTTTGAATACAGGGGAATGGACACCATGCGTTCAAACGCCTTTTGGCTGACCGGGAATTGCTCGGGCTTAAGGTGGTAGCTTTCTCGCCAATAGGGCTGCAAATGCAAAGGGATGTAGTGCACGCTGCAACCAATGCCTTGGGCGTACAGTGCCTCAACAAATTGATCGCGCGTAAGCGTGCATGCATCGCTTAAACGCAGCACATACAGATGCCAGGAATGAAGACCATTGCTGGCTGCACCTTCAGGCAAAACAACCGGCAGGTTTTTAAAGGCTTGATTGTATTGATCAACAATGGCTTGGCGTTTTGCGCGAAACAGTTCGGCTTTTTTTAGCTGATGAATACCAATGGCAGAGGCCAAATCCGTCAGGTTGTACTTAAAACCGGGCGCCACCACTTCGTAGTACCAGCTGGGCGCTTTGGATGTAAAACGATCAAATACATCCCGGTTAATGCCGTGCAGGCGCATGGTTTTACAACGTTTGATCAATTCTGGATTGCGCGAAACCACCATGCCACCTTCGCCGGTGGTAATGGTTTTGTTGGCGTAGAAGCTGAACACGGCCGCATCGGTTTGCAAATTACCCACCGCAATGCCGTCGACCAGGCAAGGCAAAGCATGCGCGGCGTCTTCCACTACTTTCAAATCATGTTCGCGGGCAATGGCAATGATTTCCGCCATGTCGGCGGCCAGGCCCGCGAAATGCACAGGCATGATTGCTTTGGTTTTGGGAGTAATTGCGCTGCGAACCAAGGCTGGGTTGATATTCAAGCTACCGGGAAGCACATCGACAAATACTGGGTCGGCACCCAGATAACGCACCACCTCGGCTGTGGCGGTGAAGGTGTGCGTGGGCACGATTACTTCATCGCCGGGGCCAATACCAATTGCCTCAAGCGCCAAATGCAAACCTGCGGTGGCAGAGTTTACAGCGATGGCTTGAACGGGCTGACCGCCGGTCGCCATGCCACCGCCTGCCGCGTTCAACATGGCTTCGAAATCCGTTTCAAACTGGCGGGTTTTTGGACCGGTGGTTAACCAGCCTGAACGCAGGCAGTTGGCCACTTCCTGAATTTCTTCTTCGCCAATTTCTGGCAATGCAAAAGGCAAAAATGGTTGGGTGCTCATGCGTTTAACTTGATTGAATATCGGTTGAGTATACGACCATGCGGACGCTTACAGGTGCCCGCCAGCCTAAAGCCAAGCCGTGTATAAAACTGATTGGCTTTGGTGTTGTTACTTTGGTCGGTTGTAAGGTACACGGCAGGGGCCCCGGCAGTTTGCGCATGGGCCAGAAATGCGTTGACCAATTGTTGGCCGATTTGCTGACCTTGCGCAGCAGGTTGAACACCCAGGCTGCTGAGTAAAGCCGCATTGGGTAAATCGGGCAGAGACTCGCCACGATAAAACAAGGCTGACCACAGTTTGATAAACACCAGGTTTGGTTTTCGCAACAAAGGCCACAGGGAAGCCAGCCCAAACGCCAACCAGCGTTGCTTGAGCAGTTGCAAGAAAAACCCCTGCGGTTGGGTAGTGCCTGCGACGAATCCAAGCACTTCGGCTGCATTGTTTTGGGGGCAAGCCACCAATGAAATTCCGCTGGGGTGATTCAGAAAACCGCTGTACAACAGGCTTAGAAAGCGTGGCCCCATTAATGTGAGAAAAAAACCGGGGAACGCTTGCAAATGTACTTGCACCATTTGTGAAATGTCATTGGGCTGGGCCGGACGAATTTGAATAGGCGCAGGCGTGTTCATTGCACCGGCCCTTGAATGGTTTGCTGAAAAAAATCAGCATACTGTGCGCACACTTGTGTGCGGCTGTAGTGTTGTTCAAGATATTGGCGTCCGTTTGCTCCTGCAATGAACATGCCTTGCGGATTGGAAAGCAACTGCTCAACAGCCTGCAACAAGGCTTGCGGGCTACCGGGTTCAACCACCACACCACATTCGGCCCGCTGAACCAAGCGACCAGTTTCACTTTGTACATCGACACTGGCCACAACGGCTTTGCCAGCCGCCATGTAGCCCAGTACTTTGCTGGGCACAGAGAAGGTACCCTTACCCGGCAACAAGCTGACCATTGAAATGGTTGCGCAATTTTGAACTGCGGGTAACAGTTCCCGCGGTTGAAATGGCAGAAAGTGCACGTTTGGCAATTCTTGCGCCAACTGATGCAACTGAGGCAGCAAGGGGCCATCGCCTACAAACAACCAATGTAAATTGCTGTTGGAAGCGGCCAGTTTTGCAGCTTGCACAACCACTTGCGCACCAGACACATGACCGATGGTTCCGGCGTAAAGCACCACAGCTGCATGGCTGGGAATACGGGCCATTTGACGAACAAGCAGCCCTTGCTCGGGCTGGGGTTTTATTTCGTCAATGTCGATCCAGTTTGGAATGACTGCGATTGAACCTGAAGCACCATGTTGTTCGACATGGGTTTTAAAACCCTGACAAATTACTGCCAAACCGTCGGCTTGCCGGTAAGCGGTTTGTTCAATCCACTTCAATGCCTTGATAACAGGTTTGCTTTTGATCAAACCAAGATCAACCAATACATCAGGATGTAGATCTTGAACATTAAAGATCAGTTTGAAACCACGCAGTTTGGCCAGCAGGGTAAGCGTGGCGCCCAACGGCAATGGTTGAAGCACCGCAAACACCAAGTTGGGTTTTTTGCAACTTAACAGGTAGAAAAAGCTACTGAGCACAAAGCTTAGAAAATTCAGTGCACGACTAATAAAGCTTCGTGTTTCAGAGGTGTACAACCAAAGCCGGGTAATTTTTATATTGCCCATCATTTCACGCAGAATGCGCTGCTTGACATAGGGTGCCTGCACTTTGCCACTGGGGTGATTGGGAAAGCCAGTGACAACTTCAACTTCCCAGCCCTGTGCGGCCAGGTTTTCCGCAAGCTCTTTGAGCATATAACCCATGGGCGCATGTTCAGGCGGAAACCATTGACTTAAAAACAAGACAGATTTTGAGTTGTTTGGCTTGCTCATGATTGATCTACAGGAAAAGCCAGTGCGGCCAAACCAAGCACAAAGAACACACCTTCTGCAAAATCGTAGTGAAACGAATTAAGCATGTTCAGCAATACGTAGGCCAATATGAATCCATGAAGCAATACAAGGTGCTGTGATTGATTGCGCAGCAATACCGCACCGATAAAAATGCCGTAAAGCACCAAGGCAAGTAGGCCACCTTGCACTGCGAACAACAGGTACTGATTGTGTGGATTATTGAATTCAAATGTGAAACCGGCAGCTTGTGCATGGGGCGTTACAGCCGACTCAAAACCACCCATGCCGTAACCGAACCACGGCGCTTGCACAAAAGCTTCGAGTGAATGTAACCAAAAGCTTAACCTGCGCCCATTGCTGGTGTCTTGCGCAATGGCTTGCCCATCGACCCATTGTTGCACTTCGATAAACACTGCATTGACCCGTGTATGGAAAAAGTCTGAACCAAAATACAAGGCACACAAAACAACAGACACCGCTACAGCTGCAAGCAAGGATCCCTTGAACCCGATACGTTGATAAGCAACAACTACAGGAAGCACTGCCATGGCAACCCAGCCAGACCGACCTTCTACCATAAAGAAGAAGTTGTACAAGGTCAGTGCCAATGCCACCAACACCACTGCTTTAACCCACACCTGGATGTTTGACCATTGCATGCGCAATCGATAGGCCACATAACCAGTTGCAAGGGCGATGAAAAAGTTATGGGTAATGTGCAGCTTGAATAACAAAGGCGATTCAGAACCTTCGGGCCATGGAAAAAAACCAAACGCCACAGCAAAACTGCCAAGTACGCTAACAAATACACCCATGCAAAAAACATCAAGCACGGTGACGGTTTCTTGCTTGTTTAGAAAGGCTGCAGCCAGGAAAGGCAGAAGCAAAAGCCGAAGATATTTGCTGAGATAGTCGCGCGCTGAATCAAAATTACTTGTTTCGAAAAAAAGCGTAATGAGCAGCCATGCGATGAGTGCATAGGCTGCAAGAGAAATTGGGTGTTTGAATAAACTTGCAAGGCGACTTCGCGTTGATTGATTGACCAGCACAAACACCAAAGCCAACGCCAGCAACAAATTAACAGGCGCAGGTTTAATCGGCAAAAAAAACGCTGCCCCCGCTAAAAACCAGGCCGGGTTGACCCGTTGAACAAAACTCAAACCCACCCCCACCGCTGCCAGTGCATTTTAAGAAATGCATAAGTAACTGGCGCTGTAATTAGCCCGGGTAAACCAAAGGCAACCTCGCCGAGAATGATGGCGATGAGCATTTCGGGCACGCTGGCGCGCACGTTGCGGCCAATGATGTAGCCATTCACGAAGTATTCAAGCTTGTGAATGATGAACAGGTAAAGCACCGACCCCATGGCCACAAAAACACCGTAGCGAATGGTCAGCACCAAAATAAGGGTATTGGCCATGATGTTGCCGGCTGCGGGAATAAGACTGGCCACGGCGGTGAACATCAAGAGCAGTTCGCGAAACGGTAGCACCACCTCGAATGCGGGCAAGATGCCGTAGATGAACACGGCGGTGCAGAAGGTATTCCAGATACTGACATACACCTGCGCGCCCATGAGCAAGGTGAAGCAGCGCACATAACGTTCGAGTGTTTCTAGCCAGGCCTGTGCCAGGGGTTTGTAGGGGCCACTGTGGCCAGGCGAAGCGGGTGCCATTAAAGCGGCAGACACACCCAAAATAAGCGCGAATACAAACTGCAGGAATATGAAAAAGCTGGCGCCACCAAAGCTGCGAATGTAGCCCACGAAATCGCTGTCGTCTTTGCTGATCATGCGGAACAATTCGCTGGGCTTACCGGGAATGTGTTCACGAATGGCGTCTGGCAGGCTGGCTGTGACCGAGTTCAGGTTGCGCAGTGCTTCTTCTATCAATTGCGGACCTTGCTGCGCCATGGTGGCCAGCACAAAACGCACGCCGCTGTTAACCCCGATACCCAACAACACCACCGCTGCTGCCACCACCGCAGTGGTTAAAAATGTGGGCAGCCAGCCAAACAGCCCACGCATGAAGGGGCCGTTGAATTTATTGATGTGGGGCTGCAGCAGGTACACAAAGCCCCGGCGGGTAAAACGGGTAAGCGCAAAAATGGCCAGGCCAGCGATAAGGCCCACGCCAATTTTCAGGCTCAACATGCTGATCCAAATGGCCAGTATGCCAACTACGGCGGCGTACTCCCACCGAATGGCGTGATTGTTTTGATGCTGTGCGGGGTTGGACATGGAATCTCTTGGCTGCTTGTTGGGTTAGGTATGACCAAGGTTTTCCCGATTCTATCCCAACTTGATCAGTTCACCCCAAGGATACGGCGCCAAACCGCCAGTAAGATGCCTAGCCCCAACAGACCTGCAAGGCCCATGGCACCACCACCCCCGCCGCCACCGCCCTGCGTGGCAGAAACCGGACTTGTGCTTGTGGAGGTATCACCACCAGAAGAATCGACGCTGGGGGTAAATGTACGTTCGTTGGCACTGACATTGGCCAGGCGAACCACGCTGGTGTTGCTGCGGTTGGTCGCCGTGTCGGTTACCGTAAGTGCGAATTCGGCAATATTGCCCGCCATGCCCGATTGCACCTGTAAGCTGCTGTTTGTGGTGCCAGCCAGCGCCACTGGGTTGCCAAACACCTGTTGCCAACTGTAGCTTAGGTTGGCGCTACTCCCGGCGCTGTTGGTCGACAAGTCACCATTCAGCGTGAACGGCCCGTTGCTGGCCACCACTGCAGATTGCTGCACATTGGCCACGGGCAAGGCATTGCTTGATTCACGCGTGGCTTGCAAAGCACCCACCACATTCAACAAACCTGCGCCACAGGCTGTGCTGGTGCAGTTGCGGCGTGCAAAACCAAATAGGCCTTGTGTGAAGTCTGCGTTGGCTGGATAAGGCAAGGCGCTGTTGCGCAAAATGGTCTCGATTTCGCTGGGCGTAAGGCTGGGCCGTGCGGCCCTGAGCAAAGAAATGGCGCCTGCAATCATGGGTGCGGAAAAGCTGGTGCCTGCGAACAAAAATGCACTACTGCCATTTGGGTTGGGCGTGGATTCACCGGTGTTGCTGGCCCCCACATACCGCCCGTTGCTGTTGCCTGGTGCATGCAAGGTTAAAAAACTGCTGCTGCCACCCTTGGCGGTGTAAGTGGCCAGTTGGCCATCTTGCTCAGCCGCGCCTGCAGCAATGGTGCCTGCGCAATTGGCAGGGTACTGCACCGCGCCACCGGAATTATTGCCTGCAGAAATGACAACCGACACATTGCGAGCCCGCGCGTCGGCAATGGCCAAAGCCACCATGTCAGCGGCGGCGCAACCGCCGCCAAGCAAGGGGGTGTCGGTGGCAAAACTTAAATTGATCACATTGGCAGGGTTGGGGTTCACGCCAATGGTGGGGTCGACCCGGCCAGAACCTGTGGCCCAGTAAAAGGCATCGACAATATCGGAACTGGTGGCAATGCCACACCGGCCAGAGACCCGCACGGGGAGCACCTTGGCATTCCAGTCCATGCCCGCCAAAAACTGGCCGTTGTTGGATTGGGCTGCAGCCACCGACGCCACAGTGGTGCCATGCCATGAGCTGGTGGTTGAACCATCGGGGCAGGTAAAGCCGGGGGGCGGCGCATCGCCAGGATCAGAGGGATCGGGGTCGCGACCATCGCCATCGTTGGAACCCGAATTGATGACGGTTCCCAATTCGCGTTCACCTGTGGGTGGGGTGGCGCGGGTGACAAAGTCGTAGCCCGGCAACAGGCGGCCTTTCAGTTCCGGGTTCTCGAACAACACACCCGAATCGAGCACTGCGATTACCACGTTGCTGCTTCCGCGTGTTTGCTCCCACACTTCTTGCATGCGCAGCGAAGCATAGGCGCCCGTGTTCATGTAACTGGCCTGGTTGGCTGCGTAGCTGCCGTCGTTGGGCGCAGGCACTGCGGTGCGCTGCAATTGAATATCGGGGCTTGCAAAACGCACGCCGGGCAGGGCCTGAAGCGCAGTACGAATGGCTTGCGGCGTTTGCAGGCTGCCCAGCACGGGCAGACTCTGCATTTCAACCAGGTAGCTGTTGGGCTGAAGCAAAGGGCGCACCATTTTTACAGGCACGCCAAGTGTGGTTTGAAGCTGCTGCATCATGCCGCTGGGCATGGCATTGGGCGTTGCGCCAGCTGCGTTGATAACCCAGCGTGTGGGCGTGGGCGCGGCTGTTTGAGCAAAAGCTGTTGTGGTACACACGGCACCTGCCAACAAGGCGACTATGGAATATTTGACAACACACTGCTTCAAGTTTGTCCCCTGCTTTTGTAAGCCGAACCGGCCACTACTTCTTACCGCGAAAGACTTAGAACGGATTCACCCCACAGCGCGTGCACACTGCGGGGTGAATGGGGTACTGCATCAACTTACATGAACTGCTGACTGGTTTATTGACCGATCACACCGCCATCGGTACGTGTCAGCACAATGGTGGCTGAACGTGGACGACTTCCTGCGTTGGGCATTTCGCCTGCTGCCGGGTTACCAAACCCGCCGCCAGCCAATGCATAAGGCCATGAGCTGGTCGGTGCATTCAAGTCATCCGTGTCCTCACCTGGGTGCTGAATGTTGATGAATAGCGCTTTGCCGTCGGGAGATTCAGTCAAACCTGTGATTTCACAGTCGCGAGGGCCCACTACCAAGCGGCGCAATGTGCCAACGGTACCAATTCGCGTGGACACTGTTCCGCCGCCTGCCTTGGTGTTGTCGACGGTCACTGTTTCGCCGTCGCCTACTTCGCCTGGGACCGCAGCCACCAACATGCAGTTGGTGGTGTCGGTAAAGGCGCCGTCGTCGGTTTGAATGTAGAGCACGCCGGTTTTTTCAGAGAACCACAAACCGTCTGGGCTAGACAGTACGTTTTCTTCAGTCAAACCAGACAGGTTGACGTTCGGATTGTTGATGTCGTCGTCCTCTGCACCGAACAGGTAGATGTCCCACTCGAATCCGGTGGCAGCCGGCTCGCTGCCGTCTTCTTTCCAACGGATTACGTGACCATTCACGTTGCCTTGTGAACCAGAATCACCAATGCCATCCGCATCGTCATCCCGATCAAAGTAAACACGTGGATTGGCTGGGTCGGCCACGCGGCGGCTGGTGTTGTTGGTCAAGGTCATGTAAACCTCGCCGTTGCGTGGGTTGACACCACCCCACTCTGGACGATCCATGGGTGTACCGCCTGCAATGTCTGCCAGCAAGCGTGTGTTCAGGAATTGTTCGTTGGCATCGGTCACAGTGTAGTTAATGGCAGCTGTGCTCAGCGAGCCAGAACCACGCACTGAAGTGATCATGGTGCCGTTGGCCACTGTGGCCAGGTCGAGCCAGTCGCCCGTGAAATCAGCATCGAATTTGGCCACGTACAGCTTGCCGAAGTCGAGGTACTTGTCGCCAGACTGCAAACCACCATTCATGTCGGCTGGGTCCCAGTTGGCAGTAGATACAAACTTGTAGATGTATTCGTAGCGGGAATCGCAACCCATGTAGAACACCACGGGCTTGCCCGCCTCAACTGGGCCTACCCATGCGCCTTCGTGAGCAAAACGGCCCATGGCGGTGCGCTTTTTCGGTGTGGTGGTTGGGCGGAATGGGTCAATTTCTACGTTCCAGCCGTAGGTGAATGCTGCGTTGCGATAGTCGTCGGCTGCTGTCGCGCCCACAATGCCAACATTCCAGCGGCTAAACGGTTCGCCAACCTGGCCGACTTCGCTGGCCGTGTTCCAACCTTCGCGGCCATTGCCGGATGTACGAACACCATAACGACGCATGGAGGCTTGATCGTTCTCGCTGCGACCTGTGTTGTTGCTGTTACCGAAGTAACCAGCCCAGTTTTCCTCACAGGTCAAATAAGTGCCCCAAGGCGTGTAGCCGGAAGCACAGTTGTTAATGGTGCCGCGAGTGCGGGTGCCGTTTGTAGAGTACTTGGTGACCATGGCTGCTACGCCGCGCAAGGGGCCACTGATTTCCATGTCGGTCAATGTATGAATGCGGCGGTTGAATGCGCTGTTTTGCACCACGCTGTACTGGCCATCGCTGCCACGGCGCACTTCGACAACCGACACACCGTGAATGTACATTTCCTTCAGCGCTTCGTTTGAATCGCGCACACCCGCTACGCTGGTTGGGCCGTTGGCATGCAGGAAAAGCTCGGTAATCGCCTCGTGGTTAATGACTAGCAAGCCGCGGTCACCCGCCTCTGGATCCCATGTGTTATCAGCACCTAGACCAAAAAAGTACATACCGTCGTGGTGATCGCCAGAGCGGAACTGGAATTCAGAAGGGTTGTTGGCTGCGTCGGAGCCGTCGTTCATGTACTCGGAAACGCCCGAAGCAATGGGGTCGCCCAGTTTGTACAGCACCTGGAACTGATAGCCTTCAGCCACTTGAACGGAGTCTGCAATGCTCAATGGTGTGGAACTGAAACCCACGGCGTTCAGTTGTGTTGCGCCGGGTGTGCTGGCTACCGCACCATCACCACCGCCACCGCAACCGGACAAACCCAGAAAACCCAATGCGGCTACGCCCACGGAACCTTTCAAAATGCTCCGGCGTGAGGGGTTTTCCAAGTGATGATTAATGATTTGCTGGAATGTTGGGCTGGAAAGCACTTCCAGCTCTTTTTTAGTGATTGATGACATCTCGACCTCCATGTAAGACTCGAGGATTGTCTGGTCGCTGTATTACAAGGTTGTGTGAGTTTTTTTAAAGAAATATGTCATCCTGAACAAGTGTTCAACAAAGCGGGATGGGCGTTTCAGGCGGGTTCGATATTTTGACTTGTTCGGCCGGAATGTTCGTGGCAAACTTGAACGCCAAGCGATTGATTCCATTGGAGGTAGTTAGTAAATGTCGAATCAAACCAAAGAAGTTCCCAGGCGTAAGTACAGACTAGACAAAGAAAACAGCTTTCGACAACGAATATGGAAACTCTGGCTGCTTATTTTTGCAGCAGGCCTTGTAGCAGCGTTTACAGCCAGCTTGACCCATGCGGACGAAACCGGTGACAGGCGAGAAACCCGTGCAGTAATCGAAGCCCAGCTCGAAGCCTTCAGGCAAGACGATGGCCCCAAGGCCTTTTCCTACGCAACTCCCAATGTACAAACCATGTTTGGCGATGCCGAAACTTTCATGCAAATGGTGCGTGAGGGCTACGACGTGGTCGTGAAACCGGTGACCGTGCGTTTTGTGAAATTCGAGACCGATGGAAGCAACGCTCTACACGCTGTGCAAATGATCGACCGCCAAAAAACCCTGTGGAACGTATACTACGTGTTGCAGAAGCGCCCGGACGGCAGTTGGAGGATTTCCAGCTGTGAGACCGAGAAAGCGGAAACCGACCTGATTTGACATGAGCACCGAAGCCGCAACCCCCACTTGTAACATTGCCCTGACCGACGCAGCCCAGGAACGAATTCTTGACCTGCGCGACAACATGCACAAACCGGCGATGATCCGCCTGTATGTGCAGGGGGGCGGCTGTTCGGGCTTTGAATACAAAATCGACCTGGCCCGCGAAACCGACGAGGACGACATTCTGCTGCAAATCAACCCCTACATTCACATTTATGTAGACCCGGTGAGCGCCCCGTACCTGGAGGGCACCACGATCGACTACGAAGCCCACACCCTGGCTTCACGCTTTGTATTCAACAACCCGCAAGCGAAAAGCACCTGTGGGTGTGGATCAAGCTTTTCGGTGGAATAAACCACAACTTGTTTCTGGTTCTATACAAAATTTGATTTTTGTATAGAATGGGAAACAAGATGCCAGCCAAATTTGATCTAAAAACCTCAGCGCCCCGCGAGCAATTGCTTGCCTTGGGGCAACAATTGAAGCAACACCGCAAGGCCAATAAGCTAAGTGCCGATGCGGTGGCCACTGCTGCCGGCCTTTCCCGCACGACCCTGCACCGAATTGAACTGGGCGAAGCCTCTGTGGCTGCCGGGGCCTATTGGGCCGCGGTTGCAGCATTGGGCTTGACGTGCGGAATTGTTGCAAAGGGCACCACTGCGGCCGATGCGGTTTCCGGCAACATCGATTTAAAAAAATATCCACAACTGAAACTGCTGGCCTGGCATGTGCAGGGCACGGATTGGCTTACACCGCAACAGGCTTGGGACATTTATGTACGCAACTGGCGGCATATTGATGAAGCAGCAGTTTCTGCGAAAGAAAGAAAGTTGATTGATCAACTGCGTGCGACGTTTGAACCTGGCTCAAAGGACAAAATTTGAATGTTTAAACGCACACACCACCAAGCCATTGAGCAAGTGCTTCGCTTGATGAATGCAGAGTTATTGAAAGCCCACTGAATGTGTTGGTACTCTTTAAAGACAACACCACCCTGGTGTCCCAGTTGCGTGAAGTGCGTGCAGATCAATACGGTATTCGAACTGCCATTGGCTTGGGGCAGCACATGATTAAATTTGAAATTGTGCTGGAAGGTCGAATTGAGTTTGATACGCCAAGCGACGATGACACGGTGTGTGGCGTTACAGCCTTAAGCCGTGCTGATTTGGTCGCAAGCAAATTGCTGGCGAACTCAGACCGTTGGGCAGATGAAGGCGTATTCAATCGTGATCTGATTGACTTGGCCATGATGAAGCCAGCGCACGACGCATTTGCAAAAGCATGCACCAAGGCTGAAACTGCCTACGGCGCGAGCATTCGACAAGACCTTGAAAAGGCAATTGGTAAACTACTGGACAAGCCAGACTGGCTGGAAAAGTGCATGCGCGCCATGAACATGAATGACACCGCACCCGCAGTTGTAGTGACCGCTGTGCTGTCACTTCGCAATATATTGAAAAAAATCAACGGCACTTGATTTCTTCTTTGAACTCGTCGTACTTCGCCTCGCGTTTAACCCTGCATTCACCGTCTTGATATTCCTCTTTCCAGGGCGCATCGGCCACGGGTGAAAAACCATCTTCGCACTTCACTTCTTTCTTGTACTCGTAAGGTTTTGACTCAATTTTGACGCGGCAAGGGCCATCCCAATATTCTTGTTTGCTGCGCTCCCAATAGCCGTAATCACCACCACCCCAGGCGAATGCGGCACTGGTGAATGCGAATGTGCTTAGTGCTGCGCTTAAGATTTTAAAGAACTTCATGGGTACTACCTCGGAACGTTTGCGATTGAGGTAATAACGGGTGTATGAATGGGGGAGTTGACGATGGGATTAGCAAGCAATAAAATGGGATATTCACTTTGCATATCCCATGAGGGTATTATGGAAAAATCAACCGTATTCATGAGCAGTCGCACTCAAGCAGTGCGCTTACCCAAAGCCGTGGCTTTGCCAGCAGATGTGAAAGTTGTCGACGTAATTGCAGTAGGCAGAACCCGCATTATTTCACCAGCGGGTGAGTCTTGGGACAGTTGGTTCAACGGTCTGGGGGTGACCAATGACTTCATGTCGGATCGAGATCAGCCTGAACCACAAGAAAGAGAATCATTTTGATGTTGAAGTACATGCTCGACACCGACATCTGTATTTACGCAATAAAAAACCAACCTGCTGAAGTTAAACGCGCATTCGAGCATCATTACGGCCAGTTCTGCATTAGTGCTGTTACTGCGATGGAACTGGTCTTCGGCGCAGAAAAGTCGAGTAACGTGGAACGAAACCTGAACGTTATCGAAGGTTTCATGGCGCGCCTTGATGTGCTGGAATATGACAAGGCGGCTGCTATACAAACCGCGCAAATAAAAGCCGAACTCGCGAGATGTGGAACCCCTATAGGCTCGTACGATGTGATGCTTGCGGGGCACGCACGCAGCCAGGGACTGATCATGGTCACAAACAATTTGCGTGAGTTTTCCAGGGTGTCGGGATTGCGATCTGAAAGCTGGGTTGCGAGACCTACAAGTGTCTAGTTAACTCGGGGCGTTTCACTTAAATAAAGACACTACTCCCCCACAAATCGAAGCCCAATTTCACGTAATTTTTTGTTAGCGAGCGTGTCATAGATTGAATCGATTTTTCTTTGATTTTTTTTGATTAACGTAAATTTCTCTACTAAGAACTTAATTAGGTCTATTAACGTTGCTTCGACACCCTCCAAGTTGTCGTCTCGGATTTCAGCAAACATTGGGTAATCTGTGCTTTGCTCTCTGAGAATAGCGACCGAATCGGATTCAAACTCTTTGACTGCTTCTTTCAAAATAGATAACGAGTATTCTTTCGCACCAACATCAATAAGGTTTATGACCAAACCATCAGAGTAGTATCGATCCGTCATAAAGACCAAGACCCAACCCCCTCCCTCGAACTTGATCTCACCACTCAAACTTACTGGAATTCTTTTTAATCCAAGCGAAATTATCGAATCGTCATACGAATCAATCAAAGCAATCAGTGATTTTTTCATGCGAGCTCCGTTAATTTTTTGTCATATACCCAGTTCTCGGGTCAACCTCATAACCCGCCTCAGAAAGATGCTTTATCTCACGACCATACCCAGTCAATGAGTTATCCGCTTTGAATAAAACATCTGCAGTGGGTCTAGTTGCCAAAGCAATATCGTCACCCCTACTAATCGCCTCATCCAAGAATGGTCGATTCACTTCATTCCAAAACTGTTCCGGATTTTTATACATATCGTCAGGAACATTTAATACGTTAAAAGCACCTTTTTTCTCGGCAAAGTCTGTAGTTTTCGGGTATTCCAACTGGTTGTTAATTATGTCGTTCATATCTTTTTGGTAGCTACCCAAAATCGTAGTAGTTCGATTCGGATTCGGATAAAAAATCACACCGCTACTGGTCGTAACCTGATTTGGAACACGTCCGAATTTCGCATCTTTACAACGCAACCCCCACGGATCCACCCATGTCATTGGGTTCGGTGCGTACTGGTAGGCGTTCATCCCACCCATCAAACCAATCGGGTCTTGTGTGGTGAACTGTCCGCATTCGGGGTCGTAGTACCGGTGCCTGTTGTAGTGTAGCCCTGTTTCTTCGTCGCAATACTGCCCCTGAAACCGCAAGGGGTTGTCTACTTCGGTCACGGCTGCAAGGGCCAGTGCGCCGTAAGTTTTAAACCGAGCAGACCACACCACCTCCGCCTTGCTATTTGTGATTTCTCGCGGGGTGCCAATGTGGTCGGTGTGGTAGTGAAACACGTCACCGTTTTGAAGCAGTGCAAGCGGTTTGAAGCTGAACGGTTCGAACAAATAGGTGCGGGAACCGTTGCTGCCCACCTCACCCAACAGCACATCGCCATTCCAGAAGAAGGTGGTGCTGCTACCCTCGCTGGTTTTTGAAATACGCCTGCCTAGTGCGTCGTAGGCGTAGCGGGTTACAGCACCCGCCACATTCACTTCAACAAGCTGGTTTTGGGCGTTGTAGGTGTAGCGTGTTACCTGCCCTTGGCGTGCGCCACGCTCAATAATTTCTTCAATGCGGTTGCCACGTGCATCGTAACTAAACAGCCTGTCGCCTTGGCGCTTTAAGCGATTGCCCGGCGTTTGTTGCGGCCTTCGGGCGTTGGGGCTTGTGGGTTCAGGCAAAGCCTTGTTGGCCTGCGCATCGGTGGCGTCTTGCCCGTCGAGTGCCTCAAGCAGGTTGCTGGCGGGGTCGAACAAAAACGCTTCGGGGTTGGGGCCTTCCACCACGCGCAGGCGATCCAGCAAGTCGTAGTGGTACAGGTTGGTGCCGTGGCCTTGGTCGTCAATGCGCACCAGTTGGTTGCGCTGGTTGTAGCAGTAGCGCCTGCGGGAAACGGTGGGTGAAAGGTCACCCGGTTTTTCACGCCGGTTGACCTGCCCCACCAACCTGCCCTGTGGGTCGTACAGGCTTTGGGTGTGCACCTGATTGCTTCGCTTGCGCACCACTTCGCGACCCAGGGTGTCGCGCTCAAACTGCGCCAACAATTCGCCATTGAAATTGATTTCGCCAAGCAGGCCGAGCGCATTGTATTGGTAGGCCAAATTGCCCGCGGCAATTGCGCCGCCTGCCATGGCACTCCAACTGCTTTGCTTTAACCAGCCAGCCGGGTTGTATTGGTGTTCAATGCGATGTTGGTCTTGCAGCTCGGCCAGCACGCGGCCTTCGGCATCGACTTCCCATTGAAGATTGCGCTGTGCGTTGTTGGCCTGTATCAGCTGGCCCTGAAGGTTGTAGGCAAAGGAAGCTTCTTCGCCATCGCTATGCGCTGCCTTGGTTAAACGCCCCAATGCATCGCGCGTGTAACGCGTGCAAGCCAGCGGTTGATTGCTCGATACGCCCCATTCCTGCCTTTCGAGCAGATAACCCACTGCGTTGTACTGGTAGGTTTGCACGCGGCCGTCGAAGCCGCTTTCTTTCACAAGGCGCTCGGCCAGGTCGTATTCAAAATGGCAGCTTTGTCCATTTTCATTTTGAAGTTCGACCAAATTGCGTTCGCTGTCGTAGCGGTAACGCAAGGTAAAACCTTGTGCATCAGTGCGTGCGGTGGGTTGGCTTAAGCGGTCTGCGTATTCATACACCGTGCTTCGGCCTGTGGGGTCGGTGATGCATTGCAGTTGCCCCAGTGGGGTGTAGCTGTACTGCGTGGTCAACCCTTCATGGTTGCTGGCCCGGGTGCAGCGGCCCATTAAATCGTAGGCGTAATCGGCTGTGCGCCCCAGCGGGTTGCAAACGCTGGCCAACCTGCCCCATGCGTCGAACTGGTAAGTGGTGCTGCTGCCCAAGGTATCGGTTTGCGCCTGCAACTGCCCTTGGGCGTTGTACAACAGCCGGGTGCTGTGGCCCAAGGGGTTGATCACTTCGCACAGCAAGCCCAGGGCGTTGTACCGGTAACGGGTGGTGGCACCGGTTGCGTTGGTGTGGCTGCTTGGCAAACCCTCGGGGGTGTAGGTGTTCAAGCGCACATGGTCTGCGGCATCGGTGTGTTTTAGCACCTGCCCTTGCGGGTTGAGTTCAAACCGGTGCACCAGCCCAAGCTTGTTGGTGTAAGCCACCAAGTAACCTTGGCTGTTGTACTGAAACTGCTCCCGGTGACCCAGTGCATCTACGCGTTCCAACACTTGCCCGTTGTTGTTGTAGCGTGTGCGGGTAATTGCGCCTTCAGGGTTCTTCTCGAACACCGGCAAACCCTGTGCATTGAACTGATAGGCGGTGCGCCCACCGCGGCTGTCGATGGCGGTGTTGTAAGTACCCCATTCAAACTGGTAGCGGTAAGTGGGCTGACCTAGAACAGGGTCGCCCCACTGGCGCACACAGCGGGAAATTGACTCTGTTTTTTCCCATTCAAAATAAATGTTGTAGCCACTTTTCAAGGTGCGCTGCGTGAGCACATTGCCGCTGTTGTAGGTGTAGCGTTCCTCAAAGCCAGCGGCATCCAGCGCACCCACCAGTTGGCCTTGCAGGTTGTAACGGTATTGCACCAGCGTTAGCTGGTTGTTACCGCCTTGCGCCAGTTGCGCAATGTGCTCAATTAAACCTTGGGTGTTGTAGCCCAGCACCCAGGTGCTTTGGCTGCTTTGAATTCGTGTGGCTTTTCCATCGGTGTAGTCGATGTGCAGGAAATTGCCAAAGGCATCGGCAATACTTACCAATGCCCCGTGTTCAAAATACCTTCGCAGGCCCAAACCGTTGCTGGCTTGCAGCTGGAATGAATGTTCGCCCGTTCGTACCAGCGTTAAAAATTCACTGGTGTTGGTGCAGCGCTGGCCTACCTTTAAGGGTTTGAAGTAAACCGTGCGGCCTTCGTCGTCGATGTAGTTCAGGCCAGCCGGTTCGGTTTCAATGCGTTGCGCAAGCGGGTACGCCCAACCCGCGCCCAACCCTGCATTAAAGCCCTGTTCAGCCAGGCTGCTGCGGTAAGTGCGTTGCCAGTTCAAGCCCACCAACCCAGGTAGCGAACAATCCTGCAGCTGCAACAACTCCTCGCCGTTGATCATGCTGATGGGTTCGCCCGCTGTTGTGGTGTCGGCTACTTTGGGTGTGCTTGCCCCTTGCGAAGTTTGGGTGGGTGTTTTGTTGGTGTCGGTATTTTTTTCACCTGCGGGTGCGGCACCCCGTTTGGCGGGCGCGGGTGCAGAAGGCGAGCCCGCAGTGGCGCGCAACTTGTGGGCCTTTGCTTTTTCTACCGCCTTGGCGTAATTGGCCAAATGCCGAATTGCCGCCATGGTGAAGGGGCCAACGTGGCTTGCTGCGCGGGTAACATTGGCACCGGCCCGCGCAACCCCCACAGCAATGCTTCCACCCAATGTGGCCAAGGCCAGCAACACTTCAATGCCAATGACCACCACCACGGTGGCCGCATTGCTCAAGCGCCGAAGGTGGGGCACGCTTTCGGAATAGCCATCGAGAAATTCGAACAAACCCGCACGCAGCAGGTGGTCTGAGCCGATCAGGTTGAACAGCCGCATGCCCTCTTTCAAGGTGGCGATCATTTCTTGTGCTGTGCCGTAAGCGGCCATGCCAGCGCCAATCAACATTTGCTGAATTTGCGCAAAGTTGGAATTGATCAGCGTCTCGAACCCAGCGCAGGTGGCTTTTACTGCATTGGCTGTGAACTCAACACTTATTTTGATCAAGTCCCAAAGGCCTTGAATAAACCCCATGGCTGCGGCGCCCGCGCCTTGACCAAGCGCTTTGCCTTCATTCCACAATTCGACAATTCTGCTCTTGACCTTGAATTCAAGGTTTTGTGAATCGTGTTCGCGCCAGCGGGCCAGCAAAATACTGGCCATTTCAACCAGCGCTTTGCCACGTTCGTGCTCGGCACTGCCCACAGGGTGGGCTTGCAATTTGGCTTCGTTGGCCCAGTAAATGCTGTTGGAGTTAAGCAGGTCTTTTTGCGGATCTGCTGAAAGCGGAAATTTGACCACCAGCAAATCGCCAGTGAATGCGGCGGTGCGTTGCCTTTCGCTGCGGCCAACGAAAAAGACGTCTGCATACAAATCGCCCTGCACCAATCCGAAATGACTGAGCACCTTGCAATCCACAGTGTCGCCGGTGCGCGTGCGCGGAAAGCCGTGCAGCATGAGCTCATCGAGTTCGGTGTCGTTAATGGACTCGCGGTGCAAGGCCAACCAAGGCGACAACTCGGTGCGTTTGTCAAAAAAAGCCCAATAGTTGCCGCGAAACCGCAGCCCCAAACCAGGCTTGACCGATTGACCAAAAACGGGAATTTGAACGAAATTCATGAAAGCAGCGCGGGCGAATAACCGTGCGAAGTTACTTGCCTGCCTGGATTTCAGCGAATTGAATCAGTTTGGGTGATGGTAGCCGGGTGATGGGGTGAGCACCCGGCTTTCAGAATATGCGGTTCAGACGATTTTTGCGTTTCTAAACAACTGGTCGACGGTAAGCCGGGCCAGGCTGCTTTCATCGCGGGGATCGGTGGGGGAATACATGCTGACCTGCAAGGCGTCGAGCACGGCGAACAGGCGGTTCACGCTGATCGACCCCGGGTTTTTTTCCAGAGACGACACCGTGCGCTGATCAATGCCAAGCCTTTCACCCAGCTGCTTCTGGGTCAGCCCCAGTTCACGCCTGCGCGTGCGGATCAGCACGGTGACGTCACTCAGATTTATTTTTTTCAGTGCCATAGTGTTTTGAATTTACTTTGTAATTACAACTTGATGACCGCCATTTTTTCTTGCGTCATGTCGTGCATGGTGGGGCCAATTCCGCCAACCCCGTAACCCGACTGCCGCCGCCCAGCAAAAGGCATCCAATCAACGCGAAACGCCGTGTGATCGTTGACCATGACTGCGGTGGCATCAATTTCACGCACGCAGCGCATGGCCACTTTTAACTTCTGGGTAAACACCGCCGCCTGAAACGCAACTGGCAAGCTGTTGGCTTGTTCAATTGCATCGGCCAGCGATTCGGTGCCGTAAACACACACCACGGGGCCAAACACTTCTTGGGTACTGACTTTGGCATCGCGGGGCGGGTTTAAAAGCACGGTGGGTGCATAAGTTGTGTCACCCAGCCTTTGGCCACCACACAACACCTGTGCACCACCTGTTACAGCTTCATTTACCCAGTGCTCAACGCGCTTGACTTCATTCGGGTTGACCAAGGGGCCGCATTCGGTGTCGGCCAAAATTGCATTGCCTACTTTTAGCCGGGAAGCCTTGTCAGCAATGGCTTGCGCCAAGGCTGTGGCCATGTCTTCTGGCGCATAAACGCGCTGCACACTGACGCACACCTGCCCCGAATGATAAAAACCGCCCTTGACCAGCGCGGGGATCATGGTGTCGAGATCGGCGCAATCATCAACAATGACTGGAGCAACACCGCCGTGCTCAAGTGCGCAGCGCGTGCCAGGGGCCAATTTGCTTTTTAGCCGCCACCCCACAGCACCAGAACCAATGAAACTGAAAAACGCCACGCGGTGATCGGTCACCATTTGTTCAGCAACATCGCTTTTGCAGGGCGCAAAGCGGCACCATTCCTCGGGCAGGCCCGCTTCATACAACATGCTCACAAAGGCCTGGCAACTTAAGGGGGTGGCACTGGCTGGCTTCACCAGCACAGGGCAGCCGGTGGCAATGGCGGGGCCCACCTGGTGAACAATCAAATTCAGGGGGTGGTTAAATGCCGATACCGCCACCACAGGGCCAATGGGTTCACGGGTGGTAAACGCCATGCGGCCAGAACCAGCGGCGGTCAGGTCCATGGGAATTTCACTGCCTGTGAGGTGGCCCAGCTCTTTGATGCACAGTTCGACACCATCAATGGCGCGGGTTACTTCCACCTTGGCGTCCATCAGGGGCTTGCCGCCCTCGTTGGCAATTTGAAAAGCCAGTTCATCGAACCGGCCTTGCATAAGCTGCGCTGTTTTTTTCAGAATGGCGATGCGCTTGTGGGCGGGCAACCATCCCGAGCGGGTTTTGTGCAGCTGGTGGGCGGTGTTTAACCAACCATCAATGGTTTGCCAATCGACCAGTTTCACTTCGCCAATCGGCTTCAAATCAAAGGGATTGACCACTTCCAAAGTGGCGTTGTTCACTGAGTTGCTCATATCAAACACACCTTTGCGGCCAATTCATCGATCAGCACGCGTTTGTTTTCAGAGTAGTCCACGGGAACGTCCACAATGTGCACACCGCCCGCCTGAAATGCCCGATCAAAGGTGGGCACCAGGTCGGCTGCGCTGCCCACACGGTGGCCTGTTGCGCCATAGGCCTCGGCATACTTCACAAAGTCGGGGTTGCCAAATTCAAGCCCCCAATCGGCAAAGCCAGCGTGCTCTTGCTTCCAGCGGATCATGCCGTAAGAACTGTCATTCAAAATGGTAACGACCAGGTTCATCTTCAGGCGTACGGCAGTTTCAATTTCTTGAGAATTCATCATGAACCCGCCGTCGCCACAAATGGCCATCACCCGCCTGTCGGGGTACAGCATGGCCGCCATCATGGCAGACGGCAGGCCTGCACCCATGGTGGCCAGCGCGTTGTCCAGCAGCACGGTGTTGGGCTCGTAAGCTTTGTAATTTCGGGCGTACCACAGTTTGTAAATGCCGTTGTCCAGCGCAATGATGTCTTTGGCGCCCATGGCACGGCGGGTTTCAGCCACCAGCCTTTGGGGAATAACCGGAAAGCGGTCGTCGTCGGCGCCTTCTTTGATGTGCAGTTCAACTTCTTCGCGAATGCGGTTGAAGTAAGCCAAATCGCACACCACTTTGCCACCAATTTTCTGGGTCAGTTTTTGCACCGAGCGGGCCACATCGCCCACCACTTCGCACTGCGGAAAATACACCTGATCGACTTTGGCTGAACGGTAATTCACATGGATTACTTCTTTTCCGCCAACGGCCATGAAGAACGGTGGCTTCTCGACGACATCGTGGCCCACATTGATGATGAGGTCGGCCCGCTCAATGGCGCAGTGCAGATAATCACCATCAGAAAGTGCAGCGGTGCCCAAGAAATGGGGTGAGCCTTCGTCGACTACGCCCTTGCCCATTTGCGTGCTGAAAAAAGGAATTCCTGTGGTTTCAATAAATTCCTGCAAGGCCAAGCGTGCCTGCTTGCGGTTTGCACCCGCGCCCAGCAACACCAAGGGCATGCGGGCGGAGCGGATCATGGACACCGCTTCGTTGAGCACCACGTCGTCGGCCACGGCATAGTGCCTTTCGCTACGGGGAATAATCGGTGCGCTGGTGGGCTCAGCGGCAATGTCTTCGGGCAATTCCAGCAGCACAGCACCGGGGCGTTCTTCTTCGGCAATGCGGAATGCCTCGCGAACCAAAGCGGGAATGGTGTTGCCATGAACAATCTGCTTGCTCATTTTGCAGATCGGATCGAACAGATTGACCACATCAATGATTTGAAACTGGCCCTGCTTGGACTTTTTGATGGGCTTTTGCCCGGTGATCATGATGAGCGGAAACGCACCCAAGTGTGCATACGCTGCCGGGGTGGTGAAGTTGGTGGCGCCCGGCCCCAGTGTGGCCATGCACACACCGGCACGACCAGTTAAACGCCCGTAGGTGGCGGCCATGAAACCCGCCCCTTGCTCGTGGCGGGTAAGCACCAGCTTGATGCTGCTGTTGCGCAGGCTTTCAACCATGTCGAGATTTTCTTCGCCGGGTACTGCGAAAATGTGCTTGACACCTTCGGCCTCCAGGGCCCGAACGAATAAGTCAGATGCTTTGGTGCCTTGGGTCGACATGGGCGTTCTCCTTTTTTGGGGGAACGATCAGTGTCTGCCTGTTAGATTTCAATATCAATACTTTTATCCATTCTGGATAGTATTGACTGTTTTTTTTCAGGCCACCTTCAGTGCCATTAAACCTGTGCTGATATGGTCTGTCACCTTCGGCTTCACGGTTTTGCCATTGCTGCCGGTGAGCACATATTCAGCCGGGTTAAAGCGTGCAACGCGCATGCGGTACTCGGCATTCAAGCCGGGGTACAGCGTGTTGTTGCGGCCATTGGGGCTTAGGTACCAACTGGCGCAACCACTTTTCCACACAGTGTGGTCGCTGCGGAAGTCCATGGTGTTCACAAACTTCTTTTCAACCTCGGGCTTCACGACAATTGCTTTCAACTTGCGTTTTTGACGCAGTTTAATCGCTTGAATGACATAGCCGATTTGTGCCTCTGCGTAAGCGATTACCGAGGTGTGACCGGGGCCGGTGAAGGGGCCAACCAGGAAATACAGGTTTGGAAAACCAGCGGTTGAAATGCCTTGGTAGGCTTCTGAGCCGTCTTTCCACTTCTCGTGCAGGCTTGCACCGCCAATGCCTTTGGTATCGATGGGCGAACCAGTGTGGCGTACTTCGTAGCCTGTGGCGTAAATGATCACGTCGAGCTCATGCTCCACACCATCGGCTGTGCGAATGCCTTTCTCAGTGATGCAATCAATGGCGTTGGTTTCCAAATGCACATGCTCTTTTTGCATGGTGGGGTACCAATCGGAACTCACCAATACACGCTTGCAACCGAACTTGAAAGTGGGGGTCAGCTTCTTGCGCAACTCGGGGTCTTTCACCTTGCGAGCCAAATAGCTGCTGGACATTTTTTCAGGCTGGGCCTTGAACATGTCGTACTTCAAAATCAAAAACGGCGCAGTCAGTTCATTGAACCAGTAAACACCCAAGCGATTCATTTTCATGTTCAGCGGGGTTTTGCGGTTCAGTGCTTTCTCCGCTTCTTCAATGTTGCGGTCTGGGCGCGGCATAATCCAGTTGGCTGTGCGCTGAAACACCACCAGGTTTTTCACCTTGTCTGCAATGGCTGGGCCAACCTGCACGGCTGTGGCGCCAGTACCAATCAGGCCAACACGCTTGCCTTCCAGTTCAACAGAATGGTCCCATGCAGCTGTGTGCACGGTTTTGCCTTTGAACTTTTCAGCGCCTTTGAATTCAGCCACCTTGGGTGCACTGAACGGGCCAACCGCGGTGACTACATTGCGAGCCTGAATGGTTTTACCATCGGCTGTGGTGATATTCCAAAGCCCAGCCTCTTCATCAAACACAGAACCGCTGATGCTGGTGTTGAATTGAATGTGAGGGTACACGCCGTACTTGGTGGCGCAGTGGCGCAGGTATTTGTAAATTTCGCCTTGCTTGGCGTAGCTGTTGCTCCACTCGGCCCAAGGCTCGAAGGAATAGCTGTAAAGGCTGCTTTTTACGTCGCAACCGCAACCGGGATACGTGTTGTCGCGCCAGGTGCCGCCCACATCGTGGCCTTTGTCGAAAATCTTGAAATTGGTTTCACCTGCTTTCAGCAGTTGAATACCCATGCCCAAGCCTGAAACGCCTGCGCCGACGATTGCAACTTCAAGAATATTTTGTACTTCTTTTTTTGAGCTGGCCATGTGTGCTGTCTCGTGTTGTAGTGGTTTTCGATGAGTTGCAGTGTAGGGGCTTGGGTGCAACAGGCGTGAGTGTGAAAAGTGACGACTTTGGAGTCAATTTGGGCCAAGCTCATGAACTGTTTGCTTTTTAAAGTTACAAAAATGGTCTTTTTGACTCTTCCATGCATGTAATCGATCGATTACAATAACTCAACTGATGTTTAAACTAAAAAGTCTTCCCACGTTCACAGACTGGCTAGAATCACTCGAAGACAAAATTGTGAAAGGCGCGATTCTTGGGCGACTTCGATTGAATAAGGAGTTTCTCAAATGACAAAAATCAAACTGACACTCGATGAGCTTGACGACTTCTCAATCGCTGAGCACCTAGATAGCCCAGAGACCATCGCCGCGTACTTGACGGATATTCTTGAGAGCAATGACCCCGCCCTTTTAGCCGCTGCCTTGGGCGATATCGCTCGTGCAAAAGGTATGAGTGATGTTGCAAAGTGCACGGGAATTACTCGCGAAGCGCTTTACAAAGCGCTTCGAAAAAATGCCTCACCGCGATTTGAGACCGTGAGCAAAGTATGCTCTGCATTTGGAGTCAAACTCGTGGCGCAGGCCATGCACTGACCACTAATTGAATTAGCAGCAGAGGAGTACAACATGGAATGGTTTCAAGCGCTCACAACCCTGGCCTTGGGTGGTTTGTTCGGCGGTATTTTGGCGTTCTCGGCCTTGTTTGCCCCGTTGGTATTCACAAAGCTGCCCATGGAACAAGCTGGGCCATTCATTCGGGCAGTGTTCCCGTGGTACTACCTGTACGTGATCGTGTTTGGCTTTCTCAGTGCAATTTTTGCAGGGCTTTCGGGCGGCAGCTTTTGGGTGTTGTTCCCCTCGGCTTTGGTGGGTTTAGCCAGTGTGTACACCCGGCAAGTGTTGATGCTTCAAATCAATGAGCTGCGCGACCGGGAACTGGCGGGCGACAAAGCCGCTGGTGCTGAATTCAACAGCAAGCACCGGCTTAGCGTGATCATTAACAGCGTGCAACTGCTGGTGGCAGCGGCCACCCTGGTTTACTGGGCATGGAACTGAAAGACCTGCCGCAGCTTAGGCTGCTGGAACAAACCACGGTGGCGCAAGCCTATCCGCTGTTTTTCGTGAACTATGCGGTGCAGCGTGGTTTCGCGGCTGAACAAATTCTGGAACACAGCGGGCTGACCCTTGCCCAGTTACAGGTGCCCAACAGCCGCATTGCCGCGGCACAGCACGGCATTATTGTGATGAATTTGCTGGCGCTGTTTCAAAGCGAACACATTGCCATCGAGATGGGTTTGCAAAGCAGCCTGACCAAAGCCGGCATGATCGGCTTTGGTTTGATGAGTTGCGCCACCCTGCGTGAAGCGATCGAGTTGGGCATTCGGTTTTTGCCCACCAAAGTGCCCTTCTACACCATTGACACCAGCGAAGACGAACGCACTTTGGTGTGCCATGTTCGCGAGGCCATGCCGCTTGAGCCCGTGCGCAAATTCGCCATCGAAAACTTTGTAATTGAAGTGTGGCGCCTGTTCGAAAGCCTGTTCAACCCCATGGGCAGCAAAAGCGAGGCAAGTGGTATCGAGCTGTGGTTTGACTGGCCTGAACCGCCCTATTACGCGAGTTACGCCAGCAGCCTGCCCAAGTGCCGTTTCAATGCGGCAGGCAATCAAATTCGAATTCCCGCCAAATGGCTTGACCTGCCTTTGCCCACCGCCAATGCCACCACAGCGCAAATGGTGATTCAACAATGCGAGCAGGAATTGATTGCCCTGGGCCTAGGCGACAATTTAAGCGGGCGCGTGAAAAACCTGCTGATTTGCCGGGACGGCCGCTACCCGCAGCTTGAAGACATGGCCGAGACCCTGCACATGTCGGTACGCACCTTGAAGCGTAAATTACAAAACGAAGGGCGAAACTTCAGCGATTTACTGGGCGAGGTCATTCAACGCGATGCCTGCCTGTTGCTTGAGACCACGAAGCTGAACGTGGATGAAATAGCCCAGCGTGTGGGTTACCAAGACCGCGCCAACTTCACGCGTGCATTTAAAAAACTGACCGGCAAAACGCCGAGCGAATACCGGGAGTGGGTGAATTACGTCGTCAAAAAATGACTGACCAAACCTTGCGCATCGGTGTCGTGCGGCAGGCTGACATGGTCAGTTCCTTTCACTGTAGCCACCAAGGGTTTCACTGCAAAGTGCTGCATTAACCGCAACGAAGAATCGTGCGGCACCACCTGATCATTTTCAGCCAGCAACACAAAGGTCGGATTGCGCACATTCACAGCGCATTCATGCGATTTGAACTTGCTGCGCAACAACAGCGAGACAGGTGCCAGGGGTACTCTCTTTTTGGCAATGCTGATCAAACTGTCGTAAGGCGTAAACAACACCAGTTTGTGCACGGGTGTGCTGGCTGCCAACTGCATGGCCACGCCTGTACCCAGGCTACGCCCAATGACCGAAATTTGATTGCGGTCGCACCAAGGTTGTTCAGCCACCCATTTGTAAATGGCGCGTGCATCGGCCACCAAATGCTTTTCCATGGGCTTGCCCTTGGAGTTGCCGTAGCCCCGGTAATTGAAGAACACCAAGGGCAGGTTTTTAAAACCTTGTGCTTCGTTCAGCAACCAGCGCACGTCTTCGCTGCGGCCACCAAAATAAATGGCACAGGGTGCTTTGCTGCCTGCGCCGCCCATGCCCGTAGGCATGCGAACCCAACCTTCCAGTTCAATGCCCGGTGCCACCTGCAAACGCAATTCGGTGAATTCGTGCGCATGGTGGGTCAGTACTTCGTGGTGCTTCAAAGCGGGGCTGAATATGTGCCTGGTCTGGCTGAAGTACAGGTAGGTCCAATAGGCCGCAAAACCCATGGAGGCGGACAATGCCACGCGTGGCATCAACCGTGACTCCAAAACCGGGTTTTGTTTTTCTTGAACATACTTCATGGCTGCACTTCTTTACAAAAGGGTTACGGGTCACACTACACAGTGTATTGAAACCAAATTGTCACAAAGGTTCAAAATGCTTGCAGAAACGGCGTTAAATCAACGTTTGGAAGGAATTGCCCACATGACCTGTCACAATGACAATTCATATTTCAGGAAATATTCCCGAGACAAAACAGGGAAACTTCCGTAGCGTCGAAGCATTCAGCAGGGAGAAAACAAGACATGAAATTCAAAGTAAGTGTGGTTGCATTGGGCATGACAGTGGCCATGGCGGCCTGTTCTAAAAAAGAAGAAACTGTGCCCCCTGAAGCTGCAGTTCCGGTCGAGCAGGTTGCGCCGCAGGCAGTGGCTTACATTACACACCAAGACGGCCCGGTGACCATTTACTCGTTGGCCGACTATTCCAAGATTGGCGAAATTAACGTGGGCGAAGGTGGTCGCGGTGTGGGTTTAACCGACGACGGCAAACTGCTGGTGGTGGCCGTGAAAGAAACCAAAGACCTGGCCATCATTGACACCGCAACCAACCAGGTGGTGCGCCGCGTGCCCGTGGGCATTAACCCCGAATTTGTACGCGTACTTGGCAACCTGGCCTTTGTGGCTTATGAACCGGCATCGAAAGGTGGCCCCCCACCCAAGCCTGGCTCTGCGGAAGCCAAGGCCATTGAGAAAGAACGCGAGGAAGGGGATGAACTACCCGCACAGGTGGCAATTATCGACTTGGTGAAAGGCGAGAAAATCAAGGAAATTACAGCCGGGTTTGAAACCGAGGGCATCGAGTTTTCTGCCGATGGCAAACACATTATTGTGACCAATGAAGCCGATGAAAATGTGTCGGTTCACGACATTGAAACCGGTGAGAAAATCAAACAGATCGACACGGAAAGCTACGGCATTCGGCCCCGTGGCGTGAAGCGCTCACCCGATGGCGAACAGTTTGTGGTGACCCTGGAATACGGTAACAAAATGCTGATTCTGGACAAAAACTACAATGTGATTAACGAGGCCGCCACCGGCGAAGTTCCCTACGGTGTTACCTACACCCGCGACGGTTCTGAAATTGTAGTGGCGCTGGCGCGTGGCAAAGCGATTCAGGTATTTGATGCCAAAACGCTGGAACTTAAACGCGAAATGCCAGTGGGCGAACGCTGCTGGCACTTCAGCTTCACACCCAATGACAAAAAATTGATAGTGGCCTGCGGTCGCAGCAACAATATTTTGGTGCTGGACTACGCCACAGGCAATGTGATCAAAGACATTCCGGAGGGCAACATGCCTTGGGGTGTCATGGTGTCGCCAAAGTCAGTTGGGTCGTTGGACATACCCGGCTAAGCAAGTTTTTTTGATCGTTTGTACTCCTAAACGAATTTTCCGCGTTAATCAACGAAACGGTTGCCATCATGCAACATATCACCAGGATTAACGTCGTTTAGGAGTCACCTATGAGACGCGTATTTAACGTAATTGACGCCAGTGCGGCATCCCGCACAGCGCGTACAAAAACCGCAACGAATCAATGTATTGAAACCATTCAATCCAGTTGGGCCCAAGCACTTCGATGTGACTTTGGCCGCACTCGCGACGCCATGTTGTGTCACCTGGCTGAAACCACACAGGAATTGGCGCATCAATACCCAAATGACGCAAAGGTTCTGCTTTGGAACGGTATTGTACTGACGGGATATGCAAAATCGTTGGGTGGGCTTTGCGCGCTGCAATTTCAGGCCCATGCAAAAGCGTCATTTGAACGTGCCATTTCACTGGCACCAAACGACGGTGCAGCCTACCTTTACCTGGGTTTGCTGTATGACCATGCACCGGCCGCACCCTACGGCTTTGGCGACGAAAGCATTGCAAAGTCCTTGTTGGAGCAAGGCCTTAAACTCACCATGAATTCGACCGAGCAGCTGCGTCGCGCATAAAAAAAAGGAAGGCCAACTCTGCTTGACCTTCCTTTTTCTTGAAGCAACAACCGAAAAAATTAACGGTTGGCAATGTACATGGTGATTTCAAAACCAAAACGCATGTCTACAAATTGTGGGGTGGTCCAGCTCATGTCTACTTCTCCAATGTTGTTGTTTGGGCAGGCAGGTGTTTTTGCCATGTCATTAGATTACTAAACCCTGCTCAGGAATTTTGCCCGAGCTAAGTTGTTATTGTTCCAGCATCGCCATCATCTGTGCAAGTTCTTGCGTTTGTCTCTGCAAAACATGCTGCGCCAGGTTTCGAATAAATGGGGTGCCTGCTGCACGCGATGGCAGGGTCGACATGCTGACAGCGCCCTGGTGATGTTCGATCATCAATTTTAGAAAACTCGCTTCCCTTTCCTTCAGCGTCATCGACCCATCCCCCAATTTCTTGATTGATGAAGATTCCACCAGACCAGCCATGCCCAACGGACTTCGCTCACAACGCTCCAGGTACAGTGCTTCATTGACATTCAACAACTGGGAATTGTTTTTCATCCACCCCATCAAATCACCGCTCGCAGGCAAAGAGGCCGCACGCTGACCAGCCAACCAGCCCTTTAAGCTCTCCATCTCCATGGACTGTTCGCGAACTATGCGGCTAGCCAATCCTTGAACTGCAGACTGTTGATCGCCTTGCATCAAACTTGCCATGATCAAGGCCTGCTGGTGATGCACCAACATACTTTGCGCGTACCCGATATCAATATCAATCCGATTCTCTACTGCGGACTCAGGAGATAAAGGTGCGCGGGTATCTGCCTGGGGAGCAAGCCACCACCCCAGCAAAAGCCCCAGGAAAAACAATCCATACTTGCCCATATTCACGATTATTTGGGCAACACTGCGGGATCTAATTTGACCACTTGAAAACCTGCACACTGCGAAGTAAACCAGATCTCATTTTTTTCAAGAATGAATCGTGGCTGCGAAGAAGTCCAATCTGCGCCAAAACAATTACCCGTCACATTGAAAGTAGAACCACCTTTTTGACCTGGACTCATTGCTGGATTGAAGTAAGCGATTTCTTTAACCAAATTTGGTTTTGAAATATCGAATACCCTTAGCCCCGAGTTGAAGTAGCTACAAGCCATCAGTTTCGCGTCATTTGGATCATCTACCTGGCAATAATGACTGTCATATCCAAACAGGGCCAACCCCGCTGTGTCTGCAGAGGCTTCAACGCAATTTTCAGGCTGATTAATTTCAAGCGTAAGCTTGGACAGCAATCGAATGTTGCTGATGTCACTGACATCAAATATGCGCGGGATTCCAAACGGCAAGCGACCTGAGCCACAGGTAACAATGCGACTCGCTGCGGCATTGACTCCGTCAGAGCCCAGTTCATCCACAGTAATCAGGTGGTCTTTGCCGGCAATTTTCACAGGAATTGTGTGTTGTGCCACCGATCCATCTGCCCAGTAAACCTCTGCCAAAAGTACCGGACTTGGGTCTGTCATCCGCCGACTAATCGGCGTGAAATCATAAATCGCAAAACCGTTGGTATTGTTACCTTCATTGCGCGCGGTACCAGACAAGGTGACGTAACCACGTGTTCCGTCCGCGCTAACTGACAAACCATGCACACCGACAGGCGGGGTAAATTTCGTGATGAATTCGGGTGACGATGGATTTGTTACATCAATTGCATAGTATTGCCCCTGATTCAGATCACCACCGTAATACGTCAAGCCATCAGGAGCCCATTCGCCCTCATGACCAATTACGGTGTCGTCTGCCAAAGGACCACTGAAGAGCAACCTTGGCTGCACGCAGTTTTTGGATATGTCGTAAACATCAAACTCTGGGCCACCGCCAGCACTTGTGCCATTGACATCCGCCAATAAACCACGCTGCACGTTGACCTTCAAGGATTCCCATGGATCAAGCATTGACACGCTGGTAAGGCGCCCAGCATCGACGGGGTTGCTTGAATCGCTCACGTCCATCACGACCGTGCCGGGTCGCTGCAAATTTGCTCTGGGAACACTGGGCGAAGACACTGCTGTGGCCGCGAATGCCTGGCCATAATAGGAGCAGTTGCGATAGGAGGTATGCATCCAACTTGCGCCCTCACCCTCGTACTGCGACACCAAATCAATATTGCAATTACTTCCTTGAAACCCGGCCAGCCTCTCGCTCAATGGCACCTGACCTTGAAGTGCAGACTCAGCCCGATCACCCTCACGACACTGAGCCCTGGGAATTGAAGTTTGGGTAGCAAGGGTATCTTCTTCATTTGGCGCTACGGGGCTTCGATTACCAGCATTCGGCGTAACCGCATCACCTCCGCCTAAACAACGGCTCAATACCAAAGTTACACAACACATGCCCCATGCTGACCGCGAAATATCTTTAGTCATAGTCCCCCCCACCGCTCTGAATTTAATTAGTGTTTTGTTTTTATTACTTTTTTTTCAACACAATGGATTCAAAACAACAAGGTCAGATCAGAACATAAGGGGGTGTCAATTAAATCAAAGGGCTGGTTAATCCCCACCCAATGGCCAGCTTGGTCAGTTCAATGTCATTACTGACCTGCAATTTCTTTTTGATTTGGTAATGAATGTTGTGAATGGTTTTTGCGCTGAGAAAAAGCAGCTCACCAATTTGCTCGGCAGATTGCCCCGCAACCAGCAAACACAACACCTCGAACTCCCGGCTGCTGAGTTCACCCAGCCCGCCCCGGTTGTCACGCAAGCGTGACAGCGCCATTAAACGCGACAAGTCGGCACTGATGAAGGTGCGCCCAGCCAACACCTCACCGATCGCCCTTAACAGCACCTCGGGCCGGCTGCTTTTGGTCACATAACCTTTTGCACCAGCGTCCATGCACGCGCGGGCCAATTCGATCGAATTGTGCATGGTGAACATGAGAAACTTTACGTCAGGCCAACGCCCCAACACCCGCTGAATCAAACTCGAGCCCACCGGTTCGGGCATGCTGATGTCGCAAATGATCAAGACCGGCAATTCCTTCTGGCAGGCGGCAAAAGCTTCTTGTGCGTTTTCCGCTTCGCGAACCTGACTAAAACCGCCTTGCGTTTCCAGCAAGTGCCGGTAACCTGCGCGCACCACGGCGTGGTCGTCTACCAGCAAAACATTGCAGTCGGTGTTATTCATGCGGCACCTTGTTGCTGAAATTGGGCTGAGACCACAAACTGCCCTTCTTCAATTTGGGCGTTGAACACACCGCCATGCACCCGCACCCGTTCAGCCAGCAAATTCAGACCCATGCCGCCCGAGGGCGCAGGTGTTTTAGAAGATGGATGCATGGTGTTCTCAACACGAAGTTCCAACACCTTTTTATCCAAGATTAAACTTACTTTCACGGCAGAACCGCCAGGCGCTGAATGTCGCCGAGCGTTGGCCAGGCACTCCTCGACCGTGCGGTAAACACAAAGCGCGCGGTCTTTGTCCAACTTGCCCAGCGCAACAGGGTCAAGACTCAGGTTCACAGTCCAACCGCTGCCGGCATTAATCTCCCAGCGGGTACACAGGTCTTGAATGGCCATGCCCAAGTCGGCACCCTCCAACACGGGCGGGCACTTGTTCACCAAGACTGCGCGCATGCGCTCGAATGCACCTTCAATTTGTAGATCAATTTCTTCCAGCTTTTCCTGCACCCCGGTATAGCCACCCTTTAACTGCGCACGCAGTTGTGCGCAATTGACGGCGATCAGACTTAATGACTGGCCCAGATCTGCATGCACCCAATGCGCCAATTCCCGCCGTTCTTCTTCCTGGACGTTCAGCAATTTCATCATCAGGCTGCGGCGGGTTTGGGTCAGGCGCCATAGGCGATCATTCAGGCGATTCACCCCTTGTGCAATGCGGCCAAACTCGCGAGGCTGTACATCAGGCAATTGCTCGGGGGGCGGGCTGTCCTCGGAAATGGCAATGGAGTCAATTTTCTCCACCAAGGTGGCTGCTGGCTGCAAGGCGCGCCCGATCACCGCATAGGAAAGGGCTGCAAGACTGGCTACAATCAGGCTACTGAGCAGTAGCAAGTCTCGCAGAGTGTGCCAAAACTTTGCCAGCACCAATTGCGGATCAGCAGTAATGGTCAACTCGCCAAACGGCTGCCCCCACAACCCCACCGCCTGGGGTGCGGATTCAATTTGCACACCCAATAGCTGCATTAACTTTGCTTCAACAGGGTGGCGAACCAGGTTGTCACAGCCCTCTTGCCGCACCTGCCCGTTCCAGCCTTCATAGCGAATGCAGTACGGTGCCAGCAACAAGCCATACTGGCTGCCCACCAACACCGGCGACCCTTCAATTTCCGGGTTGATTTGCCGCTTGTACATGGAGTATTCCACCATCTCGTGCAGGCGGGCAGCGTCGCTGGCCAAGGCCTGGTCTACCTCATTGGCCGTGCGCAACACCACATAGGCGGAAATCAACACCCAGCACAACAGGCCCAGGGTGATCATTCGCACCAGCAAATAGCGTTTCAGGTTCATGCAAACAGTTTAATCGGCGTTGGGCTGCAAGTGCGCCAGTGCGACCTCCCCATGCAGGCGGGCCGCCAGCTTTCTTGCAACCGAATAATTGCTCACTGCCTCGCCACGGTTTTGAACACCCAGCCGCCCGAAGGCCTCCTTGATGTGTGCGTTTACCGTGTCGGGACTCATACCCAGTATCTTTGCAATTTCCTTGCCTGTTCTACCCAGGGACACCTGTTCCATGACCTGCGCCTGCTTGATGGTCAAGGGCTTGGGGCTACCGGGCATTTGAATCAGGCTTTGAAACTCGTTGCGTTGAGAAATTGAATTCAGGTTCACTGAATCGCGTTTCAGGAAAGATTGAACCTGAACCATGAGCTCTTTGTAGTGCTGACTTTTTGAGAGCAGCAATGCGCCTGAGTCGACGATCTGTCGTTCAATTTTTACATCACTCAACGCTGTAAAAAACATACGGAATGAACTCGGAAAGCGCTGTGAGACCAAGTCAATTACCTCGGCAGGCTTGCTGTTGGGCAACACCAGGTCGGACACCACCAAATCAAAATCGGCAGGCTCGATGTGGTGCAATTGATCCACCGATTCGACAATGCGGGTCGTTAGCCCGGGAACAACTGCACCAATAATTTCTTCAACGACCATGGCCGAAGTCGGATGATCCTCCAGTATCAATAAATTCTTCAAACCCCTATCCCTAAAAGTACGGCTATCAACGTGGCGATATTTATAATTTTTATGCGAATTATTCGTGCGATTATTAAATGAAATGTTTAGTTATGTAAAGAATTCAAAATGCACGAAAATCAAATCACCACATTGCGGTACAGGAGTTCAAAGTTGAAGTTTCTGGGGCCCGCTAAATTTCGCGATGCCCAGCAGCAGTAACATGCCCAGCAAGCCCATTAGGTTAATTGCGCCACCGCCGCCCCCACCGCCTGATGATGCGGTGGTTCCAGAGGAAGGCGAACCATCCGCAGTTTCCTGAGCCATCGGGTCAGTTGCGGTAATTTGGCGAGAGTCCGAGTCCAGAGTCACGTCGCTCACAAAAAGTGTTTGACCCGCAGAGGCCGCTTGAACTTCCGAGCTTTCGCTCACCCGATCCGCCTCGAAGCTCAAACGATAAACACCCGGAATTGAGAGGTTGATCACAAAACTACTGCTATCCCGTGCAAACGACACAGAGTAGCTTGAGGGATCCACAGCGGGATCATTGGCCACCAGACCAATTGAAGACGCATCGACGTTATTGACTGTGCCAGAGAACTGAAAACTGGCTGTTTCTGTTGGGTTGGATTCCTCTGGTTCACTGGGCAGTTCACCACCATCGCTAATGGGCTGGTTGCTTGAGGTGTCCTCGTCCGGCGCAGGCTCAACAACTTCGTCGGACGCCGGTGGTGAAGTTGTTGTGCCACTAATGTCAACACCAGTCACCGCCAACAGAAATGCTGATGTATTCAGAATGGTGCCGCAGGGTCGCGGATTACTCACGGGATCGCTAATTTGAACGCAGTAGGATTCAGGATCCTGAAACTCATGGCCGGTGTCCTTCAGCGCTTGAATGAGGCTGGCGGAGGTGACCCCTTCACTGAGACCCAGTCGAAGCGCGGTCGCCAGAACACCACTGACCAACGCGGTTGAAAAGCTGGTTCCTGATGCGAAACTGACGCCATTCATGGACCTTAGAATGCTGGGCTCGGTCACAGGCAGGTTGTCTCCCACACTGGGTTCGCCACCCAATGTAGACGTAATCAACGCGGGGCTTACATTGCCGTATGACGCATCGCCAAAACGTGTGGTTGATGCGCCCACCGAAATGACACCGTTGCAATTGGCTGGCGCGAAAGGCACTTGTTCACCGTACAGCGCGCTGTTGCCAGCGGCAGCTACGATCAAGGTACTGCTGTTGTTCAATACAAAATCAATGGCAGCCTGCTCAAAAGAGGAACAGCTTGCATTGCCCCCCAATGACAGGTTAACCACATTGGCCGGATTGTTGTTGGGGGGCAAACGCGCAAAAAACTCAAAGTTTGGATCTTCGCCCGACTCAACCACAAACCTGTCGTACAGGCCAACTGACCACAGCACGCCGAACATGACGCTGACGGAGTCCCCGCCGCTGTCACTCAACACGCGAATTTGACTGACCCTAAGCTCACGGTCCATTCCAACGATTCCGCTGCTGTTGTCAGCCGCTGCATTAATCAGCGATTGAACTTTACTGCCGTGATAAAAAGGCTCACCGCCATTTGCGCCAGATGTGGCGGGTTCGGTTGCATCGGCAAATAGTGCACTGTTGCTGACAAAGCGCTCATTGTTGAAATCGTAATCAACACCTTCCACAAAATTCGCTTCGACATCAAACTGATTATTTAAATCTGGGGCTGGTGCAATACCCGTGTCGAGAACGGCAACCCGAACCATCGACTCTGCGCTAGATGGCGTGCGCTCCAGCAGCTTTACAAATTCAGAGTCGTACACAGGGCTCGATGTCTGATTCGCGCCGGTGTATAGATTTTTTTGATTGGGATATCCCGGGTCATTGAAAATAAAAGGCTTGTAAATTCGGTTCTCGGACACCGAACGCACCGAAGAGTTTGCGCGAAGCAGCTTGAGAACTTGAGCCCGGTCTGCCGTAGTACGCATGTCCTTTGCATTAACCACCCAGAATCTTTTGAGTAGTCGCCCGCCCACTGCAGCATTGATTTTTGTATCAGCCAATACCTTTTTAACCAAAGGTTGACTTGCCTCATTGGGAAGAACCCGCAAGCTCTCGTCTGCCAGCTCGAGAAAAAGAATCTTTTCTTCGGGCACAAGTGGCCTTGCGGCGTCTACGCTTTCAGTTGCTATCGTTTTGGATTTCGTCTTGACTGTTTGCGCCAACACATCAACAGAAAGTGCGTAGGCGCTGAATGTCACCATTGCAACACCGAGAATTGCCGAGTACTTCATTACAACCCCTGCTTCAACTATTACTTCAAATTAATGCCCCAGGTGCGCAGTGATTTTTTGTCATCCACGTGTCACACTTTTTGGCATGCCCTGCTCATCGAACTGAAAGTTAATGCGATCCTCCAGGTACTCCATGGTGACCATGGTCCCCGGCATCAAGATCCGGATCGTTTTAAATTCGACATACTTCTTTGCCAGCTCGGTGAGCTTCATGCGAGCCCCATCGGGATCGACCAGTTCGATTTTCTTGATTTGATGCACCTCGCCGAGAATCTTGAACTCCTTGATCTCGGTTTTCACTTCAAACACCATCGTCTTGAATTCACATTCCAGCTGGCCCATTGCACCGGCCTCCGTGCTTGCGCAGATTTGCTGCGCTGTGCGTGGCGTACTCGCAGCACAGGCAGAAACGCAGACTAGCAATAGCATCAGTCCAAAAGATTGCACAGCTGTACCACCCAAAAATAGTTGCATTGCCCAAGGCTCACACCGGTCACCGACGCCATACCAATGTGCTTTAAAGTTTCTGTCAGGTCAAGCCAGCTGTTCGTGAACTTTCCGGGCGATTAGCACTCTGTAGCAAGGAGTGCTAAAATTAACTGGAAATTGGTTCATTAATTCGGAGAAAACCGCAATCATGACCACTGCGTTAACTCTTGCTAACACCCGCGCCATGGGCAACAGCCTTGCTGTGCGCGACCCATGGGCGTTGGTCGCCCGTGGCCCGCTTGGCAACCTGGATGCTTACATTTCCGCCACCCACCAAATTCCCATGCTGACGCAAGAGGAAGAAGTGGAGTTGGGCGAACGCCTGCAGCGCGACAACGACCTGGAAGCTGCCCGCCGCCTGGTGCTTAGCCACCTGCGCCTGGTGGTTGCCGTAGCACGCCAGTACCTGGGCTATGGTTTGCCCCATGCTGACCTGATTCAGGAAGGCAATATCGGTTTGATGAAGGCTGTAAAGCGATTCGACTCGTCGCGTGGTGTGCGCCTGGTCAGCTTTGCCCTGCATTGGATCAAGGCCGAAATTCACGAATACATTATCCGTAACTGGCGCATGGTGAAAATGATCACCACCAAAGCGCACCGCAAGCTGTTTTTCAACCTGAACAGCTTCAAGAAGTACGGCCAAACCCTGTCACCCGACCAAATCAACGAGGTGGCCAGTGAGCTGAATGTACGCCCTGCAGACGTGTACGACATGGAACGCCGCATGGCGGGCCATGAATTCAGCCTGGACCCTGTTGTAGACGCAGACAGCGAGGAAAACAGCTACAACCCTGTGCGTTATTTGGCCGCCGAGGGTGCCGAACCCACCGAAGTGCTGGAAGGCGCCAACATGGAACGCCTGCACAGTGAAGGGCTGGACCTGGCACTGGCCAGTCTGGACGAACGCAGCCAACGCATTATTTCCAGCCGCTGGTTGGCTGGCAACAACGCCAAAACCCTGCATGATCTGGCCGCCGAGCTGGGCGTATCGGCTGAACGGGTGCGCCAAATTGAAACCCAGGCCATGAAAAAAATGAAAACGGCCTTGTTGAAGTACGAACACGGTGAGGTTTAAAACAAAGCAGTAATCATTTCGGGTGAAAACTAACCTACACTAAGGGCTTGGCAACAAGCCCTTTTTTATGACCATGATCGAAGTACACCACCTGGAACACTCACGCTCGCAACGAATTATCTGGTTGCTTGAAGAACTTGGCCTGCCCTACAAGGTAACGCGCTATGCGCGTGATGCAAAAACCTACCTGGCCCCGCCTGAACTGCTGAAGATTCACCCCTTGGGGAAATCGCCCGTGATTACCGATGGCGACATTACCGTGGCAGAAAGCGGTGCCATTGTGGAATACCTGATCGACAAGGCAGGCGGCAAATTGCGCCCCGAAGCTGGCACACAGGCACACCGCGATTACACCTACTGGATGCACTTTGCAGAGGGCACAGCCATGCCACCGCTGGTCATGACGCTGGTGTTCAACAAAATTGAAAACGCGCCGGTACCCGCATTGCTCAAGCCGATCGTGCTGCCAATAGCGCGCGGCATTTCCAAGCAGGTTAAAAGCAATTTCATCAACCCCAATCTTGAAAAGCAGTTCGCCTACATTGAAAGCGTGTTGACCAAGAATGAGTGGTTTTGCGGCAGCGAGATGACGGGTGCTGACTTCATGATGAGTTTTCCGCTTGAAGCTGCAATGAGCCGGGCGGACAGCATTAAAAGTATGCCCAAAATTGCGGCCTACGTGAAACGCATACATGCCATGCCCAGTTTTGGAAAAGCCCTTGAAGTGGGTGGCCCCTACAATTACGCTTAGTGCTCATGAACGCAGCAACCACGTCCATTGAACAACAGGCAAAAATTACCGAGGTCAACGGCAATGTGCAGTTGGTTCGGGATGGTTTTTTCCTGCCCGCGCAACCCGGCATGATGTTATTGCCGGGCGACCGCGTGGTCAGCGACCCTGCCAGCAAAGCAATTATTCAATTCACTGGTGTAAAAGACGCATTGGTGATTGAAAATGGTGCGGCCGCAACATTCAATCTTGAAGTGGTTGCACTGGACCAGGTACCGCAGTGGATTGCCACCGACCTGTACGGCCAAGGCGTGTATTTTGAAAGCCAACCGCCCGAGAATGCTGCAAGCACCACGGACACGCCTGACCTGTTCGGCCTGTTTGACACAAGTGCCGAAGGCGGTGACTCCACTGGCTACCCCGTGCTGGAAAGCCTTGTATTTTTGGGTGCCACTGCCGCCATATACAGCGACAACGAAGACAACAACACGAGTACCACTGACACCACCAGCAGCGCCGAATCGGGCAACAACAACGACCCAGGCAATAGTGCCAGCAACCCACCGCCCAACACAAACCCGGAGCCTGAACCCGAGCCTGAGCCCGAGCCAGAAGCCGGCCCACTCGACGCAGTATTGAGCCCCGTGACTGACGCCTTGGATGGCCTGCTTTCCACCTTGGGCGCCCCTTCCCCTTTGGGCAGCCTGCCTGCACCTTTGCAAACCAGCAACACCCCCAACCTGCCCACCGAGTAAGTTCGAGCCTCTGTTCTGCACAACGGAATAAGCTTTGTGCATAGAACTATGCACGGCATGAATCCGTACATTCCCTGAATAAGATGTGGGTTGAGTCAAGCAGCAAAGGACATGTGTTTTTATGAACGGCAACACGCGCTTCGAGATTGATTTTTCTGAAGCCAAACCCATTGTCGGTACAAAGGCCCCACGCGAACTCCAGGCACAAGCCAAGTTTGACCTAAGCCCGTTTTATGAATTTTCGGCACCGGAAGGCATTGAGCGCGCAAGCGGACCTTGTGCGATAGGCATGGTACTTCACCACCATCAAATTGGCTGGAATCACATACCCAAAGACCGGCACGGCCATCCCCAAAACGACCTATATATTCTCGAAATAATGCGGTGGGCAGCATGCCCCGACCTACTCAGCGGCACCATGGGCACTTCACCGGCCCAACTGCTTAAAGCACTGCGCAAGGCAGAGTTGAATGCCAACTGGTATGCGGGCAACACCGTGCAAACCACACTTGAATTGATTCAGAACGAGTTATTCGAAGGCAGACCCGTCATTGCCTTGCTCAACAACGCGACAGAAGATGAACCACTTTTGCTGGAATGGGAAGTGATCTTCAGTGTTGATGAAGACACCGTGATGTCGAAACAGGCTGGCGCGCAGCCACAAAACAAGCGGCGCACAATTGCCCAATTTGAGAAAGAACTCACACTGAAGCTGACGCAACTAAGCTGCAGTGTAATTACCGCACGAAAGGATTAGTTACTTGCCGTCGAGAATTTGCTCAACGTCGCTGACCACAGGCGCGGAGTCGGCATTGTGACGAACCAGCAAACGGGCACGACCTTGCTGGTCAAACACATAACTGGCCGAGGTGTGGTCCATCAGGTAATTGTCTGGCGTACTGCCTTCCACTTTTCCAGCGAACACACGCAGGCCAGCCAGCAAAGGCTTTAATTCTTCAGATGACTCGGCGGTCAGCGCATCGAACGAAGGATCAAACTGGGGCACATATTTTTTCAACAGTTCGGGTGTATCGCGCTCGGGATCAACAGACACAAACAACACCTGCAAGTTGTCTCCCTTTTCGCCCAGTTTGGCCTTCACCTAGCTCCATTGCTGCATGGTAATGGGGCACACATCGGGACAATGGGTGTAGCCGAAAAACATGGCCACCACCTTGCCCTTGTAACTTTCCATGGTGCGTTCAGTGCCCGATAGGTCTTTCAGCTTGAAGTTGGCCACCAGGGATGAACCCGTAATGTCGGTATTCGTGAAAGTGGCGGGGCCCGTATTGCAGGCGGCCAGTAGCGCCACTGCGCCAAAAACCAACACCTTGCTTACCTGCTGAAACTGCTTGAATACACTGCGCATACTGCTTACACCGTTACATAGTGATCGACCAACAAGGCCGCGAACAAAAACGCCAGATAGGCGATGGAATACGTAAATGCCTTTTTGGCCAAGGCATCGCTGTAGTTTTTCCAGATCTTGTAGCCATACCCAATGAAAATTGCATTCAGCACGACCGCGCTGATCAGGTATATCAGGCCGCTCATTTTCATGGCAAAGGGAATCAACGTGGTGGCTGCCAGCATGATGGTGTACAAAAACACATGGAACTGTGTGAATGCAGCGCCATGGGTTACCGGCAACATGGGCAGGCCCGCGCGCGCGTATTCTTGCGTGCGGTACAGGGCGAGCGCCCAGAAGTGTGGCGGGGTCCACACAAAAATAATCAGGAATAAAACCAGTGCCTCGGCAGACACACTGTTGGTAACCGCAGCCCAACCCAACACCGGCGGCATGGCACCCGATGCGCCACCGATCACGATATTTTGAGGGGTATTGGGTTTCAGCAACAGGGTATAAATGATTGCGTAACCCACGAAGGTGGCCAAGGTAAGCCACATGGTGAGCGGGTTCACGAACACATACAAAATCCACACACCCACGCCGCCAACCATGCTGGAGAAGACCAGCGTTTGGACAGAATTCAGTTCACCCCGTGGCAAAGGGCGGGCACGCGTGCGCGCCATTTTGGCATCAATTTGCTGCTCGACCAGGCAATTGAACGCAGCCGCAGCACCAGCCACCAGCCAAATACCCAAGGTGCCAGCAATAAGAACCTGGACATTGGGCAAACTGGGGGTTGCCAAAAACATGCCAATTACCGCACAGAATACGATCAAGGCCACCACACGTGGCTTGGTCAATGTCCAGTACTGTTTGGCCACGTGAGCAAAACTGCTCACGGTTTTGGCTTTGTCTGCTTTGGGTGGAGCTGATGGCATGTTGGGCCTTATGAAATTCGATGGCGATTGCCCGCAACCCGATAGTTTACCAAGATCAGGGTGACCAGCAACAGCGCGGCGCCCCCATTGTGCGCCACGGCCAACCACAAAGGCAATTGAAACACCACGTTACCAATACCCATGGCAATTTGCAAAGTCAGCACCGCCGCCACTTTAATGGCCAAAGGCTTGGTGCCCGGGTTGCGCCACAGGGCAAACGCGAGAACACCCAAAATACCGGTAACCACCACGGCGCCAATGCGGTGAATGAAGTGAATCGCAGTGAGCGAGGCCACATTCAGAATTTCACCGTTGGGCGTTTCACCCAAGTGCCGAATAATGTGAAATGCGTCTTTGAATTCCATGTGCGGCCACATGCTGCCCTGGCAGGTTGGGAAATCAGTGCACACCACCGCAGCATAGTTGGTGCTAACCCAGCCACCGAGAATAATTTGAGCAATCACTGCCACCAAACCCACTCGCGCCAGAATTCGCAAACCGCCCCCATCACGGGGGGGTGCAAGGCTGCGTGCAGGGCTGGTTTGACGCAACCACAACCAGGTCAGCATGCCAAGAATGGTCATGCCGCCAATAAGGTGCCCGGTCACAATGGCGGGCTTGAGCAACATGGTGACTGTCCAGGCGCCAAAAGCACCTTGCAGACACACTGCAAAAAACAGCCATGTGGCGAGGGCCGGCGACTGCCTGAGCTCCGCCTTTTTTTTCCAGGCCATGGCCATAATGCCGATAATCAGAAAGCCGAGAAAGGTGGCCACATACCGGTGCGCCATTTCTTTCCAGGCCTTGGGCATGGAAACCGGCCCATGCGTTCCACCCTGAACTTCAACAGCCTGCGCAATTTCCTCGGCGGCATGTGTCGGCGTGAGCTTGCCGTAGCAGCCCGGCCAGTCTGGGCAACCCAAACCCGCATCCGTTAAGCGCACAAACGCGCCCAACATGATCAAAAGGAATGTAAGTACTGTGGTGAATGCGACCAAACGCTTGTAACTGCTCATGCTGCTCTCGTTTTATCCGATGTTTGAAGCCCACAACAGGCGGCTGATGTCTTTGCGAAACTTGTCGAATTGCAGGGTGTTGTTGGGTGGGAAACGCATCATTACATGGCCCAATGGATCGGCCACAAACACGTGATCGCGCACGGTACCAATGTCAGCGCTGCCTTTGTTGCCCACAATGCCCTGCTCCAGTGGCAACCAGCTTTTAAGTTGATCTTCGCTGGCGCGTACAAAATGCACATCCGGGAATTGGCGCAACAGCAGGGTTTCAAGCGGGCCATTGTCGGTTACAAAAACAACTCGTTCAATCCGACCTTGCTCCTTGCCTTTGGACGCACGGGCCTGGCGCTGGAAGTACATGGTGTTCTGACACACTTCATCGCAATCGCTGTTGATGACCTGAATCAGCACCCATTTGTCGGCCACCTGCTTCATGCTGAAATCATCGCCATTGATGTTTTTGAAGACATCAGTGGACACGTTCACCTGCGGATCAAGAATGGTGCCGTAATTGTTGGTGCCATCTGGCTTGTTGAAAAAGTACAAATAGAAAGCCGCCACAATGGGCAAGGCGCATGTCAGGAATACCAACAAAATGGTGATCCGGCTTTTGTTCAGCTTCGCGGGTGCGCTGGCTGCGTTCATTTTTTATTTTCCTTGTAAAACTCGCTTCGAAAAAACTCTCGGTAGACAAAAAACAGAGTCAGCAACACCAACACCGCCGACATGGTAAACCATTGAAATGCGTAACCCTTGTGCTTGGCCACCTGTTCTTGCAGCGGTACTGCCAGGTGATAAAAGCCCCCCACCATGCTGGCTTGCTGTTGCTGGCCTGCTGTTTGCGCGACCGGCTGCTGGGTTACCACAAAGTTGCTCACCGGCTCGCCGCTCAGCTTTTCAAATTCGCTCACACTAAAATTCGACCACACATCAAAACCATTGCTTTGAGCCATGACGATGCTTTCAGCTTCGCCCAAAGCCATGCCACGCAATTCAGCAGACTGGGCAAAGCGCGGCAAAATGGTGCCTTGCAAATCAAACAGTTCACCGGCCATTGGGGCATTGGCGGGCATATCGGGTGCCAACCGGGGCTCTGCGGGGTTGCGCAACAACAAACCACGATCCACCGGTATTAGAAAACTGGCACCCTCTGGCCTGAAACCTTGCACTACCTGCACCGCTGGTCGACCATTTACCTGACGATTGTCTATGTATATCAGGGCTTTGGCCTCGAACCTACCCTTCAAATCGATTTTTCGGTAGGACAAATTGTCCAAGTCCAACTGGCCACTGGCCGGAGACACAGGCTCGGCGGCCAGCGCACGGGCCTGCGCATCAAACAGGGTTTGTTTTTCCTGGGCGCGCCCGGTTTGCCACTGCCCCAAACTGAAGGTCAGCCACACCAAGCCAAACCCGATCAACAGGGTGAAGATCAGCTTGACTTTGCCGGGTGTTTTCACTGCATTAACCATGACATACTTCCACTTGTGTGCTGTACACGGTTAGTTTTAAAAAGGTGTTCACCATGAAGTTGATCATTGGCCTGGCATTTCTGGGCATTCTGGCAAGCTTGGGTTCAGCTTTCTTCTTTCTCATGAAAGACAAAAGCAAATCCAGCCGTACTGTAAACGCGTTAACCATGCGCATCGGCTTGTCCATTGCGCTATTTCTTCTGATTCTGCTTGCCTGGTACATGGGCTGGATAGAGTCAACAGGCATTCGATAAGTTCAAAATCCAAAAAAAAGCCACCGGAGTTTTCCAGTGGCTTTTCTATTTGTAGTTTTTACAGCCTGGTGGGAATAAACCCTGCTTACAGCCAGTAAACCACCACGTACAAGCCCAACCATACCACGTCCACGAAGTGCCAGTACCAGGCAGCCGCTTCGAATGCGAAGTGACTGTCGGGGGTAAAGTGGCCCTTGATGCAACGAATCATGATGAAGAACAACATGATTGCGCCGATGGTGACGTGGAAACCGTGGAAGCCGGTCAGCAAAAAGAACGTTGAACCAAAAATACCAGAGGTCAGTTTGAGGTTCAGGTCGCGGTACGCGTGAATGTATTCATAGGCCTGAAAGCCCATGAAGATTGCGCCCAACAATACGGTCAGCGCCAAGCCCCAAATCAACTGAGAACGCTTGTTGGCGATCAAGGCATGGTGAGCCCAAGTCAGGGTCAAGCCTGAGGTCAGCAGCAATGCGGTGTTGATGGTTGGAATTGGCCAAGGGCCCATGGTTTGGAATGCATCCACAGTACCAGCGGGGCCTGTATTGGGCCAGTTGGCAGTGAAGTCAGGCCACAAGAACGCCTTGTTGTCGATGTCGCCAAGCCAGGGCAATGCAATTTGACGGGCATAAAACAATGCGCCGAAAAACGCTGCGAAGAACATGACTTCAGAGAAAATGAACCAGCCCATGGACCAGCGAAAGGATACATCGACCCGATCGCTGTACTGGCCGCTTTGAGATTCACCCACCACGTGCTTGAACCAGCCGGTCAACACATAAATCAGGATACCCATGCTGAGTGCAAACTGGTAAGGGCCTGCTTCAGCGCCATTTACCCACTGGGACATGCCCAGGACAAAAAAGAACATGGCCACTGCGCCAAGCACAGGCCAATGGGACAAGCCGGGCACAAAGTAATATGGTGCATTCGCACGCATGGTGGTTTCTCCTATTTCTTTAATTTAGATGCTTCAATACTGCAACAGCGGGTTCCGTACGGCTCAAGCGGAACTCACCACAAAATTCACCAACACCAGCAACCCGATCACAAACCCTGCGGCTGCCAGCAGGCCCACGATGATCACGTGGACCGGATTTAACTTTTGCATGTCATCAGAGTGACTTTTACCCTTGCGAACACCAAAAAACGACCACAGCACAGCCGACAAGGTTTGCAGAAAAGTGGCTTTGCTCGCTTTACGCGATGCGGCCTCTTTGATGTCTTCCGACATTATTCTGCAGCCATGGCTGTCGCGCCGGCCACTTCAAAAAATGTATAACTCAGCGTGATGGTGTGTACATCTTGTGGCAACTCGGGGTTGATCACAAACACCACCGGAAATTCCTTGGTTTCACCCGACTTGAACGGCTGCTGCTTGAAGCAGAAACATTCAAGTTTGGTGAAATGCGCAGCTGCCTTGCTGGGCAAATAACTGGGTATCGCTTGACCCGCCGTATCGTTGGGCAGGTTGTTGTGAACCACGTAATTCATCGTCACCAACTCGCCGGGGTGGACCATCATTCGATTGGTCTCGGGCTTGAACTGAAACTTGCCCCGCTCATTTGCATCAAAAATCACTTCGATGCTTCGGCTTGTGTCCACCTGGGTGTTCTTGGCGATCTCGGCTGCATTTTTAGTTTGCGGCGTGAGCACGTTGATCCCGGTGATCTCGCATATGGCCTTGTAAATTGGCACCAGTGCGTAACCGAAGGCAAACATGGCCACCACAATCACCAGCAGACGCATCAGCATTTGCTTGTGCAAACCACCTGTTCTCTGGTTATTTCCTTGTGCCATGCTGCTTCACCTCTACTGCTAATCAAACAATCAATTCATCAGATTCAGAATGCTCGGCTCCATCACTTTGCGGATCAGGATACCGATAAAAAAAACAGCCGCCACCGAGAGCAAAATCAAACCGGTACGCCTGTTTTGCCTGGATTTCTTTTTCTCTTCAGGTGTCACGCTTACTTCCTTACTGAACCAATTCGTTGTGTGAAAAAGCCTCTGCATGGAAGCCTTTTTACACAACGGAGGGTTGGACTGAGCCAAACCCCCGTTGTGAACCCCGCGGTGAATTACTTCACTGTGGGTGGAACTTCAAAAGTGTGGAACGGTGCTGGTGATGGAACTGTCCACTCCAGACCTTCTGCACCTTCCCATGGGCTTGCAGGAGCCTGTTCACCCTGCTGGAACAACCATGCCCGCAGCACACACCACAGGAAGATCAACTGTGACAAACCGAACCAGAACGCACCAATGGTGGCAAGGGCATGGAAGTCAGTGAACTGTGTGGCGTAGTCGGCGTAGCGACGTGGCATACCGGCCAATCCCAAGAAGTGCATGGGGAAGAAGGTCACGTTGAAACTGATCAGCGATGACCAGAAATGCAACTTGCCCAGCTTCTCGCTGTACATGCGGCCAGACCACTTGGGCAGCCAGTAGTAGGTACCTGCAAACAAGGCAAACAGTGAACCCGCTACCAACACATAGTGGAAGTGAGCCACCACGTAGTAGGTGTCTTGCAGCTGAATATCAACCGGTGCAATGGCAAGAATAAGACCCGTAAAGCCACCCATGGTGAACACGAAAATAAAACCGACGGCAAACAGCATGGGGGTTTCGAATGTCATCGAACCTTTCCACATGGTGGCCAGCCAGTTAAATACTTTCACGCCGGTGGGCACCGCGATCAGCATGGTGGCATACATGAAGAACAACTGGCCGGTTACAGGCATGCCGGTTGTGAACATGTGGTGAGCCCACACGATGAACGACAAAATCGCGATCGACGATGTGGCGTAAACCATGGAGCTGTAACCAAACAGCGTTTTGCGGGCGAAGGTGGGCACGATGTGACTGATGATGCCGAACGCGGGCAAGATCATGATGTACACCTCTGGGTGACCGAAGAACCAGAAAACGTGCTGGAACAGAACGGGGTCACCGCCACCGCCAGCGTTGAAGAATGACGTGCCGAAATGGCGGTCAGTCAACACCATGGTGATGGCACCGGCCAACACGGGCATTACAGCAATCAGCAGGTAAGCAGTGATCAGCCAGGTCCAGGCAAACATCGGCATCTTCATCAGGGTCATGCCAGGAGCGCGCATGTTCAGGATGGTGGTGATGATGTTGATTGAGCCCATGATCGACGAGGCACCCAGAATGTGCATCGCGAAAATGGCGGCGTCCATGCCGGGGCCCATTTGCACGGACAAAGGTGCATACAGGGTCCAACCAGCAGCGGTTGCGCCACCCGGCATAAAGAATGAAGCGGTCAAAATGATCGCAGCAGGCACCATCAGCCAGAAGCTGAAGTTGTTCATTCGGGCAAACGCCATGTCTGAACAGCCGATTTGCAATGGGATCATCCAGTTGGCAAAACCTACAAACGCAGGCATTACCGCACCAAACACCATGATCAAACCGTGCATGGTTGTGAGCTGGTTAAAGAACTCGGGTTGAACCAGTTGCAGGCCGGGTGCAAACAATTCAGCACGCAACATCAGGGCCAACACGCCGCCTTCCAGCAACATGATGAATGAGAAAATCAGGTACATGGTACCGATGTCTTTGTGGTTGGTTGCGTACAACCAACGGCGCCAACCATGCGGGTGGTCGTGCGCGTGGTCATGGTCGTGACCATGTCCGTGGGTTAAATCTGCCGCGGTAGTGCTCATGTAATAAATCTCCTAAGCAATATTAACGTGCAGCCGTAACAGCACTTGGCTGAACAACCGGGTCGGTACCTGTGCCTGCATTGGCCCAAGCGTTTCGTGTGTAAGTAATCACGGAGGCAATTTCAACATCGCTCAACTGCTTCCATGCAGGCATGCCTGCACCCTTGCCGTTCAGCAAAATCGCAATTTGATCCGCCTGCGGGCCTTTCACTGAAGGCGCACCGACTAGCGCAGGGAATGCACCGGGGATGCCTTCACCGGAAGCCTGGTGACAGGCAGCACAGTTGGCGTTGTATACCTGTTCGCCACGGGCAACCATGTCTTCCTTGGTCCATTCCTTGGTTGGATCGTCCTGCTTGGCTTTCATTTCTTCCAGCTTGGCTTGAACCCACTTGGAGTAGTTTTCTTCGGACACGACTTCAACCACGATGGGCATGTAAGCGTGGTCTTTGCCACACAACTCAGCACACTGACCGCGGTAAATGCCTTCTTTCTCGGCCTTGAACCAGGTGTCGCGCACGAAACCGGGAATCGCGTCTTGCTTCACGCCAAAAGCGGGAATCATCCAGGCGTGAATCACGTCGTTTGCAGTCGTAACCACGCGAACTTTCTTGTTCACGGGCACTACAACATGGTTGTCTACTTCCATCAGGTAGTTTTCACCGCGGGCCACAGCCTGGCCTTGATGGTCTTCAATTTGATCGCGCGGAGTCGACAGGGTGGCCAGGAAAGAAATGCCTTCGCCTTCACCGGCCAGGTATTCGTAGCCCCACTTCCACTGGTAACCAGTGGCCTTGATGGTGAGATCGGCATTCGATGTGTCTTTCATGGCAACCACGGTTTTGGTTGCGGGCAATGCCATACCGATCACGATCAGGAACGGCACAATGGTCCACGCAATTTCAACTTTTACACTTTCGTGGAAAGAAGCTGACTTTGCGCCTTTTGATTTGCGGTGCGCATAGATTGAGTAAAACATCACGCCGAACACGGCAACGAAAATAACCAGACAGATCACCAACATCAACGTGTGCAAATCATAGATTTGACGCGCGATTTCGGTAACCGGTTCAACGAGGTTGTATTGCAGGGGTTGCCCAGAAACATTCTCGGCAAACGCAGCACCTCCGAAGGATGTCATCGCAATTGCGGCAGCGGTTGCCACTGCTTTGCGAATACCCAAGGACGACTTCAACATGGCGATCCTCAATCTCAAAAAAAATATCAAACTGGTGGAAGCCGCATGCCTATATTGCACATGCTGCCCTGGCCAACGCTGCCTTTAATTCACGGTGCAGCGCTGACTTGTCTTTCTCGGCAATAAATTTGCCTATTTTTACTTGTTGGCCCCTGTGACTAAATAACAGCGGCGCTTTGTATTTTCCGTTGTAGCTTAATTTGGCCCATTGGGGTGACCATTCAAGCTGGGTCAGCTTGGTGCCATCGACCATCACCAGCTTTAGCTGATTAGGCTGAAGTTCGATCATTTCGTAATCGGCAGCATGCCTCGCGTAGATTACAAATGCCGTTCCCACCAACAACAACTCAAGCCCGGCAAACGGCAACACTATCCAGAAACCTGCCAGCAAAAAACCCGTGGCAATCACCAAGGTGATTACACACAAACTTAAATACCACTGCAAAAGCTGTTTGGGACTGAGCGAACAATTGCGCCTGAATATCCACTTACTACTTTGCGACGCTACCTGTGGCGCGCCGTGTGGTGCATTAGCTGAGCTTGAAATTTCTGGAATCATGCCCATTTACCTCTTAGAGAGCAGTCATTCAGACCCGACGCACCCCCAAAAGAGTGCATTAAAACCTTCGAATTATAGGCCCAAGGCTCCAAAGCAAGCAATAAGACAGGTGCAATCCACGCCTGATTTCCCAGAAATAAGTTGAAAACAATGCGCTACATTTGAAAATGTTGCGCAGCAGCACGTTAATTCGATCCTTTGCGCCCTTTAATGTCCGATATTTTCACGGTTGCAACATCGGTTTTGGGTTTTCTTTTAACCTTCCAGGCGTGCCCATAAATCAATTCGAGGGTAAGCGGAATACGCCCGGTTTCGGGGTTTCGCAGTTGCTCCAACCCCTGCAGGGCTTTTTCCAGCTGGCGCGGAGTTCGCAAACCTTTTTGACGCGGCTCCAGGTGATTGCCTGAAAGTGCGCGCCAATCATCGAGTAGTTTTGCGGGCGAGCTGTAAGTCAGCGTCAATTTTTCCATTTCCATCACCGGGTCGGAAAAGCCTTGCTTGCTCATCAGGTCGCCAAGGTCGTGCATGTCGGCAAAATCAGGCAGAGATTCGCCCAACACTTGCGCAACTGCCTGCAATTCACGCCCTGTATCCGGTCCAAAACAGCTGAAAAACACGCCACCCTCTGGTTTCAATACCCGCAACCACTCGGACAGACATTGCCCGGGATCGCCTGCGGCATGCAACCACAAGGGCGACCAAACCATGGCCTGGCTTTCGTTTGGCAAGGGCAACGGGCTGTTAATGGGCAACGGTATTGCCGCAGACGGCTTGGGCGCAGCCCTGCCAGGCCACAACTTGGCCAGAAAAGATGCTGCGGCCTGTTCAACTTGCGCCACAGGCAAATCAATGGCTTTCGGCGCAAATACCGAGAATGCACGCCCTACAAACAAGGTTTTGACCGGCAGCAGTGCCGATGGGTGTAACCAGCCCTGATGCACTACCCCTCCCTCGACCGGGCGCATGATTTGCGCTCGGTTCACCATGCGCTGGTTGACCTCTTCGAGGATAAACGGCAAGGGTTGGTGAACACGCCGTGACCATTGGTGGGCCAATGCGGCGTTTGATCGGGGAATTTTCCAGAACTGCGAGGACATTGTGCGGCTAGCCATTTCAGCAAAAAGTTGGTGCTTTCTATTCTATAGAAGTTGCTTGAGTATGGGCGGCGCGATGGTGCCCGGGCGCTGCGTGGCCTGCCAAAGCCCATTGCAAGATCAAACCCATGCACTGGGTCGCTTTGTGTGTGGTGGCTGCCAACCCATGATTGACCACCAGGAACCGCTTCGATGCAAACGCTGTGCGCTGGCGCTTGGCCCCCGGCCGCAAGCATTTGGCTGGACACATTGCAGACATTGCAAGCCGCTGATTGAATGCAAGGCCGAGGCACCCCTGGAATGCGTGGTGTGCAGCGATTACCTGGCGCCATTTGATCTATGGATTGCACGCCTGAAGTACGGTAACAACCATGGCATGGCGCGATTTCTGGGGCATTGGCTGGGAACCAGGGTGATGGAATTGGGCATGGAGTTGCCTGACGTACTGATTCCGGTGCCGGTGAGCCCGGACAAATTAAAGCAGCGCGGCTATAATCAAGCCGCTTTGATCGCTCGGCATTTGGGCAGGCATATTCATCGACCTGTCCACAACGGTTGGCTGATCAAAACCAAGGAACTTGGCGCACAAGCGGCCTTGAGCCGGGAAGACCGGCTTCAAAACCTGGAGGGCGCATTCAGGGCAACGTGCTTGATTCCCAAAGGGATCCGGATTGGCTTGATCGATGATGTAATCACCACCGGCGCCACCCTTCAAAGCTGCGCGGCCGCCCTTCGCAAGGCTGGCGCTGAGTCAATTGTAACCATGGCAGTGTGCAGGACCCCAGAATGATTAATGTGGTATTGGTTGAACCTGAAATTCCGCCCAACACGGGCAATGTTATCCGCTTGTGTGCCAACACGGGCGTGCAACTGCATTTGGTTGAACCCTTGGGCTTTCCGCTTGAAGATGCGCGCATGCGCCGCGCCGGGCTGGATTACCATGAGTATGCAAACATGTTGGTGCACCCAAGCTGGCAGGCCTTTTTAGACCGCTGCCAACCCGACCCGCAACGCAGCTTTGCGATGACCACCAAAGGAAAGAATTCGCCGTTTGATGTGCAATTTCAAGCTGGCGATTACCTGATGTTTGGCAGCGAGACCCGGGGGCTTTCAGAAGACGTGCGAAACTGGTTTGCCCGGGAAAACTGGCTTCGATTGCCAATGCGCCCGGAGAGCCGCTCGCTGAACCTGTCCAATTCGGTGGCGGTGATGGTGTATGAGGCTTGGCGACAGTTGGGGCTTGAAGGCGGAAGCTGAGCGTTTTGCTCACCGCTGGTTAACGGCCCGATCGGCTTGGGTTGTTGCTCACTCAACTGCTGGTTAGCTGCCCCAATCGGCTTGGGTTTCAATCTCTCGCCTGAAAACCTGTATTTCCCTTTTTGAGATTCACCCTGACTCACCTCGCTCGGCAAAAAGGCGGGCCGAGTCTCGGTGCCGGCCGATGGCCGACCGTGGCGGGTGAATTCAAACGGGCAGGTTTTCTTGAAGGCGAGGCGATCGAAACACCGCCGCCGATTGGGCGTTGAACTTGCAAGTGGTCGCGCACGGGAGGTTTAAGCCAACTCGGCAGTGGGATTGCTTGGGACGCACTTCAAGGAAACCGCCCCGTTTGAGTTTATTCGCAGCGGTCGGCTTCAAGCCGACACCGAGACTCGGCCCGCCCTTTTGCCGAGCTCGGTGAGCAAGAATGAATTCAAAAAGGGATTCAGCGGTTTTCAGTGCGGCACGAGTAACCCACGCTGAGTTGGCAAGGAAACACCGCGGTGACCCTTCAAGTTCAGCGCCCAATTACACTGAATCTTCAGACCTCGCCTCGCGCGAGAGCAATCGCATCACGCCCTCCACTGGACTCAACCCGTCGAACAACACGGAATTCACCGCCGCAGTAATTGGCATGTCGACACCCAACTGCGCAGCAAGCTGCTTGACCACCGGCGCACATTTAACGCCCTCGGCAACCTGACCGAGTTCTTTGAGAATGGTGTCCAAGGACTTGCCTTGAGCCAATAGAAGACCAACCCTCCGATTGCGCGACAGATCGCCAGTGCAGGTCAAAATCAAGTCACCAAAACCCGACAAACCGTTCAAGGTTTCAGCTTGTGCGCCCAAGGCCACAGCCAAGCGCTTAATTTCAGCCATGCCCCTGGTAATCAAGGCTGCGCGGGCGTTCAACCCCAGTTGCATGCCATCGCAAATACCAGTGGCAACGGCCATGATGTTTTTGACCGCGCCGCCCACTTCAGCACCCACAAGATCGTCGAGCTCGTAGACCCGCAAGGCCGCATGGTGTGCGGCACGACCCATCGCTTGCCGCGTGGCCTCGTCGGCGCTGGCCGCAGTCAGTGCACACGGCAAGCCGCGCGCCACTTCGGCTGCAAAAGACGGACCAGTAAGCGCGCCGCCATAGGGTTTGCCCAACACTTCTTCGACCACTTGGTGTGGCATTAAACCGCTGCCCACTTCAAAGCCTTTGCACAACCACACCAGCGGGGGCCACTGTTCAATGGGGGCAATTTCCAACAACTGCATCAGAGTTTCACGCAACGCGCCCATGGGCGTACCCAGCACCCAAAGTGCATCGGTTTGCCCAAGCACATGCCGGGCGGCGGCCGAAAAATCAGCCTGAACCTTGAGGGTTGGAGAAAGTTTGATGCCCGCAAGATAACGCGGGTTTTCTCGCTGGGTGGCGATGGATTGCAGCACATCGGTATCGCGCCCCCACAACACCACATTGTGCGCAAACGACATGTGGGCAGCCACTGCGGTGCCCCATGCCCCCGCACCGAACACGGTGATGTTCATGCGCGCCACCGATCAGGCTGTGGTGATAATGCCGGAACCGTTTTGCTTGGCAGCCTGCTCTTGAGCTGCGGCCAGGCGTTGCTGGTAAAACTGTTCGAAGTTGATGTCTGACAAATGCACGGGCGGGAAACCTGTGCGGGTAATCAAATCGGCCACGTTGGCACGCAGATAGGGATAGATCATGTTGGGGCACAGAATGCCCAACAGGGGGTCAAACTGATCTTCGGGTACATTTGAAATTTCAAAGATGCCCGCCTGTTTGCATTCAACCAAAAACGCCACTTTTTCGTCGATTTTGGCAGTCACTGTGACTGTTACTTCGGACTCAAAAATGTTTTCGGCCAGGCGCTGTGCGCCCACATCCACAGCCACTTCAATTTTGGGTGGATTCTTTTCCAGGAAAATTTGGGGGGCGTTGGGCAATTCCAAAGAAGCGTCTTTGATGTACACGCGTTGCATTTGAAATACTGCTTCTGAATTCTGTTCGGCCATTTGCTGGCTCCTATGGATTGAATGAGTAAAGTAACGAGGCAAGTGCAGGCCGGTTAAACCGCCTGCCCCAACAAAGGCAACAGCTTGCCGACACGGTCAAGGTCGAACAGGTCGTCGCAGCCACCCACATGTGTGCTGCCAATGTAAATTTGCGGCACAGTTCGGCGGCCTGTTTCAGCCATCATTTTTTCTTTTTGCGACGGATCCAGATCAACCCGGATTTTTTCAATATTCTGCACACCACGCTCATTTAACAAGCGCTCGGCACGCACGCAAAACGGACACACCGCGCTGGTGTACATACGGACTGGGGCTTGAATATTGCTCATGATTTGCTGACCTGCTTGGTTGCCTTGGGTGTTTTGGTTTTAGGCGCTACCTCAGCAACGTCTTGCACCTTTTTAACCGGCAAGCCTGCTTCTTTCCAGGCGTTCAGGCCACCATCGAGCACAAATACGTCGGTGTAACCGGCGGTCTTCAGTACTGTGGCGGCTGCACCAGAACGCGCACCGGTTTGGCACAACACGATCAACGGTGTTTCCTTGGTTTTGGCCAAAGTGCCCGCTTTTTCTTTCAGGTCTTTGATGGCGATTCGTTTTGAGTTGGGCACAACACCCGAATTTTTAACGAAATCGTCGTCTCGAATGTCAACCAATACTGCTTTCTTTTGGTTGATCAACAGTGTGGCTTGGGGCACGGTAAGGCGAGTGCCGCCACCTTTGGTTAACAAAGGCCAAATCAACATGAGGCCAGAACCAAAGGCCAAGGCGATGAGCCAACTGTTTTGAATCAGAAATTCCTGCGACATAAATCCTGCAATGAGTGGGTCTTGATGAATTGGTCATTATATCCCCTTGAATCGAGGCTAAAATGGAGGTTTGCCTAATTAGACAGCAAACTTAAAGGCCACAAACATGTACAAACTCGTATTGATGCGCCATGGCGAAAGCCAATGGAACCTGGAAAACCGTTTTACTGGCTGGGCCGATGTGGACCTGACCGAGAAAGGTCGCGAAGAAGCACGCAAGGCAGGCGACCTGCTGAAAGCCGAGGGCTACAGCTTTGACGTGGCTTATACCTCTGTGCTGAAACGCGCTATTCGCACCTTGTGGATTGCCCTGGATCAAATGGACCAAATGTGGTTGCCGGTGGTGCACGCATGGCGCCTGAACGAGCGCCATTATGGCGATTTGCAAGGCCTGAATAAATCAGAGACCGCTGCCAAGTTTGGCGAAGAACAGGTGTTGATTTGGCGCCGTGCTTATGCAATTGCACCCAACCCACTGAAAGTGGACGACCCCCGTTTTGCTGGCAAAGACCCACGTTACGCCAAGCTAAAGCCTGAGGAAATTCCATTGACCGAGTGCCTGAAAGACACGGTTGACCGCGTAATTCCCCTGTGGAAAGACGGCATTGCACCTGCCATCAAGGCTGGCCGGAAGGTATTGATTGCAGCCCACGGCAATTCATTGCGCGCGCTGATCAAATACCTGGACAACCTGAGCGAAGAAGACATTTTGAAGGTAAATATTCCGACCGCTCGCCCCTTGGTGTATGTGCTGGATGAAAACCTGAAGCCGATTCGCAATTATTACTTGGGCGACCAAGCCGAAATTGAAGCAGCCATGGCTGCCGTAAAAAATCAGGGAAAGGCCAAGTAAGCACAGGTGCGAAACTATTTCAGGTTAATTTTTTGTACAGGCGGGGGAATTGGCGCTTTGGTGCTCATTCTCTCCCTGACGTCCGCCCAGCCCGCCTGGGCACAGAGCGGCCTTCGCGACCCGGCGGGCGCAAAGCAGGAACGCGACGAGGTACGACGCAAACTGGATGCATTGAAAAAAGAGATCAATGAAACCAGCGGCGAAAAAAAGCAGGCTGCGAAGGCACTTGACCTGCTTGAACAGCGACTTGAAAAAACTCAAACCCGTTTAAAAGCCCTGGACGAAGACCGGGATGCGCTGGAAACAGACATCAAGAAGCTTGGCCAGGAGGAAGCGCAGCTTCAGAAAGACCTGGAAAGTACGCAAGCGCGCTTGGCCGAGGTGATGCGCAACCAGTACCGCAGGGTGGAAATCAACCCGACGCAAGCCTGGTTGGCTGGAAAGTCGGCCAGCGAGGCTGCACGGGAAAGTTATTGGTACGAACGTATTTCAGCCGCAGAGCGTGATTTGGCGACCCAACAGGCCGCCCAAGCCCGTGAACTGCAGGCGATTCGACAGGGTCTTGAGAAAAAACAGGACCGGCTTGAAAACACGATTGCCGACCAAAACAAAAGCCAGCGGGAGCTGGTTGCACAGCGCGAGGAACGCAATCAGTTGATCGCGGACCTGAGCTCGAAGCTGAAAAACCAGGAGCTTGAACGCAAGCGCCTGCAACGGGACGAGGCTCGATTAAGCAACGTGATTACCGAGCTGGCCCGCGCCATTGAAGAGGCAAAACGCAAGCAAGCCTTGGCTGCGCAACAGCAAAAACAACAGGGGCAGTCAGGAAATACAGCCAAAACACCGAGTAAACCGGATTATTCTTCCCCGCCCCCCATGCCCAGTACGGGTGAGTTTGCAAAACTGAAAGGGCGACTGGTGTTACCTGTGCAAGGCACTGTGGCGGGGCAATTCGGCCAGACAAGGTCGAAAGACGGGCAAGGTCCGTCCTGGAAAGGAATATTCATTGCCACCGAGGCCGGGCAAGCAGTTCGGGCGGTTTCGGCAGGCCGGGTCGTGTTCTCGGAATGGCTGCGCGGTTTTGGTGAAATTGTGATCATTGACCATGGCGACCAGTTTTTGAGCGTTTATGGCAACAATGGTAAATTAATGAAAAGATCAGGGGATTCCGTTAAAGCGGGTGACACCATTGCTGAAACTGGCAACAGCAGTGGTAATCTTGATACAGGTTTATATTTTGAACTAAGGCATCAGGGACAACCCTTCGATCCTGTTTCGTGGACCAAAGGTCGGTAGGCATTATGCGTCAAAAATTGCGTCAAATCAGTTTGGTATCCGTCGGTGTAGTGGCCGGCGTGTTGGTCAGCGTTGGAATCAGCGCAGTGGCCCAACGGCAGCAGCCCGAAGCGCTGCCCTTGAGTGAGCTACGCCAGTTCACCGAAGTTTTTGGCGCGATCAAAAGCTTTTACGTAGAGCCCGTGGGCGATGACAAGCTGTTCAACGGCGCGATCAGCGGCATGGTGGCCAACCTGGACCCGCATTCCAGTTATCTGGACGCTGAGGCTTTCAAGGAATTGCGTGTAGGCACGCAAGGTGAATTTGGCGGCTTGGGCATTGAAGTGGGCACCGAAGACGGCTTTGTGAAAGTGATTTCGCCAATTGAAGACACTCCCGCCGCAAAAGCGGGCGTGAAAGCCGGCGACTTGATCGTGAAGATTGACGACAAACCGACAAAAGGCATGAGCCTGTCCGACGCCGTTAACCTGATGCGCGGCAAACCCAAAACCGAAATTCGCCTGACCTTGCTGCGCAAAAATGCAGACAAACCGATCGAAGTGAAGATTATTCGCGACGTTATTCGGGTGCAAAGTGTGAAGTCGAAAATGCTGGACGATGGCATTGGGTACGTTCGCATTACCCAGTTTCAGGAACACACCGGCGAATACCTGGTGAAGGCAATTAACACCCTGCAAACCAAAACCCCCATGAAGGGCTTGGTACTCGATTTGCGCAACGACCCGGGTGGCTTGCTTAACGCTGCAGTCGGCGTTAGTGCGGCCTTTCTTCCACAAAATACCTTGGTTGTATCCACCGATGGCCGCACCGAAGATTCTCAGCGCAAGCTGGTGGCCGGGCCCGAGGACTACTTGCGTGGCCGGGAAAAAGATTATTTGAAAGAGCTCAGCCCAATCGCCAAAACGGTGCCGATGATTGTGGTGGTGAATGGCGGCTCGGCCTCGGCTTCTGAAATTGTAGCGGGCGCCCTGCAAGACCACGGCCGTGCCAAAGTGCTGGGAACCCAGACTTTCGGCAAGGGCTCGGTACAAACCATTTTGCCGCTGAACAACAACACGGCCATCAAGTTGACCACTGCACGCTACTACACACCGAGCGGCCGCAGTATTCAAGCCAAGGGCATTGAACCCGATTACGTGGTCACTGAAACCCCCGAAGGCGACATTGTTGAACGCGTTCGCGAGGCCGACCTGACCCGCCACTTGAGCAACGAGAAGGGCGAGGAAACGCCAAGCTCGAAAGGCTCAGACACCAACAAAAACGCGGACATGAAGCCAATCGTTTTTGGCGACAAAGACGACTACCAGCTACAACAAGCCTTGAATTATCTAAAAGGCAAGCCTGTTGTGCAAAACCGCAAGGCTGCTCAAACCGCCAACGCAGGCAAGTAAGAAGCAGCCCGGCATGGAACTGCGCGATCTGAATGACGAGGAGTTACTTCGGTACTCCCGTCATATTCTTCTGGATGAAATCGGCATTGAAGGGCAATCACGCATTGCCGGTGCCAAGGTGCTGGTGGTGGGCGCAGGCGGACTGGGATGCCCCAGCGCCCTGTACCTGGCCAGTGCGGGCGTGGGTACCATTTACATTGCCGATGACGACGAGGTCGACCTGACCAACCTGCAACGGCAGGTGTTGCACACCACTGCCCGTGTTGGCATGGCCAAGGTTGAGTCCGCAAAAACCCACCTGAATGAACTCAACCCTTGCAGCACCATCGTGCCGATTGCCCACCGCCTTGAGGGCGAGGAGCTGGAGCAACTGGTTGCGAAGGTCGATGTGGTGCTGGACTGTTGCGACAACTTTAAAACCCGCCATGCAGTGAACCGCGCCTGCGTGAAGTTTGGCAAGCCCTTGGTATCGGGCGCTGCCATTCGGCTGGACGGTCAACTGGCCGTGTTCGAATTGAATAATCCTGAGGCGCCGTGCTACCACTGCCTGTTTCCGGAAGGTGACGATGTTTCTGAGGTTCGCTGCGTCACCATGGGTGTCTTCGCCCCCCTCACTGGCGTAATCGGCACTCTGCAAGCCAGCGAGGCACTGAAAATTCTTGCTGGTTTTGGTCAACCCATGTACAGCACCCTGCAAATTTACGATTCGCGCAGCTGCGAGTTCACCAAAATGAAAATTCGCAAAGACGCCAAGTGCGGGGTTTGCAGCCAGTAGAACATTGGACCGGCTAAAATTTTGCGGTGCGAATTGCTTCAAACTGGCGTATTCGATGTTTGACTTTGCCAGTGAGCTGCCGGGGCTTGAAACCCAAGCCCGGAAAGGTGATCCAGCTGGTCTGAATACCGTGCCTTGCCGCTTGTTGCAGGTGTCCAAAGGTGTCGTCGACCAGCATGGCCCGCTTGCCCTTTAATTTGCTTTTCAGGTTTGGCCAAAGTATGGCGGCGGGCTTGGGCCGCCAGGTTTGATGAACCACCATGTCTTCGATCGCGACAACGGCGTGTAGATGTTTGTACAAACCCATTTCCTTGCACAATGCAACGGCATAGGCGCGGGGGGCGTTGGTCAGCATGATGCGCAGGCCGGGTAACTTGCTCAAACGGTGGGGAACGCTGCCGTGGCGAGAACTGAGTTTTTTCAAACCCTCGAAACGGTGTGTGCTGGCCAGAAAATGATGGGGATTTGTCTTGTGATGGCGCATCATGCCCAACAGGGTTGCACCATAACGAAGCCAGTAACGGGTGCGTAACTCGCTGGCTTCTTGGTGCTCCAACTCCAGGTGCTCGGCCAGATAGCGTGTCATTTGCCGGTTGATCTCGGGCAGAATGTGGGTAGATGCATGATGAAGGGTGTTGTCCAGGTCGAGCAAATACACTTTGCCGGACAAACCTGCATGGGGACGACGAATATAACGAATGCGCAAAACGAATGAACCTGAAGTTAAGTTTTCATCCTGAATTTTGTCAGGACACCTTGTGCCATTCTGACACCGCCCTGCGGTGCGGTCTAGACAACAACTGCCCACCCGAGTTGCTGGTCAACCTGAGCCGGCTGTCTGCCTTGCTTGGGAGCATTCAGCGGTCCCTGAATATTGGTCATGGTGCGTTAAAGATCAACAGTGGTTTCAGGGCTGAAGCCCTGAACGAGAAGGTAGGTGGTGTGCCCAATTCGCAGCATTGCATGGGCCTGGCGGCCGATGTGATTTGCCCTGAATTTGGTAGCCCCTGCGATTTGGCCTTGGCAATTGCACAATTGCCATGTGAATTTGATCAACTGATTCTGGAATATGGCAAATGGGTGCATGTATCGGCTGCGCCTTTGGGCCAGGAACCCAGGCGGGAATGCTTGAGCATTTTCAGCAAAGACGAAGGTTATCTGGAAGGTATTGTGAAGCGATGAACAACTTAAGAAAAACAACAGTCAAAATGACCTTGGCTGCATTGCTCAGCATGGGCTTTGCAAGCGGCACTTGGGCTGCCGATGCAAGTTGCAAAGGCATGGGAAAACAGGTGATTGACTCGGACCTGCGCTTTTCACTGACCCACAGCCAAATTCCCGGGGAACTGGCAATAAGCACCCACAAAATGCGTGTGGCTGGTACGCAATACAAACTGCAGTCGACTTCGCAGGCAAAAGGTTTTTTGGCCTTGCTTTATTCAGGTCAACTGACTCAAAAAAGTGAGGGGCTTGTTGATTCGCAATTGGGCTTGACCCCCTTTTACTATGCTGAACAACGCGGCAAAAAACCGGTTGCCGAAAGCATGCTGAACGCAGAAACCCAGCAGGTTGTGTTCAAGCGCAACGGGGAATCTGCACCCTACGAGAAAGGCCTTCAAGACCGAATCAGCATGATTTATCAAATTTCAGCGCGTTTGCGCTGCAATGCAGACCTGAATATCGGAGACACCCTGGAAATGCGTGTGATGAGCACGGGCCGGGTTGCCAAGGAAGTGTTTGTGCTGAAAAAACTGGAAGACCTGACATTGGACCTGGGCAAAGGTGAGCGCAGGGTCAGCACGCTGCAATTTGAGACCAAACCCGAAGAAGCAGGCGACGAAACTGTGCGCATTTGGTATGCCAAAGATTTGAAGTGGCAGCCCGCAAAAATCGAAATTCAGGACGCGGATGGCAAGGCTTTGACTCAAACCTTGATTTCAATAGGCTCTTAGCCGTTCGCAGGCACGCGTCGAAGCAAATTGGGGTCGGCGCCAAGAATCGGCAAGTTCACTTGATGGCGTTGACCACTGCGCCGCATGACTGCGAAGGTTGGCCCCACCTCTTCGAGAGTCCAGCCATTGGCAACCTCATCGCCCACACGCTTTGACTGTGCGGGCTGACCTTCAATTGACATGACAGCGGCACCTTTGCCTTCGCTGTTGGCAAAAATACCCAACAAATTCACAGAGGGTGGTGTCAAACCGCCCGCGGTCTCGACACCCATTAACCGTGCTTCCGGGGACTGGTCTATTTGATATTTCGCTGAGGCCTGTGCGGGCACAGCGGGTGCGACCACAGGCGCAGGCGCAAACAGTTTAATAAGCACCCACACCGCCAAGCCCACGGCACCTAGCCACAACACCATGCGCAAAGCCTGAACAAGCCTTGGCGATAAGCTGAATTGGGCAACCGGGGTTTTCAATGCAAATTTCATGGGGCAAAGTGAAGTGACATGCTGAAAAGCATCATAACCTGCGAAAAGGCAGAAATTCAAAAAAAAAACCGGACAACCCGCAAGGGTGCCCGGTTTTTAAGCCATGCTTCAAGGGTTGTCGGTGATATGAATCACCCACACCAGCAGTATGCTCATGCAAGAACACCTACGAAAGACCCTATTTACGTGACAAAGATAATGGTTTTACTGGTTACCCGAAAACAAGGGGGTTGTTGTGCTGGTGGCAAGGGTGAGGCGGGCTGCTGTCAAATATTCATAAAATAGGTGTAACCTTCGACAAGGATAATTCTGGATCTTCTCTACGGTTGTATATGAAAAAACTAAATTCGCTTCAAGGCAAAAAATCAAACAAGGGTTTTACCCTGATTGAAATCATGGTTGTGGTCGTTATTCTGGGAATTCTGGCAACGCTGGTGGTTCCGAAGATCATGGGACGCCCTGACGAGGCCCGCGCTGTTGCGGCCAAGCAGGACATTGCGTCCGTTATGCAGGCGCTCAACCTGTACCGCCTGGATAACAGCCGATACCCCACCACGGAACAAGGCCTGCAGGCTTTGGTTACCGCCCCCACCACAGAACCAGTGCCACGCAACTACAAACAGGGCGGCTATTTGTCTCGTTTGCCGGTTGACCCATGGGGCAGCAGCTACCAGTTTTTGAGCCCGGGCATTAACGGTGAAGTGGATGTAATGAGCTTTGGCGCAGATGGCAAGGCCGGCGGCGAGGGCGTGAATGCCGACATTGGTTCCTGGAGCCTCTAAGCAGGGTTTTACCCTGCTTGAACTGCTGGTGGTGATCGTCGTTTTGTCGATCGCCGCTGGGCTTATTGTAGTGCGCGGCACCCCTGGCGACTCCAATTACCTGGAGTCAGACGCCAAGAAACTGGCACAGCTTCTTCGGATTGCGCAGCAAGAATCGCTTCTCAAATCCAAAGACATTCGTTTTGTTGCGGGCGATGAGGGCTATGCCTTCGAGGAATTCACGGGCAGCCGCTGGGTGCCTGTGACGACCGAACCCCTGTTGCGGCCGCGCCAGTGGGACAACGGCCCTTTTAAAGTAACCTTGATCAACGAGGGACTTGAAAACCGCTTTCTGACCCTGGAAAGCCAGACAGGCCTGAAACGCCAGGCCATTGTTCTTCAACGAAACGAGGTGCAGGTGGTGCTAGAAAGCCAGGCCAGTGGCGTGTTCAAGGTAGGCAAACCCATCAGGGTGTTGAACCGGAACAACCAGAACCCATGAAGCAGCAACGTGGCTTTACCTTGATCGAAGCACTGGTGGCCATGACCATTATTGCCGTCGCCTTGATCGCATGCCTGAAAGCCGCTGGCAACTTGAACATTCAGCAAGATGAAATGATCAAGCGGCAGTATGCGCAATGGAGCGCGAAAAATGCGGCCAACTTTATTCGCGTGTCAGGCGTTTTCCCCAGCGCCCAAACCGCACAGCACGCCTGCCCACAGGGCAATTTCCGTTTTGTGTGTCGGGTCGACATTTCCAATACGCCCAATCCAAATTTTCGTCGGGTCGAAATTCAGGTTCTAGACGCATTTGAAGGCGACAAGGGCAACCAGTTGGCTCGTTTGGTGATTTTCTTGAGCAGTGCGCCATGAGCAAGCAAAAAGCCCAAGGCTTTACGCTACTCGAGGTACTGATTGCATTGGGAATCGTGTCGGTGATTTCGATTTTGTCCTGGCAGGGTTTGCAAGAAGTACTCCGCTCGGCCGGTCGGGTGACTGCTGTGGATGAACAGGTGCAAACCGTGACAGCCGTGTTTTCCCAATTGGAAAAAGACCTTGCTGCCCTTGAATTGACACTGGATGGGCCCACGCCTGAGGGCGATTTGATTGAGGTGACAGGCAACGGCTTGCTCATTCAGTTTACCCAACGCAACACCAGCGAACCTGCCTATCGTGAACGTGTGGAATGGGTACTCGACGGCGCCACGCTGTTGAGAATTGCCCGCCGCCCGTCCAACCCAGACCAAGCATCAATTAGCGAACCCATTGCCACCCGGGGCATGCAAGTGCGCTTGCTACGGGAACCGGGTGGCTGGAGCAGCCCAGTGGTGTTTGGCAACCATGTGGTGCAGGAACGCACTGACCTTGAATTGCAGGGCCCTGCACTGCAGTTGAACACAGGCACGCCAACAGCCCAACCCCCTGCGGGAGATGATGGTGAGAACCCCGGAACGCCTGGCACGACGACAGGACAGACTTTACAAAGCCTGGTACGGGCCGTTGAAATCAGTTTGACACAGCCCAACAACCAGGTGGTTACGCGGGTATTTCTGACAGGTGGGGTGTATTGATGCAACACGCGCTACAACACAGGCAACAGGGCGCCGCAGTGGTCATGGCACTGTTCATTGTGGTGCTGTGCACCCTGGCAGTGAGCCCGTTGATCTGGAATCTGTTTGCAACCGCCAAAACCATTTCAGTGGCTGCCGCCCGAGACCAGGCGGATGCTGTTAGCCGCAGTGGCGTGGACTGGGCCCGAGTTATTTTGCGTGAAGATGGCCGGGTGTCGACCACTGACACGCTGACCGAACCTTGGGCGGTTCCACTGGCTGAGAGCCGCATCAATGAAGGCTTGATGCGCAAAGAAGAAAATGCGACTGACGTGGATGACCGCGAGGTGGTGTTGACAGGCCGAATTGAAGACGCGCAGGGCCGATTTAACCTGCGCAATCTGGGCGCTGACAATTCCCGCCAAAAGACCTGGCTGGCGGGCTTTACCAAGCTAAGCGACCTGCTCAGTGTGCCCGCAGACCAGCGTAATTTGTTGGTACAAACCTTAAGCACCATGTTCATGCCCAAGCTGGCCAATCCTGAAGAACAGGGCATTGATCCAAACGCGCTGCCCATTGACCCTGCTTTGCGGTGGGAGGAGTTTCGGGGCAAGTACGGCATTTCAGAAGACACATGGAATCAGCTTCGCCCCTATGTGGTGATTTTGCCCCAGGCAAGCCAGGTGAATGCCAATACTGCATCTGCCGAGGTGCTTTACGCGGTAGTAGAAGAGATGAGTTTTAGCGATGCACAACGGTTGCTGGCTCAACGTGAAAGGGTCACTTTCCGCAATGTGGCGGATATTCGGGCTGCCTTGAATGCGAATGTGACCATAAACAATGATTTAATAACCGTGAGCAGCAATTTCTTCCTGGCGGAAGGTACTGCGCAGGTGGAGGAGGCGTTGATTCGAACCCGGGCCCTGCTCGAGCGACGAGACCAGCGCGTGTATGTGATGTGGAGACAATAATTGAATAACAACCAACCCTTGTTGGTGATTTGGTGGCCCAAAGCCCTGGACCAAACCCGCGCGGAAGAAGAAGGCCGCATGATTCGGCTGCGCTATGAAGTACTGGCCAGAAATGGCGACAAACTGCACGGTGGCGAAGAAGCGCTGAACAAACTGCCGAAAGACCTGCCCTGCCTGGTGCTGGTCAACCCCACAGAAGTGGGCCTGTTTGCCGTGGTACCCCCAAAATTGAGCGGCAACAAGCTGAAAGAGGCACTGCCTTTTCTGGTCGAGCCCTACCTGTTGAACGAGCCAGAGGAAAACCATGTAAGCCTTTGGGCGAACCTGCCCAACCACACTGGCGGTGCGAAGTTGGCTGCCGTGTTGGGAAAAATCCGGGCACGCAGCATTGTGAGTGCCTGCGCACAACAAAAGTTGAAGTTGGCCGGGCTGAGTTGCGAGACTTTGCGGGAACGCACCGGCAGCGAGGGGGCCGCCTGGTTGAGTGGGCAGGATTTCATTTTGCTCGACGGCATCGACACGCCACTGTTGACTCCCGCTGCCCAACCGGCGGTATTGAAGGTAATGCTGCAACGCCGCCTGCAACTGCTGGGTTCCCCAGTGATTGAGTTGAACAACACCGACTATGCCTGGCTTGGCAAGCAGGTCGATGGCGCCTTGGGCGAAAATAAAATTCGGGCTGCGGAACGCGCGCCCACAGAACCATTGCCCCGATTGCTGAACAAAAGTTTGCTGAATGCAGATGAACTTCGCAAAATGGGCATGCGCCCCATGGCGAATCAGGCGGGTCTTCGTAAACTGCTTGCACCAGCCTTGACGCTATTGTTCGTTGCAGTACTGGGCTTGAATGCACTGGCCTTCAAGGTTGAAAGTGCCAATGCCGCAATTGAAGCCCAAATTGCCGAAAGCTATGCGAAAGCACTGCCCAACACACCCATGGTGGCTGACCCCTTGTTGTTGATTGAACGTGAAAAACGCAACCTGAACGCCGGGCTCGACACCAGCAACGCCCAAGGTGCAAGCGCCCTGCTACACGAGGTGGGCTTGGCCATGGAGCAGGCACCGTTTAACAGCATGGTCGATTTTGCCTGGGCTGAGAACACACTGAATGTTCGGTTCAATGCCAATATTTCCGAGGACCAGCAAGGCGCGGCCCTGCAAAAACTGAAAGCGCGAAGACTGGACGCAAAGTGGTTGATCGGTGCGCAATCCAATTTGCCTGTGTTGCAGGTGAAGAAGGGGGTTGCGCGATGAAACCAAATGATTTGCTGAACAAGGCACAGGCCCAACTCGACCAGCTCAATGGCCGCGAACGAAAACTGGTGACTTACGGCGGTGCACTTGCTGCCGTGTTGATTGCCTGGTTTGTTTTGATTGAACCCGCCTTGCTGACGGTGCAACAAGGGCCCGCCAATCAAGCAGCACTGGTGGACAAAGCCGGCCAGGTAATGCGTGCCGCCGAAGACCTGGATGCGCTACGCGGTGCAAGATCGCGCGTGGTGGTGCCAGAAAGCGATTTGCAAGCCCGCCTGCAGCAACTGCTGGAGGAACAGGGAATTGCTGAGCAAACCACACTTGTTCGCACCGAAGAAGGTGACATTCGTGTGGAGTTCAACAATGTGTCGGCCAGCGGTTTTCTGGCCTGGCTGTCGCGGGCAGAATCTATTTCAAGCATCAACATGAACGTGGCTGAAGTGGAAAAGCCGGAAGCAGGTGTACTGAAAGGTTATGTCACCTTTCTGCCAGCCGCGCAGGGAAATACGGGCACGCCGCGATGAAGCTTTGGCGTAGCGGGTGGCCATTTGTATTGCTTGCCCTGGTGGTGCTGGTTTGGAATTACCCGGTGTATGCGATATCCGACAACATTGAGTCGGCCAGTGGCGGCAAGGTGCGTGTGTTGAGTAGCAGTGGCTCCGTGTGGGCTGGGAAAATGCAATTGGGTCTTTCTGATGGTTCCCGCTTGTACTCGATACCCGAGCCTGTGCAGTGGCAACTCAAGATTGGGCTTGACGGAAACTGGCTTGCAATCGCCATCGAGCATCCAAAATTCGTGCAACCTTTGCATCTGGGATTCAATGGCGCAGGTATTACTGTCAAAGGTGGCGAACTTCGCTTGCCCGCAGCCTGGCTGGGCGCAACCGGGGCGCCATTCAATACCATTCGACCCGAGGGCCTGTTGCAGTTAAGCTGGCTTGACTGGGAAAGTGGCAAGGCAGTAAATGCCACCTTGAAATGGCTGGACGCACAATCCGCGCTAGCCAGCATCAGGCCCTTGGGCGAATATGTCATCACCGTGACAGGAAACCCTGATACAAGAATAGACATGACACTGGCGACCGCCAAAGGCCCCTTGATGTTGGAGGGAACTGGCCAGTGGACAAACGGACAACGATTTGTATTCAATGGGTATGCCAGTGCACAAGAACGCAGCAAAGACGCGTTGACTGGATTGCTCAGCCAGATGGGAAGACTTGAAGGCGATCGCTATCGCTTGGGTGTATTTTGATGAAAGAAGCAAAAATAAAAGGAACAGTGAGCTTGAACACTGCACGCATGGGACAAATGAAACGCTCGCTTTTGAGTATTGCGCTGGCTTCTATGGGCCTTGGGTTGGGTGTTGCAGGCCATGCACAAAACCTGAGCCTGCAAAGCACGGCACGGGTGCAAAACAGCCAGGAAGACAAATTTGCATTGAACTTTGTGAACGCCGACATTGACGCCGTGGTGCGTGCAATCGGCTCGTTTACCAATCAAACCTTTGTGGTGGACCCGCGTGTACGTGGCACCATTTCCCTGGTTTCACCTGAACCCTTGAGTGCCGCAGATGCGAAAAATGCCCTGTTGGCAGCGCTTCGCCTGCAAGGTTTTACAATTGTAGAAAGCGGCGGTGTGGCACGCGTATTGCCCGAGAACGATGCAAAAGTACAGGCTGAAAGCGTGGACCCACGCAAGGCCATGAACCAAAGCGGCAATGCCATTGTGACCCAGGTTTTTCAGTTGAACTATGAATCGGCCACGGCACTGGTACCCGTGCTGCGCCCGCTGATTGCACCGAACAACACCATTGCGGCCTACCCCAATAACAACACCCTGGTGATCACCGATTACGCAGACAACCTGCAGCGAATCGCCCGCATTATTGCCAGTATCGATGGCCCCTATTCTGGCGACCTGGAGGTGGTGCCCCTTGAACACGCGCTGGCTGTGGACCTGGCAGCGATCCTGGCCCGCATGCTGGACGAAGGAAACCGGGGAACCGGTGCGGCAGTGGATGCTGGCCAACGTTTGTCAGTGATGGCAGACCCACGCACCAATTCACTGCTGTTGCGCACACCCAGTAAGGCACGCTTGAATTTGGCCAAAGCCCTGATTGCCAAACTGGATCAACCCACGAAGCAGCCCGGCAATGTGTGGGTGGTTTACCTGAAAAACGCGGAAGCCGCCAAGTTGGCCAAAACATTGCAGGCGGTACTAAGCAGCAGCCCGATTTCCGACAACAGCTCGTCTGGCCTGAGTTCGCAGTCCAGTGGCGGCCTGGCCGGTGGGCTGGGCGACTCATCAAACAACAGCACCCGCAACATCACCAACGGCAGCCCAGGCCTGGGGGGCGGAAGCAGTTTGGGTTCCTCACTGGGTGGCGGCACGTCCAGCGGACAACTTAGCGCGGCTTCAGGCAATGTGGACTTGAACAACGGTGGCATTGTGCAGGCAGATCCGTCGACCAACTCGCTGATCATTACCGCGCCTGAACCGATTTATCGCAACCTGCGTTCGATTATTGAGAAACTGGATGTTCGCCGCGCGCAGGTGTTTGTGGAGTCACTGATTGTTGAAGTGTCCACCGACAAAGCAGCCGAGTTCGGCATTCAGTTTCAAGGCCTGTCCGGTGTTGGAAGTGACGGAGTCAGCGTAATTGGTGGAACCAACTTTAACGCACCCGGCTCGGGCAGCAATATCTTGGGTGCAGCTGCCAATTTGGGATCAGTGGGCCGAGGCTTGAACATCGGGGTTATTGATGGGCAAGTGAACATTCCCGGCATTGGCACCATTTCCAATTTGGGCTCTTTGGCCCGCGCACTGGAAAGCAAAGCCAACGCCAACATTCTTTCAACGCCAAATATTCTGACGCTGGACAACGAAGAAGCCAAAATCGTGATCGGCCAGAACGTGCCTTTCATTACCGGGCAATTCACCAACAGCGGTGGCAACGGCGCCACGGTCAACCCGTTCCAGACCATTGAGCGACAAGACGTGGGCCTGACCTTGCGTGTAAAACCGCAGGTGTCGGAAGGCGGTATCGTGAAGCTGGGTATTTTTCAGGAAGTCAGTTCGGTGGTGGACAGCACCAATGTGTCGGGCATTATCACCAACAAACGGTCCATTGAAAGCAATGTGCTGGTTGAGAGCGGCAACATCATTGTGCTGGGTGGCCTGGTTGAAGACCGGGTAACCGGCAACGAGGAAAAAGTGCCGGGCCTGGGCGATGTGCCTGTGCTGGGGCAGTTTTTCCGCTACGACAACCGCCGTCGCCAGAAAACCAACCTGATGGTGTTTTTGCGCCCCGTGGTGGTTCGAAATGAAGACCAGGCCCAAAGCATTGTGACCAACCGATACGATTACATGCGCCAGTTGCAACAAGAGAACCAGCCCGAGCGCCGGTTTGGCTTACCGAATATGGAAGCGCCTGTGTTGCCAAGCCGCCGCCCGGCCGATGTGGCACGCCCCAATTCAGTGGCCCCGACGCAGAACAATGGTGATTCCATCAACCTGACGCCCAGCAACCGGATTCTGGTGATTCCGCGCGCGGCTGAAAGCAGCAGCAACCCCGATGTGGGTTCAAATGGTGGGCGAATCGTTCGTGGTGGCACCAATAGCAACAACACGGGCTCTAGCCCGGGCACCGCGCCCAGCGGGGGTAACAGGCCTTGAGTGAGTTGCGCTTCAACCCACAAACTGTTGGCCGCCTGCACTATGGCTTTGCGCGTCAAAACCAGGTGTTGTGCCTTGATGCACATGCCGAGCAATGGCGCCTGGCGTTTAGCCCGCGCACGCCCAGCCATGCACTGATTGAAGCGCAACGCGTGGCGCCCTGCCCCATTGACTGGGTGTTTTGCGAAGACGCAGTGGTGCTGGAAAAAACAATCAACCAGGCCTATTCCAGCCAGGAAACAAGTGCGGCAGCCGTGGCCGATGAAGTGGCTGGCGACCTGGACCTTGACCAGTTGATGCAAGACATTCCCGCCGTGGAAGACTTGCTGGAAACCGAGGACGACGCACCAATTATCCGGATGATCAATGCGCTGCTGACACAGGCCAGCCGGGATGGCGCATCCGACATTCACATTGAAGCGTTTGAGACGCATTCGGCTGTGCGATTCCGCGTGGATGGTACATTGCGCGATGTGCTGCAACCTCGCCGTGAATTGCACTCGGCGCTGATTTCCCGCATCAAGATTATGGCCAGCCTGGACATTGCTGAAAAACGCCTGCCCCAAGATGGCCGCATCACCCTGCGCATTGGCGGCAAACCCATGGACGTGCGGGTTTCTACGCTGCCCACAGGCCATGGCGAACGCGCAGTGCTGCGCTTGCTTGACAAAGAAGCGGGTCGGCTTGAACTGAGCCGCCTTGGCATGCCCGAGCACACCTTGAAAGAAATGGACCGCCTGTGCAATATGCCGCACGGCATCATTTTGGTAACTGGCCCAACGGGTTCCGGTAAAACCACCACACTGTATGCGGCACTGTCGCGGATCGATTCTTCCACCACCAATGTGATGACCGTAGAAGACCCGGTGGAATACGATTTGCCCGGCATTAGCCAAACCCCGGTGAATGCCAAAATCGACATGACCTTTGCCAAGGCCTTGCGCGCGATTTTGCGCCAAGACCCGGATGTGATCATGATTGGTGAAATCCGAGACCTGGAAACCGCACAAATTGCGGTACAAGCCTCGCTGACGGGCCACTTGGTTTTGGCCACCTTGCACACCAACGATTCGGTCAGTGCGGTAACCCGCCTGGTCGACATGGGTGTAGAACCCTTCTTGCTGTCTTCAAGCCTGTTGGGCGTGTTGGCCCAGCGCCTGGTGCGCAGGCTTTGCCCGAATTGCAAGACCAGCACGGTAGATGAACAGGGCCACACCCACTGGCATGCCAACGGTTGCGACCAATGCGGGCACACCGGTTACATTGGCCGCACCGGCGTTTACGAGCTCTTCACCATCGACGATGAATTGCGCACCATGGTGCACAATGAAAATTCAGAAGCAGAAATGCGCCAGCGTGCGCAGGCCAAAGGCATGAAGAACATGCGTGAAGACGGCCAACGCTGGGTTGAAGGCGGCACCACCACGCTTGAAGAATTGCTTCGAGTGACGCGAGACTAAAAACCCATGGCAGTTTTTCGATACGAGGCGTTAAACGCCCAAGGTAAAACAGTCAAAGGCTCGATGGAAGCCGATTCCCCTCGGGCTGCGCGCAACCAAATGCGCATGCAAGGCATGACACCCATTGAAGTCGTTGAGGTGGGCAGCGCCAAAATGACCGGCAAAAAAGCGGGCCGCTTTGATCGGGAATTGAGCAACCGTGAAGTGGTGCTGATGACCCGCCAACTGGCCAGCCTGTTGCAAGCCCGCCTGGCGCTGGCGCAAGCCTTGGCCGCACTGGTGGAGCAGGCTGAAAAACCCCTGATTCGTGAACGCATTAACAGCATTCGTTCCGAAGTTGTTTCCGGCACACCACTAAGCCAAGCCTTGGCACAGTACCCGAAAGCCTTTCCCGAAATGTACGTGGCCACTGTGGCCGCTGGCGAAAATACCGGCGACCTGGGCGGCGTACTGTCCAAACTGGCCGACGCACTGGAGGCTCGCCAGGCTTTGCAGCAAAAAGTAAGCGCTGCATTTATTTACCCGGCAATTGTTACCTTGGTCGCCTTGATGGTGGTGATCGGCCTGCTGACCTATGTGGTGCCGCAAGTGGTGTCGGTGTTTGAAAACAGCAATCAAGAATTGCCGACAATCACCGTGGTGATGATTGCGCTGTCGGATCTGCTGCGCGATTGGGGCTGGTTGATGGCTTTGATCATTGCGATCGCTGTTTACCTGTTTCGCAACGCACTGAAAAACAAAGCCTTCAAACTAAGATTTGATGAAACGGTGCTGACTATTCCTGTGGTGGGGCCCTTTATTCGTGCAGTGAATACAGCGCGCCTGGCCTCAACCCTGTCCATTTTGGTGGGCAGCGGCGTTCCCATTTTGAAGGCGCTGGCTGCCGCCAACCGCACATTGGGTAACAGCGCCTTGCAACTGGCCATGGTCGATGTACAAGAGCGCGTGAAAGAAGGCAGCGGCCTGAGCAAAGCCATGGGCAAAAGCGGTTTGTTTCCGCCCGTGCTGACCCACCTGGTCGCCAGCGGCGAGGCCACCGGGCAACTGGCTGCTATGCTGGAACGTGCCTCGGAAAGTCAGCGCACCGAGGTAGAACGCAAGGCCATGTGGCTGACCAGCCTGATGGAGCCCATACTTATTTTGGTGATGGGCCTGATTGTGTTATTGATTGTGCTGGCGGTGATGATGCCGATTATTGAAGTCAACCAACTGATCCAATGAACATACAAAGCCGAACAGAAATTGGACAAGAGACCATCCGCGTCATGCTGGTCGACGACGATGACCGAATTCAGCAAGCACTGCGACTGGCCATTGAAACCCACCCTGAGTTGCACCTGGTCGGTCAGGCCTATACGCTAAGGGAAGCGATGGCCGTGGTCAACGAATTGCAACCCGAGGTGGTGCTGGTTGACCTGGGCTTGCCCGATGGCAGTGGCCTGGAATTGATTGCCCACATTCACCAACACATGCCCGGTTGCGAAAGCATGGTGCTGACCGTGTTTGGTGATGAATCACATGTTATTTCCAGTATCGAAGCCGGGGCCACGGGTTACCTGACCAAAGACACACGCACTGCCGACATTCTTGATCGTTTGAAACAACTGCGCGCGGGTGGATCACCCATTAGCCCGGTGATTGCACGGCGACTGCTGAACCGTTTTCGCGGCGTGTCCACCCCAGACCAACTGCCTACCAGCAAAGCCACGGTGAATCACGCATTCACACCCTTGTCTGAACGGGAACAGCAAGTGCTGGAAATGGTGGCCAAGGGTTTCATGCAAGCGGAAATCGCCGACCTTCTGGGCGTGTCCATCAACACCATCAGCACCTACGTCAAACGTATTTACAAAAAGCTGGCAGTGAATTCCCGCACCAGTGCGGTTCATCGCGCCAACGCTTTGGGTTTGATCAATCTGAAAGACTGCTGAAACAATGGCGAGCGCACCACTGACGCCCACAGACAACTGGGCAAAACGACTTGCTTTGTTTTATGCATTGGCCATGCTGATTGCACTGTGTGGCGCGGCCATGCTGTATTACCAAATCGCCAAAGCCACGCCAACCGATCCCAGTGCCATTGAATTAACCATGGCAAGCTTCGCCGCACACACCGACTACCAAACCTCGCCACCTGCGCACTTGGCCACAGCACCCGTGGTACAGCTGCCCCACAGAATTGACGACATGCTGCGGGGCCCTGGCGGATTTTACTGGTATGAGCTGGATTTCGATGTGTTACCCGAGAGTCGTATTGAGGCGCTGTACATTCCGCGCTTTGCCATGAATGCGGAGGTGTACCTGAATGGTGAGCGCATTGGGTTTTACGGCCCGATGACCGGTGAGTTTGCCGAGCGAAACTGGAATCGCCCGCAAATAGTGAACCTTGGGGCCAATGTACTAAAGCTGGGGCAAAACACCCTGGCCATTCAAGTACGCGCCTTTCCCGACTACCTGGCTGGCTTGTCCACCATTTGGCTCGGCTCCGATGAAAACCTTCGCGAAGCCTACCGTTCACGTTACGAGGTTCAGGTGACTTCGGTCTACCTGAGCACCGCCTTTGTGTTGGGTGCCGGCATTGTGCTGACCATACTGATCGGTATGGGCAAAACCCGCAGCGGACTGCTCATGCTGCTTGCCGCCACCTGTTTTCTGTGGGGCATTCGGAACCTTGCATTTCTGACCACCGTGCCGCCATTTGAACATGGTTTGTGGATCCAGATTACCCAAGGCGGATTGTTGGTGTTTGCCAGCGCAATTGTATTGCTGATACTGCTTTACTGCCGGGTGCCCAAACAAAGGCTGGAATGGAAAATATGGTGGGCTTACTCCCTGAGTTTTCCGGTGTTGCTCATCATTAATGAAAACTGGGCGCTGCGCCTGGTGGGTTACTACGGCATTCTCGGTTTGTGCATGTACAGCTGGAACGTGATACTGCTGATGCGACATGGAAACAGCAAACAATCCCTGGCGCCGCACGCTTTCGGATTCGGTTTGCTCTGCTACATGGCCCTGAGCACCTCTGACCTCCTGTTTCTCGCGGGAATTCTTCCATTCGACGGTTATTTTCTGAACCAATACATGGGCATTGCCATGTTTTTGGCCATGAGCTACTTCTTGATTGATCGCTACAGCGGTTTACTGGCTGAATCCGACAGCTTCAATGAAACGCTGCAAAACAGGCTAATGGAACGCGAAGTCGAATTGGCAACGCAGTACCTACGCATGCAGAAAATTGATGAAGAGAAAGTAAAAATGGCCGAGCGCCAACGCTTGATGGCCGACATGCACGATGGCCTGGGGGCCCACCTGGTGGCTGCAATTCACCATTTGCAGTCCTCCAACTTCAATCGGAAAAACACCTTGAACCTGCTTGAATCCGGATTGCGGGATTTGCAGCTAACAATCGACTCGCTGGAACCGATTGAACAGGACCTCACCACCCTGCTGGGCGCTTTTCGCTACCGGATCGCCGACAATATGCGCAGTGCAGGCATACGGCTGCATTGGGTGATTGATGAAGACATACCGCCCATTCCTTACCTGGATGCCCGCAACTGCCTGCATGTTTTGCGCATTGTTCAAGAGATTTTTACCAATATTTTGAAGCATGCCAATGCCAGCGAAGTCAGCCTGCATGTTTCCAGGGGACCAAAATATGTGGGTGTTCAGATTCAAGACAACGGCGTAGGATTTGTGCTGGAAAGAAGCCAGCATGGCAGGGGCCTTAAAAACCTGAAACAACGTGCAGCTGCTTTGGGTGGCAGTATCGAAATGACCACCGAAGCTGGGCAAGGTACCCGCTTTCTGCTCAGATTACCTTTGGACACTTAAACCGGCAAATCATGAACGCGCGAGACCTTGATCACTTTGAAGCCAAGCCAATCGGCGTGATCTTGGTCGAGGACGAACCGGCCACGCAAGACCACTTGGTCCGTGTGATCGACTCCTCGCCACAAATGAAATTGCTGGGTGTGGCCAGCTCAGTTCAAGACGCGTACTCCCTGTTGTTCATGACCAACCCAAAGGTAGCCCTGATTGACCTGGGTTTACCGGACTCATCGGGCATTGAAGTCATTGAATGGCTAAGCAAACACAAACCCGAAACAGAATGCCTGGTGATTACCGCTTTTGGTGATGAAGACCATGTGGTGAGAAGTCTTGAGGCGGGTGCAAGCGGCTACCTGCTGAAAGATTATTCAAACGACGAGTTGATTGAGCACATTCTTGAAGTGGCCAACGGTGGCTCGCCCATCAGCCCCTTGATTGCTCGGCAGTTGCTGTCAAAAATGCAAACAGCACGGCCTGCAGAAAGCGACTTTGCACAAGCAAAAACCGGGCAGGATGAATCACAAAAAGCCTGCAGTATTACAGACCGGGAATTGAAAGTAATTCAACAAGTAGCCCGCGGTTTCACTGCGCAGGAAATTGCAGCGCAAATGGGAATTTCTACCCACACAGTGGCCACCCACGTGAAGCGTATCTACAAGAAGCTGCACGTGCACAGCCGGTCTGAGGCGGTGTATGAAGCCACCCTGTTGGGGCTTCTTGACCTTTGAGTCCGAATCCGGAAATCACTGATCGCCTGTTTTCCTGGCGTTTCTCCATTCTTTTTCTGCTCACCCTGGCAGTGGCCTTGTGGGGAACATTCAAAGCCCCGTTACCCGCCTTGGGCAACGCCAACACCGAAGAACAAGCCCATTTGTTTGAACAGGCCAAAGTGCTGTTCTCAAGCGACGCCACGCTTAGCGCTGCAGACGTCATGTCGCTGAATACGAAAAAAACCGTGGTGCTACCCGACTCTTGGGATGTCACCCAACCCGGGTTTGAAGGGCAAGGCTGGTATCAAATTGATTTTCAGCTTGACCCGGGCAAACCAGCCCCCGATTCTGTATTCATGCCCAAGGCCATCATGAATGCCCACGCCTACCTGAATGGCCACTGGATCGGCGGACTGGGCACCCTGGAAGGCGAGATTACCCGGCACTGGAATTACCCTTATCTGTTTCAGTTTTCACCCGACCTGCTCACCACTGGCAACAACACCCTGTTGATTCAGGTAGCGGGCTACAAGAACTACCGCAGTGGTTTGGGCCGGGTTTGGATGGGGCCCCGGCAATTGCTCGAACCCATGTATGAATCGTCATACCGGTGGCAGGTCACTGGATCCATGCTGGCCACCCTTGTGGCTTTTGCCAGTGGCCTGTTGCTGCTGGTGTTCGCGAGAATTTTTCGGGAACAGGAAGGTTTCTTGTTCTTGAGTCTTGCCGTGATTGTATTTGCCGTTCGCAACACGGGCTATTTCATGGACTGGATTCCCCTGCCCCATGCACAGTGGGGCCAGTTGGTGCACAGCCTGCATGCCTGGTTTGCCTGTTTGTATGGGCTGTTTCTGATTCGCTACATGCACCTGGGCTGGGTCTGGATTCCCAAGGGTCTGCTGGCTTACGCAGTGGCGGTGTCGCTGATTACCTTTGCTGCGGGTAGCGATCAAATCCTGAACTTCACCTTTTGGCTGTTGCTGCCGATCATTCCTGTGGTGTTTATATTGAATGTGCTGTTGTTGAGCCATTCCTGGCGTACACGCAATTTTGAAGGGGCCATTCTGGGTTGCAGCTCCCTGTTGTTTGTACTGCTCAGCATTCGTGATTTGGCCACCATGCTGAACTTGCTGCCGATTGAGTCAATCCTGTTGTCGCAGTACACCGGCATTTTGCTCTTTGTATCAGCCTGCTGGATTATTTTCAGGCGCTATCGCGCTTTGTTGCAAGAACTGAAAACCTCCAACGACTCGCTGAATTCCGAGTTGGCCATTCGCGAACAGCAGCTATTTCGCCAATTCAATTTACTGCGAAAAATTGAGCAGCAACGCGCACAAGACGACGAACGCCGGCGAATCATGCAAGACATTCACGACGGCGTGGGTTCCAGTTTGGTGTCAGCCCTGAACCTGAGTGAGACCAAGCCATTGGGTCAGGATGAAATGCGCGATGTGCTGCAGGAATGCCTGGACGATTTGCGTATGGCGATTGATTCCCTTGATCCCCAAAGCGATGATTTGCTTGCTCTGCTGGGCAACTTCCGGTGGCGCTACGAGCGTCGCCTGAAAGCCAGCGGCGTGAACTTGCTGTGGAGTGTCGCGGACATTCCAAAACTGGAAGGTTACAGCTCTCGCGACCTGTTCGATTTGCTGCGAATAGTGCAGGAAGTTTTCGCAAACAGCCTGAAACACGCCAAAGCCACCAAGATTGAATTAAGTGTTCGGTGGGCTGAAACCGAGGACAAGGTGTTATTGAACATTAGCGACAATGGCGTGGGCATGCCGCACAACACGCTGGGCCGTGGGCGCGGCCTTGCTCACATGAAAATTCGGGCCAAGGCCATTCGCATTGAACTTTACACCGGGCGAAACAGCCAGGGGCAAGGTGTGGCAGTGTTCATGGCCATTCCAAGATTGCGCAAAAAATAGGCCGGTCTGGCAACGCGCTTTACGCTTGTGTTTCCTGATTCAGTTTATTCCACACCGCACGGCCCGCACGGCTTATGTAGGGCTTGCCAATACTGCCGGAAATCCATGCGCCGGTTTGCACCAGTTTGTTCAGGTTCAGACCGGTTTCAATGCCCATTCCCTGCAACAGGTACACCACGTCTTCAGTGGCTACGTTGCCGGTTGCCCCTTTGGCATACGGGCAACCACCCAGCCCGGCAATTGAGCTGTGGAATGTTGAAACACCCAACTGCAAGGCTGCCAAAATATTGGCCAAAGCCTGTCCGTAGGTGTCGTGAAAATGACCTGCCACATGTTGCAGGCCCACGCTGTAGCCAACGGCTTCAAACACCTGGCTAACACGCAAGGCCGTGCCCACACCAATGGTGTCGGCCACATCAAATTCTTGCACACCAATATCGCGAAGCCGCAAGGCCACCTCGGCGGCGCTTTGAACGGGTACTTCGCCCTGGTAGGGGCAACCCAGTGCGCAGGAAATGGAACCGCGCAAATGAATATTGTGCGCGCGCGCCAGTTCAGCCACGGGCTTGAATCGCTCAATGCTTTCTGCAATGGTGCAGTTGATGTTTTTTTGCGTGAAGGCCTCAGACGCAGCGGTGAACACCACCGCCTCTTGCACACCCGCCTCGATGGCAGCTTCCATGCCCTTCAGGTTCGGCACCAAGGCAGAATAAGACACGGTACGGCCCTGCAACTCGGTCATGGCTTGCAGCCCTGCCAACACATCAGCACCGTCGGCCATTTGCGGCACCCATTTCGGCGACACAAAAGCAGCAGCTTCCAGCCGGTGAATACCCGCCTCAATCAACTGTTTGCACAGCTCCACCTTGATTGCGGTGGAAATGGGCGTTTTTTCATTTTGAAGGCCATCGCGGGGGCCCACTTCAACCAAGGTCACTTGGGCTGGAAGTTTGATCATGCTCATTTTGAATTCGTGTCTTCGGAGAAATGAATCAGCTCGGTGCCCTCGGTCACCTGATCACCCACGGGGTGTGGAATGGCTTGCACCACACCATCGCAAGGGGAGTTCAGCGTGTGTTCCATTTTCATGGCCTCCAGACCAATCAGGGGCTGCCCTTTTTTAACAGCATCGCCCACTTTCACAAACACTGCAAACACCTTGCCCGGCATGGGTGCTGCCACACCGTGTGCGTCGTGCCCCTGATCGGCGCGAATGTGCGCCGGGTTTTGCCAGTGCAGGTTGGTTTGTTCCGTACCCACATGAATGCTGAGGTTGTCGCCATGCCAAATCAAATCGAAAGGGCTGCCTGCGTGTGGGCCTGTGTTGACAAGGCCTTTGGTTCGAGCCAAACCACTTCCATTGCCATGATTTGTCAGCGTTGCAAACAAAGCGGAACCTGCGCATTGAATCGTCGCCTGCTGCCCTTGAACCGACACATGCGTGTGGGTGGCCAAGGCAATATCGCGGTTTAACCAACGGTCTTCACGCAACGGGGGGGCACTGGAATAAAACCCGTCGAGCATGGCAAGGGGGTCGCTGCTGTTCTTGTTGTTCGCATGCTGGTGCAAAGCCCAGCGTGCAAGGCCAGCCAACGCTTGCAATGTGACTGACTCAATTTGCTGCCCGTGCTCTGTGTTTGTTCGCTCAGTCATTCTGTCGATCAGCCCTGTGTCATAGCCACCGGCTGCGAATTCGGGGTGCAAGCACAAACTACGCAACCAAGCCAGGTTGTTTTTTACACCCACACAACGCAATTGCGCCAATGCATCGGCAAGTTTTTTCAACGCCGCTTCACGGGTGGGCGCCCAGGTAATCAGCTTGCCCACCATGGGGTCGTAGTAAGGCGACACCGCCAAGCCCGAACGCATGGAAGAATCGAGGCGAATGCCCGCGGTTCTGCCTGCGTGGGTACCCGTGCGAAACTCGATCGCATCGGGTGCTTCCCACAACTCAACGGTGCCAATGGCTGGCAAAAAACCTTGATCGGGGTTTTCAGCATACAAGCGTGCTTCAAACGCATGGCCATCGATGTGAATGGTTTCTTGCGTAGCGGGCAAAGGCAACCCCGCTGCAATTTCGATTTGCCACTGCACCAAATCAAAGCCGGTGATCATCTCGGTGACAGGGTGTTCCACTTGCAAGCGCGTGTTCATTTCCATGAAATAAAACTCGCCGCGCGCATCGAGCAAAAACTCCACGGTGCCCGCGCCCACATAACTCACGGCCTTGGCCACTTGTACCGCTGTGCGCCCGAAGGCTTCGCGTTGCGCTTCAGTGAGACCAAACGCAGGGGCTTCTTCAATTACTTTTTGATGGCGGCGCTGCGCTGAACAATCGCGCTCGAACAAATGCACCACGTTGCCGTGTGTGTCGGCAAACACCTGCACTTCCACATGGCGGGGTTTGATGATTTGTTTTTCAAGCATCACGGTGGCATCGCCAAATGCGTTTTTGGCTTCGCGTTGGCAGCTTTCAAGTGCCGCCTGCAAATCGCCTGCATTGTTCACAATGCGAATGCCCTTGCCACCACCGCCAGCCACCGCCTTGATCATCAGCGGAAAGCCAATTCGCTCGGCCTCGGTTTGCAAGGTGCTCAGCGATTGGTCGGCACCGAAATAACCGGGAATCAGCGGCACGCCCGCGGGCTGCGCACAGGCCTTGGCTTCGCTTTTGCTGCCCATGATTCGAATGGCTTCCACACCCGGACCGATGAATGTGATGTGCGCATTGGCACAAGCCTGCGCAAACGCGGCATTCTCGGACAAAAAACCATAACCAGGGTGAATGGCCTGCGCACCGGTTTGCTTTGCAGCGGCAATCACTTTCTCGATGTTCAGGTAGCTTTGCGCAGCCTCGGGTTCGCCAAGGCACACCGCTTCGTTGCACTCCTGTACATGCAGTGCTTGCGCATCGGCAGTGGAATAAACAGCCACCGTGTGTATGCCCATGGCCTGCGCTGTGCGGTTAATTCGGCGGGCAATTTCGCCCCGGTTGGCAATCAGTATTTTGGTGAACATTTTTTGAATAACCCTGTTAGCCGACCCACTTCGGTTTGCGTTTTTCCATGAAAGCCATCATGCCTTCGGCGGCCTCGGCGCTGCCGCGCACGGCGGCAAGACGTGCGGCCACTTCGGCATGTGTTTCATCGGCGGTGATGTCCATGCGGCTTACGTCTCGCACCAGCTTTTTGCAGGCGGCCATGGTATCGGGCGCACAACTGTCCAGCTCGGCCAGAATGGATTCCAGTTTGGCATCCAGCGTGTCGGGCGTGGTCAGTTCATGCACCATGCCCAAGGCGTAGGCCTTCTCAGCCGTGAATGTTTCGCCGGTGATGAAGTAGCGCCGTGCGGCCTGCACACCCATGGCCTGCACCACATAGGGGCTGATGGTGGCTGGAATCAAACCGCGCTTGACTTCGGGCAGGCTGAATTTCACATTGTTGCTGGCCACAATAATGTCGCTTGCGCTAACCAAACCTGTGGCGCCCGCAAGGCACAGGCCATGCACCCGGGCCACCACGGGCTTGGGGCATTCGGCAATGCCACGGAACAGGCTGGTCAGGGTAATGCCGCTTTGCTGGTTGCTGGCGGCTTGCTGGGCCATTTGCATCATGTACCCAAGGTCGGCGCCTGAGCAAAATGCATCGCCATTCGCTGCCAACACAATGGCGCGGGTATCCGGGTCGTTGCCCAAACGCTGAAATGCTTCCACCAGCATGGCGATCATTTCGCCATTCATCGCATTTTTAATTTGAGGGCGGTTCAGTGTCAGCCACACGGATTTTCCCTTGCGGGTTTCAATCACGGGTTTTTCATTGGACTGCTCAGTCATTGCGGTGTCTCCGTTTTTATTGTTGTGCGCATTTACATTCTGTACACGCCAAATTTTGTTTCGGGAATGTCGGCATTCAGGCTGGCTGAAATGGCCATGCCCAAAATACGGCGCGTGTCTGCGGGGTCGATCAAGCCATCGTCCCACAACCTTGCTGTGGCGTAGTAAGGCTGGCTTTGCTCGTCAAACTGCTTCAGTGTGGGGGCCTTGAATTCGGCTTCTTCTTCCTTGCTCCAAGTGCCGCCTTTGGCTTCGATCTGGTTGCGCTTTACTGTGGCCAATACACCTGCAGCCTGTTCACCACCCATCACGCTGATGCGGGCATTGGGCCACATCCACATAAAGCGCGGGCTGTATGCACGGCCACACATGCCGTAGTTGCCGGCACCAAAGGAGCCACCAATGACCACGGTGAATTTGGGCACTTTGGCGCAGGCCACCGCCATCACCATTTTTGCGCCATGGCGTGCAATGCCTTCGTTTTCCACTTTCTTGCCCACCATGAAACCGGTGATGTTTTGCAAAAAAATCAGGGGAATCTTTCGTTGACAACACAATTCAATGAAGTGGGTGCCTTTGAGGGCGGATTCAGAAAACAAAATACCGTTATTGGCAACAATGCCCACGGGCATGCCATACAAACGCGCAAAACCACACACCAGCGTGCTGCCAAAACGGGCTTTGAATTCATCGAACTCGCTGCCGTCCACCACACGGGCAATGATGTCGCGCACATCGAACGGCTTCTTCGCATCGGTCGGCACAATGCCGTAAATTTCTTCAGCGCTGTACAAGGGCTCTTTCGACTCGCTCAGTACCCACGGGTAGCGTTTTTCAGGGCGCCCCAAATTGGCAACAATGCGACGCGCAATTTCCAAGGCGTGCTGATCGTTTTCAGCCAGGTGGTCGGCTACGCCAGAAAGCCGCGTGTGCACGTCGGCACCACCCAGTTCTTCGGCGCTTACAATTTCGCCTGTGGCGGCTTGCACCAAGGGCGGGCCACCCAGGAAAATGGTGGCCTGGTTTTTCACAATGATGGCTTCATCGCTCATGGCCGGAACGTAGGCGCCACCGGCTGTGCAAGAGCCCATGACAACGGCAATTTGTGCAATGCCTTGGGCACTCATGTTGGCTTGGTTAAAGAAGATACGACCGAAGTGGTCGCGATCAGGAAACACTTCGTCTTGGTTGGGCAAGTTGGCCCCGCCCGAATCCACCAGGTAAATACAAGGCAGGTTGTTCTCGGCCGCCACTTCCTGCGCACGCAGGTGCTTTTTCACGGAAAGCGGGTAGTACGTGCCGCCTTTCACGGTGGCGTCGTTGCACACAATCATGCAGTCCACACCGCTAACCCGGCCAATGCCGGCAATGGCCCCCGCACCGGGCGCGGCGCCACCATACATGCCCCATGCTGCCAGTGGTGCAAGTTCAAGGAAAGGCGAGCCGGGATCCAGCAAACCAGCCACACGCTCGCGGGGCAACAGCTTGCCGCGTGCGGTGTGCCGGTCGTTGGCCACTTTGCCGCCGCCCTGTGCCACCACCGCCAAATTGGCTTTCAGTTCGTCAACCAGCTTTTTAAGCGCGGCTTGATTGGCTGCAAAATCAGGGCGATTTTTAACGTTGTTGGAATCGAGCACGCCCATGTTCAGAACGGCCCTTGTGCAACCCAGCGGCGCAATTGCTCCATGCGGTCCTGCCCCCAGAAGGCCTCACCATCCACCACAAAATACGGGGCACCGAACATGCCCGCGTCGATGGATTCCTGCACAGCATTTTTCAATTGCTCTTTCAGTGCATCGGTTTGGCTGCCTTCGACCAACGCCGCACCATCCAGACCAATCGAGCTGGCCACCTGGGCAACCACTGCGTCTTCAGTAATGTCCAAGCCCTCCACGAAATACGCCTTGTACAAGGCGCGGGTCAGTTCACCTGCCTTGTCAGGCTGTGTATTGAGCACCTGCAAAATGGCACGTGAAGCCGTGGTGGCATTGATCGGAAACTTCTTGGGCCAGTTGATTTTCAAACCATGGAAGCGCGCGGTGCGGGCAAAGTCTTTCGCCGAGTATTTGCCCTTGGCCGGGTTCATCATGGGTGCCGTGTTGCCTGTGCTTTTGAACACAAAGCCCAGCAAGGTGGGCTTGTAATTTACGGTGCGATTGCCCGCGGCTGCAATTTCTTCGATTTGCTCAGCAGCCACATAGCTGTAAGGACTGGTCAGGTCGAAAAAGAAATCAATCGTTTGTTTGGTAGTCATGGTGATTTTTGGCTCCATATTGAGGGCGTTCCTGTGATTCTATCGAACTTGGGGCGTAGTTCCGACCCAAGCTTGCGCCTTGTCAGGAAAAAAGCCAACCCAGCCACTGGCTGGCCCATGGTTGCTTTGAAACCCACACAAACACGGCATAGCCACGCCACCACAGCAACACCACGAGCAATGCGGCCAGCACAGTGAAAACATAGCCCGCCAGCACCAACCGGCCATCCCGAACCCTTAAACCAAAGGTAATGCACACCATGGCCGCTGCGGGCAACACATTGTCGAATGAGGCAAAGGGCACAGGTGCGGCCATGGTGAGCCCGGCAAATGCCAGCACCATGCCGTTGATGGGCCGCATGCGTGGATGACTCATGAGAAAAAGTCTTGGCTTGCTGTGGGGTGCCACCCTGCGAATAAAGATTCCCAGAAACTTCTTGAGTACGCCAGTCGCTTTGGGTGGAAGTCGCTTTTCACCGATCTTCTTGGGAATTGGCACACCAAAGCCCAGCGCATACCCCACACCGAGCAAAAAGGTAAGGTAACCCAAGGTGGTGGCAATTCCGGGAATCCCAAAAGGCAACAACAGGGGCAACGCAGCCAAGCCGATCCAGGTGAGCTGCTGTTTCGGGCTACGCCCAATTGCATCGGCCACAGTGGCTTGCGCCATGTTGTCGGCGAACAAAACCACACGCCGCCACGCGTAGGGCAGTTCTTTCAGCGATTCATCTTGGTCGGCAGGCTTGTTCAATTGGATGGCTGTGAATAAAGGCACCCCATCTTAGGCGAATTTGAGTGCAGCCATGATGCGGCATACCACTTTCGAGCGAAGGGTAAGCCCGATGGACAACATCACCACCAAAGCATCACTCTAGGTGATGACGCATTTGCCACATTCAGCCGCCACCAGGAGTCGCCATGCTCAAACAATTTGTTGCCCCGATTTTCATATCTGCCGCTGCCCTGTGTGCACAGCCCGCTTTGGCTGAGCGCTTCCCCGACGTGCCGCGCCCGATCGACTACTTTGTAAACGGGGAAGAAATTCTGGCAGTGAGCACCCTGCGAGACGACATTCGCGCACAGGGTAACTTCCCGCTGGGCAAGGCACTGCTGACCATTGGCCGCGACGACCTGCTGGGCCTGAACCGCAGCCTGGACAGCTTTGACACCGGCACATTGGAAACACCCTTGGGCGGCGAGTTCGAGGTGGACAAGGAAGAGGTTGTGCAATTCCGGGGCGAACGCGCGGTTCGGGCTACGCGGGGTTTGAATCGCTTGAGTTATGGCAGTGGATTCAACTGAAAAAGGGCTGCGGCACCGCAGCCCTTCTTAATCGGAAAAGTGATTGCTTACGCAGCCTGCTTGGTCTGCGCTTTGCGGTTTGATGTTTTCTTGCCCGTTGCTGCCCCTGCTTTCGCAAATTCCAGCACGCCATCTTCAAGCTTGCCTTTCTTCAACACCGGGCGGTCGGCCAGGTAGTTGTTCACCACAGTCCAAGGTGCGGCAGGGCCTTGCTTGGGCAAACGGTCGGCGGCACGCTTCATGTAACCTGCATCCAGATCAAACATGGGGGTGTCATCCGTTTCTACGCCGTCTGCATTGGGCACCACGCGGGCAAAGTCGTGCTTGTCCATGTGATTCAACACACGGCACACAAACTCGGCTGCCAAATCGGCCTTCAACGTCCACGATGCATTGGTGTAACCAAACACCATGGCAAAGTTGGGGATGCTGCTCATCATCACGCCCTTGTAGCTCATGACTTCGCCCACATTCACAGGCTTGCCGTCCACATGCGCTGTGAGACCACCCAGAATTTGCAGATCAAGGCCGGTTGCAGTAATGATGATGTCCGCTTCCAGTACCTGCCCGCTTTTCAGCTTGATACCGTTTTCGACAAAGGTGTCGATGTGGTCAGTCACAATGTCGGCCTTTCCTTTTTTCAGTACCTTGAACAGGTCGCCATCGGGCACCACACACAGGCGCTGATCCCATGGGTTGTAGCTCGGCGTGAAATGCTTCATGTCGAAATTCTTGCCCATGCGCGCACGGGTTGCACCCAACAACAAGCGTTTAATGGCTTGGGGGCGTTGCTTGCTCAACTTGAAAATCAGGCGCTGCAAGCCAATGTTGCGTGCGCGACCAATGTTGTAGACCCAGGTGTCGGGCATGAATTTTTTCAGCACCACGGAAACCGGATCGACGGAAGGAATCGATGCAATGTACGTGGGTGAACGCTGCAACATGGTCACATGCGCAGCATCGTCGGCCATGGCCGGCACCAACGTAATGGCGGTTGCTCCACTGCCAATCACCACCACGCGCTTGCCGGAATAATCCAGTTTTTCTGGCCACTGCTGGGGGTGCACCACGGTGCCCTTGAAATTCTTGATGCCGGGAAATTCCGGGCTGTAACCCTTGTCGTAATTGTAGTAACCGGTACAACCCAGCAAGAAATTGCTGGTGAACACCTGCTTTTCACCAGTTTCTTCAATAATGCCTTCCACGGTCCACTGGTTCGCATCGGAATCCCAGTTGGCCGAGATCACCTTCAGGCCAAACTGAATGTCTTTGGTGACGTTGTTCTCTTTGGCGGCTTCAGTCACGTATTCGCGAATTTCCTGACCGTTGGCCAAAACCTTTTCACCTTTCCAAGGCTTGAAACTGTAACCCAGCGTGAACATGTCGGAATCAGAGCGAATACCGGGGTAGCGGAACAAGTCCCAAGTGCCGCCAATGGCTTTGCGACGTTCCAGAATTTTGATGGTCTTGCCTTTGCAGTTCTGCTTGATGTGGCATGCTGCACTAATGCCAGACAAACCAGCGCCAATAATTAGTACGTCTACGTGTGGATTGTTCATTTTTTTGTCCCCCTAATGTGACCGTCTATGTGACTTTTCATATTGTCAGTTGAGAGAATAGTGGCGAGCCGGGTCTGTTGGCTAGTAAGAAATACTCTAAACTGGGCTAACTATTACACAGAGCAAGGAAAAATGGAATTTCTTGAAACACTGAAACAGCGGCACAGCGTACGTGCTTTTGACCCCAAACCCGTGCCAGAAGAAGCACTTCAACGCCTACTTTCACAGGCTGCACTGTCACCAAGTTGGTCGAATACCCACCCCTACCGCATCGCACTGGCCACCGGCGATGTACTGGAAAGCTTGCGCAGCGAACTGTATGGTCGATTTCAGGAAACCATCAAACAGCAGCGCGGCGGCAAGCTGGCCCAAATCAAGGGATTGTTGACACGTAGCCAGGGCATTCCTGATGGCGATGTGAAACCCGTGATGAACTACCCCAAGGATTTGCAGGCCCGCCGGGTGGAATGTGGCAAAGGCTTGTACGGCGTTTTGGGCGTGGCCCGCAACGACCTGAAAGCACGCGACCAGGCGATGGCCGAAAATTTCCGCATGTTTGGGGCGCCCGCCGCTGCATTTGTGTTTGTACACGAAGGCGTGGGCATTTACAGCGCGCTTGACGCCGGTATTTTTCTGCAAAGCCTGATGTTGGCGGCCACCAACGAAGGTCTGGGCACTTGTGCACAAGGCGCACTGGGCTTGTTCCGATCCCCCCTGGACAAGCACTTTGACATTCCCAAGCAATACAACTTGCTGTGTGGCGTGGCCATTGGCTATGAGCAGGATGTGCCGGTCAACAAATTTCAGCCGGAGAAAATTGCGGCGAGTGCGTTGATGCTGTCCAAGCGCGGGGCATAAACACGCGAGGGCGGGCTTATTTAGCCCGATCGGCTTGGGTTCCGATAACTCGCCTTTCGGTTAACAGCCCGATCGGCTTGGGTTTCAATCTCTCGCCTGAAAACCTGTATTTCCCTTTTTGAGATTCACCCTGACTCACCTCGCTCGGCAAAAGGGCGGGCCGAGTCTCGGTGCCGGCCGATGGCCGACCGTGGCGGTTGAATTCAAACGGGCAGGTTTTCTTGAAGGCGAGGCGATCGAAACACCGCCGCCGATTGGGCGTTGAACCCAGCAGTGAGTTGCGCGGTGGTGGAGAGACGCCGGCGCCGGTGACTCAGGAGCTGAACTTGCAATGGGTCGCACGATGACCAGTCAGAAAACTTGCCGGCTTGGCGTGCCGAGACAAGCGATCGCGCCTTTGCGCGAAAGCCAAGACCCGACCGTTACTTTTGGAGGGCTTGGCTTAGTGCAGGCTCAAGCAGACAGGCCGATATGCCAAGTTTTCGGGCAGCGGTGACCATTCAAGTTCAGATCAAAAGTCACCAATTACAGGCGACACAAGTAACCCACGCCGAGTTGGCAAGAAACCACCCTGGCCGCTCACCGCTTCTTGATAAACCGGTTGGTAAATCGCACCGCTTCGGAATACGGGAAAATATCTTCGATATGGCCCTGGGTAATGCGATCTTTGCGCTCTTGCCAAAACTCATATTCCAGCAAATCGCGGTGCTTGCTTAAAAACGCCTTGCGCACCCTGCGGTCACCCAACAGAAAGTGCCCGAACTCCTCGGGGAATACATCTTTCGGGCCCACGGTGTACCACGGCTCCGCAGACATTTCTGCTTCCGGATTGGGCGCTTCCGGAATGCGACGGAAATTGGAATCGGTCATGTACTCAATTTCATCGTAATCGTAAAACACAACTCGGCCCAAGCGGGTAACACCAAAGTTTTTGAACAACATATCGCCCGGGAAAATATTCGCCGCCGCAAGCTGTTTGATCGCATTGCCGTATTCGGCAATGCCATGCTCCACATCTGAGTCCGTGCCTTGTTGCAAGTAAATATTCAGCGGTGTCATTCGGCGCTCAATGTACACATGCTTGATCACCACCGTGTCGTCCTCAAAGGTCAGCGAACTTTCGCAAGTGTCCTTCAAGTGGTCAATCAATTCTTGTGAAAAACGGTTCAGCGGCAAACCTACATGGCTGTATTCCCAGGTGTCGGCCATGCGGCCCACGCGGTCATGTTCTTTCACCAACTGGTATTTGCGCATTACACCCGCGCGATCAATTTCCTTGCTGGGTGCTATTTTGTCTTTGATCAGTTTGAACACATAAGGGTAAGAGGGCAGCGTGAACACCGCCATCACCAAACCCTTGATACCGGGCGCAACAATAAACTCATCGTGGCTGTGTTTCAGGTGGTGCAAAAAATCGCGATAAAACAAAGTTTTGCCCTGCTTGTGCAAACCCAGCATGGTGTACATCTCGGCCTTGGGCTTGTTGGGCAACAAGGTGCGCAAAAATTGTACATACGCGCCTGGGGTTTCCATGTCCACAAGGAAGTAAGCCCGCGTGAAACTGAACAAAGTGGCAATTTGCTGAACATTGAACAGAACAGTGTCAATGTAAAGTTTGCCGGCCGAATCACGCAGAATGGGAATGGCAAAAGGTTGCGGCATGTTGGCATTGATAAACTTGCCAATAATGTACGCACCTTTGTTGCGGAAAAACAGGCTGGAGAGCACCTGAATTTGACAATCCGGGTCTACCTTAATGGGGCGCGGCATTACCTGCCTTGCAGCGTGTACCACATAGCGCAGGTCGCGTTCCAAATCCACAAAATCGGCATTCAATGAAAAGTCGCGCACCAATCGCTTTAAAGTTTTACGCAAGCCACCGCTTTTCGGGTTGGCCGGGTAATAGCTGCGATACGAGGGCGGATCACTTTCCACATAATCAGTACTCACCGCTGGGCGCACGAATAAAAAACGGTTGTGGTAGTAATCCCGGTGCAAAATTTTTGTCACCGCAGAGTTGAAAAATGTCTCCGCCAGTTCAGGCTGTTTGTGATCCACCAGGTAAGTCACGAATCGGGTTTTGATTTTTGCCCACACCGATTCGCTCATCAACAGCGAACCATAATTTCTGCGAAGCAAATCCACAGCCTCTTTCACACGTTCGTCATAAAAATCGATACGGTCGCGGGCCAGCTGTTGAATCAGGTGCCAGTCGCCTTCTTCAAACAACTTTTTGGTTTGCTGTGCGCAATAGCGAAACAGGCGATAGTGCTTGTCAAAGCCCGCCAAAATATCGCTGGCCACCTTTTTGGACAGCTCGCGCTCCTCATCCTCACTCAGGTGGCTGGTTTCACTCAGCTCACCAAAGTCTTCTTCCAGGGTTTTCAGGTCCAAGGGCAGGCTGCTCATAAGCTGCTTTCACTCCAATTGATGAACCACCGATTCTACGAGATACCTTCTGTATTTGCCCAAGAAAATCCAAAACCTGCGCCAACTTAGTATGATTGAGACGTTGAACAAGGAAGTTGACATGCGAAGTCGTTTGAAATTGATGTGCCTGGCGTTGCTGCCCCTGCTGGCATGGGCCTGCAATGGTGAAAACAGCGCTGGTAGCGCAACACGCAACACTGTTCAATCGTCTGAAGCATTTGGCTGGCCCATGTCTGTACAGGGTGAAAACCCGCCCGAGAGCCCTGTGCCAAGCGACGACGTGCTGTTTCAACTGGGCATGGTCAGCGACATGCTACCGCGTCAGCAACTGGTCGGCGTTGTAGACCCGATTGCTTTGGGCTACACGCTGAGCGACATCACCGACCCCGCCTTGCTTGAATTTCAAATTCGCGCCATGGCTGCGCAGCTCAGAGACGGTTCACGCATCGACCAGGTATTCCACTGGTACGGCCACCCCGAAAACAACAAGTCGGTGGCCTTGGTTCCCGTGGAATTTCAAAACCGCTATGGCACCCGCCTGCACGGCGAAATTGTGTTGCCCAAACGTGGGCAAACCCAGGCCACCGCCCAAAAATACCCGGTTATTCTGGCACTGGAAGGTTTGAACACCAACACCGCCATGTACCGCTGGTGGCACCAATTGTTTGCCGACGCAGGCTATTTGGTGTTTGCGTTCGACTTTTCCGGACAGGGCCGCTCTGCTGACGAAGTACAGGGTGACCCAAGCAATAACATTGAAGAAGCGCAAGACGCCCTGAGCTACCTGCTTAACAATTCGCCGGTGCGCGAGTTTATCGACTCCGCCCGCATTGGTGTAATCGGCCACAGCATGGGCGCCATTGCCACCATGGGTTTACAGGCAGTGGAGCCGCGTTTGAAGGCTGCTGTGGCTGCCGCGCCAATCAGTGAAATTCAATCGGTGTTCAACAGCAACCCCATTCCGGTGATGATTCAAACCGGTGATCACGATGGGCCCATTGCCCCAATCGTTGCGGTAAACCCCGCCGTGGTGCGCCCGGTTTACGACAAGCTGACCAGCGACCGCGCCTTCATTGTGGCCGATGCTGCCAGCCACGCCCAACACACCAACTACCCACTGCTGCCCACCTCCACCTGGGGGCGAGAAATTGCAGCGCAGTACTCACTGGCCTGGATGAACTACCATTTGCGGGGAGATTCTGAGGCGCTGAAAGTGCTGCAAACCGCGCACCCCAGGCTGAGTTACTTGTGGGAAAGTGAAGTGGTGATTGGGCAGGACAAACGGGTATTCAAATCCGCCGGGCCTGCCCCGCTTCAATAAGCGTTTAGATGGTTTCAGCAAACAATTCGCGGCCAATCAACATGCGGCGAATTTCGCTGGTGCCTGCGCCAATTTCATACAGCTTGGCGTCGCGCCACAAACGTCCGCACGGGTACTCGTTGATGTAGCCGTTGCCGCCCAGAATCTGGATCGACTCACCCGCCATCCAGGTGGCTTTTTCCGCTGAGAACAAAATGGCACCCGCGCAGTCTTTGCGCAGCCTGCGCACGGTTTCAGGCGTGGCCTTGTCACAGGCTTTGCCCACTTGGTACACGTAAGCACGCGTGGCCATCATCACAGAATACATGTCAGCGAGCTTGCCCTGAATCAGTTGAAACTCACCAATGCTTTGACCAAACTGCTTGCGGTCGTGCACATAGGGCACCACCACATCCATGGCCGCCGCCATAATGCCCAACGGGCCTCCGGAAAGCACCGCACGCTCGAAATCAAGCCCGCTCATCAGCACATTCACACCACGACCCACTTTGCCCAGCACATGGGTTTCGGGTACTTCGCAGTCCTCGAACACCAGCTCGCCGGTGTGGCTGCCGCGCATGCCCAACTTGTCCAGTTTTTGCGCAATCGAAAAACCCTTGAATCCTTTTTCGATCAAAAAGGCTGTAATACCGTGTGGCCCGGCGGCCAGATCAGTTTTGGCATACACCACCAGCACATCGGCATCGGGGCCATTGGTGATCCACATTTTGTTGCCATTCAGCACATACTTGTCGCCCTTTTTGTCGGCACGCAACTGCATGCTCACCACATCCGACCCCGCACCCGGTTCGCTCATGGCCAACGCCCCAATGTGCTCGCCGGAAATCAGTTTGGGCAAAAAGGTTTTACGCTGCCAGTCGCTGCCGTTGCGGCGAATCTGGTTCACACACAGGTTGGAGTGCGCGCCGTAGCTTAATGCCACCGAGGCACTGGCGCGCGAAATTTCTTCCATGGCCACCATGTGGGCCAAATAACCCAAGCCACTGCCGCCCAGCTCTTCCTCAACGGTCAAACCCAACAGTCCCATATCGCCCATTTTTCGCCACAAATGCATGGGAAATTGGTCGGTTTTGTCCATTTCTGCAGCCAATGGGGCAATTTCAGCTTGGGCAAAAGTTTGTACTGCATCGCGCAAAGCGTCGATGTCCTCTCCAAGATCAAACTGAAGTCCTGGCAAATTCAACATATCAAAGTCTCCGCAGAAGTTATGCTTTTCCGAAATGATGCCCTACAATCAGCCCCTTCACCCACACAAATGACTGAAAAGTCACCAGAAAACACATGGGAATTGAACGTTTGTTTGAACCGCCCGTTTTGGGCCAGCCAACCCCGGTAGCACCCGGCGTACTCTGGCTGCGTTTGCCATTGCCCTTTGCACTCGACCACATCAATGTGTGGCTGATCGAGGAAGAAAACCAATACACACTGGTGGATTGCGGAGCAGGTTTGCCCGACGTTGCCGCCATGTGGGAAGAAATCGAACAAACCCTGTTTGTGCGCAAACCCTTGGGTCGAATCATTTGCACCCATGCCCACCCCGACCACATTGGCATGGCTGGCCCGCTGGCGCGCCGCCACGGGGTGCATGTGCACATGTCCACTGGCGAATACTTCATGGCGCGGGGCTTGTGTGCCAACCTGCCTGGCTTTGACGGCAACACCCTGGGTACCTTCATGGCCAGCCATGGTCTGGTGAACGAGAAAAAAGCCGACGAAACCCTGGAGGCACGCGGCGGCATGTTTTCAAGGCTGGTGCCTGAACCACCCCTGAATTACCAACGCATTCAACATGGCGACGAAATCACCATTGGCGGCCATGTGTGGCAATGCCACGCGGGTTTTGGTCACAGCCCTGAACACATTGCCCTGGTGTGCAAAAGCCTGGACTTGATGATCAGCGGCGACATGCTGCTGCCCACCATTTCAACCAATGTCAGCGTGTACGGCATTGAACCCGAAGGCAACCCACTGCTGCTGTTTTTAAAATCGGTGCAAAGCATGGCCCAATTGCCCAACAGCCTCACCGTACTGCCTTCGCATGGCGTGCCTTTTAAGGGTGTCCACGACCGTTGTGCGCAACTGCTGCGCCACCACGAGCACCGCTTAAGCGAACTGCTTGAGGCTTTGAAAGAAAAACCACTCACCGCCCGCCAAGCCATCAGCATATTGTTCAGGCGGGAGATGGATGGCCATCAAATGAGCTTTGCCATGGGCGAGGCCATCGCTCACCTGCATTACCTGTGGTACAAAGGTTTGGTGAAGCGCTCGGCGGTTGAGGGCGTGTGGACGTTTCAGGCGGTTTAATCGACAGCCAGCCCTTTAAATTTGCACAAGCAACCCCATTTCCATTGTTGACCCAATTTTTGCAGCACACAGCACCATGAACAAAGCAGCCCACAACATGATCCCAGTCACCATTCTTACCGGCTTTCTGGGCAGTGGAAAAACCACCCTTCTAAACCGCATTCTGAAAGAAAACCACGGCATGAAAATCGCCGTGATTGAAAACGAATTCGGCGAAGAAGGCGTCGACAATGACCTGTTGATGCAAGACGAGCAGGAAAACATTGTTGAAATGAACAACGGTTGCCTGTGCTGCACGGTGCGCGGCGACCTGGTGCGTATTCTGGGTGAAATGGCAGCCAAACGCCTTGCCGGCGAGCTGAAATTCGACCGCGTGGTCATTGAAACCACGGGCATGGCCGACCCCGGCCCCGTGGCACAAACCTTCTTTGTCGATGACCTGGTGGCCGAAAGTTTTATTCTGGACGCAGTCATTACCGTGGTGGATGCCAAACACGGCATGCAACAACTGGATGAACACCGCGAGATTCAGCAACAAGTGGGTTTTGCAGATCGGATCCTTTTGTCCAAAACCGACTTGTGCGAGGCAGACGAAGTCACCGCTTTGAAACGTCGCCTGGTTAAAATGAACGCGCGTGCCGAAATGATGATTTCCGAGTTTGGCGTGGCCCCCATCGACAAACTACTGGATGTGCGGGGCTTCAACCTGAACTCCATTCTGGACATTGCACCCGACTTTCTCGACGAAGACAAACACACCCACAACGATGAAATTCAAAGCTTTGTGTTCAAAAGTACCAAGCCCTTTGATGGTCAGAAATTCGAAGAATTCATGGGCTCGGTTACTCAGGTATACGGGCCTGACATGCTGCGTTACAAAGGCATTTTGAACATCAAGGCCAGCGACCGCAGAGCCTTGTTTCAGGGCGTTCACATGCTCATGGGACTCGACTGGGGCAGAAAATGGGACAACGCTGAGAAAAAAGAAAGCAAAATTGTATTTATTGGGCGTAAACTCCCCAAGGAATTTATCACCCAAGGGTTAGAGCTTTGTCTAGCCCGATAGCGGATATACTGGTATATAGTCAATAAAAAACCAAAGGACTAGAGGCTGTGCTATGACCACTGAAAAGACGCCCGTCATCAACGAGAAACAATTGCTCGCGATGAAAGAAGACGATTACATGAACGAGGTGCAGCTTGCCTTTTTCCGCCAGCGTTTGCAGGAAATGGAAAAAGAATTGCTGGCCAATGCAGGTGAAACCACCGAGCATTTGCGCGAGACCGTGGTGGTGCCCGACCCTGCTGACCGTGCAACGATCGAAGAAGAGCATGCGCTTGAACTTCGAACACGTGATCGCGAACGCAAACTGCTAAAGAAAATTCAGCAATCGATTCAAAAGATTGACGCTGGCGAATATGGCTGGTGTGAAGAAACAGGCGACCCCATTGGCGTGGCCCGTTTGCTGGCACGCCCAACAGCCACGCTGTCGCTTGAAGCACAGCAACGCCGGGAATTGAAGCAGCGTATGTACGGGGATTAAATCCCTCGAATTGCGCTGTTGATGCAAAGAAGCACGTTGAACTTGAGTTCGCGTGCTTTTTTTACGTTCCCTACCGCTGGTTGGCCTCGACTGCTCGTTAACTTCCCGATCGGCTTGGGTTCCGATCTCTCGCCTGAAAACCTGTACTTCCCTTTTTGAGATTCACCCTGACTCACCTCGCTCGGCAAAAAAGCGGGCCGAGTCTCGGTGCCGGCCTCTGGCCGACCGTGGCGTGTGAACTCAAACGGGCAGGTTTTCTTGAAGGCGAGGCGATCGAAACACCGCAGCCGATTGGGCGTTGAACCCAGCGGTTTTCAGTGCGGCACAAGTAACTCACGCCGAGTTGACAAGAAACCGAAGCAGTGATCCTTCAAGTTCAGATCGAATGTCACCATTCAGGTGACATAAATCCCCCGCCATCACAGTTTTGTCATCAATTTTCTGCCATAAATATTTCACTGTTTATTTTTTCATTAAAAATCATCAACTTACCCAACAAAACTTAGCAATTAGTGGGTCTTTTACTCATCTTTTGTAAGTAATGTGCGAATTGCGATGATTAATCAATCTCTGTTGTTATTACGCAGGCAACGCAGATTGCCTACAAAAACTAATAACAATTTTTAATCATTTCAAATGACGGAGAAAGCATGGCCCTAGACGAATTGAAGAGCGGCGTAAGCGCCGTACCGGTAGCTGGCGAAATCCTTGCCGGCGCATTGGACACCTTTGCTGGCGCATTGCCAGCCGCCCCCGAACTACCTGGCATGGACGCCATTCCCGGTTTGGACGCATTGCCCATTCCAACCGACGGCCTGCCTGGCCTGGACTCACTGACAGGCTTGCTTGACGGTGGTCTGCCCACACCCCCAGCCGGCATCCCCGGCTTGGACTCAATTCCAGGCCTGGACTCAATTCCCGGTTTGGACGCCATTCCCGGCGTGGATATGCTGCCAGCCAGCCCAGACGCAATCACAGACCTGCTGGCCGGCGGCCTGCCAGAAGCACCAGCAACTCCCGGCCTGGATGCCATTCCTGGTTTGGACGCGCTACCAGTACCAACCGATGGAGCCCCCAGCCTGGACACGTTGACTGATTTGCTGGCTGGCGGTTTGCCAGACGCACCTTCCCTACCCGGTGCACCAGCCTTGCCTGGCCTTGACGCAATTCCTGGTCTGGACGCATTGCCCATTCCAACCGACGGCCTGCCTGGCCTGGACTCCTTGACCGACCTGCTCGGTGGTGGCTTGCCCAGCTTGCCAGGTGGTGACACCGGTGGTGGCCTACCTTCCAGCCCGGTCAGTTTTGAAGATGGCACACTGACATTGGCCCTGCCAGAAGGCCTGCCAATTTCGGCATCCGCCAGCATCAGCGGCTTGGAAGTTCCCGAAGCAGGTTTGCCCCTGCCCGCCTGATTCAGTGGTTTTGGCCAGCCTTCGGGCTGGCTTTTTATTGCCGTCCTTCTTTTAATTCCAGCGCCCTGTTGTACACAGTATTCTTGGCGAATCCCGTGGCCTTCACCACCACCGCCACCGCAGTTTTCAAAGGCAATTCGGCCATCAACAGTTTCAGCCAGGTGTCCAAATCTGCACTGGCCTGAGCAATTTCAGCCGCCTGACCAGAAACCGGGCTTGCCCCGATTACCCACGCCCACTCACCACGCTCGGCATTCGAGTCTTGCCGCACCTGTTCAAACACCGACTCACCGCTGCCGCGGTAAAAGGTTTCAAATTGCTTGGTCAACTCACGGCCAGCGCACATATCGCGCCCACCCATGTCCAAGCCTTCAAGATCATCCACCAATTGGAGCACGCGGTGGGGTGCTTCAAAAATAATCTGTGGTTCGGGGCAAGCCAGCCATTGTTTCAAATCATCCAGCCGGCTCTTGCCTTTTGCGGGCAAGAAGCCACGAAAGGTAAAGTGGCCATCCACAAGCCCGCTGGCAGCAATTACTGCCAACACGCTGCTAGCGCCCGGCACCGGCACCACCGTAAAACCGGCCTCGGCCACACAGCGAACCACCACCGCACCGGGATCCGACACAGCCGGGGTGCCTGCATCGCTCACCAAAGCCACCGATTCGCCCCGCTGCAAACAGGCCAAAACGCCCTGTGCGCTCTCGCGTTCATTGTGGGCGTGGTGAGCCATCAGCGGCTTGCGGATCCCCAGGGAATCCAGCATGCGAGCCGTGTTGCGGGTGTCTTCAGCTGCAATGCGATCCACCTGCTCCAATACGGCGCGGGCCCGAAGGCTTAAATCACCCATATTGCCGATGGGGGTTGCCACCACATAGAGGGAAGGTTCACGCCCCGTTCCTGAACTCGCGTCAGAATTCACAGCATCCTTCACCCCATTTTCTTCACCGGCATTCTGCATGGCGTTCAAATCCAAATCCAAAGTTCCTGAATTGTCCGGCATTCCATGGGCTGGGCGCAAATGCCGATCACCAAAAGCCAAAATTCCATGGCTTGCAGTCAAAGAAAAACCTGAAGCGATCAAAACCGCACCGCCCACGCGCAAACTTGCCTTGCTCGAGGCAGGGCAACTGGCGGAAACCCAGGCACTCCGCATGCTGGAACAAAGCGGATTAACGCTGGTAAGCAGAAACCACCGATGCCGATGCGGCGAAATCGATTTGATCATGGCGCAAGACCACACCGCTGTCATTGTCGAGGTTCGCCTTCGCAGCAACAACAGCCATGGCAGCGCTCTAGAGAGTATTTCCACCCACAAACAGGCGCGAATCTCCCGCTGCGCAAAGTTGTGGTGGGTTCAGCAGGGTCAACGCAAGTTCACGCACCTGCGTTTTGATGTGGTCGCACTGGAAAACGGCGACGAACCCAAATGGGTTCAAAATGCGTGGCAAATCAGCAACTAAACCCGAAGCAAACCGGTATGCCATGCAAATCGCCTGCAACGGGGTCACCTATAATAGAAGGCTCGAGATAACTGCCAGAAGGCCTGCCGCCATGGACTTGATCACACGCATTACCCAACAATTTGACGAAAGCATTGCCGCAAAACAAGCCGCCACCGAAGAACTGGTCGGGCCAATTTCCGAGGCAGTCGAGCTGATGGTGAATGCACTCACCAACGGCGGCAAGGTACTGGCCTGTGGCAATGGTGGTTCCGCGGGCGACTGTCAGCACTTCGCGGCCGAACTGGTGGGCCGTTTTGAGCGTGAACGCCCAGGTTTGGCAGCGATTGCCCTGACCACCGACTCCTCGGCACTGACTGCAATCGGCAACGATTACAGTTTCAATGAAATTTTCTCGAAACAGGTTGCTGCCATTGGCCAGCCTGGTGATGTGTTGCTGGCCATTTCGACCAGCGGCAATTCGAAAAACGTTCAGTTGGCCATTGAGGCCGCCCACGCCCGCGACATGACCATTGTTGCACTCACCGGCAAAGGCGGCGGTCAAATGGTGCAGCAGTTGAAGCAAGGCGATGTGCATGTGTGCGTGCCACACAACCGCACCGCCCGAATTCAGGAAATACATTTGTTGGCGATCCATTGGATTTGCGATGGCATCGACCTGAGTCTACTTGGAGAAGAAGAAAATGAGTCGTAACACCCGGTTTTTTACCCGCACACGTTCTTCCGCCATTAGCGCCGTATTGGTGGCCTCACTGGCAGCACCCCTGTTGGGCGGTTGCTTCGCGGGCGCCGTCGCAGGCATTACCGCTGGCTCGCTGGCAGCAGCAGACCGCCGCACCGTGGGCACACAGGTCGAGGATCGCACCCTTCAGGTAAAAGCTGAAAGCGCCATCCGTGAAAGTTTTGGTGAAAATGTGCATGTGAATGCGACAGTGTACAACCGCCAAATTCTGCTGACTGGTGAAGCCCCCGATGAAACCACAGTGCGCAACATAGAAGCCCGCGTTGCCACCTTGCCCAACATTCGCTTGATCGTAAACGACATCCGGGTTGGCTTCAAAAGCTCATTGTCCGCGCGCTCCAACGATGTGTTCATTACTGGCAAGGTCAAGGCGTCTTTGCTCGACGCCCAAGACATCTTCGCCAACTCCTTCAAAGTCACCACTGAAGCAGGCGTGGTGTACCTGATGGGTCTGGTCACCGAGCGTGAGGCCAATCGCGCCGCATCCATCGCCGCTGGTGTTCCCGGCGTGGTGAAAGTGGTCAAAGTGCTCGAATTGATTTCCGAGGCTGAACTTTCTCGCTTGTCTGCCACTCCAAACAACGGAAATGCACCCGTGGAAAACGGTCCGCGTTAATCAGCAACCCTGAAAAAACGAGCAATGTTCAAGAAAATTCTTTCTCTGCTATCAACCCTTGCAGTGGTCAGCGTGCTGGCCGCCTGTGGGGGCGACAACGCGCCGCAGGTCAGTTACGTGACCATCGAAGGCAAAACCATTGCCCCTGCTGATTACCAGGGCCAGGTCATGCTGGTGAATTTTTGGGCGACCAGCTGCACCACTTGTGTGAAAGAAATGCCGGACATTGTTGACACCTACAACAAATACAAAGACCAAGGCTTCAAAACAATTGCCGTGGCGATGAGCTATGACCGCCCCGACTATGTGGTGAATTTCGCAGAAACGCGCAAGTTGCCATTTGATGTTGCACTCGACGTGAACGGCAAGATTGCCAAGGCTTTTCACGACGTAAAAATTACGCCCACCACCTATGTGATCAACCGCAAGGGCCAAATTATCAAGACCTATGTGGGCGAACCTGATTTCGCGGCCTTGCATGCATTAATTGAAAAATCACTGGCCGAAAAAGTTTAACCGGCCCACCTATTCCTCACCCCATTTAAAGTCATCCATCACGCGGCGGTCTCTTTTCGTGGGCCGCGCCTTGATTTCCAGTGCAGGGTCTTTTATCAACTTGCGGTTCGCCGCGCGCTCAGCGCGCTTTTTGGCACTGTCCATGGTTTCCTCGTAAAGACCTTGGGCAATGGTGGCACTGCCCCGCTTGTCGCCCAAGCCTTTCACCACCAGCACCATGTCGTCCCAACCCACCGGCACGGTGAGCACGTCACCCACCTGCACGCCATAAGCCGGCTTTACACGCTCATCGTTGCATTTCACCTTGCCACCCTCCACCACCTCGGTGGCCAGCGAACGGGTTTTGAAAAAACGGGCAGCCCACAACCATTTGTCGATTCGCACCTTGGCACCCGGCGCTGAAAAGTCGGTTTTGCCATTGGGCGTTTTTGCGGGTTCAGGGCTTCTGTTTTTACTGCGACTCAAAGTAACTCCATCGAAATTATGCCCGGCGACGTCATTGGTCAAGAAATTATGCCCTTAATTCGCCCCGTTCTTGGCCAAATACCAGCCAGTGTGAGTGGGGCGAAGTGCCATTTCGATAACAAAGCTGGGCTGCAAGGTACCCCCCACCGCCGTACCGGTACTCAAGGTGAACACAGTTGGATCAAACGACTCCACTTTCAGATTTTTGAAGTGATTCAACATGTGGGCGTCTTTCAGGCTGGCCTCGAACCGGGCAGACACGGCATCTTCCTGCCCAAACGGTTTGTTCTGAATGTAATCCACTGTCTTTTCAACCCAGAGCCGGCCAAAGCACAAAGCCTCGTTGTCACCTTGCGGCCCTTGCCTGAAGTGCACGCCTTCCAGCTTCTTCAGGCCACTTGAGGGCATGATCACCCAACGGCCATCGCGGGTTTGAAAAATATCCAGCAAACCCGACAAATCCCAAGCCTTCACCTCACGGGCCACCGCACTGTTGGCTGGCACCTGGTCACGTGCATACTGCTCAATCGCTTCCGGACTGGGCAAACGGGCGCACAAGGCACCATGGCTCAATATAAAGGTTTCAGCCCTTGCACCCTTGAGCAAATTGTCTTCATTCAAATTGGTACGCGGGTTACAAGCCACCAACAAACCCGCCAGCAAGGCCAGGGTAATCCAGTTAAAAACAGGGCGGATCATTTTAAGGTTCCTTTTTCACTTGCTACCATTGTGAACTTTTGTGCCGCAGGTGAAACCTCAAAAAAAGCGGGAAAGGCCCACCTATTTGCGCGCATGCCCCAAAGCACGGGGCGGGGAATAACCCAGTTGCCGCGCCCGCGCCTCGGCCTGAGCAGCCAACAGGGGCTGCGCCACTTCACGGTAATACAGGGCCAACTCGTAGCTGGCAATGCCATTGCCCAACCCACCGGCGTACTGTAACCAACCCAGGTAACGCAATTGCGCCTGCCCGCTACCCAACCCGCGGTACAAGCGGGCAATTCGGGCAGCCGCGTCTTTGTCGCCACGCGCAGCCCGGTTCAAATCTGCATTGCTGTCCGCTTGTTGCGAGGTGGGCAAAGGCTCAGGCAACACAAAACTGGTTTTGAACAGTTTCACCTCTTTGTGGCGCAACACGGTGAGCGCCTGCAACGCACCCACCTGATAAACCAGGACAGATCGGGCCTGAATACTGTCCGGGTAAGTTTCCAGAAAAGACTTGCACAGCCGCAGCAGATCGACAGGCCACTGTGTGGATTGAATGGCCTGCCAAGCGGCGGCCTCTTCGGGCAACATGCGCGGTGCCACTGGCTCACCGGATACCGCAGAAGCCACCATTAATGGAACTTGCACGCGGGCATTGTCGGCAATAAACGGTTTTTGAGCCAAACGCCGAATTGCGGCAAGCGGATGCTTCAGCATGGTGGTTTCTACTTCCTCTTTCACCATTCGAAACAAGTCATTGAATGTAATATGCCCTGCCGACTCGCGAAGCAACTTCACCAAAGCTGCCGTGTAAAACGTGTTCTGGTCCGCACTGGCCGGCGACACCGCAGGCTTGCCTGCGCCTGTTGAAAAACACACCAGGCTGCCTACAGAGGCCTCAACCTGATTCAAACCCTCGCCATCGCCCAGTGCGTTGCGCAGATCAGTTCTGCAAGCATCGATCACAGTGATGTTCAATGCCTCGGGCTTGGGTGGCAAAGCGGCCAGCAATTTTTGTTGCAACACCAATGAGCGCGCCAGCAAATCACGGCGCGGTGCGGTGGGGTTGGCCCCTGAACCCAGCAGCAAATTGTTGGAATCCACCTGCAAACCGTGGCCTGCGTAATAAAACAAAGTAACCGCGTCCGCAGGCGCTTGCGCCACCCGTTTCACAAACTCGTTCACTGTAATTTGCAGGCTGTTTTCATCCAGGTTCATGGCCTGAGTGACATCAAACCCCCGATAAGCCAAAGCCTCGCCAAGGTCCATCACATTTTTGTGAATGGGTGGCAAATCATGCGGAACCGGGTAGTCACCATTGCCGATCAACAAAGCAAGCCGGTGTGTGTAAGGCGCAGCGGGGGTTGCAGCCTGTGCTGATTGCCACCGAACAACAAATGGCGCAGCCGACAACACACCCGCCAAACCCAACAAGGTTTGCAGTGCGCTTCGCCGCCCCGGTGAATGTTTCAAATTATTCGTAGTGATAAATGAATTCCTGGCCATCTGTACTGATACTCAATGTGGTCACCGGTTTGCCCTGCAAAGTGGCCTGCAACAACTGGCGGCTCACCGTGGGCAGCAAGGTGTTGCTTAAAATAGTGCCCACCATGCGCCCGCCCGAATCAGCCTCGTTACAGCGCATCACAATGCGATCGATGACCGAGTCATCAATATGAACAGCCATTCGGTGCGTACTGGCAATGCGTTGCTGGATTCGGTTCAACTGCAAGCGAACAATGTCGGCGAGTATCGCGCTGGAAAGCGGGTAATACGGCACCACGTCGAGTCGCCCTAGCAAAGCCGGTGGAAACACTTGCAACATGGGTGCCCGCAAAGCCTGAACGAGTTCCTCAGGCGCGGGCATTTTTTCGGTGCTCAGACCCGCTTTGCAAAGTGCCATTAATTCCCGGGTTCCCACATTGGTGGTCAGCAAGATCAGCGTATTGCGAAAATCAATTCGACGCCCTTCTCCGTCTTCCATCCAGCCTTTGTCAAACACCTGAAAAAACTGTTCATGGACATCGGGGTGGGCTTTCTCGACTTCATCCAGCAACACCACGCTATAAGGTTTGCGGCGCACAGCCTCGGTCAACACGCCGCCTTCCCCATACCCCACATAACCGGGTGGTGCACCTTTCAGTGAAGACACAGTGTGTGCTTCCTGATATTCGCTCATGTTGATGGTGATTACGTTGTGCTCCCCACCATACAAATTCTCGGCCAGTGCCAATGCGGTTTCAGTTTTTCCCACACCCGATGTGCCCGCCAACATGAACACGCCCACTGGTTTGTTGGGATCATCGAGGCCGGCGCGATTCGTTTGAATACGGCGTGCAATGGTGTCCAGCGCATGGGGCTGACCTACAATTCGTGCGCCCAAACCGTGGGCCAGGTTCAATACATTTTCAATTTCGTTGCGCACCATGCGGCCCACGGGAATACCAGTCCAGTCTGCCACCACACCGGCCACACACTGCGCATCCACCTGCGGGTGAATCATCGGCTTCTCGCCCTGCAAGGTTTTGATTTCGTATTCGAGCAATTTCAACTTCGCAAGCGTGGCCTGCGTGGGCTCGGCGTTTAAGTCACTGGCCTTTTCCATTTCAAGGCGCAAGTTTTGGAGCGCAGTCAAAATCTGTTTTTCATTGGCCCATTGCGCCTTCAATTGCTCAAGTTCAATGGCCAGCGTTGTCTGGTTCGCCTCAATTTCAGCCAGCCGAATGGAATGCTCTTGTCCAAAAACCGATTCCTTGTTGATGGCTGCGCGTTCAATCTGCAAGGCCTGTAATTTATTCTGAATCAACTCAATGGGTGCAGGTATGGCATGCTGCGAAACAGCCACCCGTGCGCAGGCGGTGTCAAGAAGACTGATCGCCTTGTCCGGCAATTGCCTTGCAGGAATGTAGCGATGCGACAACCTGACGGCGGCCTGCACTGCTTCATCCAGCAGAAAAACGCCGTGGTGAGCCTGCATGGCTTGAGCCAGCCCGCGCAGCATGTCAATGCCCTTGGCCTCGGAGGGTTCTTCGACTTGCACCACCTGAAAACGACGAGTGAGCGCCGGGTCTTTCTCGATGTACTTTTTGTACTCCGCCCAGGTGGTCGCACCAATGGTTCTTAATGTGCCGCGCGCCAACGCGGGTTTGAGCAAATTGGCAGCGTCGCCTGTTCCCTGATTACCGCCCGCCCCCACCAGTGTGTGCACTTCATCAATAAACAAAATGGTGCTTTGCTCGCTGGCCTGTATTTCGTCAATCACTTGGCGAAGTCGCTGCTCAAACTCGCCTTTCATGGATGCGCCTGCCTGCAACAAACCCAAGTCGAGGGTCAACACGCGCACCCCTTGCAAGGCAGGTGGAACCTCACCGGCCACCACTTGCAGGGCAAACCCTTCCACCACCGCTGTTTTACCCACACCAGCTTCCCCGGTAATCAGCGGATTGTTTTGCCGTCGGCGAAGAAGAATGTCAATGATTTGCCGCACTTCGAGTTCGCGCCCACACACCGGGTCAATTTCACCATTGCGCGCCTTCCCGGTGAGGTCAACGGTGTAACGGGCCAAGGCCTCTTCGCCGCCAAGCTGGGCGGCATGCATGGCCCCGCTGGCTTCGCCGGGTACTGCACCCTGCGGCAAGTCGACATTCAACAGTGCCTGCTCGGCAGAATGCTCAACAAGGTGTGCAAAGTTTTCGCTGAGTGCAGCCTCTGGAATTTCTTTGAAGCGGGGTGAAATTCTCAGCAATTCCGGCAACAAAAAATCGGTTTTCAACAAAGCAAGCAGCACATGGCCGGTGCGCACCTTCTGTGCCCCATACAGAAGCGATGCGTACACCCAGGCCCGTTCCACTGCATTGGTAATTGATTCCGAGAGATCGGAAATACCTTGTGCACCGCCGGGCTGGCGCTCGAGGGCACGCTGAACATCGGCCAGTACCATGCCAACGTCCAACTCAAAATGACGAAGAATGTGGTGCCAGTCGCTGTCATCCTGATGAAGAATTTGAGCCACCCAATGCGTCAGTTGAACGTACGGATTGCCGCGAAGTTTGCAAAGCACTGTTGCACCTTCAACCGATTTGAAGGCGATGGGATTTAGTTTGGCAAACAGCGACACACGGCTGATGTTGCTCATGTAGAACTCCGGAACAAGGAAGAATGAGAGGGAACTGCAGGGCACTTCACGCGAACGGTTGCCGGTTGCTGTTTGCGCAGGTGGATCTGCATTTGACCAAGCCATGCGGTGCGGCCTAGTTGTGCCCCGCCGTTCAGGCGAGCGCGTGGAATTTGGTCTGGATTCACTTGAAGCTCGAACTCACAATCGAACTCCAGCCCCAGGTAAGCATGGCTTGCCTGTATAAGGCGCATGCGGCCTTCGGTGGCTGGCAGCCATTGCGTGTAAGCGCTATACGCCATCGGGCCTATATCAATTTTGATCTTGCTTTGGGCACACCTTACCTTGCTGCCCAACATGGCCCCGCGCCCAAGCGCCAAGGCACCCGCCTGCACAGGCAGTTGCAGCCACTGCGCTTGAAACGGAACAATGCGCACAGGCAAACCAGTCAAGGCATACAAGCTGCGGGCCAAACCTTCCTGGGTTTTGGTGCGCCGGGTAAAATGCCCCGCCAACCCTGCACGGAAATGGGTGGGCAAAGCCTCCCGGCCCCAGCTGCTTGACACGCCATGCCCAAGTAAACAGTTGAGGTGCTGCGCAAAAGGATTGAAAATACTTCGGTGATACGCAATGTGCGGCTGCGACTCAGCCCACGCCCTGTAAAAAAGCAGATAGGCCCGGTGGTGAAAAATATCCAGAAACTCGGAGAACGTGGGGTCATTGCACTGATGAATACGTGTGTACGCATGCTCTGTGAAATGCAGGGGCAAAGCGCCGTTGGGGCCCAGTAAACCAAAGTTTTGAACAAACAGCTTCCGCACTGCCCCCAAGCGCCCGGCCTGAATGGTTTCCTCTCGCTTGAAGTCTTGCGTGGCAAAATCAAGGAAAGGGCGCTGGCCCAGACGCACGGGGTCGTCGCGCAGGCGCAATGATTTTCCCAGCAGCGGTTTGCCACAATTGGCATGCTCAATTTGCCGCAACAAGGCAAAGAAATTGGGCGCTGGAGGAATGGGCGTGTTCATGCGCTGAAGCCAGACTACAGCAAAGGCCGGTTGCCCGACCTGGCAGGAAAATCAAACATTGCCCCTGTGCTTTGTAAACGCACCCGGGTTTGTACAAATGAATTCACCGACACATGGGCTGCAAGGTAGAAGGCCAGCACGCTGCCCAATACCAAGACCCCACTGCCCTGCAGGGCGAGTTCATCGAGTGTCAGCGTGACTTGCAGGCCACGCACCACTGCCGGCCTTCCCTGACGGACAACACGCGATACCGTTGGCTGCGATTCAACCGCCACAATGGCGCGGGCGATGTGCTGGTGAGCTTGCTGCGCTGGGTCAGCATGCAAGGCCAGCAACTGGGTCAACGCCAGTGCCTCCTGATCAACCAGGCCAAGGTAATTCAAAGACAGGTGCTCAATTAATTGCCAGCAACTTTGCCCGCCGTACATGGCTGTTTTCGGTCGACTGGGGCCACGTGAAAATCGAATGGACTGCACCGGCAAATTGCCAGGCCAAACCAGATCAGTTGGGCCTTGCCCAACCGGCATCAACAGTGGTAAATCACGATTGGTGCACAAAGCCTGTACGGCAAGCTGGTCAAGGCCATGTGTTTGGACCAGTTCTCCGGTGGGCAAGGTGAGGCCCAGGTACACATCGCTGCCTGAGTAAGAGGAACGACCGCCCTCCCGCACCTGTTTCTCAGACAGCAAGGTAGGCGCACGCCGATGCATATATCGGGGTGAATCGCGGTGAGCAAGCGCGGCACTGCACAAATTGGCGTACAGGGGCGGCACTTCCTGCACCTTGTTGTGTCCGTACCCTTGCACACTCAATACCGAGTGCACTTCAAAGTCGTGAGGTTTGCTTCGATTGGGCTGTACATGCACTTCATGCACACGTTCGTCGAGCAGCACCCTGTCACAACTTTGCTCGAACAGATTGACCACAGGCGTGCAGTTCAAGGCCAGTGAATCGACATCGACTGCCCGGTCAAGCTCGGTATTCACATTGTTAAAGCAGAAGGTCAGCTCGAAGGTTGACTGTTCGCACGTGGCCAAAAAACGGCTTAAACCCTGAACCCGAAAAAACAGGAAACGGGCTGGAAAAGCAAAAAACTCCTGCAGCAAACGCATGCCGCTGAACTGGTTTGAATCTGCAGGCAACAAGGCTTGAGACTCATCAAAGCCCATTGCTTTGATACAGGTGGCAGGCAGCCACTGCCAATTACTTTGCGCAGGCGTGCGTAGACCAACCGACACGGTTTGATAGCACAGCCTTTCAAACAAGGTGTACGCATATTCATCGCCACAACTGACATGAAAGTCGAGTTCGTCCAAAGGCAAACCGGAAAGTGCGGATTGTGTGCAATGCGTCAGGGTGACCTGCAATGCCGACCGTGTATGCACGCCGCCTGCCATTTTCGGCGCGGGCCCTTTCAAAGGGCCATGTTCAATTGCCTTGACCACCAAAGGCCACAAGGTGACCGTATGGCCAACCCTGAATTTGCAGGGTGTTTGAATGCCTTTGGCCACCTGGCTTTGCAACACCGTACCCGCTTTAAGTTCAATGCCTTTCTTCAAGGCAATATCACCGTGGTTTGGTGTGAGCTGAACCACACCCATGGCAGGCACCGGCGCGAGAAAATTGGGGCTGATGCGGTTTAACAATTGCTCGGTGAAGCGCGGAAATTCTTCGTTCAACCGAAGTTGTACTCGGGCGGTCAGGAATGCAAACCCCTCAAGCAGCCTTTCTACATACGGGTCTTGAACCTCGGTCGAATCCATCGCAAGGCGCGAGGCGATTTTTGGAAAGCGCGCAGCAAACTCGGCCCCTGTGTCGCGCACATGGGCAAGTTCCTGGGTATAAAACTGAAGTAAGCGCGGATCCATAGTGCGTTGATACTCGCTGTTCAAAAACCGGACAGCGGCAATAACAAAACCTTGCCGGTTTCAAGGTCAACCTCGGTGCGAAGCATTAACTCAATGGGATAAGGCTGAGCCCACAACAAACCTGAAATTCGCAAACCAATGACATTGTGCAAATGCATTAAACCTTGTTGGGTTTCTGCGGTGACTTTTAAGGAATGACCGTCAATTCGAGGTTCGAATCGCCGGATGAGATTGGCCACGGTGTGTTCGAAATCTCTCACGTCGATCATGGACGCGATTTTCCCGGCAACCGGGGGCATGCCATAGGCCAGCACCGATTCATTCAATCGCGAATGGTGTGCAAGGCTTTCACTGTCGAGTACACGAGTGGCATTCAATAACTGCTCAAGATCCCGCAGCACAAGCTGGCGCAGTGCTTCTTTGGTAATGAATCGACTGTTGGCGGACTCCGTTTCACTTGTGGGTTCGTCGTCCTGAAGACGATCCAGCAAAGCGGGCTGCAATGCGTCTCGGGACTTACTCATACACGTCAATGTAAGTGCAGGCACCTGCTTTTAAATTGGCTGCGGACTTGGGGGTATACAACACCTCGATTTCCTTGAAGGCGATCGAGAATGACTCGCTGACCTGGCGACCATCGCTTGAACTGCCTGCAATTTCATAATCGCAAATACGTGCTTTGCGCAAGGTAATGCGCAAGTAGTCAATGGTTGCAAGACCACCGGGATCGCGACAAGTGAGCACCACTTTGCTTAGCAATTCTGCGGACTTCAAAGCGCTCATGATTGCCGTGGTGGAACTGTCAATCGACTTTTGTATGTTCAATGTTCGCACCGAGGCTTTGGATGCCAGTTGCGACGACGAATGGACTTGTTGGGACATGCCCCAAGACCAAGCTGAAATTTCTATTTCACCCACATGACCACTGACCTGGCTTTCCCCCTGGACAGCCCCTTGGCGGGAACCGTCCAGGGCCAGGAACATATCGACTTTCGACATTGTGTTTCCTGGCTTTCCGATTACTTCTCGGAGTTGGTTGCGATATTGAATGTGGCTTCAACCTTGCCTTCTGGGCCACCGTCTTTTTTCTGGGGCACATACACGTAACTGAACTCGGCAAAGTTCAGGGTCACGGTTTCTGTCAAACGGTCTTCTCCGCCAGAGCCACCTTGACTGACGTTGGAGATAATGACGTCTTTCATGGTCAAGACCACATATTCCAATGGCTTTTCACTCGCCTTGCGCACGGTCAACACCGCTTCGTCAAAGTGCTTGCCATTGCAACATGCCTTGATCAGGTTTGGCGTGGACTTGTCGATGTACTTGGTGATGCTGATGTCTTGTACGCTGACTTTGCCCGCGCCACCGCCACGACCCACATGCGTTGTACCTGATTGGGACATGCCCCAGCTCCAGGCAGCAATGTCAATTTCCTTGGCGTGCACGCTGTCTACGGATTCGCCATCTACACCCTTGATTTTCAAAAACATGTCTACTGACATTTGATTCCCTCTGTAATTGGTTGATTAATAATTCAAGTTTTTAAGACGCTTTGGCGGATGGCAACTTGCTGACCAAACGCAAAGACACGGTGAGGCCCTCTAGCTGGTAGTGCGGGCGCAAATAGAATCGGGAGGCATACATGCCGGGGTTGCCTTCGATTTCTTCAACAACCACTTCGGCTGCAGCAAGCGGGCGAGACGCCTTGACCGCCTCGGACGAATTGGCGGGATCGCCATCGACGTACTGCATGATCCAGTCTTGCAACCAGCGCTGCATGTCTGCACGTTCCTTGAACGAGCCCACCTTGTCGCGCACGATGCATTTCAGGTAGTGCGCGAAGCGACAGGTGGCAAACAGGTAGGGCAGGCGCGCAGCCAGCTTGGCATTGGCTGTTGCGTCCGGGTCTTCGTACTCGGCTGGTTTGTGCAAAGACTGCGCACCAATAAAGGCGGCCAGATCGCTGTTCTTTTTGTGAATCAGGGGCAAGAAACCGCTTTTGCTGAGTTCGGCTTCGCGGCGGTCCGAGATTGCAATTTCAGTTGGACACTTCATGTCCACACCGCCATCGTCAGTGGGGAATGTGTGTGTTGGTAGATTGGGCACTGCGCCACCCGATTCAATGCCACGAATACGAGAGCACCAGCCATATTCCTTGAATGAACGGTTGATGTTCACTGCCATTGCATAGGCAGAGTTCGCCCAGGTGTAGCGGCTGTGATCGGCCAGGCCGGTGTCTTCCTCGAAAGCGAATTCTTCAACCGGATTGGTTTTTGCACCGTAGGGTTGACGGGCCAAAAAGCGTGGCATGCGAAGGCCCAGGTATTTTGAATCGTCGGCATCGCGCAGGCTGCGCCATGCTGCGTAGTCGGGCGTTGAGAAAATCTTGGTGAGGTCGCGCGGGTTGGCCAGTTCTTGCCAGGAATCCATTTGCAAAGTGGCAGGCGATACCGCAGACAAAAAGGGTGCGTGTGCGGACGCGCTGATTTTTGACAACTCGCCCAACATTTCAACATCGGGTGGCGAATGGTCAAAGTAGTAGTCGCCAATCAGGCAACCGTAAGGCTCGCCGCCAAACTGACCGTATTCATGTTCGTAGATTTTCTTGAACACCGGACTTTGATCCCAAGCCACCCCCTTGTAACGTTTCAAGGTTTTGGCCAACTCGGTTTTAGACACGTTCATGAAACGGATTTTCAGAAACTCGTCGGTTTCGGTGTTGTTAACCAGGTAATTCAGGCCACGCCAGGCACTTTCCATTTGCTGAAAGTCTGCGTGATGAATGATTTCATTGATTTGAACGGAGAGCTTTTGATCAATGGCGGCAATCATTCGTTCGATGGAATCGACCACATCGTTGCCCACCAACTCGACGCCCTCGAGCGCTTGCTGCGCCAGGGTAAGCACCGCTGACTCCACTTCTGACTTGGCTTCGTCGGTTTTCGGTTTGAATTCCTTTTGCAGGAGAAACGAGAGTTCGCTGCCCTCGAGTTCGATCACATCGAGCGCACGGTTTTGCAATTGTTCAGACATGATTACTCACCTTGGGTAGGGGTTGACAGGCTTTTCAGCAAGGCCGGGTCAGCAAGCAGCTTGGCCAACAGTTCTTCAGCGCCGTTTTTGCCGTCCATGTAGGTCAGGAGATTGGACAGTTGCTGACGCGCCTCGAGCAATTTGCGAAGGGGCTCTACCTTGCGGGCAATGGCAGCTGGACTGAAGTCGTCCATGGACTCGAATGTGATGTCGACTGCCACATTGCCTTCACCGGTTAAGTGGTTGGCCGCGTGAAAGGCGACGCGCGGCTTGATGCTTTTCATGCGGGCATCGAAGTTGTCCACGTCCACTTCGAGGAAGTCACGCTCGGCGACGGGCGCCAGTGGCACTTCGGATTTGCCGGACAGGTCGGACATGACCCCCATGACAAAGGGCAACTGGACTTTTTTTTGTGAACCGTACACTTCAACGTCATATTCGATTTGCACGCGGGGTGCACGATTGCGCCCTACAAATTTTTGTCCGCTCATTGGTTTATCTCGCAAGTAAGAAGAATGGTTAAATGCAGGGCGACTTTAAGCATCTTCCTGCTCGAGAGAATCGGGATTGACTCCCATGATTTTTGCCACCTCGGCCAGGGCTTCCGGTGCAAGGTCTTTCATCAACTGCATGAAGTTTTTATCGATCAGGCGGCGCGCCCTTTTTAAAAGGAGCTGTGCCGGGTTGGTGGGCTCGGCCTGCTCAAGGTAAGTACACACCTGATCAATGGCTGCCAAAGCCTGCGCACGGGATTGAATACCCGCCTGCGCCACCTGGCGACCCGGCTCACTTGACTCGCACAAAGCACTGAGTGGTGTGGGCTCGGAGTTTTGTTCCATTTCAGGCTCAGGCGCAGGGTCAGGCAGGCAGGACAACACATGGGTCAGCAGGCGCTTGAACTCTTGAAGTTGAGGCAAGCGGTCGGAATCCACATACAAAGCCAAAGCAGCCAGAATTTTTTTCAAGGCGGCCTGACTGCCAAGCAACACGGCACGCAGCGCCTCTGAATTACTTTCCGGTGAACGAAAAAATTGCTCGATTTGTTCTCGCGAGACAGACACCTCAGTACCCGGTGAGTTGCCTGTCAGCGCTTCGAAATCTTTCAGGCGAACATCGCCGATTCGCGGATTTCGCACCACCACGCTGTTGCGCAACGATTGAAAGAATGAACCGCCAAACCCCAAGCTCTCGATGACATTGATTCGTGCATAGGGATCACCTTCCTCAAGCGGCGGGTTGACTGCAAGCCATGCGCTGTCAAGCAGGTGGGCCAGTGCATTTAAACCGACAGGCAAAGTTTGCAAACCGTGGAGGTTCAAGCGCGACTCTGCCCACAACACCACCAAACGCAGATCTCGACTGCGTTCGAGCAATTGTTGTGCGCCGCTTTCTACGGCGCTCCAGTCGGGTGGCGTGGCAGGTTCAAATTGGGTTTCAGGCTTGCCACGAGCCACTTGTTGCAGTTCAAGAAAAGCATTGTCGTATTCAAGATTGGGGCCGCAATCGCCTTGTGAAAAAGGTGAGGCCCACGACGGCAGCTGCAACGCTTCTGGTTCGGTGGATGCTGTCGAGAGTGATGAGAAATGAAAAGCTGACACGTTGCGCTGAGGCCCTAATGGTAAAACCATGCGGGACTCTAGCAACGGAAGTTGAAGTTGGCGATTGGTCTAACCTGACAGCAATCACCACATCGGGTTAGAGAGGGATGGGTGTTAACCCACCTTGCGACTTAGCTCGCGCAGCAACACCCATTCTTCGGCAGAACTGGGATGAACTGCGATGGTCCGATCAAAATCGGCTTTGGTGGCACCCATGGTGTAAAGCACACCGAGCAGTTGAATCATCTCGGGCGAGTCATCGCCCAGCATGTGAATACCGACCACGCGATCGCTTGCATCGTCAACAAGCAGCTTCATGTAGGTTTTCTGTTCACCGCCCGAGAACTTGGTTTTCATGGGCGTGAATTCAGTTTCATAGACACGGGTTGGTGCTCGCTTGGCGGCCTGTTCTTCGGTTAAACCCACGCTGCCAATGGGTGGCGAGGTGAAGGTGGCTGTGGGCACACTGGTGTGGTCAACAGTGAGATTTTTCCCGTTGAATTCATTTTCTGCCAAGGCGCGCCCCTCAGCAATTGCGACCGGTGTAAGGTTAACGCGGTTGGTGACATCGCCCACCGCATACACACCCTTGATACCGGTTTGACTGTACTTGTTGACTTCGATTTCACTGGCAGGGCCGGTGCGCAGGCCAATATTCTCAAGCCCCATACCTTGTGTGTTGGGGCTGCGGCCAGTGGCGTTCAAAACGAAATCAAACGCATGGGTATTTGCCGCAGTTTGAAGTTCGAAGGTGCTGCCTTGTTGATTCAATGATTTGAAATCGGTGTCGGGATAAAGCGCAATGCCCTGCAGTTTCATCGCTGTGACCAAACGACTGCGAATGCCTTCATCGAACCCACGCAAGGGCAAATCGCCGCGATAAAACACGGACACTTCAGAACCGAGACCACGCAAGATACAGGCGAATTCGAGCGCAATATAACCCGCACCAATTACGCCGACGCGTTTGGGTAAGGTTGAAAGATCCAGCAATTCGTTGGAGGTTGCCGCCAGCTCAAGACCGGGAAAAGCGCTGCGGTTGGGTGCTGCGCCACTGGCAATCAAAATACGTTGCGTGTTCAAAGTTCGGTCGCCCACCTGTACTTCGGTGGTGGACTTGATGACACCGTGTCCGCGAATGGTTTCCACTCCACTGTTTTCAAGCATGCGGGCATAAATGCCCTCAAGCCGGTCAATTTCCTTGCCCTTGGCTTCTTGCCACTGGGCCATGGAAAATTCGGCTTGAGTCACTTGCCAACCCGGCTGCAAACCTTCGCGCAGGGTTTGTCCAAATTGCGCGGCATACATCATGAGTTTTTTAGGCACACAACCACGAATGACACACGTACCACCCAGGCGGCTGGATTCAATGAGCGCCACTTTGGCACCATAACTGGCGGCACGGCGGGCGCTGGCGACTCCGCCTGAACCACCGCCGATGACGACAAGATCGTAAGGTGTGTTGGGTGTACTCATTGAACTCTCCTTGGGTGCTGCGTTGGAGGTTTATTGTACCGCGAGGAGATTGAGACGATCTTCGCGGATGAATGTTGAGCAGAACTTGAAGGGTCACTGCTTCGGTTTCTTGCCTACTCGGCGTGGGTTGCTTGCTCTGCATGTCACTGGTGACTTTTGATCTGAACTTGAAGGGTCACCGCTGCCCGAAAACTTGGCATATCGGCTTGTCAGCTTGAGCCTGCACTAAGCCAAGCCCTCCAAAAGTAACGGTCGGGTCTTGGCTTTCGCGCCGGGCGCGATTGTTTGTCTCGGCGCGCCAAGCCGGCAAGTTTTCTGACTGGTCATCGTGCGACCACTTGCAAGTTCAGCTCAGCGTCACCTGCGCCAGCGTCTCTCCACCACCGTGCAACTCACGGCTGTGTTCTGGCCCAATCGGCGGCGGTGTTTCGATCGCCTCGCCTTCAAGAAAACCTGCCCGTTTGAATTCACCCGCCACGGTCGGCCATCGGCCGGCACCGAGACTCGGCCCGCCCTTTTGCCGAGCGAGGTGAGTCAGGGTGAATCTCAAAAAGGGATATACAGGTTTTCAGGCGAGAGATCGGAACCCAAGCTGGTTGGGCTAAAAAACCAGCCGCTGAGTAAGCTTAAATTAGCCCAACCGCCACGCATGGTACTTACCCAGCCACAGCAGCACTTTCTCCGGTGCATGCGCACGCTTCCACTCGCCGGCCGCGTACTTGTTGGCTTCCGCCAGTGTGGGGTAGGTGTGTATGGTGCCCAGAATTTTGTTCAAGCCCAAACCATGTTTCATGGCCAGCACAAACTCGGCGAGCAAATCGCCAGCATGTACACCTGCAATGGTCACGCCCAGAATTTTGTCTTTGCCGGGCACGGTCAGAACCTTCACCACGCCGTGCGCTTCGCTGTCGGCAATGGCGCGGTCGAGATCATCAATGCCATAACGTGTCACCTCAAAAGCAACGCCCTGCTCTTTGGCATCCTGTTCATTCAAACCCACACGGGCTACTTCAGGATCAGTAAAAGTGCTCCATGGAATCACAGAGTAATCGGCCTTGAATTTTTTAAGGTGACCAAACAAGGCATTCACTGATGCGTACCAGGCTTGGTGCGCAGCCACATGCGTGAACTGGTAAGGACCTGCCACATCGCCTGCTGCGAAAATATTGGGGTACAGGGTTTCAAGGTATTCGTTGGTGACCACGGTTCGGTTGGTTTCAATACCCAGTTTTTCAAGGCCATAACCAGTCAGGCGCGCTTTGCGGCCCACGGCACAAATCACATCATCGAACTCGATTTCAACGGTGTTGCCGTTGTGTTCAGTCACCAATACTTTTTGCTCGCCACGACGCTCGAATCGAACCGCTTTGTGTTGGGTCAGAATGTTTACACCGTCGGCACGCATGCTGTTTGCGGCCATTTCAGAAATTTCAGGGTCTTCGCGCATCATGATTCGATCAGCCAGTTCAACCTGGGTAACCTGCGAGCCCAAGCGGGCAAAGGCCTGGGCCAGTTCGCTGCCGATTGGGCCACCGCCCAGTACCACCAAGCGCTTGGGTAGTTCATCGCGTTTGGCGAATTCGTCCCACAAGGTGTCGCTGGTCAGGTAACCGCTGGTTTCAATTCCGGGCAAAGGTGGCACCACGGGTTGGGCGCCTGCGGCAATCACAATGCTGCGGGCGGTCAAACGGCTGGTCTCACCGCTGTTGTGTTTGATTTCTACGGTCCAGGGATCAACCAGGGTTGCATAGCCTTGCACCACATCCACGCCCAAGCCGGTGTAGCGTTCAACGCTGTCGTGCGGTTCAATGGCTTTGATAATGTCGTGCACGCGAGCCATAACCGCCTTGAAGCTGAAGCTGGGCGTTGCTGCATGCAAACCGTATTTGTCGGCATGGCGCATTTGGTGAGCCAGTTTGGCGCTTTTAATAATGGCTTTGGAAGGCACGCAACCAAAGTTCAGGCAGTCGCCGCCCATTTTGTGGGCCTCTACCAGCGTGACTTTGGCCTTCACTGCGGCGGCAATATACGAGCTGACCAAGCCAGCAGCACCTGCACCAATCACCACCATGTTGCGGTCGAACCTGGCAGGCTTTGTCCACTTGGCGTACACCTTGCGGGCCTTGATTTTGTCGGTGATCTTTTTCGCGATTAGCGGGAATATGCCCAACAACACGAATGAAAGAATGAGGCCCGGCGAAAGAATGCCTGCGAGGCTGTCAATTTTTGCAAGCTCAGTGCCTGCATTTACGTACACCACGGTACCAGCCAACATGCCAAGCTGGCTGACCCAGAAGAAGGTGAAGGCCTTCATGCTGGTCAGCCCCATGAGCAAATTGATCAGGAAAAACGGGAACACGGGCACCAGGCGCAAGGTGAAAAGATAAAACGCGCCTTCTCGCTCAACGCCCTGATTAATCGCTTTCAGGCGGTTGCCAAACTTGGCCTGCACTGAATCACGCAGCAGGTAACGCGCACCGACGAAGGCCAGCGTTGCACCAATGGTGGAGGCGAAAGAAACCAGTATCAAACCCTGCAGCAAACCAAACAAAGCGCCTGCCGCCAATGTCATGACCGCAGCACCCGGAATTGAAAAGGCAGTAACAATGACATACGCTGCGAAAAACACGCCTGCAACCAGCCAGGGCGATTCGGTCTGAAATTCGCGGAACTGTTCCAGGCGACCTTTCAGGCTGTCGAGGGTTAAGAGGCTGTGCAAGTCGAAAGCAAACACGGCCACGACAGCTGCAACGATTAGCAGCAGAACAATTTTTTTCATTTCAATTCCTTGGTTTTTCTATGCAGTGTGCTGCCAATCATGCATGGTCTGGGCAACTTGTACAGATAGTTTCGGCGAGTCGTACAAAAAAGTTACCTCGATATTGAAAGATAGTCGCGTTAATCTAGGGCAATTGCATGACAAACGCGTTTTGACCATGAGCCAAACCATACATTCAATTTTTATTAGTCACGGTGCCCCCAATTACGCACTGGAACCGGGCTTGCCTGGGCAAGCACTTGAAGCATTGGGCCAGCAACTGATTGCCCAGGGTACTCGTGCGCTGATTGTGCTTAGCCCACATTGGCGAAGTGCCAAACTGGCGGTGACCAGCCACGAGGCACCGGTGATTGTTCACGACTTTTACGGTTTTCCCAAAGCGTTGTATGAACTGAAACCTGAAATTTGTGGCGCACCTGAAGTGGCCGCGATGTTGGCCACCACGTTGACTGAAAAAAATCTGGTGACAGAACTACGCCCCCAACAGGGTTTTGATCACGGTGCCTGGGTGCCTTACATGCACTTGTTTCCAAACGGTGGCCCACCCATGACTCAACTGAGCATGCCAGTGGACTGGACCGGCGAAACTGCCTTGAATGTGGGTGCTGTGGTGGGCGAGTTTGCGCGCGAACACAATGCCGTGGTGGTGGGCAGTGGCAGCCTGACCCACAACTTTGACGACATGGACATACACGCCGCCAAAGTGGGCGATGCTATGCAGTCGCTAAGCCTGGCCTATGTGAGCGAGTTCAATGCCTGGATTCAGGAACGCCTTCAAGCAGGCGACGGCAAGGCGATTGCGCGCGCAGAATTTGATGCCCCGCATTTTGCACGTGCCCACCCAGACGATGACCATTACCTGCCGCTGCCATTTGCCATGGGTGCCGCACCCAAGAACTTCAAGGTGGATGTGTTGCCCGAGGACGTGCGTTACAAAGCCTTGTCGATGCAAAGCTTTGCGTTCACCGGATAATTAACTTGGCTTGTTTTTAGGAAAGCTGCGTGACACTGCAATTGATGGTTTCAGGCAGCACGCCATCTTGAAGCGCTTTTTTCAGTGACTCCACACCGCGATCCCACAGCGGCACCTGTGCAGGCTCACCCTGCACGGTGGGCACAGTCAATGTGCCTTCTGCGGCCTGGTTCAGTGTGCGCATCAAATCAAAGTGCCGCACCCACACCCACTGGCTGCGTTCAATGTCGACGCACTGGCGGGTTTGGGCAATTTCGTCGACTGATTTGAACTGCACTTGCGCGGCATATAGGTGAAACGGCACGCCGGGTGAAATTGAAGGGCCTTTGAGCTGGCTGATGTCTATCTCGGTACCCGTATATGCGCAATTGGATTCTTCGGTGAATTCACGCAGGGCCGTTTGCGCAGGCGTTTCTCCCTGCTGGGCGCTGCCACCCAATGTGGCCCAACTGCGGCGCGCCGGGTGCGGATCAAACGCCATCAAATGCAGCGCCTCGCCTGCCACACAACTGTAGGCGATCAAGCCGGCTGGCGGCGCATTGGCAGGGGAACACGCAGCAATTACAAACAGTGCAGGCAAAACGAAAGGCAAACGCATTGTTGAGGTGGTCTTGATGAATATTAAGGCCTCATTATCGCTTGCCTGGATGACACCTTGCGCGGTCAGGCACCCATCCAGCCCAATGCGATTGCAGTCAGCACAGTTGATACACCTGCCGCATAAATGGTTTTAAGTTTTCCAGTCATTTTGATGCTCTCCGGAATCATTTCATTGCACACCACAAAGGCCATAGCACCCGCTGCAAAAGCCATGGAAGCGGGGGTTCCCAATGCCCAGGAATCGGCGGTAATTACACCCAAACCAGCGCCGATTGGCTCGACCAAACCAGTGGCCAGTGCGGCAAGGGCGGCAAGCGCTTTGTGCACACCGATGCTCCACAAGGCAGTGGCCACAATCAAACCTTCAGGAATGTTCTGTAAACCAATTGAGAATGCGGTGCCCGAGGCACCATTCAAGTTGCCCGCACTGGCGCCCACGGCGAACCCTTCAGGCACATTGTGCAAAGCAATGGCAATGGTCATCAACATGGCCATGCGCAGGCGTTCACGGCCCGCCATTTCAGGCCCCGCCACGGGGTGTTCATGTGGCAAGGTTTGATCCAGCACCGTCATGACCCCGTAGCCTGCGGCAGTGGCCACCAGCACAACCATCAGGGCACCTTCGGTTTGAATGGCAGGGATAAACAAAGACATCACTGCGGCGGCGGCCATCATGCCACCTGCGATCGCAATAAACAGACCCAGGCCTTTGTCATCAATTTTTTTCATGACCAACAAGGCCATACCGCCCAAGCCAGTGGCTGCACCAGCAATGGTCGACAATTCAACTGCCTGCAACTTGGCGGGGCTGGCCGCAATGTATTGGATGGCCGCCCACACAGCCGGGGCACCCTGGGTAAGCGTGATGTACAAGCCCAAAGCTGCGATCAAAAGGCCGACCGCACCGCGCACTGCGCGAAAAACGTCGAGTTGCTGTTGATCGGCGATGTTCAGACCCACAATTTTGGTCATTTGATGAAAACTCATGGCGGGCTCCTGTGCTTCAAAGGCTTGAATACACATTGAGTTTGCCCGACAGGGTTTTATTCGTCTAACGGATAATTTCTTTGAAGTTGATCGGATTTACCGATTAGTGGCGCAGGTGCGAAAGCCAGACAGCACGTCTTGGCGATCGGGTTGAAAGTAATTGCGGTATTTGGGGTGAACCATTTCAGCCGAAGTGGCCCAGCTGGCACCTTTCAAGACCTTTCGGTCGTGAAACCAGGGCTTGGAGTAGTCAACATAGGGATGCATTTCAAACCCGTCGAATGGCAAAAACGTGCAGGAAGTCCATTCCCACACCTGCCCCCATTGCAAATTGGGTTGGGTGTGCGCCGCGTATTCCCATTCAGCTTCCGTGGGCAACCTGCGGCCTGCCCACTGGCAGTAGGCCTGGGCATCCAGCCAACTGATGTTCTCGGCTGACGCATTCAGGTTTAACGGCGTTTGCCGACCATAGCCAAGGTCGATCCAGCCACCTTTTTCAAGTGCAACAAAGGCTGGCACCGGGTAGTTTTCTGCTTCAACAAATGCCAGGTACTGCGCCCAGCTGACCGGGCGGGAATCGATGGTGAATGCTTGCAACTGAACGACACAGGCTGGCACCTCATTGTCGAATGCAAAACCCCCACCTTGCCAGCCAAGGGTCCACTGGCTTGCAGGCACATGCAGTTGACCCGATTCGCCGCATTGCTGCACACCGGGGCGGCACGCGTTGTTCTGGCGCAGCGGGATATTCAGCAACTTGGCCATGAAAACTGCTGCTTCGTTGTGCATTTGTTCATGCAACACACACAGGCGGAAAAAATACAGGTACCGATCGGCTTTGCTGGGGTTAGCCGCACACAAAGCGTCGGCTTGCTCAAGCAATTCCAAGGTGTCTTTCAAACACGCCGCCAGGTAGTTGCGCGTGCCTTGCAAATCGGGCAAACCAATTTCCCAGCGGGTATCGTGCGCGATGGTGCTTGAATTCAGACGCGCATCGGCATTGAACAGGCGCGAATCAAGCTTGGGTGCATCGGGATTGCACTGCACCCCCAAGGCCCAATCGGGGTTGCGAGCCAGCCACCAGTCCTGAAACCAGGCCACGTGGCACAACTCCCATAGCGGTGGGTTCAATTCTGGGCGGCGGGGCACTTTGCAGTCAGAACCCAGTGCTGCCACGTAGTCTTCAAGCAAACCCAGGGTGCGTTCGCGCGTGCGCAACAAGGCATCGCGAAGAAACGCGGCATTTGCTGTTCGGGCCAACTGGGCTGGATTGGTGCGGCTGTTCACAAGGGACACTGCGTTGATTGGGATACGATAAGTGTACGACAAATGGATACAATGAAAGCAATCGGAAATGTCGATCAGTAAGGAATGAACACTCTGAACACTCAAGCCACCGCCCTTTCATTGAAGCAGCTTGGCTATTTGCTGGCTGTTGCTGAAACCCTGAACTTTACCCGGGCGGCCGAGTTGTGTTTTGTCACGCAATCAACCTTGTCGGGCGGCATTGCCGAACGGGAACGCACGCTGGGTGTGCAATTGGTGGAACGGGACCGCCAGCGCGTGGCGCTTACACCAGTGGGTGTTGAAGTGGCACAGCGCGCGCAGAGTATTTTGTCTGCCGGCCGCGACCTGGTGACCCGCGCGCAAATGGCTGCTGACCCCGCCAGTGGCGAGTTTCGCCTGGGTGTCATTCCGACCATTGCGCCATTCATCTTGGGCGACCTGTTGGGCTGCGTTAAAAACCAGCTGCCTGACCTTGTACTGCGAGTGCGAGAAAGCCAGACCGCTGCTTTGTTGCAGGAACTGGAACAAGGGGCACTGGATGCGGCAATCATCGCCCTGCCCGTTGAGCTGGGCAAACTGCAAGCCTTCACCTTGTATGAGGAAAAACTGCGGCTGGTGGCTCACAAAAATGACCCAATGTGCAAGGGCGGACCTGTGGCACTGCGCGAGGTAGACACACGCCGAATGCTGCTTCTGGAAAAAGGACACTGCCTGCGTGACCACACCGTGTCGGCCTGTAGTACCAGCCAACGGAACACTGAAAGCGGTGAAAACAGCCTGGTGGAAGCGAGCAGCCTGAACACCATGGTGCAATTGGTGAATTCGGGCTTGGGCTGCGCACTGTTACCCGACATGGCAATTAAGGCTGGGCTGTTAAACAACACGGGGGTTCAGATAGTCGAGCTGCGCTCGCCTGTACCCAGCCGGCAAATTGCGTTGGTCACGCGCCGCAGCCACCCCAAACTGAATTTCATCGACAGGGTTCTGTGCCCAATTTTCAAAGGCGACCACGCCAACTAAACGAAGGAGATTCAACCATTTCCATGCTTCTTTTTAACTGGTATGATCAGTTGACCAGTTAAATAATTTGTTGCTTTTTGAACAGGCAAGTCATGGAAAATATTCAGAATATCTCGATATCTGAACAGGTTTACACACAACTTCGCGATCGAATTCTTAAAAAGGTATTACCAGTTGGTGCAGAGCTTCCCTCAGAGCGAGAGCTGTCTGAAACCCTGGGCGTGAATCGGGGCGCTGTTCGGGAGGCGATTAAACGACTGCAACAGGCACGCTTGGTTCGGGTACGCCATGGTGGTGCCACCCAAGTTGAAAACTTCGAGGCTGAAGGTGGCCTGGAACTGCTACCCAGCCTGATGGTAAATACCCACGGCCAGGTGAACCTGGAGGTGGCCCGCGGCATTGTGGCCTTGCGCAAGGCACTGGCACCGGTTGTGGCTGGGCAGGCTGCCTTGCAGGGCGGAAAAATACTGGCTGAACAACTGAAACCGTTGATTGCCGAAATGCAGAACACCCAAGAACTGCCAAAACTTCAGCAGCTCGCCTTTGATTTTTGGGCACGGGTGGTGCAAGGCAGCAGCAATGTGGTGTTCAAACTGGCCTTTAACTCAATGAATCAAACCTACTTGGCGGCCTGGAATACGCTAACGCTGGTGATGCAGGACGAATTTCGTGATGTAGAGACCCTTGCCCAGCTTGCGCAGGCCATTGAAACCGGGGAGCACAGGCGTTGTGAAGTACTGGCGCGCCAACACGTGGAACTGGGCAGCCGCGCCCTGAATGCCGCACTGGGTCAACACTGACAAACGGAGACAAACATGTTGGGAATTCCCTTGGGCCTGTTGACCGCCAATGCTGTGGAATGGGGCATGCACAAATATGTGCTGCATGGCATGGGCAAAAAGCGTGGCACGTTCTGGGCCTTTCATTTTCATGAGCACCACAAGGAAGTGCGTGAGCACGGTTATTACGATCCGAACTACGAGCGCTTTCCGCTGGGCATGCATGCACAGGGCAAGGAAGCCTGGGCCTTGATTGCCAGCGCCGTGGCAGTGGCCCCGCTGTTTCCGGTGGCGCCATTTTTTGTAGGCACCTTGTGGTACAGCAGCCTGAATTATTACCGGGTTCACAAAAAAAGCCACATGAACCCGGCCTGGGGTGAACAACGCGTGCCTTGGCATTATGACCACCACATGGGCAACAACCCAAGCGCAAACTGGTGTGTAACCCGGCCCTGGTTTGATTACATTATGGGCACCCGTGTGTTTACAGAAGATGGCATGCGCGAGGACAACGTGCTTGGGCTGAAACGGATTCCTGCCAGGATTAACCGACTGCTGCCCAAACCCGAATCACTGGGCACTTTCGCACCAAAACAGGCAGCACGGCGCGCGGCTTAAGCCTGTGACATAATCGGTTCACTACAAAAAGGAGAACTGAATGGGCTTGTTGATATTGGTCGCTGGGTTGGTGCTTTTTCTGGCCATGCATGCGACTCGAATTCCAGATGACCAACGCAGATCAGGGATGATCGCGCGGCTTGGCAAAGGCAAATACCGGGGCATTTACACCGCGGTGTCTATTGTTGGGTTGGTGCTGATTGTGGTGGGTTACGGGCAAGCGCGCCTGGACCCAATTTTTGTATGGAACCCGCCTGCGGCCATGCGCCACATTGCGGCACTGCTGATGCTGGTTTCATTTGTGATGTTGGCGGCCTGCTACGTGCCCAGCAATCACATCAAGGCAAAGCTTCAACACCCCATGACCTTGGCGGTCAAAGTGTGGGCACTGGCCCATTTGCTGGCCAACGGCACACTGGCCGACATCATTTTGTTCGGTTCATTTTTGGTGTGGGCGGTGTTGCTGTTTAAAACAGCGCGCCGACGTGCCATTCCCATGGGTTTTGCAGGCGACGGCCCCACCAAGGTGGGGACGCTGATGACTGTGGTGGTGGGTGTGCTGGCCTGGCTGGTTTTCGCAGCCTGGCTGCACGTTCATTTGATCGGCATTAGCCCGTTTAGCCGGTAACTTGGTTACAGGTACCAGAAACACAAGGCGGCCACCGCCGTGGGCCCCAAAGCCCCGGCGAGCAAACCACCTGCTGACACCGCTTCGCCAGGAAACTGGCGCTTGAGCAGCGACAAACCGGCCGGGTTCGGTGCATTGGCAATCACGGTGAGGCCACCACCTGCAACCGCACCCGCCACCAAGGCGTAACGGAAACTTTCTGAAGTGCCCTCAATCAATGAGCCCAGATAAGTCAGCGCCGCATTGTCGGTAATGGCGGTCAGCGCCATGGCGGCCACGAATAATACGCCATCGTCGAGGTCGCTTACTGCAGGCTGCAACCACCATTGTTGCATGCCACCCAACACCACCAAACCGGCGAGGAAGAATGCAACCAGCAGCCCCTCTTTCAGGAGAAGTCGCGACTGGAAGGTGCTGTAAGCCGCTGTAAAACCCAGGAAAAACAGGAAAATACCCATAAACACGGCTGGATGGTGCGCAAAAAACACGACTCCACCCAGAAAGGCAAGGTGAACAACCATGGCCCACCAAGGCACCGGGGCCAGTGGTTTGCCGTCTTCACCCAAGGCCTCGGGTGTTTTGACTTCAGCACCCAAATGTTTGGCTGCAAAGAAGATAAATATGGTTGCGTTGATAAACACGCCAATTGCCGCTTTCCAGCCAAAATTAACCATCATGAAGGGGGTATCCCAACCCCATGTGCCTGCCACCATCAACACAGGTGGTGCAGCAAACGAGGTAAGCACGCCACCGATCGAGATGTTCACGAACAACACGCCCAAGCCCCAATAACGAACGAAATTGGGCACGGCCTTTGAGAACAGCACGTCGCGAAGCAACAATGCGGCCAAAGTCATGGCGGCGGGGTCGGTGATGAAGCTGCCAAGCAGCGGCACCATGAACAGGCCCAGCCAAGTGAAAGCAACGCCTTTGTTCACAGGCATGAGTTTCGCCAAACCTTCCACCAGCAGTCGGGATGCATCGAGCACAGGTCGGCTGGCCGCGACCACCATGATCACGAACACAAACAGGGGTTCGGTGTAATGGCGGGTGTCGACGTATTCAACCGCCGAATCCAGATTGACGGAAAACGCCATGGCGATCACCAGGAACAAAGCCCAGATACCGAATACAGCCTCGACTTCACCCAGCAGGTGAAACAAACCGCTGTGGTGTTTGCTGTGGTGAGCCAGGCGTTCAAAGTAGCTGGCCGAAAATGTGTGAATGAGTGCGCCGGCAAAAAGAAAGGCGGCAATCCATTGAATGGTTGTTGCTGTCATGTCGGTGTCTTATTTGAAGTTGAAAGGTTGCCGATTGAGCCAATCAAGAGGTGGGCCAATCGCAAAGCTCATAGAGAGAGCCTATCACAGCTTTAAAGTTCCCCCGCTACACCATAAAAAAGGCTTGGGCTGGGAACCCCTACCCCAGAGCCAGGCACGGCGCTTACCGCCCAACAGGCTTTTTCGCCAGCTTGCGCTGCAAGGTACGCCGGTGCATGTTCAAGGCACGCGCAGTGGCCGACACGTTGCCATCGTGTTCATTCAACACGCGTTGAATGTGCTCCCACTCCAGGCGCGAAACCGACATCGGCTGGAAGTCGGAAGGTTCTTCTTCATTCGACGTAACAGCAGTTGCATCGTCATCCAAGGCCCGCAACACCGCTGCGCTGTCTGCAGGCTTGGCCAGATAATTGTCAGCCCCCAGTTTAATGGCTTGAACTGTGGTCGCAATGCTGGCGTAGCCTGTGAGCACCAACAAGTTGGCTTGGGCTTGAAAACTGCGAAGCTGTGTGATCAGTTGCAAGCCCGACTGTTCACCCAGATTCAAATCGAGCGTAATGTCGGTGAACTGTTGCTGGCCAACCGCAGCCAACGCTTGCTCTGTGTTCAAGGCCACACAGGCTTGAATCCCCTTGCGTTGAAATGACAAAGCCAGCGTGCTGGCAAACACGGCATCGTCATCGACAATCAGGATCGAGCGCGTCATTCGGGCAACACCGGCAAACTTAAACTGGCACACACCCCTGGGTTCAGATTTCGCAAGCTGAGTTTTCCGCCCTCGCGCTCAAGCAGGTTGGCCAGCAAAAACAGGCCCATGCCCTGTCCGTTGGCCTGAAACAATTGCTGCCCGATTTTTGGCAACAGTTCGGCATCGACTCCGCCCCCGGCATCATTGACAAAAAGGGTCAAACTTTCTTGATCACATTGCATGCCCACTTGAAGTGGCTCGGCCACAGACACGCGCTGCTGACTTTGGGCGGCATTGTCCAGCAAGGTGATCAAACCCAATTCGAGTAATTCTTTGCGTACTTTGAATTCGCCCGCAATGGAGGCGATGCTTGGCATCAACCGCACCTCGTGTTGCGGATTGCGGGTTCGCCAAATGGTCAGCGCGGATTGCAACCAATCGCTTGGCCGTATGGTTTGTGCATCGGCGTTGTGGCGCGGGCTCACTTCGATTTGGGCTCGAAGCTGGCTCAATGTTTCAGTAATGGACTGAACCTGCGCACTGAGGATTGTCATTTCCCGTGCGTGCGCCTGCATGACGGGGTCATTTTTCCAGTCCGAAACAATGGTGGCAATGGTGGACACGGGCGTACCCAGCTGGTGCGCGATGGATGCGGCCTGATTGCCCAGCGCCGCCAATCGGGATTCACTGGCTAACCTTTGTTGGGCTCGCCCCAGTGCCAGGTCCCGGTTACGAATGGACGAACTCAAACGCGCCACAAAACCCACCAGAATCAACACGCTGACCAGAAAATTCAGCCACATGCCCACCAGGTGAAAGTGCACACCATCATCAGGATTGGCCAACACCAAAGGTATGTAATTGCCCATCAACACCGTGTAAGCCACCACGCTGAACAAGGCCAACACTGCAACTTGCGCCCAAGGCAGCAAGGCGGCCGCCAAGCCCAGCAGGGGCAAGTAAAGCGACACAAAAGGATTGGTGACCCCGCCTGTGAAATAAAGCACGAAACTGAAAGCAGCCACGTCGGCAAACAGCTGGGCGGCCACTTCAAAACTGCCCACGGCTTGCCCCTGCCGCAATCGGACAAAGGTAATGACATTGAGTAAAACCAGCGCGCTCAAAATAATGATCAACACAGACCAAGGCAGGCTGACCTTTAACAACAAACCAACCACGGCAAGCAGCAGCACTTGAGCGCCAAGTGCCAATGTTCGCATCCACATGACAGTGACCATCTGCTGACGGCGCACCGAGAGATCGCTTTGATCCACCAGGCCTTCGGTCCAAAGGCGCATCAGCAGTTGAGGTTCAGATAAGGTGCTTGTTTTCATGCTCACATTCTAAGTGGCTTCTGGATTTGCTGCCGTGAAATTGTGAGGGTTGCCAGGCGGCTGCGACAATATGACGCATTCTCGCCGGCTTGGGCTTGGCGTATAAACCGGACTGGCCTACCTTGCCCGGAATACCCACCATGCACATGCACACCCCCTTTACGCTGCAAGCCCTTTCATTGGGTGTGCTGCTGGCCTTTGGCCTGCTTCCAGAACCTGCTTTTGCAAACCCGGCACTGAGTAATGTAGAGGTGCAGGCCCAACGCGAAGCACTGAGCGCAGCCAGCGTTCGGGTGGCTGAAGAAAAACTAGGCCAAACGGCAGGCGGCACCGCAGTGGTACGCGCTGAAAGTTTTGAGGCTGGCAAAGCGGTGACCATCAAGGACATGCTGGACTTCACCCCGGGTGTGTTTGCGCAAAGCCGCGTGAACGAGGAAGCCCGGCTGAGTATTCGAGGCTCGGGCTTGTCGCGCACTTTTCACATGCGCGGCATTCGTTTGTTGCAGGACGGCATACCGATTAATCTCGCCGATGGTGGATCAGACTTTCAAGACATCGACCCCTTGGCCTTGCAACACGTTGAAGTGTACAAAGGCGCCAATGCCCTGCAGTACGGCGCAGCCAGCCTGGGCGGCGCAATCAACTTTGTAACACCCACTGGCTACACCACGCCCAACAGTGTGGTGCGCCTGGACGCGGGCAGCCATGCATTTGCACGCGCGCAATTCAAAACGGGCCATGTGGTGGGCAACTGGGATTATTTTGCATCGATGTCGCAATTGCGATCCGACGGCTTTCGAGAGTTCAGCGGGCAGAAAAACACCCGCCTGAATGCCAACGCAGGATTAAAAATTTCGCCACAACTTGAAACCCGGTTTTATGTGATTCATGGCGACATGAATCAGGAACTGCCCGGCAACTTGAGCAAGGCGCAGTTACAAACTGACACCACGCAGGCCAACGCTGCTTCAGCTGGCAGCAATTCACAGCGCGATTTTTTGATTACCCGTGTGGCCAACAAAACCACCTGGATTTCACCGGGCGGGGTGGAGTACAACGCGGGGGTGTATGCCGTGGACAAGAACCTGTACCACCCCTTGAGCTTTGGCTTGATCGATCAACAAACACGCGATGTGGGCACATTCGGAAACCGCAATGCACAAGGTGAATTGTGGGGTCTGCGACATGACACCACGCTGGGTTACAACCTGGTGCACGGCGTCACTGAAGCAAGAATATTCAACCATGTGCGCGGTGATCGAACCAGCCTGCGAAGCTACGAGGACCAAAAAGCCCACAACATGGAGCTGTACGGCGAGAGTCGTTTGCATGTAACCGACCGCTTGCAGTGGATCAATGGTTTGCAATGGACCCACGCCAAACGCACGGCTGACGATCAGTTTTTAAGCGATGGCGATGGCAGTTACCAACGCCGCTATGCGCAGTTCAGCCCGAAAACCGGCTTGTTGTGGCAAGCCACCCATGTCGTTCAGGTGTACGGCAATTTGAGCCGCGCGTTCGAGCCACCCACCTTTTCAGAAACAAGCCCGACACGCTCACTGCAAGCGCAGGAATCGACCACGCTTGAGTTGGGTACTCGCGGTGAGATCAATCAAATCAAGTGGGACATCAGCGCCTACACAAGCCGTTTGAACAATGAATTTGTAAGTTATCAACTGGACCCGTTGGTGCCTGGTTTGAGTGCAATATTGAATGCAGACGACACGGTACACCAAGGTGTTGAAATTGGCTTGGCCGGACCTTTGGCGCGCAGTGTGGTGGCGACAGCAGATACCTTGCATTGGCAACTTGCCTACACCTTCGGGCGTTTCCGTTTTAACCAAGACCCAGTGTATGGCAACGCTGCAATTCCCGGCATTCCCGAACAGTATGTGCGGGCAAAACTGGATTACTCACACCCGGCGGGTTGGACCGTAACGCCCAATATTGAGTATGTGCCACAAGGCTACTTTGTGGATTTGGCGAACACACTTTCCACAGACCCCTACCTGTTACTCGGCGTGAATGCCAGTTACAGGTTCAGTGAAACCTTGCGTGTGTTTGTAGACGCCCGCAACTTGACCGACAAAGTGTATGCCGCCACCACTGGGGTGATTGTGAATGCGAACGGGGCTGATTCTGCCCAATTTGCACCGGGTGAAGGGCGAGGCGTTTACGCAGGCGTGGAAGTGAAGTGGTGAGGTTTGAGCGTTGCGCCAAAACATGCGTAGAATCAGTGTCTTCAATCAAACGCACCGCAGCACATGTTCAACATTACCCGCCTGGCCACCGCCACACTGATTGCACTCACGGTATCGGGCTGCGCCATTGTGAGCGTGGGTTCGGTCAGCTCGGAAGATTACTTGTCTGCCCGCCGCGGCGATGTGTTGACCACGGGCAAACTTAGCGCTTCTTCACGCACAGCGCTGCAAGTGGTTGGTACAGATGAGGAAGGCTGCAACCGTGACCTTGCCAATTGTCGCAAAACGCTGATCGCCAACATTGGTTTGAGCGATGAGCAGCGACTTTCAACACTGTCGGAATTGTGGCTGCAAGAAGCCTTGCGGCATGAAGAGGCGCAGATACTTGAGCCCGCCAACGATGCCCTGAAAGCAGCCACCTTGTCGGCCTTTCTGGAAAGTGCCAAACATGCGTATGCCTATCTGTTTTTTACCAGCCGCACACCCGACCTTCGCGCCATGGAAGATCGACAGGCCCAAGTGCGCGACTACTACAATTTTTCAACCCAGCAAGCTGTGGTGGGTTTGTTCAATCGCTACCGCGATCAGCTGGAGCGATCGGTTTCGCAAGACAAAACCTACCTGCTCGATTTTGATCCATGGCAAGTCAGTGGCAGCACGGCCGGCATTAGCCTGAGCCACAAAGGTCAACTACCCAAAGAACTGGTTGCCGCTTCTTCACTGACTTTCAAGGGTCTTCGCAACCAGTATCGCCGCGACGGACTGGGTGCCGAACTGGTGGCGGTTTTTGCAGATAGCGTGGTGAAGCAGGAAGATGAGAACAAACCCTGGAGTGAAACACCATTTCCGTCCATCACTGTGATGCTGCGTTTTCCCGGCAACAGCATCGACACGGTGCTGGCTGGCAACCGGGTTGAACTTCAGGGTTTCGACCCCCATCGCAATGTGAGTGTTGATGTGCGCGGCATTCGTGTTCCTCTCGCGGCCAACTTCACATCGGGCTATGGCTTGTGGCTCGCCCGCTCGGGCTTTGCGCAAGAAAGTTTATTGTCGCTGATTGGCCGAAGCGAGACCCTGGACAAACCCCGCATTTATTTGATGCAGCCTTTCGACCCGAACCGCCGCGTCATTCTCATGTTGCATGGCTTGGCCAGCAGCCCGGAAGCCTGGGTGAATGTGGCCAACGAGTTGTTGGGTGACGAGGAACTTCGACAGAATTATCAAATTTGGCAGGTGTATTACCCCACCAATTTGCCACTGCCTTTCAACAACCGTGAAATTCGCGAGGCAGTGAATGCCACGCTAAAAAACTTCGACCCGCAAGGCAAGCGCAGGGCATCCAACGACATGGTCTTGATTGGTCACAGCATGGGCGGTGTTCTTGCGCGATTGATGGTGTCGAATTCAGGTGACACGTTGTGGGAAGCGGTGCTGGAGCGTTACAACATTTCGCAAAAACGCGAAACAAAACTTCGGCAGAAAATTGAGCCCTATGTGATCTTCGATGCCATGCCACAACCCACGCGTGCCATTTTCATTGCCGCGCCGCACCGTGGCACACCCTATGCAGAAAACCGGTTTGCCCGTTTTGTATCAGGGCTGATCCGCTTGCCCGCAACGGTATTGAGCCGTGTGACCGAAATAGGCCAGTTGTTGGTTAATCCGGATGAGGCCTCGAATGAGCCCTTGGTCGGATCGATTAACAGCATCAAGAACCTGAGTGACCAAGACCCCTTTGTACGGGAGTCGTCCAAGTTACCGATCTCGAGCAAAGTGACTTACCACTCGATCATGGGCAACGTGACTCCTGAAGTTATTCTGGAAGCCAGCAGTGACGGGGTGGTGCCCTACGCCAGCGCAAAACTTGAGGGATCTGCCTCGGAACTGGTTGTGAATTCCTGGCACAGCGTGCAGGAAACCCCCGAAGCCATTGTCGAGATTCGCCGAATTCTGCACGAACACTTGAACCAATTGAGAACAGACCAACGTTAGTGGGTGGCTGCCTTGACAGGCAACCAGCGCCCGTCTTGCAGCACCACTTCATAGCGCGCCCAGCGCTTGAAGGCCTCTACATTGCTCAAGCCTGTTTCGTACAAATCAGCGCCAGCCACGTTCTTGAAAATCACTTGCTGCCCTGATTCGCTTTTGTAAGGTGTGGTCAGCGACATGTCCAACAATTCCCGCACACACCAGCGGTAACCCACTTGCCCATTGCTGTAAAACGCACCCACGGTCAGTGTTTGAGGGTGGGTGCTTTGCTCGTCGGCGTGCTTGGTGGCGTATTCAAACAGTTCAGCCAACACGTCTGCACTCACATCCACATAGGAATCCATGCGGGCAATAGCAGCAGCGAAATCCTCGTGCGTCAGGCTGGCCCCCGTTTCTGAAAGCGACTCAACAGGTTTTTTCTGCTTGCGCGCGAAGTGGTTGGGGTATCGTCGCCAAGAAAACAGCGCATTGAAACTGACCGCCACCACCAAAATAGCCAAGGTGTTCAGCAGCACCGGGTTGATCATGTACCAGTAACCCAGGTTTGAAATGGACTCGCCGCCCAGCACGGCGGTAAGCGCAGTGGCCCCGCCAGGTGGGTGAATACAATTGGCCCAATACATGACCCCCACAGCCACACCCACCGCCAAAGCCGCCGCCAAATAAGTGTGGGGAATATAACGTGCGCAGGTAACGCCGATCAGTGCGGATACAAAATGCCCACCCATCAAGGCCCAAGGCTGCGACAAGGTGCCATGTGGCACGGCGAACAACAACACCGCTGTGGCGCCCATCGACGCCACCACCAGAATGGCATCGGTGCCCTGCACCACGAAACTGGACACCCAACACACCAACAAAATGCCCAAAAAGGCACCCAAGCCGGAAATGGCTTTTTCGCGAGGGCTGGTTGAATTGGACTCAAAGCCAAGGATAGACCTCGACACCGACAGGGCACGCAGGGCCCGGATGGAGAGTTTCATGTTTGGAATCAACAGGTTTGTATGAAACAAGCCCATGATGATACGCCGGCCAGCCGGAAATGAGCACCAAGTTGGTGCAATTCAAGCCGATCCAATTCAAGCAGCATTTGCTGTGGGAACTCGCTTTATACTGCGCACTGACTTACTTCTGCGGCCTTCCTTGTGCGCAACTCCACCATTGATCTGCTGAAAGCGCTGGCATCACAAATTATTGTGATTCACCACTTGTTGCTGTACACGCCCATGTCGCCCGTGTTGCAAGCCAAATGGCCCGAATTACTCGGATTCATCGCCGACGAGGGTCACTATGTCGTTCAAATTTTTCTGGTGATTGGCGGGTTTTTGGCTGCGCAGTCGATGTTCGGTTTGCTGAGCAAGGCACGCGATGTGGCTGTGTGGCCGCTGTTTAAAAAGCGCTTTCTGCGCCTGGCCAAACCATTCTGGGTGGCCATTGCGGTGGCTGTGTTGCTGAGCTGGTTGGGCGGTCGAATTGCAATGCACGCAGAGGTGTCTGATCTGCCCAGTTTTACACAACTGCTGGCCCATGCGTTTTTGTTGCACGACATTGTGGAAGTAGAAGCCTTGTCGGCTGGTGTTTGGTACGTGGCCATCGACCTACAACTGTATTTGCTGTTGGCGTTGATTGCGTGGATCAGCCAGAAAACCGGCGGCTTCAAAGTGCTTCAACCAACAAGTGCCCTTTTGCTGCTGGCGGTCGCGGTAACGATTGCTTCGCTGTTGGTGTGGAACAGAAATGCCGAGTACGACGAATGGGCCTGGTACTTTTTTGGCGCTTATGGCTTGGGGATTGCTGCCCATTGGGCGCAGCGCGAGAACAAAGTAGGTTTGGTCAGCTTGCTGATCATCAGCCTGCTGGGTATTGCCCTGTGGGTTGAGTGGCGCGAGCGATTGTTGCTGACGGGTTTAACTGCCTTGCTGTTGATCAACAGTACGCGTATTGAGCGCTTTGTGGCTGTGCTTATTCAAGGTCCTGTTCGCTGGCTGGGCGATATTTCCTATTCCGTTTTCCTGATTCACTACGGCATCGCCGTGTTTGCAAGTTCGGTGGTGATTGCCTTGGGCTTGAGTAGCTTTGCGGAAATGTTGGCGGCGTTTGTGATGACTTGGGTGGTGAGTGTGGCTGCGGGGTGGGTGTTGTATCGGGGGGTTGAGCAAAAGATTTAAGACACCGACCCCCTTCGAATTAACTTGGTTTCTGCGCCTTCAACATGGCCTGCCCCGCCCGCCCAGCCATTTCCGTGCTGAACTGCCCCAGAATCCAGTGAAGGGTCTGAACAGTGACAGCACTACCGCTGATCGGCGCACGCCCCAGAAAATCAAGCATTGAATTCACGATGGTGAACACATCGTCAGCCAGCAGCTTGCTGGCATTGGCGGCCTTTACCAGCACTTCTGAAAGCAGATCTGCCGCAGTAACGGCAAGACTTAAGCCGCCCTGCACTGTGACCAGGTAGGCATACCCCATTGAACGCAACACCTGTTCAGTCAGTTTGCCAACAAGGTCGAGTAGCTTGGCATTGAACATGCCACCGCCACCCAGTTTTGCAAATTCTCTCGATAAATTTGCATACTGCGACAAGCCATGCGGCATCGGTAAAAAGTCGCTCCAACTGCTGCTATGAGCCATTTTGGAATAACCACTGTGCAGCAGGTGCGCATCAACACTCACCTTCTCGCCATGCTGTATTAAAAGTTCAGAAGACCCCCGAGAGGCATGCATGTAGGGAAACAAAGGCACCATGGGAACCGGATCACAGGAGTTGGCGATGCGCCGAATTTGATTGGGTGCAATTTGCTTGGTCATGTCTTGCGCATAGCTGACGATACCCACGCGCGGCGCACCAATGGTGTACAGGCACACATTGAAACCGGCATCGCGCAACATGCACGCATTGAGGTTGGCCAAAGCACCGCCCAGGCTGTGGCCCATGCAGTGAATAGTATTTGGTCGCGTTGCACCACTTTGCGATACAAAGTTCACCAACTGGTTTTGATAGCTTTTGAAGGTTTTCAAAAACCCCCGGTGAAACACATTGCCCCGTGGGCCGATGCCATAACCGATGTTTGCGTTGGTTGCGAGATCGAATTTGTTGTGCTGGAAATTCGTGCCGCGCGTGACCAGCACCAGCTCGTTACTGCGACTGCCCGTGCCGTGTGCGACGAAACCGAAACCGCTAAGCAGGTCGATGTTGAAAAGGCCGGATCGGCCGGCGAGTGTACCAAATCCATCTGATTGAATTGGAAGTTGTCGAGACTTGGCCACTTGAATTAGTTCGTCTGAACTTAGGGTAGATACATGCGCTACTGACTTGCCGGGATTCGCCCCTTTTAGATTGCGAAAAACGGAATCGGCTTCGTATGCAAAACCCGAAAGTGCATGAACGTAGTTTGGTTGTAAAAGTAGATTAGTCATATTTAAGGCTTTTCCTTTCTTCGGATTCTTCTACTTCACAGTTAATAATTGGCAACCTACCGTTGAATAACTCCTTGTTTTTCAGATCGCATTTCATACGTATGTAGGGAAGTCCCGTCTCAACGTTGTCCTGATACGAGTTTTTCGATGTGGCGTAGGCCATGTAGTCTTTACCGTCGATTGGAATATAGATTCGAAGACTTATATTGGGTACGTGAAACAGCTTTGCTAAAAAACCGAACTCTGCCGCACCGCGTACTTCGGGAAATTGAAAACGACCATCCTTATCCGTAGAGGTAATTGCTGTACGTGGCTCAGACTCCATATTCCAATGAAGAATTCTTTTCACTTTCACTCCTGCCAAAGGTTTACCGTGATCTAGTAATTGACCCTCTACCGTAGAGGACAGAACGAGGTTGTCTTGCCACATGGCATGAGATCCTTGGGGGAAAGAGAGAAGAAAAGTGGCGCAGGCAGGGAACAGCCATCTACCGAGGTTTGGTCGCATAGGGTTGTGATGCGTTGTGACGGAAAGCAAACACACTATCAGACCTGCATGAGCGCTCAAAAAATCACTAATTCGGATAGCTCTAATTGATTAGACCATTCAACCTTGCAGTCGATGATCGGCAAAACGCCCTCAAACAGTAGGCGATCTTTCAGATCGCAACTCAAATTAGTTTTCTGAGAACCCGCCTCAACTGCTTGGTCATATGAATGTCTTCCACTCGAGAACAGCGAGGTTGAAGACTGCCCCTCAATCAGGTTGACATCAATCAGCACAACTGGAACGTGAAACAATTTGGCCAAAAATCCAAATTCAGCAGCGCCCCTTACTTCGGGAAACTGAAAATGACCGCGCTCACTCGTAAAGGTAATTTCAGTGCGTGGTTCGGCGTCCATATTCCAAGAGAGCACCCGAACCACTTTTGCCCCGACTACGGGCTTCCCTTGATCAAACAATTGACCACTAACCGCCGGGGACAAAATCAGGTTGTCCTGTCGAACAGTTTGAAACAGGCTCAAATCCCAAGTTGTCAGAATTAAGTAGGGAACAGAGAGAAATCCCAAAAGTAAAAAGTAACGTAAACGCATGGATGAGTTGCCTTCAAAGGGAAAGGCAACACAGTAGCAGAGCCAAATTGAGGCTCAAAAAAGCCGCTGACTCAAGTCACTCACAGGGGGTAGAGCCAATGTTTCAATCCGAAATTCACTTCTTATGCCTAAGAAACCATGTTTTTTCAACATGAAACAACTATCATGTTAAAAAAATCCAATATTCTTAATACGTAATGGGTGTCATGTTAAAAGCAAGCTACCAAATTCCATCACTGCCTCCCACCGGTTTTAATGGGGAAGATCCCGCTATTTTGAAGGCCTTGGCTGTTGCACACAGACACTTGGCAGAGCTAAAGGGGTGCGCCAAAAGTATTCCCAATCAAGCCATATTGATCGACACGTTAACTCTTCAGGAAGCCAAGGCAAGCTCGGAAATTGAAAGTTACGTGACCACGCAAGATGAGCTTTTTCAGGCTGATTTACAGCTTGCGGATTGGGTATCGCCGGCCAGCAAAGAGGTTTCACGCTACAGAGAGGCCTTGAAATACGGTTTTTCGAAAATGCAATTCGACCAAGGGCTTCTCACCAACAGCACATTGATTGCACTGTTTCAATTATTGAAAAACAGTACCGACGGGTTTCGTCACATGCCAGGCACCGTTTTGAAAAATGACCGAACCGGTGCCACGGTTTTTGTTCCCCCGCAAAGCGCCAGTGAAATTCAGCAACACATGGACAACCTGGGGCATTTTATTAATACACCAGACGATCTTGATCCACTGGTTAAAATGGCGCTTATTCACCATCAATTCGAGAGCATTCATCCTTTTAGCGATGGCAACGGACGCATCGGCAGAATATTGTGCGTGCTGTATCTGACGCAAACCAGCTTGCTGGATATTCCGATTCTTTACCTTTCCAGATACATCAACCAGAACAAATCCGATTACTACCGACTTCTTCAAATTGTAAGGGACCACGGTCAATGGCATGAATGGGTCTTGTTCATGCTGCAAGCTGTAGCAGTTACAGCAAGAAGTACAGTAGACCTTGTAGAAGGTATGCGCGTATTGATGGCCAGTACCAAACAAAGAATAAGAAGAGAGCTTCCAAAACTTTATTCCCAAGACTTGCTCAACAACCTTTTCAGACACCCATACACCCGAATCGAATTTGTTCAAAACGACTTGGGAGTTTCACGTCAGACAGCAGCAAAGTATTTGCGAGAACTTGTCGGCAAAGGCATTGTGCTGGAACATGCGCAAGGCAAACATATTTACTTCATTAATCAGCCGCTTGTGAATTTACTAAGCCAGGATGAAATTCTTTAGAAAGCACTGAGAACAAGCAAATACGATCGCCAAGAATGCCCGCGATCGTATCGAATCAATGAGTTTTCTCGACCCTAAACCAGCAAGGCCTTATACAGGTTGAAAAAACTCACGACGCTGATCAACACGCCCACCAGAATCAGCAAGGTGCGCGTGTTCAATCGTTTGGTTACCATCGCAGCGAAAGGTGCGGCAAACAAGCCACCAATCACCAAACCCAACACCAGTACCCAAACACCCGTTCCTGCCAGCAACGTGAAAGAAGCTGCGCCAGCAAGCGCGAGGAAAAACTCGGCAAAGTTGACAGAACCAATCGTCGTTCGGGGATCGTTGCCCGAACCAACCAGCGATGTGGTCACCACAGGCCCCCAGCCTCCGCCACCGGCGGAATCAACGAAACCACCGAACAAGGCCAGTTTTCCCACGTGCCTGGGTTCGCCCTGATTCGATTTGATGGTTCGCCATGCCTTGCTCAGAATGTAAATACCCATGATCAACAGATAGGCTGAAATAAAGGGTTTCATGACCGTTGCGTCGATTTGAGTAACCAGTACCGCACCCAACACTGCGCCGATCATGCCGGTTACCAGCAAGCGTAAAAACAGCTTCTTGTTGACGTTGCCCAACTTGGCATGCGAAACACCTGATACGCCCGTGGTGAAAATTTCTGCGATATGAACACTGGCGCTGGCCATGGCGGGCGTTGCCCCGGCACTTAACAAGAAGGTGGTTGAGGTAATGCCGTAGGCCATGCCCAGTGCACCGTCGATGGCCTGCGCCAGAAAGCCGACTGCAACTGCACTCCAGAACATTTTGTCTGACAAGGTTTCTTCAATCAGGGAAAGTCCGCTGGCGTAATCGTTGGTCAGCGCAAACCGGCTTATCACAAAGACAGTTAATGTTAGCAGTACCAAGGAGGTGAAGCCGACGGCCAGGCGAATGGCCATCGGTTGTGCAATGCCGGCAGGCTGTGCCGAGAGCGGGGGCACAACGGGTGTGCCTTTGGCGGGCAGGTTGCGATAAAGCTTCATGTTTTTTCCATTTGACACAGCGTGAGGTGCTGCCGGTGTCAAACAGTATCGAAGAAGCTAAAAATAAAAAAGTATTAATTAGTTCGTTGCTTATTACTGTTAGTCATGTAAAACAATTTAACGAATGTATCCACAACATGACTGCTGCACTCGTCGCCCCAAGGGGAGACATGAACTAGATAACTCCCAACTTAATTCGTCTTCCAGAACCGATACTCCGCACTGTATTTCACTTCCGCTTTTTCACCCACATTGTCGACTGAGCATTTTTTGGAAGGTGCAACACCGCCCTTGGTGTTCACACGCTGAACGTAGCTGATCGCGGTCAGCGCGCCAAGCCCGCCAGACACATCGGTCTTCACCAGTTGCAAGGGAATGTTTTTGCTGCTGTTGGGTGACACGGCCACTTGCGAGCCTGTTACAAACGATCCGTCTTTGTGGGTCCATCGCGCAGGCGGGCCAGAGTAATCGCCAATCTTTTCACCGCCTTGGTCGCTCAGGTCGGCCCGTGGACCAACCATGACCCACTTGTAAGTGGTGAGGGGGTCTTGTGCCTTGCTGCATCGGTATTCAATGGTCCCGCTGGCTTTGGTTTCCAGCACAAGGCTGTTGCCGGTGGCCACCTGGATCAGTGCTGGCAAATCTTTTTGTGATGCGCCGGTTTGCGCAAACAGCAAGCCGGGCGCAAAAGCCACGACGATACTCAACCATTTTTGGGGGATCATGTAATTCACTCCGCTTTTTCATTCATGGCTTAAAGGGACTCCACCAGTTCATGAAAGTTCTAACGAATGAGCGAATGACAAGGCAGACAAAGTTTCCTAAAACACACCACGCATCATGTTCACCGCGATACCAAACACCACCACAGCAAACACTTTTCGCAGCAATGGCGCTGGCAAAACATGGGCGGCCCTGGCGCCTGAAGGTGCCAACAACACGCTGGCTACGACCGTGAACAGCAAAGCAGGTGTGTACACAAAACCAAGGCTGCCCGTGGGCAGGCCGGGTGCGGTCCAACCATTGAAAATGAAACCAATGGTTCCACCCAGGGCAATGGGAAAACCCATGGCCGATGCAGTGCCAATTGCATTTTTAATCGAGACGTTGCACCACACCAAAAACGGTACGGTGAGTGCACCACCGCCCACCGCCACCAACGAAGACGCAGTGCCAATGAATGTGGCCACGCCCATTTGCCCATTGCGCCCCGGCAACACGCGACCCGGTTTTGGCTTGTATTCAAAAAACATTTGAAAGGAGGCCAACCCCATGAACAGGGCGAAAAATACAATCAGGAAAGTGGTGGACACATGGCGCGCCAGGAATGTGCCAAACAGGGTGCCCAACAATATACCGGGAATGAAGTTTTTAACGACATCCCAACGCACCGCGCGGTGTTGGTGATGCGAGCGCACACTTGAAACCGATGTGAACAAAATGGTCGCCATGGAAGTACCCAGCGCCAAACGAAAATTCCATTGCCCAGGCAGTGCCGCCAGCTTGAAGGCCCACACCAGTGCAGGCACCAGCACGCTGCCGCCCCCCACACCCAGCAAACCCGCCAGAAAGCCGGCAATAATTCCAATTGCAATGTAAGCCAGAACGGCCTGCACAGTAAAAATTTCAGCAAACAGTTCTGCGCCCAATTCGGCCTCGTGAGGTTAGGAAGTCTGTGAGCGCAACCAGCTCAAAGCGCCATCAAAACTTTGAAATTCGGACAATGAACGTGCTTGAACATTGGAGAATCGCTCGCGCACCATGCGAGTCAAGCTGTTACCAGGCCCAGTTTCAAAGTACACCGTGGCCCCCATTTCCTGAGCAAGGTCCAGGGTGCGTGCCCACTGCAAGGGCTCGGAAATCTGGCGTGCCAGGCAATCAATTGCGCCTGCACTCGACTCGACCGGGCTGCCATCCAGTGCACTAAGCACAGGACAATCGAACGGCGCCCAACCTGCAGATTCCAGTGTGCGGCGATAAGCCACGGTGGCATCAATTAACCAAGGCGTGTGTGAAGGCACTTGCACATTCAAGTGCACCACATGCGCACCAAGCTCGCGTTCCATGCCCTTGCAAATGGCTTTCATCACCGCAGTGGGGCCCGCCAACACGCCATGCTGTTCATCGTTCACAATGGCAACCGCCAGGCCATGTTCTTGTGCAATGGCATGTAATTTCTCAAGGCGAATTCCTTTCACCGCCATCATGCCGTGGGCGGGTGGTGCGGCCTGGTCCATACAGCGCGCACGCTTCACGGCCAAACCAACACTTTCCAATGCCTGCACACTGCCAGCCACCGCATGTGCAGTCAGTTCACCAATGCTGTAGCCCGCACTTAAATTCACACGAATGCCCTGTGCTTTTAACGCTTGCGACACGGCGGCACCCACCGCCACGATCAAAGGTTGCGCATGGGCATTGGCAAAACATTCCGCTGGATTTTGCGACACGGCCATTGCATCGAAAGGCATGGCATGAAGCAACGGTGCAAGCTGCGGCTCGATCAGGGGCTCTGCCAACAAACGCGGCAGCATGTCCAGTGTTTGGCTGCCCTGCCCGGGGCACAGGATACAAAGACTCATTGCCGGGCGGTCATGAAACGTGGCAACTCTGAATTCACCTGAACCAAGGCCTGCACAAACAGGGCCGCCGAGAGCAGATCGGCACTGCCGCCGGGGCTTAACCACTGGGCCTCGAATTGTTCGCACAAGTGTTCAGCGCGCAGGCGCCAGCCGGGTGCAAACACACCGCCTTCAGCCAGGAACTGATCCACTTTGCCTTGTGCCCACTGCAGGCCTTTCAGGCCGCCCCGATGCGCCAGGTTGGTGTCGGGCAATTTGCCAATGGTGCACACCAGGGCATGCAACTGCGCCTGCTCTTGCGAAAGCCCCTCGGACAAGGCCCAACGCAGTTGCGGCACCGTGGTCCAAAACAGCACCGGAAAACCTTCAGCTGCCTGCTCGCGGGCACCCGGCAAACCGAAAGCGTCCCTAACGCGCCGCCCGTGGGTGGGTGTGTCAGCACACAGAACCTGATCCTGTACACCTGCCAGTAGAATATTCACACCCCACTTGGCGGCCACCAAACGGCCCAAGCCAATCGGCTCGAAGCAACCGTATTCACGGAACTGCACCCCGGCAGCACCCGCCAGCAAACCCATCAGGAATATGGCGCCTTTGTGGGTGTTGACACCCGCTGTCGCCTTCAGCATGGCCTGCTCCGCAGACAAGCCCAGGCGTTGAAGTGTTCGAAACTCGGCGCCTTGAACACCCGCGGCGAAGCACTCGCCAAAGTAGCCCTGCAAAGCCTGAATGCTGCGCTTGAAGGTGCTGCAATTCATGTCGGCATGGCTGCCGTTTCGGCTGGGGCAAACCAGGCCAGGCTTGTATTCCAGCGCCACTTCCTGCAAAAGGGCATCACATGCCGCAGCATCAATTCGCGCTACGAGTTCTTTCATACCGCACTCCCAACCGGGCAGGTGAATCCCGACCGATAATCAGTCAGTGACACCAGCTTGACTTCACGACTGGTTTTGCTCAACAGCTGCGCATTGTGTTCAGGCAAGGCCCGACACAATTCGCGCCACGGCACTGCATGCCCACTGGGGCTGAGCACTTCACCGTCAACGTGAAATGCGGGGTGCCGGGTTTGCAAAGAATTCAAGTACACGCACAAATTTTCAGCATGCGACCAGGTCAACGGTTTGAACAACACATCCAGATCTGAATTCTCTGTGACACAGGGCAAACCGGTGAGGTGTTGCACAGCACTTGAGCCGTACACATGGGCAGAAATACCCTGTTCACCTAAAAAGGAATTCAGGGCAAGGGCACCCGCCTGCCAGTGCAGTGGCAATTGCGGCACCACATTGCTTAGGCCAGGGCCCTGCTGGTGTTTTTGAATGTCGGCCCGGTTCACGACAAATGACAATCGCCGCTTGCCCCAAGAGGCAGGTTCAGCCAAACCCACCCGAAGGCCAGTTGACTGAATTTCTTCCTGGCGGGCCACGATCAACGGATAACCGCCCAGCACCCAACGGTGCAACAAAGACAATGCACTGACGGGCTCCATGGGAGCAGGTCCGATATAGTCGGCCTGCTTCACGGCATTCAGGTTCAACCACACAAAATCGTGGCGATTGAACAGACTCATTGCTGACCCCTCATTGCGAGCCCAGCACACGTTTTATCACAACACCCGCCGCCTGTCGGCCACCCCGTTCTACACCACGTGCAATGCGGGAGTCTTTCGCGATCTCGCTACGCGACTTGCCCTGCAAATGCGCAATCGATTCGACCAGTTTTGCTGCATAGTCACCTTGCCACACTGCATCCAGGTGCCCCATGCGGAAATAATTTTCCACACCTGGCGAAAACACAGGCGACTGCTTGGCCAGTTCTTGCAAATGATCCAAAGGAATTTTCGTGATGCGCGACATGGCTGGCAGGTTCATGACTTTGATTTCTGCATCGGCCAGGGCATAGCAGGCATCGGCCATCATGCCGGTGCTGATGTAGCCGCCGCTGACCGCCTCGCCGTACACCACGCTGACGATCACATGGCCACGCTGGCGTGCCAGTTCAACGGCCTTGGCCAGGTGCGCCATGTAACCATTCAGGCCCATCAATTCATCGCGACGGCGAAGGCGTTGGCCTTGCGTATCAAGCAAAAACACAATGGGTTCGCCAGGGCGCTGTTTGATGGTTTCAATCACCACGCGCGCCATGGTCAGGGCCATGTCTGCACCCACCTCGGCTTTCTCGGCAGTGCCAATCACCGTCACTTCCTGGTTACCGGCCGTTGCACGGCCATAAAAATGATCGGCCTCAAGGCACGCTGCTTTCCAGCCTTCACCGAACAAGGCATTCAAAACCTGGTCTTGATTCATCGCGCACCCCTTGCCACATTGCGGGCATTGGCCGTGGCGTTTACAAATTCATCTGCAGGCATCAGGGCCAATTCCTCTGCTGTGGGCAAGCCCAAACGTTGCCAAATTTCTTTGGCATCCCTGCAATCGCCAAACTGCTGCAAGCGCTGGGTCAACATGGCGTGTTCAGCCTCCAGGTTTTCCAGATCAAAATTCACTTTGTCAGAATCGAGCGCGGTCAAAGCCGCGTTGCGAAAAGCGTCGGTGTCATCGGCCACCAAGGCTTGAATGTCGCCCATCACGTAACGGTGTTTGCCACCGCTGACCCGCCACACCAAGGCACGGTCGCGTGAGTCGAATTCTTCCACGCCATACACGGTTTCAATGACCTCCGGGCCCGACATGGCCAAGCGCCCTTCTTCCGACATGATCAGCACATCGCAGCAACGTGCAATCAAACCCGTACCGCCGAAGCAACCCGCCGAACCACCAATCAGGCCAATGAATTGCACGCCCTGTGCACGCGCCGAACACACAGCCCGCATAATTTCGGACACCGCGATCAAACCGGCATTGGCCTCGTGCAGGCGCACGCCACCGCTTTCGAAAATCAGCAACACGGCACGTGGTTTTTCTTGCACGGCCTTGGCGATCAGCGCAGTAATTTTTGCACCATGCACTTCGCCAATGGCACCGCCCAAAAACTCACCTTCCTGGGCTGCCACCAACACAGGTACGCCACCCAAAGTGGCGCGTCCAATGACCACGCCATCATCGAATGCAACAGGTTGTTCAAGCAACGCCATGTGGGGACTGCTGATGCGATCAGACGGCTTCAGGATTTCCTGAAAACTGCCCGCGTCGCACACAGCCTGCACACGGTCGCGTGCGCTGGCTTCCAGAAAACTATTGGCCATGTTTGTTCTCCCATGCCTCGATGGCTTGGTCCAGGCGCAGGCTGACCACAGCCGGTGTTGCGCCCACATCGTGAATTTCAATTTTCAAACCACCTGCGTTTTTGCGTTCAACAAAATCGGTCAACACAGCTTGCCAAATTTGGCCGAAGCCGCGTGCCGAGGTTTGAATGTCCACTGAACAATGTGCGCCATCGCTGCCTTTCTCCAGCAACACTTCACAGTTGCCGCTTGCGGTAACACCCACCAGCACTGCATCACGTTGTGCTTGTTGAACCTTGCTGGGCAAGTTGTATTTCAGTTGTTCCATACTCATGATGAAAACCCCTTACCAGTTGCGGAAACGGCTGGGCGGGTTGTACAAACCACCTGAAGCACGCACCAAATCTTTAACGGTTTTTGCAGCCAGCAAATCGCGGGTGGCATCGCGCCGGGCAATGCCCAAGTCTTCTGCACGCTTGATCACACCACGTGCGCGCAATTCTTCCACCTTTTTCTTGTCGCGGGCCATGCCCACTTCGGTGTAGCCGGCCACGCCACGAATGGCTTGCTCGCGCTCTTCTTCACCACGACACAGCAGCAAATTGGCAATGCCTTCTTCGGTCACAATGTGGGTTACATCGTCACCAAAAATCATCACCGGCGGGTTGTTCAAACCCATGCTGTCGGCCAGGTCCCAGGCGTCTAGCCGCTCAACAAACGCAGGGGCCATGTGTTCGCGGAAAGTTTCTACCATTTGCACCACCAGCTTGCGCCCACGTGGCATGTGTTTGGGGTTGGCCTGCGCTTCACGCCCAGCCTTTACCCAGGCTTCGCTTTCATGCCTGCGGCCACGCGCGTCGGCACCCATATTGGGTGCACCGCCAAAGCCGGCGATTCGGCCCTTGGTGGCTGTGCTGCTGTTGCCGTAGGTGTCAATTTGCAAGGTTGAACCAATGAACAGGTCGCAGGCGTAATGCCCTGCCGCCTGACAAAACGCGCGGTTGCTGCGCATGCTGCCGTCGTTGCCAGTGAAGAACACATCGGGCCTTGCAGCAATGTATTTTTCCATGCCCAATTCACTGCCAAAACTGTGCACACTTTGTACAAAGCCTGCTTCAATCGCGGGGATCAATGCGGGGTGCGGGTTCAGTGCCCAGTTGGTACAAATTTTTCCCTTCAAACCCAATTGCTCACCGTAAGTGGGCAACAGCAATTCAATGGCTGCGGTGTCAAAACCAATTCCGTGGTTCAAACGCTTTACGCCATACTCCGCGTAAATGCCCTTGATCACCATCATGGCCATCAACACTTGTATTTCAGAAATTTGTGCCGGGTCGCGTGTAAACAAAGGCTCAATGTAATTCGGGCGCGGTGCATGAATTACAAAATCAACCCAATCGCCGGGTACATCTACACGCGGCAGTGTGTCGCGTATTTCGTTCACCTGCACAATCACAATGCCGTTTTTGAAAGCCGCGGCTTCCACAATGGCAGGTGTGTCCTCGGTATTAGGCCCTGTGTACAAATTGCCTTGGGCATCTGCAGCCTCGGCTGCAATCAAGGCCACATTGGGCGTTAAATCCACAAAGTAGCGACCAAACAATTCCAGGTAGGTGTGAATGGCATTGATCTTGATTTTCCCGGCGCTGACCAGGTTGGCCAGGCGTGCGCCTTGTGGCCCGGAAAATGAAAAATCAATTTCCTTTGCGATGCCTTTGTCGAACAACGCGGTGTGTTCGGGCAAAGCCACCACCGACTGCAACAGGTGCAAATCATGCACTTGTTGCGGGTTCACTTTGGCCAAACATTGCGCCAAAAAGTCGGCCTGCTTTTGGTTGTTGCCTTCCAGGCAAACTCGGTCGCCGGGCTCAATCACACTTTCAAGCAAGGTCACAGTTTGATCGGCCTTCACCACCTTGCCTGAACTTCCACCGGCAAGGTGGGCAGCGCGGCCCAACCGGGCCGCCTTGGATTGTTGCCCTTGGCGCCATGCAGTGTTGGTTATGCTCATTGTATTTGTCCTGCTTAGTAGTCGTACAACATGTCGGGCAGGAACATCACGATGTCGGGGAACACGGCCAGCAAGGCGATGTAACCCGCAATAATCAGGATGAACGGAATAATGCCCTGGAAAATTTCACCGAACTTGATGTCGGGCGCAATGCCGTTGATCACGAACAGGTTCAAGCCCACAGGCGGAGTAATCAAGCCCAGTTCCATGTTGATGGTCAAAATAATGCCGAACCAGATTGGATCAAAACCAGCAGCCAGAATGGGCGGCAAAATCACCGGCGTGATCATCAGGATAATGGCCACAGGTGGCAGGAAGAAACCCAACACCAGCAACAACATGTTGACCCAGAACAGCAAAGCCCACTTCGACATTTCCAGTGCCACCAGCCATTCAGCCATACTTTGGCTAATACGCAGATAGCTCATCACGTAGGTGAACAGGAAGGACATGGCGATGATCATCATGACCATGCAGCTTTCTTTCGCTGTGCCTGTAAAAATGGCGCGAAGGTCGGTCCACTGGTAGCACTTGTACAGTGCAATCACCAAGATAAGCGCGGCAACTGCACCCACACCGGCCACTTCCGAAGGTGTACCGAAACCGCCGTACATGGCACCCATGATCAGCGCAATCAACAGCAGAAAAGGCAGCAGACGCGGCAGCGACTCCATCTTTTCTTTCCAGGTGAAGTGCTCTTTCTGGGCCACTTTCGCAATTTCTTCGGGGCTTGCAGTTCTCATCCATTCGTGGCGGTCGCGAATGTATTTAATGACCACCCACAGCGAAAACAGCACGGCCAGCAAGAAGCCGGGAACAATACCCGCGACAAACAACTTGCCGATGGACTGCTCGGCCATGACCCCATAAATAATCAAGGTAATGCTGGGTGGAATCAAAATACCCAAAGTACCGCCCGCAGCGATCAAGCCAGATGCCAAGGCACCACTGTAACCACGCTTGCGCATTTCAGGAATTCCCATGCCGCCAATGGCTGCGCAGGTTGCAGGACTTGAACCACACAGCGCTGCGAAAATGGTACAACCCATTACGTTGGCCACACCCAGGCTGCCTGGCATGCGGTACAACCAGCGGTAGGCCGATTCATACAAATCCACCGCCGCACGGGTTTTGCCAATGGCAGCCCCCATGAGAATAAACAGCGGAATGGTCAACAAGGTGAAGTTTTCAAGTTCACCGAAAATTGTTTCTGCAATCAAATGAATATTGGTCGCAGGCATGAAAAAATACATGATGATCACGGCCGATGAACCCAGCGCAAACGCAATGGGCATGCCCGAGAACAGCAACACCAATGTCAGGGCCGTGTAAATCAGGCCAATTTCGACGACGCCCATATTAGCCCCCTTGTCCGCTTGTGGTTGCGTGCCCGTGCTTTGGCAATTCAGGGGCCTTGCCCATCAAGCCTTCCACGATTTGCACAATGAATTGCAGTGTCAGCAACAGCATGCCAAACGCCATAAAAAAGTAGGGAATCCACAACTTGGGGCCCCAGGTCGAGCTGGTCGCCCAGCCCTGATCCCAGGCCTCATGGCAATACACTGCAGACAAGTAAGCCACCAGGCCACAAAAAAGCATCGACAAAATATCGCCCAACAACAGGCGAATTCGACTTGCTCGCTTTGACATGATTTCGTCAAGAATTTCAATGCCCACGTGCCCACGCTCGCGCTGTGTGTGCGCAGCGGCCAGGAAAGTGGCAGCAATCAACATGAAAATGCTGAGTTCGATGACCCAGTCATTTGAAATATTCAGGATGTATCGTGTTACGACTTCGTACACCAGTACGAGTGAACAAATCAAAATCAGAAGTGCGGACAAGTAGGCCATGGCTTGGTTGAAGCCGCGCACCGTGCCGCTGAACAGTCGCCACAATGGGTTGTTCATAGTTTTCTCCGAGTGGAACTTGAACACCAAACCCAAATCTTGTCGAAATAGGTTTGGTGCGCTTTGCTTTGCTTAACTGCTTTATTTAACGGCAGTGGCCATGTCCAACCACTTCTGGCCATCTTTCACTTCTTCAGCGAAATCTTTCCAGGCGGATTTCTCGGCAACAGCACGCCACTTGGCGAAAGTTGCATCGTCCATGGCGTAGGCTTTCTTGCCTGCTTTCTTCCACACTTCAGCAGCCATCTGGTCGTCTTTCTTGGACTCTTCGATAGAGAACTTTTCCAGGCTTGCACCCACTTCCATCACCGCTTTCTGTTGGGCAGGTGTCAGGCGGTCAAAGGTTGACTTGGCCATCAAGAGGGGTTCAAACATGAACCAGAAAGAATTCTGGCTGGCGTCGGTCAAGTGGTCGCCCACTTCTTCCAGACGGAAAGAAATGATGGACGTGCTGGATGTGACAGCTGCGTCCAACACGCCGGTTTGCATGGCGCTGTAAACTTCGTTGGAAGGCACGTTGGTGATTGAACCACCAGCACCTTTCAACATCAAATCCATGTGCTTGGAAGCACCGCGAATTTTCACACCCTTCACATCATCGGGGGCCAATACTTTTTTCTTGGAAGCAATACCACCGGCTTGCCAAATCCAGGTGACCACTTTCACGCCTTTGCTTTCCAGCAATTTTTCCAGCTCATTGCCGATAGGCTGGCCTTTCCAGCGGTGGCCTTGTTCGTAGCTGGTGATCATGCCGGGCATCAAGGTGATGTTCACCTGTGGAATTTTTCCGCCTTCGTAGGCCAGTGGGTACAGGGTCATGTCCACAGAACCATTCTGCAAGGCACCAAACTGCGCAAAGGTTTTAACCAGCGAGCTGCCGGGGAAAATTTCAAACTTCAGACTGCCATTGGTTTTCTCGGATACTTCACGTGCAAACTTGCGCACCAGGCGATCGCGGAAATCGCCTTTTTCTTCCGTACCGCCCGGGAACTGGTGCGATACCTTGATGGTGGTGGTTTGTGCCGACACTGTGTTGACGAAACCAAATGTGATTGCTGCTGCGGCCATACCGGCCACCAGGGGTTTGATCATGAACTTCATGAGTAAGTCTCCTCTCTGCTTCTAATAATTGGACGCTATTGAACCAGGTGAGTGATTCGCCAACGCTTTCCACATCCGAACGAAATTTCTGGGTTCGTTCAATAATTCCCGGACAACAGTGAGCCGAAGCCCGGGGCATAGGTCTTCAGACCCAATTTCTTTAACATCATGTAAGTGGTTGCAACCGAAGAAGACAATACGGGCATACCCGCACGGTCTTCGATTTGCTGAATGGAGGCCAGCGATGGCATTTGCACACAGGCCGAGGCCACAATGGCGTCTACATTGGCTGTGTTCAGTTTTTTGGTGTGCTCAACCGGGGCCAGCGGGTTCAACAAACCCACTTCCAAATTATTGGATACTTCCAGTGAAATGCTGTCGAGCACCTCGATGCCCTCATGCTCAATGTAGTCCACCACCAACTGGGTCAGTGGTTTCATGTACGGCGTCAGAATGGCCACCTTCTTGGCACCAATCGCTTTCAAACCATCCACCAGGGCACCCGCACTGGTCACCACCGGCGCAGGGCCACCGGCCTCTACCGTACGGCCATGCAAACGCGCTTCCGATTTTTTGTGATAACCCAAACCCATGCTCATGATCGCAACCAGGCAGGCATAGCCCAGCACATCCACACGGGCATCGGCCAACTCAAGTGCACAACGGTCAGAGTCGGAGTCCATCTTGGCCAACTCTTCTTTGGTCACATGTTGCATGCGCATGCGGCTTGAATGGAAGGTGAAACGCTCGGCTTCCACGGCTTCGCGTGCACGCAGAATCGCTGGGATTTCTGTTTCCATGGTGGTGTTGGAACTTGGCACAATTTGGCCAATGCGGTAAATCTTGCTCATTGAATACTCCGTGTGTGTGGGCCTAAGTTGCCAATTAGCTCGCCAACTGGCGGGCCAGGTCCACAAAGTCTTGTGCTACAAAATCGAACTCGCCCGCTTCCACTTTAGGCAGCGGCACGTGTTCACCAAATTCAAAAGGACGCATCACATAGGCAGTACGCATGCCCTGTGCCTTGGCGGCGCGCAAATCACTGGGGTGTGAAGCACACAACATCACTTGCTCAATGGGCAAGTTCAGCAAGCCCGCCACGCCATGGTAGGTTTCCGGGTCGGGCTTGTAGTGCTTGAACAGTTCGGCCGACACAATGCAGTCCCACGGCAGGTGGGCATTTTTGGCCATGGCGGTGAGCAATGAAAAATTGCCATTTGAAAGCGTTGTGATGGTGAATTGTTTTTTCAGGGCATGCAGGCCAGCCACGGTGTCGGGCCAAGGCGCAAGGCGGTGCCATACCTTGTTCAGGTTTTCGCGTTGTTCATTGCTCAATCGGGCCAAACCAAATTGCTCAACGATGGAGTCGAGAATCATGCGGTGCAGGCTATCGATGTGCATCCAGGGCAATTCACCTTTGCGCACGCGGTCCATGGCAGGCGCGTACCCTGCGCGCCAGGCATCGGCAAACGCCAAAGCATCCACCTGAATGTTCAGGTGCTGGGCGATCAATGCGACTTCGCGTGCAACACTGCCGCGCCAGTCTACAACCGTGCCAAAAACATCAAATGCAAGCGCTTTGACAGCGCTGGCTGCGTGACTCATCCATGTCTCCTCAAGGTTCCCCCGAAACTCATTGTGTTTGGGGCTGTGCTCTCTTATGATTGTATATAGAGCATCGCATTTTGCATGCGTTATTTAATTTCTTGTATACAAGACTAATTCCGCTCGTATACATTGTCAATAACGCTGATTCATTTTTTTTATTACCCCATGAAGAAAAAACTGTCAGAAGACGTACGGGACCAAATCGAAGAGTTGATCGCTTTTGGCAAGCTGCCACCAGGCGACCATCTTGATGAAACCGAGCTGGCAGAACGCTTTGGTGTGTCTAGAACTCCCATTCGTGAAGCCCTGAACCAACTGGCCACAGCTGGTTTGGTCGAACTGCGCGCGCGCCGCGGCGCCGTGGTGGCGCAGTTCAGCGCCCAGCAACTGGTGGAAATGTTCGAGGTGATGGGCGAATTCGAAGGCATGTGCGGCCGCCTTGCAGCCCGCCGACTCACCGATGAAGAACAACAAGAACTGATCGCCACCCATGAAGAATGCAAGGCCGCCATGGAAAAAGGCGGCGACCCCGACGAATACTATCAACTCAATGACAAATTCCACGGCGTGATTTATCGCGGAAGCCACAATGAGTTTTTGATGGAACAGGCCTGGGGTTTGCGCAGAAGGTTACGCCCCTATCGCCGTTTGCAATTGCGAGTTCGTGGCCGCATTCCCACTTCACTGGATGAACATGATGCAATTGTGAAAGCAATTTTGGGCGGTGACGGCGACACCGCCAACGAATTGCTGCGCAGCCATGTGATGGTGCAAGGACAGCGCTTTGCAGACTTGGTGGCGTCGCTGCCTTTGTTGAAGGCGCGCTCGGCGGCTTAAAGTTTCGGTCTTGCTAACTCAAAATTGCTGCGGGTGGTGCAATATCCGTCGCCCGCAAGCTTGCCCACTGCGTCCAGCAGATCGTTGGCGATTCGGCCTTCCCGCATGGCGGCTTCGCTCACTTCCACACCCAGTACATCCAGCAGCATCATCGAGCCGCCCATGGGGCCCTCACCAACCAGCTTCACTTCGCGCAAATTGCATTCGAAGCGCACCAGTGCCTCTTCTACACCGGGTGCTGCCACAGCCTTGCTGAGCGATTTTTTCAAGCCTGCTTTTTCGAACTCATCCACTTCAGGCGGAAAATCGCCACAACTGGTGTTCATGGCGTCCACCAACACATGGCTAACTACATTCACCACGCATTCACGCGTGGTTTGTAGATTGGTGAGGGTGTCTTTCTCGGCGCGGTTGCGCGGGTTCACCTGCACCACGCACAACACGGGCGGCTTGCAACTGGCCACGGTGAAAAATGAATACGGTGCCAAATTCGCAATGCCGTTTTCACTTAAGGTACTGACCCAGGCAATGGGGCGTGGCACCACAGCACCGGTGAGCAGCTGGTAGTTGTCGCGAGGGCTGATTTCTGAGGTGTTGAAGTACATGTGGGCTTGACTCCTTACACTAAGACATTTTTCAGAATAACAGGCTGCACCGCACTTTCACCCAAATACACCATGCCTTCCTGCACTGTGCAGGCCAGGTTCATGTTGCGCTGGGCAAGACCTGCCAGTGTTGCGCCGTCTTCAACGCTCAGTTGCAGCACCTGAACTTTGTCCAGTTTGTTCAACCAGTCCTGGTTTTGTCTCCACCACACTTCTGCTGAACGGGTGTAGCAGTAAATCACCACGCGGTCTGAACGGCCGCAGGCTTTGCGAATTCGGCTTTCGTCGGGTTGCCCCACATCGACCCACACCTTGATTTGCCCCGTGGGGTCGACTTCCCACACCGCAGCCTCTTCTTCAGCCGACAAACCTTTGCCGAATTGAACGTCTTGCCCGGCATGCATGGCAAAGGCCAGCAACCGAACCATCATGCGCTCTTCGGTTTCAGAAGGGTGCAAAGCTAGCGTAAGGGGGTATTGGGCAAAGTGGTTGCGGTCCAGATCGGACACATCCAGTTGAACTTTGTAGACAGTGGCTCGAAGGGCCATGGGGCGACTCGCGGTTTGAAACATTCAAACCGCGATTATCGCTGATTACTGCGTGATTAACGACCCATGCGGCGCAAGGCTGCTGTCGAGAAGTCGGCAGGTGAGTACTTCTTGCCAAACTCGGCAAACTTTTCTTCGTTGGTCAAACCACCCACCAGGTAACGGCGTGACTGCAAGTCGTAGATCACCTCGCCAGATGAAACAAACGCAGGTGCATGGTAAGCCTGGGTGCCAAACACTTCACGAACACGCCACAAGCTATTGCGACTGTCGTACTGGTCAGCATGCAATACGCCCCATGAATCTTCGTCAATGTAGAACACGCGCTTGGCATAAATATGACGTTTGCCGGGCTTCAGCGTGGCCTCCACCACCCAAACACGGTGCAACTCGTAGCGCACCATTTCAGGATTGATGTGGCTTTTCTGAATAATGCTGCTGTACTTCAAGGTTTGATCGGCCAACTTGTAGTTGTTGTAAGGCACGAACATCTCTTTTTTGCCCACCAACTTCCACTCATAGCGATCGGGCGAACCGTTGAAACCGTTCAGGTCGTCATTGGTACGCAGACCATCTGCACCAATACCTGGGGAATCGTAGGCCAGCTCTGGCGCACGAATAACGCGGCGCTGCCCGGGGTTGTACTGCCAGGCCAGGCGGGGTTCTTCAACCTGGTTGATCGGCTCGTGCACCAAGGCGACTTCACCGGCTGCATTGGCAGGCGCGGTGATCTGGTTCATGAAGTACAAAATGCGGTTTTCTTCAGGGTTGTCCATGAAGGAAGCCAGCGACACGGTTTCAATACGCTTGCCCACGGTGAATGAGCCATCGGTTTGAACCGGGAAGTCAGCGGAGTAGCGCGTAAACGAGCCGCCCAAATCACGGAAGTTGTGATTCCAGATCACTTCCACGCCGCTCTTGGGTAATGGAAACGGGATATTGGATTTTTTGATGCCCTGCACACCGTTGCCACCGTCCACCAACTTCACATTGGGTGCTTCGGCTTTGGCGTTGTCGTACACGGACTGGCGGTAACCTGCTGTGCGATGTGTTTTGTACACATTCATTTTGTAGGTGGGGTAACGCTTCATCATTTCCATTTGACCGGGCGTCAGGTTGGCCTTGTACTGGTCCATGTTGGCGGAACTAACAGTAAACAGTGGCTTTTCATCCGCAAACGGGTTGGTGTAGCCTTTTGCTGGATCAAATCCTGCTGGCGGCTTAACCAAGCCGCCGGTCCAATCAGGGATGGTGCCCGCGGCATTGCCCTTTTTCTCTGCGCCCACGGGCGTCAGGCTTTTGCCCAGTTCAGACAGGTCATTGGCCAGTGCTGCGCCACTCCCTAAAACAATTGCTGCGGCCAGCAACCCGTATTTCATCTTTTGCACTGCCATCTCATTGTCTCCTTGTGGATAGTTTTATCGATTGGTGTTTTGATCTTGCTCACACAGGGCGAACACCTCGCCACTGCGGTTGCTTTGTGTAAAAACGTTTGAATCGCAATATATGCCGACAGGCGCGAAATCTTTCATGGTCTCGCCCAAGGCATTGCCCTTTTCCACGTTCTGAATGGCTTCCTCAAACGTGGAATTGTGCAGCATGTGTCGATAGAGTAACAGTTGATCAGGATATGGGCCCCATGGCAACCACAAGAACCCGTTCTCGGCAGTTGCATTGGCGGGGCGGTCAGCGGGGTCAGAAATTACCACGGTGAAAAAACCCTGCTCATCCAGCGGCACTTGAAAGTCAGCGGCACAATCGGTGAAGCGTTGGGTTGCAAATTCATTGCCACACAGCGACCAGTAACGCAATTGCTCCTGGCCAAACTCAACGCCTGGCTGACCCCGGTAAGTAGGCGCCTTGGCGCGCACCATGGCAATATTGCCGTACTGCCGGGCAAACCCGGTGCTGGTGTAAGCATTGTGTACATTGCTTAAAAAGCCGCCCGAGCCGGAGTCGATTCGACCCCCCACCATGCTGGTGTCTTGCCCGGTTACATTTCCCAAAATTCGAAATGCCGTGTCGCCCAAACTAAAAAACTTCAAGGTGTTGGGCGGGTTGGTGGCCGTGGGGAAAGGCAGGGTCAGTTGATTGGGGTAGTCCAGACCCAACAACAGTTCATTCAAACCCAAAGGTGGCGCCGTGCCGCCCAAATTGGGCATCAAAGGTTCTACACAATTTGGAAGGGTTCCCAATTCACGGCTGCCGTCGGCTGTTTCAAGCGTCAGGGTGGGCAGGCCCACACCTCCATCGAAAAATTCGCCTGTATTCGACACATACACCCGGTAAATGAACACGGCCAAGGCATTGGGAACATTCACAGGCCCCAGGCCAATTTCACCCGTGTAAAAAGTGTTGGGCTTGCGGACTGTGTCCGGGTTTTGTGTGGGTGAAGCGCCATATTCCAGATAAGCCGTGTAGCTGCCACCGGGCTTTGCGCCCTTGCGTGCAAAGGGGTTGCCCGCGCGACCCTTGTCATTCGGGGCCAGCTCAAAGTCGGCCACTGCATCGGTGGGGCGAAGCGCGGCATCGTAAGCGTTGTAGGAAAAATAGCGTGCGTCGGGATAACGCCCATCAATTCTCAAACGGGTTTGCGGAGACACAGGCGCTGCAGCAACCCAGTATTTCGCCTCGCTGTCGGGAAACGCGATATTGGCTTTGTCAGGGTCGCTGGCTGCGATCCAGCCACAGCCCAAACCCAGCGGCGTTTCACTGCCCATGGCTTGCACCAGCGATTCGCTGCTGAGCACATTGTTGCTGGCCGCAGGCGATGCCGAAGTGTTGGCTGAAGTGCCCAAGTCCTCTGACGAACAGGCACCCAACACAGCCAGCGCAGTGCCAGCAATTGCAGTCGTGAATACTTGAGAAAGTTTCACGCATGTCTCCCGAATTTTTAGTTATAGTTCATTTAATCTATTTAGATTAATACCAAGGTATTAATCGAATCAAGTGGAAATTTACTCACAAAAACAATCACATGAACAAACCTGCCGACGCTGCACCTGTCATTGATACTCGCGAACAGCTGTTACGGATTGCGCTGATTGAATTTGCACACCATGGCATTGAGGCGGTCACGCTTAGCCGAATTCGGCAGTTATCGGGCCAAAACAACCGCTCGGCGGTGCACTACCACTTCAAAACCAAAGAAAAACTGGTTGAGGAAGTGGTTGAATTTGTGAATGCTCAGTTGGATGTGTACTGCAAACAGGCCCACGCAGAATTTGCACTGGGCTTGCCCGAGCACCGCGAATGGACCAAGTTGAGTGAATTGATTTTTGACCCGTTTCTGAAACTGTTTGCCAGCGGGCAAACCGGGGCTGTTTGCATTCAGTTTTTGTCGCGCCTTACCTGGCAAACCGGTGAACAGGGGCAACGTTTCCTGACCCGGTTTTTCAACCCGTATATGGCCGTGTACGCGCCCACCCTGCTGAACATGCTGCCGCAATACTCGGAAACCCAATTGCGATTCAAAATTCATCTGGCAGTGAATACAGCCATTCATGGCCTGGCCGACTTTTCAATGGTGATGCATGACGAAGCTTTGTTGCCCTTGGCCACACAGGCCGATGGTCCCAAAGAAATGCGTCGCTTGTTTCACGACTATGTCAGTGCCGGCCTTCGCGGAAACTTGAATTCATAACCGCGGGTTCTGACGCATGGCATGCAAACGTGCTTTGCCTTGCTTCAGAGATTCCGTGTTGTCGACTATCGGTGCAGGGCAATCGGCTGTACCAAATTCCGGCAACCAACGTTTTACAAACTCACCCTTTGGGTCTTGCTCGGCCTGCTGTTTTAGGGGGTCGTACACCAGCATTTGAGAAAAATGACTGGTGCCCGATGCAATGCGCACCTGCCCGTAGTGAATGGCGGGCTCGAAATCCAGAAACTGCTGCGCCAAAAACAAGGCCACTGGCTGCCAGGGCAAACCCAACTGCACACAGGCAAATGACACCAGCATGGCTCGCGCCCGCATGTTCAGCCAACCGGTTTGGTTTAAAAAGCGCTGGCAGGCATCCACATACGCAAAACCGGTATGCCCCTGCCGCCAAGCATTTAAACAGTCATGGTTAATTTCTGCAGGTTCATTGCTGTAAAAGGCATCGGTTTCCAAACCTGTGTGGTTTTCCAACTGCTGCAAATAACCCTGCCGCCAAATCAGCCTGTCCACATAAAACCGGGCGGCGTCTTCCACTTTTGTAATCAGCGCCACATCGCCCTGACCGTGCACGGTGTTCACCAGTGCATTCAGTTTTTGCAGCACCTCGCGGTCGCTGACCACGCCATACGCCAGGTAAGGCGACAGGCGCGAGCAACCATTCCACGCTTTCAAGGGGCTTGAAATTGAGAAGGGATAACTTTTCAGTTTCGCAGGGGTGAAAAATTGTGCAGCCACCGCCCGGGCCTGCACGCGGCCACCTTTCATGCGCAAGGGTTTGTCCTCGCCTGCTGCGTGCGGTACGGTGGCTCGGTTCAATTCAACAGGGGGTTTGGGTGCGAAAAATACTTTCAAATTTCGCCCGGCAGGGTTCTTGATTTCTTCTTGCGCAGCACGGTCCAGGTAGGTTTGAAAATTCACTTTTTCCGCGAACGGGTTGGCCATGAAAGTGGCACGCTGCACATTGTTCTGTGGCAACTCTGTGAACAGAACACCCACGCTTTTGCACCAAGCGACCACGGCTTTGTCGCGCTGATATTGTGCAAGCTGGGTGGTTTCCTGGTGGGCCCACAGGTGGGTGAATTTGAATTGCGCATGCAGTGCGGCCAACACGTCAACCGCTTCGCCCAGTTCCTCGTGCAGGTAACCACCCACATCGCTGAGTTGTTGCTGCAAATCATTCAGGCATTCATGCACAAACAACTGGTGCTGGCGTGCCGTGTGCGCATCTGCAATTTGGCTGGGTTCGTGAATGTACAGGGGCAGCACCAGGCCATGGTGTTTGGCGTTGCGCATGGCCTCGAACAGCGGCAGGTGGTCGCTTAAACGCAAATCCCGTTTGAACCACAACACCTGCATGCCACTTCCTTGAACAACTTTAAAGGGGTTGTAACACCCCGGCGGCCAACAGCGCCAACACCACAATACCCAGCCCCACACGGTACACCACGAACAAGCCGTAGCCACGCGTACTGACAATTTTCAGAAACCACACAATAACCGCGTAGCCCACAAAAAAGGCAATGAAGGTTGCCAACGCCGTGTTCGCCGGGCTGACGGGCCCGGCCACGCCCCAGCTTTTGTACAGCTGGTAAAAGCCCGAAGCAAACACCGCAGGCACAGCCAGCAAAAATGAATAGCGGGCAGCAGCTTCGCGGGTGTAGCCCATTAGCAAACCAGCGGTAATGGTGCCGCCTGAACGGCTTACACCGGGGATCAGCGCCAAGGCCTGAGCAAAACCAAACACAATGCCGTCGCGCCAGGTCATCTCGCGCAACTCGGTTTGGCGTTTGCCCACCTTGTCGGCCCAACCCAGAATAAGACCAAACACAATCAGGATGATGGCGGTTAAGTACAGGTTGCGCAGGTAGGTTTCAATCATGTCTTGAAACAACAAGCCCAAGCCTGCAATGGGCAAGGTGCCTACAATGACCAGCCAGCCCAGGCGTGCATCTGGATTAAATGGCGTGTTTCGCTTGAACGACGCACACCACGCCATGAATATTCGGGCAATGTCGTGGCGGAAATACACCAGCACGGCGAGTTCAGTGCCCAGCTGGGTAATGGCCGTGAAGGCCGCACCGGGGTCCAGGCCTGAGGGCAACATGGGGCCAATAATTCGCAAGTGCGCGCTGGATGAAATAGGCAGAAACTCGGTGAGACCTTGAATAAGACCCAAAATAACGGCCTCAAGCCAACCCACACCGTTGCCGGCAACAAACATGGTGAATTCCCGGTAAATAGATCAATAAAGGCCGTTTTCAAGCCAAATTCAATGCGAACTATAGCAAGCCTGAATGGGGGAAAACATTTTTCTGAAGGGGAAAGAGGCCTGATATTTAACAAATGATCACAAGCCCTTGCCCACATAATGAAGAAAATCAAATAGAAAGGCTTGGGAATGGACAATCGGAAAATTTTTGTGACGCAGCCTGCGCTGCCGCCGCTTGCGGAGTTCATTCCCTATCTGGAACAGATTTGGGACAGCAAAACACTGACCAACAACGGGCCTTACCACCAGCAACTTGAAAAAGCGCTGTGCGAGCACTTGGGCGTTCCGTTCATTTCCCTGTTTTGCAACGGCACTATTGCCCTGATGACCGCGCTCAAAGCGCTTCGTATTCAAGGCGAAGTGATCACCACGCCCTATTCCTTCGTGTGCACCAGCCATTCCCTGTTGTGGAACGATTTGCAACCCGTGTTTGTGGATGTGGACCCAGTCACCCTGAACCTGGACCCCCGCCGCATTGAAGAAGCCATTACCCCGCAAACCAGCGCGATATTGCCAGTGCACTGCTACGGCTTGCCTGCCAACACCGGTGAAATTCAGCGCATTGCCGATGTGTACGGCCTGAAAGTAATTTACGACGCCGCCCACGCCTTTGGTGTGAAACAAAACGGCGAGAGTATTTTGAATGCGGGTGATTTGTCTGTGCTTAGCCTGCATGCCACCAAAGTGTTCAACACCTTTGAAGGCGGCGCAATTATTTGCAAAGACGCCAAAACCAAACAGCGCATTGATTACCTGAAGAACTTCGGCTTCGCCGATGAAGTCACCGTGATGGCCCCCGGCATCAACGGCAAAATGAGCGAACTGAATGCCGCCATGGGCATGCTTCAACTGAAGTATGTAGACCAGGCCATTGAAAAACGCCACCGTATACAGGCCTTGTACCGCGAGTTGTTGGCCAATGTGCCCGGCATTGAGCACATGGCCGTGCCTGAAAACGTGGAATGGAATGGCGCGTACTTTCCTGTTTTCGTGAATGCCCATTACCCGATTTCGCGCGACGCACTGTACGCCCGTTTGCAAGAACACGGCGTGAATGGCCGCCGCTACTTTTTCCCGTTAATTAGCAGCATGCCCATGTACCGTGGCCTGCCTTCGGCTGCGAAACGCAATTTACCCAACGCCCACAAAGCGGCGGAACAGGTGCTGTGCCTGCCCATTTACCCCGACCTGGCTTTGGAAGATGTGGCACGAATTTGCGTGATTATCGACGAGGCCAGCCGTGGCTAAGGTGCTGTTGGTTGACACCAACTTCTCATCCGGCCCCATTTTGAATTACCTTCGCAATGCCGGGCACACGGTTCTATTTGCGGGCGGCAAGCCCAGCGACTTTTTGGCCAAAGCCACGCCGGGCTATCAGCAACTGGATTATTCCGACCCCGCTGCACTGGCTGACCTGTGCACCCGGTTGGGCATTGAGTATTTGGTGCCAGGCTGCAACGACCGCTCGTACTACTCGTGTGCCGAAGTATCGGAGGCTTTGCACTTTCCCGGCATTGATCGACTGGAGGCTACGGAGACCATCAACCACAAACAGAAATTTCGCAGCTATGCGCAACGCGAAGGTTTGTCGGTGCCGCGTGTATTCAGCAATGAAGAAACACCGTCATGCGCCGTGATCGTGAAACCAGTAGACGCCTACAGTGGCCGCGGCATTGCCGTGGTGCAAGCAGGCGAAACCACGCAGTTGCACACTGCGATTGCCACCGCCAAAGCCGAATCAAAAAGCGGTGATTGTTTGGTGGAAGAATACGTGGACGGCCAGCTTTACAGCCATTCAGCATTTGTGGCGAATGGCCGCGTGGTGCAAGATTTTGTGGTGATTGAACATGGCTCAGCCAACCGGTTTGTGGTCGACACCAGCCACATGGCCATTGATTTTCCTGCTGAAGTGCACACCCGCGTTCGCCGGGAAATTGAGCACCTGGCCCAAAGCCTGCGCCTGTGTGATGGCCTGGTGCACACCCAGTTTTTGCTCAAGGGCGACAAATTCTGGCTGGTTGAAATTACCCGCCGATGCCCCGGCGACTTGTACAGCCAGCTGATTGAACTTTCAAGCGGCTTTCCCTATGTGGCCAGTTATGCCAAAGGTTTTTTGGGTCAACGTACAGCACCCGGCGCATTGAAACAGAATTTTATTTTGCGCCATACACTGACCTTGCCACACGAAGGTTTGCTGCAACACCTGCACTTTAAACACCCGGTGCACATGGAGCGCTGGGTGCCCATTGCCGCCACTGGAGACTTCATTGCGCCCAGCCCGGTGGGCCGCATGGCTTTGCTGTTTGCACGCTGCGCCAATGCCAGCGAACTTCAAACACTGGCAAGCCTTGCCACACAGCGCAAGCTTTACACCTTCAATGGTTAAAGCTGCATGCAAAGGAGATTGAACATGAACAAACCCATCAAAGTGGCCATGATTGGCGGTGGCGTTAATTCAGCCGTGGGTCGCGTGCATGAAATTGCCATGAAAATGGACAATGAATTTGAACTGGTGGCGGGCTGCTTCAGCCGCAACCCGGAATTCAATGCCGAGTCGGGTCGCCAATACAATGTGCCTGCACACAAGCTTTACCCCAGTGCAGAGGCACTGATTGACGCCGTGGCCGCCGAAGTGGATGCCGTGGTCATAGCCACACCGATCAAGTCGCATGCGCAATACATTCATTTGGCACTTGACCACAATCTGCGCGTTATTTCCGACAAACCGTTACTGGCCAATGTGCAGGAATGCAAAGAACTGCTGACCCGCGTGAAACCCGACAACACGCAGGTGTTTTCAATATTCAATTACACCGGCTACCCGGCTGTGCGCGAGATGAAACGCCGCGTGGAAAGTGGCGGGATTGGCCATGTGTTCAAAGTCATGGTGGAAATGCCGCAAGATTCGTACATGCGACTGACCAATCAAAACAAAACCCACGCCATTCAGGCCTGGCGGCTTGAAGACGGTGACATCAGCTGCGTGTCGCTTGACCTGTTCGTGCACCTGCACAGCCTGGTGAACTTTGTGTGCGGCAACACGCCGCTTGCCGTGAACGCCTGGCAGCGTGCCATTACCAATGTGGCCCCTGGCTTGATTGATGAAGTAGATGCCGTAATCAGCTACAGCAACAACCTGATGGTGAATGCCTGGTATGGCAAAGCCGTGCTGGGTTACCGCAATGGTTTGCGCATTCGCATATTTGGCAGCAAAGGCAGTTTGCAATGGCACCAGGAACAACCCGAATTGATTGAAGCCGCCGACGAGGCGGGCAACCGCATGCTGCTGGATCGAATATCCACGGGTAGCGATGTCACTGCACAGCCCCGTTACAACCGTTTCAAGGCAGGTCACCCGTCTGGTTTCATTGAAGCCTTTGCGAACTACTATGCCGACATTGCGCAGGCCATGCGCGATGAAAAACTGAATGCCTACACACTGTCCACGGGTGTCGCAGCCGAAGGATTGGCCTTGAGCCAAGCCATTGCGCAAGCGTCTGTTACCGGGCGCACCATTGAACTTTAAGATCGGGAAAGCTTAAACCATGACCACATCCAGTCTGGAAGAACAACTGAAACCACTGTTTGATGACATTGATGCCAAACTGCAAGCCATTGAAAGCGGTGTGTACCTGCAGCGGCAAGATGCTGAAAAAACAATCAATCAACTGGCCGTGTTGGTGAACGAATGCCAAAACAAACCCTACGCCAGTTTGATGCAACTGAATATTCAGGGCACTACAGAATTGTGTACCCGCTTTGCCGCGCTGTATGTGAACGTGTTGACTGACCTGAAACACACCCTGAGCCTGAACAGTGTGCTGGTGCTGACCAAACAAAAACGATTCATGAGTTATGTATTTGAGGTGTCTGGCTACGGCGGCAACAGGGCCACCCTGCACATGCTATTGCAAAAAGCACGCGATAAAAAAACCAAAAACTTAAGCGACAACACTGCCATGGTTCGTGCTGTGTTGCTGGCTGGTGTGGGTGACCTGGAGCCGGGTGACCTGGTTGAATTGACACTGGAAACTTCCGAAACAGCCGCTTTGCTGGCCATTGGCCTGTTGCTGGATCGTTTGCCGTTGACACTGACGGGCGACGCTGGCCGCACCTTCCTGCTTGAGGAATACAACCCTTACAATTCACTTCGCCCACTTGATCAATACCGCGCATTGATTTCCAACATCTGGATGCTGTGCAGCTACGGCACATCACCACGCAAACACGACATCAAAAAGCACTTGAACAACTGGTTCAAACGTGTGCACAAAGCCAAAGGCATTCAAGCCAAACCCGTTGGCAGCGTGCGGCATGCGGGCAACATCGACAACAAGCCAGTGATGGCTGTAATTGCAGAAACATTCAAATCAGTACACGCCATGTACCGCTGGTATGCGCCCATGATCAAGCGCCTGAAACGCGATTACTACATGGTCATGGTGTCGATGAAAGCCGATGTCGATGAACAATCCATTGGGCTGTTTGATGAATTCATTGAAGTGCCGGAAGAAGAAATGAACCTTCAGCCCGTACTGAACCAGTGCACGCCCGACATTGCCTGGTTCATGAGCGTGGGCATGCGCTCGTGGGGAATTTCATTGGCCAACTTGCGCTGGGCACCCCTGCAAGCCATGAGCTTTGGCCACCCGGCCAGCAGTTTCAGCAGCGAAATGGACATGGCTTTTGTCACCAGCCGTGTGTTTGGCGGCCAAGGCGTTGTGAATGAAAACATGCTGATTCTGGAAAGCGAAATAGGCAATGTGGCTGAGGCTCACAAAGACTTGAAGCTGCCCCCACCCGCCGTGTTGAGCGACGATGTTGTGTCAATTGCTGTGCCTTGCAATGTCATGAAAATCAACTTGGGATTTATTACCGCGTTGAAAGAAATTGAACGCTTGTCAGCCCGGCCCGTGCGCTTCACTTTCTTCCCCAATGAGTATGGCGTGGGGCACCTGTCCACAGAACGCCGTTTGCAGAAATATTTTCCCACCGCCGTGGTGGCGCGCCGCACAGGCTATGAAGCGTATTTGAACATGCTGAACCAAAACCACCTGGCACTAAGCCCGTTCCCGTTTGGCAACGCAACAAGCACCATTGATTGCATGGTGTTGGGTATGCCCGTTGTCAGCCTGATCGGCGCCGAGCCACATTCACGCAGCGACTACGATATTTTGGCCTCACTTGGCTTGGCCGAATACTGCGTGGCCGACTCGGTAGAAAACTACGTCAACGGCGTGGTGCGCTACATCAATGAACCGGGCTTGCTGGAGGAGTTGCGAGCCATGGTGGCGTCCAAGAAATTCATGGACTTGCACCAGCAAAACGAGAATGAGTTTTCCGATGAAATGTGCAAGGCATTGAACTGGGCGTATGCGAACCAAGAAGAAGTGCGCGGGCCAAGGGGGTTGATGATTGAGGCGTTGGGCCGCTGGAAAAACGATTAAGGTCGACTTGGAATTTCAACGCTCAACAAGCCCCCTGGCTGCACCACCGTGACAGGCCAGTTTGCAGCCTGTTGAACAGGCACCACGCCGTGTTCAACGATCCATTGCACCGCGCGAATAACGCCCGCGTGGGTAACCCACAACTCATCACTTCTCATATCCCGCAAAGCCTGCCCCACCCGCTGCAACACGGTTTGCGTGCTTTCAACACCACCGAAACAATGGTGATCAAAATCAGCCAGCCAGATATCGAATGCGGCTTGCGGTATTGAATCCCAGGCTTGCATTTCCCAGCAACCGAAGTTCATTTCATTCAGGCGAGGATCTACTGTGGCGGCAGGAAAATCGGGCCGCAACACCGCCAAATGATTTGCAAGTTGCTGCGCACGCGTTAAACCGGAAACACGCAGCACCAAACCCTGTGGCAATTGTTCAGCGGCCAACTTGGCAGCCAACAGGCTTGCAGCATTGTCGGCGGGCACATCGCTTGCGCCATAGCAAATGCCCGAAGGCAGCAACACCGGCGCATGGCGAATCAGCCAAAGCTTCATCAGGCGTGTGCCAATGGCAGGGCCACAACCAAGCCGAAATAAAACGCCACTTCACACAGTTGCTGTGTAGCACCCAGGCCGTCGCCAGTAAAACCTGCCAGCCTGCGTTTGAGCAAACGCAACATATAACCCAGTGCCACCATTGCACCCAATACACCTGCCCACCACGGCATACCCGGTACAAGCGCATGCAGCAGGGCCAATGCCAACCCAGCCCACACCGCGGCGGCCAACAGGCTGTTGTTGCCAATTTGATCGGCCAAGGGTTTGGATTTCGATTGCTGCGTGTCGCCCACATGCGGCAAGCTGCGAATAATGAATAGCGGCAAAAAGCGGGAAACCACATGCGACCCAAACACGGCCGCTGCGGCTGCGGGCAAGGGAACCAATTGCAACAACATGGCCAGCAAACCGACTTTAAGCAACACGATCAGCACCAGCGCCAATGCGCCGTAGGTGCCCACACGAGAATCTTTCATGATGTCGAGTGCACGTTCGCGATCCAGGCTGCCGCCCAGCCCATCGGCTGTGTCGGCCAAACCATCTTCATGAAACGCGCCGGTCAACATCACGCCAAACACCGTGCACAACGCAGCAGCCACCCAGCTTGAAGCAGATACTTCCGGCAAAGCCCACACCAAACCCCACAACACCACGGCGCTGCTTGCGCCAACCAGCCAACCCACACCGGGAAAATGTGCCGCACTGGCACGCAACATGGCAGGCGAGAAACCCACCCATTCAGCCAGCTTGCCAGTAACAGGTATGCGTGTAAAAAACTGCACGGCCAGCAGGTAGTGGCGGATGAATTGCAAGAATATCTGGATCATTCCAATGACGCTTTTGCTGATGTTGTAGAAGTGGACAGGTCCGCACGCGACACGCTGGCTGAATCGAAGCTGGCCATGTCGCGCAACAAGGCACAGGCCGACACCAGCAGTGGCCAGGCCAGGGCCGCGCCAGAGCCTTCGCCCAATCGCATCCCGAGATCAAGCAAGGGCTGCGCGTTCAAGTATTTGAGCATATTGCGGTGGCCCTGCTCGCCCGATTGATGCGCAAAAATACAATACGCCAACACATTGGGGCACATTGCGTGGGCAACCAGCACTGCTGCCGTGGCAATAAAACCATCCACCACCACCACGCGGCGCTCACTGGCCGCTTGCAACACCGCCCCCACCATGGTGGCAATTTCGAACCCGCCCATGGCGGCAAGAATCTCCATGGGTGATTCGGCATTCTCATGGCGATGCAGCACTTCCCGCAATGTGCTTGCCTTGCGCTGAACGGCTTCAGCATTCAAACCAGTGCCTGCGCCCGTGCATTCAGCAATGTCGCGCCCGGTGAAACGGGCCATGAGCAGTGAAGCTGCCGATGTGTTGCCAATGCCCATTTCCCCCAACAGCAGCACATTGCCGGGCAGGCTGCGAAGCAATTCCATTCCATTGTTCATGGCTTGTCCGCATTGGGGAATTGACATGGCTGGCCCTTCAAAACTGTTGGCCGTGCCATATCCAATTTTGCGGATGTAAAGGCCATTGCGTGCGGTGAAGTCGTGCTGAACACCGCAATCCACCACACTCAAACTCAAACCATGTTGACGCGCCAGCACGCTGACTGCTGCACCACCCGCCAGAAAATTTTCCACCATTTGCCAGGTGACATCGCTGGGGTACGCGGACACGCCCTGCCGGGTCAAACCATGGTCGCCGGCAAACACGATCAGCTGCGGTTCTTCAAGCACAGGGCTTTCAGTGCCCAAGGCCACGCCAATTTGAACGGCCAGCGCCTCAAGCCGACCCAATGAAGCCAGCGGTTTGGTTTTGTTGTCGATCAGGGTTTGAAGCCGTGCTTGCAAAACGGTATTGCTGGGGTTGTGAACAACAGGCAAATCAAATGACATGTGTGGGATACCTGAAAATTAGGGTTTGATAAGTGCTTTCAACACGCCTGGCTCTACATGCCGTTCCAGAAAATCGGCCAAAGCATTGAACACGCTTTCCAGCGTGGGGGTTTGTGCGCCAAACAATGCGGTCAATACTGCGGGGTCTTCAAACAGGCCATGCACATACACACCCAATACGTTGCCAGCGGTATTTTGCCAGCCCAAGCCGGGCAACACCTCGTGGGCCAGTTGCCCAGCCTCGGCCAGTGCGGGGTGTTGCACTGTGCGGCCATGGTGAATTTCATAACCGTTCACCGGCTGTTGCGCCAACGCAGCCCAACGCCCTTGCACGGCAGCAAAACGCAGGTGGGCGCGGCGCACTGTTTTGTCGGGCTCAAAACAGGTGACCAATGGCAAAAGCCCCAGCCCCGGCGCGTTTCCATCAATACCGTGCGAATCCACCAGGGCTTCGCCCAGCATTTGCAGGCCGCCACAAATACCCAGAACTGGCTTGCCTTGATCTGCGTGGTTTGCCACAGTTTGATCCAGCCCCTGTTCACGCAGCCATGCCAAATCGGCTGTTGTGTGTTTGGAACCGGGCAAGATAACCCAGTCTGCACCTGCGCAATCGGCTGGGGTGCGGGCCCACACCAAACGCACGCCGGGCATGTTTTTCAAGGGCTGGAATTCATCCAGATTGCTGATGCGGGGAAACGCCACCACTGCAATCGTGGTGTGCACCGCGCCCGTGGCCTTGCTTCGGTCATCGAACACGCCGTCTTCTTCGGGCAAACCATGCTGAAACCACATGGGCAAAGTGGCCACCGTGGGCACGCCGGTCAACTGTTGTAACTGTTCAGGCGCGGGGGCCAACAAGGCAGCATCACCTCGAAATTTATTCAACACAAACCCACGGATCAATGCACGTTCATCAGCGGGCAACAAGGCCCAGGTGCCGTACAGGTGCGCAAAGGCACCGCCACGATCAATGTCGGTAACCAGCAGGCAACGTGCCTGTGCATACACAGCCACGCGCATGTTCACAATGTCGCTGGCATGCAGGTTGATTTCAGCAGGCGAGCCTGCGCCCTCGATAACCACCACATCGTTTTCAGCGCGCAAGGTGTCGAGCGCAGCCGCAATGTGTGGCCACACCTGTGCGCTGCGTTCACGCCACGGGGTTTTGCTCAGCGCCGGGCTCACTTGCCCAAGCACCACCACCTGGCTTTTGGTGTCGGCTTCGGGTTTCAACAACACTGGGTTCATGTTCACACTGGGTTCGCTACAGGCGGCCAGCGCCTGAAAATACTGGGCCGAACCAATCTCACCTTCCCGTCCGTTCAGGCCAGCCACCACACGGGCATTGTTGCTCATGTTTTGTGCCTTGAATGGGGCCACTTTCAAACCCATGCGTGCGTAATGGCGGCACAGTGCGGTGGTCACCCAGCTTTTTCCGGCACCACTGCTGGTGCCCAACACCATGACACACACTGCTTTCATACCTGCAAAGCCTTTGAAAGTGCGGCCATGGCTTGCGGCTTTTGTGCGCACAAGCGCCACCACCCCGGCAAGCCGAAGGAAGTGGCATCACGCAGCTTGATGCCGTGCGCGCGCAGGTGCACTTCATCAATTTCACGGGGTGCCTTGGCACACACAAATGAAGCAATGCTGGGCATGGTTTCCCAACCCTGCTGGTGAAGGCAATCCAGCAGATCCGTTTTCCATTGCGTCAACACGCTGCGGCTTTCGGCCAGCCAGCTTTGTGTTTCCGGCAGGGTCCAGGCCTGCAACATGGCCTGACCGTGCGTACCGATCAGCCAGGAAGGTGCAAGGCTGTTCAAGGCGCGCACCGCACGGCTTTCGCCCAAGGGTGCGATCGCGTAGGCGCCGCGAATACCCGTCATGCCCAATGCCTTGTTGGGTGACCACAATTGCCACAAGTGGTCTCGCTGTTGCAGGCTTGTGCGTGCCTGTTCATCAAGGCACAAAGGTTCATAGGCGCAATCCAGCACAGCAACAACGTCGGGATGATCCTCGACAAGCTTCAATATCCCGGTCGATTCAGCTTGCCCCAAGGGGCTGGACGGGTTGCACAGCCACACCAGTCCTGCCCGGCTTGCATCATCAACCTGTTCCATGTCCCACACCTGCGCGGCGTGCGCATAATCGCCGTAGGCATGTTGCGGTACCCAGTAGGAACTGCAGCCCTTGCGCCACTGGCAGGTGGTCAAGCGTTGAATGAATTCGCTGGCACTGCCCGCCACCACAATTCTGGATTCTTCCACTTGGTGAAAATGGGCCAGCGCAGCGCGCAAAGCCGTGTAATTCGGGTCGGGGTAGCGCAGTGCGTCGGCCTGTTGAACCGCATTCAACACCGCAGGGCAAGGCCCCACCGCATTGGCATTGCTGGAAAAATCGAAAGGCACAGGCCCGTGCTCATCGGTACCGCCATGTATGCGTGTGTTCATACCACCCTCCACAAAACAGCTGCCATGCAAAAAACTGCAATGAATACCACCACTTGTGCACAGGTATGCAAGGCGGCTTCGATGTGGCCACTGCGTGGCACATCACCTTGCACATTCAAACAATACACCCCTTTTTTTTCGAGACAAATATTCATCCCCAAAGCCAATGCCCCCATGGGCCAACCACCATTTGGCGACGGTGTTTGTTGCGCAACACCGGGCAACCGGGTCAGGCCACGGCCTTTGAACAACAGGCAAATGAGAAAGGCGGTGATGCGGGCGGGCACCCAGGAAAGCACATCGTCTGCGCGCGCGGCCCACTTGCCGGCCCAGGTCCAGTCGCGCCCGGCGCGTTCACCCCGGTAGCCCCACATGGCATCGGCGGTGTTGGCAAAGCGATAAACCGCAGCACCTGGCAAACCAAAAAGCACAAACCAGAACAGCGGGGCCACCACCGAATCATTTAAATTTTCTGCAAGCGTGGAAATGGCAGCTTGCCGAACCTGCGCCTCGCTCAGGCTGCTCACATCGCGGCTCACCAAACGCGCCACCTGTTGCTGGCCTTCGGGCAGCGAGCGTTGCAGGGCGTGTTCAACATCGCGCACTTCATCGCGCAGCACGCGCCAGGCCAGCATGGGTTTGAGCAGCAAGCCCACAAGCACAACCTGAACCACCCAGTGCACTGTTGCCGCCCCCATTGAAACCACTGCAGCCAGAATGGATACGCCCGCAACTCCCACCCACCAGGCCAGCGCACCGGCAGTCAATTGCGACAGCACACTGCGGGCTGGTTTGCCAAATTCAGGTGCAAACAATCGCCCCGCCCACGCCAGGTAGTTGCCCATCCACACCACGGGGTGCCAGCGTGCGGGTGGTTCGCCAAAGCAATAGTCCACCAGCAAGGCGACCAGCATGGCAGCGGCCAGAATGTTGATTGGGGTGCAAGCAAACCACATGGCTAGTGGTCCTCGTTAACAGGAAGTGAGCCGGGTTGGTTCGCAAATACAGCACTGGCTTTGCCCCAAGTGTCGTCAAACACCAAACCCGACAAGGCCTCGCATTGGGCCCATTGCTGTTGCGCCAGCATGGGTTCTGCGTAATAGCCCTCGACCGGCCCCAGGCACAGCACGGCAATCGGGCTGGCTCCTTCTGGCAGGCCCAGCAATGCGGCCAGTTCAGCAGGTTCAAACAGCGACACCCAACCCATGCCCAGTCCTTCAACCCGGGCGGCCAGCCACAGGTTTTGGATCGCACATGCGGCCGACGCCAAATCCATTTCAGGCATGGTGCGCCTGCCAAAAACATGGCGCTCGCGGCCATCGGCCAGCGCAACCACCAGCACCTCGGCTGCATCCAGAATGCCCTGCACTTTCAGCTGCATGAATTCGCTTTCGCGTTGCCCAAGGGCACGTGCAGTTTGAATGCGTTCAGCCTCGACCAAGGCGTGCAGGCGCACACGGGTGTCGTGGTTCTGAATGCGCATGAAACGCCAGGGCTGCATGTAACCCACGCTGGGTGCATGGTGTGCCGCAGACAGCAAACGTTGCAACACATCGGTAGGCACCTGCCCGCCACAAAAGTGGCGCATGTCGCGCCGCTCGCGAATGGCGCGGTACACTGCCGCCGATTCACCTGGGGAAAAAGGCGTGGCTGCAACCAAGGCGGGTTTAATCTTCAATGCCGCGTTGGGCAGGAATCCCTGCCTTGAATGCATGTTTGATCATGGTCATTTCGGTCACCGTGTCGGCCAGGTCGATCACCTCTTGCGGGCAGCGCCGCCCGGTGATCACCACATGCACATCCTTTGGCCTGTTGCGCAAGGTTTGCAGCACATCGTCCAAGGGTATCCAGCCGTAAATCAAACCGTAGGTCAATTCATCCAGCACCACCATGAAATGTTCGCCGCCCAGAATGGTGTCGCGGGCTTTGGCCCAGCCATCCAGGGCCAATTGCGCAGAATGTTCAATGTCTTTGCTTTTCCAGCTAAAGCCATCGCCCAGCCCTTCAATGGACAAGCCCAGTTGCTCAAGCGATCTGTGCTCACCAAAACGCGCACTGGGCACCTTCATGAACTGGTAAATTTTTACCAGCTTGCCGTGCACATGGGTGCGGCCAAAAGCACGCATGGCCAAACCAAATGCGGCGGTGCTTTTGCCTTTGCCATCGCCGGTGTTCACGATGATCAAACCACGCCGTTCGCCTTCGGGGCGGTCGTAGCGTTTTTCAGTGGGGGGCGTTTCAATTTGCATGGGTTTTCTCTCGCGGTCAGGTTGGCAACACAAGCCAACGGTTGTTCACCTGGTGAATGGAAAGTCGATGGTCAAATACGGTTTGCAAGGCGTGGTGTGCGGCCGCATCGTGGCTGGGGCCTGCATATTGCAGCTGGCCTGCTTGCATCACCAGCAGGTCCTCGGCCAGCAAAGCCAGGGAAATTTCATGCAACACAGTGACCACGGTGCGGCCCTCTGCCACCAGGCCACGCACCAGTGCAATCCAGTCGGCCTGGTGTGGTGGGTCCAGGTTGGCCAAGGGTTCGTCCATCAACACCATGTCGGCTTGAACAGCCAGTAGCCGGGCCAGCAATACACGCTGGCGTTCACCACCGGAAAGGCTGCCCAGCAGGCGGTTTCGCCATTCCCAAACGCGGGTTTGTTCCATGGCCTGCTGCACGGCAGCGTGGTCGGCCGGGCCGGGCGGGCTTAACCAGGGCAAGTGGGGAAAGCGGCCCAGCATCACGATGTCGTAAGTGCTTAAATCATCGGCAGCCTGATCGGCCCCGCCTTGCGCAAGCCACGCCACTGTTTTGGCGCGTTCGCGGTGCGCGTATTCGTGCAGGGCTTTGCCGTTGACTTTCACGTGGCCTTGTTGCACGGGCACAAGCCCTGCAAGCGCACGCAAAAAAGTTGATTTGCCCGCACCATTGGGGCCCACAACGCAGGTCCATCGACCCGCTTCAATGCGTGCATTCAGTTGCTGCAACACAGGGCGCGCATGGCGGGCTGCCCCCAGCGACACACACAAATCATTCACTTCAAATGCAACAGGTTTATTCATGTTCCCGTCACCCCGCCCTTCTGTGCATCAACCACAGCAAATAGCCACCACCCAGTGTGGCGGTCAGTACGCCCACAGGAATTTCCTGGGGCGCAATCAAGCCACGGGCCAGAATATCGGCGGCCAGCAGCAGCACACCACCCATCAGGCTGGCCAACACCACCAACTGCGCATAAGTTGTTCGCACGGCAGCGCGCACCAAGTGCGGTGCCGCCAAACCCACAAACGCAATCAGGCCGGTGTGGGCCACTGCTGTGCCAGTGGCCAAAGCCACCACGGCAATCAGCGCCATGCGTGCCGGGCGCAGCGGCATGCCCAGGCTTTGGGCCGTGTGCTCGCCCAGCGTGAGCGCATCAAGCGTTCGGGAAAACGCCCAGGCCACACCCAGACACAACACGCCGACAAGCAGCATGATGCCCAGCGACTGCCAACCCACAAAACCGGTAGAACCGAGAATGAATGCTTGCATGGCCTGCAAGGTTTGCGGAACCGCAATGGTGATCAGCGATGTCAGCGCGCCCAACACCATGCCCACCACCACACCAGCCAACAGCAAACGCAATGTGTGCTGCACGCCTTTGGCCAGGGTCAGTGTTAGCAGCACAGCGCCCACCGCGCCCAGAAACGCAGCACCGGTCAAGCCCAGCCGCACCACCCAGGCCTCGGCAAAGGGCGACACACCCAGTGCGGCCAGCGACACCGCCACCGCCAGGGAGGCACCCGACGCACTGCCCAACAAAAACGGATCGGCCAAGGGGTTGCGAAACAAGCCCTGCGCCACGGCACCGGCCAGCCCAAGCAGCGCACCCGCAGCCCAGGCACCCAGTGTGCGGGGTGCGCGAATGTCCAGCACAATTTGACTGGCCACGGGGTCGGCCCACATGTGCCACACCGATTCAAGGCCCGTGCTGCCAACCCCCAAACCAAGGGCACACAACAACAGGCTTAAGGCCAGCAAAAAAACACCCCACCACAGGCTTGCACGTGTATTCATGGTGCACCTGCACTGTGTTTCAGAATGCACTGCGCCAGCAGGCGAGCACCTTCGGCCATGCGGGGGCCGGGGCGCACAATGGCGTCTTCATCGTCGCTGTTGAAGATGCAAATGCGTTGTTCGCGCACAGCCCGCAGGCGCTGCCAACCGGGGCGTTCGGTCATGCCTTGCGCATTGCGTTGCCCAACCATGATCAGGTCAGGGTTGGCACGCACCACAAACTCCGGGTTCAGTTTTGGAAATGGGCCCAGCTCAGCGGGCACCACGTTGCCTGCACCCAGGCGCTTAAGCGTTTGACCAATAAAAGAAGATTCACCGGCAGCATAAGGTGCGCGGTTCACTTCAAAGTACACACGAATGCCGCGCGCATGTTGCGGCAGGGAACTGGCTGCTGCTGACACACCCGCGTCCACGTTGCGCCACACCTGCTCGGCTTTTGTCGGCGCAAGGCCCAAGGCCTGAGCAACCTTTGCAATGACCACCTGCACCTGTTCGTGGGTTTTGGGTTCCAGCATCAGTACTTTCAGGCCCAGTGCCTGCAAACGTTCTGCTGCACGTGACGATTCTGCCATTAACACCAAGTCTGGTTTCAAGGCCACAATGGCTTCAATATTGGGATCAATGCCACCGCCCACGCGTGGCAGCTGTTGCACAGAAGCAGGCCAGTTGGAATAACGGTCCACACCCACCAAACGGCTGCACTCGCCAAGCGCACACACACTTTCTGTGAGCGAGGGCAACAGGCTGACGATGCGTTGTGGGGCAGCATGCGCAGCCCATGTACAACACGCCAACAACATGGCCAACACATTGCGCAGGCAAAGCAGCTTCATTGTGAAGTTCCTTTGACAGGCACTGCCTGCCCGGCCACCATCAAAGTGACCCGTTCGCAGGCGTCGGCCATGGCCTGGTTCAAGCGCCCCAGTTCGTCAACATAGTGGCGCACTTCTTTGCCCATGGGCACAACACCCAAACCAATTTCATTGCTAACCAGCACCACAGGCCCAGGCAGGCTGTGCAGCGTGTGAACTAGTTGCTCCACCGTGTGCTGAAAACCTTGTGCTGGTGCGGGCACACCGGGTGGTGGCATGAGCCAATTCACCAGCCACAGGGTCAGGCAATCCACGACCAAAAGCGTATTGCTGGTGCTGTGCAATTTCAAGGCGGCAGGCAGGTACAGGCTTTCTTCAACAGCAACCAGTCGGGGCACGCGCTGCGCCCGGTCTAACTGGTGCTGCACAATGCGTTGCTGCATTTCATCGTCGCCAACATGGGCCGTGGCCACCAGCACAGCGTGCCGCTGCGGGCTGGCTGCAAGCCATTGAATGGCCAGGTTTTCAGCGCGGCGCGATTTGCCACTGCGCTGACCACCCAGTATCAACTCAGAACGAGCAAGCATGTGCATCAATCAGGTTTCACCCCTTAAAAAGACCAGTTGGCCGACACAAACAGGTTTCTGCCCGGTGTGGTAAAGCCATTGGCCAGTGAATAGGTTTTGTCGGTGATGTTATTCAAGCGGGCCGACACGGACAATTCCTGATTCACCTTGCGGCTTGCCCCGGCGTTCAGCAAACCATAACCGCCCAGTTCAATATTGGGGTCGCTGAAAGGAATCGCCCTGTCTTCACGGTCGCTGGCCAGTTTCAACTCACCATAGTACTGCCAGGGGCCAGTTTCACGACTCAAGTTTAAATTGAATACATGGCGGGCAATGCGCACAATGCGTTTGTTGTCGGGTTCGGTTTTGGGGTCGGTGTAATCGTAGGAAGCTTTCACCAATATTGTTTCAAACTGGCGATCTACTGCGAAGGTGGCACCACGCAAAGTTGCGCGCGCTGACTGCACTGCCGTAGACGGTGTAATGAAACCCTGCACCCTGTTTTCGTACACCACCGCACTGGCAGCCATGGCCGGGGTTGCATACTTCACACCCAGTTCTTTGGAGCGGCTGCGCTGGGGTTGCAATTCCGGGTTGCCAAAACCTGGAAAGTACAACTGGTTAAACGTGGGGGCCTGAAAACTGCTGCCCGCACTGCCCACCAAACGCCATTGCGAATTCAGTTTGTAACACGCAGAAACCGCATAGTTGTTGAAACGCCCGAACTGCGAATTGTCGTCGCTTCGCAGCACGCCCAGCGCGTCCCACTGCGCGCGATTCAATGCATACGCGGCCATGAAACCATCGATGGTGCGTGCCTTTACGTCGTAGTCGGTGGTGCTGTCCACCTCCTCGGTGCGCTGCTCGGCCAGCAAGGTCAGCACATCGCTACCAAATGAAATATCGTTTTGCCAGCTGTATTGGTCGCGCTTGGTGTCGAACCGGGCACGGCCTGCATCTGCGCCATCGGACAAACGGCGGTATTCACTCACCGATTTGTCATCGGACTGCGCCAGCAATACGGTCGCCTTCCAGCGCGGCGTGAATTTGGCAACCCATTGCAAGCTGGACTGGTTCAGTTCCGGTTTTGCAATCGCTTCGCTGGTTTGTGAATTCAGAGCCAGCGGATTGGGAAACGGGTTGCCGTCGAAACCGTACTCGCCTCGCTGTACAAGGTTTGAAATTTTAGTTGGTGATTGGTGTGCACATCGGCCACCAAACTGAAATTCAGACTGCTGGTTTCAAACGCGTCTTCATCCGGATTCAACCCCGATGCAGCGGGTGTTTTGGCATCAATGCCAGTGCCCCGTTCATGGGAAAAACCAAGGCTGTAGCCAAACATGCCGGTTTTGCCACTGAAGTGCGCCGCACCCAACCGTTGACCATCGGTGCCCACACCCACACTAACCGACCGCCGGGGCGTGCCCGCTTGCCGCGTGATGATTTGAATAACCCCGCCCACCGCATCGGGGCCATACAACGCCGAGGCCGCACCGCGCAAAATCTCGATGCGCTCAATCGATTCAAGCGGAATGGTTTCCAGTGAAAAACCGCCGCTGGTTGCAGACCCCACCCGCACACCATCCACCAGCAAAATGGTTTGAGTGGCCGACGCACCGCGCAAAAACACATTGGTGTTGGAACGGTAACTGCCGTTGGCCGACATTTGCACGCCGGGCTGTTGGGCCAGCACTTCGCGCAGCGAGGTTTGCCCGGCACGATCAAGCGTTTCCCGGTCAATGACCGTGACATCGGCCAACACCTCGGTGATGGGCTGTTCGGTGCGGGTGGCGGTGACCACCACGGAATCAAAAGTTGGTTTTTTTTGTGCGAATACAGGACCGGCTGCAGCAATGGCCACCGGCATGGCAAGCCAAAGCTTGCCCAAGCGAATTGAGTTCATGGTTAAATGGATTGACGAGTACCCTCACCGCCTTCCCCGACAGTGCATGGGACATAGTGCGCCAATGGCGCACCCCGTTGTTGGCCGGTATCCGGGCTGGCAGACTTACCCTCACCACCTTCTCAGGCGTTTGAAAACACCCAATGGTTTTTGATGAAAGCCAAGCTTGACGCTTGTCTGCGTACCGTTGCGGGGGCAGCGCTAAAGAGCTTCCCGTTTAACTTCAGAACAGGGACTGTTCCAAGAGCACCAACAAGGCAGATTGTACAGCAGCAAGGGGCAAAGAAAACATCGCTATACGCCCGACTACGTCCAACCTTGAATCCACTGCCCTTCATCTTGCAAATCACGCCAGTGAATAATTTGCGTTCGGCCGGAGTGCACCGCCTCCAATTCAAATTGCTCAACAGGCAATTCATCGCTTTCAGGCTTCACCACTGAGCGAACCAGAAAGTGTTTTTCTTTGTTCACTGGTTTCACGGCAGTCCACTTGCTCAGCAGCAACTTCTTGGGGTTCAAACGGCGCATGGCTTAATTGACTTGTGGTGAAAGTTCAAGCTTGTTCAAATCGAAGCCCTTGGCTTTCAGGCGTTGCAGCAGCGCCTCGTATTTGGCTGGGTTTACTTGCTGCGTACGCGACAACACCCACAAAAATTCTCGCTTGGGTTCGCTGACTGCAACCAGTTGGTATTCGGGGTCAAGATCAATCACCCAGTAATCACCCCACACCATGGGCAGCCAACTTAACCAGGCTGGCGCAAAGCGTACCTCTAGCTTCGGTGATTTCAAGCCACCGGTCTGCCTGACCTGGCCTTCGACCTCTTCCATGTCGCGGCTGGCCAACTGGCAGCGGTTCAGCACTTTCACTTTGCCGTCTTTTTGAAGTGAATATGCCGCGCTGGTATTGGCCACACACTGCTTCTGAAAACGATTGGGGTACTTGGCAACTTCAAACCAGGTGCCCATGTAACGGGGCACGTCGAGCGACTGAATGGTTTGAAGAGGTTGCGGGGATTCTGCTGCGAGTGCTGAATTGACAGCCACGCAAGACAGGGCAAACGAAGTAGCTAAAGTCAGCAGAGGTTTCATGAATTGAAGTGTGCCACATTACTTAGGATATTTGCGAAGTTTCGCCACTCAAGACAAAGCCAAAATGGATTGGCTATACTGACTTTCCTGCACAGGTGTGCGGCCGAAGTATCGTTTGAATTCTCGACTGAATTGTGACGGACTCTCGTAGCCCACCATGGCCGACACTTGGGCGACACTGAGCGTGCTGCACGGAATTGCGGCTGTCCTGCCGATCATGAATGAACAGAAGAGTGGGCAGATCATCAATATTTCTTCGATTGGTGGACTTTATGTTGTTCCAACAGCTGCTGTGTATTGCGCCACAAAGTATGCGGTCAGGGCGATTTCAGACGGCTTGCGACAAGAAAATGATCGCCTTCGCGTGACTTGCGTTTATCCGGGTGTGGTTGAATCTGAACTGGCCAATAGCATCAGTGACCAGGCTGCAGCTGCAGCCATGAAAAACTTTCGGGAAATCGCCTTAAAACCAGAAGCAATCGCTGCAGCGATCGCTCACGTTATTAATCAGCCCAATGATGTGGACACCAGTGAGATTATCGTCCGCCCCACGGCATCACCTGCCTGAAGACGCCAATTAAGACGTTAAACCCAGCGCTTCATCAGTCAGATTAATTAGCCATGATCTGGAATATCTGGCTCAACCAGCTTGGCGAGTTGTTCAAGCGATTCCTGCCAGCCCAAGTAACACATCTCGACCGGAATAACAGCGGGGATTCCTTCTTGAACAATGCGTAGTTCCGTGCCGCAAACCACTGATTTAAGCTCAACGGTCACCACCATTTCGCCGGGCAGGTTTGGATCGTCAAACTGGTCGGTGTGGCGAATGCGCTCATTGGGTACCAATTCCAGGTATTTCACTGTAAACGTGTGGCTACCGCCAGAGCTAAAGTTGTTGAACGACATGCGGTAGCCACCACCCTCGCGCACATCGATTTCATGAATGGTGCCAATGAAGCCATAAGGCGGGCTCCAGTACTCCAACGCACTTTTGTCGGTAAATGCCTTGTAAACCCGCTCTGCTGGGGCGCGCAGTACCCTGTGCAACTTCACTGTTCCTGTGCTGTTCGACATCGTAGTCTCCTTGAAAGTTGTGCCTACCTAAGTAGTCGAATGGGGTATGGTGAAATCGACAGTTGTACGGAAAATTTATTTATCGGGTATCAATTGCCCAATATGTGCTTGGCCTTCAGGGGAAGCCAGTACCAGAAACAAGGCTACGTTCAAAAACACTGTTACCCAGAAAATAAATCGAAACGGGGCCTTGTTTGATTTGTGCCTAAGCATGTGTTGAGCAATCAACGCCCCAGGCCAACCACCCAGCAAAGACAACCAGTGCAGGGTGCTCTCAGAAGTTCGCCAGCGCCCTTTCCTGGCTGCTGATTTGTCCATGGCATAGGTGACATAAGTCAAAGTGCTGGCAAGCACATAGATCAGAGCCAACAACAGTGGTGGCCTCCAGAGCAAGCTAACCACACCAAACAAAAACACAAAAGCGGGAATCGCTAAAAATGATCCGGTCTGCCACTGCGCGGGGGCATCTGTGCGTTCACGTTTGTTTCCAGAAACGGGGCGCGAGAAATGAACATTCTTGGCTCTTGGTTTTCCCTCAGGGCTTAGTTCAAGGTCGAAATAAACACGTTGGTTTACATGGGGACGAATGTGCCGGGAATTGAATGCAGTGGCATGAACAAACACCTCGACTTGACCTTCATTAGACTGAATAAAGCCAAACCCACGGTCATCATTCCAGGTTTTTATGGTGCCTTCGATATACATAAAATTTAACGAGTTGGTGATTGGTCAAAATGCCCCGCAACCCATTCTTGCGCAAGCGTCCAAAGAGCGGGGGCTCCACGTTGAATCGCAGGACCATACCGCTCCAATACCTGTTGATACTGAACCTTGCCCTCAACCCATGTACCACCACCGGTGAACACATTAATCAACAGCGGTTGAAACCTATCCAGGGCTTTTGCAAATTGCGCATCATCGCTTTGACCTTCTTCAAACTCATGCCACAGGGCGCTGAGTTCATCGCCTTGTGCATCCGGCAACAAGCCAAACAGGCGTTTGGCCGCCAGCTGTTCCCGTTCAAACTGGTTGCCGTCTTGTTTACCATGCAAGGGGGTGTCGCCCGCATCAATTTCCACAATGTCATGAATCATCAGCATCTTGATCACACGGGCCACATTCACATGGGCAGCCGCATGCTCTGAAAGAATGAGGGCATACATGGCCAAGTGCCATGAATGCTCCGCTGAATTTTCTTTGCGGCTTTGATCCAATAAGGGGGACTGGCGAAGCACCCTCTTTAGCTTGTCTATTTCACGCAGGAAATTGAGTTGTTGTTCCAGCTTGTTTGATTTCACTATCGTCCTTAAAGGAATACATCATATTACTTCGTCACAAAGCAGCCGTATAACGCCGATACACTGATTCAACTCTTCGCCTTCACTCGAATCTCCAAGGCCCTGGCATGGCCCTTTTTGGCATGGTAACGAACCGCATGGCGAACCACCCACTTCAATTCTTTCGACGCACCTTCTTGCAACCAACGCTCGCAAGTTGAAAACGCAATCTCGGGGTGGTCTTTTGCAATGTCGCCAAGGTGGTTGGCCACACTGCGGCGCACATACAACGATTCGTCGTTTTTCAAAAATTCCAGTATGGGCAATGCAGGCTCTGGGTTGGCAATAAACGACTGAATGCGTTTTCCCCAAGGCAGCTTGGGGCGTGTGCCTTCACTGCACAAACGCCTTACATGCGGGTTGGGGTCGCTTAGCCACTTGTTAACCTGTGCCAGGGTACGTTCTTGCTGGTAAATGAGAAAGGGGCGAATGGCAAATTCGGCGGTGAAGCGCATGGTGAGCTCACGCAAGGCTTGCATGGACACATCAAACGGGTCTTCTCCATTGTTATATCTCTTGTCCAAGCCGTAATCAGCAATAAAAAAGCTGTGCGGCAGATAGAAAAACCCGGCCAACCCCAGCGAGCCCACCTCGGTTCCAGCCGGGGTGAATGAGTCGACAAGAATAGACACTGCTTGAGTGTAATTGGCAGGTAAAAATTGCTGTAATGATTTAGCAATGTGCTGTGCACGCTGCATCAGCTCTAACGGTTCAAGGTTAGCCAACGCGTGCTGGCAAAATGCTTCAACCGGAAAAGTCTTGTGAACGTAAAGAATGTTTCGCGCCAGGCATTCGATCGATTCCCGGTTCAGCAACACCTTGAGCGGTGTGCCCTTCTGAATGGCGTTGGGCGCCGTTGGAACAGCAGGAGCACGGGGCTGCATCAGCTTTCAGATTCAAGAAGAATTTTTAATGTGTGAAGATCCGCTGCAACGGCTCGCGCGTCTTCCTCGAATTGCTGTTGCGACATACCCGGTTGCTGAAACAATGTTAAGGTGAATTCGCTGCCCTCACCATTGGGAACCACCCGCATTGGGTTGTGCACCACCACGCCCGAATCAAGCTCCACATCGTGATCGAGAACACCGAAATTATTCAGTGGTACAAACCTGATCTTCACCTTGCCGAAAGGCGCTTCGGCCACCCAGGCATCTCCTTGTTTGGTGACTTCAGAGCGGGCCAGGCCGGCAGCCCACGCCGGAAGATTTTGGGGATTTGAGGCGAAGGCGTATACATCGCCCGGGGTTCGGTTGATGAAGGTGGTGATGTGTTTAACTGCATCCACTTACTTTACTCCCAGCGATTTATTGGCAAACCAGGCCAAGTTAATATCATGCTTCTTACTGCTGAAGAATGGTAAAAAGATACGCAACATACAGACCCAGCAAGAATACACCCCGCTTTCGTTGAATGAAGCCGTTGCGCGGAGGATAACCGAACGCCACCGCCACAAGGCCGAACACCAGGGCAATGGCCACTTCGTGCCAGGGAACGATGATGGGATGAATCATGGCCGCAACGGCGACGATAAAAATGCCATTGAAGATATTGCTGCCCAGAATTGTTCCCAACCCAACTTCATCATGACCACGAATCTTGGCCATAACCGTTGTTGCAAGTTCCGGCACCGACGTGCCAATTGCCACGATGGTTGCACCAATGATGAACTCATCCACACCAAAAGCAACCGCGATGCCCCTTGCCCCGGCAACAATGAAATTCCCGGCTGCAACCAAGAATACAGAACCGGCAAGGCAAGAAACAACAACCAACCACCGACGTTGTTCGCCAAGAACTTCCTCTGCTGCGCTTCGTTGCTTTCTTGCTTCGACAACGGCCGCCACGATCCAGGCAATGAACATGCTGATCATCAAGAACCCATCGACTCGGGAAAGCTCACCATCAAGAAACAAAACAGCTGTAAAAACAGGGATCAGCAAAGCCACGGGGAAGTCCCGCTTTACGCTGTCTCGAGGGCTTTGAATTCCGGAAATGATCAGTGCCAGCCCAAGAATGAGAGCCACGTTCACCACGTTACTTCCAAGCGCGTCGCCCAAAGCAATTTGAGGCTTTCCCACCAAAGCGGAACTAATCGAAACCGACAGCTCCGGGCTTGATGTAGCTAACGCGGCAACGGTGACGCCGATGATGCCTGGAGAAACTCGCGCCCAGTGGGCCAATCCAACTGAGCCGCGAACGAACAATTCACCACCGAGGCCAGCGCAGACAACTCCGAGAAGTAAAGCTGTGTAGTCGTCCATGGGGAATGGTTGGGGACCGTCACGTTTAAGATGAAAGACAAGTTGTAGACCAGCCCCGTTGGCTCAAAGGATCTACCACAACCACCGCAAGCACCAAGAAAAGCCTGCGATAAATATTCACAACAGTTTCAGAATCTAAATTATCAACAATTCAACGGCAAGTCATTCGATCAATTTCACATACGCCTTGGAAAATCAGTAAAACCCAAAACCAAAGCCGGTCTCGTTCTGCTCAACAAGCAGCGAAAAACCACCCTGCATTTGAGGGGTACCGGCAAACTCCAATTATTCGAAGGACTTCCCAAAAGTCAGCAAGAATCCAACAGCACACCAAAACAAAATCATGTGTCCCACAACCCCGTAGACAAACAAACGGCAAGCAATATTAAAACCGCGTGGCACTTCCCTATGCATAGGGCCAAACTTCCGGACACGCCTGAAAATTGGAACTGAAATCGCCATTGAAAAAAGTAAAGTACGAATCCAGCTGGTTGGAAAATAACGATAAGCAACAGACTCAAACTCGCTGAAATGGGGTGGGCACACATAGCGATCAATCACACTTTGTGGAGTGAGCCATGTCAGCAAGGTCAAACTCAATGGCAACATCACAGGAATGATCACGAGGCTAAGGGCAAAGAAATGAAGTAGAAAGTCAATCATCTGCAAAGCTGCCCCCTGTCGCAAACTTACTCAAATGTCACTTTATGCAAAGTTCCTACTGCGCTAGTGACTACCCAGCCAACCATTGAAACGAAAGCATCAAAAGCAGTGCAACCACTGCAGCTAGAAGTGCCACAGTGCGCGCGAGAAAGTAATTTTCATCGCCTACACTTAAGCATTGCCACCAACCTTTGCGACAATTGCAAGTATCGCCATGGTGATACAAAATAAATGCAGATAACCGAGCACGCCATATACGAAAAATCTGCAAGCAATGTTGAACCCGAATGGCACTTGCTTGTGCATGTCACCGAATCCTCGAACCCTACGAAACCAAGGTATTGAAATCGCTATTGAGAACAACAAAGTCCGAATCCAGCTGGATGGAAAATATCGATACGCAACCGATTCAAACTCGCTGAAATGAGGTGGGCGCACATATTGATCAATAACAGACCGCGGCGTTAGCCAAGTCAGAGGGACCATACTTAGAATGAGTAACACTGGAATGATCAATATGCTGAAACCCATGATCCAGACAATTACATCGACTATTGGCATAATTGACCCACCCCCGAGGCACTAACGAGATCCATTTGATTACCAAATTGGTCATAGAAAGCCTTTCCTCCAGCTTTCCCAGCCTCTTGTGCAAAGTAGCCGCCCATTGCGGAAGCGACCAGTGCAACACCCCAGCCCACGGGACCACTTACGACGAACGCCCCTACAGCCAAACCAGCATAAAAGCCTCCAAGAGCACCGAAAACAATGCCAGTTCCATCCACCCACAGAACCTCATTTTTCTTCTGAACACTGCCGGCCGAAGCAATCTTTCCACACGCCCCCATCGCTCCAAACGTCGTCAATAACAACCCACCCCCTTTCGCAAATTTGCTCAACTTGGCCATTCGTTCCGCATGCTTTACAAACACCGGCGAGGGGTTCACGCCCACCGCCCTGTTTTGGTAAAGCAGGTTGAACGAGTTCTGCCCGCCGTGCATGTGCCTGCCCATCCAGCCCAGCTTTTTAAGGTAGTTATTCAGTACCTCTTGCTGGCGCAACTGGTATTGGCGCACGCTCAACCGGCCAGCCAATCGCTCGGCATTCAGCTGTTGCAAACGGCCCATCACAGCGCGATTTTGCACGCCGCTTAAATAACCCAGCACGCCCAGGCCCAAGCCTGCAAAATCGGAGACATGCTGAGTGTCGTTGCTTGCCCGGGCCAAAAACTCATACACACCGCGCTCGGCTGTGTCGGTGGGTACAAAGTTGCGTGCCGTGTCGATCAGGGCAAACTCGCCGCCCCCATTCACCACTTGGCGAATCCGGGCCTTCACCACCTCGGGATTCATACACAGCAGCACATGCGGGTCGTGTGAAATAAAATCAAGCGTGCGCGGGGCCTGGCTGCCCAATGCCATACGCGGGTTTTTCACGGTGGGGTTCAGTGCCAGCAAATAATCCAGCAGCACTGAAAAAACCGGCTCTTGCCCTGGCAATATACCGTAGCTGTGAGTAATCACATCGACCAGTGAATGTTGCGGCAGGGGTATGTAGAAAGCTGGTTGGGTTAGCGACAATTTGCCGAAGCTGGAATTGAACATGGGCGAAGCAGGGAATTGAACAGCCTGCCATTCAAGCCCGTGGCGGAAGCTGTGTCAAAAAGCGGGGATTTGAATCGCTAGATGTAGGTAGTGGCGCGGCTGGCGAGCTTTCCAAGTCCAGCATAAAATACGCATTCGATACGATTCAAATCTAACGAACTTGGCTTTTTGGGCAACCGCTATGATAAATGTTGGTGTGAAGACAAACGAAAACTCAAACAGAGTGTTCAGCGATTACATAGTGTACGTCGATGAAAGCGGGGATCACGGCATGCAAAACCTCGATCCAAATTATCCGGTTTTTGTGCTCGCCTTTTGCATCTTTCACAAAAGACACTACTCAGACCAAGTCGTTTCTGCACTACATCAATTCAAGTTTAAACATTTTGGTCACGATTTAGTGGTGCTTCACGAACACGATATCCGAAAAGAAAAGGGAGCTTTCAGCTTCAAAAGCAGGCAGCAGAAAACCATGTTTTTAGCCGAGTTGAGTCAACTCATTCACACGCATAACTTCATCTTGGTTAGTTGTGTGATCAATAAAGCGAGGCTAAAGGGTCTTCCCGATCAAAATGAAAATCCCTATCATTTGGCGCTAGGTTTCTGCCTTGAAACGCTATATGAATTCCTGCAAGAGAAACATCAGAACGAGCTACTTACCCATGTCGTTTTTGAATGCCGAGGCAAAAGAGAAGACGATGAACTGGAGCTCGAATTTCGAAGGATGTGCGACGGCACAAATCGTCTGGGAATTGATCTCCCGTTTGAAATTGTTTTCGCAGATAAGAAAGTTGACTCCCCTGGCCTTCAACTGGCGGATTTAGTGGCTCGTCCAGTAGGGCTCAACGTCCTGCGGCCAGATCAACCCAACACCGCTTTTGATGTTTTAAAAGAAAAGTTTTACTGTTCGGGCGGAAGACGAAACGTTGGGAAAGGCTATGAAAATTGGGGTCTGAAAATTTACCCGCCCCAAAAAAGCGAAAAGCCCCGGTGAAACGCACCGAGGCAATAACGCCGACCGGGAACCCCCAATCCACTTCCCCCGAAGTTTAAGCGATATGGGCCTGTTGAATCAAGTGATTGGCAAACAATTCAACATTTGGTTGCGAGACGTCAGCGAAACTTCACAAGGAAAAACAGAATGGCGCGGCTGGCGGGGATCGAACCTTCGGAGGCCAAGGGGAAAAGATGTATCTTATTTAACTTATTTTCGTCAGAAACAACGTTAATAGTTGCTTTCAAGACCCTCTAAATTTTTATACTCTGTTGCTTTCACACACAAACTGTGAGATAACACCATTTAACGTCTCGGCACTATTTCGCTATTTTTGTGGTTTTTGGAGTCTCGGCCCACTTTGCGGCACATCCGCAGGCGACTGAATTTTGTTCGTCACAGACTTTTCAAAGTCACTGCGAGACCACAATGAGCAGCAAAACCGACCAAACCACACCCAGCTTATTCAGTGACTACATCGTCTATGTCGACGAAAGTGGTGATCATGGCATGCAAAATTTGGATCCAAACTATCCAATTTTCGTCCTTGCCTTTTGCATATTTCACAAAAGGCATTACGCCAATCGCGTTGTTTCCGCACTGCACCAATTCAAGTTCCAGCACTTCGGTCATGACTTGGTTGTACTACATGAACACGACATCAGAAAAGAAAAAGGCGTATTCACCTTCAAAAGCAAGCTGCAAAAAACCAAATTCCTGGACGAACTGAGTCAACTAATCAAGACCCACAACTTTATTCTGGCTAGTTGTGTCATCGACAAATCAAAACTCAAAGGCTCGCCTGACCAAAACGAGAACCCCTATCATTTGGCACTAGGCTTTTGTTTGGAGACACTCTATGAGTTCCTGCAGGAGAAGAGCCAACACAAGCAACTCACCCACGTAGTCTTTGAATGCCGAGGTAAAAAGGAAGACGACGAATTAGAACTCGAGTTTCGTAGGATGACCGATGGCGCAAATCGCGTTGGAATCAACTTCCCTTTTGAGATTATTTTTGCGGATAAAAAGGTGGATTCCCCTGGCCTGCAACTGGCTGACCTCGTCGCTAGGCCGATTGGCCTTAACATTCTGCGCCCCGATCAACCAAACACTGCTTTTGAAATCTTGAAGGAGAAGTTTTATTGCTCTGGAGGTCGAAAAAACGTCGGGCAAGGATATGAAAATTGGGGCTTAAAAGTTTATCCACCCCAAAAAAGCGAAAAGCCCCGATGAAACCCACCGAGGCTATAGCGCCGACCGGGAGCCCCCAATCCACTTGTTCGAAGTGTAAGCGATATAGCTCGTTCAAATCAAGTCTTCTCGGTGCAATCGTAACGATATTTGCAACGAAGTTGTCAAGCTGGGACACCTCCATATGAAAAATATCCCCAACTGGAATCCAAATCTAATCCAAGACTGTGGCCAGTTTGAGGATGCGCTTGCAGCGGTAACCGATAAAATAGACCTTCCCGCTCACTTTGTAACCAATTTAAGACGGAGTTGGGCAATCGGGGAAGATCTACGTCTTCATAACGGGCTACGTAATCATAAGGTTGAATCGGAAATTACTATCCCATTTGCGGGAGGGGGTTTTCTCCACCACTGCCTTGGCTGGCTATGCACGTCGCGATACAGGGAAACTTTACAAGCATGGTCGCACACGGACGATTTTTACAGAAACCTCCACCATCTGGTACATATAATCCGACGCTATGATGCTTTCGAGGCATGTGATCAGCAATTTCAAACGATCAACACGAAACGGCCAATTTTCAGAGCTCAGCCAATTTCACGCGGTGAATACCCAATTGTTGAGCTGCTTTTTCAAAGTTGGCAGCAGCATCCCAATTTCGGCTATACGCAAACCGCTTTGCTAATATTAAAGCAGTTGTTTGAAGGCTATTGCTTTAGCCATGGGAGAGTTATATTTCGCATGCCCCACCTTAAATTTCTCAATGAGCTTCGGCAAACGTTTGCGCCAGTAAACGAAAATCACAACCGTGATTTTCTAATCCATCTATTCCAACGCTTCGACAAGCCATCGAAAAGTGAAAAAGCATTCAAAGAAAAGTTGGAAACTGAACTTCGCCTATCAAGATCAACAACTGTTCTTCCAAACGATAACGAAACGAAATATCAGAGAAATATTCAGAAGATTTACTTGAATTTCTTTTCTCCGTCTGCAAAACCTGTTCTTTACTTTGGTCCAGACTCTCCTTCAGGGATCCAGTCCCTGAATTTGAATAGGTACAGGATAAACGATGACGATGGCAAAGAAGTCCGAAAGTTAAAAGCGCTTTTTAAACAGAACTTCAATAATGCGCAACCGGACGATCAATCTGGTTCAAATATTGAGGGCCATTCCAAGGGACGACGAAACTACAATCAAGACACCCCTCAGCTAGAGGCAAAAGCCATTGGGCAGGTACTGCTTGATTTCAACCTTTCGACCTATTTCCCGACCAACCCACACCTGCCGCTTCGGGCTGAACATATCGGTGCCTACGCAACCCTGGAGACCGGAGGCACCAACGAAATCACCAATGACACTTTAGCTGACCTGTTAATTTGGATCGGATTTCAGATCGGTGCCAACCTTGAGGGTGCACTAGCACTTAAAGTCCATCATCTGCCAGAAACGGAGTTTGGACTCATGGACGATCTATCGGCGATCTGGAGATTGCGTCCATCACTACAACATATGGGCAAAAAGACTTTTCTTCATTCAACACTTTTGCCGTCCGATAAGATCGAACGAAGATCTCTACCCACCAAACTCCAAAACTTTCTAAAGGAGCAATGGAATATTCAAACCCATGAGAGCCTCTACGATCTGGCGATTGAGAAAAAGTTCGATCCTGAGAAAATTGATCGGGTAAAAGTTCACTTCGGGTTTGAATCGAATGCCTGGCTGCAAAGCAGCCGACGACTGATGCTCCTTGCACAAGGGCATCCAGAATCAGCAGCAATTTTGATACAAAAAAACGCTCGATCAGAGCTTCCTTCGAAATGTGCTTACTATTCAGTAATCCACGGAGAGAAAAACGTCGCTGGCTCACCCTACGCTTTTAATCTTGAGAAATTTAGGGCCGATGTAGCTATCTTGGTTAGCCAATTAGAGCATACCATCAATAGCAAATCACTTCGCACGTCTTGGAATGCTTGGGTTACCTACTTGATCTTCCGGATCTATCTAACAACGGGCGGGCGCCCAGTTAAAGATGCATATTGCGATCTCGATCTGTTCACGGACGCTTTTGATCTCATCATCGTAGATGACAAAGATGTTTTGCTACGTGAGCCAAGACGTGTTGTACCACTTTGTGAATCACTCTCTGATGAAATCGGCATCACCTATCGAAATGGTCTTAAACTCCTCGCCAACCGACTTCGAACCAACACACCAAATCTTTCGAGACAAATTGAATCACTACTTGTCGCACCATCCCATTCAAACAATCAAGGTGTCCCATTTTTCTTTTTTCTGACTGAAGGCGGCATCGAAGGTATTCCTGCGGATGTAACGCTCCTTGGGAGTTTCGATACCTTACAGGCCAATTTCTTGCGTCACTTTGTCAGCAACCACTGCAAAATCACCGATAGAGATATTGTGGATGGGCTTTTAGGCCACGAAAACGACAAGATCCCGGTTTACGGCGCATCAAGCCTCAGAACAATGAAGAAGGATCACCAACAAGTACGCGACTTCGCAGATCAGATCCTAGAATTCCTAAATATTGGCGATTCAATTGATTTTGATTTCAGTAACAAAGACGTTGATGTGCGAGGGCAGTCAATACCCAAACGCTTTGGCTTGCAATTGCGAAGGACAGAACATAAATCATTACATAAGGCAATTGCAGAAAGGGCCTACCAAGATGCGCTATCGATCATTGAAGGCTTGCGTGCTGAGGAGAAAACACAAGATCGAATTGATAAAGCGCTCACACAAGCCCGACTGGATCTGAGCAACCGCATTCACTTTGACATTTATTTTTACAAGTTAACCCGGTTTCTTCGAAAGATGGCACCAGGCCTGGACATGAAATCCTTCTCGAATGTTGGCCGTACCGTCAACGAGAGAGTACCGATCGACTTTTGTCGAAAATATTCGGAATATCGAGCGTCTCACCCTGGCGTCATGGAGATCCTTCAATCCAACATACAGGCAAAACAAAAGGTCAATCTTGAATTTCTATTCGCACTCTCTCTAATCAAGCTAAATGGCATTACTTGCAAAGTCGCAATTCAGCAGGTTTTAAAAGGAAATTACCTGCTAGGAACAATATCCGATAAAACATTTATCGATATTCATTTTGTCGATACGCAGCCCCATCCGCTCGCTTCGGTCAGACGGCACGAGCTTCATCGCCTGTCCATTCACTATTATGAACGGCTGGTCAATCAACTAAGCTTTCGCCAGAGCAGCAATAATTTAGAAAAACTAGGGCGTGACCTGCAGGCTAAAATAAATCGCCTCGGAGTCAGTGGATCATCGCTTAACACCAAAAAAGACCTGCTTTATTATTTTGCTGAAATTGAGCAATCCTATCAACTATACGAATTACCCGGTTGTTTGGCCGCGATTGCCTCAGGCGACACCAAGCATCGCAGCTCAAATTATCTAAGCTTTCAACAACTCACTGATCCTGACACAGATCACGTGGCAAGTAACGCTCGACTAGCGCTCACAACCAAGTATCTCTCGCATGAAGTTGTGACAACCGATACGATCGCATATCTCGATACCGGTAACAAAGCCCCTCCTCCTTCCCAAGCGACGGCTACAAGCTCATTTGTCGCCGGCACAGAACTCGAAATTAAGGAAAATTTTTCCGGGGGCAGCAATGACCAAGCCATCGAGGAGAGCTTTACCCCGGACAATTCCACTGACTTCCATGAACAGGGGCTAGTGTGTAAATCTGTCGCAAGCCATATTGCAGCGATCATGGATGACGCCCTTGGCGCGATACTTAGACTAAGTAAAGAAGTCGCAACAAGACCTTCTTTGTGTAAATCGGCACTTTTAAGCTATGCCAAGGATATCGAGAGTAGAAAGCCCTCTGGACGAAAAAGTTTGGCAAAAAACACCAAGCTCAATTATTACGGAAGAATTGGAAATCTCTTTAAAGAGACCAACCTCGAGCACGAAATCGATGAAGAACAACTCGATGAGGCAATTGAAACCGTTAACGGCTATCTTCTGGACAGACAACAGATCCTGCAATCCGCTCATGACGACCTGCGTCAAATTAGAGATTTTTTCTCCAAACTACCAGAACTGAATCCTTTGATGTCCGTGAAGTTCGACAACTTAGGTACGGTTTACAATCCAGCCACGCATCTCTTGTCTCAAAAAGAGCTAAATCTGATCTTTAAAAAAATTCAAGAAACCCAACCTGAAACACTCCAAGCAATTTTTGTTCTTCTTCGTCGTTTTGGTCTAAGGAAAACTGAGTCTCTCTTTCTAAAGCCCGTCAATCTGCAGCTTCTAGATACTACTCCGCTGCTCAGGGTGATGGGCGATTCTGTTTTTAGACCTAAATTTCCTGCTTCAAATCGCTATGTGTTGTCTCAAACTAGAATTACAAGTGAGGAGAAAGGAATCCTGCAAAGAATAAAGCACCGAGCGATAACAACGAAAGCAAGTTACCTTGGCGATTTATTTCAGTCCTCAGCGCGCGAGATTAGTTTGGATCTAAACCAAATCATTCGAAATATTACTTTCAGAGGGAGTATTCACACCCTTCGACATACCTTTGCTGACGAACTTACATTTGGACTTTTTGAAAGTGCAATTTGCTGTAATCCTGATAAACCGTTGAATGGCGAACAATTAATTCATACAACACCCGATAGCGTAAATCGCAAAACACTATTTGTCGCCAGCAGAATTCTCGGGCATGCGGGAACAATCACGCTACTAGAAACCTATTCACATCGCGGGTTTGAGGTTATCGACTCCTTTTACAATAGTCAATTTTGTGAAATCGCGCTCAGAAACATTGAAGTTCAAAGCGAAAGTTTCGCCTTCTCAATGACTTCAAGATACGGCCTTAAATGTCCAGCTCCTCAGCTCGATGAACCAATAAAGCTGCGTACCTTTAACGTCAAAGACTACATCCTAGGATCACTTGATTACCTTAACCAATCTAGCGACTCAATAAATCTTTATTCAACTGCCAATCAGAAAATCGCTAGCCGGCTCTATCCTCTTGAAAATATCTTTAGATCATTTCCGCCTAGCCTACGTCCTGCCCGCTTCGCTCACGCAAAACCGAACAGTATTTTTCTGAGCCGAGCCTTCTACGAACGCCTTGAGAAACAATTACCCGATCATGGAGATACTGCAGACTTGATCCACCGAGTTCAGGCGACGCCTGCAAAGACATCAGACATATTGGCCCTTAAACAAATTCCATTTGAGCTCAACTCCAACTTTGACCCACTCGGTAACTTCACAGAGGATGCTCATTATGTGATCCGCGAGTCGATGAAAGAAAAAGATCTTGTGAATCTCATTCACATCTTAGACCTACTTCAATTCCTTGGATTCGACTCCAAAGATCTATTCTTTTGGTCAAATTCTCACAGTCAAAAATGCAATATTCGGAACGTTTTGACAGATCTTGGACTTACCACTCGATTCAGGTTACCAGTTGGCCCAGTTCGTCAAACAGTCAAGTTCAATATTGACTTAGAGACAGTGTGGGTCATTGGCGTCAAGCGTCAAAAGAAAGACGTTCCTTTTTCGAATACTGAGTTTTTCTGGATTGGATTGATCGTACATCTGTTGGCAGGAGGCTACTAAATGACTTTCTATGTCGTTCACAAACTTAGGGTGAAAAATCCTCAATCGCTGACGGAGGGGCAGGCGTCTGAAAGCACCAAATTGTTCAAGACAATGAAGGCACTACTTTTCCACAGAATTGCCGCGACGTACAGAGATCAAATTGACAGGTCAATTGAAGTCGGCAACTTGCTCAGCGACTCAGAAAGTGACCTCCGCCATTGGCAACTTGTCTTTCACATCTCATCGACAAAGGAAAATGAGGAAGCGATTTTCGAACGGCTGGATTGGATTGATGATCACATTGTCAATATCGTATCGAGCCTGCCGGGCGTTGTGTTCGAACCAAAGCTCAATAGCATTCACCGTATAGTTAAAGATGACCGTACTACACTTGATCATTCAGCCAAAGAAATAATCACCCAGCAGGTTCACGAATTTATTTTTGAACATCTAGTCGAACACAACCAAATCAAGCTAAATAAATTTTCTGGCCTGGACACAAACACCGAACTTACGATTCATCTCGCAGAACAGGTAAGCGGGCCCGAGGACACGACTCGCATTTTTAAATTTAAAGGACGAGTCACAAGTTATGATTTAAGCCAAAAAACAATCAAGGCATTACGTAATGAACCTTCCGATTATCAGTCTAAAGAAAATGAACAGCCACCAGATATCAAATTTAACGAAGATGTTGGCCCTGATGATTCATCAGGTGAGATGATGGAGACAACACGTTCTGGACCCAACTTAAAAGTGATACGAAAACAGCGCGAAGAAACTTTTCACATCAATCCGAGTGACTTCGTGAGTATCGATCATCAGGCAAAATACATGCCCTGGGAAAGAAGATTTAACATGGAAATCGAGTTCCACTATCAGGTGTTGGACACTCGTAAACAAGTTTGCCTGAGAATGGACACTACGTATGTTTGCAAATAATTTTCTGATCAGGCACACCTGGCTGATCTATTGGGAACAGTCCAGATACAGATCTTGTGAGCAACATGCTCGACGCAGCCATTGAAACCGTGGATGATGAAAAAATACCATTATTCATTCAGTCGGGGTGGTCATTATCGATGGTCTGGTTCGCTGTCTAGATTCTCAACAGCCAAAGTTAGCGTTAATACTCGGAGCATTAAAGGGAAGTTTGATTCTTCTATAAAATATGAAGCAAACGAAACCTGACAATTCAGTTGCGTTTACTCGCAGGGTTATAGCAGATATTCTGCGTTGAATTTCTATTGTCATCCCGCATCTTCAACCTAGGAGTCAGGTTAGTTGCGTCACCAGAATCTACGTACTCAAGATTTTCCATCTTTCAAATAACATTTTCACGGCTCAGTCTCTGACAAAATGAGTTGCAGACGAACGCCGATGCAAGGCACTTTAGTCTCTTTCACGATCGTGATCCTCAAGAATCATGGTTGCAGCCTTTTCTCCAATCATAGTGGCAGTGGCATTTGTGTTACCACCGACCAAGGTCGGCATAATTGAACAGTCCACAACCCGCAATTTGGCAATGCCGTGCACGCGTAAACGATGGTCAACAACAGCCATGTCATCTACGCCCATTTTACAAGTGCCCACTGGGTGATAAGCCGTTTCCGCTGTCTCTCTGACCCATTTTTGCAACTCTTCATCCGTCTGTAGATGCTGCCCGGGTGAAATTTCTTCTCGGTTCATTCCTCTTAATGCCGGCTGCGAGACAATGTTTCTTACGATTCGAATTCCCTTAACCAGTCGATCGATATCTCTTTGATGTTCCCCGTAATTTGGATCAACAACTGGCAAATCAAGTGGGTTTGAGCTTGCCAACTTAACCCTACCTTTGGATAGAGGGCGAAGATCATAAACCATGATGGAATACGCATAACTTTTCAATAGTGGCCACAAATTCAGGCCATGTCGAATGGCCGGAAGCGGAACAAAATGCAGTTGCAAGTCTTCTATTGGTTCTTCCTCGGAAGACTTCACGAAGCCACCTGACTCGGCAAGGTTACTGCTCAGCTCACCACTCTTGAATATTAAATATTTGACCAGCTCGCTGATACATCGCAACCAAGACAAAGGGTGTAAAGAGATGGGCAAACGATTGCGTGTCCGCATCACCAGAAAAACATCCAGGTGGTCTTGCAGATTCTGCCCCACACCAGGTAACTCATGTACAAACTGGATGTTGTGTTTAATCAGATCCCGCCATGGACCAATTCCCGACAACATCAATAAATGCGGCGAATTAAATGCACCTCCACTTAAAATAACTTCCTTCTTGGCCACTACCTTGCAGAGTTGTCCTTCATGAAAATACTCAACGCCAGAGGCGCTTCGACTGTCGATGCAAACCCGGGCTACTCGTGCACTAGTGATAACGGTCAGGTTGGTTCGGGACATAGCGGACCAAAGATACCCTCTAGAGTTACTCCAGCGTTGACCATCTTTGTGATAAGCGTAATACGAGCCGACTCCAGCTTGACTGACCCCGTTGAAATCGAGGTTTTCGGGATATCCCGCCTGTACGCCTGCCTCTATGAAGGCTTTTGAAAGTTTATTTTTATGGCTCGGCGAGACTATATTTAACGGGCCTTCTGAACCATGATATTTTTCCAACTCCTCTTGAGTCAAACCAGTGGTAATCGCCTCAGGTTGAAACTTTTCTGATTTCTTAAAATAAGGTAGAACTTCTTCGTACGCCCATCCTTCGCAACCTAGATACGCCCAGTGATCAAAGTCGCTCGAATGACCTCGAATATAGACACATGCATTAATCGAGCTTGACCCACCAAGCGTTTTTCCGCGTGGCTGAAACATGACCCGGTTATTCAGATGTACTTGTGGTGAGGTCCAAAATCGCCAATTGTATTTATGGCTGTGCATAAGACTAGCCATACCCGCTGGCATGTGTATGAACATGTTGGTTTTATCGCTAGGCCCTGCCTCCAATACCAATACCGTGAACTTGCCATTTTCGCTCAACCTATTGGCCAAAACACTTCCGGAGGAGCCAGCTCCCACGACTATAAAATCATATTGAGCTTGCCTGTCCACTAATTTGCTCCTCACAACTGCAATTTGATAAATTTCTGAATTAGTTCTGGCCGTATTTTGGCAACATGATTTTAAGCATCGCATCACGAACTAGCTCAGTTTGTTCCATAGGCAAAAAATGCGTAGTTCCAGCCAGAACCCTCACTTCGGCTGAGGGCAATATCTTTCCAAGACGCCTTTGCGCTAATGATGAGAAAGTTGAAGCGCGCTCCGCAGCTATTGCAACAACAGGACACTTCAACTGACGAATGCCTGGCCACGGGTTATGCTCGGTTTGAGCGAATGTGGAGCTCTCCCACAACGGTGAGCATGCAAGACGAAGACGATCTCCATCCTGTATAAAGGCATGTTGAACATAAGCCTCTAACCAAGACTCGGGCCAAGTCTTGAAGCCACCTCGACCACGATAGTTTTCCAGAGCAGAGACATAAGAATCGAACACATTCCGTCTGCGTGCGGCGCCAGCGGCCAGCGACAACCGGTGTGATCGACGCAACAGCTTGGACAACCACAACATTCGGCTTTGCCAAGAATCCATTATCACCGGCTCTAAAAGTATCAATCCCAACACTTTGTCTGGCTGGCGAGCAGCTGCCATGATGCTTGATGTAGCACCGATTGAATGACCTCCAAGCCAAACGGGTTCATCCAACTTTGCCAACAACGCGGTCAGATCTTGATAGTAGGTCTCCCAACCGCGAAATGTAGAAGCATCGGCTGCATCGGCACTTGCTCCATGTCCACGCATATCCCAAGCTATGATGTTGCACTCAACGGACAGCTCATCAAGAAGTGGCTTATAAAGACGACCATGGAAACCAGTCGCGTGTGCCCAGTGAAGCATGGGGCGTCCGTCAGACTGAGGCCATCGCCACAAGGTAATCTCTCGACCATCAGCGGCGAGAAATCCGTCTCGTTCGACCAAACATGATTTATTTGTCACCAATACCATCTTGATTCTTCTCGGAAGTAGAGAACAGCAACTGAACAACTCCGTTTGCTATCGGTGCAGTCGTGTCACCCTGCCAGCAGCTCACCCTCACCAAACTGGTACGCCGACCTTGACGCACAATCTCCGCGTTCGCGAAAGTAATTTGCGCCGTGGCTGAGCGAAGGTAGTGGATGTTGCTTCCCAGAATACGGGGGCTGCGTAGTTGCGTATCTTCTCTTTGGGCAGCGATACGCGCTGTAATCTCTATCAAGGCTCCTATTACACCGCCGTGTAGTGCTGGCAACATGAAATTGCCAATAAAAGCATCACGGTAAGGCAGTTGAACAAGTGTCGCCTCATTATGTTGTTGAACCTTAAGTCCTAAATGCCGGGAGTAGGGAATACTATCAAGTAAGGTCTGCCAAGCGGCATACTCGCTCTTTCCGTCAAATGGGGTGGGGCGAGGATGGGCAGGATCGACATTACGACTCATGCTCTTCCCCTTGAAGCCTCAGCCACTTGGAAGCGTTGGCCTTGGGTATTTCTTATAAATGTGGCACTACCTGTTGCTAGCGGAACATCATCACCTTCACAAAAGATTTCACAATAGATGAAGGCAACGTCGTCAATAAGATTGCGGCAAGTGGCCACCGCCAACAATGAATGACTATCAACAGCGGGTCTTAGGTAATCCATATGCAAACTCAACGTGGCTATAGGAGTTAGCTCCTGTGCCTCAGCGAATACCGCAAGACCGCTGGCCGAGTCAGCTAGTGAATACAAAATACTCGTGCTTACTTCCCTTTTTTCGGCATCGGCGAACATCCATGCCTGTGGGGCTAGACGCATACACACCTTGCTGCCATCCACAGAGACTACCTGCATACCCAGATCGCTATTGTGAGGGACCTGCTCGGTAAAACGCCGTGCAGTGTCTACGGCACCATTTTGTTGAACTTTGTTTGGCTCAGTCATCGGATTTGAACGCTCAGTAACATTTGAAATTGGCACAAAAATGACCGAAAGCAATTATTGTCATTGATAGTAATCGCCAAGAAATTTACACACATCTTAATTTTGGTTGGTCAACCAACTAAAGTCAAGAATATGTTCAAGCTGAAGGGCAACGACTTACTCAATGGAATATTATTTGTGTGTAGGGTCAGTCCATTTTGACGGTGATGAGAAATACAATGGCCCCACTTAGGAGATGTACAAACTATGGTTCAAAAACCGCCTATGCCCGATAATAAATTGGACGATCAGAGCAATGTTTTGTCAAATGCAGCACGACTTTTTCGCGAAAAGGGATTTGAGAAAACCTCACTTAAGGAAATCGCTGAAGCTTGTAATATGCTGCCAGGCAGCCTTTATTATCGATACAACACCAAGGAGGCACTTCTTGTTGAACTGATGCGCCGTGGAATTTACCTGGTAACAGAAGAGGTCGAATTGGCCTATGCCAGTTCGAATGACCCAGTCGAGAAGTTGCGTCTTTGCATAAATGCACATCTTCGAGCTCTGCTGGGTGATTCCGACATGGTCTATGTGCTGCTGTTTGAATGGCGAGCCTTGAGTCCAGAGGCACGGAAGGAAATCATAAAGCTGCGTGACCAGTACGAGTCTCTTTGGATAGATATTCTCGAAACAATGATCAGCCAGAGCGTTATTCAGAAAGGCGTGGATAGTCGTCTTCTTCGACTGATTGGCCTTGGTGCCCTCAACTGGGTTGCAACATGGTTTGATCCAAACGGCTCCCATACACCGGACGACATTGGCAATTTCGTCTGGCAAGCTATTATCAAAGGCTTGATCAATCAAGATGCTCAAGGCGAACACTTGCACCAGTTAAAGCAGCTCAATCAACCGTTGATTTAGATCATAAATCAACTAAGATGCATAGCCTGAGGTTTGGTATTTAGCCTGAACGTCTCTGGCGGTTGGTCAAACCAGCGCTTAAAAGCGCGCCTGAAGTTGGCACTATCATGATAGTTCATCAACACAGCGATATTCTCAATGGATAACCTGCTGTCACACAGGTAGCTTGCAGCCTGTTGAGACATAATCTCGTCGCGGATTTGCCGGAATCCGGTGTTTTCCTCTTTGAGTTTACGTGCCATGGTGCGCTTGCTCATGAATAGAGAAGCTGCCGCTTCATCTTCATTAAGAGTTCCGGGCGGACGGGACAACATCATCTTTTTAATTCTCGTCTGATAGCTAGGTTTGTGAGTCTGAAGTTGCGCGAGCATGGATTCACACTGCTGCAAAGCAAAGCGATAGCTTTCATGATTGGCAGAGGCGTTCGGCTCCAGACACAACGCCATCGGCAATCTGAGTTTTAAATGATCGCAACCAAAGAGAATCTGCCCCGATAAATAGTCGGAGTACAGCGCATGGTACGTGGGTGCCGGATGGGGGAAAAATATTTCAGCCTCTTTTAGGGGTCGACCAATAATGAATTCACCAAACTCCAGAAGAACTTTAATTATCGTATCTGCCAGGCAACGCTGTATGTCAGCATCAAGCGACATCCGAAAATGCAGTGTGCATTCGAGGTGAGTTTCAACTTGCTGCAAACGTAATTCAATGACGCTTACCCGCGTTGGCAGGAATATATGTATAGCCTGTAGCGCACTGAGTAAATTTGGGCTGCTTGAAGCGGCAAACCCCATAGCACCATGCGTCGCCGGCGTGAGGCGCTTGCCCAACATTAAACCAAATTCGGGTTGGCCAGACAACACCAACGCATTTCGCAAAATCAGAACTTGTTGAGTTGCCGAGAGCAAGCCATCCTCCCTCAGAAACTGTCTGACTCCGAGTCCCGTTCCACGTAACAGAACTGGTAGCTGTCTAGCGCTCAGATCCAGCTCACGGGCAATAAGTCGTGAGTAATTTGATGGGATATCGGCTGTAAGGTTTTGGGAAATATTCGCTTGCCGCGTCATCAGCGCCGCCTATCAAGGAAAGAAAATAACTGCATTGTCTTGAAATGACCCGGTGCCGTCAAGAAATGACCTCGCCGTTGTGTTGACGGCGATCTACTATCTTATCGATTGAAGTTACTAGTAGGAGAAACGCGGTGGGCAAAATCATTTTTATTGAGCATAACAATACAACTCACGTTATCGAATTCAAAGCTGGATCATCATTGATGCAAATCGCTGTCGATAACGCCATTCCAGGAATCGATGGGGACTGTGGCGGGGAATGCGCCTGTGGCACTTGTCACGTCATAGTCGCAGATGAATGGTTCGAAAAGATCGGTTCATTCGGTGATGGGGAAGAGCAGATGCTATCGATGACGCCAGAGCGGGCAAAAACCTCACGTTTGGGCTGCCAAGTTAAAACCACTGAAGCGATGGACGGCATGACCGTTCGACTCCCAGAATTTCAGATGTAAATATCGGAGAGCCCCATGTCAACACAATCCAAAACATTTGACCAAATTCAGACCAGAGTGATTAATGCCACCGCCAAGGTGATACCAATGCATTTGCAAATTCAGGGTCTGAAATTTTTGATGCGTGCCAAAAAGAAAACAATTGGCGCGCGCAGGCCCACACCAAGCTTTGTTGAATACCCGCTGCCAGACGTAGGTACACTACGAATTGATGACATTGACGTGAGCAATCCGTTTTTGTACAGGCAAGGGCAATGGCGCGCCTATTTCAAGAGGCTGCGTGATGAAGCCCCGGTGCACTTCCAGGAAAACAGTCCATTCGGTCCGTTCTGGTCGGTGACTCGTTATGAGGACATCTTGTTCGTCGATAAACATCATGACCTGTTTTCCGCCGAGCCGGTCATCATCCTTGGCGATCCCCCTGAAGGCCTCTCGGTGGAAATGTTCATCGCCATGGATCCACCAAAACACGATGCACAGCGAAGCTCCGTGCAAGGCGTAGTGGCTCCTCAGAACCTGAAAGAAATGGAGAGCCTAATCCGCTCGCGCACAGGGGATGTACTCGACAGTCTTCGCACGGGCCAGCCCTTTGACTGGGTACCAACAGTATCAAAGGAGCTAACTGGACGCATGCTGGCTACCCTTTTGGATTTCCCTTACGACGAACGTGACAAACTAATCTACTGGTCAGACCTTTTAGCTGGCGCCGCATCAGCCACCGGTGGCGAGTTCACCGACGAGGAGGCCATGTTCGACGCTGCAGCCGACATGGCCCGCGATTTTTCAAGACTTTGGCGAGATAAGCAGGCGCGCCGCGCCTCTGGTGAAGCGCATGGTTTTGATTTGATCAGCCTGTTACAAGGCAGTGAAGATACGCGCGATTTGATCAACCGGCCGATGGAGTTTATTGGCAATTTGGCACTGCTCATCGTCGGTGGTAATGACACTACCCGCAACTCCATGAGTGGAGGCTTACTAGCCATGAACCAGTTTCCGAAAGAGTTCAAGAAGCTCAAAGCAAACCCTACGCTAATTCCAAACATGGTGTCGGAAATCATCCGCTGGCAAACACCTTTGGCCTATATGCGCCGAATCGCCAAGCAAGACGTTGAGCTTGGGGGACGGACTATCAAAAAAGGTGATCGAGTAGTGATGTGGTATGCATCGGGAAATCGGGACGAGCGCAAGTTTACGGATCCGGATCAATTCATCATCGACCGTTCTGGCGCACGTAACCACCTGTCGTTCGGCTATGGCGTTCACCGATGCATGGGCAACCGTCTGGCCGAATTACAACTGCGTATCCTGTGGGAGGAATTACTCAAGCGCTTTGAAAACATAGAAGTTGTTGGTGAGCCCGAACGAGTGCAGTCGAACTTCGTGCGTGGGTATTCGGAGATGATGGTTAAACTGACCCCACTGCGACAATCTCTTTGACGCAGAAAACGAGTTAATTCCTTTACAAGCGAACAGAGACGCCCGCCCGCTGCTAGGGGGGTGCAACCATAACATTGACCAACTGGATAATCCGGTCTCAATAACATGTTGAAGAGGAGGCTCATGACAACAAAAGAAAAAGAGACGACAGTTGTCGTTGGAGGTGGGCATGCAGCAGGTGCGCTACTGACCACATTAATTCAAAAAAAATACCCGCATAATTTGATACTGGTAGGCGATGAGCCCTACCCCCCATACCAACGCCCACCTCTGTCGAAGAATTACTTAGCGGGTAGTGTTGACAGAGAGTCGCTGTATTTGAAACCGTCGTTGGTGTACGAAAGCGCGGGCCACCAGCTCCGACTCGGCATACGTGTTGAGCAGATAAACCGGAATAACAAAACCATTCGCTTGTCTGATCAGAGCACTTTGAAATACGATCGTCTTGTCCTGGCCACTGGGTCAAGAGTGCGACGTCTGAAAATACCCGGCGCGGACTTGAAGGGAATTCATTATCTGCATGATATCGCCGATACTGATGTCTTGCGTGATCAACTAAATCCGGGTAAACGGCTGGTGATCGTTGGTGGCGGCTACATCGGCCTAGAAGTGGCAGCAATTGCCATCAAGGTAGGCCTAGACGTCACTGTGCTCGAATCCTCAGAACGCCTATTGCAACGTGTCACAGGACCAGAGATCTCAGAGTTCTTTTATTCAAAGCACCGCAGCGCGGGAGTGGATGTGCGGTTGACCACCACTGCTACTGAATTCGCAACTGACGATCTCGGTCATGTGACTGGCGTAGTAGTGGCGGACGGGAGTACCTTGCCAGCCGATATTGTGCTTGTCTCTGTAGGAGTAGTACCAGAAACCAAACTGGCAGAGTCCGCTGGACTGGCTTGTGATGACGGTATTTTAGTGGATGAACATACCCGCAGCAATGATCCCTCCATCCTGGCTATCGGCGACTGTACCCGTCACCGAAATCTTTTTTTCAAACAAATGCAACGAGTCGAATCGGTCGCCAACGCTGTCGAACAAGCCCGTACAGCGGCGGCTACCCTGATGGGAGAGGACAAGCCATACGATAATGTCCCATGGTTCTGGTCGAACCAGTATGACGTTCGCCTGCAGATGGTAGGTTTGTCACAGAATCATGATCAACGTGTCGTTCGTGGCGACCCCGCAGATAAAGGATTTGCGGTGTTCTATCTCAGTGAAGGTCGACTTATTGCTGTTGACGCGGTCAACATGCCAATGGCTTTTATAGTCGGCAAGCAGCTCGTTTATGAAGGCAAGAACGTCAATGCCGAGAAGTTGAGCGATCTGGATATCGAACTAAAATCTTTAATCTGAAGCATGTCAGGACTGAGTTATCCGTCAAGGTAATTTGAATGGGGCTGCCGCACTAGATTGGCAGAAAATAACCCCTTTTTGTCCGATGCACCTCTTTGCAGAAAATGACCCCCTACGCATAATAATCCTCATTGGTCTATTGCCATTTTTCATATTATAACAATCACTTGAAGGCGGACATGTTTCAATTTCTAAACAAAGGCTTAACCCACAAAGCCAATGTAAACGGCAAACTCATTCATGTTGAAGCCGACGAAACGCTACTTTTAGCTGCTTTGCGTCAAAACATCGAAATTCCCAATATTTGCAGAGTTGGAGGATGTGGTTCCTGCAAATGCAAGCTCAAGGACGGCAAGGTTCAGGAGTTGACTGAGAGCGCGTACCTGCTTTCTGAGGAAGAGATTGCTGAAGGCTACATTTTGGCTTGTCAAAGTCGCTTGAAGTCGGACATTGATGTGGAAATGGACGAGAGCGCCGCGATCACTTCTTCACCAATAGCGGGACGCATTGTGAAGCGCGAGTTCTTGACACATGACATAGCGAGAATTGACGTGCAACTTGATCAACCAATCAATTACAAGGCTGGCCAATTCGCCGAGTTGACGCTGGATTCTGTCAAAAACGCACCGCGTAGTTATTCATTTTCAAATGCACCAGACAAACAAGGTCTGGCCAGCTTCACCATTCGCAGAGTGCCTGGTGGTCGGTTTTCAACTTATGTATTCGATAAGCTGGTCGAAGGGGAAATACTAACCATGCGAGGTCCAGGTGGAGACTTTTGGCTACGTGAAGGCGAAGAAAAGGTTGTATTTATCGCCGGTGGTAGTGGCCTGGCTCCAATACTTGGAATGCTTGAGGAGATGGAGCGCAAGGGCGATCGGCGCCCCGTCACGCTGTTGTTCGGTGCACGCACCGAACAAGATCTCTACGAATTACATCGTCTTGACGCTTACACAAAGAATTGGCCTGGATTTCGGTTTGTTCCCATTCTTAGTGAAGATCATTCCAATCACGACTGGAATGGCTTGCGTGGCTTGGTCACGGACCATATTCGTAGGGAAGCAGCGGGTGCGACCCAAGCCTACTTATGTGGCCCGCCTCAAATGATTGATGCTGCAATTAAGGAATTAAAAGAGAACAAGCTTGCTGCACAAGGTATTCATGCCGATCGCTTCGTAGTTCGAGAGGTTATGAACACTGGCTTTTATGGAGCGGTTGGTTTGCCCTCGATTGAGAGAACTCCGGCGACCATTGGTGATTATCTGAAGTTCATGATGTTTCATTTGATGGGAGTAATCGCAGTCGTCGCATATTTGGCGGGTGGCGCCTGGATCTCTGCAGGTTTTGCGAGTTTGTTGGGCTTCTATGTTCTAGGTGACATATTGACGGGCGACGACACAGTGACGCCCGAGTACCGCAAGCCCTGGATTTTGACCGTTCAATTGTGGTTAGCTTTGCCACTCCTTTTGTTGATTGGTTTTTGCTTTATGTGGACGATATCGACAGGAGATCCATTTGGCCTAGGTGAATTTGTCATGGGTCTTACCGGTTACGACGTCTTTGCGGCACGAGAAGCGACCTCGTCTGTAGATCGCTATTTTTCAGGAATTATTTACTACGGCTTTCTAATTGGATTCATGGGCACTGTGGTTGGTCACGAACTGACACATCGGACTTGGGACCCCATTTCATTGTGGGTTGGTCGTTGGCTACTGGCGTTTAGTTACGACGTAGGCTTTGCCATTGAGCATGTCTACGGTCATCATCGTTATGTGTCAACTGAGCATGATCCAGCGACAGCGCCACGAGGACGCAATGTATACCTTCATGTGGTTCTCTCGACTATCAAGGGAAATATCAGTGCTGCGAAGATTGAGGCTGAACGCTTGAACAAAAAGGGATTACCAATTCTGTCTTATCACAATGCTTACATGCGAGGCCTGCTCATGAGCGTGGTGTTGAATATAGCCGCGTTTTCGGTAGCTGGCTGGACAGGCGCACTGTGCTTCACCTTGGCGGCTTTATTTGGTAAATCCTTACTTGAAATCGTGAACTACATGGAGCACTACGGCATGGTGCGCTTACCTGAGCAGCCTGTTCAGCCACGTCACTCCTGGAATACAAACCGTCGAATGACATCGTGGGGCATGTTCAACCTGAGTCGCCATTCTCACCACCATGCGCAAGGCGAGGTGCCCTACCAGAACTTGATGCCACTGCCTGATGCGCCTGTGATGATCGGCGGATACCTGACCACAATTTTCTTGACGCTTTGCCCCCCCCTTTGGCACAAGCTCATGACATCAAAACTAGTTGAGTGGGACCGACACTTTGCTTCCCAGGAGGAACGAATCTTGGCTCTTCGTGCCAATCAGCGAAGTGGAATTAAAGAGTTGGTCGACTATGACCCCCGCCAATGGTCTCTTGATTCGATAGCGTCTTCGACTTGATAGAAGCAACTAATTCTTAGCTTGGAGATTATGATGGAATTCGATTTTGTAATCGTGGGTGGTGGATCATCTGGAGCAGCACTGGCAGCGCGCTTGAGCGAAGATGTGTCAGTAACTGTGTGTCTGCTTGAAGCTGGTGGTCGTGGAGAAAGTTCCTTGATTCGAACGCCTGCTGGAATGGTTGCGATGGTCCCCGGATATGGAAAACTGAATAACTGGGCTTTTAATACCGTCCCTCAACCCGGCTTGAATGGGCGTATCGGCTACCAACCCCGTGGCAAAACACTTGGTGGCTCTTCAGCAATTAATGCCATGCTGTACATCCGAGGTCAAAGACAAGACTATGATGGCTGGGCAAATTTGGGTTGTGATGGCTGGGACTGGGACAATGTATTGCCTTACTTTAAAGACGCCGAAAACAACGAACGAGGTACTGATCCGTTTCACGGAGCCAATGGACCACTTCATGTGTCGGATCAGAACAGCCCGAGACCGGTGACACGCGCGTTTATTGAAGCAGCAAAAGCCTGGGGACTACCAGAGCAGCAAGACTTCAATACCGGTGACAATGAAGGGACCGGGCTGTATCAGGTAACACAATTTCATGACATGAATAAGCACGGTGAGCGTTGCTCAGCGGCGGCCGCTTACCTTCATCCCATAATGGCCGAGCGTTTAAACCTAACGGTGCTTACAAACGCTCACGCCTGTCGCATTCTTTTGGAGAACCAGCGCGCAAAGGGCGTTTTTTATCGGCATAGTGGCAAGGAATTTCTGGTTAAAGCCCGTCGCGAGGTGATCATCTCTGCAGGCGCATTTGGCTCCCCCCAACTCTTGCAGTTATCGGGCGTGGGTAGATCACAAGACATCACGCCCTATGGCATTGGCATGGTGCACGAGTTAGCAGGTGTCGGGCAGAACATGCAGGATCACCTGGATTTCACACTGGCGTTCAAGTCACTCGATACTGACAACTTTGGATTGGGTTTGGCAGGCGCGCTGGGATTTTTCAAGCACCTCACTTTGTGGTGTCGAAATGGCACGGGTATGCTGTCCTCGCCTTTTGCGGAAGGAGCTGCATTTCTAAAATCATCGAAGTCAATTGATCGTGCAGATTTACAATTGCATTTTGTAATTTCTGTAGTTGAAGACCACGCGCGTAAACTACATGCAGGCTACGGCTTTTCTTGCCATGTGTGCGCGCTTCGTCCCTACTCTCGCGGGGAGGTTTTCTTGCAATCGGCCGATCCTTTAGATGATCCGGGGATTGATCCAAAGTTCCTATCGGATCACAGGGATCTTGAAACTTTGATCAATGGAGCAAAAATCACACGTGAAATTTTGATGCAAAAACCATTAGAGAACTACCGGCATGAAGAGCTTTTCGGCGTGCATGAAGGCATGAGTGATTCTCAGTGGGAATCAAAAATTCGCGCCAAAGCCGACACCATCTATCATCCTGTAGGAACCTGTAAAATGGGAACTGACTCAATGTCGGTTGTTGATGCACAGCTACGTGTGCATGGACTAGAGGGACTGAGAGTGGTAGACGCGAGCGTTATGCCCACCTTGGTTTCTGGCAATACGAATGCACCCTCAATCATGATCGCGGAAAAAGCGGCTGACATGATCCTTGGTAAGAAACGAATCGCAAAAACAAACGCAAGCCCCCGGATAAATGAGAAGGAGGTGAGCCATGTCTGACTCGTTAGACAATTTATCGATAGGGCAGATATCCGTTCAGAACTTAACCTCTGGGGAGAAAACTGCGTCTGAAGAGATTCAACGCTGTAACGACGCTTTGTTGGTTCTTGATGAGAACAAGCATGAGTGGGCTCGTACCGATTGCGCTGTTCGCATTCTCATTCTTCAAGAAATTAAGACTGCGCTTCTTCAACAATCTGAGGGCTGGGCTGGAATTGCAGCACGTCGTAAGCGTTTACCAGCAAGCTCTACATTGACAGGGGAAGAATGGTTTGCAGGTCCGTTGGCAGTAATGGCCACTTGCAATGGCCTTATTGAAACACTCTCCAAAATAGAGAACAGGGCATTTCTAGCGCAACTACCCTATCGCCGTGTCGCGAAAGGTCAACTTGCATTGAAAGTATTTCCGCATACCCTTTGGGACAAACTGCTTTTATCAGGTGTAAAGGCAGAGGTGTGGATGCAGCGCGGCGTAAATGAAGTTTCGATTAAAGCTGCTTCAGCCTACGATCTACCTGCCAGTGAAAGATCTGGAAAACTGGCCTTGGTGTTAGGAGCAGGCAATGTGGCAGCGATCAGTCCATTGGACTCACTCCACAAACTCTTCGTTGAAAACGAGGTCGTGTTGCTTAAACTCAACCCGATCAATGATTATCTTTTTGATTATTTACACGCTGCGTTCAAACCATTAATTGATCGCAATGCTCTTCGGATTGTGCGCGGCGGAAACCAACTGGGGGCGTATTTGGTCGAACATCCCTTGGTGGAGAGCATTCACATTACGGGCGCTGCCGCCACGCATGACCTGATCGTATGGGGTGAGGGGACGGAAGCAAACACCAACAGAAAAAACGGTAAACCACGTAATACCCGTCGTATTACTTCCGAGTTAGGTGCAGTCTGCCCGACCATTGTCGTGCCTGGTCTATGGACAAAAGCAGATATTCGCTTTCAGGCTGAGCAGATTGCAACACAAAAAATGCAGAATTCCGGCTACAACTGCGTAGCCATGCAAACGCTCATAGTGCCAGAGGGGTGGGAAGGAACAGAGGTACTACTTCGTGAGCTAAAGTCCATCATGACATCCCATGGTGGGCGTGAGCGATATTATCCTGGCAGTCAACAGCGCTGCGCTGATTTTCGAGCACATGGTGGCATAGAGTCTTTTGATCAATCTGGAAGGCTGACCTTTTTGGTGGCCGACTTTGATCAGGGCGAATCTGAATGGCTAGCCAACAATGAGGTGTTTGCTCCTGCCTTCACGATCAAATATTTGTCAGGTGAATGCCCAAAAGCCTACTTGGCCTCAGCCATTGATTTCGCGAATGAAAAATTAAACGGTACTTTGGGGGCAAACATCGTAATTCACCCTGCGACCATTAAAAAAATTGGGCGTGACAAATTCGAATCGCTTCTGGGCCAACTTCGCTATGGCACCATCGCGATTAATACGTGGACTGGATTAGCCTTTCTTCTCAACGCCTGCCCTTGGGGTGCCTTTCCCGGGGCCAGTTTGAAAGAACCAGGATCAGGCATTGGCACGGTGCACAACACCTGGATGCTCGAGCGTACTGAAAAAACGGTTGTTCAAGCCCCCTGGCGCCCTTTTCCGAGGAATTTATTGTCTTTGAATTTTAGTCTATTACCTCGACCGCCGTGGTTCATCACAAACCGTAAACAACACGCTCTTGGACGGTTGTTAACTTATTTTTATTACCGCCCTTCGATTTGGAAAATACCGGGAATTTTCATCAATGCGCTCAAAGGATAACTCCTACCCTACCCCAACTAATTTAGGAAACACAGTAATTCATTACATTCCACAGATCGCCGAGCAACTTAAAAATAAAGGGCTTGACGTATTCGGTTGGCTTGCAGGTGTTGGGCTTGATGTAACTTGCTTGACCAAACCCGGTTACAAAGTATCTATTTCAACCTATAGTGCATTGCTGAAACAGGCCATTGAGCTAACAGGAGACGGTGCACTAGGCTTAAGGTTGGGCTGTAACCTCCTGCCAAGCGCGCATGGTAATGTTGGTTTAGCTGCAGTGTCAGCGAATACGATACAACAATCTATGCAAGTTGTGGAGCGGTATGTACCGCTGCGAACATCCTTGTTAACCATACGATCAGAAACAGTAAATGATGAATTTCGGGTAGTGTTTGAGCCAATACTAGGCCTAGGAGATATTGGTAATGTCGTTGCTGAAATTGCATTGGGCACCGTCAAAAATGTGATTGATGCAACAGAGCCAAACAATAGTCCATGTAAAAAAATTTTATTTTCGATGTCTGAACCTGCTCATGCAGGCATAGCTCTTGAATTACTTGGTTGCGAAGTGCTTTACGGGCAATCGTGGACAGGCATTGCTCTCAATTATTCGGAAGTTTTGAGCCCTCTGATTCATCGCGATGCGCTAGTTATGTCCGAAGCGCTGTCGATTTGTCAGCGCGACTTGGAGCGCCTTGACGCCAATCAGTCGATTGCGAGCCGTCTTGAAAGGTTGTTGTTGGAAAGCAAACAAGGAGAGTTTCCCAATCAAAATATGTGTGCAAAGTTGTTGAATTTGACACCTCGCACATTTCACCGCAGGCTAAGGGAAGATAAAACCTCGTATCGAAATATTTTGAACAACGTTCGGTGCCGCCTTGCTCATGAGTACCTGAAGATGATGCATTTGGGTGTAAAAGAAACAGCCTATCTATTGGGTTATGGAGATATCGCAAATTTTAGGAGGGCGTTTACCCGCTGGTATGGTTTTCCACCATCCTAATTGTAAAATCTGAGACTACAAAACTGACATTACCAATAAACCTTACATCAAATAAGCTGCAGTATTTAAGAGCTTTCATTTAAGCAAATCGTCCAAATCGATACCTTGGACAGCAGGTTGTGATTCATCCCAGTAATCCCCAATCGAAGCAATCGGTGTACGTGTGCCGATGTTTGCTGACCAATATCGATCTGATAGATTGGTCATCGTAAGTGTTGATATATCTTCTACCAAGCGATATGGCTTGCTAGGTTTGAAATTTTGCGATCTAGCCCAACGCTTTGTCGCGTCCCTAAAGCGTTGTTCATCCCCCGCCGCCTGTGCCGATATTGCGTACATTACATGCGCCAATCGAACACCACTTCTCTCACCGATCAACATTGAACGGTTAAAGCTACCCCAAACGTCTTTACCTTCAGCCCCACCAGGCAAAATATTCCATACAACAGCTCTTGCTGCCAAGGGAACGCCCCACCACTTTGTATTAGAAACACATTTCAAGGCGCGCTCAGACAAAGGGGCAATATCAGTCGGCACGCCGACCATTTGCTGCGCCGCAATATCATTTATCACCGCCTGCAATCCAGCTACTGTTCCTAAAATGTAGGTAAGCTCATCATAGTCCCGCTCGAACTCAGGGCAGGTTTCGCCACCATATTGGAAATCATATTTTCTCTCTAGGTGGTTGCGCATAACTTTAAATGCTGAGAACTGTCGTCTAGCGGTAATCTCAAGGAGTCGCTTTTGTGCGATTCGCGCGTCTTGTGCATCTGAAATTTGATTAGCACGTGTGGCTCGCAGATATCGAAGCTCCTCATCTACAGAGCGCTTTTCAGAACACACTGCAGATGTGGTGTACAACAATGATTCTAATAATGCTGGATCGCCGTAAAACGCTCTCGTGGCACTTGAAATTAACGGGAAGTCACTTGTGGCAAACTCACAACCCATATCGACATCATTCAGCTCAAGAATAGGTGGCACAACTCGATCTTCCACGATACCAATAGCAAAGTTTGTGATTCCACCTTGAATACTAGAACAGCCTGTCAGTATTGCTGCGCTTCCAATGGCTAAGAGTTTGTTTTTCAGTTCTTGTATCCTAATCATCTTAATGATTGTCCTTTAGAATCGTTCTGTGACGCTTACACCAAAAAAGTCGATATCAAGTTTTGTTGTACCTTGAAAGTCACCCCCTCTAACCTCAGCAGGGTTGACCTGCCCATTCGCGCCAGTGGAACCAGGCTCTAGGTCTAGTTTCATATATGAGACATTCAGTGTGGTATCTCTTCGCAACTCGAATTGTGCTCCCAAGCCAAAGTATTGTCTGTCTGAGTCAGGTAAAAGCGTAATTCGAGTTTCATCATCAATTACGCTATTCTCAACTGCGTAGCCAGCTTTTAATGTGAGACGTTTGAAGGCCTTGTAATTCAACCCCAGCCTGTAACTGTTTGCGACTACAAAGTTTTGTTGAATGTCTTGCAATACACGTCCGTTCGACTCTCGTATAAATTCAAGCTTGGTCACCGAAAAGTCCTGACGTGTATAGCTGGCCATAAGATCAATTTTGGGGCTCGCATGATGGAAAACGCTGAAGCGAAGTTCGTCGGGCAAAGTGATATCTTGCTTGATTCGTTGCTCAGGAAGCAGGTCTCCCGCAGCTTGAGGTCCATTCACATTAAGGATAGGACCTGTCGCACCAATCAGTCCTCCGTTTAGGAATTCCCTAAATTCAGCTCCCTCAGCAGTTTCTTGTATCTTAAGTTTTCCGCGCATACCGGTGAAATTGGTCTTTGGGCGGTAAGAAATACCAACTCGCGTATTTTCGGTGGGCTCCCAAAGCACACCTGCCTGTGCGTTGAAGGCCCAGCCGAACATCCGCAGACTTAAATCTGCTTCTTCAGGAATCGGCGGCGCAAGCCCAAGCCCATTAAGCCCATCCAGCAATGTGGACCCATTGTCCAATAAACCGTCAACGGCATCCCGGTAATTCAGCTTTAGTTTGAGGGATTGAAAATATCTCTCATAGGAACCGTTGGCCCCAACTGATAGGCTTGGAGTGAGCTTATAACCAAACCCGACATTGGCCCGGCTAACTTTAAAGTCAATGTCACGGCCTTGATTGCGTCCTGGAAAGTTTTCATCGTAGCGAACAATTAGCGCATGAGAGGCCCCCCCGCCAAAGCCAACAACTAATTTTTCGGTAATTGGAATTGCCACGTACAGATTAGGCGCAAGTGCTGTCGAGTCATATCCTTTTTTCCTGTTGAATTCTTGTCCTACGCTACCGCTTGTGCCACTGTTCGTAGGAGATCCATCAGGCGTTTGGCCGGATATGTAAGACGTATTGATCCCCACAAACGCTGCGCCTAGTACGACTTCAGCTCTTTTAAGTCGAGTCAATGCCGCAGGGTTCGCAAATAGAACAGATGCGTCGCCCGCTTCGGCGGCCATCCCCGCATTTGCGCTTCCCATCGAACTGATGGAAGTAGCATCAAATGCGGTACCTCCTGCATAGGCTTTGTTACAGATTAAAAGATAAATTTGCATTGCCGCTAACGCACCGACAGTCAGCGGCTTCAAGGCTGCACTACACAGCATTCTATTGCTCATTTTGTATATGCCATTTGATGTAGCCGATTTGAATCTCGGAGATGTTCTAGAGCCGCTAAACTTTCGTGAGAAGTTAAAAGCCAAAAGATCTCGGCTATTTTTTAGCGGCTGGTCCGTGAAGGTCGGGAAATCAAAAATTAGAACGACTTGCTGTCAGGAGTGCATTCGGAATCCGCACGATTCACACTACATCGGATTTTTTTCATGATGACCAAGCCCTGCTTATCGTAGATACCTTGCTCTACGATTGACCCTCGACTTTCTCTCAACATGATCGTGTATTTAATCATGTTTTCAGGAGTAAGGTCACTCCATGTTTTCTCGGGAATTGTTTGCTCTGCCCGAACAATCAATTTCAAGGCACGCTCAAATTGCCCGAGCCAATACTTTCTCGACTCAAGTCCAAAGCCAGCAGGAAATTTGCTGGTGTTAATGACCATTTGATAACTTAATATAACAATTGGAAAGCGATTTATAGCCCCTTTGTTACCAATACCTCTATAGAGTTCTAGTGGCTTGTATGCAGCTGCAGGCGCTGCAATCATGTCAACGATACCGTTATTGAATTTGCTTGCAAAGTTTGTAATATCCGCGGAAACAGGCTGAGCTCCAATCCTTTGAATCATGACCGCCTGAGCCTTGTCGTAATCAAAAGCAGCGATCTTTTTTCCAGCAAGATCCTCGACTGTCTGGATTTTTCTGTCATTAAGTACCGGATAAGCTGTACCGAAGGGAATGATTCCAGCGATCTCGAATTTTCCATTGGTCGCAATTTTTGTGGAGTTGGGCGACGAGAATACTTGAATTGCACGACGTACAACTTCATAACTGGCATTCATGTCCACCTTGCCGTCTTTTACGATTGAGGATGCTCCTAGAGAATCAATTGCCGCCGTCGTAGAATTGAATTGGCGAGTGCGGAAACCTGTTGCAAATACTGCGTCACACTCACCAGCAATGAAGTCTTGGGTCGCAATTCGCTCGTCCGTGTAGGCATGAATTTTGACATTTCCACCCCACGCTTTGGACGCAACCTCGTAATCTTTAGCCATGGCAAAAATATCTCCTGCCGCTCCTAGAAGATCGTATACGCACAACTTTTGACTATCCTGTTGCGCGTTAACTGAAGCGCTGATTGAGCTCGCAAGCAAAATCATCCAAAATTTCTTGTCATTGATTTGAGTAATGAATTTCATCGAAGTTGTCTCCATATGATTTTTTTTAATATTTATTTTGATTATTACATTGGTAAAAACATATACTCTTGACTATAAGAGACTATTTTTTGACCTTTGGAGACAAATGCGACTTTTGCTTAGATCGACTGCCATGTTGGGATTTCTCGAGGTATTAAACAGCGGTGGTAGTGATGCTCGCGAAATTGCCTCGAAGTTTGGACTCAACTTGGACTTTGCGAATCAGGACAACGAGTTCATCTCGATGGATGACTTTGCCAAAATGCTCGAATACGCTGCTAGAGCAAAGAATCTTCCTTGCCTCGGATTGAACATGTCGCCGTATCACGATATAAGTATTCTAGGCCCGCTTTCGTTGGTAATCAGCAATTTGCCCACAGTACGTCAAGCGGTAGAGTACGCAGCGAAACATATTGACGTTATGAGTCCGGCAATTGCGATTGACAGCTTTCCAGAGCCCTCAATGACCCAAAGATCTTCATCAGGTACTTGGATAAGCATTTCGATTAATCTGGAAAAACCAACGCTTCACGCACAAACCCTAGACATTTGCCTGAGCAATCTTCATCGTTTTATAAAAATTCTAGCAGGTGAAAATTATCAATTGATCAAAGCAATATTGCCACATAGCCCAAGAAATCACCATGAAGTTTACAATCGATTCTTTGGTGCTCCTGTTGAGTTTGATCATGACAGAGCAGCATTACTCTTAAGTGATTCGACTCTGGAAACTCGGCTCGATAAGCCCAATATTGAGCTTAGTCACATCGTAGACCTACACATTCAAACCAATTTCCGAAGCCTCCGTGGAACTTATTCAGCGAGGACAGCCCAAGTAATCAAAAAAATACTTGGGAAAACAGTGTGCAACAAATCTGCCGTTGCTAACCTGTTGGCGATTCACCCAAGAACTTTGCAACGGCATTTGTCTGATGAAGGCACCTCTTTCGATCAAATAAAAACACAGATCATTTGTCAAGAAGCGCTCCGATATCTCACCGAGACGGAAATTCCTATGACTCACCTGTCCTCGATGGTAGGATTTTCCGAACAGGCCACTTTAGTCAGATTCTGCAAGCGTCACTTTGGGCGCTCTCCTCTAGCTCTTCGCAAAAATACTATTTGAGTAGGTAGGTTCAACTAAATTTACAAGAATCGTTAGTTATCCTAGAATAATAAGATGAATAGAGATGTCCTCACTTAGAGCAAACTTTCAAACCTCTGGATGTTGGTAGTACAGTAAGCCCCCAGCAAACCCATCTTGAAATGACTGGTTCTGAACGGCGACCATAGTGTCCACTCCATTTCTTGGTGGACACCATGAGTGCACTTCAAACTACCCCGAAACGTCCCGTTCGTGTGTATCGAGCACCTGAATTCAAATCGAAGTTGGTCAGGCTTGCGCTTGAACCTGGCGCCTCAGTTTCCGGCGTGGCCGTGGCGCACGGTGTGAACCCTAACCTGCTTCGTCGGTGGGTCAAAGAGTCTGGCGCTTTGATCACCCCGCCAGCTTTTGTTCCTGTTCGAATTGAATCCAGCGTCGTTCGTGACACTCACACGCCAGCGAGCAACAGCCAACGCGTCGAAGTCAACATCGCTCGCGGTGATCTCCACATTCAGTTTAAATTGGATTCATTGCAGATCACTGAACTTGGCCAAGTGCTTCGCGAGGTGTTGCGTTGATCCGTGTGGACGCAATCTGGATGAGCACCGCACCCTGCGACATGCGTTGTGGCATGGACACTTTGATGAATCAAATCATTGCCGTGTTTGGTGCTGCTCAGGCCCACCACGCTTATTTGTTTACAAACCGTGGTGCCAATCGAATGAAGGTCATTGTGCATGACGGCTTTGGAGTCTGGCTGTGCAGCCGCAGGCTGCACAAAGGTAGTTTTAATTGGGGCAAGAGTGCTGATTTAGGCTCATCGGTCACGCTGTCCACTGAACAATTCAACGCGCTGATTGTAGGGCTACCCTGGCAGCGTCTCGGCGAATATTCCAGCATCAAATATCTCTGAATTTCAATTGGCAAGATTGCCAATAGTTGGCGTGGATGGTGTGTGGCAATATCTGCGTCATGACCTCAAGCCCCACGCCAGAACAGATTGCCAAGATGGACGCAGACCAACTGCAGGCGATGCTACTGGGACAAATCAAAGCCAACTCGGTATTGCAGGTGGAGGCCCTTGAGCTTCGAGCTAGCAATATAAATCTTCAGGCTGTGAACGCCGAGCTTCAGGTGGTGGTGAAGTACAAAGACGCTGTCATCTCCAAGATCACCCTCGAACTGGCGCTTCACAAAAGGTTCCGGTTCAGCAAGAAGGCTGAATCCCTGACAGTTGAACAACGGCACTTGTTTGATGAAACAATCGACGGCGACACTGCTCAGATTGAGCAGGAAGAACTGGACAAGCTGCCCGAGCAAGACAAAGAAGTCGTTAGCAGAAACCTCAAGCCCAAGCGCAAAGCGCTGCCACCCGAGCTGCCCCGTACAGAAATTCGCCATGAACTTGATTCAACCCTGTGCAAATGTGGCTGCCAGTTAAAGCGGATTGGTGAAGATGTTTCTGAGAAGTTGAACCACCACCCTGGCACCTTCAGCGTAGAGCGCCACATCCGTGGCAAGTGGGTGTGTGATAGGTGCGAAACCCTGATTCAAGCCCCAGTGCCCGCGCATGTGATCGACAAGGGCATGGCCACCACCAACTTGTTGGCCCAAGTGCTGGTGAACAAGTTTGCAGACCACTTGCCGCTGTACAGGCAAGAACAAATGTTTGACCGCACTGGCTACAAACTATCGGCCAGCACCATGGGTTCCTGGGTAGGCCAGTGTGGCGCAGCTTTGCAGCCCTTAGTGAATGCATTGCGCACAGAAATCCTGAAACAAGGCGTGCTGCATGCGGATGAAACACCCATCACCATGCTGAACGGAGCGGCCAAGGATAAAAACAGCACCACCAAGAAAGCCTACTTGTGGGCCTATGCCACTACGCAACATGCTGACATCAAAGCAGTGGTGTTTGACTTTGCAGAAGGTCGAAGCGGTCAACATGCCAAGGCCTTTCTGGATGGCTGGAGTGGCACGCTGATTTGTGATGATTACCAAGGCTACAAAGCCCTGATCAAAGACAACCAAATTACGGAAGCAGGCTGCATGGCGCACGCGCGGCGCAAGTTCTTCGAACTGTTTGCTGCCAACAAGAGCCACATTGCCCAAGCCGCCCTGGAACAATTCAACGCCATTTATGCAGTTGAAGCACAGTTGCAAGACATGCCACCTGATGAGCGACGACATCGACGGCAAGCAGATATAAAACCGTTGATGGACAAACTTCGACAATGGTTGCTCGACCACAAGATCAAGGTGCCCGACGGGTCGGGCACGATGAAGGCCATTGATTACAGCTTGAAACGCTGGGATGCGCTCACCACATTCCTGGGTGATCCACACACGCCGATAGACAACAACTGGGTGGAGAACCAGATTCGCCCCATCGCAGTGGGTCGCAAGAACTGGCTATTTGCCGGAAGCCTGCGCTCAGGCCAACGCAATGCAGCGATCATGAGTCTTGTGCAATCGGCCAAACTCAATGGCCTGAACCCGCTGGAATATCTAAAGGATGTGATGGACCGCCTGCCCACGCAGCCGTACAGCAGGATCAATGAATTGCTGCCGCACAACTGGAAACCAGCGAACTAATCAAGACGGGTTTGCTGGGGGCTTACGTAGTACAAGAGGATGTCCAGCTCGTCATGAACATGATCACTAAATTCTGAAATAACACCCACCGTATTTTTTCAGTTTTAGTTGAAAAGCCGATTGCGGCGAAACGTGGTTGTGTAGCGACTCCTATACAACCTATCACTTGTAACTAGCAGGCATGGTACCCAAAGACCCTGCTGTGTGTTCCCTCGGGCCACAAGTATGTTTGTGTTGCCCCGTGCCCAAACCCGTTTGCTGCGACGAATCACCAGTCTGCGCAACAAGGAGAAAACACCTTATGGAGGGCTTCGCGCCGGTTGGTGCCTAACTACGGAGCCAAAACCGAAAGATCCATTTTGAGCTTCAGGGCTCGCAAGTGTCGTATGCATACTGCGTAGTTTTGCGGGATCAACTCGCGACACGACTGCCGCGTATCCATGAATGGGGAATCCCGGTACAACCCGTAAATTGCATACATACCTTTATGTCCCAATTTATACATATCTAAACTGTTCAGTTGTGCTGGACCACATCTCTTAAAATCTTTGGGTAAAGCCTAGCGAAAAGAATTCGGCATCCAGGTCAGCGATGCCTTTGAATTCCCCGCCAGACACTTCAATAGGAGTGACCTGAGTATTATTTCCTACCTGACCTGCGTCCACATCAATGATACCGAAAGCCAGAGTGACCGTAGTATCTCTGCTTGGTGTAAAGCTTGCCCCAAGTCCGTAAAAGCGACGGTCGTTATCAGGTAATATAGGAACGCGTAGATCGTCGCCGACCACACCATTTTCCATACCATAGCCAGCGTGCAATGTTAGTCGCTTGTAAGGTTTGTAATTCAGACCGATTCTATACGCTTGAGCTACTTTGAAATCTTGAGGTAAGTCTTCAATGACACGGCCATTACTCACACGCTCATAGCGTAAAAATGTCTCGGTATAATCTTGATATGTGTAAGTGGCCATTAAGTCGAGTTTCGGGCTGTAATGGTGAAACAGGGAAATACGGAACTCATCTGGAAAAATTGTGCGTTGTCTAGCTTGCTGCTGTGGTTCTAGATCTCCAGCCGCTTGCGGGCCGTTCACCCCAAGCAGCGGACCACCAATCGCAATCAAACCGCCATTTAGAAACTCGCGGAAGGCCGCCGTATCTGCATTTTCATTGATGGTCAGTTCCCCTTGATTGCCATTGAAGCGTGTCTTTGGTCGATAGGAGGCACCAATTCGTGTGCGATCCGTTGGCTCCCACAGCAGACCAGCTTGGGCATTTAAGGCCCAACCCAAGATCCTCAACTTCGCGTCCGTTTCGCCTGGGATAGGGGGCGCTAGCCCTGACGCGTTTAAAGTATCGAGAAGTGCGGTCGTTCCAGGAGGTCCCAACTTGCTTACTGCATCTCGGTAATTCAAACGAATTTTGATTGATTGAAAATAACGTTCATAAGAGCCGTTGGCACCAATCGACAGAGTCGGGGTTAGCTTATAGCCGAAGCCCAAGTTCAAGCGTGTTATCTTCAGGTCGCTTTCGCGACCTGCACCTCGACCAGGAAAATCTTCCCGATAACGGGTTAAGAGGCCATGTGAGCCCGATGCACTGAAACCCACTACCAGCTTGGGGCTGACCGGAATGGCCACGAACAATCCAGGAATAAACAATGCAGAGTCAGTGCCATCTTTTCTGGAAAAAAACTCGCCGGCTGAGCCCTCACGCCCGTTATCCGTGGGCGGACCGTCATTGTTTTGTCTGGAGGTGTAGTCGTTATCAAAAGTGGCGATACTCGCCACATTCAAAACTTCAATGCGCTTGAAACGTGTCAGCGCAGCCGGGTTAAAAAAGATCACAGAGGCATCTGAAGCCTCCGCCGCCTGGCCTGCACCCGCAGTGGCGATCCCCATCGCACTTTGGTTGTCGTTGGCTGTACCACCCGCAAAAGTTTGATGGCTAAGTGAAAACGCCATTACTGAAAACGCGACTGCACACGCTCTCCGAAGGGAGCTTTGCTGAAAAAACACCATTGGTCTGTCTCCTCGCTCCGACTGTGCAGGGTCGCTGTGCGCCCGACTTTGATTGTCGTGAGTTTTACTGGTTGTTTTTAGAAATTTTACTTACTTTCCAACGAAACAATACGTGAGAAAAGAAGCTATGTTTACAACAATTAACATTGATAGTACTGAAAATGTAAACCGAATTCAACCAATCGTTCAATTGATTTTTGTCAAGCTGCTAAGGAGGTTAACTTCGTCTGTGGTCGACAACACACGTCTGGTGGTAAAAGTTAAGCTCAATATCTGTCAGAGACAAAACTTGGGCCCAATTCAGTATTTGTACTTTTTCAATCCTCAACTAAGCAGTAATTTGTAAGTAAAAAGCACATAAACTACTAGTATTGAGAGCACTGCTCAATTGTGTGATTGGGTCTCGATCTTGGGTCGCTATAAGATCTATGTTTCTGAAACATTACTGGAATATTTTTCTTTTACACAAATAAGGGGGTAAAATTTACTCTATTTTTCCTATTGTTTTCAGTGTTGAATGGCAAAGTGATTAGGTAATGTTTTGGTTAACACTTTTTGACTAACCCATTCGACAAAGACAATCCCATCATGAAAACCCTGTCCAAATTACGTCAGCGAGGCGCGCTCATGATTGAGCTTGTGCTGACACTGCCCATTTTGCTGGCTGTGATTTTCGCGATTGTCGAGTATTCGGTGTTGTTGGGAGCCATGCTGATCATGAACAACACCACCAGTGAAGCGGCGCGACAAGCCACGGTGTACCGCAGCGGGTTTGCAGTTGGTGATTATGAAAGCTTTGCGCAAGACGCTCTGGAAGACTTGTTACCAACTTACGTCGGCTCATTTCGGGAAAGCGTGGTGCCCTCGGTAAATTCCTTTGCTTGCGGCGATTCAACCTGCCTGCGGGTACGTCTTGATTATCCCAACTACAGCAGTAACCCCCTGGTCGGAAACTCCTTCTTCATTCCTTTGCCTGAGAATTTGTCAGCAGAGTCCACTACACGTGTGGAGCCGAACGATGGTTAAGCTAAATTCACAGCAATCACAACGCGGCGCCTATTCAATTCTGACGGTGTTTGTCCTCACCATGAGTCTTGGAGCCATGGGTGTTTTGGCGGTGGGGCACATAGCTTGGGAAAAAACCCGCTTGCAAGGTGTTGCTGATCTGGTTGCCTTGACTGCTGCCCGTCAAATGTCCAATGGCCCCGAGTTTGCCGAGGCGCAGGCCATTGCCCTGGCCAACGGTGTGAGCGAAGACGACGATTTGACCATTGAGTGCATTATTGACGATGCACCCACCAATGATTGCGACAACTCCATTACCAGCAGGGTCACTATTGTTCGACCGGTCAATGGTTTGCTGGTTTTTTTGCCAAATCGTGAAGTCACAGTGCTGGCTGAGGCCACAGTGGCGCCAACTGTGGTGGGATCTGTATCAAGTGGCTTGCTCAGCCTAGACACCAATCAATCTGCTCTGTTGAATGGCTTGCTGACCGCACTGGGTGGCGGTGCAATCAATTTGAATGTGGCCCAGTGGGGCAGTTTGCTGGGCAGCGACATTCGCGTGGACTTACTGGATTTGGCAATTGGCCTAGACGCTCTTAGTGTTAATGAGTTGTTGTCGCTAGAGATTTCGGCTTTGGGTTTGCTGCAAGAGGCCTTGTTGCTGGGCAACGCGGAGGAAGCCGACAAAATGGAAGTCCGAGGCGTTCTGAGTGCCTTGAGTGGACCTTTGAACAATGTCAATGTGTCTGTGGGCGATATCTTGGCTCTCGATTTATCGGGCCGAACCAACACTACATTGGACGTTAACCTGGGTCAGTTGGCGCAAGTCACTTTGCTTAACGCAGTTGAAGGCGTAGGTTATGTGCTGCCCATTTCATCGGGATTACTGAATCTGGATGTAGGAGTGAATATTCTGGAAGCCCCACAGATATTTGTCGGCCGGAAAATGCCTTACAAAGACCCAATCGCCACTGGCCGAACAGCGCAGGTGGCGTTGGATGTGCGTGTTCGCCAGCTTTTGAATCTTAACTTGCCACTGATTAATTTGAGTGCGCTTGATTTGGGGCTTCAACTGCGTGTGGCAGGTGGCCTGGCCGAGGTAAATGAACTGACATGCAGGTATCCCCGTTCAACCAACAATATGGTGATGACAGTGGTCCCTGCCTTGACCGAAGTTTGTATTTCTGACAGTGCCAGTAACTTGAACACCACCGTGGGGTCGCTGGAATGTGGCGCGCCCGCAAATATTCTAAATGTGAATCTTCTGGGTTTGGTGAATGCCGGTGTTACCTTGGCTGCGGAAATCAGCTTACGCTCTGATCCCGTTCAATACAGTTTCGATGGCGTTGCGCCCTTTAGTGAAATCATCGATTTAAGCGTGGGTGAAACGCTGAGCAATTTGTTGCAGAATATCGAGTTAAACTTAGGTATTGATCTGCCACTGTTAGGGCCTTTAATCACCGGTACTGTCAACGGATTAGTGGATGTGTTGCTCAAAGCGCTTGATCCCGTGTTAAGCCCGATCCTCGGACTGGTAGGCAATATTCTCGATGGTTTGTTACAGGTACTGGGTGTCGATTTAAATACGGTAACTGTGAATGTGGATTCCATGGACTGTCAAAGCGTGGTCTTGACCCGTTAATTGATGGTTTGATCTACTGGTGAACCACCCGAGGTTTTTAAAGTGTCAATCAGCACTCGATACTTTCCACCGCTGAGAGTCCAATATTTTCCCCTTTGTCAGTTCGCTTAGAACGACCTTTGCGCGACTTGAATCGGTGGGAGTCGTTGTCTGTTTCACTTAGTTCACCTGTTCCATCTGATTTCTAATGATCCGACTTTTCTTCGGATTGAATTCAGAAAAATTGTCGAGGAGTGATGTTCCTAGTGACCTGCCCTGGAATTTCCTACCACTGAGAACTTAACTTTCTGGTCTCGGTTGGTAAATCGCTTTTCAATCCTGCCACGAATTCATTCGAAGTCAGGTAGTTCAAACTGGAGTGCGGTCTGACTGCATTGCAATGCTGTCTCCAGTCTTCAATAATTACCCGTGCTTCAAGTCGATTTCGAAACCACTCCATCGACAGGCATTCATTCCTGAATTCACCGTTGAAGCTTTCGTTGGTACCGTTTTGCCATGGTTTGCCCGGATCAATTAACACGCTTTCAAGTTTCTCTTGCACAGCCCATTCCAAGAGCTTGGTAGCCACGAATTCCAGACCGTTGTCACTCCTGAGGTACTTGGGTGCTCCTCGCACACTGATCAGCCTACTAAGCACATCAATGACTCGTTTCGAACGAATGCTGCCAGCCACATCGATTGCCAAACATTCCTGAGTGTATTCATCCACAACGGTTACGCCGTGGCGTTTGGCCACTTCCACTACGGTGTCTTTATCAGTTTCTCTCTGGATTCGAACAATCTGTTCATCGCTGAATCGGGCTCGTTTCATTTCGTCTCTCACTGCGTTGAGAGACAATTGTAGTTAAGTAACGTTGGATCGAAAAATCCGGGGCAGGTCAACACCCCAGAAGATCACCACCAATGAATCATGGTGACTTGCGGCTTGCCATACATCGATTTTGTCCAATACCAGGTGGGGAAAAAGGCTGTAGGCCAGGCCATGGAACGACAGGAAGAACACACCGACCGCGCATGCAAACGGCACCCATGCACCGTACTCATTGCCCGAACTCAACCGGCTTGGCAGGCGACGCAATGTGCGATCCGCGATAAAGAACAAGCCAAGGGTTGCCAATGGAATAGGCATCAATAAAAAGAAGTAATTGACGGCAAACCACTTTTCGAAAATACGGGTGCTGATGAAAGGTGTTACCAGTGAAATGGCTGCAATACCCACGCCAGCCAACCACAAACTTCTGCGCGCCCAGGTAATTAGATGTACACCAATACAGTCTGCTTTGATCTCACTTAGACGCCACGCCGCTGAGTTCGAATCATCCTTGGATTAAGTTAGGACGATTAATAAATCACTGAATGCGAATAATTAAATCTAGGAACAAAGCCCATGATCTATTTGGTTTAGAAGTTCCTTGACTCGCTCACATCCTTCAGCAGTTTCCATGACCTCAAAGGCGCTTTTATCGCCAAAAGCCTTTTTCGGTTTATGCATCCAAGACCTCACTTTTCTGGTATCTCCAAACACCACGAGCGCCATGCGCAGAGCTGAGAATTGATAACTTTTCATGGAGTATCCGGCGAAATTTCCAAACGGAAATCTTGGTTAAAGATAGGCATCCGCTTGGTGGCCATTACAAAACCACCCTTAGCAACTTCGAAATATTGATCGCGTCATCCAGTGCCCGGTGATGCGCTCCCGTGTGCTCAATCCCAGCAATTTGAAGTGCACCCATCATTCCTACCCGTTTAATCTTTCGCTTCTTGGCAAAGATCTTTTTCAGGTTCGCATGCGGAAGATGAGCCACGGGATTTTCCACACCGTGGCGAGCCGAGTCATGCTCAAACTGGCTTCGATCGTAATTGCCCCAGCTCGTCCAAATGCTGTTCTCCTCAAGATACTTGACAGCGAATTCTTGAAGTAGAGGAGCCACTTGATCGAAGGTTGGTGCCCCATCCACTTCGTCCTGCGTGATGGTAGTGAGCTCGGTACAGAAGGGTGTCAGAATTCTATTGACCACAGGGCGTACGAAGCTTTGAAACGTGTCGAGAATCTCCCCTTCAGGATTTACCCAACATGCACCAATCTCAATAATTTCCATATTCGAGCCAGTGATGCATTCATCGTTTGAACACGTTGCCTCTAAATCAATCACCAAAACATTGGCTCTGGGAATCGATGTGATTTCTTCTTGTTGTGTGTCCATCTTTTCAATTCCACTTTAATTTGTAGGTTTCCCACTCGGTCACAAACTGATCAAAGCCGATGGCTCTAATTGAATAGTTTGGGTTCTCAAATCTGTCTTGCCATTGAGCCAACATACTGGCCATGATCGGATTGAGCATCTCATCCTTAAGCCTGCATCGGTACACTGATCCTGAGTATCCATGAAAGTCCACAAACCCCTGTTCGAGGGTGAAATCAATAATCCCGGAATTCAATCGCCACCGGTCAAAGACATCGTCATCAACGGTAGACGACAACAAGCGGTAGGTCACTTCATGATCATTGATCACCTTAAGCACGGACCAATAGTCCACGTGACGAATGCCATCTTCACAGTATTTAATCAGTGTCATGGCTTACACCTCCACAAACCCGAAATGGGCTTTGGTCTTGCAACCCAGGTCCTGCAAACAAATCCGTACCGTCAATTCGTCGATAACCTGCTCACCGTGCAATGAAGAGGAGACCCCCTCATTGGCCTGCTGTGTAGCGTGTTCACCTTCAATGCCATTTGACGCCTTGGCGCTGCTTGGTACCATTTGATTCATTACGGTATCAACGTGTTGCCTAACTACTTTGTCCAGCAGGCTCTGTAAGTTACGCAGATCAACATCCTGGCTAGCCATCAAACTGATTGCGGCTGGCGAAAATCGGATGTTCATATAAGACTTTCTCAGCATATTGCTGATAATCACCTCTCGCTGATTTCGGTTGGGGTAACTGATCTCGAATGTGTCAAAGCGCGATCTGACCGGATCCGAAATCAAGCTTGCATCGTTGCTTGTGGCCACGTAGATGATCCGTGACGCATCAAATTGAAGGTTGCCAAATTCATCGTGAAATTCCTGAGATGTTTGCGGCTCAAGCAAGGCCAGCAACGCGCCCTCAACTGGGAATTGAGAGTTCCTGTCGGCCTTATCAATTTCATCGAGCAAGATCAAAGGCGATGCGGTTTCACTTCTGGCCACTGATGAAAAAATCAGGCCTGCTTGCCCATTACCCCATTTGTTACTGATACCCGTTAACACTCCCCCCATGGATGTGGAGGCGATGTTCACATAGTCATAGCGGGTATTAAGTGCCTCAGCCAATGCCTTGGCAAAAGCACTTTTGCCCGTTCCCTTGGGACCATTAAGATTAAGGGGTTTGAGCCGCTGTTTATTCTCTTGTTTCAAGGGCCATACGCGCAACTGTCCAATCACGTGATCAACCACATGCGCGAAATTTGGAAATTGCTCACGAAGCAACTTCAACCTTTCCTCAAGCTCGATGCTTTGCTTGATAATTTTTCTGAATCCGTTGAATTTGGCCATGTGGACAAACATGCGCCATGCCCGCGCTATACGATCGCTGTCCTCACCAATTTCTTCAACAAAGTTCATGACTGATTTCGCAGTGAACAATCGAACCGTTCCCTCATGCATCGCACTGTATTCATCGATATCGCTCATGCAGCTTTCGACGTGTGAAAGGAAAGTTTTGGAATCACTGGGGGCTTTCAAATCCTCAGCATTGCTCAGGACCTTCAGCACATGAACTTCTTCATCGATTTGATCTTTAAAGGCACGATGGTCACTATTCTCCGAATTTGCTAGCCACTTCTTTCTCAAATACTCAAACTCTTCAGAGTCCACGAAGTCCCAAAGATCTTGTTGAAAATCTGGGCTTGAAAGTTGTGTTACAAACCGATCACGCTCCAGCATGCGCAGCTTGTCCAACGTTTCTTCTTTCCGTTTACGGGGGACAAGAATATTGGCTGCACCCACATACACATACTCATTCCAGATCGGATCTGTATCTGATTCGCGGAAAATTTGTGATCTCATTGTTTCGCTCAACATACGAGCACCCCTGTCTGTACCATCTCTAAAACGTCTATTACTCATGCTGCTTCTCCCTGAGCAAATTGGTGGGCAAGCAAGACACTGGTCTCGCCTTTGTCGAAAGCCCGCGCGCTGGCGCAATCGGCTTCATGCAATACAAAACTTTCTGGTGTTTTGCGTTTTCGAGCCCCAGATTGATCGTGCTGTTTTTTGACAGCACAGATGGCATGCTCCAGTTGTAGTTCACGATCGGTTGGATAACATCCAGATACAACGCAGGCCACCGCAATCCACTTGAGCATGGTTTGTTCATGCCCCAAGAGTTCACAATTCAAGTTGGTTGAATACACATGGGGAGCCAAGCGGTAGTACTCATCGACCTTGGCCGCATCGTGCAACAGAGCGGCCAGAAGAGTAAGACTCAAATCGAATGGTGGCTTGCTAGATGCACGTTCCTCTGGCGTTGTGGCTAAGGCCTTGAGCAGGACATTTGCAACAGTCTCTGCGGTGTGCAACAGCAACCCATGCTCTTGGTTGTGGTGGCTGCGTGTGGAAGCTGCATATTTCAGGAATTTGTTGAAGCGCTTGCCCTGCCCCATGATTTCCAGATACAGCGCGCGGTCTTCGGGGTTAAGAAATCGAAACACCTCGCTGAGAAATCCACACAGGCTTGAAGTGTCGATTACCTCATCGCCACCAGATTGCTGCAAGGTGGCCGGAAGCACTGCCTGGGCGTAGTCAAATGGATTGCAATCCAAGCCACTGTGCGATGGGATCATTGTGGTGACCCAGTAGTAATCGCCGACTTTCATTGCACAATCCAACACGCGTGTGTCAATCTCAAGCGAACTGTAATCGCTAAGTGTGTCAGCGCCCCGGTGTGCCAGATTGACAAACAACATGCCTTTGTAGCTTTTGCGCAGTGAGCAATACACAGGCAATGCCACTTTGGCGTAATTCACACCATCTTCATAAGTGTTCTCTGCGATAAAGCCACGTTTGGACACACTGATATCTGATCCATACTTGGCAAACTGCGGCTCATTCAACCCTTCCAATGCACCTTTAAATGGCGAACCCTGATTGCGACGGATATAAATGCTTTCGGGCATGGCCACATCGCGCATTCGGGACCCAAGGGCGTCATGTGCTTTGTAGATTCGGGCCTGGGTGCTGCGGCTATCAAAACTGGGTACAAGTCTATGGATTTTCATTGTTATTCTCCTTGTGGGTTATTACTTTGGTAGCTTTCAAACATCTGCAGCCAGGGGTTTTGAATGGCAGTTTTGGAAGCTGGGTTTACATCGACTGCGGGTGTAATGACGGGTGTGACGGCGGGCGTAACTTCAGGAGCCGGGACATTTGAGGCCTTATCCGCCTGTGCTTTCGCCGACACGGCTGTCTTCGGCACCGCCGCCGCAGGCGAATGAACCACAGGTGCAACTACAGGAGGAGCCGCACCTGGCCCCAAGTTCGCAGCCAACATCCGCTCAAACGCTGAGCCATCACGACGGGTCAAATTGGGTACGTAACGTGAGTACACCTTGAACAGCATTTCTGTGGACGAATGTCCCATCTGAAATGCAATCCATTCTGGTGATTCACCTGCGGCCAGCATCAACGTGGCGAAGGTGTGCCGGGTTTGGTACGGCGTACGAAGTTTTAACCCCAGTGAGGGCAGCATGGGATACCACACCCGGTTACTCATATTGCTGTTGGTTAGCGGCCCACCGTTGCCGTTGGCAAATACATAGGGCGACTTTTTGCCAGTGACTTCCCATTGGGTTCTGAGAGCCTCATACACCTGTGGTGCCATCTGGATATCTCGGTTGGAATCGGCCGTTTTTGGCGTTTCCTCATAGTCATCCACAATGGTTTCGCGAATGGTGATCAGTCGCTTTTCAAAATCGATGTACTTCCACTTCAGCCCATGAATTTCTCCCGGGCGCATGCCCGTGAAAAACTTCACCGTGAAGTAATCCCGAAAATCTTCGCGGCAGAACTTTATGATCATCTCCACCTCTTCAATGGTGAAGGGCGTGACATCCGTCTTTTTGATCCGCATCCGTTTGATATTCTGGTACGGAGTGGTAAAGTTGAATCGATCAGCGGCTTCATCTAAGACCTGTTTCACAGACGTCATCACATGATTGATCCGTGAAGCTGACATTGTTGTTCCTGGTTTTTTGCCCGGGGCTTTGGCGAGAACTGAGCGAAATTCCAGAAGGTCCTGTTTGGTGATACTGCTGATCACCCTCTTTCCAAACTGTGGGATCAACCACTTTTCCAAGATGTCGCGCTTGGTGCGAATGTTCGAGCGCTTCCAAAGCGACTCATTTTCTTCAATGAATTTCTGAGCAAATTCAGTGAAGGTGGGATGACCCGCTGAAGAAATATTCTCAATCGCTTGGCGCAACGATTGGTTGGCCATTGGAACGGAAACCATTGGCGAGGCGGGTTGATATTGTTGAGTTTCGAGGGCTTCGATTTTCCTCAGTAATTTACTTTCAGGAAAATAACGTCGATATTCAAAAGTGCCAAACTTGATTTCAAGCTCAATACTTTTTAATAAAGCTTCAAGTCTCTTGCGGTTTTTTGGTTCGTCTTTGAACTGCGTTTGTTCCCGACAGCGCATGCCGCGATAATAGAAATCAATCTGAAGATTGCCCGTCTCTTTTCTTGCGCGAATAATTCCCATGACGCCTCCTTACATCCTTGGCGAACTGTTATTCAGTTGGGCAAATCGAATCATGTCGGATTGAATGACCTCCCAAATGAAAAGAATTTTTCGGCCATTAAACGGACGAATGTAATGACGCCCCTCAAGCAACACAGAATCTTTCAGACGATCGCGAATGGTTCGAACGTCATATTTAATTCTTGCGGAAAGTTCTTCAGTGGTTAGATAAGTCACCTCGGAATTTTTCGCAGTGTCACTTGCAGTAGGTACCTGCACTGCTGGAGCATGTTTGGTCTTACCAAAAGTTTTGACAGCAAAGTTTGTGTTCATGGGCAATTCCTCTTTTGAGTTTCAAATGTCACGTATTAATTACATACGTTGATTTAAATTTACACCACAACTCAACGAATGTCAATTAAAATTGACCTTCATAAGGAGATATTTTCAATGATCAGGTTTTATTTACAGGAACGAATGGCAGAAAAGCAATTCAAAGAGGGCAAGAGAGTGACTCTCAAGGAGGTTTCAGAGGCAACTTCTATAAACAGAGCAACGCTATCCAAAATGCTGCACCATCGTGGATACAACACAGTGACGGACAACCTGGATCGCTTATGCAAATACTTCAACTGCCGCTTAGATGAAATCGCGGAATTTGTGACGGATGAAATTGAATCGACGAATCAATAATCGCTGAATTTGCCGACAATCTTTTTGAATTGAATGAAGCTGATTTAACTCAATTAGCATCTGACAATTTGGCAACACGAGATAAAGAAATCTCGTCAGATGCATTTGAGAAAGCTGAGCTTGTGACCAAAGCGTGACCAGTTTGCAAGCCGATACTCCTCGCAAAGCTTGTGACCATAATTTTGGTCACAATGTAGTCACAACATGGTCACAAAATTTTTGGGCCCGTTGGAATTTCAATTGACTCAAATTCGCAAGAACCCCGGCTGGAGACGCTTTTGAAGGAAAATGAAGTGGCGCGGCTGGCGGGGATCGAACCCACGACCCTTGGCTTCGGAGGCCAATACTCTATCCACTGAGCTACAGCCGCGCGAGAAGGCGTTAGTGTACACCAGCGCTGGGATCTAGGATACTGGCGGTATGTCAGCACCTCCACGTACTCTAAAAATGAAATTCGCTCAAATCTTGCGCAGCAAAGCGCTGTTGATTCCACTTGCCATCGTTGTGTTCTTCTATCTGTTTGCGTGGGCTGGCCTGCCACGCCTGGTGCACTGGCAAGCTGAAAAACAGGTGCTTGAGCGTTCGGGCCATGCGTTGAACATGGGCCTGCCCGAGATCAACCCCTTCAAGCTGACCGTGCGAATCCCGAAGCTGAACCTGGCCACGCCGGAAGGCGAGCAGCTTGTGTCATTCGAGCATTTGTTTGTCGATGTGTCGGGCACCGACCTGTTCACCGGGCTAATTGCGCTGGATCAAATCGACCTGAAAAACCTGAACCTGAATGTGGCCCTGCTGCCCGAGGGCAAGAACAACTTCACCGCCCTGCTGGATGCCTTTAAAACCGACGAGCCCGAGGAAGAAGAAAACACCGAGCCACCGGCCTTTTTGCTTAGCCACCTGCTGATTTCCGATGCAGCGGTAAATTTCGAAGACCGCCGCAAACCCGATGGCCTGAAAACCACCATCACGCCGCTGAACCTGGAGTTGCGCGACCTGGCCACCCGTTCAGAAAACGATGGTGACTTTGTTCTGAATGCAGTCACCGGCCTGGATGCTGAGTTGAAACTACGCGCGCAAATTCAACTGGCCGACCCTTCTGCGGTGGGTGAGTTTTCACTCACAGGTTTGAATATTGCCAAGCTGGGACCGTTGCTGGCCCCATTGCTACCCACAGCCCCACCGGCTGGCAGTGCCGACCTGGCTTTGAATTTTGATGTAAACCTGAAAGACGCCAGCGAGGAAATTCCGCCCAAGGTATTGATCAACAACATCAATGCAGAAGTGCGCGAATTCAACATTGTTGCCAAGCCACAAGGCGCGGCCGCAGCAGCCCAATTCGACAAGCTGAACATCAACAACGCAAGCTTTGATTTGCAAACCAACAAGGCCGAGTTGGCTGGCATTGTGCTGGCAGGCTTGCAACTGAACCACGGCAACAAGGCCAAAGCCATTGGCCTGAACATCATTGAAGTGGGCCCCATTGCGGTGGACTTGAATGAGCAGCATGCACAGGTAAACAGCGCCACTGTGCAAGGCGGGCAAGTGAATGTGAAGCGCAACGCCAAGGGCGAGCTTGATTTGATGGCGGCGATTAACGACTGGATTCCCCCAGCCAAGCCAGCGGCAAAACAAGCTGAGGCAGACAACGAAACTGCCTATGAATCCAAACCTTGGACGTATGCCGTCAACACCATCGACCTTTCTGGCATTCAAGCCAACATTCAAGACCAAACCGTGAGCCCTGCGCTGAACATTGGCCTGAACAACATTGCGGTTTCAACAAGCGGCCTTACGCAAGACCTTTCGAAAAACCTGCCCCTGAAAGCCAGCCTGAATGTAGCCAGTGGCGGCAGCATTGCAGTGAACGGCACAATCAACCCCAGCACCGCCGCCACGCAAATGAATGTGGAAGTAAATGCTCTGGCACTGAAACCCGCGCAGCCTTTCATCGGTCAGTTTGCAAAACTGGACCTTGCAAACGGTGCCATTTACACCAAAGGCAAAGCCACCTACAACGCCAAGGAACAAGGCTATGTGGGCAGCCTCACCGTGGCAAGTTTGCGCCTGAATGAAACCGGCACGAAAAACTCGTTTCTGGAATTCAAAAAGCTGTTTACACCCGGCCTGCGCGTGAATGCCCAAGGCTTGAACATTCAACGGTTAACACTTGAAGGGCTGGACACTGCGCTGCTGATTGCGAAAGACAAATCGACCAACATCAGCCGTATTTTGGTGAACAAGGAAGAACCGAAAACTGCAGCGGAACAAACAACTGCACCCGCAAAATCCTCCGACAACTCGCCCCCTGCATTTGCAGTGAACATTGATCGCTTTGCGATTGCCGACAGCGAGTTGGACTTTGCAGACGAATCGCTGTTCATTCCGTTTGGCACACGCATTCACAGCCTTGAAGGTGTGGCCAATGGTTTGTCGAACAAGCCCGGCACACGCGGTGAGCTGGCCCTGAAAGGTGCAGTAGACGAATTCGGCGAGGCCGATGCGCAAGGCACAGTCAACCTGCTTGATCCCACCGCTTACATGGACATTGCGGTGAAATTCAGCAACGTCGAAATGAGCAACCTGACCGCGTACTCCGGCACGTTTGCAAACCGCAAAATTGAATCGGGCAAGTTGTCGCTGAACCTGAATTACCAAATCGAAAACCAGAAGTTGAACAGCACCAACCAAGTGATTGTGGACAAGCTGAAACTGGGTGAGCGCGTACAAAGCCCGCAAGGCCGAGACCTGCCTTTGGAGTTGGCCATTGCCATTCTGGAAGACAGCAACGGCCGCATTGATCTGGGATTGCCCATTACCGGCGATTTGAACGACCCGCAATTCAGCTACGGGGCCATTGTGTGGAAGGCCCTTGGCAATGTGCTCACCAAAATTGTGACCGCCCCTTTTCGCGCGCTGGGCGCCTTGTTTGGCGGTAGCGATGCCGATGAACTGGGCAAGATTGAATTCACCGCGGGTGCCAACACGCTAAGCCCCTCACAACGTGAAGGCCTGAAAAAACTGGGCGAAGCATTAACCACCCGCCCGAACCTGGCGCTAACCGTACAAGGCACATGGGCACCTGCCGACAAAACAGCCATTCAAAATTTGCAAATGCGCCGTGCGGTGGCCACACAAGCTGGCGAGAAATTGCAAGCCGGTGACAACCCAGGCCCCTTGGCTTTGAACAGTGAAACCACTCAAGAAGCACTGGAAGCCCTGTTTGAGAAACGGTTCAGCGGCGGTGAATTGGCCTCGCTGAAAACAGGCTTCAGAACAGCCAACCCGGGCAAGCTTGAACAAGGCCTTGCTGGCAAAGCGCTGGGGCAAATTACCAACTTGTTTAAAGACACGCGCGAGTTAAGCGATTCTGAAGTGAACGCACTGAAAGACAAAAACTTTTATGCAGTGCTTGCTCAAAAACTGCAAGACTCGGAAGACGTAAGCACCGCGCAATTGCAAGCCCTGGCCACGCAGCGCCAACAAGTGGTAAGCACTGGGCTTGCTGCTGCTGGCGTGCCAGCCGAACGTGTAAAAACCGATGCACCCAAAGAAACCAAAGCAAGCGATGAAAAAACCGTGCCGATGGAATTGGGTGTGGCGGTGAACAAATAACTAAACAATAAACCCCGCCTTGCTGGGCAGCACCTCGCGGGTTACCCGAATGAATTCACGGGTTTTGGCGGGCATGGGGTTGGCATAGGGGCACACGGCAAATATGTCGGCCGGTGCGCCCGCCCAGTCGGTCAACACGCGCACCAGCGCGCCTGTTTTTAGTTCTTGCTGAATGTCCCATTCAGAACGCAACAACACGCCCTTGCCTTGCAGGGCCCATTGCACAGACACATCGCCGTCGTTCGAACTCACTGGCCCGTGTACTTTCACGGTGGTTTCCTGCTTGCCGCTGCGCAACTGCCAGTTGTTGAAGGTGTGGTTCTCTTGCCGAATCACGAGGCAATCGTGGCGGGTCAGGTCGGCAGGCGTGTTCAACTCGCCAGCGGCCACCGCCAAATACGAAGGCGCGGCGCACAATATGCGCCGGTTGCTGGCCAGCTTCTGGGCAATCAATCGTTGGTCGGGCGGCTCCCCAAAGCGCACCGACAAATCAAAGCCACCCTCGATCAAATCAATGGGGTGGTCGGTCAATTCCAGTATCACTTCCACGGCCGGAAATTCAGCATGGTAAGCCGACACCACATTGGCCACGTGTTTGCGGCCAAAACCCAAACTGGCATTCACCCGCAGCAGGCCACGCGGGGTGTCTTGCCCGGCACGCAAGGTGGCTTCCAGCACGTCAATTTGACGAAGAATATTGCTCCCTTCCAACAAATAGCGTTCGCCCTCGGCACTTAAACCAATGCGTCGCGTGCTTCGGTGCAGCAGGCGCACACCCAGCCGCTTTTCCAATGCAGCCAGGCGACGGCTAACGGCAGGCGGTGTGACATCAAAGGCCATGGCGGCACTGGCCAGACTTTCATGGCGCAGCAATTCGCTGAAAAAGGCAAGATCGGACAATTGCTTCAAAAAGAACTCTTACATTGATTCGTGCGTATTTGTTAATAATATTTTAAATATTGAATCATTGTAGATATTTTTATAATGAATACACTGGGCGCTTCCACATCACCAGCACACCACACCCCATGTCTTGGCTCGCTCTTCCTGATTTGCTCCTTGTTTTGTCGTTGGGCGCTGCCTTGGGTTTCTTTGGTGGACTGTTTGGTATCGGGGGCGGCATTATCGCTGTCCCCCTTTTTATTATTGGGTTTGGCATGGACCAGGCCCTGGCACAAGGCACCGCACTGGTGCTGATGGTGCCGAATTTGCTGATTGTCTGGTGGCGTTACAACCAGCACCACAAACTGCCCTGGGTGGCCGTGGCTGCCATTGGCATTACCGCCACAGTGACCACCTGGCTAACCGCCAAACTGGCTGTGCGCCTGGATCAAGACCTGCTGCACTGGATATTCAACCTGTTCATTTTGGCAGTGGGCCTGCGCATGTTGTTGCTGCGGAAAAACCCCAGCGCAAATTCAAATAGCTCTGACCAACCCCGCACAGCCACCATGCCCATTGTGGGCGTACTGGGCGGCACCAGCATGGGGTTGCTGGGCATGGGGGGTGGCTTGGTGGCCACGCCCATGCTGACCACCGTGTTCAAGCACACCCAAACCACGGCACAGGCTTTGTCGCTGGCGCTGGTGGCACCAAGCTCAGTGATGGCGTTGACCACCTATGCCAACGCCCACCGCGTGAACTGGGAACTGGGTTTGCCGCTGGCCTTTGGTGGCCTGTTCACGGTATCTGCCGGGGTGGCCATTGCCCACTACCTGCCTGAAAAAGCCCTGCGCCGAAGCTTTGCAGCGGTCATGATTGTTGCGGCGTTTTGGCTGATTTTGCAATCACTACACACGCACTAAGCTTTTCCGGTAAGAATAGGGGCTTGTCCACACTTGCCTTGTTTGCTTGATGAAGCTGGCGGCCCTGTTTCGTTTTGTGTTGTTTGCTACTTTGCTTGGCCTTGCCTCCAATGTGTGGATGAGCGAGCGCGCCGACCAATTGCAAACCTCGCAAACAGCGCTGCTGACTGCCCGCCTCAATGCCATCAATGAATTGAGCCTGCTGCAATCGGAATTCGATGCGCTGCAAACGTTGGTGGCCGCCTTTGTGGTCAGCAAAAACAGTCAACACCTGGTGAATTACTACGAGCTGCTGGATGCACATGCTGGTGTACGCAAGTACGCCCGACCTGTCGACGATGTGTACTGGAGCAAACTGATTGCAGGCAACACCCAGGCAGTGCCCCTGATCCTGGCAAAAGGCGAAACACTGGAAAGCCGCCTGCTCGCCCCACAAAATGAAGCGCCCAACCTGAGCGACGATGTGAAAGCCTCGGTGATCACTATTTTGGCGTTGAGCCGCAAGCTGCGCGAACGCGAGCAAATTGTATTTGCCTTGACACAAGGGCTTTACGACCCCGAAGCGAGCAAGTATGTGTCGGAAGCCCCGGTGCGCGACGACCTGGCCATTCAAATGTTGTTCTCCGAAGAATACCTGGGCATGAGCAATGCCATTCGCGCTGAAATTCAAGGCCGAATTCGCGCCGTGGAACTGGGCTTTCAAACCGTGATTGCCGAGCAGACCGACAACATCAAGGCCACTGCAAATTTCGACCTGTATCTGGGTTTGCTGGTCACGTTAATGGCGCTGCTGGGCCTTGCAGTGCTGCAACGATTTGTAGTGGCCCCGCTGCGCGACCTGAACAAAGTCAGCAAGCAAATTGCACAGGGCAATTACAGCGTAACCTTGCCTGAACCACGCTTTGTGACCGAGATGAGCAACCTGGTCAAAGGCTTCGCCTTGATGATTGGTTCATTCAAACGCGAACTGGAGCAAGGCGATGCCGCACGGTCTGCCGAGTTGATTGCGCTGGAAGCGAAAATGGGGCGGGAACGCGCCGAGGCCCAGGTGGAAGCACGCGGCATGTTGCTGGCCAATATGAGCCATGAAATCCGAACGCCCATGAATGCCATTTTGGGCATGACCGCACTCACCTTGAAATCCGATTTGCCCGAGCAGGAACGCAACTACCTGCTGAAGGTGCAAGACGCAGCGAAATCACTGCTGGGCTTGCTCAACGACATTCTGGATTACTCCAAGGCCGAGGCTGGCATGGTGGAGTTCGAGCACATCCCGTTCACGCTCGATGAAGTGCTGGCCAATTCATTTCTCGCCGTGCAAAGCCAGGCGGCCAGTCGCAAACTGATGTTGTTAAACGAAGTTGCACCGGGTTACTCCAACCAGTTGGGCCAACGCCTGGTGGGCGACCCTTCCCGGCTGCGGCAAGTGCTGAGCAACCTGCTGAGCAATGCCGTGAAGTTCACGGAAAGCGGCTCAATTCGGGTGTATTCAAGGTTGCAAACCCGCTCGGACACGGGGCTTGATTTGCGAATTGAAGTGCACGACACCGGCTCGGGTTTGAGCAAGTCGCAAGTGGAACGCATTTTTGAAAAGTTTGCGCAAGGCGACTCCAGCATAAGCCGTGTGTATGGCGGCACGGGCTTGGGCTTGAGCATTGCCCGTGAATTGGTGATTCGCATGGGCGGCGAAATTTCAGTGGGAAGTACACCGGGTGTGGGCAGCTGCTTTTGGTTCTCGGTGCCGGTGATGTACGACAGCGATATTCTGATAGAACCCCTGCCGCTGGGTTACCAAAGCGGCGTGCTGTTGCACCAACCCGGCCCGGTGGCCGACTGCGTAATGTCGGTGCTCAATGCCAGCGGCATGGAAGCGGTGGTGGTGAGCACACTGGGCCAATGCATACAACATTTGAACGACAACACCTGCGACTGGGTACTGCTGCAGTCGGATTTGCTCGACCTTGGCGCCCCCCTGCCTGCCGAGCTGCTGGCGCACTTAAGCAACCCGGCCTTGCGATTAGTGGCCATTGATCGCGACCTGCTGTCAGCCGACAGCACCTTGTTGCAACTGCTGCCCACTGAGTTGACCAAACAATTGGTGCACCTTGCCCACCCTGTGTTGATGCAAGACATCTGCGCGGCACCCAGGGCCGATTTTCAGCTTGTAGAAAAGCCCAACGCTGTGCGGGAATATCCCGAAACCCTGCAAGGCAAAAGGGTGTTGGTGCTGGAAGACCACCCAGTGAACCAGGAACTGGTGAGTTCATACCTGAAGGCCGCTGGCATGCAGGTCACCTTGTGCGAGCATGGGCAAGAGGGTGTGGAATTGCTCGACCCCGATGACGCACCCCACTTTGACGTCATCATTACCGACCTTGAAATGCCGGTGATGGATGGCTATGAGTTCACAGAATGGTTGCGCGACCAAACCCGCTGGATGGACACCCCGCTGGTCGGCCTGACCGGGCACGCCTTTTCTGAAGTACGCACCCGTTGCCTTGAATTGGGCATGGACGACTTTATCGCCAAACCCGTGGAAGCCGGCGTGCTGTACCTCACGCTTGCTGATTTACTGCACACCAGCCCGTCAGCCCCGGAAATATTGCCTGCAACACCCGCCTTGCCCAATTTGTTCATTCAACATTGTGCCGACCTGCCCGCCAAGTTGCGTGGCCACCTGGACCAAATGGACGAAGTGGCCTTTGTGCGTGAAATACATTCCATGGTCAGCCTGCTCGCCTTGCTGGGCGAGAAAGCCTTACACCAAGTGTTCAGGGAATTTGAGCAGGGCTTGAACAACCAAACCACCGACGCCCAAGAAGTGCTGGACCAAATTCGAACTGTGTGGCCCGCGTTGGTGAAGAAGTATTCCGAACTACTCGAGAACACCACCCCCACCTAGGGGAAACCTACCCCCTGAAATGGTGAACCTCCCCGTAAACGGTGAACCCTCACCTATGCGATGCCATATCCGTAATTTGCCGACGACAATACATAAACGATGAACGGCAAGGCATTGGATACAGCATGACCATTCGAGCACCCTACCAAGTGTTGCACAGCAGCCCTTACAAAAAATACTCCTTCGAGCGCGAGGTGTTTTTTGAAACGCTGGGTGCCTGCTGGGCCTTGAGTTCTCGCAACATCAGCGGCCTGTTCGCCATGCAGTTGCAAATCGACTTAAGCCGTGTGCAGTTGTTGTACGGGGTGCCCAGTTCGCATTTGCCCGAACCCCTGCTGTTTCAGTTTCTCAATGTGTTTCAAACCCGACCACGCAATGGTGCCCATGCACAGCACATGCATGCCGAGCACAATGCGCTGGAATTGGTTGAAGACATGAATGAGGCAGACTTCCTGAACTTCACCACGGGTTTTCAAGACGCGGTGAATCAAATTCTTGAGCCACTGGATTGCTGGACCAAAGAATGCCAGCAAGCCCACCTGGCCCTGAAATACTACGGCCTGAACCTGGTGGAGACGGGCATGCGTGAATCGAAGTTCAAGCGCACGTATGCCGACCTGTTGGTGAACTACCTGCTGACCACACAACGCGTGTTTTTGCAGGAAAGCAAAACCTCGACCTACAATTTTTAATCGCGCCGCCAGGTTTCACCCTAAGCGCGGGCGCAGGTGCTGGCGCAGCACCATTTTCAATTCAAGAAACACGTCAGGATCGTTGAGCAAAATCATGTGATGTTTTTGCGCAAAGGTCACCCGTTGTGCCTTGCCGGTGTCGTCGGCCAGGGCGGAATCGGGTGTCACCAAACCGTCGCCCACTGTGGTGTTGAGCCAGGACGAAGTGTGATCGCCAATGGTGGAACCCACCAAGTGAAACATCACTTCTTGCCCATCGCGGGTTTGCAGCGCGCCCATGCCGTAGTCCAAATCGCGAATGCCGCGTGAGCGCACACCCAGAACCCGCCCAATGGGGCGGGCCAATTCAAATTTGCCAAACAATTGCTCGCCTGCAGCAGCAAGGCGGGCCAGTGGCGCACCGGCATGGGGTGAACCCAGGCACACCACGTCGCGAATGGCACGTTTCAAAATAATGTCGTCGTCGGTCAATGCTTCGACCACCGAGCGGCTGATCAGGCCGCCCATGCTGTGGCCCACCAAAGTAATTCCTTCCACCGCCACAGGCCAATTGCGCACCAGCTTGTTCAACATGCGTTTGAACTGGCGGGCATTGGAATCAATGTTGCGGCCCGTGTTGTAACGCAGATAAAGCGAGGTGACCGGGAAATCGTCTTGCAGCTTGTCGCCATAAGGGCGGGTGGCAGGTTCGCTGGGGTTGTAATACATTTGCCAGCTGTCTTCGTTGCAGCACAGGCCATGCACAAAAATGACCAAATGATTATGTGCATCGGGAAACTGGGCCAGCAAAGCGGCCTGATCGGGCTGCAAGGCCTGCCCGTTGGCGTACAAATTCATGTGCACTTGCATGGGGTTGCGTGTGGCTGCCAAGTGGTCGCCAAACACACCATTGATTGCGCTTGAAATGGCAGAAACACGCTTGTCGGTTTTTGCGTTGGGTGCAACAGGCACTGGCAAGTGGTCGACATCGTCCATCAACTCGCCACCCATGGCCTGATCAATAATTTGTGGCGATGCCAAACTTTGGTTGGCTTGCCGCACGACCCAGGCCGCACCGGAAAACACGCCTTTGCCCGCTTCGCGCACTGCGCCATACACCAGATCGGTAATTTCATTGTGAACCGATTCCACCGGCTTGCTGGCATTGAGCGTGGCCGCACCCACAGCTTTGAATGGCATGTCGCTGATGGCGCGGTGGAATTCATGCACCCGGGTGGTGGCTTGCGCAATGGTGTCACCCACAAACATCAGGGTGCCTTCCAGTTTCTCGCCGGTGCTGGGATCTTCTTTCTTGCTCATGCAGTGTCTCCGAATCGGAATTCGAGTGTGGATTGATTTATTAGTGTACAAATGTACACTGAATGTATTTTTTGCGCTAGAAATTCAATTCTAACGAGAGCAATCCTGTTTTCTATTTGACCGTTTTCGACAGACCAAAGCAATAGGCCCAGTACACCAAGCCGATGAACAAATAACCTTCCAGATAAAAGCTGCGCCATTGCACATCGCCCGCCAGGGCAAGGCTTAGCGAACCAGTCAGCTCAAACAAGGCCACAATGGTGACCAGCGAACATTCTTTGAACAAGGTCACGAAGCTGTTGGTGAGGCTGGGCAGGCATGCGCGTATGGCCTGCGGCAACACCACATGCACATTGCGCTGAATCACATTCAGGCCCAATGCTTTGGCGGCCTGCCCCTGAGCAGCTGGCACGGCCTGCAAACCACCGCGCAACACTTCAGCCAAATATGCGGCACTGAACAGGGCGATGGTAAGCAGCACCCGCGTGAACAAATCAAGGCCCTCGCCCGGCAGCCACAAGGGCAAAACAAACGCGGCAAGAAACAGCACGGTGACCAGCGGCAAGGCACGCAACACCTCAATGTAAGCAATGCAAAACCTGCGCAAGGGTGCAAATGCAGATTGCCGCCCCAAGGCCAGCAAAAGCGCCAGCGGAAATGCCAAGCCAAACCCCACCGTGCTTAATATCAAGGTAAGTGGCAGGCCACCCCACAAGTTGGTGGGCACCGTGGGCATTGTGGCAAAGCCACCATAAAGCAACACCGCACTGCCGGGCACTGCGAATGCCCACAAGGTGAACGCTGTGTTGGGCTTGAAAATTCGGGCGGCGGTTGCAAACAACAAGACCGACCACAGCACCAGCACCGTGGCTGCGCGCCATTGTTCTTCTATCGGGTAACGGCCAAACAAATTAAGCCGCCATTTTTCTGCCACCACGCCCCAGCAGGCACCTTGCCCCGCAGCTTGTTGGCAAGCTTGCAAATCAGGGCGAAACACTGCGCCAAGCAAGGCCCAGTCGACCAGCGCCCAGGCCAGCGGCAACAACAGCAATGGCAGGGCCACCCACAAAAAACGATTGAACAACACGGCAGGGTTCACAAGGCCCCCCGATTCACACGTGTGTTAAGCACATTCATTAAACCCGCAGCGACAGCGCTCAGCAGGGCGTAAGTGACCAGAATAATGAGCACGCACTCCACAGCCTTGCCACTTTGGTTAATTGCAGTGTTGGCCACGGACACCAATTCCGGATAGCCCACAGCCACACCCAGCGATGCATTTTTCAGCAGGTTCAAATACTGGTTGGACAATGACGGCACCACCACGCGCAAGGCCAAAGGCAACACCACGTAGCGAGTGGTTTGGGCGGTGTTCAGGCCCAAAGCCAAAGCACCTTGCCGCATGCCAGGTTTCACGGCCTGCACACCGGCACGCACTATCTCGGCAACAAAGGCAGCGGTGTACACCACCAGTGCCAGCAGCACGGCCAAATATTCCGGGCTTAGTACCCAGCCGCCCTCGATCGAAAAACGCCCGCGCACAGGTGCCTCGGAAAATGCGGGAAAAGCCAAACCACTTTTGCTTAAGAACACCGAGTCGCCCCAAGACCAGGCCTGGCTGGCAATGGGCAAAAACTGGGTAATGGCAAAGTAAATGGCCAACAGTTGAAGCAACAAAGGCACATTGCGAAACAGGTTGATATAGCCCCTGCACAGACCTTTCAATAGCGGATGTTGGGCCAATTGCCCCAGGCCAATGAACAGGCCCAGGAAAGTGCTCAGCACAAGGGCAGGCAAGCCGACCTTCAACGTGTTGAGCAAACCCGCCAACAGTATTTGCCAGTAGGGTGAACTGAAAGCCACTTGCAGCCAGCCTTCGCTGAGGCCAAAACCGGCGGGGTCCGTAAGGAATTCAAAGTTCACCGGTTCGCACCTTCAACGCAAAGGCGGGGCATACATCAACCCACCTTCAGTCCACAGCGCGTTCAAACCACGCTCCAGTTTCAAAGGCGATTGCTTGCCCAAATTGGTCTCGAACACCTCACCATAATTGCCCACTTGCTGCACAATTTTAAGCACCCAATCGCGCGGCAAACCCAAGGGCTTTCCCAGATTTTCCGCACCGCCCAGCAAGCGCTGCACGGCCGGGTTATTGCTGTTCAACGCTTGTTCAATATTGGCTTTTCCCACGCCCAGTTCTTCGGCTTCGATCATGGCAAACACCACCCATTTCACGATGGCGAAAAATTCATCGTCCCCGCGCAGTACGGCAGGACCCAGTGGTTCTTTGGAAAACACTTCAGGCAGCACCACGTAGTCATCGGGCTTGCCGCTCTGGCTGCTTTTCAAACCAATCAGTGCCGATACATCGGTTGAAAATGCCTGGCAACGTCCACTGAAAAAAGCTTTGTAGGCGGCCTCGAAGTTGTCATACACAATGGCCTTGGCCGTGATGCCTTGCGTGCCCAGGTAGGTGCTCAGGTTTTTCTCGTTGGTCGTGCCCGACTGCACACAAATTTCCGCGCCCTTCAATTCTTTGGCGCTTTTCACGCCAAAGCGCTTGTGCATCAAAATGCCTTGCCCGTCGTAATAAGTGATCGCGGCAAAGTGCGCATTCAAACCGGCATCGCGGCTTAATGTCCAGGTGGTGTTGCGTGAAAGTATGTCGATTTGCCCAGCCTGCAAAGCCGCAAAACGCTGTTGCGAACTAAGCGGCGTGAACTGCACTTTCTGTGCGTCGCCCAACACGGCTGCGGCCACGGCACGGCACACAGCCACGTCCAGCCCGCGCCACTGCCCGTCACTGCCCAAGGCAGAAAAACCGGCTACACCACTGCTGACCCCACAGCGCACGGTATCGCGTTTCTTGATCGATTCAAGCACCGGGCCCGCCTGTACCGCACCCGCAAGCATGAACCCCGTTAACACAACAAGCATGTGCTTGAACACTTTCACTGGCTGCCCCCCGATTCATACGCACCACTGGCCTTCAACTGCAAACGGCCCAGGTGCTCTTTAATCGCAATAGTACTTTCATCCAGGGCTTGCGGTTTGGGCAACCACTCCCAGAAGGGACGCGCTTCGTTCAACACACGAATGTCGGTGCGCACCGGGTACACGGTGAAACCTGCCTTTTCAAACCACAACACTGCGCGGCCCATGTGAAAGGCCGAGGTGACCAGTGCAATATTGCGCGCGCCTTCGCCCAGCAATTCGCGGGTGCGCAGCGCATTCTCGAATGTGGTGCGCGAACTGCCTTCAAGCAACATGGCGTTTTCTGGCACACCCATGTCGAACATGAACATTTTCATGCCGGGGGCTTCGGCTTCTTTACGCGGGTCTGCACCAAACTGCCCGCCACTTAGCACCAGGCGTGGGGCCACGCCCTGCTTGTACAGCCGTGCGCCTTGCCACACCCGGTCGCCTGCATCGTTCAAATCGGGCAATGCGCGCACACCGTCGTACCGGCCCTCCAACCCGCCGCCCAGCACCACAATGGCGTCCACTTGTGCGGGCAGGGGTCGGTTGGCTTCCATCACCAAGGCTTCATCTTCCAGCGGGCCCAGCAGGGCTTCGCCAACCCAGGGCAAGCTGAACGCCAGCAACTGCAATTGGGCCAAAACCACCGCACGCATCCGCCAGGGGCTGGGCAGCAACATGCCCAGCATCGACAGGGCAATCCACAGGCCCAGGGGGCTTAGCAGCCAAATGGCGTACTTGGTCAGCTCTGCAGCCAAAGCATTCTCCGCAAATGAATCCAAGGCTCATTGTAGACGTGTCACCGCGCCTGCAAGCGCGCTACACTGTTTTCTTCGACCACTCCTGCGCGCGCACCACCATGCCCTTTCCCAACCACCAACTCAGCATGACCGTGCTGATGACCCCCGACATGGCCAACTTCAGCGGCAAAGTGCATGGGGGGCATATTCTGAAATTGCTCGACCAGGTGGCTTACGCCTGTGCAAGCCGTTATGCAGGCATGTATGTGGTCACGTTGTCGGTTGACCGGGTGCTGTTTCGACAGCCCATTCGCGTGGGCGAACTGGTTACTTTTTTAGCCAGTGTGAATTACACCGGCAACACCTCGATGGAGGTGGGCATCAAGGTGGTTTCCGAAGACATTCACAAGGGCATTGCCACCCACACCAACAGCTGCTTTTTCACCATGGTGGCCATGAATGCCGATGGCACGCCCGGCAAAGTACCCCAGCTGGAACCCCGAACAGACAAAGACAAAAAGCGCCATGCCAACGCAGAATTGCGCAAAACGCTGCGCAAAGAACATGACGAGCGAATGAATAATTTAAAGTAAACTTATCGGTAATCTCACACATTAATTCTTGCCAATGAACCTGAGCAGCTTGTCATCTGAAATCGATCTGGAAACCACGCTGGATCGCATGTGTGATGATCACGATCTGCTGCTGGAAATTCTCGACATGTTTTTGGCCGAGTTCACAGCCGAGCGCGCAAACCTTCAGGCGCAAGTCGAGAAAGGCGATTTCGCCAACCTGGCCACCAAGGCACATTACTTCAAGGGTGTTGCTCAAAACCTGGGGCTGCTAAGGTTCTCGCCACAGGTCAAACGGCTTGAAGAATCTGCCAAACAAAACGACTTGGTGAACTGTCAGCAAGCGGTTGACGAACTGGCTGACATTGCCCGCCAAATTTTGGCGCTTCGCCAATGTGTTCAACCCACCTGAAACAGTTAAACCTGCTTCAGGTATTTGCCTAGCACCTTAATCAACTTGTCGCGTTCAAGTGGTTTGCTCAGGTAGTCGTTCATGCCGGCATCCAGACACTTCTGGTCCTCTCCAACCATAGCATGGGCGGTCAGCGCCACCACGGGTATGTTTTTGTTAATGCCGGGCACTGTACCGCTTCGAATAAGCTTAGTGGCTTCGTAACCGTCCATCACCGGCATTTGTCCATCCATCAGCACCAGGTCGAATGATTCTTTCGCAAGCAGGTCAAGCGCCTCTTGCCCGTTGTTGGCAATTTTGGACTCCAGGCCCAGGCGTTCCAGCACTTTGCACACCACCATTTGATTCATGGCAGCGTCTTCAACCACCAGTATTATTCCGCGAAATTTCGCAACGGCGGGTGCCGCAAAAATCTGCCCAGCGGCGGGTTCCACTGTGGCAGAATCAATCGGTAATTGCACTGCCAGCTTCAAAGTGAATACCACCTCGGTTCCCTGATTCGGCTTGCTTTGCATGTGCACCTGCCCCCCCATAAGCTCCACCAGTTCTTTCACAATAGCCAAGCCAAGGCCGCTGCCTTGCGCGCGCCTTGTGCTGGAGTTGTCTACCTGTGTAAAACGTTTGAACAGGTTCTTTTGATGCTCGGGAGCAATACCCACACCGGTGTCTTTCACGGTGAATTCGAGCACAGCCTGTTGCCCGGTTCGGGACACTTCCCGACAGGTCACTTTCACATGGCCCACATCGGTAAACTTGATGGCATTGCCCACCAGGTTCAGCAAAATTTGCCGCAGTCGCACGGAGTCGCCCAGATAAGTGACATCAGGCACAGCCTCGGCAGGGCAGTGTAATTCGATGTTTTTGCTTTGTGCTTCAAAGGTCAATGCCGCTTCAACATCGGTAAACACCTCTGCCAGTTCAAGCGGGTTGTTGCGCAAAGTCATCTGTCCGCTTTCCACTTTTGAAATGTCGAGAATGTCGTTGAGCAAGCCAAGCAATGAAGCAGCACTGCGCTTGGAAGCCGCAGCAAGTTGGTGTTGTTCAGGTTTCAATTCCGTGTCGAGCAACAGATCGATTGTGCCCAATACCCCATTCATTGGCGTTCGAATTTCATGGCTCATATTGGCCAGAAAGGCCGCTTGCGTTTTTTGGGCCTGAAGCGCGAGTTCTTGAGACTGTCGTCTCGATTCAATTTCTTGCGCCAAGGAAGAATTGATCTGGGTCAGTTTGGCCAGATCGGGCAAAGCCATGATGTGCTTCAATTTGGGTAGCAGGTAAATTGCCGTGGCAATTGACACCAGGGCAGTGACCATTTTTGTAATGCCTTGGGTGTAATACAGCGGAACCCACAGGGTAAGAATACCCATGACATGCGTTACGCCGCAGGCAAGAATGAATGCCGCAAACAAATAATAAACGGGTTGTAACACCGCATCGGGTCGGCGCTTGGCCACATAGACGATACCGATCGGGATCGAAAAGTAGGCGATTGCAATCAGCAGGTCTGAAATAACATGCATGGCCAGCAGTTGCGGATTCCATGCAATGCAAAAGCCATGCGGCAGGTACTCGGTCACGTTATTCATTTGTATCTACCGACAGTTATAGGTGTGTATTTCAAGTTAACTCAAAAATTCTCTGGCGTATCCTGTCTACATCAATTGGTTTGCTTAAGTGTGCGGTCATGCCGCAGGCCAGTGATTTTTGAATATCTTCATCAAACGCATGCCCACTCAAGGCCACAATTGGGGTGAACTTGTTCAAGGCACTTTGCCCGCGAATCTTCTGTGCGGTTTCATAGCCATCCATGCCCGGCATGCTGATGTCGAGAAATATCAAATCAAACTTTGTTGTTTCGCACAATTCAAATGCGCTTAGCCCATCGCTGGCTTGCTCCACCCGGTGTTGATCATGCTCCAGTATCTTCCTCAAAACCTTCAGGTTCAGGGGCATGTCATCTACGATCAAGATATGGCGTGGAGATACAAAGCCAACCGAATTGTCCTTGCTGAAAAGTGGTCGCTCAATGTGTAACTCTTCCAGAGGAACTTCGACAAAAAAAGTGGTGCCCACATTTGGCTCGGAATTGAACCACAGCTTACCGCTCATGGCACTCACAATCGCCTTGATCACGCTTAAACCCAAGCCAGTTCCACCAAATTTTCGGAATGTGGAGCTTTCCGCCTGGTAAAAAGGCTGAAAAATACTGCCTTGACTTTCTTTCGGAATTCCAACGCCGCTATCGGCCACCTCGACACACAACACATTGACTTCATCATTGCCGCGCCGGTAGTCCACCTTCAGCGACACCTGTCCTGCTGATGTGAACTTGACTGCATTGGACAGCAAATTGTGAAGCACCTGCCGCAGGCGAGTTGGGTCGCCCGCCAAAGTTGTTTCAGCATTGAATCCAGTGTAGTGGGCTTTAAACGCCACGCCTTTTTCCTGTGCTGGAATTTGATGCAGCATGCAACACGAATCCACCTGCTCTTTCAGATTAAATGCCACATGCTCCAGCTTCAGCTTGCCGCTTTCAACCTTGGATATATCCAGAATGTCATTGAGAATCACCGTGAGTGTTTGCGCATTGCCTCGCAAAAATACGGCATCTTTTTTCAGTTCTTCATCCTGAATTTTTTCAGCCAACAGACCAGCCAAACCAAGAATGCCATTCAAGGGCGTTCTGATTTCATGACTCATCACCGCGAGAAACGATGATTTTTGCCGTGAAATCAATTCGGCATGCAGTTGCGCCCGACGGGCCTCGGAAATATCTTGCATCAGCACATACAAGCCCACGATCTTCTGATTGGTCTGATGCGGTATGTAATGAATATCAAAATAACTTGGCATGTCGGTGCTCAACCAAACCTGCTGTTCAAATCGGATGGGACGCCCTGAGAGTGCCGCCTGAATATGAATACTGTTGATATCAAACAACTGCTCAAACAGGTTTCCTTTCTCGGAATCTGTCTGAATTTGTCTGGCTTTGTCGATGAATTCCTGCAAAGGTCGGTTTGCCAATTCATTGCTCAAGTGTCGATTCCAATACCCGATCATACTGGGTACTGAATTGAGGATGTCGCTCAGGTTTTGCTGTGCTTTTTGCAGCGCAGCGGTGCGTTCCTGCACTGTGCACTCCAAGCCTGTATTCAAAGCCAGAATTTCCGTTTCTGCCTTTTTCCTCAACTGGATGTTGGTGTTCGACCCAATCCACTTTAAAACATGACCGGCGTCATCTTTGAAAGACACCAGTTGCATGTCATACCATTCATAGTCCGCATCAGAAAGTCGCTTCAATCGACATTCGGTTTGGCCACTTGTGCGATTTTGCATGGCCTGCGCAAGCATTTCCATAACCCGCGCACAGTCCTCGGGATGAATACTGCTGTGGAATTGTGCATCCGCATGCTGTTCTGTTGTTGGTCGCGCGCCCCATTGATCACTGAGAAAATCCACCTGTCCTTCTGCATTCATGGTCCACACCAACTGCGGCAATGAATTGGCCAAACCTCGCCAGCTTGCCTCACTTTCCTGAATTCTGGAGAGAAAACGAACCCGCTCTGTGATATCGCTGATCCCGGCCAGCACATACCGCTTATCATTCACATGAATACTGTTCAGGGTGACCTCGAGAGGAAATGTTTCTCCATTTGCACGCAGACCGAAAATTTGCCGTTGGTTGGCCATTTGTAGATACCGACCATCGTATTCCTCACGGTTTTTGACATGTACCGCGCGTATTTCAGTGGGCACAAGCATTTCAACCATCTGCCCCAGAAGTTCCTTTTCGGCATACCCGAACATCTCTGCAATCCGTCGGTTCAGGCGGACAATTCGCCCCTCGGAGTCAACAAGTAAAGAGCCCATGGAGGAGGCTTCAATAATGGACCCGGTCAGTGCCAGTTGATGTCGCTGCTCAATTACCGAGCGTTGCTTGGCCACTAGCAGCAAGTAGGCCACCACAAACAAACTGAAGTTAACAAGTACAAGCAGAAAACCAGTAAAGCCCATGTTGTACGGTTGAGGCTCTAGGTAAATGGATGGCATGGCACTGACCTCCATTCGCCAGGTACGGCCATGCACTTGAAACTCAATTGAATCTTTCAGTTCATGGCTGGCAACATGCCACCCATCGGTGCTGTAAAAGGGCTCGGAATTGCTTGCATCAGTCACATCGGTCAAGCGAACAGCCAGGTGATTGGCAGCAAAATTCACGTGCTGGATAATTTCATTGAACACCAGTACCGAATAAGCCCAACCTTTCAGCATCGGCTTAGCTTGCGCCGTTGCATCGTTACTATTTGGTGTGTCGTAAATTGGAAGAAGAAGCAGGAAGGCAGAATCCTTTTTTTCCAGTGCCTGCAATACGGTAATTGGACCCGTCAATGTGGCTTTGCCTGAAATGGCAGACAAATCGGCGGCAGTTTTTCGATTAATTTCAGACGCAATATCAAGGCCGATGGCGCTTTTGTTTCTTGCATAGGGCTCAAGGTAGCGAATGATGTATTTGTCGCCTTCATGTTCACCCAACGATCTTACGGACGTATTTTGGTCATATTCAACGCGTAGCGACGCTTCAACTTGAGCCAACTGCGAATTCGGTACGCGATAAATAACACCAAATCCGCGAGCTCCCGGAAATTCGCGATCAAAATCACGACTGGCAGCATATTTCAGATAATGTGCTCTCGTGAAATGATCGAACCCCACAGAGGCCACGGCACCCCGTGCACCACGCACGCCGTACTCGTACAGTTGCATGCGTTGTACGACCAGCGATCGCACTTCAGCAATGTTGCTGTGGAACAAATTTTCAACGCTTTGTGCATTTCTCGTTGCGTAGGTATGCCCAAGTGCGAAGGACAAAGCAGCACAAAGGAAAGCAAACCCGGCGAGGCTGAGTGTGTCTCTTTTCTCCAGCTTCTCAAGTTTGCGGCCAACCGAAGCCGAGGCGTAGGCCCCGGTGCCAGACTCGAACTGTTTCATCGCGAACGTTCCCCATTTTACAACTCGATGTTGCATCGATGGGAGCAAGCCGCATGCGCGAATAAAGGGCGGTTTTAGCCCCTTATTCGGTTACTTTACAATTGTTGCCAATTTAACACTTATGGCATGCTCAGTTTGACGCCCTTTGCTGGCGTAGCACTTTGGTTTCACCAACCTTAGCGGCTTGAATCTGCGCGTTGGTATAAGGCAACCGTGCCCAGTTTTTCTCGGAGTACGCTTTGGTGTAATCATCAAAATGCGGGTTGGCCGGGTCAGTCGACAGTGAATAAGTCAACATGGCATCGGCTTGTGGCTTGCCTTTGTCATCCCAGGTTACCGCCTGAATGTAGCTGTTGCCGAAAGTCACCTTGTAGCCTTCTGAATTCAGGCGACCGGGTTCGGTGCTCACAATAGTGAATGCACCTTCCGGGCTTGTGCCGCCGAAAATTGGCGTGGCACTCGCTTGCACGCCTGATTTCTGAATATTGCCCAATGGTTCGTCCAGCGCGAAACCCGCCGCCTGCACCGCCAGAATGGCATCCGCCAATGCGGCAGAAGTGAAGGGATTGGCAAGATTCAAGGTGTTCGGTGTATTCAACGGATTTGCAGCGTTGAACCCATTGGTCCACAAATTGGTCGGCAATGACAAAGGCACTGGCACATCAAAAGGCAAATGCAGTTGCGGTGCACCCACGGGCAGGCCCCCGGGGTTTGCAATGGCACGGCGCCAGAATTCACGCCACAGGTGCGCGCCTTTGCTGTCCAGGTTGGCCCTGCCATCCCAGGCACCCAACGCGGCACAGGCATCGGCAGTTTGCACTGGCATCAAACCGGTACTCAGCAACACCGGCACCTGGCACAACGCATCCACCACCGATTGCTTGGCCAAAGTGGCTGAGTAAATCTCGCTGCCCAATGCAATTTCTTTTAGATTGTCTTGCGTAAAGCGATTGCCTGGCAGGCCATCGGCACCGCCCAAGCGGCGTTCAGCTTGCAGGGTACACAAGCGGGTGCGCAAAGTGCGTTCTGCATTTTCATCGCCAATAATGCGATTGAAACCGGTCAGTGGCTGGCGTGGGTTACTGAGCCAATGGCTGTCATTGCAGTTGGTTACATAATCGTCGCGCTGTAGTGTGGGCAGGTTGCCCGCGCCAAAAATACCAGGCGCAGGTGCATCAGGGTCGCTGCCCCACTCGCAGGCTTCGCGGGATCCGTCCAACACAGGCAAACCGGGCGACAGCTGACCCACCACAGAGTTGAATGGCTCGGCGGCACAATCCGCAACTTTTTCATCAGTCACATGCGGCACCACGGTGACATCGCCATAGTACGCAGGCTTGCCTGGCCCACTGGCCACAGTATTCACCCAAGGCACACCCAGTTCGCTGGCATGCAAGTCAATGAATTCCTCCAGCGACTTGGCCAGGTTCCACTTGGCAAACTGATTAATCAGGCGATCATTTTCAAGATTGGCATCGCGCAGGGTAAAGGCCATCAACTGGTTCCAACCCAATACAGGCACACCACTGGCCTCCAGTACCAGCATGGGGCCATAGTGGCTCCGGTACATGGTGCGTTGCATGGTGGTAATGCTGCCATCGGGTTGCTTCACTTCAATTTCGGTGGGCAATGCGATCAAGTCGCGCATTTCGCCCTCGTACAGGTACTGGGTGGGGTTGACCGGGTTGATTTGCAACTGGTACAGCGTAAATCGAAAGGCGGTTGACACCGTGTGGCTCCAGGCCACATGTTCATTAAAACCAATCAACACCGCAGGCACGCCGTAAAGGCCCACACCCATGATATCCATGGTTTTTTCGCCATTTGCTTCCAGAATGTTGTGGCTCAGGTAAAGGCGCTCAGTACCCTTCCACGGAAAGTGCGGGTTGCCGTAGACCAACGATTGGCCGTTCGCAGTTGCATCCTTGCCAAAGGCGTACATATTGCTGCCAAAGTGGTCTTTGTTCTGCATCGCCGTGAAGGGGTTGGGATTGGCCTTCAGCAAAGCCACCTGCTGGGCGGCACTGCGGCCCAGCTTTTGAGGGCTTGCACTGGCCACGGGCAATGTAGCGGGGGGTTGGGCATTGCCAATTTCGCTTACAAACACCGAACTGCTGGCCAACACGGCCAGGCGCACAAATCGGCGGTACATGTCGTCAGCCGTAATTGGGGCCAGCCATTCGGCATCGGAACAGGCGGCATGTGCGGGCAATTTGCTGCCATCGGCCTGCTCATACTCATGTTCACCGGCCTTCAGTTCCGCAATGTATCGGTTCACACCGTCGGCATAGCCAGCCACCACATTCTGAAAATCGGGAATGGTCTTGTCGCGTGTGCGCTGCCAGGCATTGCGGGTTACACCATCGGCGCCCTCCTCCTCAAAAGCAAACAGGCTTTTCCAGAAAAAGTCACTGGCCACGTTGTTGGCTGTCGATCCATTGGGTTCAATCGTGTACGTGCCATCCGGGCCAAAAAAGCGTGAACGTTCACCGCGAATAGTCAGCAAATCTTCAAGGAACACGCACAGGTTGTCTTGCGCAAAAGCATAACCCTGGCCATAACCCAAACTGCTGTAATCCTTGGCGCGAATGTGCGGCACACCGTAGGTGGTTCGGGTAATGCTGACATCGTATTTCAGGTTGGGGTTTTCATTCGGGTTGGTGCGGGTGTCCGATCCCGTAACCGCGTTGTCACTGCTGCCCAGGCAGCCCGCCAACACCAGCACCGCAGCACTGGCTGCAACCCACAATTGACCACGCCGCAACGCGGCCCTGTTCTTCAAGCCTTTAATCACCGCTGTCTCCTCTGCTTTAATTCTGGGCCTGCCTTGGTGGCGAGCCTTATGCTATTGGTACTGCCAATAGCAACAATTGGATTAAAAATCAGGGATTTACTGACACGACTGCAGTAATTTGCGGGCATTGCCTAAAAAATCAAAAGCTTGGTGTAAGCACCGATTCAACCCAGCCCCGCCTTGCGCGACAATAGTCAGCTTCAGAAGCAAACCAGCAGGCCCAGACACATGCAACCCTACAACAACGATCAAACTGTCGCCCACTTCATCAATGGCACCACCGCAGGCATTACGCCATTCAACTTCCCCTGCATGGTGCCTTGCTGGATGTTTCCCGTGGCGATTGCCTGCGGCAACACCTTCATTCTCAAGCCCAGCGAACGCGACCCCAGCGCCGCCAACTTCATGGCCAGGCTGTTCAAAGAAGCAGGCCTGCCCGATGGCGTGTTCAACGTGGTACACGGCGACAAACTGGCCGTTGAAACCCTGCTGAACCACCCCGACGTGGCTGCACTCAGCTTTGTGGGTTCTACTCCAATTGCGAAATTCATTTATGAAACTGGTGCACGCAACGGCAAGCGCGTGCAAGCCTTGGGCGGCGCAAAAAACCACCTGCTCGTAATGCCCGATGCGGACCTGGACCAAGTGACCGACGCACTGATCGGTGCCGCCTACGGCAGCGCAGGCGAGCGCTGCATGGCCATTTCCGTGGCGGTCATGGTGGGCGACGTGGGCGACAGGCTGATCCCCAAGTTGGCGGCCCGCCTGAAAACCCTGAAAGTGACTGATGGCATGGACTTGTCCGCCGAAATGGGTCCAATCGTGACCTCGGAGGCGCTCAAGCGCATTGAAGACTACGTGCAGATTGGCGTGGATGAAGGCGCCACACTGGTCGTCGATGGTCGCGGACAAAAACCCGCAGGCTTCGAAAACGGCTTTTACACCGGCGGCACCTTGTTCGACAACGTAAAGCCCGACATGCGCATTTACCTGGAAGAAATTTTTGGCCCGGTACTTGGCTGCGTGCGTGTGGGCAACTTTGCCGAAGGCCTGGAGTTGATCAACAGCCACCAATACGGCAATGGCGTCAGTTGCTACACCCGCGACGGCAACGTGGCCCGTGAATTTGGCCGCCAAGTGCAGGTTGGTATGGTTGGCATTAACGTGCCCATTCCGGTGCCCATGGCGTGGCACGGTTTTGGTGGCTGGAAGGCCAGCCTGTTTGGCGACATGCATGCTTACGGTGAAGAAGGCGTGCGCTTCTACACCCGCCAGAAATCCATCATGCAGCGCTGGCCGGACAGCATCGAGAAAGGCGCAGAATTCGCGATGCCCACCTCGAAATAACACCGCTTGAATACCGAACTCAAAGCGGGCGCACTGGTCGCATTCGGTGGATACGCTCAAGCAATTGTTTACGGCATGCTGGCCTTTGCTCCTTTGGGGCAAGCCGGCCTGGCCTACGGCATTTACGCTGGCCTGGCCAGTGCCCTGATTGGCGGTGTACTGGGTGCCCTCCTGGGAAAGGCACCCGTTCAATTCGGAGGCCCACGTTCTTCAACCGCGCTGATTATTGCCGGGTCCCTGCTTGGTTTTTTACAAATCACCACCAATCACTTTGAGTTGATGTTGTTGCTGGCGCTTGAAATCGCGCTGGCTGGCCTGCTGATTGCACTGGCCCAGCAACAGGGTGTAGGCAAGTTGATGCAGTTTCTTCCCGCGCCGGTCCTGATCGGAATGAACACCACGCTGGGTTTGTTTTCGGCCTACAAACTGCTGCCAGCCATGATGGGCTTTGCGGTGTACACCACCGCTGTGCAGGCGGCGGCCACACCCGCACTTTTCTCGCCCATGGCACTGGGTGTGTCGGCAATTACAGTCGGCGTGCTGCTGTACTTCCGCGCCATACGGCCCAACCCCTTGGGCCTGGTCTACGGCCTGGCCTGCGGTTTTACGCTGAATGCCATGCTGCTGTGGACCTGGCCAGGCGCACTGCCCGTGCAAACCGTGGCTGCCATGCCGAGCCACCCACTGTTGCAAACCCTGCAAACACCGGGCTTTGCGGACAGCATTCAGGCAATTGTCGCATTGTTGCTTAGCACCCCGGGTCTGCTGCTCCAGGTGTTGGTGGGGGCTGCGGTACTGGCTTTGCTGGTGGTGCTGGAAAGCATGCAATCACTGTTGCAAGTGGACCAAACCCTGGGCACACGCCACAACACACGGCAAGAATTGAACACTTTGGCGATCAGCAATGTGTTGTGTGGTCTGGCGCTGGCCTTGCCCAGTTCCAACTATTTTTCCAGAAGCAATGCAGGCCTGGGCATGGGTGCGAGAAGCCGTCAAAGCGAAGCGTGGTACGTCGGTGTGCTTACCCTGCTATTGATATTCACCTGGCCAATTCTCGCGCAGTTGCCACTGCACATTCTGGCCACCGCCGTGGCAGTCAGTTCGCTGTTTCTGATTCAGGGCAGCACACTTCGATTGATCCAACGGTTTGCCTTGCCCTCCACACGCAAACAAATGGCGCCCACCGAACGATTCACCGTGTGGGTGGTGCTTTGCATGGTGTTTGTCACCGGCATCAGCAACCTGTTAATTGGCACCTTGGTTGGCGTGCTGTTTGTGGCCGCCTATTTTCTTCAACAACAATCGGGCAGCGGGTTGCGCAACATCGAGTTCAAGCCCGCCGCACGTTCGCGCAGCATGCGCCCGCGCGCGCACCGCCAACACCTTGATACGGCCTTTGAACATTTGGCCTGGGTTCTCTTTGAAGGCAATCTGTTTTTCGGAAATGCACCAGCCATTGCCATTCGCCTGCACGACGAACTTGTTCCCGCGCAGTCTGTTGTCCTCGATTTCACACACTTGCGCTACATCGACGACACCGCCTGCGACTGCCTCGAAAGGCTATTGAAACAAGGTTTGCAACATGTGCGCACCGTTGCCGTGTTGCCCACCCATGAACAAGCCATGGGCGGTGAATCCTTGTTGCGCAGCTGCCTTGGCCGCTTGGGTATTGCCACGCAAGGCCACATCGACGATGCCTTCTGGCACATTGAAAACCAGCTGCTGGCACCCCTTGCGCTTGAACAGGCAAGTTGCAGCGCCGAAGATGCTTTGAAAAACAGCCACCTGTGTGACCACATGAACCCGGATCAAATCGCCGGTTTTTCTGCCCACTGGAACACCACCGTGCTGCCTGCTGGCCAGACCCTGTTCAGCGAAGGCACCGAGCCTTGTGGCTTGTACGTGTTGCTGGAAGGACAACTGAGCGCCTGGCACCACACAGGCCACAGCAATGAAAGGCTAATGCGCTTCTGCCCCGGCAGCATGGTCGGGGAAATGGCGCTGATTGATCGCAAGCCTCGCTCGGCAACAGTGCGCGCTGACAGCCATTGCACGCTTCTTTTTCTACCCACGGCGCAATTCGAGCAGTTACTTGCCCGGGCGCCAGACTTGGGTCACACCCTTCAAAATAACCTGTCCAGAGAACTGGCCTTGCGAATTCGCCTGGCCAACCAAAGCCTTGCTTTGGTGCAATAGAGGAATTCCTCTTTGTGCGCAGCCCCGGCTTGCCGTATTTTCTCGGGTGTGCACAACCCTGTAACACCCCATGAACAAAGCAGAATTTCAAAAACGCTACGGCAACACCATTGGCAAACCCAAACTAAGCTTGTTGTTGGGCGAGGCCAAAACCCCATTTGAAGCTGCCAAACTGGCTGTGGGCTGGCGTTTCCTGGCCCGCAAGAATGTGGGGCAAGGTCAAACCATCTTGCTGCTGCCGGGCTTTGGTGCCAGTTCCAGCAGCATGACGTTCATCAAACGCTATCTTGATTCCCTGGGTTACAAAACAGTGCATTGGTCGGCTGGTTTTAACCACGGCGAAGTAGGCAAGCTGCTGCCACAGGTGATTGCAGACATCAAAGAACACTCCGAGCAGGCCCAAGCCCCGATCAAACTGCTGGGCTGGAGCCTGGGTGGCTACCTGGCGCGCGAGGCGGCGCGCGAAGTGCAACAAAACGTGAGCCGCATTGTGACCATTGGCAGCCCCGTGATTGGCGGCCCCAAATACACCGCCGTGAAAACGCTTTACGACATCCGCGGGCTGGATGTGGAATCGATCGAGAACAGCACCCTGAAACGCTTTGAGCACCCCATTGTGTGCCCCATTGTGGCCCTGTACTGCAAGAAAGACTCCATTGTGAGTTGGCAAGCCTGCATTGATCGCTTCAGCCCGAATGTTGAACACATTGAAATTGACACCCCCCACCTGGCCATGGGTGTCAGCAAGGAAGTGATGAACCTTCTGCCTTATGCACTTGGCACCCCGCTGAAGTAAGCCCCGCAAGGCTGAACACCTTTTCCAAAAACTTGAGCCCTTTCATCTGCGGAAAAGGTGGGTATTCGATTGTGTCCTCCGGGCTTTTACTGACTTGAAACTTTTTGCGAGCAGCGTAGACTAAATTATTAGTGGACGGTGCTAGCACTGCCACGACACAAGGCAACAAACCCTTGTGCCTGTACCCCCCTTTTGCATGCGGTCCGTCCTGCAAACTCACCCGCCAGCTCTCAGGCTGCGGATGCAACGCCACTTGTGTGTCAAAAAGGGTTCAACATGATCAGACAACACTACCAATCACTCGAACACATCAGCGCTGGCGCCACCGACATGATTACGGTGAGCGATCCCAGTCGCCCTCTAAAGCTGACCGCCGATTCTCCCGCCTTCGACGCCATGACCGATCTGCGGCGAGTGCACCCTGTCAGCATTTCCGACTCGGAAACACTGGAACAAGCTCGCACCACCATGATTGTGTGTGGCGTCAAACTTCTGTTTGTGCGCAACAGCCTGGGGCATTTACAGGGCCTGCTGACCGCAAACGACCTGGCTGGCGAAAGAGCCATCAAGGAAGCTTCGTCAAGCAACCGCAACGTGCCTGAACTCACGGTGAACGATGTCATGGTGAAGCTGCCCGATCTCGAGTTTCTTGAGTTCGGTGCCGTCTCCCGGGCGGAAGTGGGCCACATCATCGCTACGCTGCGTGAACACAACCGGCAACATGCGTTGGTGGTTGACAACCGCACCGGCAAAATGCGCGTAGTGGGCCTGTTTTCATCCACGCAAATTGCGCGTCAAATGGGAATTCCAGTGATGGACCCAGTTAAAGCAAGCACCTTTGCTGAAATTGAAGCGGCGGTGGCCGCGGCTTAACGGCTCAATCACCAAGCCTGTTCAACAATTCGACCACCAAGGGGTGGTCGATTCCCCGTACATTCCACACCCCATGAATTTCCTCGTGCAGGTCATCACACTGCCCCAGCAATCGCAGGCCGCTTAAAGTGCCTGTGTCGTAAACGCCCAAGCGGCTCACCGGAAAAACCCCAAATCCCCGCGCGGCAAACACCGACATCAAAGCACTGTCCTCGAACTCACCCACCACATGCGGCACAATGCCCAACTGCTCAAACCAGTGATTCAAATCGACACGTAGCCTTGAATGACCGGTGGGCAGCAACACCGGCAGGTCATGCAGACATTCCGGGAAATGTGTCAATGCACCTTTTTTCACCCACTTTGATGCGCCGTACCAGTCCACTTCTGAACTGATCAGCAGGCGACTTTGCATGCGCAAATTCGGGTTTGCTGGCGGTGGCTGCCCAGCGAACACAAAATCCAGGTGATGCAGGGCCAATTCCGCCAGCAACTGCTCGGGCTCGCCCTCGTGGCAAGTCAGGTGCAAGTCTTCCGTATTCAACACCGGCTTGAGCAGCGCATGCACCGCCAGTTTTGAAATACCGTCGCAAAGGCCGACCTTGAAACGCCGTACAGGTTTGCTCGCCACCGCCCGCACCAGCTCAGGCAGGCTTTGCCCAATCTGGAAAATTTCCTCCGCTTTGGCAAAAGCCACTTGCCCCGCCTCGGTCAGTGACACGCCACGCCCTTCGGGTTTTAACAACTGGTGGCCCAAATCCTTCTCCAGCTCGCGCACCTGGGCGCTAATGGTTTGAATGGCCATGTCCATGCGTTCGGCAGCCCGCGCAAAACCGCCCTCTTTGGCCACCATCCAGAAATAATGCAAATGGCGATAGTTCAAAGTCATGCAAGCCCCACAAAGTAACTTCGTAAAAACCGAATCAACAGTTCATTAAATACTGGTTTTTCCGAAATCACAACTGATACACCATGGCGCCGTGTTCAATTCAACCCTTATGGAGTATCAACGTGGACGTTTTAATGGAATTCATGCACACCGACTTTCTCGGCACAGCCGCATGGATTTGGCTGTTGTTTGTCGGTATTGTGGTTGCGCTGCTCGCCTTCGACCTTGGCGTGCTGCACAAGGATGATCACGAAATTGGGGTCAAGGAAAGTTTGCTGCTCTCGGGTGGCTACATCACCGCTGCCTGTCTGTTCGGTACTTGGGTGTGGTGGTACCTGGGTTCAGAAAGCGGCATGAACTACTTCACCGGTTTCGCCATTGAAAAATCACTGTCGATGGACAACGTGTTTGTCATCGCCATGATTTTCTCGTTCTTCGCCATTCCCCGTCAGTACCAGCACCGCGTGTTGTTCTGGGGCATTTTGGGCGTAATCGTATTGCGCGCCATCATGATCGGTCTGGGCGCTGCGCTGGTGAAAGAATTCAGTTGGGTGCTTTATCTGTTCGGCGCCTTCCTCGTGATCACGGGTATCAAAATGTGGTTCATGGCCGACAGCAAACCCGACATTGAAAACAACCCGATCCTGAAGTTTTTGCGCAAACGCATGCGCGTGACCGAAGGCCTGCGTGGCAACGCGTTTGTTGTGAACGAAGCCGACCCCAAAACCGGCAATGTTGTACGTTTTGCCACACCCCTGTTACTGGCGCTGGTGTTGATCGAGTTTGTCGACCTGATCTTTGCGGTCGATTCCGTACCCGCGATTTTCGCGATCACCACCGACCCCTTCATTGTGTACACCAGCAACATCTTTGCCATTTTGGGCCTGCGTGCACTGTACTTTGCCTTGGCCGCGATGATCCACCGCTTCCACTACCTGAAGTACGCTTTGGCCATGGTACTGGTGTTCATCGGCAGCAAAATCTTCCTGGTGAATTTCATCGGCAAGTTCCCGCCCGCCTTTTCACTCAGCATTACCCTGGGCTTGATTGCAGGTGGCGTGGTGTTCTCGCTGTGGAAAACACGGAGCGAGGCTAAAAATGAAAAACTGGAACATGCAACTGACAGCAAATAACCGTCGCTGAAACAAAAAAGCCGGCCCCCACAAAGGCGCCGGCTTTTTTCATTCAATCCATTTTTACTTCGGCTGTTTCACCGCTTCAATGGTAATCAACACTTTCACTTCCGGAAAAAAGCCACGGTCCACGCCATAGCCCAAATCGAAGTCCGTGCGCTTGAATTCAGCCACCGCATCGGCGCCACACACTTCCGCTTTTTTCATGGGGTGCATAATGCATTTGAAAGTGTTGATCTTCAATGGAACCGGCTTCGTGATCCCTTTCAAAGTCAGGTTACCCAACACCTCCACCGGCTTGTCACCTTCAAAGCGCATTTTGCTGGCCGTGTAGGTAATGGTGGGGTGGGCTTCCACATCGAACATGTCTATATCTTTGGCATGCTCGTTCATCTTGCCATGACCAAAGTCAAGGCTGGCCGCATCAATTTCAATGTCCACTGTACCGGTTTTATTGGCACGGTCCAGGGTCACCATGCCCTTGGTTTTCTCAAACTGGCCACGCCACAGTGACAACCCGCCCATGTGGTCCGCCTCAAACGAAGGGAAGGTGTGACTTGGGTCGATCACATAGGTATCCACCGCCGCATGCGCAGCACCCAACATACCCAATGCAATTGCACTGCCCAACACGGTTTTCGATACTTGCTTGAACATCCCTAACTCCTTTTTATTTGGCTGGTACTACCAGTTTGAAATCAATGGTCACTTCATCGGCCACCAAGCTGGTGTCACCCCATTCCCCGTCTGCGCCCACCTTGTATTCAAGGCGCTTGATCTGGGTTTTGCCGGTGAACGTGTGCTTGTCGCCCGCAGTTTTAATTGTTACCGGAAACTTCAGGGGCTTTTTAATGCCTCGAATGGTCAAATCGCCAGTGGCCTGCAAATTATTGCCACTGCCTGTGACGCCCGTAATGACAAAGGTCGCCTTGGGGTGGTTTTTTGAATCAAACCAGTCCTTGCCAGCCACTTCTTTGTTGTACTCGGGGTCCCCCAGGTCGTAACTTGCGGTGTCCACGCTCAGAATGGCTTTGGTGTCCGCAGGCTTGGCCAGGTCAAACTGCACATCGCCGCTAAATTTCTTGAAATTGCCACTAACCGGCACATTGAATTGTTTGAATGTTGCCTTGACTTCGCTTTGCGCGGCATCAATCGGGGCGGCCAACACTGGCAGAGTAAAAACAGACAACGCCAGGCCAGCGGCCACTGTGGAAAATCGGTGAATCATCTTGGTTCCTGCGGGTACTGGATCGGATCGTACAGATTAATCGGCTCGCATTCCGGGGATCATGCGGCCCAAAATACCGTCCCGGTCCAGAATGTGATGTTTCAAGGCCATCAATACATGGCCCGCCACCAAAAAGACCAAGCCTTTGCCTGAAAGTTCATGCAAGGTTTTAAACAGTTCCTTGAGTTCAGCGTTCTTCTCGATCAAAACAGGCAACTCAATCACACCAAACCACACCACCGGGTAACCCGAGGCCAGGCTGTACAGGCAACCAAAAACCGGAACGCCCAGCATGAACACATACAAAGCCAAATGCCCCAGCTTGGCCAGCAGCACCGTGTTGTGCCCCCAATGCGCAGGGTATTTGGGGGTTTTCGACAACATTCGAACCACCATGCGCAACAGCACCAAAGCAAACAAGGTGACACCCAACCACTTGTGCCAGTTAAAAAGTTTCAGCTTGAATGGTGTAATGCCCGGGATGTCCACCATGTACAAACCCAGGCCAAATGCCGTCAAAATGCCCACCGCCATGAACCAGTGAACCACGACCATGGGCAAACCGTATCGGTGGTTCTCGCTTAATGCGCTCTTCAAAATCTCATCCCTTTGCAATACAGCCTTGCATTTTCAGCAATAAATAGTTGGGTTTAAAGCCTTTTTCAAGATACAATTTACAGTTGTTTTGAAGCTGCGTACATGCCGCAGGGCCTAAACATTAATCAGCCCGTATTGTGCAGCCCCGAATAATTACGTTTCAACCAGCGCTTTCAATCAGGACGTCGTATGAGCGATTCAAACGAACACGAACTTCTAATCAAGACACCGAAGCAACTTATCTACACAGTGATTGCCGCGTTTGTCATCCCGATTTTCGTCATTATTTTGCTGGCTAAGTATGTCACCAGCAGCGAAAAGCCCGCAGCCGGCACCAATGCTTTTTCCGAAGAAGCGGTTGCGCAGCGCCTGGCACCTGTGGGCACTATCGACTTTGTTGACGCCAATGCGCCCAAAGTATTGAAAACTGGCGAACAAGTGTATGCGGCTGCTTGCGCAGCCTGCCACACCACCGGCGCAGCAGGTGCCCCCAAGTTTGGCGACCAAGGCCAGTGGGGCGATCGCCTGAGCAAAGGTTTCGACACCTTGTGGAAAAACGCTGTGAACGGCATTGGCTCCATGCCAGCCAAAGGTGGCAATGCTGACCTTGATGACATCGAAGTGGCTCGTGCTGTGGCTTACATGGGCAAAGAAGTAGGCGCTGATTTCAAAGCACCCGAACCAGCCGCCCCTGCTGCAGAGGCACCCGCTGCCGATGCACCAACCGCTGAAGCTGCCAAGTAAAACGCGTTTGAAACGCCAATAAAAAACCCGCCTGAAGGCGGGTTTTTTATTGCATGCTCAGCGCATCAATCGTCGCACTGCAACAGCATTTCTCCCACGCCACGGAAAATCAGCATGGCATTTTCCACCACATCTTCCACGGGTTTTTTGCAACCATCCATACTCCAGCGGGCCGCCATATACAGCACTGAGCCCACCAGGCCCGAGGCCAGCAAGGTTGAATCCAGCCCCTTCACGCCGCCGTCCTTTCGCTGCTCAATCAGCGGTTTGGCCAGTGTTTCCAGCATTTCTACAAAACTGTACAGGGTTTTCAAGCTCAACTCTTCCAGGTGCCGGTTCACGGTCAACACCTCGACCAACAAAATACGGGCTGCCTGCGGGCTTTCCTTGAACTGGCTGAAAAACACGGTCAAGCCGGTTCGGGTGGCCTGCTCCAGATTGTCTGCATCTGTGCTCAACAACACCTTCTGCAACTTGTCGCGCAGCGTATCCGTAATGTGCAGGTAGCACGCAGTGAACAGGGCCTCGGCATTGCTGAAGCTCTCGTAAAAATAGCGCTCGGTCAAACCCGCTTCCTGACACAGACCCTTCACCGTGGCGGCATGGTAACCAGTCGAACCAAACATCTTGATGCCAGCCTCAATCAGTTTCAACCGGCGCTCCGCCTTGCGGGTTTCGTTGGACACCCCACGGTAACGACGCCCTGCGGCTTTGGCAATTTGCTCGGGTGCTTTCGCATTCATAATTGGAAGATATACTCAAAAAATAGGCATTGACAGTATGCAGGCCCAACATTAAATTGACAACCACGATTGTCAAATTACAGCTACAACACAGCACATTGGAGACCGACACATGAAATCATTCAACGGCAAAGTGGCCGCAATTACAGGCGCTGCATCTGGCATGGGCCGTACGCTGGCCCTTCAACTGGCCAAGGACGGATGCCACGTATCCCTCTCCGATGTTGACACCAAAGGCCTCGCCGAAACCGTGAAGTTGGTGAAAGCCGCCGCGCCCAATGTCAAGGTTACCAGCCAGCAACTCGACGTGTCCAACCGCGAAGCCATGTATGCCTGGGCCGATCAAACGGCCAAAGACCACGGCAAAGTGAACCTGATTTTCAACAACGCGGGCGTCGCTTACGCCACGCCGGTTGAACACATCGATTACGACAAATTCGAGTGGATCATGGGCATCAACTTCTGGGGCGTCGTGTACGGCACCAAGGCATTTTTGCCACACCTGAAGGCATCTGGCAACGGCCACATTATCAACACCAGCAGCCTGTTTGGTCTGTGTGCACAGCCCACACAAAGCACCTACAACGCCACCAAGTTTGCTGTTCGTGGTTTTACAGAAAGCCTGCGCCAGGAACTGGACATGATGAATTGCGGCGTATCGGCCACCAGCGTTCACCCAGGCGGCATCAAAACTGCCATTGCCCGCAAAAGCGTCGCATCGCCTGAAATTGAACAGTTCACCGGTGCCGATTCCGAGCAGGGCAAAGAGTTCTTTGAGAAATTCTTCATCACCACTGCTGAAAAGGCGGCCGATATTATCCTGAAGGCGGTAAAAGGCAACAAGCGCCGCGTGTTGGTTGGCCCCGACGCAGTGGCCATGGACGCCATGGTGCGCACATTGCCCGAAAGCTATCAAGCCATTATCGTGAGTCAAATGAAAAAAATGCGCGACAAGCAAATTGCCCGCAAAAAACGCAAGGCCGCTGAAAAGGAAACCCAAAGCGCATAACAACGCCTTTGGACTTTGACATTAAAACGCGGTTAGTCTTAAGACTGCCGCGTTTTTTTATTGGGGACTTGATTTGAGTTCGACGAACATTCAGAAAACCCTGCTATTGGTGGGAGCCACCGGTGTTGTAGGTCACAGCGTGCTGGCGCAGGCGCTGGCGCACCCGAATGTAGGCAAGGTGGTTGCGTTAACCCGCAAACCCATTACACCGCACCCCAAGTTACTCAACCAGGTCATCGACTTCAACGCCATTCCTGAAGAGGCTCCTTGGTGGCAAGCCGATGCAGTCATCTGCACCTTGGGCACCACCATCAAAGCGGCCAAAACAGCGGAGCAATTCCGTTTTGTGGATTACACCCTGGTGGCTCAATTTGCGGCACTCGCCGCCCAGCATGCCGTGCCCTGCTTCGTACTGAACTCAGCCATGATGGCCAATCCCAAAGCGAAAGGCCTGTACTTGCGCACCAAGGGGGAAGCGGAACAGGCAGTTCGAAACGCGGACATTCCAAGTGTTGTGATTGCGCGCCCTGGTCTGCTCAATGGTCAGCGCGAGGAATTTCGTCTGGGTGAAGAAATTGGTTTGATCGCCAGTCGCATGCTCAACCCGCTATTGCCCAAACGCCTGCGCAGTGTGAAAGTCGACATGCTTGCACGCACAATGCTGATAGAAGCGCTAAACGCCGAACCGGGCACAAAAGTACTGGAATCCGAGATTTTTCAATCTGGCACGGTATGATGGTAAAAAAATAAATCACCATCAAACCAAATCACACCATGCCCAATATTCTTCTAATTGACGATGCCAACACCATTCGAAAAGTTTGCGCACATATTTTGACCCAAGCGGGTCATGTTGTGCGCACTGCGGCATCGGCTCAGGAAGGCATACGAGAGATCGTAGAAAACGGCGCACCCGACCTGATCATCACTGACATCGACATGCCCGGTATGGACGGTCTTGAGTTGTGCAACCGGATTCGAAAAACCGGAGCCATGGTACCCATTGTGGTGATTACGTCGTATTCCGACAAAGAAATGATTAAACAGGCCAAAGCCCTCAACCTTGCGGGGTGGTTGCTGAAACCGGTTACCCCCGAGGCGCTGATCCAGAAAGCAAATTCTGCGCTGGGTGCAAACTAAGCGCCGACCTTTGTCAGCAACCCTTTCAACGCACTCAAACGGTCTTTCGGGGTCATCTTGGGTGTGTCATCGGGCAGGTCTTTGTCGGTTTCCAGTTGCAGTTCCTTGATAAACCGCGACGGAAAACAACTCACCAATTCACGCGCCTTCTTGCGCTTTCTGCACCAGGTAATATTCAGGCTGCGCTGTGCACGGGTCACACCCACATACATCAGGCGGCGCTCTTCTTCCAGCCTGTCGTCGGTCAGTTCGCGCCCTTCGCCGTCGCCAAAACTGGGCAAAATACTTTCCTCACAACCCAGCAAAAACACATGCGGAAATTCCAGCCCTTTGGCTGCGTGCAGGGTGCTTAGCTGCACGGCATCGGGCCGGGTGCCATCGTCTTGCCGATCCAGCATGGTCATCAAAGCCACTTTCTGTGTCAGGTCCAGCAAGGTCGAACCTTCTTCCTCGCCCTTGTCGCCCATCCACTTCACGAAATCGAGCACGTTTTGCCATTTGCTTTGTGCGCCACGTTCGTCTTGCTGCTCGTAAAGCCACTCTTCGTACTTGATGGTGCTCAACAACTCATTGAGCAAATCGCGCGCAGGTTCACGCTGGGCGCGGTACTCCAGCTTGTTGATGAAGGTGCCGAAAGTGCGCAGCGCATCGACCATGCCCGCATTCAAATGGCTTTCCGCACCGGTTTCAAACAGCGCTTCAAACAATGAAACCCCGCGCGTACCTGCATAAGTGCCCAAGGCTTCCAGTGTTTTTTGACCAATGCCACGCTTCGGCGTGGTCACCGCACGAATGAATGCCGGGTCATCGTCCTGATTCACCAGCAATCGCAAATAGGCGATCACATCCTTGATCTCGGCACGCTCAAAGAAGCTTTGTCCGCCACTCAAAATGTAGGGAATTTTCTGGCGCCGCAAGGCCTGTTCCAGAATGCGCGCCTGAAAGTTACTGCGGTACAACACCGCATAATCGCCGTACTTGGCGCGGCGCTCAAAGCGATGCCCACTCAACATCATGGCCACCTGCTCGGCTTCATGCTCATCGTCAGCCATGGGGCTGATCACAATCGGTTCACCGGGGCCGTGGTCGCTCCACAGGGTTTTTGGAAACAGCTTCGGGTTGTTTTCAATCAAGCGGTTGGCCGCCTGCAAAATACGCAGGGTAGACCGGTAATTCTGCTCCAGCTTGATCACTTTCAACTGCGGGTAATCTTCGGTCAGCTGCCGCAGGTTTTCAATGGTGGCACCGCGCCAGGCGTAAATGGCCTGGTCATCGTCGCCCACCGCCGTGAACATGGCGCGTGGCCCGGCAATCAAACGCAGCAAATCATACTGGCAGGCATTGGTGTCTTGCACCTCGTCCACCAGCAAATAACGCAGGCGGTTTTGCCAGCGGCTTCGCACTTCCTCGTTGCTGGCCAGCAAGCGCGTGGGCTTCAAAATAAGGTCGTCAAAATCCACAGCCTGGTAGGCTGCCAGCGTGGCTTCGTAGCTTTTGTACAGGCGGGCAATTTGCCCCTCATCTTCCGTGGTGGCTTGGGCCAGTGCAGCATCGGGGTCCACAAGGCCGTTTTTCCACAGCGAAATTACGCTTTGCGCCTTGCGAATCAGTTGCTTGTCGGTGGTGCCATACAGCTGTTGCACCAAGCCGTAGGTGTCTGTGGCGTCCAGAATTGAGAACCGCGCTTTCAGCCCGGCATGTTTGTGCTCTTCCCGCAAAATTCGAATGCCCAGGCTGTGAAAGGTACACACCAACAGGCCTTTGCCTTCCGTGCCACGCAACAACTTGGCCGCACGCTCTTCCATTTCCTTGGCGGCTTTGTTGGTAAAGGTAACCGCCGCAATGTTCTTGGCGCTTACGCCCTTGTTTTGAATCAGGTGGGCAATTTTTTGGGTGATCACGCGTGTTTTGCCCGAACCCGCACCGGCCAGTACCAGGCAGGGACCATCCACATAATTCACAGCTTCGCTTTGGGCTTTGTTCAGGCCTACAGACATACAGGGGGGAAACTCCAGGGGAAGGCATTACTGTACCAGAGGCACTTACAGATCAACCGGGTCCACTTCCAAAAACCAGCGAACGCTGCCAGGTAGCGCGTGAAGCTGCGCCAACCATTGGGTCAGGAAACGGTGCAGCGCGGGCCGAGACTCGCTTTCAATCAGCATTTGCGCGCGTTCAATGCCACCCACCCGAACCACGGTCAAGGGCACCGGGTCGCACATGAACACCGGGTTGTCCGCATCGACCAAAGGCTCACCCAATTCACGCGCGGTACTTAAAAACTGCAAACAATTGGCCAGCTTTTTGTGGTCTGCCCGAATGGTGGCCTGGTGAGAAAACGGCGGCATGCGTGCATCTTTGCGGGCCTGCATTTCATGGCGGGCAAAGTTTTCATAATCGTGCGCCTTCAAGGCATCAAACAACGGGTGTTGCGGGTAACGCGTTTGCACCACCATGCGGGCATCGCCTGCCCTTCGACCAGCCCGGCCCGCCACCTGCATCAGTTGAGCAAACAAGCGCTCGGGCGCGCGGTAGGCGTGCGAATACAGCGAAGCATCCACATTCAAGGCCAACACCAGGGTTACGTTGGCAAAGTCATGCCCTTTGGCAATCATTTGCGTGCCCACCAGCACATCGGCCCCCCCGCTGTGCGCCTGTTGCAACAAGGCTTCCATTTGCCCCTTGTTGCGGGTGCTGTCTGCATCAATGCGCAAAATATTTGCAGTGGGCAACAGGCCCGCCAGTGTCTCTTCAATACGCTGCGTGCCACGGCCAAAACCGGTCAAATCCTGATTGCCGCAGGTGGGGCAATGGGTGGGCACACGCTGGCCCGCACCACAGTGGTGGCAACGCAGCATGCGCTCGTTTTTGTGCCACACCATGTGCGCCGTGCAATGGTCGCAGTTGGCCACCCAGCCGCAGGCATTGCACACCATTTGAGGCGCATAGCCACGGCGGTTCAAGAACACAATGCTTTGCTTGCCCGCCTCAAAGTTTTGTACCAAGGCCTGCATTGCCGGCTCGCTTAAACCTTCTTTGGCCGGAAAATTGGCGGTGTTAATCAACTCCACCTTGGGCAGGCTTGCACCCAGCACTGCGCGGTTTTTCAAGGCAAGGCGCTTGTAAGCGCCCTGGTCGGCTTTCAACCAGGTTTCCAAGGCAGGGGTTGCCGAGCCCAACACAATCGGCACCTCGCGCTGTTTCGCCAGCATCAGGGCCAAATCGCGGGCATGGTAACGCATGCCATCTTGCTGCTTGTACGATGGGTCGTGTTCTTCGTCCACCACAATCATCCCCAAGCGTGGCAAGGGGGTCAGCACACCCAGCCGCGTGGCAATAATCACATCGGCCGCACCCGTGGCTGCTTCAAACCAGGCTTTGGTGCGGGTGAGTTCGGCCAGGTTACTGTGCATCACCACAACCCGGTGTGGTGCCAAGCGTTCTTTGTACAAAGCTTGCGCAGCCGGGGTCAGGTTGATTTCGGGCAACAACACCAACACCTGCTCGCCACGGGTCAAGCGCTCTTCAACCGTGTGCAGGTACACCTCTGTTTTTCCACTGCCAGTGACCCCGTACAGCAGGAAAGGCTGAAAGCCTTGCGCCGTCGATAGCTGTGCCACCGCATCCAGTTGTTCGGCGTTCAAGACCGGTTTTTCAAGCTTGTTGATTTGGGATTTGCCAGCCTTGGCAACCGTGCCCGCGTCACGGGTCTCTGCCAACAACTTGTGGGCATGCTCTCGGGATTTGGCCACCATCACCGGTTCTTCACCCCGTGCATTCAGCACGCGCAAGGCCTTGGGCAAAGCCTCCAGGGCAATCATGCCCAATGGGTGGTGGTAATACTTGGCCGCGAATTCAATCAATGCCTGCCATTTAGCGCTCAAACATTCGCCCGCATCAAGCACCGTGTGCACAGGTTTGATGTATTCGGCCATTTGTTGATCGGGTGCAATACCCTGAACCAGTCCAATGCGGTGCTGGCGTCCCCACGGCACAATGACACGCATCCCGAATCGGGGCGTGTCGTCGCTTTGCCACTGGTAGGTGAAAGATTTGGGAAGCGGTGCAGCAACCAACACATTCACCAGCAAAGTGTTTCCCTCGACCGGGTTAGATGAAGTGTTTTGCTTTGGGTCTGTCTTCACAGCTTACTTTAAGTTCATGGACTAGCTGGCTTGAATTAAACGGAATACAAAATTTTTAACAGTCAATGTGGATAACTTTGTGGACATCCGTGGAAATAATCCACGGACGTGCTACAGGATGCAGGCATTCATGTAAAGTACAAATTTTGTAAAATACGTTTTTTGTATTTAAAAACAAGCACTTAACTGCCCACTCTGCTTTTCCAATCGTCGTGCAATGCAAAAAAACATTTCTGAAGCCTTGCGCCAAAAATGTGCATAAGTCCAAGTTTTTACTGCCTTTGTTTGCGGCTGTAGCTGTGCACTGCATTGACCATCACCTCGACACTGTCGGGGTTGGTGAACTGGGAAATACCATGGCCCAAGTTGAACACATGGCCGGCACCCGCCTGTGGCACACCAAAACTTTCCAATGCTTTGGCCACTTCGGCCTCAATTTGCGCCGGCTCGGCAAACAACACATTGGGATCCAGGTTGCCCTGAATTGCACAACGGTCACCAATACGGGCACGGGCCTGACCCAAATTAACAGTCCAGTCCACACCAATTGCACTGGCACCACTGGACGCAATGTCCTCGAGCCACAAACCGCCACCCTTGGTGAACACAATCGAAGGAATATCCTCGGTGAATGCACCCCGATTGGCCTGCAAAGGCAAACTGGCCACGATTTTCTTGATGTAGTTCAAGCTGAATTTCTGAAATGCGCCATCGGCCAAGGCACCGCCCCAGCTGTCGAAAATCATCACGGCTTGTGCGCCGGCCTCAATTTGAGCACGAAGATACTGACTGACCGCCTCAGTGGTCACTTCCAGAATGCGGTGCATCAGGTCAGGACGCTTGTACAACATGGTTTTTACTTTCCGGAAGTCGCTGCTGCCACCCCCTTCAACCATGTAACACGCCAGGGTCCAAGGGCTGCCTGAAAAACCAATCAATGGTACCCGGCCATCCAGTGCGCCCCGAATGGTGCTGACTGCGTCTGTCACATACCTCAGGCTGGTACCAATGTCAGGAACTGCGAGCTTGGCCACATCAGCCTCGGTAACCAAGGGGCGCTCAAACTTGGGACCTTCGCCTTCTGCAAAATACAAACCCAAGCCCATGGCATCGGGCACGGTCAAAATATCCGAGAACAAAATGGCCGCATCCAGCTTGTACCGTTCAAGCGGTTGCAAAGTCACTTCGCAGGCCGCCTCCGGGTTGGTGCACAAACCCATAAAGTTGCCGGCTTTTGCGCGCGTTGCGCGGTACTCGGGCAAATAACGGCCCGCTTGGCGCATTAACCAAACTGGCGTGTACTCGGTGGCTTCACGGCGCAATGCACGCAAGAAGGTGTCATTTTTAACGGGCTGAAAACTGCTCATATTCGTAGATGCTTATTCAATAATTTCAAACTAAATACAGACGCTGGTGTTCGGTTTTCAAACAACGGTCCATGAGAAAAGGTAAACCTGCAGCCTTCGCCTTGGCTTCAACCATGTCGTTGCGAATTCCCTGCTGCAACCACACGGCACCTGCACCCACATTCATGGCCTGAGCCAAAACATCGGGGGTGTGCTCGGCGCGGCGAAACACATCGACCAGGTCAATTTTCAGGCCGGTTTCGGCCATCGCGGTTTTCAGGTCGGGGTAACAGGTTTCGCCCAACAGACCACTTGGTCGACCTTGCAAAGCCGGGTTGATCGGCAAAATTCGATAGCCCTGCGACTGCAGGTACTTGGCAACAAAAAAACTGGGCTTGTGGGCTTGCGAAGAAAAACCCACAACAGCGATCGTTTTGGTGTTGTCGAGCAGTTGCTTCAGTTCAGCGTCTTGCATGGGCAATTCTTCCGGCGGTTGCCCGCCTAAGCTCAAGGTTCGAAGGACTCCATTGTGCCTGAAAATCCAGTGCTTCGGATCCAGCCCAAGCCATCGCGGGTGCCCGCTTTGGGTCGATACTCGCAACCAATGTGGCCGTTGTAGTTCAGCGTTTTCAATTTGGCATGAATTCCTGAATACACAGATTCATTCGGCTCATCTCGGTCAGGTACACCTGCAATTTGCAAGTGCTTCACACGCCCGGTAGGCAGGTAGCGACCCAGCGCATCCAGTGCATTACCTTCGGTTCGTTCAACATGGTACAGGTCCATTTGCACACCCAAATTGACCCGATTCAAATCAATCAACAGGTCATGCGCATCCGCTTGGTGGCTTAACAAATAACCAGGAACATCAACTCGGTTAATGGGTTCAATCAACCAGTCCACGGGTTCATCTCGCATGCTGCTTGCCAACCAGTTCAGGTTCTCGGCGTAACAGGCCCGTGCCAATTGCACAGCCCGCGCATCGCTCAAATCAACCACCCCGGCCAGCACATGCACTTTGCGCACACCCAGTGTTGCGGCATAGCGTACCGCTTGCTCGATAGAACGTTTGAATTCATCGCGCCGTGCCGGTTCAACCGCCAGGCCTCGATCGCCATTGGTCCAATTGCCTGCAGGTGCATTGATCAACACCCATTGCACGCCCGCCTCACCGGCTTTATCGCGCAGCAGTTCAGCAGAATAATCGTAGGGAAACATGCACTCGGCATGCCTGAAACCGTCTTCGGCGCAGGCCTCGATGCGCGCCAGAAAATCGAGCTCGGTGTACAGCCAACTCAGATTGGCGGCCAGCTTCATACTTCGAACACAAGGTGTGGATTAAAAAAGGGATTCTCGAAAGCCTGTGGCGTCACCTGCACCTGCCCACGCTCCATTTTTCGTGCCTTGCCTTTTTTACGCACATAGCCACGCGGGTTGACCAGCACACGGGTTTGGCCTCCGTTGTTGTGCACGGTGTAATCAAACGAGTCGTGCATGTGCCCATGCACCCACACATCGGCCTTGCCCATTAAGCGGCTAAGGTCGGACACAAATGCCGCATTGATCGGACTCAAATTGAAACGCGGATGAATACTTTGCGGATGAGGCGCGTGGTGAGTGATCACCACGGTTTTGCCATCAAAAGGCATTGCTAATGCGGACTCTAGCCAATCAATGTTCTGATAGTGCAGATCGATACCCATGCTGGGAGAAAACTGTTTGCCCCGCATGCGAATCAATTTGTAATCGGGCAAGAACGCCTTGGCCACCAACTCGGCACCGAATCGCCAACCCGGTTGAATATTGAAATCGGTCCACAAGGTACAGCCCAAAAAACGCACACCTTGAATAACCACACCGGTGCGCTGCAGGTAGTTCAATTGCTTCCTCTCGGCCAGCTCGAACAAATGGTCGTCCAGAATTTCAATGTCGTGGTGGTAATACTCGTGGTTGCCCGCCACGTAAATGTGCTGTTTCTCGCCGAGTTCAGCCAAGGCCTGCAAGCCTTGGGTACCTTGATGAATATCACCGGCAAGAATCATTAGATCCACTTCCTCGACAGGCTGTGGAACCGCCGCCAAAGCGGGGAAACGGCGCATCGTTTCAAGATGCAAGTCAGAATACAAGGCGATTTTCATGCCTTTATTCTAACCTGTAGACCCATCACCGAGGATTACACACCTTCAGTTGCAAGTGCACTTCCCATTTGTTCAATGCAACGCAGAATGTGGTCTTCCAGGATTTTGCACGTAATGTGTCGCCAATCCAGCCGGTTAATGAACACCAGGCAATCATTGTTCTGGTCCACGGCAAACCAGGAAGGAATTGGCGTTGACGCGCCCATTTCCCGATTGGCCTGCAGCACCTTTTTCGCCGCAGCCAAATTGTCGAGTCGAAAACGCTTCAATTCAATGTGAATGTCGACCCAGGTTATTCCTTCCATTTCCCCATGCTGCAGCAACACCGCTTGGTCATTGAAGAAAAAAACCCGCCCCAGTGGGGTCATGTTGCTGGGGCGATTCTGTTGAAGGTCTTTCAACAGATCATCGAATTTTTGATACATAAACGGCTCCTTGATTGCCATTTATGTTGCGAGAACACACCCTGTGGTTCCACCTGTATTCACAATGCATCCGGCCAAGAAAAAAGCCACGGCTTTCACCGTGGCTTTTCACTGGTTTCTCAACCTTGTATTGCTTTTAACGTACTTTTCTCAAGCGCTTGATGGCTTGCAACTGTGCAATCGCGGAAGCCAATTCAGCTTGTGCTTGAGCATAGTCAATGTCCGCACTGCGATTGGCCAGTGCTTCTTCGGCCAAACGCTTGGCCTCCGTAGCCTTTGCTTCATCCAGGTCGCCGCCGCGAAGGGCCGTGTCTGCAAGAACCGTAACCGAGTTGGGTTGTACTTCCAACACGCCACCATTCACAAACACCACTTCTTCTTCAGCCTGACCTGCAATCTTGATGCGAACTGTACCTGGTTTGATGCGCGTAATCAGCGGAGTGTGGCGTGGATAAATACCCAGCTCACCCTGCTCTCCGGGCAAAGCAACAAATTCTGCTTCACCTTCGAAGATTGATTCTTCTGCACTCACCACATCCACGTGGATTGTCGACATACTCATTTCCTTTGTGATGGGCACCGACTTGGGTTTTCACCTTCGCCGGCACACGACACACCAGTCGGATTACTGAATTTTCTTGGCTTTTTCGAAGGCTTCGTCGATGGTACCTACCATGTAGAAAGCCTGCTCGGGCAAGTTGTCACACTCACCGTTCACAATCATCTTGAAGCCGCGAATGGTTTCCTTCAGTGACACGTACTTGCCGGGTGAACCGGTAAATACTTCAGCCACTGTGAAAGGCTGTGACAGGAAACGCTGAATTTTACGCGCACGGGCCACGGCCAGCTTGTCTTCTGGAGACAATTCGTCCATACCCAAAATCGCGATAATGTCGCGCAGTTCCTTGTAACGCTGCAGTGTTTGCTGCACGCCACGGGCCACGTTGTAGTGCTCTTCACCGATGATGTTGGGGTCAACCTGGCGTGATGTGGAATCCAATGGATCCACCGCAGGGTAAATACCCAAAGAAGCGATGTCACGAGACAACACAACTGTGGCGTCCAAGTGAGCAAACGTTGTAGCGGGTGACGGGTCGGTCAAGTCATCCGCAGGAACGTATACAGCTTGCACGGAAGTAATGGAGCCCTTCTTGGTCGAAGTAATGCGCTCTTGCAAGCGACCCATTTCTTCGGCCAGTGTTGGCTGGTAACCCACCGCAGAAGGCATACGACCCAACAACGCAGACACTTCAGTACCGGCCAATGTAAAGCGGTAAATGTTGTCCACGAACAGCAGAACGTCACGGCCTTCGTCGCGGAAGTATTCAGCCATCGTCAAGCCGGTCAACGCAACGCGCAGACGGTTGCCGGGAGGCTCGTTCATCTGGCCATACACCAGTGCCACTTTGTCCAACACGTTGGAATCTTTCATCTCGTGGTAGAAGTCGTTACCCTCACGAGTACGCTCACCAACACCCGCAAACACTGAGTAACCACCGTGTGCTTTCGCGATGTTGTTGATCAATTCCATCATGTTCACGGTCTTGCCCACACCCGCACCACCGAACAAGCCTACCTTACCGCCTTTGGCGAATGGGCAGATCAAGTCGATCACCTTGATGCCTGTTTCGAGCAATTCTGTCGAAGGTGACAGTTCGTCGAAAGCAGGTGCATTTTGGTGAATGGCACGTGTAGCGTCGGTTTTCACAGGGCCAGCTTCGTCGATTGGGCGACCCAATACGTCCATAATGCGGCCCAGTGTGCCTTGGCCCACTGGTACAGAAATCGGCTTGCCTGTGTTGGTCACAGCCATGCCACGGCGCAGGCCGTCTGATGCACCCAAACAGATGGTACGAACCACACCGTCACCCAGCTGCTGCTGAACTTCCAGTGTCAGTTCGGAACCTTCCATGGTTAGCGCGTCGTACACTTTCGGCATGTTGTTGCGTGAAAACTCAACGTCAATCACCGCGCCGATACACTGTACGATTTTTCCTTCGTTTGTCGCAGTACTCATCGTTATTTCCTTAATTCAAAATCGTTCCGAACTTCCGCTTACACAGCCGCTGCGCCGCCGACGATCTCTGCCAATTCTTTCGTAATGGCAGCCTGACGGGCTTTGTTGTAGGTAAGTTGCAGTTCACTGATCACATTCTTGGCGTTGTCTGACGCTGCCTTCATCGCAACCATACGTGCTGATTGCTCTGAAGCCATGTTTTCTGCCACAGCCTGGTACACCAATGCTTCGATGTAACGCAGCAGCAAATCGTCAATCACGGCCTTCGCATCCGGCTCATAGATGTAGTCCCACGACGTGGAACCCTCATCGGCTTGCAGCCTTTCGCCACCCAAGGGCAGCAGTTGCTCGAACACGGCTTCTTGCTTCATGGTGTTTACAAACTTGGTGTAGGCCAAATAAACGGCATCCACTTCGCCTGCAACGTATGCATCAAGTTGAACCTTGATTGCACCGATCAGCGCTTCCAGGTGGGGCTTGTCACCAAGACCTGTCACTTTGGAAGTTACTTCAACACCAATGCGGTTAAAGAAGCCAGCGCCCTTTGTACCGATTGCGGTTGCTCGTACCTTTGCGCCTTTGCCGGTCAATTCCTGAAACTTGCTGGTCACCAAACGCAGGATGTTGGTGTTCAAGCCACCACACAAGCCTTTGTCAGTTGTTACAACAATCGCAGCAACGTTTTTGATTTCGTCGCGCGCCACCATGTATTCATGGCGGTATTCCGGGTTTGCCTTGGCCAGGTTGGCGCAAATATTCCGAACTTTGTCCGCATAGGGACGAGCCGAACGCATACGGTCTTGGGCTTTGCGCATTTTGGACGCAGCCACCATTTCCATCGCCTTCGTGATCTTTCGCGTGTTTTGCACGCTCTTGATCTTGGTCCGGATTTCCTTCATTCCTGACATCGTATTTCCTCCAATGACTGGGAAGGTACTAGACCTTCCGAGTTATGCGGTGGGTACAATCAGATCGCTCTGATTAATACGCGCCAGTTTTCTTGAATGATTTCACGGCTTCGTGCAGCTTTGGCTCATCGTCTTTCGACAACTCGTAAGTCTGCTCGATACGATCGATCAGGTCCTTGTGGCTTGTCTGCATGAATTGACGCAGAGAAACCTCGAAAGGAAGAACGTTCGATACCTCGACATCATCCAGATAACCATTGTTGATTGCGAACAGGGCTAGTGCCATTTCCCATGTTTTCAATGGGGCGTACTGGGGCTGCTTCAACAACTCAACTACACGGCGACCACGTTCCAGCTGGCGGCGGGTTGCTTCGTCAAGATCAGAAGCAAACTGCGCAAACGCAGCCAATTCACGGTACTGGGCCAAGTCGGTACGGATACCGCCTGACAGCTTCTTGACCACTTTGGTCTGCGCTGCACCACCCACGCGAGACACGGAAATACCCGCGTTAATCGCTGGACGGATACCGGCGTTGAACAAGTCTGATTCCAGGAAGATCTGACCGTCAGTAATCGAAATTACGTTGGTTGGAATATACGCTGAAACGTCACCCGCCTGAGTTTCAATGATTGGAAGGGCTGTTAAAGAACCGGTTTTGCCTTTCACTTCACCCTTGGTGAATTTTTCAACGTATTCGGCGTTCACGCGTGATGCGCGCTCGAGCAAACGGCTGTGTAGATAGAACACGTCACCTGGGTAAGCTTCGCGGCCGGGTGGGCGACGCAGCAACAGGGAAATTTGACGGTAGGCCACAGCTTGCTTGGACAGATCGTCATACACGATCAGAGCGTCTTCACCGCGATCACGGAAGTACTCGCCCATGGTGCAACCCGAGTAAGGTGCCAGATATTGCATGGCAGCCGATTCAGATGCAGAAGCCACCACAACAATGGTGTACTCCAAAGCGCCGAACTCTTCGAGCTTGCGGATTACGTTCACGATGGAAGAGGCTTTTTGGCCCACAGCCACGTACACGCAAGTTACGCCAGTGCCTTTCTGGTTAATGATCGCGTCGATCGCAACTGCTGTTTTACCAGTTTGACGGTCGCCAATGATCAATTCACGCTGGCCGCGGCCAACAGGAACCATGGCATCAATCGCTTTCACACCGGTTTGCAGCGGCTGGTCTACTGACTTACGTTCAATAACACCTGGGGCCACTTTTTCAATCACGTCGGTCATCTTGGCGTTGACTGGGCCCTTGCCGTCGATCTGCACACCCAATGCATTCACCACGCGACCACGCAGCTCGGGACCTACGGGCACTTCCAGAATACGGCCGGTACACTTGACCAGATCGCCTTCAGAAATGTGTTCGTAAGAACCCAAAATAACGACACCCACGGAATCACGTTCCAGGTTGAGCGCCAAACCAAAGGTGTTGCCTGGGAATTCCAGCATTTCACCTTGCATCACATCTGACAAACCATGAACGCGGCAAATACCGTCGCTCACGGACACTACAGTACCTTGTGTCCGGATGTCGGCCGATGATCCGAGGCCTTCGATCCGGCTCTTGATCAGTTCACTGATCTCAGAGGGATTAATCTGCATATTGATTGCTCCAATTACGTTTGAGGGCCAAGTTAGGCTGTTAAAGCCGCCTTCATCGCGTTAAGTTTGCCGCGCACCGAACTATCCAAAATTTGATCGCCGACAGTGACGCACACGCCACCAATCAGGGACTCGTCCACCTGAACTGTTACGTTCAGTTTGGACCCAAATTTCTTTTCCAATGCACCACGTACGTTTTGAACTTCAGCATCAGTCATGGGGAATGCAGAGGCGATGACCGCATCTGCAGAACCTTCATGGCTGTTCTTCAATTCTTCGAACTGTCGAGCGATTTCTGGCAAGGCCAGCAAACGGCCATTTTCCACAAGCGCACTCAAAAAATTCGTTGCTTGCGCTTCCGCCGGTGTCTTGGTCAGTTCAACAAACACCTTCAACACCTGCTCGTCAGTCAACTTAGGGTTGCTGACCAGCAATTTGATGTCTGCGTTGCATGCGACTGCCGACCACGACTGTAGCCAATCACTCCACTGTTTCAGGCTTGATGTTTTGGCAACATCAAACGCTGCTTCAGCGTAAGGACGGGCGATGGTGGATAGTTCGACCATTTTGTGTTTCCTTAAGCTTTAGGCTTACAGTTCCGCTTTCAGTTGATTCAGCAAATCTGCGTGGGCCTGGGCGTTCACTTCCTTCTTCAGGATTTGCTCTGCGCCTTTCACCACGAGTGTTGCCAACTGATCGCGCAACTGGTCACGGGCACGTTGTGCTTCGTTTGCAGCTTCCGCTTCAGCCTGCGCAAGAATTCGCTTGCGCTCAACTTCGGCTTGTTGTTTTGCCTCTTCAATAATCTGCTGGGCACGCTTTTCTGCTTCGGCCAGGCGTTGCTGATTTTCAGAACGGCTAACAGCCAGTTCCTGTTCAGCTTTACGACCGGCTTCTGCCAAAGCCTGCTTACCACGTTCTGCAGCGGCCAGGCCGTCTGCGATTTTCTTTGCACGCTCATCGATGCTCTTGATCAGCGGGGGCCATACGAATTTCATCGTAAAGACCGCCAAGATGAAGAAAACGACGAGCTGAGCAAACAGCGTTGCGTTTAAGTTCACGGCATGTTTCCTCTAAAACGCACGAATTGGACTTAAAACATTCGTGCGGTGTTGTTCGAAGGAAGTGGCTGTAAATTAACCAACAAATGGGTTAGCAAACGCGAACATCATCGCGATACCAACACCGATCAGGAACGCAGCGTCGATCAGACCGGCCAAAACGAACATTTTTGTTTGCAGTTCGTTCATCAGTTCTGGCTGGCGCGCGGAAGCTTCCAGGTACTTACCACCCATGATCGCGATACCGATACAAGCGCCGATCGCGCCCAAACCAATGATAATGCCGCAAGCAAGAGCTACGAAAGCAACGTTAGTCATGACAACTCCTTAAATTGAAAAAATGAAAAATTAAAAAAACCAAAAAAACTAAAAATCGATCAGTGGCCCTGATGCGCCTGGCCAATGTAGATCAAGGTCAACATCATGAAAATGAAGCCCTGGAGCAACACGATCAGAATGTGGAAAATCGCCCAGATTGTTCCGGCCAACACATGGCCCAAGAAGGCAAATGCTCCACCCAAGGACAACGCAGCCGCGCCACCCAGCAAAGCGATCAGCATGAACACCAATTCGCCTGCATACATGTTGCCGAAAAGTCGCATGCCCAAGGACACGGTTTTAGCGGCAAATTCAATCAGGTTCAATACAAAATTGGGGATCCACAGCAGTGGGTTGGCACCGAAAGGTGCGCAGAACAGTTCGTGAACAAAGCCGCCTGCGCCTTTGATCTTTACAGAGTAGTAAAGCATCAGGCACAACACGCCGAGCGACAAGCCCAAGGTACCGTTCAGGTCGGCCGTGGCCACCACACGCATGTAGGGGTCACCAGCGCTGGCTGCATAGCCAAGTTGGTACATCAGTTGGCCCCAGGCCATGGGGATCAGGTCCACGGGGATCAAGTCAAAGGTGTTCATGACAATGATCCACAGGAACACGGTCAGAGCCAAAGGGGCAATGAAGGTTCGGTCGCCGTGCACAATTGATTTGGACTGGTTTTCAACCATTTCAACCATCATCTCGACGAAGCCCTGAAAACGCCCAGGTACGCCAGAAGTGGCTTTGGATGCCGCTTTATACAGCATGAAGATTACGATTAAACCGGACAGGATGGAGAAAAACATCGTGTCCAGGTTGATCACTGAGAAATCGACGATAAATTTTTGCTTATCGGTAGCGAAATGCTGCAAGTGATGGACGATGTACTCTGAGGGCGTTTGCCCATTCGGTGAAGATGCCATACTTATCTCAAGAAAAATGCCAAAAAATAGCTTTTGAGGGTGACGATCGCAGTGAGGATCAAGGACCACCAAACAATGTTCGGGTCAACTTGACTCGCTACAAACATAATCGCGATTGTTGCGCCAACCTTCAGGAATTCTCCGGTCAAAAACACAAAGGTTCCGCCCATGGGGGTTTTACTACCCAAGGCCAACCGTGCGGCGAACAATGTGCTCGGCAACGCAACGGCGACGAAACCCCAAACGGCAGACTGCGCGTGAATTGGGGACACCAACAACATAAGGAGGCAGACTATCACCCCGACGACCCATTGGAGTCCAACTATTTTCCACATATTTGCTGCGCTGCCACATTTAACCTTATTCGGATACGTATTTTCCGCAAGGCTCACGTGTTTTTGACAAACCGCCAGATTATAGGGGTTTGTACGGCCCCTCGTCAAACGAAAACGGCTTATTTTTCACACCGATTTGGTGCAGAAGTTAAAGCTCTTCTTTGGAAAATCCGATGCGCTCCAGCACACCGTCCAGTTCGTCCAAATTATTGAATTTAATAGTAACACTGCCTTTGCCATTTGCATTGGCTTTTAACTGAACTGCGCTGGCCAACCAATCGGCCAAGCCCTCTTCCAGGCGACGTACATCCGCAGTTTGCTTGGGCTTGGTGGCCACCCGGTCGTGGTCGCTGGCCCAGTCGTTCACGAGCTTTTCTGTTTCACGAACGGACAAACGCTTGTTCACCACTTCATTGGCGCACGCAATTTGCTCTGCCGCATTCAAAGCCAACAAGGCCCGAGCGTGGCCCATTTCTACGTCACCAGCCAGCAGCATGGTTTGCACCGGCTCAGCAAGGTTCAACAAGCGCAACATATTGCTTGTTGCACTGCGGGATCGGCCAATGGCACGGGCGGCGTCTTCGTGGGTTAAATTGAACTCACGAATCAAACGCTGCACGCCCAGCGCTTCTTCCAGCGGATTCAAGTCCTCGCGCTGAATGTTTTCAATCAATGCCATGGCCAGGGCAGACTCATCGGGAACCGCACGCACCAATACAGGGACTTCGGCCAAACCTGCTATTTTTGATGCGCGGAAACGGCGTTCACCCGCGATGATTTCGTATTTGCCTGAACCAATTGGCCGCACCAGGATGGGCTGCATAATGCCCTGGCTTTTGATGGACTCGGCCAACTCCAGGAGGGAACTTTCATCCATGCGCGAACGCGGCTGGTATTTACCGGCCTGCAGCTTGCCCAATGGCAGTGTCATGACCTGCTCACCCATGTCTTTGTTGACATCGTCACCGGAGGGGCCCAATAGCGCTTCCAGACCCCTTCCCAGGCCTTTGGTACGTTTGATTGCGTTCATATTTTCTTCTGCTGAATTGGATTAGACTGCAATTGGCTTAGGCCGCGATTTAAGCTGCAATGGGCAAGCCAAGCCGCTCGACCATTTCGTTGGCGAAGTCCAGATAGGCCTTTGCGCCTTTGCTGGACTTGTCAAACAAGACGCCAGGCACACCGTAACTAGGGGCCTCAGCCAAGCGCACATTTCTCGGAATAATGGTTTTGAACACCTTGTTGCCAAAATGTTTTTCGAGCTGGGCAGACACTTGCTGGGCCAATGTCATGCGCGGATCGTACATGACCCGCAACAAACCAATGATGGTCAAATTCGGGTTCAGGTTTTTGCACACTTGCTTGATGGTGTTGACCAGATCGCTCAAACCTTCCAGTGCGTAGTATTCGCACTGCATGGGTATTACCACGCCATTGGCGCAGCACAGTGCATTGAGTGTGAGCAAAGACAGCGCTGGCGGACAGTCGATCAAGATGAAATCATATTGACCGTCAACCTGGGCAATTGCCTCGCGCAGCTTGATTTCACGGTCTTCGAATTCGACCATTTCCACTTCTGCACCCGCCAGCTCGCGGTTGGCGGCCAGAACATCGAACTCGCCTTCTGCACGAACGGTGGCTTCAGCCACGCCCACCATGCCCACCAGCACTTGGTAAACCGTGTGTTTAACGCTTCGCTTGTCGATGCCACAACCCATGGTGGCATTGCCTTGGGGATCGAGATCGACCAGCAACACACGCTGTTTGGCCATGGCCAAACCGGCAGCCAGATTCACCGCGGTGGTGGTTTTTCCCACGCCACCCTTCTGGTTGGCAATGCAGAAAACTTTCGCCATCTTCTTGTCCTGTGAATGAATGCTTTGATTTTAGCGTTTAATCATGAACAAGTGCCTTGCCTCGTCCAAGAATGGCACTTCAATTGGATGAAGTGCCTCAATTCGCCAACCTGCGGGCACTTCGCTGTCGACTTCGACTCGCCCCTTCAAAGCGGCAAACTGCCCGTGCTCTGCCAATACATGCTGGCCAAGCCCAATGAAGTTGTCGATGCTTGAGAATGCTCGGGAACATATCAAATCAAAGGGCAGGCTTGCTTGAAACTCTTCCACCCTGCCATGCACTGCCTGGGCATTTTTCAAACCCAGACTGGCAATGGCTTGTTGCATGAAAGCCGCTTTTTTTTGAACCGTGTCGATCAGGGTTACATTCCAAGCCGGTTGGGCAATCGCCAATACCAAGCCGGGCAAACCGGCTCCCGCACCTACATCCAGAATTCTTGGATTGGGCGTGGACTGAAGCGCAAAAGATAGTTCGGGCAACACCGCCAAGGAGTCGAGTAAATGGTGCGTGACCAGTTCCCGATTGTTGCGAATGGCCGTGAGGTTATACACCCGGTTCCATTTTTGTATCAGCTGCCCATATTTGAACAATTGCCCATGTTGCTCAGCACTCAAACCCAGGCGTAGACAGGCAATACCCTCTTCCAGTAGCGCTTGGTCTGAAGACCCCAGGGTTTCAGACTTTGGCTTTCGATGCACTGAATTCAAGCCACTTGCTCCGCGGTACCGTCCGACAACTTGGTGGCATTGGCTTTGCGATTCAGCAAATCCCGTTTCTTCAAGTGCACCAGCAAGAGCGAAATCGCAGCCGGTGTAATGCCTTGAATGCGGCCCGCTTGCCCAATCGTTTCAGGCTTGTGGGTGTTCAGCTTTTGCTGCACTTCTTTGCTCAATCCGTTCACGCTGGCGTAATCAAAATCGGCAGGAAGACGAATTGACTCATTGCCTACCCCACGCTCAACTTCCGCCTGTTGACGCAACACATAACCCGCGTATTTCACTTCGATTTCCAACTGGGAAACCAGATCGTTTTGCTGCAAGGGATTACTCAAGGCGAATTCGCCATTTTCTTTACTCAGCGTACTGAGGTCTTGGTAGCTGACATCCGGGCGTTTGAGCAGATCGTACAGGTTGTATTCACGATCGATGCCTTTGTGCAGCACGCGCTCGGCTTCAGCTTGCGCCACAATTTTTGGATTGATCCACGTGGAACGTAGTCGCTGCTTTTCCTGCTCGACTGCCTCGCGCTTTTCCGAGAATGCTTTCCAGCGAATGTCGTCGACCAAACCCAACTTTCGACCAATTGGCGTGAGGCGCTGGTCTGCATTGTCTTCACGCAGGCTTAAACGGTATTCAGCACGGCTGGTGAACATGCGATAGGGCTCTGCCACACCTTTGCTGGTCAAATCGTCTACAAGCACGCCCAGGTAGGCCTCGTCTCGGCGTGGAGTCCATTGATCTTTGCCTTGCACCATGAGCGCTGCATTAACACCCGCCAGCAAACCCTGGGCAGCGGCTTCTTCGTAACCTGTTGTGCCATTGATTTGACCAGCGAAGAACAGACCTTCAATGGCTTTGGTTTCCAAGGTGGTTTTCAGTGCACGCGGGTCAAAGTAATCGTATTCGATCGCATACCCGGGGCGCATGATGTACGCATTTTCCAGCCCTTTGATGGAATGCAGCAGATTAAGCTGCACATCAAATGGAAGGGAGGTAGACACGCCGTTGGGATAATACTCGTTGGTGGTCAAACCTTCCGGCTCAAGGAAAATTTGATGTGATTCCTTGTCAGCAAAGCGGTGAATTTTGTCTTCGATGGATGGACAATACCGAGGACCAACCCCCTCTATTACGCCCGTGTACATGGGACTTCGGTCGAGGCCACCCCGGATAATGTCGTGGGTATTCTGGTTGGTGTGCGTAATCCAGCACGGCAATTGCCGTGGGTGCATGGCCGTGTTTCCGAGATATGAAAACACTGGCACTGGATCGAGATCGCCAGGCTGCTCTTGCATGACCGAGAAATCAATGCTTCGACCATCGATGCGCGGTGGTGTACCTGTTTTTAAGCGCCCTTGTGGCAACTTCATTTCTTGAAGGCGCATTCCCAAACCAATTGCCGGGGGGTCTCCTGCCCGGCCTGCAGAATAATTTTGCAAGCCCACATGGATTTTGCCGTTCAGAAAGGTACCCGCGGTTAGCACGACCGACTTGGCTTTGAACTTCAAACCCACCTGCGTCACAGCACCGCACACGCGGTCGCCGTCCAGCAAAAGATCTTCAACAGATTGCTGGAACAAACTAAGGTTGGGTTGATTTTCAAGGCGAGTGCGAATGGCTTGCCGATACAACACGCGGTCGGCCTGGGCACGGGTTGCGCGCACAGCCGGGCCTTTTGAGCCATTGAGAATACGAAACTGAATACCCGCCTCATCAGTGGCAATGGCCATGGCACCACCCAGCGCATCAACTTCCTTCACCAGATGACCTTTACCAATTCCACCAATGGACGGGTTACAGGACATTTGCCCAAGTGTTTCGATGTTGTGTGTCAGCAGCAGCGTTTTGCTTCCCGCTCGTGCAGCAGCAAGCGCAGCCTCGGTACCGGCATGGCCGCCACCCACAACAATGACATCAAACTCTTCGGGATAAAACATTATTCACTGCTGGCACTTGGTGCCGGAATCCAACACAGGATTCAAAATTTAAATGCCGAATTCGAGCTGACCCGATTCGGCGGCAATGGCGCAATTATATGCCTCGGCACGATTTTGCCCAAGCGAACATGTTTCACGTGGAACAGAAAACAGACAACGGAGACGCTCGATGCTACATCGTTCAACCAAGTTCGTTGACGCCTTCTGCTTGCTCAGGCGCATGCCCTCTCTCGCCAGAAAACCTGTATTTCCCTTTTTGAGATCCACCATGACTCACCTCGCTCGGCAAAAGGGCGGGCCGAGTCTCGGTGCCGGCCGATGGCAGACCGTGGCGGGTGAATTCAAACGGGCAGATTTTCTTGATCGGCGCTGCGAGGGCATTGCGGCCTGAGCGCGCTGGCAAATGGACTTGTGAGGCACTGGCGACACGCGGGCGTTGTGTGTGAGGTGAGGCTTGGGTGCGACCCGGCTGGCCGGCTTTGCAAGGCTTCCCGGCGGCTTCGCAGCGCGGGGCGATCCAGGGGATCGATGCGAAGACGCTTAAGCGTTTCGCATGCCCCAAGCCAGAAGCACCAAGCCGGAATCAGAAGGCTTGCTTAGGCCAGCTGGCGTCGCACCCAAGCCTCAGATCATCCATGTGGCAAATCCTGCATATCTTTCCAGGCCCGACTCACCGACGTGTTCCACGTGAAACAGTCAGGCCAACCACGCCTTCACGTACGGCCAGTAGCTGTCGTAGCTGGTCCGCAGAATCAAAAGGAACACCACCGTCAACAATGCCTTGCGCACAAACCCGGCACCCTTCCGAATCGCCAGACTAGCCCCTACCCTCGCACCCGCCAAGTTAAACACGGCCATCAACAACCCCAAGGCAACAATGACATGACCTGCTGGTGCAAACCATGCCAGCGAGGCCAGGTTGCAGGCAATGTTCACCATCTTCGCTCCGGCCGTGGCCGCCAGAAAGTCGTAGCCAAAGAACACCACAAAGGCAACCATTAAGAATGAACCGGTGCCTGGCCCAAAAAAACCATCATAAAAGCCGATACTCAAACCGACACAGGCCCCGAAAAAACGTTCTCGATTCTTATCCAGCTTGGGCGCATGAACACTGCCCAAGTCTTTGCGCAAAAAGGTATATACGGCCACTGCAATCAACAACAGCGGCAACATCAAACGCAACACTTCAGTCGAAATTTGGGTAACGATATAAGCACCACAGTAGGCGCCGATCAACGCCATGGCCGTGGCTGGCAATACTGCATTCCAGGGCACCTGAATGGCCTTTGCGTATTTGTAAGCGGCAAATGTGGTGCCAACTACGCTTGATATTTTATTGGTCCCCAACAAAGTTGCATGCCCTTGACTTGGCAGCAAACCAAATAGCGCCGGGATCTGGATCAAACCGCCCCCGCCCACCATGGCATCAATCAAGCCCGCCGCAAATGCCGCAGCACACAGTGCAACCAGAACCCACAATTCGATGTTTTCGAACATGCAAAAATTTCCGCAGAAAAGAAAACGGGCGCCTTGTGGGCGCCCGCCATAGGACTAATTCCGGAGTATCAGAAAAAAGTCAAAACGTGTAAGCCAAATCAGGCTGCCAAACGGCTAGCGATTTGTGCTTTGGTTTCTTCCAGCTGTGCCGGCAGGTTGTGCTTCAGCTTCTCAAACAATTCGGCATGCAGGTCAAGCTCTTCAAGCCAGGCCGCTTTATCAATCGCCGTAATGGACTCGAATTGATCTTTGCTGAACTCAAGACCGTCCCAAGAGATGTCTTCATAGCTCGGCGATGTGCCAAACACATGATCAACACCCTTGCCCTTGCCTTCCACACGCTCAAGCGCCCATGCCAAAACGCGCATGTTTTCGCCAAAACCAGGCCAGATGAACTTGCCATCGGCATCGGTACGGAACCAGTTCACACAGAAAATGCTGGGCAACTTGGCGCCAGACGATTCCAGCTTCTTGCCCAAATCGAGCCAGTGCTGGAAGTAATCGGACATGTTGTAGCCACAGAATGGCAACATGGCGAATGGGTCACGGCGAACCACACCTTGCTGACCAAATGCGGCAGCAGTTGTTTCTGAACCCATGGTTGCAGCCATATAAACGCCTTCAACCCAGTTACGGGCTTCGGTGACCAAGGGCACTGTGGTTGAACGGCGACCACCAAAAATGAACGCGTCAATTTCAACACCAGCCGGGTTGTCCCAGTTGTTGTCGATCACCGGGTTTTGTTCGGCGGCCACGGTGAAACGGGCATTGGGGTGTGAAGCCTTGCGACCACAATCTGGAGTCCAATCCTGACCGGTCCAGTCAACCAGGTGCGCAGGCGCTTCCTTGGTCAAACCTTCCCACCACACGTCACCGTCATCTGTCAGCGCAACGTTGGTAAATATCACGTTGGCATTCAGGGAAGCCATGCAATTGGAGTTGGTCTTGGTGTTGGTTCCGGGCGCAACGCCGAAGTAACCCGCTTCGGGGTTAATCGCGCGCAGCTTGCCGTTGGCATCGGGCTTGATCCAGGCGATGTCGTCGCCAATGGTGGTCACAGTCCAACCCTTCATTGATGCGGGTGGAATCAGCATCGCGAAGTTTGTTTTGCCGCAGGCAGACGGGAAAGCGGCGGCCACGTGGTACTTCTTGCCCTCGGGGTTTGTTACGCCCAGAATCAGCATGTGCTCGGCCAGCCAGCCCTGATCACGACCCATGGTGGAAGCAATGCGCAGTGCCAGGCACTTCTTGCCCAACAGTGCGTTGCCGCCGTAGCCGGAGCCATACGACCAAATTTCGCGTGTTTCAGGATAGTGAACAATGTACTTGGTGCTTGGGTTGCAGGGCCATGACACATCTTTCTGACCGGCTTCCAGCGGGGCGCCCACGGTGTGTACACAAGGCACGAACTCGCCGTTTTCGCCAAGTACGTCGTACACGGCTTTGCCCATGCGCGTCATCATGCGCATGTTCACGACCACATAGGCGGAGTCAGACAACTCAACACCGATGTGGGCAATTGGGCTGCCCAAGGGACCCATTGAAAATGGAACCACATACAGGGTGCGACCGCGCATGGAGCCTTTGAACAAACCGTTCAATGTGGCGCGCATTTTGGCGGGTTCTTCCCAGTTGTTGGTGGGGCCCGCATCTTCCTTGTTTTCAGAGCAGATATAAGTACGGTCTTCCACACGCGCAACGTCTGAGGGATCAGACCAGGCAAGATAGGAATTCGGACGCTTTTCAGGGCTGAGTTTGCGGAGTGTTCCCGCTTCAACCATTTCCGCGCATAGGCGGTCGTACTCTTCTTGTGAACCGTCGCACCACACAATATTCTTGGGCTCGGTCAGGGCCGCAATTTCTTGCACCCAAGCCACAAGCTTTTTGTGCTTGACGTAAGACGGCACGGTCTGGCTGACCATAGACAGCACTGCACTCATGCTAAAACCTCCAGATAGACAAATGTAATTCTTTTGTGCGGGGGCTTTGGCGTTGCTCTACAGTGTGACCGGAACATGACACCAAGCGCACGGGCGATCGATGTGTCGCTTATCCGCAAACTTAGCCCCCGAGTTTAACATGTTGTAAGCAAACGGAAATAAGTTTTTCCTATAGGCATTATCACCTAATCGCATACCGTGTTTGCTTTCCGACACAGCCAATGTAAAGTGGCGAAACCGAATGACTACGGAAGCCTCATGAAACTGATTGCAATTTGCACGGGCGTGGTTGCCCCTCTTGTTTATCGAACGGCCTCAGGTGACATTAAAACCGAGGCCAGTGGCATCAAAAAACAGGCTGTAAGCACCGAACAAAACCCCGCTTCAATCGAACTCAGAAAGCTGGGATTGCATGGCGATGAGCAGTGCAATTTGTCGGTACACGGCGGCATGGACAAGGCGGTGTATATGATGCCCGCCGGGCATTATGAATTCTGGAAAGCGCGACGCCAGGAAAAAAATCTGGACGCTGATTTGCCTTGGGGCTTTTTGGGCGAAAACCTCGTGGTGGAAGGACTTGATGAAACACTCGTGCGAATTGGCGACGAATTTGAGCTGGGTGAGGTACGCCTTCGCGTGACGGATCCGCGCGAACCCTGTCACAAATTTGCGATCCGCATGGGCTATGGCGCCGCCCCAAAACAAATGATTCAACAGGGTAACTGCGGCTGGTACTTGCGAGTAATTCAAACGGGGCATTTGCAAGCCGGCCTTGAGCTGAAACATTTTGCCAATCCGCAGGGCAAAACCGTACTCGAATCATTCCGCTTCAAAACCCGAAAAGGACAAATGGACTTGCTTTAGCAAGTCGCTACACGGTCTGGTGTTTTTTCCAGACCTTGACCTGTGCTTTGGCTGCGGGCGACACCAAGCGACCCAAGCGCTCAACCCACACCGGGTTGGGGTCGTAGCCATAATGGGATACAGCCAGCGCCAAGGCCTCTTCATCCCATCCGTCGTTGGTATATAGATCGAACAATGCTTCGGCCAACACGGGGCTTCTGGGCAAGGCACGCAACCACTGTTCGGCCTGAACAATGGCCTCACGAGAGCGACCCGCGTCGCGCAACATGCTAACGGCGACCACAGCCTCGAAATCATCTACCGCCGATTTCCTGAGCAGTTCGGCCAACAAGCGTTTATCACCCAGATATTCAAGAAGCGCACGGACTCGCAGCCTTCGCCAGCGTTTATCGAAAGAACGCCAGCTGACATTGCTGGTGGGCTGCATCTCGTTCATTTCATTGATTTCAAGCTCCAGCAAGCCCAATACTGTGTGCCGGTCACACAGTGCAATTTGTTTCCACCACCACGAGGGGTCCACCAAACCAGCTTGATCCAACATGGCAACGGGATACACCAAGTGCGCACGCTCTATGGGATTGTCTATACGACTGGAGACAATATTCAACCAGTCACGGGTAAATTCCCGAACGGCCTTCAGCAGAAAACCATGTTTGTCGTCGGCCCCCTCACAGATCGTCAGCAATTTCTGAAGTCCATGCGCGCCCAGCTCTACCAACAGGTTGGGATCTTGGTGGCGCTGCAACTCCGATTGCAACCAGCCATCGAGAATCTGGGTTCGCACCGCGATACGTTCGCATGATTGCGCTGAGGGGCAACGGGCCTGCCCCACGAATCGGTTGATGAGTTGTTTGAGTTTGCGTGGCCTGGATTTCAAATCCGCGTCTTCGACCGAATCAAGAAGTTCGCAACTGCTTTCCAAAAACTGAAATGCACGGTGCACATCGGGCAGGTGCTGGGACGCACGCCCAAACCACAGCATCCATTCCTGCCCGCCACGCGAAGCCAATGGCGAGTTGTGCTGATCCTTTGGCATTAACGGCCTCCCGATTGAACCTGATTTTCAGCCTCTCAATTAGCGAATTTTGTAGTGCCCAGGCGCGTAGGCTTTGGTGCCGGCAAAACCGCGCAACTTTAAATGCTTGGTTTTGCGACCGGAGACGCGCTCGCGCCACATTTTGAAGCTGCTGGCCTTCATGTTTGCACGCATCAGCTCGATGGTTTGCGATTCATTCAAACCAAATTGCAGTTCGATGGCTTCAAATGGCGTCCGGTCTTCCCATGCCATTTCTACAATGCGGGAAACATCTTCTTCGGACAACTTAAATTGCAAAGGCTTGGACATCTGATCTCACTGACCGCTAAACTGGAGAAAATTTAACAATCAGTATATGACAGAAGGGGCTTTTACGTGAAAAGAGCATTGCTCAGCTTGATTGTGTTGGTCACTTTGGTGATTGTTGTGTTCCTGGGTCTTGGCCTTTACTCCGAGACAGGAAGCCCCCCCGGATTGACCAATGGGCAGCTGGCGCCCTGCCCAAGCAAACCAAACTGCGTGAGCAGTGAAAGCTCGCCTTCTGATAACCATGCAATTGCTGCACTTCCCATTACACCAGGCATGGGTGCCGAACCCTTGCTGAAAGTCAAAGAGGTTGTTGAGCTACTGGGCGGCGATGTGAATTTTTCAAATGAACAGTACATGGCCAGCACATTTACCAGCGACCTGTTTGGCTTCGTAGATGATGTTGAATTTCGTGTGGACCAAGGCAGTGGATTGCTTCATGTGCGGTCCGCTTCCCGCGTAGGTTATAGCGACCTGGAAGCGAACCGGAAACGCGTAGAGCAATTGCGGGTACTATTAAGCATTCACTAGGGCAATAACTCACGAAACTCTCCTTTTTTTTATTGGGTAGTTCAAAAGTGTAGTCCCTCGTACGGGTGACAAAGTGTAAAGTGGTTACCAAGAGAAAAGAGGGATGGAGACACTTCCATAATGAGCAGTCCAAAAGAAATCAACGAGGCAGTCAGGCTCACTGAGCTTTACCAACTCGAAATTCTGGACACGGAAAAAGAAGAGTATTTTGAAGCGCTGGTCGACCTCGGTCTGTCGGCGTTCAATTGCGCATTCTGCTTTATCGCCTTTGTTGATTCCGATCGCCTGTGGTTTAAAGCGAAACGGGGATTTGAAGTCAGAGAAGTTCCACGCGATCTTTCCATTTGCTCTCACACCATCCAACACCAACAACCACATGTCATCAACGACTGCCTGGAACACCCCGTGTTCAGGACCAACCCCCTTGTGCTTGGCAGCCCCTGGATTCGCGCTTATTTGGGCATACCGATCAGCTCAGTGAGTGGCAATAACATCGCTACGTTTTGCCTGCTCGACGACACGGCTCGGATCTGGACCAAGACTGAAGTAACTGTTGCAGTTGCCCTGGCCAAACTGGTTGAACACAGCCTCGTTGAACGTGCCCTGAAAGCCAAAGAATCAAACGAATTGAATTCCAAACAACAACAAAACTACAACAACCAAGGTTTGGGTAGCTGGAAAAACACAGCACATGGCGGACAGATCGAATTGTCGCCGTCCATGGAAAAATGGTTGAACCTGTCGCAAACACCTGTGGTGCAAGCCAGCTGGTTCAACAATCTGCCCATTGAAGAAGATCGGAAAATGGTTGAGAAAGCGCGACTGGAACGCAACGGCATCGCATTTACCTATCGCGTCTGCTTGCCCAGCGGCGACATTGTTCGCTTTGAAGAACAGGTTTATGACAGCGGCAATGCAGACGACATACGCTTGTTTGGTTTGGTAAAAAAAATCAGTGATCCATCCCTGGAAACACTTCACCCCGAGATTGCTGCGGACCCCGGCAACCTTCCACGGATGGAACCGAACCTTGATCTGAAAAAGTTTCCCAAATCTTTTTTGAGGGAAACTGTAAAAGGTCGCCTTGCGCTGGATCACCAAGGATTAATCACCGGGCTGGCCAGTGCGGATGACAATGAATTCACAAAATTAAAACAAAAGGAAAGTTTTATTGATCTGCTTTATGGCGAAGATCAAGAAACCTTTTCAAAAATCCTGAATCAGTGCCTTGGCAGCAACACACCATCCGAAGCCTGGGTGCGTCTGAATTTTCAGGATGAAAACAGCACTTGGCTTCGCATGGCGCTATGCCCCAAGAAAGGATTCACCGCATTCAAAAAGCCGTCTGTCATCGCCAGCTTTACTGCGATGATCAACAAGTCATCGTCAGTCCAAAAATCCATTTTTGATGAAAACCTGTTGAACCTGACAGGCACCCTCGCCAAGGTAGGTGGATGGTATTACCACCTCGAGAGTGGATCGCTTAAAACCACTGAAATTTTGCGCGAGGTACTTGGCTCGAACAAAGACTCACTGAATTCCATTTTCCATCTGAGTTCTATTCTTTCCAAATTGTCTGGCAGAAATATCGCCGTACTTTTTATTGAGTGCATCAACAACCGCAAACCCGCCAGTCTTGAATTTGAATCACTTGGACAACACGACAAGAAGAAATGGTTTCGCATGATGATTCGCCCCTCGATCAGTGACGATGGCGTGCCCATGGGACTATACGGTTCGATTGTGGATATTTCTGAAACACGGCGAATGGAACAGGGTCTGGAAAAAAATCTGCTGACCTACAACCTGATCGTCGACAACCTTACCGATGGCCTTGTTGAAATCGATTCAAGCCTGAATGTCAGCTTTGTGAACCGCAATGCGAAAGCCTTGCTGCAAAAAGACAAAGAACTTTTTGTGCACGCAATGCCTTTGAATGAATTAATCCCGGACTTGGACAAAAACCAGTTTGCCGCATTGCTGGAAAACGTCAATCAGGTTGGCTTTTCGAAATCTGTTGAACAGTTTGTGGGATTCATCAAACGCTGGATTTCGCTGCGTGTTTTCAGATCAGGTACGGGTTACACCATCCTGATAAAAGACATCACCAAACGCAAAAATCAAAGCAGCGACTTGTACATGCTGAATTCCGCGATTGAGCAAATTCGCGAAGTCATTATGGTGACCAACGACATTCGGAAAACCAAAGATCCCTTTGGCTTGCTGTACGTGAATTCGGCATTTGAAACATTTGTGGGCCAAGGGCGTGACAAATGGTTGGGGCGCAATCCCTATCACCTGATACACGGACGCATACCAACGCGACACTACCGTCAGTTGCTGGTCGGGTTTTTAAGTCGTCAGAAAATTCTTGTGAAAACAGAATACGAGATCAACCCGGGACACAAAATGCCGTGCGACATCCTGATCTCACCATTTTTGGACACCGCGCGCAATGCACCGTGTTTCCTGATTGTATTTCGGGTGTTTGAGAACTAATCGATCAACAAGCTCAGGCCAGCGTGGCACCAAGACTTGAATGGTGCGTACGTGGCGCAAACACCATGGCATGAATGGTTTTGACCAGATTGGTCATTGTTTCGGCGGTGTCCTTGCGCAAGAACCGGGCTTGCTGCAAAGCATCCGAACGATTCTCGGCCAGGCTTTCAGCAAGCTCCAGACTTTCAAGATTGCATGACATGTACGACACTGGAACTGCATGGACATATCTGCTGTAAAAGACAAGGATGTCTTGCAAATCATCGTGCGCATTGTCGGGAAAATGAAGATCAGACAACACCGCGGAAGGCAGCGACCGAAGTCCTCGTTCGGCCTGGTCAAAGGCTGCCCGTATGTCTCCAAAACGCTCGAATACTGTCAGCGAAATTGACAGATAAGTGACTTTGGCAATTTCCTCAATCGCCTCTTCGACCACCAAACGGTAAAAAGGTGAATCTTCAGCGACCCAAACTTCCAGCGGTTTTGATTCCGACTCACTCACAACATTCACCTGGCCAAACGGCATTTAGACTCAATACCGTTAGGTTAGTGGATAGGCAGCAAACCACCATCAGCACAAAGAGATCCCCCCCTATTTGAGGGACAAGACTTTCTGTACCTGCACGCTTCAAATGAAGCCATCCTCCAAATGAAGGGGCATCGCTTCGAGGGTTCACACGTAACATCATTTAAAGATATCGGTCATACCGGTTTTTATTTCTGGCAAACAAATTGGGAGGTTGCCGAATGAACCCCAACGCTGTACTTTTAATTGAAGATCACCCGCTGGTATCCATGATGCTAGCCGACATGCTGACCGAGCATGCGCCAGACCTGACTGTGCTCAAAGTGCCGACTATCCAGGCCAGCGAACAACACATTCACGAAAACCCACGACTGGTCATTTTCGATTTGAACCTGCCTGACTGCGAAGGGGTGAACTCCGCCCAACGCGTACGCAACCTGTTTCCGTTTTCACAACTGTTGGCCTTCACTGGCACCACACACGATGACATCCTCCAGGAACTGGGCGAGATGGAAATTCCCTGTGTGCGCAAATCAGCCGACTACCATGAGCTGCTGAATGCAGTCATGAAAGGTCTCATGGCCACTGGCGTTAGCTGCCAGGAGGGAATGAGCGCCGACAAGATGAAGTCTAAAAATGAATTTCAGTCGAATATCATTGCACCAGGCTCGAAAAAACCGCTGACCTGGAGACAGGTTGAAATCATGCGCAGAATTGCAGTGGGCATGACCGCCAAAGAAGCCGCACGAGACATGAATTTAAGTCCTGAGACTGTTCGTGCCCACATGCGCGAAGTACTTGTTAGACTAGGTGCTCAGAATCGGGCCCATGCCGTGTCCATTTTTACCAAAGCAGAACGACAATCGCGATTGCTTGAAGAAGCGCAAAGTCAGTGAGCTGGGGCCGAACAATTCCAATAACAAGGCTGGCCCATGAAACTAACCCTGCTGATTCGAATATTTGGTTTACTCATTCTGGTGTTTTCGATTTTCGGCATCGGTGTGAAGAGCATTTCGATTCACCAGCAAACCGTGCAAGAAGATTACTACCGGGCGTGGGCCTCTGACGAAGCCATTTTAACGCGCACGCTTGCCGAGTTCGAAGCCATGCGAAAGCTGGTATTGCTGTACGCAGCCAGCCGAAACCCTGAGTACATCAACCACTACCTGGACATTGTCGGGTTACACAACGGTAGCCGAATCTACACCGATGAAGTGGGTGCTGACTACTGGGTTGATGTCATCACGGGTCAAAACAAAGACTCCTCGGTATCATGGGGTATTGGTCAAAATCTCAGTGAGCGGCTGTACTCACTTCGCTTCATCACTGAAAACGAACCAGTGATCGAACGTATTCTGGACCTTCGCCACCAACTCGAAAAAAACGAACTCAGCGCGTTTGCCAGCGGCATTACCCGTTTCGTAGACAAACAGGAAGGCCAATACCTGTCACCCCCCGAGGTGAAAGAAACATTCGGCGTGTTGTTTGATCGTGAACACATCGAATTGACCAATGCACTTTCAGCCGAATTATCAAGTTTCATTGCGCGCGAAAAAAGTCGCTATCTGGGCTTGATCGATTCCTCACGCAAAGAGCTCACCTACAGTGTTTACCTGGACGTGGTCTTTACCCTGCTTTTCTTGCTGGGCCTGTTCATCGGCTTGGTGTCAATCAAGAAAAAAGTGATCGACCCCATCAATTCGCTCTACAACGCCAGCGAAGAAATCATGAAGGGCGACTACACAGTGCGAGTGAACAATCGCACTGGCTCTCATGAAATCAACCTGCTGATTCGCGCATTCAACCGAATGATTCGTTCATTCCAGCGTGATCTTGAAAAAAGCGAACGCGTAAAGCAGGCACTGGAAGAAGTCAGCCTGGCCAACGTCGAAAAAGAACGGGCAAAAAATGAGTCTCGAATCAAGAGCTCCTTCCTGGCCAATATGAGCCATGAAATTCGGACGCCCATGAATGCGATTCTTGGTATGACAGCGCTTACGCTGAAAACTGATCTGAATGAAAAACAGAAAGACTACCTGAGCAAAATTCAACTGTCTGGCGACAACCTGCTGCACCTGCTCAACAGCATTCTTGACCTGTCAAAAATTGAATCCGACATGTTCAAGCTGGAGCAACGCCCCTTCCGGCTCGACGACGTTCTGGAAGAAGTGTTCGGCACCTTGGGCAACTCGGCACTCGATAAAAACATTCGCCTGCTGTACACCCTGCAAGGCAAAGGCCTGCAATCTACCTTGAACCGCCTCGTCGGTGATTCCCTGCGCGTGGGTCAAATTCTTAAAAACCTGATCGGAAACGCCATCAAGTTCACCAGCGAAGGGCACATCAACCTGACGGTCAAAGTACTCAAGCAACTGGATGATCAGGTTACCTTGCAATTCAGCGTCAGCGACAGCGGCATTGGCATGAGTAAAGACCAGCTGCAACGCGTATTCGACAAATTCACGCAAGCCGATTCAAGCACCACACGCATGTTTGGTGGCAGCGGCTTGGGTCTGAGCATCGCCAAAGAATTGGTGCATCTGATGGAAGGCGATATCCACGCCCATTCCACGCCAGGTCGTGGTTCGGTGTTTTACTTCACCTTGAACCTGAAAACCCAAGAAGCAGAAGCACCAGCCCGCAATCCAAACTTGCTGCACAGCCCAGACATCAAACGTGCCTACATTTGTTCTTTGGATCAGAAGCTACACCGCTCCATCTCGAGCATTCTTGATCAATTTTATGTACCACTGGCGGCCCTCTCCGCAGAAGAACTGATCACCGACCAACGCCCGTTTGAAGCCAAGGACATTGTGTTCATCGACAGCGACATTGCTGCGACCTCACCCGAACTGCTGTCCTTGCTCAAGGCCCACCACCAGCACCACAACAACAATCTGGTTTGGCTGTCCAACCGCAACGCAACCGAACTACAACGCGTTCACGGCGCAGACCCCAACAACCGTGTACTGACCACGCCCATCTTGCCCGTGCACCTGATGAAGCTGGCCGAGCGACAGGTTCAGCAAACTGTGCCTGCAGCAGCCACAAAAACCGCCACTGTGCGCAAGGCAAGCAAAACCAGTGAAACGCAAACCAGCAATGCCGCTGAAGCGCGCTCGGCCAAACTGCTGATTGTGGAAGATCACCCACTCAACATGGAATTGCTACTCGATTTCCTGAGTCCGAGAAATTATCAGATCCGCTGTGCAAAAGACGGACGCGAAGCCATCCAGATTTTGAAAAATACACCAGAACCTTTCGACCTGATGATTTCGGATCTGGAAATGCCCTTCGTTGATGGCTATCAACTGGCCACTTGGGTGCGGGAAAACGCGGTGCATTGCGTCACACCGATCATGGCATTGACTGCTCACGCCTTTGAACAAACCCGTGTCCGCTGCGAAGAACATGGCATCAACGATGTGCTCACCAAACCCTTCCACGAGAAAAACCTGTTCGACGCCATCAAACGCTGTTTGCGCAACACAGAGGGTGTATTGACCGGGTTTGAAAGCAGACCTGAAGCATCACGACTGCCCCTGTCGGAACACGCGTCAACAGCGACCGAACCCGCCAACAGCCCGCGTCACTCCACCATTTTCAAGATGGACAGTTTTGAACCCGAACGAATGGCGAAATACCTGGGCAAGTTTTTGCAAACCAGTGAAAACCTGCTGGAACGCCTGGAAGATTGCGTGAAAACCAATGACATTCAAACCCTTAAACGGGAAATCCACTCCTTGGCAGGCGTACTGGGCATGTTGGGAACAGAAAGCGTCAAACAACAGTTTTCAAGAATGGACAAAGCGCTGGAAGACCCCGAAGCACAAACCATGGTCATGACCGAAATCAAGGATATTTGGCCGACAATCGTGGATGAAGCTGAAAAAATTCTGGTCCTGATCAACCGGTTTGGAAAACATTGACAAGCGCCGCCGCAAACAATTGTTTTCATGCACGGCATGTTTTACACTGAGTTCACAAGATTTAACAAAACAAAAAGTTCCTAGTATTTGTAGTGTCAAGAACTTACCCAAAGTAGTGAAAGTATTTTCAAGGGTTTGACGTGAAACATTTTTTACATTCAGTAATTACCAGCCTCGCTTTGTTGACGATGGTCGGTACCCCCGGCGTGGCTCGCGCCGATGTGGTGTTGGTAGGCTCCAGCAACATTCATTTCAATGAAATTTCGAAAACCAAATTGCGCGATCTTTACACAGGACAAAGCCAGGCTGTCGGCAACTCCACTGTACTTGTCATTGACCGGGACGACGCGTTTGCTGAACGAAGCCGATTCATTTCAGGAACGTTGGGCTTCACAACCGAAGAATTTCGCACCGTTCAGCGGCTGCTGGAATGCATCGGTATCAGCAAAGCGCCCACTGTTGCGCGCGACACGCAGCACATGATCAACTTGTTGGCCAACAATCCAAATGCGTTGGGCTACCTCAGCCAAAAGGAGTTGCAAGGTCACGCGACGAGGTCTAAATTAAAATTCATCAAGGTACTGGCCGAGTAAGTGGCCAAGTAAGCAAAACATGGACAAGTACAGCGCAAAATTTGAATGCAAGGGGCAACTACCGCGCTTTGGTTTGCTATTGATTGTTCTGTTCTTGGCAAGTTCCGGTGCCTATGCATTTTGCGCGGGCACCTTGATCAAGGAAATCAAAGCAATTGCCGCCAGCCCGGAAGTGATCGAGACCGTTAAAGCGGCCAACTCACGCCAACTGAGCAAAGCCCAGATCATGGAACTGGATAGAAAATGGATCAAGCTGAAAGGCCGTCTGCCAGAAGCTGAACAAATCAAGGGGTCCAAAGTGTCTGCCTTGCTTAGCCAGGAAATGAACAGGCAAAGCTACTTTAAAGAAGCCATTCTGACGGGTAACCAGGGTGAAACCGTGGCCATGAATATTGTGACCAGCGACTACTGGCAGGGCGATGAAGAAAAATTCACTGCCATTTTCGACACCAATCTGCCCTCAAGAAAGCCGGACTCACACATTTCCAGAGCCCGCTGGGACGACAGCACCAAGGCCATGATCGCCCAGGTTAGCGTACCGGTTTACGATGGAGAAAACATGATTGGAACCTTGACCGTGGGTGTCGATTTAAAACGCGTTCCCCATCCCAACCATTGACGCGGTATTAGTCGCTCAGCTTCATTTTCACACTGCGCTCGGCCTTCAAGAATACATTCACCGCTTGCGCCTTGTTTGACACTTCCAGACGTTTGAAAATTTCCCGAATGTGCCCCCTAACGGTTTCAGGGCTCAGCCCAATGCGCTGGGCCACCATTTTTGCAGACAATCCTTCGGCCGTCATTCGCATGATTTCCACTTGTCGCCAAGTCAAAGGTTTGGCACCGGGATAAGCCACAATGTTCGACTGGTGTTCATTGGCTGGTGCACTGTCTGAAGAACTGCCATTCAAAATGCCCGACTTGAACAGCACCGATTCTATTTCATGAGCCAAAGCCGACTGGCTGCAGGTTTTCTCTACAACCGAGTAACCAGACTGTGCAGCACGGGCTTGAATGGCTTCACTCACAAAACCCGTGTAAATGAGGCCACATACCTTCGGGAACATGGAGTCTAGCCAATCAATGGTTTCCTGCCCTTTGGAATCAACCAGGGTCAGATCAAAAATAATCAGATCAGGCTTTTCAAACACGTGCTCACGAGCCTGAACCAGACTGGTCACCACATGGATTTGGGTATGCGGCGCCATGTCATTGCACACATCCTCAATCACCATGGAGATTAGCGGGTGATCTTCGAGCACCAATATTTTATGATTTTTCATTGTTCGCAGGCTAAGTCGGGCACACAGGACCTTGGGGTCTCTTCTTCCACCCAAAGAGTACCTGAATTCACCGTAACAATTAAGTCCGCATTTTGCCTTTTTTTACAAAGGGTTCCGCATTTCGGGGGGGCATCAGAAACAAGCATCCTCATTTCACGGAATGGGCAGGAGTTTTCAACTCCGTAAGATGGACTCATACCGAAATTTTAACGGAGCAAGCCATCATGACTATTGCACTGGTCCAGCATCACTTAAATGACAGCGAACCACTCTATTTCCGCCAGTGTGAAGCACGCGTCACCATGGAGCTGGACAACGTAGCACATGGCCTGAAACATTTTGGGCAACAATTGCGCAAGACCACTTCTGCCCAAGCGCGATTTGCCTTGGTAGTTCAACTCAAGACTTGGGCATTGAACAAGCCAACCTTGCAAACCCTGATGGCCCAATACCTTGATGAGGTTGAGCGCACCCAACAGGTGGTTCACCTGGACCCGGAAAGCCACGATGAATCAATTGAATCACTGTGTGAGCAGTTGGTATTTTTGAGTGCGGTGTTCGAACAGGAATCCGAGCTTATCGATCAAATGGCATTTGCCGACCCACAACTGGTGTTGTGCGACTAACGTCACCACTTATTTGCCGATGCAAAACCGGCTGAATATCAAACCCAGTAAATCGTCGGGCAACATGCGCCCGGTGATCTCGCCCAAGGCGTCATGAGCAAGGCGCAGTTCTTCGGCAAACAAATCCAGAATCCGGTCATCCTGTTGCGCAAACTCGTGCGCAACTGCCAAATGTTCTCCGCACACCAACAGTGAATCCACATGGCGTTGACGCGCCATGAACCCATGATCTGGTGTGTGGGCAATGCCCACCTTGGTCAATATTGCGTCCTTCAACAATTCCAGCCCCAAACCATTCTTGGCAGAAACCGGCAAAACATCTTGCGGCAGCTGCGGCACCTGGGGCAGCAAGTCCACTTTGTTCAAGACTGTTACGGTAGGCAAATGCACCGGCAATCCAAGTTGATTGTTCAGCAAATCTTGAGGCCATTGCGTTGCGTCTTTCAGGATCAGCAACAAATCCGCTTCTTCGACTGATTTACGCGTTCGCTCAATGCCAATTTTCTCAACCTCGTCCGACGTATCGCGCAGACCGGCGGTATCTACTAAAACAAGGGGAATGTCGCGAATATTCAACTCTTGTTTGATCCGATCACGCGTGGTGCCGGCGATCGCCGACACAATCGCCACCTCTACGCCAGCCAAGGCATTCAGCAAACTCGATTTGCCCACATTGGGCTCACCCACCAACACGATTTGCAAGCCATCACGAAACTTCACACCTTCCTGCGCTGCGCCCAGCAATTCCTTGTGATTACTCAAAATTTGAGCAAGCTGCCCTTTGGCATCTGCCTTTTCAAGAAACTCGATTTCCTCTTCGGGAAAATCCAGCGTGGCCTCCAGCAACAAACGCAAATGAACAATGCGATCGGCCAGTTCATTCACCTGTTTTGAAAATACACCGCTGAGCGAAGCGGCGGCTGCTTTGGCTGTGGCCACTGAACCTGCATCGATCAGATCGGCAACCGCCTCGGCCTGCGCCAAGTCGAGCTTGTCGTTTAAGAAAGCGCGCTGCGTGAATTCACCGGGCATGGCATGCCGCAAGGGAATGTTCAACTGCCTGGACAATGCCAGCGCATGGGCCACCACACCTTGTAATACCGCTTGCCCACCGTGACCCTGAAATTCGAGTACATGTTCACCTGTGAACGAAGCTGGCGCATTGAAAAGTAGCGCGATGCCTTCATCGATGGCATGTTGCTCAAAGTCTCGAAGTGTTAACAGCGTTGCCATGCGTGCTTTAAGCGACTTGCCGCAAAAAGCCGTACAAAACGAATGAAAATCGGAAGGGGAAGGAAATGAAAACCGCACCACCCCCACCCCGCCCTTTCCGGGCGCGGTGGCGATGGCCACGATGGGATCACCGTGCGGTGGCTGGTGCTGACTCAATTTGACGCGTAATTACCCACTGCTGGGCAATGGACAAGATGTTGTTTACAACCCAGTAAAGTACCAAACCGGCCGGGAAGAAAATAAACATGACCGAGAACACCAAGGGCATAACCATCATGATCTTCGCTTGAACAGGATCGGGTGGTGTTGGATTCAATTTCGTTTGAATGAACATGGTCACCGCCATGATCACCGGCAAGATGTAAAAGGGATCGGGTGCCGCCAAATCGGTAACCCAGCCAAGCCATGGCGCATTGCGCATTTCAACGCTGGCAAGCAAAACCCAATACAAGGAAATAAATACGGGGATCTGAACCAAAATTGGCATACAACCACCCAAGGGGTTGATTTTCTCGCGCTTGTACATTTCCATCATGGCGCGCTGAAAACCCATTTTGTCATCGCCATACTGCTCTTTCAGTTTTTGCATGCGCGGACCCACCTTGCGCATTTTTGCCATGGATTTGTAACTGGCTGCCGACAAGGGGAAAAACACCAGCTTGATCAAAATGGTGAGCACAACAATGGCCCAACCCCAATTTCCTACAAAACCATGAATTTTTTCCAGCAACCAGTAAATGGGTTGGGCAATCACGGTCAACCAGCCGTAATCCACGACCAGATCCAAGCCAGGGGACAATGCTTCCAATACACCCTGATCCTGAGGGCCGGTGTACAACTTGGCGGTGTAGGTGGCCGATTGCTCAGGCGCCAGGTTGCCCAGGCTGCTGACCAAGCCAATGGAGTACAAATTGGAATCCACTTGTCGCGTGTAATTCTCTCGAGGGCCATCTTGACCAATAATGGCCGATACAAAGTAATGCTGAATCATTGCCAGCCAGCCTGAATCAGCTGTTTTCACATATTCGGCACTGCGATCAGCAATGTCTTCAAACTGGATTTTTTGATACTTTTTCTCGGGTGTGTAAACAGCCGGGCCAGTGAAGGTGGCATACAGGGAAGAATCGCTTTCAAGGGGATTACCGTCGCGGGTAATTTGCACATACGCACTGGGTGAAACAGGTTCAGTGCCTACATTGCGCGCCGTGATGACCAAATCAATGTCGTAGCGGTTCTTGAAAATAGTATACGTAGCGGTGTTTTCAACACCGCCACTGGTGGCCTTGAACACCAATTTCAACTGATCCTGGCCGGGCGCAAATTCTGTAGAACCCGACACCAGGTCAAACAAGGTGCGGTGGTTGGGTGCATCTGGCACACCCACCAACCCCGCTTGGCCTACGTAAGTTCGATTGGTTGTTTGCTCAAACAGTTGAACTGGCAGTTCAGGGTTTTCTGCGGCGGGGTGATCCAGCAGTTTTGAAGAAATCAGTTGTGCGCCCTGGCTTGAAAACTGAAGTTCAAGCACATCGGTTTTCACAGTTATGGTTTGCGCAGCGGGTGCGGTTTCGGTGGCGCTTGCCACAATCGCGTTGGGATCCGCTGGAACGCTAGCCGTGCCTGCCGGTGCTGCAGCCTGTGGCAAATCATTGGCAGTGTTGGAGCCTTCAGATTGTTTGGCGACCTCGCCCTTGTTACTGGTTTGTGAGCCCGTGCTAAGACCAAACAAAGTGGGTTTACCAATAGAAGCCTGATAATTGTCCCAAAGCATGATGAGAGACAAACTGAATATCATCAAGAGGACTAACCTGCGCGTTTCCATTTAAATCCTTAATTACTGAGCTTAATGACCAAGAGTCGTGACTGGTGCGGCGTGCTTCGGGAACAGGGTCCAGCCCGCCAGCATTCCAGGGGTTGCATCGACAAATGCGGCCAAAAGACAAAGCCGCGCCTTTCCATGCGCCATGAATTTTAACTGCTTCAAGGGCGTATTCCGAACAACTGGGGTAAAAACGGCAAGAAGGCGGGAAAAGGGGACTAACAGCAAGCTGATAACCGCGGATCAATGCTGTGATGGCACGCGCCGTGAGAGATCGTTGAAAAGTTGTTGGAGTTCTGTCCACCATGCCGCTCGATCTGAATGACCTACTGCACACACTGGTTTGCTTAAGCGAACCAGAAATTTGCCTTGGTAGTTGCCCAGTGCGTCTTGGCAGGCATGGCGGATCAAGCGTTTTAGCGTGTTCCGGTCCACGGCCCTTTTGGCCAGACGCTTGGGAATCAGTATTCCAAATTGCGGTGGGGTATCCTCAAACAGCGCGTGAAGCATCAATCGATCTGTTTTGGCCACTGGCCGTGTTTTTAACAGACCACCAAATGTTTCAGATCGAGTAATTTTTGTCGCATGCGACCCGGAACCCACCCTGTGCAATTCAGAATGTTCAAAGCACCAGGCTTAAACGGACAAACGTGCACGGCCTTTGGAGCGACGTGCGCGCAGCACGGCACGACCACCACGGGTGCGTGAACGTACCAAAAAGCCGTGTGTTCTTTGACGGCGAACTTTAGAAGGTTGATAAGTGCGTTTCATGGCAAGCCTCTGGCCCACATGGGCTTAAAATTTGGCGAAAAATAGGGTAAAACTGGTTTGGTCCCGAAGGCGCGGCCGGTAAAGATCGAAGCTCACACCAAGGGAACCCGAAAGTATAGAGGCAAATTCGGGAAAAACCTAGAAAAATCTGCAAGTTCGCGTGAAGCCTGCCAATCACTCACTCAATCCGTGGGGGTTTGGATACAATGGAGCGCTAAGTTTTAATTCCTGCAAAGCAGTTCATCCGAATAATAAGGCTGTTCATAACGTGATTGATCAATTCTGGAACCACTGTGTTGAAGCGCTTCGGAAAGAACTTCCAGCCCAACAGATCAAACTGTGGATCGAACCACTGACTGTGGTTGAATTTGATGAAAACACCGCCAGCCTGCACATGGCTGCACCCAACCGGTTCAAACTGGACTGGGTACTGAACAATTTCGGCGGTCGTTTCAATGAATTGGCCACTGAATTTTTTGGCTGCGACATGGCCATTCAATGGCAAGTGGCCGCAAAACAAGCCAGCCCATTAATGGCCCCACCCCCGGCCGCTGCCAAAAACAATAGCGAAGCTGTAGCTCAGGGCGCACCCAAGGTTGCCGCGGTGAGGCGCGACGAAATCGCCGCCACGGTCTACGAACGCAGCCGCTTGAACCGCGACCTTTGTTTTTCCAACTTCGTGTCGGGCCGAGCCAACCAGCTGGCCAGGGCGGCGGCTGAACAAGTGGCCTCCAACCCGGGCGTCTCCTACAACCCGCTGTTTCTCTATGGCGGCGTGGGATTGGGCAAAACCCACCTGATTCACTCAATCGGCAATCGCTTGCTTGAGCAAAACCCCAACACACAAATTCGATACATTCACGCCGAGCAATATGTGAGCGATGTGGTCAAGGCCTATCAAAAAAAGGCATTTGAAGAATTCAAGCGGTCTTATTATTCGCTCGATCTGCTGTTGATCGATGATATTCAGTTTTTTGGTGGCAAAAGCCGGACTCAAGAAGAGTTTTTCTATGCCTTTGAACAATTGATTGCAGCCAAAAAGCAAATCATCATCACCAGCGACACCTATCCCAAAGACATTCAGGGCATGGATGACCGCCTTATTTCACGTTTCAACAGCGGCTTGACCGTGGCCATTGAGCCGCCCGAGCTTGAAATGCGAGTTGCCATTCTGCTGAAAAAGGCTGAACAACAAAAAATATTGTTTTCAGAAGATGTAGCCTTTTTCGTGGCCAAGCACATGCGCAGCAACATTCGCGAACTGGAAGGTGCCTTGCGTCGAATCATGGCCTTTGCCAGCTTTCACAACAAGCCGGTCACCATGGATTTGGTTCGTGAAGCATTGCGTGACATGATTTCTGTGCACCATGGACAGGTTTCTGTAGAAAGCATTCAGAAAACCGTGGCTGACTATTACAAAATCAAGGTGGCAGACATGTTCTCCAAGCGCAGGCAAGCGCAAATTGTGCTGCCGCGGCAGGTGGCCATGTACCTGGCCAAAGAACTCACCGAGAAAAGTTACGTTGAAATTGGCGAATTGTTTGGGGGACGAGACCACACAACGGTGCTACATGCCGTCAATAAGATATCGGAATTGCGAAATCAGTCCTCAGAGTTGAACCATGCGCTACATGTATTGGACCAAACCTTAAAGGGTTGATTTAGAATTGTGGATAACTGTGTAACAACCGTGCACAACAATGCGAGTTATCCACAGAAAAAAAAGAACTTCGGAAAATCGAAAAAAGTTATCCACAGTATGCAGATCGAGTCCCAGAAGTTCTACACCAGTTGTGAAAGAACCTAAGAAGCTAAATTCAAAGGGAAAAATAGAGTTGTCCACAGAATTGAATCAACTCTATTAACTAATCCTATAAGGAAATATTAAATGGAATTAATTCATAGCTCACGCGATGCATTGGTTCGAAAACTGCAAATCGTCAGCAACATCGTCGAACGTCGAAACACCTTGCCGGTGTTGGCCAACATTCTGTTGAAGAAACAGGGTGGCCTGCTGACACTGCTGTCTTCAGACATTGAAATGCAGATTCAAACCAGTGCTGAAGTGGGTGCAGGGGGTGAAGACACCGCAACCACGGTAGCGGCTAGAAAATTCCTGGATATTTTGAGATCACTGCCTGAAGACTCGGATGTGATGGTGAAGCTGGACGGCAAAAAAATGTCCGTGCAGGCCAAGAAAAGCCGGTTTGCCCTGCAAACACTGCCTGCAGAAGACTTCCCGCTGGTGCAGGAACCCAAAGAATGGGTAACACAAATCAGCTTGCCGCAAAAAATGCTGAAAAACCTGTTGGGCATGGTTCATTTTTCCATGGCTCAACAAGATCTGCGTTACTACCTGAACGGTGTTTTGTTGGTCATTGAAAGCGCGTGTGTACGTGCAGTGGCCACTGACGGACACCGATTGGCCTATGCAGACGCGCCTGGTCAAGGCGGTACCGCCAAGCATGAAGTGATTATTCCGCGTAAAACAGTGCTTGAGCTGTCGCGTTTGTTGAACGACACCGACGACACCGTGACCATTGATTTGGCCAGCAACCAGGCCAAATTCACTTTTTCGGACATTACCCTGATCACCAAGCTGGTTGAAGGCAAGTTTCCCGACTATCAGCGGGTTATTCCAAAAACCCACCAACACCACGTGGTGATTGCGCGTGACGCACTTTTGCATTCCTTGCAACGTGCCTCCATTCTGACCAGTGACAAGTTCCGCGGCATCCGCTGGGTGCTGGGTGCGAACGGTTTGACCATCGTGGCCAACAACTCGGATCAGGAAGAAGCCAGGGATGAAATGGAGGTCGAGTACCAAGGTCCCGAGATTGATGTGGGTTTTAACGTAAACTACCTGCTGGATGTGTTGAACAACCTCAAGTCGGAAACCGTGCAGTTCACGTTGCAAGACGGAAACAGCAGTGCATTGGTGACCACCCCAGGCAAAGACGATTTCAAGTACGTCGTCATGCCCATGCGTATTTAAAACGACAATAAAACGAAAACAACAACACTCTTATGACTTCAGAAACACAGAACGGCGGTGATTTGCCCGTGCAGGGCAACAACGCAGACTACGGCGAAGGTTCAATCCAGATTCTCGAAGGCCTGGAGGCTGTGCGAAAGCGGCCCGGCATGTACATCGGCGACACGTCCGATGGTACGGGCCTGCACCACCTGGTTTTTGAAGTCGTAGACAACTCGATTGACGAAGCACTGGCCGGACATTGCGATGACATCGTGGTGACCATTCATGCGGACAACTCGATCAGTGTGACCGACAACGGCCGGGGTATTCCAACCGGCGTGAAAATGGATGACAAGCATGAGCCCAAGCGCTCTGCTTCGGAAATTGCACTGACTGAATTGCATGCTGGTGGCAAATTCAACCAAAACAGTTACAAGGTTTCCGGTGGTTTGCACGGTGTGGGTGTGAGTTGTGTAAACGCACTTTCCAGCTGGCTGCGCCTGACTGTTCGTCGTGACGGCAAGGTTCATCAGCTTGAGTTTGCACGTGGTTTTGTGCAGAACCGGATTATCGAGCAAGTGGACGGCTTTGATGTGTCGCCCATGAAAATTGTGGGCACCACCGACAAACGCGGTACAGAAGTTCACTTTTTGCCCGACACACAAATTTTTCAGCAAAACTACGATTTTCACTATGAAATTCTGGCCAAGCGCCTGCGCGAACTGAGCTTTTTGAATAACGGTGTGCGTATTCGCTTGAAAGACGAACGCACTGGCAAAGAAGACGACTTCGCCGGCAGTGGCGGTGTAATGGGTTTTGTTGAATTCATTAATGCCCACAAGAAAATTTTGCACCCGAACACCTTTTATGCGGCGGGTGAACGCCCGGCCGAAACTTACGGCGGCATTCCCGGCACCAGCATTGGTGTGGAAGTGTCCATGCAATGGAACGATGGTTTCAATGAAGCGGTGCTGTGTTTCACCAACAACATTCCACAACGTGATGGTGGTACGCACCTGACGGGTTTGCGTGCGGCAATGACTCGCGTCATTGGCAAGTACATTGAAGTCAACGAGATTGCCAAAAAACAAAAAGTGGAAGTGACTGGCGACGACATGCGCGAAGGTCTTTGCTGCGTGTTGTCAGTCAAAGTACCCGAGCCAAAATTTTCAAGTCAAACCAAAGACAAGCTGGTGTCAAGCGAGGTGCGTGCACCCGTTGAAGACATTGTGGCCAAAGTGCTCAGCGAATATCTTGAAGAACGCCCGAACGATGCCAAGCTGATTTGCAGCAAAATTGTTGAAGCTGCGCGGGCGCGTGAAGCGGCTCGTAAAGCTCGGGACATGACGCGCCGAAAAGGCGTTCTGGATGGTGTTGGCTTGCCTGGCAAGCTGGCAGACTGCCAAGAGCGTGACCCAGCCAAATGTGAAATTTACATTGTCGAGGGTGATTCCGCTGGCGGTTCGGCCAAGCAGGGTCGTGATCGCAAATTCCAGGCTATTTTGCCATTGCGCGGCAAGGTACTGAACGTTGAAAAAGCACGTTTTGACAAGCTGCTCACCTCGGAACAAATCACGACTTTGATTACGGCCTTGGGTACCAGCATTGGGAAAGACGATTTCAACCTGGCCAAGTTGCGTTATCACCGAATCATCATCATGACCGATGCGGACGTGGACGGTGCGCACATTCGTACATTGCTGTTGACCTTGCTGTATCGCCAGATGCCGGAATTGGTTGAGCATGGCCATGTGTATATTGCGCAGCCACCGCTTTACAAAGTGAAGCACGGCAAGGATGAGCGTTACCTGAAAGACGATCAGGAAGAAGCCCAGTACATGTTGGCGATTGCTTTGGAAAAGGCCGCGCTAATTCCGGGTGAAGGCAAAGATCCCATTAAAGGTGAGGCATTGGAAGAACTGGCCCGCCAGTTTGTAACCGTTGAAGCTGTGGTGCGCCGTTTAAGCCGAATGATCGACCCCGATGTGCTCAATGCGATTGTGGAAGGTGTGGAGCTGGACCTGGACAACGAGGAAGCATCCAAAGCGAGTGCTGCCAGGTTGCAAGCGGTGCTCGACCCAACCATCATGACCGTGTTTTCGCAGTTTGATGAGCAAAGTGATAAGCACCGTGTTCTGATTCACCGCCGCCACCATGGCAATGTTCGTGTAACAACAATTGATCCTGATTTTGTACATGGCGCGGATTATCCCTTGTTGTCTCACGCCGCAAAAACCTTCAAAGGCCTGATTTCCGAAGGTGCAGAAATGCAACGCGGTGAAGGTGAAAAACAGAAGGTACAGGCAGTACAAAGCTTCCGTGAAGCCATGCACTGGTTGCGTGAACAAGCCGAAAAATCAATTTCGAAACAGCGTTACAAAGGCTTGGGTGAAATGAACCCACAGCAGCTTTGGGAAACCACCATGGACCCTGCAGTGCGCCGTTTACTGCGTGTTCAGATTGAAGATGCGATTGCAGCAGATCAAATTTTCACCACCTTGATGGGCGACGAAGTTGAGCCAAGACGCGCGTTTATTGAAAGCAATGCCTTGAAAGCCGGGAATATCGACGTTTAAAATCTTGGTCGCGTGCTTCGGTAAACAGAGGGGCGTTCGCGGTGGCTAAACACCAGCTGCCACAACATGCCCTTTCTGGCGCGAAAGTACGCTGCACAGGTTAATAGGTAATAAGTCCACATCCGGCGAAAACGTTCATCGTAATTTGCTTTCAGTGCGGGCCATGCATTCTCGACATTGACATGCCAGGCCACCAAGGTTTTGTCATAGTCTGTGCCAAAGTTATGCCAGTCCTCGAGCACCAGCTTGCCATCCAGGTGTTCGGCGATTTCGCCGGGCGAGGGAATTTTTCCATTCGGAAAAATATACTTGTCTATCCATGGATCGGTGGCGTCGGTTTTATCAAAACCACCAATGGTGTGCAACAAGAACAGTCCGTCAGGCTTCATAAGCCGCTGTATTGCATCGAAGTAGGCTGGGTAATTTTTTAGACCCACGTGTTCAAACATTCCCACTGACACGACTTTGTCAAATTGGCCTTGCAGGTCCCGATAGTCGATCAGCTCAATTTCCACAGGCAAGCCGGCACACCGCGCGCGGGCATATTGTTGCTGTTGGCTTGACACGGTAATACCCAACACCTGCACACCGTAATGTGTTGCGGCGTACCATGCCAGCCCTCCCCAACCACAACCGATGTCCAGCAATTTCTCGCCTGACTGCAGCTGAAGTTTTTGACAGATCATGTCGAGTTTGTGTAGCTGTGCTTCTTCAAGATTTTGAGCATGCTCCCAATAGCCGCAAGAATAAATCATGAGTGGATCGAGCATGGCTTCGAACAAATCATTGCCGGTGTCGTAATGGTGCTCGCCCACTTGAAACGCGCGGGTGGGTGCTTGCAGATTGATTACTTTTTCGCGCAAGGCCAGCATTAGCCACTGCATTTTGGTCCAGGCTTTGGTGTGTTCGTCAGCGTTGTTTCGCATTAATCGAAACATCATTTCATCAAGCTGCGGCACTTGCCACCAGCCGTTCATGTAGGCCTCACCAAGCCCTAAAGAACCATGACTTAAAACGGCATTGAAGAGGCGTTCATCGTGAATCTGGATGTCGTGAGAAGCCGAGCCGTTGATACGAATGCCAGCGTTGTGCAACATGTCGGCAATGGGTTTGGGAACCCTTTGTGCATCGACCAGTTCGAAGGTACTTGTTTTCATAGGTTCCGCGAAGTTGCTATGACGACAAGTTGATTATTGCAGACTTGGATAACGCAGGCAAAAATTAACGTGAAAATTTAAATGCCGGTACGCCGTGCGGAACAGTTTTGTTGATATTGCCGTTCCAGCCTTCTATGCGTGCAGCCAGGTGTGCCAAACCTTGGACCATCAATGTGGGGGCAGACAGCAAGAACATGAGGATACCGATGTTGGTCATTGAAAAATCAACCGGAAAATTCCCGTTGGTACTGACTGTGGAGGGACTGCCCGAGGCGTCTGCTGCGATCGGGATAAAAGTACCGAAAATGATGGCAAGTACAGCACCTCCGAAAAAGCGCCCAAGACTGTTGCACATGGATCGAGAGGCTGGGCTGGTACCTACGGAGTTGTTGATGAAAAGAGCCATGTTGTTGAAGATTCGTGACAGGTTGGCATTTGATGCCAAAACCACGTTCATGTTGAACAGGCGCATGCCCTCAGCAATTTTTATACATGCGCGGGTTACGGGCCCGTATTGGTGAATATTTTTTGCCATGTATTCACCTTTGAAACAGTTTTTTGACGCCCGGCTTGGGTCATTCATTTTTTTAATTTGTGCCTTTTGGTAGTCTTCACTGGCCCATTTCCGCAAGGTGGGCGCAATGTTGGTGTTGGCCACGCGATCCAGCAAGGCCGCTGGGTAGGCAAGTGTTTTCAGGGCAAAATTGTGGATTGCCGGGGCAAGAATTTCTTCTGTTTGCCGCCGGGCATCCTTCATGGCTTTCGCGTGGGGATTGGCAACTTCCATGTGGTCAATGGTACTGGCCAGTGCAACATAATGACTTTCTTTGGTGGTTACCGCTTTGGCGTAACGGTAACGTGCCCACAAGGTGGCCGATTCGCTTGGTGGTTTGTCGACCTGTAAATATTCGCCCAGCGCAGTTTTAAGGGAATGCATGTTTTCAAGGTCACTTTTTGCTGGGTCGATTGCTGAAAGTGCGTTGTTCAGTATGTGTGGAATACCGTGGTCGTCCAGGCTGTCGGTTTTGATCTTTTTCAGAATGTGATGCTTGCCTTGCATGGCTTGGGCCATGACCTTGACTAGTTCGGGCTTGTCTTTGATTGATTTGAGTTGTGACAGAATTTTTTGAAGATTTTCACTGACGTCTTTGGACAGGTTTTTTTGTTGTTTTGGGTTTACTTTGTGTTTTTGAACTGCAATTTGGCTGGCCATGCCGCCACAAAAACCCAAAAAACCAAGCGCAGAGGAAGCGATCGGGAACGCAATCAGTAAACCCAGAATACCTTGCCCCAAAAAAGTCGCGGTGTTTTCAGAGGCACTTCGAATGCACTTCAATAATTCGGTGGTGCCGACACCGATGAACCCCAACAAGCCGAACATGAGTATTTTGTTTTTGGTGCTTTTTTCGTCAACGCCACTTGTGCCGGTATTGCGCATGGTGTTGTAGGTCATGCCAGTGGGGGCTGCGTTCATTTCGCACATGCCATGCAGCACATGGCTTACCTTTGAAAATCGGTGAGCCCACAGGTTGCGAGACGTGGTGCCATTTTCCTTGTTGTAGTAATTGGGGCTGTAACGAATATAGTCTTCACGCATTAAGCGGTTTTGAACACCATCAGAATTCCAGACGGTGTCGTTGTACTCTTCGTCGGTCAGGTCGCGGCCCAAGCCAACTGATTTTTGCGTGGCCTGGAAGTCTTTTCGAAGAATGGCGGCTTCGCAGTATTGCTTCGATTCAAAATGCGCCTTACCAACCACATTGATAGCACGTGTGGAACCTACAAAGTCGCATATTTTTTTCCAGGCGGTGCGTTTTTTGTAGGTGTCACCACTGACATGTTTGTTGCCGGATTTGCGCGCGATATTGTTCTTCATCCCGCGATCAAGCGCGGGTGTGATCAAATTTGCTGAGGCTGTAATTTGCAAGGCCACGACAGGTCTCCAGAATGCACATTTCAGGTGCGCTTCAGTTTTTATTTGACCTTAAACATGTCACAAACTGTGACTTTGTCCAAAAGCGGGCAAACAGGTATCACCCATTGGGTGTCACTTTATTCAATAAAGTTTGACAAATTCAGGGTTTTCCCTGTTTTTTGTGCACCGCAATAGCGCAGTACTTGAATTCGGGAATTTTGCCGTCGGGATCGAGCGCTGCGTGGGTGAGTTTGTTGATCGCGGCTTCTGCATAACAAAATGGCACAAAGACATGTCCCGGTGGTGTGCCTTGGTCGGCCCTTGCGAAAAGCCCTACTTCGCCGCGACGGGATTGAAGCCAGACCATGTTGCCCGCCGCAATGTTCATGGCTTTTAAATCGCTGGGGTGCAACAGCGCGGTGGGTTCGGGTTCAATGGCATCGAGTACGCTGGCGCGACGGGTCATGCTGCCCGTGTGCCAGTGTTCCAGTTGACGTCCGGTGATCAATACAAAAGGATATTCGGCATCGGGTGTTTCGGCTGCGCCGCGGTACTGCGCAGGCACCAGGCGCGCCTTGCCGTTTGGCGTCGGGAAGCGGTCTGTAAACACCACGGCTTCGCCGGCATCGCCCTCGTGGGCACAGGGGTACACCACAGCGTGTTCTCGTTGCAGGCGTTGCCAGGTGATGCCTTCAATGCTGTGCATGGCATGGCGCATTTCATCAAATACTTCTTCAACGTTTTGGTAATTCCAGGGCAGGTCCAGCCTTTGGGCAATGTCTTGAATAATCCAGAGGTCTTGCCTTGCTTGCCCGGGTGGGTCGATGGCCTGTTGACCCAGTTGCACCACGCGATCGGTGTTGGTGAAAGTACCGGTTTTTTCGGGGAAGGCGCTGGCGGGCAAAACCACGTCGGCCAAGGTTGCAGTTTCGGTGAGGAAGATATCCTGAACCACCAGAAAATCGAGTGCAGCAAGTGCCTTGCGGGCGTGGTTCAAATCAGGATCGGACATGGCGGGGTTTTCACCCAGTATGTACATGCCCTTTACCTGACCGGCAAGAATGGCTTGCATGATTTCTACCACGGTGAGCCCTGGCGTGTTGCTTAGCGGCGTGTTCCACAGGGCTTCGAACCGCTGTTGTGCTTCGGCACTGCACACCCGTTGGTAGTCGGGGTACATCATGGGGATCAACCCCGCATCCGATGCACCCTGCACATTGTTTTGTCCGCGCAAAGGGTGAAGGCCTGTGCCGGGCCGGCCAATTTGCCCGGTGATCAATGCCAGTGAAATCAGGCACCGCGCGTTGTCGGTGCCGTGGGTGTGCTGTGAAATGCCCATGCCCCATAGAATGATGGAGGCTTTTGATTTGGCATAAAGGCGGGCCACTGCGCGCAATTCATTGGGCGAGATGCCGCAAATCGGGGCCATGGCCTCGGGGGTGCATGCGGCGACATTGGCTTTCAATTCCTTGAAGCCCTCGGTGCGGGTGGCAATGAATTCTGCGTCGATCAGGTTTTCGTCGATGATGACGTGCAGCAAGGCATTCAACAGGGCCACATCACTGTCGGCGTTGAACTGCAAAAAATGCGCGGCATGGCGGGCAAGGTCTGAACGGCGGGGATCGGCCAATATTAATGTGGCGCCGTGTTTCACGGCATTTTTGATCCACGTTGCGCCCACTGGGTGGTTCACTGTGGGGTTGGCACCAATCACGAAAATTACCTCGGCCTGGTTCACATCCATCACCGGGTTGGACACCGCGCCGGAGCCAATGCCTTCTAGTAAGGCGGCCACTGACGATGCGTGGCACAAGCGGGTGCAGTGATCCACATTGTTGGTGCCAAAGCCGGTGCGCACCAGTTTTTGAAACAAATAGGCTTCTTCGTTGCTGCACTTGGCTGAACCAAAACCAGCCAGTGCATGGCTGCCGTGGGTGGTTTTTATGTGTTTGAACTTGCTGGCGATCACGTCAAGCGCTTCGTCCCAGGTGGCTTGGCGAAAGGCCTGGTTCACCTGTTCCGGATTCAGCAGATTGACCGGGTTCTTGGGAACGCCTTCACGGCGAACAAGTGGGTGGGTCAGGCGTTGTTCATGGTGCACATAGTCAAAGCCATAGCGGCCTTTCACGCACAACCGACCCTGGTTGGCAGGGCCTTGGCGCCCTTCCACACGGATCAGGGTGTTGTCTTTGATGTGATAAGTCAGTTGGCAGCCGACACCACAATATGGGCAAACTGAATCCACGGTTTTGTCCGCCTGCTGGCGGGCCGCTGGTTGTGCGGGGCTTAGTGCTCCGGTAGGGCAGGCTTGCACGCATTCGCCGCAGGCTACGCAAGTGGACTGCGCCAGGGCATCGCCCTGATCGAACACAATGGCGGCTTGCTCGCCCCGATAAGCCAGGCCAATGACGTCATTAACCTGCACTTCCCGGCAGGCTCGAACGCAGCGGGTGCATTGAATGCAGTGGTCCAGATTCACGGCAATGGCGACATGTGAATGATCAACAGGCACAGATTTGCGAGCATTAAACCGGCTGCCCTTCACACCCATGGTTTGACACCAGTGGGTCAGTTCATTGTCGGCTTTTAGCGGGTTTGCCGGGTTTTGTTCCGGCATGTCGGCCAGTAACAATTCAAGCACCATTTTTTGCGCAGCAACTGCTTTGTCCGATTGGGTGTTCACGACCATGCCGGTCGACACCTGTCTGCAGCACGAGGCCGCCAATGTTCTTTCACCCTCCACCTCCACCACACAGGCGCGGCAGTTGCCGGCCCCTTCAAGGCCTGCCTGGAAACACAGGTGAGGCACATCGATGCCTTCCCGCTGTGCGACTTGCAACAAGGTTTCTCCCGGTAACGCCTGAACGGTGTTCCCATTGAGTTGAAGGCGGATCATTTGCGAGGCATTCATGCTTGCTCACCGCATGTTGTGTGTTCAATTTCGTGTGGAAAGTAGCGAATTACACAATCGATGGGGTTGGGGGCGGCTTGGCCCAGGCCGCAAATCGAGGCATCGCGCATCACGGCGGAAAGTGCTTGAAGCAATGGCACATTCCATTGGGGTTGATTGATCAATTCGAGCGCTTTGGCTGTGCCAGCCCGGCAGGGTGTGCATTGGCCACAGCTCTCATGCACGAAAAAACGCATCAGGTTGCGGGCCATGCCCACGGCACTGTCGGCTTGAGAAAACACCACAATAGCCGCTGAACCGATGAAGCAGCCGTGGGGCTGCAAGGTGTCGAAATCAAGTGGTATGTTGGCCAGCACCGCAGGCAAAATACCCCCTGAAGCCCCGCCCGGCAGGTAGCCGTACAAGGTGTGCCCGGCTTGCATGCCGCCGCAATGCTCGGCAATCAATTCGTTGAGCGTGATACCCGCAGGTGCCAGGTGCACACCGGGTTTGTTGACCCGCCCCGACACGGAGAAGGAACGCAGGCCCGCTCGTCCGTGGCGCCCTTGTTCTGAAAACCACGTTGCGCCTTTTTCCAGAATGGCAGGCACCCAGTACAGGGTTTCAAAGTTGTGAACCAGGGTGGGTTTGTTGAACAAGCCCACTTGTGCCACATAGGGCGGGCGTAGCCGGGGCAAGCCGCGTTTGCCTTCAATCGATTCCAGCATGGCAGATTCTTCGCCGCAAATGTAAGCACCCGCCCCGCGTCGCAATTCAATACTGGGCATGTTGGGCATGGGTGGTTGGGCTTTGAGTGCGGCCAGTTCGGCCTCCAGCATGGCCCGGCAGGCGTGGTACTCGTCGCGCAGGTAAATGTAAATGGAACTGGCTTGCACGGCCCAGGCGGCAATCAGCATGCCTTCCAGAAATTGGTGTGGATTGTTCTCGAGGTAGGTGCGGTCTTTGAAGGTGCCGGGTTCGCCTTCGTCGATGTTCACGGCCATTAAGCAAGGTGTGGGTTGGTCGCGCACAATGCCCCATTTTCGCCCGGCCGGAAAACCGGCACCGCCCAAGCCGCGCAAGCCTGAATTGGACAGGGTGTCGATCACCGATTCAACGGTGCGCTGGTTGGCCGTGCATTCCTGCAACACGTGGTAGCCACCTTCGGCCAAGTAAGCGGTCAAATTGGTATAGGGCAGCGGCAAGGCTTTGGTGTGCTGTCCAAAGGCGGCTTCCATAATGTCATGGTGATTGGCCCACCCCATTTCATGCTGACCCACTGCAACAGCAGGTGCCTGTTCACAACGACCAATGCAGGGCACGGCTTGAACCCGTACTGTGCTTCCAAGCAATGCTGGCAGTGTGTCGATCAAGGAGTTTGCACCCGCCATGCAACAGGTTGGGCCATTGCACACCCGCACGGTGAGCGCATGGCGGATAGCGTTTCCGGATTCGACAACATCAAAGTGGTGATAAAAAGTGGCCACTTCGAACACTTCGGTTTGACTTAAATTCAGGCATTGCGCCAAGGCTGCCAAGTGGCTTTTGGGCAAACAACCCAGGTGGTCTTGCAATTGATGAAGGTACTCAATCAACAAATCGCGGCGCAATTTCTGGTGGCCCAATATGGTAAGTACCGAGGAAATATGGTGCGGGTCTGTTTGACGGCCTTTGGGCGCACGGCGGTGTTGTTGCGCAAAGTCAACAGCCTTGGCAATCGGAATGATTGCGTGATTCATGTCGTCCCCAATGGTATGAATCGGTCTTGCATGGTGGCTCCCAGTGTGGCTTTAGTGGCTTTATTAAGCCGGTATTGAACTTACACAGCCCTTTCTAGGACCCAGTGAGCTTGGCGAAGTTCATCGTAAACCGCCACATGCCCTTGCCGTTAGTGGATATTGTCAACCCAAATTTGTTGCGCTGCGGTAGCATCGGGCTCTTGAAATGGTTTTAGAACTATGTATATGAAAAACAAGCCTTTTGGCGGTGTGTGGACTTTGTTGCTAGCTTTGATTTTGTCGGCTTGTGCCACTGTGGCGCCACCCTCGGCGCCCGTGCCTGAACCTGCGCCCGCTGCGCAGGCGCAAGATCCGGCGGCGCCCAAAACCCGTGAGCCGGTGATTGCGTTGGTGTTAGGTGGCGGTGGTGTAAAGGGCTTCGCCCATGTTGGCGTAATCAAAGTGTTGGAGAATCACGGCATTAAGCCCAGCATAGTGGTGGGGACCAGCGCAGGCAGTTTTGTTGGCGCTTTGTACGCCAGTGGCATGAATGCCTACACCTTGCAAAGCGTTGCATTGGGCATGCAGGAGGCCGACATTCGTGATCTGACCTTGAATAGTCAGGGTTTTTTGATTGGCGACAAACTGCAGCAGTACGTGAATGCGCAGGTGAAGAACAAGGCGATTCACCAGTTTCCAATTCGTTTTGCGGCAGTGGCCACTGATCTTGAAAGCGGTGAGAAGGTTGCTTTTAACTATGGCAATGCCGGGCAGGCGGTGCGTGCTTCCTGCAGTATTCCGAACGTGTTTTTGCCCACCCGCATTGGAAAACGCCAGTTTGTGGATGGGGGTTTGGTAAGCCCAGTGCCAGTATTAACGGCGCGCGAGATGGGGGCCGATGTGGTGATTGCGGTCGATATTTCCGCCAAACCGCGTACAGGGGCGGGTGCCATGGGTTGGTGGGGGCTGCTGGACCAAAGCATCAATATTTTGAGTCAGCAGGCCATTCGTGCTGAATTGGCGCGAGCCGATGTAGTGATTCAACCGAGCGTGCAACACGCCGATGCATTGAACCTTGACCAGCGTCATGAGTTCTTGCTGGAGGGTGAAAAGGTGGCCCAGAAACTGGTACCTAAAATTCAGGCTGCCATTCAGGGAAGCCGGGAACAGCTAATGGCACAAACAAGCCCACAGGCACGGCTCTAAATTTTCGCAGTACAATGCCCGAATGACACTAGAAAAAACAGGGCATGCAAACATGGGTTCGCAGACGGACAAACCCACGATTTTGATCGCGGAAGACCATCCGATGATCTCAATCATGTTGGCGGACATGATCGATCAGCTGGTCACCCACAGTGAGATCATTGTGGTTGAAAGTATGGAAAAAGCCCGGGCAGTTCAGGCTGTACCCAATCTGGTTATTGCCGATCTAGACCTTCCGGATTCCAAGGGTGTGAACACCATCAACACCTTTGCCGTGTTGTTTCCGCAGTGCCCAAAACTGATTTGCTCCGGCGTGCTGGACAAGAACCTGGCGCGTGAAGCCGAACGCGCAGGCTATTTCTATGTGAACAAGGCCAGCACCTATCCTGAATTGCTTCGAGCCCTTCAAAACCTGCTGATACAGGCAGGCGTAATTGACGAGATGCCCAAAGGCTCTGAAAAAGTCGCCAATGAATACCATTCCAATATTTATGCTCCGGGATCTGACAAACCCCTGACCTGGAAACAGGTTGAAATCATGCGCAAAACTGCAGGGGGTTTATCCGCCAAAGAGGTTGCGCGTGAAATGGACATCAGCCCCGACACGGTGCGTGGCCACATCAAGGAAATATTTCTTCGATTGGGCGCCAAAAACAAAGGTCAGGCGGTCGACATTTTCATTCGAGCCGAGCGCAAAGCGCGTTTGCTTGATTCTTGAACACAGCTGCCTGGGAGGCCAAGATGATCCGATTAACCCGTTCTGTGCTGGTGGCATTCGCTCTTGTTTTTACAGGTGCTGCTGCGGCCGCTGATTTGAGCGGTATTACCAGCAAAGAAGCCGTGACGGCTTTGCGCACCACCTTGAGCAAAGGTGCAGATGCTGCCGTGGGCAGTTTGGGCAAAACCGATGGCTTTTTGGGCAACCCGGCTGTGCGAATCAAGTTGCCGGAGTACCTGGAGAACAGCAAGGGCCTGTTGAATATGATGGGCATGGGCTCGCAGCTTGATCAAATGGAAGTCAGCATGAACCGCGCTGCCGAGGCAGCGGTTCCGCAGGCCAAGGCGGTGCTGAAAAAAACAATTCAGAACATGACTGTGGAAGACGCCAAGCAGGTGCTGAGTGGTGGAGACACGGCCGTGACCGATTTTTTCCGAAGTAAAACCCAGGCAGACTTGTACACCCAGTTGTTGCCCATTGTGAAGGGCAAGACTGCGCAAGTGGGTTTGGCGCAGCAATACAACACGCTGGCCGAAAAAGGCAGCCGCTTTGGCTTGGTGGATGCAGAAGACGCGAATTTGGAAGGTTATGTCACCAACAAGGCGCTTGATGCGTTGTTCCTGATGGTGGCCGAAGAAGAAAAGGCGATACGGGCCAATCCTGTTGCGGCCGGAAGTGCGGTGCTTAAAAAAGTATTTGGGAGTTTGAAGTGAAACGAGTGATTCAATTGGCGGCATTTTCAGCCGTGGCAATGTTGGCGGCCTGTTCCGAGCACCATGATCACGGTGCAGAGTCTGGTCATTCTCATGACACCCCTGCTGTTGCCGAGCAAGCGGCTGCGAGCGCACCCGCACAGGTGCAGGATGGTATCGCTGTACAAAATGCCTGGGTACGCCCCACTGTGGGCGAGCAAGACGCCACGGGCGCTTATTTGACCATTACCAGCCAGGAGCCCATGACTTTGGTGGGCGTGGCCACGCCTGCGGCTGAAATTGCTGAAGTGCATGAAATGAAAATGGACGGCGACATCATGCGCATGCGCATGGCCGAACGTATCGAGATCAAGGCCGGTGAGCCTTTGGAGTTAAAACCAGGTGGCTACCATGTGATGTTGATGGCTTTGACTGCGCCTGTGGAAGCAGGTCAGGAAATTGAGTTGAGCCTGCAATTTGAAAAGGCTGATGGCAGCAAAATTGAAATGCCGGTGAAAGTGGTGGCTGGCCAGAATGCAGCGGGTGACCACCACAGCCATGGCGGCGGTGGTGATCACAAACACTAAATACCGAACCGCTTTAGAACGCCAGTTTCACCCCCACCAAGGCGGAGCGCCCAGCCAGCGGTGTGTAGCCGCGCACTGTGTTCAGTGTTGTGGCTGAAAATGCCAGTTCATCGGTCAGGTTTTGCAGGTTGGCGAACACCTCGCCACCAGTTTGCCCCCAAGTGAAGGACTTGCCGATTCGCAGGTTCAGCAATTCGTAACCATCCACTTCGACATCACCTGCCCCGGGTTTGCTGCCGCTGACCCAAATCAGCTCTGGTGTAATCGTCCACCCCTGTTGGGAATATGCGGCACTGGCCACCACGCGTTGTGGACTGATGCGTGGCAGGTTGCCACCACCATCGGTGCGTTTGCCGCGAATCAAGTCGTACTGAATGCTGGGTTGCAGTTTGCCTGCGCCCATGGCGTAAGCAGTTTGATAACCCAGCTCGATCCCTTGAAATTCAGCAGGTACCGCGGTGAAATCGAAAACCTGAACAGGTGGTTCGCCCGGTTCAATAAATTGGGAATTGGCGCCAGTGCGGCCAATCAGTGCAATGTAATTGCTGTATCGGCTGGCAAAGGCAGTGGCATTGAATTTTGATTCCCCCTGCGCCCAAGTGCTGCTTAACTCCAGGTGGCGGCCCCGTTCTTCCTGCAAATTCGGGTTGCCTTTTTCGTAGGCATCGGTAGCCACATGCACGCCATCGGCGTACAACTCAAAGCTGGAAGGTGCACGTTCAACCCGGGACACGGAACCGCCCAATGACCAGCCATTGCCGATCGGCGCTGTGTAGCCCAGAGACACCGAGCTGGGAGTGAACGAGCGGTTGATTGCGGGACCTGCGTCAACACCGGCACCCGCAACAGGACCATTCAGAGGCGACAAGCCGCTGCTGGCCGCATTCACGTCAACTTGATCGCCGCGCAGACCAAACTCGAACACCCCGCTGTTTTCTTGTCCGCGGCTGGCGCGGAAAATCGTGAACAAGCCCGTTTGATCGGTGCTGGTGCTGGGCACGAACGCCTCGTCGCCAATCGCTGAAAAATCGGTGCGCTCAAACTGTACCCCTGTGCTGGTGTTGATGTTGAAACCCGCAACGGAAAAGGCTTGCAACGCCACTTCAACGCGACCATCCACGCCGTCATTCACGAACAGGGTGGCGGGTGCGCCGTCTTCAAATTCCCGGTGCTGGTAATCGGTTTTGGCCAGGCGGTATTTCACTTGCTTGAAGGCCGCGTTGTTGAAGTTTTGCTCGCCTTCCAGGGCATAGCGTTCGCTTTCCATGCCAATGCGAACATCAAGCGATTTGGGCACGCCATATTCATTGTTGTAACGTTCGGCAGACACGCCAATGTAGCCATTGCCTGTTTGGAACGACGCGCCAATGGCTGCGCCATCCGATTTCGAGGACGAGTTTTGTACCCGGTTTCCGGTCACACCGTCGGGATCGGTGAAAGTGGGTGTTTCGAGATCTCGGGTGGTGCGCTTGAAACCATCCAGATGAATGCTGACGCCCTGCCCCAAACCGGCATCCAGCTTGAAGCCGCCTGCGGTTTGGTCGGCTGCACCGCCACCCAGCAAATTGACTTCGCCTTGAAAGCCTTGAACGGGTTTACGGGCAATGCGTTGATCCACCAAATTCACAACACCACCGACTGCGTTGCCGCCGTAGGCCAGTGCTGCGGGACCGCGAAGAATTTCAATCTGATGCAAGGCGAAGGGGTCGACCGGCAAGGCGTGGTCGAAGCTGAGGGCCGATACATCGACCGTGGCAGCCGAGTTGCGAAGAATTTTAATGCGGTCGGAATCCTGGCCGCGCACAATGGGGCGGCTGGAGTTGGGGCCAAATCCGGTAGCGGATACACCGGGTTGATAACGCAAGGCCTCGCCAATGGTGCTGGCGCCGCTGGCGTTGAGCTCATCGGCGGTGATGATGGAAAACGGTTTGTTGATGGAATCGGGTTCTTCGGCTGTGCCGGTCACCACCACGGATTCAAGTAGGGCCTCTTGCGCCAAGGCTTGTGTTTGCGCAATAAAAAGCAAGCTGGCCAACGCCACGGCGTGGCGCTGAAATTTGGATTTGTTCATGTCTATTTCCTGAAATACAGCACGTCACCGACCCCCTTGGTAGGTACCACGCGGCGGTGAATTAATTGGGAATTGCGATTGCGTCAGGAAAAACGGGGTGGGTCGCGCACACGCACGCGTTGCGCAAACAGGGTGTTGCGTGGCGCTGGGACAGCACTGCTTTGGGTACCCAGTTGGGCCAGCAAGGGCAAGGCACAGCCAGTTGGCGGATTGGAAACCGCAGCTTGTGCCGTGGTGAGCCCGTCGAATAACAGGCAAGAATGCAGCAAATCGCTGGTGCCAGCATGTTCGTGTGCATGGGCATGGCCAAGTCGCGACTCGGTTTGAAGCGTGTCCCGGTGCTCAATGCTGTGGGCAAGCCCGGCCCATTGCGCGGCAAGTACGGCCAGCGCGAGCAGCATGTGTTTGAACCAGCGGAAATGCATTGGGGGAATCACTTGAATACGCTACAACTCGAATAGTTTAACAAACCTGTCAAGTGGGGCTACAGGTTAGTGCCCGGCTTTCTTTCTTATTTCAGCCAGGCGTTGGTCTTTCAGGGTCCAAATGTCGCCAATCCAGGTTTTGAAGCGACCTTTGAAGTTCAGGTCATTGCGAAAATCTCCGGCAATCATGTCCGTTGGAATGGGCAAGATTTCGATGTGTACTTGCATGTTGGGCTGTTTGCCGCACAGCCAGCTCCAGGTGATGTTGCCAGTGCTTGGACCATAAGCGATGGTCACATTGACCATACTTTCGAACTGTTCGCCCATGGCATTCAATGAAGCAGACAAGCCACCGTACTTTGGGCCCAGCAGGTGGGTGTAGGGTGATTTTGTTTTGGCTTTCTTCGCTGGGGTAAACCGCGTGCCTTCGAGAAAGTTGATTACAGTGACCGGGCTTTCTTTGTACACCTCACAGGCTTTGCGGGTGGTTTCCAGATCCTGACTGGCCAGTACCGGGTTTCGGGCAATGGCAGCGCGACTGTGGCGCTTCATGAAGGGGAAGTCCATGGCCCAGCACACCACGCCCACAATGGGCACCCAGATCAATTCTTTTTTCAGGAAGAAGCGGCCAAATGGCGCATGGCCATGCAGCACATCAAACAGCACCACAATGTCGGCCCAGGCGGTGTGATTGCTGACCACCAGGTAACTGCTGTTGGGTTTGAACTCGCCGTGTATCTCTACTTGCCCTTGTTGACCGTGCAGTAACTTGTACAGCAGTTTGTCTGAGCCCACCCACCAGGTTGCGATTTGCACACAGCACTTGGAGGCCACACGCTGAATTTTGTACCCCGGCACCAGGCGCAACAGGATGAACGGGAACATCACGATGAACCAGAAGGTAATGCAAAGGGTCATCAGGGCAACAGTGAGTACGCCAATGAGTGGGGCTGGGAGGATTTTTGACAGGGGCACTTTGGGGATCCGGGCGCAGGTGTTGGTCTAAGAAACAGCCCGGATCTTACCTTAGAAAAGTTTAAACACCCAACAGTCCAATGACTTCGTCCACTGGGAATACGCCCTGCTGAGTAATGCGGTTCGCGCCCGTAGCAACGTCGAATGTGGCGGACAGTTGTTCTGAACCGCCCCGCTCAAGAATCGTGTCGACTGCCCAATATTCGCAGGTGGTTTTGTCCGCCGCCACCCGCAAGACACTGTAGCCGCGCTCGGTTACATTCACATGTTTGATGTGCGGGCTGGTCAGGCGAATGGATTCAATAACCTGATTGGGTACGTCCAGACCTGGCGAAGTGACTGAGCTCACGACAAATTCGGTGGCCACGCTGCCCTGCCCGGTCAGTGGATTGTAACCACCCACAGCGTCAACTGGCTGGTTGGGGTTGTCGGTGATGTCGGCCACCCACGCACTGTGAACATCGCCCGTCAGTATCACCACATTGTCGATGGGCTCACCACCATCATCACCGCGCAGTGCGTTGATAATGCGCTGGCGCTCGGCGCTGTAGCCGTCCCAAGCGTCGCCATTCAGGCCCGAAGGCGCCAGCAATTCGCCAAGTTGCGCAGGTGCGGGATTGTTCAAACCGGGTTTGATGATCCACTGGTGAAACACCACCTGGTTGCCGATCAGTTTCCATTGGGCCTGCGAGCCGCGCATGCCGTTGATCAGGAAGTTGTATTGCTCCTCGCCGATCATCGTGCGGTCGGGCTGGCTGGCCACGCCGTCGGTGGGGTTCACCGGGGTGGCGGCTTCAATGTCGCGGTCAAACAAACGGGTGTCCAGCAAGAACAAGTCAACCATGTCGCCAAACTGAACACGGCGGAAAATCTTGGCCTGGTTACCCGCTTCGGGAAGGCGAATAGGCATCCACTCGTCGTAGGCACGCTGAGCGAAGCCTTTGCGTTCCTCCCAAACCCCTTCAGCACCCTCTGTATGATTTTCCGCACCGTCGCGGTAGGAGTTGTTGGTGGATTCGTGATCGTCCCAAATTGTGATGAACGGGAATCGCTCATGAAGTTTTTGCAAATCTTCATCGCGTTTGTACTGGGCATGGCGGGTGCAGTAGTCGGAAAGCGTCACAATTTCCGTGGCGGGTTCGTACTCCCGCACATTGCCATACTGGCCTGTGCCATATTCGTAAATGTAGTCACCCAGATGAATAATGGCGTCGATGTCGTCTCGCTCAGCCAGCTTGGCATAGGCATTGAAAAAACCATGCGCAAGGCTAGAGCAGCTGACCACACCAAAATTCAAAGGTCGTTTGTTGCCGGCTGCCGGTGTGGTGCGCGTGCGGCCTACCGGGCTGGTTTTGCCATTGCTGCGGAATTGGTAGAAGTAAACCGTATCCTGTTCCAGGCCATCGCAAATCAGCTTCACGGTGAAATCTTTGGCGGCAGAGGTTTGAAAGTTTACGGATTTTACAAACAGGGTGAGCGCTTCATCCTTGAACACATCGACGCGGCCAGCCACCGTGCGGTTTGTGTTCTCGGGTGCATTGTCAGGCGTAACGCGAGTCCACAACACCACGCTGTCAAACGCGGGGTCACCACTGGCCACGCTGTGCAAAAACTGAACGTTTTGCGAAGGGGGCTGTTCGCTGGGTGTGGTGCGATTGTCGGTGAGGGCAGTGTTGTTGTCGCTGGTGCAAGCTGGAAGCAGACCAATACCAGTAACCCCTGCTGTGCCCAAACCAAGGCCTTTCAAAAATGAGCGACGTGTAATGCCCGGGCGCTTTTGTATGCGGCTTCGTTTGCGGCGTGGACCTGACATGGTTTCTTTTCCTTTTTGATTATCTGGATTGTGCGTTTGGCAAGTTATCGGGAATCATCAATTCATAGAGCATTCCCAAACCGAGGCCGTAACCTCCTTGACCGTCTGGCCCGCCTCGATCGCTGGTGAAGTACATGCGCTTTCCATCCGGGCTGAATGCAATGCCTGCAATTTCGGATTGGTCTTGACCCACAATCTGGAGCAAAGGCACCAAGGTGCCGTCGGGGTACACCACCACAACCTGCATGTCGCCGCCGTCTTCGGCCACCAATATTTCCCCGAAGGGCGTCAGGGTGATGTTGTCCACGCCGGAGAGAATGTTGTTGGGAGCTTTCGCAGTTGTCAGGTCGTAAATCACTTCAATGGTCTGGTTGGTGGTGTTCAACATCCACAGGCGTTCATCGCCTTTGGTCGCGAAAAACACGCGATCATTTTGATACCAAACGCCTTCCCCACCATCGAACACGGCAGTCTCGGGCAAACGGTTTTCTGTTTGGGGTGCATTGGGGTTAACAGCGTTCACCCAGCTGTAACGCACTGGGCCATTCATGGCATTATTCAGGTCGCCCTCTACTTTCAGTATTTGCAGCAAGCCTTGATTCATATTGGCGCGCTCTGCACCTTCGGGCCAGTCGCCGGCAGTAGGAACCCAGCGGTAAAAGCGGCCATCGGGCATGTCCTCTGTCATGTAGAACACGCGCCGTTCGCTGTCGATGGCCACTGCCTCGTGGCTGAACATGCCCAAAGCGGGTAAAGGGCGTGCGGCTTGAATGCCAAATGGATCGCATTCCCACACCAGACCGGTTGGAATTTCTTCGCAGCTCAGCCAGGTCTTCCAGGGTGTTATTACGCCAGCGCAGTTGAATGTGGTGTTGCCCAAAATGCGATAGCTGTCTTCAATGGTGCCGTCCGGGGCGAATACCAATGCACTCGCACCACCAAGACCTGGGCTGAAAGTCTCTAGCGTGTTACCAATCGGGGCCAGTTCGGGCACTGCAAAACCAAGGCTGCCGAAGCCGGGAATTTCACTGTTCGAGCAGTAGATCCAGCCTCCATCTTCGCGGGGCACCACGCCACCACCATCGTTGAAAATATGCCAGGGCGTTGCACCGGGCGCAGGCGGCATGTTGCTGATGGCCACTACACGAGTCGAGAAACCCGCTGCGGTACGCACCCCATTGGCGTCTGGCTCGCCCAGTGGGCCAATATTGCGAAAGCGAAACTGATTGTTGCTGAGTGCGGTTCCGCCAAATCGGTTTGTTTCTGATGCACCCACTCGTCCGGCGGCGCTGCTGCCAGCTGGGCTGTCTGAACCGCCACAGCCTGCCAGCCAAGGCAGGACGCTGGCACTGGCCCCATACAAGAAAGTTTTAAGCAGATTGCGTCGGCGAATGCCGGGAAGTACAACAGGTGAGAACGACATGGTGAAATATCCAGATTGAACAACATCAATCTGTAATACCCACCGAACTGAATTTTGGTTTCCGAGGTATTACTCAGTGTGACCGGTCACGCATTTGTCACATGTGTGGTCACACTGAAATCTGCCTCAGGTTTTGAAGTAAGACACTGCGCGTTGAAGGTCATCCGACATGCTTTCGACTTGTCGGGATTGGCCCTCAAGCCGAATACTTGCGTTTTTCAATTGCTCTGACAATGCCGAGATATCACTGACCCGTTCTGAGATATCCATGCTTGCAGCCTCTTGCTCCTTGGTGGAGTTGGCCACGGCTTGCGCATATCCAACCGATTGCTCAAAGTGCTGAACGATTTCTTGCAGGCCGCCCATCAATTTGTCGGCGTACTGCATGTTCTCGCTCATGTGCTCGCCCACCTGTTCAACCGATTTGTTTGATCGTTCGGAGTAAGTACAAATTTCGCCAATCAGGGTGCGAATTTCGTCGGTGGCAGTGGCAGTATTTTGTGCCAATGTACGTACTTCATCTGCCACCACAGCAAAACCTCGGCCTTGCTCACCCGCGCGAGCGGCTTCAATGGCAGCGTTCAATGCCAGCAAATTGGTCTGTTGGGCGATACCCTGTATCACCGACACAATGCCGTTGATGCGATCCGACCGCTCTACCAGTCCTGCAATTTCCTGAGTGGTGGTTTGCATTTGACCCGCCATGTCATTCATCTTGCCTTGCAGTGACTGCATCAGCGCCATGCCGTTCTTCGCGGTATCGGCCGACAGTTTGGCCTGAACTTCGGTTTTGTGTGCGTAGTCAGATATGGACTTGGCGCTTGCGCTCATTTGCTCCACGCTCACGGCCGTGGCGTTTGAACTGTCCGCCTGTTTTTCTGCAGAACCCGACAGGCCCGACGCCACGTTGACGAGTTCGCTTGACGCAGTTTTAAAAGTGCCGCAAGCCTGAGATACTTGGTTGATGATCTCCCGCAAGCGCACTTGCAACTGTTGCATGCCATCCATGAGCGAGCCTTTCTCGCAATTGGGTACCGATTGGATCAGGTTGCACTGTGCCATGGTGGCCACTACATTCAGTGCTTTGGCGGGTTCGCCACCAATTTGTTTGCGCAGCGACGATGCCACCAAACCCACGGTAATGCCGCACAACAAAACAATGGCCACGCAGACAATGCCAATTGTGACCAGTGCGCGTTGAAAGACAGCGTCGCCTTGGGCAACCGCTGCCGCCATGGTGCTTTTCACACTGGAGTTCAGCGCATTCATGGCGTTGTCAATTTGCTGCTCAAGGGGATCGCCTTCGCCAAGCAGCATCAGGGTTGCGGCCTGTACTTCACCCAACTCGGATTGTTCAATCACCTTTTGGTACACCGTGTGCAAGGCTGAGTTGTCCGTGTTGATGGTTTCGATCAGCCCGCGCGTTTCGCCTGCAGGTGCACTGGCCAGCATGCTTTGGCCCAGTAGACCGATTTCTGCATCCAGCGTCAGCATGCGGGATTTTGCCAGATCGAATCGCGCCTGCTCATCGGCAAGAATCACGTTTCTGGCCTCGCGGGCCAACAGGGCCGATTTGCTACCCAGGTTGGACACTTGTGTGAGCAAGGCGACCTGTTTCTCGGTGTTTTCCTGATTAAACCGGTTCAGCATGTGGATTTCATAAACAGCAAACACACTCAACGCCAGCAAGGCCGCAATGGGTATGGCCATGACAATACCCAGCCGAACATTCAGGCTGGTATTGATGATCTTGTTCATAAAGGTGGAAGACATAATTGATTGCTCATGGAAGGGCTTGAACATTCACGCCAATGGTTAACGTGCCAATGGCTTTGCCGCCATCCATCACAGGAACAGAAACTTGCGAGACCACAGTGCCAGAGCTTTCATCTTTCTTGGCGCGGGCAATGTAATCGTCGCCTTTGCCGTCGGCCCAGGCCTTCACAAACTTGGGCTCATCGCCTTGCCAGTAGTCCGAGGTCATGGCGCTAATGGCCACGTTGGCGCCTTGGTTGTCTGTCAAAATTGTTTCAGTGAAATATGGTTTGGCTTTTTCAGCAGCCAGCAGTGCTTTGGACACCGGGCTCTCCATCATGGCTTTGCCTTCGGGCAAACCGCCTGCTGCGGAAATCCATTTGCTGTCCATCGCCTTGATGGCGTCCAGCGTCAACCCTTTTCCGTTTTGGGCTTTTACAGCGGCAATGACCTCGGGCTTTGCTGCAATTGCTTTAATTTCGGGCAATACGTCGTTTGCAGTACCTGCAAACACCGCGCTGCCGGTCGTCAAGATCAGGGTGGCCAAGCTGGCCTTTGCGAAAGACTGGAATCGGTTCATTTGCTGTGCTCCATGCGATTGAGCTTGGGTCTCAATCAGTTGTTGGTTAAGTTTTTCCACCACAAGGGGGATGTAACTAGGTTAAGGATTTGATTCTCAATGCAATTCGTTGATAAGCAGCAGGAATAGGCTCTACTAAAATTCGTTGGTTCAAATGGGGGGGGGTGTAGGGTAAACCCTTGCATCTATCTACGGATTGACGCAACTGTTGCGTAGATCAAGCGTTGGCGCTATGTTTGAGCAGGTAACAACTGTTGCGCAAACAAAAAAAGGGGAAACAATGAAGAAATTAATGCTTGCTGCTTCTGCAGCTGTGGTTTTGGCGGGTTGTGCCGCTGGCGGCATGTTTGGCCCAGCCCCGAAAGACGGTGAACTGGCTCAGCCCACCGATTACAAATCCTGGCCTGTATTCCTTGCTGGAATCGAGAAGCCCACAGGCCACGTTCGTGACATTTACATTAACCCCACCGGCGCAGCGGCCAAGAAAGGCGAGACTTTTGCCAATGGCACAGTCAGCGTCATGGAAATTTACAAGGCCACCAAAACTGGCGACAAAATGACCAAGGCCGGCCTGGAAAAAGTGTTCGTGATGTACAAAGGCAACAACTGGGGCAGCACTGCACCAGAAGGCATGAAGACAGGTGACTGGGTATATGCGGCCTTCGAAGCGAACGGTCAGCCAGCCAAAGTGGACTACGCCACTTGCCGTGGTTGCCACCTGCCATTGGCTGACAAAGATTACATTTTCCACTACGACAAGTACTTTGACACACGCAAGAGCGCCCAGATTCTGGACGGCCATGCAGGCAAAGTAGCCATGTCCGTTGAAGAAGCCCATTTGGCTGCCTTGGTTACCAAGTAAGCTGTTTTCTTCAATACAATCGAAAAGCCACCCAAGTCGGGTGGCTTTTTTTTCGGGGTATTCCATGCGCGTATTGCGTCCAGCTCTGTATGTTTTGTGTGCACTTGTCTTTCTGGGTGTAGGCGCTTTGGTTTTTCTGTTGCGATCCCACCCAGCAGTTCCAATGTCGGCTTCATTGGAATCTACGCCTGCGGCAAACATACGTGCTTTGTTTTTAGGGACCTCGTCCATGGCTTGGACCGATGGAAGAAGCACTTGGTTGGTGGATGGCTTTTTTTCACGTCAACCCTTGAGCGAGGTTATTTTTACCCGCCTGAAGGTCGATGAAACCCAGGTCAGCGCGGTGGCCTCGGAAATGTTCAAACGCCTGAATATGCCCAGTACCTTGACTGGTATTGTGGTGGCGCACTCGCATTACGACCATTCCATGGACGCCCCATGGCTGGCCAAGCAGTACGGCGCGCGTGTTGTGGGTTCAGAATCCACCTGGCAAATTGCAAAGGGTCAAGATTTGCCTGCCACACAAATGGACGTGATGCCCGGCAACGGACGTGTCAAGCTGGGTGAATTTGAAGTTCAGCTGATTGAATCCGCTCACTCACCCACAGGTTTCACAGGCGGGTTCAATGCAAAGCCGGTGTTTTTACCCGCCCATGCCTTGCAGTTCAAAGAAGGAATCAGCTATTCATTTGTCGTGTCGCATCCCGACCTTGGTCCCGCACCATTCGCGCTGATTCAGCCCAGCGCCGGTTTTGTCCCAGGGCAGAACAAGGGTGTGAACGTGAAGCATGTTTTTTTGGGGACAGGAGGTTTGGGCAAATCAAGCGACGCCTACATTTCGGATTACTGGCAAGAAATGGTTGTGAACACCGGGGCCAAACAGGTTTACCTCATTCACTGGGATGATTTCACGCAACCCTTGATCAATCAGGGGCAATTGGCCAGCTTGAAACCGATGCCCAAATTGCTGGACGACTTCCAAAGATCCCTTGAATTGTTAAAGATGTTTTCAGAACGCGATGGCGTGACCCTTCATGTGTTGGATGCATGGAAATTGATCAATTTTTGATCACTGCCGTCTAAGTTTGCGTGCATACTAAAACCGCATGCAGTGTGGCATGTGTCATCATCGCCAGTCGCTGAGCTGTAAGCAAATATGTCAAATCAACGCGGTCTGCACACCGAAACCAACAAAAAGAACTTTGCGGATCTGTTTCACAACGAGGTCACGGCCTGGTTGGTGTTTGCGCTGTCAATTGTCATCACAGCGCTTGGCGGGTTGTTAGCTAGCCAGGCGATCGAGAAACGTGCCAACGATCGCTTTTCTTTCGAAGTTCGCGACGCCCAAGAGCGCATTCAGAACCGAATTAACCAGTATCAACAAATTTTGCGCGGCGGGGTCGCTTTTTTTGATGCCCACGCCAGTGTCAATCGAGCGCATTGGCACGCGTATGTTTCATCGCTCGATTTGCAAAATGAGCTACCGGGCGTGCAGGGATTCGCTTTTGCCGAACGCGTAAATCCTGACATGCTTGAGCAACATCAGCGTCAAATTCGTGCAGAGGGATATCCCGCCTATTCGGTTAGCCCTGCAGGCGATCGAGAAGTGTATTTTCCAATTACGTTGATTGAGCCATTTGAGGCGCGTAATCAGCGTGCATTTGGCTATGACATGTTTTCTGAACCTGTGCGCCGCGAGGCCATGCAGCGCGCCATGGATACCGGCCAACCCTCTGTGTCGGGGCTGGTGCAGTTAAAGCAGGGCGATGGGCGTAGCTCGTCCGCGGGTTTTCTGATCTATCTGCCCGTGTACAAGAAGGGTGCGGATTTGAGCTCGACCGATGCGCGTCGACAAGCGATTCGGGGGTTTGTGTATAGCCCCTTCTTTGCAGCCGACTTAATGCAAAACGTATTGGGCAATGAAAAGATTCCCTTGGAATTTCGGCTGTATGACACCGAGAAGATGGGGCAAGAATCGCTGATTTACGAATCGAAAACCGGATTTGCGTCTAGATCGGACTCCCAATTATTTGACCATACTCATTCAGCCACTGTACCGATAATGCTGTCAGGCAGAACCTGGACAGCGCGTTTTGAAAGTACCCCCGACTTTGATCGGGATGTTCACAATTCACTGCCCAACCTGATTCTGTTGGCGGGTGGCATCATCGGCATACTGCTGTTTTTCACCATTTATGCCTTGGTGCAACAACGCAGGCGCCAAAACGCAAGCAAGGCGAAAAGTCAGTTTCTCGCCAACATGAGCCACGAGATTCGAACCCCGCTCAATGCGATTCTCGGGTTCAATTCACTGCTTGCCGAGCAGGTGAAAGACCCGCAATCCACAGTGTATGTGAAGCAGGTTCAGGAGGCCTCGGAACAATTGCTGGGCATGGTCGAAGATGTGCTCAGTTTCTCGCAGATTGAAGCGGGCTCCATCAGGATTGAGAACACTGAATTTGATTTGCATGAGAGAGTTCGCAAAACCCTGCGCCTGTTTACCGCAAAAGCACAACACAAAGGTTTGAGTCTGGAGTTGGACATTGATGCGATGACGCCTGTGTTGGTGAAAGGCGACCCGGCTCGTTATGGTCAAGTGTTGTCCAACTTGTTGAATAATGCGATCAAGTTTTCTGACAGCGGTACAGTTCGAGTGAAAGTGAAGGCCGACCGACTGGATACTCAAGAAGCTGTGATTCGCACGGAAGTGCACGATGAAGGAATCGGTTTTGATGTCAACGATTTCGAACGCCTTACTCGTCCATTTGAACAAGCGGACAACACGGCCGCCCGCCGATTCGGTGGCAGTGGTTTGGGCTTGGCCATTTGTAAACGGTTAACCGAGTTAATGGGTGGTGAACTGTTTGTGGCCTCTGTTCCGCAGGCAGGCAGTGTGTTTGGGTTTACGCTTCGCGTTCAAGCGGTTCATGCCAATGCAGGTAGCGCTGCTGTTACATTGAATCAAGAAGCTGTCTCTCTCAAGGGCTATAAAATTCTGGTGGTTGAGGACAACAAACTGAATCAGCACGTGGTCAAAGCCTTGCTCTCGAAAATGCAGGCCGAGGTGGTGCTGGTGGACAATGGACAAATGGCCATAGAGGCAGTTGTTGGTGACTCGTCAATTGATTTGGTGTTGATGGATATTCACATGCCCGTGATGAACGGGATTGATGCTGCAATTGCCATTCGACAATTGCCCGGCCCGGCCAGCCGATTACCGATTGTGGCTTTGACCGCCGGGGCACTTCAGGAAAATGAACAGGTCTGCATCGACGCGGGCATGTATGCCTTTTTGACCAAACCCGTGGACGTTTCAAAATTGCGCCAGGTGTTGGCCAGTCAATTACTGATCACGCACTGAAAACGCAAACATGCCCGCCAACATGGCAGCGATAAAAATCAAACCATCGGTGGTCAAGCTGGCTGCAGCCACCACTGCAGGGCCAGGGCAAAAGCCACCTATGCCCCAACCTGCGCCAAACAGCACCGCCCCGATCAACAGTTTTTTGTCGATTTGCGCGTTGTTGGGTAAATTCATGGGCAAACCCATCAGGCTTTTCTTCAAGCGCTTGGCCAGTAAAAACCCGGGCAAACCCAAGGCAATTGCACCCCCCATCACAAACATCAGCGAGGGATCCCAAGGCCTGGCAAGATCCAGAAAACCAATGACCTTGGCGGGGTTGGCCATGCCTGAAATGATGAGGCCCCAACCGAAAACCAAACCGGCCAGGCCGCTGATCAATGCAAAACGTATGTGCGTGCTGTTCATCGCATCGATTCCCTTAAATGGCATGCATAACCACAGAAGCAACGACAAAGCCGGTGGCCATGAACAAGCCGGTGGCTGCCAGTGAACGTGGCGACAAACGTGACAGTCCGCAAACCCCGTGCCCGCTTGTACAGCCTGACCCCAACCGCGTGCCATAACCCACTAACAAGCCGGCAATAATCAAGGCCACAGTGCCCCGGGGGCTTTCAAATTCAAAGTCTCCCACCACGGTCTGGTATAGCCACGGCGCGGCCACCATGCCCAACACAAAGGTAAGTCGCCACAGCGTTTCACCACGTTGTGGTGTCAACAGCCCCCCCACGATGCCACTGATACCGGCCACCCGACCTGTTAGCAAAATCAGCATGACCGCAGACAGGCCGATCAGCAGCCCGCCAAACAAGGCTGGATACGGTGTAAAGGCCTCCCAATTGACAGTAAACATCGCGTACCTGACTAAATATGATTGATCGCTCATATTATCATGTGCAAAAAATAATGACCAGCAGGGTCGTGGGTTACAATGCGGCGTCTGTCTTGTTGCAACACAACCCCATGTCTTCCTCGGAAACAGCTTCCCAAGCCTTGTTTGATGCGCCCCAACCGCCCTCCACGGTTGCAGTAATTGGTGCGGGCATTGCTGGCAGCAGCGTGGCGCTAGCGCTGTGTAAACAGGGCGTGCAGGTGCACCTATATGATTTGGCCAACGGCCCGGCGGCGGGGGCTTCTGGCAACTGGGTGGGGGCGTTTCATCCGCACATTACTCGTGGCGACTCACCTTTGTCGCAATTGACTCGTTTGGGGTTTGATCACACCTTGCAAGCGCTCAAGGATTTGACCGCGCAAGATTTGCTTGAAAAAGGCACAGATTGGGACACTCCTGGGCATTTACAAACCGTGCCACCTGAAGAGGCTGACCGTGCACGAGAAACGCTTCAGTTGTTAAATTTTCCACACACCCTGGTGCGTTGGGTGCAGCCCGATGAATTGTTACCCACTGCCTTGGGTGGTCTGTTTTTTCCGCAGGGCGGCTGGGTGAAACCCGCACGTTGGGTAGAGGCCAACTTGCAGGCGTGTGGCGAATTGCTTCACACGCATTACAACACTACGGTAACTGACATCAGGTCTTTGCAAGCGCAGCACTCAGCGGTGGTGGTGTGTGTGGCTGAAAATGCACTTGAACTGGCACCAATCCCTGGTGCCAGAGCGAACACCGTAAAAGGGCAAATCAGCAAACTGCGGTGCGCTGCAAAACCGGGCGTGGTGTTGTCGGGTGAAAGTTATGCCATTGCCCCAGCAGCCGACGATTGGTTGGTGCTAGGGGCTACCTATGAGCGGCCTGTGCTGCACATGAACCCCACAGCAGAGGCCGACGAGTTGAACATTGCCCGGTTCAAAGCGGCATTTCCTGAGTTGCCACTTGGCGACTTGCTCGATCACCGTTGCGCAGTGCGATCAGTTTGGCACGACCGCCTGCCCGCCATTGGCCCAGTACCGCACATGCCGGGCGTGTACATGAGCACAGGATTCGGATCGCGAGGTTTGTTGTGGGCGGCGTTGGGTGGGGCGATTGTGGCTGGCCACTGCATGGGTCAGCCGCTTGAGTCGAAACTGTTGGGAAAAATTACGCCCCGCGCTGCGAAGGCGTAATTCTAATCAAACTCAAGACGTTTCTTTGGTGGCCTTGGGCTTGGCTTTTGCCGCAGGTTTGGCTGCCGCTTTGCCTTTGGTTGCACCAGGTTTTTTCTCGGCTTTCGCTTCAAATTCAAAACCGATTGCACCGTCGGGTTTTTTCACCAAAAATGCCTTGAATGCACGGCGTGTTTTTGATGACACAAAGCGGGTCAACAAATCCGTTTTGCCGTCGAGCAGCAGTTTTTCCATTTGTTCACGGTCAATGGGCTGCTGCAAAATGACTTTGCCTGAACGGAAGTCGCAGCTTTTGTTTGGCCCAACCGATTTCTCGCACACATAGCTGGTGGCTTGCTCGTACACATTCGAGGCGCATTTGGGGCAAGGACCCAGCCGCGTTTCACCGGAAAAATCAACCGGCTCGCCGTTGACGTCGTCTTTGGCCTGTCCGAAATCGAACTCAAGCTTGTGTTCGTCATTGAGCTTCAGCACGGCGGCAAAGGGGCGGCCCATTTTGCTACGGAAGCCGTCGAGCATCGGCAGCTCGCGGTCTTGCAACAGCTTTTCTACTTCTGCCACTTCAAACTGGCGTCCACCCGGTACTTTCGAAATCGAGAATTCGCATTTTGTGCAGGCAAAGCGGCGGTAGTTTTCTTTCACCACGCTGCCGCAATTCGGGCAAGGCGTAACCAGTGTGGCGTAGTCGCCTGGAATCGTTTCTTCGGTGTAGTTCTTCGCGCGATCCACAATGTTCTGCGTAATCTTTGCGATTTCCTGCATGAACTGCTCACGCGACAACTCGCCCTTTTCCATCAGGGAAAGCTTGTACTCCCATTCCCCGGTCAATTCTGGCATGGTCAGTTCTTCAACATCCAGACCGCGCAGCAGCGTGAGCAACTGGAATGCCTTGGCGGTGGGCACCAGTGCGCGTTCTTCTCGCACCAGGTATTTTTCGTTGATCAAACCTTCAATGGTCGCTGCACGGGTGGCGGGTGTGCCCAAACCTTTGGTACCCATGGCGTCGCGCAGCTCATCGTCGTCTACCAGTTTGCCCGCGCCTTCCATGGCGGAAAGCAACGTGGCTTCGCTGTAGCGTGCGGGTGGCTTGGTGCTCAGTGTGTGTACATCAATTTCGTCAGTGCTGACTTTTTCACCGGCATCAACAGCCACCAGGCTGTCATCTCCAGCCGCTGCGGCGGCACGGCCATAAATGGCCAGCCAACCTGGCTTCACCAGCACCTTGCCTTCCGTTTTGAAGGGATGCGTTTCCACGGTGGTAATGCGCGTTGTGACATTGAATTCCGCTGGCGGGAAAAACACTGCCAGGAAACGCTTCACCACCAAATCGTACAACTTGGCTTCAGGCTCACTCAGGTTTTTCGGCACTTGCAGGGTTGGAATAATCGCAAAGTGATCTGAAATCTTGCTGTTGTCGAATACACGCTTGTTGGGCTTCACCCAGTTATTTTTCAGAATTTGTTCGCAGAACTGACCATAAGCGCCGGCGATGTGGCCGTGGTCCAAACCCACAAAGCTTTTCAGGGTTTGGTTGACCGTGCCGATGTAATCTTCGGGCAATGCCTTTGAATCGGTACGCGGGTAGGTCAGTACCTTGTGCTTCTCATACAAGGCCTGGGCCAGCCCCAAGGTATTTTTTGCTGAAAAACCGAAGCGGCTGTTGGCCTCGCGCTGCAGGCTGGTCAAATCGAACAGCTGCGGTGCAATTTGCGTGGTGGGCTTGCTTTCTTCTACAACCGTACCGGGCTTGCCATCACAAGCCGCCACAATGGCTTTCGCCTTTGCTTCATCCCAAAGGCGGTCGGCGCGCTGTTCAGGGTCTTCTGCTTTTTTAAAGTCGCGGTCAAACCACTTGCCTTCATAGGCACCGGCCTGCGCGCCAAAACTGGCCCGAATTTCAAAGTAAGTGCGTGGCACAAACTTGCGAATTTTTTCTTCGCGTTCTACAACAATGGTCAGGGTGGGGGTTTGCACACGGCCCACTGTGGTCAGGTAAAAACCACCTTCCTTGCTGTTAAATGCAGTCATGGCGCGCGTGCCATTGATGCCCACCAGCCAGTCGGCTTCCGAGCGGCAACGTGCAGCGTCGGCCAGCGGCATCATGTCGGCGTCGCTGCGCAAGCTTGAAAAGGCTTGTCGAATGGCCGCGGGCGTCATGGATTGCAGCCACAGGCGTTCAACAGGCTTGCTGCTCTTGGCATATTGCGCAATCAGGCGGAAAATCAATTCGCCTTCTCGCCCCGCGTCACACGCGTTGATCAGGCCAACAACGTCTTTGCGTTTAATCAGTTTGTTCAGCACCTTCAGGCGCGATTCTGTTTTCGCGATCGGGTTCAGATCAAAGTGTGTGGGCAGCACCGGCAAATTGGCAAAACTCCATTTGCCGCGTTTCACTTCAAATTCGTCAGGTGCCTTGATTTCCACCAAATGACCCACGGCCGAGGAAAGCACGTACTCGTCACTTTCGAAGTAATCGTCGTGTTTGGTAAACCCACCCAGCGAGCGCGCAATGTCTGCGGCCACAGAGGGTTTTTCCGCGATGATCAGTTTTTTTTGGTTTTCGCTACTCAATTGGTCCAACTCGTCGGTGTGTGTAATTTCAAGGCCTTGTGCGCCGAAGTGTAAGTGTCAGTCCTCCAACAAATCAAGGCTTTCTCTAGAATCTTCAATTCAGGTGTTGCAACAGCCTTTTTTAAAATACACCATTTGAGCGCACCCAACGGTTGCCGCTCTCACCCAATACAAGACCCAACAGCTCCAGTTCGGTCAGTGCCGCCAAAGTTGTTTCGGTGTCCAAACCCAATTGTTGGGCCAGCGAGTCTGAATGTGCCGGTTCGTGGCCAAGGCACTGAAGCACGCGGCTGAGTTCCTCGTCCAGTTCCATGTCAGTGTCCATGCTGCAGTTCATTGTAGTGTGGCAATCGTTGTCATCTTCTTGCAACATGGCGGTAATTTTGAACACTGGCAGGCTGGCTTGTACTTCATCCAGTAACTCCTGGGCGGTTTCTATCAGCATGGCACCTTTTTTGATCATGTCATGGCAGCCTTTGCTTTGACTGCTGTGAATCGAGCCCGGAATGGCGCCCACGGTACGGCCCAGCTCACTGGCCACCCGGGCCGTGATCAGCGAACCGGAACGCATCGCCGCTTCGACCACCAGCAAGCCATCGGCAAGGCCAGCGATAATCCGGTTTCGGCGGGGAAAGAAACCTGCCTGCGGTGCAGTTCCCGGTGGGTACTCTGAAAGCACCAGGCCGCCTTGCGCAACGATTTGCTGTTTTAAACCCGCGTGGTGCGGGGGGTACACCTCGTCGGGTCCGCACCCCAGTACCGCAATTGTGGCGCCTGTTGCTTCCAGTGCGCCCGTGTGCGCGGCGCCGTCAATACCCTCGGCCAGGCCGCTCACCACCACCCAGTGCGCTTTTGCAAATGCCTTGCCAAAGCCATGCGCATGGCCCAATCCCGTGCGGGTGGCATTTCTGCTGCCCACAATGGCAACCCCACGGGCGCTGAGCAGTTCCCGCCGACCTTCGCCGAACAGCACAAGCGGCGGGTCTTTGAGTGCGAGCAGGCTTTGCGGATAATCGTGGCAGTGAATACCGACCCAGAAACGTTTGTTGCTTTGCAGCAACCAAGTGCAGGCCAATGCATGCCAAAGCCGAACCGCCTCGCACGGCACGGGTAAACTGTGGCTTGGGCCCTGTTGGGCTAATTCGTAGCGGGCGCGTGCTTTGATGGTGGTGTTGTAGGCCAGGTTCATGGCCACGAGCAGCTCACCCATGCAACAGACCATGCAACAAGTGATGGAATTTGCGAACTATTTTTGCCACAGAAGGTATATCCTTTTAGTGTTGACTGTGAAGGTTTTTTGAAAGCATGGCTTTACTCCCAATTTTGCGTTATCCGGATCCGCGCCTGAAAACGGTTGCCACCCCTGTCACCCAGTTTGATGACGCGCTTGTCAAGCTGACCAAAGACATGGCAGAAACCATGTACGACGCCCCAGGCGTAGGCTTGGCCGCGACGCAGGTGAACGTGCACAAACGAATCATCGTGATTGATGTGACCGACGACAAATCGGGCTTGACCGTGTTCATCAACCCGGAAATCACCAGCGCCAGCAAGGAATGCAAGGTGTACGAAGAAGGTTGTTTGTCTGTGCCGGGCATTTACGAGAAGGTTGAGCGCCCCGACACTGTGAAGGTGCGCGCCCAAAACGTGAAGGGCGAATGGTTTGAAATCGATTGCGACGAACTGCTCGCGGTTTGTATTCAGCATGAAATTGACCACCTGAATGGCAAGGTGTTTGTGGAATACCTGTCGCAGCTGAAACAAACCCGCATCAAAACCAAGATGAAGAAGCAAGACAAGCTTCAAACCGCTTGATCAACCAACTCCCCATGAATCGAACCCTGAATGTGGGTTTCGCTGGCACACCCGAGTTCGCCCGGGTTGCCCTGGCGAAGCTTATTGCTGCCGGCTATAAAGTGCACCTTGTGCTAACCCAGCCTGATCGACCTGCTGGCCGCGGCATGAAACTGCAAGCGTCCCCCGTTAAACAACTGGCACAGGAACACGGCATGCCCGTGTTGCAACCCCTTAGCTTGAAAAAAGGCGAGGAAGCGGAGCAAGCGTTGCATGCGCTAAAAACCGCAGTGCATGGCCAGCCTTTGGATGTGTTGATTGTGGCGGCCTACGGGTTGATTTTGCCGCAAACCGTGCTGGATGCACCCAGGCTGGGTTGTCTGAATATTCATGGCAGCCTGTTGCCGCGCTGGCGCGGTGCCGCGCCCATACAGCGTTGTATTGACGCGGGCGACACAGAAACCGGCGTTTGCATCATGCAAATGGAGGCCGGGCTCGACACAGGGCCGGTACGCCTGTGGCGTGCCTTGCCCATCGAGCAAAACGACACCACCAGCACCCTGCACGATAAATTGGCTGTACTTGGTGGCGACCTGTTGGTCGAGGCACTGGACTCCCTTCAGGCAGAAACACTGCCCTTGGTGCCGCAACCGGCCGTGGGGGTTACTTATGCCGAGAAGATCACAAAAGCCGAGGGCGTGATCAACTGGGCCCGCAGCGCGGTAGAACTTCAGCGTACACTGCGTGCCTTCGATCCTTTTCCGGGTGCCAACACCACATGGCGCGGCGAACCCTTGAAATGTTTTGACCCTGAAACCGTGGCCTTGGCTGGCTTGATGGGTAAACCGGGTGAAGTCTTGTCCGTTGATTCCAATGGCCTGGAAGTTCAGTGTGGGCAGGGCGTGTTGCGCATTCGCACGCTTCAAAAAGCAGGCAGCAAGCGCCAGCCTGCCCAGCAGGTGGCACAGGCCTTGGGATTACAAGCTGGAAACCAATTGGGCGAACACCGCTCCAATTAGGGCAGGTGTGGCAGTGGCCAATCTTGAAATTGCGCGAAAAAGCCTTATTTTTAAGTAGTCGAATCAATAGGCTGTTGATCAGCCGGGATGAATAAAATCATGTTCAATTGGATGAAAACCTTCATGTTGATGGCGGCAATCACCGCCCTTTTCGTGGTGCTGGGTGGCATGGTGGGTGGCCGTGGCGGCATGTTGCTGGCATTGGGTTTTGCCTTGGTCATGAACTTTGGTGCATATTGGTTTTCCGACAAAATGGTTTTGCGCATGTACAAAGCCAAAGAAGTGGATGCAAGCAATGCCCCCGAGTTTTACAACATGGTGGCTGAACTTGCCCAGCGCGCCGACATGCCCATGCCCCGTGTTTATTTGATCAACGACAGTGCACCCAATGCATTTGCAACCGGGCGCAACCCTGAAAATGCTGCTGTGGCCGCAACAACCGGTATTTTGCAGGTGTTGTCTGCACGAGAACTGCGTGGTGTCATGGCCCATGAGCTGGCCCATGTGAAGCACCGCGACATTCTGATTTCCACGATTTCTGCGACCATGGCGGGTGCCATTTCAGCCCTGGCCAACTTTGCCCTGTTTTTTGGTGGCCGCGACGACAGCGGCCAACGCATGAATCCGATTGCCAGCATTGCCTTGGCCATTCTGGCGCCCCTGGCTGCGTCGCTGATTCAAATGTCAATTTCTCGCGCCCGTGAATACGAGGCAGACCGTGGGGGAGCCGAGATTTCCGGCGACCCGGCTGCCTTGGCCAGCGCGCTGGACAAAATTCAACGTTATGCCAAAGGCATTCCGTTCCGTACCACTGAAGCGCATCCGGAAACCGCTCAAATGATGATCATGAACCCACTTTCAGGCCAAGGCATTGCTGGCTTGTTTTCAACCCACCCACCTACTGAAGAACGCATTGCCCGCTTGATGGAAATGGCTCGCACTGGCGGCCCGCGTTGAAGCCGGTTCACAGCACGCCGCCCAAGCTGACTGAGGCCAGCTTGGCATTTGCCCTGTTAAAGGCGGCCGCAGTCATGACGCGTGTATTGCGGGAGGGGCGCTCGCTTGATCAGGCCCTGGCCGCAGAAACCAAGGGCGTTAAAACCCCGCAAGCTGTGGGTGCCATTCAAGACCTGGCTTATTTTGGCATGCGAAATTTGGGCCGTGGGCAAGTGCTTACGCGACTGATCAGTGGCAAATCCTTGTTGAGTCCCGAGCCCTTGAATGAATTGATGGCCCTGGGTTTTGGTTTGCTGTGGGATAACAAAAATCCCAAGTACCCAGCGCACACGGTGGTCGATCAAATGGTTTACGCCTGCACCGGTAGCGAGCAGTTTGCGCGTGCCAAAGGTCTGGCCAATGCCTGTTTGCGCAATTTTTTGCGCGATTCAAACACTTGGCGAAACAAGGCCATGGAAGATCCGCTGGCGCAGCACAACTTGCCAGTTTGGTGGGTAGATAAGCTGAAAACCAGCCACCCGCAACACTGGGAAACCCTGTTGGCGCAGGCGCAAAGCCATCCGCCTTTGGTGGTGCGTGTGAATACGCGCAGCAGCTCGGCTGCCGCTTATGCCGAGCAATTGAATGCCGCAGGCACTGAAGCCAGCGTTCTCGGTGAGCAGGCTGTGTTGTTGGCCAAACCAGTGCCCGTGTCTGCCCTTCCCGGTTTTGATTTGGGGCAGGTCTCAGTGCAAGACAGTGCAGCGCAACTGGCTTCGCAACTGCTAAACCCTCAAAAGGGTCAGCGCATTCTCGATGCTTGCGCAGCCCCGGGCGGAAAAACCGGTCACCTACTTGAACTGGCCGACATCGAGCTGGTGGCAATCGATTCCAGCCCGCAGCGCTTGGGCAAGGTGGAAGACAATATTCGCCGCATCGCACCCACCCTGAATGGTCAATGGGATTTGCGCCTGAAAGTGGCGCAGGCAGAATTGCTGGATACCTGGTGGGACGGAGTCCCTTTCGACGGTATTTTGGCCGATGTACCTTGTACGGGTTCAGGCGTGGTGCGCAGGCACCCCGATATTCCGTGGTTGCGAAGACCGGACGATCTTGCCAAGTTGTCGCAGATTCAACACAAAATACTGAATGCCTTGTGGTCTACCCTAAAGCCGGGCGGTACACTTTTGCTGGTGACCTGTTCCATCTTTCCTGAAGAGGGGCCCCTGTTGGCAAAAGCATTTCTAGATAATCATTCCGATGCCTTGGCGCAAACTGCGCCCGGTTGGGTGTTGCCAGTTGCACCGGCCAATCCCGATCAAGGCTTTGATGCGTCTCCCGACGGGTTCTTTTACGCCAAGTTTGAAAAATCCCTAACCTCTTGAGGATGTGCCTTGAAATTTAGCCAGGCCCACTCCTCGTTATGGACTCGCGTTCTGCATGGGCTTTTGGGCCTTGCGCTGATGTGCGTCCTGACCATGGGGTTGGCCCAGCTTGACTCCGCTACACGGGTTACCGCAGTCAAGCTGGAGCCCAACAAGGCACCAGCCCCTGCGGCATGGAACCTGGCTGCGGAGTTCGAAATTGAACTGGGGCACAAATTGCGCGAAGCGGTTGATCGGGGGCTACCCCTGCAATTCACCGTTGATTTTCAGCTGATGCGGTCTCGCTGGTATTGGGTTGACCAAGAAGTGGTCAGCACCACTTACCCGCTGAATTTGTCCTACAACGCACTCACACGCACTTACCGCGTCATTACCCCTGGTAACACCTACAACACCCCCACGCTTGAAGATGCCATGCAGCACATGACCAAGGTGCGTGATTGGGCAGTCATTCCCCGTGATCGAATTGAAATAGGTCAGCCCTACACGGCACAGGTTCGTTTTCGCCTTTTGCTCACCGAGTTGCCCAAACCGTTCCAGATCAGTGCTTTGGTCAATAGCGAATGGGATTTGTCGTCAGAATGGCTGGCCTTTGAGTTCACGCCCAAGCGCGAGGCCTGGAAATGAATCCCTGGCTGGAGAACACCCGGTGGCTGCGTTACACGCTGCTGATTCTGGGCAGCCTGGGTGGCGTGCTGCTCTTCCTTTTGGCGTCAGCCTCGTCGAACACTGATTTTTTCGAAAGCAATTACCCTTTACTCATTACGCTGAACGGCATTATTGCGGCCGGCCTGTTTGCCATTTTGCTGTTGCTGATTGTGCGCATGGTGCGCAGGTACCGCGCGGGTGTGTTCGGCTCGCGGCTCATGCTGCGCATGTCGCTGTCTTTCACGCTCATGGGCTTGATCCCCGGCTTTGTGTTGTACCTGGTGTCGGTTCAGTTTCTCGCGAAAAGTATCGACAGTTGGTTTGATGTGCGGGTAGACGGCGCACTGGAATCGGGTTTGAACCTGGGCCAAACCGCACTGGATAGCTTGATCAACGAACTGGCCTTGAAAGGGCAGTCCATTTCCATTGAACTGTCGCGTTCCACACCCAGTGAACAGTTGCTGGAGCTGCCCCGCTTGCGCGATGCAGCCAATGTGCAAGAGCTGACTTTGCTGTCTGAAACGGGCCAAATTCTTGGCAGTTCGGGTGGTCAACTGGACAGCCTGCTACCTAGCCTGCCCACACAAGTCATGTTGCGCCAAGCGTTGATGACCCGCCCGTTTCAGCAAATTGAACCCGACCCCGACGATCCCGAAGAACGGCTGTACATGCGCGTGGTGGTGCCGATTGCGCCCCCATTGACCAGTTTCGATTTGGGCCAGCGTTATGTGCAAATTATGCACCCGGTGCCCACCACCCTTTCGCAACGAGCCAATGCGGTGCAAAGTGTGTATCGCGATTATCAGGAACTGCAGTTGTCGCGTTCGGGTTTGCGAAAAATTTACGGTATTACGCTGACTCTGGCCTTGTTGCTCACAGTGTTTGTGTCGGTGGCGGCTGCGTTTTGGTTGTCGTCGCGCTTGTCGTCGCCCCTGCTTTGGTTGGCCGAAGGCACCAAGGCACTGGCCAGTGGTAACTTCAAAACCATGCAGCCCGTGAATGCCGACGATGAATTGCGCGAGTTGGTGGATTCATTCAACACCATGACGCGGCAATTGTCGGAAGCGCAGCGCCGCTTGCAGGCCAATCAAAACCAGCTGGCTGCCAACAACGACTTCTTGCAAAGCCTGTTGACCAGTTTGTCCGCCGGCGTACTGGTACTTGATCACAAGCTGCGCCTGAAAATGTACAACGACGGCGCACTTCGAATTTTTGACCGGTCGCTGGCTGAAAACCAGGGCCACCCGTTGGATGACATGCCCGGCCTGGAAGGATTTGCCATGGCGGTGCGCGCCAGCGTGGCTGATAATCAGGGCAACGAGGGCGAGGAAAGCGGTATTTGGCAAAAGCAACTTGAAATTCCACGTGCCTTTGATTCGCAAAGCTCAAAGTCCATTCTGGTTCGGGGCTCGCGCCTGCCTGGCGAAAAAGCAGGTTATGTGCTGGTGTGCGACGACATTACCGCATTGATTTCAGCACAACGCACTGCGGCATGGGGCGAGGTGGCGCGTCGCCTGGCGCATGAAATCAAGAATCCGCTAACCCCTATTCAGCTCTCGGCGGAACGCTTGCAAATGAAGCTGGCGGATAAACTGCAAGAACCGGAGTCCGGTATTTTGCAGCGGGCCACGCGCACCATTGTGAACCAGGTGGAATCGCTGAAACGTTTGGTCAATGATTTTCGCGACTATGCCCGGTTGCCGCCTGCCGATTTGAAGCCGCTTGACTTGAATGATTTGGTGGTCGATGTGTTGGCGCTGTACGATGTACACGTTGGCATTGAAGATCAACTGGACACGCGCTTCATTCCAAAATTAACTGAAAAATTGCCGCTGGTGGCAGGAGATTCGTCGCAGCTGCGCCAAGTCATTCATAATTTGTTGCAAAATGCATTAGACGCATGTGTCGATTGTGATCAACCCAAGGTTGAAGTTCGCACTGAAGGTTTGAAAGCGCCGGAAGGTGAACAAGAGCAGTTAGTGGGCGTGAAATTGGTGGTGGCTGACAACGGTCCAGGTTTCAACCCTGATTTGCTGGCCAAGGCTTTCGAGCCATATATCACCACGAAAACCAAGGGCACCGGTTTGGGTTTGGCAATCGTCAGAAAAATTGCAGATGAACACAAGGCACGAATTGCCATTAGAAACAGGGTAGATGCACAAGGGCGGGTTGTTGGTGCGGCGGTGGAATTAACCTTCCCCGTGTTGCAAGACACCTTGAACAATGCCGAACATAGTCAGGCCGCATAAAGAAGGAACTTTCTAACCATGGCGACCATTCTCGTTGTTGATGACGAAATTGGAATTCGAGAACTTTTGTCCGAAATTCTCGGTGACGAAGGGCATGCTGTGCTGCTTGCGGAAAACGCAGGCCAGGCACGCGCACTTCGGGACCAAGAGCAACCCGATTTGGTGTTGCTCGATATCTGGATGCCCGACACCGATGGTGTGACCCTGCTGAAAGAATGGTCGGTGAAGGGCTTGTTGACCATGCCCGTGATCATGATGAGTGGCCACGCCACAATCGATACTGCGGTTGAAGCCACTCGGATCGGCGCACTCGATTTTCTGGAAAAACCCATTTCATTGCAAAAGCTGTTGGGTGCCGTTGAAAAAGGTTTGGCTCGCGGAAAAATGGTGCAATCAGCCCGTGCGTTGATGCAATCGCAGCCCAAAGCCAACGGTGTGGGCGGTGTGTCAAACAATGCAGGTGGTGCTGCGGTGTCGGCAGTGGGTGGTGCCTCGTCCACGCCCGATTCCAGTCCTTTGGGGCAGGCTTTGGCCGAATTGTCCACCCTCGATCTGGATGCACAATTGCGCGATGCCCGCGATTCATTTGAACGCATTTATTTTGAATACCATTTGCGCCTGGAGAATGGCAGCATGACGCGTTTGGCCGAGCGCACTGGTATTGAACGCACGCATTTGTATCGCAAACTCAAGCAGCTGGGCGTGGAAGTAGGCCGCACTGCGCGCAAAAATATCGCATGAAAATCATCATCGTCGGCGCCGGGCGTGTGGGCGCGAGCCTTGCCGAAAGCCTGGTGTCCGAACACAACGACATCACCCTGATCGACCCGGACCCCAGGGTGTTGGCCGATCTTCAAGACCGCTACGACTTACGAACCATTGCTGGTAACGGCGCTTTGCCGCGCGTGCTGAAGCAGGCCGGTGCTGAAGACGCTGATATGCTGGTGGCGGTCACGCGCAGTGACGAAACCAATTTGGTCGCCTGCCGCATGGCTGCACTTATGTTCAATGTGCCGCGCCGAATTGCGCGTGTGCGTTCGCCAGAAATGATGGAACAGGCGAATTTGCAAGGCGATGAAGGTTTCAATGTCGACCATGTGATTTGCCCCGAGCAAAGTGTGACAGAACACATTGAACGGCTGATCGAATTTCCCGATGCCTTGCAAGTGCTTGATTTTGCCGATGGCAAAGTGACGCTGGTTTCCGTGCGCGCTTACGCAGGCGGGCCTTTGGTGTCTCACCCCATCGAAGATCTGCGCAAACATTTGCCCAAAGTCGATGTGCGCATTGTGGCCTTGTTTCGCGAGAATCAACCCGTTGCGGTAGAAGGCTACACCACCATTCAGCCTGGCGACGAGGTGTTTTGCCTGTCGGCTACAGAGCATGTGCGTACCGTGATGTCGGAATTGCGGCGCATGTCAAAACCAGTGACCAAGGTGATGATTGCCGGTGGCGGCAACATTGGTTTGCGACTGGCCCGCAGCCTTGAAGAAAACTATCAGGTCAAGGTGATTGACGCCGATCGCAAGCGCTGCGAAGACCTGGCCAACCAGCTGGGTTCACGAACCTTGGTGTTGTATGGCGACGCAACCGACGAAGATTTGCTGGCCGAAGAAAATGTGCAGGACGTGGACACGTTCATTGCACTGACCAACGACGATGAAAACAACATCATGTCGTCCTTGTTGGCCAAACGCATGGGTGCGCGCCGGGTGATCGCCCTGATTCAGCGCAAGGTGTATGCCGAGTTGGTGCAGGGCGGGCAAATCGACATTGCGTTGGCCCCATCAAACGCCACACTCAGTGAATTGCTCAAGCACATTCGCCGGGGCGACGTGGTGGCCGTTCACCGTTTGCGCCGTGGTGTGGCCGAGGCAATTGAATCCATTGCACATGGGGATTCCAAGTCCTCGAAGGTGGTGGGTCGGGCCATTGAAAAAATCGACATGCCCAAGGGGGCTGTGATTGGCGCCATTGTGCGTGGCGACCAAGTGATCATGGCGCACCATGACACGGTGATTGAAGCCGAAGACCACATCATTACATTCGTAGAAAACCGCAAACTGGTGCCGCAAGTGGAAAAGCTGTTCCAGGTCGGCGTGGGGTTTATCTAAAGTGGTACTTGCAGCATGAGGAACTCGCTTTTTCCGGTGCTGGGCGTATTGGGCTTTGCGGTGGCCTTGTTTTCGGTGGCATTTTTGGTGCCGCTCACTTACGCTTTTTTCACAGGCGAACCCACCGTATATGCATTTGCCACAGGTTTTTTGGTGACGTTTGGTATCGGTGTCACCGCGCACGTGCTGACCCGTCGTTTTCGGCGAGAGCTTCAACCCCGCGATGGTTTTCTGTTGGTGTCAACCGTGTGGTCCGGCTTGCCTGCCTTTGCCACTATTCCCATGGTGCTGTTTTTTGAAGACCTCAGTGTCGCGGATGCCTACTTTGAAATGGTGTCTGCGCTAACTACTACCGGCGCGACTGTGCTGAGTGGTCTTGACGACATGCCCGCCAGTATCAATATTTGGCGACACCTGCTCTCGTGGATGGGTGGCATGGGTATTCTGGTTTTGGCGGTGGCCATTTTGCCCTTGCTGGGTGTGGGTGGCTCGCAGGTGTTCAAGGCCGAAACACCCGGGCCCATGAAAGACAACAAACTCACTCCCCGAATTACAGAAACCGCCAAGTCTTTGTACATGGTGTATTTCATGTTGTCTGTGGCCTGTGCCATCAGTTACAAGCTGGCTGGCATGGACTGGCTGGACGCGTTTTTGCACACGGGTACTACTGTGTCATTGTCGGGATTTTCATCGCACGACGCGAGCTACGCCTACTTTGATTCCGCAGCAATTGAGATGGTTGCAGTGGTGTTCATGATGATTGCGGCAGTGAATTTCTCGAGTCATTTTTTGGCTTGGCGTGGCAAATCGTTTCGCCCCTATGTCAATTGTCCGGAAGCAAAATGGTTTTTCATGCTGATGATTGGTGCTGTGTCGCTGATCACCATGTATTTGCTGGCATACCAGGAATACACCACATTCAGTGAAGCGTTTCGGTATGCGCTTTTCAACACTGTGTCGGTTGCTACAACCACGGGTTATGCCAACACCGACTATGGGCAGTGGCCGCTGTTTGCACCGCTGTTGATGATGTTCCTCAGCATGTTTGCGACCGCGGCCGGTTCCACTGGTGGCGGTATCAAAATGCTGCGCGCAGTAATCCTGTTCAAGCATGCCATTGGCGAACTTTCACGCATTCTGCACCCACGCGCCATCAACCCGGTGCGAATTAGGGGGTCGGCTGTCAGTTCGCAGGTCATTTTCGGTGTGTTGGCCTTTATGCTGATGTACGGCATGAGCGTGATTACTATTACCATGCTGTTGATATTCACCGGTGTTGATCCGGTGTCGGCCCTGACCACGGGTATTTCCATGATTAACAACCTGGGCCCTGCCTTGGGTGAATTTGGTCCTGCCAACAATTATGCGGGGCTGGGTAATTTCCAAACCTGGGTGTGCTCTTTTGCCATGTTGCTGGGCCGCCTGGAAATGTTCACTATTCTGGTGCTGTTCACGCCAGCCTTTTGGCGCAAATGAAAACGCATCTTTTCCTCGTGTCTGGCCGCAATCCTGTACAGCGCGCCACTCGAATTGAACAGTTACTCCTTGAGCAGACGGGTGCCGGCAAAATCACCCTGATGGCCAGTACGGAAATTTTTTCAGTGGCTTGCGTCGAAGCGCAGGCTGAATTGTTTCAACTCGATGCCGAGCGCAAGGCGCGTGGTATCCACGTGCTGCGTTTAAGCCCCGGTTGTTTGTGTTGTTCCTCCAAACTGGTACTGACAACTCACCTTGCTCGCACCTTAAGATTGAACCAACCCAATGTATTGTTAATGGAACTGGAAAGCCAAAGCCACCCGGAACAAGTGTTAAAGTTATTAAACGAGCCTCAATGGACGGATTGGTTTGCCGATATCAAATTAGTGGAGGAAGTTGCGTAAGGGGTTAGACGCCCAAGGCGTGGCCTTGAAATTGCTAGATAGATCACCATATTCAACCTGAAAGTATTATTTGGAGGTTTGCGATGTTAATGATGATTGATAGCCCCTTTTACTGCGTGGTGGATTTGGTCATGAGCGAGGGGCAACCCAGCCTTGGCATTGAAATCGTGGACAAGAACAATCAGCGAGAACTGTTTTTGCAGGGCGATGCGGCTGAAAAATTCCGCAAAGAGGTGAAATACCTTGCCGCCCAAGAACCCGATATCGACGACATCGAAGCTTTTATTGAAAGCTACAAGCCCTGGATGCAGCATCCAGTGACTCTGCACTAATTCATCCCTTTCAAAGCCTCTGTCAATTTGGCAGGGGCTTTAAATCGAATTCTCCCTATGCAAACCGCGGCTTGGCGTGAGTTTCTTTGCTCAACATCAAACTGACAATCGAGGTAGCAACCCAGGCTGCCAACACCAATATGCACACAGTCATCCCGGCTTTTGAATAGGCCCCCGTGATGTTTTCTGCGGCCGCATAATGGTCAAGAATGGCACCCAGCACCGGTTGCTGCACCAGCGGGCCAACCATCACCCCCAAGTTCACAATACCCACGGCAGTGGCGCCCAAATGGTGTGGCACAGATTCTTTCACATAGCCAAAGCTAAGCACCATGGACCCACCACCAAAGGCGGTCGCCCATAGCAGTGCAGAGACCACCGCAATGGGTAGATCGGGTTTCAAACCCAAAATGATGAAGCCGCCAATTGACAGGACAGCACCGAGAAAATATGGCAGTTTGCGTTGTTTTAACTTGTCGGAAAACGCACCAAAAAACAGGCTGCCTGCAGCAAAGGCGATCAGCATGCCGGTGATAATCAGCGAGGCTTCTTTTACGCTGAGCCCATGCCAGGTGGTGAGGTAAGGAACACCCCACAAACCCGTGAATGTGAGAATGGCTCCGCACACCCCACTGGGTATCCAGAAGATCAGCCACACCGCCGGAAAACGCAGCGTGTGGCCCAATGCAGTGAGCAGGGGCAGCGTCACTTCATTCTCGGGCCGCTTGGCGACATGATTTTTGTAGCCGCGGTATGAAGGCATGTCGCGCACATAAATCCAGATGAGCACACCCAGTAACGCTGCGATCAGGCCACTGGCACCCATCACCACCCGCCAGCCGAACAAATCGGAAAGGGCGCGTAACGGAACACCGGCCAACACTGCGCCCATGGTGCCCACAGCCAGGCTAACGCCCGACATGCTGGCAAAGCGCGAAGGTGAAAACCACTGCGCCACCAGCATCAGCATGGAAACCCATGCAACCGCCACGGCACCTCCCACCAAACCACGGCCTACCGCCGCCCAGCCCAATGTAGGCGCAAAGCCGAACATCAGTGCACCCAAGCCACCCAGAATGCAGCCCACAGTGAGAATTTTGCGTGGGCCGATGCGGTCAACCAGCAGGCCCACTGGTATTTGCATGGCTGCATAGAAGTAGAAATAGAATGCCGACAAATTGCCCAAGGCGGCGCGGCTTAGGTCAAATGTTGAACTGAGTTCTTCAGTGAGTACGCCAGGGGTAACGCGCTGGAAAAAACCAAACAGGTAAAACGCGGCGGCCAAGCCCCAGATGATGAACGACATCCGCAAGGGGGGCGGGGAAAGGTGATTGGGTGACATGGTGTTGTTCTTGTGAATACTGCATGCAGTGTCGCATGGGGGTGGGTTTGTGCCACTTGGGTGTAACCCGAGGAGGCTGAAGCTGAACTTGAAGGGTCTCCGCGGTGGTTTCTTGCCAACTCAGCGTGGGTTACGTTACTTGTGTCGCATGTCACTGGTGACTTTTGATCTGAACTTGAAGGGTCACCGCTGCCCGAAAACTTGGCATATCGTCTTGTCAGCTTGAGCCTGCACTAAGCCAAGCCCTCCAAAAGTAACGGTCGGGTCTTGGCTTTCGCGCAAAGGCGCGATCGTTTGTCTCGGCGCGCCAAGCCGGCAAGTTTTCTGACCGGTCATCGTGCGACCACTTGCAAATTCAGCTCTAAGTCACCGGCGTCAGCGTCTCTCCACCACCGCGCAACTCACCGCTGGGTTCACAGCCCAATCGGCGGCGGTGTTTCGATCGCCTCGCCTTCAAGAAAACCTGCCCGTTTGAATTCACCCGCCACGGTCGGCCATTGGCCGGCACCGAGACTCGGCCCGCCCTTTTGCCGAGCGAGGTGAGTCAGCGTGAATCTCAAAAAGGGAAGTACAGGTTTTCAGGCGAGAGATCGGAACCCAAGCTGGTTGGGCTATTAATTAGAGCGGCGCGTTACCGGAATCCAAGCCGATTGGGCCAAATAAAACAGCTGGGTTATTCAAACCAGCACGGTGTTGTTCCATGCCGCCATCGCTAGTGCTGCACGCTGCTCAACCACCTTGGCCACATTGTTCACGCCATCAAGCCCTGTCGTCAGCCAGGTACCGCCCACTGCTTGCACTGCCTTGATTTCACGCCACTGTGGGAGATTTTCCAGCGTGACTCCGCCCGTGGGCACAATGCGTGCTGCGGCCAATGGGGCGGTAATTCCAGCCAGTGCTTTGGGCCCGCCCGCCGCCATGGCCGGGAAAAACTTGAGCAACTCAAACCCCAACTCAAGCCCACGCATTATTTCAGAAGCGGTGGCCGCACCGGGCACCCAAGCGTAGCCGTTCTTCAGTGCATGGTCAGCCAGCGTTTCGGTAAGGCCCGGTGAAATGAACAGCGTTGCGCCCAGGTCAGCGCTTTGGTCAAATTGCGCAGGCGTTAATACCGTGCCTGCAGACAAATTCATTTCCGGGAAGCGCTTGGCAATTTCGCCCAAGGCTTGCAGTGCCACCGGGGTGCGCAGTGTGATTTCAATTTGGGTAATGCCACCGGCACAAAGCCCTTCAGCAATTTCAAGGCCCTGCTTTAAATCAGCAATAACCACCACAGGCAACACGCCTTGGCGCAGCCAGTTTTTTGTTCGTTCCAGGCGGGTGTGTGGGGTGTGTGGGGTGTTCATGGGTTTTCCTTGATTCATTGGGGAAACAGGTTGCTTGCACCTTCTTCGGCACTGCTCACCGTATTGCGCCACACCTGAAAGTAGCCGCGCCCGAGGCTAACGGCCTGTGCCGGCTCGGCCATGGGTTTGCGGGTGCTGAGGTCGGCTGTGGTGTACAACTCACCTTTGTTGGCATCCACACGCACCACATCGCCATCGCGAAGCCGCGCAATGGGCCCATCGGCTTTGGCTTCGGGGCACACATGAATGGCGGACAACACCTTGCCCGAGGCACCGCTCATGCGGCCATCGGTAACCAACGCCACTGGCAGACCTTGATCTTGCACAATGCCCAGAATGGGCGTGAGTTTGTGCAGCTCGGGCATGCCGTTGGCGCGCGGGCCTTGGTGGGCCAGCACCACCACAACAGGTTCGGTAAATTCACCCTTGTTGAAAGCGTCGATCACTTGATGTTGGTCAGTGAATACACGGCAGGGCGCTTCAACAAACCGGTGTTCTTTTTTTACCGCCGATACTTTGCAAACACCACGGCCCAGGTTGCCTTTCATCAGGCGAATACCGCCGTCGGGCTGGAAGGCGTCGGTGTGCGGGCGCAGTACTTCTGTATTGCGCGAGTCACCCGGTTTGCGCGTTGAAAACACCTCCGCAGTGGGTAGCACTTCGGCCACGGTGTTGGCCATGCTGGTGCCCCACACAGTGGGTGCGTCGCCGTCTACAAAACCGCCGTCGATCAATGTGGCCAACAAGCCTGCGGTGCCGCCTGCGGCTTGAAACGCGTTCACATCCTCGGTGCCGTTGGGGTACACGCGGGTGAGCAGCGGGGTGACGCTGGAAATGGTTTCCATGTCGGTCCAGTCGATCAGGTAACCCGCTGCGCGGGCAACGCTGACCCAGTGAATGGTGTGGTTGGTTGAGCCGCCAGAGGCCATCAAACCGACCAGCGCATTCATCAGGCAACGTGAATCCACCAGCGTACCCAGTTTCAAGGCTGGGTTGCGTGTGGCGCTTTCAAGGGCACGCACGCTTTCACCGATCAGGGCCTGGCGTTGTGGGCTGCTGGGCAATTCAAACGCCCCCCCGGGAAACTGCAGCCCCATAAAATCAAGCATTAACTGATTGGAATTGGCCGTGCCATAAAATGTGCAGGTACCAGGGCTGTGGTAAGCCTTTTCTTCAGACTGCAACAAGGTTTCGCGGGTGGCTTTGCCCTGTGCAGCCAGTTGGCGTGTTTTGGCTTTCTCTGAATTGGACAAACCGGTTTCCATGGGGCCTGCCGGAATGAACACAAAGGGCAGGTGCCCAAAGCCCAAAGCGCCAATCAACAAGCCAGGCGCAATTTTGTCGCACACGCCCAGCAAAATGGCACCGTCGAACACATCGTGCGACAAACCCACGCAAGCGGACAAGGCGATTACGTCGCGTGAGAACAGGGACAATTCCATGCCTTCACGGCCTTGCGTGACACCGTCGCACATGGCCGGTGTGCCGCCTGCAACCTGGGTGGTGGCGCCCAGTGCGCGTGCATGTTGGGCAATCAATTCAGGGTAAACCGCAAATGGCTGGTGAGCCGACAACATGTCATTGTATGCAGTCACAATACCCAGGTGCGGTGACTTGTGTAATGAAATAACACGCTTGGTGGTGCTTGGGTAAATGGCTGTGGTGTGGGCCAGGTTGGCGCAGCCCACAGCTGTGCGGTTTTGCGGGCCCTGTGGCAGGCTGTTTAAGTACGCAGCGCGCGTGCCCTTGGAGCGCAGTTCAATGCGTTCGCGAAGCGCAAGCAGTGCGGGATGTAGTGGTGTTGCCATTGCACAGACCTTGATAAGATTGCTTGTGAACTAGTGTTGTTTGTAACATAATTACAAAAAATTATCAATTAATGTAATCGACTTGATCGACACGAACGGATATTAAAATGACTGACAATTCTCCCCTGCCCGTTGGCGCGTTCACCTTTGTGCTGCACGGTGCGGGGGGCGATCTGGCCAAGCGCAAAATCATTCCTGCACTGGCACATCTGGCCAAGTCTGGCTATTTTTCAAACGACTCCAGAATCATATTTGCACAACGCGAAGCGCTGACACCCACAGAGGCATTGGCCCAAGTGGATGCATTTTTGAAATCTGCTGGCGATGAGGCTGCCCGCGAATCCATCCCCGCCTTGTTGCCCTACCTGCACACCTTGCAGGTGGTGTTGGGCACGCCTGAATCGTGCGGGGCCATGGCGAATGCCGTGGCGGGCAGCCCGGAACCCGTGGTGCATTACGCAGCCCTGCCTTCTTCCCGTTTCATTGATTTGATCAATTGTATTCCTACAGTGCGCGATCCGGAAAAGTTGCGCCTTGTGCTGGAAAAACCATTGGGTTTCAACGCCAAAGAATCCGCCTTGATTGAAGAAGCGGTGGCCGCAAAACTGGACGAATCGCAGGTGTACCGCATTGACCATTACCTGGGCAAACAAGCGGTGCAGAACATGTTGGCCCTGCGTTTGGGCAACCGTATTTTTGAGCCACTGCTGACCCGCGAACATGTGGCCTATGTGCAAATTACGGTGGCTGAAGATTTGGGCGTTGAAGACCGCGCTGGTTTTTACGAGCATGCGGGTGCGCTGCGCGACATGGTTCAAAGCCATATTTTGCAGTTGCTGGCCATTGTGGCCATGGAACCCCCGGTTAGCCTGGAGGCCAATTCGCTGCGCGATGAAAAACTGAAGGTGCTGCGTTCACTCAAGGTGCCCCAAATTACGGGCGTTCCGGAAATTGTGGTGGGCCAGTATGGTGAAGGTTATGTGAAGGGGCAGCCCGTGCCCAAGTACCGCAATGAAAAGGGTGTGGCAGCCAATTCCACCACGGAAACCTATGTGTCGTTTCGCACCGAAGTGCAAACCTGGCGCTGGGCTGGCGTGCCTTTTTTGGTGCGCACGGGCAAACGCATGCCGCGCCGCTTTGCAGAAATCGTGATTCAGTTTCGCGATGTGCCCAAGCCTTTGTTCGAACCGGTGGGCGGGCAGTGGGTGGGTAACCAGTTGGTGATCCACCTGCAACCCGAGGACAAACTTGAATTGAAGTTGCTTGCAAAAACACCGGGCGAGCGGGAACGGTTGAAACCTGTTTCGCTGGATCTGGATTTTTTCAATACCTGGCGCATTCCGGTGCGTGACGCTTATGAGCGTTTGATCACCGACATTCTTCGTGGCCGCCTGGGCTTGTTTTTACGCCGCGATGAAGTGCAAACCCAGTGGCAATTTGTAGACCGTATATTGAACGACTTGAAAAGCCATGGCATGGAACCTGTGCCTTACACCAGCGGTACTTATGGCCCTTCATCGGCCACAGCCATGGCTTTGCGGGCTGGTGCATTGTGGTCGGAGGACGGCTTGTGATCGAAGACAAGGATTCCCAGTTGCGGGAAGACATTCGCCTGCTGGGCGCGTTGCTTGGAGAAATCATTGCTGAGCAACAGGGTTTGCCTGTGTTTGCAGCCATTGAGGAAGTGCGGCAGTTGTCGGTGCAGTACCGCCGGTTTGATGACAAGGCGGCGCGTACCAAACTGGAGGCTCGCCTTGAGGCGTTGACTCAGGACGAGACCATTTCACTGATACGCTCCTTTTCGATTTTCTCAATGTTGAGCAACATTGCCGAAGACTGCCATTTGATTCGCCGCAACCGCGAGCATGAACTTGCAGGCGTGCCCGCGCGCGAGGCCAGCCTGGATTACACCATGGCCGAGCTGGACCGGGTTGGCGTGAATCGCGATGCGGTGCTGGCGCGGTTAAAGCAAACCGAATCGGTGCCCGTGTTGACTGCACACCCCACCGAGGTGCAACGCAAAAGTGTGCTGGATGCGCAGCAAAGCATTATTGCGCTGATTCGCCATCGGGATGAAATCCGCCTGACGCTGGAAGAAACCCATGCCTGGCGAGATGAACTGAAAGCCGCAGTGCAGCGCCTGTTTCAAACCCGCTTGCTTCGCCGAAACAAGCTCAGCGTGATTGATGAAGTGAACAATTCGCTGGCCTATTTTGATTCCACTTTTTTTGCCCAAGTGCCGCAGGTGTACAGGCGTTTGCAAAGCCTGTTGGATTTGCCCAGCACCGACAATTTTTTGCCAGTGAATGAAGACCCGCTGGGCAAGGTGCTCACCGTGGGTTCGTGGATTGGCGGGGATCGCGATGGCAACCCATTTGTAACTGCGCAGGTGCTGGACACCACCCTGAAAATTCAAAGCCGCAAGGTACTGGAGCATTACCTTGCCGAGGTGAATTGCCTGATTCGCGAATTCAGCGTGACCGATTACTTCTTGAAACCCAATCCGCCACTAACGGCATTGGCCAAAACCTCGGGCGAGGACTCTGCACACCGCCAGGATGAAACCTTGCGGCGCGCCTGTGTGGCCATTCGCAATCGCCTGCAGGCTTTGTTTGAGCAAAGCCAACAGGGCCATGACGTGGCCACGGCCTATGGCTCGCCGGGCGATTTACTGACCGATTTGAATGTGATGTACAAGGCCTTGAGTGACAACGGCATGCAACGCATTGCCGAGGGGCGTTTGGCCCTGTTGGCACGCAAAGTGAAAGTATTTGGCTTCTCGCTGATGGCCCTGGACCTACGGCAAAACAGCGATGTGTTTGAAGAAGTGGTGGGCGATTTGTTCAGGCAATCAAGCCTGGGGCAAATTGATTACCTGGCTTGCAGCGAAGCCGAACGCATTGAATTGCTGTGCGCTGAACTGCGCACACCCCGTTTGTTGTTCAGCGATTCACTTCAATACGGCGAACGCACCCATTCTGAAATGGCCATTTTCCGCAAGGCCAAACTGGCGCATCAAATACTGGGCCACTCGGCCATTCAAAACTGCATTATTTCCAAAACAGCATCGGTCAGTGATTTGCTTGAACTGGCCGTGTTGCTCAAAGAAGCCCATTTGCTGAATGTGGCCAAGGGCGACATTGCCGTGAATGTGGTGCCGCTGTTTGAAACCATTGGTGATTTGCAAGCAGCGCCCGACATCATGAACCGCTTGTTCAGCATTCCTGAATACCGTGCCTTGGTGGCGTCACGCGGGCATGTGCAGGAAGTGATGCTGGGCTATTCCGACAGCAACAAAGACGGCGGGTTTGTGACATCAGGCTGGAGTCTGTACCAGGCTGAAATCGGTTTGGTCGATGTGTTTGCAAAGTATGGCATAAAAATTCGCCTGTTCCATGGCCGTGGCGGCTCGGTGGGTCGTGGTGGTGGTTCCAGTTACCACGCCATTTTGGGTCAACCGCCCGGTGCGGTGGAAGGGCGCATTCGCTTGACTGAGCAAGGTGAAGTCATTGCTGCCAAGTATGGAATTGAATCGCTGGGCAGGCGAAACCTTGAGGTACTTGTGTCTGCAAACCTGATGGTGTCTGAGCACACGGAACTGACGCGCGAAGTGCCTGCCAAGTACCTTGAATTGATGGCGCAGTTGTCAGACCATGCATTCAACGCCTATCGCGATTTGGTGTACAACACCGACGGTTTTCTGGCGTACTTCAAACAATCCACGGTCATTTCGGAAATTGCGAGTTTGAACATCGGCAGCCGCCCTGCTTCACGCAAAGCCGATTGGACCATTGAAGACTTACGCGCCATTCCCTGGGTGTTCAGTTGGGCACAAAGCCGTGTGATGTTGCCGGGCTGGTATGGTTTTGGCACGGCAGTGGCTATGCTGCGCAAATCGCTTTCCGACAGTGAACAAGCGGACTTGCAAACCATGGCCAAGCAATGGCCGTTTTTCAACACCATGCTGTCCACCTTGAACATGGTGCTGGCCAAAGCCGACATGGCAATTGCATCGCGTTATGCTGCCATGGTGGAAGACGTTGCGCTGCGCGAGAAAATATTTGGCAGCATTGCTGCCGAGCATGCGCGTGCTGTGGAAGGGCTGCTGTGGTTGACCGGGCAGCAGGAATTGCTGGCCGACAACCCATTACTTAAACGTTCCATCGAGGCGCGTTTTCCTTATGTTGACCCGTTGAACCATGTGCAGGTGGAGTTGTTGCGCAGGCACCGGCAAGGTGAGGCCGACGAACGCGTGGCGCGGGGTGTGCATTTGTCGATCAACGGCATTGCCACAGGCTTGAGAAACAGTGGCTAGCAGGGAGTGAATTGTGGAAACCATACACATTGCCGACTGGAACGAGTTTGTTGCGCTGACTTCGGAATGCGATGGCTGGGCATTTCGTGGCCTGCAAGATGTGGACTGGCCTTTGTTAAGTTCGCTGTCGCGATACCTTCAAAATTATGTGCCCGATAAATCGACCTGGCGCTTGCGTGAAGAACGTGCTTTTCGAATTTTCAGGCGCAAAGCACACAACTACTTGCCCGATGCCAGCGTGCTCGACGATGACATTCGCTGACTTGCATTGATGCAACACCATGGCGCACCCACGCGCATGCTCGACTTCACCAAGTCGCCTTTTGTGGCCGCTTTTTTTGCACTGGAAAGGGCAGTAAAAAATTCAGCCGTGTTTGCGCTGGACACGCCGCGCTTGTGGATGGCCTCGCCCATTAACAACGCAACCTTGCACCGCGACATGATCGACCCCCGCATTGAAGGGAATTTCGAGCGTTACTTTGCATCGAATACCAACGACATGATGTGGGTGGGCGAGCCCGATCAAATGGACAGGCGCTTGGTGGCGCAATCAGGAACTTTTGTGGTGCCTGGTGTGCTCGACAAACCGATCGACGAAATTATTCAGCAATATGAAACCGGTCCGGCCATGATCCGAAAATTTATTTTGCCGACCAGTATTCGAAAAGAAGCGATGTTGGCGCTGTACCGAATGAACATCACCCACGCCACATTGTTTCCAGACCTGGATGGCTTGTCGCGATCCATTTCCTACGAGCTTGAAATTACCTGGCCGGGACATGTCATGGCGGCGAAAAATAACGGCTAGTTTCACTGGCGGCTTTCCTGCCGATATTCCTCCAGCTTGTTGCCCCGGTACACTTGCTTGAAGAATATCGGGGTCAGAAAGGTGGTGACAATGCCCATCAACACCAAAGTTGAGAACATGGTGGGGCCAATAAAGTCGTTTTGGTAGGCAATGCCAGCCACCACCAATTCCATCACGCCGCGGCCGTTGAGCACGGCACCCAAGCCCAGTGCTTCGCGGTGGTCCATGCCCACCATCAAGCCGCCCAGCCAGCCTGCGAATAGCTTGGTGACAATCGACACCACGATGACAATCAGGGGAAATTCCCATTCGGTCAGGCTGACCAATTGCAATTCAAGTCCCAGATAAGCGAAAAATATGGGTGCGAGAAAGCCGTTGGTGATCGACCCCAAGGTGCCTTGCAAGTCTTTGTAGCGGGAAGCAATGAAGTGTTTTTTGTCGAGAAACAGCGCACCAAAAAATGCACCAATCACGAAGTGAAATCCCAAGGCTTCACTGATGGTGCCAAACACAAGCACAAACACAATCACGATACCAAACAAGGCTTCGGGACCAAATACTTTGATCATCGATTCTGGCAAAGCCTGCACATTGACATTGCGTTTTTCGAGCCAGTTCAGTAACTGGTTCAGCCCCACCACCACCATACCCATGGCCATTAGTTTTAAGGTGGCAATGCCCACGGCCACGCTGGCGTCACCCAGGGTGAGCGTTTCGGGCAGGTTCAACACAATACCCAGAATGAACAGGGCAGCCACGTCGTTGACCACCGCGGTGGCCAGCGAGAACTTCGCAATCGGTGTGTGCAAAATGCCAAGGCTGTCCATCAACTTCACAGCCACGGGCAGTGCGGTGATCGAGATGCACAGGCCCAAAAAGATCATGCGCATGATGTCTTGCCCGAAAGCGGCAGCCACCAATACACCACCACCGAAGGGAATGAGAAAGCTGATGACGGCCAGCATCAGGCCGCGGCCTTTCATGGCGCCCACAATGTCGGAGAAGCGCATTTCAAGCCCGGCGTTCAGAATAATCAGAAACACGGCCAGTTCTGTAATACCCGCCAAGGCTTGGTTGGGTTCAATCAAACCCAGAATGGCCGGGCCCAGCAACACCCCGGCCAGAATTTCACCGATCAGCTCAGGTTGGTTGTAGCGCGCAAACAGGCGACCAAACAAGCGGGCAACCACAATGAGCAATAGCAAGCTTGATAACAGCGACATGGGGAAATTTACAAAAGGATGGCGATTGAGTTTATACCACCAGCGGGCCTAGGGTTAACACCAAGATGTGAATGTGATCAAATGTGGCGTTTGATCCATTTGACGTCGTGAACATGCCTAATTCTGAAAAACACCTTGAGGAAACCTGCATCACCAGCACACGGGTGTTTGACGGCCATTTGATGAAAGTGAACCAGGACAGGGTTCGCCTGCCCAACGGTGAGGAATCGGTTCGCGAGTACACCGTACACCCCGGTGCTGTCGCCATTATTCCCATACTGGACGATGGTCGTTTTGTGATGGAAAGGCAGTTTCGCTACCCCCTGCATCGTGTGTTTCTGGAGTTCCCGGCAGGCAAAATTGATGCTGGTGAAGACCCCGTTGCCACAGCCCACCGTGAACTGCTTGAAGAAACCGGCTATGTGGCGCAAACGCTTGAGCACATCACCACCATACACCCGGTGATTTCTTATTCCACCGAAAAAATTGAGCTGTATGTGGCACGGGGTTTAACCCTTCAAGAACGCCAACTCGATCACAACGAGTTTCTGGATGTGGTGTTGGTTGAGCCAGCTGAATTGATGCGGCAAATCAAGGCCGGTGAAGTCAGCGACGTTAAAACAATGATTGGGGCGTTTTGGGTGGCACAAAGCGTTTAAAACTGAAGGTCGCGCACGTACGGGTTGCTTCGCCGTTCCTGAGCAAAGCTGCCTTCCGGCCCGTGGCCGGGAATAAACACCGTGTCGTTGCCCATGGGCCACAGGCGGTTGCGAATGCTGTCGATCAGGGTTTCATGGTCACCACCAGGAAAGTCGGTGCGGCCCATGCTGCCCACGAACAAAACATCGCCCACAAATGCGCGCTTGGCTTGCTCGGAATGAAACACCACATGGCCCGGCGTGTGGCCCGGGCAATGGCGAACACTCAAAGTGCAATTGCCGATTTGAACGGTGTCGCCATCGACCAGCCAGCGGTCGGGTGTAAAAGGCTTGCTTTGCAGAAAGTTGAACATGCGGCTTTGGTCGGCCAGGCGGTCGATCCAGAATTGGTCGCCTTCGTGTGGGCCGATGATGGGCAGGTTCAGTTTTGCAGCCAGTTCAGCCACCCCGCCCGCATGGTCAATGTGCGCGTGCGTTAGCCAAATGGCTTGCAGTTCAAGATTGCGATCTGCAATTGCCTTGGTCAGTTTTTCAAGATCACCACCCGGGTCGATGATCGCAGCCTTGTTGGTTTCGCTGCACCACACAATGGAACAGTTTTGCGCGAATGGCGTGACAGGGATGGTGAGGTACTGAAGCATGTTGCGGGTAGTGGGGTTGGAGTGACGATATAGTAGAGAAATTCAAACGACAGAGGGGCTAAATTTCATGGGAACAGAGGCATATCGCAAATTGTTAGTCGTATTGGCGGTGGCATTTGCTGTGGCTTTTGCCATGGTGTGTATTCCGCCGTTTATCGATAACCCAGATATTATCGGCGCGTTCGCCGGCGGATTTGTGAATCCTTACGCATCGGGTTATGCGATCGATATTTTCTTCACTTGGGCTGTGTTGGCCGTGTGGGTGATGTACGAGGCCAAGGTAAAAGGCATTCGCCACGGCTGGGTTGCGCTGTTGTTGGGCGTGGTGCCCGGTGTTGCCACCGGGTTTGCGGTGTACCTGCTGATTCGGTTGAAACAGGAAAAAGCAGGCGCTTGAAACTACACCAGAAGTGGATGATCGGCCATGTCGTGGTTCACATCAGCATGGCCTTGTTCGTCCTTCCTCACCGCGATCACTACATCACGTAGCTTTGCATCGGCAGGTAATTTGTAATACTCGATCGCAATTTTCGGTGCGTCGATATTTTCAATTCGGCCCGCATCAATTTCAGTCAGGTAGTCGGTGTAGCTAACAACGGCCTGATTTTCAAAATACCCCACCATGCGGTGCGCGGTTTTTGGAAAGAACACATACAGCACAAAATAGAAGTGCCAGAACACCAGCTGGGCAAACAACACCAGCAGCCGTTCGCCCACGCTTGGCTTGGCAATCTCGATAAAAATCATCAAGTGCATGCGCTCGTTTTCGGCCTCGTCCAGCAAGGTTCGAATGGTGGGGCCGTAGCCGGTTTTCATTTTCCGCAAGCTTTTCAGGTGAATCCACATGCCCGCGACCATGCCGGGCACCCCAGCCACTGTTTCAAGAATAACGGCCCTGTGCCCGTAGCGTTTTGCAAAGAATGTGTCTGCAAACCACCGAAAAAACATGGTGAGTGATTTGGCGAAACGGTCTGAAAAGTCCTGTGGTGCGGGTTCTTGTGGCATTGCTTCCATGTGCTCGACTCCCTGTGGTGCGGTGACAGTACGTTCGTTTACTTTGTTAATGAGTCTACGCTTGTTGGGCCATGTGTGCATCTGGCGTAAACGTTAGGTTGTTTAACGCAGGAAAGCCTTGAAGGCCTTGCCCATGATCGTGTTGAAGAAGACCAGATCAGGCCCAACCTTATTGATCCTTGCGAAACCATTCGGCATCAATTTTTTCCAGCATTTGCTCGGGTGTAAGTTGTTGGGTCATCCGTCCACGCAAAACACCCCGATGTTCAAATGATTTCGCGCCACGAGCCATCACTTTTGCCTTGAAAGCGGCGACATGATCATCACCCACATGGCTGTTGAATGTGTTGAATAAGACGACATGTTGGCCATCGAATCGGTTATTTTCGACGAACGCCCAAAGCGGAGGTGCGGGGCTGTAAAGCCAAACCGGAGAACCAAGCCAAACCGTCGAAAATGCTGTCAGGTCCACGTTGGAGGGCTCAATATCGGGCAGGCTTTCAGCTGTTGCCTTCAGCGCATGTGCATCTTTCAACGCATTGGTCAGTCCACTCAGGCCAAGCTCATAGTCTGGTGCTTCTATTGCTATTAGTGGTGAGCCCAAACGTTGTGCCACATGGCGTGCTGCCAAGGCTGTGTTGCCCGATCGTGAAAAATACACTACCGCTGTGGCAGAGGCGCTTTCTGGGTTTGGCGATGAGTACGGAATTGTTTTTTCAAGCAGGCGGGCCTGTCGATTCTCAATTCGGCTTACCGCAAAAAGCACCAGCAAGATTGCGGCAAATGCCAGACCAATCAACCCCAAAATTGCTTTAATCATGTTGCACCTCGCTTTACATGAAGTAGGGTTTGTCGCCCTCGGTGTTGGGTTTGTTAATCCCCAGGTTTTCTTTGATGTGAAGATTTGGATTAGCAATGATTTGTGCAATCAGATCGCCCACACTTTTGCGTGAAACTACCGTGCCTTTGAACGGCTCATGCCTTGCAGTGATTTGGTAATCCACTTCGTCGTCGTCGGTCAGCCAGGCGGGGCGAAGGATGGTGTATTCAAGATCGGAAGCTTCAATTAAATCTGCGGCACGCCGATAGGGTTGAAGGTCTTTGCCGATCATGGCGTTGTTCCACTCACCAAATTTACCGGGTACTTCGTTGTAAATTCCAAGCGAAAGCACAAACACGAGCCGCTTCACTTTGACATCTCGCATGGCAGCAATTACGGCGTGAGCTTGCATATCCAGGTTTTCACCGCTCAAATTGGCATAAACAATATCCTGTCCTGCCATTGCGTTTCGTAGAAGCTTTTTGTCCAGCACATTGCCGAGCACAATATTTGAATTGGAAGGCTCTTGGCCTGTCAGCTTTCTGGGATCACGAACAAGTAGCTTAAGTGTACTGTGGGGCTGATTGGCAAGGGCCTTGACGACCCATTGCGCAATCTGCCCGCTAGCACCAAGAATCAGTGTGTTTTTCATGGTGCTCATGGCTCACAGCTTATCTTTGAAAAATGGCACCACTTTATCCAAAGCGAACGCCACTGGCTCAGGCTTGTCATATAGATCGTAGTGAGACCAGCCTTCAGCAACAACAATTTGCTTATCGGTGGAAGCGGCTCGACTGTAAATCTCCCAGCCGTCCCGATAGGCTCCAAAGCCGCCCGGTTTGTCGCCGATAACCACCATCAGTGGTTGGGTTAAAAGCACTTCGGCATTCAAGAATGCATCCCAACCCATGGCGGCACCACTAAATGACATCAATTGGCTGGTGGCACCATTGGGCTGTTGGCCCCGTGCTGTTTTGTAATAGTCTGTGGCTTCCAGCACGTCAATGTCTGTGATGCCAGCTTGCTGTGCTACCTCCACAGATTCCGGCAATAGATTGGCTGCGACACGTTCAGCCCCTTGTGCCTGTGAGGTTCTCATTTGTGCAATGTTTTGCGCCAGTTCCAATGGCTTGAACTGCGCAAAGCCCTCACGAATCAAGCGGCCATAGTTCACCCCGGTGATCGACACCAAGACTTTCAGGCGATGGTCGGTGATGCCGGCATGAATCGTATACGCACCCCCTCCACACACACCAATAGCACCGATGCGATTGGCGTCCACATATGGCAGGGATTGTAAATAATCCACTGCAAAACGAATGTCCGAGACTCGAATGGCTGGGTCCTCGATAAACCTGGGGCTGCCGCCACTGGCCCCCTGGAAACTGGCATCGTGTACCAGAACCACAAAACCATGCTCGGCCAAACCTTTGGCGTAAATATTTCCAGCTGTTTGCTCTTTGCAACTACCGATGGGGTGCGTGCTCACAATCGCAGGGTATTTTTTCAGTTCGTTAAATCCTGGTGGCAGGTAAATGTCCGCAGCGGTTTGCCAGCCCAGATTTTGATAGCTCACTGTATTGATGGTGCTCATGATTTGTTTCTCCTTTGGCTTAAACCAAACTGTTAAGAAAAAATGAAGCCAGTTTTTCAACTGCCTCGTCCACATACTGGGGTACATCGTACAAATCCATGTGATCTGCGCCTTGAACAACATGGAGAGTTTTGTCTTTGCTGGCCGCCCGTGCAATGAGGTCGTCGCTCATCCACTTGCTTCCCGCATTGCTTCCCGCGATAGCAAGAACAGGTTGTGTCAGAAATGCCTCGGCGAGGTTGTAAGCGTCGTAGGTAATAATTTGGGTCAGGTTGCGTGCCAAGGTATAACCCGGGGCGTTCGGATGCTGGCAACGTGCTGTGTGGTAATACTCCCAGGCACCGCGAAGTTCAGCATTGGGCGCATCCTCTTCTTTCATTGGGGCCAGGGGCATTGTGGCCATGGTCGTGTTATTTGCATCGGCAGTACGTGAGGCAGATCCGGCTTCCAGGTATGGCAAAGCCTCCGCGTTCTTCACAGTGTTCTCCCAGCCGTTGCGAAACATTTGACCAATATTCACTGCACTGACCATGCCGAGGGCTTTGATACGGCGGTCATTGATTGCGGCGTTGGCGCTGTAGCCTGCACCTGCACAAACGCCCATGGCTGCGATATTGCTTTGGTCCACGTAAGGCAAAGTGGTGAGGTAATCAATCACCGCGCTCACGTCCTCTGTACTGATATAGGGGTTTTCAAGCTGACGTGGCTCGCCTGTGCTTTCACCTTGAAATGAGCGATCAAAAGCGATGGTGATCAGACCGTGCTGTGCAAGTTTTTGGGCATACAAACCCGCAGCTTGTTCCTTCACTCCGCCGCCAGGATGTGACACAACAACGGCTGGGTATTTTTTGGTTTGATCAAAGGCCGAGGGAAAGTAAATCTCCGCCGCCATGGTGACCTCTTGGCCATTCAAGTTCTTGAAGGTGACCTTGCTGGATGTAATGCTGGACATGATGTTCTCCTGTGGTGAAAGTGGTTGCTCGCACTGGGAAATGTCTCGAGCTGGAAATCATTCTAGGCCTTGCATTGGTATTGATAAATATGCTTTTCCTAAGCACATATGTTAGTTAAACTAAACAAATGAAGATCGAACCCTCTCTGCTTTTCTCGCTCACCTGGTTCGCCCACATTGCCCGTCATCGCAGCTTCACCAAAGCTGCTGCGGAAATGGGCGTAACCCGTGCAGCCCTTTCCCAGCAACTGAAGTCGCTGGAGCAACAATTGAATGTGCGGTTGCTTAATCGCACGACCCGAGACATGTCGCTGACAGAGGAAGGGAGACGCCTGCTGGATGTGTTGCAGCCGGCACTTTCAGCGGTGGACCGCGCTGTATCGAATTTGGGTGAGGCGCATGATCAACCTTCGGGGTTGATTCGCTTGAATTCCTCGCGCGTGGCCGCGAGGCTTTTGATTGAACCGCACATGGGTGAATTTTTAGCGCGGTATCCAAAGCTGCGCATGGAATTGGTGATGAACGACGGATTGTCCAACATTGTTGCGGAAGGTATGGATGCCGGAATTCGCTTGGGTGAAAGTTTGAATGAACACACTGTGGCTGTACCCATCACGCCACCCCTGGAAATGGCCATCGTAGGCTCGCCCAAATACTTTGAAAAATACGGTGTACCAGACTCACCAGCCGATTTACACAAACACAATTGTTTGGCTTATCGCTTTACCTCCAGCGGTAACATCGACCACTGGTCATTTACCGCGCCAGGTGCCAATGGACACACTGTTGTCTACGAACCAAACGGTAACGCTGTATTCAACGATGACGAAAGTATGTTGCTCGCAGCACTTCAGGATGTGGGTATGGTGCAGCACATCAACCTGTGTGTTCGTTATTACCTCGCTGCTGGCTCGCTTGTCCGCGTGCTTGATCCTTGGTGTCTCCCATTTCCCGGTTTTTACCTTTACGTACCATCGCGTTCACAAATGCCGGCGAAGCTTCGGGTACTGATTGATTTTTTGATCGAGAAGCGCGAGCAATTGGCGAAAGAGTCTAAGTTGCTGTTTGCAAACCCAGCCAGGTTGAAACCTCGTGAGGGGCACAATACCCCGAGTGCTGTTGGGCGCAGGGGTAAACCGAAATAAGAGTATTGAGAGACGAGTCAAACCCGGAAGCGAATATCAACCTTTCTTGAAACCATCCAAACCAAAGTCACCAAATGGTTCGTCTCGTTGACGCACGGCCTGCATGAACCCTTGGGCCATCGAGTCTTGCTGAAACTGATAGCCCTCTTCGGTGTGGCGGGTAATGCCATCAAACACCGTGCCCAGAATTTGCGTTGTGTGCAGGCCTTGCTGCATCACTGACTGGTTCAACAGCAATTTCATCATGATGAGTTGGTTCACCGGCATCAAAGCGATCCGTTGTACCAGCGCTTCAAAGCGTGCGTCTAGTTCGGCTGGGGGTGCAGACTCTATCGCCAAACCCCATTCTTGTGCCTGTTTGCCAGTCAGGCAATCGCCAGTGAACAACAGGCGCTTGGCTTTTTCCAGCCCAATGCGGTGAAACCAAATTGACGTGGTGGGGCAGCCCCACACGCGCGCGGGTGGGTAACCAATTTTCGCATCTTCGGCAATTACTAACAGGTCTGAACACAGCGCCATGTCGGTACCGCCGGCCACACAATAACCGTGCACTTTGCACACGACAGGTTTCTCGCTGTGAAATAGGCTCATGAAGCCTTTCACGTTGCGGCTCATCATGGCGTAGTCAAGCATGGGGTCCCAGGTTTGGGCCGGGTTGTGGTTTTGCATTTGCACTATGGGGTCGAGTGTCGAACCCTTGGGTCGCGAGGCATTTAACTGCCCCAAATTGCCTTCGGCCTGCGCACTTTCAACCAAATCGTAGCCGCCACAAAAACCGCTGCCATTTCCACTCAAGGCAATCACATGCACGTTGGGGTCAATGTTGGCCTTTTCCACACACAGTGCCAGTTCCTGCGGCATGTCCATCGTGATGCCGTTTCCACGGGATGGGCGATTCAAAGTGATTCGGGCCACTCGGCCTGTGACTTCGTAGGTCAAGGTGGAAAGTTCTAGCTTGGATACGTGGCTCATGTTTCGACCTTAAGCATTGCTTGTTGAAATTGGGTTTTTTGAAGAAACAATCTTCAACACTTCCAGGTAGCTGGGTGCGGGTTGCACTACACCGCGTTGCAAGAACAGTTTGTGTAGTTTCGGCAGCTTGTACCAAGGCACGGAAGCAAGTGCATGGTGTTCAATGTGGTAGTTCACATTCAAAGGTGCCACCAGGCTTTTGGCCAACCAGCCTGCGCGAGTGGTACGGGTGTTCTCGAACATGTTGTTGGTGCGTTGGGTGGCTGCGTGTTCCGCCAGTGCACGAATGCGAATGAACATGGGGTAAGTGGTCAAATAGGCGATCAGCCAAAGTACATACAGCTCGCCATAACCAAACATCATCAACGCTGCGGCAATTGCCAAATTGGTAATCAGGGTGGGAAAGAAATTGATCACAAAGCGCTTGGCATGAAACCACCGGCTTTGCTTTGGCAACCACTCGTAGTTGCTGGCCACTGTCCACTTCATGTATTCAGCGCACATCACAAACTGGCCAAACATGAATTTCATGCCTGTTATTCCAACCGCATCGCGCAGTAGTTTTCGCGCAAGTGATTTTCGGGTGGTGGGCAAACCGGCAATCAGTGAAATATCCACATCCTCGTCGGTGCCAGTTTTCAGGTGGTGAATGAAGTGATGTTCCCTGTACTTGAACAAATCCAAACCGACAGGCCTGGCGCACAACCAATCGGTGAAGTGATCGTTCAGGGCGCGTGTTGCAAACAAGGTGCGGTGGGTTGCCTCGTGCGTGGCAATGGCCAAGGCAAGTTGGCGGCCCCCGATCACAGTCACACACAACAGCAGCACCAGGGCAGTCAACCAAACTGCTTGTGTAAGCGACCAGGCGGCCAATGCAAAACTGCCGGCAATTACAGCCCAGGTTGATACAATCGCCCAGAATCCGGCCCAATCAGAGCGTGAGGTCAAAGCACGAATTTCGTCTTTGCTTAAAATCTCGTTAATTTTTTTGCGTGTTACTGCGCTGTAATCAGTAATGGCTTCGTTGTTCATTGAATGGCCCGTCAACTGCAAAATATTGATAATCGGATCTTTATAAAAATTACTTAAAAAAGTAATATTAAGCAATCTATGTAATATTACTAATATTGTCAATAAAATATTTTAATGTAATGTAAAGATGTAGATCTCAATACGGTGCGCGATGTCAATGGCTTGGGCGTGTTCAATACACTGTTACAAAAAGAACATGTGTAGATTGCTTCTTCTTAAGCCTGTACCACCCACTTTCTGTACTGCCTTGTCCTGAAAAACGCACCAAGCTGCTGCTGCGCCAACGCAAATACAGGGCTCACCTTTGCATTGGGGTTACGCCCTTGGCTCACCCTGTTCAACTGGTGTTTCACCATGGCCATATAGGCCAGCGAAGCCAGCACTTTGTTGTTCCATGCAATAGGGCGCAACTGGGGCACGCTGGCTTGGCCTTGTTTCCATTCGTCGGGCAAATTGGGGTTCAGCGCCAGTGCGGTGGCAATACCCACCAGGTCAATGCCCTCGGTGGCCAACACTTGTTCAGCCACGGCCTGTCTGCGAATACCACCGGTTACCATAATTGGCACGGTGGCCACGGTGGCAATGTCTTTGGCAAATTCAAGAAAGTAAGCTTCGCGGGCCAGGGTGCGACCGTCGCGTGCGTTGCCTTGCATGGCGGGTGCTTCGTAGCTGCCGCCTGAAAGCTCGATCAAGTCCAGCCCCATGGGGTTGAGCATTTGCACCACGGCTTTGGCGTCGTCTTCGCTAAAGCCACCGCGCTGAAAGTCGGCAGAGTTTATTTTTACAGCCACAGCAAATTGTCGCCCCACCGCTGCGCGAATGCCTTTCACCACGTCGATCAACAGGCGTGCCCGGTTTTCAATCGAGCCACCCCATTGGTCTTTGCGCTTGTTCGATATGGGGGACAAAAACTGGCTGAGCAAATAACCATGCGCAGCGTGAATTTGCACCCCGTTGAAACCAAATTTCTCAGCCAGTATGGCGGCATTGATAAAACGGTTTTTGATGTCTTCAATTTCAGCCGCTGTCAGTTCACGCGGTGGTGTGAACTGTTTGGAAAATTTGCCCAAGTCCATGGCCACCTCAGAAGGTGCCACGGTGGGCTGCCCCAAGTTGGCCGGCATTTGCCGACCAGGGTGGTTAATCTGCATCCACACTTGCGCACCATCTAATTTCGCAGCTTTGGCCCAGCGTTCAAATTGCGCAGCTTGTGAATCGTTTTCCAACACCACGCCGCCCGGGCCTGTCATGGCCCGGCGATCAATCATCACGTTGCCGGTGATCATCAAGCCCACACCGCCCGCAGCCCAGGCGCCGTAAAGGCGAATCAATTGCTCGGAAGGAGCTTGGTCGGCATTGGCCAGGTTTTCTTCCATGGCGGCTTTGGCCAGGCGGTTGGGAAGCTGGGTGCCGTTGGGCAGCGTGAAGGCGGTGAACAGGCTCATGTGGTTTTCCAAGGTTGCAATGGATGAAACAATAAGCTTAAAGTTAACCTGAAGGTCAATAGAGGCAATACACCATTATGAAAATTGGCGAGTTGGCCAAGCGCAGCGGTCTGTCTGCGGCCACCATTCGGTTTTACGAATCCAAAGGTTTAATTACCGCAGTAAGCCGGAAAGCGAATGGTTACCGCGAGTACCCGCTGGAAGCCGTGGCCGTGTTGGCCATTATTGCCAACGCGCAACAAACCGGTTTTACGCTGGAAGAAATACGGCAGGTGATGCCCGGCAATTTAAGCAACTGGAAGCACGAAGAACTGGTGGGCATGTTGAAGAAAAAAGTGGCCGACATGGAGGCCATGGAATTGAAGCTGGCACAGAGCAAATTGCAGTTGCAAAACATGATCAAGCTGATCGAGGGCAAGCCTGAGGATATGGATTGTGATGACAATGCCAACCGCATTTTGAAGGAAATGGGGCTTTTGAAGGCGGGTTAGTTGTGAGCGGTCGGTGTACCGCTTTATTGATGCAAACCCAACTTGGCTATTGCCGCCAATGTTCCAATAGCAATGCACACTGAGAATAGATAGCCCAGTACCACATAAACAAACAAACGGCTTGCAACATTGAACCACAATGGGACTTGCTTGTGCATATCACCGAAGCCACGCACCCTTCTAAAAATGGGTATCGAGATTGCCAGCGAAAACAGCAGTGTGCGTATCCAGCTTGACGGGAAGTATCGATAGGCTGCGGACTCGAACTCGCTGAAATGAGGCGGGCGCACATATTTATCGATCACTGACTGGGGGGGAAACCAAGTCAGTAACGTTAAACTCAATGGCAACAGAACCGGGATAATCACAATGCTGAACCCGATGATCCACATGGTAATTTCGATCATCTGCATAGCTGATCTATCCCAGTTGCACTGAGCAAATCCATTTTGTTTCCAAATTGGTCATATAGAAACTGACCACTGGTTTTTCCTGCCTCTTGTGCAAAGTAGCCACCTGCTGCAGATGCAATCAAAGCGACCCCCCAGCCGACGGGGCCGCTAACAACCAGCGCGCCAACGGCAAGACCTGCCAGAATTCCGCCTGCCGAGCCGACAATAAGGCCCATTCCGTCTACCCAAAGTATTTCATTCTTTTTCTGCTTATCACTGGCTGAAGCAATCTTCCCGCACGCCCCTGCCACTTCAAATCCGGTAAGCAAGACACCGCCAGTTTTCGCAAATTTGCTCAGTTTCGCCATCCGCTCGGCATGCTTGACGAACACTGGAGATGGGTTTACACCAACCGCGCGGTTTTGATACAGCACATTGAATGAATTCTGTCCACCGTGCATGTGGCGCCCCATCCATCCTAATTTCTTCAGGTAATTGTTCAATATGTCCTGCTGGCGCAACTGGTACTGACGAGTACTCAACTTACCCGCCAAACGTTCATTGTTCAATTGCTGCAACTGTCCAATTACACTTCGGTTTTGCGGTCCACTCAAGTAACCCAGAACCCCCAAGCCCAAACCTGCAAAGTCGGTGACATGCTGAGTGTCGTTGCTTATCCTGGCCAGAAATTCATACATTCCTCGCTCGGCTGGGTCTGCGGGTACAAAGTTGCGAGCAGTATCTATCAGCGCAAACTCACCCCCAGCATTCACCACTTGGCGAATGCGTGCTTTTACAACATTGGGGTTCATGCAAAAAATGGTTTCGGGGTCGTGTGAAATAAAATCAAGCGTGCGCGGGGCGTGGCTACCCAGTGCCATTCGTGGGTTTTTCACGGTGGGGTTTAGTGCAATCAAGTATTCCAGCAAAGTTGAGAAAATCGGTTCTTGCCCCGGCAAAATTCCATAGCTGTGCGTGATCACGTCGTACAAGGAATGTTGAGGCTGTGGAATATAAAACGCGGGCTTGGTGAGTGACAGTTTTCCGAAGCTGGAATTGAACATCTGTAAAGAGGAGAGTTGCCAGATTGGGCATTCAAGCTTTTATGGGAAACGCTGTCAAAAAATGCAGATTTGAGTCGCTAAAAGTAGGTAGGTATGAAAGGTCGATTAATTTGGCGAAAGCCACCGTTTCTTGGAATGACATCGCCAGCTTCTGGGTTACTGGCAATACAGTTGATGAATTCAATTCGACTAAAAAGGTGGTTGGAAGGTTATCGAATATTTCGATAGCCATGGCTTCCACTCTTTTCCTTGTAGGGTTAATTTGACGTGCATGATTTCTCCGGATCAGGAGATTATCAATCGCTAAAATATCCCCGTATGGCTATTTTATGTAAGTAAAAATATCCCTATGGGGATATTAATAAGTTTTCTTTTTCTCCCTGTAGGGATACACTGTAGGCTTATTTCTCGCCCTGCAGGGATAAATTCATGGACAAGTCCTACCGCTGGCTACAATTGCGCCAAGCCGATAAGCAATTAAAACCTTTACTTAGGAAGACCTTCCCGCCGCGGCCGTCCTGCGGCTGGATACAGGCCATTCGGGAAGCCCTTGGCATGACTGCCGTATCACTCGCTCAGCGCCTGCATGTGAGGAACTCCACGGTGCACAAGCTCGAGAAAAGTGAGGCCGACGACAGCATCTCGCTAGCCTCTCTGCGAAAGGTTGCCGCTGCGCTCGACTGCGAGCTGCACTATGTCTTCGTGCCGAAAATGCCCCTAGAGGCCAAGCTGAAGGAGCAAGCCAAAACCGTGGCTAGAAGGCACATGCAACCTGTGGCGCATACCATGTCGCTCGAGGATCAAGCCGTTGGCAACAAAGCGCAGCAGGCTCAATTGGAGCTGATGGCAAAAGAGCTGCTCGATGGCAACTGGCGCGCGTTGTGGTGATGTAGTCAAGCAGTACATTCTGAATGATGTGTTCCTGCGCAAGCTGCACAAGCAGATGTTCGGCCATACATGGACATGGGCTGGCACGTACCGCAAGAGCGACAAGAATTTCGGCTGCGATTGGCGCCAGGTTTCTATGCGCGTCCGGAACTTACTGGAGAACATCAAGTATCAGATCGAACACAATGCCATGCCCCCGGATGAGCTGTCAGCACGATTTCACCACCAGCTTGTGCTTATCCACCCGTTTCCAAACGGCAATGGGAGGTGCTGTCGTTTGATCGCCGATCTTCTACTCCAGAAAATGGGTTTGGAACCTTTTACATGGGGCAGCGGTGGACATGCTTCCCTTGTGAGCCAGAGCGAAATGCGGGCCGAATATCTGGCTGCCCTACGAGCTGCCGACCATGGCGACATCTCGCCACTTCTTGCCTTCGCACGCAAATAGCCCAATTCTTGTAATGGCGGCGCTACGTTAAATGTGGTTGGGTAAGTCGTCTAAAGAGGCGTTTATCTTTGTATCGTTGACTGAATTCACAGCAGACTGAATAAGCGCTCAGGCCGAAATTCGGCCGAAGTGGACTTTCGACAAAAATGCATGCAGTGACTGGTTTGTACATGTTTCCGGACATTACCTGAGCTGGCAGTACTTCTTTAACGCGAAAATCGAACAGCCTTAAAGATCCATCTGTTTTTTCATTGCTTGGCAAAGCTAGATGCGAATTGGCAGAGATACCTGTGGTTGGATTGGAACTAACGTTTTCGCATAAGCGCGCAGAATCTCGTTATAGAGGTCTACATGCTTGGGAGCTTCTACAGTGATGATCAATGCATAACGGATCTTTTCGGCACCAGTGGCTCGACCGCCAGCTTCGCGCGCATTGTAATGTATGTCGAACACCGGATTTTTAAGACTGCTGCCACGCATGTTTTTTGCGCTGTGCAAGACTGTTTCCCATTTACCACTGTCAGAACGCCGTTCTTCCTCGGTCGCGTATTTCTTCATGTCGAAGAAGCTCTTGGTGTCGGCGTTAGCCTTACCTTTCTTGATCTTCTGGTCGCTAGGACGGAATACTACTTCGAGGCCGGCACGAGTGTACGCGGCTGCGTCTTGCGGATCTGTCGGTGAGGCGTAGCAGAAGGTCGCTTTAAGGCGGATGCTGCCGTTAAGGCCACCTTCTGGCAGTGGCAATGAGGCCCTTAAATATTTACCAGGCTTCAACTCGCCTTGATAGACAATACGTGCCACACCTTCCGGACAGGTGATGATGCTCATCAGATCCTCTGGCACCTTACCCCAGCCTACTTCAAGTTTATCGTGTCTCGCGGTTTCTGCTGAGTGAACCAGTAGAGCCTTGATCGCTAGTGGAGACAGTTCCGCACCTAGGATAGACCGAATGCCGACGGCACTGCGCAACAGATACGGGGAAGCAAAACTGGTACCCAACTGTGGCGAAAGAGCTGCTCCCTTACCTGGCGACAGTACATGAAAATAGTTTCCAGCATTGCCGCCGAAGGCCATCAGGTCGGGTTTGACGACGCCCGGGCTGCGACCAGGACCTATCGCGCTGTAGGGTGCACGTGCCCAGCTCTCTCCCGAGTTGTTTGCTGCACCTACTGCCAGCGCATTAACGCAGTCCGAAGGTACCTGTATGCGTGCATTACCAGAAGCGCGGTCCAACTGACCGTTGTTGCCGATGGCCACGGTCATCAAGGTTTCGCCGTCGCTCAGCAGATCGTCAATGACTGATGTCCATGCGTGTACATCAGTATCCTCGATCGGCAAGTCTGGACCAAGGCTAAGGTTTATAAACTGGTATTGCCGTGAGAGCAAGACTTGTTCGACGAAACCTAGGGTCCGATACAACTCCAAGGGATCTTCGGTGTCGACGTCCTTGTCCAGCACGCGCAAGTGGTCAACGTAGGCAAATGGACGGGCAGCAGTCCCGTTTGGTTGGATCGGGCCAAACAGGAATGCGGAGCTGACGGCCAGACCATGTTCCAAACCTGCCGGATCGTCCTGCGCATCTTCATCGAGAACGCGATACGAGCGTAGCCATGGACCGATTACGTGCTGTTTAGGCAAACCACCATCAAGGATAGCAACCTTGGGTTCCGACGAAAGCGGCTGCTCGAACGGCAGGTTACAACCGATTGCCACCTCGCCGGCGCGTTGCACGGGTCGCATACCTCGCAGCTTGGGAACCGGGCGTATGACTCGCACGAACACGAATTCGGCAAGCCGTTCAATGTGCTCATACTTACCTTCGACTGGCACGAACCACAGATTGCCTGCCCTAAAACCAAGGTCGCTGTGGACATTGACACCAACTTCCTTAGAGTATTTTATGAAAGACTGCTGGACGAATAAGTGGCTTTCATCAGGCAGCAAATGGATGCCCACCTCGAAGAATCGATCATTAGTGCTGCCATACTTGGCGATGCGCTCATCGGGCTTAAAGACCGAAAATTGCTCGATATGCGCTAGATCTAGCGCTTCATTGGATTCGGGTTCGATTTTCTTGGTCAAGTCGTTGAGTTGGCGAAAAGCTTGACGCTTACCGGCGACGAACAACTCGGTTGTTGTACATTCTTGTGGAGCACCTTTCTTGGTCCAGCCACCAGGCGTCACCTTTACGGTACGACTACCGACAGATTCCAAACCAACGGCGCGCAGTATCGCCACAGGAAAGAACGACCGGGCTATGTAGCTGGGATTCATAGTCAGCCGCGCAACGCCAAAGTCGCCGGGGCATGCACGCGCGGGTAAAGCATCAAGCGCAGTAGCGGTCGCCGAGAACTGAGGCATTAGCCGCTGAGCAGCTTGCTCGAATGTGTACACCTCGGCTTTGCCTGGCATACGTTTCGGCCCTTTAATGTCATGGGTCAACAGCTCACCGCGCCCGATCAGGAAGTTGGTTTGACTCATGCGTTAGCTTTTCTTTTTGAGAGTTTCTTGATCGAGGATGGTGGCTCGCTGGTGTACTTTCGGATGGTGTCGCGACTAACACCAGTGATGTCAGAAATCGTGTGTTGAGATAGACGAGTCTGCTTAGTCAGCAGCACCGCCAGATCAATTCGCTCTTGATGCCCGAGGACGAGCGCGCGCGATTTCACGAATTCTTCGATCAGATCAGCGTCCGAGGCTGTACCCAACGCAACGGCGCGGCGGAATCGTTGAAGATCTCTCTCAATGTCGCTGAATGATTCGCCATTAAAGACAAAAGTCAAAATATCAATCCACCGGCCAAATAGTGCGTAGTCCTGACCTAGAAAGCGCTTTATAGCCTGTTTGACTGCCGGCATTTCTGGCGTCTTGAAATTAATCACTAAATCGAAGCGTCTCCACAACGCAGGATCGATTAGTTCCGCATGATTTGTTGCAGCCAACAACAAACTTGTGGAAGGCCACTCATCGACTTCCTGCAGAATGACGGTTACCAGTCGCTTCAACTCACCAATATCGGTGTCGTCGCTGCGCCGCTTAGCAATTGCATCGATTTCATCCAAGAGCAATACACAAGGGCCACGTTTCGAAAAATCGAGTGCTGCACGCAAGTTGCTTCCGCTACGTCCTAGCAAGCTACTCATCACGGCGGTTAGATCCAGAACATACAGCGGCACCCCCAACTGCGAGGCAAGCCAACGCGCCGTAAGTGTTTTACCCACACCCGGTGGGCCCACAAAAATAGCGGACCGTGTTGGGCTCAGCCCCATTGAGGCTAGCCGCTCCGTTTGACGGCGCTCTTGGATCAGTTGACCCAAGGTTTCCTCAAGGTGAATCGAGAGAAGGGGTTGCTCGTGATCGGGCTCGTCCTTGAAAACTTTCAATAATGACAGTCTCGATTCATCGTCGACTGGTAAAGTTTGCGTCGATAATGCCGGTTGCGGGACTCTGCGCAAAGGAGCGCTTGAGCGAGGCGTCTTTGCGCGCAGATATAAATCCATCTGCTCTGCCATTTCTGGATCAGTGTTGCGATATTTGCGCACGAGCCGAGCCACAAACAGTCGCACATCTTCTGTTTGCTCAGCGAGCGCCAGTCGGATTAGCTGGGCTAAATCTGTTTGAATTTCGTTCATTTCGTCCAAATTATTTTTATGTAATTGATTTAAAAGAACTTTTCATTTGTTTTTTTTGGAATATTGTCATTTTCTCATGTTTTTTCTGTGATGTGAAGGGCGACGTGCAATATCAAGAAGAAGGCATTTGCGGCCAATACCAAATTTAAAGGAAGTACTTTGTGCATCCGGCGTACCGTGGTCGGACTTGCGTTCCTAGTTTGCGCGCTCCGCTCTGGACTTGAAGGCGCGGCACCTCACCCATCAATCAATGGGAACAGTCAGAAATGCCTGCGCAAGCAGACACCGAATACCGTGCCATTGACCGTCTGTTTAGGCCGAAAAGCAGTCGATCCCCTAAATCCGGTCCGCCTCGAATAGCACTCCATACCAAACTAGCCATAGCCTATCCTCACGGGTCAGCAGGTGCCTAATCGTCATCTCCCCTTCACAATCCATACTCAAAACACTCGTCTTCTCTGGCAGCTTTGCATTCGTATCCAGCGAATAAAACTGAAGAAATTCTGAAAGACTTTGTTTATTTGACTCCAGGCGGCTGTAGTCACAAGTTTGGTTCTGAAACTGAATTGTTTTAGCGCTTATGGATAGTTTGTCGCCAATTAGTCCAGCAGTTTCCTCATCGCTGATCCCAACAATGGGTGCGGCAGCTAGTTCTTTATGAATAGCCCATTCACCTTGTATGGCTTGGAGTTCTGAATTATTCGAGCAAGCAGCAAGTGCTATAAAAAGTATGCAAGCAAAATTACGCATGGTGAGGGTCTCGCAGATGTTGTGGTTCAAGGTTTAATTTGAAAAGGAACAATTTCCCGCTTGCGGCGATTCGCAAGTCCGTTCGAGAATTTCTTTTTGCTGGGCTTTCCGTCTTTGCCTTTTTCTGTGATGTAAACAAACCGGTTCATTTCGTTTTCAACTTTTTGGTACTCGCCTTTGTTGGCAAATGCCAGCACATCTTTCGCATTTCCAACACCCACGTTAAATACAAAGCTTGTTAGCGCATCAAATTGCGCTTGGCTTAGTTGCGATCCTCTGACATAAAACCGAACGTACTTTTGGGCTTCCTCTAGGCGATCATGAAATGTGGCATTCAACTTGGCCAGGTCGTATTTGGTCTTCATTTGCTGTTCTGTGCATGGGCTGTAACTGAGAAGAATCCCCACCCCCACGGTGCAATTGCCTGCAATGTCGTTGTAGGGAATTGCGGAGAAGCCTTCGTCCTTTGAAATATGTCAATCCCTGATTTGGAAATGACCATTGTTGAGTTCAGTGGTTTTTGTAGGGCTACGTTGGACATGAGATTGCCTCAGGGGAAGAGTTTTTCAATTTCACGAGTCTAGGGGCTGTTCTCACGTCCATCAAACTTGTACCCTGTTCAGGGTAACTACCGCGCAGATTGACAACGTCAAAGCAGCCAATAAACCAAGTACCAAACCCAAAACAATCAAACCTACCAACCAGCGCAGTTCGAAAAAGCTCACCAACTAATTATTTGAATAACAGTTAATTGTAATTTAACTGAATATCAGATAAATTAAATTTATTTGTAATTCAGGTATTTTGCGATGCAAAATCAAAAGCACATTCTCAACACCAATGGCCAGCTTGGGCAAATTTTGCAGGCCTCCCGCAAAGCAAACAAATGGTCGCAAGCCGGGCTGGCAAAAAAGCTGTGGCTAAGTCAATCGCGCGTGTCTCATCTTGAATTACACCCCGAGGAGCTTAGCTTGGCCCAGTTGATGAATTGGTGCGCTGTGCTGGGGCTTGAGTTGTCAATTGGAATGCGTGAAGTTCGGCCAAGTCAATCATCAAAAACGGATTGGTAGTATGGGCCGTAAATCGCACAGTCAAAGTTTATCCATTTGGTCCAACGGCCAGCGTGTGGGCCTTTGGACCATACCTGCACGCGGCGACATGCAGCTTCAGTATGACCCTGCCTGGCAGGTCTCTGAACTTGGGCGACCCTTGTCCTTGTCGTTGCCGTTCAACCTCCAGAACCAGCCGATCAAAGGCGACAAGGTTTTAAATTACTTTGATAATTTATTGCCCGATAGTGAAGCAATTCGAAAACGGGTTGCTGAACGATTCAAAACCGGATCAACGGATACTTTTGATTTGCTGAAGGCGATTGGTCGCGATTGCGTGGGGGCTGTTCAACTGCTGGGTGAGCATGAGGAGCGCGAGAACATTGAGACCGTGCAAGGCAAGCCGGTGACGAAGAAAGACATTGAACGTCTTTTGATTGACACGGTATCGCCTGGCGGCTTTGGCAAAAACGTCAATGCGCATGCAGACTTGCGTATTTCGATCGCCGGTGCCCAAGAGAAAACCGCCTTGTTGCGTTGGAAGGGCAAGTGGTGCGTGCCGCAAGGATCAACCCCCACCACGCACATACTTAAATTGCCATTGGGCTTGGTGGGGGGGCGGCGGGCTGATTTCACTACCTCGGTAGACAATGAATGGCTTTGCATGACCTTATTGAAGGCCTATGGTTTGCCTGTTGCAAATGTGGCGATAGAAACATTCGGTGCCCAGCGTGTTTTATCCGTGGAGCGATTTGATCGAAAAGTTGCACCGAATGGTGACTGGATCATGCGCCTGCCCCAAGAGGACTTTTGCCAAGTGACCGGTGTTCCTCCAATGCTTAAATACGAAAGTGATGGCGGCCCTGGATTAAAAGTATTGTTCGATACCCTTCGGCGATCCGAGAACTCGGCGGCCGATCTTCGCACCTTGATGGCCAGCCAGGTGTTGTTCTGGATGCTGTGTGCACCCGATGGGCACGCAAAGAATTTCAGTATTCAATTGTTGCCACGTGGGCGATTCCGCTTCGCCCCGCTTTACGATGTCATGTCTGCTTACCCGGTGTTGGGCAAAGGTCCGAATCAGTGGTCGCCGCAGCAGGTCAGGTTATCCATGGCATTGCTTGGAAAAAATCGCCGTTACACCATGCATTCAATTGCTCGGCGGCACTTTAATAGCACAGCGCAACAATTGGGCTTTGAGGAGAATATGGAGTCTTTGATTGAAGATGTGCTGGCACGTACACCCTCCGTTATAGAGCAGGTTAAACGGCAGCTGCCCGATGGCTTTTCCAGGCATGTGGCAAATACTGTGTTGGGTGGTCTGGAGCAAGCTGCACAAAAACTAAAGGCCATGTCTTGACCATGAAAACCCTGCTCATCATTTACCACTCCATCACAGGCGGCTCCAAATCCATGGCCCAGGCTGTGGCTGAAGGTGCTGCGACTGAAGCAGAAACAAGCGCCCTGCTTCTTCACGCCAGTGAAGCGAATGCAGATCATGTTTTACAAGCAGATGGCTATGTGTTCATCGCGCCTGAAACTTTGGGCAGCGTGGCAGGGTTGATGAAGGACTTTTTCGACCGAACTTATTATGCGGCGCTGGACCAAATCAATGGTCGCCCTTACACTGCGCTTGTGTGCGCGGGCAGCGATGGCCAAGGCGCAGTGAAGCAAATTCAGCGCATTGCCACGGGTTGGCGTTTAACTGAAATGGCACCGTCGGCAATTGTGTGCACGCATGCGCAAACGAAAGATGAAATTCTTGCGCCCAAAACCATTAACCCTGCTGATTTGCAACGTTGCCGCGATTTGGGCGCGGCCTTTGCAAGTGGCCTGGCGATGGGACTCTTCTAAAGTCTAGTTTCTCCACGCCGGAATCCGCACATCCTTCCACACGGCAAATGCTCGCAAGCCCAAAGTAACCAGCACGCAGCCAAGCAGGTTTACATAAGCAGGGTTGCCCAGTTCACGCAGGCCAATGTAAGCCCAACCGCCGAAGAAGGCGCAAATGGCGTAGGGGCGGTGGTCTTTAAAGGCTTGCGGAATTTCATTGCACACAATGTCGCGCAGCACACCGCCGAACACACCGGTGATTACACCCATGAACACGGCCACCAAACTGGGCATGCCCGCTTGAATGGATGCAAATACACCCGCTGCGGTAAACAGGCCAAGCCCCAAAGTGTCGGGCCATAGAATGGCTTTTTCCGTGAACCTGAAATGCCGTTGCCGCATAAACAGCATGGCGATGATGCACAACACGAACACGGCCCACAGCAATTCAATGTACTTCACCCAGAAAAAGGGCCGTACATCGAGCAGTAAATCGCGCAGCGTACCGCCGCCAAATGCGGCCAGAAACGCCACCACACACACGCCCACGGCATCGAGCCGTTTGCGCGCACCTTCCAGAATGCCGCTGAGCGCAAAAGCCAGTGTGGCCACCACTTCAATGCCCAATTGAATGTTCTGGCTGAATTCGCCGGGGTTAAGGGTCGCCATATTACTGCACCGCCGCGCGATCAACGATCACGTAATGTTTGCGCACAGGCTCAAGTACTTCAAACACGCCAGTGAATTCAGCAGGTATTACACCGGCATCGCCCGGGCCAAACTGTTCGGCCTGCCCGGCTGCATTGGTAATCTGAATGCGCCCTTCAATCACATGAAAAAACTCGTCTTTGCCCGGCGCAAATGCGATACGCCACGCGCCTGTCTCGCAAGCCCACAGGCCCGCACTGACACCGTTTTTTTCATAATGATTCCTGGTGGTGCGCAAGGGGTTGCCCTTTTCAAGCCGGTCGGGCCGGGGGCGATCAAATTCTTCTGGTGTAAGTGCTTTGGAAAATACGGTCAGTTTCTGGATCATGTTTTTTTCAATGACAGGTTTTTGCCCATTGTATTACCAGCTGCTTATGCAAGCCCACATTTTCCACCCGGTGTAGAATCTAGCCACGTTCCGCCCGAGGTCTTATCGTGTCTACAGCTTTCCGTGTGTTGTCGTTCATCCCGCCGATGACGCAGCTCAACACGCCTTATCCATCCACCGCCTACATTACCGGCTTTTTACGCAAGCAGGGCATTGATGCTGTGCAGTCGGATATTGCGCTGGGCTTGGTGCTCAGGTTGTTCTCGCCGCAAGGGCTAGACCGCATTGCCGAAGAAATTGAGCAGTACGAGGAAGTGACCGAACGCGTGGCCCTGTTTATGGACCAGTTCAGCCGCTACCGCGCCACCATTGCCCCCACCATTCGTTTTTTACAGGGTGGCGATTCCACCTTGGCGCACCGCATCAACAGCCGTGCCTTCTTGCCCGAAGGCCCACGGTTTGAGGCGCTGGACGTGTACGTGGACGAAGAAGGCGGCGACCCGCTGGCGTGGGCCTTTGGTGCCCTGGGGGCGCAAGACAAAGCCCGCCACCTGGCAACCCTGTACCTGAACGATCTCGCCGATGTCATTGCCGATGCGGTGGATGAACGTTTCGAGTTTGTGCGCTACGCGGAATCGCTGGCGGGCAGCCAAGCCAGTTTTGATCCCTTGGCCGGTGCGTTGCAACAACCCTTCACCTTGATTGATGAAATTTTGGTGCAGCTTACGCTTGAAGAATTCAAGCGCCAGCAGCCGCAACTGGTGTTGCTTTCCGTGCCATTTCCAGGCGCTGTGTACGCGGCTTTGCGCATGGCGCAAGCCATCAAGGCTGAAAACCCCAACGTAAAAATTGCTTTGGGCGGTGGCTATGTGAACACCGAGCTGCGTGAGCTGGCCGAGCCCCGCCTGTTCGATTTTGTTGATTTTGTAACCCTTGATTCGGGTGAACGCCCCCTGCTTTGCCTGATCGAACACCTGCAAGGCAAACGCGGGCCACAGCGTTTGGTGCGCACTTTCACCCGCAATGCGCAGGGTTTGGTGCAGTACACCAACTGGGCTGAACCCGATGTGCCGTTTGGCGATGTGGGCACCCCCACTTGGGATGGTTTGCCACTGCACAGCTACTTAAGCCTGCTCGACATGCTGAACCCCATGCACCGCCTGTGGAGCGACGGGCGCTGGAACAAGCTGACCGTGGCGCATGGCTGTTACTGGAAAAAATGCAGCTTTTGTGATGTGTCGCTCGACTATATTTCGCGCTACGAAAACGCCACAGCCACTGAGCTGGTGAACCGAATTGAAGCGATTGTGGCTGAAACCGGGCAAACCGGTTTTCATTTTGTGGACGAAGCAGCCCCACCCAAAGCCCTGAAAGCTTTGGCAGAGGAGTTGATTGCACGGAATGTGTCCATTTCCTGGTGGGGCAATATTCGTTTTGAAAAATCTTTCTCGCCCGAGTTGTGCCAGTTACTGGCCGATAGCGGTTGCATTGCGATTAGCGGCGGGCTGGAAGTGGCGTCCGACCGCCTTTTGAATTTGATGAAGAAGGGGGTTTCAGTCGAGCAAGTGGCCCGTGTTACCAAAGGCTTTACCGACGCAGGTGTGCTGGTGCATGCCTACTTAATGTACGGCTTCCCCACCCAAACCGTGCAAGACACGGTGGATGCTTTGGAGTACGTGCGGCAACTGTTCGCTGAGGGCTGCATTCAATCGGGCTACTTTCACCGCTTTGCCTGCACGGTGCATTCGCCTGTGGGCAAAAACCCGGAAGAATATGGCATCAAGCTATTGCCCATGCCGCCCGGCACATTTGCGAAGAACGACATTGGCTTTGTCGACCCCACGGGTGTTGACCATGCTGCTTTGGGCGAAGGTTTGAACCGCGCCTTGTACAACTACATGCACGGCATTGGTCTGGATCAAAACGTGCGCAGCTGGTTCGATCAAAAAGTGCCGCGCCCCAGCGTGCAAAAAAACTTTATTGAGCAGGCCTTGTATGGAAAACCTGTGAAATCAGCTTAATATTGACAGTATGTAAAATTTTAAAGGTGGCACCATGAGTTTAAAAACCCTGCTGATGCCCATGATTACTCAACAGCGCTTTGCACGCAGCACGCTGCTGGCCAAGCGTGCCAAGGCTGAAAAACTCAGGTTGGCATCTGGCCGCCCGCACCAGCTTCACTACTTTCACCAAATTGACGACCCTTACAGCCATTTGGTGGCGCAGGCCCTGCCGCGTTTCCTGGCGCGTTACAACATTGAATTATTACCCCACGTGGTCAGCCCCCCGCCCGATTCCGCAGCGCCTGAGCGGGACAAGCTGGTGGCCTACAGCCGTGTTGATGCTGCCTTGCTGGCAAAGCACCATGGTTTGAATTTCACCGACCCGGGCAAACAACCCGAGGCTGATCGGGTTCAGCAGGCAACGCACACACTGGTGGGGGCCATCGGAATGGGGCAATTTGCTGAATATGCCGCCTTGGTGGGGCAATGGCTGTGGGCTTGGGATGAAACTCAAATTCCACCGGAACAGATCAATGCATTGAAACCAGTGTCCAGCCAGGATGTGCAAAACCACATTACGCAATCTGATGACTTGCGAGAAAAACTGGGCCATTACCTGGGCGGTATGTTGTATTACGAGGGCGAATGGTACTGGGGCATTGATCGCCTGTACCACCTGGAGCAACGCCTTCAGGAATTGGGTGCGCAGCGCAGTGGCGTGTTTGGTTTGCTGTTTCCTGCAGACGATGGTCTGGCTACTGCCAAGCCGCTGGACAACCCACCCGAGATTGATTTTTTCTTTTCTTTCCGCAGCCCCTATTCCGCCATTGTGGCTTCGCGCATTTTTGAATTGGGCCAACGCACTGGTGCGAAAGTAAATTTACGCTTTGTGTTGCCCATGGTGATGCGGGGGCTGCCTGTGCCCAAGGTCAAGCGCGAATACATTGTGTACGACACAGCCCGTGAGGCGCACGTGCGCGGCGTGCCGTTTGGCCGTTTGAACGACCCTGTGGGCAAGCCGATTGAACGGGGTTTGGCTTTGATTCCCTTTGCCGAGCAACACAGCAAGGGGCAAGAGTTTGTGTTGTCCTTCATGCAAGGTGTTTGGGCCGAGGGCATTGACGCTGGCAGTGACAAGGGCTTGCGCAAAATCGTGGAACGGGCTGGTTTGCGTTGGGAAGGCGTACCGGTGGCTTTGCAACATGAGGCCTGGCGTGAGCGTGCAGCGGCCAACCGGGAAGAATTGTTTGCCGCTGGCCTGTGGGGTGTCCCTTCTTTCAAGCTGGGAAACCAGGTGGTGTGGGGGCAAGACCGTTTGTGGGCAGTCCGCAATGCCTTGTGTACGCAATCGGCCTGATTTGCTCATCGATTGTTTTTGGGGTATCAATAACTTTTACGCGCCCGAAGTTTGAACGCCATGAAAATCAGCGATGTTGCCAAACAGCTTGGTTTGAACCCCAAGACCATTCGATTCTATGAAGATCAGGGTTTGATTGCCCCGAAGCGGGCCGATTCGGAATCGTGGTTTTCTGCGGGCAAGAACCGTGTGTTTGGGCAAGAAGACTTGTCCCGGCTTGATTTCGTCAAAAAGGCGCGCGAGCTGGATTTTTCAATCAAGGAAATTCAGTCGGTGCTGGATTATTACGACCAAGGCCCTGCCTGCGGTTGTGGTTCAAGAAACAAGGTTGACGAGTTGATTGAGCGAAAACTGGCTGAAGTTCGGCAATTGAAAAAAAGTCTTCTTGATCTGGAAAAAAAGTTGATCGACATTCGGGAAAACAATACTGTAATTGCAGCCAGGCTGGCCGGTGAGCCCAGTGAGCCTGAAGGTGAGTTTTTAATTGCAGACTATATTTTGCCGGCAACTGACAAACGAGAAAAATAGGGCTTGACCTTCCAGTGGCTGGAATGTTCACCATGCAAATTGGGGACGTTCCCACTTGCTTTTAAAGGAGATTTTTTGATGAAAGTTAAATTGTTTACTGCTGCCGTTGGTGTGTTTGGCCTCGTGGGTGTGGCCATGGCCGTATGCCCACTTTGCGCATAAAGCGGTAAAAGCTTCGGGCCCTTTCGGGCCCGGACTTGTGCCCTAACAACACGATTTATTCTGCTGAATGGGCGGACATTTCACGGACCCATACGAGCAAAATACACAGCAATCGCCCGGCTTGGGCTTGAGCAAAACACCGCAGTGTGCACACTGGAAAAAAAACTGGCATGCGTCTGTGGGCATTAAGCACGGCGTGCGTGTTTTGCAGCGCGGGCAGGTCAAAATCGATTCAAGCACCACATTATTCATTGTGCGATCACCGTCGCCGTGAATGCACTTGCCATGATTGGTTTCATATTGATTTCTCTGAATGAGGCCACCAGTTGTCCGATTGTTGATGCATTGACAAGTGACGAATCGCTTGACCTTGCCACCCTGTCAGGGTTTCTAATACAGTGGTTATATTCCGCTAATTTTTACGTACCAAGCAAGGAAATTTCATGCCCGGTTGTAACCACTGCCCCGCTGACGAGGCCGCCAAATCCACCGCAGTTGATGCCGGTTTTCGCAAAGTGTTGTGGATTGCGCTGATTGCCAACGCAACCATGTTCTTCATAGAAGTGGGCGCCAGTTGGTCAGCAGGCTCGGTGTCGCTGCTTGCAGATTCGCTCGATTTTGGTGGTGATGCTGCCAACTATGCCTTGTCGTTGTTTGTGTTGGGCATGGCGCTTCAAACTCGCGCAAAGGCCGCGCTTCTGAAAGGCATTTCAATGGGACTGTACGGCACAGGTGTGCTGGCTTTCGCGGGGTATGCGGCGTTTCAGGGTAATGTGCCAGCGTATGCCACCATGGGTGTGGTTGCGGTACTGGCCTTGGCCGTGAACGTGGGGGTGGCTGCCATTCAATACCGCTACCGCAATGGCGATTCCAATATGCGCTCGGTGTGGCTGTGCAGCAGAAACGATGCAATCGGCAATCTCGCTGTGTTAGGTGCTGCTGTGTTGGTCGGCGTTACGCAAGCAGCCTGGCCCGACCTGCTGGTTGCCGCCTTGATGGCGTCACTGGGTTTGTCATCGTCGGTCACCGTGATCCGGCAGGCGCGTTCTGAAATAAACTCAACCGTGGTTCGTGCGCACAATTGATTCTAGAAATTCAAGGCGGCAGGTTTTACAGATAAACTGGATTAATGATTGATTCGATGTCGACTCGCCATCACGTGTATTTGCTGTGCGCAGAATGGTGCGGTGTTTGCCGCGCATTTGAAATGCCATTCAATGAAGCCATCCAAAGGCTGAGCTTCGTCCAGGCGCATTGGGTCGACATCGAAGACTTTCCGGAATGGGAAGACAGGGTCGATATTGAATCGTTTCCGACCTTGCATGTGGAAACGGCCGACGGGCAGGTTGTTTTCTCCGGCAGCATCGAACCCGATCCTGACCAGCTTCTCCGGCTGCTGGGTCGCTTGCGGGAAACAGCGCCTTTCGCGCAGAATTCGGGCAAGAATTGAAAGCTGTGTTACTCTCACTTTCATGAAAAAGCTGTGTATTTTCTTCATGATTTTGATGTTGCCGCTTCAAAGCTTGATGGCGGAGGGGCAATTCTTTCATGCGTTGGAGACAGGCCATGAACACAGCCATTCACATGGCCACGGCGATGCACACCACAGCCACGGCGACTCGGATTCAAGTGAATCCGATCACCACCACCACTGCCCGGGCCATTGCACGGTCATGCCTTCCAGCCAGTTAAACAGTGTTGAGCCCCAGTTGAAGTATGCCGAGTACTCGCTTGAGCCCACCCTGAACACGTCCTCCCCCAATACCCGCATAGAACGCCCCAATTGGTGTTGACCCCGCATTGACCTGTGCCCCCATTTGATCTGGGGGAATTTCACTTGTTCACGGAGTTTTTCACCATGAATTCACCACTGCGCGTGGTGCTTTGGGCATGCCTTCTCGCGGGCACAACCCCAGTGGCACATGCACAAGAAGCCAGTGTGTCGATTGCACAAATTTATCAGTCGGCCCTGAACAACAGCCCGTTGGTGCGTGCCCAGCCCCAGCGCATGGATTCGCTTGAGGCTGCAAGACGCGACGCCAATCGCCTTGGCGCTGGCCCTTTGATACTGGAAGGTTCGTATCGCAGCGATCGAAGTTTTGAGAACCAGGGTTTGCGGGAAACCGAGATTGGCATCAGTGCTCCCCTTTGGCTTTGGAATGAGCGGAGCAACACCCAGCGTTTAAGAGATGCGCAATTACAGGCTGGTGAAAGCCGACAACGACAACAGCAGCTGGAGCTGGCCGGTCAGGTTCGGCAAGTGGTTTGGAATACCCTGGCTGCGCAACTGGATGTTGACATTGCCCAGGCGCGTTTGCTTGGCTCAAAAAAGCTGATGGACGACGTGGAGCGCCGCGTGAATGCGGGCGACCTGGCCAAAGCAGATTTCCTGCAGGCCAGCGCCTTGCATGTGCAGGCACAGACCGAGTTCACCCGTGCCTTGTCCAGTTTATCAACCGTGGGCGCCGAGTTCACCGCAGTCACCGGGCTGCCAGTCAGCATGCTGAACACCGGAAACAATGCAATCAGCCGCGAGGCGATGCCGGACAACTTACAGGCGGACATTCAAACCCACCCGGCGTATGCCGCTTTGCAGACTGAAGCGCAGGCATTGCAAAGCCAGGTCGATTTGGTTGCAATTCAAACCCGCGAGAACCCGGAGTTGGGTTTGGCGGTGGTGAATGACCGGGCTGCATTTGCCGCACCCAATGAAAAATCGCTGATGGTTTCAACACGAATTCCATTGGGGGCCAGTGCTGCACATGAAAGTCGTTTGTTGGCTGCACGTGCCGATGAAACAGAGGCACAAGAAAAACTGAAGCGCGCAGAAACCACCTTGAAAGCACAGGCCAGTGCGGCTTTGTCGAATGTGCAGTGGTTTGAAAAACTGCAAGCCAATGCGCAGGAACAGGCGCAATTGGCACAGCAGGTGTATGCCATGTACCAGCAGTCTTTCTCATTGGGCGAAACAGACTTGCCCACTTTGCTGCGCTTTGAACAGCAAGCCTTCGAGGCCGAGCGCATGGCCAAAAAATCAATTGTTGAATATTCAAGCAAAGTGTCGGCCTTGCGGCAGGCACTTGGTTTGTTACCCGAGCAGGCACCATGAAAAAACTACTTCTTGCAATTTACCTTGTCGCGTTTAGTGCAATGACTGCGGCAAGCCCCGGGCATGACCACGGTGATGAAGCACCCCTTGTTGAATCAGAAGCGTCGCCACGCGTGGTGATGGAGTCCGATTTATTCGAGGCTGTGGCCATTTTAAAAGGCCAAACGTTTGAAATTTTTGTTGACCATGCTGCCACCAATGCACCGGTCGAGAATGCTGAACTGGCCATTCTTTTGAATGGCGAATCGGTGCCGCTTGAATTGCACAATGTGGGCGAATTCGATGCCGTGCTGCCCAATTCAATGGTCGGCAAGAATATTGATTTGGCAATGCGTGTCACGGTGGGGGATCAAAGCGATGTGTTAACCGGCCAACTGGTGTTGGATGATCACGACCATGATCACGCCGATGAAGAACACGAGCACTTGCTGGAATACATGGCCATGGCCGGGGCGGCTTTGCTTGCCTTGGTGTTGATTGCGCTGTTTTTTAAACGCCGCAACAAGGGAGTGAACTGATCATGAGCAAGCGTTTTATTCCCCGTTCCTTCGCAGTGTCTTTTTTTGTATGCGCCTTGTTGAGCCCATTCAGTGCATGGTCAGGCCCAGGCCATGACCATGGCGATGAGGCCGCCGCTGTAGTGCCAGGTGACGGCCCGCGCCGTTTGCCCACCGGCGAAGTGTTCCTGCCCAAACCAGCCCAACGCCAGTTGAATGTACGAACGCTGCCTGCCTTGTTGGAACAACATGCCAGGGTGATTGAACTCAATGGCAAGGTGGTGATCGACCCACAAAGTGGCGGCTTGGTGCAAACCAGCACAGGTGGGCGGTTTGAGGCCCCTTCAAACGGTGTGCCACGGCTTGGGCAAGTGGTGAAAAAAGGCGAGGTTCTGGGTTATGTGGTGGCCACTCAGGCACCTTTGGACAGGGCAAGCCAACAGGCCGAACTGGCTCAATTAAGGGCACAACTCAGCCTGGCTGAAAGCCGCTTGCAACGTGTGCAGCAACTGCAAGACACCATTCCAAAAAAGGAGCAGCAAGCAGCTCAGGCTGAAGTGCAAAGCCTGAAGGGACAGGTCGCAGCTTTGGCTGGCGGCGTGGGTGCGAAGGAAGCACTGCGAGCGCCCACAAGCGGCGTGGTTGCCAGCAGCAATGCCTTGTCTGGCAAGATATTTGAAACGGGTGCCTTGGTGTTTGAAGTCAGCAATCCCGGCGTGGTTCGCATTGATGCAAGCTGGTTCGAGGGTGTAACGCCCCCTGTGTTTAGCGGCGCAAAAGTAATGTCTGGCAATGAAACAATTGCATTGAATTATTTGGGGGCAGCGGGTGCGGTGCGTGATCAATCGCTCACACTGGCCTTTGAGAATCGGAAGCTGGACAAGGCCCGATTCGCGACAGGGCAACTCGTGAAGGTGTATGCCGAGCAGGCCAGCAAATTTGAAGGCATTGCGGTATCCAGTGGTGCCTTGATGAAAAACGCAGCCAATCAAACCATTGTGTGGGTGAAAGCGGAACCGGAAACTTTCGAGCCCCGTGTGGTATTGACCGAGCCGCTGGATGGCCAACGGGTGTTGGTTGTCAGCGGATTAAAGCCGTTTGACCGGTTGGTGGTTCAGGGTGCAACCCTGATCAACCAGATTCGGTAAGGGGCGGCAGCATGTTTCAACTATTACTCGAGAACAGCCTGAAAAACCGCCTGCTGGTGTTGCTCGGTGCGCTGATTCTTACGCTGTATGGCGCATTCACGCTGACCCAAACGCCCGTGGATGTGTTTCCCGATTTGAACAAGCCCACGGTCACGGTTATTACTGAGGCCGGTGGCATGGCCCCGGAAGAAGTGGAACAACTGATTACCTTTCCGCTGGAGGCGGCACTGAACGGTTTGCCGGGCGTGGAAGTGATCCGTTCGGTGTCCAGTGCCGGGCTCTCTTTTCTCTACATCACTTTCAATTGGGATGTTGAAATTTACCGTGCGCGCCAAATGGTGTCCGAGCGGCTTGGCAGCATGGAAGAATCCATTCCCGCCGGGCTTGCGCCCACCATGGGGCCTGTCAGTTCCATCATGGGCGAAATCATGCAAATTGCCATTCCCATCGATGTGGCGAAAACCTCACCCATGGATGTGCGGGAATATGCAGACTGGGTGTTAAGGCCGCGTTTGTTGTCCATTCAAGGCGTGGCGCAGGTGATTCCGATTGGGGGCGAGGTGCGCCAGTTTCAGGTGCAACCCAATTTGCAGCGCATGGTTGAATCGGGTATTTCGATTGATGATTTGCAGCGTGCCTTGAGTGGCTTTGCGTCCAACACATCGGGTGGTTTCTTGTCGCTCAATGGTCGGGAGTACCTGATTCGGCATTTGGGAAGAACGTCGTCGCTGGAGGACTTGCGAAACCTTGCAGTGGATTCGCGCAACGGTCAAACCGTGTTGCTTAAGCAGGTGGCCCAGGTGGAATTTGCTGCTGCGGTGAAGCGGGGTGATGCTGGCTATGAAGGCAAGCCAGCGGTCATTCTGGGTATTCAAAAACAGCCCGATGCAGACACCATTGAGCTGACCCAGCAAATTGAAAACGCGTTGAACGCCATGAAAGGCGCTTTGCCTGCGGGCATGGAAGAACCACGGGTGACCTTCCGGCAAGCCAGTTTCATCGAGGCCTCCATTACTACCTTGCAAGGCAAGTTGATCGGTGCCTCGGTGTTTGTGGCAGCGGTGCTGTTCTTCTTTTTGGGCACGCTACGCCCAACCGTCATTGCGCTCACGGCCATTCCCGTTTCAATTTTTATCACCGCGCTGGTGTTCAAGTACTTTGGTTTGTCGATCAACACCATGACCTTGGGTGGTTTGGCCATTGCCATTGGTGGTTTGGTAGACGATGCGGTGGTGGATGTCGAAAACATTTTGCGCCGCCTGAAAGAGCAACGCGCAAAACACCCTGGCGTGCCTTTTGATTTGGTGGGGTTGGTGCGACAAGCCAGCCTGGAAGTGCGAACCGGCATTGTGTACGCCACCGCAATCATTGTGTTGGTGTTCATTCCATTGTTTGCGTTGCCCGGCATTGAAGGCAAGTTGTTTGTGCCCCTAGGCATTGCATTCATCGTGTCCACGCTGGCCTCGCTCATTGTGTCCGTCACAGTCACGCCCGTGTTGTCGTACTACCTGTTGCCGCGTATCAAGAATTTGGACCATGGCGACACCAAGGTGCTGGCGTGGTTAAAGCACCATTACCAACACAGCTTGCAGCGTGTGCTGAACAATCCCAAACCTGCAATCACCTTGGCATTAGGTGCTGTGCTGGTGGCGGGGTTTTCCGTGCCTTTCTTTGCCAAAACATTTTTGCCGCCTTTCAATGAAGGCAGTTTGGTGATGGGGCTTCGCTTGAATCCGGGTGTCACGCTGGAGGAGTCTTCAAGACTGGCCTCACAAGCGGAACAGCTTTTGAAGGGCGTTCCGGAAATTACCCACATTGGTCGCCGAAGTGGCCGGGCCGAACTGGATGAGCATGCGGAAGGGGTGCATGCGTCCGAGCTGGACATTGGCTTGATTCCAGCTTCGGAAATGACCCGCTCCATGGATGAGATCAATGCCGATATTCGTTCACGGCTTCAAAATTTGCCGGCGGCCATTGCGGTGGGGCAGCCCATCTCGCACCGCCTGGATCACATGCTTTCTGGCGTGCGTTCTCAAATTGCCATCAAGGTGTTTGGCGAAGACCTGGACACGCTGCGCGGCACGGCCGAGCAACTGCGTGCGCAGCTTTCACGCATCGATGGTTTGGTCGACCTTGAAGTGGAAAAACAGGTGTTGGCCCCTGAAATCAAGGTGCGTGTGAATTACGATGCCGCGTCGCAGTACGGGGTGCCCGTTTCGGAGATATTGCACAGTTTGCAGGCTTTGGTGGAAGGCGAAAAAATTGCACAGGTGGTTGAAGGCAACCGGCGATTTGCTTTGGTGCTTAAGTTGGCCGAGGAAAACCGCAGCCTTGAGCAACTTGGGCAACTGCTGATACAAACACCCAATGGTGCTGTGCCCTTGCGGGTACTGGCCACGATTGAAGACAGTGATGGTCCCAACCAGATCAGCCGCGACGATGGCAAGCGGCGAATCGTGATTTCGGGCAATGCGCAGGGGCGAGCCTTGTCGCAAGTGGTCGAGGATATTCGGGTCACCACAGCCAGTTTTAATTTACCGCAAGGGTATTTCATTACCCTGGGTGGTCAGTTTGAAGCTCAAAGGCAAGCCACGCGCTTGGTGGGTTTGCTGTCGCTGGTCTCACTGACACTCATGTTCGCCGTGCTGTACAGCCGTTACCAGTCCATGCGTTTGTCCTTGATTATCATGGGCAATATTCCGCTGGCCTTGGTGGGTGCCGTGTTGGGCTTGTGGTTGTCGGGGCAGCCCCTGTCGGTGGCAGCGCTGATTGGCTTTATTACGCTGGCGGGGATCTCGGTGCGCAACGGCATTTTAAAAGTGAGCCACTACATCAACCTGATGCGTTTTGAGGGCGAAACGTTTAACCACAGCATGATTGTTCGTGGTTCGCAAGAGCGTTTAAGCCCGGTGTTGATGACGGCATTGGTCACCGCGTTTGCAGTTGCGCCCTTGTTGTTCGAGGCGCAGCGGCCGGGTACCGAAATACTTCACCCGGTGGCGGTGGTGATATTTGGTGGCTTGATCAGTTCTACCTTGCTGGATACCTATTTAACGCCCGCCTTGTTCTGGATGTTTGGCCAGAAGGATTCGGAACAGTTGTGCGATCAATCCGACAAGGAGTCTGGTCGTGATTTAAACGCACTGTGAAACATGCACCCGTGCTTTCAGGCGGGTGATCAGTAAAAACAGGCCTCCCAGTTTGCGGTGTATGAACAGGCAATCAATGGGTGGGGCATGCCAGAATTTTCGGTCTTCACCCAGCGCGAATCCCTTGTCGCGAATTCTTGCGGCAAGGTCTGTGTTGCCAAAGTCGAATTCACCTGGGGTACAAAAGGGCTCGCAAGCCAGTTCCATCAGGTCCAGTACCAAATCGCGGTGGTGGGCTTGTGTGGTCGAGTCAAAGTAACCAATCCGGGTGGCTGCTTTTTCCATCAAACTGCGGCTTGCGGCCTGCGCCGCATTCATCACGTCGACATACCCGTCTACCAATTCTTTCTCAAAGCTGCGGGTGGCACCGAAATCCAGCAACACCACTTTGCCGGTTTTGGGGTTGTAGCGGTAGTTTGCAAAATTCGGGTCGGTTTGCATCAGCTGCATGCCCAGCAATTCCTTGAACAACAATTCAAACATGGTGGTGGCAATTTTGTCGCGTGTTGGCTGTGTGGCATGGGCCATTTGTTCAATGGGCACGCCTTCTACATAGCGCATGGCCAAAATACCGCGTGTGGTCAGGCTTGAATCCACGGTGGGAATTTCAAACCGTTCATCCTCACCCAGTGCCTTGGTGTATTTCACAATGCATTCGGCTTCACGCAGGTAATCGGCCTCTTCGTGCAACTGCTTTTTGGCTTCGGTCAACAGCGCAGCCAGGTCGAATGTTTTGGGCACCAGGCCCGTGAAACGCAAAATGGTCGCCACGTTGTCAATGTCGCTGTCAATGCTGTCGCGCACACCGGGGTATTGAATTTTAATGGCCAGTTTTTCACCGGTCAGTGAAATGGCCTCATGCACTTGGCCGATGGATGCAGCGGCGATTGGCGTTAAATTGAATTCACGAACGCGTTGATCCCAGTTTTCACCCCATTCTTTTTCAAGAACAGCCAACAACTGTTTGCGCGGCATGTGTTTGGCGTCTTGCCGCAGCTTGGCCATGATCTCGGCGAGTTGTGGCGGCAGCATGTCGCCGGCGTCCATAGACACCAATTGCCCCAGCTTCATGGCGGCACCGCGCAGTTGCGCCAGTTGATCCGCAACACGCAGTGCATTTTTTGGTGTCAGTAACAGCTTGCTCAGTTGGGGCCGTTTGCCTTGGGCCAATTGCTTGGTGCCATTTTTAACAACAGAACCTGCTACAGTCGTTGCCAAGGCACCGAAACGGCTTAAGCGCGCAAACCGCCCCGAGGGCACTGCCGATTCATTGCTGTTTTTGTTGCGTGGGGGTTTTTGGCTAGACGACATGAGGACTGCTTGGGTGCAAAGTTGACCCTCATCTTAAAACAAAAGGCGCCTGTGCGGGGAATCACAGGCGCCCTTTGAAAACCATCAAGATGACTGGTTTTATGGATTAGCTGGCATCACCTTCGGTCAGGTTCACGCCTTTGATTTTGCTCAATACTTCAGCACGTGTGGCTGTAGAGTTCGAGGTGTGGGTCAGGTTGCTTGCATCACCGGCCACTGGGCTGAATTCGCCAGTTTGTACTGCTTTCTGGTATGCATTCAGTACGGCATTGCGACTGGCTTGGTCGCGCTGGCTTTCTACTGCGATCACGTGGCTGGTGGCATCGCCCTGCTGGGTTGCTGAGTTGGCCATGACCACGGCTGGTACAGTTGCTGAAATGGCCAATACGGAAGTAGCGATCAATTGACGTGCGTTCATGGTAAATCTCCTTTTGGGGTACTTCATAAAGTTTTGCCGTTGCTTTGTTGCGTTGGCATGAGTCGTACTTTACGCAGGGTCGAATTACCAAGGCCCCACACGCACATTACAAATTTGTAATTTTAAAAAGTACTTGTGCCTTCTATACTTCAAGGCATGTTTGTTCACGCACAGCGACGTTGCGCCCATGAAAATTTTGGTAATTGAAGACGAGAAGAAGTTGGCCAGTTACCTTCAAAAGGGGCTGAACTCCGAAGGCTTTGTGGTGGATGTAGCCCACAACGGTATTGATGGTTTGCACCTGGCCACTGAAGGCCATTACGAACTCATCATTCTCGATGGCATGTTGCCCGACCTGGACGGACTGGGCGTGCTGGCCGCATTGCGCCAAACCATGAACATCCCGGTGCTCATGCTCACGGCCCGTTCCATGGTCGAAGACCGGGTCAAAGGCCTGCAGGCGGGTGCCGACGATTACCTGACCAAACCTTTTGCATTTTCAGAATTGGTGGCCCGCGTGCATGCACTGGCACGCCGTGCCCAGGGGCAGCAGCAAAATGCCACCGTTGACAGCAGCCATTTGGGTCTTGCTGACCTGGAGCTGGATGCTGTCAAGCGGCAGGCCAAACGCGCTGGGCAAGACCTGCGCTTGACCGCGAAAGAGTTCAGCTTGTTGTGGCTGCTGTTGCGCAGAAAGGGCGAGGTGTTGTCACGCACCGAATTGGCTGAGCTGGTGTGGGACATGCACTTTGACAGTGAAACGAATGTTGTGGATGTGGCCGTGCGCCGTTTGCGCAGCAAAATGGACGAGCCCTTTAATTTGCCCCTTCTGCACACTGTGCGTGGCATGGGCTATGTGCTGGAGTTGCGCGCTGGGGAGAGCCAGCCATGAGGCGCTCAATAGCCAGGCGATCTTCTTTTCAAATGTCGATCCTCAGTATTGTGGGTGTTGGATTGATCGCTGTGTTTGGCTATCACTGTGTGTGGATGTGGCAAGAAGTGCGACACCAGGAAACGCTTGAACGTGCCGCAAATGCGGTGGAGCAGGTGCTGGCCCGCAACAGTGAATTGATGCCCACAGAAATGTGGGGCCGTGTAGACGAACTGCTGCTGAACCTGGGCAATGTGCGCGCCAAAGTGCACGGCGAAAATGATCAGGTGTTGTACGGGCCACAGGTGTTGCTAAGCAAGGTCAAGCACAAAAAAACTTACATGCATTCTTTGGTGGGCTTGGGCGGCACTATGCCAATGCGCGATCTTGAGCTGGCCATGGATGTGTCAGAGGACAAAAAATTCCTGAACTTTATTGGTGCCGTGTTTGCGGTGGCGGCAGTGGTTTGGGGCTTGTTCATTATGCTGCTAAGCGGCACTTTGGCGCGCTTTGAATTAAAGCCATTGAATAAATTCGGGCGCAAAATCGCCAGTTTTGATCCGTCGGATCTGACTGCACGAATCAAGACCGAGCATGAACCCGAAGAGCTGTACCCGGTCATTGAGCAGTTCAATAAATTAATCGGAAAAGTAGGGCAATACCACGACCAACTGCGTTCATTCAATTCCAATGTGGCGCATGAATTGAACACGCCGCTTTCCAGCCTTACCGTTAGCCATGAATTGCTGCTGCGTGAAAAAAATCCCGATCCCGAGCATTTGAAGGAGGCACTGCACAGCCACCTCGAAGAGCTGCAGCGCATGAACCGCATCATTCAAAGCATGTTGTTTTTGTCGCATGCCAGCCAGGGCCAGTACAACGATTTTCGGGTAGTGGCCAAGCTCAGTGAACCTGTCATGACTGTGATGGATTACATGGAGGCCATGCTGGAAGAAAAAAATCTGCAATTTGAATTGCACGGTGATGCGTCTGCTCGGGTTGATTCTGAATTGATCAAGCGGGCGCTGTCCAACCTGGTGTCCAATGCCATTCGCTATGCCGAGGAGGGCAGCACCATTCACATTCACATTGACAACAGCACTGTGGCGGGCCAGGTTCTTTTCACAGTGAGCAACAAGGGTGTGTGTATTCCCGCAGCCAGCGTGCCGCATTTGTTCGAACCCTTTTACCGGGTGGATCAATCGCGCAATGAAAGTGGCCACAACCACGGTTTGGGCTTGGCCATTGTGGCCGCAATCGCCCGTTTGCATGGGGGCGAACCTTTTGCGCAGTGCGATGGCGACTGGGTACGCATCGGGTTTTCATTGAAGAAGGGCGACTCATCATCGCTTGCAGAGGCATAAATGGGCTGTGTTACACTTTATCTACTGCAGTTTGTTGATTTCATCCAATGATGCGTCGAATTGGTGTTCATGTGTTGTTGCTGTGTGCGCTCATGTTTCAAAGCATGGCCCACGCAATGCCGTGTTGCGCCGAAATGCAAGACACGCAGCACGCCATGGATTCAGCGGTTCACCTTGACGAGGGCTGTTTCGCGGGTTCTCCCTTGTGTTGTGCCGTGCCCTCTTTGCCGTATGTAGCGGCAGTCATCTCGCCCCAAAGCCCCTCACCAGTGTATGCCACTGTAGAGCAGGTGCTTCAAATTTCCTTTCAGCAAAGCTCTCCCGAACGCCCGCCCCGGGCCTGATCACACCAATTTGAGTTAAGCGTTGGGCTGACCCTGGTCAGCCTGATTGTGTGTTCGTTTCTCATGGCTGATACGCCATGCAGGAGAAGCCCATGCAGGGTAAACATGTCATTTTGAGAATTGCGCTGATTGGTTTTGCGCTGTTTGTGTTGTTGAATTTTGGCGGGGTGCATGCCGAGCAACAGTACACGCTTGAGCAAGCACTGGCTGCCCCTGAAACGCGCCATTCGACCGGGCCGCTCAGCCTGAGCCTTGCGCTTGAGCTTGCTGAACAGCGTTCAGAATCGGTACGCGCCCAAAAGGCTGCTGCGCAGGCTGCGCAAAGCGAGGCTGTGGCCGCGGGCGAGTTGCCCGACCCCATGCTGAATCTGGAGGTGAGCAACATTCCAGCCAACGGGCCTGATCAGTTCAGCCTGGCCGCAGACTTTATGACCATGCGGGGGGTGGGTATTTCTCAAACCTTCACCCGGCAAGACAAACGCAAAGCCCAGGCCAATGTGTTTTCAAAAAATGCCGAGGTTGCGCAAGCCAGCGAGCTATTGGCTTTGAGTCAATTGCGCACCGGCACGGCGCAGGCGTATCTGGACCGGGTGTACCTGCAACAAATGCTTGAATTGCTGCGAAGCCAGCACACCGAATTGCAACTGCAAATTGATGCGGCCGATGCGCTGTTCCGCGCTGGCAAAGCGCCACAAACCGATGTATTCACAGCACGTACCGAACTCGGCTTGCTGAACTTGCGAGTTCAAGACACCCAGGCCATGTTGGATAACGCACAGGCCGATTTGCACCGTTGGGTTGGCGATGCAGCAGGCAGTGAGTTGAGCAGCGATGTTGATTTGAAGCGCTCCAGCCTGGGTGAAGTGGATTTGGCTGAAAGCCTGAACAAACACCCGGAACTCATCGCCCTGCAAAAAGCAGAAGATGCAGCGCTGGCCAATGCCGAAGTCAAGCTGCAGGAAAAATCAGCAGATTGGACTTTGTCGGTGATGTACGCAGGCCGTGGTCCGGAGTTTTCTGAAATGCTCACACTGGGTGCCTCCCGGCCTCTGTTTGTTGATCAAACTTCAAGGCAAGACCAAGCGGTGGCCGCTGCCAATTCCATGGCGGCCAAAGCGCGTTCAGAGCGAGTCGAGTTGTACCGCAGCCACCTGGCACAAACCAAGCGCTGGCAACAAACCTGGCAAAGCAATTTGAAGCGGCTGAGCGACTTTGATCAAAGCCTGATCCCCTTGACCCAACAACGCACGCAAGCCGCGCTGGACGCCTATCGCGGCAACACCGGCACCCTGAGCGAGGTGTTGGCGGCGCGCCGCATGGAACTGGACATGCGCATTGAAAAACTTCGTATTCAAATGGACACAGCCCGGCTTTGGGCGCAACTGGAATACCTGATTCCCGAAGAGGTACAACAATGAAAAAGACGCATATCGCGATCGGCGTGTTCGCAGTGGCGGCGCTGGCTGGTGGGGGTTATGGCTTGGGGGCACTGGGCATGAGCCAAGGCATGGAAATGATGTCGGCACCCATTGGTGCTCCTGCCGGGGCCGGTGGCAACGGGCAAGATCCGTCCACCTGGAATATTCCCCAGGGCGAGGCAGCCACCCGTAGACACATGGAAAACGGGATCAAGGCGGGTGATGTCGATCCTGAAACAGGCTTGACTGTGCAGTATTACCACGACCCCATGGTGCCGGGCCGCAAATTCGATTCACCGGGTAAAAGCCCTTTCATGGACATGATGCTGGTACCCGCCTACTCGGGTGCCGATACTGCTGACACCAGCAGTATCAAAGTCAGCCCGCGTATTCAGCAAAACTTGGGTATACGCACTGCGGTGGTGGGCATGGGCATGCTGGCACCGGAAATTACTGCCAGCGGTGCCGTGCAGTGGAATGAACGTGACCGGGTGGTGGTGCAGTCCCGTGCCATGGGTTATGTGGAAAAACTCAATGTGACTGCCACGCTTGATCCGGTGAAGCAGGGGCAAACTTTGCTGACCGTGTACGTGCCCGCCTGGATTGCGGCACAAGAGGAATTTTTGTCCTTGCGAAAAATGAAGGGCGATAACTTGCAGCCATTGGTAGATGCAGCCCGCCAACGCATGTTGCAAGTGGGTATGAGCACAGCGCAAATACGGCAGGTGGAACAAAGCGGGCAAGTTCAGCCGCGCGTCGCCATTGCGGCACCCCGTAGCGGCGTGGTCACGGAGTTGATGGTGCGTGAGGGTATGACCGTGCAACCGGGAACCACCTTGATGGAGATCAATGGACTTTCCACGGTGTGGGTGCAGGCCGAAGTGCCTGAAAGCCAGGCCAGTTACGTGCAGCCTGGTGTCACTGTGAATGCAATCGCGCAAGCCATGCCAGGGCAGGTGTTTGAAGGCCAGGTGCAAACAGTGTTGCCACAAGTGAATGCCAATTCACGCACGGTACTGGCTCGCCTGGTGCTGAAGAATCCGGGTAACAAGTTGCTGCCCGGCATGTTTGTACAAACCCGGTTCATGGACACCAGCAGGCCGCAATCCCTGATCGTGCCCTCCGAGGCTGTCATTCAGACCGGTCGCCGTGCTGTGGTGATGCTGGCCGGTGAGGATGGCCGCTTCTCGCCAGTCGAAATTAAGACAGGCATTGAGTTTGGTGGACAAACCGAGGTGCTCGCAGGCCTGGAGGCGGGTCAGGAAGTGGTGCTGTCTGGCCAGTTCCTGATTGATTCTGAAGCCAGCTTGCGTGGGCTTGAAGCGCGCTTGAATGAGCCGGGCGAATCTGCAAAATACACCACCTCGGCCGTGGTCGAGGCCTTGCACGATGATTCGGTCACGGTCACCCACGCGCCCATTCCAAGCCTTGGCTGGCCGGAAATGACGATGGACTTCATGCTGCCTGCGCCCGATCAACTGCCGCGTGAAAGCCTGAAAGTGGGTGACCGAATCAACATGGAGTTTCAGCTACAGGAGGATGATCTTCCCTTGATGTTGGGCGTCAGCCCCAGTGGAGGTCAACGATGATTGCGATGCTGATTCGCTGGTCGATCGCCAATCGACTGCTGGTGCTGATCGCCACGGTAATGATCAGTGCCTGGGGCGTGGTGTCGGTGTACAAAACGCCGCTGGATGCCCTGCCCGATTTGTCCGATGTTCAAGTGATTGTGCGCACCAGTTTTCCGGGGCAGGCGCCGCAAATTGTTGAGAACCAGGTGACCTACCCGCTCACCACCACCATGCTGTCGGTGCCAGGTGCAAAAGACGTGCGTGGTTTTTCCTTTTTCGGTGACAGTTTTGTCTACATTATTTTTGAAGATGGTGTGGATTTGTACTGGGCCCGCTCGCGGGTGCTGGAGTACCTGAATCAGGCCCAAAACCAGCTGCCGGCTTCGGCAAAAAGCGTATTGGGTCCCGATGCCACAGGCGTGGGCTGGATTTATCAATACGCCCTGCGCGACACCACGGGCAACATGGATGTGTCGCAACTGCGGGCTTTGCAAGACTGGTTTTTGCGGTATGAACTGAAAACAGTCGAAGATGTGGCCGAGGTGGCCTCGGTGGGCGGCTTTGTGAAGCAGTACCAGGTTGAACTGGATCCGCAAAAGCTGGCGGGCTATGGCATCACCCTGGATCAGGTGATCCAGGCGATTAATGATGGCAATCAGGAAGCGGGTGGATCGGTCATTGAACTGGGCGAAGCCGAGTACATGGTGCGGGCCACGGGGTATCTGGAGAATCTGGAGGATTTCCGGTCTGTACCGTTAAAGGCCAGCCTCGCCGGTATTCCGGTGCAGCTCGGCGATGTGGCCCGCATACAGATTGGTCCCGAAATACGCCGAGGCATTGGTGAACTGAACGGCAATGGAGAGTCGGTGGGCGGTATCGTCGTTATGCGGTCTGGAAAAAATGCCTTGCAAACCATTGATGCAGTGAAGGCCAAGCTTGAAAGCCTGAAAGCCGGTTTGCCGCAAGGCGTAGAGGTGGTGGCGGTGTACGACCGGTCCACACTGATCAACAATGCAATCGATAACCTCAGCTTCAAATTGCTTGAGGAATTCATTGTGGTGGCGCTGGTGTGCTTTGTATTTTTGTTGCACTTCAGGTCCGCTTTTGTGGCGATTGTTTCCCTGCCGTTGGGTGTGTTGATTTCATTCATCGTGATGCAGCAGCAAGGGGTGAATGCAAATGTGATGTCCCTGGGGGGTATTGCCATTGCCATTGGCGCCATGGTGGATGCTGCACTGGTCATGATTGAAAACGCACACAAGCATCTTGAACAGTGGGCACACGACAATCCGGGTCAGGAACTGGCGGGTGCCGAGCGCTGGCGCGTGATTGGTGATGCTGCCGTGGAGGTAGGGCCCGCCCTGTTTTCTTCCCTGTTGGTCATCACGCTCAGCTTTATTCCGGTGTTTACTCTGGAAGCACAAGAGGGGCGTTTGTTCTCGCCCCTGGCGTACACCAAAACCTATGCCATGGCGGCTTCCGCCGGTTTGGCAGTTACGCTGATCCCCGTGTTGATGGGCTATCTGATTCGCGGAAAAATCCCCTCGGAAAATTCAAATCCAATTAACCGTGCCTTGATCGCGGCCTATCGGCCCGCCTTGGATGCCGTGTTGAAGTTTCCCAAAACCACCGTGCTTGTGGCGCTGGTGTTGCTGGGCATCAGCTTTTATCCGCTCACCAAGCTGGGCACTGAATTCATGCCCCCGCTAGACGAAGGCGATTTGCTGTACATGCCCACGGCCTTACCCGGTTTGTCGGTGGGCAAGGCGGCCGAATTGCTGCAGCAAACGGATCGCTTGATCAAAACCCTGCCGGAAGTTGAAAGTGTGTATGGCAAGGCGGGGCGCGCGGAAACAGCCACAGACCCCGCGCCTTTGGAAATGTTTGAAACAACCATTCAATTCAAGCCCAAAGACGAATGGCGAGAGGGCATGACCGCCGACAAACTGGTCGAGGAGCTGGACCAAATTGTCCGGGTACCGGGTTTGACGAATATTTGGGTGCCACCCATTCGCAACCGGATCGACATGTTGGCCACCGGTATAAAAAGCCCGGTGGGTGTCAAGGTAACGGGCCCTGACTTAAACACCATCAATCAAATCTCGGTGAAGGTCGAGAAGGCGGTGAAGAACATTGAAGGCGTGAGCAGCGCATTTGCTGAGCGACTCACGGGTGGGCGCTACATTGATGTCGATATTAATCGAGACAAAGCCGCACGTTACGGCATGAATATCTCCGATATTCAGTCGATTATCTCAAGCGCGGTGGGCGGTATGAACATTGGCGAAACCGTCGAGGGGCTGGAGCGTTTTCCAATCAATGTACGTTACCCGCGTGAACTGCGTGATTCACTCACCCGACTTCGCGCCTTGCCCGTATACACCGACACGGGTCAGCGTATTGTGCTGTCAGATGTAGCAACCATTCAGATCACCGATGGCCCACCCATGTTGCGTAGTGAAAACTCGCGCCTGGCCGGGTATGTGTACATCGATATTCGTGGGCGAGATTTGCGTTCTGCGGTGCTGGACATGCAGCAGGTGGTGGCTGAACAGGTCAATTTGCCCGCAGGCTATTCCATTTCATGGTCGGGTCAGTTCGAGTATCTGGAACGCGCAACCGAGAAATTAAAGTTGGTGGTGCCGTTCACCTTGCTGATCATTTTTGTCTTGCTGTACATGACGTTCAAGCAAGTGGATGAGGCTTTGCTGATCATGGCCACCCTGCCCTTCGCGCTAATTGGCGGCACATGGTTGTTATGGCTGCTTGATTTCAACTTGTCAGTGGCAGGTGCCGTGGGCTTCATTGCCTTGGCCGGTGTGGCGGCCGAGTTCGGCATCATCATGCTGCTGTACCTGAATCAAAGCTGGGCCAACCGGGTAAAGCGAGGAGTCATCGAGGATGATGATTTGCTGGATGCAATTCGTGAAGGGGCCGTGTTGCGCGTTCGACCCAAAGCCATGACGGTATTGACCATTCTTGCCGGTCTTATACCCATTATGTGGGGTACCGGTACAGGAAGTGAGGTCATGCAACGCATTGCCGCACCCATGGTAGGTGGTATGGTCAGTGCACCCCTGTTGTCGATGTTCGTGATTCCTGCTGTGTTTCTGTTGATTCGGCGTGGACAAACCCGAAAATCTGGCTGAATTGGGTGGGTGCTGTGTAAACCCAGACCGACCTGTGACGTTGAGAAAGGTGCAGCTTTAATGCCAACACCCCAACTTCACTCATAGAAGGTCACCAGCCATGTTTAACCAACGCAGCAGGTCGCGCTCCCTGTCGTTCGATTCACACCGACGACAGGGTTCATTTCTGGGCAAAGCCAGTAAATTTCTTTTTGTGTTGTTCGGCCTGATGGTCGCCACCGCACTCACCTTGTTCGGTGTGTCCTCCTGTCAGGAAAAAGCGGCTGCGCAACAAGTGTTGTCGTATGCATCGAAAAACAACTGTGAGTTTCGCTTTGAAGGCGTGGGCCACACCCTGATCGAAAACCATTGTGGCAACAATGCCGGTGTGTATTTCATGACACCGCAGGGATTGCACACCGCACCGTTGATTGATCCTGAAGTGAGCGAACTGGTGAACAAACACGGTTGCGAAGCACCCAACCAGTGCGTATTCAATCTTGAAATGAAACCGCGCGCGATCAGCGGTCAGTTTGACTACACCATTAACGGTCAACAGGGTTTTTACAGCTTTGAATGGCCACGGGACGAACAACCCCGTCTGGTTGAAAGCAGCAGTACACCCAACAAATCCTGAGTCACCGTATTTTTTAAGCTTTAATTCAGGTGAATCGGTTAAATTACGAGTCACCATGAAAGCTTGTGCCTACTCATTGATCATTGCCATCTTGTTGCTCGCCGTTCCTGCTGCGCATGCGGACGACGATCGACGCATTCGCCGACTGCAGCGCAGCGGCGAGATCCTCTCGCTGGAAACAATATTTGCGGCTGCCCGATCAGTCAAGCCTGGGCGGATCGTGGATGTTGATCTGGACAAAGAGGATGGCCGCTATATCTATGAAATAGAAGTGCTTGATGCAGGCGGCCGTGTGTGGGAAATGGAATTCGATGCCCGCACAGGCAGCTTACTGAAACTGAAACAGGACGACTAGTCACCATGCGACTTTTGTTGGTAGAAGACGACCCTGTATTGGGCGCCCAGTTGCACAAGCTGTTGGGCAAGGCTGGTTACGCGGCAGACTGGGTTCAAGATGGTGTCGAAGCTGAAATTCAAGGTCGTCTTGAACCCTACGATTTGGTGATTCTCGATTTGGGCCTGCCCGGTAAGTCAGGCCTGGAAGTGTTAAAGAACTGGCGCACAGACCATTTGAAATTACCCGTGATTGTGTTGACGGCACGGGGCACCTGGCAGGAAAAGGTCGAAGGCTTTAATGCCGGTGCAGACGATTATGTGCCCAAGCCTTTTCAGCCCGAGGAACTCTTGGCTCGCATTGGCGCAGTGCTCAAGCGTGCAGTGGGCAATGCGCCTGAGTCACTGAAAGCCAAGGGCCTGCTGCTCGACGAAACGTTGCAAACCGTCCAGGTGAACGATGACTCACCCCAACAACTCACCGCCACCGAGTTCCGTTTGCTGCGTTACTTCATGCTGCATCCAGGTCAGCCCTTGAGCAAAACCCGTTTGACTGACCACGTGTATGAATACGACACTGACAAAGACAGCAATGTGATGGAGGTGTATGTGAACAGGTTGCGCAAGAAAATCGGGCCACAGTGGATTCAAACCCGAAAAGGTCAGGGCTATGTGTTTGGCGAATCCATCGAATGAATTCACTGCGCAATCGTTTGTCGTTTGGTTTGATCCTCAGTTTGCTCGTGCTGCTGCTGGCGCAATGGTGGTTGTCATCCAGAGCGATTGAGAATTTGCTGCAGGCCCAATTGCAGGATCAACTTCAACAAGACAGCGAAACGTTGCTGGCGGGGGTCGAGCTCGATACCGCTGGCGCACTCAGCATGAACAGCGACCGTTTGGTGCCTGCTTATCAGCAGCCCTATTCGGGTGTGTATTATGCCCTGCAATACAAGCAGGACATTCGTTATTCCCGTTCGCTGTGGGACGCCGCGTTCATCATGCCCACCGCTTCTGGCAGCAACGCCACAATTACACGCCAGCCCGGGCCCGACGGGCAACAATTGTTGGTGCATGCACGCCTGTACCAAAAAGACGATCAACTCTTCACGATTGCGATTGCACGCGACATCACCACATTGCAAAACAACCTGTTGCAGTACCAGCTGGCCAATGCCGGTTTCTCCGCCCTGTTCCTGTTGGCCTTGGTGTTGATTCAACGCTGGATTGTCATTGGTACATTGAAGCCGTTGAACACGGTACAGGCCGCTTTGGCCCGCTTGCAGCAAGGTGAAATCGCCCAACTGGAATTCAAGGGGCCCGATGAAATCAAACCACTGGTTGATGAACTCAACCGATTATTGATCGCCATTGATCAGCGTTTGAAACGCTCGCGCGAAGGCATGGGCAATTTGGCGCATGCCTTGAAAACACGGCTTGCCCGGCTTTCGCAGCTCAGCGCAGACACCGATCAACGCGGTTTTTCCACTGAAGTACAGGCCTTGACTCAAGAAGTTGCACGTTTGATTGACCGGGAAACCGCGCGTGTTCGCGTGGTGGGTGATTTGCGACCAGGTCAACGTGTGGATCTGCACGAAATTCTCAGCGCCTTGGTCAACAGCTGCAAAGCCTTGTATCGCGACAAGGCAATTCAATTCACCTTGCAGGTGCCCATGAACACCCGCCTATTGGGCGATCGCGAAGACCTCTTCGAGCTGTTTGGCAATTTAATCGACAACGCATCGAAATGGGCAAGCTCACAGGTCAGCATTTCACTGCAAGGCAGCACACTGATTGTTGCCGACGATGGACCGGGTTGCTCTCCCGAGAATCTGAATGCGTTAACACAACGCGGTTTTCGTGCCGATGAAAACACGCCGGGCAGTGGCTTGGGTTTGTCGATTGCGCAAGACATTGCGAGTACCTATGGTGCAACACTCGAGTTTAAAAATGGCAACACCGGGCTGCACGTGTGGGTCACCTTCAAGCCCGGTGCGCTGGTTTAAAACCACGCTTTGTCTACCTTCAGTACTTTGCCGGTTTTTGCGTCAATGTCGACTTCCACTTCACGGCCATCGGCATTGGCCACTTCAACTTCCCATTTCCAGCCCTTCGCGTAGTCACGGTCGTCTAGCTCCAGTTCTGTCACTACACCGGGGGCTTGTTTCAATGCAATTTCACGGGCTTGCTCTGCATTGATCAAGCCGAAGGCTTGAACAATTTCGCTGTCTCGTGCTGTGTTTGATCGATCGTCATCCGCTTGCGAAATCTTGGGAAAAGCCATCAGCGTGGCAGTCAGCAAAATCAAGGCAAGGGCTGACAATGTGGGGGTGGGGCGTCGCATCATTTTGTTTCTCCTGTGTGGGTTCAATGTGTTCCCAGTGTAGAAAAGCAAGATGAATTGAAGCTGAAAAATTCAGTGCCTCAAGAACTCAATTAAGTTGATTGTGCAGCAAGGCCTGAATATCAGAAATTTTTGGTGGCTTGGCCAACACCGCATCAATATTTGCCATGGGCGCTGTCAGTGTGTCCAGTTGATTGCCCCAACCCGTCAAAAGATTCACCGGGCATTTGTCGTCGATGTTCTTGATTGCCTCAGCCACTTGTCGCCCATCCATGCCGGGCATCCCCAAGTCAGTGATCACCACATCAAACGGCATTCCGTCATTCATTGCCTTTGAGAAAAGCTCAATACCGGCCGATCCCGAACTTGCTGCTTGAACGCGATGCCCACTGGCACTTAACCCATCCCGAAGCGCATTCAATACCTTGCTGTCGTCGTCGATCAACAGAATATGAAAGTTATTTGAAGGGGTTTCCGCAGGCATCGCCTCGGTCGCTGTGCGCTTTTGTCGACATGCAGACGGCAGCAATATCCGGACAGCGGTACCCTGCTGCTCGGCACTGTCGATTTCAATTGAGCCACGCATGCGTTTCACAATGCCATAGACCATTGCCAGGCCCAGGCCAGTGCCGCGTTCACCTTTGGTGGTGTAGAACGGCTCCAGGCATCGCCGTCGGGTTTCATCATCCATGCCCACACCGGAATCCCGAATTTCAATTACAACTTGATCGTGGTTGTCCCTGCGCTCCAGTCGTGTGGCCAACAAAATAGATCCACCATTGGGCATGGCATCTACTGCATTGAAAATCAGATTGGTCAGCGCCTCGCGCAACTCGGATTCAGCCGCATCGATTTCTGGCACCTTGTCGTCGTGCTCAACTGTAAATGCGATTGAAATGCCGTTGCGAAGCGGAATGTCGTGCCATCGCGCCCTGGTCAATTCCATGGATTGTTCGCACACAGTCCTCAAATTGACTCGGGTCAGTTCAGTGCCTTCCTCTTGCCGCCTGGAAAACTGTCCCATCCGGTCCACTGTTCTCGCAACATCGTCGATTGCCAATTGAATCGTCCTTAGCTGTTTCACGCCGCGTTCGCTCAAATTGGTCTCGGAGCCCAGCAGGGCATCGGTGTACAAAGCCACTGGTGAAATTGCATTGTTGATGTCGTGTGCAATACCGCCAGCCATTTCTGCCAGCGCACGCAGCCGTTCTTGCTGTAACACCAGCTGTTGGGTGCGTTGCAAATTCTCGTAGGCTTCTTTCAGTTCCTGAAGCAACTCGGTTTGTGCCAATGCCAGGGCCACGTGTTCTGCAAGCTGTCTCAGGAAGTCCAGTTCGTCATCGGAAAACGAGTTCAAACCTTTGCGGGCAGTGGTAATAATCCCCAGCACTTTTTTGTCTTTCATCAGGGGGGTAATCACCATGCTGTCCAGCCCGGCCAGTTCATGCATACCCTCGCCGGTTTGGCACATGCTGCCGCCCAAATCGGGTTGGTACACAAACTCGCCCAGCAAGGCACGGTCCAGGTGCACTCCTCGCGCAGGAATACTTGTGTCCAGGAAAAATCCGATTTTGTTGGCAGCCTCTTCTGTGGCATTGCCAAACGACCGGAATGAAATGGTTTTGTCTTGCTCCGAATAAGATGCGGTCAAACAGAAATCAGCAGGCAGTTCCACTTCAATGCTGTTGGTGACCACCTGATAAATACTGGTCAGGTCGTGTCGATTACCAATGGCACGGGTAATTTCATTGAGCAAATTCATGCGCGTCAATTGCGCGGTGCTTCTGCGTTCTGATTGTCGAATGTGGCTCATGTCGGTCATGCCGCCGATCATTCGAATGCCTTTTCCGTGGTCATCGCGAATAATATAACCACGGTCCAGCACATCCAGCCAATGGCCATCTGCATGCGCGAAGCGATATTCTTCTTGCCAGTTTTCAACGCTTGAACTGATCGCTGCGGAAATACTGTTGACAGCGCGTTCCCGGTCCTCTGGGTGAATCCGGTTGATCCATGAGTCGTTGTTGGGCTCAATTTTGCTGCGATCAAACCCGAACAGTTTCTCAAATCCCTCATTCCACCAAATTTCGTCTGAAACAATGTTCCAGTCCCAGATGCAATCCCGGGAGGCACTGGCGAGCAAACGGAATCGTTCAGATCCCTCCTTCAGTGCAGCTTCAGCCTGCTTTCTTTCCGTGATGTCCCGCTCAATGGCAACCCAGTGGGTGTACCACCCTGTTTCATCGGCCACGGGAACAATGTCCAACTCAAGCCAGAACGGCTCGCCCGTTTTGGTGTAATTGATCAACTCCTCCCGCACAGGCTGCCAGTTTGTCAGTGCCTTGCGAATTCGGTCCAATGCATCACGTTGGGTCAGCTCGCCTTGCAATATCCGGGGTGTTTTTCCAATTGCTTCCTCGCGCGTGTATCCGGTGCGGCGCACGAACGCATCATTCACATACAGAATTTTTGGACCTTCACCGCTGATCGGTTCCGCCTCGGTGATCAGCACAATGTCGTTGAGCCGTTCCACGCAAGTTTCAAGCAGCTTCAACCGCTCCGCACTTTTGGTGCGCTCTGCAGCGAAAATCAAATTTTCAAAAGCGAAAGACAAATTCTTGGCCACAGTTTTAAGCAACTGGCGAACTTCATTGGTGAAAAAGTGAATGCCCGCCCCGAACAAAACCAAGCTTGCGCGCAGTTTGCCCTGTGCATGAATGGGCAAAATCGCAAACGATTCAAGACCTTCTTCGATGGCTTGTTTGTGCCACATTTTTGCTTGCGGCTCTTCCGCCACATTTTGACAAATGTGCATTTTCCCGGCTCGCAATCGGTCGACCAGTTCGTGGTCCCGCGGCAGGGTGGTGGTCTTCATGATTTTTGAAACAAATTCTTGCTGCGAACCATCGGCTGCCGTAACTTTCAAGTCACTCAGGTCTTTGCCAAATTCGCAAACCCAGGCCAATGGAAGACCGCCCAGTGAACAGAACACGCTGCACACCTCTTGCAGCAACTTCTCCGGTTTGTCCAAGGTGCTGGTAATATCATTGACGCGTTGTTGTGCCTCCAGAAGGCGGTTCATGTGCATCAAGGTCAACACAGCAAGCTTGGAGTCGGTGATTTCCTGAAACGCACCCTGAACCCGCACAATCTCGCCTTTCTCATTGCGCACCGCCTCGCCCACCACACGTGCCCAAATGCGTCGCCCGTTCACAGATCGCATTTCTGCTTCAACCTCAAATGGCAGTCCTTCAGTTGAACAGCGTTGCAGTGCCGCCTCCAGAATTTTTTTCCATTTGCCGTGGTAATGCCGCAAGGCCTCGTTATAACTGGTGGGTAGTTGGCCTTTGGGAAGTTCCAGAATGTCGAACACCTCATCGGACCAATACAGCCATGGTACCGGGCCCAATTCAATCGCCCAGGCCCCCAGTTTTGCGAGTCTGCCACCAATGCGTTGCAGGGCCTCATTGCGTTTAAATTTGTCTTCGGATTGGCGTCGTTCGGTGACATCGCGTTGAATCGAAGCAAAGTAGGGCACTTCGCCCTCCGATCCCACCACCGGCACAATGTCCATTTCAAGCCAGTGCGGTTTGCCGCTTTTGCCATAATTGACCAATTCAACATGCACGGACTCCCGCTGACTCAAGGCTTGTTTAACCTTTCTCAACTCAGCCTTGTCGGTCTCTGGACCTTGCAATAGTCGCGGGCTTTTGCCGATTACTTCGTCGCGGCTGTAGCCAGTCACTTTCTCGAATGCGGAATTGACATAAATAATGCGCGGGCCGGGCGCATCAATGGGTGTGGCCTCAGTAATCATCACGATGTCATTCAGGCGTTCTATGCACGCCCCCAACAATTCCATGCGCTGGCTATCAATTTGCTCGTCCAGTTGCTTGGTCAGCATCGGCATCATCGGTTCTGGCAGTGCAGGGGGCGCTATGCGCTCCTGGTCCTGGCGTATTGGCAAGGTCAAGGTAAACACAGCCCCTTTGTCAGGGGCGGACTCAGCCGTGATGTGGCCGCCGTGCCGTTCAATGATGCGTTTTACATTGGCCAGACCCATGCCGTGACCTTCGAAATCATGGGCATTGTGCAGGCGGTGAAAGGGCTTGAACAAGCCATCGGCCCTGTCGGGGTCAAAGCCTGCGCCGTTGTCTATGACCTTGATCTCCACGATCTCATTCAGAATATTGGCCTCGACTACAATGGTGGCCAGTTCCCGAGTCTGGCTGAATTTCAAGGCGTTTGACAATAAATTGACGAACACTTGTTCCAGCAAAGACTCATCGCCTTCAATGTCCGGCAATTTGGCAATGCTCCAGTCCGCCTGCCTGAGACCCTCGGCTGATTCCACCTGTGCCCTGGCTTTTTCCACAACCTCGTTCAACACCACCTGGTTGAATTTCAGTTCGCCCGAGCCCAGTCGCGCAAAAGCCAGCAGGTCAGAAACCAGTTGACCGCCCCGTGCGCTGGTCTCATTGATGCGCAGCAGGTATCTCTGCTCTTGTTCATCCAGCTTGCTGTGGGCACGGCGCGTCAGGCTGCCTGCGAATCCCTGGATAATGTGGCAAAGCGAGTTCAGGTCGTGCGCAACACGCCCCGCGAAATGATCCAGTTCATGATTCATCTCCAGCAAGCGGGAATTGCTTGTGGAAAGGTCTTGAATCAGGCGGGTGTTTTGCCGTTTCAGTTTGCGCACTTCAATGGCCCGGTTCACCACAGGCATCAACTCGCTGACCTTGAATGGTTTCAGGATGTAGTCCAGCACCCCCAGCTTCATGGCATCCACTGCCGTTTTAATGCTGCCATGCCCGGTCATCAACACCGCGCACAAGTCCGAATCCAGCTGGCGTGCACGCTGAACCAGTTCAATACCGTCCATGCCAGGCAGCCGCAGATCGGTGAGCAGCACATCAAAACTTTGGGTTTTCAGCAGATCAAGGGCTGAATCGGGTTCAGCAAACCCCATGACCTTAAAGCCTGCGTCCTGCAACAGTGAACACAGTGCTTCAAGTTGGGGTTTTTCATCATCCACGACGATTATTCGGAACTGCTCGAGCATTCAAAACTCCGGTCGTCGGCTTGGTTAAGCGGATTCGCTGATTACAATGTCTCACAATTACTGGATTTCATTGAATGAATCAATACCCTCTTTTGAGAAACGCTTCATTGGCGTTTCCCTTTGTCCTGATCTGGACCAGTGCGTTTCCTGCTGCAAAAATCGGTCTCATCGACAGTCCCCCCTTGTTGTTTCTAACCTTGCGGTTTTTGGTGGCCGGCACCTTGATGCTGGCATGGGCGCACTGGCGCGGTACGCTTCGCAGGTTGACCTTTCAAGAGTTGGGCGTGTTAAGTGCCCTTGGTTTGTTGAACCATGCACTTTATCTGGGTCTGAGCTGGACAGGTATGGGCAGCCTGTCTTCGGGTTTGTCCACGATCCTGATTAGTGCAAACCCTATTGTTGTGGCCGTGCTTTCGTCGTTTTTGTTGCGTGAACCCCTCACGCGCCAAAAAGTGCTGGGTTTGGCTCTGGGCTTTCTGGGGGTGGCCTTTATTGTTCGAAACCGGATTGGATCAAGCACCGATACCCTGGAGGGATTTTTGCTCGTGCTGGCCGCACTGCTGACCTTGGCATTTGGCACGGTGCTGTATAAAAAATGGCCAGTGCGCACCGACATCGTGACCGGAACCGGTTTCCAGATCATTCTCAGTGGTCTCATGCTGTTGCCCGTTGCTGTCTTCATGGAAGACTGGTCCGCAATTGCCTGGACGCCATCGTTTGCAGGCGCATTTGCCTGGTTGGTGCTGGTGGTGTCCATTACCGGGTATCAACTGTGGTTCAACTTGCTCGAGCGTGGCAGTGCCAGCGCGGCCAGCGTGTGGTTTTTCCTCACACCGCCCCTGGGTTTGCTGGCGGGCGCCTGGCTACTTGACGAGCCCCTGAACTGGATCGATTTCATCGGGATCGTCCCAGTGGTTTTGGGCATTGTTTTGGTGACCAGGTCCCGTTAGAAAGGGCGCAAAAAAAGGCGAACCACGAGGGCTCGCCAAAACAGCAATTTTAGGTCGAAGATGACGACAGATCAGGAGTTGGGCAGCAACACGCTATTCACCACATGAATCACGCCATTGGATTGGGTGACGTTGGCAATGGTTACTTCAGCAGTACCGCCTTTTTCGTCAACCAAGATCACTTTGTCGCCCTGCAGCTTTGCGCCCAGTGAGGCACCCGAGGCTGTTTTCAGCGTGGCCATGCCACCCGCCTGAACAATCTTGTTGCTCAAATCAGCCGCTGTAATATTTCCGGGGACCACATGGTAGGTGAGCACACCCTGCAGCGCAGCCTTGTTTTCTGGCTTCAAGAGCGTATCCACTGTGCCGCTTGGCAATTCCGCAAAGGCAGCATTGGTTGGGGCAAATACAGTGAAAGGACCTTTGCTTTTCAACGTATCAACCAAGCCGGCTGCTTTAACTGCCGTGACCAAGGTGGTGTGATCTTTTGAGTTGACGGCGTTGTCCACAATGTCTTTGCTTGGCAGCATGGGTGCACCGCCCACCATGATTTCGGCGTGGGCAGGCAGGCTAAAAGCGGCGGCTGACAGTGCAATGGAACCGATCAGGCTTGCTGTCGTGAGTTTTGATTTCAACATGTTTACTACCTCCAGTTGGAATTTCAAGCTACAAGATTTTCCAAACGTCATGGCTCGCAGGCCAGAATCGTTAACAGTTCGAGGTCACTGAAGGCAGTAAGTTCAAAGCATGCGGGTTAAGTTTTGTTAAGGATGCCTTATCGTATTATTTGGTGATCAACACGGCACATTTGGCTTGGGTCACTACTTCATTGGCAACACTGCCCAACATCAAACGGTTCAAGCCGGAATGGCCGTGCGAGCCCATGATGATCAAATCCGCGTGTGCTGCCTTGGCCACGTCCAGAATGGCCGTCGACGGGCGCTTGCCTTGTTTGATCACCGTGTGAACGGAATCAGCAGACATTTTGCGTTTGGGCACCATGGCCTTGATTTGCTCGAATGCCTTGTTGGCTGTTTCTTCCGAACGTTTGTTGAATTCAGCTTTCTCAGCCTTGTCCAGGTAAAAATAAGGGGCAGACACGTACACCACGGTGAGCTGTGCCTTGCTGCTGGCAGCCAATTCTATGGCCTTGGCTGCAGCGGCCATGGAGCATTCAGACGCATCGGTGGCCAATAAAATACTGGTGAACATAGTGTAAATCCCCTTCTTGTTGAATATTGTTTGCTTCAGGGCATGCCTGTTTGTGAAATTCGAGTGTACAAGTTGTTAAAGGTTCAGGCAAAACCACAGGCGCACCGCAATGTCAGCTAATCAGAATTGATTGTGCCCACCACTTGAATTTCCCCATTCTGACCAAGCTTGAAAAGAATGACCTGGCCTGATGCCGGGTACACACCAGTCAAAGCGGTGGTGTTTACCTGGTGCGTCACATAGAGAATTTTTTCTGTTGGTCCAAGCGCAGCGATGTGCTTTTTCAAGGCAGCGGTTTGGTTTTCACTGTGGCTTCGGTCTCGAAAAAATGAATTCAAGGCGGGCAATTCCTGCACTTTGCCAAGTCTTAGTTCTTTGGCGGTGTCCAAACAGCGGCACCACTGGCTTGAATAAACCGCACTCAGCGCAATGCCTTGTTTTCGAATGGTTTCTCCCAGTGCGCGGGCTTCCTGTCGCCCTGTTTCATTCAGATTACGTTGTGTGTCGCAACGGCCAAGCGTGAAATGTTCCGGGTCACCAAAGCCGGGTGCCGTGGCATGTCGCATGATGGCGTGCACCCCTTCTTGTTTCCACACCGCCCAGACGTTTTCACTGTTGGCAACGGTTTTGGCTGGAAGCAAAGCCAGAGGAAGCCACATGAAAAGGACTTTGAATACACGAGAAAGCATGGGCATTGCCTGAACTACCAGGTACCAGAAAAACAAAAAGCCAGTTTACACTGGCTTTTTGTCTCGGAAACTACAGCGCTTTTACACTTCGGCTTGCGCCATTGCTTTCAGCTTTTCACGCTTGGCGCGTGAGCGCAGGTTCAGCAATTCGACCAGCAAAGAGAAGCCCATTGCGCTGTACAGGTAAGCCTTCGGTACATGTTGACCAAAGCTTTCTGCGATCAGCAACATGCCCACCATCATCAGGAAGGCCAGGGCAAGCACCTTAACCGATGTATGGGCTTCCACGAACTCGCCAATTGACTTGGCAAACACCATCATGACGCCCACGGCCACCATCACCGCAGCGATCATTACCTCGATGTCATCTGCCATACCCACCGCAGTAATGACCGAATCCAGGCTGAACACGATGTCCAGAATACCGATCTGAATGATGGAGTACCAAAACAGTTTGGCACCGGTTTTCTGAATTGCGGCGCCGGCCTCGAGTTCTTCTTGAACCTGGTGCGGGGCTTCCACTTCCAGATAAATTTCTTTGGAGGCTTTCCACAACAGAAACAGACCACCGAAGAAAAGCACCAGGTCTCGGCCAGTAATGGCCTTCTCCAATACGGTAAACAGCGGTTCGGTCAAACCGATGATCCAGGAAAGCGAAAACAGCAGGCCCACGCGGGTGGCCATCGCAAACATCAAACCAAATTGGCGCACGCGGTCACGAATGTCTGCGGGTAGCTTCGACACCAACACTGTGATGAACACAATGTTGTCGATACCCAGCACAATTTCCAAGGCCGTCAAAATCGCAAATGCGACCCAAACGTTTGGATCCATTAATAATTCCATAAAACACCCCGTTTTTTAGTCAATTTCAACAGCCCGCTATTTTGCACCACATTTCGCATGGTGGGTGATCATTTCGTATTCTGACTGCTTATTGCCAAGCGATTTAACAACAAATTGAACTGAATGGGTTTTGCAAAGTGATAGTTAAATCCAGCAGCAACTGCCCGTTCAATGTCGCTGTCAAATGCATACCCGGTTAATGCGGCCGCCTCACAGTGTTGATTGGGGCCAGCGTTTTCCCGTATTTTCTCAATCACTTCATAACCCGACAGTTTGGGCATGTCAATGTCGAGCAAAATAAAGTCATAGGGTTCGGTCATGGCCTTATTCAAGGCTTCTTTGCCGTCTCGGGCCACATCCACAGAGTGAGCATCCTTTTGCAAAAAGGTCTGAATCAGTTTGATATTCAGTGGCGTGTCGTCTGCGACCAAAACCCGCAAAGGTCGGCTCGGCAGGATGCGCTCCTGACTTTGTTCGTTGAGCTGGTATTCCCGTTTCAGGGTTACTGAAAACATGACCTGAGTGCCAAGGCCCGGCTCCGACTCAAGTTGTATTTCTCCGCCCATGGCATTGACCAGGCTTTTCACAATCGACAAGCCCAGTCCTGTGCCGCCAAACCGGTTCTCGCGGTCGGTGTGTACCTGTGAAAACGGTTTAAACAACTGCGATTGCTTTTCTTTTGGAATGCCGAGTCCGGTGTCGCTGACTGCGAAAGTCAGCAAGTCTTCCGTGGCGTTAAGTGGCGTATTGATTACTTTTAGGCTAACTTTGCCGTGAGAAGTAAACTTGATGGCGTTAGATAGCAAATTTTGAAGTATTTGCCGCAAGCGACCCATGTCGCCTGAATAAATTTGATGATCCTCGAGCTTGTTCTCAAGCTCGAATTTGACACCTTTGGATTCGCAAGTCAGGCGAGGAAGCTCAGTGCTGCCCTTGAGTAACTGGTCCATCAAGAATGGTGACTCAATCAGTTTCACCATGCCTGACTCCAGTTTCGAGAAGTCCAGAATGTCATTCAAGATGGCAGACAAGGTTTCTGATGACTGAACGAGATAACCCGCTTGCTCTTTCAGGTCACCCGGTGGCAGGTCCATTTCAAGCAGACGAGCAAAACCCATGATGCCATTCAAAGGGGTGCGAATCTCATGACTCATCGTGGCCAAAAAGCGGCTCTTCTCCGCGTTGGCGTCTTTTTCAGCCTTGGCCGCAATGGCTGTTTCACGCAACCGGCCCTCCAGTTCAAGCTGCACAGTGCGGTCCAGGTGGGTACCCACAACTCGGGCCGGTCTGCCATCTTGATCCCGCACAATCAAGGCCCTGGCCAGTATATGAACCCAGTGGCCATTTTTGTGCGCCATGCAAAACTCGGCCTCGTAAGAGTTTTTTTTCGGATCATCCAAGGCGTCTGCCAGGGCTTTTTTGGCAACTTCCAGGTCGTCCGGTGCGGTCAGGCGCTCCCAAGTGCCAAAGTCGTTGCTTAGTTCATGGTCTTCGTAACCCAGCAAGCGCTTCCAGCTGGGTGAAAAATACACTTTGTCGGTGCCCACTTGCCAATCCCACAGGCCATCGTGAGAGCCCTCCATGGCCAGCTTGAAGCGTTCTTCACTTTCTGCGAGGCTGTCGCGCATCAGGCGTTCCTCGGTTACGTCTTTGCACATCAAAATGATGCCGCCGCGGTGCCCGTCGGGTCGAAGCCAGGGCTCAATGGCCCAATCCAGCCAAATGGTCTGGCCATCGGGGCTGGTCCAGGGGTCTGATGTGGCCGACAGGCTTTCACCCGCCAGGCCAGCCTTGTGCGCCTGGCGCCAGCGTTCATGCAGGTTGGGTACCACATCGTAGTGATTTTTACCCACCAGGCTTCCATTGTGCCCGGTTGCAAAAGTTTGTACCCAGCGCGCCGATGCCGCTACATAGTTCATCTCCGTGTCGAACATCGCAATTGGAACGGGCGCTTGTACAATCAGGGCCTCGACAACCCAATAACTTTCTTTGGCTGATTTCAGCGCATTTTCAAGCGACAGGCTTTTTGCAGTCAGCCCACGGGTCAGGTCCAGAATGTCTCTGGAAATGGGTTGCAACTCGGTGGGCAACTCATTCATGGAAGCCTCGAGTGCCTTCGGATCATTTTTGCGCACAAGATCCAGATAGGCGCTTGCTTTGGCAGACAAGCTGCGGCCCAAAGCCAACACCAGCAAGAGCGTGGCGACTGTCCCGATAATCAGGGCCAGAATTGCACCGATCAGCGCTTTCGAGATGGGCGAGGAAACCGTGTCCAAAGACGTGACTGTGGCTGAAATCCAGCCCAAATCGCTGGTTTCCGCGCTGTTGTTGGGCGCAAAGGCCACCAGGTAGTTTTCCCCGTCACTCAGCTTTTCAATCGACCAGTTGCTTTCTCCGGCCACTGCCTTTTGAAAACCTGCCATGGCAGTCCAGGCCGTGCTGTCTTGAAAGTCAGCCAAATCCAGCCGGTTACCCATTCTTAAGGTCCCGTCTTTGGCCAGAATGACAGTGGGCGCAGACGGGTTAATGGTGTTGAATACGTCCTGTTCAATTTCGGAAATGAAATATTTCCAGTCCAGATGAATCCCGATCACGCCAATAATTTCGTCTTGCCGGTTTCTCAGTGGCGTTGTGAAATCAATAAACTGGTATTTCTCTTCGGCCCGGGCAGGCAACAGGGCCGCCAACAATGCAGCCTCATGCACATCCATGATCGCGGGTTCGGTCAAACCGCGCTTGAACCACGGGCGTGCGGCCACGCTTTTGCCAACCAGCAGGTTGTCAAGCGCTGCCAATACCGTGCCATCTGGCGCAGCCACACCAATCCACAAGTATCCCGGCGTGTGGTCACGCATAATTTGCAGCAGCCTGGTTTGTTCCTCCGGCGAGTAGTTTCCGAAAGACTGCTCGATCCGGCTGGTGTAGACCAGGTCGCGCAAGTGTGCCTTTAGGTGGCGGTCAACAGACTGAGCGACTTGCTCGGTTTGCGCCGTGGCATTCACGCCAGCCTGATTGATGGTGTTGTTGCGCAAAATCCAGTGGGCCGTAAAGGCCACAGGAATTGACAGCAGGAACAGGGCGATCAAGCTACCTGCGATCAGGCGGCTGGTGAAGCTTGCCCGAATATTGGAATTAAGCATGAAGCTGAATGTATGTAAATTGTGGATGGGTCACTGTAACTCACCACACGACAAGGCTCAATCGTTAAACAGGATCAATTTATGTTGTAGATCAAGGGATTGAATCAACTCAATTTGATTTCTGCTTTGTACGAGCCTGTTAACAATTCAAAGGTAGTATGTCGCTCTAACTTGAACACTGAGCGGAATCTTTCGAATTGGACTCTTGGGATCTGTTGACCAGAGCAGTTGGTATTTTGGCCTTTGGTCTGAGCATTGCGGGTTTTTGCGTGATCTCTGAACGTGGCACCAAGCTGTTGTTCGCAATTTCTTCAATGGCCTGGGGATTTCAATATTATCTGTTGGGTGTTCACACTGGTTTTCTGATCATGTTGCTGACCGGGGTGCGGCAGGCTGTCACCATCTATTCAAATGTCATGAGTCGTCGCTTGCGCATGGCATTGGTTGTTGGCTTTTCCAGTGTGGCGGTGGGCATTGCCGCATTCACCTGGCAAGGCTGGCTGGCCAGCTCGTTGCCTCTTTTTGCTACCTTGTTGGGCACTTGGGCCTTGTTCATGATGGGCAATGTGGGCATGCGCAAAGCCACATTGGCCACCAATGCGTTGTGGGCAGTGCATGGCTATCTGTTTGATTCCTGGGAGTTGTGCCTGACCATGATCGTGATTACGGTGGCGAACCTGTATGGTCTGTACCGTTTGCGCGGGGCCACCGTGGTGCCGTGAAATGGGGAAAAGCGGGAAATTCAAGGATGCGGGGGGAAGCAAGTGTGCTGTGCTGTTTTGCCGGCTTTGCAAGGCTTCCCGGCGGATTCGCAGCGCGGGGCGGTTCCGACAGGAACCGATGCGAAGACGCCAAAGCGTTTCGCATGCCCCAAGCCAGAAGCATCAAGCCGGAATCAGAAGCATTGCTTAGGCAAGATTGCGCAGCACACTGGCTTCACCGTATGTCCAGAGTGCAACGCTTCTTAGCATTTCCCTGCTAAAATGCAGCCTGTTTTCAAACCCTTGCATCATATAGAGGCCCCGCGATGAACACGCGCCCCGCTTCTTCGCCTGCCGAGCACAACAGCCTTGTTGTCAACGGCGCCGCAGTCGAAGCCCAACTCCGTGAATTACTCCAAAAACGCATCCTGATTCTGGACGGTGCAACCGGCACCATGATCCAGCAGTACAAGCTCACGGAAGCCCAGTACCGGGGCGAGCGTTTCGCTGATTTTCACCGCGACATCAAGGGCAACAACGAGTTGTTGGTGCTGACCCAGCCCGCCATCATGACCGAAATTCATGAGCAATACCTGGCTGCCGGTGCCGACATTCTGGAAACCAATACCTTTGGAGCCACCACTGTGGCGCAGGCCGACTACGAGATGGAACACCTCGTGGACGAAATGAACCGCGAAGCCGCCCGCCTGTGCAAAGCAGCCTGTGTGAAATATTCCACACCGGATAAACCCCGTTTTGCAGCGGGTGCCCTGGGCCCCACACCCAAAACCGCGTCGATCAGCCCCGATGTCAACGACCCCGGCGCGCGCAACATCACATTCGACCAACTTGTTGAAACCTACTACCAGCAAACCAAGGGCCTGGTCGAGGGCGGTGTTGACTTGTTGTTGGTCGAAACCATATTCGACACGCTGAACGCCAAAGCTGCGCTGTTCGCGATCGACCAGTATTTCGAAGATTCCGGCAACAAGTTGCCCATCATGATTTCCGGCACGGTGACCGATGCCTCTGGCCGCGTGTTGTCAGGTCAAACCGTGGAAGCCTTCTGGAACTCGGTTCGCCACGCCAAGCCCATCACCATTGGTTTGAACTGTGCACAGGGTGCATCCCTCATGCGCCCCTACGTGGCCGAACTCAGCAAAATTTGCGACGTTCCCATTTGCGTGTACCCCAACGCCGGTTTGCCCAACCCCATGAGCGACACCGGCTTTGACGAAACACCGGAAATTACCTCGAGCCTGGTGAAAGAATTTGCGCAAGCTGGCTTCCTGAACGTGGCCGGTGGTTGCTGCGGTACCACGCCCGATCACATTGCCGCCATTGCCAAAGCTTTGGAGAACCAGAAGCCGCGTGCCATTCCCACCGTGGAACCCAAGTGCCGCTTGTCCGGCCTTGAGCCACTGAACATTGACGATTCCAGCCTGTTCATCAACGTGGGCGAGCGCACCAACGTAACGGGTTCCAAAGCGTTTGCCCGCATGATTTTGAACGAGCAGTACGACGAAGCGCTCAGCGTGGCCCGTCAGCAAGTTGAAAACGGCGCACAAATTGTCGACGTGAACATGGACGAAGCCATGCTCGACTCCAAAGCCGCCATGGTGAAGTTCCTGAACCTGATGGCGTCTGAACCTGATATTTCACGCGTGCCGGTGATGATCGATTCTTCCAAATGGGAAGTGATTGAGGCTGGCCTGAAGTGCGTGCAAGGCAAGGCGGTGGTCAACTCCATTTCCATGAAGGAAGGCGTCGACGAATTCAAACGCCAGGCCAAATTGTGCAAGCGCTACGGCGCAGCCGTTATCGTCATGGCCTTTGACGAAAAAGGTCAGGCCGACACCTACGCCCGCAAAACTGAAATTTGTGAACGTGCCTACAACATCCTCGTGAACGAAGTCGGCTTCCCTGCTGAAGACATTATTTTCGACCCGAATATTTTCGCGATTGCCACCGGCATCGAGGAACACGACAACTACGGCAACGACTTCATCGAGGCCACCGGCTGGATCAAGAAAAATCTGCCGCACGCCAAAATTTCCGGTGGTGTGTCCAACGTGTCCTTCAGTTTCCGTGGCAACGAACCCGCACGCGAAGCCATTCACACCGTGTTCCTGTACCACGCCATCAAGAATGGCATGACCATGGGCATTGTGAATGCCGGCATGATGGGCGTGTACGACGACCTGGAGCCCGAACTCAAAGCCCGCGTGGAAGACATTGTGCTGAATCGTCAACCCAAGCTGGCCGAGAACGACCCCGATTTCGGTAAAACCGCCACCGAGCGAATGATCGAATTCGCAGGCACCTTGAAAGCCGGTGGCAAAAAGCTGGAAGAAAACCTGGAGTGGCGCAACCAGCCAGTGCAGAAACGCCTGGCCCACGCCTTGGTGCACGGCATCACCAACTTCATTGTTGAAGACACTGAAGAATGCCGGGCTGAAATTGCAGCCAATGGCGGGCGTCCAATCAATGTGATTGAAGGCCCCCTGATGGACGGCATGAACGTGGTCGGCGATCTGTTCGGTGCCGGCAAAATGTTCCTGCCGCAAGTGGTAAAAAGTGCCCGCGTCATGAAGCAGGCGGTGGCCCACCTGATTCCCTACATTGAAGAAGAGAAAAAGCAATTGGTGGCTGCCGGTGGCGATGCCAAAGCCAAAGGCAAAATCCTGATTGCCACCGTGAAAGGCGATGTGCACGACATTGGCAAAAACATTGTCACCGTGGTGCTTCAGTGCAACAACTTTGAAGTTGAAAACATGGGCGTGATGGTGCCCGCTGAGCAAATTCTCGCCAAGGCCAAAGAAATCAATGCCGACATCATTGGCTTGTCGGGTCTTATTACGCCGTCGCTTGAAGAAATGGCTTACGTGGCAAGTGAAATGCAACGCGACCCCTACTTCCGCGACCGTGGTATTCCCTTGTTGATCGGTGGCGCCACCACCAGCCGCGTGCACACCGCCGTGAAAATTGCCCCGCATTATGAAGGCCCCACAGTGTATGTGTCGGATGCGAGCCGTTCTGTGGGCGTGGCCTCCAATTTGTTGTCCGATGAGTCGGCCGACACATTCAAGTCTGATTTAAAAACTGAATACGAACGCGTTCGTGAACAGCACGCCAACAAAAAGGCACAACCGCTGATCAGCATTGAAGCTGCACGCGCCAACAAACAAAAAATTGACTGGGCTGCCTACACACCACCCAAGCCCAAGTTCATTGGCAAGCGTTACTTCAAGAACTACGACCTGGCCGACATTGCGCAGTACATCGACTGGACCCCTTTCTTCCAAACCTGGGATTTGCACGGCGGTTACCCCCGCGTATTGCAAGACGACCTGGTGGGTGAAGCCGCCCGCAAAGTGTTTGAAGACGGCCAGGCCATGCTGAAAAAATGCATCGAAGGCCGCTGGTTGCAAGCCAATGCGGCAATCGCCTTCTACCCCGCCAACACCGTGGATGATGATCACATTGAAGTGTATGCCGATGAAAGCCGCAGCCAAGTGCTGTTTACCTACAGCCCTTTGCGCCAGCAAGGCGAAAAGCGCGAAGGCATACCCAACAAATCACTGGCCGACTTCATTGCACCGAAAGGCGCAGGCGAAGACTACATCGGCATGTTCGCGGTAACAGCCGGTTTGGGTGTGGAAAAAAAGGAAGCGCAATTCCAGGCCGAGCATGATGACTACTCCTCCATCATGTTCAAGGCCATTGCCGACCGCTTGGCCGAAGCCTTTGCCGAATGCCTGCACCACCGTGTGCGCAAAGACCTTTGGGGGTATGTCGCCGATGAAACACTCAGCAACGAAGAGCTGATTGCCGAGAAGTACCAAGGCATTCGCCCCGCACCGGGTTACCCCGCCTGCCCGGAACACACCATCAAGCGCAATATGTTTGAAGTAATGCAGTGTGAAGAAATCGGCATGACCTTGACGGAAAGTCTGGCCATGAACCCGGCTGCAAGTGTTTCAGGCTTCTACTTCGCCAATCCCGAAAGTGATTACTTCAATGTGGGTACGGTTGGGCAAGATCAATTCAGAGCCCTGCTGGAGTACTCGGGTCGAAGTGAAGAAGATTTGAAAAGGGCATTGAGCACCAACCTGACCTGACATGTCGAGCATCCACAGCGTCGCCCCACCCGGCGCTGTGTAGTCGAAATCGATTCATCGCAATTTTTGTCCAGAAAAGACGAACTTTGTTGAGTTTGAACGCCACCTAGTAAGCACTAGAAAACCGAATTCAAGGTTTGTTGGCTGAGGACTCGCGATGATCGAAGTGTTAAACAGGTTTGCAAGGCTGGCTTCTGCACGGTCCGAGGTGGTTGGTGCATCTCTCATCATCCTCATGATCGTCATGATGGTGATACCCATGGGCCCGGGCATTCTCGATGTACTCCTGGCCATCAATATTTCTGTGTCGGTCGTGCTTGTAATCAGTGCCGTACTCATTGAAACCCCGCTGGCATTTTCTTCATTTCCTGCGCTTCTTTTGATGACAACCTTGTTTCGGTTGTCTCTCACCATTTCCACTACACGACAAATTCTACTAGAGGGTGATGCCGGACATATTGTCCAAACCTTCGGCGAGTTCGTCGTGGGCGGCAATGTGGCCGTTGGTTTAACGATTTTCCTCATTATTTCTGTTGTTAATTTTCTGGTGCTTCCCAAAGGTTCCGAGCGTGTTGCTGAAGTGGCTGCGCGTTTCTCACTCGACGGCATGCCCGGAAAGCAAATGTCCATCGACAGCGATCTGCGTGCCGGGTTAATTACTCAAACAGTTGCGAAACAACGCCGTTCCGACCTTGAAAAAGAGTCGCAGTTATTTGGTGCAATGGACGGTGCGATCAAGTTTGTAAAAAATGATGCAATTGCCGGGCTCGTTATCACGGTGGTTAACCTGCTGGGTGGCTTAACGGTGGGCATGATTCAGAAGGGAATGACCTTTTCTGAAGCGGGGTCGGTGTACACCATTTTGTCAGTAGGCGACGGACTGGTCGCCATCATTCCATCGTTGATGGTTTCCATCGCGGCCGGTTTGATTGTGACGCGTGTTACCAAAGGCGAGGCTGACGGATCCAACACTGCGCAAGACATGTTGAAAGACCTCAGCCGAAATTCAAACGCACTTCAAATCAGCGGCATTTTCTGTTTTCTGTTCGCATTCGTTCCTGGCATGCCCAGTTATGTGTTCCTCGCCACTTCGGCAACGCTGCTGTGCGGTTGGTACTTCATTTCGAGAAAAACTGACAAAGCCGCAGACGTCGATGTGTCCACGCAGTTCAGCGACATGCTGTCTGCCAGCGGTAAAAGCGTCAAGATGGACGACATCTTGCACACCAACACGTTCGCACCGCTTGAAGTGCGGCTGCCTCTAGACATCGAGCCCACTGCAGCCAATCAAATTCAGAATATTTGCAGAATTGCGAGAAACCGGCGAGTAGAACATTTGGGCATTCTGTTTCCGTTGTTCGAGTTCACCAATCACACCGAGAGTTTTGTCGAGTTCTATGTGTACGGCGTACCGGCCATGTCCATTCATATCTCCGAAAAGCGGCTCAGCATTCGCAGCGATCAGTCACTGGTGCAGGCCGTGCCCGGTATTGAATTCGTGATTGAGAAAGATGTTGTTACCGGTAAATACGACATGCTGTGCGACCCCCTTCAGAAAACACTTCTCGATCAGCACAAGCTGGAATACCTGACATTCGAAACAAGATTGGTATCGCAAATTGAAGCGTTGTTGGTCCAGAAGGTCGACCAGCTATTCACCTTGAATGAATATCAAAGACATATGACCACTCTGGGTGACAAGTACACAGAACAACTCAAGGAACTTGAGCGCGTGTTACCCGTTACCAAAGTGGTGGAGGTGTTGCAACGCTTGCTTGGCGAATCAGTTTCAATCAAAAACATGCGTTCAATTTTGAATTCATTAATTGAATGGGGGCAACGCGAGCGAGACCCCATGGTTATCGCCGAGCAGGTACGCCGTGGCTTGTTCGAGCAAATATGCCATCAACATACCCACGAGCGAAAACTTAAAGTCTTCATGTTGGGCGTGGAATTTGAGCAGTTGATACGAGAGTCGAGTCGAAGTGACGGCAATGGATCATTTGTTGACATTGATTCCAGCTCCCTCAATGAACTAATCGAAATTGTCGAGGAGCAGTGCAGGCCGCATCTGGTTGGAAACTATGTGCCCGCCATTGTGTGTTCAATGGATTGTCGGGTGTTTTTCCGCCAAATTATTCAAGACTCATTGTTCATCATTCCGGTTCTTTCTCATCAAGAAATTTCTTCAAACATGGAAATTCAAGTGTTAGGCAACATCAATCTAAATCTTCAAGCGAGAAATAATCCATTTGCTGACGGAGTCACATCATGATCCACATTCAGGTTAAGGCCAAGTCAGGATTGCATGCCGGTGCGGTCTGGCGACTGGACAACTCGCTGGTCAGCCTGGGCGCAAACTCTCAGTCAGATGTATTCCTGTGCGATCCTGAAATTCCGGATACCTTGATCACACTCAGAAAAAGCGGGCGTCGGTTCAACATCGAGACCCTGCATTCAGAGGCCAGGTTAACCGCACCTGATCAAAAAAAGGTAGACAACACGCTTTTCCCCTCGCAACTGCTCACGCTTGATTTCAAGCACATACAAATCGAGTTGCAGATCGTCAACGGCACCAGTGGGCTGATGTCGTCATTGAATGACGGGTTCGCCAGAACTCTCCATCAATTGGTGCAACTCTTACGGGGCATAGGAGCCAGGGCAATCGTCGCCTTACTATTCATTATCGGCTTGTTGTTGACCACAGTCGTTTTGTTCTTCGGCACGGCGGGTGTTGTCAAGTCAGAGGCCAGCGTTATCAAGAAACCAAACTTGAACAACACCTACAAATTGAAACCGCTTTCTACCCTTGAGAGTCGCATGGCAGAGAACGTGGCAAACGAGATCAATGATTTTGCAATCAGAGCCTCCACGAACCAGCTCTCGGTAAAGGTGGATGATGACCGTGTGGATATCGACGCGGAGTTGTCGAGGGCGCAGTCCATCGGGTTTGAAAAACTCTTGAATCGCCTGGTCATCGATTACGGTGAGAAAGTGGATATCCGTGCCCGCCTGGCGTTGACTGAAGAGCAACGCCGTATCGATGAAATCGCCATTGAGCAGGTTGTTCTTGGTAGTCGCCCTGTCGTTATCCTGCGAGACGGGGCAAGGCTGTACGTCGGCGGGCGGTATCAAGGTGTTAATTTGCTCAGCGTCGATTCCCGAAAAGTAGTTTTTCAGGGCGAAACCGTTTATGAGGTTGTCCTCTGATGCGCAGCGCCACGGCTCTGTTGGCACCTGCAATCGTCAATCAGCTTCAAGCCAGGATTGGGCAGATCAACCCCGTGAAACGTGTTGGTTATGTCAGTGAAATTATTGTTTCTACAGTCAAGGCGATTTTGCCCGATGTGGTGCAAGGTGAGTTGTGTGAAATTGAAACGTCTGGCGGGCATAAAATCCTTGGCGAGGTTATCGCGTTCTCTGAAAATATTGTCACCATCTCGTGTCTTGAATCTGTCGCCGGAGTCGCTTTGGGTTCCCGAGTGTTGCCCTTGGGCCGAGCGCACAGCATTAAGGCGTCAGATCACTTGCTTTCATCGCTCCTCGATGGAATGGGCCGCAATCTGGATCACCCGTATGACCGTCGATCCGGCGTCTTGTCGGTCGATTCCGATGCACGACCCGTCATTCAGGTGGCACCTCCAGCCAGTAAAAGACCACCCGTTAGCGAGCCGCTCGTCACGAAAGTGCGGGTCATTGATGGACTGCTTACCCTTGGTATTGGCCAAAGGGTGGGTATTTTTGCACCCCCTGGTTGTGGCAAAAGCACCTTGATGGCCCAAATTGTTCGCGGTGCGAATGTGGATGCTGTGGTGTTTGGTCTTGTGGGCGAACGCGGTCGTGAGTTGAGGGAGTTCATCGAAAAAGAAATCACGGATGAAATTCGCAAAAAAAGTTTTTTTGTGTGCGCTACTTCTGACCGATCGGCAATCGAGCGTGTTCGTGCTGCGTTTACCGCCACATCCATTGCCGAATATCTAAGGGACCAGGGAAAGTCTGTTTTGTTGGTTGTGGATTCGTTAACGCGTCTTGCCCGCGCGCAGCGTGAACTGGGGTTGATGGCCGGGGAGCCTGCCACACAGGCGGGATTCACGCCTTCTGTGTATTCAATTTTGCCTGAATTGATCGAACGTTCAGGTCGAACGGAACAAGGGGATATTACGGCCGTTTTCACAGTACTCATGGAAGGCGAGCGGATTGAAGATGATCCAATTGCCAGCGAGGCCAAAAGCCTTCTCGATGGGCACATTGTACTCAGCACCAAACTGGTCGAACGAAGTCATTTCCCCGCAATTGATCCCTTAAAAAGTCTGTCTCGTGTCATGGGTTCAGTCAGCAGCGCCAAAACCCAGGAACTGGCGTCACTGGTCAGGCGCGCCTATTCGCTTTATCAGGAAGTTGAGCTGTTGATTCGGCTTAATGAATACCAGCCAGGTACCGATCCATTGGTTGATGAAGTAGTGAACATCAAGGCCAGCCTCGATGAATGGTGCAAACAGTCCCGGTCTGAACCCGAGTCACCTACTGTGGCATTGTCGCGTCTCGGTACGCTGATTGTCGGGTTTGAGCGACTGGTTCAAGAGGCGAAAGCGTGAACACCTTCACCAAAGACCTCCAGCAAATCATGGCGATCCGGAAGCTACGGGTGGATTCATCGCGCCGTAAACAGAAACTCAAAGCGCTTGAGCAAGATCAGGCCGCGCGAACCATTGAAAGTACCCAGGCGCATTTTGAGCAAATGGAGCAAAGGCTCATTCAAATAGAAGTAGAAACCCTGCAACGTTTGACCAATGGCAACTTTGTCAAAGTGGATCAGCTGCTCAGCTTCACAAAGCTTCAGCAACAGGGCATCAAAAAAATAAAAAACATCCAGCAGTCCATCGATCAATCTCATCAACAGTACGAGTCAGCACAGCTTGCGTACCAGGAAAGTTGCTTGAAAGTGAATCAGGCCGAGAAAAAATTATTGGGAATAGAAGAAGTACTTCTACAGAAATTATGGAAATAGCTGAACACATCAATGAGCAAGAAGTGGCGCAGGTTTGGGCACTGGATCGACTTCGAACAGTGCGTTACGACGCGACCAGTTTCACAATTTTTGCCCGATCAAGATCAATGTCTCAGCGCATTTATTACTTTGATACCGACAGGCATTCTGATCTGGTGATTCGGCGCACAACTGGATTACCCCACAAAAGTACGATCAGCGACCTGATTTGGGTCAGTGCCAATTTCCCTGAGGGAAACGAGATTCAGATTGGTCTGGATTCAGCTTATATTTTTGAGCAAACTGGCAGTTTGATTACACCCCAAACCGTGGATTGGGGTGGTGAGGGCATCGTTCCGCTAATTGATATCGTCAGTGCCGTCCTGAACGAACTCGAGTCAATTCTCGGGCTTCATGTCGAGGACTTTTTGCCGGCACATCAAATGCCCACCTCAAACCCCAGCGACTACCTGGCCGTGGATTACAAGCGCCAAAACAAACTCATTCTTTTGTCAGACAAGCAAACATTGAAGCTGCTTGAAGCAAAGGCACGGAACTATTGCCTGCGCTACTGGAATGACTACGAGTCCATGGGAAAGAAAGTATTTTTCGAGTTGAGTGTTTATTTGTATCCAACAAAAAGAAAGTGGTTGAGTACCGAACTCGCAGAACTTGAACAGGGTGATTTGGTTGCACTGCAAAATTTTAGGGTCAATGCATCGTCTCGATCAATACGCGGTTCACTGCGATTTAAAGGCGATAAATTTTCAAAAAGAAACTATGAGGTATTCATCGAAATGAACGAAGACGACACACGACTCCACTTTGGTAGCGACGATCTTTCTGACACATCAGGTCTTGATGAAGAGAATCTTCCACCACACGAGCAAATCGAACTAGAGATTCATGCGGGTAAAACCAAGATTCTTTTTAATGAGTTGTGCAGCGTCCAAGAAGGCACCTTGATTGAATTAAGAGAGCATGCCTTGCCAATGGTGACCTTGTGTGTAATGGGTTCGCCAATACTTGAGGGCGAGCTGGTGCACTTTCAGGACCAATTGATGGTTCAAGTCACAAAAAGACTCGACTAAGAGAATCTCAACATGGATCAAAGCATCAATCCAATTGGTCTGATTGTCACGATAGCCTCGCTATCCGTATTGCCATTGGTGGCGGTAACGGCCACTTCATTCCTGAAAATATCGGCGGTGTTGCTCATATTGTGCAATGCAATTGGTGTGCAGCAAGTGCCGTCAAACATGGTGCTGTACGGAATTTCCATGGTGATGACCCTGTTGGTGATGGGCTCTATATTGACTGAGGCTGGCCAACGTTTCGCACCAGACGGCAAAATGCCGGTCAGCGGAACCGAAGTGCTCGAGTCGATTAATGCCAGTGTGCCGCCCTTTAAAAAGTTCATGTTGGCCAATGTCAATCCGGGTTACCTCAACAGCTTTCATGAAACGGCACAAAAATTCCAGAAAAAATACGATGCACCTGAAGTCGAGAAAACAGATCTGTTTGTTGTGCTTCCGGCTTTTGTTGCCTCCGAACTTGCTGAGGCTTTCAGAATCGGATTGTATCTTTACCTGCCTTTCGTGATCATTGATCTGGCCGTTTCAAGCGCCCTGATGGCCTTGGGCATGATGATGGTGTCACCCATGTCACTCACCGTTCCCGCAAAAATTGTTTTGTTCGTCGCAGTCGAGGGATGGGCAAAGGTACTCCAGGGTCTGGTCAATTCTTACTTGGTGTAAATCATGCTGATTTATTACGTCAATCAGGCATTGTGGATTTCATTGCTTGTTGCCGCCCCTGTGGTGGTTGTCACAATGGTTTTGGGGTTATTGCTTGGTTTCCTGCAGGCTATTGTTCAGTTGCAGGATCAAGCCTTGCCTTTTGGTATCAAGTTAATGGGGGTTGTACTTATCCTGTTTGCCTTGGGTTCCTGGCAATCTCAAATGTTGGTTCAGTTTACGCAAACCATGTTTGATTTAATCTCGGTTCCGCATCGTTCTAAATGGTAGAGCCACTGACCGACACCGGCGAGCAACTGCGGCAGTTTCTTGCGGTGCTCTCGTATTATTTACCCAGAACTGTCAGTTTTATGGTGTTTTTCCCTTTGCTCTCGAAAGGTCTTTCCAGCAGTCTGATCAAGATGTCGGTCGGCTCTGTTTTGGTTCTCTACCCGGCATTTGCGTCAACCACCCTGTATTTTTCGTCAATGAACCCACCGACTTTCACCTTGATTACCTTTCTCAGTGAGGTGGTTTTGGGTGCACTACTGGGGCTGACCATTGCATTTCCCTACTACGCGTTCAAAGCATTCGGCGCTTTAGTCGATGTTTACAGAGGCGCAACGTTCGCCGCACAGGCGACAGGTAGTGATAGCGGGGAAGAGCTACCCATTGAGCAATTGTTTGGTCTGCTTTTTGCAGCACTGATTTTTGCCGGGCCGGGTTTGCATGCAGTCTCGGTGCATTTACTCAACAGTTATTTGATTATGCCACCAGGTACCTTGACCCTACTTAGTCTGGACAGTTGGCTGACCACCATGCTGCGCATGGCCGCCGACCACATCACCTTTGCAGTCTTGTTGAGTGGGCCGGTATTAATCGCAATCTTGGCTGTAGAACTCGTGGTCGAAATCATATCGGCGTTTACCCAGCAACTTCAAGTTTACAGCCTTGAGTTCGGACTCCGAAGCGTGTTTGGCATTGCCGCACTCATCACACTCATGTTCTTTGCGGAGCAGGAAATACTGACAATGTTCTGGCAATACAGTGAAAGCTTGAATTTGCTTCTCGGAGATGTTCAGTGAGCGGCGAAAAAACTGAAAAACCCACCCAGAAAAAATTAGACGATGCCAGGAAGAAGGGGCAGGTCAGTGTCAGCAAAGACGCCCAGATACTGTTTAAACTCCTGATGTTTTACATGTTTTTCTTTTGGCTTTCGCAAGACTATGCGGCACGTTTCTCTGAATTACTTGACTTGATCGTGACTGCCGGGTTCAAGCAGCCGTGGACTTTCTCAGAAAGCATCTTTTCAATGTTCTTTGATGTTTTCGTGGCAATCACTGTGCCCTTGGTCGCTGTTTGTGCGATAGCCGCCACCCTGATTACCTGGGCTCAAATCGGATTTCTCGTTTCGCCAGAAGCGTTAACGCCTTCATTCAAGAAGTTCGATGCCGTATCCAATATCAAGAACATGTTCTCGAAAAAATCTTTGGTGCAGTTGCTGTTGTCCATCGTCAAAGTACTGATTTTGTCTGTGGTTGGGTATCTTGTATTCAAAGACAATATGGGAGACATGATCTACAGCTATCGCGCTGGGTTGACTCAGTTTTTTGACGTGCTGGTTCATGTGTTGAAGGCAATCATTTTTGTGTCGCTGATCATTTTTATGGTCATCGCTGCGATCGACTGGTCTGTGGAGTACATGCATCACATCAAAAATCTACGGATGAGCCACCAAGATATTGCTGATGAACGAAAGCAGTCCATGGGAAATCCACAACTAAAGCAGCGAATGAAAAGAGAGCACCGTAGCATTCTCAATTCATCACTTACCCGGGTTGCTGGCGCAAAGGCGGTCGTGGCCAATCCCACGCATATTTCTGTGGCTTTGGATTATGAACCGGGCAAACACGACTTGCCTTACATTCTCGCCATGGGAACAGACGACGAAGCATTAAGAATTCGTGAGTTTGCCAAGAAAAACGGAATTCCGATTATCGTGAATGTGAAGTTGGCCAGAATGCTATATCAGGACTGCGAAGAAGATGAATACATTCAGAAAGAACACCTGGAGCTTGCAGCCCAGGTATTCCGGGCTGTCATGGAAATGGCGTCTGATCAGGATAAGGGAGTCAGTCATTGATTTTTTTACCAACCCCTTGCGCTTAGACTTAGTTGGTGGATTTTGGAATGTAATGCTCCATCAGCTTGATTAGGGCATCCAGGTCACCCCCGCTGTTCTTACCATCACCAATAAAAAGCAATTCGTTTAGCCATTCATTACCGCCGGAATCCAATTCTCGGAGCAAGACTTCAGCTGTCTCTTTCATCGCGGGCGTGCTGCTCGAGGAATTCCTGATTGCTTCCAGATCATCCCTGGAGAGTTTATTGTCTTGATCTCCATTCTTGGCAGACTCAAACTCTCCCCAGTTGCTTTTCAAGAACTTCAAAGCATTCAAAACTTGTTCTGTACGGGTTGTGTTCAGAGGCGGGTACCCGTCTTGGCCGGCAGCTTCGTTTGTGGTCAACAGATTTGTTTTAATGTCATTCAAACCTGCCCGAAACTGATCGAAATCACCTCGACTGAATTTGCTGTCTGTTTTGTTTACATTTCCACGAAATAGAGAGTCAATATTCCCTGAATTCCTTGCGTTCAGAATAATTTGAGCTGCCTTGCCCTGGTCACTGTCCGCCCCATATCGTCGGATTATTCCTTCGAGGTCTTCGACCGATACAACGTTGTCCAAGCCACCTTTGCCAGCCCCTTGATCAAATGTTGCCCAGTTTGCATCCATGATATTCAATGCCCAGATCAGGTCATTCAGTTCTTTTATTCTTGGGTTGGTATTTGGGTCTTTGTTGTTAGTGGCTTCTGCGGCTGCCACCGCAGCATTTTTGTCTGCAAGATAAATGCCGCCATTTGTTGTCATGGCAATTGTGTTCTCTGCGGGGTTGTAAGAAACAAGTCCCATTGAAATTGCAGTGTTGAGCTGGTTGGTGGTGAAGTTGGTGTTGTCTGCCGGCAGGCCGAATAAAAAATTCAGCATTTTGCGCGTTTCTTCGTCTGGCGCCAGTCCCGGTGGCAATGTTTCCTCCGGCACTTCCGCCATGCCTTCAAGAATCGCCTTGGCATCTTTTTCTACTTGCTCCGAACCGTAATTCGGTGCGTATCCGGTGGCAGTGAAATAGCCAGGCACTTCACTGGCGGTGTTCATCAGGGTTTGTGTCATGGTTAACAGCCCCATGCTGGGTATCAACGCCAAAGTATTGTTGGCAAATGCCTCCACCACCGTGGTGCCATTCTCGTTGGGCGTCCAGGTGCCAGGCGCCTGGCTGGCGTCTCCCTGAAGCAGCCCCATCATTTTCAGTGTGTTCAAGTGCCCCTGATTGAATTCCGTGTTGGGTCCAAACATGTTCTCGAGCAGAGTCAGGGTGTTCGGATCAAGATCGCTGTCTTGTATCGGACCAAGCTGATCAGACTCTGCAGAGTAATTGGCGTTGTAAATGTATTGCGCCGCACCCATCAGGCCGCCCAGTTGTGCGCTCATGGCTGAGCCGGTGGCCTCGGTATTAAATCCGGAGTTTAGGTAAGTTGCACTGCCGCTTGGAAAGAAAGGAATTTCATCGCCGAAGAAGGCAGTGTCGTTGTAGTTCTGAACGAGACCTTGCCCTTCTGTTGTTAGCGTGAAGGTGTGGGTGATTCCATCTTCGCCAAGATTTCTTTTGTAGTTAAAGTAATCGTAGTCCAAGGTTAGGGTGATGTCGCGAACCTTCAGTTCTTCGACGGGCTTGTTATTTTTTAAAGCCAGAAAGTTCAGGATTTCTTGCAGTTCTTCTTCGGAGGAAGCGGAAATGATGATGTCTTTGATGCGGTAAGTGAACTGACCATCGGGCTGCTCATTGATGCCTGGAGCATCCGCTGCTGCGACGTCTTCACCACGGTAACCTGGGCTGATGGTCGTCATGTTTTTTCATTCCTCCAATTTAGAAATTAATTGCTGTTTAGCCAAGTCGACATGTCGTTCTTTTCAAAGATTTGATCGTCGCCGCAAATTTCGAGGAGCATTGAATGATTCTCACTGGATAGTGCAGCTTTTGCAGCTTCAATAAAGGCCGCCCGATTTTCAGGTGGTATACCCATCTGGTCCCAAAGAGGGTCTGTTTCGCTCAGTTCTGACAGAAGCCGCATGCCTTGTGTGCCGAATCGATCGTTGTCTTTGACTGCGGCGCTGTTCTTGTAACGCCATTCAAGGTAATCCATCATGTCAACCGCTTTCGGATCGGACAATGTGGTGATAATTGCCTTGAATGCATCGCGCTTGGCAACTTCTTCGGCCTCTGCGGCTGCCGCTTCTGCTGCTGCCACCGCAGCATTTTTGTCTGCAAGATAAATACCGCCATTTGTTGTCATGGCAATTGTGTTCTCGGCGGGGTTGTAAGAAACAAGTCCCATTGAAATTGCAGTGTTGAGCTGGTTGGTGGTGAAGTTGGTATTGTCTGCCGGCAGGCCAAATAAAAAATTCAGCATTTTGCGCGTTTCTTCGTCTGGCGCCAGTCCCGGTGGCAATGTTTCATCCGGCACTTCCGCCATGCCTTCAAGAATCGCCTTGGCATCTTTTTCTACTTGCCCCGAACCGTAATTCGGTGCGTACCCGGTGGCAGTGAAATAGCCAGGCACTTCACTGGCGGTGTTCATCAGTGTTTGTGTCATGGTTAACAGCCCCATGCTGGGTATCAACGCCAAAGTATTGTTGGCAAACGCCTCCACCACCGTGGTGCCATTCTCGTTGGGCGTCCAGGTGCCAGGCGCCTGGCTGGCGTCTCCCTGAAGCAGCCCCATCATTTTCAGTGTGTTCAAGTGCCCCTGATTGAATTCCGTGTTGGGTCCAAACATGTTCTCGAGCAGAGTCAGGGTGTTCGGATCAAGATCGCTGTCTTGTATCGGACCAAGCTGATCAGACTCTGCAGAGTAATTGGCGTTGTAAATGTATTGCGCCGCACCCATCAGGCCGCCCAGTTGTGCGCTCATGGCTGAGCCGGTGGCCTCGGTATTAAATCCGGAGTTTAGGTAAGTTGCACTGCCGCTTGGAAAGAAAGGAATTTCATCGCCGAAGAAGGCAGTGTCGTTGTAGTTCTGAACGAGACCTTGCCCTTCTGTTGTTAGCGTGAAGGTGTGGGTGATTCCATCTTCGCCAAGATTTCTTTTGTAGTTAAAGTAATCGTAGTCCAAGGTTAGGGTGATGTCGCGAACCTTCAGTTCTTCGACGGGCTTGTTATTTTTTAAAGCCAGAAAGTTCAGGATTTCTTGCAGTTCTTCTTCGGAGGAAGCGGAAATGATGATGTCTTTGATGCGGTAAGTGAACTGACCATCGGGCTGCTCATTGATGCCTGGAGCATCCGCTGCTGCCACGTCTTCACCATGGTAACCTGGGCTAATGGTTGTCATATTTTTTCATTCCCGAAGTAAGATTCTCAATTTTAAAAATAATTTTTACGTGCCACGCGTTTGTTCTTTTTCTGTTTCCGTGGTGGTTTGGTACAAACTGACAAGTTGCTGATACAACGCATTTGCTTCTTGTGCCTTGATGTCGTCTTTTGCACCTTCATATTGATAGTTGGCGTTGCCATACTCGCCACTTGCATTGATTGGTGCCGTGATCAGGCTGGCGCCGATTGGGCCTACCCATTGATTGCCATGGCCAGTTTTGCTGTTTTTGGCAATGGTGGCGTTGGCCGCGCCCAAGCCAGCTGTAATCACTGCAGACAACATCGCGCATGCGAACTGTACGGTGGCACCTTTCAAGCGCTCTTCTGCGGCGCTTATTCCCAGCTCCACCTGCGTTTCAAGTACTTGAGACATCAGTTGTTTGATATCCACTTGCATGGCGTAACTAAGCATCAAAAATTCAAGAAATGCGTCGCCAAAGGGATTTGTGTGAATCCCGATCCTTTCGGAACCGCCGAAAAGAATGTCCGCCTCGTCGTCGGTAAGACCCCAAAGTTTTTTGGCCTCATCACGCGTAATGGTGTCTTTGCCACTGGCCAAACCAAGATACGTTTGCACTTCTTCCGGCGACAGGTTGGCGAGCATTCGGTTGGCTTGCTCTTCAGTCAAGCCGAATTTGTCCATCATGTACGCCAGAAATTTTTCTTTTTCAGTCTGGGTTAGTTCGTTGGGCTTATCGACATTGCCTGTGCTTAGGGAGTCGGTTCTTGTTGCGACGTCTACCATTGTTTGTTCTCCTGAATAGGTGTGTTTCAAACACCAAATAGTTGCGCAATCAACATTTGAAAACGTTGCAGCAAATCTTGGTAATTGGAATTTTCCTGGCTCAACATTTCAATAATCTGGCTCCAGCCATCAATAATTGCCTGGGCTACTTCTGCTTCTTTCAGTAGTTTTGCACCCTCGTACTGCAGCTGACCCATTTCTGCCTGAAGGCCAGCTTGTGCCATCAGGATTGCGGACTGCGCATACTCAAGAAAGCGGGTTAGCGCTATTGTTTGCGCCTCGGTGAGTGAACCAGTCAACATTTTGGCGATGTAGGCTGGAAGCGACGATGCAAACTCCCTGGCTGCTTGTACGCCCGCTGAAACGCTTGACGACATGGCCGACAGGCCACCTGCCATCAAGGCTGTGCAAACTACAACAATCGCGATCATCAACAAAGTGCCGACCACAATGGCGCCGATCGGTCCCAAAGCGTCGCTTAACGCTTCGAACATTGCACCCATCCCTTTTTCAATGAAAGACTCAGAGCCAGCTGCTTCGCTGATCAAGGGCTCGAGAAACATGACCAAGGTCACAACAAGAATCGCAATGGTCATTGGCGTTGGAATCAAGATGGCTGTGATCATTGCCAATGCCACACCCAATGCACCGAGTGCTTTGAAAAACTTGGCCAATCCACTCATCGCTTTGGCTTTGCGCAACTGCTCGAGATAGTCTTCAATTTGTTGCTTGACCTTTTCAACCTTGGCGCGTTCCGCGCCCTCGAGGCCGACCAGGTAACTGCCGATGACATCTCGGGTTTGCTCAAGCGCCGCGATCATGTATTCGGCCAAGGTTTCTGTCAGTGGCCTACTTGCGCCGTTGTCAATCAGGCTTGCATAGCCTGTGTCTCTTACTTGATCAAGCATCTGGCGTACCTCAGAATGCGGATTGATAGGCTTGTGATGCAACCTCGGCGAGTTTGCTCATAATTGCAGAAAACTCACTCATGACCGCCTCAACCAGTTTGCTGATGGATTCAATTTCTTGGTCCAGCTGGTCTACAAGTGCTTGATCGCCATTTTTGAAAGCTTCGTCTCGCAGGCGGGTATTTTCAGCGATGTCAGTTCCTTTCAGATCCAAAAACAAATTAATGCTGACACCGAATCCGTCATTCCCTTCTACTAGGCTATTCAATGCGCCTTCAATCTGACTCATTTTGGTAGAAATGTAACGTTGCGCATTTGTGTCGCCCCGGTCGACAGCAAAGCTGTATTGAAGCTTCAGTTCATCAAGATAGGTTTGTAATTCTTGCTCGCTGTATCCTTCCGGACCGGGAATTTCACTCACATCCCAATTTGTTTCAAGGTTGTACTGCCAAAGATCTTCGCTGCGCATCACCTTTTGCTCAGCTTGAACTTTCGGGTCTGACGCGCTGAGTCCCGTGGACAACAAATAATTCATCTTGGCTTTTGCGACCGATTCGCGGAACTGGGACAAGGCCAATTGTTGGTTTTCTGCGCTGGGGTCTGCTGCAATTGATGATTCGTATGCAGCTTTCGCGGTAATCAGTTCTGTTTTCAAGGCGCCCAGGCCCACCGCGTCAAGGTCTACGCCACTGGCTTCCAGTGTGTCCAGTTTTGCCAGCAGTTCATTGACCTGGTTTACAGTTTTGATGTTGTTCTCTGCACTCCACGAACTCGTCGAGGTTGAAATTGCCGACATTACTTCAGCCACGGCATCGGCCTGCGGTTGCAGTTCAGCAATTGCGGTGTCCAAGGCATCTGTGCCTTGCGTGTGCTCCGCAAGCACTTTTAACAGTGCCAGCTCACTTTTCAGTTCGCTGTCCAATTGATTCAATGGGGCTGTGCCGGTGGATGAGTCCCAGCTGTTACGAATTTGTTTCAGATCGGTAATCAGGGCATTGAGATCACTTCCCCGAGCCCATGGTTGATTTGATTGGCTTTGTAAAAAGTTGATTAGTTGCGTCAACTCTGATTTGGACATGTCGGCCAGGTTTACGCCCGGGTTCTGATTAAGCCATGCTTGAACAGCCTCCTCGGCTGTATCGACTTCACCAGCAATCGTTGTTGGTTGCCACTGTACTGATTGGTTTGGATCTACGCCTGCCATGATAAATACCTCAATGTGTGTTGTTGTGTGTTTATCGAACCGAGAAACTGGACAGTCGTTTTGTGCCCGAGTCTACTTTTTGGTCATATTGATCGCGCAGGCGTTGCAACTGCTCTCCAATAATTGCGGAACGGTAGTCTGAAGGAATGACCAGTTCTTTAGCCTCAAGGCACCATGAGTAAAGTTTCTTTGCTTGTTCTTCATTGACCTTCTCGCCATTCATGACTTTGTTGAACACTTCAAGAACATCGTTCGGAATCGGTTTTCCGGAAGCACTCATCTGCGCGCGGGCTTCATTCAAATAGCGTTTCATGTCTTCGTTGGCTTCTACCGCACCTTCTTCATGTGTCTGAAGGAGAGATATCAAGGCATCGCCGTTCGTCTCGAGTGGGCCGTACCATGCTGCCAGCTCGGTGAGGCGTTCTATGTCATAGGTGTACCCCCCCAATTGCAGACCTGTAGCCAGTAGTAGCACTGTTTGAGTGTCTCCCCTTGCTGCCGCTTCAAACATTTGATCGACTTTGCTTTCATCGATCTCGTAGGGTTCGGTCAATGGTTCGGGGTTCGTAATTGGGGTGGTAGCAGTCATGATTCTCCCTTTGGATTTATTAGTTAAGTGCCCGGGAAACAACGTCGCGGTAGAAGTCGCCAGACTTGCCCGCAGCATCGAAAATTGCCTGGGCTGAAGCGAGGTCAATTTTCAATTTTGCCGCGGCTTCCACAATGTCACCAGGCTCTACATCGGGGTCATCCAGTACATCTTGAAATTGCTGAAGCGCGTTGTCCTGGAAATCCTGACCTGTGGTTGTCATTACGCCGATTGGACCTTCGATTGCTGCCATTTTGATTCTCCTGATTAATATGTAAATACCATGCACACCAAATACGACTGATCTGTTTGATCAGTCGTCATCGTTACCACCGACAGGGTCGGTGGCCTCGCTGAGAAAGTCGTCCAGAATGAAGCCCACTGTGATTTCCTCCAGAGCATCTAAAAGCTCTGGTGAGTAGGCCCCTGCGGGCACCGACGCTGTTCCTTCAACCGCCATAATTGACTCCTTATTTGTTGACGATACTTTTTAATGGCTCGGTAAGGTCTTTGACCAAACCAGCAGCCAATTGCCACAATGAACCCATCATTTGAATCTCGTAGTTCAACATCACAGAGTCGACTGGAGAATCACCAAAATCTGAACGGGCAAGCATGTTGTTGACGTTCTTGCCGTGTCGATCTGCAAAGTTGAATACGCGATCGCCTGCTTGAATAACTTCCACAATACCTCCTACTGTTGTTTAACCAATTGCTCAAAACTTTCCGAAACTTTGCTGCCAATTTTCCCTGTCAGCTGAATTGACACAGACTTCATGGAGCTTTCGTGAATTGATTCAATCAGACTGAGTACGTTGTCATTGGCGTCAAAATCTTTGAGTTTTTGACCCATGTTCATGTCACTCTGATTCAGCTTTGTTTGGGCATTTTCAACAAAACTTTTCACTGTGTTGTTGATGGGCCCGGCATCGTTGATCATTGCTTTGAAGTCAGCAATATCGTGTAGCGGTGGTTGAGGTGTTTGTGCGCCCGGTGGCGAAGCAAGCATTGCCATGTTGTTAATTGCTGCGACCAATTTTGACCTCCAGAGCGACGCCAAGCTGCTTAGACAATTTGGCCTCTAAAATTTTAATCAGTACTTTCTGTTCGTTAAGCCCCATTGCTGGTGGCAGTTCGATATTGAGAAGCAGGTTTCCCTGGTTGTAGCTTCCTTTCACTTCCAGTGCACCAAGTGCAGAGTTATCAATTTGGAAGGAAAATGAGTTTTGTGTTTCTGACAAACCCTTTTCTTTTACTTCTCCTTTTTTAAGTGGAGAAAAAAGTTCTTTTGTTCCGTTTGTTTGAAAATTTCCCGTGTTTTTAGGTGTTTTCTCTGAGTTCGAGTGTGTGTGACTTTCAGGCGATACCGGAAACAGCATTTCCAGAAAATCATCTTTGAGTGAATCTTGTTGTGGCCTTGGCATAGAAGGGTTTGACAATGCGAGCGGCTTTGAGGCCTTGCTGATATTGACAGTGCAACCGCTTGCTTTTTTGTCGATGCGTTCTTGCACGCTGGCTGATAAACACAGCGGATCATATTTGTTGTCAGACTTCATTGTTTACCTTTGGCTCAAACGGTCAATTTCCCAAGTGATCTTGTCGAAAGTGAGTTGCATTTCCCGAAGGGTTTCCAGATGCCAGTTTTTTGTGGTGCGAAGAATGAATCCCAGTTCGGGTTCGAGTTGGCAATTAATATGAATTCCGGGGAGGGGGTTTTTCATTTCTGCCAGGGCCTTGGACGCCTCTGTGATGCGAGTCGATGGTGGAGTTTCGGAAACCCAGACCATAAAGTATTCTTGATGTTGAGCTGAGAAATGAGTTGTCCTGTTCTCGCTTTTCACCATGACCCAGTCGCTATTGGAAACTGACAGTTCGACTGGTTCGATCTCATGACTGTGCATGCGAAGCTCCTACGGATAGAACTCCTGCAGCCTTCAGATTTTTGTCAATTCCGTCGGTTACTTGTTTTCTGTGAGATCCATTTTTGTAAAGATCTTCAAGCAAGTCACTTTTAAGTACCAAGCGGTTGTAGTTCGTGATGAATATGTTTTTACCGGGTCGGTTGTTCGCACTTACGGCCGAGGCAATTCTTACCAGCGAATTCAGCCCTGTAACAACTTCCGCCGATGCAACAGTTTGCAAGCAACTTTCCAGCAAGTTACTCAGCGATGGCAGACCACTCAATTTCGCCGCGGTGCAGCAGTTGAGAAATTTTTTATGGATTCCCTGAGCCTTGATTAACAGATTGATTTGATTGATTCGGCTAAGGATCATGTAGTGCCGAGGTGCGGTAATTTTCTTGGGGTTTTGTGTTTACTCTCTCGACAGGATATTGATGAATCCATCGCGCATTTTATTCATGTCAGCGCTGAAATCTTCTTTTGTTACATTGTTCCTGATTGCCTTGAACAGCGACAATATGTCTGATGCATCAACGTGAGGTTGTATTTCAATTGTTTGGTACGCCTTGATGAATTCACGAAGGGTCGCTTGTGAAAGTCGACTTTGTTTGCCCACTTCAAACGCAGAAATGGAGCCCGAGATGAAGTCACCGTGTTCTGAGTTAAGTGATTTTTTATAAGTGTTTAAATCTTTGATTTCTGTTTTGCTCAAGCCTGGCTCTTCAAGCAACAGGCTGACAAGCAAGAACTTGCGCAATGCCTTTTCTTCCGGCCGCAAGTTTCCCGCCAGGTCGACCAAACTTTTACTTTTTGTCTTGACTGCTGTGTTTAGCGAAATCAGGTCTTTACTCAGAAATGTCATGTCCGAAGTGAACATAACCCGATACGCCTCTTTGTATTTTTCAGACGCGCGCTTTGCGTGCGCGTCTTCCCGGCTGCGGGCGGCTACTGCAATGGCCTGTTCTTCAGCCGTAACTTGTGGCTTGCCTTCCAGCCGGTTTTTTTGAGTTACCTCAACAGGCGGCTCGCCTGAACTGTTGCGTTGTGCATGTGCGCGAATAAAGTTATTGAGTTTTTTCTGCTCAACTGCACTTAGTTGCTTTTTTGCCAAGGCGCCACTTTGAAGCGCTTCAGCTGTTGTGACCTCTTGGACAATTGGTGGAATCGTAATTGCCATGCTTACCTCGGAATAGTGCTGTCGAGTTTCAAAGAGGGAGTTCCTTCAAGGTTGTCTCCTTTCAATTTGAATGACATCTGGAGTTCTTTCACCGCTTTGCGTGTGGATTCCGAATCGTGAATTGGCCGGTCAATCAGTCGTGGCGTAATCAGGAAAAGCCTTGCAACAGTTTGTGTACGCTTTTCCGTGGAAGTGAACGCCTTTCCGATATACGGTATGTCTCCGAGCAGGGGGACTTTGTAGTCATTAACTTCAGTGGATTCTCTGTTATATCCGCCAATTAGGATGGCCTTTTCCCGTTGAATTACAGCTTGGGTGCTTAGTGATGTGTTCTGCACCCTGGGCATGTTGATTCCTTGCGTATTTTCGGTAAGGCTGCCGTCTTGAATTTCAATGCGCAGGAAAATCCGCTCTTCCTGTTCATCGATGACTACTCGGGGAGTGACCTGTAACAGGCTACCTGCTGTAATTGGAATAACGTCGGCAACGCGTTCGCCAGAAACCTGGATATAAAGTGTTTGGCTAAGGTCGATGTAAGCGGACACATTGTCTTGGGTCACAATTGTTGGGCGCGCAAGTACTTTTGCGTTTTCATCGGCAGAGAGTGCTTTTAACCTGGCCATAAAACGCATTGGGTCAACGATGGAAGTGGCGCCGGCTGCGATCAAACTTGGCCGGCCAACGCCGCTGCCGGGAAAGTCGTAGGCAAACCGATCCGACAGCAAACCAAATTCCAGACCCAATTCATTGAGTCCTTTTTGATCGACCTCGACCATCATTGCTTCAACCTCGATCATCGCCACCTGACGGTCCAGTTGATCAATCAGATTCTTGTAGTAGTCGTGCTTACTCTTTGCGTCACGAATCAAGATTGAGTTGGTACGCGGGTCCGCTGTGACGCTAACAAACTCTGCTTTCTCAGGGTCGTCATCGGCTTTCTTTTTCACCCCGCTACTGGGTGAGACAGGCAAAGCACCAATTCTTTCCCCCATCATCAAACCTTCGCCAGGACTAAGGCTGTAGGGGGAGCGTTCAACGTTCATGCCCGGTTTTTTTGCTTCTGGAGAGTTTGCCATTTGCTGATTTGGAAGCCCCAGCAAGTTCAACAGCACCGAGAGTGCACCCGGCGTGGTAACCATGGTTCCACGCAAGTTGGTTTGCCTGTCTTCGACGGATGCGTGCTTGAGCGGAAAAACCATCAGTTGCGTTCCGTGCTTTGCGATCTCGGATGGATCGGGCCGGTCCTGCTCAAAGGAGTCTTCTATTAATGACAGGTAGCTGGCGGGGCCGGAAACAATGAGTTCTTTGCTGTCCATATGAAATACAAACGGGAACTCTTTGTAGTAAAGGCCTGCTGAAGTAAGCAGTTCTTTCCAGTCGTCGTTGGAGCGATCGCCACCCACATAAATGCGCTTTGTTCGCCAGTTTCCTGATCTGTAGGTATACACATTCAGGCCGTTCTGAAACCAATTGATTTGATAGGCACTTTCAAAATAGGCCATCACGTCATCAACTGTTTTAACTTCAAATCGACCACTGACTGGCGAGCTTGGAATACTGTCTGCAACCAAACGCTTTCCAAACATCGACAACATTTTTTCAATAACCCGTTTGGCACTCTCGTCTTGCGCAAGATAGACTTTTGTTTCGACTTTGTCTGTTGTGGCTGCGCGTGATGCAAGCGGGGCGAGGACTAAAGCAAGAATGAGTAATTTAAGAAATACTTTCACTGTTGACCTCAAGATTTTTTATCACAGGTACCAATGCAGGTTCGAGACGTTCAATCTCTTCTTTGTACATCGCGATCAGATTATTCAAAGACACATTGATTTCGGCTCCGTTTGCAGTGCTTATTTTCAGTTCAAATGGTTGTAGTTCTTCATCGGCTTTTACATTCCACTTTCTAAGGTTCATTTGTTCAGCGAGGACTTCGGCAAGTACCTTTTTAACCAAATCTACCTGGTCTGGATTGGCTTGAAGATTCAGTTCCCGTGCGCTGTGAGAACGGATGACCAGCGCTTCGGCAAGTGTTTTGATTTTGAGAAAATCGGATGCAGTTGAAATGAACTGCTCAAGAACAACCACGCAAACTTCTGTGCAAATTGACGAGGAATTATCGAGCAGATTATTTTCTTTCCGGGCAGTGATCTCTTTGAGGGACACCAGGTCTTCGCGCACTGAGTTTGCAGCAAGCTGCCGGGATTGTTCCTTGATTCGTTCAGCTTCGTCATTTGCATCACGCAAAATGATTTGGGCTTGCCTGTGCGCCTGATTCAGTAAATCGTGATAGGTGCTTACGTGATTTAACAGGGCCGCGTTAACGACACCGCCTGATATTTGAAGGCCTTCAGGAAAATGCACCCGCTTGATGAGGTTAAGCATGATCTTCCTTGTGTAGAAAATCGATTTCCTCAAATGAATTGTCGGATGTGTCGTCTGGGTCGAAGTGAAGTTCCACGACTTCGTGGTGCGAATAGACTTCGCTGTGCAAGGCGCAGAAGGCGGCTTCACTCCAGTGGTCAATCACGTCCCACAGCTCTTGTGGAATGGGCTCAAGATCATTGCTCCAGTCGATGATCTCTTTGGCTTGTGTAAGTTGCCAGCGCTGATAGATTTTCGGAAAGTAGCTTCGGAGGTAAACCGCAAACCCCAGTCGTATTCTGTCGTGAAGAAACAGTTGTTTCTTCAAGGTGTTGGCCATATGGCGCGCCGCCGATTCCTGCCATTGGATCAAGGCCTCGGGCAGATCGTTTTTCAATACAATGATTTCGCGGATTACTTCGGGCGAGTTCACGCCAAAACTACTTTCCCAGTCTTGTGGACGTGCGTGAAGAATACTTGCGTCCAGGCTGAACAAGGCGAATCGTTGAAGATGTTCTTCAAGTACGTTGTTTGTCGCGATGGCAATGCTGCGTAACTCTGGACGCAGGATCAGGCGATCATCGGGTAGTTCTGGCATATTCAATGTACTTCGCAATTGAAGCAAGTTGAAATAATCGATGTTGTCGAGCTGCTCTTTTGTCAGGGGCAGTGAGACGCGATGTTCTTCGTGAATTGCGATGAGCGGGTTCGACCACCATGCCCACCAGCGACTCGAAAATGTGAGTTCACCAGTCATTTGAAGATCCTGAGTTTTAGTTTGCGCAATACTTCGGGCCACTCATTTTCGTCTTTGGCCTGGAGCCACACTATCCCCAGTGAGAGTACCCAGAGCGCCACGATCATATAAACGATGCTGAGAAAGTAAATGCGGTCTTCTTCACTTAGCGCCAGCGGGCCATACCAAAGAAGCGGTAAGCAGGCATCGCCACGCGGTTCTGAAGGAATGGCGGCCACGGAGATACTTGTATTGACTTCGCCTGTTATTCCGGGAATGCTTTTGAATATCAGTTCCCTGACGCGTGGAACGTAAGCTGGAAAGGACGATCCGTTCTCGTATTTAACGAACACAGCAGCCGACGAGGGGGAGAGTACTTCACCTGGGTTGGCACGTTCCGGCAGAACAATGTGTACTCGGGCAGATAAAACGCCATCCATGCTCATCAAGGTTTCTTCGAGCTCCTGGGACAGTGCATACAGGTATCTGGCACGCTCCTCCAGTGGTGAGCTAATCATGCTTTCTTTCTTGAAGACCTCACCCATCGATGTTTTTTTCGCTCGGGGTAGTCCTTGCGACTGAAGAATTCGGAGTGCGTCAGAGGACATTTGCTTGGGTACCGAGATGATGACTCCCTCTTTGCCCGATGACTTTTCTACGGGAATGCCGGCCTCTAGAAGACTGGAGTAAATTTCATTGCCTTCTTCTTGCGACAATCCACTGAAAAGCTGACTGTTGCCGGAACAGGCTTGCAAGGCACCGATAAGAAAGAGGTAGCCGATTGAGCGGATGATGAGTTTGAGCGCGGTTTTCAAAATTTAGCGCCTTTTGGTAATGGAATTCATTTCTTCGGAAATGTTCTCGCCCCGGTTGCTGATTCTGCTCATGCTTACAAAATAGGCTGTGGCGGTAAATTTCTGGTAAACAACGGATTGCGTAAATTCGGAGTTCAATGCGAGCGAACCCTTCAGCTCAAAAGTGCTTTGATTGACCTCTTTTTCAAGTTCCTTGATGGCGAGTTCCGCTTCGTTGACACTTGCGGCAGTCTCTTCGATTAGCGTGCCCTGGCTGCGCTTGGTATCTTCTACGGATCGTTTGGAGAGACTTTGAGTTCCACTGCTTAATGCACCATTGATGCTTTTCAGGAGTGTTTGAAACTGATTGATGTTGTCTTGGGGGGCCTGAATTTGACCTGCTTGGCCAAGTGCGATGGCTGATGTTGCTGCGGCGGAATTAATCATTGAAGGTGCTCCTGATGAACTCGTGTTGTCTGAGTTGACGGATTGGGCTAAAAGTTCGCGTGCATGGTCACAACCAACAACGTTCTTTTGCGTCGTCTTCAAACTTCGCATCGTATTGGGATCGATTTTTTTCGGCTTTGTCTACCCCGTAGAACTGGAGTCGAAGTTCTACGCGTCGACTTGCATCTTTGGAGTCGCGCACGTGGTTGAATGCAACACCGCCGGCGAGAAAGAGTTTTTTGACTTGCTGCCTTTGGTCATTGTTTAAACGCACTGCGGTGCTTTGGTCGTTTCGCAGCAATGTGCACATCACCCATTCTGAGCGTTTCAGGCTTAGGTTCAGGTTGTAAAGGTAGGAGCCATCGGTGTCTGTAAAGCCTTCAATCAGCACCTGTTTTAACCATTTTTGTCCTGTTGGCGTGTTCGCTGTGCTCAGAATTGCAGGTACAACTTGATTGAGTGCCTGTTCACCTTCTGCGCTCAATCTGAATTGGTCCGACTGAAATCGACCGACTTCTCCGAAATTGATTCGATTCAGTTTGCAATCGACTTCAACGGATGTATTTGTTTTTGCGACTTCCTCGGATAAGTGTTGACAGATATTTGAAATTTCTTGAAGTCGAACTTTAGTCATGTCCACTTGCTCTTTGATCTCTGGAGTTTCTTTGACTGTTTGCTCCGCTTTTTTTGTGATCGAGGCCAGCGCAGTCACCATGATCACCAGAAAGAGAATCATTAGGGCGGTCATTAAATCGGCGTAAGAAATCCAGAAAGGTTTTTCAGCTTCTTCAGCGTTTCTTGATGGCTGTTGATATTGCCCGAAGCTCATACGGCCTCCTGGCTGTTTTCTATTTGACCGTCTTGCTGTCTTGCCCGAATGACCTTTCTTGCAAGATCCTGGGGATTGCTTTTGATGTGGCTTAGTCGGTTGTCCATTTTTTTGCCCATGTCTTCAATTGGACTTTTGACTTGACGGATCAGTGCGGTTTCTATTTGACTGGCCAGTCGTCGATTGGACTCGGTAAGCGCTTGTTCAAGCGCACCGCCCATGCTGGCGACTTGTTGTGACTGAATAGATTCCAATTGCTTGATCACAGGAACCATGGCTTGAATCAGTTCGTCTTTCAGGCTTTTTGCTTGATCACTTGAGTTTGCTGAGTGATGGACAAGTGTGGCCAAATATTCTTCTCCAACGCCGGCTTCAAAGAGGCTGCTGATTGCATCGACGAGATCATCGAGCGAGCTCAGGCATCGGCGGTAAAGCATCTTTTCCCAGTGGGTGATGATCATTGCGATTGTGATGGCCGCTGCTGATGCATAGAAAGCGTCGCGTACGCCGCCCAGTAAAAGAGAGACGCTTTGTGCCATCAGTTCGGGATTGGACGCGTCAAAATTGGATAGTCCAAATAGCAAACCTGAAAATGTTCCGATAATTCCGATGCCTGTCAGAATGCCTGGCAGGTGCTTGAAGTAATCAACTGCAAGCGGACGATCGACAACCGATGAGACGGAGAAGTAGTAAGAAACGGGGACTGTCAGGCGTGATTTTTTGTTTTTTGTAATTCCGTTGATGAGACCTGTTTGTGTGTGCAGTGTTTTAGAGAAGTCTCGCCAAATGGGTTCGAGTTGTGTGTTTTGAAAAACTCGACCTACGCCGGTTTTTCTGATCATTTCGTCACCGTCGCTCATCGAGCGAATCGTGGTGCTGATTTTTTGCAGTGTCAGGCAAAGTGCTTTGGATACTTTGACGTAGCGCGTGTAGAAAAAGAAACAGGCAGATACCAGTAAGACCATGACGGCGGCAGGAGGCACAAGTTGTAATAAATTAAAGTTTGAGTTTTCCAATTCTTATGCTCCTGCAGCGGAAGGTGTAGCCGGGTGGTACACGTCAAAACAGAAAAAAGATACCTGCCCATCTAGGTTTCCGCCCAAGGGGCAAAGTTCCATTTGTTGCGGAGCTAGCAGTTATTGTGGTTGTTGTCAGGGGACGAGTGTTCGCAGTTGTCGTAGTAGTGGGAAGGCGGAACGAATGTATCGTTGTTTAACCCATTGAATGGGCTGGTGTTGGCAACGGCAGAGGCAGGCGATTTGTACACTACGCCTCCGGCGATCATTAATGCGAGGCCAAGCGCGATTATTAATGGGCCTGTGGGTGCAGCAGGTGTAAAACATATCCCTGCTCCCAAGGCGGCTATGGCAAGCCCTGTGGTGGCCATGACCATGGCGGTTTTTTGACCGAGTGCCTGTGCTTTGGGGTCTGTCGTGTTTTCTATTGGCTGGATACTTGGCCGTTGACTGTTTGATTGAACCTGATTTGAGCCTATTGAAGCTGGCATGATGAATGTCCTGATTGTCTTTTTGCGTGGTTAATCTCCAAGGAAAGTTCAACTTATTTAAGTGGTGTAAAAACGCAAAAAGGCACCCCGAAGTGTGCCTTTTCACTTTGCGCGGGGGTCGGAGCCCCACGCAATACTACAAAAGCTTAAATGGGCAGGCTGTCTGTGGGCAGCGCGCTGGTTAGTGCATCCAGCGGGCTTGCGCCAGAGGAGATTGGCAGGCTGGACGGGTCGAGCAACGAAGTTACATCGTCCAGCGGTGTGCCTGTCGATGGGAAGCTTGGCAAGCTGCCACCTGCATCACCACCTGCTGCCAGGTCGGTCAATACGCTTGGATCGAGCAGCGAAGTCACCATGTCCAACGGGGTGCCGGTTTCGGGAATGCCGCCACCACCACCGCCAGCCAAGGCGTCAGTTACTGGGCCGAGTACCGCGTCCAAAGGTGTTCCAGTGGGGCCGTCAGAACCACCACCACCACCGCCAGCCAAGGCGTCAGTTACTGGGCCGAGTACTGCGTCCAAAGGTGTTCCAGTGGGGCCGTCTGAGCCACCACCACCGTCGCCGCCTGGCAGGGGCAAGCCGCCTGACAATGCGCCGATCAACGGGTCTGTTACTGGGGTCAGTGCGTCGAAAGCCTGGTTCAGGCCATCGGCCAAGGGTTGGGAAACCATGGGCAGGGCATCAGTTGCTGTGGACAAGCCATCAAACAGGGGGGCCGCCGCGTCAAAACCTTGGGTTAGACCGTCGTTCAAGGGGGACAGAATTGGGTCGAGTTGACCAACCACTTGCGACAAACCGTCGGCCAGTTGGGGAGTCACCATGCTCAAGCCACCACCCAGTTGCTCTGCAACCACGCGCAGGTTCACTGGCAGTGTGTCTGCGGCAGCAGTCACCAATCCATCTTCGTTGCCGGCAATCACGTCTACCAACGGTGACAGCGCTGTTTCAACCGCTTCAGTCACAGGGGTAAGGTTTTGGTCCAGTGAATCAGTTACGGGCTCAAGACCGGTGAGTGCGCCGCTCAAGGTGTTGTTGACTGGGGTCAGCGCGGGTTCGAGTGCGTCAGTGATTGGCGCTGTTTCATCCAGCACGGGGTCGAGTGCTTCGGTAACCGGTTCAAGGGCACCTACAGGCGCATCAACAACGGTTGTCACTGGTGCAAGGGCATCCAGAGTTTCTTCAAGCGCTGGAGAAGCCGGGCCAGCTGCGTCTGTTACAGGCTCTAGGGTACCAGCGGTTGCCTCGCCAGATCCGCCACCTGTGGAGCCGCCACCTGCACCGCCGTCGCTGTCATCACTGCCCAGCACGAATGCGGCACCTGCTGCTGCGGCCAATGGGCCAGCCAAACCGCCGGCAGCCAAACCTGCACCAAACAAGCCAAACATGCCGCCTGCGCCGGTGACTGCAACTGTTTCGCCTTCAGTCAGCAATTCGAATTCGCCCTCTGCGACTTCAAATTCTGCACCAGCCTCACCTTCTTTCAATGTGGCTACTGCATTGGATTGCAAAATACCTTCGGTGGCTGTTTGACCATCTGCACCGGGAAACTCGATGTAAGCCGAGCCTTCTGCACTGGTGGTAACGGTGTCGCCAGCAGAAATAATGTCGCCTTCTTTGAGAAGGACTTGTTCTCCGTCGGGACGGGTTACAGAAACCTCTCCCAACACGCTTTTGATAACTCCAGTGATATTAGCCACAGTGCATTCTCCGACAATGGTGTGTTCATTTAAAAGTTCGGCAAAAGTTTCGCCTTGTGAGAGTTTTACTGGCGTCAATCAGGAAATGGATGCGAATATTGCTTAATAATTAACAATGTTTTACATTATGTGTAAGTTTTATACTTACAAGTTCTGATTTGCCGCATGTAAAGAACGCCTCGGGGGAAGCCGATCGAACCTAATTTTTTTAGTTCAGTCGGGTAGTGTACCTCTTTTGGGGGGTGTCTGAGGACACCCAAAATTGGTTCTCACCAGGCCAATTGCCGAATGGCCAACTCTTTCATGATTTCCTCGGCACCACCGCCAATGCACATTACCTTGACTTCCCGGTAAATTCGCTCGGTAGAGCTGCCCCGCATGAAACCCATGCCCCCCAAAATTTGTACGGCCTCGTTGGCGCAATGCTGCAGGGTTTGTGTGGCCTGGTTTTTCAGCAAACAAATGTCTGCGACCAGTTCTTCGTTGATGTCGCCCCGGTCGATGCGCGAAATGGTTTCGTCAAACCAGGCTTCGGTGGCGCGAATCTTCATGCGCATGTCGGCCAGTTTGTGAGCAATCACCTGGTGGTCCATCAGGCGTTTGCCGAATGTTTGGCGATTTTGGGCCCAATCCAGCGCTTCGTTCAGGCACACCTTGGAGAACCCGATGCAAGCACCTGCCAACATGAGGCGTTCGGTGTTGAAGTTTTCCATGATGATGCGAAAACCTTTGCCCTCTTTGCCCACCAAATAGCTTGCGGGTACTTCCACATTGTCGAAATAGATACTGGCGGTGTCGCTCATCCACCAGCCGGTTTTCTTCAACAGACTGCGGGTGAGGCCTTTGGCATTGCCGGGCACCATCAGCACTGAAATACCGCGTGCACCAGGTTCACCGGTGCGCACTGCCACGGTGAGCCAGTCTGCACGCACGCCACTGGTGATGAATACTTTTTCACCGTTGATGCGGTAGTGGGGTGAGCCGTCTTTTTGAAACAGCTCGGCTTTGGTTTTCAGATTGGCCACATCGGACCCACCCGAGGGTTCGGTAATGGCCAAGGCACTGATGGCTTCGCCTTTCAATACAGCAGGCGCGATCATTTGTACCAGTTCTTCACTGCCATGGTTCAACAATGGAGGCAAACCGATGTTGTGACTGAACAGACCTGCCAGCAAGCCGCCACTGCCGGCGGAACACACCAGGTTGGACAGCTTCAGGCGATCCGCCAGTGTGCACTCGAACCCTCCCACTTCTTCCGGGTAGCCCAAACCAAGCAAGCCAAGTTCACCGGCTTGTCGGTAAAGTTCGCGCGGAAACTCACCCGCCTCATCCCAATCGTTGATATTGGGTTTGATTTGTTCATTCACAAATCGCTCGACGGAGCGGAAAAAATCGTCCATGGAGGGTGTCCTTATTGGGTAGGCTTGAGTTGAACCATGATCTGTTTCAATTTCATTTGATCGCCCACATTCACGTGTACCGCCTCGACCACCGCTGCTGATTTCGCTGTAATGCGGTGCTCCATTTTCATGGCTTCCAGACACACCAACACTGTGCCAGCTTCAACCTGTTGGCCGGGCTGAACCAGTACTTGTGTAATTTTGCCGTTCATGGGGCTGGTGATACTGGGCTGGAATACACCTTCACCCAGTGCGGAGGCGCTGAGCAGGGTTTCATCCTCGACCAATACGGCTTGCGGGTTCAGCCAGCTTTTGACCCAAACGCCCTGATTGCTTGAAAGCAAGGTGCAACGTTTGATTTGCAATTGCGCAATGTGGATTGTTTCGTCGCCGAGTCCATTGATGGTGTAGGCGTTGCTGCCTTGGGTCACCTGAAGCAACAGCGTTTTACCCTTGACCTTGAGCTTCAAGGGACGCACCAGCGCGCGTGTGCTGGAGAAGTTGTTCAATGGCTTTGGCCAAGCACGTGAGTCGCCGTGTTGCTCGAACGCAAGATAGGCAGCGGCCACTGCAATTTCATGCTGAAACACTTGGGGTGCAAGCAAGGCATCGGCGTGCGTGGCCAGAAAACCTGTGCCAAATTCGCCACCCTGAAACACTGGGTGGCTGGCAATGCGTTGCAGGTAAAGCGCGTTGTGCTCGAAGCCGACGAGCACGGTCCGGTTCAATGCATCAGCCAGTTTTTCACAGGCGGCCAAGCGATTGTCGGCATGCACGATGACCTTGGCCAGCAGGCTGTCGTACCAAGGGCTGACTTCGCCACCGGTTTGCAAGGCGTGATCGCAGCGGCTGTTGGGGTCGGGCTGCCAGGCCAGGACTGGTCCGGTTTGCGGCATGAAGTCGCGTGCTGGGTCTTCTGCGCACAAGCGGCCTTGAATGGCATGGCCTGTGAACGTGATTTGCTCTTGTTGCAGGCTAAGTTGTTCGCCCGATGCAATGCGTAATTGCCACTGCACCAAATCAATTCCCGTGATTGCTTCGGTGACGCCGTGCTCAACCTGCAGACGTGTGTTCATTTCAATGAAGTAAAAGTTGCCTTGGGTGTCGAGCAAAAATTCAACCGTGCCTGCGCCCACATAGCCGGTGGCATGCACCAGTTTCAATGCCGCTTCACCCATGCGTGCGCGAAGTTCAGGGCTCACTGCGGGGCTGGGTGCTTCTTCGACAATTTTTTGGTGGCGGCGCTGCACTGAGCAATCGCGCTCGCCCAAATGCACGGCGTGACCATGAGTATCGGCCAACACCTGAATTTCAATGTGGCGCGGGTTGATGATGGCTTTTTCAAGCATGACCCGGTCGTCGTTGAAAGCGTTTTTCGCTTCAAGCTGTGCGGAGTGCAGTTGCGATGCAAACTCGGATTCATTCAGTACCAGGCGCATGCCACGCCCACCACCGCCGGCGAGTGCTTTGATCATGACCGGGTAGCCAATGCGCTGGGCTGCAGCCATTAAATCGACAACGCTTGCGTTGGGTTCGCTGAAACCGGGTATGCAGGGCAGGCCCGCCTGTTGTGCAATTTCTTTGGCACAGGCTTTGTCAGCCATGTTGGCAATGGCTTGGGGTGTGGGGCCAACCAGGGTAATGCCAGCCTCGGCGCAGGCCTGTGCGAAAGCCGGGCTTTCCGACACAAAACCGTAACCAGGGTGTATGGCATCTGCCCCGGCTTTCAGGGCAGTTTCAATCAGCTTGTCGATTCGCAAATACGATTCAAGCGACGGTGCGGGGCCTATGCAGTAGGCCTCGTCCGCTTCTTGCACGTGCAGCGCTTGGGCATCGGCCTCGGAATACACCGCCACCGTTGCAATGCCCAAGGGTTGAGCGGCGCGCAAAATTCTGCGCGCAATTTCATTGCGGTTTGCAATCAGCAGTTTTTTGATTCTAGGCATTCTTTTTCTTGCCCGGCAAAATACCCATGAACTTGCAGATAATGCTCAACATCACTTCGTCTGCACCGCCGCCAATGGAAATCAGGCGACCGTCGCGATACAACTGCGATGCCGGGTTTTCCCAAGTGAAGCCCATGCCGCCCCAGAATTGCAGGCATTTGTCGGCCACTTCGCGCACCAAGCGGCCGCTTTTGAGTTTGCACATGCTGGCCAGTTCAGTGACTTCGCCACCTGCTACATATTCTTCAGTGGCTTGCCACACCAAAGCGCGCAGGGCTTCAATTTCGGTTTTCAATTCAGCCAGTGTGAAGTGCACCACTTGTTGGTCCAACACAGTGCTGCCAAACAGGTTGCGTTGGCGGGTGTAGTTGATGGTTTCATTCACCACATGCATCATGCCTTCAATGCTGTTGGCCGCACCCCAAAGGCGCTCTTCCTGAAACTGGATCATTTGGTACATGAAGCCCGCACCTTCCATGCCGATCAGGTTGCGTTGGGGTACGCGCACATTGTCGAAGTGGATCAGGCCGGTGTCGGAAGCCCACATACCAATTTTGTGAATCTTCTTTTCGATCGTAATGCCGGGTGTTTTCATCGGCACGATGATCAAGGATTTATTCTGGTGCGGTTTGCCGTCGCTGGTGTTGGCCAGCAAGCAAATCCAGTCGGCTTGCAAGCTGTTGGTGATCCGCATTTTGCTGCCATTGATGACGTAGTCGCTGCCGTCTTTTTTGGCGGTGGTTTTTACACCGGCAACATCGGACCCAGCGCCGGGTTCGGACACGCCAATACACGCCACCATGTCGCCCGCAACGGCAGGAGCCAGAAATTCACGGCGCAGTTCGTCGCTGCCGAACCGTGCCAAAGCGGGCGTGGCCATGTCGGTTTGAACGCCGATTGCCATGGGTATGCCGCCACAATGAATTTTTCCCAAAGCTTGCGCCGCCACCACGGAATAGCTGTAGTCCAAACCCATGCCGCCAAACTCTTCTGGTTTGGTCAGGCCAAGCAAGCCAAGATTACCCATCTTTTTGAACAGTTCGTGGGCGGGAAACATTTGTTCCTGTTCCCAGGTGGCCACGTGTGGATTGATCTCTTTTTCCACAAATCGTTCGATGGTGCGTTGTAGTTCTTTGTGTTCCTGGCTTAGTCTCACTGCACTTCCTCCTCGTTATTGGGTACTGATACGCATTAGGGGCGGGCCACGCCAAATTGCATGGGCTGCACACTGCGCTCTTGTTGCAGGCAGGTGATTAGCGCGAGCGCCAATACCTGCCGGGTGTCTCTGGGATCGATCACGCCGTCATCCAGCAGCAGGCCGCTGGTGTGAAATGCGCTGGTTTGCGACTCAAACGTGTCGATGATCTGTTTCTTCATGTTTTCAAGCATGAATTCGGGTACTTCAATGCCTTTGCGGGCTGCGCTGGCCTGCATCACAGTGGCCATGGTGCCCGCTGCCTGCTCGGCACCCATCACCGCTGTTTTGCTGTTGGGCCAGGCAAACACAAAGCGTGGGCCAAATGCGCGACCACACATGCCATAGTTGCCGGCACCAAAACTGGCGCCACACAGCAAGGTGATTTGCGGAACGGTGGCGTTGCTCACTGCCTGAATCATTTTTGAGCCGTGCTTGATGATGCCGCCCTGCTCGGCTTCCTTGCCCACCATGTAACCCGTGGTGTTTTGAAGGTAGATGATTGGCGTTTTGGTTTGGCAGCAGCTTTGAATGAAGTGTGTGGCTTTGGTGGCACCTGCGGTGTCGATTGGGCCCAGGTTGCTGATGATGCCGATTGAAACACCCAAGAGTTTGGCGTATCCGCACAGGGTGGCTGAACCGTAATTGGCTTTGAATTCCAGAAAATCGGAGTCGTCCACGATGCGTGCAATGACCTCACGCATGTCAACCGGGGTTTTGATGTCGGCAGGCATGACGCCCAGCAATTCTTCCGCGGGATAGCGTGGGGCAGGTGCATTGGAATTCAATGCGGGTAATACCTGCCGGTTGCTGTTGTTCCAGTCGATTTTGGCCATCACTTCGCGGGCGAGAGCAATGGCGTGGCGGTCGTCATCGGCGATGTAGTCACCAAGGCCTGAGATGGAACAGTGCATGTCGGCACCGCCCAATTCTTCATCGGTGGCAATTTCACCAGTGGCGGCCTTCAACAAAGGGGGGCCAGCGAGAAAGGCGCGGGCGCGTTCTCGCACCATAATCACCACGTCGCTTAAACCGGGAATGTAAGCACCACCTGCTGTGGATGAGCCGTGCAGCACGTTGATCACAGGCAAGCCCGCAGCACTCAATTTGGCCAAACGGTAGAAGTTGCCGCCGCCCAGAATAAAATGCTCGACCTTGTATTTCAGCAGGTTGGCCCCGGCGGATTCGCCCAAATTAATAAAAGGCAGTTTGTTTTCCAGCGCAATGTCTTGGGCCCTTTGCATTTTCTCAATGCCCATGGCTTGGAGCGCGCCTGCCTCAATGCCGGAATCGCTGGCCACGACCATGCACAGGGTATTGGCCACATAGCCCAAGCCGGCAATGATGCCGCCGCCTGGAATGCTTTTCTCGGCTTTTTGGCCGTCTTGCATATACCCAGCCAGTGTGCTGAGTTCCAGAAAAGGGGAGCCTGAATCGAGCAGCAATGCCACCCGGTCACGCGGCAGCAGTTGCCCCCGCTTGGCAAACGAGGGAGCCGCTTTGGCCGATGCGTCGCGGGTGCGTTGTTCCAATGCCCGAAGTTCATTCAGGGCCGTTTCCATGTTGGCTTTGTTGAGTTCAAACTCGGCCGAGTTTGTGGCAACGGCGGTCTCTAAAATTGGCATTGAATTCTGTGCTCTTGGTGTAATTAAAAAATCAAACGTTTGTTTGATTTTGAGGGTGAGGCTTGGGTGTGTCAAGCCTTATACATGAACTGCGGCTTATTTCTTTTGTTGGGCTGCGCGTGCCGCATCGCGACGTTGGATCACCTCGGGTACGCCACCCAGATGGAAGCTGTTGAATGCCGGGTTGGGTTTGCCAGTGCCAACTTGCCAGATACGGCGGGCGTTGGGGGCTGCGCCGTCAATTCGAATGCAGGAACCGGAAATGAAAGAGGCTGCCGGGCTGCACAAGAAGACCAGTGCGCCAGACACTTCCGCTTCAAGACCCAAGCGGTGTAGCGGAATGGTTTTGTCCAGTTGCATGATGGTTTGCTTCATGGGTTCGGGGTAAGTGTCCATGCCGCTGGAGGCAATGAAGCCCGGGGCAACAGCATTGACTCGCACGGGCGCCCATTCATTGGATGCGGTCTCGGAGAAGTTCAACATACCCGCGCGTGCGGCGCCGGAGTGGCCCATGCCTGGCATGCCGTTCCACATGTCGGCAATGATGTTGGTGATGGACATGTCTGTTTCGCCGAGGTGCAACATCATGTACTGGTTGAACACTTCGCGGGCCATGAGAAAACCGCCTGTGAGGTTATTGCGCACCACGGTTTCGAAGCCTTTGCCGCTGATCATGTTCAAGGGCGATGGAAATTGCCCGCCAGCGTTGTTGATCAGGTGGTTGATTTTGCCGTGAATTGCCAACACCTCCGTCACGGTTTCTTTCACGCGTTCTTCTTCGCGAATGTCGCAACTGTGCAGGGAAATTTTCACAGAACAGGTTTGCTCGATTTCCGCTTTCACGGTTTCCAGCTTTTCCATTTTTCGACCAACCAAGGCGAGGTCGGCACCCAAGCTGGCCAGCTCGTGTGCGGTGCAGCGACCAATGCCCGAGCCGCCACCTGTGACCAGCACCGTTTGTCCTGCAAAAAGGTTGGGGCGAAAAACGGATTGGAAGCTGTTCAAGAGGGTCACCTGTGAATTGTGCTTGTTAATTATTCAAACGATCGTTTGAATTTAAACATGCTTTTTGAATGTGTGCTTGATTACAAGCCAATTCACAGAAGTTTTTTTGTATTGCGATGTTTATCGGCTACCCGCATCCGCCAAACGAATGTTCTCAGTTTTACTAAACATTTGGTCTGCAAACGCAATGGTGGGGGCATTCAGTGCGCGTGAGCTGTCGTGTTCGGGGTCGCGGTTGGAAAAGTCTGTGCGAATCGATTTCACACGCTTGTACACCACGTCAAAGTACTCTGGCATGACTTTTTGAACATAAGCCAGGCCGACCAGGTCGGCCAGCGTTTCTTCAAAATGCACATTGTTCTTGAATTGAATGCCCAAATGGTCTTGAAGTGCTTTTTTTGTGGTGGCCCGTTTGCCTTTCTCGGACATCAAGCAATGGGTCAATTCATGCGCAGAGGTGAATGCGAGAAACGCGGGTTCTGCGCCTTCATGGCCTGAGTCAAGGAAGTGTGACCACACCCGCTTGGCGTCGGCATGTTGGTTCACATGAAGCACGCAGGCCTTGATACCGCTGTTGGTGAGAAACGGGGAGGGGTTGTTCATGGTGCTTTCGCGAACATGAATGCGATCGGTGTCAATGGCGTAGACCTGTGCAAACTGCTCGATTTCCACCTTCATGGCGGCCGTGTCGGGCAGGGTTGCCTGGGGCGTGAACAAGCTCACCAAGCCAAAAAATAAACCGTTCCACATGACATGCTCCAAAAATTCCGGTGATGTCTTGTGAACGGCAGGTATTGATTGCTTCAGTATTGCACCAATGCGTTGCCCTTAAAGGGGGTATTCAAAGGGGGTGGGGACGTGAAACGGCTGTGCTCGTGTCAAAATGCAAGCAGTCAACTATTCAACGCAGGGGTCGATTTTCATGAGCAACAGCAATCCAGTGGCGATCATTACAGGCGCAGCGGGCAATTTGGGACAGGCCGTTGCCACCCATTTGGGCAGTTTGGGTTACCGACTGCTGTTGATCGATTTGCACCAACCCGAGTGGGAAGGCGAAAGCGATGCGGTGTCGATTGGCAATGTGGATTTGACTCAGCCCGAGCATGCACAGGAAGTGGTGAATCAGGCTTGGGAGTACTTTGGCCAGATCGACGCAGTGGTGAATATTGCAGGTGGTTTTGTGTGGGAAAAACAGGCGGACAGCAGTCTGGAGTCCTGGAATACCCAGTACGCCATGAACGTTCAAACCACGGTCAATATGTGCCAAGCCATATTGCCGCAGTTTCAGGGGCAGCAAAGCGGTGCGATTATTAACATTGGCGCAGCTGCCGCAGGCAAGGCAGCCGAGGGCATGGGCGCGTATGCAGCGGCGAAGTCAAGTGTGCTTCGGTTGACCGAGGCGCTGGCCGCAGAGAACAAACATTTGGGTATTCGGGCCAATGCGGTGTTGCCCAGTGTTCTGGACACGCCCGCCAATCGCGAAGCCATGCCGGATTCCGACCCTGCAGACTGGGTTCGCCCTGAATCATTGGCGGGCGTAATTGCATTTTTGCTGTCAGACGCAGCCCGCGATATAAACGGCGCAGGTCTTCCGGTGACTGGCCGGGTGTAGTTGGGCTTTACTTTCGGCTGGCCAGGCCATTGAGGTAGTTGTCGATGGTGAATTCAGCTTGTTCCATCAAATCAAACAAATTCGGGCTGAGTACAAAATTGGCAAATAGCCCGTCAATCAAGGCATGTAAACCGATGGCGGCCTGACGGGCGTTGGTTTTTGTGGGCAATTCACCTTTGTCGATGGCGGCTTGAAAGTCTGTTTCAATGGTTTGAATACAACCTTGAATGGCTTCCAAATGCCTGTCTCGAATCGGCAACATGTCGTCGACCATTTCCGCTTTGTGCATCACGATGTCGAACACCCGTTGTGTACGTGGGTCTTCGGCCAGGGTGCGCACAACATGCATGGATCGCGTGCGCAGGTAAGCCAGCGGCTGCTGCTCAGGGTGCAGGTCAGGCGTGGCGATGAATTCATCCATTGGTAATATGACGCGCTGTAACATGGCATCGAACAGGTCGGCCTTGTTCTTGAAGTGCCAATAGATGGCCCCCCGCGTCAGGTCCGCAGCCTTGGCAATGTCGTTGAGCGTGGTCCTCGACACCCCTTTTTCCGAGAACACGGCCTCTGCTGTGTCCAGAATCAGGTTGCGGGTTTCCTGCGCTTCTTCCTTCGTTTTTCTCACCACAATCGTCTACGCCAAATTGAAAAATTTATTTACATACACTCATGTATGTATGTATTATCTGACTTCTCGGTCATTAAATCAACCCCGAAAAATTCCCACAAGGATAGTACAGGGCACACATCATGCACAGCAACTCATTGAATTCAAAGCAAACTCAAGCTTCCCCTTACAGCCGCGCATTTGCAGGAGCCACCCTTCTGCCTGCGCTGCTGGTGACTGTTCTGTCCAGCGCTTTGCTGCTGGGCTGCGGCCAGGGTGCCGATGCACAAGCACCCGGTGGTGCCGGCCAGGCCGCACCTGTACCCGTTGTCGAGGTGAAAACCGAAGCACTCGAACTGACCTATGAATACCCTGCGCAAATTGCAGGCCTGCGCGAGGTTGAAATTCGCGCCCGCGTGGCGGGTATTATCGAACGCCGTCTGTTCGAGGAAGGTGGTCGCGTGAAGAAAGGGCAATCTTTGTACAGCCTGGACAACGCCCCTTACCAAACTGCACTGGCCCGTGCTTTGGCCGATGAAAATGCAGCCAAGGTTCGCGCAGCTCAGGCCGAGCGCGATTACAAACGTGTTTTGCCTTTGGCAGACAGCAAGGCTGTTTCCCAATCGGAACTGGACAATGCGCAATCCGCATTTGAAGTGGCCAAGGCCGATTTGCTGGTGGCCAGTGCTGCCGTGCGCACTGCGCGTTTGAATCTGGAATATGCGCGGGTTGAATCGCCCGTGAATGGATTTGCCAGTCGCTCGCAGTATTCCGAGGGCAGTTTTGTATCGGGTCCCTCCGAGTTGTTGACCACGGTAACCCAGATTGATCAGGTGTATGTGAATTTTGGTATTCCTGAAAAAGACCATGAGCAATTGCGCAAAGGCATTGCCAGCGGTGAGATCAGCCTGAGCAACGGCGACCTGGTGGTGGAAGTGCTGGGTGCCGATGGCAAGCCCATGGGCTTTAAGGCGAAGCTGGGCTTTCAGGATGTGCGTGTGAACCCGGCCACTGGCACGGTAGATGCGCGTGCGGTGCTGGCCAACCAGAAAGAAGTGCTGAGTCCGGGGCAGTTTGTGCGCGTGCGTGTCAGCGGCGCTGTGCAAAAAGATGCCGTGTTGTTGCCCCAACGCGCCGTGCTTGAAAACCCGGCCGGCGGCAAGGTTGTGATGACTGTTAGCCCTGAAAACACAGTGGCTCCGCGTCCCGTGCAAGTTGCCCAGTGGAAGGGTGATCAATGGGTAATCACAGATGGCTTGGTTGCAGGCGACAAAGTGATCACCGACGGATTCATGAAAGCGCCCCCTGGTACGCCCGTAAAACCCGTGATTGCAGGCGCCGATGTGCAGCCTGCGCCTGCCGAGGCCGCTGCTGCTGCAGCGCCAGCAGCCACTGAGCAGAAGCAATAAGGGGTAACACATGTTTTCAAAATTCTTTATCGACCGGCCTGTGTTTGCGGCCGTGTTGTCGATTTTCATCATGCTGGCGGGTTTGGCCGCCATGCGTGGTTTGCCGATTGCGCAGTACCCTGAAATTGCACCGCCCGTGGTGCAGGTGCGTGCAGTTTATCCCGGTGCCTCGGCCGAGGTAATTGCCAGTACCGTGGCTGCCCCCATTGAAAATGCCATCAATGGTGTTGAGAACATGATGTACATGAGCTCAACTTCGGCCAGCAGTGGCGTAGTTGAGATTGTGGTCACGTTCGAGATTGGTACAGACCCCGACCAGGCCGCACTGAACGTGAACAACCGGGTGAAGCAGGTTGAGAACATTTTGCCGCAGGAAGTGCGCAGGCAAGGTGTGACCGTGAACAAGGGTTCGTCGTCGTTCTTGCAGGTGTTGGCGTTTTATTCTGAAGACGGCCGTTTCGACGACTTCTACACCTCGAACTATGTGACCTTGAACGTGCTCGACCGCATCAAGCGAATTCCCGGTACCACCAATGTGCAAATTTTTGGTGCGAAAGACTACGCGATGCGTATTTGGATCAAGCCCGATCGCATGGCCCAGTTGAAGCTGACAGCGGGCGACATTGCCGCCGCGTTGAATGAGCAGAACGCTCAGTTTGCCGCAGGCAAAGTGGGCCAGGCGCCCAACAACAATGGTCAGGAGCTGGTGTACACCATTACGGCGCAAGGTCGCCTGCAAGATGTTGAAGAATTCGAAAATGTGTTGATTCGGGTGAATGCCGACGGTTCTTCATTGCGTCTTAAAGACGTGGCCCGCGTTGAACTGGGCTCGAAAGACTACGACTTCACCGGTCGCATCAATGGCAAGCCAGCCACACTGGTGGGCGTGTTCTTGCAGCCAGGCGCCAATGCGCTGGAGGTAGCAAAAACCGTACAAGGCACGGTGGATGACATTGCAGCAGATTTCCCGGAGGGGCTGGATTATGCGGTGCCCTATGACACCACACGCTTTGTTGAGGTGTCGATTCGTGAGGTTGTAAAAACGCTGATTGAAGCGATGATTCTTGTGTTCATCGTGGTGTATGTATTTCTGCAAAACTGGCGTGCCACATTGATTCCTATCATGGCAGTGCCGGTTTCTTTGCTGGGTGCCTTTGCTGGTTTGTATGTGCTGGGGTATTCGATCAATACGTTGACGCTGTTTGGCATGGTGCTGGCCATTGGTATTGTGGTGGACGATGCCATTGTGGTGCTGGAGAACGTTGAGCGCATTATGCACGAGGAGGGTTTAAGCGCCCGCAAAGCCGCCATTAAGGCCATGCAGGAAGTAACCGGCCCGGTGGTTGCCATTGTGTTGGTGTTGTCGGCCGTGTTTATTCCAATTGGTTTTCTGGGTGGTTTGACCGGTGAGCTGTATCGTCAGTTTGCAATCACGATTTCTATCGCGGTGATTGTTTCCGGCGTGGTGGCGTTGACATTAACCCCCGCATTGTGTGTGTTGATGTTGAAGCATGAACACAAAAAGCCAGGCAGGTTTTTCACGGCATTCAACAATTGGTTTGCACGCGTAACCACCCGCTATGTGGGCGGTGTGAAGTTCATCAGCATGCGCCCAGCCATTGGTATCGGTCTGTTCTTGGTGATGCTGGTGGTGACTGCCGGTTTGTTCAGGGCCACACCGGGTTCACTGGTGCCCGATGAAGACCAAGGCTACTTTATTGCAGCGGTGTTTTTGCCCGATGGCGCAACCTTGCAGCGCACCGACAAAGTCGTGGCCGAAGTGGTGGATGCCGTGGCAGCCAACCCGGCCAATGAATATTCTGTGGCGTTTACCGGTTTCGACTTTTTGGGCGGTAGCTTCAAGAACAACGCCGCCACCATGTTCGTGACCCAGCGCCATTGGGATGAACGCGAGGCGGTGACCAAAGACCTGGTGGGCGAACTGTTCGGCCGCACAGCCGGTGTTCAAGAAGGTTTGGTGCTGGCATTTGCACCACCGCCCATTTTCGGTTTGGGCAATGCCGGTGGCTTTGAGTTTTACATTCAAAACCGGGGTGAAGGCGGCCCGGCCGAATTGGCCAAGGTCATGAATGATTTCATGGCCAAAGCCAATGCAGACCCACGCCTTGCGGGTGTTCAAACCTTGTGGCGCCCGGGTACTCCACAGCTTTATGTGGATGTGGACCGTGAACGTGCGCGCGCCATGGGTGTGAACATCAATGAGGTATTCGACACCCTGTCTGCAAGTCTGGGTACTTATTATGTGAACGACTTCAACAAGTTTGGTCGCACCTGGCAGGTGCTGATGTCGGCCGATGCGCAATACCGCAAAAGCCCGACTGACATTGGCAATATGTATGTGCGTTCCAACAAAGGCGAGATGATCCCCATTTCGGCATTCGCCAAGGTGGAGTTTTCACAAGGCCCGGAAACTTTGGAGCGTTTCAACAATCTGCCTGCAGTGAAACTGTTGGGCAGTGGCGCACCAGGGATCAGCTCTGGCGAGGCCATTAAAGCCATTGAAGACATTGCAGCCGAAGTGTTGCCCGATGATTTCAGTTATGACTTTTCAGGCGCGTCCTTTCAGGAAAAGCGTTCAGCAGGATCATCGAGCTTCGCGTTGATTTTGGGTGCACTGATGGTGTTCCTGATTCTGGCTGCCCAGTATGAAAAGTGGACCTTGCCGTTTTCGGTGCTGTTGGCCATGCCTTTCGGCATATTCGGCGCGCTGCTGGCTGTGTGGATGCGCGACATGACCAACGATGTGTACTTTCAGATCGGCTTGGTGACCTTGTTGGGCCTGGCTGCGAAGAACGCAATTTTGATCGTCGAGTTTGCTGTGTTGAAACGTGAAGAAGGCATGAGCGCCCTTGATGCTTCTCTGGAAGCGGCCCGTTTGCGGTTCCGCCCAATCCTGATGACCTCGTTTGCGTTTATTCTAGGTGTGGTTCCGCTGGCGTTTTTCAGCGGTGCTGGTGCTGGCGCACGTACTGCGGTGGGTACCGGTGTCATGGGTGGCATGACCGCAGCTACCCTGCTGGCCATTTTCTTTGTGCCCCTGTTTTACCGTCTGATTGACAGAAGTGAGAAAGGTGGGCGACACCATGGTGATGAAGAGGAAGCAAATGATTCATCCAATCAATCTACAACGAACAAAGGGGGCGAGCATGTTTAAAACCCTTCCAAAAACAGCAATTGCCTTGGGTTTGACCCTGGCCTTGACCGGCTGTGCATCCAGCATTCCTTTGCTGGAAAAATTCACCGCCAAGCCCGAGCAGCCCGTTGAGGTTGTGGTGCCGGACAACGTCAAGGGCATCGGCATGAAGGATGTTCAAAACGAGGCGTGGTGGTCACTGTTGGGTGATTCCAGTTTGATTGCCGTGGTTGAGCAGGCCTTGAAGAACAACACCGATGTGCGCCTTGCCAATGAACGGTTGAATGAAGCGGGTGCGGTGCTTGGCATCGCCAAATCGCAGCAATGGCCTTCTATTTTTGGTCAGTTCACCAGTGGCCGCAACCGCCCTTCGCAGGCTGGTAACGTGCCTGTGTTTGGTGGTCAGAACGTGTATCAAAGCAATCAGATTGGCGTTGGTGCCAGTTGGGAACTGGACCTGTGGGGTCGAATTGGTGCGCTCGAAGACTCTGCTCGTGCCAGTTTTATGCAGCAAGGCTACAACGTGCGTGGCGCTCGTTTAAGTGTTGCCGCAACCGCTGCTTCCTTGCACACCCAGGTGCGTGTACTACGCCTTCAGGTGAAAGTGCTGGAACAAACACTGGAAAGCCGCGATTCCGCCTACAAGCTGGCCAAGCAACGTTACGACGTGGGTTTGAGCAATGAGTTGCAATTGCGCCAAACGGAAGCGGAGTTGTTGGCGGTGCGTGCGCAGTTGCCCGATACCCGTGAGCAGTTGTCCCGAGCTGAAAATGCACTGGCGGTGATTGTGGGTGGAAACACCCCTGAATTGCCACCGTTGGGGGTCGACAACCTGAACTTGACTACCCTGTTCATTTTGCCGGAGAACACACCCTCCGAATTGCTGTTGCGCCGCCCCGACCTGGCTGCTGCTGAACAACAATTGCTGGCCGGTGAGGCCAATCTTGAAGCGGCACGCAAAGCCTTTTTCCCCACCATTGGTTTGAGTGCGTTCGGTGGTCGGGAAAGTGCTGATCTGAGCGATTTGTTCAGTGGCCCGGCACGCATCTGGAGTTTTCAGTCACAGATCACGCAGCCTATTTTCCAGGCAGGTCGTTTGACGAATGAACGAGATGCGGCCATTGCTCGCCGCAATCAAACCGTGTTGCAATACGAAGCGAGTGTTCGAAGGGCATTCCAGGAAATTTACGATGCCATCGTGGCACAACGTGAAGCCCGCGAGCGGCTGCAAGCCCGTCAGGAGCAGGTTCAAACCCTGACCCAGGTGGTGCGTTTGGCGCAATTGCGCGTAGACAATGGCGTGGCCAATCAGCTTGAATTGCTGGACGCCCAGCGTAATTTGCTGAATGCACAGCTAAGCTGGGCCTCGGCCTGGCAAAGCCAGCAGGGTGCAACCCTGGCCATGATTCGCGCCTTGGGCGGTGGCTTTAATGCCGACCAAGTGGCCTTGAAGGAATAAGCTTTTAATTGAAGTTAATAGTCAAACGGCGACCGGGCAACTGGCCGCCGTTTTTGCTTTATGTATTGAACTTTCACCGGCCTGTGATATAACCAAATTGGGTTAACCCACAGCATTTACCAATAATTCATGCAAAGGAGTTGGAGATGGCAGGTTATTTTGATTTGAGCAAAAGCAGCGATGGTCAGTTCAGGTTTGTGTTGAAAGCAGGCAACCACGAAACCATTTTGACCAGCGAGCTGTACAAAACCAGAGCAGCGGCTGAGAACGGCATTGAATCAGTTCAGAAAAACTGTGGTGATGCCGCTCGTTACGAGAAAAAAGTGGCTGCCAACGGAAAGCATCATTTCAATTTGAAAGCTGCCAATCATCAGATTATTGGTTCCAGCCAGATGTATGCCACAGAATCAGGCTGCGACAACGGCATTGAGTCGGTGAAAACCAATGGCAAGTCGACGACTGTGAAGGATTCGACAGCCTGACATAGAGTGAGAATCATGCAGCATTCACGCTGCATGATTTGCCGCACTGCGGTAGAGCAAATCCCCTATCGGTTCTGTAACTTCACGGTTATGATTAAACCATGACATCAAAGAATGTCATCCTAAACATAGCTGTTGGAGCCCCACCATGACCGCCACCACCACTGCTGCACGAAAAAAAGCCGCGCGCCCTGCGTCGAACACAGACACCGTACTGAAACAGCGCAATGTGAAGTTTGACTGGTCGGAAACGCCGATCGACTGGCTACCCAATGAGCCGTTCTCCAGCTATTTCATCAATGAAATCAACCTGATTTTGCCCGCTGGCGAGTTTTGGTTCTGCCGCCTTTACAACAAGGCGTTGCCTTTCGTGACGGATGAAAAATTGAAAGCGGATGTGCGTGGTTTTATCAAGCAAGAGGCCATGCATGCGCGCGGACACAGTTCTGCCACCGAGGAATATCTGGCTGCGCGGGGCATCAACACCGAACGCAACCAGCAATTGATGAAATGGTTGTTTGACGTGGTGTTGGATGACAAGCCATTCGGAAAGAAAGTACCTGCGCTTTTAGCGCGCCGTTGGATGCTGGCCCGTTTGGGATTGGTGGCAACCATTGAACACATGACTTGCGTTTTGGGCATGTACGCGCTGGAAAACAAAAAGTGGGACGAGATCAACGCAGACCAGGTGATGCTGGACCTGATTCGTTGGCATGGCGCCGAAGAAGTGGAGCACCGAAGTGTTGCCTTCGACCTGTACAAACACCTGGGTGGGGATTACTTGTCGCGTTATTACCTGGCCGCGATTGTGGTCCCCATGATTATTGGTTTGTGGGTGGATGGCGCAGCAAATATTGCCGGGCAAGATCCCCGTTTTGCGAAGAAAAAACCTGCGGTGTACAAACCCTGGATGTGGGTGGAGTGGTTCAAGGCCTCGCGCAGGCAATTGCTGCCCAACCCCCTGTGGCTGGTGTTGCAACAGTTGCCGTATTTCAGCCCGTGGTACGATCCTTCAAAAGAAGGTTCAACAGACATGGCCCAGGCTTATCTGGACCAATCCCCAGCGGCTTTGGCTGCAAGCGCGATTGCCGCAAACATGAAGGTGGCCGCATAAACTGAGCGAGAATTCATGCCAACACAGTGCACAACGAAGCCCTTGATTCTGGATCATGTTGAGCAGTGTGTGGATGAAATCATCCAGCGCCTGGGCAAGGAAATTCGAGTTGGTTTGCCGCTGGGTTTGGGCAAACCGCCCGAATTGATCAATGCACTGTATCTGCGTGCCAAGGCCGACCCTTCAATCAACCTGACCATACTGACCGCGCTTTCGCTGGAAAAGCCGGTTGCTGGGTCTGCCGTAGAAGCGGCATTCCTGACACCTTTTGTTGAGCGTGTGTGGGGTGATTGCCCCGACTTGTTGTATGCAGTCGATGCGACCAACAGCCAATTGCCCGCCAATGTGAAGGTGCAGGAGTTTTTCTTCAAACCGGGTAGCCGCATGAACAATTTGGCGGCTCAACAAAACTATGTGAGCACCAACTACACCACTGCAGCCCGGGATATTTTCAACATGGGTTGTAACCTGACCATGCAGGCTGTTTGCAAGCCCGGCGATGGCCCGGCCACGCAGTACTCACTTAGTTGTAACCCCGACACATCCATTGAGCTGGTCCGCATGCTGCAGGCCAGTGGTCGCACACACCTGGTAGTGGGGGTTGTGAATCAACGTTTGCCCTTCATGGGGCACAGCGCAGTGGTTCCAGCCCATGTTTTCGATGTGGTGGTTGACCATTCGCGCTACTACACCACTTTGTTTTCTACACCCAAGTTGCCCGTTGACCTTGCCGATTATGCCTTGGGTTTTTACACCAGTGCGCTGGTGAAAGACGGCGGCACCCTGCAAGTGGGCATTGGCGCTTTGGGTGATGCCGTAGTACATGCACTGGCTTTGCGCCAAACGGACAATTCAAATTACTGCAACGTTTTGAATGCGCTGAACCGGCCCAATGCCAGCCAGGTATTTGCCGAGCAGATCGGCGGACACACGCCATTTGATGGTGGGCTTTATGGTGCCACTGAAATGTTTGTGGACGGCTTTTTGCATTTGATGCAAACCGGGGTTTTAAAACGCAAGGTATACGGGCACTGGGCATTGCAAAAGTTAATCAACCTGGGTCGCTGTAACCCGCAGCAACTTGAGCCCACCGTGCTGGATGATCTGGCCGAGATCGGAGTTCGGGAAATTTCTCCCGATGACTTCTCGGTATTGAAACAACATGGCCTGTTCAAGGAAGGCGTGTTGCATGAGGGGGTATGGCTGGTGCTGCCCAACGGTCAGCGTGTTCTGGCCAATTTCGCCGACAAGTCCACCCGGATCGCATTACAGGCCAGTGGCCTTGGCCGCAGTTTGAAGCAGGGCATTGTGCTGCATGCAGGCTTCTTCTTGGGACCAGGCTCGATGTACTCCACATTAAGCAACATGCCCGAGGCGGAACGTGATTCCATCCACATGCTGGGCGTGGAGCATGTGAACCAGCTCGACTTGAACCCCGTGCTGTATAGCGAACAACGCACACATGCCCGTTTTATCAATACCGGCATTATGGTGACTTTGGGTGGCGCCGTGGTGTCAGATGGCTTGGACGACGGGCGAGTGATCTCCGGTGTGGGGGGGCAGTACAACTTTGTCTCGATGGCCCACAAGTTGCCCACGGGTCGAAGTATTTTGATGATTCGTGCCGTACGGGAGAATGGGCAGGGCGATGCGCCAAGCAGCAACATTGTTTTCAGCTATGGACATTGCACCATACCGCGCCACCTGCGCGACATTGTTGTCACCGAATATGGCGTTGCCGACCTTCGGGGCAAGTCGGATTCTCAGGTGGCCAAGGCTTTGATCCACATCGCGGATGCGCGTTTTCAGGCGGACTTGCTGGCGCAAGCCAAAAAGGCCGGAAAAATTGAAACTGACTATGAAATTCCTGCTGAGTTTTTGAATAACACCCCCGGTGCGCTGAATTCTAGCTTGGGTCAGTTTGTCGGTTCAGGGGTATTGGCTCCTTTTCCGTTGGGAAGCGACTTCACGCCCGTGGAGTGGGCGCTGGCCAAAGCCTTGAAGCGAGTAAAGGCGCGTGCTGCGAGCACACCAAAATGGAAATTGGCCATGAAAGCTTTGCTTGCGGCCAACCCCCCTGCTTCAGCCCAGCCATTTCTTGAGCGCATGAATCTGCTGCAGCCCGACAGCATTGAAACAAAAGTGGTGCGTGCCCTGCTGCTTGAAGAATTGAAAGCGCAAGGTGAAATCAGTGAGGCTTTGGGGTAGTTACTGCAACTTTCCCTAACTTGCCGAGTCTGACCGACAATGTTATGTTGCGACCTATGACAAAAGTGGTTCGAACCTTTCTGATGTGGATGATGCTGTTTGCGTTGCCTGTTCAAGGCATGGCGCAGGCCAGCATGTTCGCCTGTCATTTGAAAGGCGATTCGACCACCAGTGGGGCTGAAATGATGCACCACGACGGCATGGACCACAGCATGCATTCAATGGGTTCAGGTGATCACGCCGACCCGGATTCCTCCAAAAAACTAATGAAGTCGCTGCACGGTTGCTGCAATTGTGCGCCCACCTGCGCGGTGGTGTTGTTTGCACCGGTTCAAACCAGTTTCGCAGCGGTACAGCAGGCTGCACTACACCCAATTTCAGCGCCACAACTTCCCCATTCCGCCGACACGCGCCGAATAGACCGACCGCCCAAAACACTCGCCATTTGATTCGTGGGCATGCGTGGGATGAAAGCCCTGCATGCCTTGTGTATTGAATGATTGCGAGGATCTATGAAGTTCCAACCCTTATTCGTGCTGCCGCTGCTTGCCATGGCTTTGCCTGCGCATGCAGAAACTGCCGCACCACAGCTTGAATACCAGTCTGCGTTCGAGGCTTATCAGCCCTACAACGACCCTGAAATAAAAAATTGGCCGAATGCCAATCAATTGGTTGATGAAATTGGAGGCTGGCGCGTTTACGCCCGGGAGCCTTACGAAAAAACCGAAAACAGCAAACCCACAGAGACACAAGAACCTGCGAAGCACCAACACGGTCACCAACACGGGGGCGCAAAATGAACATGCCATTTGTGTTGAAAAAAACTGCTGCGGCCGCGGCTGTGTTGGTGCTGGCAGGTTGTGCAAGCGTGAATATCGATGAATCGGTGAGCCAAACCAATCAGGAATTGACCGGTTTCACCAATGGCAAATTGAGCCTTGTTCAAACCGATGAACAACGCCAGGCCATGGCGAGCAAAGCCAACGACATTCTGAAAGAGCCACTAAGCCAGCCAGCCGCCGTGGAGCTGATGTTGACCCACAGCCCCCAGTTCCAAACCGTACTGGCTGAAAACTGGGCGCAGGCTGCACAGGCTGCGCAAGGTGGCCGTATTCACAACCCGGTTTTTGCGTTTGAGCGACTTCGTTTTAACAGCGAACTGGAAATTGGCAGATTGCTGAGTTTTGGGCTGTTGGATTTGCTCAGTTTCCCGGCCCGTCAGGGCATTGCCCGTACCCAGGTTGATCGTGCGCAGTTGCAATTGACCAGCAGTGTGGTGGACCAGGTCACACAGGTACGCCAAGTCTGGGTGGATGCCGTGGCGGCCAAACAGGCACACAGCTACGCCCAACAGGTTTTTGAAAGCGCACAGACCAGCGCAGAGCTGGCTCGCCGCATGCAGGAAGTGGGCAATTTCACGCGCCTGCAGCGTGCCCGACAGCAAAGCTTTTACGCCGATGCAGCCGTGAACCTGGCTGCGACCCGACACAAAGCCACCGCAACCCGAGAAGCCTTGGTGCGCATGCTGGGCCTGAACACTGAACAAACCACACAACTGAAGTTGCCAGATCGACTACCCGATTTGCCTGAAGCGCCTAAAGCCCCTGCTGAAGTGGCCAGGCACGCAGAAGATCGTTTGGATGTGCGCATGGCGAAACAGGGTTTTGATGCCAGTGCCAAGGCACAGGGCTTGGGCAATGTGGCCAGTTTTCTGGACCTTGAGGCGGGTGTGCGTTACGACACGGTGTTTGACAATGAAAGCGGTGAGCGCGGCAATGTCAAAGGTTACGAGTTGGAGCTTAGCCTGCCAATTTTTGACTGGGGTGGCATGAAACGCGATGCCATGAATGCCAACACACTGGCTGCGGCCAACCGGCTGGAGGCCACATTGCGGGGCGCGCAATCTACCCTGCGTGAAAGCTATTCTGCCTACCGCACTACCTACGACATTGCCCGCCATTATCGCGATGAAATCATTCCGTTGCGGCAAACCATCGCCGATGAAAATGTGCTGCGTTACAACGGCATGTTCATTGGTGTGTTCGAGCTGTTGGCAGACAGCCGTGATCAGGTGAACACGGTGGTTCAAGCCATCAATGCCCAAGCGGATTTTTGGCGAGCGGATGCCGCATTGCAAGCCACGGTCGTGGGCAAGCCCATGATGGTATCGGTCAGTGGCGCAGCAGCAAGTGCTGGCGGCGACGCTGGTGGTGGTCACTAAGTAAAAGGATTATAAACATGACTTCCAGACGAGAATTTTTTAAAGCCGCCGCCCTGACAGGTGGTGCAGTGGCTGCGGCCAGTGTCAGCAAGGTCGCCATGAGCGCTTTGCCTGAACCCATTTTGCAAACCTCACCCGACACCATGCCACCTTTGGTGCCCAATACGGGGCGGCCGTACAACCCTGTTGTCACACTGAACAGTTGGACCTTGCCCTGGCGCATGAACAAGGGCGTGAAGGAATTTCACCTGGTGGCAGAGCCTGTGTTGCGGGAAATGGCACCGGGCATGACAGCCCACTTGTGGGGCTACAACGGCCAAAGCCCAGGCCCCACCATTGAAGTGGTGGAAGGCGACCGCGTGCGAATTTTTGTAACCAACAAGTTACCTGAGCACACCAGTATTCACTGGCATGGCCAGCGCCTGCCCAACGGCATGGACGGGGTAACAGGTTTGAACCAGCCCGGCATACCGGCAGGCAAAACTTTTGTGTATGAATTCGAGGCACGCAGGCCCGGTACCTTTATGTATCACCCGCATGCCGATGAAATGGTGCAAATGGCCATGGGCATGATGGGCTTTTGGGTGACTCACCCCAAAAACAAAAACCCGTTGATCAGCGAAGTGGATCGCGACTATTGCTTTTTGCTCAATGCCTACGACATTGATCCTGGCGCGTACACGCCGAAGATCATGACCATGCTCGACTTCAATTTGTTGACCTGGAACAGCCGCCTGTTCCCCGGCATTTCACCGCTGGTTGCGCGCAAAAATGACCGTGTACGACTACGCGTGGGTAATTTGACCATGACCAATCACCCCATTCACATTCATGGCCATGAGTTTGAAGTGACGGGCACCGATGGTGGCCCAACACCCAAGGGTAGCCGCTGGCCGGAAGTGACGGTGGATGTGGCCGTGGGCCAAATGCGGCAAATGGAATTCATTGCCAACGAGGAAGGCGACTGGGCATTTCACTGCCACAAAAGCCACCACACCATGAATGCCATGGGTCACGATGTGCCCACCATGATTGGCGTGGATCACCGGGGCATGACCAAGAAAATCACCAACCTGATTCCAGACTACATGGCCATGGGTGAGCGTGGCATGGCCGACATGGCAGAAATGCAAATGCCCCTGCCCGACAACACCATTCCCATGATGACCGGGGAGGGCCCTTTTGGCTCGGTGGAAATGGGCGGCATGTTCAGCATGTTGAAAGTGCGGAAGGACCAAAAGCTTGGTGACTATTCCGACCCCGGTTGGTACAAGCACCCAGAGGGCACGGTGGCGTACGAGTTCACTGGTGAATTGGCCCGGCCTGCGCGCAGCAGCAATGCGGGTACGCCCAGCATGAAGCTTGCGCAGAAGAATCAGCCGCACATTGAACTGCAAGTGCGCAAACCCACCGGTCATTCCGGCCATTGAGCGTGTAACGCAAGTAAAGGAATGTAAATGTCGAAGTTGCTGGGTGTCTTAATTGCGAGTGTTGCGTTATTTGCAGGTGTGCAGGGTATTGCCCAGGCCCACGGCGAGAAAAAGCATGGCAGCGCCCCGGTTGTGAAAGAACAGACAGACTGGGGTATTGCGGGCGATGCAAAATCCGCCAACAAAACTGTGGATGTCAGCATGGGCGATGACATGCGTTTCAGCCCGGAAAAGCTGACAGTGAGGCAGGGCGAAACCATTCGTTTTGTGGTGCGCAACACGGGGACTTTGCTGCATGAATTTGTGATTGGCACCCAAGCCGAAAATACAAAACATGCAGAGTTGATGTTGAGGTTCCCTGGTATGGAACACGATGAGCCGTACATGGCCCATGTGGATCCAGGACAAACCGGGGAGATTGTTTGGACTTTTAACAGGGCGGGCACTTTTGAATTTGCCTGCCTGATCGCGGGCCATTTTCAGGCTGGCATGGTGGGCACAATTACTGTGATCGCCAACTAAATTTTTGAAGGAGCAATACCATGAACAACACAATCAAACTGAGTGCAATCACTTTGGCCTTGTTGGGCTCAAGCCTGGCTTATGCGGGCAACCATGCAGGTGGTCACAGCCACGACCATGGTGGTGCCAAAGAGGCGAAAGAAACCACGGCCGCCAACACTGAAATGGCCGATGGCGAAATTCGCAAGATCAACAAGAACACCGGCAAGATCACCGTGAAACACGGCGAAATCAAAAGTGTTGAAATGCCACCCATGACCATGGTGTTTGGTGTGGCCGACAAAGCCATGCTGGAAGGCCTGAAAGAAGGTGACAAAGTGAAGTTCAATGTGAAGCAGGAAGGCTCGAACTACACCGTGACCGAGATCAAGAAAGCCAACTAAACTCAGCGATAAGAGATCAGGCCATTGGGTTTGGCAGCGAATGCTTCCAGCCCGTTGGCCTGGTCTGCCAACACACCTGCAATTTCGCCTTCAAAGTGGGCTTGCTCGTTAAAACTTGCCAGGCTGATTCCACGTTGCCCAAACAGTAGCTTGCTGACACTGCAATTGGTAATCATCCAGTTCAGCTTGAATGCGTTTGTATCTGGAAGTTGCAACAGGTTTTGCGCCACAGCCGTAATTGGCCCACCTGAAGTAAACACAATCACATTGGCCGAGGCCGTGCCACGTTTCAATTGCGTGGCTTGCGCAGTCACTGCGCCCAAACCACTCATGACGCGGGTTTTAAACGCCCGCCAGCTTTCCGGGTAATCGGCATCGTGTTCCCCGCTTACCCAGCGCGCAATGGCTTTCTCGAAAATTTGCTGAAAGACCTTGCGGGGGTCGGTGTTTTGCATCACCTGTTTTTCAAACGCATCGGAATCGTCGTACTGCCCAATCAGTGCCTGCAAAATGGCTTCATGGTCGTACTCATTGAGGCCCGCGTGTTGTATTGGTTCCTTGAACACGCCATAGGTGTTGGCAAAGGCCTGCGCCGTTTGTAAATGCCGGTTCATGCTGCCGCTGAAATAGCCATGCAGGTGAATTTTGCGCGCCCTGAACCAAGCGCCCAATTGCGCGGCTTGCAGTTGACCAAGCTCCGACAGTTGATCGTAATCTGCGCTGTCGAAGCTGGCTTGCCCGTGACGAACCAAGTAAATAGTGCCCATGTGTGTTCAGCCCAGTTTTTTGATCAGCGATTTGCAGCGCCAGTCAAAATAATTCACCATGATCCAGAAGTTTTTGAAAGCCGGGTTGCGTGTTTGCTTGTGGTAATAGCGGTAATAAATTTGCTGGGCAATCACGGCAATTCTGAACAAACCAAATACCTCGTAGAAAGTCCAGTTGTTGGTGTGAATGCCGGTTTTTTCCATGTAGTAATCCACCATTTCTTGTCGGGTCATCATGCCTGGTAAATTGGAGGGTTGGCGTTGCAACATCTTCATCAAGAAGTTGTCGTCACCCTGCACCCAGTAGGTAATCCCACTGCCCAAATCCATCAATGGGTCGCCCACCGTAGCCAGCTCCCAATCCAGCGTGCCAATAATTTCAGTGGGGTTGGTCGGACTCAACACCACATTGTCCAAACGCCAGTCGTTGTGAATCATGCACAGCTTCACATCCTCTGGGCAATTCAAATCAAGCCAGCGGCGCACTTTGTTGAATGAACTCACATTCCAGGTGCGTGCCTTGTCGTAACGCTGGTTCCAGCCATCTAGCTGGCGCCGTGTGTAGCCACCGCCTTTGCTTAAGCTGTCCAGCCCGCTGGCGTGAATGTCGATTTGGTGTAGCTCAATCAAACGGTCCAGAAAATTAATGCTCAGTTGCCTGGCCTGCTCACGATTCAGTTGCACACCGCGCGGCATGTGCTTGCGCGGAATAATGCCCTCAATGCGGTGCATCACATAAAATTCGCTGCCGATCAGTGACTCATCGGCGCAGTGGCCGACCATATTGGGCACATAGGGATACACGGGCCTCAACAGGCTTTGAATGCGAAACTCGCGGCCCATGTCGTGCGCGCCTTTTGCCTTGGTGCCTTTGGGTGGGCGGCGTAAAATCAAATCGGCTTCGGGATATTTTAGCCGGTAGGTCCAGTTCGATGCGCCGCCAGAGTACTGCGTCAATTCGGGCTCGTCGCTCAGTGTCAAACCCTGCGTGCGCAGCCAGCCCGTAACCACATCGGTATTTAGTTCCTCACCCTTTCGAACCGTACTGCCTTTGTCGAGCACTGAGTCACTGACTGATTTTGAAAGCTCAGTCATTATTTGAAACCTCGCTTCATCAACTCAATTCTGGCAATCACGCCTTTGTGTACTTCATCCGGGCCATCGGCCAGGCGCAGGCTGCGGGCCTGAATGTAAAAGCCAGACAATGGCGTGTCGCGGCTTACACCCGCACCACCGTGCATTTGAATGGCCATGTCCACCACTTGCTCCAGCACGTTGGGCGCCACCACTTTAATGGCTGCAATTTCAGTCATTGCACCCAGTGCACCAAGCTGGTCGAGTTTCCAAGCTGCGTACAAGGTCAGCAGGCGGGCCTGGTCGATGGCCAAACGTGCCTCGGCCACACGTTCGCGATTGCCGCCCAGGTTGATCAGAGGTTTCCCAAATGCCACGCGTGAAATACCGCGTTTGATCATCAGGTCCAGCGACTCTTCGGCTGCGCCAATGCAGCGCATGCAATGGTGAATGCGGCCTGGGCCCAGGCGGCCTTGTGCAATTTCGAAACCCTTGCCTAGCCCGGCAATTACATTGATGGCTGGCACGCGAACATTGCTGAATTCAACTTCACCGTGGCCATGTGGTTCATCGTAGGTGCCGAACACGGGCAGCATGCGTTTGATGGAAACGCCAGGTGTGTTCAATGGCACCAGCACCATGGTGTGCTGGTGATGGCGGTCCTTGTCAGGGTTTTCGGTGCGAGCCATCACGATGGCAATTTTTGCACGCGGATCGCCAATCCCGCTGCTCCACCACTTGGTGCCGTTAATCACCACCTCATCACCTTCCAGTGTGGCGGTGGCCTGCATATTGGTGGCATCGCTGCTGGCCACATCGGGTTCGGTCATGCAAAAAACAGATCGGATTTCGCCCGCCAGCAGAGGTTCCAACCATTCTTTCTTCTGTGCGTCGCTGCCGTACTTCCACAGCACTTCCATATTGCCGGTGTCCGGGGCGTTGCAGTTGAACACCTCGGGTGCCATCAGGCTACGGCCTGTTTCCTCAGCGATCAGCGCATATTCCATGGTGGTCAAGCCTGCGCCCAGTTTGTCGTCGGGCAAAAACATATTCCACAAACCGGCTTCGCGCGCCTTGCTTTTCAGGGCTTCCATTTCAGGGGGAATGCGCCAGTTGACCCACTCCCGACCGTTGCACTGGGCGTCGATTTTGTCCCAGTAGGCTGCTTCAAGCGGGGCAATTTCATTTTTCATGAAGGCGCGAACGCGCTTTACAAAGTCTTGCGCTTTGGCGCTGGGTTCAAAATTCACAACCGGTCTCCTGATTATTTTGGCGGTTCGGCTTGTTTCCTCCGATATCATCCATGCTAACGGAAATTACAAGGTGTCAACAATATGCGTGCTTTGGGCAAAGTTTTGATTTCAGCAGTTTTGCTGCCTGTGGCGGTGATTGGTGGTGTTGTAGTGTTTGGTTCTACTCCTGTAGAGCCTGTGGCCTGGAATCCGGCGCTCATGCCCAGCCTGACTTCCGGCCCCTATGCAAACAATAACTTGCTTGAAAAAGCCGAGGTATTTGGCACCTACAACCTGTTGCAGCCAGAATCGATTGCTCCGGGGGCGGATGGTTTGCTATACACCGGCATGAACACTGGCGAGATTGTTCGGTTCGACCCCGTCAAACTGCAAGTGCCCGAAAGTCCGCAAACAACCCCCTTCGATTTGATTGCCAATACGAAAGGCCGCCCCTTGGGTCTGGTGTTTCATCCTGACGGATTTCTGGTGGTGGCCGATGCAATCAAAGGCCTGTTGAAAGTGACGCAGCAAGGCGAGGTGTCGGTGTTGAGCACCGAGTCGCAAGGTTTGCCCTTCAAGTTTGTAGACGATGTGGCAGTGAGCGCCGATGGCCGTTATGCCTATTTTTCAGACGCGTCTAGCAAGTTTGATCTGAATAATTACGTGTTGGATATTCTTGAACATGGTCCAAACGGGCGCTTGCTTCAATACGATTTTCAAACGGGCGAAACCAAGACGCTGCTCAGTGGCTTGCAATTCGCAAACGGTGTCACAGTGTCAAAAGCGGGCGACTATGTATTGGTGAATGAAACGGGTGAATACCGCGTGGTTCGATACTGGTTGCAAGGCGAGAAAGCCGGGACCAGCGATATTTTCATCGACGCCTTGCCTGGTTTTCCCGACAACATTCGCACCGACACAGACGGCAATTACTGGGTGGCAGTACCCAGTTTACGTGACCCTTTGCTGGATTCGCTGGCAGGCAAGCCAGCTGTTCGAAAAGCAATGGCAAAATTACTGAATTACGTTCAATTTCTGATCACGCCCAAGGCCATGGCCCTGGCGATTAATCCGCAGGGTACAGTGATTGCCAACCTGCAAGCCGAGAAGGCGGGGGCTTATTACCATTACATCACGCAGGCCACGCCCTTTGATGGCAAACTGTACTTTGGATCTGTGCACATCAACGGGGTGGCAACTATTTCCAACCCCTTGGGTCAATAAAGAATTCATTGGTACGTAAAGGAGTTTTCTGATGGCAAAAGCAGCAGCAAAAAAACCCGACATGCCTTCAATCAACATCGGCATTCCCGATGCCAAGCGTGCAGCTATTGCCCAGGCCCTTAGCCGCCTGTTGGCTGAAACCTATACTTTGTATTTGACCACGCACAATTTCCACTGGAATGTGACTGGCAAAATGTTCAATACCCTGCACACCATGTTCATGGGTCAATACACCGAAATGTGGAATGCAGTGGACCCAATTGCGGAACGCATTCGAGCACTGGGTTTTCATGCACCGGGTTCTTACGCCGAGTTCGCAAAATTAAGCACCTTGAAAGATGCGCCCGCCAAGCCGCCAAAGGCCATGGAAATGGTGGAAATTCTGGCCAAGGGCCACGAGGCGCTTGCGCGTACAGCCCGCGAGATTTTTCCGATCATTGAAGACGGGGATGATCAGCCTTCTGCGGATATCCTGACCCAGCGCATGGACATACATGAAAAAACAGCCTGGATGCTTCGTGCTTTGCTTGAAGATTGATTCCGGTGTTGTCTGGTAACCCAAGCGGGTGGGCAAACCTGTTTTGCCCTTTCTTTTGCATCTGTTTGACCTTGCTGCGAGTAGTGTTAACGTGACCGAAAAAAATTCTCCAGACCCGAGCGACTTTGACTATGAGGCTGCGCTTCTGGCCTGTGCTCGAGGCGAAAAATTTGCGTTGCAGGCCATTTATGCGCGCGACAGCCGTTGGCTGTTTTCGGTGGCGTACAGAATCGTGAAACGGCGTGAATTGGCCGAAGAGGTGTTACACGATGCCATGGTCAAGGTCTGGAATCGATCTCGCTTATACTCACCCGCCTTGGGATCAGCGCGTGGTTGGGTGTACACGGTGGTTCGCAACCAGGCGTTAAACTCTGTACGCAAGCGTCTGATGGAAGTGTCTTCCGAAGAGTACGATGTGCCCGAGCTGTCGACCAACGACAATCAGGAATTGGCCCAGGAAGCTGAAAAACTAAGCGCGTGTTTGGGAAAGCTCGACGAAACCAAGCGCAACGCCATTGTGTTGGCCTTTGTTGATGGTTACACCCATGAGCAAATCGCACAGAGGCTGAATTCGCCCCTCGGCAGCGTGAAAAGCTGGATACGCCGGGGATTGTTGAAATTGAAGGAGTGTTTGTCATGACAGAGACGACGCAGACAGAAGCCAAGATTATCGAGGCTGGTGAGTACGTGCTCGGCGTAATGACAGACGCTGAGCGACAGGATTTTGAGCGCCGCTTGAACCAGGACCCAGAACTCGCCAAAGAGGTGAGCAACTGGACGGATCACTTTGCCGCCATGTCTCGAAAATTCGAGCAAGAGCCAGTTAGTGCCAAAGTGTGGGCCAAGGTAGACCATTCATTGACCCGTGCAAGCGAGACAACAGCTTCAGTTGCTCCTCTGGCATGGCTTTGGAAAGGTTGGGCGGTTGCTGCAAGCACTGCTGCGGTGGTGCTGGGTGTGCAGTTGCTGGGTGCAGGCCAAGCGCCCAATGATGGCCCACGTTATGTTGCTGTGATGAAAAGCCCCGACAAAACAACCGAGTGGTTGGTCGAAGCCATGCCAGATGACACCATTCGTGTGTATCAAATCGGCAACCTTCCAATTGAGGGCAACCCGGCCAACATGGGCAAAACGCTGCAATTGTGGACCAAAGCACCTTCGGACCCAGCGCCCACTTCATTGGGGCTGATGGAATGGGGCAAGCCGATGGTGGTGCCCGCAAACAATTTACCTGAATTGGTAGAGAAGCAATTGTTTGAAGTCACGCTGGAGCCGGCAGGAGGATCACCTTTGGGCAATCGACCTTCCGGTGAAATCATGTTCATTGGTACGGCGGTGGCGTTGAGGTAATTCGTCGCAAAGTTGGAAACGAAAAAAAACCCCGGTCTTTTGAACCGGGGTTTTTTTTCAGCTTTGAATTACTGCTGGTTGTAAATAATCGCCAGGTCACGAAGATCGGCAGGCCCTGTCCCGCCACCGATTTGATTGGTGGCACCTGCACCAATCAAGGCGCCAGCTGGCATCGCAGCACCTGTACTCAAGTTGATGTCAAACAGGCTGTATGGTCCAGTCGTACCGATACGTCCTGCAATCACACGGGCACCATCGTCACCACCCACCACATCGAAGCCGGCAAAGTTATTCAAACCGCCACCACCAACGGCGCCGATTTGCCTGAGCAAACCGGTGTTGGGTGGTAGCTGTTGCAACAATGTTGAGTTGACGGAATCAATATCAAACATTCTTGTGGATGGGGCTGGGCGAATGGTCGACGAGAAATTGCGGGTATACGCAATTTGCGTCACGCTGAAATCAACTGCGGCTGGCGTTGGTGCACCAGCGTCTGATCTAAGATCTCCGCCTGCCGGGTCTCCACCTGGCGCAGCCGTTTGGTCTCTTTCAACGATGGTTGCACCCGTGTCCACATTGATGCGATAGTTTTCGCCGTCACCATTGCCCGAGCTGACCAGTCGCAAACGATCTGCAGCCGGGTTGAAGTCAATGCTGTAAACCTTTGCGGCATCAAATGCCAGCGCAGCACCTGCGGTGTTGGCATTGCTCAGGCTCGACTTCAAAGTCGATGCACCTGTATCAGGATTGATGGTGTACAACTTGCCATTCGTTCCGTTGCGCACAAAGCCGTACAACTCGCCGGTGGCTGGGCGTACATCAATGCCTAGCAATTGGTCACCCGCTGCCAGGCCAGTCACCGCAATTGGTGTGCTAATGGTGTTTGGTGTGCGCAGCGTGAAGGAGAACAGCGTGGGGGCTGTCAATGTACCGTTCAGACCAACTACGGTTGGATTTTTGTTCAGTTCAAGAGCGAGTCCGATCACATTGCCGCTGATGTTCACATTGCCAAGCAGCGCAGCTGCGTTGGTCGCAATGGGCAATGTCTCTGCGGGGTCAGGAATCCGTACCGTGTACAACCCTTTGCTCGCACCCACTGTCAGCAGGGCATAGCCGACATTCGTTTCTGGATCGATGTCAAAGCCGTTAACAGCTGTTGCGCTCACTCCCAGGGGCGCAATGTCGGTCAAAGTTCCAGGGTTTGCGCTTTGTAGTACCAAGCGGCTGTTCACCGTGTCGATGTCAAACAAGCGAGTGCCACTGGTGCCGTCGAACGAGTTGGTGTACGCCGCGCCAGTGGTTTCAGCATTGGCCGGGCCGCCATTGATTTCCAGATCGGTAATGGTTTGCCCCGCTGTTTTTGTAGCGCGGCGATCGTTGTCCAGAAAAATACGCAGGTTCTGACCTGCATCGCTGACAACGCGCAAGGCGTCAGCCGCCGGGTTGAAGTCGACGCCAAAATTATCGCCCAGCAAAGTGGCGTACGCGGCATTTCCTGGCGAGTCGTCTGCAGGGTCAGCCACCAAGGTGGCAATAAAAGTCAGTTCGCCAGTGCTTGTGTTGACTGTGTAAGCCCGACCCACATCGCTGGCGTCTTTGGTGACCACGTACAGCTTACTGTTGAAAGGGCGGAAGTCCATGCCAATGGCGACTTCGCCGCTGCTCATGAAGCCACTTAGCTGGGTGCTGGTTCTAAGCTGAGAGGGGTTGTCACGGTTGAGCGACGCCAACTGGTTTGCGTCTGTCAGCAAGAACACATCACCGGCACTTAAGTTCAGGTTGTCATCATCTGAAAAACAACCACCCAACACCAAACTGGACAAAGCCAGTGCCACAAATTTTTTCTTGAATATCATTTTTAATCCCTCTGTCGTTGATGCTTAAAACAGGTGTCAAATTACAAGTCGACAGAGAGGGAACACCCGGTGGCGGGTTTTGGATGCAGCTATATCACCTGGCCTTTTAGTTTCAAACCGTCAAGGTTCAAAATTTCAATATTGCCCCGTCCCAGTTGCAGCAAGCCGTCATTTTCGAGTTCTTTCAGCATTTGGTTCACGGTCTGCCGGGAAACTGACAGCATGGCCGACAGTTTTTCCTGCGACACATGCAAAGTTCGGGCGCTAACTGTGTTGCTGTCAGCGCGTATACCGTAACCCTCTGCCATTTGCAGTAATCTGCGGGCCAGTCGTGTGTGGGTGGGCAGCAGGGCCGCATCCTCAATCGCGCCAAAAATAAGACGCACTTTCTGAGTCAGCAACAGGCCAAAATCACGCCAGTAATTGGGGTTCTCTGCAATGAGTTGGTCGAGCAATGTTTGCCGAACGTGGAACACGGTGGCCGGTCCATCGGCCATGGCGTCGTGGGTTCTGGGTTGCCGGTCAAACAGGCAAATTTCCCCAAACCAGTCGGGCGGGTCGATCAAAGTCAAGATCACGTGTTTGTCTTCCGCGCCGTGTTTGCTGGCCCCTACAATTTGAACCGAACCACTGAGCACTGCGTACAGCCCGTCGGCACAGTCACCCCTCGAGAACAAGCGTTGCCCGTTTTGAAACTGGCGCAGCGCACCGTGTTTTAGCAAAGCCTGTTGAAGGTTACTTGGCAGGTTGGCAAACCACTTTCCGCGGTTCAAAATGTGTTGAATATTGAGTGTTTGCATTGTTGTTTTGTAAATGTCTCCACCTTTGCCACTAAATTAGCATCAAATGTCAGGCAATTGACAGACCTTTGGAGTGTGATTTGTAACCATATACCCTCAAAATCAAATATTTAGTGCAATTGCCGCTTCGAGGAGAACAAGCCATGAGAACCCTGGTTGACCAACTGGCCACGTATGCCACCTATCACCGTGACCCTCGCAACATTGCCACGCACTTTATTGGCGTGCCCCTTATTGTGTTGTCGGTGCTTATTCTCTTGTCGCGTGCGTCGATCGATGTTGCCGGTATTGCGGTAACGCCAGCTTTGGTGATGTTTCTGCTGTCCAGCCTGTTTTATTTCAAGCTCAGCTTGAGTTACGGCCTGGCCATGTTTTTTATTCACGGCGCTTTGTTGTTGACTGCCGGGCATTTCGCAACGTTAAGCACAGTGGCTTGGTTGGGTGCCGGCGTGGGAAGTTTTGTGGTGGGCTGGATTATCCAGTTTGTTGGTCACTACTACGAAGGGCGCAAACCCGCGTTTGTGGACGATGTGATTGGTTTGGCAATTGGCCCTTTGTTTGTCGTCGCCGAACTGGGCTTTTTAATCGGCCTGGGCAAGAAAACCCAGTTGCAGGTTGAAGCAATCGCAGGGCCTGTTCGTCGCCGCGACACGGCGAACGCCTGAAGAAATCAGGGGGATTATTTAGAATCCCCAGTGCACATCCACATTCTTCTTTTGCGCCTCTTCCAGCATTTTCAGCAATGGGAAGGCCAGCTGCTCAAGAGCCACATGGTCTTTAAGGGCAATCTTCTCTTCCACCGTCAGTTCGTCTTCATTGACCGGGTTCTCGGCTTTGGCCATGCGCTCCATGTTCACAGCAGCAACCAGTTGTGCATGCGCATGTGCAAGGTCCTGGGGCTCGATCACGCCGCATTCGCTGGCCTCAATTCCCATAATTCGAAATAGCTGCTCTGCGTTGGACTTGAACATCACAATGTCGCCGGCTGCTTTGGATTTAAATTTCACAATACCCATTCTGTTCACACTCTGGTTATCACTGCTATTGATCTGCATGAAGTGCCCCTACAATGGAGCACCTGCCTAATTTTCGCCTTAAAGCGTCTCATGAATAAAGCCTTTGCTCAAAGCCGCGCAATTTTTGTCACCTTGTTTGCATTATGCGCCCTGGTCGCTTGCTCGCCCCAGTTCAACTGGCGCGTGGTGCCCAATCCCGACATAGGCTACATGGCCACCTTTCCTGACAAGCCTGCACAAGTCACACGAACCATGGACCTGATTGGCCTGAAGGTGCCGTTGACTTTGCATGCTGCGCAGGTTGAAGGTTTGTACTTTGCGGTTGGCACCGTGCCTTTGCAGGGTGAGTTGGCAGCGCAAGGCGGTGTGTTGCGCGATGCGTTGGCACAAGCGGTGGCCAACAATATTTCCGCAGGTCAACCGGATCTGAAACCGATTCAATGGCTGGGTAAAACTGTGCATGAAATGTCAATCAAAGGCACTTTGCCAAACGGTGAAACTGCTTTTGCGCAAGCCCGTTTTTTTGAGCACCAGGGAATTCTGTACCAGGTAATGATGATGGGTCCCGGCGAGGCTGCCAATCCTGATTCGGTCACCTCATGGTTTGGCGGATTTTCGCTGTTGGGGCAGTAATGCGGTACAACCCTCAAGACGTGTCACATGAAATAGGCCCCGATGGCGTTGAGCATATGTATGTCAGCGGTGGCCTGGCCATGCGCGTGTTCATCATATTCGCTGTGGCCTACGTCATGTCCTATGCGTTTCGGGCCATCAATGCGGTGATCGCCCAACCTTTGGTTCAGGAACTGGGATTGACTGCGGGGCAGTTGGGTTTTTTGGCCTCGGCCTATTTCCTCTCGTTTGCCATCATGCAGTTGCCCGTAGGCGTGATGCTTGACCGCTATGGTCCCCGGCGCGTAGAAGCGGTACTCATTGGTTTTGCTGCCTTGGGTGCCTTGCTTTTTGCAGTGGCAGACTCCTACTTGGTACTGTGGTTGGGCCGTGCATTGATTGGCGTGGGTGTGTCAGCCTGCTTGATGGCGGCGGTGAAAGCCTACTCGCTGTACTTTCGACCGCACATGCAGGCCAGTCTGTCTTCATGGATGCTGGTGGCTGGTTCATTGGGTGCGCTTACCGTCACAACGCCCGTCGAGGCGGCTTTGCCCGCTTTGGGTTGGCGCGGTGTGTTTGGTGTGGCAGCAGTGCTGTGTGTATTGGCAGGTTTGGCCTTGTGGTTTGCATTGCCTTCGCTGTTCAAACCGCAAAAAACCCAGTCCGTTGCTGACATGGCCCAAGGCTACAAAGCCATTTATGCACACCCGCACTTTTGGCGTGTGGCACCCCTGGCCATGATTACGCAAGGCGGATTCATGGCGTTTCATGGTTTGTGGGTTGGCCCTTGGTTTACCAACGTGATCGGGGTGAGCAATGCGCAGGCTGCACAAAACATGTTCTGGATTTCCGCGGTGCTCATGCTTGGGTATTTGGCGCTTGGTTTTTTAACGCGTCGGGTGTCGAAGGCAGGGGGTGATGAAGACCAGATCATGCTGATTGGCATGGGGTTGTCGCTGGTGATCTTTGCGGTTCAAATTGTGCAGGGGGCACAATCGGGCCTGTGGGGTTGGCTGATTCATGCATTCCTGATTTCGTCAGGCATCATGACCTACGCAACTTGTAACAAGCCATTTCCAAAAAAACTCACCGGTCGCTCCAGCACAGCGTTGAATTTGTTGATCTTCATTGGTGCTTTCAGCATTCAATGGGGCATTGGTATTGGTATTGATTCATTTGCGGCATTGGGGCTCAGCAGCACCGATGCCATGCGGATTTCCCTGGCCATTTTGTGGGTCATGCAGTTGTGCAGCTGGGTTTGGTATGCGCGACCCGGCCGCAAGGTCAGTCATCTGATCCCATTCGGAGCAGAGCAACAACGCGGGGGTTGAGCATGGCTTACGGTGTATGGGTCACTGGCGACTGGCTGCTTGACTCGCCAGCTAGCGCCCTGCGGTACTGAATGGCTGTGGCAATGTGTTTTTTATCGATTTGACTGACCTCGTCCAGGTCCGCAAGCGTTCTGGCCACTCGGCAAATTCGGTGCAACGCCCGTGCAGAAAGGTGGTTTTTCTGGGCATAGGCCAGCAATAGTTTTTCTGCGCTGTTGGCCGGTTTGCAATGCTTGCTGATTTGCCCGGCACTCATTTCACCATTCAAGCAACCTTGGCGTTGAAGTTGAATGGCACGGGCCTTTTCAACCTGGGCACGCAGCCGTGCACTGCCAGCCTGTTCGTTGTGCTCTACTTCTGCGTGCAGCAGTGTACCGTGGTCAATGGCCTGCACCTCCACTGAAATATCAAGCCGATCGGCCAAGGGGCCAGAAAGCTTGTTTTGATATTTCCGAACCTGGTCTGGGGTGCAGCGGCATTCTCTGGCCGGGTGACCCAACCAGCCGCATGGGCAGGGGTTGTGTGCACACACCCACAGAAACCTGGCCGGGAAACTGGCTTGGTGGCCCGATCTGGAAATATTGACCCGCCCTGTTTCCAGGGGCTCACGCAACGACTCCAGGCAACGGCGATCAAATTCCAGCACTTCATCTGTGAATAAAATGCCCTGGTGCGCCAGGGTAATTTCTCCCGGAGAGGGCGGGTTTCCCCCGCCAATCAGGGCTGCCATTGAGCTGCTGGGGTGCGGGTTGCGGAAAGGGCGCTGCGGGCTGAGTAAATCGCTTTCGCCTTTCAAGCTTCGAATGGCGGAAATTTCAAGCGAGTCCTCGAAAGGCAAGGGCGGCATCAGCCCACCAACACGCTGTGCCAGCATGGATTTTCCACTTCCGGGAGGCCCCACCAAGCGAATGTGGTGCTGACCCGCGGTGGCGGTCAGTAGCGCATTTTTTGCCGTTTGATGCCCAATGACCTCGTCCATGTCAGGAAGATACGGCTGACTTTGACTGCTTTGTACACTGCCGTGTTGTTGCTCAAGCGGATTGCCATGCCCAACCAGATGCGCAGCTGCCTCAAACAAAGTGCTTGCACCAAACACTGCAATGTCAGGCACTGTTGCAGCAAGACTAGCCTGTGCTTTGGGCATCATTAATTTCAAGGGGCGTTGGCGCAATTGCGCTTCTTTTCGCGCTGCCACCGCCAGTGCAAACGGGCTGCGCATGCCGGTGAGTGCGCCTGATAGCGACAACTCTCCGGCGAACAGCCAGTCGGAAAGATCGGCCTTGGCCAGTTGCCCCGATGCGCTGGCAATACCCAACGCCACAGCCAAGTCGAATGCGGCACTGCCTTTGGGAAGGTCGGCAGGCGCCAGGTTGACGGTAATGCGTTGGGAGGGAAATTCGAAGCCGCTGTTGAGCAGTGCAGACCGAACCCGTTCTTTGGACTCGCGAATTTCCGTGTCGGGCAGACCAACCAGTGCAAATGAAGGCAAGCCCGCCGACAAATGGACTTCAATTTGTACTGCAACAGGGCGCACGCCCACAAAGGTAAGGCTGTGAAGGGTGGCTAAAGGCATGGTTGGGGGCGCAGTCAAACCCCGACGATTATCCCCACACCGCTTCGTTTGGCAAATGGGTGCTCATATTGAGGTCACCCAGTGGGGTCAGGTCCGCTTTTCGAGTTCCGCCACGCGCATTTCCAGTGCATGCACCTTTTCGCGTAGCCGGTTCAGCACTTCCTTTTGGATTTCAAAATCCTCCAGGCTGACAAATTCCATGTCCTGCAAACCCTGGCGAATCAGCTGTGTGACTGGGTTTTCCATGTTTTGAAGGCCTTTTGCATTCAGCAAATCACCAACTTTGGCCGCAATGGTGTCGAAAGGTTTGTTCGCCAATGTTTCCCCCAAAAGAGTAGTCGTGCATCGCACCAAAGGAGTGCACCAAATTGGTGCCGCAGTGAAAAATTCAAAAAATTGCATCGCTATTGTGCCCGAAAAAGGGGGATTTATCGCGAAATTACTGACGAGTTCACGGCTGGCACGCTTCTCGCTAATAGACCCTTGCCAAAAAAACTTTACGGCATTCATCTATTTTTAGGAGAGTGAGATGAAAAAATTAGTAATGGTCGCTGCAATCGCTGCGTCAACCTTCGGGGCTGTTTCAACTGTCTCTGCTCAAGAGTCTGAGCACACAATGTCTGCAAACGTGAGTATGGTCACTGACTACCGCTTCCGTGGTGTTTCCCAGACGGACGGTGAGCTGGCTTTGCAAGGTGGTTTTGATTACGGCCACTCAAGCGGCCTTTACGCGGGTGTCTGGAATTCAAGTATCGACTTTCAGCCGTTCTTCGGCCTGGATGCCGGCGGCTTGGAGACAGATGTTTACCTTGGTTACGCTGGCGAAGCGTCCGGGATTTCCTATGATGTTGGTCTGCTTCAGTATCTCTACACTGGCGCTGAAAAAACAGACAACTTAGATACCCTTGAGCTATACGGTAGCGTTGGCGCGTACGGTTTCACTTTGGGTGGTGCCTATTCCTTGTCCAAAGATTATTTCGGTTTTACTGATGCGGACGGCTCGACATACGCGTACCTGAACTACGACTATTCAATTACCGACGACCTCGGCTTGGCACTTCACTACGGTACAACAAGTGTTGAAGGTCCTGGCAACGGCGATGCCGATTACGATGACTACAGCATTGGTTTGACCTATGCCTACTCTGGCTTTGACTTGGGCTTGACCTACGTTGATACAGACATCAAGCCAAAAGGCAAGAACAACACCGATGGCGTGCTTGTTTTCTCTGTTGGTAAAACGTTCTAAATCGTATCCAGACAGCGCTCTGAAGAGGGCGCTGTTTCCACCCTCTTCAAACTTAATTCAGGAGTGCGTAATGAAGCTAATTTCAGCAGTCATTAAGCCTTTCAAACTCGATGAAGTCCGTGAAGCGCTGTCTGCCATCGGCGTACAAGGCATTACGGTTACCGAAGTGAAAGGTTTTGGTCGCCAGAAAGGTCACACCGAGTTGTATCGCGGTGCCGAGTATGTTGTCGACTTTTTGCCCAAAGTGAAAATTGAAGCCGCAGTGGATGACAGCCTGGTTGATCAGGCTTGCGAAGCCATTGAAGGCGCAGCCAAAACCGGCAAGATCGGTGACGGCAAAATTTTCGTGTTTGATTTGTTGAGTGTTACCCGTATTCGCACAGGCGAAACCGGTAAAGACGCCCTTTAACCAGAGAGAAGTGAGGAAATCATGAAAAAACTTCTGACTGTCTGGCTGGCGGCCGCGGCACTGAGCTTCAGTGTTGCTAGTCCCGGTGTGTTTGCGCAAGAAACCCCGGCGGCACCTGCCACCGAAGCCACTGAAACAATGGCTGCTCCAATGGATGTAGCTCCCGCGGCAGCACTTGCTGCTGAAGTTGCACCAGCCGAAGAAGCCGCACCTGTTGTTGAGCAAACAGTAGACAAGGGTGATATCACCTGGATGATGATTGCCACCATTTTGGTGATTTTCATGACAATTCCAGGTTTGGCCTTGTTCTACGGCGGCTTGGTTCGCGCAAAGAACATGTTGTCTGTACTGATGCAGGTTATGTCTGTGTTCTGTCTGATCGTGGTGTTGTGGTCTATTTATGGCTACAGCCTGACTTTTGGCGGTGGCGACAATCCTTTTGTAGGCAACTTCAGCAAGCTCTTCCTGAGCGGTGTAACGCCCGATTCCTTGTCGGCCACGTTCACTGAAGGTGTGATGATTCCTGAGTTCATCTTCATCGCATTCCAGTCCACATTCGCGGCCATTACCTGTGCCCTGATCGTGGGCGCATTCGCTGAGCGCATCAAGTTCTCTGCGGTGCTGTTGTTCTGCGCAATCTGGTTCACATTCAGCTACATCCCGATTGCACACATGGTGTGGGACGCTGCTGGCTTCATCTTCGCAGACGGCGCAATCGACTTCGCCGGCGGTACTGTGGTTCACATCAACGCTGCTGTGGCAGGTTTGGTGGGCGCCTACATGATCGGCAAGCGTGTTGGTTACGGCAAAGAAGCAATGACTCCACACAGCCTGACATTGACCATGGTCGGTGCCTCCATGCTGTGGGTAGGTTGGTTCGGCTTCAACGCCGGTTCAAACCTGGAAGCCAACGGCGGTACCACATTGGCCTTCATCAATACATTGCTGGCCACTGCGGCTGCAACATTGAGCTGGGCCGGCGCTGAAGCGTTGCTGAAAGGCAAGGCCTCCATGCTGGGCGCTGCGTCTGGTGCAGTTGGTGGTTTGGTTGCAATTACACCGGCTTGCGGCACGATCGGCCCAATGGGCGCGCTTATCCTTGGCTTGATGGCCGGCCCAATCTGCCTGTGGGGCGTAACTGGTCTGAAGAAAATGATGGGTGCTGACGATGCGCTTGACGTATTCGGCGTGCACGGCGTGGGCGGTATCCTGGGTGCCTTGATGGTGGGTGTGTTGTCTGCACCTAGCTTGGGCGGCACCATGGGTGACGACTTCGTGATCGCTTCCCAGTTGGCTGTACAAGCCAAGGGCGTGATCATCACCATCGTCTGGTCTGGCATCGTGGCTGCAGTTACCTTCAAGTTGGTTGATCTGATCGTGGGTCTGCGTGTAACTGAAGATGCAGAGCGCGAAGGTCTGGACATCACTTCACACGGTGAGACAGCCTACAGCAAGTAAGCACACTCTCCACTTCGGTGGATTCCTTCAGCCCGGGGTAAAGGGCTGATTCAAAGGCACCTTCGGGTGCCTTTTTTGCTTCGCCCCCGATTTCCCTTCCCCAATGTGGCAGTGCAGCGTTTTGGATTACACTTGGCGAAGTGTCTTACCCAGGAAATGTTGATGGTTCCACATTTAGTAACAGCTTTAACCGGTCCGCTTCTGGATCTTGAAAAACGCATGCTCGACAAAACCACCGAAATCGAACGGTGGTTCCGGATGGCCTGGAACGAGAACACTCCGCCTTTCTACAGTTCAGTGGACGTTCGCAATGCGGGCTTCAAGCTGGCGCCGGTCGACACCAACCTGTTTCCTGGTGGGTTCAATAATTTGTCGCCTGACATGATGCCATTGGCTATCCAGGCGGCCATGAGTGCCATCGAAAAAATTTGCCCGGAAGCACGCAGCATGGTGTTGGTTCCTGAAAACCACACCCGCAACACCTTCTATCTCACGAATGTGGCTCGCCTGGCCGCCATTCTGAAACAAACGGGTCTGGACATCCGGTTGGGCTCTGTGTCGCCTGAAATCACCGAGCCCACGCGCTTTGATTTGCCCGATGGCCAGCACATTGTGCTGGAGCCTTTGAAGCGCAATGGCAACCGGGTTGGCGTAGAAGGCCTGGAGCCTTGCGCAGTGCTGTTGAACAACGACCTGTCTGCGGGCGTGCCGCATATTCTTCAAGGCATCAAAGATCAAATCTTGTTGCCCCCTCTTCATGCCGGCTGGGCAACCCGCCGCAAAAGTGCCCACTTCAAGGCCTACGATTCTGTGGTGGAAGCATTCTCTGAAATGCTTGAAATTGACCCTTGGTTGATCAACCCCTATTTCACCCACCGCAACCAGCTTAATTTTCAGGAACGTGTGGGCGAGGAAGCCTTGGCGCAAGCCGTGGATGAAGTATTGGCCAAAACGCGCTTGAAATATGCGGAATACGGCATTGATGAGCAGCCCTATGTGGTGGTGAAAGCCGATGCGGGTACTTACGGCATGGGAATCATGACCGTGAAAGATGCCTCTGAAGTGGTGGGTCTGAATCGCAAGCAGCGCAACAAAATGTCGGTGATCAAAGAAGGCATGCAAGTGTCTGATGTGATCATTCAGGAAGGCGTACACACATTTGAGAATATCGAAGATGCGGTCGCCGAACCCGTGGTGTACATGATCGACCGTTATGTGGTGGGTGGTTTTTACCGCGTGCACACAGGCCGTGGCCGTGACGAAAACCTGAATGCGCCCGGCATGCACTTTGTGCCCCTGGCATTCGAAACACCCTGTAACACCCCAGATTGCAGTGACCGCCCCGATGCGGCCATGAACCGCTTTTATGCCTATGGTGTAATCGGCCGGCTGGCGGCCTTGGCTGCGTCGCAAGAACTGGAGGCCACCGCCAGCGTGGAGTTGGCCGCATGAGCAGCCGAAGCTTTGTGTGTGTCATTGATCCGCTCACCAGCCTGAATCCAAAAAAGGATTCAACCATTGCCATGATGGAGTCTGCACAGTCCCATGGCTGGAAGGTGGGTGTGATCGAAGATGGTGGCATGCATTGGGCCAGTGGTTCGGGTGTGCGGGCGCAGGTGGTGTGGATAAGCCTTGATCGGGCCAACAAACCCTGGTACTCGGAAGTGGGCCGCGAAGAAGTGGCCTTGAAAGATCTCGATGCAATCATCATGCGCAAAGACCCGCCTTTTGATGCCGAGTTTGTAACGGCTACCTGGCTGCTCGAGCAAGGTGAGCGCGAGGGCGCACGTGTGTTTAACAGCCCGCGCGCCATTCGTGATCACAATGAAAAATTCACCATTGCCCAGTTTGAGCAATTCGTGGTGCCCACGCTGGTGTCGCGCAACGCTGCTCAGCTTCGCAGTTTTCTGGAGCAACACCCCGATGCCATCGCCAAACCCTTGGACGGCATGGGCGGCACCTCCATTTTTCGTCTTAAAAAAGGCGACCAGAATGTGGGCGTTATTCTGGAAACACTGACTGATTACGGCAAAAAAACCGCCATGATTCAGCGCTATATTCCTGAGATTGTGGATGGCGACAAACGTGTGTTGCTCATCAATGGCGAGCCAGTGCCGTATTGTCTGGCGCGCTTGCCCAAAGAAGGAGAGCACCGTGGCAACCTGGCTGCTGGCGGTACAGGCCGGGCCCAGCCCCTGAGCGAAAGTGACTGGCACATTGCCCGAACACTGGGGCCTGAACTTAAAAAGCGTGGTTTGTTGCTGGTGGGTTTGGACATTATTGGTCAAAACCTCACCGAGGTGAATGTGACCAGCCCAACGTGCTTTCGCGAGATCATGGATCAAACCGGTTTTCCGGTGGCAGATACCTTTGTGCAAGCTGTTGAAACTGCCTTGAAGGAGACCCACTGATGCTGGGGCTCGTGCTGGTTACTCACGCCCCCTTGGGCGATGCAATTGCCCAGTGCGTGAGGCACGTCATGGGCTCTTTGCCCGATGGGCTGGCTGTGGTGGACGTACCGGGCGATGAAGACATCGAGCAGTCCGTGCAACGCATTCAAGCTGCCGCCAGGCAAGTGCATGCCGGTGACGGTGTGGTGTTTTTAACCGACCTGTTTGGTGCAACGCCTTCCAATGCGGCAGTGCGTGCCGGTATCGAGTCGCTCAACCTGCCGACCGTGTTGGTGTCCGGGTGTAACTTGCCGATGGTACTGCGTGCCCTTGGTTTTCGGGATTTGCCCATCAACGAAGTGGCTGAGCGATTGGTCATGGGTGGCCGAAACGGTATCGTAAGCACTGGTGCCACGGCGCCACAACGTCAAACCTTTAACCCGGCGAAAAACGATGATTCAGCAAGAAATGACCATCAGCAATAAATTGGGCCTGCATGCACGAGCGTCAGTCAAACTGACCCAAACCGCCAGCCGTTTTCAGTCTGAAGTGTGGATCGGCAAAGCCGGTCGCCGCGTGAATGCGAAAAGCATCATGGGTGTCATGATGCTGGCCGCAGGCAAAGGGCACAACGTGTTGCTGGAAGCTGAAGGCAGTGACGAAACCGAGGCCATTGCTGCACTGGTGGCTTTGATTGATGACAAATTTGGCGAAGGCGAGTAAACCATGACCCTGGCCTTGCATGGCATCGCAGTTTCACGAGGCATTGCAGTCAGCCGCGCCCTGGTGTGGGACACGGCCATGCGGGATATACCCCGCAATCGCATCGAGAAAAAGTCGGTTCGCTTCGAGAAGAAAAGGTTCGACAATGCCATTAAGCGAGTGGCTGATGAACTGGTTGAAATCCGCAGTCAAATTGCGGCGGACTCCCCGGCTGAGTTTGATGCTTTTCTGAATTTGCACAGCCTTATTCTGGCCGACCCGATTCTGTCGGAAGAACCCAAGAACCTGATTCAAAGCAAACTGATCAATGCGGAATGGGCATTGATCGAGCAAATGGAAGTGCTGCTGGAGCAGTTCTCTGCCATTGAAGACGACTACTTCCGTGAGCGCAACAGCGATGTTCGGCAAGTGGTTGAACGGGTATTAAAGTCTTTGCGCGGCCATGCTACCGCGCTGCCATTGCCACCCGAAGGCGAAAACGAAGACCCTTGGCTGATTGTTGCGCACGATATTTCCCCGGCCGACATGGTGCAGTTAAAGGGTCGCCGGGTGGGCGCATTCGTGACAGAAATGGGTGGTGCGACCTCCCACACTGCCATTGTCGCGCGCAGCTTGGGCATTCCCGCAGTGGTGGGGGTGCCGCGTGCTTTGGAGTATGTGCACAACGGTGACCTGGTGGTGGTGGATGGCAAAGTGGGGGCCGTGTTTCTGGACCCCGCGACCATGGTGGTGGAGGAATACCAGCGCAAACAGGCAATACTGGCGCTTTCCCGTCAACGCTTAAAGCGTCTGATCACCACAGAAGCGCGTACGCAATGTGGGCGCCGCATCGAGTTGCTGGCCAATATTGAGTTGCCTGAAGACATCAAAGGCGTTGTGGACGCTGGCGCAGACGGCGTGGGCTTGTTTCGTTCCGAATTTCTGTTCATGAATCGCAAAGAATGGCCTTCGGAGGACGAGCAATACGAAGCGTACCGCAAGGTCATCAAGGCCATGAAAGGCAAACCGGTGACGGTTCGCACGCTGGACTTGGGCGCCGACAAAACCTTGCAGTTTGATGGTGCCAACAGTAGCGCGCCGCCCGTATCCAGTACCTCTGCGCTGGGTCTTCGGTCTATTCGATTCAGCCTTTCCGAGCCCGCGATCTTTCTGACTCAAATACGCGCATTGTTGCGGGCAGCCAAGCACGGGCCGATAAAAATTTTGTTGCCCATGCTCACCAATATTCGGGAAACCAAGCAGGCATTGGCCTACATCGACATGGCGCGTGAGCAATTGCTCGAGCGGCGTTTTCAGGCCAATCAGGCCGTGCCCATTGGTGGCATGATCGAAGTGCCTGCGGCTGCACTCAGCCTGCCACATTTCCTGAAGTATCTGGATTATGTGTCGATCGGTACCAACGACCTGATTCAGTACACATTGGCTGTGGACCGGGTTGATCACCAGGTGGCGCATCTCTACGACCCACTTCACCCGGCGGTACTTCGGCTGGTGTACGAGGTAATCTCGAGCGCAGAAAAAGCAGGGGTCCCGGTCAGTGTTTGTGGCGAAATGGCAGGCGATATACGCTTGACCCGCTTGTTGCTGGGCATGGGCTTGACCCAATATTCAATGCATCTTTCGCAGTTGCTGGATGTGAAAGAACTGCTCTTGAAAACCGATTTTGAGGCCACTCAAAAACTGGTGAAAAAGGTAACACGCAGCTTCGATATTGAAAAAATTGATGCATTGATGCGCCAGTTGCACGACGATTAAGGAAAACCAGGTGCCCACTGGGCGCCCAAGCCCGCACTCAAAGCACCGTCAAAGCCAGTTTGCGATTTATACTCAAAGGCTTGCGAAAACCAACAATCCAACCTAAGAAACGCCGAATTGTGTTTGCCAACCAGTCCGTGGGCTTCGTAAAGCCCGAACTTATTGAATTCACTGCACCGCTTTTGCTGGAGTGCGGAAAGTCTTTGCCCAGCTATTCGCTGATGGTGGAAACCTATGGCACCTTGAATGCCGACAAAAGCAATGCTGTGTTGGTGTGCCATGCGCTTAACGCTTCCCATCACGTGGCGGGCCTTTATGAAGGGCAGGAAAAAAGCGAAGGCTGGTGGGACAACATGGTGGGCCCCGGAAAGCCCCTGGACACCAACCGCTTTTTTGTGATCGGCGTGAACAACCTGGGCTCGTGTTTTGGTTCGACTGGCCCCAGCAGCATGAATCCGCAAACCGGAAAACCTTACGGTGCTGATTTCCCGTTTGTGACCGTACAAGACTGGGTGAATGCGCAGGTGCGCCTGGCGGATTATTTCGGAATTCAGAAATTTGCAGCGGTGATGGGCGGCAGCCTGGGTGGCATGCAAGCCTTGCAGTGGAGCCTGAGTTACCCTGACCGTGTTGGCCATTGCATGGTGGTTGCGTCTACACCCAAGCTGAGCGCGCAAAACATTGCATTCAATGAAGTGGCTCGCCAGGCCATTGTCACCGACCCCGATTTTCATGGTGGCAACTACTACGAGCACAGCGTGGTACCCAAGCGGGGTTTGCGCCTGGCCCGCATGATTGGTCACATCACGTACTTGAGTGGTGACGACATGGCCGAAAAGTTTGGCCGCACCCTGCGCAACGGCGACTACAACTATGGGCTCGAAGTCGATTTTCAAGTAGAAAGTTACCTGCGCTACCAAGGTGACAAATTTGCCGATTACTTCGATGCCAACACTTACTTGTTAATTACCAAGGCGCTCGATTATTTCGACCCGGCACGCCACACCGGCGGCGATCTGGTCAAGGCGCTTGACGCCGCCAAAGCCAAATTTTTGCTGGTCAGTTTCACCACCGACTGGCGATTTGCCCCTGAACGCACCCGCGAAATTGTGGAGGCCCTGATGGCCAACCAGCGCGATGTGACCTACGCCGAAATTGACGCACCGCATGGCCACGATGCTTTTTTGCTGACCGATGAGCGCTACCACAACGTGGTGCGTAGCTACTTTGAGCGCATTGCCAAGGAGCTTGCATGAAAACCCTGCACGCTGTTCGACAAGATGTACAACCCTTGCCCATTGTGGTGCCAAGGGCCGACCTGGACTTGATTGAAAGCTGGGTGCCCATGGGCGCGCGCGTGCTTGATTTGGGTTGTGGTGATGGTTCGTTCCTGGCCCGCCTAATGAAAACCCGTAAAGCCACTGGCTATGGTGTTGAAATTGATGACATCAATGTGCAGCGCAGTGTGGGCAACGGCATCAATGTGATTCAGCAAGACCTTGAAAAAGGCTTGGCCATGTTCGAGGACCATGCCTTTGACGTGGTCATTTTGTCGCAAACCCTGCAAGCCATGCACAACACCGAGCGAATCCTGAAAGAGATCGCACGGGTGGGCAAGGAAGGCATTGTCAGCTTCCCCAACTTTGGCCATTGGTACCATGTGTGGTCGATCGCTTTTGGTCGTATGCCTGTGTCCAAGCAAATGCCCTACCAGTGGTACAACACACCCAATATCCATTTGTGCACCCCCAAAGACTTCGAAGCGCTGGTTGCTCAAATCGGACATAAAGTACTGGGCAAACAACTTTTTTTGAACGGCGAGGCCGTTGAGTTCCTGGGCAATTTGCGCAGCACTTTGGCAGTTTATCGCTTCAAACCCCAGTTTGTGGCCTAGGCCAACACCATGAAAAACCCGCAACCCACCCCACTTGAAACCGAGTATTGGCGGCAGGTTAAGCGAATTACCTGGCGTTTGCTGGTTGTTTGGATCGCCTTGATCCTCAGCGTGGTGCTGTTCATTCCCCGGCTCGGGATCACTGTTTATGGGGTCCCGTTGACTTACTGGGTCATCTCAAGTGTTCTGCTTTTGAGTTTTTTAGGATTGGTTGCGTGCTACGCCTGGCGCATGGATAGGTTAGAATCAAGATTCAAACGAGCGGTGGAAAACAACCGCAACTATCTTGGAGACACGAATGAAAAGCAGCACCGGCGAGGTGGGAAAACCCCTCACTGACACCAAAGGCACGCCCCTGCGTTTTGTAACCGGCTCGTCGCTGTTCGACGGACACGATGCCGCGATCAACATGATTCGCCGCTTGTTGCAAAGCCAAGGTGCTGAAGTCATTCATCTGGGTCACAACCGTTCTGTTCAGGAACTGGTCGATGCCGCCATTCAGGAAGACGCCGACGGCCTGGCCGTAAGCTCCTATCAAGGCGGGCACAACGAATTCTTTAAGTACATGGTTGACGAACTGAAGGCCAACAACGCCGGTCACATCCAGGTGTTTGGCGGCGGTGGCGGGGTTATTTTGCCGTCCGAGATTGAGGCGCTTCAGGCCTATGGCGTGAACCGCATTTACAGCCCGCAAGACGGCCAGAAAATGGGCCTGGAAGGCATGATCGGTGACATGATCGCCCGTGCTGCACAAGTGCGCGACGCCCGCAAAAAAGCCGAGGTGGCTTGCACATCGGCTGGCATTCAGGCCTTGGCCAACAATTGGCCCCTGCTCACCCAGCTGATTACCCGCCTGGAGCGCGACGAAGTACCTGCCGCAGATCTTGAAGCCATTCGCGAACAAGCCAAAGCCAGCAAAACTCCCGTGTTGGGTATTACAGGCACGGGTGGTGCGGGTAAATCGAGCCTGACCGATGAGTTGATTCGCCGCCTGCGCATGGACCACGGCGACGACCTGACCATTGGCGTGGTCTGCGTAGACCCATCCCGCCGCAAAACCGGTGGCGCTTTGTTGGGCGACCGAATTCGAATGAATGCAATTGGCCCTTGGGCTGGCAATGGTCCCAAGGTGTTCATGCGTTCCCTGGCCACACGCGATTCCGCGCAGGAAGTGCCCGCCACCCTGCCCGACATTATTGCGCTGTGCCGCGCCACGGGTTTTGATGTGGTGCTGATTGAAACCCCCGGTATTGGCCAGGGCGATGCCGCCATTGTGCCGCATGTGGATTTCAGCCTGTATGTGATGACGCCTGAGTACGGCGCCGCCAGCCAGCTCGAGAAAATCGACATGCTCGACTTCGCCGATTTCGTGGCGGTGAACAAATTCGACCGCAAGGGCGCGCTTGATGCCCTGCGAGATGTGTGCAAGCAAGTGCAGCGCAACCGCATGGCGTTTACCAGCATGCCCGACACCATGCCTGTGTATGGCACCTTGGCCAGCCGCTTTAACGACGATGGTGTCAGTGCCTTGTACAAGGCATTGCGTGCAGCCTTGCCCATTGCCAAGCCTTCCAAAGGGCTTTTCAACGCGGTTGACACCAAACACTCCACCACCATGAAGGCGGTGGTGCCCTCTGAGCGTGTGCGCTACCTGGCCGAAATTGCGCAGGCTGTGCGCAGCTACAAGGCGCAGGTTCAGAAAGACGTGGTCTCGATGTACGACCTGGAATGCATGGAGCGTGCGCAGGCTTTGTTGCTGGCCCACAAGCCTGACAAAACCAAAGCAGTTGAAGCACTGGACGACATTGTTGAGCTGACCAACACCCGCATCAGCATGGCGGCTCAAAAGGCCATGAAAGATTATTCCAAATTGGCCGAAGGCTACCAAGGCGACACGCTGACTTACGAGGTGCGCGGCAAAGCCTTGCAGGCACCGCTAACGGTCACATCCCTTTGCGGTTTAAAAATCAACCGGGTCAGTTTGCCGAAGTTCACCAGCCGTGCTGATTTGTTGAAGTTCGTGATGCTGGAAAACCTGCCCGGTTACTTCCCGTTCACCGCCGGCGTATTCCCCGTGAAGCGAGAGGGCGAAGACCCCACCCGCATGTTCGCTGGTGAAGGCGACCCAGCGCGCACCAACCGTCGTTTTAAAATGCTCAGCAGCGCCAGCGACGCCAAGCGCTTGTCCACTGCATTTGATTCGGTCACCTTGTATGGTTTCGACCCCGATTTACGCCCCGATATTTACGGCAAGGTAGGCACCAGCGGCGTGAGCGTGGCCACACTCGACGACATGAAAGTGTTGTACAGCGGCTTTGATTTGTGCGCACCCAGCACCAGTGTGTCAATGACGATTAACGGCCCTGCACCCAGCATTTTGGCCATGTTCCTGAACACAGCAATTGACCAACAAGTGGACAAGTTCACGGCTGAGAACAAGCGCGCGCCGAATGCAGATGAATACGCGAACATCAAGGCTGCTACTTTGAAAGCGGTGCGCGGCACAGTGCAAGCTGACATTCTGAAAGAAGACCAAGGCCAGAACACCTGCATCTTCTCGACCGAATTCAGCCTGCGTGTGATGGGCGACATTCAGCAGTATTTCATCGACCATGAAGTGCGCAACTTCTACAGTGTGTCGATCAGTGGTTATCACATTGCCGAAGCCGGAGCCAATCCGATTTCACAACTGGCCTTTACGCTGAGCAACGGCTTTACATTTGTTGAGGCTTATCTGGCGCGTGGCATGAGCATTGACGATTTCGCGCCCAACTTAAGCTTCTTCTTTTCCAACGGTATGGACCCGGAATACACGGTGATGGGCCGGGTGGCGCGGCGCATCTGGGCCATCGCCATGCGCGACCGTTACGGCGCCAGCGACCGCAGCCAGAAGTTGAAATATCACATTCAAACCAGCGGTCGCAGTTTGCACGCACAGGAAATTGCGTTCAACGACATACGCACCACATTGCAAGCCTTGATTGCCGTGTACGACCACTGCAACAGCTTGCACACCAATGCCTATGACGAGGCCGTGACCACGCCCACCGAAGAAAGCGTGCGCCGTGCCATGGCCATTCAGTTGATTATCAACAAGGAATGGGGCTTGGCCAAAAATGAAAATCCAAGCCAAGGCGCATTCATCATTGAAGAGCTGACTGAACTGGTTGAAAACGCTGTGTTGGATGAACTAGACCGCATCAGCGAACGCGGTGGTGTGTTGGGTGCCATGGAAACGGGTTACCAGCGCAGCAAAATTCAGGAAGAGTCGATGCATTATGAAATTCAGAAGCACGACGGAACCCTGCCAATTGTGGGTGTGAACACCTTCACCAATCCGAATGAGAACGCCGATTCCTTGAATTCGCTGGAGCTTGCCCGTGCCACCGAGGAGGAAAAGTTGAGTCAATTGGATCGCCTTGCGGATTTCCAGCAGCGGCATTCAGCAGAAAGCGCCGCCATGTTGGAGCGCTTGAAGCAAACAGCCATGGATGGTGGCAATGTGTTTGAGGTACTGGTGGATGCCGTGCGGGTTTGCTCGCTGGGGCAGATTACGCAGGCGCTGTTTGAAGTGGGCGGGAAGTATCGCAGGTCGATGTAAGAGTTGCCCATGGTGCATGTTGCTGCGGTTTATTGCGTAATTCAGTGTGAGCGACTTTTGATCTGAACTTGAAGGGTCACTGTTGCGGTTTCTTGCCAACCCGGCGTGGGTTACTCGTGCCGCACTGAAAACCGCTTGATCCCTCTTTGAATTTATTCTTGCTCACCGAGCTCGGCAAAAGGGCGGGCCGAGTCTCGGTGTCGGCTTGAAGCCGACCGCTGCGAATAAACTCAAACGGGGCGGTTTCCTTGAAGTGCGTCCCAAGCAATCCCACTGCCGAGTTGGCTTAAACCTCCCGTGCGCGACCACTTGCAAGTTCAACGCCCAATCGGCGGCGGTGTTTCGATCGCCTCGCCTTCAAGAAAACCTGCCCGTTTGAATTCACCCGCCACGGTCGGCCATCGGCCGGCACCGAGACTCGGCCCGCCTTTTTGCCGAGCGAGGTGAGTCAGGGTGAATCTCAAAAAGGGAAATACAGGTTTTCAGGCGAGAGATTGAAACCCAAGCCGATTGGGGCAGCTAACCAGCAGTTGAGTGAGCAACAACCCAAGCCGATCGGGCTAAAAAACCGGCGGCCGTACTTTGCGGTAAGATGAATCCCTCGCAGTAAATACACAACAAGCAGCACCATGAAACTCAACGCCGATCTCTCCAAACGCGCAGTCGTCAACAGCAACGAAGTGGAATGGGTACAGTCCCCAGCCCCTGGGGTTTGGCGCAAGCCGCTGGAACGCGATGGTGATGAAGTGGCTCGCCTTACCTCGATTGTTCGTTACGACGCAGGCTGTGCGTTTCCTGAACACGAGCACGGTGGCGGCGAAGAATTCTTCGTGTTGGACGGCACGTTCGAAGACGAGTTTGGTGCTTACCCGGCTGGCACCTTTGTAAAGAACCCGGTGGGGACCAAACATTCACCCAAGTCCACCGAAGGTTGCACCATTCTGGTCAAGCTGCGCCACATGCGGCCAGAGGATCAAACCCCTGTGGTGATCAACACCAACCATGCGGAATGGCGGCAGGGTCTTGTTCCCGGCTTGAAGGTGATGCCGCTGGACAGTTTTGAGACCCGCCACACCGCCTTGGTGAAGTGGGCGCCTGGTACCTATTTCAATATGCACCGCCACATGGGTGGCGAAGAAATTTTCGTGCTTGAGGGTGTGTTTTCAGATGAACACGGCGACTACCCGGCCGGCACTTGGTTGCGCAGCCCGCATGCCAGTGCGCACACACCATTCAGCAAACCCGGTTGTACCATTCTTGTGCGCACAGGGCATTTGGTCGACCAATAGATCACATTTGCCGCATATGTCATTTTGGTGACTTGTCGCTTAGGGTGAATCCACAAATCCCTTTCCGCATGTATCCGGTATCAAGGCTATCTATTCCGGGTGCACACCATGCGTTATTCCTGTTTTGCTCACATTGTTCTGTTTTCTGCTTTGCTGGCTGCTTGTAACGGCAATGGGGGCGAAGCAATCGGGGACGCTGGGCGTATCGAGGGCCAGGAAAATCTGCCAAGCTTAAGAGCAGGAAGCGACCAGCAAGCTGCCGAGCGCAGCACCATCGAACTGCGCGCCGCGGTACAAAACACGGATCAAAATTCAGTGGTGGCCTACGCCTGGTTTCCGGCCAGTGAAGAAACGGTGTTCTTTGGCGATGCAGGCCGATCAGACGAATCAGTTCTGAATTTGCAATTGCCGCAAGTCACCAACGACACCTCCGTTGAATTCGTGGTGCAGGCCCAGCTATCCAATGGCACCGTGCTTGAGGATCGGGTTCAAATCACCATCCGAAACACCTTTGACAATGCCATGCCCGTGGTCAACACCACCGTGGCTCCCATCGGGCTTGATAACCGCTTGGCTGCAAGTGCCTGTGAGTCCACCGATTCCGATGGCACCATTCAAACTTACCAGTGGCGCAATGAAACACTGAACATTCAATACGAAGAAACAAGCTGCAATTTGAATGAGCAGCTTCCCAATTCGCCAGAATCACAAACCTACACCTTACGGGCAATAGCAATTGACAACGAAGACGGCTTGGGCTTCAAACTGTTCAATGTCGCTACCCCCAACCGCCCAGCCAACACAGCACCAGTCATACAAAATGCAAGCGCATTGCCCGAACCAGTACGCCCCGGTGAGACCCTGACACTGCAAGCAAACGCCAGTGATGCGGATGGAGACACTCTGTTTTATCGCTGGACACAAACTGCTGGCACCATGCTGACAGTCAGCAATGCCGACAAAGCCATGGCCCAAGTGCAAATACCGCCTGATCTGGCCAACCAAACCCTCACTTTCCGAATCGAAGTGTCTGATCGCGCCAATTTCCAAGCCTCGGTCAGCCAGCGCAATGTCGATGCGAGCGTGCGCAGTAACACCAGCAGCAACGCCGGGCTTTTGGAATGTTTGCAAGATCCAACGCGCCTGGGTTGCCCCTTGGCTGGCTTGTTGTCAGCACCGCCAGTCGGCGTCCAGCAACCGAACAGTGCGCAGTTCTCAGCGGGCCAATGCACGCCGTTCTATGGCGCTGGTGCGAACGGTCAAGGTTATTCCCACCTGCTGGGCGCCATGCACGAGCACACCGCTTATTCGGATGGTCAGGCCAATACCGATCCATTGCAGGTCTACCAACAAACCCGCGAGCGCGGCATGAACTTCGTGATGTCGTCTGATCATTCGGACAACCTGGCCATTCCCCTGGCCTTGCCCGATCCTGACAACTGCACCGACAACCCTTTGTCTTGTCTCATTTCCGACCCAGACAATTTGCCCAATAGTCTGACCAAGTGGCGCAGTACTTTGAACCAAGCCAATCAGGTCACTGGCGAATCACCTGGCCTGTTTACCGCCATGCGTGGTTTTGAGTGGACCTCTGATCGCTTTGAGCATGCCAATGTGTACTTGAGCAAGCACAACATCAACGCTAAGCTTGGGCCCGGCTACGCGGTGTCCATGGACCTGTTCTGGCAGTGGTTTGTGTTGTCTCCACAATTGGGCGGTGGTGGGGACGGGCTCATGGTGTTTAACCACCCAGGCCGCGAGGATGCCCTTCACAGCGCGTTGCTGCAAATTGGCGAAGGTGTGGGTCAGGCCACCCGCATGGCGGGCGCCTTGGGCGCGCTGAACGTATTTCAGCAAGGCGATCCGGCCTATGCTTTCAACGACTTCAAATACGTGGCACCCGCAGACTATCGCGTGGTGGGGCTGGAAGTGTTTGGCAAGGGCGATGAATACGACACCGACGGCAAGTTTGGTTCCTGGTACGGCCATGCCCTCGACAAAGGCTGGTACCTGGGCCCAGCGGGTTCCGAGGATCATCACGAAACCAACTGGGGCGGTGCCAATTTGCCCAAAACAGTGGTGATCGCCCGCGCCAACAATCAGGCCGATATTCGCGAGGCCTTTTTGGCCCGTCGCTTTTACACGGTGGCTCAAAATGAAAATACCTTGCGCATGAACTTTGAGGCTGTTCAGCCTTCATCACAAAGTCAGCAGCGCCTGCCCATGGGTTCACGCATTGGCACCCGGTCCAACACGGTTCAGTTTGAAGTCAACATTCGCAGCACGCAGCCCATGGACCCACTTCAGGACATGTCGTTTGAATTGTTCAGCTCGCAGTCCGGCCCAGCCACCAACGAGACAGGGAACTATCAGCCCTTGAAAACCCAGGCAGGCCGAACTGGCCGGTTTGAGGTAGAGCCTGATGATGGCAAGAATTGGTATTTCGTGCGCGTCAAGCGTGGCGATCGCATTGTGGCTGTAAGCGCGCCAATTTGGGTGTTCAAAGGCAGCGACCCATTGCCGGAGTGCGCACCACTTTGATTCTATTTCCTTAATACTGAAAACAAGAGGTAACAATACCCGACTACCCTCGAATGCTTGAGCAGCAAAAAGTAGAGGTAGTCGTGTACAAAGCAACATTAAAAAGTCTGGTGTATTTGGGTGCGGTTGGCACATTGGCCGCCTGTCTGGGCGGCGGTAACGGCAGCGTGGCCGTCAATCCATCCGAAGTTCTTCCAGCAACGGCATTTGAGCTTCAAGTGCTTCACATCGCCGACATGGACAGTGGCGGCAACCTGGTCGAAAACTCACAAAATATTTCCGCGATTCTTTCCAAGTTTCGTGCTGAAAAACCAGACAACACCGTATTTTTGAGTTCTGGTGACAACTACATTCCCGGTTCCTTTTTCAATGCATCCGCAGACCCTTCACTTGCCGAAGAGTTGGGAGTACCCAGCGCAGGCCGCGGCGATATTGAAATTTTGAATCAGTTGGGCCTTGATGCCTCTGCATTCGGTAACCATGATTTTGATCAAGGTACTGCCAAAGTCCGAAACCTGATTGCCCCTGAAACAGCTTCTGGTCAAACCTGGCGCGGCGCCCAGTTCCCCTACCTGTCTGCGAACATCGATTTCTCAGGCGATGCCAATTTGGCAAGCCTCGCCGACCCCGCCAATGACGGGCAGGAAGCAAGCTCACTTGCCGGCAAAATTGCAAAGTTTGTTGTCATTACAGTGGACGGCAAAGAAATCGGCGTGGTGTCTGCCGCCACCCCCACCCTACCAACCATCACAACGCTGAATGGCGCCACAGTCAGCCCAGCGCTGGACGGTAATGGTAGTTTCTCAATAGACGACCTGGCTGCTGAAATTCAGCCCTCGGTGAATCAATTACTGAACCGAGGCATCGACAAAATCATCTTGCTGGGTCACATGCAGCAGATCTCGGTAGAAGAGCAGTTGGCGTCGCGTTTGACTGGTGTTGACCTGATCATTGCGGGTGGTTCGAATACACGTTTGTTTGATTCGAACGATTTGATCCGCGCAGGGGACACAAGCCAGGGCGAGTATCCCAAGCAATTTACCTCAGCCAGTGGCGAACCTGTTTTGCTGGTGAACGTGGACGCAGATTACAAGTACTTGGGTCGCATTGTGTTGCCATTCGATGAAGACGGTGAAGTGATTGTTGGCAAGCTGGACCCTGCCGTGAATGGTGCCTATTCCACTGACGCAACTGGTCTTGCAGCGCTCGGGCTGGATGCTGCAGATCGGCAAGCAGAAGTTTCTGCAATTGCTCAGGATATTCTTGCAGTCAATCAAGCCCTGGAAGGCGTTATTCTGGGCTCTACCAGCGTGTACCTCGAGGGCGATCGCGCCTTTGTGCGCAAGCAGGAAAGTAACTTGGGCAATTTGACTGCTGACGCCAACCTGGCCGCTGGCCAAGACAGCGACATGTTGACTGCAGTTTCCCTGAAGAACGGTGGCGGTATTCGTGGTTCGATCGGCGCGATCATTGTTCCTGCTGGCGGCACTGGCAGTGCCCAGAAACTTCCCCCACAACCCGATGAGTCAGTGGGCAAGCAAGAGGGCGATATTTCGCGTGGTGACATTGAGCGTGCACTTTCATTCAACAACGCCCTGAGTTTGCTCGACATCACAGCCCAGCAACTGAAAGATTTGCTGGAGCACGGCGTATCCAACTATGATCTTGCTCAAGCTCAAGGGGCTGGCCAGTTTCCTCAAGTTGGTGGCTTGCGTTTCAGCTTTGACCCCACCGCAGCGGCAGGTTCGCGGGTGCGCACCATTGTTGTCAATGATCCCGATGGCTTGGGCCCCTTGACTGGTCCTCAGACCGTGTTCTCGGGCGGTCAGTTCCGTGTGCCGGTTAATCAGGTGTATCGCATGGCCACACTCAGCTTCCTGGCCGATGGCGGCGATGGATACCCCTTCCCGACCACGAACGTGAATCGCGTTGAACTGGACACCACAGGTGACGCAGGTTTTGCCGTGGAAGGTCGTGAACAACAAGCCTTGGCGGACTTTCTGGAAGCCACAACATCGCGAGCCATGCCATTCGCACAGGCCGACTCAGGTGCCGATTTTTCAATCGACGAACGCATTGTGATTTTGGCAAACGGTCGCTCTGATCCGCTGCCTCAGTAGTAGCCAGCCCGATTGGCGACCACTGGCCCCGTCCGGTCAAGACTGGCGGGGTTTTTTTATGCCCAAACCCGTTAAAACTCTTCAGCCCACTTCTTGAACTGATTCAGCGAGCCCTTGAACAAATGGTCCAGGTCGGCCAAATGTTCGTCCACAAACTCCCGCACCACCGAACTGGTGCTGGCGGGTTCCACCCGCAAGTGGGCTTCGCATTGGCCGTCGGCATTGCTCACCCGCATGTTCAGCTTGTGCGCAATGCGCAGCATGGCCTCGTTGTCCATCAGGGTGTATATGAACAGCATTTCAATGCCTTCATTGCGCGCACGGCGCAAAGCCCGCTGAAACAACAAAGTTCCCAAGCCATGGCCGCGCATATTGGCGTCCAGCGACAAACCCAGCTCGGCGCCTTTGGGGGCAGTGCTGTCTGCAGACGAATTCAGTTCAGCCAGGTGCACAACGCCCAGCAATACATCGTCCCGTCCGAAAATACCGAATACGGAATCGCGTTCAAAATCAAGACTGGCAGCGTACTTGGCAATTGCAGCGTCGCCCAGCGCATAACTGAAGCGCAAACGGCGATCGGTTTCGTCCAATGCCAGCAAGTGTGCAAGAATTAACGGTCGGTGCGATTCATCCAGTTCCACAATGGGTACCTTGGACAATCCAAGAATGGAAGCAGCCCGGCGTCCGAGGACGCTGGGAATATCAAACCATTCAATGGGCTCTGACGACATGATGAACTCGATTGCAAAAATTGTGAAAATCGGAAATATGCCTACATGATCCACCAACAAGAAAGCAAGCCGCAACCCAACACCCCGCAAGTTGGAGTACCACTTCAAATTCGGGAACTGGGCTTGGTGGACTATTTGCCCACCTGGGAGGCCATGCGAAATTTCACAGACGCCCGTTCAGAACAGCTTAGCGACGAGATCTGGATTTGTGAACACCCCCCTGTATTCACTTTGGGCCTTGCAGGTGACCCTGCCCACATGTTGCAGCGCAACAACATCCCTTTGGTGAATACCGACCGCGGCGGCCAAATTACCTATCATGGCCCCGGGCAAATCGTAATTTATCCTTTGCTGGACCTTCGCCGCTTTGGCCTGAAGGTGCGCGAGTACGTCCAACTGCTTGAACAAAGCATTATTGACGCCTTGGTCGCAGTGGGTGTGGCAGATGCCCAACGCAAACCAGGTGCGCCCGGTGTGTACACCATGCACCATGGCAGCCTGGCCAAAATAGCAGCCTTGGGCATCAAGATCCGCAAGGGCTGTAGTTATCACGGCCTGTCATTGAATGTGAACATGGATTTGACACCGTTTCAGCAAATAAACCCTTGTGGTTACGCGGGTTTGGAAACAGTGGACTTGGCCACGATTGGTGTTAAAATTTCACCTTCTGAGATGCAAGTGCATCTGATGAAATACCTGATTCAACACCTTGAGGCTGCGCGATCCGCGGTGTCAAAGTAAACAAACGGCCAATTCACCCTATGGCCAGGGAGCAAAAACGTGTCCGAGATCAATGAAAAGTCAGCCGTTGCCAAAGAACTGAGCGCGGTGAGCGATCCGACCGTCAAACAGAAAGCAGCCGCGAAAACAGCCCGTATTCCCATCAAAATTGTGCCGGTGGAGCAGCTGAAAAAGCCCAGCTGGATTCGTGTAAAAGCAGGCTCGCCTTCCACCCGTTTCTACGAAATCAAGGAAATTCTGCGCGAGCACAAGTTGCACACCGTGTGCGAAGAAGCGTCTTGTCCCAACATCGGTGAATGTTTTGGCAAAGGCACCGCCACCTTCATGATCATGGGCGACAAGTGCACCCGCCGTTGCCCCTTCTGCGACGTGGGCCATGGCCGCCCCGACCCGCTGGATGAAAACGAACCCCTGAATTTGGCGAAAACCATTGCCGCATTGCGCCTGAACTACGTGGTCATTACCAGCGTAGACCGCGACGACCTGCGCGACGGTGGCGCCGGCCATTTTGTGGCCTGTATTGAAAAAACCCGTGAACTGTCGCCCAACACCAAAATTGAAATTCTGGTGCCTGATTTCCGTGGTCGCCTGGACCGTGCGCTTGGCATTCTCAATGCCGCCCCGCCCGACGTGATGAACCACAACCTGGAAACCACCGAGCGCCTGTACAAGGAAGCCCGCCCCGGTTCGGACTACAAACATTCGTTAAAGCTTTTGCAAGACTTCAAAAAAGCCCACCCCGACACGCCCACCAAAAGCGGCATCATGGTTGGGCTTGGTGAAACCGACGAAGAAATTCTGCAAGTGATGCGCGACATGCGCGAACACCAAGTGGACATGATCACGATTGGCCAGTATCTGGCCCCCTCGGGCCACCACCTGCCTGTGCGCAGGTACGTGCACCCCGATGTGTTTAAAATGTTTGAAGAAAAAGCCTATGAAATGGGCTTCACCCACGCAGCGGTGGGTGCCATGGTGCGCAGTTCATACCATGCCGATGAACAGGCGCATGGTTTGGTGTAAAGCACAGCGGGATTAAAGTTCCCGCTTGTCTGCACACTCGCCCAGGCTGCCATCCAGCCGGCAACGAATTCGCTTCAGAATCTTCATCATTTCGGGGTCATAAAACCCGTCTGCCGTCATTTGAATTCTGGATTCACGCATCAGCACATCGTACTTGGCACGGTCAGTCTCGGGAATGTCCAGCCAGGCGGCAGCGGGCACTGCTTTCTCAGAAGTGTCTACCAATGCAATGGCGCGCTCAAACTGTTTTTGAACCCATTCACGAGATTTTTGCCCATATCCTTCTGGAAACTTGTCTTTGCGAATCAAAATATTGGCGGTTAGCTGCACCAATGGAAAACGGTAAATGCCGCCCTTGCTGCCAATGCCTTTGTACAACTCCAACGGTTGATAGGCAATTGCGGGCGCGGCAATAATGTCCACCTGGCCATTGTTGAACTTGGTGCCGAAGTTGATCACCTCGCTGGCAACCGGTTGTGCACCCAATTGCTGCACCATTTTTGCTTGCGACTTGTCGTAGTCCAGTACCGCAATTTTTTTACCCGCCGCTTTTTCTACTGAATTAATTGCCCTGTCGTTCACCATCACATACGCGGCACCAATGGGCAAAATACCGGCCACTTCAAAAAGGCCCGAGGTCATTTTGTCATTCAGTTTCGGATTGCTTAACAGGTCGATCACGGTGCGCAAGTGCTTGTAGGTGGGTACCGCACCGATTGAATCTACACTGCCCACAAACTTGTTGAACTGGCGCCCACGCAAGGTGGAAATTGCGGCAGCATCGCATTTGCCGGTTTTGAAATCTTCGGCAGCCAGGCGTTCATCGACATACGCTTCCAGCTCAATGTTTACCCCCCATGCTTTGGCGGCGATTGCGTAATCTTTTGCCTGTGCAAAGGCAGGCCCACTGCGACCAGCAATATCAAAAATACACATTTTGGTGCTTTCTGCATGGGCCTGGAAGGGGGCGGCCAGGCTGGCGCCCAGCAATACGAGTGCTGCAGCTTTGATGGTGTTCATTTCGTCTCCAGTAGTTTTGGGCTTTTTTTGTAATATTTCAGCCCCTTGATTTTTTTTATTCTACAGAATAATTAATCCACTTCGTCCACCGAGAACCAGGCGGCCGCCAGTCCGTCGCCGCAAGCTGTTGTTGTGCAGGTGGTCACGCCCTCCAGCGGTGCGCTGTTTTCCTGAATCAATCCAAATCCGTAATGGTCAGTCATGTTCAGTTGTGAGTAATCACGCGGGTCTTCTGTGACGATGACCAGAAATTGGTTGCTGCCGGCGGGTCCCGTTGCCTGTATGGGTTCATTGCCAGGAGGCAGCAGTATTTTTTCATTCGCCTTGATCGTGACCTGGGGCACGCGAACATTGGGTAGCAACTGAATGACTGATTGATCAGATGACAGCACATACACGGCCACATATCCGTTCAATGGCGATTGAACCTGAAACCTCAACAAGTCCTCACCGATTTTCAGTACAGGATTGTCCATGTGAATACTCAAGGCGCTCTCCGCTTTGGCGAGTACCTTTTGAAATACAGGGGCAATCGGGTTGTCAGGTATTTCGGGTTCAGCTTGCATTGCAATTACTGTGGGTTTTGCAACAACGTCTTCAGGCGTATTGCTCGTTGTGACGCCAAGCAAGGCGATACCCGCAAACGCCACCGCAAACAATGCTGCGGATACAACCCCCATTGTTAAACGTTTTGTAGTTCGGGATGAAGTTAAAACGTGCGGCAAGTTCGCGCTCGGTTTTGGCTGCAGGGCGTTGCGAAAATCGGCCATGCTGGCAGTTCTGTCATGCACCTGTACACGCAAGGCATGGTCAATGGCTTGTTTGATTTCTGCATTGAACTGCAATTCAACCCGGGTTTCTAGCGGCACGTAAGTGTCATTGACCAATCGACTGACCGATGAAGGAGGTGTTTTGCCAGTGATCAAATAATGTGCAACAGCGGCCAGTGCATACACGTCAGTCCAGGGACCTTGCGTCATGGTGGGCACCTCGGCATATTGTTCTATGGGTGCGTAGCTCGCTTTCAATATCACCGTAAATGGTTGCGAGACACTGCCAATTGCTCTGCGTGCGGCACCAAAATCAAGAAGAATGGGAAGCCCGGTGCCTTCCTGAATAATGATATTTTCGGGTGAAATATCACGGTGATAGCACTGCTGCGCATGCATGCATTCCAGGGCCTCGGTCAATGCCACAAGCCAATTCAGCAGCAGGTCATTCGAAATGGGTTCGGCGTGTTGGTCTGCATACTGCTTCAGTGTTATGCCCTGATACAAGGGCATGACCATGTAAGCGGTGCCCTGCATTTCCCAGAATCGGTATACCTTGACAAGTGCTGCATGGTCGAACTGGGCCAACAAACGCGCTTCATTCACAAAGCTGCTCAAGCCCGATTCGTAGGTGCCGCGGTGTCGCTCCTCCCTTACTTTCACAGTACCTCTTGGTGTTCGTACGGCGAGTGCACTTGGGAAGTATTCTTTGAGCGCAACCAGCCGCTCGAGCATGGGGTCCCAGGCTTTGTAAACAATGCCAAATCCACCAATTCCGATGACATCGCGAATTTCAAGTCCCTCAATTTGTGTGCCGTGCGTAAGCGTGTCAGGACTGCCGGGCTTGTCGAGATGGCCTGAATCGGTGGGCGCAGGCTGAATCACGGTAATGTCTGCTGTCATGGCGCTGTATTCAAACCAAACAGCGTTTCAAAGGCACTGATGTCGGGCAGTCCTTGGTATCGTGTCAACCATTGGACCGAACCCGAGAATTCAAGCCGATACCAATGGCTGTCAGTATCTTCGGTGGTCAAGGCGTGTGTACTTTGCAGTTCGGGCAGAAGATCAAGCGCATCGCCGAACCGTTTCAATGTCCACTCTTCATCCAGCGCGCTGGCGCATAGTGTGTGCGCCTGTAAAAACCAACTTGCCAATTCTTCGTGATTCGGGCGCGTTGTTAAAGCCCTGTCCAGTTGCTCCATGAGTACAAAAGGAAACGCGCGGCCCGCTTTGTCCACAGAGGGCATGATCACACCGACTGCACTTTGACCGCTCAGGGCTGGCAGGGCTTTTCCCCCCAACAGAAAACCGTGCATTGGGGCCTGATAGTATGCGTTTGTCCAGGCAGCGCCATGTTTTTCGTGACCATTTTGCATGGCTGCGCTTAGCCAAAGATCCAAAGCGTTAAGCAGGGGCTCAGACATGTTGTTACTACAAAAATCGCCGACACAAGGCAGTTTGCCAAACCAGGACACCGCGCGTTTTTCCCGTTTCATAAATTCCCCGGACATCTAAACTGCCGAAGTTCACTTAAGCGAAGTGGATTGAATGCCGAATTGGCCAACACCTCAAAATCAAACTGTTTGCCTTCAAGTACAAAGCGTGCCCTGAACTTTTCCGGGCGCTCCGTGTTCTCGATTTGCGCGGCATCAAACATTCGAAACAAGGCCCAGGGGCCGTTGTAAGTTTTGTGTGCACCCTCGGATGCCCGGATGCGCAAAGTGCTCGAAGGGGCCTGCCCACCCCATTGAATGCGGTGACTAGGTTGAAACTGTTTAGAAAACATTTTCAACTCCCCATTGGTTTCAAGATAAAAAACATCGCTCGGGTGGCTTGATTGCACCAAGCGCATTTCCACATCAAATTTCGCCACTGCAGAATTGCCTGAGAAAAATACGTCGCGAATTCTTGCGGCACGCTGAAATTGAATCAGCGACGGGTTGTTCGGTGCTTGCGATCCGTCACCGAGCGGTTTCAGTTTCCAGCTCGGCCCGCCGGTATCCACCACCTGGCTTAGGCGGCTCATGAAAAACTGATCCATCAATCCATTCGGTGCAAAAAAACGGGCAAAGTCATCGCTTAGTACATCCAGACCCGATCCGGGGTGAATGGGGTAGCGATTGGACACAGTTCGCCGACAAATTTCCTGCAGTGGCCGCAGGTCAGCGCTTAGATTGGCTCGCTCGGCTGCACGGCCCTGCGCACTGCCTTGCCCTGCCAATTGCCCGACAATGGCGCGAACTGGTTCTGGTAAAACCCCGGCACCCACCTGCAATGAATCCATGGAAGCCGCAGGTGGTGGCGCAGACTTGCTTTTTTTTGCACTGGCAATGGCCGCCAGTTGTGCGTAAAGATCATTCAACAAGCCAGACACCTGGTTGTATGCAGGTGGATTGCCTTCAAATAGGTTGTTGATGTCGCTGAAGTAATCGTCGACCTGTTGCTCGAGCGGCGCCTCAAAGTCTGTGGCTTTAAAATCGGAACCTGCCAAAAGTGCCGCGCTTGGGGACAAGGTTTGTTGGGCTTTCTGGTTTGTGAGCGTCTCAAGTTTCTCGCCGGTTTTCACCAGTCCACCTGCAAGCCGGGTATTTTCCGAAACCTCTTCAAGGAATTTTTTCAAGGGAGATTGAGGCGAGGCCAGAACCCGCGCAAGATCAACTGCTTGTTCAAACTGGGCGGGTCGCTGAATCTGGACATCTTTCAGATAGCTGTCCCAAATACGGATGTAATCGCGAATGTACAAACCGCGAACCTGACTCAGAAGTTCGGATATTTGAGTTGCCTTGACTGAGCTGCTTGTTCTACTTTCTCCCATCACCCAGCTGGATTCCTGTGTCAGGCGATTCGCTTGATCTGGCAACTGTTTTAGAAAGTACTTGATGTAGGTGTCACGTGTGTAGATCGCATCAATTCCCTGGCTTAAGGATTGACCACTGGGCCGCGTAAATATCGCAGCTGAACTTGCGCCCACCGCACCGATCAAATTAAAGCCGCCATTCGGTTCTGGTCTGTAAAATCGAACCATGCGCTTGTACAGCCTGTCATCCAGAGCCTGAGCGCCAATCACTTGTCGTGCGGTTTCAATCAGCTCATCGTCTTTCTCAGGCAAACCACCTGGTGCCCCCAGGGCAATTGCTGCCTGCAGGTGTTGTATGGCGGCGTCTTGCAGCGGCGGCGCATAGCTGGCCAGAACATTCTGCTGCCAGTCAAACACCACCCAGCTCGCCAGCGCCTGCGCATCATAATGTGTGGGTGAATGAATCATGACATACGCTTTCAATGACTCGTAGGCCAGTTCCATGTCTTGGTTCAGGGCCGTACGTAACCTGTCCTCCAAACGCTTTGCAATCCTTGGCATCAACGCTGTTTCAAGCGCTTTGTGATAGGCCAATTGTTCGGCTTGGCGCAATTTGTCGTCCTGGTTTAATCCAAGATGGTGTGTAAAACCCGCTGGGCTGGGTTGAGCAATATCTTGCAGCCGGCTAAGCGTCGAGAACAGGGGTTGCAAAGAGGCCTGCGACTCGGTCTGCAAGGTAGACGCCTGCCCGGACACTGCACGGCTTGTCTGCAAGGTTTGGTCAAGCGTTGTGCTGTTGTTGCTGTAGCTAATCCACCAGCCAAGCAACAACAAAGACAGCAGGGCCGCCGAGCCACCTAACAGGCCGATGTAAATTGCGCGTTCAAACAGTGCCGTTTTTTTAACGTACCCGGCCAAATGCTGTTCTTGAAAAACAACTTTGGCCAACAATTCACGAATGAAAAAACTTTTACCCTGCTTGCCTGTGGGCGTTTCCAGTGCTTTATTCGGGGCAATGCCCAGTGCAATTCGATCAAATACATTGCCTTCCTGAGTGCCGCTGCTCAGATAAACTCCACGCAGCACAACGGGTTGCTCAAATGGACTGTCTGATTGCAGTGCCTGCTGTAGAAGACCTTCAATAGCGGGCTTCAGTTGGGCAAAGGCCAGTGGAAATTCAAACAGTTTGATGCGTTTGTTTTCTTGCTCCTCTTCCTCAAGTCGTTGGTTAAGTTGCTCGCCCAGGTGCTCAAACATGTGGCTTAACGCATTGGGTAGCGTCTGTTTCAGCGTTGTGTCCAAAGCATTGGGGTGATCAAAATTGACTCCCCAGGCCTTGGCTCGATCAACTTCGGCGAGTCGCCCAAAGGTTTCACGAAAACCGGTCAGCAAGTCGAGTTTGGTGATCAACACATACACCGGCGGACACATGCCCAGCGCACGGATCATTTCCTGAAGGCGCAGGGCAATCTTGGTGGCTGTGTCTTTTTGCTTTGATTCACTGTCCAGTAATTCTTGAACGCTGATCGTGAGCAATACGCCGTTGAGTGGTTGCTTGGGGCGATGTTTCTTGAGCAGGTTCAGAAACGAATTCCATCCTGCCGAGTCGGTGTTGTGGTCTGAATCCTGTGTGGTGAAGCGGCCGGCTGTGTCGATCAGGACCGCTTGATCCGTAAACCACCAGTCGCAATTTCGGGTTCCCCCCACACCCTTGATCGCATCTTTTCCCAAGGGGTCTTGCAGCGGAAAACGCAGACCTGCATTTTTCAGGGCAGTGGTTTTGCCGCTGCCAGGCGGACCAATCATGACATACCAGGGAAGTTGGTATAAACCTGGTTTGCTTTGATACCAGGCCTTTCGGGATTGATGCTGCTTGAGCATGTGCACCGCCTGGTTGAAGATATCCTGAAGCTTCGCAGTTTGTGCAAAAGCCTGTTCATCCTGGCGGGTCAGTTCCGCTTTCAATGCCTGCTCAGCTGTGCGAACTTTCCACCAGCGCCCGGTCAGTGGAATAAAAACAAGCAGCCCGACAATCAAAATCAACAGGGCTTGGGCCCACCATTTTTCAAACGGTTTTATTTCGCCAATCGCAATGATGGGACCCACCAGCCAAATGAATACAGCAAGCCCTGAAAACGCCAAAAGGCTTAAAGCAAATCTCAAAAACATAGTGAACTCGAAGGTGTTTTATTGGGCATGAAGCAGGGTAATTTCGACACGACGATTCAAGGCTCGACCTTCGGACGTGTCATTGGGTGCAATCGGGTTGGCTGCACCCGCTCCTTCCGTGGCAATGGCCACATTGGGCAAATGAATGGCGATCCGTTGGCCCACGTGGTCGGCCCGTGCTGCGGACAGTTGCCAGTTCGATGGGAAACGGATTGATCGAATCGGCTGATTGTCGGTGTATCCCGTTACCGTGATTTGACCGGGGTGCTGCGCCAGTTCCCGCGCAACTTTGTCGACCAATGGCAAGGCATCGGGTGAAAGTTCAGCGCTACCCGAGCTGAACAGGCCATCACCCACCAACACGACAGTGGACCTGTTGCCCGATTGTTTCAAGGTGAGTTGGCCGCCAATAATTTCCTGTTGTAGCTGGCTCGGTAATTCAAGCCCAACAGCAGGCGGCAATGGTTGAACTTGTGATTTTGTGAACTCAGGTTGTGGAAAAGAAATGGCGGCGATTTCATTGAAAACCGTATCGGACTGCGTGTTCATATCGAAGTAAAGGCCAACAAAGAAGATTGCGCCGATTAAACACATTGCACTCATGGGCAACCAGAGCGGAATCTGTAAAAATCGATGGTTTGGGCTGGGTGCTTTTGACTGCCAAAGATCAGGATGCAAGCCGCGAGTCCCCGTATTCAAGTTCAACGAAACAAGCTGAAATAGCCTGGAGCGCAATTGGTTCAGGGCAGACTCGCCGCCTGGTTCGACTTTGTATTTTCCTTGAAGCCCGAGACTGAGAACAACTGCCATCAAACCAAGCAGGTCACGGTTGTCTGTTGGGTTTTGCATCATTTTCTGGATCAGTGCAAATACTTTTTCGCCGCCCCAGGTCTCACTGAAAAACTGATGCAGCAAACTGTGGCTGGCCCATTGCCCGGCGCCACCCCAGGGTGTGTTCGCAGCGCGCTCATCCATGTAGGTACACAACAAATAGCGCACTGAAAGCCTTTCAGCCTGCGGTCGCTGAAGTAATTCCAAAGAGCGGTCAAGTTCTAGCAGGCCTGCCGACAAGGTTGTGGAAAGTAACTTGGGGGAAGGCAGGTCAGCCATCTCAGCGACGGTGCACATCAGGCGAAGCAAATGCGAAGTCTGAATCAACAGAATGTTCTTGCTCGCCGGCGGGCAGTTTTTCAACTGACTGAGCAGCTGATTCAGTTGACTCTGTGCAGCCTGTGGTGAATCTTGACCCATGGGTTTCGATTGGGACACTGGGCCGAGAATGTTGTCAATCGAGTCAATCGCGTGGGTATTTGTTTTACCCGTTTTACCCAGCCGGGGTTTAATAATGGTGCGCTCGCCACTCAAGGCTGAAAAGGGGTCAAGTGGATTCAAAGCAAGCGCTCCTGTTCGCGTCTAACAGCCCACAGTTCCATTCTTAGCTCTGGCAAATCTCCCGCGTAGTGAATCGCCAAATGCCCGGTTTGATCCAGTATTTTCCAAAGTACCTCGGCGCGGGTTTCCAGTTGAAAGTAAAGATGGTCTGCATAGTAGGGCAAGGCTGGCGGGTTTTGCTGAACGGGCTTCAAGCGGATTCCTGGCAAATTCAAATTGACAAGATCGCGCAGTTTCTCAGCTGGGCCAATTTTCACGGTGCTTGGGAATTGACGCTGTACGAGTTCTTCCGGCGCAAGTGCATGCACTGTCAAATAGAAATGGGCATCGGTGAGCAAGGTGCGGTCTGTAATTTGTGCCAGGTGTACGCCGCTTTGTTTTAGGTTAAGTGGAATTTGAACGGCGTGTTGGTCATGCATGGATGCCAAAGCATTTCTGATGGCGGCCAGCACTGGGGAGAAAGCGGTACGAAGGTTGTCATGGTAGTAGGCGGGGCTAAAGTCAGCGGCAGAGTCGTCACCATACAAGGTTACGGAACCCAGGCATTCAAGCAGTCGAATATAGGCAGACTCTGGGTGTAGCCTGTGGCTGGTCAGCAAATGCAAAAAAACCAAACGGTGTTCAATGCAACTTTGTAGCAGCAGAAAATCGCCAATTTCCGAACTGTTGTGGCTACCCTTGCGCACACGCCGTTGTCGAAGCTGATCAATTTTGCTTTGGAGCAAACTGACCACTGTTTCCAGCGTACGACGAATATTGCTGTTCTGAATGCCGCACAAACAGGGTTCTATAAATGTTTCGTCGACTTGCTGCATGCCGTGTTTGGTCTCGCGCAGTTCACAGATTTGCAGACCAACCACGCCGTCTCGGATCTGTTGCCCAGCGCTTAGAAACATATTGAGTTGTCCCACTTCAATGGTCTGTGCTTCCAGCTCGTGGTCATAAATACTGAGGATTTCCGCGCCTTGAGCCACATATCGTGTGTCTGGCTGAACACCAGTTTCGGGATTCTCGGCACACCAAGCCACATGTTGAGCCTGCCAATGCGGTCGGGCCAATGTCAAAAAAACCTTGTTGTCTTTCACGTTGCTTGAAAGGTCCAGGCATGCCGGAGCCGGGTCTTGATCGGGAATGGAAAAGTAACTTCCATCCGGAAAATAGCCCGATGCTTTCAAGATCGAAATTTTTCCGGCCAACAGCAAGTCTTGATCCAGTTTCAATTCATGAAAACCATGGCAGTGCGCATTGAAGTGAGCGGTCCTTATATGGACCTCGTGCTCGAAATGTCGTTCTTGTTGCTGGAAATGTTGGGGCTGAAGGAAAAGGCCCTCACTCCAGATGACGCGGTTGTTTTTAGTCATAACGGGGGATGAGTTTCACTCTCTGCTGATGGGGATGTATCACTCTTTGAGCGACTTTTTTCAAAAGGAATAGACTCGACGCCCAAGTCGCGAAAAATCCTAACACGAGATTTTTTAAGGTGATTTTTTTACCAATCTCCTACCTATTTCGGAGTAGCTATGTTTGATAAATCCATTCTGAAGTGTTCATTGGCAGTGCCGTTTTTCTTCAGCATGCTTTCACCTGGCCATGCAGAGTCCTTGGTGGTTGATCTGGCCGGTACAGTTCCCGCAGTCGAACAGGTCAAAGAGGGTTTGTTTCCCGAAGAGGCTTGCGAGGAATTGCGCAAGAACGGTTTCAAGTGCATGGGCTTCAAGCCCGCGGTGCGCTTCTCGATTCCGAATGCCCACTTTCAGTTGGGTTCCGCAGAGCTGCCGGTCGATTTAAAAAAGCAGCTCGATGTCTTTGCGAAGGTCTTGAGCAATCGACCCGCCGACTCAGCCCCGGTGCTGGTGACTGGCCATGCGGATGCAAGTGGCAACGAACCTTTGAATCAGGCACTTTCAGCCGATCGGGCCAAAGCGGTCAAAAGCTATTTGATCCAGAAAGGGGTCTCGCCAGCCTTGTTGCGCATTGAAGGCAAGGGTGCCGAGAAACTGGCAGATGTGAACAATCCATTTGCGCCGGCCAACCGCCGGGTTGAAATCAGCCGTTTGCCCTGATAACACAATCACCTCATCACATGAACAGACTGATCACCATGAGCGGCGCAGTGCCGCTGGAAGAACTGCACTTCAGATCGGCTCGCCTTCTGGAGTCCTTGTCGGAAAACAGCACTGGCACCGTCTATCTTGAATCGGATGTCGCCACCTTGAATGCCGATGATTTCCTCGGAAAGAATCTTTGCCTGGGTTTTGAGACTCGGGAGCAACAAAAGCGCTACTTCGATGGTGTGGTCGTGGAAATGGAGCAAACCTCCATGGCGATCAGTGGGCGCTGTTCTTATCGTGTTGAGTTGAAATCATGGTCCTGGTTGTTGAGTAAAAATCAGGAGTTTCGTGTTTATCAGCACAAAAGTATTCCCGATATTGTGGCCGAGGTCATTGGTCGACACGCCCATTCGTCCGTGCGTTTTTCTGATCGCACACTGGGAGCCAAGCGTGTGTGGGAATACGTTGTGCAGTTTGGCGAAAGTGACCTGAATTTCATTCGGCGCGTGCTTGAACAAGAAGGCGTTTATTTTTATTTCGAGCATGCCGAGAATCAGCACACCTTGGTGCTGGTGGATTCCGGTACAAGCCATGCACCTTACCCCGGTTACGAATCGCTTAATTACAATCCGGGTTCTTTGGGCGGGTGATTGAGTCCAGAAGAAGTCATTTCCAGCTTGTCGTTGAAAAAATCGATTGAGCCCCCCAGGCACGCACAGTCGGATTACAACTTCAAAACGCCTTCCACGTCTTTGCTGGTCAATTCGCAAGGCAAGTCAGAATCCTATAACTCGGCTTTTGAAGTGTTTGAGTATCCAGGGGAATACAATGACGAAGGCGAGGGGACTCACTACAGCAAACTGCGACACCAAGAGGCCCAGGCGCGTCAACAAATTTTCAGTGGCAGCACAACAGCACGCGGTGTCAGCACAGGTTGCCTGCTAACGTCGGTGTGCAAAGACAATCCAGCATTCTCCAATAGCTTGTTGATTGTCAGTACCCATTTGGCAATTTACGAAGCCGAACCTGAGGCCAATGGCGGAGCACAGTCCGATTTTGACTGCCAGTTTGAAGCCATTGAATCGGTTCAACCATACCGACCAGAGCGCAAATCCAGAAAGCCGCATGTGAAAGGCCCCTTGCCTGCTTTGGTGGTTGGGCCTGAAGGGCGTGAAATTCACACTGATGAATTTGGACGCGTGAAAGTGCAGTTCTACTGGGATCGTTACGGCAAGCGCAATCAGGACAGTTCATGTTGGGTTCGTGTTGCAACACCGGCTGCTGGAAAAGGTTGGGGATTTATTGCCATTCCACGCATTGGGCAAGAGGTTGTCGTGTCCTTTGAAGACGGCGATCCCGATCGCCCCTTGATTACAGGGGTTGTCTACAACGCTGAGCAAACGGTTCCCTATTCCTTGCCCGATCACAAAACAGTGTCAGGTTGGCGCACCCAATCTACTGAGAAGGGTGCTCCCTCCAATTTCAATGAGCTTCGATTCGAAGACAAACTTGGCAGTGAATATGTGTGGTTTCAAGCAGAAAAAGATTATCTCAGCTTGATCAAAAACAACAGCAATACAGAAATTGGCGGCAATTCAAACAGCCTTGTGCACGGCAACCTGATTGAAGAAATCAAGGCTGATGTATCTCGTACCGTGTTGGGTCAGGTCAGTCAGCAAATCGAGAAAGCCTTGCACCTCACCGTGAACGACGATCTTCTCGCCACGGTACAAGGATTGCTGGGTCTGATTAGTCAGGGGCAAATTGCAGTCAGCACCACGGGCCAACTGTCCATCAAGTCTGGAGGAAGCACCGAGCTCGATGCCAGTGGAAATTTGAGCTTGAGTACTGCAGCACAAGGGAATTTAAAAGCCGGTGCCAGTCTGAAGCTTACCGCTGGTTCCAGTCTTTCACTCAATGTGGGTGGCTCCTCATTGTCGATTTCAGCCGCCGGAATCACGATGAGCGGACCCTCCATTTCAGTCAATTCAGGCGGTGGGGGCTCGGGTGCTGCCAGCGCCTCGCCTGCACCGCCCGAGCAAGCTCAGGCTCCTTCCGTGGTTGAGCCACCGCTTGATCCGATTTCCTGATTGCACATCATGTTGAGCGTCTTTGGTGTGGCCCCAAGCGATCTGATTTCATCCGGAAAAGTTGTGGCTGAATTCCCGTCGTTCTCTGGGCAAACAGTGGGGGGCGTTGTCCCGGTAGACTGCCCAACGGGAGTTCTCGAGCTCTCGAGTTCGGCTGGGAAGTCTTCCGAGCATTGGCCATGGAAGCCGACAAACCGTGGCTATGTTGTTTTGCTCAACGAACAGCCTGGCAGCGCACTGAAAAATCAACTGAGAAAGATTCGTTATCTTCAAGATGAGTTTGGACAGAACCGAGTGTGGCCTTGGTTTGACCCACGTTATCTCAAGCTGGCACTGAACTCGCTTGAAGGTTCAGAGCTAAGTTTCATGTTTGGTCCGATTCAGGCTTTCGGATTCGTAGCCAATGACAACGCGGACAATATTCACGCGATTGAATTGTATCAATTGGGTCTGGATGGTTTGCTTGTCAAAAAGGTTGCGGCATGATCACCCTGGACCTCAAGGAACGTTTCTCCGAGTTGGCGCGAGCAGATCACCTTCTGCGAGTGTCAGCGACCCTGACGGATCTGGACATCAGTCATGGCTATAGTCAACAAACTGATTTCAATACGCGGCTTGTCGCTTGTATTTCAGCGTTGGCAGACCAGGGGCTACACGGTGCCACCGAGCAAACACAAGCGCTTTATTGCGTGCTCACTGAAGCATGTTGCATGACCACACTGCTACAGACCCTACAAACGAATAATTCGTTTGATGTGTGTTTGAAGCAGTGTGTTGAGCAGTCTCCTGATTCAAAGAATCTGCAGCAAAATCTGGATCGGATACAACAAATTTTTGCGGGTCTGGGCCGGTTTGATGAGATCTGGCTTGCGCCATTGAACAGCACCGTGAGTTTGCCTGCCGCGGTGAATTCGAAGGCCGATCCAAGTCTTCTGTATTTGGCTTGTACTCACGACGGAGTTTTGAATTCAGATCATTTGCCTCCTTTTTCCGAGGACATTAATCACTTGTGCACAGAGTCGGGTTTCCGGCACAAGGTATCTGGAAAATTCACACCGTCGGCATTGATTCAACAAGTGTGCCTTCAGGCGTTGCCCCGATGCGAAACTGCACTTAGCCTCCAAGCTGTTGTTGCTCAATGCAGTTTTGGTGAAATGCGCCACAACAAGTTCACAGTTGCTCACCATGTCGCTTTGCTGGATGCAAGGCAGCTGCAGTTCAAGTTCGATCGCAGGCCACTTGAATGCCCGGCGAGCGATAAGCAAGCTCTTCAGTCCACTTGGCAATCTCAGCGTTCTCTCAGTGAAGCGCAGGTGTTGGTACAAAAGTATTTGCTTGATTTCGCCATGCAACTGACTGCCGCATGGGAGAAGGTGGGGCACAAGTTTCAGTTCAAAGTACAAGGCAACGCATCAGTGGAAATTCAGGCAGATGCAATTCAATGGCATGCAAGCCTTGTGCACAAGGGCGTGCGCATGTACCTCACTGTGCAACCCGAGCAGAACTCGCAAACGCAATGGTGTTTGTCCCATGCATGGGACGAGGGGCAACTGCCCTTCGAGGAACCGTTTCTAATCCGTGAGCACACTGTGCCTGTGGTGGTGAACTGCACCACACCCTTGGCGGTTGGTCAGGCTGTATTGAGTACGCCCCCCGGTGTGGCTGGATACCTGACCATTCGCTTGCAGGGTCACGTAAATGCCGATACGCACTGCTTAGATCTTGAATTGAGTTTGAGTCATTCAGAGTTGCAGTATCACTGGCAATTTGCGGACGCCTTGCTGGGAAGGTCCTTCGGTTCATCGACATTGCTCACACAAGCGCACATTGCAAGCTGGAATGTAACGCATGGATAAAACCTTGTTGATACGCGCGTGCGTGACAGGCTCAGATGCGCTGCTGTGCCTCAATGGCATGGTCTTGTGCAAATTGATTTCAGGGCAAGAAATGCGTTTGCCGGTGCATGAGTTTATTCAGTCTGGTGAAAACCGGATTCAAGTGATTTTGCTGGGAAGCGTACTGAATGACACCCACAGTCGTGTGTGCGTCGAGTTACAGAAAGACAGGGGTGCCGATGTACTTGTTCAGCCTCAGGTCTTGTATGAATTTGAAGAATCGCTGTTACGTGGAGAACGTTTGGAGAAAAACCGACTGATCGATGTTTGTGTTGATCTGCCCGTGTCCTTTCCGAAATGGCGTTACCTGGACGTGATGCAGGCAAGCAGCGATGGTCAGGATCTGCAAAAAATCCAAGACTTCATTCTCCAACTCTTGCGTCTGATGCAAGAGAAGAAAACTACCCTTTTGCTGCCTTTCTTCTCAGTCAGAAACAGGGAGATCGCCATTGCATACGGTTTGGATGCGCAGCAGGTTCATCATGATTTTCAACAGCACCTTCGGCGCATCACCACACATGGAATTTTCCCGGACTGCGTATGGGATTCTCAATCGTGGTGTTTGCTTCCGGTTCGTCGAGCTGCAGTGTATGCCTTGCTCAACAATCAGCATCAGCCGCTCTTTCAACTTCAATTTGACGATGACGGCACCGCACTTCAAATTCCCATGCATGTGGGCGTTTTGGGCGGTGAGGTTTTTGTACTGCGATAGGGCTTCATCATGAGTTCAAGTTGGGTGTTCAAAATTCAGTCGAGTTTTTTGCTGTCGCCTTCCATCGATGAATGGAGAGTGCCGTCGAAAGGCGGTTTGCTTGGTCGGGCGATTGACTGCGATTGGGTGTTGCCCGATCCCGGCAGGGTCATTTCACGCCAGCACGCCAGGATAGATCTTGAGGCTGAGCAATGCTACTGGACCGATTTGGGTACCAACAGCACACAGGTCAATGGCAAGCCGATGAATCCTTCTCAGCGCACGCTTTTGATGTCAGGCGACATTGTAAAGTTGGGCGATTATTCGATTGTTGTGGAAAAACTCCCGAACAATTGGTTTGACCCCGCGACGGATTCATTTGATTTTCTGTCGCCACAGTCGGTACCCGAAATTCAGATTGATGCGCTGTTGAGTGATCACGATGAACAGCAAGTTGCGGAGTTATCCAACGATTCCGGGCAGGTTCCGGTGCTCGCTCAGCGAATGTATGTGGGTCCCCAGCAGCAGGCACAAGTCGCACCGGGGCCTGCAGTTGCACCAGTGGATAGCGCCGGGTTGCAAATGGAGCTGGCCACTGTCAGGCAACTGTTACGCATCAGCGTTCAAGGTTACATGCAGTTGTTGCAAGCCCGACGATTGTACAAAACAGAATTGGGGGGCGACTACACGTCCCTGTCCGGCAAGGGCAATAATCCACTGAAATTCTCCAAGACCGTGGATGAAGCCATGGCCTTGCTGACCGGCGGGCAGTCTCCCGGATACTTGCCTGCAGAACAGTCCTTGGAGCAGGCCTGTCAGGATTTGCTTGCGCACATGCAGCTGAGCATTGCACAGGTTCAACAAGTGATTGAACAAGCACAAACGACACTGAACCCACAGTTGATCGCTGACGAACTTCAGCACGAAGGCGGATTCAACCTGAAGCTCGCATCTTCCCGAAAAGCCCGTTTGTGGGATCTTTATTGCGAGCGGTATCGATTGTTGGGCGAATTATGGAGTTGACCATTCAGCTCGGAGCCTGCGGTGAATCGCGACCCGTTTCACTGCATGTGATTTCTCGTAGCGATCAAGGTGATCGTGACGAGAATCAGGACGCATTGAACCATGCTATTTCGGGTGCGTGGCATGTGTGCGCGCTTGCTGATGGTGCGGGGGGGCACCAAGGTGGTCAGGTTGCTGCTCAGCAGGCCGTTGATTTTTTTCTCGAATTGTTCTTGCTGCAACCAACTGTTTGCCGTGTGCAATTGCTCGCCATGGTGAATCAGGTGAACAAACGCATTCTTGAAATGCAGCAATTGAATGCCGGGCTACAGGACATGCACACCACCTTTTGCGCACTTGTTGTGAATCGTGACACCCTGCAGGCTCTGTGGTTGCATGTTGGTGATTCGCGCGTATACAGGTTTCATCAAGACAATTTGGTGTCAAGAACCCGTGACCACAGCATGTTGCAGTGGATGACTGACCACCAGCCTGACCATTCGCCACCAGCCCGCAACACGCTCTATACCGCGCTGGGCGAGCAGCCTTCTGAACTCACCATTGATATTTCTGATGTTTACATCGTGACGCCTGGCGATTGGTTTTTGTTGTGCAGTGACGGGCTTTGGGAGCATTTCAGTGATGCAGAACTGGGCTTGATCGGATCGAGTCTTTGGAATCAGGAGAGTTTTTGTACGCACATTCACCAACTTGCGCTTAATCGTGCGACAGGGCGTGCAGACAATTTAAGCAGCATGGTTCTTTTCGTAGGTGAGGGGTGTCATTCGAACGGTTGATGCCATGCCAACGACCCTATTTTCTCATTTTCCAGTTTGATGCTTCAATCGCGTTCGCCTTTATTTTAAGTGTTCCAGCCATGTTCCCCTTTCGTTTTTTTCTTGCCACTTTGTGTGCGGTGTTCGCCCTGCCATTGCAGGCGCAGGTTGATACCCCCTCCACCTTGTTGAACGCCAAGCCCGCCGTATCAAGCCGAGAAAACTCACCAGTGCCCACGATTGACAATCAGTTGCCCGACAAAGCAGCGCCCGAACTTGGCAAGCCCTTGAATGACATCTCAATCGATGTCACGGCTTACCGAATTGACGACGTGGAAGCCCGATACCAGAACGATCTTGAAACATTGTTGGCTCCCTATGTGGGAGCAGGCCGGTCGTTTGAAGACCTCAGCAACGCAGCGCAACTTGTAACGGCATACCTTCAGCGTGAACTGGGTTTGTACCTGGCCTATGCTTCCCTGCCTGCGCAGGACATCAAAAATGGTGTGGTTCGTATTGCGGTACTGCCAGGGATTCTTGAGTCTGTAGAGGTGGTGTGGCCTGCAGATGAACTCAGGGTGAAGCGCGAAATTGTCCAGTCACATTTGGCAAGCCTGAGGCCCGGGTCAATCATTCGCGTGGACGAGGTTGAGCGCGTGGTTTTCCTGCTCAATGATCTGCGTGGCATTCGAATGTCTTTTGCGATCAAGCCAGGCACTCAAGCCGGAAAGGCAATTTTGGTGGCCACACCCACGAACGATAAGCCGTTGACCGGAAGCGTTGGGGTGGATACAAATGGCTCACGTTTCGCGGGCACATACCGTGGAATTGCCACCCTGTCATGGGAAAGCCCTTTGGGCCTTGGTGATTCCCTGTCAGTCAGCCATTTGAAGTCTGATACCGGTGGTCTGGACTTTACCTTGCTCGGTTACACACTGCCGGTGGGTTCGAATGGATTGAAGTTGGGCGCGAACGTGTCCACAGTGAATTACCAGCTGAGCGAAGATGATTTTCCCTTGGGATTGAATGGCGATGCTGAGTCATTCGGGGTCTTTGCCTTGTACCCCTTGTTGCGTTCGCGAAACTTGAACCTGTTTGTCCTGGCAGGTTTGGATCAAAAAGAATTTACTGACCGACAAACGCTGACCGGCTTGGAAACAGTCAAGCAAGTGGACTCGTTCAGATTGGGTTTAAACGGTGATTCCCGTGACAGTTTCGCAGGCGGCGGTTTGAATTTTTTCAATCTGACTTACGAAGAAAGCAAAGTGAACTATCCCGGTGGAGTGCCGTTTGGTCTGGATGATGACCTGAGTGCCATGCGGGCCAACTATTCACTGGGACGCTTGCAGTCAATTGTTCCGGGCAAGCTCATGCTGTGGGCTTATTTACGTGGCCAGCAGGCCTTTGACAATCTTGACAGCAGTGAACAATGTTCCTTGGGCGGTGCCACGGCAGTACGTGCTTTTGCCCAAGGTGAAACATCGGGTGACAGTTGCGACCTGTTTACGCTGGAAGCCCGTTATTTGCCGTCGGCTGCCTGGCTCGACGGTTACGCACGCGAATTGTCGTTCAACGTGTTCTATGACCAAGGTCGTGTGCAACTGCGACACGATGCAAGTTCACAGGCCAGTGGCTTTGACAATCACGCTGAATTGGCTGGTTATGGACTTGGTCTGGCCTGGGATCGCCAAGACGTATTCACATTCAACCTGAGTTTGGCCTGGGAATTAACGGGCATACGCAAGTCTGATCCGAAGCGTCAATCACCACGAATTTTTGCATCTTACATCTACTATTTCTAAGCGAGTATTAATCATGAACTCCGCCATTTGCACGTCTGTACGTTCCTTTCCACTCAAGCCATTGGCTGCGGCAGTGTTGCTGATCTATGCCACCGGCATTCAATCGGCACCTGTTTTTCAAAATTCACTCGGCAGCAATGTCACGGTGAGCAATCCTGACGCTCAAACTACTGTGGTTGTTCAGGAGGGTAGCCGTGCAGTGGCCAACTGGCGCGATTTCTCCATCGAGGCAAATGAAACGGTTCAGTTCCTTCAAGACAACGCGAACGCAGTGATACTGAATCGCGTGACCGGTGAGGACACCTCAAAAATTCTGGGTAACTTGCAGGCCAATGGGCGTGTCTTTTTGATTAACCCCAACGGTATTGTATTTGGCGCGAACTCGCAGGTGAGTGTGAATGGTCTGGTGGCCTCCACCTTGAGTTTGAAGCCTGGAATGCAATCCAATTCGGATGAGGTGGGCCTGGAGATCAATGGCACCGCTGGAAGCATCATCAACAATGGCCATATATCAGCAAAAGACATTCTGTTGATTGCCCCCACCATTGAGAACAACGGAACATTGGCGTCGAATGTTGCCAACTCGTCTGTACAACTGCTTGCTGCAAGCGAAGTCACGGTGAACACAGCCGATGGCAATCTGGTTTTTCAAGTCATGGCGGGTCACGAGAATGCCCTGATCGAGCAACTTGGCACGGTGATGGCTGAGGGTGGGCGAATTGTTTTCCTGGCAAGCGCTTCGGCAGGTGGTGCACCTAGCGTGATCAATGTCTCGAACCTGAACCAGGCCACGCAAATTTCTGTGCAGGGTGATTCGGTGCGTTTAAGTGGCGACATTAATTCGACGCTAAGCAATGCCACAGTCGAGGTCATTGCTCGCAATATTGCGCAACTCAACGCGGTGAGCATGGGCGGTGAAGTGGTGTTGAATGCAGATTCAGTGAATTTGCAGAATGCACAAAATGATTTTTCAGACAAAGTGACACTGAATGTCACTGGGCAGCTCAGTTTGAGCGATTCAAACAGTCTCGATATTCAAGGTGTTGCAGAAGATGCAACGCTGAATGCAGGCGAGAGTATTCTGGTGAACGGCTTCCATGTGAACAATCACTTGAGAATCGACGCTGGCACAGAAGCAAGCCTTGGCGACTTGAGCGCCAACAGCTTGAGCATCAGCACGCAAAGCGTGAGCCAAATTCAAAATACGTCAGTTGATGTGAGCGCGGGCAGTAACCTGACCGCCAACCGAGTGACCTTGGGTAACAGCGAGAATCGCTTCAACGGTGTGGTCGACTTGGTAGTTGAAGGACAAGCCACACTGCATGGCAGCCAATCTTTGACCGTGACAGGTGAGGCTGGGCAAGCCGTATTGACAGGTGACCATGTGGTGCTTGGTGAATTGAATACAGGTCGTCTTCACGTGGAGGCCAGTGAATTAAGCCAACTGGGCAATGACGCGCTAACTGTTGGGGGCACCACCACTGTGCTGGCTGACAGCGTGACCTTGAACCAGGACAGCAATCGTTTTAGCGGTTTGGTGAACCTTGATGTGAGCTCGCAAACAGAACTGCGCGGCAGTGGACGTCTTGAAGTGGCCGGGCAGGTAAACAACGCATTGTTGCAGGCAGACAACCTTGTTTTGAGTGGTGTGAATGCCGAGGGAAATTTAAGTCTTGTTGCAAACACCATTGGTCAAACGGCGAGCCTGGTAGCACATGGCAACACGACTATTCAAAACACATCAGCAGTTAATCTTGATTCATCCAACGATTTTGTCGGTCTTGTGACCTTGGCTGGAGCCGACCTGGCTGAAGTCAATTCGACTGATCGAAATACTATCCAACTGAGTGGCCAGGCGGGCGATATCAGTGTTGTGTCTACAGACGCAGTTTCCGGTGTTGTTGCGTTGGGTAATTTGCAGGCGCAGTCGTTGACTGTGGCAGCAAATTCGGTGCGCCATATCAATGCAAGCGAACCAGGTAGCGCCATTCGTGTGTCTGGTTCCACACACCTGAACGCCAGCCATGTTGAGCTTGCAAACAGCGCCAATGACTTCGCGGGTACGGTCAATTTGAATGTTGATGATGAAGCGAGAATTCGCGATGCCAATCAATTGCGTGTTGAAGGTGTAACCCACAATACACGGCTTGAGGCCAGTTCAATCGAGCTGGCGGGAGCATTCAACGTGACTGGCAACTTGAACTTGCAAGCAGAGCGTGTTCAAGGCAATGCTCCCCTGTCCGTGGCTGGAGTTACAACGATTGAGCAATCAAGCATTGCAAGCTTGAACAACACGACAAACGATTTTGTAGGCGTGGTGAATCTTCTCGACGCCGGAGAGGTGGTACTCGCTGATCGAAATGGCATCGAGGTGCTGGGGCAGGCGAGTTCTCTGGAAGTGTCAACGCCGCTTGCAGGCTCTGGCCTGGTTACGCTGGGCGATTTGACGGTTGAAAGTCTTGTTGTGAATTCACAGCGTATTGCGCAAAGTGGCTCGGTGGTCGTAACCGGTGAAAGTAGTTTAAATGCCAGCGAACTTGAGCTGAATGGCTTCGAGAATGATTTTGTTGGTGCAGTTAACCTGAGTGTGGGTGGACAGGCTGACTTGCAGGATACCAACGAGTTGCGCGTGAAAGGCGTTGTTAATGCACTCAGCCTGAAAGCGCAAACTGCAGTAATAGATGGATTGACCGCGCAGGGTGATTTAGCGATTCATGCCGATTCAATTCAACAGGAAGGTGGCCTGATTGCCAACGGTAACACCCGCTTGGTGGGTGGAACGGCCAACCTTGCCACCTCAACAAGCAATACGTTTTCGGGCACTGTTCACCTGGATTTGACTGGTGAAGTGGCTTTGCATTCCTCTGGTGATCTCGCGCTTCTTGGGAAGGCCGAGTTGGTGAATGCAACAGCGGCAGGTGAACTGGCTGTGAGTCAATTGGATGCACAAGATATTTCACTGAATGCGGCAAATGTGGTGCTAAACAATTTAGTGGCATCGGGTAATTTGACGCTGAATGGCGGCAGTGTAAGCCAGCAGGGCGCTTTGACCGTTGAGGGTGACACCACATTGGGCGCAAGCCGGGTTGAGTTGGTCGACTCCTCCAATGATTTCAAAGGCAAGGTGATATTCAACGACGCCGGGCAGGTAGCACTGCACGACATGAATGACATTCGCATTCAAGGTCAGGCCGAGGCCTTGCAGGTTGAAGCCACCACGATTCTTGAACAAACGGGCGCTGTGGGTATTAATGGCTTTTCCCGCTTCGAGGGGGCCACGATCAATTTGAACAACACGTTCAACCGGTTTGGCAGCATGGTAGATCTGCAGGCAACGCAGGAAGCCACAATACACAGCGCGCACGATCTGCAGCTTCGCTCCACCGCTGCGACATTAAATGTTAATACGACCGGAAACCTTGTATTGGGCGACACCCAGATAGGAACCCTGAATGCAATTTCAGGCGGTCTGATTGGGCAAAACTCTGCAAGTGCTATCACTGTCGAAGAGCGGGCTACATTGAGCGGTCAAAATGTTCGCATCGATGGCAGTAACAACGACTTTAAAGGTGTTGTTTATTTGACTGTCGAGGAAAGCACCGAAATTCGGGATCGAAATGACCTGAATCTTCAGGGGGGCACTCAAAATTTGATCGCTGATGCCAGCAATGGGATCTTGATCGCAGGTGGCAGTGAAAGCCTGGAAGTAAGCAACGGAACATTGACAGCGTCGACTATCGAACTGGATCGATTGCTCGTGTTGAACGACGTCAGCTTGCAAGCCAACTCAATCACGCAACGCCAAGCCAGCAATACCGGTGGCAAAATTACATTGAAAGCCGACACGGTTTCTTTGACCCAGGCGGATAACGATTTTGCCGGCGAACTGGTTTTAGATGGTGTTCGAATCGCTGATATTGTGGACGCAAACCAAGTGACCATCAGCGGTACCACGGGCAACTTGAATGTGGAAGCGACAGAGCGCCTTACCTTGGGCGCGTTGCAGGCCAATAACTTGAGTGCCCGCGCACAGCAGATCGATCAAATCACCTCGCCTGGCAGTGTCGTTCTGGTGCGTGGTGAAACCAGTCTGGCTGCAGCAGACGTTGAACTTCGCAACAACAACGATTTTCAAGGTGCGGTGAAGTTACAAGTGACCGGGAACACGCAACTGCGAGATGCAAATACATTGCAGGTGGAGGGCACGACCAGTCGATTGGAGGTCTTTGCGCAACAGTTGGGTCAACGGGAAAATTCGGCGTTGCTTGTCGAGACCCAGACCCAAATCAATGCAGGTGCCGTGAATTTGAGTGAATCGGGCAATGATTTCCAGGGTGATGTCATTTTGAATGTCACTGGCAGTGCCGCGCTTCGCGACGACAACAACATTCACATTCAGGGCAGTACAGCTGCACTGGAGTTGTTGGCCAACGGTGATATAGAACAGTCCGCCTCACTTGCAGTTGCCGGTACGACGCGGGCCACCGCAGCGAACATTCAACTGAACAATGTGGCGAACAGCTTCGGCGGAGAAGTTACCTTGCATGCGGATCAAACTGCCAACGTGCAAGCCGAGCAGAACTTGCTGGTGGCAGGACGCGCTGAAAGTCTGAATGCGACAGTGGGTGGCGATTTGGAGTTGGGTGCGTTGACTTTGGGGCGCCTGACAGCTGCAGCTGGGGGACAGATTACACAGACTGCCTTGAGCGCGATAGAAATTAATGAGGAAGCCTCATTGGGTGCACAGTCTGTTTTGTTGAACAACGCAGGCAATGATTTCAAAGGCATTGTGAATTTGGCTGTCGCAGAGAACTCCACTGTGACTGACCGGAATAGTTTGCAAATTCAAGGTGCCTCTCAAAGTTTGAATGCAAGCGCCGAGAACGGAACTTTCATCGCCGGTGACACTGACAAGCTGCAAATTGAGCGAGGTACTTTGACCGCAGCCACGATTGAATTAAACCAATTGGATGTTACAGACGCAGTGCGCTTACAGGCTGAACTGATCACTCAAAATGAAGCTGCCAGCACGGGCGGTCAAATTACGCTGGCAGCGCCTGTCATCAATTTGACTCATGCGGAGAACAACTTTGCAGGCGAGTTGATTCTTGAGGGTGCCGGCACAGTAAATCTTGTAAGCAAGCACCAATTGACTGTAGGCGGCGTAGTTGATCAATTCAATGTGTCAGTGGATGAGTCACTGACTTTCACTGGCTTGCTCGCCAACAAGCTGAATGCTGAGGCAGAGCGTGTTCTTCAATCAACTCAGCCGGGGCAAACGCTTAAGGTGAATGGTGAAACTACACTGAAGGCAACGGCGGTTGACCTTCGTGGTAACAACGATTTTCAAGGTGTGGTGAATTTACAAGTCACTGAACAGGCGCAGCTGCGAGATAGCAATACCCTGAGTTTGGAAGGTTCGGTTGACCAGTTGGATGTTTACGCGCGAAATCTTGAGCAGCGTGGTGCGCTGGCGGTGGCAGGTGATACCCATGTGAATGTCAACAACGTAACGTTGGATCATGCGGACAACGATTTTCAGGGTGAGGTGGTGTTCAATGCCACGGGCAGCGCCCGTGTGGTTGATGCGAACTCCTTGACTGTTTCAGGTCAAGTGAACGGAAGCACGCAGTTCATGGCAAAGCGCGTTGAGCAAACCCGTGCTTTGACCACAGGTTCTTCCCTGCTGCTGCAATCTGCGAATGTTGACCTCGGCAATTCCGGCAATCAATTCAACGGCGTGGTTCGGATCGAAAATGCAGTCGACGCCAATTTGGTCAGTACTGGCCGCTTAACCCTGACCGGTGCAGGTCTTGAACATTTGTCGTTGACCGCGAACGAAGTCAGCTTGGGTGCATTAGGTGAATTTCAAACGTTGAATGTTGTCGCTGACAAAGTGGATCAAAATTCAGCCTTGTTGGTGCAAGGGCAAACCACGTTGACAGCGCGCAAAGTGGAACTGGGTGATTCAGGCAATGACTTTGTGGGTGACGTGCTTGTTCAGGCTTATGTCTCGTCAAACCCTGTTGTAGAAATCGCTGATAAAAATTCATTGACCGTGCAGGGGGATGATTTACAGTTAAGCGCTCAAATTCAAGGCGATTTAACTGTGCTAGCAGATAATCTGGTTCTGGGGCAAACCGCAGTACTCGGCGATAGTCAGCTAATACTGACAGGTGAGTTGACCCAAAACGGCGCGGTGAGTTTGAACAATGCTTTGCTGAACGCAGATCGAATTGTTTTAAATAACTCTGCCAACCTTTTTAAGGGTGACACCACGCTGGACGCCTCGGACGAGGTGGTGCTTCGCACGGCTGGTGATTTCAACGCAGATGTTGGCTCGTCAAATGCAATCCTGAAGTTGAATGTTGATGGGAATACAAACCTGCAAGGTGAGCATGTCAGGTTTTCGCAATCAAAGTTCAGCGAAAATTTGTCAGTCAATGCCAACCAGATTTCCCAGGTGCTGACAGGTTCGCATGCGCTAGAAGTGCAAGGCAATACGCAGCTGGTTGCGGTGGGCGGAAGCATTAATCTGCTGAATTCAAACAACCGGTTTACCGGGCATGTCAGTGCAAGCGCCGAGCAAACAAATATCGCAGGGCGCCGTGATTTGCAACTGATGAACCTGAGCAGTCGAGGTGGTGAAATTACGGCGGATGGTCGTTTGCTTCTGCTGGGTAATATTGAGCAACAAGGTGGTACGCTGACTTTTGCTGCGCATGGTGTACCCAGTCCTTTGTCTTCAGCTGAAATTGCACTGTTGCTACCACCAGCACTGGACGTTTTCTCGAACAAAGAAGCTGCCAATCCAATCACCGGCTTGGGGCGAATCAGTTTGGCCAGTACGGCCATTGAGCAAACCGGTGGGCAAATCACGACAGCAGCGGGTTCGCTGACCCAGTTCAAGGCGTCGCAAAATGGTTCGGTTGTCCTGACGCAGGGTAATCAGATCAACGGCCAGGTCAGCGCCTTGTCGGGCGATCGTTTCGCTATGTCATTTGACTATTTGCCCAATCGGGGAGGCAGCCTTTTTGCCGTGAACAACACGGTGAAACTGCTCGTGGGTGCGCAAGGCGTGGAAGCCGATGTCATTGCCATTCGTGCCCGTGGATTGGCCACGCCGGGTGAAGAGTCGTTGATAAGGGCGCGCATGCCGTATAACGATGTTGCGGTGGGCACCGCCCGGTCCTATGCGGGTCTGACTTTGTCTATCCCCCTGAGCCCATCGGGTGGGGCACAAGGTTCAAATGCCAGTTTCGGCGAGTCGTCGGACAATGGTTTGCCGGGCAGTGCGGGGGCCATTCGCGTTGAAGTGGGTGACACCTCGAGGCCTGGGTTGGGCGGGTTCCTTACCGTATTGCCTTTCGAGGGCAGCAACCTGTTGCCCGGGCAAGTGGTGTATCTTGCCGGTCCGGAGCGCAAAGGCACTCAGGCCTTCTTTTACGATGGCGCACGCAATCTGAATCGTGTGCCGGTGGTTTACAACGGAAGCTTATTGCTTTCACCGCAAGAGACCGCTGCTTTGACAACGGCGCAGGGCGCAGTGGTTCTGGCCCGCCAGGAGCAAACCCGCTCGGTAGTCAGAACCGAGAATGTGGCTGGCAAAATTATTCATGGGGTGGTTGTTGAGGTTGGGCCAGGGCGCCCCGCCACCGAAGGGGAGGGTGGTGCTGGCAAGCCTACTTCTTGTGACGCGGCAGACACAGGGTTGGCTTGCAACCCTTAAGTTCTGGCTGGATTAGGGACTTCCTGTGTAGCCATCACGGGAAGTGTGCCGCATACTTCGGTTTGAATTTTTAAATCGAATTGGAGCAAGTTTATGAAAACCAAACCCATGTTGTCTGCTGACGACGTTCAAGCAATTTTGACAGCGGCCCGCGCTGAAGCTGAAGCCAATGCCTGGGCTGTAACCATTGCGGTGGCCGACGATGGCGGGCACCTGCTGGGCTTGATTCGTTTGGACGGCGCACCCCCCATGAGTGCGCACATTGGCCCTTCCAAAGCCAAGTCGGCCGCCATGGCGCGCAAAGACACCAAAATTCTTGAAGACGTGATCAACAATGGCCGCACTGCATTTGTAACCGCTCCTTACGTAGATGGTCTGCTGGAAGGTGGTGTAACCATTGTGGCTGATGGGCAAGTGGTTGGCGCAGTGGGGGTTTCTGGCGTGAAATCGGACCAAGATGCGCAAATTGCGCGTGCTGGCATTGCCGCGCTGAAGCTGTAATCACCGCTGAACTTCGATTGCAAACCCCGCTGTGGCGGGGTTTTTTGCATTCAACGCCGGTTAAATTGAATTTTGCACGCTCAGGGTCGTCTAAAATAAAAATTCGAAGATCACATGGGTATCACTTGATGAGCTATCAACCCAACCCGGTTCCCAGCCAGGAAGAGTCCAATCGCACCATCGTGCTGGTGGCCTATATTTTGGGCGCAGTGGGTATTTTCACTGCATTCATTCCAATCCTGATCGCCTTGATTATTTGCTATGTCAAGCGCGGTGAATCAACCGGCACCATTTATTACAGCCACTATGACTGGCTTATATCAACTTTCTGGATCGGTATGTTCTGGTTTGTTGTGGCCATGATCACCATGGTGTTTGGCGTGGGCTTTATTGTGTATGGCATTTTAAGCCTGTGGTTGCTGTATCGTTTTGTGAAAGGTTTGCTGCGATTCAGCGAAAGGAAGGCTGTTGTCTAGCCTGATTCAGTCAATGAAATTACGCAGCCTGCTGTTGTGTGCGGCACTTGTTTTGCAAGCCTGTGCCACAGCGCCCGATGAACCTTCGGACGTGCTGGTGCTTGAAGATGGCTCGCTGTTTTTTGGTGATGCTGCAGACAAGGGTGAAGTTCAACAACGTTTGCTGACCCAGTTCCGACAATGGCGTGGCACGCCCTACCAATTGGGTGGTAATTCCAGGGGGGGCATCGATTGTTCAGCGTTTGTGCAACAAACCTTGAGCACTCATTTTCAAATCAAGGCACCACGAACCACCGCCCAGCAATTGAAAATGGGAGATGAAATTGCACGCGACGCCATGCAGGTGGGCGATTTGCTGTTTTTCAGAACAGGCTATTCCACCCGGCACGTGGGGTTTTATCTGGGGGATGGGAAGTTTCTTCATGCCTCGACCAAAGTCGGTGTCACGATTAGTCGGCTGGATGATTTGTACTGGCGAAAAACCTTCTGGAAAGTAAGAAGGGTGATGTGAATTTCAGCTCAATAAAAAAACCCGCCAAACTTCGGCGGGTTTTTGTTGGTGCGCACTGACTGTGCCGCGGTGTATTTATCGCTGCTGTGCCAGTGCTTCAATGCGCTGCTCAATGGGCGGGTGGCTGCTGAACAAGGCCATCACACCGCCTTTGCCTGAAATGCCCGAGGCAGCCATGTTGGAAGGCAACTCACCAGCCTGCATGCCACCCAAACGTTTTAGCGCCGAGATCATGGGTTGGCGTGAGCCCATAATCGTGGCTGCACCCGAGTCAGCGCGAAATTCACGCTGACGCGAGAAGTACATCACGATGATGGAGGCCAAAATGCCCAGCGTAATTTCCATCACGATCACGGTGATGAAATAACCCATGCCGGTGCCGCTGGATTGGGAATCGTCTTTGCGCAAAAACTGATCCACAAAGAACCCCACGACGCGCGCCAGGAAAAACACAAAGGTATTCACCACGCCTTGAATCAGCGTGAGTGTCACCATGTCGCCATTGGCAATGTGGGCTACTTCGTGGGCCAGCACGGCTTCGGCTTCTTCACGGCTCATGCTTTGCAGCAAACCGGTGCTGACTGCCACCAGCGAATTGTTTTTGCTGGGGCCGGTCGCAAATGCATTGGGTGCGCCTTCGTAAATGGCAACCTCGGGCATGGGAATGTTGGCTTTCTGCGCAAAACGCTGAACGGTTTGCACCAACCACTGCTCGGTCGGATTGCGCGGGGTGTCAATGACTTGTGCACCGGTGCTCCACTTGGCCACTTTTTTGCTGATCAACAGGCTGATGAATGAACCACCAAAGCCCAGTACAGCACTGAATGCCAGCAGCATGGTCAGGTTAAGCTGCCCCCCGGCCATGAACTGGTTCAAGCCCAGTACATGCACGGTAATGCCCAGTACCACCATGATGGCGACGTTGGTGGCTAAAAATAAAACAATGCGTTTCATGATGCGTGTTGTCCTTTCAACAATTGCAAGTGGGGGGTCACCTGGTGAAGGGTGTGTTTCAATTGGCGGCGAACGGCGCGTGCGGCTGATTCAACCGCCTGGTCAATTGCGCTGAGCCAATGCGGCCCGGCGCTGTCTACGATCACGGGCGCTTGCCCGTCGATTCGAATTTCAATCACACAGTTGCGCTGATCAGCCTGTTGGGCAGTGCGCCGGTCCAGTTTCACTGTGATGTTTTTGATCTGTGTCGAAAGTTGATTGATGGCCGAGCGCACGCGGCGAAGTACATACCTGCGCAGGGTGTCATCGATCTCGGGATGCCGAGCCACAATTTCTGTATTCATGGTTGCGTCCTCCTTTCGGGGAAATAGACAGTTGAAGTGTACGCCGGTTCAATGTAAGAATAAATAGAACAATTGTTTAGTGAATATTCGAATAAATCGAAGGGTTGATGAAACTTACTGACTTGAATTTCCATCACCTGCGCTACTTCTGGATGGTGGCGAACACGGGCAGTCTGACGGCGGCGGCTGAGCGGCTGGGCCTGCGCGCACAAACGCTTTCAAGCCAAATTACCCAGTTGGAACAAACGCTGGGCAGGGCGCTGTTTCAACCGGTGGGCCGGGGCTTGGGGCTGACTGAGGCGGGGCGAATTGCCTTGCGTTATGCCGATCAAATTTTCCAGTTAGGCGAGCAAATGGCCGAAAGCCTGGGCGATGAGCAATTGGATTACACATTGCGTTTGTCGGTGGGTATTGCCGACGCGTTGCCAAAAACAGTGTCGTTTCACATGATTGAGCCAATTTTGGGCATGCAGCGTCCAGTGCGCCTGGTGTGTCATGAAGGTCGTTTTGAAGCCCTGTGTTCCGAGTTGGTGCAGCACAGTGTAGACGTGGTGTTGGCCGAGCGCCCGGGAGGCCAAGGCACGGCCCACTTGCAGGTGGCCAAGTTACTCAGCTACCCGGTGCGCATATTTGCAAGCCCGGTCTTGAAAAAGAAGTATGAAGAGAATTTCCCGCACAGCCTGCACCATGCGCCATTCCTGATGCCTTCGCGAAACAACGTGCTGCGCTTGAAACTTGAGCACTGGCTGGAAAGTGTGGGGGTTGAAGTGACCGTGGTGGGGGAATTCGACGACCTCGCTTTGCTGGAAACTTTTGGGCGTGCAGGCTTGGGCTTGTTTGCAGTGCCGGCACTGTTGATTGAAGATGTGGTGCGTGACCACACGGTGGTGCACATGGGCGACGCCCAAGGTGTAGTTGAGGATTTTTTTGCTTTTACCCATCCGCGCAATTTAAATCACCCGGCGCTCAAGCTGCTGTTTAACGCCACGCCGAACGCCAACACCAATACAAACCCGAATCGCCCCGTTTAATGGCTTGCAGTACACTGCGACTTTTCCAGCCCTTTCTCCTTACGGCCTTTTATGTTCTTGCGCATTGTTGCAGTTATTTTTCCGGTGTTTGCGGTTGTGGCTTTGGGGTATTGGTATGGCCGGGTGAAAAAGCCCGACATGAAGTTTGCCAATCAGCTGAATATGGAAATTTTTGTGCCGGCGCTGGTGTTCTCTGCGCTGGCCAGCAAGTCGTTTGAAATTGAGTCGTATTGGTTGTTGGCTGTGGGCGGTGCCATTGTTGTATTGGGTTCGGGCCTGTTGGCTTGGCCCATTGGGCGTTTGCTGGGTATAGACAGTCGGATTTTTGTTCCTCCCATGATGTTCAACAACTCGGGAAACATGGGGTTGCCATTGGCCATTCTGGCGTTTGGCGAGCAGGCTTTGCCCGCCGCAGTGATGTTGTTTTTGGTGGGCAACACGCTGCACTATTCGCTAGGCACGTGGATGATGAGCCCCAATGCGCGCATTTTAATGCTCTGGAAAGAACCCGTGATTGCGGCGTCCATTGCGGGCTTGTTGGTCAGTGTATTGAATATCGAGGTGTGGTCACCTTTGTATTTTGCGATCGACATGGTGGGCGATGTGTCCATTCCCTTGCTGCTGTTTTCGCTGGGTGTGCGGCTGACACAGGCTGATTTCTCGGATGTGAAACTTGGGGTAATTGGCGGTGTGTTGTGCCCTTTAACCGGGCTGATATTCGCGGCGTTGTGCGTGTGGCTGCTGCCCTTGACGCCTGAGCACACCGCCATGCTGATTGTGTTTGGCGCGTTGCCACCCGCGGTGCTCAGTTTCGTGTTTGCTGAAAAATATGGCCTTCAGCCCCAACGCGTGGCTTCACTGGTGATGATGGGGAACCTGATGAGCCTGATTTTCGTGCCGATGGCCTTGTACTGGGTGCTGTGAGCCCGCACCCTGGCTGGGCATGCTGACCCACACGCGTTCTGTTTTCGGCAAGCGCAGTGTGGCGTTGGCCAACAAATCGGGGTAACGGGCCAGGTCGATTACCAGCCTTTCCTGGCGTGGGTCATTGTAAACATGGCCCAGGGTGGGCCCGGTGCGCATGCCCAGCGCAGTGAATTCAGGTGTGTTCATCCACAAGCCCAATGGCAGCAATTCCATGGTGTTGTAAATTTCACCAATTTTTTCAGCGGTCAATTTGCCGACATGCACTTGCAAGTAAGGCCCCAAAGGCGAGCGCAATACGTTTTTAATGGCTCGCAATTCGGTGTTGAGCTGCAAGGGTGGCAGTGCGCTGCCCAGGGCGATGCGAATGGTATTGCCTTGCAGCTTCACCGCAGTTTCGTCAATTTTAATCAGATCGCCGAGATTCAGTCCCACATACTTGATGATCGGCAGCACCGAGAGGCCGAACATGCGCACTTGGGTGGGTGTGAATTCAAGGTGCTGCCTGTCGTTTGAAATGACAAGAGGCCCGCTAAGTTTGGCAGGCAACCAGAATAGGGGAATGCCAAAAATTTCAGGCCTCGCCTGCAAGGCAAGCTGAAGGTGAGGTTCGCCAATGGTGGCACTCACCTTGCGGATCGGGCTGCCTTTGAAATTGAACAGGGCTTTGTTCATCATGGTGTTCAATGCGGTTTCACTGAGGGAAATTTCGCCCACATGAACGGTTTGTGCGGCGGTGGGCAGTTGGCCCAGGTTGGTGGACCTGGTGCTGGCCAACAGCTTTTCAACGCGCAATTCGACGCCTTCTTGTGACAGCAGGGTGGCATGGTGCACAGCCAGGGTGACCGGGTCGCTTTGGGTGCCCACGAGAAGTGCCAGTTGGGCGAGCGCTTTTTCGCCCGTGGCCAGCAGCAAGAGGTCATCGGTATTGAGTAAGCCTTCTTGTGCGCTTATCCACAGTGCACCGTCGGTTCGAAGCTGAACTGTGCTGGTGGTGATCAAGCGGTTTAAATCGTGCAGTGCAATCGGCAGGCTGCCATCGCTGATTCCCGTAACCAAGGTGGGCTGGCCTGCCAGCACCATGCCGGCGGCGCGTAATTCACCCCCGTGGGTGTACACAAAATTACTGGGGCATTCGGATTTGCAAAAAAAGGCGGGGCCTGTTTTGCTGGTTCCCAGCCCGAGTTGAACTTCTCCTTGCCCAAGTTGCAGCGAGTTCAGTTCAAACGCAATTTTGGGTGCCTGTAGCAGTTGGCCCAAGCGCAGCACCATGGCTTGCCCTTGCAAGGCAACTGCCCTGGATTTCATGTCGATGAGTGACTGCAGTTGAATGTTGGTGGCGAGCAGCGCCTTGTAAACGGGTAGGCCAGCCACTTTGAGTGTGCGTGGCGTCAATGTAATTTCCTGGCCATTTTCTATGGTGGGTGTGCCTTCCATCGAGAAGGAAATCCAAAGGCCAAGCCGCCGGATATCGCCAGTAATTAAAATTCCCCCGGGTTGGGTGCTCACCTGCCTGATTCGCAAGGGGGCTTCACTGGCCTGTAATTCGGCTTGTACCAATGCCTGCAGCACGTCATCGGAAATGCGCAGTTGAGCATGGTCAACACGAACGTCAAAGGCCGACAGGTTTTCCAGCAATACAGGTGCATTGGCCTGGTGCGGCAGCAGCTGGCCGTGCAGTGACTTCACGTCGAATTGAATGTTGTTGGCGAGTGCCAAACGACTGTTGCGCACCTGAACGGATACGATCTCGCTTTTGCCCCAGTTGTCGGGAAGTACGGTACGCCAATCCTGAACTTTCTCCAGCGTTTCGGCCAACGCAGCAGGGGAAAAGCAGGCGGTGAAAGTAGTAAATACAAGGGCGACCAACAGGCGAACTTGATGCTTCATCACAATAAGCCAGAGTGAATTTGGGGTGAAGTGTAGCCGGATGTGATTGTTTTTCCTGGAGTTTGGCTTCTAGGTGTTGTTATTTGGGTTTGTAGCCCCACACCTCGTTCAAGCGATTTTCCCGGCCGCAGGTGGTTTTGTAGTACTGGTAACGCAATGGGTTTTTGCGATAAAAGTCCTGGTGATATTCCTTGGCTACGTAGAAGGGCTGGGCCGCTTCAATGGTGGTGTAGATTTTTTTGAATTTGCCCGTTCCTTGCAATTCTTCCTTGCTGCGTTTGGCTTGTTGGTGCTGCTCGCTGTTCAAGTAGTAAATCGCCGATCGATACTGCGCACCCACATCACAGAACTGACGGTTCTCGACTGTGGGGTCGATATTGGTCCAGAAGGCCTTCAACAGGGTGCTGTAGCTGACTTGTTGGGGGTCGTATTGCACCCTCACCACTTCAACATGGCCAGTGTTGCCTTGGCTGACTTGTTCGTAGGTGGGTGAGGGGGTGCGCCCGCCGGTGTAACCGGAATCGACTGATTTAACGCCCCTGATTTTCTCGAATGTCTCTTCCATACACCAGAAACACCCGCCCCCAAATATGGCTTCATCAAGCTGTTGGGCGTGTGCCACGGGTAAAAAGCTGGAAAGCCCCACCAGAAAGGTTGCGGTATTACGGGACCAATTTACCCATGTCATGCCAGGACTCCTTGCGCAATGTTCAAACTGATTGTGGCAAGCACCACGGTTTTGCTTTCATTCAGACCCGCTTTTTGAAATAATGTTCACCCTTTGCCTGAAAAGATTAGTGAAATCATGAGTTTGTTGCCGCACGAGTTGGAATTGCTAGCCCCCGCACGCGACGTTGAAATTGGTCGCCAGGCGATTTTGCATGGCGCAGACGCGGTGTACCTGGGTGGGCCGGTGTTTGGCGCACGCGCCAATGCAGCCAATTCGGTGGCGGATATTGCAAAACTGGTTGAGTTTGCCCACCGCTACCATGCGCGTATTTTTACAACCATCAACACCATTCTTCACGATGCCGAGCTTGAAGAGGCCCGCAAGCTGGTGTGGCAGTTGTATGACGCGGGTGTGGATGCCCTGATTATTCAAGACATGGGTTTGCTGGAAATGGACTTGCCGCCGATTCAGCTGCATGCCAGCACGCAGTGCGACATTCGCACAGTAGAAAAAGCAAAGTTTTTGGCCGACAGTGGTTTTTCCCAGCTTGTATTGGCCCGAGAACTGACAGTTGAAGAAATTACCGCCGTGCATGGCGCAGTGGGCAATTCAGCAACCATTGAGTATTTTATTCACGGTGCCCTGTGTGTGGCTTTTTCGGGGCAGTGTTATATCAGCCACGCCGAAACCGGGCGCAGTGCCAACCGGGGCGATTGTTCGCAGGCCTGCCGCCTGCCCTATACGCTGACCGATCAAAGTGGTGCCGTGGTGGCATTTGACAAGCATTTGCTGTCGATGAAAGACAACAATCAAAGCGGCAACCTGGAGCACTTGATTGATGCGGGTGTAAGGTCTTTCAAAATTGAAGGCCGGTACAAAGACATGGCCTATGTAAAAAACATCACGGCTCACTACCGCATTTTGCTGGACGAGATCATGGAGCAGCGCGGAGAGTTTACCCGCGCATCCAGTGGTGCTGCACGCCACTATTTCAGGCCCGATCCGGACCGCAACTTTCACCGTGGCTCAACCGATTATTTTGCCAGTGGCCGGAAAATCGACATCGGCGCCTTCGATTCACCCAAATTCATTGGTCAGCCCATTGGCCATGTGATTGCGGTGAATGACAAAAGCATCGACATTCAAACCAGCGATGAGCTGAACAACGGCGACGGCTTGAACTTCATGCGCAAACGCGAAGTGGTGGGCTTGCACGTGAACCGTGCCGAGAAACTGCACAGCAAAGGCGAAGGGCAGGCGGTGTACCGCGTGTTTCCCAAAGACACGATTGGCAGTTATGGCGGCCTGAAGGCTGGCTTGCCCATGCACCGTAACCGCGACCACGCTTGGGACATGGCGCTGACCAAAGAAAGTGCCGAGCGCCGAATTGGCCTTTGGCTAACACTGACCGAGTGGATGGAAGGCGATGTGTTGAAAGGCCTGCAACTTAGCCTGACCGACGAAGACGGCATTGCCACCACTGCGCAGGTTGAAATGGCGCTGGAGTTGGCCAAACAGGCCGACACGGCAGTAGAAAGCATTAAAACCCACTTGGGCAAGCTGGGGGGTACTGATTATTCCGCTTTGGGCCTGAATGTACACCTGAGTCAGCCCTGGTTTGTGCCGGCCAGTACTTTGAATGGCATGCGTCGAGACGCGATCGAGGCCTTGAACAGGGTGCGGATTGCGGCCTGGCAACGCCCTGCTCGCAAAGCGCCTGTGCAGCCCTATGTGGACTATCCCGAAAAGTCGCTCAGCTTTCTGGCCAATGTTTACAACGACAAAGCGCGTGAATTTTACAAAAAACATGGCGTGCAGATGATTGCGGCAGCTTACGAGGCACATGAGGAAGCTGACGAGGTGCCTGTTATGATCACTAAGCATTGTCTGCGATTTTCGTTTAATTTGTGCCCAAAACAAGCTAAGGGTGTAACAGGTGTGCAGGGGCAGGTGAAGGCCGAGCCCATGGTGTTGGTCAATGGTGATCAAAAGTACACCCTGAAATTCGATTGCAAACCTTGTGAAATGCACATCATGGGTAAAATGCGCAAAGACATTTTCAATAGCCCGCCTCCGTCGGTGGTGCCAATCACATTCATGAAGCGCAAGCCAGCATGAGGTTTTAGCCCACGGTTCCGTGCCGTGATATTCGATTTCACGGGTGTGTCAAATTTTTGTCATTTTTTTGTCATAATTCTTGGATACCCTTGCAGGTCTGCGTGAAACTTTCTGCTGGATTAATTACTTACCAATATGTCTGATACTTCGACGATCAAGGCCCCAACCAAGCGGGGCGACGCCATATTTGGCTTGTTAACCAGCGGAGCTTCTGTTTTCACTTTGCTGATGCTCGGTGGCATCATTGCCTCGTTGATTGTGGCCTCGTGGCCCACAATCACTGCGTTTGGCTTTGATTTTCTGTTTACCGCCAACTGGGATCCTCCCGTTGATGAATACGGCGCATTGGTCCCGATCTACGGCACCTTGGTCACTTCGCTGATTGCATTGGTGATTGCCGTTCCAATCAGCTTTGGTATTGCATTGTTTCTTACTGAGCTTTCTCCTCCCTGGTTGCGCCGCCCACTGGGCACGGCCATTGAGTTGCTTGCCGCGGTGCCATCCATTGTTTACGGCATGTGGGGCTTGCTGGTTTTTGCGCCAATTTTTGCCAAGTACGTGCAAGGCCCAATGAATGCCACCATTGGTCAGGTGCCTGTGATCGGTGCATTGTTCTCCGGGCCTCCCATCGGCATTGGTTTGCTGACAGCCGGTGTTGTGCTGGCCATTATGATCATTCCTTACATTGCCGCAGTAATGCGCGATGTATTTGAAGTAACCCCTGTGATGCTGAAAGAAGCGGGTTACGGCATGGGATGTACCACTTGGGAAGTGGTGTGGAAAATTGTATTGCCGCACACCAAGGTGGGTGTGATTGGTGGAGTTATGTTGGGCCTTGGCCGTGCCTTGGGTGAAACCATGGCGGTGACGTTCGTGATTGGTAACACCAATTATCTCAATGACATTTCCCTGTTCTCGCCCGGCAACAGTATCACTTCCGCCTTGGCCAACGAGTTTGCCGAGGCTGGCCCAGGTTTGCATACATCTGCCTTGATGGAGCTGGGCTTGGTTCTGTTTGTCATCACCTTCTTTGTGCTGGTCGCCTCCAAGCTGCTTTTGGCCAAACTATCGAGCAACGGGAGATAAAGCATGAGCAGCATTCATTCTGATCCCACTGTGACGTCCAAAGACTCCTCGGTGACTACTGTTGCCACGGATGAAAAAATGCGCGTGAAAATGCAGGCCAAGCGCAAACGGATCAACTCTTTCGCCTTGACACTGTCGCTGGCGGCCATGGCTTTTGGCCTGTTTTGGTTGATCTGGATTTTGTACACCACAGTGACCTTGGGCATTAATGGTTTGTCTTGGGACTTGTTCACTGAAATGACGCCACCCCCGGGTGTAGAAGGCGGTGGTTTGGCCAATGCCATTACCGGCACCCTTTTGATGGTGGGCTTTGCCACTTTGTTTGGCACGCCCTTGGGTATCTTGGCGGGTATTCACTTGGCCGAGTCCCGCAAAGACAACAAGCTGGCCAGCTCTGTCCGTTTCATCAACGATATTCTGCTGTCCGCGCCTTCTATCGTGATTGGTTTGTTTGTATATGCGGTCATGGTTCGCATCATGGGGCACTTCTCCGCCTGGGCAGGCGTTGTGGCACTGGCATTGATCCAGATTCCAATTGTGATTCGCACCACCGAGAACATGCTGCGACTGGTGCCAGATGCCCTGCGCGAAGCGGCCTTTGCCTTGGGTACACCCAAGTGGAAAATGGTCATGGCCATTACTGTAAAGGCCAGCTATGCGGGCATCATGACCGGCATTTTGCTGTCGGTGGCTCGAATTGCCGGTGAAACTGCGCCCTTGTTGTTTACAGCCTTGTCGAACCAGTTCTGGAACACCGACATGATGAAACCCATGGCGAACTTGCCAGTGATGATTTTCAACTTTGCGCTCAGCCCTTTCAAAGAGTGGCAGGAACTGGCATGGGCTGGTGTATTCCTGATTACTGCTGGCGTGCTGGTGTTGAATATCATCGCGCGTTCGCTACTGAAGAACTCGAAATAACTGACCTTTAAAGGCCAAGAATATGTCCACGATTGACGTTGAAGAAAAGATCAAACTTGAAGTGAAGAACCTGAATTTTTATTACGGTTCATTTCAGGCCTTGAAATCGGTCAACTTGAGCATTCCCGAGAAGAAGGTCACCGCATTTATTGGACCTTCAGGTTGTGGCAAGTCCACTTTGTTGCGCGTGTTCAACAAAATGTACGCACTGTACCCTGAGCAGCGTGCAGAAGGCCAAATCCTGATGGACGGTGAAGACCTGATCACCAGCAAGAAAGACATCGCTTTGATTCGCTCGAAGATCGGCATGGTGTTTCAGAAGCCAACACCGTTCCCGATGTCCATTTACGAAAACATTGCCTTCGGTGTGCGGCTGTTCGAGAAGTTGTCCAAAGGCGAAATGGAAGAGCGCGTGGAATGGGCGCTGACCAAAGCCGCCTTGTGGAAAGAAGTGAAAGACAAGCTGCACCAAAGTGGCAATGGCTTGTCGGGTGGTCAGCAGCAACGCCTGTGTATTGCACGTGGCATTGCGATCAAGCCCGAAATTCTGTTGCTCGACGAGCCTTGTTCGGCGCTTGACCCTATTTCAACGGCGAGCATTGAAGAGCTGATCACTGAATTAAAAGAGGACTACACCGTGGTGATTGTGACCCACAACATGCAGCAAGCTGCGCGTGTGTCGGATTACACCGCCTATATGTATTTGGGTGAGTTGATTGAATTTGGCGTAACTGATCAAATTTTCCTGAAACCCAAAAAGCAGGAAACTGAGAACTACATTACGGGTCGATTCGGTTAACGCGGCCTACAAGTACTTGACTTGTTTGCTGAAAAACCACATTTGGGTCGCCCGGTGTGGTTTTTTGACATTTATGTTATTGCCTTATATTTGTCATTATTCTGAAACATTGCTGCGGCATGATTGAGGCACTTTAATAAGTGAGGTGAAAAATGTTCAACATCAAAACAATCGCTACAGCGATTTCCGCAGGCGCCCTGGCCCTGAGTATGACTTCTGTGAACGCCGCTGAAATTACTGGTGCTGGCGCTTCCTTCCCCGCTCCTGTTTACGCCAAGTGGGCCGATGCTTATAACAAAGAAACTGGCCACAAGGTGAATTACCAGTCCATCGGTTCCGGTGGTGGTATCAAGCAGATTTCTGCAAAAACAGTCGATTTCGGTGCCTCTGACATGCCTTTGAAGCCAGAAGACCTGAAAGAAAAAGGTTTGATGCAGTTTCCAACCGTGATCGGTGGCGTTGTGCCCGTGGTGAATCTGCAAGGTATCGCCCCAGGCCAAATGAAGTTGTCCGGTGAAGTACTGGCCAACATTTACCTGAACAAGATTACCAAGTGGAATGACAAGGCAATTGCAGACCTGAACCCAGGCGTGAAGTTGCCAGCGCAGGACATCAGCGTGATTCGTCGTGCTGACGGTTCCGGTACAACCTTTATTTTTACCAACTACCTGAGCAAGGTCAGCGCAGACTGGAAGAGCACTGTTGGCGAAGGCACCGCAGTGAAGTGGCCAGTCGGTTTGGGTGGCAAGGGTAACGAGGGCGTGTCTGCTTTCGTACAACGCGTGCCCGGTTCAATTGGTTACGTTGAGTATGCTTACGCGAAACAAAACAAGCTGACGCACACACAGTTGAACAACAAGGAAGGTGAATTTGTTCAGCCTGATGAAGAGACTTTCAAGGCGGCTGCTGCAGGTGCCGATTGGTCCAACAGCTTCTACGAAATTCTGACATTGCAACCAGGTAAAGCCGCATGGCCCATCACCGGTGCTACGTTTATCCTGTTTCACACACAACAGGCTGACGCTGCCAAGGCTTCTGAAGTGTTGAAGTTCTTCAACTGGGCTTACGCCAAGGGCGACAAGTTGAGCTCTGACCTGGACTATGTTCCACTGCCAGATGCAACAGTCAAGCTGATCGAAAACGCTTGGAAGTCTGTAAAGTCGGACAACGGCAAGGCGATTGCACTGAAGTAAAAATCAACCCAGGTTGATCGGAAAAGGGTCCTTCGGGACCCTTTTCTTTTTTTGGATGTGGTTTCAGAGAAAACAAAGCCAGCACCCGAGACTTCAAAAACCGGATGCTGTGCTTGATCAAGCCGCCGGGTTGGGTGCCTGAGAAGTGGTGACTTCGCTGTTTGCACTGAAGGCTTTGTACAACACCAGTGCCAGCAAACCGCCCACCACTTCAAAAATCACGTAAGCGGGGACATCGGCTGGCGCAATGCCCGCAAAACTGTTGGAGAACTGGCGACCAAATGCGGCGGCCGGGTTGGCGAACGAGGTGCTGGAAGTAAACCAGTACGCAGCACCAATGTAACAGGCCACCATGCCAGAAACCCGTTCGGCCTTGGCCATTAGAATCACCAGCAGCAGACCCGCCGTGGCTACAATTTCCCCGGTCCAGATGCCCCAACCTGTGCGGGCCTTTTCAGAGAACTGAAACAGCTCCATGTCGAACATTTGGTGAACCAGTATGGCACCCAGAAATGCGCCTGCCAGTTGAACCACCACATAGGGCAGCAGTTCGGCACCGGGTTGGCGTTTTAGAAGCACCATGCCGAGCGTGACGACCGGGTTGAAATGGGCACCACTGATGGGACCAAACACCTCGATCAAAATATAAAGGCCAAACACGGTGGCCAGGGTATTGGCGATCAGGGCAATGCCGTTGTTGCCTTCTGACAGGTTCTCGGCCATGACGCCAGAACCAATCACAATGGCCAACAGCAACAGGGTGCCCAGAAACTCGGCACCCAAACGTTTTTGCAAGGAATACATGGTTGTTTTAACTCCGTGAAATGGCAGCCAGGGCGGTATTCAATTCCGCTGGGTTCATGGTGCTCAGCGGCAGCTGAATCAGCTGCATCATTTTGAATGCAATGGCTTGGCGGGTCAGCTCGAATGCGCGGGGCTTGTTTTCCTCTAGCTCGTTGGAGGGGTCGGGGTAGCCCCAGTGGGTTTTTACCGGGCTACCAGGCCAGTAGGGGCATTGCTCGGCGGCCGCACTGTCGCACACGGTAATTACAATGTCGATTTTTGGTGCACCGGGCTCGGTGAACACGTCCCAGCTTTTGCTGGTGTATTGGCTGGTGTCAATGCCCACATTGGCAAGCGCCTGAAGCGCGTATGGATTCACACGGCCACTGGGCGCACTGCCTGCGCTGAAGGCTTTGATGTCTTTGCCGTATTGCCGGGCAAGGTGATTCAGCATGCCTTCCGACAATACGCTGCGTGCAGAGTTGTGAGTGCAAAGAATGAGTACGTTGGTGCTCATGAAGATACTTTTCCTATTTGTTCGACTTCGTGTTGAATGGCTAATTTTTCGAGTGTTGCAATTGGCAGGGCAAGCATTAGCTCAATGCGCTTGCGCAGCAACAGGCCGACATTGCGGAATTCCTGAATGATGTGCTCGTGGCTGCCTTCGGCTTTGGCCGGGTCGGGGGCACCCCAGTGCGCCAGAATGGGTTGACCGGGCCACACGGGGCAAACCTCACCTGCGGCTTGGTCGCACACGGTGAATACGAAGTCCATTTTTGGTGCGCCAGGCGCAGCGAACTCGTCCCAGCTTTTGCTGCGTAGAGTGCTGGTGTCCATTTCCCACCGTTGCAAAATTTCAAGGGTGTAAGGGTTCACGCGGCCAGCCGGGAAGCTGCCTGCAGAATAGGCTTTGAACTGGCCACGGCCCAGTTGATTCAGGATGGCCTCGGCCAAAATGGATCGGGCCGAGTTGCCTGTACAGATAAACAGCACGTTGAATGTTTTGTCACTCATGGTGAGCCTCATTGTGGGCAGGGTGGGTGTTGGTGGCGCAGTTCCGACCTTCACAGCAGTTTTCGGTCAGGTAAGCAATCACGCCGTTCATGTGATCAAATTGGGCGCTGTAAATCAGATTGCGCCCGTCGCGAATGGGTTGAACCAAGCCCGCGTTGCTGAGTTCTTTCAAGTGAAAGGACATGGTGGCAGCGGGAATGTCCAGTTTTTCGCACAGCTGGCCAGGCGTGAGCCCTTCAGGCCCTGTGACCACGAGCGTGCGAAATACACGCAATCGAGATACGTGTGAAAGTGCGGCAAGCGCTTTGATAATATTTTGTTCGTCCATAATTCGATAATAATGGAAATATGGAATTATTTGATGAAACTTTTGTGACAGCGCACAAAAAATTGCGCTGAATCAGGCGGCGCGAGGGGGGCTTTCTTTGCGTGATTTAGGCGTGGGGGTTTCTGGCTGAGAATGACCCCGTAGCCAGTCAGCAGCTTTCTTCCACACGTGTTCTTGGGCTTGACTGCCCAAAATGACACCCATGTGGCCACCCGGGGCCAACAGAAACGATTTGTCTTTTGAAGACACCAGCATCAGGCTTTTCTTGGCCATGCTGCCTGGCACCAGGTGATCAGTTTCCCCGGCAAATACCAGCATATTGGCGTTGATATTGCCTAGATCAGAGATTTTTTCACCAATTTTGACTTTGCCTTGGGCCAGTTTGTTGTCCACTGCAAAGCGAACCATGAAATCGCGAAGCACACCGCCGGGGTATAGCGTCATGTTGTTGAGGTAATCGGCGGTGGTGGTGTGTTGTTCAACAAACTCGCGATCATTCAGCCGGGTCAGCAGGTCCCAATACGTGGTGATGCTGGCCACAGGCGCGGTGAGCTTGAAACCCAGGCTGACCATCCAGCCGGGTGGGCTGAACAGGGCGGGGTTGATTCGGTCCAGACGGAACTCGCTGTACTTGCGGACAAAGCGGGCGGTGACGTTCAGGGTGTTGGAGGCCACTGCCATGATGTTTTTGCCGTCGCGCAAATCTATCGGACTGGCCACGGTGACCAGGTTGCGAATGTTTTTGTCGTGCCCGTAACCGGCATACAACAAACACAGCAAGCCGCCCATGCACCAGCCGAACAGGGAAATCTGTTTGGAGTTGCTGTGCTCGCGCACGGCGTGGAGTGCTTGACCCATCATGTCATAGCTGTAGTCGAACAGGCCGAGATGGCCGTCTTTGCGCTCAGGCTTGCCCCAGTCAATCAAATACACCCGAAAGCCCGCTTCAACCATGGCTTTCACTAGGCTGCGGTCGGGCATCAGGTCGAATGTTTCTGTGGTTACGCCCAGTGGCGGCACCAACACCACTGGCACCGCGTGTTGGCGATTCTTGGGTGCTTCGATTTCACCGTCAGCCAGGCTGGCGCTTGGCGAGTTCTCGGCAGGCGCGTAATAACGCACCCGCATTGGCAGGTGTTCGGCGATGACTTCATATTCGGTTTTGCCCGATTGAATCAGGATTTCCTTGCGAAAAAACCAGTCCGCCGCATTGGTCGCGGTGTTGACGGCCAACTCGTTGATTTTCAGGGCGGTTTTGAATAGTTTTTTCACGGTTGCTGCAGTGCAATGTTGGAATGGTCGAAGTTTATACGCAGACTGTGGCGTTTCGGATGAGGGTTTACTCTAAATACTGATTTCTGATCGGAACTTGAAGGGTCACTGTTTGGGTTTCTTGCCACCTCAGCGTGGGTTGCCCGTTCCGCACTGAAAACCGCTGAATCCCTTTTTGAATTCATTCTTGCTCACCGAGCTCGGCAAAAGGGCGGGCCGAGTCTCGGTGTCGGCGTGAAGCCGAACGCTGCGATTAAACTCAAACGGGGCGGTTTTCTTGAAGTGCGTCCCAAGCAATCCCACTGCCGAGTTGGCTTGAACCGGCGCTCGCGAATCTCCACCACCGCGCAGCTCACCGCAGGGTTCACAGCCCAAGCTGATTGGGTGTTGAACCCTGATGAAAAGCCCACAAGAACCCCGGCTGACTGAGCTAAACAAATCTGCCGCTAAAAATCATCCTTCCATGCTCGCCCAAAGCCCGCCCCAAATCCGCATGCCCGCCTGGTCCACCTCGTCCACGGCGCTTAAAAACCGCTCCCGTGCCTGAACATTCACCCACTCTGCAGGTAGGAAGGGGTCATACACCACGTGTTTGATTGCTGTACCACCCAACAAAAATGACTCACGTGCGGCCACTTCAGGTTCTAACGAACCAGACCGATCAAGCCAGGTACGCATTTTCTTTTCTAGTTGCGTGTAATTGGTTTCAAGCTCTTTCGCATGCCAAAGCTTGGCGATTCGACTTTCCGTGTCTGTATCAAAGCCGCGAGCTTCAAAGACGGGCGCATCTTTCTCGAGTCCCAGTTTGTAAAGCCGATTGCGCACAGCTTGCAGGGTGTCTTCAATGTTGTTGGGTCGAATGAACAGGTGCTCGTTCAGGGGCTGAAAGCCCAACATCAACAAGGCTCGGGCACGGGCGCGTTGCTGTTTGGCTTCGTTTCGGGACAGTTTGTCTGCCTGAACAACAATGTAGCTGCCGTCCCAGGGGCGAACCCGGGTGCTGCGGGTGCGCCAGGCGGCAACGTCGTCGGCCAGTGTGTGTGCATCGTCGGTCAGCTGATACAGGGCGCGTCCAGCCGACTCGATCAGGCCTTCAGCGGAGAGTCGAACCAAGGCCACACGCGTGTTGTTTACGCTGATGTCGAAAATGCTGCAAGCGGCAATGGCCTGCTTGGCTGAAAGAGGGCGACCTTTGGATGCCAGCAACAGGTCGAGAATGAGGCTTTTGGCGGTGGGTTTGCGCACGATGTGGTTGTTCTTCTAAGGCAAAGCTGAAGTGTATGCAAGGCTGGCGCAGCACGCAAATTTGATCGCTGGTTTGTGCGATCATTGCCTCACCCAGAATAAGGAGATGAAATGATCAGGGCATGGATTTCCCGGGCAGCCGACCAAACGCAGGCTGAGCTGGAAACTTTGGATGAGTCTGAATTCGCAGGGCAGGATGTGGTGCTGAAGTTGCATTACAGCTGCCTGAATTACAAGGACGCTTTGGCTTTGACCCACACTGCCCCCATTGCGCGCAAGTACCCCATGGTGCATGGCATTGATGCGGTGGGCGAGGTGATTGAATCGAATTCGGACCAATGGCCAGTGGGCACGGTGTGCCAGGTGAACGATTGGGGTTTGGGTGAAACGCATTGGGGTGGCTTGGCTGAACGGGCCAGCGTGCCTGCACAGTGGATTTCTCCGATTCCGGAGGGCCGCAGTGCACGGTGGGCCGCCGCTTTGGGTACGGCGGGCTATACCGCTGCCCTGTGCGTGATGGCTTTGCAGGATCACCCCCTGAAACCTGAAGACGGTCCAGTGCTGGTGACTGGGGTAAGTGGCGGTGTAGGCACGGTGGCTTGCCTGCTGCTTCAGCATTTGGGCTACGAGGTGGTGGGCTTGACGGGTTCAATCGATGCCATGGGTGAGCCTGTGTCTGAATCGGCGGCCAAGCATTTTGAACGTTTGCAGTTGGGTTCTACCCACTTGATTCACCGTGAGTCCATGTCCCGCCCCGGGAAACCTTTGCAAAAAGAACAATTTGCTGCCGTTGTGGACAGCGTGGGCAGCCACACTTTGGTCGATGCATGCGCCCAAACCAGGTACGGTGGTGTAGTGGCCGCGTGTGGTTTGGCGCAGGGCATGGATTTTCAGGGCAGTGTAGCCCCCTTCATTTTGCGGGGTATTACCTTGCGCGGCATTAACTGTGTATACCGCACCCACGCTGAGCGTGACCGTGCCTGGAGCATGTTGGCGCAAGCTTTGGGTGAGTACGATCTGGATTTCATGATCAAGGAAGTGCGCCTGGCGCAGGCTTTGGACAGTGCGCGGCTTGTGTTGGCCAATCAATTGCAGGGGCGCGTGGTGGTGAACTGTGCCTGAGAACCGGGCTTGGGCTTTGCCGTATCTGGCCCTGGTTTTGAATGCCTTGGTGTGGGGCGTTTCCTGGTGGCCACTGCGTGAATTGCAAGGCGAAGGATTGCACCCGTTGTGGTCTTCGGCTGCAACCTACTTGTTGGGCGCTGTGGCCATGTTGTGCTTCATGCCCAAGGTGTTGGGTGAGTTTGTTCAGCACAAAGCGCTTTGGTTGCTGGCTTTGGCCGCTGGCACCACCATGGTGGGTTTTAATTGGGGTGTGTCGATTGGCGAAGTAATTCGGGTGGTGCTGCTGTTCTACCTGATGCCAATCTGGGCGGTGTTGTTGGCGCGGCTGATATTGAAAGAGCCGATCACTGGCAGGGCTTTGATTCGGGTTGCTCTGGCGTTTGCGGGTGCTGTATTGCTGTTAAGCCCAAATGGAACTTTGGGCTTCCCGGTGCCATCGAATTTGGCAGAAACTTTGGGTTTGATGGGCGGTGCGGCGTTCGCACTGAACAATATCCTGTTGCGCCACCAGGCTGAGCGTACGGCTCAGGCACGTTTGTTTGCCATGTTTGTAGGCGGTGTTGTAGCGCCTGCGGCAGTGGCTGCTGGCCTGGCGGTGTGGTTGGGTGAGGGCAATTCGATTGTGCAATGGCCGGTGTCGCCCGGTTTATACGGCGGTGTGGTGTTGTTGGGCTTCACCGTTTCTTTGCTGGTGGCCAACTATGGTTTGCAGTACGGTGCATCGCGATTGCCAGCCAATGTAACCTCGGTGGTGATGTTGTCAGAGGTGGTGTTTGCAACCTTGTCTGCAATTTTATTGACCAACGAGGTACTGACCCCGCAAGTTGGAATTGGTGGCGCCATGATTTTGCTGGCGGCTGCTTTAAGCGCGCTTGAAAGCAGGGACGCGCATTGATTGGGAGAGAAAACATGAATCATTTGTTCAAGGTGGCCATGGCCACAGCGGCGTCTACGCTGCGAGGCTGGCAAGGCATGGTGGTGACTGAGCCCGCTGCCGTTCAACCAGAAAAACCGCTGAAATTGTATGAGTTCGAGAGTTGCCCCTATTGCCGCCTGGTGCGTGAAACACTGACCGAGTTGGCACTGGACGCGGACATTTACCCTTGTCCCAAGGGCGGTAAACGTTTTCGATCCGAAGTGCTGGAGTTGGGAGGCAAGGCCCAGTTTCCGTTTTTGGTGGATGACAACACAGGTGCGAATTTGTACGAGTCTGCCGATATTATCGAGTACCTGTACACCACCTACGGCAAGCGTTCAGTGCCCTTGCGCGTGAAAGCGGCCCTGCCGCAGGCTGTGTCAAGCCTGGCCAATTCAGCCCTGGGTTTGGGCGCGGGTACCAAGGTACGTGCATCAAAAAAGCCTGAGCAAATGCTGACCTTGTACGGTTTCGAAGCCTCGCCTTTTTGCAGGCCAGTGCGAGAAGTGCTGTGTGAACTGGAAATTCCCTACCACTTGGTCAATTTGGGCAAAGAACAATTTGCAGACATGGGCGTGAATGGTGTGCATGCTGCCGTGGGCGAATACAACCCGGTGAAGGGCGGCAAACGTGAACAGTTCATGGCCAAAACCAACAAGATGATGGTGCCGTATCTGGAAGACCCGAACACGGGCAAAGCCATGTTCGAATCCAAAGCGATTGTGGAGTACCTGCTGGAAACCTACGGCGGGTGAGACTTATTTCGGGATGAAGAACATCACGGTCTCTGTCCAGCCTTCGGTGTAGTGGCGCAAATACACCTTGTAGTCGTTGCGTACACCGAGAATGATTTCTGGCACTTGCCAGAAATGTGCCGGATCGTGGTACACCGCCACGGCCAGTTTGGGGTGGTCTTCCTGAATATGCCACTTCATGCCTTCCAGTGCTTTGGGCTCCGCACCTTCCAGATCAAGCTTGATGAAGCTCACTGATTCTGTCACTCGGTTGTCGAGTGCATCCACTTCAATTTGTGTGCTGCCGGTTTCTGAAATTTTGCAGGCTGAACCAGCACCTGCGTCAAACGACAAGGTTTGCTTTTCATCGAACAAACCCACTGGGTGGTAGTGAATGTCGCGGTGCCCGGTCAACTTGGTTTTGGCGGCAGCAAGGGTGGTTTTAGTGGGTTCGAAAAAGTGCACACCGCCATATTGGGGGCAACGCTTGATGAATTCTTCAGTGGTGTATCCGTCAAAGCCGCCACCATCTACAAACACTTCACCCGGTGCAAATTTTACAAAGGGCTCGAAATATTGCTGGTCGGCTGTGTAGTCGAAAAACCGCATGGCACGCAGGTTGGCATTCAGGCGAAATTCCATCACCCGGTTGAACACTTCCCGCGATTCCTGATCGGCGAACAGGTCGCGTACCCACTCAAATTTCTCTGGGTGTGCAGCGTATTCTTTTTGGGTGTCGGCCAAGGCCTGCACTTGCGGCAGCAGAAAGTGGCTGGCATCGGCCACTGCGAAATAATCCATCGACACCACACCATTGAGGCGCAGCAGTTTGTTCATGGCTGTTTTCGGGCGCGCTTGCGTAACCGTGGAAATCACCATGCTGCCTGCTGGCACCTGGCTTGGTTTTACCACCGGTTTGCCACGGTACTCAGTGGCGGTGGTGTACTCGTCGATAAAGCCGTCAAGATCAGCGCGATCGGCCACTGCATCGGCAAATTCATTGATGCCCAGTACAAAGCGTTTTTGGGTGGTGTTGCCGAAGAATTCCGCATGAAAGGCGGCGGCATGGGCTTTTTGACTGAGTTGTTTCATGGCGATGCACGTGAAGGGTGGCGATGAAACCAGTCTAAAGACATGTCTTGCGGTTGAAGCGGTAGAAAAGCGAGGGAAAACAGGCGCTTATCCTGATGTTTGACCTTGCTGATCCCCCCGCAGAGTGGGGGGTGGGCGGTCAATACGCCTTAGTTGGTGCATTCACTTGATGAGCCTTCTCTCAAGTAAGAATCACAAAGAACAGTCTTCTTGAACGTTGAATTACCGCCTGTCCCACGTGCCCATCAACCAATCCATGATGGGGTAGGTGATGTTGAAATTCTTGTGCGCCATGATTCGCTGATCGTGGTGCGTGGTGTGCAAGCGGGCAAAGTGTGTGAAGCCCGGAATGCGGTGCACCCAGTGGTCTTCCTTTAAGTGGTAAGACAGATGAAACAGTTCGTAATTCAGGTAGTAGGCCATGCCGGTGGCCACCAGCAACAAGGCCACGTTGGGGTTGAATAGCCACGCCAGCAAAAAGCCCATGGGTACAAAAAACGCCACCACGAAAAACCCCACAATGGCAATTGGAAACAGCACGGCTTTGAAGTCCTGGTTGCTGTCAATTTCCATGTGGGTGTCTGTGAAAAACTTGTGGTGTTGCAGCGAGTGCCGTTTGTACACAAAGCCCAAGCCTTTCACCGGCCGGTGCATGGCGTATTTGTGGCCAGCCCATTCAGCAAAGTTTGCGTATAAAAAAGTGGCGGGAATGATGAGCCATTCCAGCAGGCTGGGTGATTCAAGCCAATAAATACACAAGGCGATTACACCCAAGCCCAAGGTCATGGTCATGGCCAGGTGCAAATAGCCTTGGTAGCCGGCGGAAATGAATTCGGCCCGGTAATTGGCGCGCACCGAGCGCACGGTGTCGTCTTGGGATTCTTTGGGTACAAGCTGTTTGACTTTGGCATGCATGGTATTACTGTCTCCCACAGTATGAATTTTATTTTGTAATGTTAGATTGCCCCCGATTGCCTTGAATTTCAAGTGCTTTCGCAAGCATTTGCCTGTGCGCTGGTACACTTTTAAAAAACACAATTCCAAAAGCAGCAAAGGAGACCCACTATGAACGCACCGCTTTCAAGTACACCACCCGCCCACATTGGCCAGCAAGAATGGCAGGCCCGCGTTGATTTGGCTGCAGCCTATCGTTTGGTGGCCATGCACCGTTGGGACGACCTGGTGTTCACCCACATTTCGGCTCGCGTACCCGGTGAAGAAGGCCACTTTTTGATCAACCCTTATGGCTTCATGTTTGAGGAAATTACCGCCAGCAGCCTGGTGAAGGTGAACATGAATTGCGAGAAGGTGGACAACAGCCCCTACGACGTGAACCCGGCTGGTTTCACCATTCACAGTGCCGTGCATGCCATTCGGCATGATGCCCACTGTGTGATGCACACCCACACGGTGGCCGGCGTTGCTGTTTCAATTCAGGAACAAGGCTTGTTGCCCATTTCGCAGCAGTCGCTGTTTCCGCTGGCTGGCCTGGCTTACCACGACTACGAAGGTCTGGCCCTGCGGGAAGATGAAAAAGCCCGCCTGCAAGCCGACTTGGGCGAGGCCAACAACCTGATTTTGCGCAACCATGGTTTGCTGACCTGTGGTTCTACAGTGGCTGACGCATTTTTGAATATGTTTATTTTGCAGCGTGCTTGCGAGGTTCAAATTGCAGCGCAATCTGGCGGAGCCACCTTGATTCCAATTGCACAACCGATTGTGGACGGCATTCGGGCCGCTGCGGCGCAGGTAACCCGTGGTTTGGGTGGCAACATTGCCTGGCCTGCCCTGTTGCGCAAGCTGGACCGCGAGCAGCCTGATTACAAAAACTGAGTTGCTTTTTGCTTAAGGCTTGTTTCCACCTGTCACGGTGGAAACATACTTCGCCAAAATTTTCATTTGATCAACCGTGAGGTGATCCACAAAGGGGGGCATGCCCCCCTTGCCGTTTTTGAGCGCATTCAGCACACGTTCTTCGCTGGGTTTGAGCACATCCAGCACCGGGCCGATTTTGCCTTTGGTGCCAGCATCGGCCAAGGTGTGGCAAATGGCGCAAGCGGGGTCGGCATCGGTTTGAAACAGTTTGCGGCCTTGTTCAAGAACGGTTGCGTCGTCCATGGCGAACGCATTGAACGCACTCAGGACCAACACCAGCATGCAGCTGAATTTCACCATTCTTAAACTCCCTGAGTTGATCAAGCCCGTAATTTGCGGGCTTTGAACAAGCCCCAACTGCTGTCAAGAATATAGAAAAACAGGGCTTTCAGGGCACTCTCGTTCGGGACAGGGTTTTTGCCTTTGCCCATGCGGTGAATTTGGCGGGTGTACCACTGAATTTCCAGCAATCCGGTGCGGTCCACGGCTTTCACGCCGGTAATCAGCGGCTTGACCGGGTGCAGGGCTTCTTTGTTGCTCAGCAGGCGCTTGGGCAGGTCAGGTTCCATGGCAATGGAGCGGGCCAAACCAATCAAGTCGACCGCGCCACTGTTCAGCGCTTCTTTCATGCCGCCCACGGTGCGGAAACCGCCTGTCAGCATCAAGGGTACCTTGCACACTGCACGTACTTTCTCGGTGAAGTCCATGAAGTACGCTTCGCGTTTTACGGTGCTTTCTTTCTTGGGCTTGGCGCTTGCGCCGGTCATGGCAGGTGCTTCGTAGGTGCCGCCCGACACTTCAATCATGTCGATGCCGCGCGCGGTCAGTTCTTGAATCACAGCCAGTGATTCTTCCTCGGAAAAACCGCCTTTCTGGAAGTCAGCCGAGTTCAATTTGATGCCGACCGGAAAATCAGCGCCAACCTGCTTGCGCACTTCGTCGTAAATGGCCAGTACAAAACGGCGACGGTTTTCAGCGCTGCCGCCCCATTGGTCGGTGCGCTGGTTGCTCAGTGGGCTTAAAAACTGGCTGATCAAGTAACCGTGTGCGCCGTGAATTTGCACGCCATCAAAACCGGCTTCTTTGCACACCTTGGCGGTGCGGCCCCAGCGGGCAATCAGGTCTAGAATTTCAGTCTCGGTGAGCTCGCGCGGTGTGGCAAACATCATTTGCAGGCTTTTGTGAAACGGCACAGCTGAAGGCGACACGGTTTCCTTGTTCATGCCTTTTGGGCATTGTTTGCCGGGGTGGTTGATTTGTACCCAGATTTTGCTGCCATTGGCCTGGCCTGCCTTGGCCCACTGCTGCAACAGGGGCATGTCGCGGTCGTCTTCAATGACAACGTTGCCCGGCTCTGCACGCGCGCGGCGATCAATCATCACATTCCCGGTTATATTCAAACCGATGCCACCTGCGGTCCAGCGCTGGTACACCCGTACAATTTCCGGTGTTACGCGGTTGTCCCGGGTACCCAGGGCTTCGCTCATGGCAGCCTTTACCAGTCGGTTGGGAACAGTGGCGCCACAAGGCAGGGTAAGGGGGTCGCGTAGCTCGATGCGCATGAAGAGGTCTCCGGCTTCTGGAAGTTGAAAATTATTGTTGTCACATAGTAGCCTGCACGAATGAAAAAAATTGAAATCAACACACTAATTTTTACGGCCTTCGCCATGTGTGCGTTTGCGGCCAATTCCTTCTTTTGTCGGGCCGCTTTGGGTGCCGGGCAAATTGACCCGGCCAGCTTTACTGCCATTCGGCTGATCAGCGGTGCAATCACGTTGTGGTTGTGTTTGCGCATTCAAAACAAGGGCAGGCAGCAGGGCAGTTGGGCTGGTGCGTGGGCGCTGTTTGGTTATGCGGTACTTTTTTCCATGGCCTATTTGTACATGAGTACAGGCACGGGTGCGTTGATTTTGTTCGGCAGTGTGCAGCTCAGCATGATTGCTTATGCTGCCACGCAGGGTGATCGTTTGAAGGGCCTGCGTGCACTGGGCGCAGTGGTGGCTGCCGCGGGCTTGGTGTTGCTGTTGTGGCCGCATTTGCAAACACCGGCATCGATTTTGGCGGCGGCAAGCATGGCTTTGGCGGGCGCCTGTTGGGGTGTTTACTCGGTGGTGGGCAAGGGGTCCAAATTGCCCCTAGCCGATACGGCGGGTAATTTCTCCAAAGCCACCTTGCTAATGGTGCTGGTGTGGGTCGCCGTGTATTTTTCTGCCAAAGCGGGTGTTCACATTCCAGGTGTTACCGTGGAGCGGGGTTTGGCCCTGTACACGGTGTATTTGCCAACACCCACTGTGGCGGGCGTTTTGTTTGCCTTGGCCTCGGGCATGCTGGCCAGTGGCATTGGTTATGCGGTGTGGTACAAAGTACTGCCCGCCTTGCCCACCACGTCGGCTGCCAGTGTGCAACTGAGTGTGCCTGTCATTGCTGCACTGGCGGGTGTCGTGTTTCTGGATGAAGCGGTAACTGCAACACTGTTGGTGGCCATGGTCATGACGCTGGGTGGGGTGTATCTGGTTTTGCGCGGCAAGCGTTAAGGTACTAATTCTATTGGCTGGACAATGAATCGATGAATGAAGTCGTAAAACCCAAAAACAAGAACACCGATGCGGGCGGACCAAACCAGGCGGACCAGGCCAGCCTGTCAACCTTGGCCAAACAGTTTTACCTGCAGCACTGGGGTTTGTTGTTAAGCGCCGCTTTGGTGTTCGCGGTGGTTATCAACCTGTGGCCAGTGCTGGCACCATTTGTGGCTGCGTTTGTGTTGGCGTATTTGCTGGCAGCACCCAGTCGATGGGTGCACAGCAAGTTGCGCGGTCGCATTCCTTTGCCAGTGTGTGCGGTGCTCACTTTTTTCGCGCTGCTGTTGATCTTTTCAAGCGTGGGTTTGTTGTTTATCCCTGTGGTGCTGACTCAACTCGAACTGATTCAAAACAACCTGCCGCAGTTGATCGTCAATGTGAAAGGAACGGTATTGCCTTGGTTGAATGAGGCGTTTGGCTTGACCATTTCCGTGGACAGCACGGAGATGAAAGACCGTATTGCCGCTTATATCAGCGAAAACCGGGGCACGCTGGCTGAAATCAGTACGAAGGTTTTGCGTTCAGGTTCGCAGTCCGTGTTGGGTATTACCGGGTTTGTGTCGCTGACCGTGATTGCCACGCTGTTCATCTTGCCGGGCTGGACGCAGATCACGAAACAGTTTCAGCAAGTATTTCCACCGCATTTGTGGACGCGCGCACGCCCCCTGTTCAGCGAAATCGATTCAGTCATGACCGAGTACATCAAGGGCATGATGATTGTGATGCTGTTTCTCAGCACGTTTTACTCCATTGGTTTGAGCGTGGTCGGGCTGCAAAGTGGTTGGGCTTTGGGCATGCTGGCCGGGGTCCTTTGTGTGGTGCCTTATTTGGGTTTTGCAGTGGCCTTGTTGGTGGGTTTGCTCACAGCGGCGCTGGAGTTACAAGGTTTCTTGCCAATTCTTTTGGTGCTGATGGTGTTTGTGGTTGGGCAGTTTCTTGAAGGTTTTGTGCTCACGCCCTTGGTGGTGGGCGACAAAATTGGTTTGTCTGCTTTGGCTGTTATTTTTGCGCTCGCGTTTTTCGGCGCAGTATTCGGCTTGGTTGGGGTGTTTTTGGCCTTGCCACTGGCAGCAATTTTTAAAGTGGCGTATCTGCATGCATTTGCCCATTACGAGCAAAGTGACTATTACCGGCAGGCCAGGTAAATCAAGACGAAAAAAAACCGGTGGGCTGCTCACTTCTCCCACCGGCCGATTAGCCCAAGATTTCTGTCACGAAATTTTTTAAGCTGCGTTTGCCTTCAGCTGGCTGTTCATGCGGGCACGAATGGCATTGGCAATTTCCGTATTTGGTTTGCGGCCTGAGTTCTCAACAGAAGCCACGAAGTTATCGATTTCTGTCAGGAATCGGCTGTTGTCGTGCATCCATGGATGAAAGTCGGCCTTGAAGTAATCCATGAATTCGCCGTTGGCCACCGGGTTGCGCAGCACGCCGACTTTTTTGCCCCACAGCATTTTGGTCACGGTCCAGAAGCCCTTGATGTGACCGCCCCGGATGGTTTTGTCTGCAAACACCAGGCGCATGTGGAAGTAAGCCACCAGCGGCCAGAACAGTGCCGTGGCCAATACCATGGCAAGGCGGCGGCTGAACCGGTTGTGCATGTTGTCAGGCAACACATGGTTCCAAACGTCGTAAGCCACTGCCTTGTGTTCAGTTTCTTCGTAGGCGTGCCACATCCACATTTGCTTGTAAGCGGGTTCGGATTTCTCACCCAGCACGTCGGGGTTGCGCAGCAACTGGTCTGCCATCAATGCGGTGTAGTGTTCCAGTGCAATGGTGCCAGCCAGTGTCAGGCGCTTGCCCAGGGTTTTCTTGACGAAAGCCAGAAAGCCCCACAGGAAACTGTCCAGTTTGGAAGCAGGCAGGCCAGCACGGTCCAGCATTTCGTTGTATTCAACGTGCTCGCGGCTGTGCATGGCTTCTTGGCCAATGAAAGCCACCACGGCTTTTTTCAATTCGGGATCGGTGATGTCGTCGCGGTAGTTGCGTACCGCATCCATGAACATGCGCTCGCCCGCCGGGAAAAACAGCGACAGCGCATTCATGAAATGGGTCACGTGGGGACCTTGCTCATGCCAATTGGATACCTTCTCTTCAGGCAAATTCAATTTGACATCGCGGCGTACGGGCATGATGTTCTTCATGGTTTGACTCCTACACTTGTTTTATTGTTGTTGCCACGTTTGACCGTGACATTGATGAATGTAACAATAAAATTTCGTGTCCACAATAGCAAAACCTGAGTACCCATTCTAGAAAATCGTCAGGATTTACCCCACAACAAGGGTGTTTTTGAACCGGTCTGGGATGGGTGTCGAGCGGCCTGTGTCGGGGCTGACCCACACCATTTTGGCGCTGCCCGTGGCCACCAGTACATCGGGTGCGTCGGTGCGGCGCATTTCATAGCGCTGTACCAGGCTGCTGCGCCCCACCTCGCCGGCAAACACTTTGATTTCAACTGTGCCGGGTGCTTTCAGTTCTTTTAAAAAACTGCATTCGGTGTGAACGATCACCACATAGGCAGGGTTGTTGTCGATTGCCGCAGGCAACAGGTCGATCCATTCCACGCGAGCCTGTTCGAAACAACGAAAATAAACGGTGTTGTTTACATGGCCAATCTGATCCATGTCGCCCCAGCGAAGTGGCACTGTGGTGGAGTAAATTTCTTTCATGTTATTTAGCGTTGGTTGCGTTGTTCTGTACGCCACTGCCAAGGGGCAAGCGGTGCAGTTTGTTGCCACAAGCCTTTGCGTGCATTGCGGGCCAAGTCCTCGGCCTGTTCGTACAGCACACGGTCTTCGCTGCTTTGACTGCGGGAAAACTCCCGATACCACCAGGCGTGCCCCGCCTCAATGGCTTTCAGGTTGATATCGGTGTCGCCCGCGCAAAGGCGTTGCGAACAACCCTCAACAGGAAGTACGACCTTGGCCACTTGCCGTTTGTAGCGATCGGTGTTGTTGACCACAATTTTCACGGTTTTATTCATCAACCGATCGCTTAACCAGCGTTTCGATTGTTCACCGCCAGCTTGATTCAGTTCGGGCGCGTCCACTGCATGCATGCGGATCTTGTGTGTGGCACCGTCCTGATTGCGCACGGTGATTGTGTCGCCGTCGGCCACACGGGTAACCTGAGCCAAGTAATACGAACCAGAGTTCGCCGTGTCAGGTTTGCTGTTTTCCGTGGCACTTGGGCCATAGGGACTCATGTAATAGCCCAACAGGGCCAAAAGCAGAGCCAACACTTTAAAGATCATATTGGGTTTGAGAATGTTCAAGGTTAAGATGGCTAGCGAGCCGAATAACGTTTCAAAAAACAGCCGAGAGTACCATGGACAGAGTAAACCTGCAGTTCAACAGCGACAACACCGTGGCCACGGTGGCCCTGAATCGCCCCGAGAAACACAACGGTGTGGATTGGCCCATGTTGAAGGACATACGCAAGGTGCAACAGCAGCTCGCCAAACACAAAACCCTGCGAGCAGTGATCTTGAAAGGGGAAGGCCCATCGTTTTGCGCCGGGCTCGATGTGAAATCGGTGATGAGCAACCCGAAAACGGGCTTGGTGATGTATGCCAATTTGTGGTTGCCCATGCGCAATATTTTTCAAACCTGGAGCATGGGCTGGCGCGACCTGGGTGTGCCGGTGATCGCCCAAATTCATGGCAATTGTTTTGGTGCCGGCATTCAGCTGGCCATGGGGGCAGACATTCGGGTGTGCACACCCGATTCACAATTGTCGATTCTTGAAGCCAAGTGGGGTTTGGTGCCAGACATGGGAGGTGCCGCACTGGTGCGCGAGCTGTTGCCTGTAGACGTGGCCAAGGAACTCACCATGACCGGGCGCATTCTTAGTGGTCTGCAAGCCAAGGAACTGGGTTTGGTAACCCATACAGTTGAAAACACAGAAGAGAAGGTGCAGTCCTTGGTGCAGGAAATTCTGACCCGATCGCCCGATTCCGTGGCTGCCAGCAAGTTCATGCTTCAGCGAATTTTTGGCATTGATGAAAATGCACACTTAACGCAGGAGCGCCGCTGGCAACGCCGGGTGTTGGGTTTCAAGAACCAGCGTATTTCCGTGGTGAAAAACAGCAAAGAACCGACCCTGCCTTTTGCCAAACGTCAAATTCGCTGAAATTGTAGCGAAACCGCATCCAGCGGCGCAGGTGGGGCAGTAACAAACAATTAGGGAATAAAAAACACAACACGGAGACATGCCCATGAAGGCCCTGACCCCCAATGATCAATTGTTCTTGTGGCTGGAGCGCCGCAACCAACCCATGCATGTGGGTGGGCTGGTATTGCTCAAGCCCCCCAAGGGGCAAAGCACAATTGATTATGTACACAAGGTGGTGGCCGACATGCGCACGTACACCCAACCGGTGGCGCCGTTCAGTTTGCGCTTGAAGTCGCGCTTGGGCATGTGGTTTTGGGTGGAAGACGATGAGTTTGACCTCGAGGCGCATTTCATTCATTTGTCGCTGCCCAAGCCTGGCCGCATTCGCGAGTTGCTGGAATTGACTTCCAAGCTGCATGCCGCGCCATTGGATCGTGCCAAACCGCTTTGGGAAGCGTATGTCCTTGACGGCCTGGAAGACGGTCGCGTGGCCTTGTACACCAAGGTGCACCACGCGCTGGTTGATGGCGTGGCCTGTATGAAAATGCTGCAGCGGTCCATGGCCGACAGCCCGGAAATCCTCGACATTCCGCCCTTGTGGGCCAATCCGAATTTGCGTGGATCGGTACAGCGTTCCGAAGCTTCAGAGGGGCTCGTGACCTTGCTGGGGCAAGTTGTCGATACAGCCAAAACCCAGTTGTTCAGTTTGCCCAAAGTGGTCAAGGAAGTGGGGCGTTCTTTGTGGCAAACCAGTGTGGCCGATCCCGATTTTGTGTCGGTTATTCAAGCGCCACGCAGTGTGTTGAACCGCCGCATCACCGCGTCACGCCGAGTGGCAGCGCAATCGTGGTCCATGGAGCGGATTAAAAACTGTGCGAATGGTTTGAACATGACCCTGAATGATGTGGTGCTGGCAATGTGCGGCTCCGCTTTGCGTGCCTACCTGGGGGAGTTAAATGCACTGCCCGCCCGCCCTTTGGTGGCCATGGTGCCGGTGTCGCTTCGAAAAGATGACACCGCAACAGGTAACCACGTGGCCTTGTTGTTGGCCAATTTGGCCACTGACACGGAAGACCCCGTGGAGCGGATTGAAACCATTGCGCGTTCGGTGAACCATTCCAAGGAACGGTTTGCCAGCATGAATCAAACTGAAATCATGAACTATGTGGCCACCATGATGGGCATTAGCGGGTTCAATATGCTGACTGGTTTGGCGCCCAAATTGCAGGCTTTCAACATTGTGATTTCCAATGTGCCAGGCCCCAAACACACCCTTTATTTCAACGGTGCAGAAGTGGATGGTGTGTATCCAGTTTCACTCTTGCTCGACGGTCAGGCCTTGAACATTACGTTGAACAGCTACGCGGGCAAGCTTGAGTTTGGTTTGGTGGCGTGCCGACGAACAATGCCCTCGATGCAGCGACTTCTGCAGTTTCTCGAGGACGGTTTGGTCGAGCTTGAAGAGGCTGCCGCCAAGGAAGCCAATGCCAATCTGAAAAAGCGCAGCGCAGCTTGATTGACGTTCTTATTCCTCGCTAAACCGCGAGGCCATGGCAATGCCAAACAAAAAGGGCCAGCGCTGGAACGAGTCGTACATCGCCTGGTCCTGTTGAATATCCTGGTACATGTTGTGATCAAAACCCTCCAGCTGTGCGCTGAGCGCATAAATGTCATGTGCCATGTCGGCGGGGGGCATGAACAGGGCTGGTGGTGTGTTGGGGTCAAATTGTGCCATGGCTTTTTTCCCCTTCAGTTGCTGGCCGCAATGGTTTGAACCGGGCCCAGCATTTTCCAGGCCGCACCAGGCGCTTTGATCCAATAAGCACCCTGACTTTCCATCACCGTGATATTGCCTTGCTGGGACACGAAGCGGGTATCGGGTAAATCGCTGAGCAACACGGGCCAAGTGGGTTTTAGTTGCTGTTCCAGCGGTTGTGCCAGCCACCGCACCAACAATTCGCTGAGTGCCGTGTAGCTTACCGATTGCTTCACTGTGACGGGGCCCGTGCTTGCCGGTGTGTATCCGGGCGCAATCCAGTAACCGAACACAGGCACCTTCGTAATGGCAGGTGTTGGCAACTCGCGAAGCCCCACCAGTTGACCGAATTCGCCGGTCAGCCCGGCGCCGTGCTCGGGTACTACAACCACCAAGGCTTTGCGATCACTGCGACGAATTTCACCCAATACAGATTGAATGTCGTTCAGCATCCGCTCAAGGCGCAAAGGGTAACTGTTCAGGCTGTTCAAGTTGCTGTTGGGCAAACGGTTGCCATCATGCAAGGTAATGCTGTTGTAGTAGTAAGCCACAGCGGGCCCGCTTTGTTGAACGCGTTTGTTCCACCATGCGCGCAGATAATCGCCATCGCGCCCCACGCGGGAACCGTCAAAAGCTTGCACCCCCGCAGGCACTTCGTCATGGGCAACCAGCTCGGTGACTTTGCCGCCGAGGTTGGTTTTGACGAGTTTTGAAAAATCCTGAAACTTTCCATTGTGATTTAAACCCATCTCCACTTCAAAACCCACATTTCGCAGTTGTTCAAACAACATGCAACTGCTGTTGGCCGCGCTGTAAAGTGCGTCGTGCGGCGTTTGGCCACACTTGCCGCGCAACAGGCGAATGGCAGCAGGGCCAGAATAACTGGTGGCCGAGTTGAAGTTCTCAAACACAAAATCAGCTTGCCGGATGGTGGGGTGCTGGCTCTGCTTGGCGTATTGCAGGTCGGCCCAGGACAGTGAGCAGATTTGCAGCACGATTACATCAAAATCGGGGCCAGACACAGGTGAGAAAGGGGCCAGCGCAACAGTGCGCTGGCGATCAAAAAAGCCGGCAAGCACCGCGCCTGGTCCTGCACCATCATAGGCATTGTCACGCAATTTGGTTGGGCTTTCCTGGTCACGCGCCACGCGCAGTTTTTGAAAGTCCACCTGGCCCAGCGCCAAAAACTCAGCCGGTGACAGATTTTCGCGGGGTTGAATTTGAGCTTCCCGCAAGGCCACCGCATCACTGGTTTGAGTTTGTTTCTGAATAAAAGGCAGCGCCTGAATTCCGAGCATGGCCAAAAGCCCAAAGCCCACCCAACTGCTGATTCGTATATAACGATCCAATACCCGAATCACCATGAATCCGAGCAATGCCCCCCACAGCATCCAGGGTTGAATGGTGCGTTTAAGCAATTCCCACAGGTAGTCAAGCGAGAAGCCGAACAGCGCCTTGATTTGGTCAACCAAAGCCAGTGACACCACCAAGCCCAATTCATGCAGCAACAAGGCAATTGCAGGGCCTGTAAATACCAGGTAGCGCAGCACCTTCATCAGTTGTTTGTTTTGGTAGGCTGCGGGGTTGGTGGCAATCAACAGGGCAAACAATCCCAGGTTCCACAGTGGGCTGAGCGTTAGTTGCCCCGCAAAGTGCAGGCCAAACTTGATCAGGAAGTACAGGTTCCACAACAACATGGCCCTAGTTCTCCCACTTTTCGGTTTGGTTTTTGTTGCCCATTAGGCGATTGCCCAGGCCAACTGCACCACCTTTGAGCCAGGCAAACAGGCGCACATAACCAATCATACCTTTGGCGAATACGTCTTTCAGGCCGCCCAGCGCGCGATCACGTGTCTGGTCTTCTTGCCAGTTCAGCCAAGCGTCGGCTCGTCCAAATGTGCACTGAATCAATTGTGTTTCCTGTTCTGGAGTCAGGTTGGTGAACAAGGCTTCAACATGCCCACTTTCCGTGAAATGAATTTTTGCAGGAAACAGAAATTCCCGGTCGCCTCGGTGCAATCCAACCTGTACCTGGCTGAACTCGCTGATGCCCGCGGTGTCGGCCACGGTCAAAGTCAGGCCAGCGGCAGAATACTCCTCGGTGTAACAGCTCACCGTGTAGCCGCCTGGCAGTTTAAGGAAAGCTGGCATAACCATGCGCACGCGATGGTGTACGTGCTGCTGTACCGACTCGGTGGCCACACCCACGGCAGCACCCAAAATTGCCAGGTTAAAACCGCACCAAAGCAGGTTCATGATCACGGTGCCAGTTTCATGGGTGTTGAACACAAACAGTCGAAGTAAACCCACGGAGAATCCAAGCAAATTGATCAACAGCAGGATCAAATAGGGTTTTGCAATGTTCGAATCGAAATAGCTTTTCTCGATCAGGCCGCCTTTGGAAGTCACGTTGAACTTGCCCAGCTTCGGATTAATAAAGGCCAGTGTTGTTGGCAAAATAATGTACCAAGACAACACGGTTTCATAGACCTCCGACCAAAACGACCGTCGGTATTTGCCCTGTATGACCGAGTTGGTATAGCTGGAAATAATCAATTGGGGCAAGGCGTAACTGAGAATCGTGACCGCCGCCGCATTGATCAGGTGCTGTTCGAAAAACAGGTAAGCCATTGGCATGATCAAAAAGATCATGCGTGGAATACCGTAGAAAAAGTGCAGCATTGCATTGGAGTAGCAAATGCGTTGAAACACGCTTAAACCCTTTTTGAACATGGGGTTGTCAGTGCGGAAAATTTGCGCCATGCCGCGCGCCCAGCGAATACGCTGACCAATGTGACCCGCCAGTGTTTCCGTGGCCAGGCCCGCCGCCTGAATATTGTTCAGGTACACACTGTTGTAACCCAGGCTGTGCAGTTTCAAGGCGGTGTGAGCATCTTCAGTCACTGTTTCCACCGCAATACCACCCACTTCCAGCAGGGCTTTGCGCTCAATGACAGCACAACTGCCGCAGAAAAACGAAGCATTCCAGTAGTCATTGCCGTCTTGAATCAAACCGTAAAACAGCGATCCTTCGTTGGGCATTTGCCGAAATGAATTGAAATTACGCTCGAACGGATCCGCCGAGAAAAAGTGGTGTGGCGTTTGCACCAGTACGCACTTGGGGTCGCGGCTAAACCAGCCCATGCTGGTTTGCAAAAACGAGCGCGTGGGAATGTGGTCGCAATCGAAAATTGCAACGTACTGGCCGTGGGTATGCTTCAAGGCATAGTTGATATTGCCCGCCTTGGCATGCGAGTTGTCCGGGCGGGAAATGTACTCCACGCCGGCTTGCTTCGCGAATTCCTCAAAGGCCGGGCGGTGGCCGTCGTCCAGAATATAGACCGTGATTTTTTCAAGCGGCCAGTCCAGTCCCTTGGCGGCATACACCGTTGGACGCACCACTGACAAGGGCTCGTTGTAACTGGGGATGAACACGTCCACCGTGGGCCAGTCACTCAAATTGAGTTCCAGTGGCATGGGTTTGCGTTTTAGCGGCCAGGCTGTTTGAATAAAACCAAAAATCAGGATGACCCAGGTGTAAGCCTCGGCGGCAACCAGCGTGTAGCCCAAGAAAATTTCTGCGCCGCTTTCAAGATCAAGAGAACTTGTAAAACGCCAAAACACATAGCGGGCCAATAGCAGCATGGTCAACGCCATCAAACACAGGTTGGCGAATCGCTCGGGTAGCCGTTTGAACAACATGGCGAACAGGTAGCACACCACAATGAAAATCCATTGGCCCGCCAAGGGCAGCGAGGCTTGTGCAGTAAACAAAAAAAGCACCAATGCCGAAAGGCCGAGTCCCCAACGAAATGGCTTGTGACGGGCTACAAATTGACTGGTGTTTTCAATGCGCTGTTCAAGCCGTGCCGCGCGTACCGCGTAGTCGGTAAGCCTGCTGAACATGGCGCGCACCGCTCGGTAAGGGCGTTGAATCAGTAGCTTGAACAGATAAGCAATCGGGCTGAGCAAATCATGCAAGGCCACCGCAATAATATGAAACACGAAGCTCGGAAGGCTGCGGCCTTGTCGACCATTGGACGCCTCGAATGCGCTGTTCAAACTGTTTGGGCGCAACCAAAGTGCCTGAAAAAGGCGCAGCAAACGCACCCGCGTTTTCAGGTTTGGAAATTCCCGCAAATCAAGCAATCGCTCAAGTCGGTTGATCCAGTTTGAGGAGGCGCTCATCCGATCTCCGAGTCAATCCAGTTGCACAGTTTTTGTTGGTCTTCAACCAACTGTGAACGGGGCGCATAGTCTGCCAGTACCAGTCCCGCTGCAAGGCTTTCGGCCAGTGCCTGGTCTTCATGCAAATAGAAAGGCAGCAGGCGGTGGCTTAATTTCATTTTGCACAATGTCCACAAATCGAGGTGCAATACTTTGGCCGAGTCGAAGCGGTTCATGAGAAAGTAAGATGCGCCCCGGCTCTCCAGCAAGTGCGGCAGCAAGGTATCAATACCCAAAATGGAGGCTGAATCCGGAATCAGTGTAATCAGGTTCAGGTCAGAAAGTGCCATGACTTTCTGGCACCAGGGAGTGGGCCAACGCGGCAAGTCAATGATCACCACCGCATCGTCAGCAAATTCATCTTTTTGAAACAGCTCGCTCAGGCGTTGGGGTTGCTCCATCAGCACGCGATCAATGGCCAGTTGTTGGGCAATTGAAATCTCGCCAAATGGCAATATTTTGAAGCTGGTATTGCTGGTGTTCACCACATGTTCAAGTGGTTCACCCTGCAAAATCACATGGGCAAGACCACGCCCACTGCTGTTGGTATAGCCCAGCTGAAATTCAATGTTGTTGATGGGGTCGGCCTGCACTAGCGTGACATTGCGCCCCAGCATGCTGAGGTGAGTTGCTGCGGCGATCGCCAGGCTGGTACGCCCTGCACCCCCGGTGGGGGAGACCAATGCAATAATGATCATGCGTCCTCTTTGTCATCGGGGCTGGCAATCCACTTGCCATGCCGCACTAACTGATAGCAGTTGTCAGGCAACTGGTTGTTACTCCAGTTCACCCAGTCGCTTAACCAGATTCGGGTTGTCGGGTTCTTCATCATTTTGCCCACCAGCAAAATGGCAAGTAAAACACCCAGTAAAAGGCCACTCAGGATCAGCCCAAAAACAATCATTTCGCTTCCTCGCCAAGCAGCCTGCTCAATCGCTGGGTCCATGGTCTGTTCTGGTTCATGGCTTCGGGGGTTTCGTCCCAAAGTTCCGCAAGTTTCGCGGGTTCACTCAAGTCTGTACCCATCAAGTCCTCGACCGACAAAGGCTCAAGTTCTTCGTGCAAGTCTGCAAGCAATTCACTTTGGGTTTCCTCGCCCAAAAATTGAATGTCACCACTAAATAGCACAGGCAGGTTTTCCCGGAAACACGATTCAAGCCAATTGCGGTAGCTAGTGTCATCGGGTTCGCTGACCCACACTTTCAATAGGTAAATGGCCTCTCGGGTGGCTGTGAATACGCAGGTGGCTTGCGACCAGTTGGCCAGTCGCAGAGCAGTTTGCGCAGTCATGTGGTGCATCAGGGAAAGGCGTGTCAGCGTGCAATGCATGGACCACTGCTTGGACAATTGCAACATCATCAAACCCTGCGCAGCAAAAGTGGGGTTGGCCACCACCGTTAAAAGCCCAGGCATGAATACTTCATGCAAGTCGCGGGCAAACGTGTTCTGGTGATTCTCTGTTGCAGGCTGAATCAGCGTGGGTTTGTGAAGCTGCATCGCCGTAATGCCCAACCAGGTTTCAATGTTTTCTTCTTGCAGCCACACGGTGTCGGCACCCATGCGAATCAATACCGATGCGTCTTGAGCGCTCATTTCGCCGCGTGCCTGTACATGAATTCCGTGTAGCTCGTTGGTGTCAAAGCGAAGGCGATGGCAGGTTTGTGCCAGTTGTTTCAGGCTGCCAAATACACGGCTGTCCAACACATGGTGTATGGGCAGCTTCGAAAACCTGGTGGGGTCATTCCACAGGTTGGTTTGCAGGCCCCACTGTGTGGGCCACCAAGGGCGAAACTCAAATTCACCATGGTCGCTGACATCGGCAAGTCCGTCTGCGAAGGTGCACCATTCTGGCAGGTCGCCTTGCACCGTGGTCACCACATGCGCTTGTGCGTGGTGAGCCCATTGGTGCAGAAAGCGCATTTGCGCCAGCGGGTTTTGTCGGCTCACGGGTTCAGCATTGTCATTAAACCAAAGCTCGGCATGGTCAATAATAACCAGTGCAGGTTTGAGCACGCACAAGGTGTTGAGCGAACGGCACAGCTGTCGAATGCCGTTTTTTGTATGTCCTTTGGGCCACAAATTTCGAACTGACACCACATCAAGTCCTTTCGGAGCACCTGTGCGTGTAAGCAGGTAGGGTTCCAGAAAACTGCGGACTTCGTTTTTTGGGCTTGCGGTCAACCACAGGCAAGATTTGAATGGCGTCTCTTCTTGCGAGTTCAGCCAGTGTTGCACCAGGCCCTGCGAAAAGTGATTCGCATGGGGTGCTCGCACAACGTAGGCTCCGGGCTTGGGCAAGTCAATCATTCAAAACCTCGAGTAGGGTGTTACACCCTCGGGCGGCACACTCAGTTCGAAAAAGTCACCAAACGAATATTTCGCATACAACTGTAATCTGTCGGGGTTGTAGCCTTCAGAGCGGTCAATTTCAAAGTAACCGCCGACCACAAAGTTTTTCAATACTTGGCGTTCAAGTGCAAGGCGCAAACCCGTGCTGGTGCCCCCACCTGGGCCGCCAGTCTGCAAGGTCGGGTTGCCTTGCGCGGCAGCTGCAGCAGCCAGTTCCGGGTTGAGTGGGTAAAGGGCAGTGTCGTCTTCGCGTGACTCACTGGCGCCCACACGTGCTTGAGCCTGCCAGGACCAGCCATTCATGGTGCCAGTCCAGGTGATGGGGAAGGTCAACGATCCAAACGCCTGTGGACTGTAGTAGCCACCTTGGCCGAAGGTGTAAAAGCGCAGGTTTTTCTCGAACGACCACAAAAACAGCGACGCACCAATTTCCACTTCATGCCCAGGGCGTTGAAACACGGTTTTGCCCACAATGCCTTGCAGGTTGTACTCGGTATTGTCCGGAATATTTTTGCCGGTAATCAGGTTGGCGCGTGCAATGCCCACAAAGTCGAGTGTGGAGTCAAATGCCTGGTAATACACCGCGCTAATACCGTTGCGCCTTGCGCCACCCCAGGTTTCGCCGGTCAACGGGTCGATAGCGCCAGTGGTCGAGAGTACGCTGCCGTTGACCATGCGCCTGGCCAGCTCAAGTCGCAATGAACCCGCTCCCACATTGGTACTCCACTGCACACCACCCACCCAGTCATTGACCGGGTAGTCGCCCACGGTGGTACCTACATCCACCCGGTATTGCTCGGTTTGTACGCCCAACCCCACCACGTGGCCTTTGTAATTCTGGTCCAGCCGGTTATTGGCAATGGCTGGGTCGGTGGGCAATGTGGTGCCCAATTTTGCAAAGTTGCTGGCGGTGGCTGGGTTCACCCGGCCAGAATTCGCGTTCAATGTGTCCGCGCGTAAAAACAGGGTGCGCTCAAAATCGAGCGGCAAATCCAGTTGCAAAGGAATTTCATCGCTATCGATTCTCGATACGCCTTCATCCCCGTCGATGATCGCGTTCTCATAGGACATACGCAGCCGTACCTGACGTTTGCGCTGAAGGCCTTGTTCCAGTGCCTGCACCTCCGGTTCAGCGCGCCATTTAGGCGCTGCCCCAATTGAGCTTGCCAGTGCATTGAACTGGCCGTTCCTTTCTTGTGCGCGAAGTCCATCCAGGTACTGGCCGTATTGCACCCGTTTTTCAAGCGCGGTCATGCCTTCAGTCCAGTTCTCGCGGGGCACCGCGTTGATCAATGCAACGGCTTCTTCATTGCGGTTTTGGCGGGCGGCCAGCAGTGCCGCGGCAAATCGCATTTCCTGTCCTTTTTCAAGGGCCAGGCCTTCATCCATAATTCGTTGTGCAGCCAGCTTGCTGCCCGTATCTCCTTGGTCATCCAGCAGGGTGGCCAGGTCATACCGAAACCACGGGTAGCCCGGGTTCAGGTCCACCGCGTTTTGAAGCAGCCGTGCCGCTTCGTTTTTGTTGCCTTGATCAATCTGTTTTTGTGCCTGGTCAGCCAGTTGTTGTCCTTGCTCAAAGTCAGACAACACCGGAGTGGCTTGTGCCTGTACCTCGGGTATTGCGGGTTCAGCTTGCTTAACCGGTGCTGCGTTTGTCCGTGCCACATTGTTTGGTCGACGGGTGGGGCGAGCACTACCGGATGCGGGTGATTGTGCAAGTGTATTGCCAGCAACACCGCCCAGTTCGGCCAATAGTGTTTTGTAACGTCGGTCATCCGGGTACTGTTTGGCCAGCTCAGCCACTTGTCTGCGAGCATATGCTCTGCCCTCGGCTGTGCGGTTCATCAGGCGATATATTTGCACAGCGGCCTCACCCAATGGTGGCTGTGGCAACAACTGCTGAAGTCGCTGTGGCAGGTTGGGTGGAATTTGCTCGCTGTCGGCCAGGTAACGTAACTCGGCGAATTGCTGCCGCTTGTCTGAAGCCAGTGTAATTGTCTGTTGCAGTTCAATGGAAAACCGGGTGTTGCCATGCACCAGCTGTAGTTTGCCAAGCCAAATGTTGGCGGCCTGTACGTCGCCGCGTGCGATATCGATTAAACCTTGCCAACGCAGGGCAGACGCATTGGTGGGCTCAATCAACAGTATTTTGTTGAACGACTGTGCTGCCAGATCGAACCGGAAACGCTCATACCAGTAAACCCCTTTGTCGCTTAGTGCACGAATATTGGTTTGCTGTGTATCCACATTGGCATGGGCTTGCCCTGCAATTGCCAAGGGCATTGCTACAAAACAGGCTTGAATGGCCAATGCGAGTGCGTAGGTCCGCAGACTTGGATTTTTTTTGCACTTAGCCACAGCTTTTAACCTCTTTGCCACGGGGCATGAATTCGCCCAAGGTGTTGAATCGATACAAGCCATCCATATAGCCTTGCCCAAAAAGGCTGAGTGCGCCGTTGTAATAGCCGTACTTTAGCCATTCTTCCTGGTTTGAAGTTTTCAGGCTTTGCGCGTGAAATTTTTTCGCAAGTTCGGGCATGCCGATTGTTTGCAGAAACGGGGCCATCGCCGCTTGAAAACCGGCAGGCCCACGTTCACCAGAAAACTTTCCATTCATTGGTTCAAACCATTCTGGCATGTTCTGTCGTTTCAGCAGCAGTGCCGCCATGGGAGAAAGTTGTTTCAACAATGCTGCGGCAGTGGGGTCGTTTTTACTGGTCATGGCAATCCACAGATAGGTGCGTATGGCATCGTAATCGCCACGTTGCTCGTCCTCGGGAAGGCTCATTTCACCGTTGTTGTATAGCACCCAGTCGGGATAACTGCCTGTTTTGCCAGTTTCAAGCAGCAATTGTTGGCTGGCCAGGTAAATTTGCGACCAGCGGGTGTCGTCCGCCCAGGCATTGGCAAAGCGGGCCATCATGAAAGGCGGTACGTAGCTGGGGTTGAGTTTAACAGCACCGTTGTCCAGCACAAATCCGGTGTGACCCGGCAACAGGCTCAAACCCAGGCCACTTACTTCCATGCTTTCTTTGTTCAGAATCAGTTCGCCCAGGGCGCGGGCTTTGTCGGCATAAGGTGTGTGGCACCACACCCGACTGGCTTCCAGCAGCGCATAAGCGATCCACAGGTCAGCGTCTGAAGCACTGTTAGCATCGATCACGCCCCACGAGTCCCCCTGCTTTCCCCAAATCCAGGCGGGCAGCTGCTTACCCATGTCACCAGCGCTCAGGTTGTTCTCAGTCCATTCCAATATGGCGTCGAACGTTTTTTGATCTTGGGCAACCAATGCAAAAAAGAGGGCGTAAGACTGCCCCTCCGACACCGTGCGCAAGTCTTCCTGGCTGCGATCGATTACACGCCCGTCTTCGCTGACAAAAGCGCTTTTAAAGCCTTCCCAAGCGGGCCACGACTGCGCTGGCGCAGCGCTGCATGCGGAGGCCACAATCAGCGTGGCGCCGAGCCCCAGGCGTTTGAGCAATTGACGCCACAAGGCCATGTTCAACTGCCTTTTGTGCGGCGCGAAGCCCGGCCAGACAACCAGCCGAATGCGAGTATCGCCAAAATGACCCCAGCCAGCGCTCCGCCTACAGCGATCAGGGCCGGGTATTCGGAAAACGCAATTCGCAAACGCAACCACCAAGGCAGTGCGCCGCTAATGTAGGTTTCGCCCAGGCTGTAGCTTTGAATGTCGTCACCACGAATCAGGCTCACACTGCCTTTGATTTTTGCCACATCGCCGTAATCGGACAAAGCGGCCACGGCGCGCTCGAAACTGTCCTGATCGGTGCCGGTAATCACCACCCCTGCTTTTTTGGGTGCCAGGTGTGATTCAAACCCCATGATTGCGCCCAATGAGCCTGCTGTTTGAATCAAGGCGCGTGCATTGTTGCTGGGTTGCAATTCAGACTCGCTTTGCCACAAACCTTTCAGCCATTGAATGGCTGGGGGCAGGCCCATGCTCCGCTCTGTTTCGCTGAGTACCATTGGCAGGTTTTTACTTGCGGAATCCAGCCAGCTCAGGCGTTCGCTGGTGCCCAAGGCCAGCCAGTTCTTGCTGCCAATACCCTCGGGTTTGTCCGAGACAATCAGGCTGGTGCGTGTGGCAGGCAGACCTGTCCACTGACCAAACAAGCCCATCACGTTCAGGTACGAGCGAATTTCAAGCGGCGTGGGGTTGGCTGGCAAAACAATTGCAGTATCTGACAAGTCAGCCATGATGCTGAATGGGTAACCGCCGTTGGCAAACGCGGTCAGGTTCGGCATGCGGGTGTAGTGGGGCAAATTGGAAAAATCCACGGTGGATTCTGGATCAATGGAACCGCGTGCCACTTGCGATACCCGCGTGCAGGCGCCACCACCCTCCGCCATGAATCCGAAAGCAAATGCCAGCTCGTTGTTGCCGCCCACCCTGAAGGCCGGGATTTGCAAGGCTTCTTCGCTGGTCAGTTCGGCCTGGCCCAACAAATCAATATTGATTTTGTTTTGTACCTGCTCGGATCGTGGTGCCAGGCGGAAGGATTGAATCAGGGAATTATTGATTTCAATGTTCAACAGTGAATCATTCCAGCGGGAAGGTGCTGTGTACCGGTACTTCAAATCCATCGGGATATTGCGGCCTGCCCAGCTGAACAAATCGGGCGGAAGGCGCAAATTGATCGCAGCACGCGGTTTGTCTGCGCTGACTTCAAGTTGACCCGGAAAGTCGATTAATTCACCAAAGCGCACTGGTCGGTTGGTGGGCACATAGCGTGGTGCGTCATAGGGCTTTCGTGGCGCCCCCAGGTCTACTTTTTTGACCAAGGCTTTCTGTCCACTGAGCACCTGGCCTTCAATCACTAAACCGTACACGGCCTGCAACAACTCCTCGTCAGTACGGCCCATCACGTAAAGGTGTTTGATCCATGGGTTTTCTTTGGCGCTCACAATCATGAGTGATGGGCCTTCAATGTCCGCCTCACTCATACCCTCAGGCATTTTCTTGCCTTTGGTCAAAATGATGGTGTGTCGGGTGCTCGACGCCGTTTCAAGCAAATCAAACTCAGCCTGTCGGTAAAAGGCCTGGGCTCCCATCCAAGAGGCCAGAATACCGGCTGCCTTCATGCTTGTTTCGGTTTGCTCCAGTGGTAAAACCAATGGCAGTTTTAGTTTGCGGTTGTCGCGGGGATCAAAAAAGGGTGCTGGCAACAAGGCCAGGTCATTCACCAGGTTCAATGGTGTTGAGCCAATCGTCAGTGTGCTTTCGGGGCGCATGTCAAGGCGCAGGGTTGGGTTACCCGGGTCTACGCATTCACTGTCGTAAGTACCGTCGTATTCAATCCGCACTGTCGCAAAATCGGAAAACAGCAGCGGATCCAGTTCAATATTTATCGTGTGTGGTACACCAGCCCTTGCCACGCTCAGTTGAGAAATACCCGAAAGCTGATTGTTCACGTACACGCGCACAAATGACTGATCGTGTCGCATTCCTTGGGGGTACAGCACACGCAAACTCAGATTGGCGCGAGTCACCAATTCGTCCAGCCGAATACCGGAATTCAAATCAACAAAGCGGTTAATACCACTTAAGCGGACCCCGTTGGGCTGTCCCATCTCGGTAAAAGTCAGGGTTCGGCTCCGTTCTATCGCCACTGTGCTTTCCAAATTGGTTGCCGAAGTATTGGCCTCAATGCTTTCTTGGGCGTGACCAGTCAGGCAAAATAGGGCGAAGGCTAAATAAAATATGTGTCGCATAAGTGGGGTCGCTGGTCTGCTTGGTTGTAAGAACAGGCTTTAAATATTGACCTGATCTGATCATTGCAAAGGTCAATTTTGATTAATATTTGTCAATCTTTAAAAAAATATGAATCATTAATTGACACGTTATCCTATTGTTTTTGTATATGCTTAATTTGTAGAGCTTGTTTTATACAATTATCGCGTGAAGTGCCGAAAAGCGCACACTTTTAGAAAAGAGAATTAACAGTTTAGGGCGAACAACATGGTTTCGACAGAAGAGGTGGGGGATATTTTCTTGCTGCGCGTAGATGCAGTTCGACTGGACAGTGCGGTGGGAACAATCATCCGCAACGCGGTGGTGCCCAAACTGGACTCCACCCGGAAATTTGCTTTGGACATTGGGGCTGTCAAACTGGTGGACTCTGGTGGTTTGGGTTCTCTGGTTGCCTTGCTCAAAAATATCACCAACCACCAAGGCAAGTTGGCCGTGGTTGGCATGAATAAATCCGTGCGAATGATGTTCGAGCTATCTCGAATGGATCGCCAGTTTTCCTTGCTGGATGACATGCCCAAAGCTGTTGCCTTTTTACAGCAGGCTTGAGCCACTGTGACAGAACACGACCTCAACAAGCAGCTACCCCGAATTCTGGTTGTTGATGATTCGGTGGTTGAGCGAAACCTCTTCGTTCACATGGTGGCCAAGTGGGGTTATCCGGTTGAGTTTGCAGCCAGCGGTCAGGAAGCGATCGAACTGATTGAACGTGACCGTTTTCAGTTGGTACTTGCGGACTGGCAAATGCCAGGTATGCAGGGCACCGAGTTGTGCGTGGCGTTACGCCAACTCGACTTGGGGCAGTACACCTACATTATTTTGATGTCGGCCCAAGATGATGAAGAATTTCTGATCAAGGCGCTGGATGCCGGTGCCGATGACGTACTCGCAAAGCCTGTTGATGGCAATGAACTTGAGGCACGGCTGCAGTCCGCTGTGCGTCGAATCGAGCTTCAAGCTCAACTTACCCGGAAAACCAATGAACTGGCGCATGCGCACGAAGTAATTGCACAAGATCTGCGTGCGGTCTCTGGTTTGCAGCGCAGTTTTCTGCCCGAGGCACAAAGTCCCTTTCAGGGGCTGAATTACCAGTGGCTGTCTGTGCCATCCAAGTATGTGTCGGGTGATCACCTGCAGGTTTTTGAATTGCAGCGCGACGTCTATGGTTTTTACCTGCTCGATGTGTCTGGTCATGGCATTCCGGCAGCGGTCAAATCCATGCAACTGGTTCAAATGTTTGCTGACCGTTCCAACACCAGTATCGTTTTCGAAGGACGCTTGGGCAGCGACGGACAACGGATTGTTTCCAAACCACGCGATGTGGTGGCGCGTCTGAATCGATTGTTTCAGCAAACCGAGTCTGACCTGTCGTATTTCACCATGATCTACGGTGTGTTTAACACGGCAAACCGTAATGTCTCCCTGTGCCAGGCAGGTCACCCGTCTCCGCTTCTGTTATCAAAAGGAAGCACAGCCACTGTGTTGGGTGGTGGGGGTTATCCCGTTGGCTTATTCGAACTTGATGATTTCGAAGACATCGAGCTGACTTTGGGCGACGATGACTCTTTGATTCTTTACTCCGATGGCGTGACCGAGGTGCTCTCGACCAGCTCAGAAGCATTTGGAGAAGAACGGTTGCTGGAGTTTGTCAATCAGCAAAGCAGTCAGGGGCGTTGGTCCGAATTGCCCGAGCGCATTCAGATGCGTGTTCAACATTGGGGCGGCTCGGTCATTCGGCAAAAGGGTTTCGAAGACGATGTGTCCATTTTGATGTTGGCCCCGCGTCCCGGTGTGCTGGATCAATGCGATGTGGTTGATGCCGACCGACAAGTGCCCGAACTCATTTTTCGCCTTCAGGAAATTCAGGAAAGTCGCCCAGCGACATCGCCTGTGAAAGCCGGCAAGTCAGTTGTGATCGTTGATGATTCCCGAAGCTTCTTGAGAATTTTTGAGGCCATGCTGCACAGTTGGGGTTACACCGTGTATTCGGCAAAAAATGGCCACGAAGCATTGCCCCTGATTGAAACGCATCAACCCGACTTTGTACTGACCGACTGGGACATGCCCGGCATGAGCGGCATTGAGCTTTGCGAGCAGGTGCGTGCCCAGAAACAGAATGCGTACACCTACATCATCATGATTACTGGCTATGCCAGTCGCGATGATTTGTTGAACAGTTTGCGTGTGGGTGCCGATGACTTTATGACCAAACCGGTCAACCCGGGCGAGTTAAAGGTGCGGCTGCAAACCGCCGAGCGAATCGCAGACTTGCACACAGGCCTTGAGCACAGGCACACAGAGCTCAGTCAGTTGTATGAAGCATTGCAGCGCGACATGCGGGAAGTGTCCCGCATTCAGCGTGCCTTGCTACCCAAAAGCAAACAAGAACCTTGGCCGTTTGCGATTCAAACGATCTACCAACCTTATGGCTATGTGTGTGGCAAGCAAATGGGTTTGCTTGAAACCCAAGCCAACGAGCACGGCTTTTTCATGCTCAACATGGCTGGGCAAGACACGGCAACGGCCTTGCAAACCATGGCACTGGCACGCTGGTTTTCCATGGCCCGAGCCACGCGTGTATTGTTTCCTATCGAGGAAACCAGTTCCAAGATTCGACGCTATTTGGCCAGTCCCGAGCAGGTGCTGTCCCAGCTTGCGAGTATTTCTCCGTCCCTGAAAGATGAGCCACCCCAGTTCGACCTCCTGTATGGTTTGATCAATCTAGACCAAGGCACATTGCTGGTGGCCGGCATTGGCGATTGGGCCATGGTCATGGCACAGCCAGGGCTGGCGCCTGCTTTTTTTGGTTCTCAGAGCGGGTCGGCCCAAGCCCATGGGCTTGGACAAATTATTTACCAAGGTGTGATTGCACCAGGCAGTCGCCTGTATTTTTATCCGCAAGAATGTGCGAACACCTTGGGGGTACCCAAGCCACAGGTTTGGCAGCAATCGGTGTTGCTGGATGACAGTCAAGGGCATGTGCTGACTCGGGAGTTTTCGCGATTGCTCGATTCAGGACAACAAGAAGTGGGGGCCGAAGGGGATTTGTGCCTGCTTGGTATCCAGTGGCGCGAAAGTTTTGATGTACAGCGCACAGAATTATCATCCAGTCGAATTTCAGAACTTGCCGAAGAATTCGTTCAAACTGGTTTGACTGTCAAGGACGAGTTTGATTCGCATGAGAAAGCGTTCAAGTTAGGCGAGTTCCTGAACTACATAGCTTTCAGTGCAGTGGCTGATACGGTCAGTATTGGTGTATTAAGCCGTGCCGTGCGAACCTTCGTTGAAGAATTGGCCTACTCCGAGGAAGTTTGTTACAACACGGATCTGGTTGTGTCCGAGGCGCTGACCAATGTCATGTTGCATGGTTTTAAAGACAAACGCCCTGAGCCGGCACAGCTCACTGTGCTTGCTTTTCAGCAGGGCGTGGGCGTATTGATTGAGGACCTTGGCAACTGCATACCGCAGCAGGTGTTGAGCAAAATGCACCACGAGCATTCGTTTCAAGACGATCTTAGTCTTGGCGATTTACCGGAGGGTGGAATGGGATTGGCATTCATGCGCATGGTGTCACAACGTTTTGTGTATCAAGCTGGCCAAAATCGAAGCCCCAACCGATTGCTGTTGTTGCTCTAGTCTAAAGTCTTTATTTTTTCTCTTCGCTGTTGACTGGTGGCTCTGGGGGCAACCAGCCCGTGGGCTGCAGGGCTGGGTTGTTCGGCATTTCCTCGGCCATCTTGTCGATCAGGCCGACAATGCGCTCATCTACAAACTTGCTGGCCGACTTTTGCAGAGCCCGCGACACTTCCGATTCAATGGCTGTCATGGCCAAGGGACGAATCTTCCAGATTAATTGTGCCAGCCTGGGCAATTCTTCCTTGGGGGGCAGGTTGTCACCATACTGATCCAGTTCTTTGACGAACAGTGAGACCGCTTGATCGCAGAAGCTTTCAAGGTGCCCCCGAAGTGAGGCAATCAAATCAAGCAGGTCGAGCAGCGGCAGGCCAGCGCTGGCCATTTCCGCGCCCGCATGCAGAATTTTCGGACTTGGCGCACGGTAGCGCAAACCATCAGGTTCCAGCAAACCCAACTCGATTGTCTTGGCTAGCGCCCCTCGGCTCAGGCTCGTGCCAAACATGGTGGCCAAATGCACTGGGTTGTAATTCTTTGGAATTTCGTCGGTCCACGGACTGGTAATGGCGTGCGTTAAACCCAGCAATTGGCGAAGGTCGTAACCCTTGTCAATCGCATCCAGCATTTCGTGGATGTTGCTCAAGGTGTAACCACGACCCAACATTTGTCCAATAAGCTTTAGTCGCGACAAATGGTCTTCGTTGTAAAAGCCGACACGTCCGCGTTTTTCAGGTGGGGCCAACAGGCCTCGGTCTTGATACGCGCGAACATTTCGCACGGTGGTGTTGGCGGTGCGCGCCAGTTCATCAATGGTAAACTCGCGACCCTGCCCACTGGTGGAAGTGTCTTTGTTTGCCGACGATTTTTTGAAGCGGAATGAAACCATTTAAGAATTGTAACCAAATGTGAGAGTATCTAGCGAACCAAGCTTGATGCAGTGCGCAATTATGAACAAACACTTACTTCTTGCCATCGGCCTTTTGGGCCTAAGCGGCTGGGCAACTGCCCAAAACATTCAAAACAAAACTCTGGATGAAGGGGCACTTCGAGCTTGCCTGTTTGTTGAAGACGATCAACTTCGCCTGCGCTGCTTCGATGATGCCACAGGCAGAAGCCTGGTGGTCAAAGATGGTTCAGCGCCTGAAGCAGCTGCAGCCCTGGATGGTGGTTTGTTGTTGTACAAACGCAGCGAAGACACCACATTGAGTTGGCTGGATCGTCGATGGGAGCTGGCCCCTGCAGCCAAACGGGGTACGTTCTCGATTCGCCCTTATCAGCCGGTCTACCTGTTGCCGGTGTATCACAACAAATCGCCCAACGTTCGCCCAACAAGCCCAAACCCCGCCAACACAGTACAGCCAAACCAGGCATCTGAGAGTGTGGATCGAAACGAGTTGAAATTTCAGCTGAGCCTGAAAACCAAGGTCATGGAGAACATGTTCGGTGACAACGGTGATTTGTGGTTTGCATACACGCAATCGAGTCGTTGGCAAGTCATGAACCAGGATATTTCCCGCCCGTTTCGCGAGACCAATTACGAGCCTGAGCTGATCTTTACCTGGCGCTCGAGCTGGAGCGAGTTCAAAGACGCCACCGGCTGGGAGCCACGGCTGCTTGGTTTAAGCCTGAATCACCAATCCAATGGGCGAGCCTTGCCTTTGTCTCGCTCCTGGAATCGCCTGATTGGCATGGTGGGGCTTGAACGCGAGAACACCATGGTGCAGTTCAGGCCGTGGATCCGTTTAGCGGAAGATGCCGCCGAAGATGACAATCCCGACATCAGTGATTTCATGGGGCGCGGCGATATGCTGCTGGTCCACAAACACAATGGCCATGAATACTCGCTGCTTACCCGGCACAACTTTCGCGGTGGCGACGAGTCGCGTGGAGCGGTTCAATTCGATTGGGCATTTCCCCTTACCAGCAATTTGCGTGGCCATTTGCAATACTTCACCGGCTTCGGTGAAAGTCTGATTGATTACAATTACAAGTCTGATTACCTGGGGGTCGGGCTGTCCTTGGTAGGGTGGTATTGAACGTGTGGTTACAGAGTGCTTTTCTCGCGTGCCTGTTGTTGACCGGATTCGCGCATGCCAAAGACCCGGTTGTTTTCGTGCTGGCAGCCACTGACAAAGTGGTCGTGACCAACCCGAAAGGTCAGAAGTACAGCGCCTTGCCCACACAGCGGTTGCTTCAGGGGCATGTCATTAACGTACCCAAAGGCGAACGTTTCTCGGTGCAGGTGCTGAAGACTGGTAATCGCCGGGTGTTCACTGGCCCCGCACAGCTTCGTGTGATTGCCGATACCGTGCGGGTGCTTAGTGGTCCGCCAGTCAAAGTGTTTCCAATAGAGCAAGCGCACCAGGACTTGATTGATCAGTGGGTTAATTTGTATGCTCGCCCGCGTGGTGTTCAGCCAGCCAAGAATGGCAAGGCCGAGCCACCCAAGGAAAATACTCTTCGTGTTTTGCGACCAATCGACGGATCGCTGTTGCTAACGCGCAATCCCGAATTTGTTTTTCAGGGTGAGCTGCCCCGAGAGGGCAACTTGATGTTGTTCGACTCAAAAGGCAAACGGTTCTGGGTGGAGCCGCTTGAAAGTGAGTATGTCAGCTTGCCGCCCGCCGCGAAGTTTGAGTGGGGGCAAAGTTTCACCTGGGAAGTGCGGCGCCTGACTGGTGGCCGAGTAACCAGCGGCAGTTTTCACATTGCAAGCGAAGAGACTGCGCGCAGCTTGCTGGAAGCCAGGGTGCCTGACACCGATGAGGTTTTGCCTGAATCGAAGCTGTATTACGGCATGCGTCTTCAGCTGGCCAATGCGTTCAAGGAAGCCAACGAAGTTTGGCAATCATTGGGCATGGTGTTGACCGCACAGGGCCAACCCAGCCGAATTCGTCGCTAATACTTCCTCAGCCGTCCAGTTCTTCCCAACGGGCATAGGCTGCCAAAAGTTCGTTTTCAAGTGTCACCATGCGGGCTTGCGCAGCAGTCACCACGCCGGCATCTTGCTGGTAAAAATTGGGGTCGCCAATTTTGGCAACCAACGCTTCCTGTTCCGTTTCAAGTTTCTCGATCAAGGCGGGCAGCATTTCCAGCTCGCGTTGTTCCTTGTATCCCAGTTTTTTGGTTTTTTTGGTGGCAGTGGGTGCAGTGGGTGCAGCCGGGGTAGGGGGCGTTGCTACCGATGCTGCACTCGGGGTAATGGCCTTACCCACATTGGCCCAGGGGTCAGTGGTGCGCTGGCGCAACCAATCGTCATAGCCCCCCACGTAATCACCCACCACGCCATCGCCTTCAAATACCAGGCAACGGGTGACAATCTGGTTCAAAAATTCCCGGTCGTGGCTGACCAAAATCAGTGTGCCTTGGTAAGCCATCAGCTTTTCTTCCAGCAACTCAAGCGTTTCAATGTCCAGGTCGTTGGTCGGCTCGTCGAGCACCATCACGTTCGAGGGTGTTGAAAACAACTGGGCCAGAATAAGCCGCGCACGCTCGCCGCCCGACAAACTTCGCACCGGTTGGCGCGCGCGGTCGGGTGTGAATAAAAAGTCCTGCAAATAGCCAATTACATGCTTGGCCTGCCCATCAATGGTAATGAACTCTTTGCCGGCACCAATAATTTCTACCGCAGTGTCTTCTTCGTTGAACTGACTGCGCAACTGGTCAAAGTAAGCAATTTCCAGTTTTGTGCCCAACTTAATGTGGCCCGAGTCAGGGGGTAGCTGCCCCAGTAACACCTTCAGGGCAGTGGTTTTGCCAATACCGTTTGGGCCCAGAAAACCAATTTTTTCACCACGCAAAATGGTGTTGGTGAAATTGCGTAAAATTGGCAAGTCGCCCAATTGCTTGTTGATGTCGGTCAGTTCGGCGACCAGTTTGCCACTGCGCTCGGCTTCCTGTACCTGTACCTTGGCAGTGCCCACAATGTTGCGGCGGTCTGAAAACTGTTTGCGCATGTCCATTAATGCGCGCACGCGGCCTTCGTTGCGGGTACGGCGTGCCTCAATTCCACGGCGAATCCAAACCTCTTCTTCAGCCAGCTTTTTATCGAACAGCGCATTGGCTTTTTCCTGCGCATGCAAAAATTCAGCTTTGCCTTTCAAAAAGCCTTCGTAGCCACCTGACCAGCTTTTCAGCATGCCGCGGTCCAGGTCGCACACGCGGGTGGCCAGCTTGCGCATGAAGGAACGATCGTGGCTTACGAAAATCACCGCCCCCTTGAACTGACGAATTTGTTCCTCCAGCAATTCAATGCTGGGAATGTCCAGGTGGTTGGTGGGCTCGTCCAGCAGCAGCACATCGGGGCTGCTCACCATGGCTTTGGCCAGCATCACCTTGCGCTTCATGCCGCCCGACAACTTGGCGAATGGCAAATCAGGAGGCAACTTCATGCGGGAAAGCATTTGGTCTACTTCACTTTCTAGATGCCAGCCGTGGTGCTCGCCCAATTCGTGTTGAGCATTCTCCAGTGTTTTCGCTTGCTCCGGTGTTAGCGAGTCATGATCCAGTGGGCCCAGTGTGCGGCTGATACTGATGTGTTTGCCCAGCTCCCCAAAACCCTGCGCCACCACATCAAAAATAGTGTCATCGTGTTCTTGCGGTACAGCCTGTTCAAGGCAGGTCATGCGAATGCCGTCTTGCTTGATCACCAAGCCGTCTTCAGGGGTGGTTTCGCCAGTCAAAATCCGGAACAAAGTACTTTTGCCCGTGCCGTTGCGGCCTACCAAGGCCACGCGTTCACGTTCTTCAATTGAAAAATCAACCTGATCCAGCAGCACAGTGGTACCAATCCGGTACGTGGCGGCTTTTAAACCCAACAACATGTTTGTTCCTTTCGTATTTATTTGGTGGCATTCAGCGCCAGCGCGCAGCACAGGGCTGCATCGGGTGTGAATTGCCAGGCATTGATTGCTTCGACGCAGGCATTGGGCGACATTAACTGGAAGGCGCTTACCTCGCCATCGCGGTTTTCGGGGCGACGACCCCGCTTTAACTGGCCATGAAACAAAATGACTGTTTCGTGATGCCAGCCACCATACAGCAAGGGGCGGCTTAACACCAGTTCATGCGGGGCCAAAGGTTTGATCCAGGCAAAATCGTCTGAATTCAGCCCCGCCTCTTCATCAAGTTCACGCCACAGGGTGCGCTCAACGCTTTCGGCACTGGCAATACCGCCAGCGGCCAGGTTGTCCAGCATCCCTGGGTTTTCATGTTTGGTGAGCGAACGCACACCTGTCCACACGCAGCCGTTGTGGTTTTCAACATGAACATGCACCGCGCGGCTGCGCAAACCCAGTGTCTTGAACAAGGCCCGCTCGGCGGTGGCCAGCACCTGCCCTTGTGGGCTCAGTAGCAGTTGTTCCTCGTTGCGCCAACCTGGTACCAGGCCCAGGGCTTTGAGCATATTGCCTGCACTGGCCAATTTCGCGCTAAGAAGCTGTGGCCCGGCAGTGCTTGTGCAATTCATCCCAAGGGCGGTGCTTGTGCATGCAAGGTCTGCAGCATGAAACACTTTGTCAAAGGTGGTCTGGTGTTGGGTGTCCCAAAAACCCAGGTGTTCGCCATTCAATATCCATGGAATGAATTGCTGGGCAGGGGCGCTGTTCTCGTCGCGCCAGCGCGCTGTGAAGGGCTGAAACTTTCCGGGTAGTGCGTTTTGCAACCAGGCTTTGCTGGCTTGAATCATGACAAGGCCTTCAGGTTTGAATCAGTTTTTTGGTATTTTGAATGCTCATCAAAATACCTGCACCCATGCCCAAGGTCACCATGGCGGTTCCGCCGTAGCTCATCAAGGGCAGCGGCACACCCACCACCGGTAAAATACCGCTGACCATGCCAATGTTCACAAATGCATAGGTGAAGAAAATCAGGGCCATGGATCCCGCCATCAGGCGTGAGAACAACGTGGGCGCGTTGCCAGCAATCACCAGTCCCCGCACAATCAGGCAGGTATAAAGTGTCAACAGCACCAGGCAGCCCAACAAGCCGAACTCCTCTGCCAGCACCGCGAAAATGAAGTCAGTGGTGCGTTCCGGAATAAATTCCAGGTGGGTTTGCGTGCCTTGCAAGAATCCTTTGCCGGTAAACCCACCCGAACCCACGGCCACCGTGGACTGAATAATGTGAAATCCTTTTCCAAGCGGATCTTGGGTGGGGTCGAGCAAGGTAAGTACCCGTTGACGCTGGTAATCGTGCATCAGCGTCCAGAACACGGGCAGGCTTGCCAAGAATAAACCAGTGAGCCAAGCCAGCACTTTCCAGGACAAGCCCGCGAAGAAAATGACAAAGAAGCCCGAGCCCAACACCAGCAGCGCCGTACCCAAGTCGGGCTGTTTCAGAATCAAAACGCCCGGGATGGCCAAAATAATCGAGGCCACTGCGAATTCTCGCCACCCAGAGACGTTTTCTCGCTGCTGAAAGAACCACGCCAACATCAGCGGCATGGAAATTTTCATGATTTCTGACGGTTGAATTCGAATAAAACCCAGGTTAAGCCAACGCTGCGCACCTTTGGAGATGTCGCCAAACAGTTCAACGGCAATCAGCAAAATGACCCCCACCACATACAGCGGCACGGCAATGCGCATCAAAAACTGCGGTTTCAAATTTGCAGTGATCCACATCACCATGAATGCAATCAGAAGATTGCGGGAGTGGTCGATGAATCTGCCCTCGAAATCGAAAGCGGCACTGTATTGGGTAATCAGCGCAAACACCACCAGCGACAGCAAAATGGTGCTGAGCACCGGGTCAAATACCGTCAGGAATGGTTTGATGCGCGGCCAAATCGGTTCGCGTTGAATGGCGCGGGTTCGGTTCAAGGCAAGGCCTCCAGGTTTGCAGCCTGTTCAGGAGCTTGGGGCGCTGGCAAAGCAATTGAGGGATCGTTCTCCGCGTCAATTCGCCAAAAAGTATCGAGTACCTGTTTGATCGCAGGGGCCGCAGACTGACTGCCAAACCCGCCGTTCTCAACAATGGCAGCCAAGGCAATTCGGGGTTGTTCCATGGGTGAAAAAGCAATAAACCAGCCGTGGTCGCGTAGGCGTTCGGCCGAGGCGGCACGGTCTTTGTAAGTTTCGCCCTGTTTCAGTCCAAACACCTGCGCAGTCCCTGTTTTGCCCGCCACCTCATATTTTACGTCCTTGAAAACACCCCGTGCCGTGCCTTCAAGCACTGCGCCGCGCATGCCCAGTTTGACTGTATCGACATGCCGTTGTTGCAAGTTGAGTTGCTTAAAAGCTTCCAGTGGTTTTTCAGTGACTTGTCCACTCACCGGGTTTTGGAAAGCCCGCACCAGTCGGGGTGTTGCGTTCATTCCGCCGCTGGCCAACACTGCTGTGGCGTGCGCCAATTGCAGCGGTGTGTAGTTGTTGTAGCCTTGGCCAATGGCCACCGAAATGGTTTCGCCCGAGTACCAGCGTTGAGCCTCGGCTTTTTTAAAAGCAGCTACTTTCCATTCCCGTGAGGGCAACACACCGGTTCGTTCTCCGTCCAGATCAATACCAGTGCGTGAACCAAAACCAAAGCGGCCCATGAATTCTGAAATGATGTCGATACCCATTTCACTGCCCAGCATGTAGTAATAGGTATTGCATGACTCGGCAATTGATTTGTACATGTCCACCATACCGTGGCCGCCAATTTTGTCATCCATGAATCGGCGCGAGCCGAAGTCAAAGTAACCGGGGTCGCGCAGTGTGCTGGATGCCGTGCGAAAGCCGCGCTCCAGGGCGGCCAGCGCCATGAAGGGCTTGAAGGTGGAGCCGGGCGGATAAGTGCCTGTCAATGGCCGGTTTAACAAAGGCCGATCGATGCTTTCATTCAGTAGCTTCCAGTTCTCAGAGTCAATGCCTTCTACAAACAGATTGGGGTCAAAACTGGGGGCGCTTACCATGGCCAGAATATCGCCATTGCGCGGATCGATGGCAACCAGCGCCCCCCGTTTGCCTTGCAATGCCTTCTCCGCGGCTTCTTGCAAGCGGATATCGATCGATAGCATCAGGTTTTCACCCGGCACTGCGGGCGAGCGTGAAAGCACCCGAACGGCTCGGCCACCCGCCGAGGTTTCTACCTCTTCAAAGCCGGTTCGTCCGTGTAATTGCGTTTCATAACGTTTTTCCAGACCGTCTTTGCCGATGTAGGCCGTGCCCCGGTAGTTGTTTGTTTGGTCGAGTTCTTCAATGCGGTCTTGATCCCGTGCCGAAATTCGACCAATGTAACCCAGCAAGTGCGCCGCATATGAGCCATATGGGTATTGTCTAAAAAGGCGAGCGCGAATTTCCACGCCGGGAAAACGGAAGCTTTGCACCGCAAACCGGGCCACTTCTTCGTCCGTCAGGCGGGTACGAATCGGAATGGATTCAAATCGTTTCGATTCAGCACGCAGTTTCTTGAATCGTCTGCGATCCAGGGCGGAGATTTCAACAATCTTGCCGAGTTCATCAATCATCTCGTTCAAGTTGTCGATTTTGGATGGGGTGATTTCAAGTGTGTAGGCTGAATAATTGTTCGCCAGCACCACGCCGTTGCGGTCAAGAATCAGCCCGCGGTTGGGCACCAGCGGCACAATGGTGATTCGGTTGTCCTCGGCTTTGGATTGGTATTTGTCATAGCTGATCACTTGAAGCCAAAGCAGGCGCGCCACCAGCACCAGAAACAGCAACACCACAAAGAGGCCAGCCAGAAACAGCCGGAACCGGAACTGTTTGATGGCTTGTTCTGGGTGGTTAAACTCGGTCATATCGGGCGGTCGTTGTCACGGTTTTCCGGAAGCTTCTGTGGTGCGAGCAGCAAGAATTGAGTCAGTGGCCACAATGCAGCGGTCAACGCGCTTTCAGCAAATATCAAGGTGCCCGGAAATGTGCCGCCGAACATGACACGAATGGCCACGGTAATTGCTTGCGCAGCCAACAGCAACGGAAAAATATGCGCCGCTTGCATCATTGGCGAGAACCACATCACCCGCCGGTGAATGGTGATGGCGAAGTAGGAAAGCAGGGTGTAGGCCAGGGCATGTTCACCAAACACGCTGGCTGAATGCACATCAATTGCGGCACCAAAACACCAAGCCACACCAATGCCAATTCGTCGGGGTTGACGAATATTCCAGAACACCAACACCAAGGCCAACAAATCGGGCGTGATCCAGTTTCTGTCGATCGGAATAAACTTGAACAGCATTGCAGCCAGCAGTGAGAAGGTGATGAACCATGGGTTCACTGGCCGTAAAATCTCGGAGTCGCCAAACGGGTTAATTGCCATTGCCAGCCTCCGTGTTGGTCGCAGAGGGAGGTGCCGTGGGCAAGGCAGGTGGTTTTTCCCTGAATGTGTCCAGTACCAGTACAAAACGGTGGCGTTCTACACCGGCGATGGGTTCACAGAAAATACTGGCAAAGGCATAGAGTGAATTGCGTTCTACGCGAATAACTCGTGCCACCGGAACGCCTCGGGGATACACCCCATCCAGCCCGGAGGTCACCAATAAATCGTTGTTCTCAATGTCGGCGTTGGCCGCCATGAATCGGAGTTCAAGCAAACCGCCGTCCAGCCCGCCATAGGCCACGCTGCGAATCCCATTGCGCAAGTTTTCAACCGGTATGATCTGTTCCTTGTCTGTGATCAGGCTGACTTCGGCACGGCTTGGAAATGCGCGGGTGACTTGCCCCAGCAAGCCCAGTTCATCGATGACAGGCATTCCTTCCTTCACACCCTGAATCAGACCTTTCCCAATGATGATTTTTCGGGAAAACGGATCGCGTGCATCGCTGACAATTTCACTGAGTATGGAGCGCTTCACTTTCAGCGTGTTGCCCACATTCATCAGTTTGCGCAGTTTCTCGTTTTCCTGGCGCAGGGTTTCCAGTTCGTGCAGTCTTTGTTTGTCTTGAAGTTGCTCGAGAATCAAGGTTCTGTTTTCGGATTGAAGCGTGTCGAGCGTTGACACATAATCAATGCCGGCCTGGCTCCACTCAATGGGCAGGCTTGCAATTTTTTGTAATGGATAAAGTACGGTGCCCACCGCTTTGCGCACCACTTCCATGGCAGCAAAGCGCGAATCGAGAAACAACAGGCCCACCGAGAGCGCGACAAAAAAGGCCAGCCGCACGCGTGCGGATGGGCCTTGTTTGAACAACGGTGGTGGTGTGTACTCCATAGGCTTGTCGCCGGTTCAAGGCTAGGCTGGGTTAGAAGCCGGAGTTCGAACCGCTTGTACTCTATTTATTCACTGGTGAAAATGGTGCCCAACTTGTCCATGCGTTCCAGCGCAAGGCCGCAACCACGAACCACGCAAGTCAGCGGGTCTTCGGCCACATGCACAGGCAAGCCGGTTTCTTCCATGAGCAAGCGGTCCAGGTCGCGCAACAAGGCGCCACCACCGGTCAGCATCATGCCGCGCTCGGCAATGTCTGCGCCCAGTTCTGGTGGAGTTTGTTCCAGTGCGGATTTCACTGCGGACACGATTGCATTCAATGGTTCGGTCAGCGCTTCCAGAATTTCATTGGAAGAAATGGTGAATCGGCGTGGAATGCCTTCCGACAAATTGCGGCCTGTCACTTCCATGTCTTTCACTTCCGAGCCGGGGAAGGCGGATCCGATTTGCTTCTTGATGGCTTCCGCTGTGGGTTCGCCGATCATCATGCCGTAATTGCGGCGAATGTAGCTGATGATGGCTTCGTCGAACTTGTCGCCGCCCACGCGCACGCTGCCTGCGTACACCATGCCACCCAGGGAAATGATGCCCACCTCGGTGGTGCCGCCGCCAATGTCAACCACCATGGAGCCCGATGCTTCGGAAACTGGCAGGCCTGCACCAATTGCAGCAGCCATTGGTTCTTCAATCAGGTAAACCTGGGATGCACCTGCGCCCAATGCGCTTTCGCGAATGGCGCGGCGCTCAACTTGCGTCGACCCGCAGGGCACGCAAATGATTATTCTGGGGCTGGGAGAAAACAGACGGCTTTCGTGAACCATCTTGATGAACTGCTTGAGCATTTGCTCAGTCACCGTGAAATCGGCGATCACGCCGTCTTTCATGGGGCGAATGGCCTCGATGTTGCCTGGCACTTTACCCAACATTTGCTTGGCTTCAAGGCCAACCGCAGTGATGGTTTTCTTGCCATTGGGGCCGCCTTCCTGGCGGATGGCAACCACGGAGGGCTCGTCGAGAACGATGCCTTTGGTGCGGGCGTAAATTAGCGTGTTGGCCGTGCCCAAATCAATGGCCAAGTCGTTTGATAAGTAGCTGCGTAGAAACCCAAACATGGTGATGTTCTAACCTGTGTCGTGTAGTTGGAGAGCTGCCAAGCCCGCGAAGCTCAAAGTTGTCTAGAAGTTGTCCGGTTCGCCACTATTTATGGGACTTCACTTGTCAAGTGGCGTAACTACCGATGATAACCTATAAAATAAGTAGACTTTGATCAACACAGACTTTCACCAAGCGGCTTTTGCATCATTTAGAAGCGATGCTCAGGCCTGCTGGTCGGCGGAGAAAATTTATGTCCCTTGATTCCGGACAAATTGCAAAAATTGCGGCCTTGTCGCGCTTGAAAGTGGCTCCCGAGCAAGCCCAGGCCCTTGAGCAACAATTGAACAACATCATGCAATTGGCCGATCGCTTGAGCAGTGAAAACACTGAAGGTGTTGAGCCACTCGCGCATCCCATCTCGCTGATTCAGCCGATCGCGCTTCGCTTGCGCGAAGACCTGGTGACAGAAGCAGACAACCGCACTGCCAACATGGCCAACGCGCCAGCAGCCGAGAAAGGCTTGTTTTTGGTGCCCAAAGTGATCGAATAATTGTTCATTGAAAAGTTTTACCTCCTAATTTTGCAAATCTGACATTGGAATGTGGTTTTAAGCATGTCTTCCAAACTTCAAAGTATTTCCGCGCTGCGCACCCTGCTGGACGAGAAAAAAGCCAGCGCGACTGAGCTGGCCCACGACGCCCTGCGCGAAGCGGGTCAGCAATCCAGTCTGAACGCATTCGTTGACATTCGCGATGACCTCACCCTTGAACAAGCCAAAGCTGCCGATTTGCGTTTGGCTTCCGGTGAAAAAGGTGCGCTACTGGGTATTCCGACTGCGCACAAAGACATTTTTGTTACACAGGGCTGGACCAGCACGGCTGGCTCGAAAATGCTGGCAGGTTACCAAAGCCCCTTTGATGCCGAGGTGGTGTCGCGCTTGAATGCTGCTGGAACCGTCAGCATTGGCAAATTGAACTGCGATGAATTTGCAATGGGTTCGTCCAACGAAAAAAGCGCCTACGGTCCGTGTTTGAACCCTTGGGACTCGCTGGCTGTGCCCGGTGGCTCCTCGGGTGGTTCGGCGGTGGCCGTGGCTGCTGGTGTGGTGCCATTTACAACCGGCACCGACACGGGTGGTTCTATTCGCCAACCTGCCTCGTTGTGCGGCATCACCGGCATCAAGCCCACCTATGGCAGTTGCAGCCGCTATGGCATGATCGCCTACGCTAGCAGCCTGGACCAAGCTGGCCCAATGGCCCACAGCGCCCGCGATTGCGCCTTGGTACTCAATGCCATGGTGGGCTTTGATGCGAAAGACAGCACCAGCGTGCAGCGTCCAGTTGATCAAGAGGATTTCACGGCCGGTTTTGGCAAGGCCTTGAGAAACGGCGATGTCGCAAAACCGCTGGCTGGTGTGCGTGTGGGCCTTCCCGCTGAATTTTTTGGCGAGGGTTTGGCCGCCGATGTACGCGCGCCAATTGATGCTGCACTGAAACAGCTTGAAGCCATGGGCGCCATGCTGGTGAACATCAGTCTGCCGCGCACTGAATTGTCCATTCCTGCGTACTACGTAATCGCCCCGGCCGAAGCCAGCTCCAACCTGTCGCGTTTTGATGGTGTGCGTTATGGTCACCGCGCGGCCGATTACACCGATTTGAAATCCATGTACGAGAATTCGCGCAGCGAAGGTTTTGGCCTTGAAGTACAGCGTCGCATCATGGTGGGTGCCTATGTGCTTTCGCATGGTTATTACGACGCGTATTATTTGCAGGCCCAGAAAATTCGCCGCCTGATTGCGCAAGACTTCCAGGCTGCCTTTCAGCAGTGTGATTTCATCGCTGGCCCGGTCAGCCCCACAGTGGCGTGGAATTTGGGCGAGAAGTCGGCTGACCCGGTTCAAATGTACCTGGCCGACATTTACACGCTGAGCACCAGCCTGGCTGGTTTGCCCGGCATGAGTGTGCCCGTGGGCTTCGGTGACAAAAACCGCCCCGTGGGCATGCAGCTGATTGGCAACTATTTCAAGGAAGGGGAATTGCTGGCATTGGCTGATCATTATCAGCTTGCTACCGATTGGCACCTTCGTACACCGTCTTAAAAAGGGATCACACCATGCAATGGGAAATTGTGGTGGGTCTTGAAACCCACACCCAGCTCACAACAGAATCAAAAATTTTCTCGGGTGCTAGCACCGCTTTTGGTGCCGAGCCCAATGCACAGGCCTGTGCCGTTGATTTGGCTTTGCCCGGTGTTTTGCCAGTCATGAACAAGGCCGCCGTGCAGCGTGCCATTCAGTTTGGTTTGGCCGTGGGCGCCAAAGTGGCCGAGCACTCCATATTTGCGCGTAAAAACTATTTCTATCCCGACTTGCCCAAAGGCTATCAAATCAGCCAGTTTGAAATTCCTGTGGTGCAGGGCGGAACAGTCAGCTTTTTGCTGGGCGATCAAATGAAAACCGTGCGCCTGGTGCGCGCCCATTTGGAAGAAGACGCAGGCAAAAGCCTGCATGAAGACTTTGCAGGCCAGTCGGGTATCGACCTGAATCGTGCTGGTACGCCGCTGCTCGAAATTGTGACCGAACCCGACATGCGCTCGGCCGAAGAAGCGGTGGCCTACGCAAAAACTTTGCACACGCTGGTCACATGGCTGGGCATTTGCGACGGCAATATGCAGGAAGGCAGCTTCCGCTGCGACGCCAACGTGTCGGTTCGCCCCAAAGGCGAAACCAAGCTGGGTACGCGTTGTGAAATCAAAAACCTGAACAGTTTCAAGTTCTTGCAGGCTGCCATTTTGTTCGAAGCGCAGCGTCAAATCGAAATCATCGAAGATGGCGGCGTTATCAAGCAAGAAACGCGACTTTACGATCCAGATCGCAACGAAACCCGTTCCATGCGCAGCAAGGAAGATTCGGAAGACTACCGTTACTTCCCCGATCCTGATCTGCCTCCACTGATGATTTCCCAGGAGTGGGTTGAGCAGGTTCGCGCTGAAATGCCTGAATTGCCAGGCCAGAAACAGGCGCGTTACACCGCTGATTTGGGTTTGAGTGAATACGATGCGGTTACCGTCACTGGCAGCCGGGCCATGACCAATTACTTTGAAGCGGCCTTGGCCGTTGCAGGCAATGACAAAGCAAAGCCCTTGGCGAACTGGTTGCTGGGTGAGTTTTCGGCCAACCTGAATCGGGAAGACAAAACGCCTGCTGAATCACCCATTGAGCCAGCCCTGATGGCTGCTTTGGTGAAGCGCGTGGTAGACGGAACCCTGAACAACAAAACTGCGAAAGTGGTGTTTGCTGCCCTGTGGGAAGGCAAGTACGCTGACGTGGATGCGTGTATCAAAGGTGAAGGTTTGGAGCAGATTTCCGACTCAGGCGCTGTCGAGAAAATGATTGACGATGTGTTGGCTGCGCATCCCGGCCCTGTGGCCGAGTACAAGGCAGGCAAAGAAGCCTCGTTTAACTTCTTGGTTGGGCAGATCATGCGCGCCGCGCGTGGAAAGGCCAACCCGGCGCAGGTGAATGAGATTTTGAAGGCGAAACTGAGCGCGTGATCAATACCACTTTGGCATGAGTTGCTGCTGCTTCGTGCCAACTCGCCGTGGGTTGCCTGTTTCGCACTGAAAACCGCTTAATCCCTTTTTGAGATTCACCCTGACTCACCTCGCTCGGCAAAAGGGCGGGCCGAGTCTCGGTGCCGGCCTATGGCCGACCGTGGCGGTTGAATCCAAACGGGGCGGTTTTCTTCAAGTGCGTCCCAAGCAATCCCACTGCCGAGTTGGCTGAATCATCAGCCTAATCGACCGGTCTCGTTACAGCGGGTGATCGTAATCCGCAATCAGCGGTGCATGGTCTGAAAACTTCTGGCCCTTGTAAACACTCACTTCACGTATCAAGTCACGCAATGCGGGGCTCACCATCTGGTAATCAATTCGCCACCCCACATTCTTGGCATAAGCTTGCCCTCGGTTGCTCCACCAGGTGTAGCAAGCCTCGGTTTCCTCTGGGTACAGCACACGGTAAGCGTCTACCCATCCGCGATTTTCAATTACCTCGCCAATCCAGGCGCGTTCTTCAGGGGTGAAGCCGCTGTTTTTCAGGTTGCCTTTCCAGTTTTTCAGGTCAATTTCCTTGTGGGCAATATTCCAGTCGCCACACAAAACAACAGGCTTCTTCTTGCTCTCAAAATCGTCGAAAATTTGCGCAAAGTGATCTAAAAACCGGAATTTGGCTTCTTGTCGTTCCTCTGAGCTGCTGCCAGACGGGAAGTAGATGGACGACACAATCATGTTCTCGAATTCTGCGGTGACCATGCGGCCTTCAGCATCGAATTCGGCGTTATCTAGTCCATAAGTCACATTAAGTGGTTCGATTTTGCTGTAAATGCCTACTCCGCTGTAGCCTTTTTTCTCTGCAGCCTGAAAGTAGCCTTGGTAGTCCCCTGGTTGCAGGTGTTCCGGCCCAAGATCGGCCAAGTGCGCCTTGATCTCCTGCACGCACACCACATCGGCCTGGCTTTGGTTCATCCAGTCGAAAAACCCTTTTGTGTGGGCAGAACGAATTCCATTCAGATTTGCTGAGATAATGCGGGTCATTGTATGAAGTCAGTTTTTTAGGGATTGATCGTGGTCGATTCAAATCAAAATTTACAGGTTCTTTCCGACCAGTTTTTGCAGTTTGCTGTCGAAAAGCAGGTGTTGCGCTTCGGTGAATTCAAAACCAAGGCCGGAAGAATGTCACCGTACTTTTTCAATGCGGGTCTGTTCAACACAGGCTCTTCTTTACAAAAGCTCAGTGAATTTTACGCACAAACCTTGCTTGAGCAAACCGCTGAGCGGGGAATTGAGTTCGACATGTTGTTTGGTCCGGCTTACAAGGGTATTCCTTTGGTGGCAGGCGCCACCATGGAAATGGCCCGCCGTGGTCGAGACGTGCCCTACGCCTTTAACCGCAAGGAAGCCAAGGACCACGGAGAAGGTGGTTCTTTGGTAGGTGCTCCACTGGAAGGGCGTGTTGTCATTGTTGACGATGTCATTTCGGCAGGCACATCGGTGCGCGAATCCGTTGAAATCATTCGCGCCAACGGGGCTGAGCCCGCAGCTGTGCTGATTGCCCTTGATCGCATGGAAAAAGGCATGCGCGATGGTCAGGACACACAGCACTCGGCGGTTCAGGAAGTTGAGCAGTTGTATGGTATCCCTGTGCTGGCCATTGCCAACCTGCAAGATTTGTTGCGCTACCTGTTGACTCGCCAAGCGGCCAATGTTCGCCTGGCCGGCTGGTACGAAAAGGTCAAGGAATATCGTTCCCGTTACGGGGTTTGATCAAAGTACAACCGACACCAGCTCGTGGCCGGACAGCGCCCTGTAGATGTCGTCCAGCTCGTCTTGGTTGTGGACATAGACGTTGCAGGTCAAGCTCAGGTAATTGCCCTTGCTGCTGGGGCGCATGTCAACGCCTGCAACATCAAATCCAGGGCTCATGCTGAGCAATAAATCGCAAATTACCTGAGAAAATTCAGGCACATTCTTTCCCATCACCTTGATGGGAAAGTGTGTCGGAAACTCAATCAGGCTTTTCTTGCCTTCACTGGGTGTCGGTGTGCTCATTGTTTACTCTTCAAACCACAATTTGGCAGAGTCTACCATTCGGCCAAACAAACCGGCTTCTTCGGCTGTGGACAGGGCCAGAAGCGGCACAGTACCAATTGTTTCGCCGTTCAGTGTCAACTTCAAGGTGCCCAATTCGGTGCCCGCAGGAATTGGCGCAATCAGGGTGCCTTTTTTCTCGACTGTGGCCTTCAATTGTTTGGCCATGCCGCGTGGCACATTGATCAGCAGGTCCTTGTTCACGCCCAGCTTTATCTCTTTGGCCTGGCCTTTGTAGACCTCGCTGGTGCTAATGGCTTGCTTGGCTGAATAAAGCTTCACGGTTTCAAACATTTGATAACCGTAGTTCATCAGTTTCAGGCTTTCCTGGGTGCGGGCCTGGTCCGATGTGGTGCCCAGTACCACCGACAGCAGGCGGCGATCAACTCCGTTGGGCAGTGTGCGATTGGCCGAGCTGACCAGGCAATAGCCAGCCGACTCAGTGTGGCCGGTTTTCATGCCATCCACGGAAGAGTCGATCCACAACAGGCGGTTGCGGTTGGGCTGACGAATGCCGTTGTAGGTGTATTCCTTGGTCGAGTACATCTTCTTGTAGTACTCAGGAAAGTCTTGAATGATCCGTTTTGCAAGAACTCCCAGATCGCGCGCCGTGGTGTAGTGCTGCGGATCGGGCAGGCCTGTGGCGTTTTTGAAGTTGGTGTCCGTCAGGCCCAGTCGCTTGGCTTGCTGGTTCATCAGTGTCGCAAAGTTGTTTTCGTCCCCTGCCAACAGTTCGGCTATCGCGCGGCTTGCGTCGTTGCCCGACTGCACAATCACACCGTAAAGCAGTTCTTCAACTGTGACTGGCTTGTTGGGTTCGATAAACATGCGTGAACCTTCCGCCTTCCAGGCATAGGGTGACACTGGCACTTGTTGATCCATGCGAATTTGCTTGCTTTCAAGTGCTGCAAAAGCCATGTAGGCCGTCATCAACTTGGTCAGCGAAGCGGGATCAAGGCGTTCGCGGCTATTGAACTCGGCCAGGGTTTGGCCCGTGGTCAGGTCTAGCAACATATAGCCCTTCGCGCCGATTTCGGGTGGAGGGGGCATGACACTGGATTGGGCAACCGCTTGCGTGGCAACTCCGATACCCAGGCCCAGAACCAATGAAAGTTGGCCCACATGGCGTTTGAATCGGGAAATTCCTGAATTAAACAAGTAAAAAGCTCCTGTACTAGAAATGGGTAAGGAAAGTGGATGGCGTTTAGCTTGGGTAATAACGCACAACCAGCTCTTTGAGTTGAGGCAGTTTGCCGTGAAAAAAATGTTCCACTCCTGGCAAGACCATCACTGGCAGGTCTTGTTCACCTGCCCAACGTAAAACATCGCTTAGCGGCACAGTGTCGTCGACTTCACCATGAATCACCAGTGTGTTGTCAGGTACAGGGGCCACGTCAAAACGACTCGTGGCAGTGCCCACCAGCACCAGTTTTCCGATGTTTATTCCAGCCTCGCGCAGTCGTTGTGCGCCGTGGCTGGTGACAAATGCACCGAAGGAGAAACCAGCCATGGCAACCGGCTGGCTTTGTAGCTCCACGGGCAGCAAAGTTGTGCGGGCCTGTTCAGTCAGTTGCGCAAGGTCGTCGGTTTCGCCTTGACCGTTGTCGTGCGTGCCAGCGCTTTGACCGACACCCCTGAAATTGAAGCGCAAGGTCGTGTAGCCCATTTGAAGAAACGCGCGCGCTAGCGTTTGAACAACTTTGTTGTCTTTGGTGCCGCCAAACAAAGGGTGGGGGTGTGCAATGACCGCCAAGCCGCGTATCGCTGCGGTGGGCTCGTCAATAGACACTTCAATCGGGCCTGCGTGGCCGTCCCACAGTTCATGTCGGGTTTTCGGATTCATGGCAATCGCAGGCGTTCGACGATTTCACCGCCCACCAAGTGAGAATCAATAATTTCATCCACGTCCGAGATGTCCACATAGGTGTACCAAACACCTTCGGGATACACCACCATCACGGGGCCTTCATCGCAACGGTCCAGGCAACCCGCTTTGTTCATCCGGATTTTCCCCTGTCCATTCAAGCCCAGCTTTTTGATGCGCTCCTTGGCGTGTGCATGCGCTGCCGATGCGTGGCAATCTGCGCAACAATTTTCATTGTTGGGGCGTTGGTTGGTGCAAAAGAAAACGTGCTTCTCGAAGTAGCTCATGGCTGGGTGAATCCGCGTGATTGCTCAGGGTATGGTTCCTATTATCGCCGAAAACGTCGCTCGGGCAGGCTCAAAAAGGTCAAAACAGTCAGCGCCAAAATTGGCCACAACTCGCTCACCCAGCGCCCGGCCTCTTGCAGGCTACGAAAAATTGCCAGAATGCCGCTGCCTGGGTTGCCCAGGTCGGGGTCGTAAACACCGGGTAAAAGCAAGGTGATCAACCACCCACCCAACAAGTGCAGCAGGCCGATGCGAGCCATGTGGTGGGGCAACACCTGCATCATCGAAATGGTCAGTGCTACCACAAAGGCGATCAGCAGGCCCAAACTATTGGCCTCAAACCAACGTTGCCCCAAGTAGCTCCACGCCGACATGGGTGCCAGTACCAGGTAATCAAGCAAGCGAATCAATAGCGTCAGCGCAATCAACACAATCAAGAGTCGTGTTCGTGGCGAGCCAGCATGGGTCTGGGCAAGGCCAACCATCCAGGCGCACATCAAAAAACAATAGTTGATGAATGTGGGGGCAATTGTTTCAATTTTCAGCAATACCTCCAGGGGTATTCCAAATGGCGTGCTGTGCTGCAGCGGGCCGGGTATTTCCAGCAAATTACCCAGCCACAGCCCTGTGCTGAATGTCGGGTTTTGCGGCGGTAAAATGCTGAGAAACCAAAGGCTGAGCAAGCCCATGCCAATCCATGCACGCTGAATCAGCCAATGTTCAATTCTGCGGTTTAATAATGGGGCAATTCGGTGGTGCGCGGTCACGTAAATACCCGCCAATACGCCCAAGGCGCCACCAATCGCATTGGTGACCAGGTCCATTTTCGAAGGCACCCGGCTTGGCAAAAATGTTTGCATCGATTCCAGGGCCAGCGAGATCAGCGCACACACCAGCACCACAAGTATTTTGTCGAATGTACGCGGCTGCCGGTTCAGCCCCAGCAGCATCAGAAAGCCCAGCGGAATGTAGCCCCCGATATTGATGAATACATCGGCCCACAGTACTTTTTGATGCACGGGTATCCAGGGGCCAAACAGAAATTCAAAAGGACCAATGCCAATGTGTCGCCAGTCACTGTAAGGAAACAGGCTCAGGTGAATGACCATGCACGCATACAGACTCGCAAACATCAGAATCCCGGTGTATGGGGTTCTTTTCAGCAGGCTGGAATGGATTGGTGACATTGGGTTTGAGCAGTTCCTTGGTTTTGAGTCCCATTCGAGGGTTAAGATGGGCGAAATTTCACAACTTGCCTGAAATAATCGTCATCCGATGTTAACCCAAGCCGAAGTGCACTGGATCGAACTCGATTCAGTCGACTCAACAAATGATTATCTCAGCCGCGCTTACCAGCAGGGGCGAGTGTCGGGTGTTGCGGCAGTGCTGGCCAACATGCAAACTGCTGGCCGCGGGCGTGGCGGGCGAGTGTGGCAGGCGCAGCCCGGTTCTGGTTTGTGCCTGTCTTTGGGCTTGCCCATGGCGGGGCTGCAAATGCCATTCTTGCCGCTTTGCGTCGGCGTGGCAGTGGCTCAGGTTCTTGAGCAATGGAATGTACCCGTGCACCTGAAGTGGCCCAATGATTTGTTGGCGGACCAACAAAAATTGGGCGGTGTGCTGTGCGAATCCTTTCAAACCGGGCAGGGTGCAGTCACTGTGGTCGGGATTGGGCTGAATATTCAGCCCGTCGATGTTCCCGACGCGCTTTCCGGTCGGGGGGCCACCAGTTTGTCGAACTATTTGCCAGCGTCTAGTATGCCTTCATCGCGCAACCTGGCCGAGCAGGTCGTGTTTTCGGTTTTGAGATGGATTGACATGGCAAGCGTACAAGGAATTGACGCGATATTTGCTGAATTCACCCGGCGTGATTCCTGGCTGCACAATCCAGTGCAAGTGGAAGACCAAGGGGTGGTTTGTTTTACAGGCGAGGCCATGGGAATTGACCGGCAAGGTGCGTATTTGGTAAATACAGAACAGGGCCTGCGTGCAGTTCATGCGGGCGATCTGTCATTGAGGGTGCGGCTGTGAGCAATACTGGCAGTTTGTTGTGTATCGACGCAGGAAACACGTTGGTGAAGTGGTGCTTGCACGCGAGCGTCAGTTTGCCGTTTGAGCAACCCTCGGCTTTTTTCAGTCACCCGACCACAGGTTTTAAGCCTTTCTCTGGCGCATCGAAGTTGTTGCACCAGCAACTTGCGCCTTGTTTGGATCATGCTCAGTCCCCAGTGCAGGCGGTGTTGCTCAGCAATGTCTTGGGCCCGGATTTCGAACGGTCAGTGCGCGAAGTGTGCGAGGTTGCTGGCGTGGCCCTGCATGTATTGACTGTGAACAGGCATGCCGAGGTTCAATCGGCATACGAAACCCCAGCTGCTTTGGGTAAAGACCGATGGGCGGCATGCATGGCGTTGACTCAAGTCAGCCAGGCTGCTGTCAATTTGTTGGTGAGCTTTGGCACGGCCACCACGTTCGACATCGTGGTCAAAAATACCCACTGGCAACACTTGGGCGGATACATTGTGCCGGGCATTGAAACCATGCTTCAAAGTTTGCATTCCAACACCGCTGAATTGCCCAAGGTGGATTTCAATCTCGCCACTGCCAACACTTGGCCTGTCAGCACGCAGCAGGCAATTGGCCAAGGCGTTGGTCGCATGCAGGCAGCAATGGTGCAGTCAATTGCGGCGCAGTTGGAGCAGGAGCATCGTGAGCCTGCCGTGGTGTGGCTCTCGGGTGGGTTTGCACCCATGATGCAGGCCAGTTTGCCGCAGGCCAAGCTGCTTGAGCATGCTGTGTTCAAGGGTTTGTTGGTTGATTATCTATTGGGTCAGAAAGGTGCGGCAGCATGAATGGTTGGCGTGTTCTGGCTGTGTTCCTGCTATTGGGTAATCTGGTCTTGCTGGGTTTGGGTGTTGTTACAAACAGCAGTTCGCAAAAAGCGATTGATTCGCCTGGCTTGCGTGCTGAGTGGGTCGGCGTAGAGCGCCCCTGGGATCAGGCTGTTGATGTCATTCGTGCGCCTACACCCGTGGCCCCTAAAATTGATTTGAAACAGGGGCAAGCCCAGCTCGACAGTGCAATTGAAAATGCAAGTAAACAGGTGTTCGAGAATCCGAAACTCAATCAGGAATGCCTGTTGTGGGGCCCATTGCTGCAAAGTGAATCTGCGCGCGTCCAAGAGGCCTTGCTGAATTGGGGCGGGGAAACTGACAGGCTCGAACGACAAGTGCCAGTAGGCTACGTGGTTTACCTGCCGCAAGACATTGTGAACAGTGGGGTCGGTATTGACCAACTCTCTGGCAAGGGTATTACCGACATGTTTTACATCACCACACCTGGGCCGTTGCAAGGCACTATTTCATTGGGCTTGTTTAGGGACCTGGATCGGGCGAATGTTCAGAAGGCTGACCTGGCCCGGCGTGGTGTCGTGGGGGTTCAAATTCGGGAGCGACTTGGTCCGGTGCGTGTGTTTTTTGAGCTTCGGGGAAATGCCACGCAAATTGAATCAATGCGTTCAGTGTTTGAGTTGAACAGAAAAGGCGAGCTAAAGCCTTGCGAATCGCAAGCAGCATCCTGAGTTAAAGGTCTCCGCTTCGGTCCTTGTCTAAAAATATCTGGGCCAACTGTGTGCCCTCCGCGTTCACGCCTTTGCTCCAGCAAATCACTTTGAATGCTTCACCCATGTCGGCTTCGTTCAGCAGTGTATTCAAATGTTGACGCATCAAGGCGCCACGCGTCGGGTGAGTAAAATCAGGCTGTTGTTGGGCCAGTTCAAGAATGCCATGCGCCAATAAAAATTCGCCTTGGTGTGCATAGCCTTCGAGTTCGCCGTTGCAGCTTGTCAGCGCCTCATACACCGCGCTGAAATTCACGTGGGCCGTCAAATCCTGTTGGCCCACTTTCACCAAAAAATCATCATGTGCTGTGTGGCGGCTTGTCGCGCGCAAGGTGCCTTTGCTGCGCGTAGGGTGGTAGTACATGGCTTCATGAAAACCATAGTCAATCATCAGCGCAAGGCCGTTTAAGCGCTCCGTCATTGTTTTTACCCACGCGGTGCTTTGCTCTGCAATTTCAGATTCATAGCCCTCAGGCCAGGGACCGTGGGCCGATTGCAGGTCAGAAATGGCGGTGGCTAAAACCGGGTCGGCTGGTTTCCATACCCAGCGCAACTCGCCGTTCAGGTGTTGAACCCAAGCTTCAAGTGGCCCGTCGCTTTGCCATTTGAATCGACGAACCGGGGTGGCGTCGAGCACCTCATTGCCCAACACTACGCCGCGGAGTTCATCCGGCAATTCACCAAGCCAATGCACTTTCTGCACCACTTCCGGGCCATGCAGTGCCTTTAACTTGGCCAGTTGCACGGGTTTTAATCCTGCCGACACATCCACGATGTTGTACTGGGTAATCAAATCCCCTGCGGTTTGAAGAATATCGCAAGCCAGTTGCCCGGTTCCGGCACCAAACTCATACACAACACCATTGCAGCGTGGCAGCACGTCACGCAGGGCTTTCCCCAGCGTTTGTCCAAACAGGGGGCTTAGTTCGGGTGCAGTAACGAAGTCACCCTGGCGACCAAAAATTTGCTCGCCCCTGGCGTAGTAGCCATTTTGCAGGTCGTACAGTGCAAATCGCATGAACTCGTCAAAGCGAGTGGCGTGATTAAAATTCGACAGCATGGGGCAGGTCTGGTTTAGAATAGCGGGTTCTTCTTTTAAAAATCAAAGCCTTGAAGTGAACCCTTGTTTGCTTGATGGTGAGTATCCTCGGTTTTCAGATTCTAACCGATCAAACAGCGATGACACAGCGATGACACATGCCAATCCTCAATATGCCCTGGTAACAGGGGGCGCAAAGCGACTGGGTAAAGCCATTTCGCTCGAGCTTGCGCGCGCTGGCTGGTCCATCGTATTGCATTGCCGTTCCTCGCTGGCTGAGGCCCGCGACACAGCGGCGCAAATTGAAGCCCTGGGTGTGCAGTGTGTGGTGGTTCAGGCCGATCTTGAAAAGCCCGACGAGGTTGAAGCCCTGTTCGACGCAGCCGAACAAACCGGGCCCATCCGTTGCGTGGTCAACAATGCGTCATTGTTTGAGTTCGATTCTGGCGAAACCTTTCAGCCCGAGCTTTTTCATCGGCACATGGCCTCGAATCTGGCTGCACCCATTCAATTGGCCAAACGCCTGTTTCAGCATGTACCCGACAACGAGCAAGCTGTCGTGGTGAACCTGCTTGATCAAAAGCTGAAAAATCTGAACCCTGATTTCTTGAGTTACACCTTGACCAAGGCGGGCCTTGAGACCGCCACCACCATGTTGGCCATGGAATTGGCCCCCAAGGTGCGCGTGGTCGGCGTGGCCCCAGGCCTTACCTTGATATCGCACCTGCAAACCGATGCGCAATTCGAGAGTACACACCGAATTTCGCCTTTGAACAAATCCTCCGAGCCCCAAGACATCGCCAACACGGTGTTGTTCCTGGTGCAAAGCCGCGCAATCACTGGCACCACCATTCTTGTGGATGGCGGGCAGCACCTGGTGCCCATGGCGCGCGATTTCAGCATGATGACACCATGACAGACTGGTTTTTTGATTCTCGCCTCGCCGACTGCCGTCGCGTTTTTATTCGTGATTTCGATGTATCGGCTGCCATCGGTGTGTTCCCCCAAGAGTTGGGGCGCACGCAGGCGGTGCGCATCAACATTGATTTTTGGGTAAAGTGCGCCTCCACCCCTTCCGAGCGTGATTTGCTGGTCGATGTCGTTGATTACGACTTCGTTCGCCCGGGCATTCACGGTCTCATTCAGTCGGGCCACATTGGCTTGCTTGAAACGCTGGTGGACAAAACCCTGGCGCTGGTACTCGAGCACCCCAAGGTACTCGCGGCCCGTGTTCGCGCTGAAAAATCCGAGGTCTATCCCGACTGTGAATCAGCCGGTGTCGAGGTATTCCGCTTCAAATCTTCGCAAAGTATTTAATCATGCAAACCATCACGATTTTCCCCAACAAGGCCGAGCAGAAAGACGCGTTTGAGTTCAACAAACTTGAGAAACGCCTGACCAAGCAAGTGGGCCAGGCCATTGCAGATTTCAACATGATTGAAGATGGCGACAAAGTTATGGTATGTCTTTCCGGTGGCAAAGACAGCTATGGCTTGCTCGACATTTTGTTGCTGTTGCGTCAGCGTGCGCCAATTCATTTCGACATTGTCGCCGTGAATCTGGATCAGAAGCAGCCCGGTTTCCCTGAAGAAGTGCTGCCCAACTATTTGCGCAGCATCAACGTACCGTTTCATATTGAAGAACAAGACACTTACTCAATTGTGAAACGCGTGATTCCCGAAGGCAAAACAACGTGTTCTTTGTGTTCACGGTTACGCCGCGGTATTTTGTACCGTGTTGCTTCCGAGTTGGGTGCCACCAAAGTGGCTTTGGGGCATCACAAAGACGACATTTTGCAAACACTGTTGCTGAACTTGTTCTACGGCGGTCGCATGAAAGGCATGCCACCGAAGTTGGTCAGCGACAATGGCGAACACACCATCATTCGCCCATTGGCTTATTGCCGGGAACGGGACTTGGCGCGGTATGCCGAAGAAAAGAATTTCCCGATCATTCCGTGCAACTTGTGCGGCAGTCAGGAAAACCTGAAGCGCAAGGAAATGGCGGCGTTACTCAATCAGTGGGAGAAACACAACCCACGCTGGATCGCCAACCTGTTCACGTCCCTGTCCACCGTGGTGCCTTCGCACCTGATGGATCGCAAGCTGTTTCCGTTCGAAACCATTCGCCCCGGTGCGGCGCTTGAAGACGGCGCGGGTGACAAAGCGTTTGATGCGGATGACGAGTGCTAACTTACTTCAAAAACAGCTTGTACGCCGGGTTCTCCGTTTCATTCACCGCCGGGTAGCCCAATTGTTTTACAAACTTGTCGAACTCGCCGTGGTCCGCAGGCGGCACCTGAATGCCCACCAAAATACGACCATAGTCGGCGCCATGATTGCGGTAGTGAAACAGGCTGATATTCCAGCCTGGGTTCAGGGCGGTTAAAAATTTCGTCAATGCGCCTGGTCGCTCGGGGAATTCAAAGCGATACACCAGTTCATGGTCTGCCGAATTGGACCTTCCGCCCACCATGTGCCGCAAGTGCAGCTTCGCCATTTCATCGTCAGTCAAGTTCAGTGCGTCAAAACCAGATGCGATAAAGCGTTGTTGCAATTCATCTGCTTGCGTGCGACTGCCAATTTGAATGCCGACAAAAATATTGGCCTTGGCCGAATCGGACATGCGGTAGTTGAACTCCGTCACATTGGTGGGGCCAAGCAAATCACAAAACTTTCTGAAGCTGCCGCGTTCCTCTGGCACAGTGATGGCAAAAATTGCCTCGCGTTGCTCACCCACTTCTGCGCGTTCAGCCACAAAACGCAGACGATCAAAATTCATGTTTGCGCCACAGGAAATGGCGATCAGGGTTTGATTCTGTAGACCCATTTCAGCGGCATACTGTTTCAAGCCGGCTACAGCCAGGGCCCCTGCTGGCTCCAGAATGCTGCGTGTGTCCTGAAAAACATCTTTGATTGCAGCGCAGGCTTCATCAGTCGTCACGCGAACAACGCCGTCGACATATTTCTCGCACAGGCGGAAGGTTTCCTCGCCCACCAGCTTGACTGCGGTGCCGTCCGAAAACAGGCCAACCTCTGCCAGCGTCACGCGTTTGCGTTGTTCCAGGCTTTGCGCCATGGCATCGGAGTCCACGGTTTGCACGCCGATGATTTTGATGTCGGGGCGCAACTGCTTTACATAAGCACCCACTCCAGCAGCCAAACCGCCGCCGCCAATCGCAATGAAAATGGCATGAATGGGACCTTGGTGCTGGCGTAAAATTTCCATGCCCACTGTGCCTTGTCCTGCTATCACATCTGGGTCATCAAACGGGTGCACAAAGGTCAAGCCCTTGGCTTGCGCCAATTCGGTAGCATGTCCTGCCGCATCGCTGTAGCTGTCGCCAAACAGCACTACATTCACCCAGTCGCCGCCAAAGCGTTTCACAGCGTCGATTTTCAGGGCTGGGGTGGTGGTGGGCATCACAATGGTGGCCAGGCAGCGCATCTTCGCTGCAGACAATGCAACGCCTTGCGCGTGGTTGCCTGCAGATGCGGCGATCACACCCCGTTCCAGTTGAATAGGGCTTAAATGGGCCATCTTGTTGTAAGCGCCGCGCAGCTTGAAGCTGAATACCTCTTGCATGTCCTCACGCTTTAGCAACACCTCATTGGCAGTGCGAACAGACAAGGAATGTGCACGTTCCAACGGTGTTTCAATGGCCACGTCGTAAACCTTGGCGGTCAGTATGCGTTTTAGATAGTCAAGACCCACAAAGCACCTATTTATTGCAGATTTTTAAGCAAATTTCGAGCTTTTGCCCATGAAGGCTACACTTTACAGCATGAGGGCAATCCCAAAAGCCGGCTTGCGCGTTTGGGTCGCATCTGCAGGTCGCCTTCGGGCATAATTTAGGCTCAGTTTCTCAAGGACAGGTTCAAACCCCCAATGGCATCTACAAAATCATCGAAACCCAAAGCGAAACCTCAAGTCAAAAAATCCCTTGGAAATACCATCCCCGCATTCGTGTTCGGCATGGTGTTTGGGCTTTTGATTGCGCTGGGAGTGGCGTTGTTTGTCAGCAAGTCCCAACTGCCTTTCTCGGGCGCCGAAACGCAAGGGGCTGTGCCCAATGTGTCGCCTGGGCCTGGTAACAGTCCACCTGATCCCAACACTGCCATTTATGGCAAAGCCAATGCCAATCAGGGCAATGTGGTTACCATCGATCCATTTCAGCAGGGCACGGAACCTCAGACCGGTGATGGCACTCCAATTCAACAAATTGAACCTGTGGCTCAGGCCATTTACTTTCTGCAGCTGGGAAGTTTTCGAAATCGAGAAGACGCCGAGCAACTGCGGGCGCAGTTGGCGTTTGTGGGCACAGAATCCGAAATTGCCGTGGGCGAAGTCAACGGCAATGTTGTAAACCGCGTTCGTGTGGGGCCATTCGGCAGTGCGAACGAAGCCTATCAGGCCCGAATCCCCCTTACCAAAGGCGGTTTCGAGGCAACTGTGGTCAAGGAGTAAAGAAAATGAAGCGTCGTGAATTAATTCAAAGTGCAGTTGCATTGGGCGTAGTAAGTGCCTTGGGCGGCTTGTCCCCGGCCTTGGCACAAGATGCGGGCGCATTCCGAAAAGTACGTCGGGAAGTTCCTCGCTCCACCCCCGGCAAAATTGATGTGGTTGAGTTCTTTTGGTACGGCTGCATTCACTGTTACAACTTCGAGCCCAAGGTGAATGCCTGGTACAAAAAGCTGCCCAGCGATGTCGTATTTACCAAAATCCCGATCGTTTATCAAAGTCAGCGTGTCAACTTCCAGGGTCACCAGCGCCTGTATTACACACTAGAGGCCATGGGCAAGCTTGATATGGCCCACAGCAAGGTATTCGAAGCCATGCACAAAGACAAAAAGCAGTTGGCGAATGATGAACAAATTTTCGACTTTGCCGAATCTCTCGGTCTGAAGCGCGAAGAGTTCGCCAACATGTTCAAATCATTCGGTGTGAATGCGAAATGTGCGCAAGCCAAGTCGATTTTTGAAGCTTACGGTGCAGATGGCGTTCCTACCCTTGGGGTTGATGGCAAATTTTTCACCTCCGCATCGATCGCGGGTTCTGAAGACAATGCAATTCGTGTGGCCGAGGCCTTGATCCGACGACAGCGCCAGGCCTGAAAATCAGGGGAAAAGATGAAGGAGGATTCTATGCGCGGTGGTGTTGTCCGGTTTGTTGCTTTTGCATCGCTGTCATTGATCCTGGGGGCTTGCTCCAGCGTTCCTCTGGACAAGCCTGTTTCGTCGCCGCCAGCGAGAACCGTGGCCAAACCCTCGGTGCCTCCGCCGGTGAAACATGAAAACTGGGAGCCAGCTCCACAAGGTGGTGGCTATTATCTGGATGATGGTCCCGGCGATTTGCGTCCGGCAAACCTCGACGACTTGCCCTCTGCCGAACCACAGCTCGAGCCCATCGCAATTCGCAATACCCGGCCTTACACCGTCATGGGCCAGGATTTCACGCCGCAAACTTCTCTCGAAGAGCCTTACAGCCAGAAAGGTCGGGCCAGTTGGTACGGCAAAAAATTTCATGGTGCAAAAACTGCCAACGGTGAAATTTACGACATGCATCAAATGACGGCAGCGCACACCACTTTGCCTTTGCCAAGTTATGCCAAGGTTACCAATCTGGCCAATGGCAAGTCTGTTATTGTTCGGGTCAACGACAGGGGGCCATTTTTACGTGGCCGAATCATCGATCTCAGTTATGCCGCCGCGTATCAGCTGGACTACATCAAGCAAGGTAGCGCTGAAGTACTCGTTGAAAAAATGACTCCCGACGCAATCGCGCAGTACCATGCCGAAAAAAATGGCACAGTGGTGGCCAAGAATGGTGTGCGGGTTGAGCAGGTTGCCATGAGCAATACCTCCGCATTGGTGCCCGTCCATCGAATTCCGCTGTATCTGCAAATTGGTGCCTTCGGCAACAAAAACAACGCGGAAGCCCTGGTGTCTCAAGTGTCTTCCAATCACGAGGTCTTCGGCAAAGCCAGTCAAATTCTTTCCGAAGCGGGCGTTCACCGGGTACTGGTGGGCCCATTCACCAGCATCGATCAGGCCAATGAGGCCGCCATCGAACTCAGTGCCTTCGTTCAGGTTCAGCCGGTCATCAAACAAGACTTGATCTTGCCCTGATTGTCCCCATATCGGGAAATCGACGCGCAAAGCGCAACACCCCAACCAAAGGATAGGCATGGAGCAATATCACGGCACCACCATATTGTCAGTACGCAGAGGTCAGCATGTCGCGCTGGGAGGCGACGGGCAGGTTACTCTGGGTCATATTGTGGTCAAAGGGTCAGCCCGCAAAGTCAGGCGTCTTCACCACAACAAAATTCTTGCAGGCTTCGCTGGCGGTACGGCCGATGCGTTCACCCTGTTCGAGCATTTTGAAGCCCAACTCGAGAAGCACCAGGGCCACCTTTTGCGCGCGGCTGTAGAGCTGGCCAAAGAATGGCGTACCGATCGCATGCTTCGCAGGCTCGAGGCCATGCTGGCCGTGGCCGATGAAAATCATTCCCTGATCATTACCGGCAATGGCGATGTACTGGAGCCCGAGCAAGGTTTGGTGGCAATCGGTAGTGGCGGTGCGTATGCGCATTCCGCGGCAAAGGCTTTGCTCGAAAACACCGAACTGTTACCAGAAGAGATCGTCAAGAAATCGCTGACCATTGCCGGCGAATTGTGTATCTACACCAATCAACATCACACCATTGAAGTGTTGGGTGCCCCCGAAGCATCTGGCAGCAAAGGTTAACGCCATGACTCAACTTACACCCTCAAATATTGTTGAAGAACTCAACAAGAACATTGTTGGCCAGGATGCCGCCAAGCGTGCTGTGGCGGTTGCACTTCGCAACCGCTGGCGTCGCATGCAGGTGCCCATGCCTCTGCGCCAGGAAATTACGCCCAAAAATATTCTTATGATCGGCCCAACTGGCGTGGGTAAAACCGAAATCGCCCGTCGATTGGCCAAGCTGGCCAATGCGCCATTTATCAAGATCGAAGCCACCAAGTTCACCGAGGTCGGCTACGTGGGGCGCGATGTGGACACCATTATTCGTGATTTGATTGAAATCGCTTTGAAGCAGGTGCGCGAAGAAGCCCAACTTGGCGTTATCGAAGAGGCTAAAACTGCTGCCTTCGATCGTGTACTGGATGCTTTGCTACCGCCTGCCCGTGATTTTGGCTTCACCGAGAAAGCGCCAGAGCCCGATGAAAATCGAACCCGCATTCGTTTTCGCGAAAAGCTTTTTGCTGGCGAGCTCGATGACAAGGAAATCGAGATCGAAGTCGCTGCGGCCTCTCCGTCGCTGGATGTGGTCGGTCCTCCCGGCATGGAAGAGCTCACCGGGCAGTTGCAGTCCATGTTCCAGAACATGTCCGGTGGCAAGAAAAAGCTGCGCAAAATGAAAGTGTCCGAGGCGCTCAAGGCAATTCAGGACGAAGAAGCCGCCAAGCGTGTGAACGAAGAGGAAGTTCGAGCCAAAGCGATTTCAAGGGTCGAGCAAGACGGTATTGTGTTTCTTGATGAAATCGACAAAATTGCCACGAAAGCCGATGGGCGCGGCACCGATGTATCCCGGCAGGGGGTTCAACGTGATTTGCTCCCACTGGTCGAGGGCACAACCGTCAACACCAAATACGGCATGATTAAAACAGATCACATTCTGTTTGTGGCCAGCGGCGCTTTCCATTTGTCCCGTCCTTCCGACCTCATTCCTGAGTTACAGGGGCGTTTCCCCATTCGGGTTGAACTGGAATCGCTGACCGTTGAAGATTTCACGCGAATTCTGACCAGCACCGATGCCTGTCTTACCGAGCAGTACAAAGCCTTGCTGGTCACCGATGGTGTCGAGCTGGAATTCACGGACGAAGGGGTGCGCAGGCTGGCGGAAATCGCATTCACGGTGAATGAGAAAACCGAGAACATCGGCGCTCGCCGCTTGTACACCGTCATGGAGCGTCTGCTCGAAGAGGTGGCATTCGAGGCCAATGGTCAGGCCAGGCAGGTCAAAGTCACGGCAGAGTTTGTGGACTCCAGGCTGGGTGAAGCAGCCAAATCCGAGGATCTGGCCCAATTCATCCTCTAGAATCCGTCGATCGGCATTCTTGTCGTCTTTGTCCGGGTAGATTCGCTTTAAAATGCACTTTGTGCCCAGTTTCTACCCGGACAACTCATGACGACCGACATCCTTACCTCTGCAATCAAAGCCAAAGTTCTGTCCGAGGCTCTGCCCTACATTCGCCGTTTTCACGGCAAAACCGTGGTGGTCAAATACGGCGGCAACGCCATGACCGATGTCAATCTGCAAAAATCCTTCGCACACGACGTTGTATTGCTCAAGCTGGTGGGCATCAACCCAATCGTTGTTCACGGCGGCGGCCCACAAATTGACGAGGCATTGCGCCGCATTGGCAAGCAGGGAACCTTCATTCAAGGCATGCGTGTCACCGATGAGGAAACCATGGAAGTGGTTGAATGGGTATTGGGTGGACAGGTACAGCAAGACATCGTCATGATGATCAACGAGCATGGCGGCAAGGCGGTTGGTCTAACCGGCAAGGATGGTGGGCTCATTCAGGCTCGCAAAATGAAACTTGCTGACAAAAGCGAGCCGGGAAAATTCCACGACATCGGCTTTGTGGGCGAAATTGCGTCTATCGATCCGGCCATTGTGAAAGCCCTGCAAGACGATGCCTTCATCCCCGTTATTTCTCCGATTGGTTTTGGTGAAGACGGCATGGCCTACAACATCAACGCAGATCTTGTCGCCGGGAAAATTGCCGAAATCCTGAAGGCTGAAAAACTCATCATGATGACAAACACCCCCGGGGTGTTGGACAAAGATGGCAAGCTGCTCACCGGCCTTACTGCCAAGCGGATTGACGAACTGTTTGAAGATGGCACCATTTCAGGCGGAATGCTGCCCAAGTTGTCTTCCGCGATTGAGGCGGCAAAAAGCGGAGTAAACTCAGTTCACGTGGTAGACGGTCGTGTTCCTCACTGCCTTCTGCTTGAAATTCTGACAGACCAAGGCGTGGGAACCATGATTCGCAGTCACTGAAAAACTCAGCAGGGCAATCCGCGTCAAACGCAGGAGGAAGCATGTCGAACAAAAGAATACCCAATTTATCGGTTACCGATGGATTTGATTTCGTAAAGAAAATCTGGGGAAGTTTGCCGATCCCCAGCGTCATGAATCCGACCACCGATCTCGATGAGCTCGATAAGCGAATCTCCGATCTCAAAGCCGTCGAGCAATGGCTGAATGTCAACCTCAGCATGCTCCGCGCCACCATACAAGGGCTGGAGGTGCAGCGTGGCACCATCGCCACCATCAAGTCTTTCAGTTCAAATCTGGGTTTGGGTGGTGATCGCGCAAGCGACGTCAATCAGGCAGTCAACGAGGAGATTATCCGGAATGCCATGCAGGCCGCGGTGGCACCGCCGCCCGTTCCGCGTGTCGAGCCGGTAGCGCCGAAAACTCCAGCCCCCGAGCCTGCCGCTGCACCGTCTGCAAGCGACGCAGCCGCTCAGGAATCCTCGAAGGCCATGGTGACCAACGCCACAGCCTGGTGGGGTTTACTGCAGGATCAGTTCAACAAGGTGGTGGCCACAGCAGCCATGGCTGGCGCTGGCTCCGAAGCCAGTCCGGACGAGGCTGAGCCCGCCAAAAAGCCCGTTAAACCCAAAGCAAAGCGTGCAGCGACGCCTCGCAAAAAAACAGCAAGTAGCACCCGCCCCGCGCGCACAAGGACCTAGATGTTTCGTTTTGGCCATGCCACACACCCCAACTGGAGAGAAGCACTTGAACTCGTGTTGGTGCAGCTCGAAGGCCAAATGCAACTGGAGCAGTTCGCAAGCGACATCTCCCGACCTCAGAAATTGGGTTTGATTTATGCCACCGAGGCATTTGCCGACAACATGCCGCAAATTCTTCAGGGTTTGCGCCAGCGAACCGGCATCAAGGAATGGGTTGGTGGGCTGGCGCCTGGTGTGTGCAGTAGTGGGGTTGAGTACTATCAGGAACCTGCGTTGGCTGTCATGTTGATGGAATTTCCTGCAGATTCTGCCCGAGTGTTTTCTGGCAAATTGCCTTTGCCAAAGCCGGGTACTGTCACAGCCTCGGGGCGTGATGCAATGTACTCTGCGCTGATCCACATCGATCCGCTGACCGAGGACATCGATGACCTGCTTGATGATTTATCGCTTAAAGTCAGCACGCGTCAAATTTTCGGTGGTTTGGTGTGCGCAGGTGCCGCCAACACCCATATCGCGCTCGAGCCCTTGTCGGGTGGGGTCTCTGGTGTGGTGTTTGCCAGTGGTTTGCCGATCGAAGTCCGCATGACACAAGGTGTCCAAGTGGTCGGTGTCGAGCATGAAATCAGCGGGCTGCGCGGTAATTTTGTTGAAGAGCTCGACGGGATGCCCGCGCTCGACGTGCTGCTTGCCGACTTGGGTCTGCAGCCCGATTCAGACGAAGGTGACCCGGCAAGTCAGGCCGCCGAGGTGTTGGCCAAGCGTTTCGCCCATGGCTTGTTTGTGGGTTTAACCGACCGAGCCCTGGCGGAGTCAATCGCACTAAAAGGTCTTACGGCGGGTCGCTCCGAAGCGCATCAGTTGAAAGTTCGCCCGGTAGTTGGCATGGATCCCAATAAAAAGTCCCTTGCTGTGGCAGAAGACTTCAAGCTGGGCGATCGCTTGGCATTTTGTACCCGCGATGAAAATTCTGCGCGGGTTGATCTCACCCGCATGTGTGCTGAATTGCGTGAAGACCTTGATGCACCTGCACCCAAATTAAACGAGCTACAGGCAGCCGGTTTTTCTGGAATCCATTCTCAGCGCAAACCGCGCGGCGCAGTGTACATTGCATGCAATGGACGGGGGGCAGCATTGTTCGGCCTTCAAGGCGTTGAGCAGCAAATCGTGCGTGAACAGTTGGGCGATATTCCCCTCATCGGTTTTTCGGCCAACGGTGAAATTTTCCGCGGTGCGTTGTACGGTTACACCGGTGTGCTGGCTTTGTTTTTCTAAATTTGAATACTGACATGAATATTTTGATACTCGCAGCGGGCAAAGGCACCCGCATGAAGTCCGCCTTGCCCAAGGTGTTGCACCCGGTGGGCGGACAATCCATGCTGGGGCGTGTGGCCAGCACGGCTTTCCAGTTTGACAATCCACATGTGGTGGTGGTGGTTGGGCACGGCGCCGAAGCGGTTCAAAGTCATTTGTCCTCACAGCCCCGCATTCAATTCGCCACTCAGTCAGAACAACTGGGCACGGGCCACGCCGTTCAGTGCGCCAGTTCCGCACTGGTCGACCACGCAGTCACTTTGATTTTGTACGGGGATGTACCCCTTATTCAATTCGAGTCCTTGCAACCTTTGGTTCAGGCTGCGCAGGCCGGGCAATTGGGTTTGATGACATTGAACATGCCCAATCCGCAAGGTTATGGCCGAATTCTTCGCGACATCGAAGGGGCGGTGGTTGGAATTGTTGAGCAAAAAGACGCTACGCCTGCACAACAGGCCATCACAGAGGTCAATACCGGCATTTTTGCCTGTCCCACTGCCCAATTGAAAAGCTGGGTCGGCAAACTAAGCAACAACAATGCGCAGGGCGAGTATTACCTCACCGACATCGTCGCGATGGCGCATGCAGAAGGCCTCTTGGTGCGCACTTGCCAACCAGGGCAAAGCTGGGAAGTGTCAGGTGTTAATTCCCGTGCTCAGCAGGCTGAGCTTGAGCGAATCTGGCAACAGCATCAGGCAGAAAAGCTCATGCTTGAAGGTGTTCAGCTACTCGATCCAGCCCGATTCGATTTGCGCGGCACGTTGCGTTGTGGCACGGATGTGTCCATCGACATCGGCTGTGTATTTCATGGCGAAGTCACTTTGGGCAATGGCGTATCCATCGGCCCCTATTGCATACTCAATAACGTCAACATCGCGGCAGGTACCCGCATCGAGGCTTATTCCCATCTCTCTGATGCAACAGTGGGAGAAAATGCAGTCATCGGCCCCTATGCACGTTTGCGCCCCGGTGCCCGGCTGGGCAACGAAGTACACATCGGCAACTTTGTCGAGGTCAAAAATGCCAGCATTGCCAACCAGTCCAAAGCAAATCATCTCGCCTACATTGGCGATGCGCAAATCGGTGAAAGGGTAAATGTGGGTGCAGGAACCATCACCTGCAATTATGATGGCGCCAACAAACACCTCACCATCATTGAAGATGACGTTTTTATCGGTTCAGACACACAGTTGGTTGCACCCGTTACCGTGAAGAAAGGGGCCACGCTTGGCGCGGGCACCACCCTCACCAAAGACGCACCTGAAAACGCACTCACCGTGTCACGTGCCAAACAAATCACGATCACGGGCTGGAAGCGCCCGGTCAAATCAACCAAAAAATAAAGGAATACCTCACACCATGTGCGGAATCGTCGGCGTACTTTCTAAAACCAACAGCGTGCCAGTGTTGATCGATGGCCTGAAAAAACTTGAATATCGCGGATATGACTCGGCCGGGTTGGCCATTCAGTCGGATACCGATCAATCCATTCACCGCGCACGCAGTGTCGGTCGCGTGGTTGAGCTCGATTCCAGCACCAAAACACTGAGTGCGCGTATGGGCATCGCTCACACCCGTTGGGCCACACATGGTGTGCCCAGCGAGCGCAATGCACACCCTCACATCAGTGAAGGGCAGGGCGTGTCAGTCAGTGTTGTGCACAACGGCATTATTGAAAATCACGAAGAAATTCGAAAGGCGCTCACCGCTGAAGGCTACGTGTTTCAATCCGACACGGATACCGAAGTGATTGCCCACCTTACCCACAAACACTTGGTGCAAGGGCTCGCGTTGCGGGCAGCTGTGCAGGCCACCGTGAAAAAGCTTCAAGGTGCTTTTGCCATTGCGGTGATTTGCAACACTGCGCCACTGACCTTGCTTGCGTCCAAGAAAGGTGCACCACTGTTGGTTGGGCACGGAGATGGAGAATATTTTCTCGCCTCCGATGCGTCTGCATTGGTGGCCTATACCAAACAAATTACTTATCTCGAAGAAAATGACGTGGTTCAGTTGCAAGCAGCGGGAGTCTCGTTTTTTGACGGCGCAGGCCAACAGGTTGAGCGTTCGATCATCGAGAGTCAGTTGTCTGCCGATGCAGTAGAGCTTGGCCCTTATGCCCACTACATGCAGAAGGAGATTTATGAGCAGCCTGGCGCAATAGCGGCAACGCTGGAAATGGTCAGCAATGCCTCCGCGGTAAAGCCCGAGTTATTCGGCGCTGAGGCAGGCCATATTCTCCCTGGTATTCAGCAAGTACTCATTCTTGCGTGTGGCACCAGCTATCACGCTGCATCGGTTGCACGTTATTGGCTCGAATCGATTGCTGGTCTGCCAACCAACGTTGAAATCGCAAGCGAATATCGCTATCGCACCAGTGTCAGTCTTCCCAATACTTTGGTGATCACCATTTCACAGTCCGGAGAAACAGCCGATACTCTTGCCGCGCTTGAACACGCCAAGTCACAAGGCATGGTGAACGCGCTCTCCATTTGCAATGTTCCAGAATCTGCGCTGATTCGCGCCAGTAATTTGAAATTCCTGACTCGGGCGGGTCCGGAAATCGGTGTGGCGTCAACGAAAGCGTTCACCACGCAGCTTGCGGCGCTCTTTACCTTCACGTTGGTCATGGCCAAATTGCGCGGCAAACTCGATGTTGAGCAGGAAAAAACCCTGTTGACCCAACTGCGTCACTTGCCTTCCGCCATGCAAAACATCTTGGCACTCGAGCCAGAAATCAAGGCTTTGGCGGCCAGTTTTGCAGAAAAGCGCCACGCACTGTTTTTGGGACGTGGTGTGCATTACCCCATTGCCATGGAAGGTGCATTGAAGCTGAAGGAAATCAGCTACATTCACGCCGAGGCTTATGCGGCAGGGGAATTGAAACACGGTCCGCTGGCCTTGGTCGATGCAGACATGCCCGTGGTGGCGGTTGCACCCAAAGACACACTGATCGAAAAGCTGAAATCGAACCTGCAGGAAGTTCGTGCGCGCGGTGGCGAACTTTACATTTTTGCTGATCGTGATACCAAAATCGAGAAAGCCGACGGCGTGCACGTGATCAACCTGCTTGACCACGCCGGGCATTTGTCCCCGATTTTGCACACCTTGCCATTGCAATTGTTGTCCTATCATGTGGCACTGGTAAAAGGCACCGATGTGGACAAGCCCCGCAATCTCGCCAAGTCAGTTACCGTCGAGTAAGCGACTCCGCTTCTTCTGCCTTGAATTTTTTCAAGGCTTTTTCCGAGCCTTGCAGCCTGCTCAGGCCCTCTGCCACCCGGTGAAATAAACCAGGTGCCAATATCAGGGGTGCAATGGTTCTGGGCGCAATAATTTTTCTTTGGCGCTTTTCAATGCCACGGAACATGGCATTAATCACCTGCTCGGGCTCCACTGCGCCAAATGCACCTTTGTGGCCACCCCACAGCACGCCTGCATTCACCTCTTGAATCATGGCGGTGTTGGTAAACGTCGGGTGTACACAGCCCACGTCAATGCCGTCCAGTGCAAGCTCCTGGCGCGCAACATCCGCCAGTGCCTCAACCGCCGCCTTCGATGCAGCGTAATGCCCCATCAGTGGTGTGTGAATTGCAGCAGCCAGGGACGAAATAACCTGTAGGTAACCCTTGGTCTCGCGCAGGTAAGGAATGCCAGCGCGAATGGTGTTGAATGCACCATTTACATTCACCTGCATCACGGCATCAAAATCAGCCGGGTTCATGTGTTCAATCGAACCCATTTTCAAAATACCCGCATTCACAACCACCACATCAATCCGGCCAAAACGTTCTTTGCACTCCGCCATCGCAAGCTCAAGGTCAGCAGGCTTGCACACATTGGCCTGGCAGCCGGCTATTGCCTCGCCGCCCAATGTTTCCACTTGCTCGAACACGGCTTCGGTATTCAAATCCACAATAAAAGCCTTGCCACCCTTGCTGACCACTTTCGCTGCCAGTCCTGCCCCAAGTCCGCGGGCGCCACCTGTAATAAAAACCACCTTGTTCTTCATGTTGTTTTCCGTCAATTTCGTTAAAGTGATTCAATAAAAGAAATGCAATCCGCCGCAAAACGATCAGGTGTTTCTTCCATCGGAATATGGCCCACTTCGCGATACACCTTCAATTCCGAATTTGGGATGTCCCGGTTGAATCGTCCCGCCATCTCGATACTGACCCATCGATCATTCCCTCCCCACACAATCAGCGTTTTGCACTGTATTTCGGAAAGTCGCTCCGAACCCAGTTCACCATCGGTAAACACGCCCACCATCTTGCCCACAGCGCTTCGGTTTGGCTTGTGCATAAACAACTCAAGGTACCTTTCCAGCACTTCTTTTTTCAGTTTGCTTTTGTCGCCATACACATCCCGTACCGCCATTCGCAGCAAAAATGCCGGCACCGTATATCGCGTCAGCCAAGCGATTGGCTTAATCGTGAACAGGGTAATGTAGATTGGTAAAGGTTGCTGGTATCCCACCGCATCCGAAATAATCAATCCACGAACCCGCTCCGGGTGTCTTTGGGCTTGGTCCCAGCTCAAAAATCCACCAAACGAATTGCCGATCATCACGCATTTTTTAATCTGTAACTCGTTTAACACAGCGTCCACAAATTGCTGATAAAAGGCCACATCCATTTTGCGAATGTTTCCTTGTTCATCGAGTGCAGGTCCGGTCAGGCCGAAGGGGGGCAAATCGAAGCGAATGATCCGAAACTGTTTGCTCATGTGCGCGCAAACATCACTCCAAGTGTGCAAGTTCGCCGCAAAGCCATGAATCATGACCACATCGGGGCCGCTGCCCTCAATGCTCACATGCACTTTCATGCCTATGCAATCCAGAAAAATTGATGTGGGCAACGCATGTTTTTCAATCAGTGTTTTCTTGTCCGGGCCAGCCCATCCAAACTCATTCAGTAATCGATTCAAGCAACGTCTCCCGTGGTTTTGTTCCATGACAGTGTAGAAGCCACACACTCTGTTCGAACTTGATTACAATCAATGATGATTGATATTTTCGGACAAACCCCATTTCTCTATGCCAGCTCGCCGAACCGTCGTTAGCGTGAAAATTCTGAGTGAGCTGGGTGTGCGGCTGGGCTCCACCCGCAGCGCGCTCCTCACCGGCTCTTCCATATTGCCAGCCCAGCTTGACGATCCCCACGTTGAAATCGATCCGGATCAGGAATTGCAGGTGATCCACAACCTGGTGCGTCTGCACGGCAAGGTTCCTGGTTTGGGGCTTATGGCAGGTTCTGAGTATCATCTCACGACCTATGGAATATGGGGCTATGCCTTAATCACCAGCCCCACCTTCCGGCAGGCTGTTGAACTTGGCTTGCGTTATCTCGATCTCACTTTCGCGTTCTCAAAAGTTGAGTTGGCTTTGGGCAATGGCCTCGCATCCATGGTCTTGACAGTCGATCATTTGCCGCCCGCGGTGCGTTCATTTGTGGCCGAACGGGACTGCTCTGCGATTCAGGTTTTACAGCGCGAATTATTTGGTGTCAGCCTGCCTTTGCGCGCGGTTGAATTTGCTTTTGCGCCGAATGCGCCCATGGCTCAATACGAAGCCATGTTTGGCTGTATTCCGCAGTTCAACGCAGCGGTCAACAGGGCCACATTTGACGAGCAATGGCTGAATTTGCCGCTGCCCAAAGCCAATGAGCACAGTGCCAGGTTCTGTGAAACCCAATTGGAAAATCTGCTCTCCCGCAGAATGCAAAGGGGGGGAGTCTCCGCGTGGTTGCGCAACAAGTTGCTGGCCGACTTGTCCTCTTCCCCAAGTCTGGCGCAAATTGCCACCGACCACTTCATGACTGAGCGCACTTTGCGCCGGCGATTAACCGATGAGGGCACCAGCTATCGCGATTTGTTGGCAGAAGTTCGTCAAACCATGGCCGAAGAATTACTCGGTTCTACGGGGCTGAGCGTGTCAGAGGTCTCCGCCCGGCTTGGCTATTCCTCTCCATCGGCTTTTATTCACGCTTTCCAGAAATGGCACAGTTGCTCACCGCGCCAATTTTTGGATGCTCGATCGGAGCAAATAAAGCGCGATTAGGCCCGGTATGGCCGCCAGGGTTGAAAACACGAAAAAATCACTCCACCCATAGGCGTCCACTACATAACCTGCAGGGGCTGCCAGGTAAACACGCCCCATGGCGGCAAGCGACGAAAGAAGCGCGTATTGTGTAGCCGAAAACTCCTTGCTGCACAGGCTTGTCAGCAAGCCCACAAAGGCTGCTGTGCCCATTCCCCCGCACAGGTTTTCAACAAATACAGCACCCCCCATCGCCCAAATATTCGGTTCAATTACCGATAAAACCCAAAACGACAAATTGGACACAGCTTGAAAAATACCGAACAACATCAGTGAGCCATACAAGCCCATTCGAGTCATCAAGGCGCCACCAAGAAATGCACCTAACAGGGTAGCGATCAGGCTGACAGTCTTGTTCACCGCGCCCACTTCGGTCAGGGTAAAGCCAAGGCCCTTGAGTAAAAATGCAGTGGTCAGTGATCCAGCAAATGCATCGCCCACCTTGTAAAGCACAATCAGTACCAAAATCCAGATAGCGGCTTCCTTGCTCATGAAGTTGCGCGTTGACTCCTTCACAATTCCAAACAGGTTTCGTTTGCTCTCCCTTCGGGCCAAATCTTCAGCCGTATCAGCTGTCGGGCTTAAAGCCGTAATCACGGCGCAGGCAGCAAGCAGTCCCGCCATCAGCAGGTAGGTGCCAGTCCAGCCCAGGTACTCGCCCGCCAAAATCAGTGCCAATCCGCCAGACACCAACATGGCCACACGATAGCCCGTCACGTAATACGCAGCGCCAAGACCACGTTCCTGGGCGGGCAGCAAGTCAGTCCGATAGGCGTCAATTGCCATGTCCTGGGTCGAGGAGCAAAAGGCAATGGCGACTGCCACCGCAGCGACAGTCCACGCGGAATGGGCATCCACAAATGCCATGGCCGCGATTAATCCGGCGCATGCCAATTGCATCAGCGCGATCCAGCCGCGTCGCTGATCAAAAAAACCGGGTTTCAAATAATCCAGAAAGGGCGACCACAAAAACTTGTACGTGTAAGGAAATCCAACCACCGCATACAAGCCGATGGTTTTGATGTCCACATTTTCGACAGCAAGCCACGCTTGAAGCGTACTTCCCGTCAAGGCAAGGGGCAGACCACTGGAAAAACCAAGAATTAATATACAAATAAGGCGGAAAGGGGGCATAGGGTGTTGACGGTAATTAAAAAAGCATACATAATCCGGGGTTCTCTTTTGGAGAGATGTCCGAGTGGCTAAAGGAGGCAGACTGTAAATCTGTTGGCGTATGCCTACGCTGGTTCGAATCCAGCTCTCTCCACCAAGAATTCAAGCAGTTTAACCGAGTGCGCCCTTGAAAAGGGGTTCACAAGGTGTGCGGGTGTAGCTCAATGGTAGAGCTGAAGCCTTCCAAGCTTAAGACGAGGGTTCGATTCCCTTCACCCGCTCCAGGCTTTAATAGAAAGTTGCTCATGTGGCTCAGTGGTAGAGCACTCCCTTGGTAAGGGAGAGGTCGGCAGTTCGATCCTGCCCATGAGCACCATACCGTTATAACCGCACTCGCATTGTTGGGTGCCCGCACCGAGGTCGTCATGGCAAAAGAAAAGTTTGAGCGTAAGAAGCCACACGTAAACGTTGGAACGATTGGTCACGTGGACCATGGCAAGACAACATTGACGGCGGCGATCACAACAGTATTGGCGCGACTGAGCGGCCATGGTGAAGCCAAGGGCTACGACCAGATCGATGCGGCTCCGGAAGAAAAGGCGCGCGGCATTACGATTAACACAGCCCACGTTGAGTACGAGACAGAAACACGTCACTACGCACACGTGGATTGCCCAGGTCACGCCGACTACGTCAAGAACATGATTACTGGTGCAGCGCAGATGGACGGCGCAATTCTGGTCTGTTCAGCAGCCGACGGCCCCATGCCACAAACGCGTGAGCACATCTTGTTGGCTCGCCAGGTTGGCGTACCTTACATCATCGTGTTCCTGAACAAGTGCGACATGGTGGATGACGAAGAGTTGCTGGAGTTGGTTGAAATGGAAGTGCGCGAGCTACTTTCCAAGTACGACTTCCCAGGCGACGATGTGCCAATCGTAAAGGGTTCAGCCAAGCTGGCCCTGGAAGGTGACACAGGCGATTTGGGCGAAGGCGCAATCAAGCAGTTGGCAGCAGCGCTTGACAACTACATTCCAACACCCGAGCGCGCAATCGACGGCACCTTCCTGATGCCAATCGAAGACGTGTTCTCCATCTCTGGTCGTGGTACTGTAGTAACAGGCCGTATCGAGCGTGGTGTGGTGAAGGTTGGCGAAGAAATTGAAATCGTGGGTATCAAAGACACGGTCAAGACAATTTGCACGGGCGTGGAAATGTTCCGCAAGTTGTTGGATCAGGGTCAGGCGGGCGACAACGTTGGTGTGTTGCTGCGTGGTACCAAGCGTGAAGACGTGGAGCGTGGTCAAGTGTTGGCCAAGCCAGGTTCAATCAAGCCGCACACAGGGTTCAGCGCAGAAATTTACGTGTTGAGCAAAGAAGAGGGTGGTCGTCACACGCCATTCTTTAACAACTACCGTCCACAGTTCTATTTCCGTACAACCGACGTAACGGGCTCAATCAGCCTGCCCGAAGGCAAGGAAATGGTTCTTCCTGGCGACAACGTGTCGATCAATGTTGAATTGATTGCGCCAATCGCGATGGAAGAAGGTCTGCGTTTCGCGATTCGCGAAGGTGGCCGTACGGTAGGTGCTGGCGTAGTTGCCAAAATTACCAAGTAATATTCGAGTTTTTTAGGGCAATAGCTCAATTGGCAGAGCGTCGGTCTCCAAAACCGAAGGTTGTGGGTTCGATTCCCTCTTGCCCTGCCAAATTTGGTAGGATCGTCGCCGCTGAAGCGATTCAGCGGCGGCTTACATTTTGAGAATATGGCACAAAACGACATTCAAACAGTATCTAAAGGTCAAGACAAGCTGATGCTTGCGCTTGCGGTTGCATTTGCAATCGGAGGCGCTGTGGCTTTTAAGATTTTGTCAGCAGAAGATTTCTTCATTCGCCTTGGCGTTGTCTTGTTGGGTGTTGTGCTGGCGGTTGGCAGCTTTCTGCTCTCGCAAACCGGTAAGCGGTTTGTGGGTTTCGCCAAAGATTCTGTGAACGAAGCCAAGCGTGTGGTTTGGCCCACCCGAAAAGAAGGTATGCAAATGACCGGTGTGGTCTTTGTGTTTGTGTTGATCATGTCGATCTATCTTCTTCTGGTGGACAAAACACTTGAGTGGGTGTTCTACGATCTGATTTTAGGGTGGACAATATAATGTCAAAACGCTGGTACGTGGTGCACGCTTACTCGGGACTCGAGAAGAGTGTGCAGCGAGCACTGCAGGAGCGCATTGACCGTTCCGAGTTTTCGGACTTGTTTGGCCAAATCCTGGTTCCCTCTGAAGAGGTGGTTGAGATCAAGGGTGGTCAAAAATCAATTTCAGAGCGCCGTTTCTTTCCAGGTTATGTGCTGGTTGAAATGGAAATGACGGACGACTCTTGGCACTTGGTCAAGAACACGCCCAAGGTCACCGGTTTTGTTGGTGGAACGGGTAATCGTCCAACGCCGATTTCTCAAAAAGAAGTCGATAAAATCATGCAGCAGATGCAAGAGGGTGCGGAAAAGCCGCGTCCGAAGGTGTTGTATGAGGTTGGCGAAATGGTTCGAGTCAAAGAGGGCCCCTTCGCGGACTTTAACGGCAACGTTGAAGAAATTAATTATGAGAAAAGCAAGCTTCGTGTGTCGGTGACCATTTTCGGTCGCGCCACACCCGTAGAGCTTGATTTTCATCAGGTCGAAAAAGTTTGATCTGAGCGTAGCAAGTTTTCCCGCCGCCTGTATTTGATTGCTGACAGGGTGCACGGTAATTCAAGCAACAGAGGAGCGGCGATACGCTGCGTTTGAACTCACGGAGAAATTTCAATGGCCAAGAAAATCATTGGCTTTATCAAGCTGCAAGTACCGGCTGGTAAAGCAAACCCATCCCCACCCATCGGTCCAGCACTGGGTCAGCGTGGTCTGAATATCACGGAATTCTGTAAAGCGTTCAATGCCCAAACACAGGGTGTAGAGCCAGGCTTGCCAATTCCAGTGGTAATCACCGCATTCGCAGACAAGTCTTTCACGTTCATCATGAAGACTCCTCCTGCAACCGTGCTGATCAAGAAGGCTGCAAAAATCACGAAAGGTTCGCCACGTCCTCATTTGGACAAAGTGGGCAAGATCACTCGTGAACAAGCAGAAGAAATTGCAAAAACAAAAATGCCTGACCTGACCGCTGCTGACATGGATGCTGCTGTACGCACCATCGCTGGCTCAGCTCGCAGCATGGGCATTGTGGTGGAGGGTCTATAAATGGCTAAGTTGTCTAAACGCACTCAAGCATTGCGCGCGAAAATCGATCGCAATGCCGTATACCCCGTAGAGCAGGCTTTGGGCTTGATCAAGGAAACAGCAACCGCCAAGTTTGACGAGTCAGTTGACGCAGCCATTCAGTTGGGCGTTGATGCACGCAAATCAGACCAGGTTGTCCGCGGTTCAGTTGTTCTTCCTGCCGGCACTGGTAAAACAGTTCGTGTAGCTGTGTTTGCTCAAGGCGCAAAGGCTGAAGAAGCCAAGGCAGCCGGCGCAGACATCGTGGGCATGGATGATCTTGCTGCTGAAGTTAAAGCTGGCAACATGAACTTTGACGTGGTGATTGCATCCCCTGACACCATGCGTATCGTAGGTACTTTGGGTCAAATTTTGGGCCCACGTGGCCTGATGCCAAACCCAAAAGTAGGTACTGTTACTCCTGACGTGGCCACTGCGGTTAAAAACGCCAAGGCTGGTCAAGTGCAGTTCCGTACTGACAAGGCAGGTATCATCCATTGCACAATCGGTCGCGCTTCGTTCGATGTTGAAAAGCTGAAGTCCAATTTGTCCGCCCTGTTGGACGCATTGAACAAATCCAAGCCAGCATCGTCCAAGGGTGTGTACCTGAGAAAGATTGCCGTATCCAGCACCATGGGTGGTGGTGTACGCGTTGACCAAACTTCAGTGTTGGGTCAGTAAGAACTTTGGGCTGTGAATACTGATTAATTGGTATTCACAGGTTGTCAAAGACCGTTGTAAATTGAAGGCTTGTTTTCAAACCTGATTTTTTAAAAAACCATCCAACCTAGATGGCGGTCCCGAGTAAAAGTAATGAATGAATGTTCAAAGCTTGATTTCGGTCGCCTGTTTTAAACAGTGCAATAAGCGCTTCTTTTTGGAGAAAGACCGTGGCATTAAATCGCCAAGAAAAAGCAGCAGTTATTGAAGAGATCACAGGTCAATTGGCCGGTGCTCAAGCAGTGGTTGTTGCTGAATATCGTGGTCTGTCTGTAGAAAGTGTGACGCAGCTCCGCAAGGATGCTCGTGCAGCAGGTGTTTATTTGCGTGTTCTGAAGAACACCTTGGCAAAGCGAGCCATTGCCGGTACAGCCTTTGAAGGCCTGTCCAGCAAAATGGTTGGCCCGCTGATTTACGGTATCAGTACTGATCCCGTAGCAGCAGCCAAAGTGTTGGTTAATTTCGCGAAGACAAACGACAAACTTGTTCTGACCGGCGGTGCGCTGCCCGGTCAGGTGATGGGTGTAGACGGTGTGAAGGCCTTGGCCACCATGCCTAGTCGTGACGAGCTTCTGTCGAAATTGCTGGGCACGATGCAAGCACCTATCGCGACATTCGTACGTACGCTTAACGAAGTACCTACGAAATTTGTTCGCGGTGTTGCTGCCGTTCGTGATCAGAAAGAATCGCAAGCTGCTTAACTTTTTTCAAGATAGCCGAATCAAACTTTTAACTGGAGAATACTCACATGGCCACTAAAGCCGAAATCCTAGATGCCATCGCTGGCATGACCGTACTCGAATTGTCCGAACTGATCAAAGAAATGGAAGAGAAGTTTGGCGTTTCTGCTGCCGCTGCTGCTGTTGCCGTAGCCGCTGCTCCTGCTGCTGGCGCTGCTGCTGCTGAAGAAAAGACAGAATTCGACGTAATTCTGACTGCTGCTGGCGAAAGCAAAGTTAACGTAATTAAGGTTGTTCGCGCACTGACAGGTCTTGGCCTGAAAGAAGCGAAAGACCTGGTTGACGGCGCACCGAAAGCTGTTAAAGAAGGCGTTTCCAAAGCTGAAGCTGACGACGTCAAGAAGCAACTTGAAGAAGCTGGTGCAAAAGTCGACGTTAAGTAACGTCGGTTTTTGAAATGCCCGGGGGTTTTTGCCTCCGGGCTTTTTGCGCTTGAAAAAGCGATTACAAACTAGAGTGTGTTAAGCCATGTGTAGAACACATGCATATCGCTTAATCCGCTCGACATCAGGACAGAAAATATGTCTTACTCTGCCACCGAGAAAAAACGCATACGCAAAAGCTTTGCGAAACGGCCTCCAGTTTTGGATGTACCGTATCTTCTCACCACTCAACTTGACTCTTACACTGACTTTCTTCAATTGGGTGTTTCCGTTGAAAAACGTGTGGAACAAGGGTTACAGGCAGCATTCCAGTCTGTATTTCCAATTGTTTCGCACAACGGTTACGCTCGCTTGGAGTTTGTGCAGTACGCACTGGGCGAACCCGCATTTGACGTCAAAGAATGTCAACAGCGTGGTCTGACCTTCTGCTCGCCACTGCGCGCCCGTGTGCGCTTGGTGCTTTTGGATCGTGAGGCCAGCAAGCCCACTGTGAAAGAAGTAAAAGAGCAGGAAGTGTATATGGGCGAATTGCCGCTCATGACACAAAACGGTTCTTTCGTGATTAACGGTACCGAGCGCGTGATCGTGTCTCAGTTGCACCGTTCCCCGGGCGTGTTCTTTGAGCACGATCGTGGCAAAACCCACAGTTCTGGCAAATTGCTGTTCTCGGCGCGAATTATTCCTTATCGCGGTTCATGGCTCGATTTCGAATTTGATCCGAAAGACGTGCTCTATTTCCGAGTCGACCGTCGTCGCAAGATGCCTGTCACGATTCTGCTCAAAGCCATTGGCATGAACAACGAGCAGATTCTCTCCTCCTTCTTTGACTTCGACCAGTTTGAAATCAAATCCGAAGGCGCGTCGATGGAGTTGATCACCTCCCGTTTGAAGGGTGAAGTGGCCAAGTTCGACATCGTTGACAAAGCTGGCAAGGCGCTGGTTCAGAAAGACAAGCGTATCAATGCCAAACACATTCGCGACATTGAAGCGGCTGGCCTGAAGAAAATTTCTGTGCCGGAAGATTTCCTGATTGGTCGCACTTTGGCCAAGAATATTGTTGATGGCAGTACTGGTGAAGTTGTTGCATCTGCCAACGACGAAATCACTGAAGAAATCATGGGCAAAATCCGTGACGCAGGTGTGAAAGTGGTCGAGACCATTTTCACCAACGAACTGGATCACGGTGCTTACATTTCGCAAACACTGCGCACTGATGAAACAGCGGATCAAACTGCTGCACGCGTCGCTATTTATCGCATGATGCGCCCAGGCGAGCCGCCCACAGAAGAAGCCGTTGAAATGTTGTTCAACCGTTTGTTCTACAGCGAAGACTCTTACGATTTGTCGCGCGTTGGTCGCATGAAGTTCAACCGTCGCGTGGGCCGTCCAGAAGTGGAAGGCGCCATGGTGCTGCAAGACAGTGACATCCTGGCTGTAATCAAGATTCTGGTTGATCTGCGTAACGGCAATGGCGAAATCGACGACATTGATCACTTGGGTAACCGCCGTGTTCGCTGTGTTGGTGAATTGGCTGAAAACCAGTTCCGTGCCGGTTTGGTGCGCGTTGAGCGAGCAGTGAAAGAGCGTCTGGGTCAGGCTGAAGCCGAAAACCTGATGCCGCACGACTTGATCAACTCCAAGCCAATTTCTGCTGCAATCAAAGAATTCTTTGGTTCCTCTCAGCTGTCGCAGTTTATGGACCAAACCAACCCGTTGTCCGAAATCACGCACAAGCGTCGTATCTCGGCATTAGGTCCAGGTGGTTTGACGCGTGAACGCGCTGGCTTTGAAGTACGAGACGTACACCCCACTCACTATGGTCGGGTTTGCCCTATTGAGACTCCTGAAGGTCCAAACATCGGTTTGATCAACTCTTTGTACCTGTCAGCCATTGAAGAAGGGCGCTTCGTAATCGCTCAGGCCAACGCGGAAATCGACGAGAAGAAGCGTTTGGTCGGCGACCTGGTTTCTTGTCGGGTTGCAGGCGAATTTGAATTGATGGATCCATCCGGCGTTGAGCTGATGGACGTTGCACCAGGGCAAATCGTGTCTGTTGCTGCATCACTCATTCCGTTCCTGGAGCACGACGATGCGAACCGCGCCTTGATGGGTGCCAACATGCAGCGTCAGGCTGTTCCATGTCTGCGTCCTGAAAAGCCGTTTGCAGGTACAGGCATCGAGCGCACTGTGGCCGTCGATTCGGGCACAGTAATCGTGGCCGACCACGGTGGTGTGGTCGACTATGTGGATGCAAACCGTATCGTGATTCGTGTGAACGACAACGAAGTCGAATCTGGCTCAGTGGGTGTAGATATTTACAACCTGACCAAGTACACACGATCAAACCAAAACACCAATATCAACCAGCGTCCGATCGTCAACAAGGGCGATATCATCGCCAAGGGTGATGTTATCGCTGACGGCGCGTCGACTGACCTTGGCGAGTTGGCCTTGGGTCAAAACATGCTGGTGGCGTTCATGCCCTGGAACGGTTACAACTTCGAAGATTCAATCTTGATCTCCGAGCGCGTGGTTGCCGAAGACCGCTATACATCGATTCACATCGAAGAGCTGTCAGTGGTTGCACGTGACACCAAGTTGGGTTCCGAAGAAATTACACGTGACATTTCCAACCTGTCCGAAGCCCAATTGTCTCGCCTCGATGAGTCAGGCATTGTGTACATTGGCGCAGAAGTTCAGGCTGGCGACGTGATGGTCGGTAAGGTAACGCCAAAAGGCGAAACCCAGCTGACCCCGGAAGAAAAATTGCTGCGTGCCATTTTCGGTGAAAAAGCCTCTGACGTGAAAGACACGTCCCTGCGCGTGCCTTCCGGCATGACAGGTACCGTGATCGACGTTCAGGTCTTCACACGTGAAGGCATTGTGCGCGACAAGCGTGCCCAATCCATCATTGACGACGAATTGAAGCGCTATCGCCTCGATTTGAACGATCAAATGCGTATCGTTGAGGCGGATGCGTTCAGCCGTATCGAACGTTTCCTGATCGGCAAGGTTGCCAACGGTGGCCCAGCCAAGCTGGCCAAGGGCAGCAAAATTTCAGCGGAATACCTGAAAGAAGTGGATCACCATCACTGGTTCGATATTCGCCTTGCGGAAGAAGAAGCCGCAGGTCAGCTCGAAACACTGAAAAAGTCCATTGAAGACAAGCGTCATCAGTTCGATTTGGCTTTTGAAGAGAAGCGCAAGAAATTGACACAAGGTGACGAATTGCCACCAGGCGTTTTGAAAATGGTCAAGGTTTACCTGGCAGTCAAGCGTCGCTTGCAGCCCGGTGACAAAATGGCAGGCCGTCACGGTAACAAGGGTGTGGTCTCCAAGATCGTTCCCGTGGAAGACTTGCCGCACATGGCCGATGGCCGTCCCGTGGACATCGTGTTGAACCCCTTGGGTGTGCCTTCACGTATGAACGTGGGTCAAATTCTGGAAACTCACTTGGGCTGGGCAGCGAAAGGCATTGGTGATCGCATCAATGAAATGCTGCGTGAACAAAATGCCGTGGCACGCCTGCGTGAATATCTGCACAAGGTGTACAACGGCACTGGCACCACAGTTGATCTTGATTCCCTAACCGATATTGAAATTATCAATATGGGCAAGAATCTGACCAAGGGTATGCCATTCGCCACACCAGTATTTGACGGTGCGAACGAAGAAGACATTCTGGAAATGCTTCGTTTGGCTTACCCCGACGAAGATCCACGCATGCAAGCATTGGGCTTTAACGAGTCCAAGACCCAAGTGACCTTGTACGACGGCCGCACTGGTGATGCCTTCGACCGCAAGGTGACTGTTGGTTACAAGCACGTGCTGAAATTGCACCACTTGGTCGACGACAAGATGCACGCCCGTTCAACCGGACCTTACTCGCTGGTTACACAGCAGCCATTGGGCGGTAAAGCCCAGTTTGGTGGTCAGCGTTTCGGTGAGATGGAAGTGTGGGCTTTGGAAGCATATGGCGCATCGTACGTTCTGCAGGAAATGCTGACTGTGAAGTCAGACGACGTGAATGGTCGTACGAAGGTGTATGAGAATTTGGTCAAAGGTGATCACACGATCGATGCCGGTATGCCGGAATCTTTCAACGTACTCGTGAAAGAAATCCGCTCACTCGGTATTGATATTGATCTGGACCGTAATTGATCGGTCGCGACGGAGGTATTTAAATGAAAGCTTTATTAGATCTGTTTAAACAGGTCCAGCAAGACGAGCAGTTCGACGCAATCAAGATTGCGATCGCATCGCCCGACAAAATCCGTTCGTGGTCTTTCGGTGAAGTTAAAAAGCCAGAAACCATCAACTACCGCACCTTCAAGCCTGAGCGCGACGGTCTGTTTTGTGCCAAGATTTTTGGCCCAATCAAAGACTATGAATGCTTGTGCGGCAAGTACAAGCGATTGAAGCACCGTGGCGTGATCTGCGAGAAGTGTGGCGTTGAGGTTACATTGGCCAAAGTGCGTCGCGAACGCATGGGCCACATCGACCTGGCGTCACCCGTTGCACACATCTGGTTCCTGAAGTCCCTGCCGTCCCGTTTGGGTATGGTGCTGGACATGACCCTGCGGGACATCGAGCGCGTACTGTACTTCGAAGGTTTCGTGGTTGTTGAACCGGGCATGACTCCATTGAAGCGCGACCAGTTGTTGACCGAAGAAGATTACCTGGCCAAGCAAGAAGAATACGGCGACGATTTCGTGGCATTCATGGGTGCCGAAGGCATCAAGGAACTGTTGAAGTCAATTGACATTGACCGCGAAGTCACAACACTGCGCGAAGAATTGGGTACCACCAACTCTGAAGCCAAAATCAAGAAAATCGCCAAGCGCCTGAAGGTGCTGGAAGGTTTCCAGAAATCCGGTATCAAGCCTGAGTGGATGATTCTGGAAGTGTTGCCAGTGTTGCCACCTGACTTACGTCCTTTGGTTCCGTTGGATGGTGGTCGTTTTGCGACTTCAGATCTGAACGACTTATACCGTCGTGTTATCAACCGTAACAACCGCTTGAAGCGTCTGCTCGAATTGAACGCACCCGATATCATCGTGCGAAACGAAAAGCGCATGCTGCAGGAAGCGGTTGATTCGTTGCTCGACAACGGTCGTCGCGGAAAAGCCATGACAGGCGCCAACAAGCGTCCATTGAAGTCGTTGGCCGACATGATCAAAGGCAAGGGCGGTCGTTTCCGTCAAAACTTGCTGGGCAAGCGCGTGGACTACTCTGGTCGTTCCGTGATTGTGGTGGGCCCACAGCTGAAACTGCACCAGTGCGGTTTGCCCAAGCTGATGGCACTCGAGTTGTTCAAGCCCTTCATTTTCAATCGTTTGGAAGTGATGGGTATTGCAACCACCATCAAGCAGGCCAAGAAATTCGTTGAAAATCAGGAACCCATCGTTTGGGACATCCTGGAAGAAGTAATTCGCGAGCATCCGGTCATGCTGAACCGTGCGCCAACGCTGCACCGCTTGGGTATTCAGGCATTTGAGCCTGTGTTGATTGAAGGCAAGGCCATTCAGCTGCACCCATTGGTATGTACAGGGTTTAACGCCGACTTTGACGGTGACCAGATGGCGGTACACGTGCCTTTGTCTCTGGAAGCCCAGATCGAAGCACGTACCCTGATGCTGGCCTCCAACAACGTGCTGTTCCCAGCCAACGGTGATCCTTCAATTGTTCCTTCACAAGATATCGTGTTGGGTTTGTATTACACGACCCGCGACAAAGTGAACGGCAAGAACGAGGGCATCATGTTCTCTGACGTGGGCGAAGTAAACCGTGCCTACGACAACAAAGAAGTTGAGTTGGCCACCCGCGTGACTGTTCGCATCACCGAATACGACGTCAACAGGGAAACCGGCGAAAAGACATCCAAGCGCACACGCTACGAAACAACCGTGGGCCGTGCTTTGCTGTCTGAAATTCTGCCTCCAGGTCTGCCGTTCTCCTTCATCGACCGTCCTTTGAAGAAGAAAGAAATTTCCCGCTTGATCAACGCCTCTTTCCGTCGTTGTGGTCTGCGTGAAACCGTGATTTTTGCTGACAAATTGATGCAGTTCGGTTTCCGCATGGCAACTCGCGGCGGCATTTCGATTGCCATGGGCGACATGGTCGTTCCAGCGCAAAAGCAAGTGATCATCGCTGCGGCTGAAGCCGAAGTGAAAGAAATTCAGTCCCAGTACACCTCGGGTTTGGTAACTCAGGGCGAGCGTTACAACAAGGTCGTTGACATTTGGGGCCGTGCAGGCGACCAAGTGGGCAAGGCCATGATGGAACAGCTGGCGACCGAGCCAGTGATTGACCGCAACGGCAATGAAGTGCGTCAGGAATCGTTCAATGCGATTTACATGATGGCCGACTCCGGTGCCCGTGGTTCTGCTGCGCAGATTCGTCAGTTGGCGGGTATGCGTGGCCTGATGGCCAAACCTGACGGCTCCATCATTGAAACACCGATCATCGCGAACTTCCGCGAAGGTCTGAACGTGTTGCAGTATTTTATTTCAACCCACGGTGCGCGTAAGGGTCTGGCCGATACGGCATTGAAGACAGCGAACTCCGGTTACTTGACACGTCGTTTGGTTGACGTGACGCAAGACCTGGTTGTAGTCGAAGACGATTGCGGCACCACCAATGGCGTGGCCATGAAGGCCTTGGTTGAAGGCGGTGAAGTCATTGAAGCCCTGCGCGATCGTATTTTGGGTCGTGTTGTGGTGTCCGATGTGGTCAATCCTGAAACTCAGGAAACTGTGTTTGAAGTGGGCAAGTTGCTCGACGAAGACGCAGTTGAATTGATTGATCACTTGGGTATTGACGAAGTTCGCGTTCGCACTCCCTTGTCTTGCGACACGCGTTACGGTCTTTGTGCGAAGTGTTATGGCCGCGATCTGGGTCGTGGTTACCTGGTCAACAATGGTGAAGCTGTGGGTGTAATCGCCGCGCAGTCCATCGGTGAACCCGGTACTCAGTTGACCATGCGTACGTTCCACATCGGTGGCGCTGCTTCTCGCGCAGCCGTGGTGTCCAGCATTGAAGCCAAGTCAAACGGCGTGATCCGTTTCACGGCCACCATGCGCTACGTGACCAACGGCAAAGGCGAGCAAATCGTGATTTCCCGTTCAGGCGAAGTGTTGATCACCGATGACTTCGGTCGTGAGCGTGAACGTCACAAAGTACCTTACGGTGCCACGCTGGCCGTGCTCGACGGAAATCAGGTTAAGGCTGGCGCGATGTTGGCAACCTGGGATCCTTTGACTCGTCCGATCGTGACTGAATACGCAGGCAAGATCCGCTTCGAGAACATCGAGGAAGGCGCAACTGTTGCCAAACAGATCGACGATGTAACTGGTTTGTCCACTTTGGTGGTAATTGATGCCAAGCGTCGTACTGCTGGCAGCAAAGGTGAGCGTCCACAGGTTAAGTTGATTGATCCACAAGGCAATGAAGTGAAGATTGCCGGTTCCGATCATTCAGTGAATATCAGCTTCCCGGTAGGTGCACTGATTACCGTGCGCGACAATCAGGACGTGTTTGTGGGTGAAGTGCTGGCTCGTATTCCTCAGGAAAGCCAGAAGACTCGTGACATCACTGGTGGTCTCCCGCGTGTGGCTGAACTGTTTGAAGCCCGCTCGCCCAAAGATGCAGGCATGCTGGCCGAAGTCACGGGTACGGTTTCCTTCGGTAAGGACACCAAGGGCAAGCAGCGTTTGGTCATTACAGACCTCGACGGTGTATCACATGAATTCCTGATCCCCAAGGACAAGCACGTTCTGGTGCACGACGACCAGGTGGTGAACAAGGGCGAAAGCATCGTTGACGGCCCAGCCGATCCTCACGACATTTTGCGTTTGTTGGGCATCGAAGCCTTGGCCCGATACATCGTGGACGAAGTTCAGGATGTGTATCGCTTGCAAGGTGTGAAGATCAACGACAAGCACATTGAAGTGATTGTTCGTCAAATGTTGCGTCGCGTCATTGTGAGCGATGCGGGCGAAACTGGCTTCATCCCTGGTGAGCAGGTTGAGCGTTCCGAACTGTTGGATGCAAACGACAAAATGCGTAGCGAAAACAAACGCGAAGCTACCTACCAAAACATCTTGTTGGGTATTACCAAAGCGTCCTTGTCAACCGATTCGTTCATTTCGGCTGCTTCCTTCCAGGAAACAACCCGGGTATTGACCGAAGCGGCCATTATGGGCAAACGCGACGAATTGCGTGGTTTGAAAGAAAACGTGATTGTAGGTCGCTTGATCCCAGCCGGTACTGGTATGGCCTTCCACAAGGCACGCAAGGACAAAGAAGGGCGTGAGGCTGAAGAGCTGCGCCAGATGGAAGCCGAACATGACCCACGTGCGCAAGCCGAGGCCTTGTTCAATCTGCCAGCTTCAGAGGGTTCTGACGAAGCCTAAGTTGTTGACGGAAATATGAAAGGTGATGTTAAAACTTCACCTTCCTCATTGACCCGCGCTTGCGTTTTGGAATACAATCGCGGGCTAAATTGGCTGCGGGCACGCCCGTAGCCCTTTTGTTTTTTTTAACCGGAACTGGAACTATGCCAACCATTAATCAACTAGTGCGTAAACCACGCACCAGTGTGACCATGAAGAGCAAAAGCCCCGCGCTTGAGGATTGCCCTCAAAAACGTGGCGTGTGTACTCGTGTTTACACAACCACTCCTAAGAAACCGAACTCCGCGATGCGGAAAGTGGCCAAAGTTCGCCTGACCAACGGTTTCGAAGTGATCTCCTACATTGGTGGTGAAGGCCACAACCTGCAGGAACACTCAGTTGTGTTGATCCGTGGCGGTCGTGTGAAAGACTTGCCTGGTGTGCGTTATCACATCGTGCGTGGCTCACTTGACTTGCAAGGCGTTAAAGACCGTAAGCAGGCTCGCTCCAAGTATGGTTCGAAGCGTCCAAAAGCTGCTAAGGCCAAGTAAGTTTTTACATTGGTCAATTTAAAACCGCATTCCGTGCGGCACACATTTGGTGTGTCGAGTAAGCAGATGCATAAGTGGGATTGCCCACGCTGAAGATAAAGGAATAGTCAAGATGCCACGTCGTCGCGAAGTGCAGCGCAGAGAAGTGCTGCCAGATCCAAAGTTTCAAAGCACAGAAGTAGCCAAGTTCATGAACGTCATCATGTTGTCTGGCAAGAAAGCTGTTGCAGAACGTATTATTTATGGTGCTTTTGACAGCATCTCAACGAAAGCTGGTAAAGACCCACTCGAGGTGTTCAACGCCGCGATCAACAACGTAAAGCCTGTTGTTGAAGTGAAGTCTCGCCGCGTCGGTGGTGCGAACTACCAAGTTCCGGTGGAAGTTCGTCCCTCACGTCGTTTGGCCCTGGCCATGCGTTGGGTGCGTGAAGCAGCCAAGAAGCGTAGTGAAAAGTCGATGGACCTTCGCCTTGCAGGTGAACTGCTCGAGGCTGCTGAAGGTCGCGGTGGTGCGATGAAGAAGCGTGATGAAGTGCACCGCATGGCTGAAGCCAACAAAGCCTTCTCGCATTTCCGATTCTAAATTTAACTGGAGTAGCAAATGGCTCGTAAGACGCCCATTGAGCGATATCGCAACATTGGTATTTCCGCGCACATTGATGCCGGTAAAACCACAACGACTGAACGTATTTTGTTTTACACAGGCGTAAACCATAAAATTGGTGAAGTGCATAATGGCGCTGCTACTATGGACTGGATGGAACAAGAGCAAGAGCGCGGTATTACCATTACCTCTGCGGCTACTACCTGTTTCTGGAAAGGTATGGACAATTCCTACCCAGAACACCGCTTCAACATCATTGATACACCGGGGCACGTAGACTTCACGATTGAAGTTGAGCGGTCCATGCGTGTTCTGGATGGTGCTTGCATGGTGTACTGTGCGGTGGGTGGCGTTCAGCCCCAGTCCGAAACTGTTTGGCGTCAGGCCAATAAGTACAAGGTGCCTCGTTTGGCTTTCGTGAACAAGATGGACCGCACTGGCGCCAACTTCTTCAAGGTGGTTGAACAAATGCGTCTGCGCTTGCGGGCAAACCCAGTGCCAATCGTGATTCCAATCGGCTCGGAAGAAAAATTCCAGGGCGTGGTTGATCTGATCAAGATGAAGGCAATTTACTGGGATGAAGCATCCCAGGGCATGAAGTTTGATTACCGTGAAATTCCGGCAGAACTGAAAGCCGAAGCTGACAAGTGGCGCGAGCAGATGGTGGAAGCTGCGGCTGAAGCTTCTGAAGAGCTGATGAACAAGTACCTCGAAGGTGGTGACTTGTCAGAAGCTGAAATTATTCTGGGCATTCGCACCCGCACCATTTCGACTGAAATTCAGCCGATGTTGTGTGGTACGGCGTTCAAGAACAAGGGTGTTCAGCGCATGCTCGACGCCGTGATCGATTTCCTGCCATCACCAGTGGACATTCCACCAGTGTCTGGCACAGATGAAGATGAAGAGCCAATCGTTCGCCACGCCAACGACGAAGAAAAGCTGTCAGCCTTGGCATTTAAGCTGATGACTGACCCCTTCGTGGGCCAGCTGACATTCGTTCGAGTGTATTCCGGTGTGTTGAACAAGGGCGATTCTGTATACAACCCTGTGCGCGGCAAGAAAGAGCGTATCGGTCGTATTGTTCAGATGCATGCCAACAACCGCTTGGAAGTTGAAGAAATTCGTGCGGGTGACATTGCCGCTTGCGTAGGCTTGAAAGACGTGACGACCGGTGAAACCCTTTGTGACCCTTCGGCCATTATTACGCTGGAGCGCATGGTGTTCCCAGAGCCGGTGATTGCGCAGGCTGTGGAACCAAAAACCAAGACAGACCAAGAGAAAATGGGTATTGCCTTGGGTCGTTTGGCCGCAGAAGATCCTTCATTCCGTGTTCGCACCGATGAAGAGTCAGGTCAGACCATTATTGCTGGTATGGGCGAATTGCACCTCGAAATTATCGTGGACCGCATGAAGCGCGAATTCGGCGTGGAAGCCAACGTTGGCAAGCCTCAGGTTGCGTACCGCGAGACAATTCGCAACGTGGTCAAAGAAGTTGAGGGCAAGTTTGTTCGTCAGTCTGGCGGTCGCGGTCAGTACGGTCACGTTGTGTTGCGTGTTGAGCCAAACGAAGCAGGCAAAGGTTTCGAGTTCCTCGATGAGATCAAGGGTGGTGTGGTTCCTCGCGAATACATTCCTGCGGTTCAAAAAGGTATTGAAGAGTCTTTGAGCAATGGTGTGTTGGCTGGGTATCCGGTCGTTGACATCAAAGTTGCTTTGCACTTTGGTTCATACCACGATGTTGACTCGAACGAAACAGCGTTCAAGATCGCAGCTTCCATGGGTTTCAAGGAAGGTATGCGTCGTGCCAGCCCTGTGTTGCTAGAGCCTATGATGGCTGTTGAAGTTGAGTCGCCAGAAGATTACGCCGGCACAGTGATGGGCGACTTGTCCTCACGTCGTGGTGTGGTTCAAGGTATGGACGATATTCCTGGTGGCGGCAAGGCAATCAAGGCGGAAGTGCCATTGGCTGAGATGTTTGGTTATTCCACTACACTGCGTTCTTTGACGCAGGGTCGCGCAACGTACAGCATGGAATTCAAGCACTACAGTGAAGCACCGAAAAACGTAGCGGAAGCTGTGATCAGCGCCCGCGCCAAATAATTGAAATTAAAGAACTGAAAAGAGGTATTTGCAATGGCAAAAGAAAAGTTTGAGCGTAAGAAGCCACACGTAAACGTTGGAACGATTGGTCACGTGGACCATGGCAAGACAACATTGACGGCGGCGATCACAACAGTATTGGCGCGACTGAGCGGCCATGGTGAAGCCAAGGGCTACGACCAGATCGATGCGGCTCCGGAAGAAAAGGCGCGCGGCATTACGATTAACACGGCCCACGTTGAGTACGAGACAGAAACACGTCACTACGCACACGTGGATTGCCCAGGTCACGCCGACTACGTCAAGAACATGATTACTGGTGCAGCGCAGATGGACGGCGCAATTCTGGTGTGTTCAGCAGCCGACGGCCCCATGCCACAAACGCGTGAGCACATCTTGTTGGCTCGCCAGGTTGGCGTACCTTACATCATCGTGTTCCTGAACAAGTGCGACATGGTGGATGACGAAGAGTTGCTGGAGTTGGTTGAAATGGAAGTGCGCGAGCTACTTTCCAAGTACGACTTCCCAGGCGACGATGTGCCAATCGTAAAGGGTTCAGCCAAGCTGGCCCTGGAAGGTGACACAGGCGATTTGGGCGAAGGCGCAATCAAGCAGTTGGCAGCAGCGCTTGACAACTACATTCCAACACCCGAGCGCGCAATCGACGGCACCTTCCTGATGCCAATCGAAGATGTGTTCTCCATCTCTGGTCGTGGCACTGTAGTAACAGGCCGTATCGAGCGTGGTGTGGTGAAGGTTGGCGAAGAAATTGAAATCGTGGGTATCAAAGACACGGTCAAGACAATTTGCACGGGCGTGGAAATGTTCCGCAAGTTGTTGGATCAGGGTCAGGCGGGCGACAACGTTGGTGTGTTGCTGCGTGGTACCAAGCGTGAAGACGTGGAGCGTGGTCAAGTGTTGGCCAAGCCAGGTTCAATCAAGCCGCACACAGGGTTCAGCGCAGAAATTTACGTGTTGAGCAAAGAAGAGGGTGGTCGTCACACGCCATTCTTTAACAACTACCGTCCACAGTTCTATTTCCGTACAACCGACGTAACGGGCTCAATCAGCCTGCCCGAAGGCAAGGAAATGGTTCTTCCTGGCGACAACGTGTCGATCAATGTTGAATTGATTGCGCCAATCGCGATGGAAGAAGGTCTGCGTTTCGCGATTCGCGAAGGTGGCCGTACGGTAGGTGCTGGCGTAGTTGCCAAAATTACCAAGTAATACTTGGAATGCGCCCGCATCAGTCAACTGGTGCGGGCAATTTTGAGGTGAGCCGAAAGTAATGTTTGGTCACACTCATTTAGCTCTTTAGGAAAAACCATGAACAACCAAAAAATTCGTATTCGCTTGAAAGCTTTCGATTACAAACTGATTGATCAGTCTGCATTGGAAATTGTTGAAACAGCCAAGCGCACCGGTGCTGTCGTAAAGGGCCCCGTTCCTTTGCCTACCCGTATCAAGCGATTCGATATTCTGCGTTCGCCTCACGTGAACAAGTCTTCACGTGACCAGTTTGAAATCCGTACTCATCAGCGTTTGATGGACATCGTGGATCCTACAGACAAAACTGTAGACGCCTTGATGAAGCTGGATCTGCCGGCTGGTGTGGATGTTGAAATCAAGTTGCAATAAATTTAATTAACGCATATAATCTTTGGCTAACCTTTTCAAAAGGTTAGCTTTAGATAGAATTTAATCATTCGGCCAATCGTAGCCGAAATTGGAGAAATCATGAGTCTAGGCCTTATTGGTCGCAAGATCGGCATGATGCGCATCTTTACAGACGCGGGTGTTTCTATTCCTGTGACTGTTGTGGATGTGTCTTCTAACCGTGTTGCGCAGCTCAAAACACTCGAACAAGACGGCTACACAGCCGTTCAGCTTGCCTACGGGTCCAAGCGAGCCTCCCGCGTTGTCAAGGCGCAGGCTGGTCACTTTGCAGCAGCTTCTATTGAGGCGGCATCTTCCCTTGTTGAATTCCGTGTTGATACAGCCAAGCTTGCTGAATTGCAAGTCGGTTCTGCTGTGTCTGCTGAAATTTTCGCGCCAGGTCAAAAAGTTGACGTCAGTGGCGTAACGCAGGGTAAGGGCTTTAGTGGCGCTATTAAGCGTCACCACTTCAGCTCGCAGCGCGCGTCTCACGGTAACTCGATCTCGCACAATGCTCCTGGTTCAATCGGTATGGCTCAAGATCCGGGTCGAGTATTTCCTGGTAAGCGCATGGCCGGCCAGTTGGGTAACGTAAATCGCACCACCCAGAATCTGGAAGTGGTTCGTGTAGACGCCGAGCGTGGTCTGCTTTTGATTAAGGGCGCTGTGCCTGGATCAAAGGGTGGCCAATTGTTGGTTAAGCCAGCTGTCAAGGCAAAGGCGTAAGGGGAACCAGATGGAATTGAAAGTCATTAGTGATTCTGGGCAGGCCTCTCAAACTGTTCAGGTTTCCGATGTTGTGTTTGGTCGTGAGTACAACGAACCGCTGATTCATCAGTTGGTTGTTGCATACCAAGCCAACGCGCGTCAGGGTACGCGTCAACAAAAAGATCGTTCGGAAGTGCGTGCTTCAACGCGTAAGCCATGGAAGCAAAAAGGTACCGGCCGCGCGCGTGCTGGTGCGGTGTCCAGCCCATTGTGGCGTGGAGGCGGCAAGACCTTTCCGAACTCTCCCGATGAGAATTTCACCCAAAAGCTGAACAAGAAAATGTTCCGTGCTGGTGTTTGTTCCATCCTGTCTCAGTTGAGTCGCGAAGGTCGGTTGGTTGTGGTCGAGTCCTTGGACTTGGAAGCACCGAAGACCAAGTTGCTTGATCAAAAATTGAAAGGCATGGGTCTCGATTCAGTCCTGATGATTGTTGATTCAGTGGACGAAAACTTGTACCTGGCATCCAGAAATCTGCCCAATGTGGCAGTGGTCGAGCCACGTTACGCCGATCCCCTTTCCTTGATTTATTTCAAGAAGGTGGTTGCGACTCGTGCTGCAATCGACAAACTGCAGGAGATGTACGCATGAACACCCAGCGTTTAATGAAAATTTTGTTGGCGCCCATCGTCTCTGAAAAGAGCACCATGTTGGCCGACAAGCATGAGCAAATTGCTTTCAAGGTTTGCACCACTGCAACTAAACACGAGATCAAGGCGGCCGTGGAGCTGCTGTTCAAAGTTGAGGTTGAGGCTGTGCGTGTGGTTAACATTGCTGGCAAGCAAAAGCGCTTTGGCCGCACCATGGGGCGTCGCTCCGATGTGCGCAAAGCCTATGTTGCGCTGAAAGCTGGTCAAGAAATTAATTTCTCGGAGGCTGCGTAACATGCCATTAGTTAAATTAAAGCCAACGTCACCAGGCCGCCGTGCCATGGTGAAAGTGGTTCACCCGCATTTGCACAAGGGTGAGCCTTACGCGCCGCTGCTTGAGAAGAAGTCCAAGACTGCTGGCCGCAATAACAACGGTCGTATTACAACCCGTCACATGGGTGGTGGTCACAAGCAGCACTACCGCATGGTTGATTTCAAGCGCAACAAAGACGGTGTGCCTGCGAAAGTTGAAACGATTGAGTACGATCCAAACCGTACGGCGCACATTGCCCTGATCTGCTATGCAGACGGTGAGCGCGCTTACATCATTGCTCCTCGTGGTTTGCAATTGGGTCAAACTGTTGTGAATGGATCTGAGGCGCCAATCAAGATCGGTAATACATTGCCGATTCGGAACATTCCCGTAGGTACTACTGTGCACTGCGTTGAAATGTTGCCTGGCAAGGGTGCTCAAATTGCGCGTTCCGCGGGTGGCTCTGCCATGTTGCTGGCTCGTGATGGCACGTACGCCCAGATGCGTTTGCGCTCCGGTGAAATTCGTCGCGTTCATATTGAATGCCGCGCCACCATCGGTGAGGTTAGTAACGAAGAAAACAGCTTGAAGAAAGTGGGTAAAGCTGGTGCAACCCGTTGGAGGGGCATTCGTCCTACCGTACGTGGTGTTGCTATGAACCCAGTTGACCACCCACACGGTGGTGGTGAAGGCAAGACCGGCGAAGGCCGTGTGCCAGTTAGCCCATGGGGCCAACCAGCCAAGGGCTACCGCACTCGCAACAACAAGCGTACCAATTCGATGATTGTTCAGCGTCGTCACAAGCGTTAAGTGGGGTAAACAGATATGTCTCGTTCATTAAAAAAAGGTCCTTTCTGCGACGCCCACTTGATCAAAAAAGTGGAGACTGCTGCAGCATCCAAGGACAAGCGTCCAATTAAAACTTGGTCCCGTCGCTCGACTGTACTCCCTGAGTTCATCGGTCTGACAATCGCTGTTCACAATGGCAAGCAACATGTGCCTGTGTACATCAACGAAAACATGGTTGGTCACAAACTCGGTGAATTTGCGTTGACGCGCACATTCAAGGGTCACGCGGCCGACAAGAAGGCCAAGCGATAAGGGGTAGGAAATGGAAACTCGTGCAATTTTGAAGGGTGTTCGCTTGTCTCCTCAGCGTGGCCGTATGGTCGCTGACTTGATTCGCGGTAAAAAGGTTGATCAAGCCTTGAACATTCTTGCTTTCTCACCACAGAAAGCGGCATTGATTGTGAAGAAAGTGTTGGAGAGTGCAATCGCCAACGCCGAGCACAACGATGGCGCCGACGTTGATGAACTGAAAGTAAAAACCATTTACGTGGAAGAGGGACCTGTGTTGAAGCGCTTTACGGCGCGCGCCAAGGGTCGTGGCAATCGTATCACTAAGAAGACCAGTCACATTTATGTGACGGTTGGAAACTAAGGGGGTTACATGGGTCAGAAGATTAACCCTACGGGCTTTCGCCTCGCGGTATCACGCAACTGGGCTTCTCGCTGGTACGCATCGAATCGTGATTTCTCCAAGATGCTTCTTGAGGACATCCAGGTTCGTGATTTCTTGAAGAAGAAGTTGAAGAATGCGTCAGTTGGTCGTGTTCTTATCGAGCGTCCCGCCAAGAATGCGCGCGTCACAATCTATTCGGCACGTCCGGGCGTTGTGATCGGCAAGAAAGGCGAAGACATCGAATTGTTGAAGGCCAGTTTGCAGAAATTGGTTGGCGTGCCTGTTCACGTGAATATCGAAGAAGTTCGCAAGCCTGAAATTGACGCGCAGTTGATTGCTGATGGTATTTCCCAGCAGCTTGAGCGCCGTATCATGTTCCGTCGTGCAATGAAGCGCGCGATGCAAAACGCGATGCGCATGGGTTCCCAGGGCATCAAGATCATGTCTTCAGGCCGACTGAACGGTATCGAAATCGCGCGTACTGAATGGTACCGTGAAGGTCGTGTGCCTTTGCATACACTGCGCGCTGATATTGATTACGCTACAAGCGAAGCCGCAACAACCTACGGCATTATCGGTATCAAGGTCTGGGTATACAAAGGCGATACATTGGGTCGCGGTGATGTTGCCGCTGCACCAGTTGAAGCCGAAAAGGAAGAGCGTCGTCCTCGTCGTCCTTCCACACGTCCAGCCGGGGCCGGTGCGCGCAAGGCGCGTAAACCCGAAGGTGCTAGCGCAGCAGCTAGTGGTTCAAACAAAGAGGAAGGCGCTGCCAGCACTTCCTCAGAACAGTAATCTAGGAGCGCATGATGTTACAGCCATCACGTCGCAAATATAGAAAAGAACACAAAGGCCGCAATACTGGTCTGGCCACTCGTGGCGCAAGTGTTTCTTTTGGTGTTTACGGTCTGAAGTCTACTGGTCGCGGTCGTTTGACGGCACGCCAGATCGAATCAGCTCGTCGAGCCATGGTTCGTCACATTAAACGTGGCGGTAAGATTTGGATTCGCGTGTTTCCGGACAAGCCAATTACCAACAAGCCTGCGGAAGTTCGTATGGGTAACGGTAAAGGTAGCGTTGAGTTTTACGTGGCTGAAATTCAGCCCGGTAAGGTGCTCTACGAGATGGACGGTGTGAGTGAAGAGTTGGCGCGTGAGGCTTTCCGCCTGGCGGCTGCCAAGTTGCCTCTTCCTTGCGTGTTCGTTACACGTCAAATTGGGAGTTAAGCAATGAAAGCTTCTGAATTGCGCGGCAAAAGCGCTGCAGAATTGACTAAAGAGTTGGAAGAGTTGTTGCGTGCACAGTTTTCGCTGCGCATGCAGGCTGCTACGCAGCAGCTGACCAACAACTCCCAGTTGGCAAAAGTACGTAAAGACATCGCTCGTGTTAAAACAGTGATGACTCAATCGAAGAGGTCCGCATGAGCACCGAAGCGAAAGTTAGTTTGAAACGTACCCTGGTGGGGCGCGTTGTAAGTGACAAGATGACCAAGTCAGTAGTTGTGATGGTTGAAAATCGTATCAAGCATCCAATTTATGGCAAGTACATCGTTAAGTCACACAAATACACTGCTCACGATGAAAGCAATGAAGTCGGAGAGGGTGATTTGGTTGAGATCTGCGAAGGTCGTCCAATTTCCAAGACAAAATCTTGGAGTGTGACCAAAGTGTTGGAGAAAGCGAAAATCATTTGATTTTTGTCTTGCTCAAGTAATTCAAGCCTGCTAATATAGCAGGCTATCTTTTCAACCCTTGCGGGACCAAAACTGGTTGCGAAAGCGATTAAGTTGGTTTGACAATCCATGATACAAATGCAATCACGGCTAGATGTGGCCGACAACACGGGTGCGCGTTCTGTAATGTGCATCAAGGTCCTTGGTGGTTCCAAGCGCCGCTATGCGGGCATTGGTGACATCATCAAGGTGTCCATTAAAGATGCGGCCCCACGCGGTCGCGTCAAGAAAGGCGAGATTTACAACGCTGTGGTCGTGCGCACGGCCAAGGGTGTTCGTCGCCCGGATGGTGCGTTGATTAAGTTCGACGGCAACGCAGCAGTTTTGTTGAATGCAAAACTTGAACCCATCGGTACCCGTATTTTTGGCCCAGTGACACGCGAACTTCGTAATGAAAAGTTCATGAAAATCGTGTCGTTGGCACCAGAAGTTCTGTGAGGTAAATATGAACAAAATTCGCAAAGGCGATGAAGTGCTGGTTCTTAACGGCAAGTTCAAGGGAAAGAAAGGCGTTGTGCTTTCCCGTGTGAATGACGAGTACCTCTTGGGAGAGGGTGTCAATATCGTTAAGAAGCATCAAAAGCCAAATCCTATGAAGGGAGATGTTGGTGGTGTTGTTGACAAGACAATGCCCATTCACCAGTCCAATGTCAGTTTGTTTGACAAAGAGACAGGTAAGCCATCTCGTGTAGCCATCAAGCAGATGGATGGCAAGTCCGTGCGAGTACTGGTGAAAACCGGCGCTCAGTTGGCAAACTAAGGGGGCCGTCGTGTCACGTTTTCAAGAGTTTTATAGAAGCGAAGTGGTTGGTCAGTTGACCAAGCAGTTTGGTTACAAGTCGGTAATGGAGGTGCCTCGCATCACCAAAATCACGCTGAACATGGGCGTTGGTGAGGCGGTCAATGACAAGAAAATCATTGAGCACGCCGTTGGTGATCTGACAAAAATCGCTGGCCAGAAGCCAGTGGTTACAAAAGCCAAGAAGGCGATTGCGGGTTTCAAGATTCGTGAGGGTTATCCAGTTGGTTGTATGGTGACTTTGCGTGGCGACCGCATGTATGAATTCCTGGATCGTTTGGTAACGATCGCGTTCCCTCGTGTGCGCGATTTCCGTGGTGTGTCCGGCAAGTCATTTGATGGACGCGGTAACTACAACATCGGTATCAAAGAGCAAATTATTTTCCCTGAGATTGAGTACGACAAAATCGACGCACTTCGGGGTCTCAACATCAGCGTAACTACGACAGCGCGTACCAACGACGAAGCCAAGGCTTTGTTGACCGCTTTCAAGTTCCCGTTCCGTAACTGAGGTGTGACGTGGCAAAACTAGCTTTGATTAATCGTGAGAAAAAGCGCGCAGCCCTGGTCAAGAAGTATTCGGCCAAGCGTGAGGCTTTGAACAAGATTGTAAAAGATCAGTCGGTCAGTGAAGCAGACCGCTATGAGGCACGTCTTAAGTTGCAGGCGCTGCCAAGAAACGCGAACCCAACTCGTCAGCGTAACCGCTGCGAATTGACTGGTCGTCCCCGCGGCACATTCCGTTTGTTCGGTTTGGCCCGTAACAAGATCCGTGAAATTGCCATGCGTGGTGAGATTCCTGGAATCACTAAGGCAAGTTGGTAAGGGGTTCTAATTATGAGTATGAGTGATCCAATCGCCGACATGTTGACCCGCATTCGCAATGCTCAGGGTGTTGACAAGGTTTCGGTTGAGATGCCTTCCTCAAAAGTGAAGGTAGCTATTGCGCAGGTTCTTAAAGATGAAGGTTACATTGAGAGTTTCTCAATTGTAGGTGAGTCGGCAAAGCCTGTATTGAAAATCGAGTTGAAATATTATGCTGGTCGCCCTGTGATTGAAAAAATCGAGCGCGTTTCAAAGCCAGGTTTGCGTATTTACAAAGGTAAAGACGACATTCCTCAGGTGATGAATGGCTTGGGCGTGGCAATCGTTTCAACTTCCAAAGGCGTGATGACTGATCGCAAAGCCCGTACCACTGGTATCGGCGGCGAAGTTATCTGCTACGTGGCTTAAAAGGGGTAGTGAAATGTCAAGAGTAGCAAAAGCTCCCATTTCTGTACCTTCAAGTGTGCAGGTTACTGTGAATGGACAGGTTGTATCAGTGAAAGGCGGTAATGCCGAGTTGAAGCTGAATGTCAATTCTCTGGTGATGCCAGTGTTTGAAAATGGTGTGCTGTCTGTGAAGCCAGTTGTGGATACAACTGACGCGAACGCACAGGCGGGTACTGCCCGCGCATTGTTGGCGAATATGGTCAACGGTGTTAGCAAAGGTTTTGAACGCAAATTGCAACTGGTTGGCGTGGGTTACAAAGCTGCAGTTCAGGGTGATTCAATCAACCTGGCGCTCGGTTTCTCTCACCCGGTTGTTCACAAGCTGCCCGCCGGCGTGAAGGCTGAAACGCCAACGCCTACAGAGATCATCTTGAAGGGTGCCGACAAACAAGTGATTGGTCAAACTGCCGCTGAAATCCGCGCATATCGTCCACCAGAGCCTTACAAGGGCAAGGGTGTACGTTATTCGGATGAGCGTGTGGTTATCAAAGAGACCAAGAAGAAATAAGGCGCCAAGAGGTAAATCATGGAAACTAAACAAGAAGCACGTGCCCGTCGTGCAAAACAAACCAGACGTCGTATCGCACTTGCTCGTGCGACCCGTTTGTGTGTGTTCCGTACCAACTCCCACATTTATGCAGCGGTTCACTCTGCAGATGGTGGCAAAGTGTTGGCAGCTGCGTCTACCAATGACAAAGATCTGCGCGCTGAATTGGGCGGCAAGTCCGGTTCCAACAAGGCCGCTGCTGCATTGGTTGGGGCTGCTATCGCCAAGCGCGCTTTGGCCGCAGGTGTCAGCGAAGTTGCTTTTGACCGTTCAGGCTTTGCCTACCATGGTCGCGTTAAAGAACTGGCTGACGCTGCGCGTGAAGCTGGCTTGAAATTCTAAGGAGTGATCATGGCAAGAATGCAAGGTAAAAATGCCGCGCCTGAAGCGCGTGATGACGGCCTGAAAGAAAAAATGATCGCGGTAAACCGCGTGACCAAGGTTGTTAAGGGTGGTCGTATCCTCGGCTTCGCAGCATTGACCGTAGTGGGCGATGGTGATGGAAGCGTGGGTATGGGTAAAGGCAAGTCTCGTGAAGTTCCTGTAGCTGTTCAGAAGGCTATGGAACAAGCTCGCCGCCAAATGGAAAAAGTATCACTGCGTGATGGTTCCATCCACCACATTGTGTACGGTCAGCATGGCGCCTCCAAGGTGTTCCTGGCTCCAGCGCAAGAAGGTACCGGTATTATCGCGGGTGGCCCAATGCGTGCCGTTCTGGAAGTTGTGGGCGTTCGTAATATTGTGGCGAAAAGCCACGGTTCATCGAACCCGTACAACCTGGTACGTGCAACCCTGGATGCTTTGGGCAAGTTGCAAACCCCAGCTGAGATTGCCGCCAAGCGCGGTTTGTCAGTTGAAAAGTTATTTGAGGCTTAATCATGAGCGGATCTGTAAAAGTTACGTTGGTTAAGAGCATTATCGGGACCAAAGAAACTCATCGCGCAACCGTGCGTGGTTTGGGTCTGCGTCGTATAAACCATAGCCGAGTGCTGGTTGATACACCCGAAGTGCGTGGAATGATTAACAAGGTGTCCTACCTGTTGAAAGTTGAGGCTGCATAATGGAACTGAATACACTTGCACCTGCACCAGGCAGTAAGTTCAACCGCAAGCGTGTGGGCCGTGGTATTGGCTCCGGCTGGGGTAAAACTGCTGGCCGTGGTCACAAAGGTCAGAAGTCGCGCAGTGGTGGTTTTCACAAGGTCGGTTTTGAAGGCGGTCAGATGCCGATGCACCGTCGCTTGCCCAAGCGTGGTTTCTCTTCACGTACTGCAGCGTTCAATGCTCAAATTCGTTTGACAGACTTGGATACATTGGCTGTTGATACCGTGGATATCCTGACGTTGAAGCAGGCTGGTCTTGTGCCAGCCCAGACTTTGGCTGTGAAGGTGATTCTGGCTGGAGAGATCAAGCGTGCTGTTGTACTCAACGGCATTAAGGCAACGAAAGGCGCAGCAGAGGCCATCGCGGCAGCTGGCGGCACCATTAACGCTTAAGAGAGCATCGCGTGGCCTTTAATCCATCTACATTGGCGTCATCCAACAAATTTGCTGATCTGCGCAAGCGCTTGGTATTTTTGTTGTTGGCTCTGATTGTGTATCGTATTGGCGCACACATTCCAGTACCTGGGATTGATCCTACTCAACTGAAGCAGTTGTTTGATAGCCAGCAAGGCGGAATCTTGGGCATGTTCAACATGTTCTCAGGTGGTGCGCTTTCGCGTTTCACAGTTTTCGCTCTGGGTATCATGCCGTACATTTCGGCTTCGATTGTCATGCAGCTTGCCAGTGTGGTTGTACCTCAGCTAGAGGCTTTGAAAAAGGAAGGTGAAGCGGGTCGTCGCAAGATTACCCAATACACACGCTACGGCACCTTTTTCCTTGCCACTTTCCAAGCGATCGGTATTTCGGTGGCCTTGGAGTCTCAGGCTGGGTTGGTAATTGATCCAGGAATGGCATTTCGCTTTACAACTGCTGTTTCTTTGGTCACTGGCACCATGTTTTTGATGTGGTTGGGTGAGCAGATCACCGAACGCGGATTGGGTAACGGAATTTCAATCTTGATCTTTGCGGGTATTGCGGCGGGCTTGCCTGGTGCAATTGGCGGTTTGTTCGAGCTGGTTAGAACTGGTGCGATGAACTCTTTGATCGCCTTGATGATTGTTGTGCTGGCAGTTGCCGTGACCTACCTGGTTGTGTTCGTAGAACGTGGTCAGCGAAAAATCACAGTCAACTACGCAAAACGACAGGTCGGTAACAAGATCTATCAGGGGCAAACTTCACATCTGCCATTGAAGTTGAATATGGCTGGTGTTATTCCTCCGATTTTTGCGTCAAGCATTATCTTGTTGCCTGCAACGTTGACTAGCTGGTTTGGTTCAGGTGACGGTGCTGTGGTTGGTATCCTTAAAGAAGTGTCTCAGACATTGTCTCCAGGCCATCCTCTGTACATGCTGTTGTACGCGGCTGCGATCATTTTCTTCTGCTTTTTTTACACGGCATTGGTGTTTAACAGCAGGGAAACTGCGGACAACTTGAAGAAAAGCGGTGCATTTTTGCCGGGAATTCGTCCTGGGGAACAGACGTCACGATACATCGACAAGGTGTTGACACGTTTGACCTTGATTGGCGCGGCCTACATCACTTTGGTGTGTTTGCTGCCTGAGTTCCTGGTTTTGGGATTGAGTGTTCCGTTCTATTTTGGCGGTACATCTCTATTGATTATTGTAGTGGTTGCGATGGATTTCATGGCTCAGGTTCAGGCCTACGTGATGTCCCAGCAATACGACAGCCTCTTGAAGAAATCAAGCTTCAAGGGCTCTGGATTAACGAGGTAGTGATTGTCTAAAGACGACGTTATCCAAATGCAGGGAGAGGTAGTAGAAAACCTCCCTAACGCCACTTTTCGAGTGAAATTGGAAAATGGTCACGTGGTGCTTGGTCACATATCGGGCAAGATGCGCATGAACTATATTCGCATTCTTCCTGGTGACAAGGTGACGGTTGAGTTAACACCGTACGACTTGTCCAGAGCACGAATTGTTTTTCGAGCCAAATGAATTGGTTCTTTTTGGAGTTTCGCCATGAAAGTTCAGGCATCTGTAAAAAAGATTTGTAGAAAATGCAAAGTGATCAAGCGCAAAGGCGTTGTTCGCGTGATTTGTTCTGAGCCGCGCCACAAGCAGCGTCAAGGTTAATAAAAGGGGATTTAAATGGCTCGTATTGCCGGCATTAACATTCCAAGCCACCAGCATACCGTTATCGGTCTGACTGCTATTTTCGGCATTGGTCGTTCCACCGCCAAGAAAATTTGTGCAGTGACCTCAATTCCAGAGTCCAAGAAGGTTAAAGACCTCGACGACGCGGATTTGGAAAAGCTGCGTGACGAAGTGGGCAAGTACCTTACAGAAGGTGATCTGCGCCGTGAAGTAACGATGAACATCAAGCGTTTGATGGATTTGGGTTGCTATCGTGGTTTCCGTCACCGCAAGGGTCTGCCTGTACGTGGTCAGCGTACCCGCACGAACTCGCGTACTCGCAAGGGTCCGAAGCGTGCTGGTATCGCACTGAAGAAATAATCAGGTAATCATAGGAAGGTTAGCCAAATGGCCAAAGGAACAGCGAATAACCGCGCACGCAAGAAAGTCAAAAAGAATATTTCTGACGGTATTGCGCACGTACACGCCTCATTCAACAACACCATCATCACCATCACGGATCGTCAGGGCAATGCGCCGGCTTGGTCTACATCCGGTGCTCAGGGTTTTAAGGGCTCACGCAAGTCCACTCCCTTTGCTGCCCAGGTGGCTGCTGAAGTTGCTGGCAAGGCTGCACAGGAATGCGGTATCAAGACAGTTGAAGTGCTTATCAAAGGACCAGGCCCAGGCCGTGAGTCTAGCGTACGTGCTTTGAATGCATTGGGTATCAAAGTGACCAGTATTTCTGACATCACTCCGATCCCGCACAACGGATGTCGTCCTCCCAAGCGTCGTCGCATCTAATTTTTTAAGACCATTGTTCGTCAGATCGTTTGACGAACTGAAGCGATTTACATCGCGTAATGAAAGAGGTTTCAAGTGGCTAGATATACAGGTCCAAAATGTAAGTTGTCTCGTCGTGAAGGCACAGACTTAAGTCTGAAAAGCGCACGTCGTAGTCTCGATTCCAAGTGCAAACTTGATTCAAAGCCAGGTCAGCATGGTCGCACCTCGGGTGCTCGTACCTCTGATTACGGTCAACAATTGCGTGAAAAGCAAAAAGTGAAACGTATGTACGGTGTGCTGGAAAAGCAGTTCCGTCGTTATTTCGCAGAGGCTTCACGTCGCAAAGGCAACACTGGCGAAACATTGCTGCAGTTGCTGGAATCTCGTTTGGATAACGTGGTTTATCGCATGGGTTTTGGCTCCACTCGCGCCGAAGCACGTCAGCTGGTAAGTCACAAGGCAATTTTGGTGAATGGCAAGGCCGTAAACATTCCTTCATATGCTGTGAAGTTGAATGATGTGGTTTCCATTCGCGAAAAGTCGAAGACACAGGCGCGCATTGTTGAGTCTGTTACTTTGGCCGAACAGATGGGTTTCCCGCTGTGGGTTAATGTGGATGCCAAGAAAATGGAAGGCTCTTTCAAGAGCATTCCCGATCGCGCAGATCTCTCCCAAGAGATCAATGAAAGCTTGATCGTCGAATTGTACTCACGTTAATTTTTTAACTGATCCCAGGGATCCCCAGCCTTATCGGTGTAACGAGCCGAGGGTATTGAAAAGGATTTTGAATGTTTAATGCTAGCTTGCTGAAGCCACGTATTGTTGAGGTCGAAACAGTCGCCCCCAATAGTGCAAAAGTTGTAATGGAGCCGTTTGAGCGTGGTTATGGCCACACTCTAGGTAACGCTCTGCGTCGCGTATTGCTGTCATCCATGATCGGCTATGCACCCACTGAGGTGTCAATCGCTGGTGTGGTTCACGAATACTCGACCCTGGATGGTGTGCAGGAAGATGTAGTTGACCTGTTGTTGAACCTGAAGGGTATCGTGTTCAAGCTTGAGTCACGCGACGTTGTGACCGTGACTTTGAAGCGCGAAGTTGAGGGCGTTGTGACAGCGGGCGATATTGAGCTGCCCCATGATGTTGAAATCATCAATCCGGATCACGTGATTGCTCATTTGTCGCAAGGCGGCAAGCTGGACATGCAAATCAAAGTGGAAAAGGGTCGCGGTTACGTGCCAGGTTCAGTTCGTCGTTTTCCTGATGAGCCAAGCAAGGCAATTGGTCGCATCGTGTTGGATGCTTCATTCAGCCCGGTTAAACGTGTTTCATACGCAGTGGAAAGCGCGCGTGTAGAACAGCGTACTGATCTTGACCGTTTGGTTATGTCCATTGAAACCAATGGTGTGTTGTCGCCTGAAGAATCCATTCGTCTGGCAGCCCGCATTTTGGTGGAGCAGTTGTCTGTGTTTGCTGCGCTGGAAAATACGGCTGAGCCTGAGGTTTCTCAGCGTGCACCACAGGTTGATCCAATTCTGTTGCGCCCAGTCGATGATCTGGAACTGACAGTACGTTCAGCAAACTGCTTGAAAGCAGAAAACATTTATTACATCGGCGATCTGATTCAGCGCACGGAAAACGAGTTGTTGAAGACTCCTAACCTGGGTCGCAAATCATTGAACGAAATCAAGGAGGTGTTGGCCGCACGCGGTTTGACACTCGGTATGAAATTGGAAAACTGGCCACCAGCCGGTCTCGATAAGCCCTGAGCTTAGCGTTTGTTAGATTGAAGGATATTTAAAATGCGTCACCGTCATGGATTGCGTAAACTAAATCGCACCAGCAGCCACCGCCTTGCAATGTTTAGAAACATGACCAACGCTTTGTTGCGTCACGAAGTGATCAAAACAACGCTGCCAAAGGCCAAAGAACTGCGCAAAATTGCAGAACCTATTATCACGATGGGTAAGTCGCCTACACTGGCCAACAAGCGTCTGGCATTCAGCCGTTTGCGTGACCGTGAAATGGTTGTGAAGCTGTTCGACGAGATTGGTCCTCGTTACGCAGCTCGCCCAGGTGGTTACATGCGCGTTCTGAAGTTTGGTTTCCGCAAGGGCGACAATGCACCAATGGCTCTTGTTGAGCTGGTGGATCGTCCAGAAACAGCGGAAATCGTAGAAATCGCTGAAGAGCAGGCCTGATTATTCAATACGGCTTGATGGGGCAACTGTGTTGCTCCGTCAAGTTCTGTTGAATATGCTTACGCTACAATCAGTTGCAAGAAAGCCGTGTTAGCTTATGCTGGCGCGGCTTTTTTGTTTTCCATGCTGGAACAGCGCGATTGTTACAGTTGTTAAGGATGTCGGTAAGTGACTGGTTCTACTGTATTGAATTTAAGCGGCGTGCGGAAAACCTATGGTGGACGCACAGTACTGAACGGGTTGGATTTTTCGCTGAGTGCTGGTGAGTGCGTTGCCTTGTTGGGCCCTAACGGCGCTGGAAAGTCGACTACGATCGCCTTGGCATTGGGCTTGGCTGAGGCCGATGTTGGTACTGTCAGTTTGCTGGGTCAGGGGCTGCCACAGAAAGGGCATATCGCTCGGCAGGAAGTGGGTGTCGTGCCGCAGTACGATGCGCTGGACCCTGACTTCACAGTGTTTGAGAACCTGTTGGTTTTTGGCCGTTACTTCGGTTTGCACGGAAGCAGATTAAGGGAGCGTGCCGAAGCTTTGTTGAGTTTTGCGCAACTGGTTAATCGCAGAAATGATTCAGTGGCGACTTTGTCGGGTGGAATGCGCAGGCGTTTAATGCTGGCTCGTGCCCTGATTAATCAGCCCAAGGTTCTGTTTCTGGATGAACCGACCACCGGACTGGATCCGCAGGCCAAGCATGTCATTTGGGATCGTTTGGTCGATTTAAAGCGTCAGGGCATGGCAATGTTTTTGACGACCCATTATATGGATGAGGCACAGCGTCTTGCCGATCGGGTGGCGGTGCTGGACCACGGCAATATTGTTGCCTGCGACAAACCACTCACCTTGATTCGCAATGTAGTAGGCCACGCTGTACTGGAGTTGTGGGGCACGGGCGCTGCGCGTTGTGTTTCCCAGATTATGGGGTCTCACGATGCGCCGATTGAACAACGTGGTGAAACTTTTTATTTTAGAAATGAAAAGGCAGACGAGATGCTGGAGGCACTCAAGCATTCCCCACAGGCCGATGTGGATTATATTTATCGTCCGGGAAATCTGGAAGACGTGTTCTTTAGTTTGACTGGCAGGGCCTTGCGTGATGATTAATTTTCATGCGGTTTTTCATGTGTGGCGTCGAAACTTTATGGTTTGGCGAAAGCTTGCGCTTCCATCGTTGCTGGGCAATGTGGTCGACCCGGTGATGGCATTGATGGCCTTTGGTTTGGGTTTGGGCTCAATGCTGCCCGACGTCGGCGGTATGCCGTATCTTAATTATTTGGCTGTGGGGGCTGTTTGTATCAGCGCCATGAATGCACCCACATTCGAGGCTTTGTATTCTGCCTTTTCCCGTATGCACACCCAGAAAACCTGGCAAGTCATTATGAACACGCCAGTGCGTCTGCGTGAGGTGGTTTTGGGCGAGTGTACCTGGGCCGCCAGCAAAGGCTTGATTAGTACTGGTGCGATGCTTTTGATTGTGGCGCTATTGGGTATTGGTGATCTGCAGTTTTGGGTGTTGTCGTGGCTGGTGCTGATCCTGGCCTGCCTGATGTTCGCGGGATTTGGGCTTTGTATTAATGCAAGGGCACCCAGTTATGACTTCTTCATGTTCTATTTCACCCTGGTGGTCACGCCCATGACTTTTTTATCGGGTGCATTCTTTCCCAGGGCGCAGTTGCCCGAATGGTTAAGGGTGGTGGCGGACTTCATGCCTTTGTCTGTCGTGGTGGATGCCCTGAGGGGTATTTACGCTCGCGATTTCAGTTTGTTGCCGGCACTTTTGGCCCAAATGACTGTCTATGCCATGTTGGGTGTTGGGTTGGCCATGTTTTTGACTGAACGCCGGTTTAAGCGGAAAGGCGCATGAAAAATCAAGCGAAACGCTGTTGGGCGGCTTACACGACGACGGACTCAAAAGAGCGTGCGTCTTTAATGGCGCGTAGTTTGGTGGAAAAACAGTTGGTAGTTTGCGTGAATATTGTGGGGCCGGTGGAATCCGTGTACTCCTGGCAAGGCAAGGTCGAACAGACCACGGAATGGATTTTGATGATGAAGTGTTCTGAATCACAGTGTGAAGAATTGAAGATGGCTTTGCCGCGTTTGCACAGCTATGAAGTGCCGGAATTGATCATGTTTCCGATTGCTGATGGACATTCAGCTTACCTGGACTGGATTGCTGCCAGTGGAGCGGGAGTAGGGCATGAGTGAGCGAGCAATGCGTTTTATATCAATGGCGTTTTTGTTGTGCGCTGTTGTGTGGATAGGGCTTAGCCAAGCCCGAGCCAATGATTTCTTGCCTCCTGAGGAGGCTTTTCAATTCACACTGACTGTGCACGATCCTGCGTGTGTGGAAAACTGCCTGCTTGATGTTCGTGCCAAAGTGGCACCGGAGTACTACTTGTATCGGGAGCGATTTGCGCTTGAAAACCCGATGAATTTGCCTGTATTTGAATTTGTGGAGTTGCCACGTGGTGATCGCAAGTTTGATGAGTTTCTGAATCAGGAAATTGAGGCGCTTCGCGGTGAGATGGCGTTTCAGATTCGATACGGATTGGGCGATAACCCTGTGGATATGGCCAAGGCTGTAATGATTTCGCAGGGTTGTGCTGACGCTGGCTTGTGCTACCCGCCCATGACTACCCCCGTGGTTTTTCAGGAGCGAGGGTTGCTGGGTGGGGTCTTGGGTGGTGGTGTTGGTGCGTTTTTTGGCCAGAAACCTGATTCGCCGGCCGGCAACAGCAGTCAGTCGAGAGTCGGTTTGCCGGCGGATGAGGCGGGTGACTTGGCGAGCAGGCTGGCGGCACAGTCGTGGCTGGTTGTGCTCCCGGTATTTTTTGGTTTGGGTTTGTTGTTGGCATTTACACCCTGCACCTTGCCGATGTTGCCGATAGTGAGCAGCCTGGTGGTTGGACAACAGGCGGGTGGTAACAGCGAGGGCAAGGCCAGGCCGATGGCCTTGGCGTTGGTGTATGTGCTGGGTATGGCACTGACCTATGCCTTGTTGGGCGTGCTGGCTGGTCTGACTGGGCAAAGCCTGGTGATGGCCATGCAACAGCCGCCTGTGCTTTGGGCATTTGGTGGCGTGTTGGCTTTGCTGGGTGTTGCCTTGTTGATGGGGTATTCATTGCAACTGCCCGCCAGTTTTCAGGGGTGGTTACAAGAGAAAACCGGTCGCCTGAAGGGCGGGCAATTCATTCCGGTTTTGGTCATGGGTGTGTTGTCGGCATTGTTGTTGGGCCCGTGTGTAGCACCGCCATTGGCTGGGGCATTGTTGTATATCGGTCAAACCGGTGATGCGGTATTGGGTGGTGCAGCTTTGTTTCTGCTGGCCTTGGGGATGGGTTTGCCATTGGTGTTGTTTGCAGCTGGTGCAGGTGCTGCCTTGCCCAAAGCGGGTGCCTGGATGAGTTGGGTTTCGGCGGCTTTCGGTTTTGTGTTGCTGGCAGTTGCGGTGTGGACGATTACGCCGGTGACGCCGGTGTGGTTGGTGATGGCCATGTGGGCTTTGCTGGCTTGCATGACCGCCGCGGCCTTGTTTCATGGTGCAAGTAGTATGGCGACCATGGGTTCACGAGGCAAAGTAATCAGCAAGACGTTCGGCTTGTTGTTCACGCTTTTGGCTTTGATTTATCTGATGGGACTGTTTTCCGGGTCTGGAAGCTTGCTTCAGCCCCTGGCAGGCTTGAATGGGCAGCCAAGAGGGGCTGCCGAGAGCGCAGTGAGTAATTCAATCGCTGGCAAACCCGCCTTTGAAAAGGTGGCCAGTGAAGACGTTGTGACCTTGATATCCACGAGTCCGCAACCGGTCATGCTCGATTTTTACGCAGACTGGTGTGTGAGTTGTAAAGAGTTTGAGTTGTTCACCTTGACTGACGCGACGGTGAAAGAAAAGTTGAAAGGTATTCGTTTGGTTCAGGTGGATGTGACAGACAACACTGCAGGTGATCAGACTTTGTTGAAGCGATACAGTCTGTTTGGACCGCCCGCAATTTTGTTTTTTCCGGCCGGAAAGACGGAGTCAATTCACCAAGTGATTGGCTTTCAGAATGCGAAGCGATTTGACGAAACCTTGAGTCAGATCCGACCCAACCTGGGTTTGTAATTCCGACTGGGGTTTCAGGGCTTTCCGAGGTGATTTCGTCCTTTGATCCATAAAATCAGTGCGATGGAAATGACGCTGGACAATGCCATGAGTCCTACGCTGATCCAGAATCCATTTGGGTTTTTCAGAAGGGGAGTCTCCTCGAAGTTCATGCCAAAAATGCCGCTGATCAAAGTAAGTGGCATGAACAAGGCCGTCAACATGGTCAGCACGGTGACAATTTCATTGGTTTTGTGAGCGGTGGCTGAAAAGTGCAACTGCACCGCTGTCTCTGTGTTGGAGCCCAGCCGCCGCGTAAGGCTGACCACTCGTTCAAGGTGTTCAAGTGTATCCCGGGCGTTTACTTGCAAAGAGGCGGCCATCGGTCCCTCCCGCTCCTGCTCATCCTGCCAGTCTGTGAGTGCATCACGCTGGTCTTGTGCCACAGACTCTAGTCGGTTCATTTCGTTGCGTGCAGCCAGCAGGGCATTCCAGTCCTGAAAACGCTTACGCGGGTTCAACAAATCGCGTTGCCAGCGATCCAGTTGTTCTGAAATTTCAATTCGTGTTTCCATAAAACGGTCGACAAGGTTGCTCACCAATTGGATCATCAGCTCATCTGTGCTGGCTGGGGCGCGTTTGAACTTCAGGAAAATCTCTATTTCATCGAGCGTTTTCTTGGGTGTGCTGTCCACAAACTGGCGAGCCATCGCGAAAGTACGGCTGTCTTTTGGACGGTACGTGATCAACAGTTTTGGGGTGATCACGAAAAACACCGGACGGGTTTTGATGCTGAGCCGATTGTGTTCGTCAAACAGGGGTTTGCTGGACAGGGATCGAATAATCAGGATGTTGTAGCCGTCTCCGATGTCGAAATGGCTGGGGTGAAAAATGTTGCCCAGGTCTTCGAGGTGCAGTTCGTCTAGTTTGAAGCCGAGCAAGGGTTCTACGGACGGCAGCCAGGCAAGTTCCTCGTCAAGTTGCGTGTCGAGCCACAGAAATCCGGATTCGGGCAGCCTGCTGGGCGCATCACTTAACTTTTTGATTGTGTCTTGAGTCAGATGCGTCCAGATTCCCATGTGCTTTACCCTTTTTTAAGCAGCTGTGCGGCGTCGAGTGCGAAGTAGGTGAGTATGCCATCGGCGCCAGCGCGCTTGAAGGCGAGCAAAGATTCGAGCATGACCGCCTTTTCATCGAGCCAGCCATTCTGCGCGGCCGCTTTGATCATGGCGTACTCGCCACTGACTTGATAGGCAAAGGTTGGGCGCGCGAATTTTTCTTTCACGCGCCACAGAATGTCGAGGTAGGGCATGCCGGGTTTGACCATGACCATGTCGGCACCTTCGTCCAGATCCATTCCCACTTCCAGCAGTGCTTCGTTGCTGTTGGCCGGGTTCATTTGATACACCTTTTTGTTGCCCTTGCCCAGGTTGCTGCTGGAGCCCACTGCATCGCGGAAGGGGCCGTAAAAAGCAGACGCATATTTTGCTGAGTAGGCCATGATGCTGGTGTGTATGCACCGGTTCGCTTCAAGCGTTTCACGAATTGCGCCAATGCGACCGTCCATCATGTCACTGGGAGCGACGATGTCGACACCAGCTTGCGCTTGCACCAAGGCTTGCATCTGGAGTACTTCGACAGTTTCGTCGTTCAGCACATAGCCGTTGTCGTCAATCAGGCCATCCTGGCCGTGACTGGTGAAAGGGTCGAGTGCGACATCCGTGAGCAACATCAGTTCAGGAAACCGCTTTTTCAGTTCACGCACGGCATGTGGCACCAAACCTTCGGGGTTGGTGGCTTCAAAGCCGTCGGCGGTTTTTTTCTCGGTTTCAATCACCGGAAACAGGGCCATGACTGGAACACCCAATTCCAGGCATTGTTCGGCTTTGGCAAACAACAGGTCGAGCGAAAGGCGTTCTACGCCGGGCATGGAGGCCACGACTTCGCGTTTGTTGTTTCCGGGTATCACGAACACGGGATAAATAAAATCAGCTGCGCTTAGCGTGTGTTCAGAGACCAGACGACGCAGTGCATCGGTTCTGCGCAGGCGACGAGGACGGTGATAAAGGTGTTGGGTCATGGCGTGGGTGTTTCTGTTTCGGGATTTGCTTCGGGTGGGCGGACCCAGTTCGATAGTTGCGTTTCCAGTTCAACCATACCGATTTTTTTCAGTGCGGACCAAAGTTGAACAGTGATTTCGTGGCCATTGACCCGATAAGGGTCGAGCGCCTTCTGGGTTGCGCGCAAAGCAAGCACTTGTTCCTGACGATTGAATTTGTCAGCTTTGGACAGCAGGATGTGCACCGGTAACTGGCGATGTCCTACCCATTTGATTAGCGCATAGTCAAGCTCAAGCAGGCCGCGACGGCAGTCTACGATCAGTACCGTGCCCACCAAACTTGGCCGGTCAGCCAGGTAGCTACCCAGTTCTTTGTCCCACACGCTTTGACTTGTTTGTGCCAGTTGGGCAAAGCCATAGCCCGGTAGGTCAACCAGCCTGGCGATGGGTTCCGCCTGCTCGATAACATGGAAAAAGTTGAGAAGCTGCGTGCGGCCGGGCATTTTACTGGCATAGGCCAGTTGACGTTGCTTGCACAGAGTATTGATGGCCGTGGACTTGCCGGCGTTGGAACGCCCTGCAAATACGATCTCGGGGACGCTGGCGCCCGGGCATTCGACCATGCGAGATGCGGAGATCTCGAAATGCGTGTTGTGGAAATTGATTGTCATGCGCACATTTTAGATGCAAGACAGCCGCTTGAGTGGTTATAATCTAGGGTTTGTGAAAACTTTGCTGTGGTTGCGCGCCTTTGTTTGTTGGGGCAATGCTTTTGTTGACTTGCGCCGAGCGAAGTTTTTGAGATCACCGCACTATTTTTTGATGCACTTTTTGATGGGTTTGACCATGCTGAACAAGCTGACGACGCTTAAACTGAGTTCTCTGTTTGCCGCTTTGATGTTTTCAATGTCTGTGACCCAGGCTGCCGGCCCTGTAAAAGTGTTCAAGCCCGACTTGGCCAAAGGCAAGGAAATCATGCAACAGTGCGTGGCCTGCCACGGTGCTGACGGCAACGCTTCCGCGCCGATCTATCCCAAAATTGCCGGTCAGCATGCGGAGTACCTGTACAAGCAACTTGTGAACTTTAAATCTGGCAAGGATGGCGAGAAGCCCTTGCGCGAAAACGCGATCATGGCTGGCTTCGCTGCAGGCTTGTCCGATGACGACATGAAAAACGTGTCCGCGTACCTGGAGGCGCAAAAGCAGACTCTGGGTTCAGCAAAGAACAAAGACACCTTGGCCTTGGGTGAACAGATTTACCGTGGCGGAATTGCCGAGAAAAAGATTCCTGCTTGTGCGGGATGTCACAGCCCCAACGGTGCTGGTATTCCTGCGCAGTATCCTCGCTTGGGCGGCCAGCATGCGCAATACACCGAGAGCCAGTTGGTGGCTTTCCGTGATGGTGTACGCAACAACAGCGAGCAAATGAGTGCAATTGCAACCAAAATGTCAGGTAAAGAAATGAAAGCCGTGTCTGACTATATTGCAGGTTTGCGTTGAACATTTGATGCAATCGTCGGTCAAAAAAGGGGCTAAAGGTAGCCCCTTTTTTTTCGACATGGGCAAGAGTCAAAGAAGTGCAGAGAGTCAATAACGGGGAATCGTGTGAGTAGTTCAGGGGACATTGCAAACAATTTGAACCCACCAAAAATGGGTAAGCAGTCGTTTTGGGTCAGTGTGATGGAGCTGTTTGGTTCCATGCGCTTTGCCATCAGCCTGCTGACCCTGATATGTATCGCTTCAGCGATTGGTACGGTGGTGGGGCAGGCTGATCCCTGGGTGAATTACGTTAACCAGTTTGGACCTTTCTGGGCCTCGTTTTTCGAGCCCATGGGTTTGTTCCGCATTTACAATGCGCCTTGGTTCATCGCCGTGATGGCGTTTTTGGTGACGTCCACTTCCTTGTGCGTGTACCGCAACACGCCAAAAATGATCAAGGAAATGCGGGTTTATCGTGAGAATATTCGCGAGAACAGCCTGAAAGCATTTGCACATCGTTGGGAAGGCCGTTTTCACGAAAAGCCGGATACTCTGCCGGGCGTTATCACGGAGTGGCTGGAACACAAGGGCTTCAAAGTGAAGCAGTCTGTGCGCGATAACGGCACCATGGTTGCCGCCAAAGCAGGCAGCGCGAACCGGTTTGGTTACATTGCGGCCCATTTGTCAATCATTGTGATTTGTATTGGTGGTTTGCTCGACAGCGGAGTTCCTTTGCAGGTGGCTGTATGGGCAACGGGAAAAACCCCGGTGACAGGGTCGGAGATTGCATCGGGTATTCCGGACAAGGCGCGCCTGGCGGAATCGAACCCCAGTTATCGAGCCAACTTGCTGCTGCCAGAAGGTGAAACCAGCCGGGTTGCCGTGCTGAACACCGATGATGGTTTGTTGGTGCAAGACCTGCCCTTCGAATTAACCTTGAAAGAGTTTCGAATCGATTTTTACAGCACAGGCATGCCCAAGTTGTTTGCCAGCGATGTGGAGGTTTTTGATCCTGACACCCAAGAACGTTTCGAAGCCACCATTGAAGTGAATAAACCGTTGATTTACAAAGGCGTAACGGTTTACCAGTCGAGTTTTGACGACGGCGGCACCAAGGTTCAATTGAAAGGCATTCCGCTGACTGGCGAGCGTGATTACCGCTTTGATCTGGACGGAGTGGTAGGCGGAGGCCGAGACTTGAGCCAGCTGCAGGGCGAGCCGAGCCGGGATTTGAAAGTGGAGTTCACTGCGTTCAAATCCATTAACGTAGAGGCTTTGCCTGTCGACAACGCCGACCAAGTGAGCGTGGATGATTTGGCACTGGGCAATGCCGATGCATTGTCACCATTCGAGACGAACCTGGCCAGTGTGTTGGGTCCTGGCATGAAAGAAGACGCCAAAACCAAGTTTACGAACATCGGTCCCAGCATTACCTACAAGTTGCGTGATCAGGCTGGGCAAGCGCGCGAGTTTCACAACTACATGTTGCCGATTAATCTGGATGGTGGCCGTTACTACTTGGCAGGGGTACGTGAAACCCCCGCAGATGGGTTCAAATACCTTCGGATTCCGGTAGACGACAACGGTCAGTTAGAAGGGTTTATGCGTTTCCGTGCTGCGCTTCAGAGCGATGAGATTCGAAGAACGGCTGCACAGCGGTTTGCACAACAGGCATTTGGTGATCGACCCGACTCCGCCCCACTGGTGGCCAGTGTGGCCGATAGTGCTCAACGTGCCTTGGAGCGGTTTGCTGGCTTGAACAATGCGTTGTCGGGTTTGCCTGCCATTGCCCAGTTTATTGAAAGCACGGTGCCCGAAGGTGAGCGGGAAAAGGCCAGTGATGTAATTATTCGCCTGTTGCAGGGTGCAATGTGGGAGGTTTATCAGCTTTCCCGTACTACAGCCAGCTTGCCACCCGCAGTGCCCGATGAAGTGCATGGTCGTTTTGTACAAGATGCGCAAATCGCCCTGTCCGACTTGTCGCTGTATGGCGCGCCAGTGATGTTTCAGCTGGATCAGTTTGATGAGGTGAAAGCCAGCGTGTTTCAGTTGGCCAAGGCGCCGGGGCAATGGATTGTTTATTTGGGTTGTTTGTTTTTGTGCATCGGGGTATTTTCGATGTTCTACATTCGAGAGCGCCGGGCATTTTTCTGGGTGACCCAGGATGAGGTGGGCTCAAGAGTCATGATGGGCATGTCCACAACTCGAAAGACCATGGATTTTGAGAAAGAGTACGAGCAGTTTGTAAATGAATTGAACAGCAGGGCTGCGCCTAAAACAGCCCCGGCAGGAGATGCAGTATGAGTTCGACCTGGATTAACCAAACGCCTGCAGGTGAGAAGCCAAGCTTGCCCACCAAGAAAGCAGGTTGGTTTTCGAAATCATTTCATTGGAGCGATTTTGCGTTTGCAGCCTTGTTGATGGCCGCAGCGGGTTATGCCTCGCAGCAGTACCACAGTTTCATGGATGTCTATGAAATCAGCATATTGTGGAGTTGTGTGCCGGTGGTTGCTTACATGGCTTACCGTTGGGGTTCGCTCAAGTGGTTGATTTTGACCGTTGCGGGTTTAAGCCTGTTGGCGATTTCAAGCTATGGCGGTGATTTGGCAGCGGCCGAACAAAAGTTTTTCCTGAAATACCTGCTGTCTAGCCAGTCTGCAATCTTGTGGATGGGCGTGATGTTTGTGGTGGCTACCGTGGCCTATTGGATAGGCCTGGTGGGCCGTTCGCCAACAGCCAGTTTCGTAGGCACTGCCCTGACTTGGGGTGCCGTGGTAATGGGCTTTGCCGGCATGTTTATTCGCTGGTATGAAAGCTACTTGATTGGACCAGATGTCGGTCATATTCCGGTGTCAAACCTGTACGAAGTTTTTGTGCTGTTTTCCTTGATTACAGCGATGTATTACCTGTTCTACGAGCAAGTTTACAAAACACGCCAGTTGGGTGCTTTTGTGATGCTGGTGGTGGTTGCAGCCGTGGGCTTTTTGGCCTGGTACGGTGTTGAGCGTCAGGCTTACGCGATTCAGCCTTTGGTGCCGGCACTGCAAAGCTGGTGGATGAAGATTCATGTGCCAGCCAATTTCATCGGTTATGGCACCTTCTCGATCGCAACCATGGTTGCGTTTGCTTACCTGTTGAAAGTGTATGCGCATGCCCCGAGCATCAAGGCGCTGATTCCCACCGGTATTCTGGGTGTGTTGATGTTCCTGGAGCCCATGGTATTTCGCACTGAGGGTATTTCAATTTACTGGGCCTTGTACTTGGGTATTGGTTGTGCGGTGGTGGGGGCTATTTTGTTGGCCCGCCGGCGAATTGCGGATGCCCTGCCTTCACTGGAAGTGCTGGATGATGTGATGTACAAGTCCATTGCTGTGGGCTTTGCATTCTTTACCGTGGCAACCATTTTGGGCGCGCTGTGGGCGGCTGAAGCCTGGGGTGCGTACTGGCAGTGGGACCCCAAGGAAACCTGGGCGCTGGTGGTGTGGTTGAACTATGCAGCCTGGTTGCACATGCGTTTGGTGAAGGGCTTGCGTGGTGTGGTTGCCTCGTATTGGGCTTTGGTGGGCTTGCTGGTGACAGGCTTTGCTTTCCTGGGTGTGAATATGTTCTTGTCTGGTTTGCACTCCTACGGCGAGCTGTAATCACTGTTTCCTGTTGCAAAAAAGCCCCGGTTCTTTTGAATCGGGGCTTTTTTTATGCACTGAAAAACCAGGCATTGAGCGCGGTTAAACGTCGAGTTCAGGGCGCAGCTGATCTTCGATGGTTTCGCGGCGACGAATCAATGTGACCTTCCCGTTTTCCACGAGGACTTCGGCAGCACGGCCGCGACTGTTGTAGTTCGATGCCATGGTCTGACCATAGGCACCTGCTGACAGAATGGCCAGGTAGTCGCCTTGTTCAATGGCCAGGGTACGGTTTTTGGCCAGCCAGTCGCCCGATTCGCAAACCGGGCCCACTACATCATATTCTTGTGCCGCGGCATGGGGGTTGTTCTGCACAGCCACCACGCCGTGAAAAGCCTTGTACATGGCGGGGCGCATCAGGTCATTCATGGCGGCATCGACAATTGCGAAGTGCTTGCCCTCGTTTTCTTTCAGGAATTCCACCTGGGTGAGCAGCACACCCGCATTGCCTACAATGGAGCGGCCTGGTTCGAATGACAAGGTTGGCATGCTACGACCCTTGGATTGGGCCCAGCTTTTCACTTTGGCAATCAGTTTTGGCAGTACTTCAGCCGGTGTGGGTGGTGTTTCATCAAGATAACGAATGCCGATACCGCCGCCCAAGTCGAGGTGGTGTATTTCGATGCTCTCCAGCGCCAGCTGGTCTAGCAGTGCCAGCACCCGGTCAAGCGCATCAAAGTAAGGGCTGGCGTCGGTCAGCTGCGAGCCAATATGACAATCAATGCCATGAACGTTCAACCAAGGGTGCGCATTGGCAAACTGGTATACCCGTTTGGCTGCATTCATGGAGACGCCGAATTTGTTCTCTTTCAGGCCTGTGGAAATGTAGGGGTGGGTTTTTGCATCCACGTCTGGGTTGACCCGCAGCGATACGTTGGCGATGCGTTGCATTTTTTCTGCCACTTGAGCCACACGTTGCATTTCCGCTTCAGATTCGACGTTGAAGCACCCCACACCTTGCTCGAGTGCGTATTCGATCTCTTGGGTGGATTTGCCTACGCCCGCAAACACTGCTTTTTCGGGGGCACCACCGGCCGCAATGACACGCGCCAACTCACCGGCAGACACGATGTCGAATCCGGCGCCTTCTTGGGCCAGCAATTTCAGAATGTGGATATTCGAGTTCGCTTTGACCGCGTAGCAAATCGTGACCTGGGCCAAACCCTGGCAGGCGCTGGCATAGGCGCGATAAGCGGATTTGATGGAGGTGGCGGAGTACACATACAAAGGAGTACCAAATTCCTGCGCCAAGCCTGAAAGCTCTGTGCTTTCGAATTGAAGTTCGCCACTGGCTGCGTCAAACTGCAAGTGAGGGTTGAGGTCGCTGGGCTTCACTGAATTGTTTTGCACGGTAAAATTTGCTCGAAAATTGAAGGTTTAGCGGTTTTGTTCTTGTTCAGGTTTGTCGTAGCCAGCAGGCTTTGGCAAGGGGGCCGGTGGCTCGGGCAAATAAAGTGGCCCGCGTTGGCCACACGCATTCAAGCCCAGCGCAAACAGGGTGACAATAGCCAATGTTCTTAGAGGTGATTTTTTCATGACAGATACAGAATTCCAGGCCGTGGTGGATGCCACCTTGGTTCAAGTAGAAGAGTATATTGAATCCTTGGTCGATACGCTTGACCTTGATGCAGATTCAATGCGCTCGGGCAATGTATTAACCCTTGATTTTGAAGACAAAGGCAAGATGATATTGAACAGCCAGGTGGCCAACCACGAGCTGTGGCTGGCTGCGAAATCAGGCGGGTTTCATTATCAATATTCCAATGGCGACTGGTTTGACACCCGCAGTAAAGTCCCTTTTAAAACCCACTTTGTGGAACTGCTGATTGGTCAATTGGGGCAGGCCTGCCCCAAGTTTTAATCGGTTCAGTTGTTGCCAAAAAGTCGCTCAATCTCGTCCCGAGGCTGATCGCGCGAGCGGGCTGGTGCAGCATGACTGGTGCCATCGCCCCCGCCGGTCGGGTTGCTGTTGATTGGCTTTTCCCCACTGCCTTCCAGCATGCCGCCCAATCCTTTCAAGAAGTTGAACAGGCTTGGAATGTCATCACTGCCACCGTTTACATCAATGCGGGCTACACCGTTGCCGGGCGTGTATTCGGAGTAGTAATAATTTCCGTCAATGTATTCGATACCAGGAGGCACCACTTGGGGTTTCTCAGGCAGGTCGGCCAACGCCACTTTCATGTAATCAATCCAGATTGGCAGGGCCAAGCCGCCACCCGTTTCGCGGGCCCCCAGGTTTCTGGGTTGGTCGTAGCCCACCCAGGCAACCGCTGAAATATCCCTGTTGTACCCGGCAAACCAGGCGTCGTGGCTGTCGTTGGTGGTACCTGTTTTGCCAACAATGTCGCCACGGTTCAGCACTTTAGCCCGTGTTGCGGTGCCGCGTTCAACAACCTCGCGCAACAGGCGTGTGGTCAGGAATGCATTTCTGGCGTCGATGACCCGGTTGGCCTCTTCGCCCGCCACCGCTGGTCGCGCACGCGCAACAATGCGGCCTGTGCCATCGGTAATTTTTTCAATCAGGTAGGGCTTTACGCGATAGCCCGAATTTGCAAACACGGCAAATGCGCTGGCCATTTGTAGCGGGTTGGTGGTGACCGCACCCAGTGCCATGGTTAGATAGGGCGGTACGTTGGCCGCGGGAAAGCCAAATTGGGTGGCCCAGCGCTGACCGTATTGCGGGGTGATTTCTTGCAACACGCGAATGGACACCATGTTTTTGGACTTGGCCAAGCCTTCTTTGAGCAGCATGGGCCCATCGTACTTGCCGTCGTAGTTTTTCGGGCTCCAGTCTTTTCCACCTGGTGTGTCCGCAGGTACGAAAATGGGCTCGTCTGCTACCAGTGTGGTGGGCGTAATGCCTTTCTCAAGCGCCGCGGAATACACAAAAGGCTTGAACGCCGAGCCAGGTTGGCGAGTGGCTTGCGTGACATGGTTGAATTTGTTGCGCGAGAATTCAAAGCCGCCTGACAGCGCGCGAATGGCGCCGTCTTTGGTGTTGATGGCGATAAATGCCGCTTCTACTTCAGGCAGTTGCGTGAGCATCGGAGGCTGGTCTTTGCGCTTTAAAATGCGCACGACAGCGCCACGCTTCAGTCGTTTGTTGGCAGGCGCGCGCTCATTGAGCCAGCTTTCCGCAGGCTTCAGGCTTGCGCCAGTGAGTTTCAAGGGTTCGCCTGCACCCTGTGATACAACAACTTCAGTGGGGCTGGCAGACAGCACAACCGCGCTTTGCAAAAAGCCGTAGTCGGAGTAATCGCTGATGTTGTCACCAATGACTTCTTCAGCTTCTTTGGGGTCGTTGGGTAACTCAATGTAACCTTCTGGGCCGCGAAAGTACTGTCGCAGTTCGTAGTCCATCACGCTGTTGCGCAATGCGCGCTCGGCCGCGCGTTGTTCTTTGGCGATCAGTGTGGTGGTGACGGTGATGCCCGAGGTATAGGCTTCTTCGCCATACATTTCAACCACAGCCTGGCGGGCCATTTCAGCGGCGTAGTCTGCCTTGATGGTCAGGCCCGTTGTGGCTTCGATATCGTCGCCGTTGACTTTTCGGTTGCGGTACACCAGCTCGGTTTTCAGTGCCTCTTCGAATTGCGTATCGTCGATATATTCCAGGTTGTTCATGCGGCGCAGTACATATTCCTGGCGAACACGGGCACGGCTGGGGTTCACAATTGGATTGTAGGCAGAGGGGGCTTTGGGCAAGCCCGCCAGCATGGCTGCTTCGGCGGCATTGATATCGCGCAGGGGTTTGCCAAAATAAACCTGTGAAGCGGACTGAAATCCATAGGCACGTTGGCCCAGGTAAATCTGGTTGATGTACAGCTCCAGAATTTCGTCTTTGCTCAGGCTGTCTTCGATTTTATAGGCCAACAATACTTCGTAAAGCTTGCGTGTCCAGGTTTTGTCGCGAGTCAGGAAAAAATTCCGTGCCACCTGCATGGTGATGGTACTGGCACCTTGCGTGCGCCCACCCGAGGTGACGTTGGTGACCAAGGCGCGTGCAACGCCCATGAAGTCAATGCCGCCGTGCTGGTAAAACCGGTCATCTTCTGCTGCCAGAATGGCCTGTTGCATGACGAGGGGCACTTCAGTGATGTCCACCGGGCGGCGACGTTCTTCCCCGAATTCACCGATCAGCACCCCGTCTGTGGTCAACACGCGCAACGGCACTTTGGGTCGGTAATCGGTCAGCGTGTCCAGGTCGGGCAGCTTTGGAAAAATTAGCGCCAGGGCGACGCCAACCAAGAGTGCGCCTGACACACCCAAACCAATAAGTACGGCGAGGGTGGTTGCGATAAAGCCATCGGAGTGGTGCTTGAGGCGGATTTTGTTTGAATTCACAGGTCGGTGCAGGATTGGTGTTAGTGGCTACATTGTATCTGCCAACGCACGGGAATTTCCGATCGTTGACTCTAGTGATGAATTCATGGTCTCCCCCTAGTGGTTGTCCCCCTCCAATGAGGGTTAGCTGCTTGCGCTGAATTCTCTACCCTGAAGCTCTACCTTGCTCAGGGTTTACTCATGAAATCAGCTCGACATTGGTTTTTCAGCTTGCACGCGGGCGCGGCCCACGCTTTGTCCATCTCTTTCAGCGGAGGACGGTGGCGGTGGGTTTATGGAGAAATAGAGCGTCAACAGATTTTGTCCTTCAAATCGATCAGGGCTTCGGGTGGCGGTACTTTGGAGGTCGTCCCGAAGGATGATGCCCTGTTGAGCGCAGTGTCGCTTGAGCGGGCGATTGCCCTGGTAATTCGGGAATTGCCGCCTGCTTTGCCCAGACCGCAGTATGTGGTGGTCTCCGTGCCGTCCAAACATGCTTATTTGGGTGAGATTGGTGTTGCCAAGGATGAACGCGAGAACTTGATCCGGTTCCAGATTCAGGAACTGATGGAGGCTGCTGCGGGGGAATCTGAACGCGAGGCGGCTTTTGATTGGCAGGTCAAGGCTGAGTTGTCGGATGGCAGCGTCAGTTTGGCTGTGGCAGGAATTGATCAAAAACAGGTGGATGAAATATTGCGCGCTTGTCAGGCGTGTGGGCTGACTTGCCTGGGCATTACGCTGGACACCGTTGCCGCCATGAACGGGTACTTGCAGATGGCACCTGCGGCGCTGAAGTCCGCTGACATCCGTTTTTTGCTGCACGGTGAGTTGTCTCGCAATCATGTTCGCTTGGCTGTTTTCTCGCAGGGCGTGTTGTTCAATGAAAGTTGGGAACACAGCGAGGAAGGATTCTCGGTGGTGCAAGCGGTGTCTGCACTGGAGCGTTTGGTGTCAACCTGGACCCGCGATGGCGCGCCCGAGGAAGTGGCCTCGGTTCGATTGATTCTGGGCGGCGAGTTGATGTATGCGAAAGGCTGCGAATCAACTGCCAAGCGCAGTCAGACCCTCTCGCCTCGTTTGATCGATATTGCACCCCGGAAGGAATTACAGGGACGCTGGCACGATGATGTGGTGCCTTTTGGTGCGCTGGAGGCCATGCCATGCGAGTGATTCTGTTCAATCTGTATCCCTATCGTGCGTTGCGTGAAAGTCGCAAGAAGCGCCGCTTGATTGCTGAGCTGGCCGTGGGTTCTCTGCTTGGACTTGGCGTTTGTTACGCGATTGGAACTGAATTTGAAGCACGGGTAGACAGGCAGGAGATATTTCTTGGGCAGTTAAGTGCGATGGAGTCTGAGATGGCAGCCCGGGTGATTGAGGTTCAGGCCATGAAGGACAGGGTTGCTGTGCTGAATCGTCAGGTCAGTGCTTTGGAGGCTGTGGAGAAAGAGTCGATTCTAGCGAGCAGGTGGGTTTCTTATCTGGATGGCACCGTGCCCTCCAACGTGTCCATGACACGGTTGTTTGTCAGCAAAGAGGTATTGATTCTCAATGGATTTACAGAAGCCGTGTCGAGCCTGGCTCAGTGGGTTGACCAAATGGAGGCGGGCAACGGTTTATTTGAGTCGGTTGATCTTGTGTCGGTAACCGAACCGAAAAAGACGGTGGATGGGGCGATTGATAACCGGCATTTGTTTGAAATCCGGGCAATTTTGCGAGGTACCAATCATGCGCCTGGATGAGCTGAGTCTACGGGATTTAATTGAAGAATTGCTTCTTCTGCCTTTTCAAAAAAGGCTTTTGCTGATCGCGGGAATCTGGCTGCTTGTTTTGGTGTTGGGGTTCATTCTGGTTTGGAAAAACAGTTTGGATACGAGCACGCAACTTGAGGTCAGCATTCAGGAATCCTTGGCACGTTTGGATACCCAATCGCAATTGTTGCTGGACCAACCTGTGATCGAAGCGGAGCTGGCTCAGTTGGAGGTGCAGTTGCCTTTGTTGAAAATGGCGCTTCCCTCTGAGCGAGAGTTGGCTTCCCTTTTGGAGCGCATCAATGATGTGATTTTAGACCATGAGTTAAAGCTGGCGGAGTTCACACCCAAGGCGTCTTTGAATCGCGAGGTGATGCGTGTGGTCCCCGTGAAAGTGAGCGTGCGCGGCAGTGGCGAGGCGATTTCCCGTTTGCCCAATTACATTGCTGCGTTGAGCCGGCAAGTCAGTTTGAGCGAGTTTGACATGGCCTATCTGCCCGATGGCGGCGGGTGGCAGATGACCGGGGAGCTGAATGCTTTTGCACAGTTGCCCAAGAATGCACCGAGGGTGGTTGCGGACGAACCTGCTCCGGACCAGACCGTGGAGAGCCCAAACCCATGATGGACTTTCTTTTCTCGATATTGTTGGTGCCATTTTTCCCGGAATTGGATGATCCCAGACGAAATCATGCCGGGGCTATCACTGAGTTTGAGCAGCGCCTGAGCGCGGGCCAAAAACAGGCGGTGGGGGAAGCGGAACCCAGCCAAGACCACCTGAAGTCCAAGGGCAGCACCTTGAGTATTGAATCAGCCGAGTTACCTCCGATTACAGGTCGTTTGTTTCAGTGGTCCAGCAGTCAATGGGGCGATGAGGCCAACCGACGGGCCGCCATTGATTTGTCGGCGGAGTCGTTGCGCCTCACTGGTTTGATCGAATCTGCGGGTCATCAGGTCGCCATACTCAATGATGGACAAATGGACCATGTTGTTGGGGTGGGCAGCTACGTACTGGGCCTTTACAAAGTGACCTCGTTTGGACCGGGGCGGGTTGTGCTGTCAAGAATAGACGCCAGGGCGGGAGACAAACGCCTTGAATTGAATTTGATGCCAGTGAATACATTCGGGGACGCTCAATGAACAATCAATTGCCCACACTCGGGTTTGCACCGAAGGTTTTTAAACTGGCTGCACTCGTGTTTACCTTTCTTATTCATGCTCAGGTTCATGCTTTAAGCATTGTCGACGGCAGCCTTGAGGAGCTTGCCGACCAGGCTCGAATCACGCTGACATTTGACCAGAATTTTGATGGCAAGCTTGGATTGTTTCGCATTTCGAATCCGGCACGGCAAGTGGTCGATTTCCCCGTCGAGCTTGGCAACAGCACTTTGCCAATCGATTTGCCTCCGGGTGGAAGAATCAAAAAGACGCAGCTGATTGCCGCTGGCGGTAAAACCCGCCTGGTGTTGGAGTTGGCTCAAAATTATGAAGTGCGGCTTAACCAGAAAGATCGATCCGTTGAATTGATATTTTCGGGGCCTAAGCCCTTCCGACCCGATGGTGGGCAGGCAGCGATTTTATCCGAGCATAGTGCATTGAAAGACACGGTTGCGAAGGCAATGGGCAGGCCAGCCGTGATTGCGGAAGGCCCGATCTTGAAAGCATGGAAGTTGGAGAAATCTGCCAACAGACATATATTAAGGCTGGAGTTTGACCAGCCTGATATTGTTGCGGACGCAGTACTTCTCAATAATCAATTGAAGGTTCGATTTGCGAATGTGCGACTTGCTGCCGGTGTAAAACAGCAACTGCAAACTGGTGAGGATTCACCGATCAGGCAGCTTGAGTTGAAACCGGGTGATCTGGCCCTGACAGTTCAAATGCAGCTCGATGGAGCCACTCACCTGATACGTCAAAGTGGACCTGTTGTGGAAGTGGAGGTGAATCGGGTGTCATCAAGTGTTGTCTCTGGCAAGGCAATTGAGATCAAGCTTGCGAGTTCAGATCAAAGTCTGGTGGCACGCTACATTGGTCGCCCAATTACGCTTGATTTCAAGGATGCGGACATCCGCACCGTAATGCAGGTATTTGCCGACTTCACCAAGATGAACCTTGTGTTGAGTGATTCCGTGCAGGGCAAGGTGACGGTATTTTTGAAAGATGTGCCCTGGAATCAGGCTTTGGACATTGTGATGCGTTCCAAGGGTTTGGTATCGAGCCAGTCGGGCAATGTGTTGTTGGTGTCCACGCCCACCGATGTGAACAATGATCAGTTTCAATCGGCAAACCGTCGTGCACAGGACGAAATGGAGCCGTTGGTGTCGAAGGTGTTCCAGGTCAGTTATCAGAAAACAGCCGATTTGGTGGCATTGATCAAGTCTGAAGATTCCAAGTTGTTGTCCGCCCGGGGCACCTTGATTTCTGATGAACGCACCAGCCAGATTTTTGTGCAGGATACCCCCACTAGGCTGGAACGTATCAGCATGATCGTCAATGGACTGGACAAACCCGTGAAGCAAGTGATGATTGAAGCCCGGGTGGTTTTGGCAGACACTTCGGTGTCCAGAGTTTTGGGCATCCGGTTAAGGGCTTTGTCCTCGCGAGCTGATCCTGGTTTCAAAGATGTTGGTGACCAGTTTGGTAGCGGTAATTTTCTGAATACGGGTGTTGAGAATGGAGCCAACCTGGGCTACACACTGTTCAATGCCAATTCCACCCGATTGATTAATTTGCAGCTCAGGGCGCTTGAGCTTGAGAACAAGGTGCGCACGGTGTCAAATCCACGTGTGATTACCTCTAACAAAGAACCTGCCTTGATTGAGCAGGGTACGGAAATTCCATACCAAATTGCAACCAGCAGTGGGGCAACGGCCACCGAATTCAAGGAGGCCAATTTGAAGCTGGCGGTAACCCCGCAAATTGCGCCTGATGGCACTGTGTTGCTGGACGTGGATGTTGCGAAAGACTCTATCGGCATCGAGACCTCCAATGGGCCCGCGATTGACACCCGCCGCGTGAAAACCAAAGTATTGGTCAGCGATGGGGGTACAGTGGTTTTGGGCGGTATTTTTGAAGAGGACGACAATGTGTTGAATGACAAAACTCCGTTTCTTGGAGATATCCCGGGCCTGGGTGTGTTGTTTCGCGGCAAAAATGAATCCAAGCGTCGTGCCGAATTGCTAATCTTTTTAACGCCGGTTGTGCTCACAAGCCAATAACACAAGCTTTACCGTACAATGATTTGATTGTTCACAAAGATTCAACGAAGTGTCTAATCAATGCATTGTGCTGGTGGGCATGATGGGCGCCGGCAAAAGCACAGTCGGCAAGGCCTTGGCCAAGCATCTGTCCTGGGAATTCACTGACACCGATCACCTGATCGAGCATCAAACGGGTGTCAGCATTCCTGTTATCTTCGAGATTGAAGGCGAAGCGGGTTTTCGTCGGCGAGAGTCGACTGCACTGGCCAGCTTTGTCGGCAGGGAAAGGCAGGTGATTGCAACCGGCGGTGGCATTGTGCTGGCCGCAGAAAATCGTGAAATTCTCAAGCAAATTGGTGCGGTGGTTTATCTCAGCGCTGCTGCTGGCGAACTTTATCAACGCACTCGCCTGGACAAAAATCGTCCTTTGCTTCAAGGCCCCAATCCTCGCCGAAAAATCGAAGAGTTGTTGGCTGCGCGCCTGCCCCTGTACAAAGAGGTTGCGGATGTGGTCGTTGAGACCGGCCGTCAACCTGTTTATCAAATCGTTAATAAAATCAGCCACGCCTTGAACCTGGGACAAAAAACCCCCGCAGGCACAGAACAGAAGGCCACCGGAACAGAATGAGTCAATACACCCTTCAAGTAGATTTGGGAGACCGCAGCTATCCGATTCACATCGGAGCGGGCTTGCTAGGTCGCCCGGAGTTGTTCGAGCCCCATGTGGCGGGCAAAACCGTGATGATTTGTACCAACACCACCGTGGGCCCCCTGTATGCAGATCGCTTGAAATCTACTTTGCAGCAAGCCGGCGCCAAGCAGATGCACATGGTGAGCTTGCCCGATGGCGAGGAATACAAAGACTGGCCCACCTTGCAGCGTGTTTTCGACGCCTTGCTGCAAAATCATTGCGACCGGAAAACCGTGTTGGTGGCATTGGGCGGCGGCGTGATAGGCGACATGGGTGGATTTGCCGCTTCGGCCTTCATGCGCGGTATTCCCTTCATTCAGGTGCCCACCACCCTGCTTAGCCAGGTGGACAGCTCGGTTGGCGGAAAAACCGGCATCAATCACCCCTTGGGCAAGAACATGATCGGTGCATTTTACCAGCCGCAAATGGTGGTCACCGACATTTCTACGCTAAACACATTGCCTGATCGTGAACTGAGTTGCGGTCTTGCTGAAATCATCAAACACGGGGCAATCGCTGACACGGATTACCTGGACCTGGTCGAGACCAACATGCCCGCCTTGCTGAACCGCGCCCCCGAGTTGCTGGCCTTGGTGGTGAAACGTTCTTGCGAGATCAAGGCCGATGTGGTGTCCAAGGACGAACGTGAGGGCGGGATTCGCGCCATTTTGAATTTTGGCCACACCTTTGGCCATGCCATTGAGGCAGGTATGGGTTATGGGCAGTGGTACCACGGCGAGGCGGTGGGTTGCGGCATGGTAATTGCTGCCGACCTGTGCCGCCGCATGGGCCGCTTAAGTGCTGAAGAAGCTGCGCGCTTGACGAAAGTGGTGATTGAAGCCCGGCTACCTGCCATTCCGCCACGTTTGGGTGTGGACAGGTTCATGGAACTGATGGCGCACGACAAAAAAGCCGATTCAGGTTCCATCAAATATGTGTTGCTCAATGGTTTGGGTGGAGCCTCCACGTCACCAGCCGATGAGGCGCTGGTGCGGCAAACCTTGCAGGAAATGGGGGCGGGGGACTAAACGTGCGCAACTTCGAACTCAGCCTGGCCCCTTATGCCGTCAGCTCCACAAACACCCGTGGCCGATTGCATCCCGAAAAAAGCCCGGAAGGACGCACCGAGTTCGAACGCGACCGTGACCGAATTATTCACAGTGCTGCTTTTCGCCGCCTGGAGTACAAAACCCAGGTGTTTGTGAATACCGAAGGTGATCTGTACCGAACCCGCCTTACACATAGCCTGGAAGTGGCGCAAATTGCGCGCAGCATTTCCCGAAATCTTGGTTTGAATGAAGAGCTGACCGAGGCGGTGGCGCTGGCCCATGATTTGGGCCACACACCGTTTGGTCATGCGGGTCAGGATGCGCTCAATGAATGCATGGCCACGCATGGTGGTTTCGAGCACAACCTGCAAAGCCTGCGGGTTGTGGATGAGCTGGAAGAAAAGTACGCAAGTTTCACTGGCTTGAATTTGTGCTTTGAAACCCGCGAAAGTATTTTGAAGCACTGCTCAAGGCCCAACGCTGAAAAGCTGGGCGAGGTGGCCGATCGTTTTTTAAGCAATCGCCGCCCCGTGCTTGAAGCACAAGTGACCAACCTGGCCGATGAAATTGCCTACAACAACCACGACATTGACGATGGCTTGCGTTCAGGCTTGATCACGCTGGAACAAACAGCCGAAGTGCGCCTGTTTAAAATACACCTGGACCGGGTTAAGGCCCGGCACCCCAACCTGGAAGGGCGCAGGCTGATTCATGAAACCGTGCGGGGCATTATCAATGCACTGGTTCAAGACCTGTTGCATGAATCCGAACGTCGAATTGAAACCATGAAACCCACCTGTGTGGCTGACGTGCAACTGGCGGACAAGCTGATTGGTTTTAGCAGCGAAATGGCTGAACTCAATCATGAGCTGAAAGTGTTCTTGCGCAAGGCACTTTACCAGCACTACCAAGTATTACGGGCCACATTGAAAGCGCGGCGCGTGGTGGAGGAGCTGTTCCAGATTTTCATGGGCGATCCGCGCTTGTTGCCACCTCAGTTTTATCGCCGCTCTGAGGACGACATTCCCCGCGCCATTGCCGATTACATTGCTGGCATGACCGACCGCTATGCCATGAAAGAGCACCAGCGCCTCACCGTGCCTGGTGTTCAGTAATTCATCACGATGGCTCGACAAGCCCGCCTGTTCATTCCTGACTGCCCCATGGTGCTGGAGTTGCAGGGCATTGCAGACCAGGAAGTATTCAATACCCGCGAGGCTTTTTCGCTGTTTTATACCCAGTTGCCATTGAGTGCGGCTGAGGAAGAGGTGGCCATTCATGCCTATTGCATGGTGCCTGCCGGTGCGCTGATCATGATCAGCACGTCGGAGGCCCCCAGGGCGGGGCGGTTTGTCCAAAATCTGAATCGTCATTTCTCGCCGGCCGTGCGTCAGGTGCAAACCGTACATTCCAGTGCGTTGTGGGAGCCTCGTTTCAAGTCCACGGTGGTGCAACCCGGTTTGCACAGCCTGAAAGCGTGCCTGTTTGTTGAGCAGTTGGCAGCCCGTGCGGCGGGTGCTCCCGATTTGGCCACTTACCCCTGGAGTAGTTTTGCAGCCCACGCTGGGGTGGTGAATGAGGCCTGGTTGATCGATTTGCCCGTGTACTGGCAGCTGGGCAACACGCCATTTGAGCGCCAAAGTCGATACCGACAGTTCAGTGAGCAGGGCTTGAGTGAGCGCGATTGCCAGGAGTTGTCCCACTGCTTGCAAAAAGGTTGGCTTTGGAGCGATGATGCTTTCTGTGTGCAAATTCAAGAGCTTGCGAATCGTTCGGTTCGACCTCGGCCTCGCGGTCGCCCAGTTTTAAAAAAGAAGAGCACCGACTAGGTGCACGAAACACATGAATTTAATTGGTATGTCCCTAATTCTTAGGTCCTAATTTTGATGGGGTGCTTAAAATGGGGTCAGACCCCTTTTATTTTTCTTGAGAATCTTGCCGCGCTGCAGTAAAGTGTCCCACGTACCGAAATCAGGGGCTTTTCCATGCAACAAGACATCCGAAAGATTGCCGAAGAAAAAGGCATGTACTCCGCCAGCAATGAACACGACGCCTGTGGCGTTGGTTTTGTGGCGCACATCAAAGGCAAGCGCACGCACGACATTATTGCGGGCGGCTTGAAGATTCTGGAAAACCTGGACCACCGTGGCGCCGTAGGTGCCGACCCCTTGATGGGCGATGGTGCCGGTATCCTGATTCAAATTCCCGATGCCTTCTTCCGCGAAGAAATGGCCAAGCAAGGTGTGACCCTGCCACCCGCTGGTGAATATGGCGTGGGCATGTTGTTCCTCCCCAAAGAAACCGCTTCACGCATTGCCTGCGAACAGGAAATTGAGCGTGCCGTGAAAGCCGAAGGTCAGGTGTTGCTGGGTTGGCGCGATGTGCCAATTAATGCCGACATGCCCATGAGCCCCACCGTGCGTTTGAAAGAACCCGTGATTCGCCAGGTGTTTGTAGGCCGTGGCCGCGACATCATGGTGACCGACGCGCTGGAACGCAAACTGTATGTGATTCGCAAGCGCGCTGTGCACGCCATCAAGAATCTGAACCTGGCGCACGGCACTGAATACTTCAGCCCTTCCATGAGCGCCCGTACCATTGTGTACAAAGGCTTGCTGCTGGCCAACCAGGTTGGTGAGTATTATCTTGACTTGAAAGACCCACGTTGCGTGTCTGCATTGGCACTGGTTCACCAGCGCTTCTCCACCAACACATTCCCCGAGTGGCCGTTGGCTCACCCTTACCGCATGTTGGCCCACAACGGTGAAATTAACACCGTGAAGGGCAACTTCAACTGGATGCGTGCACGCGAAGGCGTGATGAAAAGCGCTGTGTTGGGCGACGACCTGCAAAAACTCTACCCGCTGATTTTCGAAGGCCAGTCTGACACCGCCTGTTTCGACAACTGTCTGGAACTGCTGGTGATGGCCGGCTACACCATTGCCCAAGCCATGATGATGATGGTGCCCGAGGCGTGGGAGCAGCACACTTTGATGGACGACAACCGTCGTGCCTTCTACGAATACCATGCAGCCATGATGGAACCCTGGGACGGCCCCGCCGCCATGGCTTTCACCGATGGCAAGCAGATCGGAGCCACGCTTGACCGCAATGGCTTGCGCCCGGCCCGCTACATCGTGACTGAAGACGACTTGGTGGTGATGGCTTCTGAATCAGGCACATTGCCCATTCCAGAAAGCAAGATCGTGAAGAAGTGGCGCCTGCAGCCCGGCAAGATGTTCCTGATCGACATGGAAGCCGGTCGCATTATTGACGACGACGAGTTGAAGAACCAGCTCAGCGCAGCCAAGCCTTACAAGCAGTGGATCGACACCATCCGTGTGAAGCTCGATGAAGTGGAAGGTCAACCTGAGCCAATCGAGCCGCTTGAAACCTTGCTGGATCGCCAACAGGCTTTTGGTTACACCCAGGAAGACCTGAAATTCCTGATGGCGCCCATGCTGCAAAACGGCGAAGAAGCCACCGGTTCCATGGGCAACGACAGCCCATTGGCCGTGATGTCCAACAAGCTCAAGCCACTCTACGACTACTTCAAGCAGCTGTTCGCACAGGTCACCAACCCGCCGATCGACCCGATCCGCGAGCGATGGAAACCATTGCCGAGATGAGTCTGGGCTTGCCCGGTGACCTGAGCCCCGAAAAGGCGGAATACAACTACATCAAGGCGGTGGGCAAGGGGTTGATGAAAGTGATGTCCAAAATGGGCATTTCCACTTACATGAGTTATACCGGCGCGCAAATTTTTGAAGCGGTGGGTTTGAACCAAACCTTTATTGATGCTTACTTTGCAGGTACTCCCACCAAGGTGGAAGGCATTGGCGTATTTGAAGTGGCGGAAGAAGCCATTCGCGTTCACCAGTCCGCATTCAGCCCTGACCCCGTGTTGGCTGGCGCTTTGGATGCAGGTGGTGAATACGCCTGGCGTACCCGCGGTGAAGAGCACATGTGGACACCCGACGCAATTGCAAAATTGCAGCACGCCACACGCAGCGGCACCTACAACACTTACAAAGAGTACGCGCAGATCATCAACGACCAAAGCAAGCGTCATATGACTTTGCGCGGGTTGTTTGAATTCAAGATCGACCCTTCAAAAGCCATTCCAATTGAAGAAGTGGAAGCGGTTGAGGAAATCGTCAAGCGCTTTGCAACCGGCGCCATGTCACTGGGTTCCATCTCGACTGAAGCCCACTCCACACTGGCTGTTGCCATGAACCGCATCGGCGGCAAGAGCAACACCGGTGAAGGTGGTGAAGACGAGAAGCGTTACAGTGCCGAACTGCGTGCTGGCCTGGACAAGTTTGGCCCAGGCACCGGTCCGATTGCTGAGGGCGCAACACTGAAAAGCGAGTTGGGTGATGTAGTGGTTGCTGACTTCCCCTTGAAGAAAGGCGATTCACTGCGCTCACGCATTAAGCAGGTGGCTTCTGGTCGTTTTGGCGTCACCGCTGAATATCTGACTTCTGCTGATCAAATCCAGATCAAGATGGCCCAAGGTGCCAAGCCCGGTGAGGGCGGTCAACTGCCTGGCGGCAAGGTGTCCGATTACATCGGCAAGTTGCGTTATTCCGTGCCTGGCGTTGGCTTGATTTCGCCGCCCCCGCACCACGACATTTATTCCATTGAAGATTTGGCCCAGCTGATTCACGACCTGAAAAACGTGAATGCACAAGCCTCTATCTCGGTGAAGCTGGTGTCTGAAGTGGGTGTGGGTACCATTGCTGCCGGTGTGTCCAAGGCCAAGGCCGACCACCTGGTAATTGCCGGTCAAGACGGCGGCACAGGTGCATCGCCCGTGTCTTCAATCAAGCATGCAGGTACCAACTGGGAACTGGGCTTGGCTGAAACACAGCAAACATTGGTGTTGAACGGCTTGCGTGGTCGTATTCGCGTGCAGGTCGATGGCCAGATGAAAACCGGCCGCGACGTGGTGATTGGTGCCATGTTGGGTGCAGATGAATTCGGCTTTGCCACCGCACCGCTGGCGGTTGAAGGCTGCATCATGATGCGCAAATGCCACTTGAACACCTGCCCCGTGGGTGTTGCCACTCAAAACCCCGAACTTCGCAAGAAGTTCACTGGCAAGCCCGAGCACGTGGTGAACTATTTCTTCTTCGTGGCCAATGAAGTGCGCGAAATCATGGCGCAGTTGGGCATTCGCAAGTTCGACGACCTGATTGGTCGCGCCAACTTGCTCGACATGAAAAAAGGAATTTCACACTGGAAAGCCAAGGGTCTGGACTTCAGCCGCTTGCTGTGGGTACCGGAAGGCACCACAGAGCCCCTGTTGCACACTGGCGGCCAAGACCACGGTTTGGACAAGGCACTGGACCAGAAACTGATTCAGTTGGCCAAGCCAGCTTTGGACAAAGGCGAGCGCGTTTCCTTCATTACACCGATCAAGAACGTGAACCGCACAGCCGGTGCCATGTTGTCAGGCGAAGTGGCCAAGAAGTACGGCCACGCTGGTTTGCCCGACGACACCATCCACATTCAGTTCACTGGCACGGCTGGTCAATCCTTCGGTGCTTTTTTGGCACATGGCGTAACGGCTGACCTGGTGGGTGAAGGCAACGACTATGTGGGCAAGGGCCTGAGCGGTGGTCGCATTATTGTGCGCCCCACCAACGATTTCCGCGGCCTGTCTGAAGAAAACATGATCGTGGGTAACACCGTGTTGTACGGCGCCATTGCAGGTGAAGCATTCCTGAGCGGCGTGGCCGGCGAGCGTTTCGCGGTTCGCAATTCAGGCGCAGCTGCCGTGATTGAGGGCACTGGTGACCATGGTTGCGAATACATGACAGGCGGTACTGTGGTTGTGCTGGGTGAAACCGGCCGCAACTTTGCCGCTGGCATGAGTGGTGGCATGGCCTACGTGTACGACATCGATGGCCTGTTCTCCAAGCGCTGCAACATGGCACAGGTTGAGCTGGAAGAGGTGGTGTCCGCGACTGAGCAGGAAGCCTTGAGCAACCGTGAAATTTGGCACAGCCCGGCACGGGGCGCAGACCGTCAGCCAGACGAAGTGATTCTGAAAGGACTGATTGAACGCCACGCCCGTTACACCGGCAGCGAACGCGCCAAGGAAATTCTGGAAAACTGGGGCACAGAGCGCAAGAAGTTTGTGAAAGTGTTCCCGACCGAATACCGTCGCGCCTTGAAAGAACTGTATGTGGTAGCGCAGGAAAAACCTGCAGTGGCTGCTTGAGAACCAACCTGTTAACGAGGATTTAGAAAAATGGGAAAGGTCACAGGATTTATGGAATTTGAGCGTTTGAAGGAAGCCAGTGAGGCCCCTGAAAAACGCGTCAAACACTACAAAGAATTTGTTATTACGCTGAACGACGACGAAGCCAAAATTCAAGGCGCGCGTTGTATGGATTGCGGCATTCCGTTTTGTAACAACGGCTGCCCAGTGAACAACATCATTCCCGACTTCAACGATCTTGTTTACAAGCAAGACTGGAAAGCGGCGTTGCACACCCTGCACAGCACCAACAACTTCCCCGAGTTCACGGGCCGCATTTGCCCGGCTCCCTGTGAAGCGGCTTGCACACTGGGTATTCACGAAGAACCGGTGGGTATCAAAAGTATTGAGCACGCCATTATCGACAAGGGCTGGGAAAACAACTGGGTTGTGCCACAAGCACCCGCCCAAAAAACCGGCAAGAAAGTGGCGGTAGTGGGTTCAGGCCCCGCAGGCATGGCGGCTGCGCAGCAGCTGGCACGTGTCGGCCACGATGTCACCGTGTTCGAAAAGAACGACCGCATTGGTGGTTTGCTGCGTTATGGCATCCCTGACTTCAAAATGGAAAAATTCCACATTGATCGTCGCGTTGAGCAAATGCAGGCCGAAGGCGTTGCGTTCAAAACGGGTGTGTTTGTGGGCGAAAAACTGGCAGAGGGTGGCATCACCAACCTGGCCCGCGAAACCATTACCCCGAAAGAATTGATGGCACAGTTTGACGCCGTGATTTTGACTGGTGGTTCAGAGGTGCCCCGCGACTTGCCAATTCCGGGTCGTCAGTTGAACGGCGTTCACTTTGCAATGGAATTTTTGCCACTGCAAAACCGTGTCAATGCCGGTGACAAATTGAAAGACCAAATCATGGCCACGAAGAAAAGCGTGCTCGTGATTGGTGGTGGCGATACGGGTTCCGATTGCGTGGGTACATCCAACCGCCACGGTGCCAAGCAGGTTACCCAAATTGAATTGATGCCCCAGCCACCCGAAGAAGAAAACAAGCCTTTGGTTTGGCCTTACTGGCCCATGAAAATGCGCACATCGTCTTCACACGAAGAAGGTGTGGCACGTGACTGGGCGGTGACCACCAAAGAATTCATCGACGATGGCAAAGGCAATGTGAAAGCAGCCAAGTGTGCCAAGGTTGAATGGGTGAAAGACGAGGCCACCGGCCAAATGAAGATGCAGGAAATTGCAGGTTCAGAGTTCATGGTCGAGGCCGATTTGGTGTTGTTTGCCATGGGCTTTACCAACCCCGCGAAAAGTATTCTTGATGCTTTCGGTGTTGAGAAAGACAACCGTGGTAACGCCAAAGCCACCACCGATGGTGAAGGCTGCTACCGCACCAATGTTGACAAAGTTTACGCTGCTGGTGACATCCGCCGCGGTCAGTCCCTTGTGGTCTGGGCAATTCGCGAAGGCCGTCAGGCTGCACGTGAAGTGGACGAGTTCCTGATGGGCGCCACCGTACTTCCACGTTAATTTGCTGTTTGTTGGAAGGCCAAAAAAAAGCCGCTGATTTCGATCAGCGGCTTTTTGTTTTCTGGACCGTATTGAGTCCTGACGATTTTCTTAGTTCGATGAAATCTGGGGGGTTGTTGAACCACCAATTTCCACGCCTGCACCAGGGTACATCGTGACATGTGGAAATGGAATTTCAATGCCCACATTGTCAAACGCCGCTTTGATGCGTTTGTTGTATTCGCGGCGCACGCCCCATTGATCGCCCGGTGTGGTTTTGAACCGAACGCGAACAATTACCGCAGAATCAGCTAACTCCTGAACGCCGAAAGTTGCCATGGGTTCGGTAATTTTGACGCCCCATTCTTTGTCTTCAGCCAATTCAGTGCCCACTTTCTGCATCACTTGAATGGCACCTTCCACATCTTCCTTGTAGGCGATTCCAATATCAACAACAGCATAGGCAAAGTCCATGGTGGAGTTGGTGACTGAATCAATTTGACCATTGGGCACAAAGTGCACATTGCCGTGTGCATCGCGCATGCGAACGTAGCGCAAGGTCACGTTTTCCACGGTGCCGCTTTTCCCGCCGACCTCAATGAAGTCGCCTGCGCGAATCTGGTTCTCGATCAACAGCACAACACCCGTGAAATAATCTTTCACCAAACTTTGTGCACCAAAACCAACGGCCAAGCCCACCACACCCGCTGCGGCCAGCACTGGGGCAATTGAAATGCCGATGGTGCCCAGCGCAATCAGTGAGCCCAAGAGCAAGATGACCACATTGGACACGTACTTCAAAACGCGTGTCAGGGTTTCAACTCGTTTTTGATCATCTAGTGTGGAGCTACGGTTTTGCATGCGTTTGCCCACCCGGTCAATGGCGGCTTTAACCAATCGCAGCACGATTAGTGCAACGATGATGACCAGAATGAATTTGGTGGCTTGAAGTCCGAGGTCCAGCAGTTTGGCTGGTTCGATGTATTTGAATAGGGTTTCGAGTTGTTCGTTCATGGTGCTCCCACTGCTTGAAAGAACTCCCTATTGTACATGACTTGCTTTTTCGGTTTTCTTCAGGCGCTCCGCGTGGTCTTTCGAGTGGGCTTGGTGGGTTCGGCTTCGTCGTTGTAAAAGCGTGCCAAAAATTTCCCGGTGTGACTGTTTGTATTCTTCGCAATGTCCATGGGCGTGCCCTCGGCGATTAACATGCCACCGTTGTCACCACCTTCCGGCCCCATGTCCAGTACCCAATCGGCACACTTGATCACATCCAGGTTGTGTTCGATCACCAGCACAGTGTTGCCCTGTTCCACCAGTGGGTTCAATACTTTCAGCAGCATGGCAATGTCGTGAAAGTGCAGGCCGGTGGTTGGCTCATCGAGAATGTAAAGCGTTTTGCCTGTGTCTCGTTTCGACAATTCAAGCGACAACTTCACACGCTGTGCTTCACCGCCGGAAAGTGTGGTGGCAGATTGCCCAAGGCGTATATAACCCAAGCCCACATCAATCAGGGTTTGCAGTTTGCGTGCAATATTGGGCACAGCAGAAAATACTTCCAGTGCCTGTTCAACGGTCAGTTCCAGCACCTCGGCAATACTTTTTCCGCGGTACAAAATTTCAAGTGTTTCGCGGTTATAGCGTTTGCCGTGGCACACGTCGCAAGGCACGTACAGGTCGGGTAGAAAGTGCATTTCCACTTTCACCACGCCGTCGCCCTGACAGGCCTCACAGCGACCACCTTTCACATTGAATGAAAAGCGGCCCACGTCGTATCCGCGCTCACGCGATGCGGGCACGCCGGCGAACAACTCACGAATCGGTGTGAACAAACCCGTGTAGGTAGCTGGGTTGCTGCGTGGTGTGCGGCCAATCGGGCTTTGGTCCACGGCAATGACTTTGTCGAAATGCTCAAGCCCGCTGATGTGGCTGTGCGGTGCGCCTTCCCTGTGCGCACGGTTTAGCTGGTGCGCAGCCTCAGCCAGCAAGGTGTCGTTGATCAGCGTTGACTTGCCCGAACCTGAAACACCAGTGACACACACAAACAAACCCACCGGAATATTGGCAGTGACGTCTTTCAAATTGTTGCCAGTGGCGTTGTGAATGGTCAGTGCGCGCGCTGGGTCGGGCTTGCGTAGTGGGCTTAAGCGTTCAATTTTTCGTTTACCATTTAAATACTGGCCGGTCAGCGATTCCGGGCTTGCCAAAATTTCAGCAGGTGTGCCTTGTGCAACCACTTGCCCGCCATGCTCACCGGCACCCGGGCCCATGTCGACCACGTAATCGGCACAGCGAATTGCGTCCTCGTCGTGTTCTACGACCAGCACGGTGTTGCCCAAATTTTTAAGGCGCAACAGGGTTTGAATCAGACGGTCATTGTCGCGCTGATGCAAGCCAATGGAAGGCTCGTCCAGCACATACATCACGCCGGTAAGGCCAGAACCAATTTGACTGGCCAATCGAATGCGTTGGCTTTCTCCGCCGCTCAGCGTATCCGCACTGCGGTTCAGCGTGAGGTAGTTCAGTCCGACATCATTCAGGAACTGCAAGCGTGCCTTGATTTCCACCACAATTTTTTCGGCGATTTGTCCTTTTGCACCATGCATTTGCATGGACTCGAAATAGCTGAGTGCCTTGTGAATGGGCAATTCAGTGACCTGGTGCAAGGCCTTGCGGTGATCATGCTCGCCAATGAACACATGGCGTGCACCGGTTTTCAGGCGCGAACCCTGGCAGGCTTGGCAACTGCGCACGGCCATTAATTTACCGAGTTCATCTCGCACAGCGGAGGAATCGGTGTCGCGGTGGCGGCGGGTCAGGTTCGGCAATATGCCTTCGAAGGCATGGGTTTTTGCAACTGGTTTGCTGCGTTCGCTTAAGTAAGTAAACGTAATTTGTTCACTGCCCGAACCATACAACACCACCTGTTGAACATCGTCAGGCAATTCATTCCAGGCCGATTCCGGGTCAAAGCCGTAATGCGCCGCCAGGCTTTGAATCATCTGGTAGTAAAGTGCATTGCGGCGATCCCAGCCGCTGATCGCGCCAGCAGCCAGTGAAATATCGGGGTGAGCCACCACACGCAGCGGATCGAAAAAAGTTTCGTGACCCAAGCCATCGCAAACGGGGCAGGCACCTGCCGGGTTGTTGAACGAGAACAAACGGGGTTCAAGCTCGGTCAAGCTGTAGTCGCACACCGGGCAGGCAAACTTGCTGGAAAACACGGTTTCGGTGTTGGTGTCCAGGTTCACGGCCACGGTCTTGCCGTCGCTTAGGCGCAGTGCTGTTTCAAAACTTTCTGCCAAACGCTGGCGGGCGTCCACGCGCACTTTCAAACGGTCGACCACCACATCCAGGTTGTGTTTGTGGTGCTTGTCCAGCGGGGGCAGCTTGTCCAGTTCCAGAATTTCCGGTGCGTCCTGGGGGCCTTTCTTCAGCCGAATACGCACAAAGCCTTGTGCGCGCAGGTCGTTGAGCAAATCGACATGCTCGCCTTTGCGCTGGTTCAACACGGGCGCCAAAATCATGATGCGTGCTTCTTCGGGCCAGCCCAATACCGTGTCGACCATTTCCGACACAGTTTGCACGCTCAGTTCCATGTCGTGCTCGGGGCAACGCGGCGTGCCCGCACGGGCAAACAACAGGCGCAGGTAATCGTGAATTTCAGTCACCGTGCCCACAGTGGAACGCGGATTGTGGCTGGTGGCCTTTTGCTCGATGGAAATGGCAGGTGACAGCCCTTCGATCAAGTCCACATCGGGTTTTTCCATTAGCTGCAAGAACTGGCGTGCATAGGCCGACAAACTTTCGACGTAACGGCGTTGGCCTTCGGCATACAGGGTGTCGAAAGCCAGGCTGGATTTGCCCGAGCCGGACAGCCCGGTCAGCACCACGAGCGAATCGCGGGGCAGGTCGAGCGAAATGTTTTTCAGGTTGTGGGTTCTAGCGCCACGAATGCGAATGGAGTTCATGCGGTACAACAAATGGAATCAGCGGCCAACCTGATACTATAGACGGTTTCCTGGATCAACACATCCGCACGGGTAGTTCAAGCCCTTGAATTTCAATCACACATGAGCCGCAAGACCGTGAGCCGTACCGCAGCCCCCGACGCATTCAAAATGTTGCCTGCCGAGCGAAAAGCCGCTGGGTGGCTGGCCAGCATTTATGCCTTGCGCATGTTTGGCATGTTCATGATTTTGCCGGTTTTTTCCCTGCACGCGGCAGGCATGCCCGGTGGTGACAATTTAAGCCTGGTGGGTTTTGCCATGGGTATTTACGGCCTGGCGCAGGCCTGTATGCAAATTCCGCTGGGTTGGGCCTCAGACAAACTGGGCAGAAAGCCGATTATCATCGGTGGCTTGTTGCTGTTTGCGGCGGGTTGCTGGCTGGGTTATGTGGCCGAAACGGTCGAGCAACTGGTGTGGGCAAGGGCCCTGCAAGGGGCTGGCGCCATTTCAGCGGCCTTGTCGGCTTTGTTGGCCGACGTGACCCGTGACGAAGTGCGCTCCAAAGGCATGGCCATGATCGGCGCATCAATTGGCGTTACATTTGCCTTGTCATTGGTGTTCTCACCGGTGTTGTACAAGTTTTTTGGATTGAGCGGTCTTTTTGCCATCACGGGCGTGCTCAGTATTTTTGGAATTGCCGTTGTGATTTGGCTGCTGCCCACGCCGAATTTGGCCGACCAGGAAGCGAAACTCAAGGGCAGTTTTGCTGACGGTTGGGCGGTACTGACCAAACCCGACCTGTTGCGTTTGAACCTGGGTATTTTTACCCTGCACTTGACCCAAATGTCCCTGTTTGTCGTGGTGCCCAGTTTGCTGCTCAGCGGTTTGGGTTTGCCTTTGGCTGAACACTGGAAGGTTTACCTGCCCGTGGTGCTGGGCTCGTTCGTGCTGATGGTGCCATTGATGGTTTGGTCAGAAAAAAAAGCCAAAACCAAGCAGGTCAAACTGGGTTCAATCGGGCTGATGGGCTTGGTGCTACTTGGCCTCGTGCTATTTGCACAGCAAGGCTGGGTGGTGGTTTTGCTGTTGTTGGCCTACTTTGTGGGTTTCAATTTGCTCGAGGCTACCCTTCCCTCGTGGGTGTCACGAGTGGCACCCCTCAGTCACCGGGGTTTGGCATTGGGTGTATATAATACTTCTCAAGCGCTTGGGCTTTTCGCCGGTGGCGCACTGGGTGGTTTGGTATTTCGTCACTTGGGTGCACAGGGCGTATTCGAGGGTGTGTTGCTGTTGGTCGTGGTGTGGTTCTTATTGGCGATGGGTATCAAAGCCTTGCCGCCACGCTCAGCAAGTGTTGCACCAGTCAGTGAGCCGGTGGGCAACCCGGCAAGCCACTAATAGCCCAATTACTGCAGTCCCTTCGGGGCGCATTTCAAGACATATTTCAAGAATCTAAGGAGCAATTCATTCCATGGCCTCAGTAAACAAGGTAATTCTGGTCGGTAATTTGGGTAAAGATCCCGACGTGCGCTATTTGCCCGACGGCGGCGCCGTTGTGAATCTTGCATTGGCCACTTCCAGCAATTGGAAAGACAAAAATACGGGCGAAAAGCGCGAAGAAACTGAATGGCACCGCGTGGTCATTTATGGTCGCTTGGCTGAAATTGCCGGCGAATACTGCAAGAAAGGCCGTTCTGTGTACATCGAGGGTCGTTTGAAAACCCGCAAGTGGCAAGATCAGTCGGGTGTGGACAAATACACCACTGAAATTATTGCAGACCAAATGCAATTGCTCGGCGGCCGTGAAAGCGGCGGTGGTGGCGGCGGTGGTTCGTCCATGAGTGGTGGGGATGACTTTGATCAGTCGCCCGCACCAAGCCGCAGCTCGGGTGGCAGCAGCATGCGCTCTTCCGCGCCAGCGCCTCAGCGCTCAGCCCCACAAAGTGTTGCTGATCTGGATGACGATATTCCGTTTTAACTGAATACCCGGCACGCGAGAAAAGCCTGTGACTTTAATAGTTACAGGCTTTTTTCGTTTCAGGCCTTCCCTGAAAGAAGCAGGTATTTAACCGAAGTGCACATTGTGTCAGCTTAGGGCAATATCAAACTCATCGATTTCGTTTTAAGGACACCTGATGCCCCACATTACCCTGCTTGCCCAGCAAGCCAAAGCCGTCCAGGTTCGCAATATTTTTTGTATTGGTCGCAATTACGCGGCACACATTGCAGAACTGGGCAATCGCCCTGAAGAAGACCCGGTGGTGTTTATCAAGCCCACCTCGGCCCTGCACCCGCCCGGTACGCCGATCGTGTTGCCTGCGCATTCCAGCGATGTTCACTACGAGGCAGAATTGGTTTTGCTGGTGGGGCAAGGCGGAAAAAACATTGCAGAGGACAAAGCCTTGAAACACATTGCGGGCTATGGTCTGGGGCTGGATTTGACTGCCCGTGATTTGCAGAGCAAAGCCAAGCAAGGTGGGTTACCTTGGGCGGTCGCCAAGGGTTTTCATTGTGCGGCCACGGTGACCCAGTTTGTTCCTGCCGAGCACATTGAGCATCCCCATAATATTGAGTTTCAAATGCATTTGAATGGGCAAATTCGGCAGCACGGCGATGTGCGAAAAATGTTGTTTCCGATTCCATTCATTGTGCGTTATTTAAGCCAGGTGTTTACCTTGCAGGAGGGGGATCTGATTTTTACCGGAACTCCTGAGGGCGTTGGGGCTCTAAAAACCGGCGATTTGGCTCGATTGGTGCTGCCGGGTCTTATAGATACAGAATTTAACGTGGACTGATTCAATGCAAAAATTTCGAACCAATTATTTGTTGGGCGCACTGCTGGTGAGTTGTTCCGTCGTCATTGCGGCATGCAGCGACAAGCCTGCTGAGGTTGCCCAGCAAGGCGATAACTTTGTCGAGGTGTGGAAAACACCCACCTGTGGTTGCTGCTCGGAGTGGGTTGAGCACCTGGAAGAAAATGGCTTTACCGTGAAGGTGAATGATGTACAAAACACGGATTCTTTCCGGGCAGCTTTGGGCATGCCGCAGCAATACGGCAGTTGCCACAGCGCCAAAATTGCGGGCTACGCCATCGAGGGCCATGTGCCAGCAGATGACATCAAAAAACTGTTGGTCGAGAAGCCTGCCAATGTGGTGGGGTTGTCGGTGCCCGCCATGCCCATAGGTTCGCCCGGCATGGAACACCCAGATTACCCCAGCAAACGCGCCGAATACGACGTGTTGCTGGTGAGTAATCAAGGCGAAGTCCGTTCATTCAATCATTACAGCGCACGCAATTAACCGTTCTTTTGCGTTTGAATGCACTCAACATCAATGCCAAGACTGCCAGACCAGGCAGCGTAGTTGAACCGCCACCACCTGATTGACCATCGAGGAAAGAGGCCGTTTCTGCCATATTGTTTTCGCTCGGTTCCAAGTCGGTTGGGTTTTCCGTGTCTGTGTTGGCAAGCTTCAGCTCGCCGGCCAATGCCTGGAATTGAAAATCTGTCAGTTGTAATTGGGTGGGGCCGATGTGAACCAATTCCAGAGATGCCAAATGTTCAAAGTTCACACCTTGAAAGCTGGCCAGTGGTAAACGAACCATGTTCAACAATGTTTTGGCGCCTTCAGTATTCAGTGGGTCGCCAGGTGGAAGATACAAGGCGTTCGAATAACTGGAAATTTCGATTGCCGCACTTTGCCCAAAAGTGTCGGTCAGGATTGCGTGCATCTCGGGTGCAGAGGTCAATGGGTTGTTCTCGGAGGTTTTTACCGGTATGCCAACCCGAAAAGTAAGACTATCGTAAGCAGTTACATCCAAATCATTAAGGATCGTTTTGAACTGCGATTCACTGTTGTCTGACTCTAGATACAGTTGCCCACTGGTTGCCCAGGTGCGAACACTTGGACAGCCCGTGGAATTCACACTGCCCGAGTCATTTCTTGTTGAACAAAATTCAAAACGGTCTGCGTCGCTTGTGCTGTTCGCGCCACCCAACTGATTCATTGTCAGTGATAGGGATGTGCTGGTGTTGTCTATTTCCAAGCGTTGTTGTTTCGGGGTTTGAATGCTTAGATGAACTCGATCGTCGCAGCGTTGCCCTGAGTTTGTCGACTGCACTGGGCATGCATCGGCCGGAAGACTGGCCATACCCGACCAGTATGACGAGAAGATTGTCTCGTTTCCGAGAAAATGACGAAAGAAGGAGGACATCAAAAATTCACCATGGCGGCGCTGATCAATGGGATCGTCACGGCCGCTATTTTCAGCGTTGCTGCTACACAAGGGGTCTTGATTGGAATAATCGTCTCCAGACCACGTGGTGTTGTAAAAATTGTGGTTTGCACCCATGGCTACAAGCTGGAACTTTCTGCTGGGAGTTGTCTCTTCCAGGTTGCGACTTTCGTCATACATGAATGCACCTTGAAGGTTGGATACGTCACCGTCGCAATAAGGTAGCAACACTGCGAAAGTTGTATTTGGCGCATTGATGAAGTCAAAATTCGTGGGAGCCAAAGCAAAAACGGCACGAATGTTGTGTGGTTGATTAAATGTACTACCAGCGGGCCTTAATTCACCCACTTCAATCGTCGGTCCTCGCGCTTGATTGACGCTTAGCACATGGGTTACACCTTGACCACCTCGAGAGTGGCCCATTAAGCCCACTTTGGTCATGTCAATTTTTCCACGAAGACTGGCAAACAAGTAAGGTTGATCCAACTTGCTGTAAAAACCGGTTTCATTGATTTCTCGGAGTATGTCGAGGTGATGCAGAATCAATTCAGACCGAGCTTGAACTCCGGCATCACCTGCCAAATCTTTGTCATTTACATCGTTGGCGTTAATCGACACCACTACATAGCCATGTGCAGCCAAATTTCTGGCCATGTAGTCATATCCCTTGTAGCTGTCCACCGACTTGATCACGTTTACTGGCTGGCCCAGCACTCTGGGTAATTCAAGATCGCATTCGCCAGTACTTAAAAACTCGTTACCCAAATAGCTGCAGGTTACGTGGCGGCCATGCAAATAAAGCACCACTGGAAAGGGCCCATCTCCGTCCAGTGGGTAGCGCACCAGTGCATTCACGTCTGCGTTGTAGGCAATGCCTTCGGGATCTGTAACGATGATCTGTGAGGATCGATAATCCAGGGGTTCAGACACACGTGAGGCCCCGGCTTGTTCGCGTACACTGGGTGCAATATCCTGCTGTTGTAAATTGCTGCTTGCTGCACCAAATGCAATCAGCCCACTCAGTGCAAGGGGCACAACAAGTGCGCAGGAAATAGAGAATCGTGTGGGTTTATTACTTAGCATTGCACCAACTCCAATCAAAAGTAATCAAGTTGCCGTCGGTAAGACTTGGCATTCATCAGATTTACTTTTGTTGCGGTGCAAAACCTGTGCCTTGCTTGTAGGTGCGAGACTCTAAGAATATTAACTATCTCTCGCGCATATCGCTGGGGCTTTTGCCAAACCAGCGTTTGCAGGCCCGGCTGAACGCAGACGCATCGGAAAAGCCAAGGTCCAGCGCGATGGCGGTCAAAGAATCCCCGCTTTGTTTCAGGCGGCGCGTGGCTTCGCTTTGCCTGATTTCATCCACAATCCCCGCCAGGTTGGTGCCTTCGTCCGCCAGCTTGCGTTGCAGGTTCCGGGCACTCATGTTCATGTAGGTGGCTGCGTCTTCAATACTGGGTGCACCTTGGGGCAGGTGGTTAGCGACCCAGTCACGTAATTTTCTGCTCACACTGTTTGCGGGTTTCAGTCTGTCGATTGCGGCTTGGCTGGCTTGGTCCAGGTGTTCTGCAATCAAGGTGTTGGCGCCTTTAAGCCGGGTACGCACCATGGTGAGTTCATACACAATCCGCATGGTGTTGCAGCCAAACGTCAGTGGTGCTGCAAAGCTTTTCTCAAAAAAGTCCAGGTTGCCCGCTTGGGGTGCGGGGCGGCTTAGTTCAACACGCAGCGGTACCAGGCTTGCGTCGCCCAATCCTTTGCCTGCATTGGCCAGCAGGCACAAAAACCCATCGGTCGATTGGTGCGCGGGTTGTGTATCATCTTTAAGTTTCAATTCGACAACAAATTCGCGTTCAGTGCTGAGCAGCTCAATTTCGCTGGCATCAGTGACCAGGTCGACAAATCGGCGCATGCGACCAAAAGCCTGTTCCAGGGTTTCGCTGGCCATGACACTCAAGCCCACGGCATGAAACGTGGCCGGGGTAATGTGTCGAATGGCCTTGATGCCCAGTGTTTCGTCGCCAGTAAGGGCCACTGCTTTTTGCCAAAGCAGGGTGGTTTGGGGCACGGGGTAGCGGGCCTCAGGCGAGTCCAACAGATCAAAGTCCAACCCAGCCTCGCTAAACAGGGCATGCGCATCGCAGCCTTGATGTTCAATTTCGCGGGCAAGGCCGCGCATCCAACTGGCTAGGGCCGTTGGCGTGTTGCCGGGTAGGTTGGACGCTTTACTGGTCACTTTGTTGGTCATTGAGTGCTTATTTTGGCGTCGAAAGTCATGGGCTTGGCGTTTCAGAACAAGCTTTACTGCACAACTCCAAGCATACTTCAATCACGAAAAGCCAAAACAGAAAGAGGCAAGAGTATGTCAAGTTTGAGTGAAAAGCTGATGAGCCAGCCGGCGAAAGCCGAAGGTGGTTCACGAATCAAGCAGAACAACATCAATGCGCAAGATCAAAAGCGCATTGCCGCAATCAAGACCGCGGTGCTTGCGGAAGGCGATCGAATTCGCGCCAAGTACCCGATTTTGCGACATCAAGATGCCATTGGCATGGCCATTTTGTTGTTCTCCATGGGCGGTGCCGTGCTGACAGGCTGGGCGTACCTGGAGGGCATGCTGGCTTGGTATGTGACCATTCCCGTGATTGCGATTTTCCTGAGCTTCACGCATGAATTGGAACATGACCTGATCCACTACATGTATTTCCGCAAGAACAAGTTCATGCACAACCTGATGATGAGCCTGGTGTGGATTTGCCGCCCCAGCACCATCAACCCCTGGTTGCGCCGCCACTTGCACCTGCACCACCACAAACATTCCGGCACAGAAACCGATCTGGAAGAGCGTGCCATTACCAACGGCGAGCGTTTCACCCCCCTGCGTTTGTTGATGATGCTGGATTTGGAGCTGAGCGTGGTGTTGCGCATCATGAAGGTGCCCAAGCACTTGCGTTTGAAGGCATTGATGCGCGGTGCGATTGGTAACTTCCCGTTGGCTTCGATTTTTTACATTGGCTGGCACGCCTACGTGGCTTACTGGGCAGTGGAAGCGGCGGCCTGGGCGGTTGGTTACAGCGTACCTTGGCCCGCGTTTGTAACGCCTGAACTGGTGGCCACAGCGAATACGGTTGCTGTGCTGATTTTCGCCCCCAACCTGTTGCGTTCGTTCTCGATCAACTTCATCAGCTCGAACATGCACTATTTCGGTGACATTGAAGACGGCAACTTCGTACAGCAGTGCCAGGTGCTGAACAGCAAGTGGTTCATTATTCCCCACCTGTTCTGTTTCAACTTTGGCTCGACTCACGGCATTCACCACTTTGTAGTGCGAGATCCCTTCTACATCCGTCAAATGACCGCCAAGAAGGGTCATGAAGTCATGCGTGAAAACGGCGTTCGATTCAACGACCTGGGCACCTTTAAACGGGCCAATCGCTGGTCCGTCAATGAGCAGGGTCAACAAGAGGCAGGATACCAGGCCGCCTAAGAGCCTGTTGATCCAAAACCGCCCTTTGCTAGAGGGGGGCGGCGTAGTTCTAGTGTCATTGGCTGAATTCTTATTGGGGCAGCCTACTCCGTCGACACGAAGGGCGCTTTTCGAAAGGAAAGCGCTCTTTTTTTGTCTTTGAAATTCAGGGTGTTGGAGTTCTTCGGCCTTCCATCTTATAATGGGGGGTTTTTCGTTTGTATTTGCGGGTGTAGCAGAAATGCCAATTTATGCGTATCGCTGTGAAGCGTGTGGCTTCGAAAAAGACGTGTTGCAAAAACTGAGCGATGCACCTTTGACCCAGTGTCCAAGTTGCGGTCAGGCCAGTTTTGCAAAGCAGGTGACTGCAGCAGGCTTTCAATTGAAAGGCTCGGGCTGGTATGTGACTGATTTCAGGGGTGGCAGCGCAAGTTCCTCGGCTGCGGCATCGCCGGCAGCGTCTACAACTGGGGCGGCTGCAAGCACCAGCACGCCTTCAACCACGGCGCCCAGTACCGATGCCAGCTAAGTCACCGGCCAAGTCACAAGCCAAGTTGCCCGAACGGGTCTTGAACTCGGACATCATCAAAAAATACCTGCTGACAGGTTTGTTGATCTGGGTGCCCTTGGGCATCACCCTGTGGGTGTTGGCCCTGGTGGTGGGTTTAATGGATCAAACCCTGATGCTGTTGCCCGATGCGCTGCACCCCAGGGTTTGGCTGGGTGTGCACATTCCGGGTTTGGGTGTCATTCTGACCCTGGCTGTGTTGTTGGGTACAGGCGTGCTGGCGGCCAATTATTTTGGCGCTTGGTTATTCAAGGCAGGGGATTGGGTGTTGTCGCGCATTCCCTTGTTCAAAATCGTGTACAACAGCGTGAAACAGGTGTCCGATACGCTGTTAAGCTCGTCTGGCAAGGCATTTACCCGTTCGGTGCTGGTGCCGTACCCGCACCCGGGCATTTGGGCGTTGGGGTTCGTGACCGGAACACCGCCACCCAGCCTGCTTGAAAACCTGAATGATCAATGCCCGCTGGTGTCGGTTTATGTGCCCACATCGCCCAGCCCCGCCTCGGGATACGTGATCATGGTGCCCGAAAAACTATTGCGCCCGTCTGGCATGTCCGTGGACGAGGCCTTGAAGTACATTGTGTCGCTGGGGGTGGTAACACCTTCGGACGACGTGTTGGATCAACCCATTAAACAAGACTGACATTCATGAAAATGCGTACTGACTATTGTGGCAATGTGTCACAGGCCTACTTGGGCCAAACCATTGCCCTGTGTGGCTGGGTGCAACGTCGTCGTGACCACGGCGGTGTTATTTTTATTGATCTGCGTGACCGTGAGGGTTTGGTGCAGGTGGTGTGCGATCCCGACCTGGCTGAGGTATTTGCGACCGCAGAAACCCTGCGCAACGAATTTTGTGTGCGTGTGGAAGGTTTGGTGCGCGCACGCCCTGAAGGCACTGAGAACAGCAACCTGAAAAGCGGCGCTGTGGAACTGTTGTGCAAGGGACTGGAAATTCTGAATGCATCAGTGACTCCTCCTTTCCAGCTCGACGACGAAAATCTTTCAGAGACCACGCGCCTTACGCACCGTGTTCTCGATTTGCGTCGCCCGCAAATGCAGAAAAACCTGATGCTGCGTTACAAAGTGGCCATGGCCATTCGCAACCACCTTGACGCACAGGGTTTTGTAGACATTGAAACCCCCATGCTGACCAAGAGCACGCCTGAAGGCGCGCGCGATTACCTGGTGCCTTCACGCGTGCACGCTGGCGAGTTTTTTGCCTTGCCGCAGTCGCCCCAGCTGTTCAAGCAAATGTTGATGGTGGCGGGTTACGACCGTTACTACCAAATCACCAAGTGCTTCCGTGACGAAGATTTGCGCGCCGATCGTCAGCCTGAATTCACCCAGGTGGACATCGAAACTTCATTCCTTGGTGAGCAGGAAATTCGTGACCTGTTCGAGGACATGATCCGCAAGGTGTTCAAGCAAACCATGGATGTGGAATTGCAAAACCCCTTCCCCGTGATGCCCTACAGCGAAGCGATGGCGCGTTTTGGTTCAGACAAACCTGACCTGCGCGTGAAAATGGAATTCACTGAACTCACCGACATCATGAAAGATGTCGACTTCAAGGTGTTCTCTGGCCCGGCCAACATGGACAATGGCCGCGTGGTGGCCTTGCGTGTGCCAGGTGGTGCTGAAATTCCTCGCTCTGAAATCGACAACTACACCAAGTTTGTGGGCATTTATGGTGCCAAGGGCTTGGCCTGGATCAAGGTGAACGAATTGGCCAAGGGCCGTGACGGCCTGCAATCGCCCATCGTGAAAAACATTCACGACACAGCCTTGAATGAATTGCTCAAGCGCAGTGGTGCCGCCGATGGCGACATTCTGTTCTTCGGTGCCGACAAAACCAAAGTGGTGAACGACGCAATCGGTGCGCTTCGCTTGAAGATTGGTCACAGCGAATTTGGCCAGAAAGCAGGTTTGGTACAAGGCCGGTGGGAACCACTGTGGGTGATCGACTTCCCCATGTTTGAACTGGATGAGGAAGCAGGCCGCTGGGTGGCTTGTCACCACCCCTTTACCAGCCCGAAAGACGGCCACGAGGACTACCTGACCACTGACCCCGGCAAGTGCATTGCCAAGGCCTATGACATGGTGCTGAACGGTTGGGAATTGGGCGGTGGCTCGGTACGTATTCACAAGGAAAAAGTACAAAGCAAGGTGTTCCGTGCTTTGAATATTTCCGAAGAAGAAGCGGCAGCCAAGTTTGGTTTCTTGCTGGATGCCTTGCAATACGGTGCGCCACCTCACGGTGGTTTGGCTTTTGGCCTGGATCGCATTGTGACCATGATGAGTGGCGCAGAAAGCATTCGTGACGTAATCGCGTTCCCGAAAACGCAGCGCGCGCAGTGTTTGTTGACCCAGGCACCAAGCCCTGTGGACGAAAAGCAGTTGCGTGAATTGCACATTCGCCTGCGTCAGGCCGAACCCAAAAACGTGGCTTGATCACCAAGGGCAGCGCACTTTGAGCGGTCAAAAAATCCCTGTGTCGGTGCTGGTCGTGATGGTCAGCCCTCGCGGGGATTTTTTATTGATTGAACGGGCTGACAAAGCCGGGTACTGGCAATCAGTGACCGGCAGTCTGGATTTTCCGGATGAATCACCGCTGCAAGCCGCAGTGCGTGAACTGGCAGAAGAAACCGGCTTTGAGGCCACGCCCACGGCAATTCCCACGGTGCTGGATGCTGATGCGGGCGAGTTGCTCAAGCCTGGTTTGCTCAGGCCTTGGCCTTACAGCCTGCAGTATGAAATTTTTGAGCACTGGCGACACCGCTACCCAGCAGGTGTGACCCACAACACTGAGCATTGGTTTGTGGCCTGTGTGCCCGATGGTTTCACCCCCCGGTTGGCCGCAAACGAACATGTGGGGTATGCGTGGTTGAATGCAAACGAGGCCGCAGAGCGGTGCTTTTCACCCAACAATGCACAAGCCATTCTCGAGTTGAACCAGAAGCTTCAAGGCAAGCGAAGCTGAAAATACAAAGGGGCCGCGAAGGGCCCCTTTTTTCATATACGGTATATAGCTGCTGCAAGAAACGGTTTTAAACTGCTTTAAGAGTTTCAATATTTACGCACTGAGTTTAGGGGTAACCCTAATTGGGGGGCAATACCCTGTGTTTGTGACATGACTTGAATTGACTTGGTAATTTACTGATTTATTTTCTAGGTATTGCATGTAATGCGACTTCGAATTGCGACCTACAACATTCACAAGGGGGTCATGGGCCTGCGAAAACCTGCCCTGACCATTCATGCCTTGCGTGAACAAATCCATGCCATGGATGCCGACCTGGTGTTTTTGCAAGAGGTTCAAGGTCGGCACGACCGGCATGCGGGCAAGTTTGAACACTGGCCCGAGGGTGGGCAGCACGAGTTTCTTGCCCAGTCGCCTTCAGCCATCGATGATTTGCTGGGCCATGCAAGTCAGCAATATTTCACTGCCTACGGCATGAATGCCGTGTATTCGCACGGGCATCATGGCAACGCTTTGTTGTCTCGATACGAAATTGAGTGGATGCTGAATCAGGATGTGTCCGATCATCGTTTGGAGCAACGCGGTTTGTTGCATTGCTGCGTTAAAACGCCCGCAGGCCCCATTCACGCCATGGTGGCGCATTTTGGGTTGTTGTACCGCAGCCGCGTGCGGCAGGCGAGCAAGCTGATTGAACATGTGGGCACCCATGTACCTGCGGGCATGCCCTTGGTGGTGGCAGGCGACTTCAATGACTGGCAGCGCCGCCTGGGTCCAATTTTGCAGCAAGGTTTGAAGGCCGAGGAAGTCATGCCCTTGGACAAAAACAATCGCTTGGCCCGGGTGGGCAGTTTTCCCAGTCGCTTCCCCGTGTTGGGGCTAGACCGTGTATTTGCCCGTGGCTTCAACGTGCACGAGGCCACGGTGCTTCATGGGCCAGCTTGGGCCAAGTTGTCTGACCATGCACCTTTTGTGGTCGATCTGGAGTGCGCATGGTGTTGAACCTGTTGCCAGCAGCCGCACCCGAGCGGGAGGGCAATGCGGTTGAATTGCTGGTGGGGGGGGAACAGCTGTTTCCGCGTGCGCTTGATGCGATTGAGCGTGCCAAATATTCTGTGCGCATTGAAACCTATATTTTTGCGAACGATTCAATTGGCGAGGCTTTTTGCCAGGCCATGTGCCGGGCCGTAGCGCGTGGCGTCGAAGTGCGTTTGGTGCTTGATGGTTTTGGTGGGCAAGAGGGCGTACGCACCTGGGTGCCCAACTTACAGCGGCACGGTGTGCATGTTCGCGTTTTTCGGCCTGAAAGCATGTCGTTCAGGCTCAATCCGAAACGGCTTCGCCGCATGCATCGAAAAATAATTGCGGTTGACAGCGAAATCGCTTTTGTTGGCGGCATCAATCTGATTGATGACTTGAACCACGAAGGGGAACGCGACGAACTGTTAAGAGCCACAGAGCGGGCGCAACAGAAAAGAAAGCCGATTTGGGGCGCATCGGGTGGAATGCGAGAACAGGCCATGGTGGTAAACACTGATTTGCTGGATCAAGAAACACTGGGGCCACGCTATGACTTTGCCGTGCAGTTGCAAGGCCCTGTGGTGCAAGACGTTTGGCACAACATGGAGTGGTTGTGGCTGCAAATTGGTCCGGGTGGGCGGGTAACAGATACCTTTAGGTCAAGCTGGTGGAAAGACCGGGTGGAGCAGTTGCAAGAGACCATGGCGCGCCAGCGCTCAACGCCCAAACCCAAACCGTTTGGCAAAGTGAAAGCCCAACTGGCCGTGCGCGACAATTTCCGTTTGCGCAGGCGAATCGAACGCGCCTATGTTCAAGCCATTGGCAATGCGCAACGTTCGGTCATTCTCAGCAATGCTTACTTTTTACCTGGTCGTAAAATGCGCAAGGCCTTGCTCGCAGCGCGTGCGCGGGGCGTGCATGTTCAGTTGTTGCTGCAAGGGCGTGTGGAGTATCGCTTTCAGCATTACGCCACGCAAAGTTTGTATTCCAGTTTGTTGGCCGCTGGCGTGGACATTTATGAATACCTGCCCGGTTTTTTGCATGCAAAAGTGGCGGTGATGGATTCAAACTGGGCCACAGTGGGTTCGTCCAACCTGGACCCTTTGAGTTGTTTGTTTGCCCGTGAAGCGAACGTGATTGTTTATAACCGGGAATTTGCAAGCGCGCTGCGCGAAGAATTACTGAAATCCATTCAAAATGACAGCCGGGAAATTCAAGCCCATGAACACGCACAGCGCCCCTTGAAAGAAAGGGTGTTCAGTTGGCTGTGTTATAAATTAATGCTCTTGGCTGTTTTCCTGGGTGATTTTGGCAGCCGGTATTAGTTGTTGATTTTGAAGGTTGTGCAGCATGGATTTGGTGGTGAGTCGCCCCGAAGGTTTGTATTGCCCCCAAGGCGATTTTTACATCGACCCCTGGCGCAAGGTAGACCGTGCAATCATTACCCATGCGCATGCAGACCATGCCCGTGTGGGGCACAACCACTACCTGTGCGCGGCGCCTGGCGAGGGTGTGCTGCGCACCCGCTTGGGCAACATTTCACTCGACACGCTTCCCTACGGTGCCGGCACCCTGCACAACGGTGTCAAAATTTCATTGCACCCGGCCGGGCATGTGTTGGGTTCGTGTCAAATCCGTTTGGAATACCAGGGCGAAGTGTGGGTGGCCAGTGGCGATTACAAGGTAGCCCCTGATTTAACCTGCGACGCATTCGAACCCGTGAAGTGCAACACTTTCATTACGGAATCCACCTTTGGTTTGCCCATTTACCGTTGGCGCAGCGATGCTGAAATTTATGCCGAGATAAACGCATGGTGGGCTGCCAATGCCGCACAGGGCAAGGCCAGCGTGTTGTACGGCTATTCGTTTGGCAAGGCGCAGCGAATACTGGCGGGTGTGGATTCAAGCATTGGTCCCATTGTGTGCCACAGCGCTTGCGAGGGCTTGAACAAAGCCTATCGGGATGCAGGTGTGAAGCTGCCCGATACTTTCACCGTGAGCGAAGTGCTTGACAAATCCATTTACAAAACCTGCCTTGCCATTGCCCCACCCGCAGCCCAAGGTGCCGCCTGGATGAAGCGGTTTGGCAATGCGTATTCCGATGCATTTGCATCGGGCTGGATGCAGTTGCGTGGCGGGCGCAGACGCAGCAATGTGGATCGGGGGTTTGTGATGTCTGACCACGCGGACTGGCCTGGCCTGATGCGTGCCATTGGTGCCACTGGTGCGGAGCAGGTGATTGTGACTCACGGCTACGTGCAGGTGATGGTGCGCTGGCTGCAGGAACAGGGATTGAATGCCCGCGCGTTTGCCACTGAATATGGTGGTGAGGGTGAAGGCGAGGTGCCCACCGCATGAAGCAGTTTGCGGAATTGTTTGCCGAACTGGATGGCTCCACCTCAACCTTGCACAAGGTGCAGGCTTTGCGCCGTTACTTTGAACACGCACCCGCCGAGGATGCTGCATGGGCTGTGTATTTTTTGTCGGGCGGCAAACCCAAGCGCACCGTGCCCACCCGCACCTTGCGTGAGGTGGCTTTGCAGGTCAGTGGTTTGCCCGACTGGTTGTTTGAAGAAAGTTACCAGGCGGTGGGCGATTTGGCCGAAACGATTGCCCATGTGTTGCCAATTGCACCGACACTGGCTGGCCAGTCGCAAGGCTTGGCCTGGTGGATGCAAAACCGAATTTTACCCTTGCGCACCTTGCCCGATGAAGAACGCATTGTTGCCGTGCAAGCCTGCTGGAATGAGCTGGCAGCCAATGAACGGTTTCTGTTCGTGAAGCTGGTGGGCGGTGGTTTTCGTGTGGGTGTTTCCAAGTTGTTGGTGACCCGCGCACTGGCCGAATGTGCAGGGTTGGATGCCAAGCTGGTGGCCACCCGCATGATGGGGTTTGCCGATGCCAGCAACCAGCCCACGGCCGAGCAGTTCAGCGCCTTGTTGGCTTCGCCCAGTGAAAGCAGCACCGGGCAGGATTCTGGTCGATTGGGCCAACCCTTGCCTTTTTTTCTGGCGCACCCCTTGCAGGAAGAACCTGAAAATTTGGGAGCGCTTGCGGACTGGTTGGTGGAATGGAAATACGACGGAATTCGCGCCCAAGTGGTGAAAGAGGGTGGGCAGGTGTGGGTGTGGTCGCGCGGCGAGGAGTTGGTCAGCGAGCAGTTTCCGGAGTTGCAGGAAGCCTTCGCACATTGGCCCGACGCTTGTATTCTGGACGGTGAAATACTGGTGTGGCAAGGTGGTTCGCCCGCAGGCTTCAATGCCTTGCAGGGGCGCTTGAATCGCAAAGTGGTCAGTAAAAAATTGATGGCAGATTCACCCGTGGTTTTTTTGGCTTACGACCTGCTTCGCTTGAACGCAATGAACACAGTGAACCAAACCCAGCTGCAACGCAGAACTGCGTTGGAGGAATTTTATGCCTTGCATCATGAACAAAGCACTGTGAATTTCATGCCGCGTTTGTTGTTGTCGCAACGCGTGTGCGCTGCAAGTTGGCAAGAACTGAAATTGCTTCGGGAAGAAAGCCGCGCCAGGGGTGTGGAAGGCTTTATGTTGAAGCACTGTGATTCCCGCTATGGGGTTGGCCGCACCAAAGCAGACGGCCTGTGGTGGAAATGGAAAATCGACCCCATGACCGTAGACTGTGTGTTGGTGTATGCGCAGCGAGGCCACGGCCGCCGCGCAAGCCTGTACACCGATTACACCTTTGCTGTGTGGGAAACACCGCCTGCCAGTGCAGCGCAGGCGCAAGAAGTGGCGCAGGCGATTGCAAACGGTGAAAAAGTTGAAGACACGGTGGCGCGTGGTTTGCCCCGTTTGGTGCCGTTCGCAAAGGCGTATTCGGGCCTGACCGATGAAGAATTCAAAGAAGTAGATCGCGTGATTCGAAAGCACACCGTGGACAAGTTTGGCCCGGTTCGCACTGTGGCCCCAGTGCTTGTTTTTGAGCTGGGCTTTGAAGCCATTTCCCGTTCCACTCGTCACAAAAGTGGCGTGGCTGTTCGTTTTCCACGTATGCTTCGCATTCGCCATGACAAACCTTTGCATGAAGCCGATCACCTTGCAGTGCTCGAGGCTTTGTTGCCCCCGGAGAATGTAGTTTGAATCCCGAAAACAGTCGCCTGCTGGGTATCGATTTTTCCAGCAGTCCCACCAAGAAAAAACCGATTGCAGTGGCTGTGGGCCAGTGGCAGGGTGCGGTGTTGGCGGTCGATGAACTCATGTCGCTGACCACACTGGGCGAGTTCGAAACCTTGTTGAAAGAAGGACCGCAGGCGTTCGGAAAACTGGAGCGCGCAGCAGGACCCTTGGAGCAGTTGGGTTTTGTGGCTGCCATTGACATGCCTTTTGGTTTGTCGCGCAAATTGGTGGAGGGTTTAAAGTGGCCAGGCGCTGGGCGTACTGACTTTTTGGCTTGGGAAAAACTGATCAATTACTACAGTGCTTTGAGTCGCGAGCAAATTCGCGCCACTTTCAAGGCGTGGTGCGATGCACGCCCCGCCGGGCACAAGTTTGCACACCGGGAATGCGATGCCCCGGCAGGATCTTCGCCTTCCATGAAATGGGTAAACCCACCGGTGGCTTACATGCTGCACGCCGGTGCACCGTTGTTGATGAAAACCGGTGTTCACATACCTGGCATGCAACGGGGCGACAAAACCCGCGTGGCCCTGGAGGCCTACCCCGGCTATTTGGCCCGCAAGGTGTTGAACCGAGCCAGCTACAAAAGCGACGACCCCAAGAAAGACACTGCGGATCGCCGCATGGCCCGTTCCGAATTGTTGTGTGCATTGGAAGAAGGCATGTTGTTTGGCATCAAGGTACAGGTGCGCCCCTATTTGCGTGCTAAGTTGCTCGATGATGTCAAAGCCGATCACCTGGATGCGGTGCTGTGTTGCCTGGTGGCGGGTTGGGCAGCCAAGCGGGCTGAATCCAGTTTTGGTTTGCCCAAATTGATCGATCCCGTAGAGGGTTGGATTGCCGGGGTTCCGCCAACGGTTTAATGGGTGGCTTAACGGCTGCCAGGCAGTTCGATGGTGATCAATAAACCATGCGGTGTGCCATTGCGGGCACTGAGTTCGCCGTTTACACGTTGAATCGATTTTTTGGCAATCGCCAAACCCAGGCCATGGCCAGAGTGTTCGCCGTGTTTGAAAAAGGGTGTGAACAGCTTGGGCAAAAGGGCGGAAGGAATGCCCGGGCCTTGGTCTTCAATGTCAATGCACAACTGTTTGTTTTGTACGCGACAGCGAATTTTTATAGCAGTATTTTCGGGGGTGTGTTTAATTGCATTGCGAATAATGTTGTCAAATGCGCCTTGCAGGCTTTCAGCATGGCATCGCAAATTCCACTGCCTTACATCGTCGGTGAATTCAACAAGCTTGCTCTGTTGCTCCGCTTCAAACTGAGCGTCTTCTACCACAGCAAGCAACAACTCAATCACATTGTGTTCTCTCAGAATTTCCGCATTCTGGTTTGCATCCAGTCGCGATAAATTCAGCAGTTGGCCAATCAGGTTGTCCAGCCTTTCTGCTTCGGTTTCAATGCGGCTCAAGCTCGTGTCCAAATGTGCCGGGTTCTGGCGTGCCAGGCCCACCGCCAGGTTCAGGCGTGCCAATGGAGAGCGCAGTTCATGCGATACGTCGTGCAACAACACTTTTTGTTGCTCAATGCGGGTTTCAATTTCTTCAGCCATGTGGTCAAAGCCGCTGAGCAATTCGCCAATTTCATCGCTGCGTTTTTTGCCGGTTTTGTTGTTGGAAATGCGAACACCCAAGCGACCTTTGCCTGCTTCCCGAAATGCATTTTTCAAGGTGTTCAAGGGGCGGCTGAATGTGTAGGCCAACACACCTGCAAACAAAAGGCTGGCCAGAAACGCAGCAAAAATGCCGGCCCCTGGTACGGGTGGAAGCGGTGGTTCAAGTGCCTCACGTTGCTTGCGTTTGTCTTCATGTGGTGGTGTGGGCTCGCCGGTGCTGGTGTTGGTTGAAGGTTCCGGGTGGCGGCGATTGCGTGGAATAAACAGAATCCATTTCGACTGGTCTTGCGCGGTCACCTGCAACGTACCTTGCTCGGCTTGTTCCTCGCCATTGAACAGGGCGGTGATTCGTTGTTGAATGTTGTCGGGTACTTCCCGATGCAAAATTTCCTCGCCTTGGCTGGACACTGCAAACACCGGAATTGCGTTGCCTGTTCGCTGGCGGTTGCGGTCCAGCAAATTGCGCAAGGCATCTGGCCCTTTGCCTTCCAGCACTTCTTGAATGGTTTCCAGCATGAATTGCGCGCGTGGGCCTTCTGCTATATCACTGCTGGCTGGCTTTTCCCGCATCAGGTAAAGGGCGGTGCCTGTGGCCACGGCCGCAGCAATCAGGCACAACCAAAAACCAAAGAAAAATTTCCAGAACAGCTTGCCCATACACGCAACTCCGTTTAATCAAGGCTGAGCTGATAGCCCTGCCCGCGAATGGTGTGCAGGGTCAGTGGCAAGCGCTCGTCGTTCAGGTTTAATTTGTTGCGCAGGCTGCTCAGGTGCACATCAATGCTGCGGTCAAAACGCTCAAGGGGGCGCCCCAGGCCCTGCTCGCTCAGGGTGGCTTTACTGACCACCTGGCCGGCATGGCTGGCCAACACTTCCAGCAAATTGAATTCGGCACTGGTCAGTTCTATTTCACTTCCGTTCAACAACACTTTGCGCTTGGCCGGCTGTACTTCGAGCGGACCCAATTGAAGGGCCTGTTTGGGGGCACTGCTGGAGTCGTTGGCGCGTCGTAAAATTGCACGCACACGGGCCACAATTTCGCGGGGCAGGCAGGGTTTGGGTACATAGTCATCGGCACCCAACTCCAGCCCTACAATGCGGTCAATGTTGTCGCCGCGTGCCGTTAGCATCAGCACGGGGGTGTTGTACTTCTGGCGAATCTGTTTCAGGGTTTCAAGGCCGCTTTGCTGCGGCATCATGACATCAAGCACAACCAGTTGGTATTGCTCGTCTGCCAGCATTTTCAAGCCATTGATCGGGTTGGCACAGTGCTCGGCTTCGAAGCCTTCGCCGCGCAGGTATTCGCACAGCATTTCGCCCAGCTCAATGTCGTCGTCAATGTGAAGTATTTTTGTCATGGCTTCAATATTACTAGGCAGCCAGGCTTGATGCGCAATTGTTTGCAATCGCTTTACCCATCTTTACATAGCCTGCATCCTCGTTTACAGGCCCGTTTTGCACAATGCAGTTGTCTTTACACAAGGAGCAGGCAAATGAATGTATCGAAAATGACCATCCAGAAAATGATTGCTGTCACTGCAATGGCCATGGCGATTCCCATGAGTGCCTATGCGGGCCACCATGACGAAGGGAGCAAAAAGCAGCATTCTGAAATGCGCCACCACCACAAGCATGGGGGCATGTTGAAGCAACTGGACCTGACAGCGGAGCAACAAGCGCAGGTGGATCAGATCGTGCAGAAACAAAGGACTGAAATGAAAGCAGCCATGAAAGACCGCCGCGCACACCGCGATGAAATGAAGTCGATTGTGGAGCAAGACACGTTCGATGCCACCAAGGCGGAACGCCTGATTGCCCAGCAGCAAAAACAGGAGCGTGCGACCAAGCTGAGCATGCTGCGCACTCAGCACGAGATTTACAAAGTGTTAACACCGGAGCAGCGTGAAAAAGCCAAAGTGATTCGTGCGGAATGGCAAGAAAAGATGACGGACCGCTACAACAAGCGCAAAGCGGACAACCCCGGCAATGCCATGTAATACCTGAATTTTGTAGGTACTTTCCCAACCACCTTTTGAAGTATCCCAGCAGTAGCGCTTTTGCCCCTATACTGTCTCAAAAAAAGGAGACAGTTAATGGGGCAATCTTTTATTCGATTCGCATTGGCCTGCACGTTGACCGCAGCCAGCACCACAGCATTGGCAGCCCCCCCGGGTTTGCTGATGACCTACAGCTTCGACAGCTTGTCTGGCAAGTTTGGTCAACCACAGGAAGTCAAGGCCAGGTCATTCACCTTGGGCGCAACATTGGTGGGTGAAGGTTATCGGGCTTCCCTGTTCGTACCCTACATTTCGCTGGAAGGCCCGGGTACCTTGGTGGCCGGCACTGTTGCGGGTACCAACGGCCCTGCGCGTCGCAGCGAACAAGGCTTGGGCGACATGGTGGCCACTTACACCACCGATCTCATTGGCGGCATACAAACCAAGGGCTTTGCCATGTCGGCAACAGGTTTGGTGAAAATCGCAACGGGTAATGAAGACCGTGGCCTGGGCACCGGCAAAACCGACTATGGTATTCAGGCTGACCTGGCTTACCGTTTCAACAATGGCTTTGGTTTGACCGCAGTGTTGGGGCGCCAGTACTACGGCGACACCCCCGAGCTACCCTTGCTCAACGGCAACTACAGCACCGTGGGTGTGAACTTTCCGCTGGGCCAGTCGCTGTTTGTGAACCTGACCACCAGCCAGCGTGATGAATTGCTGGCGGGTACCGAGAAGCGCAAAGAGCGGGCAATTTCAGCCGTGTATGCGCTGGACACAACGTCGGCCTTGCAGTTTGGCTTCACCAAAGGCCGAAGCACGTCTAGCCCTGATGATGTGTTCTCTGTCAGTTACGTGTCACAGGTCGAGTAAAGCCGCTCAGTAATCCTCTGTGAAGCCGGGGTGATGCAAAAGTGTCACCTCGGGCTCTCCCCAGTGCCATAACATGCTGCGTCGCAGTAAAATACAGGTCTTGACTTCAACAGGCGAACACCGTGTCCAAAGACCTTTCACACCTTCTTGACGCCAACCGAACCTGGGCTGCAGCCCAGGTGGACAAAGACCCCGAATTTTTCAAACGCCTTGAAAACCAGCAGTCGCCGGAGTATTTCTGGATCGGTTGCTCGGATAGTCGCGTGCCCGCCAACACCATTGTGAATTTGCAACCCGGCGAGGTGTTTGTACACCGCAATGTGGCCAACCAGGTGTTCCACGGTGATTTGAATGGGCAATCGGCCACGCAGTTTGCTGTGGAGTTTTTGAAGGTGAAGCACATAATCGTGTGCGGTCACTATGGTTGCTCTGGCGTGCGCATGGCCATGCGGGGCGATCGGGTGGGTTTGGCCGATGCCTGGGTTCGCCCCATTCACCAGTTGGCACGCAGGCATGGTTTAGTGACCACGGATGAAAATCTTCAGCAGGCCTGTCACGACCAGTTGTGTGAGCTTAATGTGATTGAACAGGTGAAGCACCTGTGCGAAAGCACCTTGATTGAAGATGCCTGGGAGCGCGGGCAAGATTTGACTGTGCATGGCTGGTTGTACAGCCTGAAAGACGGCATTGTGCGAAACCTGCAAATTTCCATTTCTGGCCCCAAGGACATTGACAAGATTTACACCAATGCAGTGGCTGCATTGAAAAAGCGTTACAGCTGATCGATTCTTGGTCTAGAATAAGAAAATAATTCAAGCGTTTGTTTGAATTGTGGGTTCATTTAAAATTCTAGGAGACGATTTACATGGCTTTTTCTACCCAATCCAAACTGGGCGACTTGCTGGACAACCCAGATACCGCAGCGATTTTGGAAAAACACATGCCCGGCATTTCTACACACCCGCAAATTGGCATGGGCAAAGGTTTTCCCTTGGCCGTTGTTGCCAATTTTTCCGGTGGTTTGATTACCCAGGAAATGCTGGAAGCTGTAGACGCTGAATTCGCCGCATTGGGCTGATCGATTCTTTGATTCGAATTGATTGTTCCAATTGGTTGATCAACGGCGAGTGGGCCAGTTCCATTCGCCGTTCTGTTTTTATCGAAGAACAAGGCATTGATGAATCCGAGGAATGGGACGAACACGACTCGGTTTCCATACACGTGCTTGCCTGGATAAGTAACAAGCCGGTGGGCACGGCGAGGTTGTTGCCTGAAGGAAAAATTGGCCGCATGGCTGTACTCCCTGAATTCAGAAGCCGGGGAATTGGCAGTGCCATGTTGCAGGCTTTGCTGGCGGTGGCCAAAGAACAAAACTTGCCGCAGGTGCGCTTGAGTGCGCAACAGCAGGCGATTGAATTTTACAGTCGACATGGTTTTTCGCCGCTTGGTGATGCCCACACGGAGGTGGGAATACCACACCAGTGGATGGCGTTGAACCTGACAACATAACAAAGGACTGGGTTGTGGCTAGAGTATTGAAAGAACAAAAACACGACGATGGCCGACGTGGCGACATTGTGCGCGCGGCTGCCAAGTTGTTTCGTGACAAAGGTTACGACGGGGCCAGCATGCGGGCCATTGCCAATGCGGTGGGTATGCAATGCGGAAGTCCGTTTTACCACTTTGCCAGCAAGCAGGATATTTTGGTGGCTGTGGTTGAAGAAGGCTTGCGACAAGGGCTTGAAAAAACACGCGCAGTGGTGAAGCCTAACCTGACCGCAGATACCCAGTTTCGCGCTTTGGTGAAAGTGCATCTCAGCATTATTCTTGAAGATGGCAACGACTTTATTCCAGTGATGCTATACAACTGGCGCTGTCTGGATGAAGTGCACCAACGCAGGCTGATTGCCACCAAAGATGAATACGATGCCATTTGGCAAGATGCGGTGAATGGTTTGTACAAGGCCGGTTTTTTGGGTGGTGATACGAAATTCGCCCGCTTGATGGTATTGGGCGCCATGAACTTTATGGTGACTTGGTACAAGCCCAAGAAGGGCGACAATCTGGACACACTGGCTGACAGAGTGGTGGCCTTTTTCCTGTCACAGCACGCCTGAAGCGGTTTCAAACGAAAAAAGCCCTTGCCGGCGTGTAACCGGCAAGGGCTTTTTTGTGGGCGATTTGCGATTAACGCAGCAAGCCTGACAGTGACGCGGGGCGTGCCGCAATCACGTTCTGGATCAAGCTTGAAGTCATTGCAGTGATTGCGCCCAACTGGCCTGCATTCATCATGCTTGCTGTTGCGCTCATGTTGCCTGCCATGGTGGCTGTGGCCAAGCCGGCGACATCCATTGAGCCGGTGCTGGACATGTCTGCGGCCAGCGATGCCCCCGAAGTTTTGTCGGCTACATTTTGTACCGTACCCAATACACCACCAGTCACACCTTCAACCACAGTGCCTGCTGTTTGGTAAGCGCTGTCTACTTTGTTCATCATCTGAGCACTTTGACCACCACCAAGCTTGATCGTGGCGTTCGCGCTTGCGCTGGCTGATGCTGTGGCCTGACCTGCGTTGTCTTGGCCTGCTTCAGCAGATTCACCCGCGCTGTCACCTGTGGAGGCTGTTTGGTCACCCGCTTCAGGCTGTTCCATTGCAGGTGCTTCTGCAGTGGGTGCTGGTTCGTTGGTTGGTGTTGGTTCTGCAACAGGAGTTGGTTGTGGTGCAGTTTCGGGTGCAGGTTGCGCAGCAGGTGGCTGCTGGCGCTGGAACAGGCTTACTTTGATTTCACCTTGTGCCTGACCTTGGGCAGCCGCTTGCTCGCCAGAATGCGCGGCAGCGAACAAAGCGCCCCAGCCGTTCAGTGTGGCGATGTCGGATGCCTTGGCAGTCATGGGCATTGCGAAAGAGGAAGCGATGGCTGCAACGATTGCGATCTGTTTAACTTGCATGGTGTTTCTCCTGTGTGTTGGATGTAGTAGGCGCTCTTTGGATCACGCCTCACATCTTCTCTAACGGAGACACCGTGTAGGAAAAAGATAACTAGCTAGGGGGTACGCCCAACGTGGTGTACCCCTGCAAACAGGTGAAGATCATTCAGTAATTTTCATGTTCAGCAGCACTTGAGCCATTCCCTTGCCCAGCGGATCATTTCGCATTGAAGTCATTCCGCCGCCGTCCAGGGCTTCTTGCATAACGATATTAAATGCTTGAACTTGAGGTAGCTCGAAAGTGTGAACCTCGCCTTTCACCAAGTGTGCAAGGTAGCCCTTTACCTGTTCTGGGCGCAGCAAATGCTGAAGTAGGGGCCAGTGCTCCGGCTTTCTTGCCACGATGCCCACATTGCTGGTGTTGCCTTTGTCGCCGCTGCGGCCGTGTGCAATTTCAATCAAGGGTTTGCCGATCAATTCAGGCGGAACAGACACCGGTTGAATTGCCTTCGCAGTGGCGGCTTGGTCGCCAGTTGGTACTTTTGGGTGTTCCGGTTCCAGGTACTGAATTTGTTCGCCACTTACTTGAACCACAGCACTGTGCAGGTGCTTGGGCACGAAACAACTGAACATTTTGACCAGCGGGGTTACGTTGGGGCGGCCCATGCCAAAGTTACCGCTGGTGCCTGGTGCATAGCTGGTGCCCGCCGGGGCAATTTCGCGAGAAAAAATGGCGGCAGCTTTCTTGTCTGTGTGGGTAATTGCAATACGCAACATGGCTTCGTGGCCCAACTGCGCTTTGGCATGCGGGCCCAAATCGGTCTCACTACCAATGACTTCAATCGAGGTGCGGGTGTAGTCGGCCAGGCCTTGTCGTTTGAACATGGCACGCGTTCGCTCCAGAATTGCTTCACCAGTGCGCCGGGCTTTGGCGTGTGCATCAAACCCCACAATCGACAGCATGCCGATACAGCGAAACCCTTCTGGGTACGTGGCGCATACTTTGTACAAGTCGCTTGGGGCCTTGCCGGTGGCGCCCCAAATTTTTACGCGATTCGGGCTTGTTTCTTCGATGTTCACGGTGGTGAAATCGCACACCACATCGGGCAGTGCATAGTTGGCGGGGTCGTGAATTTCATACAGCAGTTGTTCGGTGGCCACTGCTTTATTCACCAGGCCGCCTGTACCTTCAGGTTTGCTCAATTCAAAGCTGCCGTTGGCAGCCACCTCGATCACCGGGTAGCCGATATTGGCCCAGTCCGGCACCTGTTCCCAATCCGTGAAAAGTCCACCCGTGGCTTGCGCTCCACATTCGACAATGTGGCCCGCCAGGCTGCCCTGTGCCAGTTGATCCAGATCGCTCGCTTGCCATTTGAATTCATGCACCAGCGCACCCAGTACCATGGCGCTGTCTACTACGCGGCCGGTGATGACAATATCCGCTCCGGCATCGAGTGCCGCCGCAATCGGGAATGCGCCCAGGTAAGCGTTGGCCGTCAGGAAGAAAGGAGGGGCTGTTTGGCCGGAATGTTGGTCTGTTAATTCAACACCATTTTTTCTCAACTGCCCCAAAGTGCTGGTGGCGTCGTCGCCGCTTACCACGCCAATTCGAATGGTGTGCCCGGCCTCTGTCATGGCCTGTTGCAAGGCGGCTGCGCAACCAGCTGGGTTTAGTCCACCCGCGTTCGCGATAATCCTGATCCCTTTGGCTTTGGCGACTGGCAGGGCCTTTTTCATCAGGTCGATGAAATCAAGCGCATACCCGTGCTCCGGGTTTTTCATGCGCATGCCTGCCATGATGGCCAGTGTTAGTTCAGCCAGATAATCATAGGTGATGTACTGAATGCCCGGTACCTTCATCAATTGTTCTGTGCCCAGGCTGCTGTCGCCCCAAAAGCCGCAGGCGCCGCCGATCTTGATGGTGTTTGAATTGGGCATGCTCATGATCACTTGTTGATGGTTTTGGGAGACCCATCATAGCAAAGCCATTTGCAATAAATCAAACGATCGTTTGAATTATTCGACTTGTTTGTAACTTCTTTCCAGTGCATCCAGCATTAGATTGGCTGCAGTGGTGGTGTTGTGGTTCATGTCGGGTGCTATGCGCGGAAACACCATCATATTCTTGGTTTCATCGTCAAAGCAGGCTGGCAGCAAACCCGATTTCAGCAAAACGAAATCAGCGATCAGGCGGCATGTTCGACCGTTCCCGTCTGCAAAAGGATGAATTGAAACTCCCTTCATGGCAGTTCGGGCGGCCAACAAAACCGGATTGCTGCTTCCCTTGTTCAGTTCCTCAGCCACTTCGGTACACAGCGTGTTCAACTCGGCGTGTACCATCGAACCCGGCACTGCCAGGCGGCTTGGGTGCGGGTCGCGGCTGCCCTGGGAGTCACAAAGGCCAATCCAGACGTTGTCGTATTGACGAACCAGGCCGCCGACCGTTTCGTTCACTCCCCGCATCAGGGTACTGTGAACGGCAATGAATAAATCATGAATTGTTTGCGGTGATACGGATTCGCTGTTTCTGGCGGCTTGAAAAATCAGATCGTTTGCGCACTGCCAGTTGAGCATCGCCTGCTTGTGGTGCGTGTTTTCGTCTTTTAGGGTTTCTGATCCTCCCCGGCGCGGTACTTCAAGCAGTTGAAGGTGTTCCGGTTCCACCACGGGAATCTGACTCTTGAATTGTTCAAGTTTTTGTTGTGCCAGCTTGACCACCGCCTTGTTCACAGGCTGATTAAAAATATAGTCGAAATTGCTTTTCATGGCTTCGTCGTTTTGTCCTGATGCAATGAGGTGCAGGCGCGCGTCAAGGAAAGGGATTTGCTCCAGTCCTGATCGTTTGCTGTCGGCAGCAGGTGCAGTCGTGTAGCGTGTTTTCAGGCTTGATGGGGTAAACGGATCTCCCTGTTTTTCTTCTGTTTCTACCTTGGACCATTTTCCCTCGGCAGTTTTCACCGCAAGTGATGCAGGTAGTTCTTGAATGATTGCTGATCCAAACCGATGGGCCAGTAATCCAGAAAGGGATAACTTTGCAATTGTGGTCGCCGCATTGGGCAGGGCAGGGTCGGGCCGCGCGACTGCTTTTTCTGGCAGGTTTGGATCGTTAAGTGATTCCGCGCGGTGATTTGCAACGTCGCTTCTTCGTAACATGACTCATAGGGTGGAGACGATATTTTTATGAGTGAGCCACATCCAGGCATGGTTCCATTGTTACTTCATCAGAGCCTAGTTTTTGTAGCTTGAGAGATGGATGCTTGTTTCCGTGTTGCTGATTCCCTTGATCAATCGTATGCGTTCAAGTATTCCAGAAAGTCCGTTCAGGTTTTCCGCCTGCAGTTCGACCAACAAATCCCAGCGCCCATTTGTGCTGTGAATAGCCGTAACACCAGGTTCACCCAGCAAATTTGCCAGCACGGTGCGGCTGTCATTGCCTTCAATCAAAATACTCATCCAGGCGACAATCAGATTGGCCGTGGCATCGGGTCTCAACTTCACGCTGTAACCCACGATAACACCTGAGTTTTCAAGTTTGTTGATTCGATTGCTCACTGTGCCGCGGGACACTTTCAAGTGGTGAGCCAATGTTGCAATGCTTAATCTCGCATTGGTGCGCAACAAACCCAAGAGTTGGCGATCTAGTGTATCCATCATGACGTTTTGAAGTTTATTTCTGACAATATGCTAGGAATATTGCATTTTGCAAGCACTTTATGTGCTTATGCTTGACAGTGTTTCATAGCAAAATGGTGTGTCTAACTGAGTTAAGCAGGTGGGGGGGTGATGATGAACACGCCATTCCTGAGCGCACAGGGCGCTGCAATTCTTGTTTCGCGTCATGGCCTTTCTCGATGTATTAGAGGCATGCACGATGCAATTGCTCATGACTTCAAACGTTGGGAACAGTTTGAGAAGTCAGCGCGCCTTGCGACCCACTCTGCCGAGGGCGTCATTGAAATCATGCCGATCAGCGATGGACAAACCTACGGTTTCAAGTATGTCAACGGCCATCCGAACAACCACCGGCATGAATTGCCAACCGTGATGGCGTTTGGTGTATTGGCCAGCGTACAAACCGGTCTGCCTCAATTCATCAGCGAACTAACCTTGATCACGGCTTTGCGTACTGCCGCCACTTCCGTGTTGGCGGCCAGTCACCTCGCCAAGCCGGGGGCGCGCAGCATGGCCTTGATTGGCAACGGTGCGCAAAGTGAATTTCAGGCCGTTGCTTTTCACGAGGCTTTGGGCATCGACAGGTTTTACCTTTACGACACAGATCTTTTTGCGACCGAGAGATTGACTCACCATTTGAATGAACTCGGGTTTCATGTCACACGGTGCAAAAGTGTGGCTCAGGCTGTTGCGCGGGCAGATGTCATTACCACAGCCACGGCGGCAAAAACCCGGGCCCATGTATTGACCCGGGACATGCTGAGGCCTGGTGTTCACATCAATGCGATCGGGGGTGATTGCCCCGGGAAAACTGAACTTCACCCGGATGTACTTGGCAATGCCCGTGTGTTTGTTGAGTATGAGCCGCAAACCCGAATCGAAGGCGACATTCAGCAAATGCCATCCGATTTCCCGGTGATCCAGTTGTGGGAGGTGCTCACGGGTTTTGCACTGGGGCGTACCCACGCAGACCAAATCACAGTGTTTGATTCTGTGGGTTTCGCGCTGGAAGATTTTTCTGCTTTGCGCTACATGCATGAACTGGCCGAGGAAAAAGGGGAGCTTGAGTACATGTCATTGATTCCACACATGAGCAATCCGAAAAATCTTTATGGTTTGATATCGAAGGCAGAGTGCGCATGATTGCGCTGATCGGCGCGCCCTGCGACGCCGGGGCAAACACGGCAGGATCTGCACTGGGTCCTGATGCATTAAGGCGTGCGGGTATTCAGTACAGTTTGCAGAAAACGGGTTGTAAGGTTGAGGATTTGGGCGACCTTCAAGTTGAGCTGCCTGAAAAAGACACAGTGGTGCAGGGGTACCGGAATTTTCATGAAGTGGTGGCCTGGAATCGTGCAGTGCATTTGGCGGTGGCGAGCGCCTTGAAAGACGGAAATGTTCCCGTGTTGCTGGGGGGAGACCACTCTCTGGCCATGGGTTCAATCAGTGCGGTTTCGGCGCACTGCCGCCGGGTACACAAAGCGTTGCGTGTGGTGTGGCTGGACGCGCATGCCGATTTCAACACGGCCAGCACGTCAACCACAGGCAATATGCATGGCATGCCCTTGACCGCGCTGTGCGGGCAGGGGCCGCCAGAACTGACACAACTGGGTGGGTTCTGCCCGGCGTTGCAAGCATCTCAAATTCGCTTGTTGGGCGTGCGCTCAATCGATCCCGAGGAACATCGTGCAGTGCGCCGCGCCGCGCTGCCCATGGTGACCATGCGGAACATTCACGGCCGCGGAATTGTTCAGGCCATGAACGCAGCGTTGGCCGACATTGATCCGGGTACGCATTTGCATGTCAGTTTCGATGTGGATTGTATCGATCCATCTGTGTTGCCCGGTGTAAGCACGCCGGAAGAAGGTGGCCTGCAGCTGGATGCCTTGCATTACTGCTTGGCGCGGATTGCGCAAACGGGTTGTGTGGCTTCAGTGGACCTGGTTGAATTAAATCCTTTGGCCGACCCCTCGGGCGAAAGTGCTGAGCGTGCTGTGGAATTGTTGTCTGTGCTGTTGAATCCGGATTGGGAAAGGCATGTGCAACGCCCGTTTGATTGGGTTGAACATGCCGGTTGAACTTGACCGTTTGCGCGCGGAAATTAATTCGCTGACCCGGGTGGATGAAGCGCAAAGGGTGCGTGTTTTACTTGAACAAAGCACTTGGCTGGAGGCCGATTTTGAGGCGGTAGAACAAACGGCACTCGAACACGTCACGCGTTTGCGCAAGGTGCAAAAGCACAGCGCAGGCATTCAACAGTTGATGTCTGAATATCGCTTGTCTACCCAGGAAGGCGTGGCATTAATGTGCCTGGCAGAAGCTTTGCTGCGAATTCCTGACGCTCAAACACGCGATGAACTGATCCGTGACAAATTAAGCCATGCCAATTGGGCGGCGCACCTGGGGCACAGTTCTTCCCTGTTTGTGAATGCCAGCACCTGGGGTTTGTTCATCGCTGGGCACTGGGTTCAAATGCCAGGCGATGACAGCTTGTATTCCAGCCTGCAGCGTTTGATTGCGCGCAGCAGCGAGGGCCTTGTTCGCACGGCGGTTGAGCTGGCTGTGCGGTTCATGGGGCAACAGTTTGTTGCTGCTCAAACCATTGAGGAGGCCTTGCGCAACAGCCGTGCAAGCGTGGCACAGGGTCACACCTTTTCATTTGACATGCTGGGCGAGGCGGCAATGTGCGAAGCCGATGCGCAGACCTACTTCGACAGTTATGCTCACGCCATTGACGTCATCGGACGCGACAACACCCACGGTGTTATTGAGGGCAATGGCATTTCGGTGAAATTGTCAGCCCTACACCCGCGCTACACGCTGTGGCAGGAAAAACGCGTATGCGCTGAACTGTATCCGCGGCTTTACAGGCTTGCGCTTTCGGCCAAACAGCGCAACATTGCATTCAATGTGGACGCAGAGGAAAGTGAGCGCCTGGATTTGTCGCTTGATCTGTTCACACGACTTGCTTTTGAGCCTGAACTGAAGCATTGGAACGGTTTGGGTTTGGCGGTACAGGCTTACCAAACCCGTGCCACGGCGGTGATTGAGTTTGTTGCTGCCTTGGCACGCACCAGTGAACGGGTCATTCAGGTTCGGTTGGTGAAAGGTGCCTATTGGGACAGCGAGATCAAACGTTGCCAAACTCAGGGGTTGGCGCACTTCCCGGTGTTTACGCAGAAGGTGCACACGGATCTTTCTTACTTGTGTTGTGCAGAATTGATGTTGCGCAATGCCAGTTTTATTTACCCCCAGTTTGCCACCCACAATGCCCACACCTATGCAGCCGTTCAACACCTGGCTGCGCAGCTTGGCGTGCGCAATGTCGAAATGCAGTGTTTGCATGGCATGGGGGAAGGGCTTTACCGGCGATGCAGAATTTATGCACCTGTGGGCACCCATCAAACATTGCTTCCTTATCTGGTTCGTCGCTTGCTTGAAAATGGTGCCAATACATCGTTTGTCAACCAGATCATGGATCCCGATGTGGATATGAATGCATTGGTAGAACACCCTGTGGCCAGGTTGCGCAAGCACGGCATTCGCCCCAACCCCGCCTGTACGCCCGCGCCGCATTTGTTTGGTGCGAATCGCCTGAATTCAATGGGGTTTGATCTGTACTGCAAGCACACCGTGCGGTGTCTCCAGCAGTCTGTGGACAACAGTTCCCTGTCGGCGTTGCCGCCTATTGCTTACAGCACACAAACCCAAGTGCAAGATGCATTGAGCATGGCTTTGCGTTCACACGAGATAAGCCGCGACTGGTTTGAAAAAGGGCCGGAACACCGGGCTGCTTGCTTGTTGCAGGCCGCCAAATTGCTGGAAGTACATCAACTTCAACTGATCAACCTCCTGGTGCATGAGGCAAAAAAAACCGTTCCAAATGCACACCTGGAAGTGCGTGAGGCAGTGGATTTTTGCCGCTATTATGCAGCTCAAATTTGTGCATTGCCTTGGTACAAAACCGGGTTTTCCCCGCGTTTGGCAGTGTGCATCAGCCCCTGGAATTTTCCACTGGCAATATTCATGGGGCAGCTTGTGGGGGCTTTGGCCAGCGGGCATGCTGTGGTGGCCAAGCCAGCTGAACAAACGCCACAAATCGCACGCAGTGCGGCGCACTTGTTGCATGAAGCGGGCGTGCCTGCTGCCGTGTTACAACTGGTGTATGGCGACTCTGAAGTGGGTTCCTGGCTGACCAGTTTTCCGGCGGTCAGTACTGTGTTGTTCACTGGTTCCAATGCCGCCGCAAAACACATTCAAGCCAGCGTGCTGAAACGCGATGCGTCGCATCTCCCCGCTTTGCTGATCGCTGAAACAGGCGGGCAAAATGCCATGGTGGTCGATTCATCTGCATTGCTGGAACAAGTGGTGAGCGATTCACTTGAGTCGGCCTTTGGAAGTGCAGGGCAACGTTGCTCAGCCCTGCGCGTATTGTGCGTGCAAGATGACATTGCCGCCAGGTTGATCGCCCTGCTGAAAGCAGCAATGCAAGAACTTCAGGTAGGCGACCCGGCGAGTTTTTCCACCGATTTGGGCCCCTTGATTGATCAGGACGCATGGCAGCTTGTGCATGATCACATTGAACGCATGAAAGCAAAAAGTTTTCCGGTGTTTCAGGCCACACGCTTCGACAATTCCGCACAAGGACATTTCATTGCCCCCACGTTGATTGAACTGCAGCAGTTGCATGAATTACAGCGGGAGGTGTTTGGCCCGGTGCTGCACATTGTGCGTTTCAATGCAGATCAGTTGCCTGCGGTGTTGCATGAATTGAATGCCACTGGTTATGCCCTTACCTTTGGCATCCACAGTCGAATTCAATCCACCATTGAGCTGGCCTGCAACACCATTGAAGCGGGTAACGTGTACGTGAACCGGAACATGGTCGGGGCCGTGGTGGGCAGCCAACCGTTTGGCGGTCATGGCAAATCCGGAACAGGACCCAAGGCAGGGGGGCCGCATTACTTGCCCACCTTGATGCGCCTTGCCCAGTTTGAAAACCTGGGGGGTGAAATATTGCCAGGCCCCACGGGCGAACAAAATAGTTACCGTTGCCGGCCCCGTGGTCGCGTGTGGTGCACAGCACGTGATGCAGTGCAACTGCGGCAGCAAATTGATGCGGTATTGGCCACGGGCAATATTGCTGTTGTTGAAACGGGGGTGTTCAATCGATGGCACAAACAGGGTGTCGAGTGGACGGATGAAATTCAATTGGAATACATTGATGCCGCAGTCTGTGAACACACACCACAACGCGCACACGAAGTGGCTCGCGCACTGGCAGCGCACTCGCAGCGCATCATTCCCTTGGTACTCGCGAATTCAGATGGCACGTACCCAGCCTATCGCTTGGTCTGTGAACAGCTTGTGTGTACCAACACCGCAGCGGCGGGCGGCAACATTGAATTGATTGCCCGGGTTTAAGCCAATTTTTGTGCATTTCCCATGGCACAATCAGGCATCGTTGTTTCCTGGCAGTACACCATGTCTGAATTTCGAGGCATTCCTCCCGGTCCCAATGTAGGTACACAGCTGAAGGCTTTGCGCCGCAAGAAAAAAGCAGCAGACAAATCTGCAGCGCTGCAAGAATCCACCCAACAGGTGTTGTCTGCGCCAGCGTTGCCGATGAACACGGCACCTTTGTCAGAACTCACCTTGGCAAATGTTCAAGCATGGTTCCGTGCGCAAGGCTGGGAACCGTTCGAGTATCAAACACAGGTGTGGCAAGCCTTCCAGAAGGGGCACAGCGGTTTGCTGCATGCCACCACTGGTGCAGGTAAAACACTGGCTGTGTGGTTGGGGGCATTGTTGCGTTTGGCGCAATTGCCCCGGCCTCGCGGTGCAGCCACACAAATCATGTGGATCACACCCATGCGTGCCCTGGCGGCTGACAGCACCAAGGCTTTGCAAAAATCGCTGGCTGCATTGGTGGGTGATTGTAGCGTGGCACTTCAAACCGGCGATACCGATTCCGCAGCGCGTGCAGCCATCTTGCGCAAACCACCTTTCGCGTTGGTGACCACACCGGAAAGCCTCACCTTGATGTTCACACGCGCCAGCAGTCAGCCCAATTTAAGCAAGCTGCAAGTGTTGGTGGTCGATGAATGGCATGAGTTGATCGGCAACAAACGCGGCGTGCAGTTGCAGTTGGCGATTGCGCGTTTGGCCCGCATCAACCCGGGTTTGCAGGTGTGGGGCTTAAGTGCCACCTTGGGCAATTTGCAAGTGGCCACAGATGTTCTGCTTTGGCCTGTTCGCCAGCACAGCAAGTCAACTTTGGTTCAAGGCAAGTTGCCCAAGCAGCTGATTATCGACAGCCTGATTCCCGACACTTTTGAACGCTTCCCTTGGGGCGGGCATTTGGGTTTGAATCAATTGGAATTTGTTGCCAGAGAAATTGATCAGTCAGCCTCCACGCTGATCTTCACCAACACGCGTTCCCAGGCAGAAATTTGGTACCAAGCCTTGCTGGAAGCCCGGCCCGATTACGCAGGTGCGCTGGCTTTGCACCATGGGTCGCTCGACAAAACAGTGCGCGATTGGGTGGAGCAGGGTTTGAAAAGCGGCAGTTTGAAGGCGGTGGTGTGCACATCGTCCCTTGACTTGGGCGTTGATTTTTTACCTGTCGAGCGTGTTATTCAAATCGGTTCGCCCAAGGGCGTCGCCCGTTTGCTTCAACGCGCAGGTCGTTCGGGGCATGCACCGGGTCGCCCCTCGCGGATTACCGTGGTGCCCACGCATGCACTGGAGCTGGTCGAGGCTGCTGCGGCCCGGTATGCAGCAGAACACAAGCAGATCGAATCGCGTTTCAGCCCCCAGGCACCACTGGACGTACTGGTTCAGCACTTGGTCACCATTGCGATGGGCAGTGGTTTTAAACCCGATGAACTGTTTTCAGAAGTTCGAACCACCAACGCCTATGCCAATTTGACCCGCGCCCAGTTTGACTGGGCTTTGGCTTTTGTGGAGAAGGGGGGAGAAAGTTTGGCTGCATATCCCGATTACCAGCGCGTTGCAGCAGGCGACGAAGGCATTTACCGCGTGCCCCGCCGCGACATAGCACGCAGGCACGCCATGTCGGTGGGCACCATTGTCTCCGATGCCGCCATGCAAGTGGCATGGATGACCGGCGGGCGTTTGGGCACCATCGAGGAGGGCTTTATTGCACGCCTGAAAACCGGTGATTGTTTCAGTTTTGCTGGCCGGGTGCTCGAGCTGGTGAAGGTGCGTGACATGACAGCCTACGTTCGAAAAGCCAACCGCAAAAAGGCGACCGTGCCGCAGTGGCAGGGCGGAAAAATGCCATTGAGCAGCGAGCTTGCCCATGCTTCCCTGCAAATGCTGGAGCTTGCGCACCAAGCCATTTCGACCGGTAAAAAACCAGCCCTGCCCGAATTACGCGCACTTGAAAGTTTGCTGGCTTTGCAAATGCGCTGGAGCGCATTGCCCAACACCGTCAATTTATTGGTCGAAGAACTTCACAGCAAGGAAGGTCACCACCTGTTCGTGTATCCCTTCGAGGGGCGCACTGTGCACATTGGTTTGGCAAGTCTTTTGGCGTGGCGCGCATCAAGACACAAGCCGGGCACATTTTCAATTGCCATGAATGATTATGGTTTTGAGTTGCTCAGTGCCGAGCCCATCAACTGGCATGAATGGTTCAAGGATGGTTTGTCAGAGTCTGCGCTTTTTTCCACTGAGAATTTATTCGAGGATGTACGGGCATGCCTGAATGCATCTGAACTGGCCCAGCGCCGGTTTCGCGAAATTGCGCGAATTGCCGGTTTGGTGTTTCAGGGGTATCCGGGTGCCGGTAAAAGTGCCAAGCAATTGCAGGCCTCCAGCGGCTTGTTCTTCGAGGTTTTTAGAAAATACGATCAAGGTAATTTGCTGCTGGATCAGGCGCAACGGGAAGCCCTTGAGCAGGAACTTGATTTGGCGCGCATGGTGCAGGCACTGAACTCCATTCAATCCAAAACACTGGTTTATCAATCAATCGATAAACCCTCGCCATTCGCGTTTCCCTTGTTGATTGAACGGTTGCGCGAGACAGTGAGCACAGAAAAACTCAGTGATCGCGTGGCTCGCATGGTGGCACAATTGGAGACGGCCGCCATGCGCACCGACGCATGATCAATTGTTGCGGAATGCCATTTCCGGTAATGCGAGAGATGCCCGTGTGTGTGTACCGGGATTCAATGTTTCATCCGCCCGGTCGATTGTTGCAACGCTCTGGGCAATTTTGTCTTGGCGATTGGCTCGCAACGCTGCCAAATTAGCCAGTGATGCCGCGGTAATGTGTGTAGCCACTTCTGTCATTTCCTTGCCTGATAAATTGAGCTGGCGGGCGGCTCTTGGGATGCTGAATTGTTCCACCAAGGCTGTGAAATATTCTGTGTGTTCCCCAAGTTCTGAGTTCAATCCGTTGGCCTCTCTTTTAAACGTATTCAACTCGCCCACCGCTTGCTGCAGCTGCAAGCCCAAATTGCTACTCGCACCCTGGATGGAAAATGCCTGTGCAGAAAGTCGGTTTCCACGATTCACTTGTTCTGTTGAAAATTGTTGTACCCCCTGAAGGACAGTTTGATTGGCCTCGAGCAAGGCTGCGCAGGTCAAAATCGTTGCTGTGTTGTGCACACGATTGGCTGTAAGTGTGTTGTTGAACCATCCCATCTTTATTTCTCCGGTTTTTTTGTTGAAAAAGTTCGGTGGCATTCAGCTTCGAATGGTTCGGAAAAAATAAGCTTTTTATCTTGTTACACTCCGGTCTGGTTCAGCGTGGGCAATGCAATGGGTGGGATGAAAGTACTGCAAAGCGGGGAGTCGGGCTGGCCATTGAGCACGCAGGCGGGTGAATTGGTGCTGTCAGCCCGGCGCGTAGCTTATTCACCTGTGTTGAAGGCGCTTTTTGTCGCAGATGTTCATTTGGGCAAAGCAGCCACCTTTCGAAGCCTTGGCGTGCCAGTGCCAGCCGGGACCACGCAGGAAAATCTCGATCGCTTGTCCTTGGCCATTGCCGACCACCAGCCACATGCCATTTATTTCCTCGGTGACCTGTTGCATGCCAAGGCAGCGCACAACAAAGACCTGCTTGAAAAACTGCACGCCTGGCGTTTGCAGCACGCTGATATCGACATGACACTGATTCGCGGCAATCACGACAGCAAGGCGGGCGACCCTCCAGCAACCCTGAATATCACGGTGGTGGAAGAGCCTTTTGTGTTGGGTGGTTTTGCTTTGTGTCATCACCTGCACACCGTGCCAGGTGCCTTGGTGTTGGCCGGGCACGAACACCCAGTGGTGGTGCTCAATGGAAAAGGCAGAAGCAGGGCGCGTTTGCCTTGCTTCTACCTTAAGTCAGATCAATTGATACTGCCTTCATTTGGTGCGTTCACCGGTGGTTATCAAGTCAATCCCCAGGTCGGTGAGGCCGTATTTCCAGTGGTTTAATCACTGACCAGGCGCGCCTTACTTGCCTTTGCTCAGGCCCAGCTTTCCACCACCCAAGGCCACAATCATCAACAAACCGCCAGCTACGCTGATGTTTTTCATGAACATCAACTGCTGCACATAGGCTTGATCGGCTGGCATGGTCCAGTAGTTGTGAAACAGCACCGATGCCGCCAAAGTGAAACCTGCCAGCAGCAAGGCTGCAATACGCACCTGGAAGCCAACAATCAAAGCCAGGCCTGCGCCAATTTCAACCGCAATTGTGAGCACGGTCAGCAGCTCTGGAAAGGGCAAGCCCACGGAACCGATGTAGCCCGCTGTGCCTTCGAACCCACCAATTTTGCTGAAACCAGCCAGTACGAACATGGTCGCAAGCAAAACCCGGCCAAGCAGGGCGATTGTGGGCGCTGAGTTGTTCAAGGCACTGTCTACTACATTGGTCCCAGTGTGTGTTGCATTTGCTGTAGTCATTTCAATTCTCCGTATTGGGTTTGCGATTCACTGAATCGATGGTTGAATCTTGCGCGTTCGATTGTTAAAAATCGAGTGGCGTTTTTCGCAGTGTTTGTTCAAATATTTTGAATAAATGAATTACACCCATGGGGCTGTAGAGGAATTTCTCTAACCTGGGCCATTCCCTTTTTCCCAAAGAAATAGCGTACACTCATAAAAAAACGAACGTTCGGTCTATTTTTATATGCGCAAAGGTGAACAAACCCGAGCCGCCATCGTAGAGGCGGCGCTAGAAATCGCGTCCACGCAAGGACTCGAGGGTTTAACCATTGGTTCTATCGCAGAAAAAATGACCATGAGCAAAAGTGGTGTGTTCGCCCATTTTGGCTCGCGTGAAGAACTTCAAATCGCAGTACTGCAAGAGTACGAAACACAATTCATCGATGCCGTATTGTTTCCCTGCCTGAAAGAGCCCCGTGGACTGCCGCGTTTGCGTGCAATCTTCATGCGCTGGCTTGATCGAATTGGCAAAGAAATCGACAGTGGTTGCATCTATATTTCAGGCGCGACAGAATACGATGACAGGCCAGGGGCGGTTCGCGATGTCCTGGTGAAAATGCATCGCGACTGGCAAAAAGAAATGCACCGTGCCACGGCACAGGCCATCGAAGAAAATCATTTACCGGCCAATCAGGCGCATGCGGACCAGCTCGTTTTCGAGATGGTTGGCCTGATTCTGGCAGCCCACCAGCAAGGTCGCCTTATGGGTGACACTTTGTCTGTGAGGCGGGCAAGCCAAGGCTTTGAACGCATGATTCAGCATTACCAGCAAACCCAGTCAGAAATTCTGAGCCAGTAGTACCAGGAGACACTTCAATGAGCCAATACACGCCCCCAGTCCGCGACATGCAATTTGTACTGCACGAAATGTTCAATGCGGAAGCCACTTTCAAAAGCATTCCCGCCTTTGCGGAAATTGACGCTGACACCATGAATCAGATCATGGAAGAAGGCGGCAAGTTCTGCGCGGAAGTATTGCAACCGCTGAACGCCGTGGGCGATTCCGAAGGTTGTACCTTGAACAAGGCCGATCATTCCCTGAAAACGCCAACAGGCTTCAAAGAAGCCTATCAACAGTTCGTTGAGGCCGGTTGGGCTTCGCTCAGCTGCGACCCCAACTACGGTGGTCAAGGCTTGCCGGTTACTGTGAACCAGACTTTCTATGAAATGATGAACAGCGCCAATCAGGCCTGGACCATGTACCCCGGCCTGACCCACGGTGCCTACGATTGTCTGCACGAGCACGGTAGTCAGGAACAAAAAGACCTGTATTTGCCCAAGCTGACCAGCGGTGAATGGACTGGCACCATGTGCCTGACCGAGCCCCATTGCGGTACCGACCTGGGTATGTTGCGCAGCAAGGCCGAGCCACAAGCTGATGGCAGCTACAAAATTACCGGTGCGAAAATTTTCATCAGCAGTGGTGAACACGACATGGCCGAGAACATCATTCACCTGGTGTTGGCACGCCTGCCCGACGCACCTGTGGGCACCAAGGGCATTTCGCTGTTCCTTGTTCCCAAGTTTGTTCCCAATGCAGATGGAACCCTGGGCGAACGCAACCCGATTTTCTGCGGCGCCATTGAACACAAAATGGGCATTCACGGCAATGCAACATGCCAAATGAACCTGGACGGCGCAAGCGGTTGGTTGATCGGCCAGCCTCACCGCGGTTTGGCTGCCATGTTCGTGATGATGAACGCAGCCCGCCTGGGCGTGGGCATGCAGTCACTGGGCCTGACCGAAGTGGCTTATCAAAACGCCGTGGTGTACGCCAAAGACCGTATTCAAGGCCGTTCATTGACCGGCCCCAAATCAGCAGACAAACCTGCAGATGCCATTATTGTTCACCCCGATGTTCGCAAAATGCTGTTGACCACCCGCGCCTATGCCGAAGGTGGCCGGGCATTGTGCCTGTGGACTGCGCTTGAGCTGGACAAAGAACTGAACCACCCAGACGAAGCAGTTCGCAAGGAAGCTTCCGACATGGTTGCCCTGGCCACCCCCATTGTGAAAGCCTTTATTACCGACAATGCATGGGAAGCCACTTCACACTGCATGCAGGTGTATGGCGGCCATGGTTACATCGCCGAATGGGGCATGGAACAGTATGTGCGCGACAGCCGCATCAACATGATTTACGAAGGCACCAACACCATTCAATCACTCGACCTGCTGGGTCGCAAAGTGTTGGGCGATGGCGGCGCCAAGTTGATGAAGTTCGGCAAAATGGTTCGTGCTTTGTGCGAAGCTGAGGCCAACAACCCAGCCATGAAAGAGTTTGTAGAGCCCTTGGCCGACTTGGGCGACAAGGTCAGCAAGCTGACCATGGAAATTGGTGGCAAGGCCATGCAAAACCCGGATGAAGTGGGTGCCGCTGCTGTGGATTACCTGCGCGTAGTGGGCCACTTGTTCTATGGCTACTTCTTCGCACAAGCTGCAAAAATCGCGCTTGAAAAACAAGCCAGTGGTGACAAGTTCTACACCGCCAAGCTGCACACGGCCCGTTTCTACTTCCAGAAAATGCTGCCCGAAACCGCCATGCTGATTCGCAAGGCGCGTGCAGGTTCCAGCAGCCTGATGGAAATGGAAGCCGACCTGTTCTAATCAATCTGTCCCGCAGTACCCCGTGGTGTTTAATTACCACGGGCGTTCAAACCAATTAACTCGAAGGAGACACGCGTGTCCAATTTCATCGTTCGCAAAGTCGCCGTGCTCGGCGCTGGCGTGATGGGTGCTCAAATTGCTGCCCACTGTGCCAATGCCAAAGTGCCAGTGGTGCTGTTTGATTTGCCCGCCAAGGAAGGCCCCAAGAATGGCATCGTTGACAAAGCCATCTTGAACCTGACCAAGCTGAAGCCTGCCCCGTTTGGCGCTAAAGACGTTGCGCAATATGTGCAAGCTGCCAACTACGAAGAGCACCTGGAGCTGTTGCAAGGTTGCGACCTGGTGATCGAAGCGATTGCTGAACGCATGGATTGGAAACACGATCTATACAAAAAAGTTGCGCCGCACATCAATGCCACCGCAATTTTTGCAACCAACACCTCGGGCTTGAGCATTTCCAAGCTCAGCGAAGGTTTTGATGCTGAACTGAAAAGCCGCTTTTGTGGCGTTCACTTCTTCAATCCGCCCCGCTACATGCACCTGTGCGAACTCATTCCATTGAGCACCACGCGCCAGGACATTCTCGACAATCTGGAAACGTTCCTGACCACCACTTTGGGCAAGGGCATTATTACAGCCAAAGACACGCCCAACTTCGTGGCCAACCGCGTGGGCGTGGCCGGCATGCTGGCCACCATGGCCGAAGCACAGAAGTACGGTATTCCATTCGACATCGTTGATCAGCTGACCGGCTCTAAATTGGGTCGTGCAAAGTCCGCCACATTCCGCACTGCCGACGTGGTGGGTCTGGACACCATGGGCCACGTGATTGCAACCATGCAAAACACACTGCCCAACGATCCGTTTGCACCCAGCTACGCCACACCCGCCGTATTGAAGGCCTTGGTTGAAAAAGGTGCCTTGGGCCAGAAAACCAAAGGTGGCTTCTTCAAGAAAGAAGGCAAGCAGATCATGGTGTTTGATGCAAACACCAGCGGCTACGTACCTTCTGAAGGCAAGGCCGACGAAGCTGTGTTGAAGATCTTGAAAAACCGCAACGTGGCCGAGCGCATGGCGGCACTGCGCGCTTCCGAGCACCCGCAAGCCAAATTCCTGTGGGCCATTTTCCGCGATGCATTCCACTACATCGCCTTCCACTTGAACGAAATTGCCGACACCGCACGTGAAGTGGACTTCTCGCTGCGCTGGGGTTACGGCTGGACAGAAGGTCCATTCGAAACCTGGCAAGCTGCAGGCTGGAAACAGGTTGCTGAATGGGTAAAAGCGGACATTGATGCCGGCGAAGCACTGTGCAATGCACCGTTGCCAGCTTGGGTTTTTGAAGGCCCAGTGGCAGACAACGGCGGCGTGTACAGCACAGCTGGTGCATTCAGCCCAGCCTCGAATTCCTTCGTGCCCCGCAAAGATTTGCCTGTGTACCAGCGCCAAGTTTTCCGCGCCAAAGTATTGGGCGAAACAACAGTCACTGGTCACAACGGCGGCACAACCATCAAGGAAAACGACGCGGTTCGCATTTGGACGGCACCCGGCCATGACGACGTGCTTGTTTTGTCCATCAAAACAAAAATGCACGCCATTGGCCCCGATGTCATCACCGGCACCCACGAAGCCATTGCCTTGGCTGAGAAAAGCTACAAAGGCTTGGTGCTCTGGAGCCCGGATGAACCGTTCTCCGCTGGTGCCGATTTGCAGGCCATGTTGCCCGCATTCATGCAAGGCGGTGGCAAGGCCATCGAACCCATGGTTGCAGAATTCCAGAAGGGCACAGCCGCACTGAAATACGCACAAGTTCCAACCGTGGCCGCCGTAACCGGCTTGGCTTTGGGTGGTGGGTGTGAATTCGCAATTCACTGTGCTGCACGTGTTGCAAACCTGGAAAGCTACATGGGTCTGGTGGAAGTGGGCGTTGGTCTGATTCCCGGCGGTGGTGGTTTGAAAGAGATCGCTGTAAACGCTGGTCTGGCTGCTCAAAAAGCCGGTTCTGCCGACGTATTGGCTTTCCTGAAAGACGGCTTCATGACCGCTGCCACTGCCAAGGTGGGCACATCGGCCATGGAATGTCGCGACCTGGGCTTCATCAAGGAATCCGACACCATCGTCTTCAACAGCCATGAACTGCTGTACGTCGCAATTTCACGTGCACGCGCCATGTTCGATGGCGGCTATCGCCCACCCCACAAAATCAAGGGTGTGCCCGCCGCTGGCAAGTCTGGTTACGCCACAATCAAGGCGCAACTGGTCAACATGCGCGACGGTGGTTTCATCTCCGCCTACGACTTCCACTTGGGCTGTGTCATCGCCGAAGTGGTGTGTGGTGGCGAAATTGAAACTGGCTCCTTGGTGGATGAAGAGTGGTTCCTGAATCTGGAACGCAAGCACTTCGTGAAGTTGCTCGACAACCCCAAGACACAAGAACGAATCATGGGCATGCTGCAAACCGGCAAACCCGTACGTAACTAAGGAGAGCAAACATGGCTCAAACTTGTAAAGATGTTTACATTGTCGCAGCAACGCGCACACCAATCGGCAAGGCTCCACGCGGCATGTTCAAAGACACCCGCCCCGATGACCTGCTGGTGCACGCCATTGCCAGCGCCATGGCCCAGGTGCCCACGCTCGACCCCGCTTCAATCAACGATGCAATCGTAGGTTGTGCATTCCCCGAAGGCGAGCAGGGCATGAACATGGCCCGTATCGCTGTGTTGCTGGCAGGCCTGCCCAACACCGTGGGTGGCGTTACCATCAACCGCTTCTGCGCATCTGGTATCACGGCTGTTTCCATGGCCGCCAATGCAATCGCCATGGGCGAAGCTGAAGTCATGATCGCTGCCGGTGCAGAAAGCATGAGCATGGTGCCCATGAGCGGCAACAAGCCCAGCTTCAACAATGCGATTTTCCAGAAAGACGAGAACCTGGGCATTGCGTATGGCATGGGCATGACCGCTGAAAAGGTTGCCCAGCAGTGGGGTATCAGCCGCGACGCGCAAGACGAGTTCGCACTGAATAGCCACAAAAAGGCAATCGCAGCCCAACAGGCTGGCGAGTTCAACGACGAAATTACGCCCTTCACCGTGGTCAAAGCCACGCCCGATTTGGCCACTGGTGAAATCAAAACTTCCAGCAAAGAAGTGAAGCTGGACGAAGGCCCCCGTGCCGACTCGTCCATCGAAGGCCTCACCAAACTGCGCCCCGTGTTTGCTGCCAAAGGCTCTGTAACAGCCGGTAACAGCTCGCAGATGAGCGACGGCGCAGGCGCACTGATTCTGGCTTCTGAAGAAGCTGTGAAGCGCTACAACCTGACTCCGCTGGCCAAATGGCGTGGTTTTGCGGTGCGCGGTGTACCCCCGGAAATCATGGGCATTGGCCCCAAGGAAGCAATTCCTGCCGCGTTGAAAACAGCTGGTTTGAAAACCAGCGACATCGACTGGTTTGAATTGAACGAAGCGTTTGCCGCACAATCGCTGGCCGTGATGAAAGACCTGGAGCTGGACCCAAGCAAGGTGAACCCCATGGGCGGTGCGATCGCCTTGGGCCACCCGCTGGGCGCAACCGGTGCAATTCGTGCAGCCACTGTGGTGCATGCACTGCGCAGACACAACCTGAAATACGGTATGGTCACCATGTGTATCGGCACCGGCATGGGTGCAGCAGGCATCTTCGAACGCGTGTAATTTCAGCGCGAACAAAAGCGGGTGTGGGTGCAAACCTTCACCCGTTTTTTTAACTGACAGGGAATACGGCAGTGGACATTCAAACAGAAATCAGCAACGGGCTGATGACCATCACCATCAATCGGCCCGAGCGTAAAAACTCATTCACCAACGCCATGTACACCGCGCTGGCCGATGCGTTTCGTGATGCCACCCACAGCAGTGGCGTAAAAGTGGTGTTGCTTAAAGGGCATGAAGGCTGCTTTTCCGCAGGCAACGATCTTGGCGATTTCTTGAACAACCCACCGACCGATCTTGATGCACCCGTGTTCCGTTTCCTGCGCATGATCTCCATGTTCCCCAAGCCCGTGGTGGCGCAGGTTCAAGGTTTGGCCATTGGCATTGGCACCACCGTACTGTTGCACTGCGACTTGGTCTACGCTGCAAGCACGGCAAAATTTTCCATGCCTTTCGTAAAACTGGGTTTGTGCCCTGAAGCGGCATCGAGCCTTTTGCTGCCCATTTCCGCGGGCTATCAGAAAGCCGCTGAATTGCTGCTGCTCGGCGATCTATTCACTGCATTGAAAGCCTACGACACCGGCATTGTTTCCGACGTACTTGAACCGGAAACACTGGATGCACACGTGCAGGCGCAAGTGAAAAAACTGCTCGACTTGCCACTGACCAGTTTGTTGACCACCAAGCGCCTGATGAAGTCGGTGACCAAGGCTGCCATTTCAGAAAAAATGGCCGAAGAAGGGCACTTGTTCATGAGCATGATTCCGCAAGCGCCAGCGCAAGAGGCATTCAAAGCGTTTGGCGAAAAACGCGCTCCCAATTTCAAGCAATTCGAACATTAATTCAATAAGCACCAAGGGCCCAGCATGACCGTCGCACTCTCCGAAATTTTATCCAGCCGCCGCTTGAGTGGTGACACCGTCACCTTCCAGGCCACGGAAGACTGGATGCAGGGCCGTACCATGTTTGGTGGCTTTTTGTCCGCATTGGCTGTGGTGGCCATGCGCGACACCCTGGGCATTGACATGCCATTGCGTGCCTTGCAAACCAACTTTGTGGGCCCCGTACCCGCCGGTGATGTGGTGTACCGCACGCGACTGCTTCGGCAAGGCAAAAGTGTCAGTCAGGTGCAATGTGAAATTTACAGCGACGAAACACTGGCTGGCCTCGTGGTCGGCGTGTTCGGTGCTCCGCGTGAAACAGCACTGCCAGTGTTGACACCCGAGCACAAGCCGCTTCCCAAGGCGGTTGAAAACATTCCTGCCTTGCCCTTCATTCCCAAAATTACGCCCAACTTTTTGCAGCATGTTGAAATGCGCTGGGCAGTGGGCAGCATTCCTTACATGGGCACACCCTTTTGGGAAAGTGGCATTTACATTCGCGCCACCGACAAAAATCTCAGTCCGGAAGTACTGATTGTGATGCTCAGTGATGGCCCACCCACGCCATGCTTAAGTCACTTCAAAGGGCCCGTCATGGCCAGCTCTGTGAGCTGGTCGCTTGAATTGCCGCCCATGCCCGCCAACATCGACAGCGAAGGTTGGTTCCAAATCGACATGGAAACCAAAGCAGGTGCTGACGGTTACGTGAATCAAAGTGCCAAGCTGTGGACTCCGAATGGCGAATTGGCCTCGCTGGGCTATCAGGTGGTGGCGGTTTACGGTTGATTGCAGGAAGCGCATTCGTGAGTCACACAAACAAACGGTTCTCCATTGTCCTGGTTTGGCTTTTGGTCTGGTTGGTGGGTTCTGTACTGGGCACACTGGTCCAGTCTCAAATCAATTTGAATGCCTTGCAAAACCTGGGTGTCAGTATTCCGTTGGATACCCGCCTTCACACCACAATTCATGATCTTGGGAACTTCTCGCCGGTTTATGCGGTCATTTTCGGGTGTAGTTTTGCGGTGTCTCAGGTCGTCGCATTGCTGTTTACGCGCTTCACCGGCACTGCATGGCATACTTTTTGGTGTGTGTTCGGTGCTGCCTTGGGCCTGTGGGTAACTTTTAAAGTGGTCGACATGATTGCACCAATGCCAATACTGATTTCATCCACCCGCACCGCTGGCGGCATGCTCTCCATGCTTGCTGCCGCTGCAGTGTCGGGTGCCTTGTTCTCGAAATTATCGACTCGCAAGTTGTCGGCAGGCCCGGCTTTGGCTGTCTTGTTGGTTGCAGGTTTTGCATTGCCGCCCGGCGATGTGCTTGCTCAAGCAGGTAAGTCTTACAAGATCGAAACCTTTGTTGATGGCTTGGATAGTCCCTGGTCCATGGCGTTTTTGCCGGATGGTCGTGCATTGATCACGGAAAAGCCAGGCCAGTTGCGCTTGGTCGGGGCAGACGGCAAAGCAATGAGCAAACCATTGGATGGCGTACCACAGGTGTTTTACAGCGGGCAGGCAGGTTTGTTCGACGTGTTGCCTGCCAGTGATTTCGCGCAAAACCAGCAAATTTTCCTGAGCTATGCCTGCGGCACCCGCAGTGCAAACCATCTTTGTGTCTCCAGTGCAAAGCTCGGCACCAATAGTCTCGAGAACGTGAAAGAAATTTTCCGCTCCCAAATGGCCAAGTCCGGCAGTGCGCATTACGGTGGTCGCATGGCCTGGCTACCCGATAACACATTGATTGTGACGCTGGGTGACGGCTACAGCTACCGCGAAGAAGCGCAGAACCTGTCGAACCACCTTGGAAAAATTGTTCGTATCAATGCCGATGGTTCGGTGCCCAAGGACAATCCTTTCGTGGGCAAGCAAGGCGCACGGCCCGAAATTTACAGCTATGGTCACCGCAATGTGCAGGGGCTGGCCTACGACACAGCCAACAAGCGCTTGATTGCGCATGAGCATGGCCCACGTGGTGGCGACGAGGTGAATGTGATCACCCCCGGCACCAATTACGGTTGGCCCAAAGCCACCTATGGCATTGATTACACCGGCGCACAAATTTCACCCTTCAAAGAATACGAAGGAACCCAACAACCTGCAATTTATTGGGTGCCGTCCATTGCACCCTCTGGCATGACTGTTTACAACGGCGATATGTTTCCCCAGTGGAAAGGCAACTTGCTGGTGGGCGCATTGAAGGCACAACAGGTCAGCCGTGTGGTCTTGAAAGGCAACAAGGCTTCGGAGGAAGAAGTGTTGTTCAAAGAGGTCGGTGCCCGTTTTCGTGACATTCGCACCGGTCCGGACGGCGCCATCTATCTGCTGACCGACAGCTCGGACGGCAAGGTGCTTCGCGTGAGTGCCCGGTAAGCCCAATTCCCACAACGATGCAGGCAACGTCTTATCACCCAGTAACGCTTTTTTAGGCTAGTCTGGGAGGTAAGGGGAAACGCCATGAAGATTGTATTCAAAGCCGGCAACATCATTGAGGCGCACATCGTCGCAGGCATGTTAAACGCATGCGACATCCAGACTTACGTCGGGGGACATTTTTTGCAAGGTGCTGTGGGTGATCTTTGCCCCAGCGGGTTCGCCAATGTGTTTGTCGCGCCAGAGGATTTTGATTTGGCCTGCACATTGATTGCCGAATACGACGCGTCAGCCCAGATTCTAATCAATTCCGATTTCGTTTCAACTCAGACCAAGTTGGCCTGACTCAGTTCACTCGAACGGGGATGGCCCTGTTCATCCAAGGAGAAATCGTATGAGTTTATTGGTATTTCTAATCGTGGGGCTGATCGCCGGCTGGCTTGCTGGACAACTCGTCCGAGGCGGTGGATTCGGACTGGTCGGTGACCTGGTGGTGGGTGTAGTTGGCGCTTTCCTCGGCGGCTTCCTGTTCAATTTTTTCGGAGTGTCTGGCGGAAGTGGCCTGATCGGCAGCATTGTTGTAGCCACAATTGGTGCAATTGTCCTTCTCATGTTGATTCGCCTCGTAAAAAGGGCGTAAGCGAGTCCGAAGTTGATCAACTGGGCAGTCTGGTTTGGCGCTATACTGCGAGCCCGACCTGCCCAGCCTAAAGAAGGATCCTCATGGCGCTCAAATCCACCGACATGGCCAAAAACATGGCCAAAAAACTTGATGGCTCACTTAAATCAGAGAGTCTGCCAGATCGCTTTGGTCAAGCCGCCAAGGCCTCATCCAACAAGCGCGAACGCGCAGCGGACATTCCTGCAAGCAAGCTGGTGCCGGTCAATTACAGGCTGCCTGCGGAACTGGTGAGTCGCCTGCGCGAATATGCAGTCAGCCAAGAAGAAGGGGTTAATCAGGTGGTGGCCACAGCCTTGAATGAATGGTTGGCGGGTCAGGCCAAAAAATAAACTCTGCTGAACTTCATGCTTCCCCGCTCGTTCGGTCTCATTCTGGCCGAACCGTCAATTTATTTTTTCCAATCGAAGTCGTATCGATTGGCTAAAGACCTTCCCGCAAAAAACTCAAAAATATTCGTTTAAGTTTCTTTATTGATTCACTTAGTAAATCTTAATCGATTGGTGATGTTTGTCGCCTTGCATTATTTGATTGAAACTTCCCCCAGATTGGCTAATGCTGCGGTTTCTGCGTATATGGAAAACCACAATTGCTGCGCATCACGGGCATGCTGATACTCCATCCACCTGCGCAAATATGTGTGGAAATTCAATAAGAAAAACAGCTTTCGCAGTTGACATTCTGATACCAATCACAAGGAGAGTTCCGTGAAGAAATCGATTAAATCCGTATTGGCAGTGGCCCTGTTGGGCTTGATGGGTTCTGTTCAGGCACAAGATGCTTACCCATCCAAAGTCATCACCATGCTGATTCCGTTTGCAGCGGGTGGCCCAACTGACACGGTTGGTCGTCTGATCGCACAGTCCATGTCCAAAGACCTTGGTCAGCAAGTGATTGTTGAAAACCTGGGTGGTGCTGGCGGTACGCTGGCAGCTGGCAAAGCAGCACGCTCTGCACCCGATGGTTACAATGTTTTCCTGCATCACATTGGTCAATCCACAGCACCTTCGCTGTACCGCAAATTGTCTTACAACGCTTCTTCTGATTTCGAAACCATTGGCTTGGTCACCGATGTGCCCATGACCATTGTGGCTCGCGGCAACATGCCTGCCAAAAACATGCAAGAGCTCTTGGCTTACATCAAAGCAAACAAAGACAAAGTAACTTACGCCAACGCAGGTATCGGTTCAGCTTCGCACCTGTGCGGCATGTTGTTCCAGACTGCTGTGGGTGTAGACCTTACAACAGTACCTTACAAGGGCACAGGCCCAGCCATGAATGATTTGTTGGGCGGTCAGGTTGACTTTATGTGTGACCAAACCACCAACACGACCAGCCAAATCAAGGGCGGAAAAATCAAGGGTTATGCAGTCACCACCAAAACTCCAGTGGCTTCATTGTCCGACTTGCCAACGCTGGACAAAGCCGGTTTGCCAGGCTTTGAAGTGGCCGTTTGGCACGGTTTGTATGCGCCCAAAGGCACACCCAAGCCCATCATTGACCGTTTGAACAAAGCACTGAATGTTGCGCTGAAAGACCCCAACGTGATTTCCCGTTTTGCCGAATTGGGAACTGAGCCAGTGAGCGCTGAGCGAGCCACGCCTGCAGCACACCGCAAGCATCTGGATGCAGAAATTGCCCGCTGGAAGCCAATTATCGACAAAGCTGGTCAGTACGCTGACTGATCAATAACTGAGACTCAAAATGCCAAAAGATTTACGTGACTTTTGGGCCGGGCTGCTGTACCTGATTATCGGTGCAGCAGCTTTGTACATGGCTGCTGACTATGAAATGGGCGCAGCCATCAGCATGGGCCCCGGTTATTTCCCCAAAGTGCTCAGTGGTTTGCTCATATTGATCGGAACCGCTTCACTCATTCGTTCCTTCTTTGTTCAAGGTGAACCTCTTGAAGGTTTTCCTTTTGCAAAAATTATTTATGTGACTGTCTCCATCATTGCATTTGCCTTGCTGGTGGAAGGCGCAGGTTTGGCAATTGCGGTGATGACGCTATTTGGTATTTCTGCAATGGCCAGCAAATTCTTCAATTGGAAGTTCACCCTGGGTATCGCTTTTGGCGCAGCTATTTTTTGTAGCCTTGTGTTTGTCAAAGGCTTGGGTATTCCGCTGCCCATTTTTGGGTCTTGGTTTGGAATGTAATCATGGAACTTCTCGCTAATCTTTCACTGGGTCTTGAAACAGCCTTCACGATCCATAACCTGTTGTTCTGCCTGATCGGTGTTTTTCTGGGCACTGCAATTGGCGTGCTACCCGGCTTGGGCCCCACGGCAACCATTGCCATGTTGTTGCCAATCACCTTTGGCCTGCCGCCAGTGTCATCACTCATCATGCTGTCTGGTATTTACTATGGCGCGCAGTATGGTGGCTCCACAACAGCCATTCTTGTTAACCTGCCAGGCGAATCCTCGTCGGTGGTTACCGCGCTTGATGGTTATCAAATGGCTCGTCAGGGCAAGGCGGGCAAAGCCCTGGCTACGGCTGCAATCGGCTCTTTCGTTGCCGGTACTTTCGCAACCGTTTTGCTGGCATTGTTTGCGCCACCTTTGGCTGACATTGCCTTGCAATTTGGTGCGGCTGAATATTTTTCACTGATGGTGGTTGGTCTGGTGGCCTCAGTGGTGCTGGCCAGCGGTTCCCTGTTGCAAGCATTCGGCATGATCGTGCTGGGTTTATTGCTGGCCATGGCGGGTACTGACGTGAACTCCGGCATGGAGCGTTACACCTTCGACACACCCTACATGGCGGAAGGCATCAACTTCGTGATTTTGGCCATGGGCATGTTCGGTCTTGGTGAAATCATCAAGAACCTCGAAGAAGAGCACCTGCGCTCTGCAATGGTCAGCAAGGTCGAGGGTTTGATGCCCAACAAAGACGATCTCAAGCGCATGGCGTGGCCAATCGTCCGTGGCACCGGGCTCGGTTCATTGCTGGGAATTTTGCCTGGTGGTGGTGCCATGTTGGCTTCGTTTGCTTCTTACTCCATTGAAAAGAAAATCTCGAAAACGCCAGAGCGTTTTGGCAAAGGGGCGATCGAAGGTGTTGCGGGTCCAGAGTCTGCCAACAATGCGGGTGCGCAAACTTCGTTTATCCCATTGCTCACGCTGGGCATTCCGTCCAATCCAGTCATGGCCTTGGTGATCGGCGCCATGATCATTCAGGGCATTACTCCGGGGCCGGCGGTCATGACCGAGCAACCCGGCTTGTTCTGGGGCATTATTGTGTCCATGTGGATCGGCAACCTGTTCCTCGTGATTTTGAACCTGCCTTTAATCGGCATCTGGGTCAAAATGATTTCCGTGCCTTACCACTTCTTGTACCCGATGATTCTCGTGTTCTGCTGCATCGGCGTGTTCAGTTTGGGCAACAAGTTGTTTGATGTGTATCTACTGGCCGGTTTCGGGGTGTTGGGTTATATCTTCTCCAAGCTAAAGTGTGAGCCCGCGCCCTTGTTGCTCGGCTTCATTCTTGGCCCAATGATGGAAGAGTACCTGCGCAGGGCCTTGTTGCTCTCGCGTGGTGATTTCTCGGTGCTTGTGACACGACCAATCAGTGCAACCATGCTGGCCATTGCAGCAATTGCCCTGATCGTGGTGTTCCTGCCTTCCATTCGCAAGAAGCGCGAAGAGGCATTCCACGAGGAATAAGTTCTTGCAAATATGTTGTTGCCCAAGGGCCATTGAAGCGTTGTTTCAGTGGCCCTTGTGTCTTTCAGGCGTGCATACAGTATGAATTGTGTTGCATTGTGTTGTATTATCCAATCGTAGCTCTGAAGCATTTGGACAGTACGAATGGATAGTCAGTTTCCCTCCGCCTCTCAAGAAGAATCCAATTTCGGTGACAGCAAACTAGACCCGAATCAAGTTGTTCCTCTATACCACCAAATTTACCTGATCTTGCGCGAGCGGATTATCGAAGGCCACTACGACACCAAGCCTTTGCCTGGCGAGTTGGTTTTGGCTGAGCAATTCAACGTGTCCAGGGTTACCATGCGTCGCGCACTGCAAGACCTGGTCAAAGAGGGCTTGGTCGCGCGGGGGCGTGGCAAGGGCACCTTTGTAAAACCGCGCACCGAGTCTCGCAATTCCTCGGTGGGGCAAAGCCAGTTGTTGAGTGCTTCGGCCATGCGTTTGCAAGCCAGTGGCGACTCTTCCGATTTGCAGCTCATCACATCGAAACGAATTCTGCCTCCCCCCGACATTGCAACACTGCTGCACCTGCCAAGCGACGCGATTGTTGAAAAGCTTATCCGCATTCGTCAGCTTGATGGCCAGCCCGTGGCGCACCTCACCAGTTTTATCCCTCAGGATCTGTCAGGTCGAATTTGTCGCCGACGGCTGCGCGAGTTTCCCATTCTGGTCCTGCTGGAAGAAGCGGGCGTTAAGGTCGCCAAAGCCCGGCAAACCATTTCTGCGCGTCTGGCCGATGCGTCTGTGGCCTATGCTTTGGGTGTGCCAGTGGGCGCTCCGTTGCTGGCCATTTCAAGGGTGGCTTACGATGAAAACGGCAGGCCCGTGCAAGTACTCAAAGGTCTGTATCGCCCTGATCGCTACGATTACCGCATTGAGTTGTCGCGCAAACAGGCCAAGGGCCAAAGCTCATGGCAGCACGTGAACGAGGTCGAGTTCGCATTCGAGATGCATCAACAGGACCTCACTCACTTCTAAAGCGAACGCCTTATTTCAGCGGATCCACAGGCCGAGAATTTCGATTCTCGTCCACTGCAACATAAGTCACATAGGCCTCTGTCACCTTGGCCACATCATCGGGTTTCAAGCGGCGTTGGGCAAAAACTTCCACGTAAATCTGCATGGAAGTTCTGCCAACTTTGACCACCTCGGCGTAAAAGCTGCACAAATCGCCCACAAACACGGGTTCTTTGAAAATGAATTCGTTCACCGCCACGGTGACTATCCTGCCTTTGGCATATGCTGTAGCGGGCACTGAACCCGCCAAGTCCACCTGCGCCATAATCCAGCCGCCAAATACGTCACCCGACGCATTGGAGTCTTTGGGCATTGGAATCACCCGAATCACGGGTTCACGGTCAACTGGCAGCAAAATTGGCTTGGGTGTGGTCATGTGCAGGTGCTTTGTTGTTGGTTCGGGTCACAATTGTAACGCCGAGCGCCTAGAGTCCGCATTTCATTCTAGGTGCACGCTACCAACCCGAATTCGTGAAACCGACGATAATGGTGCTTTAGTGAGTCCATGAATTGAGGGAACAATGCCGGCAGGTTGGGTAACAGTGTTGCAAATGGTGCCTTGGGGCGAAGTGATCAAAAATGCGCCGAAAGTGGCAGACGGTGCAGTCAAGCTGTGGAACAGCGTGTCCAAGAAAAAGGTCTACGATGAAACAGGCAGCGAAGTAAGCGATGTTATTTTGGCCAGCGACCCCGAGGCGGTCGAGAAACTGGAGCACCGCTTGCATGCCGCTGAGCAAACAATTTCAGATTTGCAGACCCAAGTGGTTCAGTCCGCTGAAGTGATCAAGGAATTGGCGAGCCAGAACACCCAACTGGTCGCACAAATTGAAGCCAACAGAAAAGCTGTGACTGTGCTGGGTGTTGCCTTGGCGCTGGCTTTGGTGGCGGGCGTGGTTCAGGCTGTTATTTTATTTGGTGCCTGACGCCACGCGAATTCAATCAAGCAGATTGTTTTCCGCCGTGTTCATCGTCCAGCGCGTCTTTGGCCTTTTTGTCGATCACAGCCGGTACGAAAGGCTTTAGCTTCAAGCCCAGGCGGCCCTTGGCTGTCATCACCCATTCGCGTTTGCGCTCGGCCATGGCGTCCACTATTTCATTGACGCACTGTTCAACGGTCATGGCGCCTTTCTCGCGCAGGCCAGACACCCCGGCACGTTGGCCATTGGGGTTCAGTCCGTTGCGACGAATTTCAGTGTCAACCACGCCGGGGAAAATGGCACACACGTCTACACCCGTGCCCATCAGTTCAATACGCAGTGCTTCCATAAAACCGCTCATGGCGAACTTGCTGGTGCAATAGGTGGTGCGCGCTGGCACACCTGTTTTGCCTGCCAGGCTTGAAACGCCGACAATCAACCCTTTGGATTTCTTGATGCGGGGCAGGGCCTTGTGGGTAATCCACACCATGCTCATGACATTCACGCGGAACAGCCGCTCGAATGTGCCCAAATCGGTAATGTCCTCGAACCATGCATGCATTGAAACCCCGGCATTGTTCACAATCATGTCAATGCCACCAAAGGCTTTCACCGATTCTTCCACCAGGTTTTCGCACTGATCCTGTTCCATCACATCGCAGGCCACGCAATGGACCTGTCCTCCAGCGGCTTCAACCTGTTTGCCCACTTCTTGCAATTTTTCAAGGCGGCGTGCAGCCAAAACCAGCTTGTTGCCGGGGGCCAACTGAATTGCCAAGGCGGCACCAATGCCCTCGGATGCACCGGTAATTACAATCACTTTGTTTTGAATATTAGCCATTTGAATTTGTCTCCTGCGTGGTGTGTAACCTGTTCGGAAAGGCGGGTGGTAGCATTGCCCACATCGCCTATTATTTTTGTACCGAGAAGTATCGCATGCGCAGAACCGCACCGGTGGAGTCCGCCCCGCCAAGACCCCGAAAACGAAGCGACTGGGGCACCATTGCCCAGCTTTTGCCCTACCTTTGGGAATACAAATGGCGGGTTATTTTTGCCATTGCCTGTTTGGTGCTAGCCAAAGTGGCCAATATGGGTGTGCCCTTGGTGCTCAAGGAAATCATTGACGCACTAACCCCGTTGTTACAAAGCAATGCCCTGCTGGCGGCTGCTTCCATGCCGATTGTGCTGTTGGTGGCCTATGGTTTGTTGCGGCTATCCACCACCGTATTCACTGAGCTGCGCGAGTTTTTATTTGCACGGGTCACCCAAAATGCGGTTCGTGCCATTGCCATACAGGTGTTTGACTATTTGCATGCGCTGTCCCTGCGTTTTCACCTGAACAGGCAAACCGGTGGTGTGACCCGTGATATCGAGCGGGGGTCCCGGGCCATTTCCAGCCTGGTCAGCTACACCCTGTACAGCATCTTGCCCACGCTGATTGAAATTGTTTTGGTGGTTGGCTATTTGTTTATTAACTACGACATCTGGTTCTCCGCCATCACTGCGGTGGCTTTGTCACTGTACATATTCTTCACGGTCAAAATTACCGAGTGGCGGCTTCATTTTCGCCGCACCATGAATGATCTCGACTCCAAAGCCAATGTGCGGGCGGTCGATTCTCTGATCAATTATGAAACAGTGAAGTACTTTGGCAACGAACGTTTTGAGTCCAAGCGATACAACAAAAGCATGGCGGCATGGCAAGAGGCTGCCATTCGATCCCAGAAGTCGCTGACCCTGTTGAACACCGGACAAAGTGCAATTATCGCCGTGGCTGTTACCTTGGTGTTGTGGCGTGCCACTGCCGGTGTGCTGGATGGTTCCATGACTCTGGGCGACCTGGTGTTGGTCAATGCTTTCATGATCCAGTTGTACATCCCGCTGAATTTTCTCGGCGTGATTTACCGTGAAATCAAACAAGCCCTGGCTGACATTGAACGCATGTTTGGTTTGATGGATGAAAACCTGGAAGTGAAGGACAAACCCGATGCGCCCGACTTGCATGTGAAAGGTGGGGCAATCCAGTTTCGCAATGTAAATTTTGCGTACGATGAACGCCGCATGGTGCTTAAAAAAATGTCATTCACCGTGCCAGCAGGCCACACAGTGGCGGTGGTTGGGCACAGTGGTGCCGGTAAATCCACCTTGTCGCGTTTGCTGTACCGTTTTTATGAAGTCACCGACGGTGCAATTCTGATCGATGGGCAAGACATTCGGGATATTGCACAAATTTCGCTGCGCAAAAACATTGGCATTGTTCCTCAAGACACCGTGCTGTTCAACGACACCATCGCTTACAACATTGCCTATGGTCGGCCCGAGGCAACCCAGGCAGAAATTGAAGCTGCCGCCAAAGCAGCCCATATTCACGAGTTCATTGTGAATCAGCCCGATGGGTATAACACCCAAGTGGGTGAGCGCGGTTTGAAGCTTTCCGGTGGTGAAAAGCAGCGAGTGGCCATTGCTCGAACAATTCTGAAAAATCCGGCGATTCTCATTTTTGACGAGGCGACCTCTGCGCTTGATTCCAAGTCCGAACGCGCCATTCAGCAAGAGCTGCAAATGTTGTCGCGCAACCGCACTACCTTGATCATCGCGCATCGCTTGAGCACAGTGGTTCATGCCAATCAGATCCTCGTGATTAGTCAGGGTGAGGTGATTGAAAGTGGCAGCCATGAATCATTACTTGACAAGAACGGTGAATACGCCCGAATGTGGCTGATTCAACAGCACAGTCAACCCAACGCGTCTGCCCATGGAAACCAAATGGCTTGAAGATTTCATCACGCTGGCTCAAACCAAGAATTTCTCAAAAGCGGCCAACTTGAGATGTGTTACACAACCTGCTTTTTCGCGGCGCATACAGGCGCTAGAGGGGTGGCTGGGCTGCGAACTGATCGACCGGGGCTCATACCCCACACGCCTGAGCCCTCAAGGCGAGGTGTTTTACGAGCAGGCGCTCACCATGCTCGAGCAAATCCGCCAGGCCCGCACCATTGTTCGGGGCGGTAGTTTACAAAGCCGCCAACCCATTCGGCTTGTGGTACCGCACACCTTGGCCTGCAGCAAAGCGCCACACTGGGTCAGCAGTTTGAAAGCCAAGCTTGCCGACCGACTGCCCGACCTCAGCTTTCAGCTGACCGCAAGCAATGTGCATGATGCTGTGCTTTATTTCACCGACGGTGCAAGCGATTTTTTGGTGTGTTACCACCATAGCCGTGAACCGATTGAGCTTGATCCCAGCAAATTTGAGGTGCGAATATTGGGTGTTGAGCGGTTTGAGCCCTACAGCGCTGTCAACGCTGAAGGCGGCCCCAGGTATTCGCTGGACCCCCTGGCGCCCTTACCAGTGCCTTATTTGTCGTATTCCAAGCATGCTTACCTGTCAAAGATGACAGACATCGCCATGGAGGGGGGACCGCTTTTCCTGAAAAAATCGCTGTTCGAAACCGACATGTCTGAAAGCCTGAAGTCGATGTGCGAGGCTGGTTTGGGGGTGGCCTGGCTGCCCGAAAGTGCCGTGGCCGAGGGTTCTGGTCTGTGCAAAATTCCTGGTCCTTATTTCACTGACATGGAAGTTCGGCTGTACCGTCGAATCCATCGGCACACCGAGAACTCGGTTGCCCATGAGCAGGTCGAATTGATTTGGCATTACTGGCCAGATTAATACCCCTCAGTGTGGATAACCCTTATTAGGGTTTCTTTGGATATGCGGGAAATGCATGGTTTAATGCTGATTAAGTATTGGAGTGCGGGGCACTAAAGATTTAGCATGGCCCACATTCAAAATTAGTTAGGGGATGGCATGGTCAAGCAGCACTCAGAGCATCGCGTGGAAAAAGATCTTCTCGGAGAGAAGAAAATTCCCGCTGAAGCCTACTGGGGTGTGCACACCAGTCGTGCCCTCGACAATTATCAAATCACCGGTTTTCCCCTCTACAACGCGCCTGAACTCATTAATGCACTGGCTGCAGTGAAATGGGCTGCCACCAAGGCCAATGCCGACCTGGACACCATACCCCTTGATTTGGCCAAAGCCATTACCCAAGCCTGCAAGGAAATTCGTACCGGCAAGTTGCACGACCAGTTTGTGGTGGATGTTATTCAGGGCGGTGCGGGCACTTCCACCAACATGAACGCCAACGAAGTGATCGCCAACCGCGCCATTGAAATACTGGGCGGAGTAAAGGGCGATTACAAGGTGGTGCACCCCATCGAGCACGTGAATGCCTCGCAAAGTACCAACGACGTGTACCCCACTGCCGTAAAAATTGGCTTGATCAATGCCATCTCTGGCTTGCTGGTGGCCATGGAAGAACTGAAAGAGGCATTTGGCGAAAAGGCCTTTGAATTCCGGAAAATCCTGAAAATTGGCCGCACGCAGTTGCAAGACGCTGTGCCCATGACCCTGGGTCAGGAGTTCGCAACGTTCTCGGTCATGTTGGGTGAAGACATGGCTCGCCTTCGCGAAGCCACCAGCCTGATTTCCGAGATCAATCTGGGTGCTACGGCCATTGGCACTGGCATCAACACCGACCCGGAATACGCGGCACGTGCACGCCACTACCTCGAGGAAATTACCCAGCTGGGCCTGGTTACCGCCGCAGATCTGGTCGAGGCCACTCAGGACACAGGCTCATTTGTCCAGCTTTCTGGTGTGCTCAAGCGCGTGGCGGTGAAGTTGTCCAAGATGTGTAACGATTTGCGCCTGCTGTCTTCAGGCCCCCAGGCGGGTCTGAACGAAATTAACCTGCCGCCGCGTGCTGCGGGTTCGTCCATCATGCCGGGCAAGGTCAATCCGGTTATCCCGGAAGTGGTGAACCAAGTGGCATTTGAGGTGATCGGAAACGACGTTACCGTGACCATGGCGGCCGAGGCAGGGCAGCTGCAACTCAACGCATTTGAGCCCATCATTGCATGGAGTCTGTTCAAGAGTATTTATCACTTAACCGCCGCCTGTAAAACGCTCACGAAAAATTGCGTATTAGGGATTACCGCAAATGAGTCACTTTTGCGTCAAAGGGTCGAGGAATCAGCCAGTTTGGCCACCTCACTGAACCCTTACATAGGCTATGATCAAGCATCTGAGATTGCAAAAACTGCATTGAAAACCGGCCGGAAGGTTTCCGAGCTTGTTCTTGAAAAAGGCTTGCTGTCAGAGCAGCAGTTGAATGAAATACTCAGGCCCGAGGTTCTCACCCGTCCTCGGAGAATAAAACTTTAGTACCGTCACGAACCTGGTTCGTATGGCGCAGGGTGTGTGCACAGTTCGTGCTTAATTTTTTTCATTCAAGGAGCAAAAATGAAAAGGAATCTCCTCGCAGCAGCGTTGGCCGTGGCCAGTGTAGCCGCTGTTCAGCCCGCAGTTGCCCAAGATCTCACGGGTACTTTGAAAAAGATTTCCGAAACCAAAACGATTGTTGTTGGTTACCGTGAGTCCTCTGTTCCGTTTTCATACCTGGACAACAATCAGAAGCCCATCGGCTACCACATGGACATGTGTAACAACGTGGTCGAGGCAGTCAAAGCCAAGATGAAAATGCCGAACTTGAATGTGCAATTGCAGCCCGTAAATTCTGCAAACCGCATTCCTTTGCTGCAAAACGGCACGATCGACATGGAATGTGGTTCCACCACCAACTCCGTGGCCCGTCAGGAACAGGTTTCATTTGCAAACAGCACCTTCATCACCAGCGTGAAAGTTGTCGTGAAGAAAAACAGTGGTATTCACTCCCTGGCCGATCTCGATGGTCAGCCCATTGCGACGACTTCCGGTACCACTTCCGTTCAGCTGATCAAGCAAAACGAGAAAGGTGCAAACATCAACTTCAAAGAAATTTACGGCAAAGATCACGCTGAAAGCTTCTTGTTGGTGGCCAACGATCGCGCCAAAGCGTTCGTGATGGACGACATTCTGATTGCCGGTCTGGTTGCTCAAAGCAAGAATCCTGACGACTTCATGTTCCTGCCGGAAATTCTGCGTACAGAGCCTTACGGCATCATGCTGCGCAAGGATGATCCACAGTTCAAGGCTTTGCTCGACGAATCCGTGAACGGCATGATCAAGTCTGGTGAGGCTGAAAAGCTGTATACCAAGTGGTTCATGAATCCCATTCCTCCGAAAAACGTGAACCTGAATTTCCCGATGTCTTCCTTGTTGAAGGAAGCATTCGCGAATCCAAACGACAAAGGCGTTAAATAATCTGCCCTAGTTAGTCACGGGCCGGCTGAGCGTTTCAAACGTGAGCCGGCCTTTTACTTATATTGGCCGAGAATATTGACTCGGGAGTATCCAAAATGAATAGCGACCTGAATTGGCTGTTGTTTTTTCAGCCGATCGTGGAAGGTGAAACCCTGGTGTGGTGGGAAATGCTGTTTTCCGGCCTGCTGTGGACCCTTGCCACATCCGCAGTTGCGGGCGTCATTGCCTTCACTGTGGGTTCTTTGATGGGTGTGTTGCGCACTGCCTCCAGTAAGCCACTGGCTTTTCTGGGCAACACATACGTGGAGATTTTCCGCAACATCCCACTGATTGTTCAATTTTTTCTCTGGTATTTCGTGGTGCCAGAATTCATCCCGGCCCTGAAAGAATGGTCGATTGAGCAAGACCCCACTTTCGTACAATTCCTGGCATCCGTGGTTTGTCTCGGTTTGTTCACCGCTTCGCGGGTGGCTGAGCAAGTCAAGTCGGGTATTTTGTCGCTGTCACGGGGGCAACGGGCTGCAGGTTATGCCCTGGGTTTGACCGAAGGCCAAACATATCGTTTCGTGTTGTTGCCCATGGCGTATCGAATCATTGTGCCGCCAATGACATCCGAGGCCATGAACCTGATCAAGAACTCCTCGGTGGCACTGACAATCGGTTTGACCGAACTCACCTTCAGAACCCGGGAAATGGGCGAAGTCACCTTTGCATTCTTCGAGGCCTACATTGCCGCTACGGTGTTGTATGTGATCGTAGCAATGTCCGTGAACAGGGTGATGGCAATGGTCGAGCGCCGAACTGCGGTGCCCGGTTACATCACGGGGGGTAAATAATGAACGACTTCGACTTCAGTGCAATCAGCACGTCGCTACCCTATCTGATGCAAGGCCTTGGCTACACGGTGCAGCTTACCGTGGTGGCCTGTTTGGGTGGCATCTTTTTTGGCACGCTTTTGGCTTTGGCGCGTTTGTCTGGCATCAAACCATTGGCGATGATCGCAGCGGGTTACGTGAACCTGATGCGTTCCATTCCATTGATTCTGGTCATTTTCTGGTTCTACTTTCTTGTACCCATTGTTTTGCAATCGATCATGGGGTACGAGCGTCCGCCACAAGTTGGTCCGGACCGGTCGGCCTACATCACTTTCATCATGTTTGAAGCAGCTTTTTTCTGCGAGATTATGCGGGCGGGTATTCAAAGTATTCCGAAAGGGCAAGTTGCAGCAGCACAGGCGCTGGGCCTGAATTACCGTTTGACCATGGCGAAAATTGTATTGCCGCAGGCTTTCCGCAACATGCTTCCCGTGTTGTTGACTCAAACCATTATTTTGTTCCAAGACACTTCATTGGTGTATGTGCTGTCTGTAACTGACTTCCTGGGGGCCGCGTCGAAAATTGCACAGCGCGACAGCGCCTTGGTTGAAATGTACACATTCGTGGCCTTGGTCTATCTGGCGATCTGTTTCAGCATGTCCATGCTGGTGAAGGCGCTTCAGAAAAAAACTCAAATCATTCGATAGCAGGAGAGCACTGTGATTGAAATTAATAAAGTAAGTAAGTGGTACGGCAGTTTCAAGGTGCTCACCAATTGCACAACCTCAGTAAAAAAAGGGGAAGTGGTGGTGGTGTGTGGCCCATCGGGTTCTGGCAAATCAACCTTGATTAAAACCGTGAACATGCTGGAGCCTTTTCAAGAAGGCACTATCACCGTAGACGGAATTTCCGTGGGGGCCAAAGGTACAGATCTGCCCAAGTTGCGTTCACGTGTGGGTATGGTGTTCCAGAACTTTGAGTTGTTTCCGCACCTGACCATTACCGAGAACCTGACCCTCGCGCAAATCAAGGTGCTGGGTCGCTCCAAGGAAGAAGCCACAGCCAAAGGCCTGGGTTTGCTGGATCGCGTGGGCTTGAAGGCCCAGGCAGAGAAGTTTCCCGGTCAACTGTCTGGGGGTCAGCAGCAACGTGTAGCGATTGCACGTGCCCTGTCCATGGACCCAATTTGCATGTTGTTTGATGAGCCTACATCGGCGCTTGACCCTGAAATGATTAATGAAGTTCTTGATGTGATGGTCGAGTTGGCACATGAAGGCATGACCATGATGTGTGTCACCCATGAAATGGGCTTTGCACGCAAGGTGGCAGACCGGGTTATTTTCATGGATCAAGGCAATATCGTGGAAGACTGCACCAAGGAAGATTTCTTTGGTACTCCGCGCTCTGAACGTGCGCAGTTGTTCCTCTCAAAAATTCTGGGTCACTGATCCAGCGTCTTATGCTGCCGGGGCTGGTGCTCTGGCAGCACTTTATTTCAATGCCGACTATTAACGTCGGTGATCTTAGAAGAATTCCCACTAAGCCCCTGAACCTGCGCAATCCGCAGTTTGCGATTCAAGAAGGCCCACATGCTTTGTCAGCTCGCGGCTTTGGGATGGTCCGAAGGACCCCGGACGGACCTGCCTGAGTGCGCAGCGCGAGTTGGTCCTCCGGTTCCCAAAGCAAGGGATGATCCCTTCTCTTTTGGGCCTTCAAGCAAACGGGGCTTGCAAGGTTCGGGGGCTGGGATAATATTCCCGCACGCTGCATGCCAATCAGCGCTCGCGTTTCTGTTGCATCAACTCGCGTGTTTTCGCGTATTTCATAAAGCTGTTAAAGCACCCAATTGCGATGTGTACCAAGCCAGGCCAACCATCCAGAAAGCCTTTGCGAACCAGGTAAAACTTGATAAAGCGCACCACGGGTGACAACACCAGCTTGCCAAGGCCTGGCCACTTGCCACTTGTCGCCAAGGCGTGTGCCTGAATGCTCGTGTAGCGGTTTTGTTTAGACAAATAGCTTTCAAGGCTTTCCGCTGATTCATGCAACAAATCACCTTCCAGTTTTTCAAAGCGAACGTTGGTCAAGGCACTTTCTACCTTTTCATGCACCGCGTCATCGCTCCAGTTCGCATCACGTCGATTGAACAGTCTGCGTGAGTAGTCGGGATAACCTTCACCATGGCGCAGGTATCGGCCCAGAAAAAAGTTGCAACGTGGCATGTCAAAACCGGCAACATCTGCTGGCAACAGACCATGTTCAGCTTGCTGAATCACCGCACGAATGCTGCGCTCCAGTTCGGGCGTCACGCGTTCGTCTGCGTCCAGGCATAGCACCCAGTCGTGGGTGGCTTGGGCCACCGCGAATTGTTTTTGTGGACCAAAGCCGAGCCAGTCTTGCTGCACAACCCGGGCGCCGAATTTCTGGGCGATTTCAACTGTGTCGTCGCTGCTGTTGGAGTCAACCACCACAAGGTCTGCGCAAAATTGCAGGCTCTCCAGGGCAGCGGCAATCTGTTTGCCCGCATTCAATGTGATCAGCACGGCGGACAATGCAATGCGGTTGTTGGCTGCTGTGTTCAGATTTATCGTTCCTTGGCTGAGCGGATTCGGAATGGTTGCTCGCTTGCCGCTTACAATGATGCGGTTGCGATCAACCTAAGCGCTAGATGAAGCGTATATTAATTGTTAAGACCACTTCCATGGGAGATGTCATTCATGCCTTGCCGGTTTTGAATGATATTCACGCCCACGACCCTGCTGTCCAGATCGACTGGATGGTAGAAGAGCCATTTGCTGACCTGGTGCGCGGCAGTCGCCATGTTCACGAGGTAGTTCCGGTTAATTTGCGCAAGTGGCGCAAACAGGGAATTCGTTACACCTGGCAGCAATGGAAGTTGCTAAGGGGCCGTTTGGCAGACAGGCAATACGACGCGATCATTGACCTACAGGGTTTGATCAAAAGCGCAGTCTTGGCCCGGGCCGCGAAGGGCACTCTGATGGGTCCTGGTTTTTCCTATGCCAAGGAAAGTCTGGCTTGCCTCTTCTACGCGAAGCGGGCAGGGTGGGATCCGCAAGCGCATGCAGTCGAGCGTCTGCGGGAGTTAGCGGCTGGGCTGTTGGGTTATCGTTTGCTTGGCAAACCAGTTTTCTATGACATTGCTCCGCAAAAAGTGCTTCCTGCCGTTCCCCGCGGTGCTGAAATCTGGTTTTTACATGCCACCGCTCGCGACGAAAAAAAATGGCCAATCGTCAAATGGCGTGAGTTGGCACATCGTTTCTCTGATCTTGGTTATGCGGTCAAACTGCCTTGGGGCAGCGATACCGAGCACCAGCAGGCGGAAAAAATAGCCGCTGGCATTTCCCGGGTCGAGGTCATGCCCCGCTTGGCTTTGGGCGAGTTACGCGTGCGCCTTGAAAAGGCTGGCCTGGTTATTGGTGTGGATACCGGTATAACGCATTTGGCTGCCGCGCATTATTTACCCATGGTCGCTTTGTTTTTTGCCACGCCGGCCTGGCGATTCGCGCCACGGTTTAACCCGCATGCCATTAGTTTGGGCGATGTGGGGCGAGAACCAGCGGTAGGCGAAGTGTTTGAAGCGGCAACGCGTTTGCTACGGGGAAATAAACTTTGAGTGTGTCTGCTCGCATCTTTTTGTGGTTTTACAGCCTGATTCTTTTTTTGCTTCAGCCAGTTTTGGCTTTGTATTTGCTCAAACGCGGCATTCGGCAGCCCGAATACAGGCAAGCGTGGGGCCAGCGTTTTTTGGCGCGCCTGCCTGAATTCAAGCCTGTGCCCGCTGGGCAAAAGCGGATTTGGGTGCATGCCGTGTCGGTGGGCGAGGCCCATGCCGTGTCCCCTTTGGTCCAGCATTGGGCCAAGGTTTATCCGCAGCACGAATGGGCTGTTTCTTGCACCACACCCACCGGTTTGGCCACTTGTCAGCAGCTGTATTCCGCATTGAACAATGTTCGGTTTTTTTACCTGCCCTACGATTTGCCCTACTTGGTTACCCGCACATTAAAGCAGGTGCAGGCGCATGCACTTTGGGTGGTTGAAACCGAGCTTTGGCCCAATTTACTCTTGGGCGCTGCCAAGGAAGGGGTTCACACCGCCTTGCTCAATGCACGTGTTTCGCCCACCACCGGGAAGCGATTGGCTCAATTTGGCGCGATCAGTAAACCCGTGTTGCAAAGCCTTGGCACCTTGATTGCCCAAACCCAGGCTGACGCCAATGTTTTTCAGAACCTTGGTCGACCTGTGAACGCGGTGTGTGGCAACCTGAAGTTTGATGTGGCCCTAAAACCCGAGCTGGTCACAATGGGGCGTGTTTGGCGAGAGGCAACCCAGGCCGAGCAAGTGGTGTTGTTTGCCAGTAGCCGGGAAGGTGAAGAGGCCTTGCTCCTGGACGCCTTAAACCGATGTCAGTTTTTCAAGCGCATGCCCAAAGCCAGTGTGTGGATTGTGCCGCGCCACCCCCAGCGCTTTGATGAAGTGTTTGCTTTAATGGCCGAGGCCGCGACACGAATGGGTGTTGCGCGCCCAGTGCGCAGAAGTGCCTCGTTCAATGCGGGCAGCAATATTGCACTGGCGGGGTTTGGCCAGGCGCGGCTGGTGTTGGGCGATTCCATGGGTGAAATGCCTGCGTATTACAGCGTGGCTGATCTGGCTTTGCTGGGCGGCTCCTGGTTGCCTTTTGGTGGGCAAAACCTGATTGAAGCCTGCGCCTACGGTTGCCCCGTGTGGATGGGGCCCAATACATTCAATTTTGCCAAGGCCGCAGACGATGCATTGGCCGCGAGTGCGGCTCGCCGATTTGAGCATTTGCTGGCGGCATGTGAGTTTTACCTGAGTGGTTTTCGGGGCAATGACGAGGCCAAGAAAGCCGCCTTTGCCTATGCTCGGGGGCATCGTGGCGCAACCCAGCGCAGCTTCGATGTACTGAACCAGGGCCGCTATTGAACCAAAAGCTGATTGATCTGCTGAACCGATTCCACGTTTAATTGCCCGGCCACGGCCTGAAGTTCCAACATATTGATCAAGCTTGCGTACTTGGCTTTGGACAGGTCACGTTGAGTGGCATTGAATTGTTGCTGGGCATTTAATACATCGACATTGATTCGGACTCCCACCTCATAGGCGGTTTTGTTCGATTTTAGGGCCAGTTCACTCGAGGCCAGCGCTGTTTCCAATGCCTTGACCTGGGCCAAGCTGGTTTGTACCCCCAGAAAAGCCGATTTCGCAGCCTGTGTGGCATTCCGGTTCGCCAGTTCTACATTGTTCATTGCTTTTTCCAGCAGGGCTGCCTGCTGGCGCACCTGGCTTTGGGTGCCGCCCCCACTAAAAATCGGTATGTTCATGACCAAGCCAATGGTGGTGCTGTCAACGCCCAAGTCAAAAGGTCGCCCCGTGTTGCCGTCAAAAATTTGCTGCTCGGTTTCAACCATTTGCGCCGTCAGGTCCAAGGTGGGCAAGTGGCCATATTTGGCTTTGTTGCTTTCGCCTTTGGCGATCAGTTTGGCAAGTCGCGCCTGCTGCGCGATCAGGTTGTTGTTTCGGGACTGTTCAGCCCAGGCCTCGGTTGTGTTCGGAGATGGGGCGCTTAGTTGGGTTGATGGGGCAAGTGTGGCCAGCTTGTCTACCGGCATGCCCACAATTGTTTCCAGTTGCAGTTTGCGCTGCGCCAATTGGTTTTCTGCGGCCAGTTCTTGGGCCACAGCCAGATCGAACCGGGCTTGGGCTTCTTGCTGGTCGGTGACAGTGGCGCTGCCCACTTCAAAATTGGCTTTGGCCAGTGCCAGTTGCTCGGCAATGGCTGCTTTCTGATCGCGAATGCTGGACAGGTCGTTTTGCGCTGTCAGTAAATCAAAGTAGGCGCGTGTCAGTCGCAAAACCAGTTCTTGCTCGGCTTGTTGAAACTGCAGTTTGGCGACTTCTCCGCTCAACTGGCTTTGTTTGTAAGTTTCCCAGGCTTGGGGGCGAAACAGGGCTTGATTCAGTACCAGGCTGTAAGTGCCGGGATTGCGGCTTGCTTCGATCGACATGCCGAATGCATCGTAGGTGTTGTCCTGCTTTTCAATGCGTGCCCCAAAATTAATGTTGGGCAGCAAGGCTGAAAAAGCCTGGTTTTCAGTTTCAAGGTCGGCCCGCAATTGCGAGGCCGCTGCCTGAAAGGTGGGGTCATTTTGCTTGGCCAGGTTGTATAACTTGAGCAGATTTTGGGGCGCTGCTGTTTGCCCCCACGCCGCGTGGCCCGCAAACACCAAACCCAGCAAGGCCATTAATAAACACTGTTTGAAGCCCGATACGTGTCGCAGGGGTACGGTTTGATCGGGCTGGGTCATGAGTCCCGTGTCCTTAGAATACGAATTCGCTGGCCTTGGGTGCGTTGATCAACACCTTGGTCATGGTTTCAAACAACGGGGTGGTAATCAATTGGCCATCGCGGGACTTCCGGGCCAACACCAGCTGCATGGCGGGTGCCCGGCCAACAACGGCCATCAGGCGCCCCAGTGGGTTGACTGCCTCCAGCAGGCCTGCCGGCATGATCGGCGTGGCGCCCGACAGCACAATGGCGTCAAACTGGCCAAGTGTAGGGGCCAATTGAAAGCCACAACCATCAAGCACTTTCACGCGGGTAATGCCATTTTTTTTCAGGTTGCTACGGGCCAGTTCAGCAATGGCCGGGTTCAATTCAATGGTGGTAACGTGGGCACATTGCTGTGCCATCAGCGCAGCCATGTAACCTGTGCCCGTGCCAATTTCAAGCACTTTTTCATGGGTACCCAACTCGATTTCCTGAAGAATGCGCGCCTCCATTTTGGGGCTGAACATGGCCTCGCCGGTGTCTGCGCCACTCACACGGATTGGAAGGTCGCAGTCGGTGAATGCCAGTTTTTCCAGACCGGAGCACACAAAATTCTCGCGTTTGATGAGTTCAAGCAAATCAAGCACCTTCTGGTTCAACACGTTCCAGGGGCGGATTTGTTGTTCAATCATGTTGAAGCGGGCTTTCTCGAAGTCCATGGCGGGTTCTCGCGTGGGGAAATGGGTAACTCGCTATTTTAGCAAATTTTATGCGACACGCGATGTTTGCGGGCAGGTCAAACCATTCAGCACCATTTGAATGTGCGCTTCTATGTAACGCATGGGGTTGGTTTCCACGCCACAGCAACCATCCATGGTCCGTTTCCACAAACCAAGGGTAACCAGCGGTGCGCACAACACCTGGGCGGCGTACTCGGTGTCGATGTCGGCGAATTCTCCGCGGGAAATGCCACGTTTGAGCACAGATTCGAGATAGTCCCACCAGGGCCGAACCACTTCGTCATAGAAGAAGCGGCCCAGTTCGGGAAAGGCATTGGCTTCTGAAAGTACAATTTTTGTGATGCTGCTCAGCTTGGTCGAGCCGTACTTCAGCCACCACAGGTGGATTGCTTCGCGAATCAGGTTGGCTGAGCTTTTGTCGGGTTCCAGCAGGCTTTTGGCTTCTTCAACAATGGGTGAAACATGTTCTTTCACCACTGCTTTCAACAGCTCTTCCTTGTTGGAGTAATACAGGTAAACGGTGCCTTTGCTCACGCCTGCGCTTTTGGCTACATCTTCAAGGCGGGCACCGGCAAATCCTTTTTCGCTGAAAATGGTCAGTGCGGCATCGAGTAGTTCTTGTGGGCGCTCTTGTTTTCTACGCGTCCAACGGGGTTGAGCATTCGCCAGACATTGCTTCATAGGTGTACTTCTTTTTTTATGGTGGTTGATTGCACTATAGTGGTTCATTCTTCACCGAGTCAACGTAGTGCGCTCAATTCGGTGCTTGTTGGGTTGTAGAATATGTCGGTTTGGTAAATCTTGGAATTTCGGAGAATTCAGCATGTCAATGGCCGATCGCGATGGCTTTATCTGGTTTGACGGCAAGCTTGTGCCGTGGCGTGAAGCGCAAATTCACGTGCTCACACACAGTTTGCACTACGGTTTGTCGGTGTTCGAAGGCGAGCGTGCCTACAAAACTGACAAGGGCCCAGCCATTTTCAGGTTGAAAGAGCACACAGACCGCCTGTTCAACTCTGCCCACATTTACCGCATGAACATGCCGTACACGCGTGAGCAGATCATGGACGCCTGTTGCGAAGTGGTGCGTGCCAACAATCTTGATTCCTGCTATATCCGCCCGATCGCCTTTTATGGCTCGGAAAAAATGGGTGTGTCACCCAAGGGGGCAGCAACCCACGTGGCCATCGCCGCTTGGCCTTGGGGTGCCTATTTGGGCGAAGAAGGGTTGCAAAAGGGAATTCGGGTAAAAACCTCCTCTTATGCTCGCCACCATGTGAATGTAACCATGGCCCGTGCCAAATTTGCTGCCACCTACGCCAATTCCATTTTGGCCAATACCGAAGCCATTCAAGATGGTTACGATGAAGCCCTGTTGCTCGACGTGGACGGTTTCGTGGCTGAGGGTGCAGGCGAGAACGTGTTCGTGATCAAAGACGGTTGCATCTATGAGCCTGAAATTGCATCGGCCTTGGTAGGTATTACCCGCTCCACCATCATCTCCCTGGCCCGTGAAATGGGCATGGAAGTGAAAAGCAAGCGCTTGACGCGTGATGACATTTACATTGCCGATGAGTGTTTTTTCACTGGTACTGCGGCCGAAGTGACGCCTGTTCGTGAGCTGGACAACCGAACCATTGGCGCGGGCACTCGCGGCCCGATTACCGAAGAGCTTCAAAAGCGTTATTTCGACGTGGTGTATGGTCGAAATGAAAAGTATGAACACTGGCTGACACGGGTGTAATTCATCATGATCAGTGACAAAAAAGCAAAACATGAAACAGTGCAGCTTGATGGTGATCAACTGCCTGCATTTTGTCCCAACCCGGCCATGCCGGTGTGGAACACGCATCCGAAGGTTTATCTGGATGTCACCAAAACAGGCAAGGCCACCTGCCCTTACTGCGGCACGGTGTACACCTTGAAACCTGGTGCAAAAGTACACGCACATTGAAGGTTTTGATTGTTGCCCCCAACTGGATTGGCGATGCGGTCATGAGCCTGTCGCTGATCCAGGCTTTGCACCAAGACAACACATTGCGGTCTGCAGACGGCAGGCCTTGCGAAATTCACGTATTGGCTCCCCCGGTCACAGCGCCGGTATACCAGTTCAGTCACGCAGTGCGTGCAGTACAGGTCGAACCTTTTTCTCACGGTAAGTTGCAATGGGGCTTGCGCAGGCAGGTTGGCGCATCGCTTGCTGGCCGTGGGTTTGACATGGCCGTGGTGTTGCCCAATTCACTGAAGTCGGCGCTGGTTCCCTGGTTTGCAGGCATTCCAAAGCGGGTGGGTTACAGCGGCGAGCTTCGTACTGCTGTGCTTACCCACGCTTTGCCAAAGCCATCCAAGAAAGCCAAACCACCCATGATCGAGTGGTACGGCCAGCTTGGTGCTTATTCAGGCGAGTTGCTTGAGTTCCCGGTGTTGAATGTTGAGGCGGGCATGGGCACTGCTGCCTGCACCGAGTTCGGCTTGCTGCCAGGGTTCCTGGCTTTGGCGCCTGGTGCCGAGTTCGGTCCGGCCAAGCGCTGGCCCGCTGAGCACTTTGCGGCGGTGGCCATTGAGTTTTTGCTGCGCAATCCCTTGCAGCAGGTCGTGTTGTTCGGCGGTCCGAAAGACACCGCTTTTTGTGCTGAAATTCTCAGCCTGTTGCCGGTAGACTTGCAGTCCCGCGCTGAAAGCCTTGCAGGCAAAACAAGTTTGGCCCAAGCAATGGCACTGATGTCAGCAGCCAGCCAGTTGCTGACCAACGATTCTGGATTAATGCATGTGGCTGCAGCATTGAATGTGCAGGTGCATGCGGTGTTCGGTTCCAGCAGCCCGCACCACACCCCACCCTTGAGCAACAAGGCCAAGGTGTATTACCTGCAGCTGGAGTGCAGCCCCTGTTTCCAGCGAGAATGCCCGCTGGGCCACACCGATTGCCTGAAAAAGCTCGACCCGAAAATGGTGTCGGATCAGTTGGTGCCTGCTTCTCAGGGAGTATGATCTTACAAGCCCATTTTCAATGCACCCTGGCCTTACCATGCGTGATTACATCCTGACTATTTCTTGCCCAGACACCACGGGTATTGTGTACAACGTCAGCAAATTTTTGTTTGACCAACAGTGCAACATTCTGGATTCCGCCCAGTTTGGCGACGAATCAACCAACCTTTTTTTCTTGCGCGTGCATTTTTCATTGCCCCTTGAAAGCAAGCTGACTGAAGTCGAGTTACAGGCCAATTTTGCGAAGGTTGCAGAGCCGTTCGCCATGAGATATCAGTTTTTTGATGCGCGGGTAAAGCCACGCGTGTTGCTGATGGTGTCCAAGTTTGGCCATTGCCTGAACGACCTGTTGTTTCGCTGGAAAAGCGGGCAACTGCCCTGTGAAATTCCTGCCATCGTATCGAATCATCAGGACTTTGCTTTGCTGGCTGCGTCGTACGGGGTTCCGTTTTATCACCTGCCCGTGAAGACCGAGGCGAAAGAACTGCAGGAAATACAAATTCGCCAAATTATTGAGCGCGAAAAAATTGACCTGGTGGTGCTTGCCCGCTACATGCAAATTTTGTCGCCTGAATTGTGCCGCGACATGTTGGGCAGGGTGATCAATATTCACCACAGCTTTTTGCCAAGCTTCAAAGGTGCCAAGCCTTATCAACAAGCTTTCGATCGAGGGGTCAAGCTGATCGGCGCCACTGCGCATTATGTGACTTCCGATCTGGATGAAGGTCCGATTATTGAGCAGGATGTGGCCCGCGTAGACCATTCCTTAACACCTGAAGAACTAACTGCCCGTGGCCGTGATACCGAATGCATGGTGTTGGCCCGCGCTGTGAAATGGCACTGTGAGCACCGTGTAGTTCTGAACGGATCAAAAACCGTGGTGTTTCAGTGAGTCCCATTCAAAACACATTAATACCGATTGGAGTGCGTTGAATGTCCCGAGCCAAAGTTATTCATTCCTCCCCGCAAGACATCGAGCAAGCCTTTTACGAGGCACTGGAAGCAGCCGATCTGGAAGCCCTGATGGACCTGTGGGCAGATGATGAGCATGTGGTGTGTATTCACCCGGGTGGTCCCCGCGTGGAGGGTTATCACGACGTGCGCGACTCCTGGAAAGAAATTCTTTCGGCAGGCGCGCTTCAAATTCGCGTGGTGCCGGTGCACCGTGTGGAAGGTGTCATGGTCTCGGTGCACAACATTGTTGAACAGGTGATGATGAGCAGCTCACGCGGTGAGCCCCATGTGGTGCAGGTGAATGCGACCAATGTGTATCACAAGGGGCCGAACGGTTGGAAAATCGTGATGCATCACGCAAGCCCGGCCATGGACGCTGAAGAAATGGTTGAGGATGATTTGTCCGACTTCGACCCGCAGCCCACGCTGCACTAAGGGCACTGAGGCAGTATGGTGTACCGTCCGCCCTGGTGGCTTCCCGAGGGCCATTCCCAAACCATTCTGGCAGCCCGCTGGGCCAACAAACCCAGCGTGCATTATCACCGTGTGCGCTGGAACACGCCCGATGGCGACTTCATCGACCTCGATTTCACCGAACCCCCTGCACAAGCTGTAAAACACCACACGCTGTGGGTGTTGTTTCATGGTCTCGAGGGTTGCTCGCGCAGCCACTACAGCCTTGCGGTGATGAACCAGGCCCGCATGGCAGGGGCTGTGGGTGTGGTTGTGCATTTTCGGGGATGTTCCGGCGAAAATAATCGAATGCCACGTGCTTATCATTCAGGTGATTCGGCTGAAATGGACTGGATATTGCGCCGACTGCGCAGCGAATTTCCTGCTGTTGACCGCATGCATGTCACCGGTGTTTCGTTGGGTGGCAATGTGCTGCTAAAGTGGCTGGGCGAGCAAGAAAAGCAAGCTGGAGAAGTGATCAGTTCTGCGGTGTCTGTAAGCGCACCCGTGGATTTACTCGCAGGTGCAAACTCCTTGGCCAAAGGATTTAATCGGGTCTACACCCGCATGTTTTTAAATACCTTGATTCCAAAATCAATTGAGAAAATCAAACGATTTCCTGAATTGGGAAAGATTGAAGACATTGCTGCTTGCAAAGACTTTTTCGATTTTGACAACCGTGTAACCGCCCCTTGGCATGGGTTTCGGGATGCCGAGCATTACTATGCAGTGTCATCAGCGAAGCCCTTGCTGAAACACATTGCGGTACCCACTTTGATGATTCACGCCAAAAATGATCCTTTCATGAACGGGCAGCATTTGCCCGGGCCGCATGAGGTGTCGCCGCTGGTGAACTGCCTGTTCACCGATCATGGCGGGCATGTGGGCTTTGCCGATGGTCGCAATTTGCGTTTGGGGCTGGACTGGTTACCCAAGCAGTGCGATGCTTTCTTTGCGCAACACACTGGACCACACACGGGAGTGAGCGGTGGATGATCTTGTAGAAAAGGCACTGGCGCGCTGGCCCAATGTGCCGGCTATCGCAGGTTGGCTCAAACTGAACTTGCAGGGCGACTGGCTGCTTACCGGGCCGGCACCGGAAGGGTTAACAATTAGCCATCCGCGTATTTTGAATTTCATGGCCCGCAATTACGGCTGCGAACCTGACGGTCGTTTTTATTTTCAAAATGGTCCTCAAAAGGCTTACGTGCATTTGGCCTACACGCCTTGGGTGTATCGAATCCACCCCTTGGCACAAGGCGACTTAATGTTAAGCACGCACACCGGCCTGGTGGGGTGGCCTTTGGCCATGTATCAGGATGAACAGGGCAGGGTATTGATTGAAGGCGAGCAAGGCATTGGCCTGTTGCACAGCAATGACATGGACTTGCTCGCTGCCGGGCTTCAAGAAAGCGGTGGTGAACTTGTTCACCAGGCCTGCTGGGCTGTTCCCGACTGCGATCCCGACTCCTTGATCGCCGCACGCACCAAATTGCGGCGTGACAAAAAGACCTCCACCGGTCAGCGCACTTGCACCTTCAAATTAATACAAATTGATTCGAATGCAGTGGCCCGGCGTTTTCAATTCAACCCGAATCCCGAAGTTAACCAGCAGGATCCAAATTCGTGAAACCGAACCAGAATCAACGCGGTGCTTCAGCCACAGCATTGCTAGCCTTTGTGTTGTTCGTGGCTTTGCTCTATGTGCTGTACAACCAGTCAAGTATCGAAAACCTGTTCACAAGTCGCCCGGAAAATGTCACACCGCGTGTGGTCGAGGCGCGGGGTGATCTCGCCGCAGGTGAAAAAAGCGTGGTGGAACTGTTTGAGGTGTCCAAGGCTTCTGTGGCCTACATTTTTACCGAGAGTGTGCAAGGTCAACTGTTTTTCAGGCGTGTCGCTGAAGGCACTGGTTCCGGTTTTATTTGGGACGATGCCGGGCACATTGTGACCAATGCCCATGTGGTGGAGGGAGCCAGCCGCATTCGCGTGCAGCTTGATGATTCTGAGCCCCTGCCTGCTCGCTTGGTGGGTATTGCACCTTCCTATGACCTTGCCGTGATTCGCCTGGTTAACAAGCCTGCCAATCTTCGCCCCATTCCTGTGGGTGTTTCTGGTGACCTGCTAGTGGGCCAGTCGGTGTTTGCGATTGGTAACCCCTTTGGTTTGTCCAAAACCCTGACCGCAGGCATTGTCAGCGCCTTGGGGCGAACCCTGCCTGTCAGCAATGGGCGTGAAATTCCAGATGTCATTCAAACCGATGCCGCAATTAATCCGGGTAATTCGGGTGGGCCTTTGCTCGATTCCGCTGGGCGTTTGATTGGTGTGAACACGGCGATACTCTCGCAAAGTGGTTCCTCCGCGGGGGTCGGGTTTGCCATTCCGGTGGATTTGGTCAATCAAATTGTGCCCCAGCTAATCGAGCGGGGCACTTTGCCGCGCCCCGGCATTGGTATTGCTGTAGCCGACGAGTCGCTGGCCCGCCGCCTGGGTATTCGCGGTGTTGCCGTGATGGGCATTGAGCCAGCCTCGCCGGCTGCAAAGGCTGGTTTGAAACCGTTTGATTTGCAAGCGGGTGTGGTCGGCGACATCATTATTGCCGTGGACCGCAAACCTGTGGCCAATGTGTTGCAGCTTTCCAAGGCGCTGGAAGCAATTGGTGTGGGCGGCACCGCAAATTTGTTGGTGATGCGTGGCAACGACACCCGTGAAGTGGCGGTGAGTATCGTTGATCTGGAAGCGCGTTGATGAACGACGATCCGGATTTGAGCCGTCGCTTTGGTGGATTGAATCGCCTGTATGGCGATGGCGCCCATGCCTTTCTCAATCAAGATGTTCACGCCATGGTGGTTGGCGTGGGTGGTGTGGGTTCGTGGGCTGCCGAGGCTTTGGCTCGTAGCGGTATTGGGCGGATTACGCTGGTCGACATGGATCATGTGGCTGAAAGCAATATCAACCGGCAAATTCAGGCCTGCGACACAACACTGGGCCAAGAGAAAATCAAAGCGCTGGCCGATCACATTCACAGCTATTTCCCGCAGTGCCAAATCACCTTGGTGGACGCATTTCTGGAACCGGACAATGCCCAAACATTGTTGACGGAATTTTCGGCCACGCCCGGTAAGTACAAGGTGTTGCTGGATTGTTGCGACAATGTGCGTGCCAAAGTCGCCATGGCGCTAGTGGCCGCGCGTTTGAATATTTCTGTGGTGTTGTCGGGCAGTGCTGGCGGAAAAACAAAGCCTTGGCTGGTGCAACCAGCCGACTTGCGCGACACCACCAACGACCCCCTGCTGGCCAAAGTGCGTTACACACTGCGCCGTGAACATGGTTATGCCAAAGACCCCAAGAAAAAACTGGGTGTGTCTGTGTTTTATTCAGCAGAGCAGGTCAAGCGCAGTGAGGCCTGCGAGCCGTCTGCTGGCTTGAACTGTGCAGGTTATGGCTCAGTGGTTACCGTGACCGCCACCATGGGCATGCAAATGGCCGCTTGGGCCATTTCGCACTGCATGGGCAAATACAAGGCAAGTTAACGCTTGAACATGTCGCCGAACAGGTCTTCTGCCTTTTCAACCTTGGGAGCCACCACATAAGCACAATAAGGCTGCATGGGGTTGTTCTCGAAATATTCCTGGTGGTACTTCTCCGCGGGGAAGTAATTCAGCAAGGGTGATATTTCGGTGACAACCTTGTCGCGAAAAATTTTTCGCTTCTCCAGGTCTTCCACAAACGCCACGGCAGTGTCATGTTGCTCTGGGCTGTGGAAAAAGATCACAGACCGGTACTGCGTGCCCACGTCGTTGCCTTGTCGGTTCAAGGTGGTGGGGTCGTGAATGGCAAAAAATACCGCCAGAATTTTACGGAATGAAATCAATTCCGGATCAAAGTGCAGCCGAATAACTTCGGCGTGGCCGGTACGTCCACCGCACACCTTGTCGTAATTGGGGTTGGGGTCGCTACCGCCGCTGTAACCCGATTCGCAAAGCTCAATTCCCTTGAGTTGCCGGAAAACAGCTTCCGTACACCAGAAACAACCCCCGCCCAGGGTTGCCTGTTCTATCTTGCTCGACATAGATCAAAGCCTGTTTTTATTGTTCCCACAATCACCAAGTGAATCTTTAAGTGGAACCCAAGTCAAGCCTTTTGGTCTGAATTTTAAGTGTCAAGCGTTGTATACTCGGCGCGAACCCATCACAACTTTAAGGAGATGACTGTGATTTCATCCGCGTTTGCGCAATCCGCAGCCGCTGGCCCGGAAAGTGGCCTTTTAAGCTTCCTGCCCCTCATTTTGATGTTTGGCGTACTTTATTTTTTGGCCATTCGTCCCCAAATGAAGCGTCAGAAAGAACACAAAGCCATGGTTGAAACCCTGCAGAAGGGCGATGAAGTGATCGCCTCGGGTGGTTTGCTGGGAAAAATCAGCAAAATCAACGAATCGTACATCACGCTGGAAGTGGCTGAAATGGGTGACAAACCTGTTGAAGTTGTGCTGCAACGCGCTGCTGTACAAAGCCTGCTGCCTCGCGGCACCCTGAAAGAAACTCGTTAATCTGCTGTCATGAATCGATACCCTGTCTGGAAGTACCTGATGATCGCCATTGTGTTGGTGTTGGGTGTGTTATACACCCTGCCCAATTTTTATGGCGAAGCGCCTGCCGTGCAGGTTTCAAGTGGAAAATCCACTTTGAAAGTGTCACCCGATCTGGCTGAGCGATTGTCCAGTCAGCTTGAGGCGCAAGGTATCAAGCCCGACGGGGTGTTTTTCGAAGAAACGCTGGGTGGTGGAACACTGAAATTCAGGTTCAAATCGTCTGAAGCGCAATTGAAGGCGCGTGATTTTCTTCAAAACCAGCTTAATCCTGACCCGAACGACCCGGGGTACATTGTTGCCCTTAATTTGTTGTCCCGCTCACCTGACTGGCTGACCAACATCAATGCGCTACCCATGTATTTGGGTCTGGATTTGCGCGGTGGCGTGCACTTCTTGTTGCAGGTGGACATGGATGCGGCGCTTGAGAAGCGCAAAGACGCCTTGCTGGGCAGTGCCAAGCAAACCCTGCGCGAAGAAGACCTGCGCTACGCCAGTGCCACGCGCACCCCTGCCGGCTTTAGTCTGACCTTCCGCGACGCCGAGACCCACAGCAAGGCCCAGGCGGCATTGGCGAAAGACTCGCCCGATCTGCAATTGCTTGCACCTGAGAACAGTACTGAATTCATCTTGAACGTAAGCTTGGCACCGCAGGTGGAGCAGCAGGCTCGCGAATATGCGTTGCGCCAGAACATGACAACGCTGCACAACCGAATCAACGAATTGGGCGTGGCCGAGCCCGTCATTCAACGCCAGGGTGCGGATCGCATTGTGGTCCAATTGCCGGGTGTTCAGGATACAGCCAAGGCCAAAGACATTCTGGGTCGTACAGCCACGCTGCAAGTGCGAATGGTGGACGACAGCCCCGAGGCCCAATCCGCTTTGGCCAGCGGTATCGTGCCCTTTGGGCTGGAGCGCTACACCGAGCGTGGTGGGCGCGAACTGTTGTTGAAATCAGAAGTGATTTTGACCGGGGACAACCTGACCGATGCGCAAGCCGGCTTTGACAATCAAACCCAGGAACCCGCGGTGCACCTGACTTTGGACAGCCAGGGTTCCCGTATTTTCAGGACGGTAACCGCTGAAAGCATTGGCAAGCGCATGGCGATCGTGTTGATCGAGAAAGGCAAGGGCGAGGTCGTGACTGCGCCTGTCATTCGCGGGGAAATTGGCGGCGGTCGCGTTCAAATTTCCGGCAGCATGAATACTGTGGAGTCAGCTGACCTGGCTTTGCTGCTGCGTGCCGGTTCACTTGCTGCGCCCATGGATATTATCGAAGAGCGCACCATTGGCCCAAGCCTGGGTGCTGACAACATCGACAAGGGTATCAATTCCACCTTGTACGGGTTCGTTGTCTTAGGCATCTTCATGATGGCCTACTACCTGTTGTTTGGTGTCTTCTCGGTCTTTGCCCTGGCGGTGAACGTGTTGCTGCTGTTTGCGCTGTTGTCGGTGCTGCAGGCCACCTTGACCCTGCCCGGTTTGGCCGCTGTCGCACTGACTTTGGGTATGGCGATTGATGCCAACGTGTTGATCAACGAGCGTATCCGCGAAGAACTCCGCGAGGGCGCTGCGCCCCAGCAGGCCATTGCAGCGGGTTACGAGCGCGCATGGGCCACCATTCTGGATTCGAACATTACCACCCTGATTGCTGGTTTGGCTTTGTTGATTTTTGGCTCGGGCCCTGTGCGTGGTTTTGCCGTGGTGCACTGCCTGGGTATCCTGACTTCCATATTCAGCGCGGTCGTGGTATCGCGTGGCGTGGTTAACCTGTGGTATGGCCGAAAGAAAAAACTGGACTCTGTGAGCATTGGGCAAATTTGGCGCCCTGATAGCAACACAGCCGTGGCCAAAAAAGCCTGACCACCAACGAACAGAGTAAGAAGAAATGGAATTATTCAGAATTAAAAACGACATCCCGTTCATGCGGCATGCCAAGATTTTCAACATCATCTCGTTCCTGACTTTTGCGGCAGCGGTTTTCTTCCTGTCCACCAAAGGCTTGAATCTGAGTGTGGAATTTACCGGCGGTGTGTTAGTCGAGGCTCGTTACTCCCAACCTGCCGAACTCGAGAAAATTCGGGAAGGGCTACGTGCCACCGGCATTGGCGAACCGCAGGTACAAAACTTTGGTACGGCCCGAGATGTGTTGGTGCGGTTGGCTGTGAAAGACCTGCAGTCCGGAGTTTTGGGCGTAGATGGCAAGTTGAACCAACAGGCCATGACGGAGCAGGTGCTGAATCTGGGAGGTCCCGACGTTCAGTTGATGCGGGTTGAGTTCGTGGGGCCGCAGGTGGGTCGTGAGCTGGCTGAAAACGGTGTGATCGCGCTCATGGTGGTGATCATCGGCATCATGATTTACCTGGCACTGCGTTTTGAATGGAAATTTGCGGTCTCTGCCATTGTTGCCAACCTGCACGATGTGGTGATTATTCTCGGCTTCTTCGCCTTCTTCAGTTGGGAGTTTTCCCTTTCTGTATTGGCTGCCGTGCTCGCGGTGCTGGGTTATTCCGTGAACGAATCGGTGGTGGTGTTCGATCGAATTCGTGAGACGTTCAAGAAAGTCCGCAAAATGTCAGTGCCTGAGACGATCGACAGTGCGATTACCCGCACAATTTCTCGCACCATCATTACCCACGGCTCTACCCAGATCATGGTGTGTTCGATGTTGTTCTTTGGCGGCCCAACCTTGCACGGCTTTGCTTTGGCGCTGACCATCGGTATTCTGTTCGGTATTTACTCCTCGGTGTTGGTTGCAAGTCCCATGTTGATGTGGATGGGGCTGACTCGAGAAGATTTGGTTAAGCCTGTAAAGAAAGACAAAGAATTTGAGACTCCGTAAAGCGGGGTTAGCAAGCGAGGCAGCGTGGACAATCCCAAAGACCTGTCGCCATTGGCCAAGGGCGACGTTGAAATAGGCAAGGCGCTGCCATTCGCCATTTTTGATCGAGGCGGGGTGTTGCTGCTCGCAGAAGGGCAAGCGGTGACCAGCCAGAAACAGCTGGATGAACTGGCTGCCAAGGGTCTTTACCACAACCCCAGGTGGGCGACCAAGTTTGTCATTCAACCCGGCAAGCAACAAATCGACTCCAGCACTTTGCCTAGAATGCTTCCTGCAAAGCAGGCCTTCGAAGACCCCTTTGAAACCGGTAGTCAGCTGAAAATGTTTGCGCCCGCTCAGGCGAAAGATCCGTTTCATGTGCGTTTGATTGGCAGTATTCCGCAGGCCGCCATTTTGATTACGCACCCCATGCGAGACGGCAAGTGTGTGTTCACCAAAGAAGGGCAGGTCTGGGAGTTTCAAGCCACTTATGGTTTGTCGATTTACCGTTTTAGCTCAATGATCGAGAAGGTGTTGCTGTCACCGCACCCACTGATCGTGATGTCGTGGCCGCACGAAACTCACTTGGAGTCACAGGCCATTCGTCGGGCACGACGTGTCAATTGTGATCTTCCGGCAAGCATACGTTTGGCGGAGCCTAAAAGTGGTGATGCCGAGCCCACCGCGGCCGTGATCGACAACATCTCCACGGGCGGCGTTGAACTGTTGTTTGCCAAGGCTGTTTCACTGAAAATTGGACAAACGATTTCAATTGCTTTTCAAATCATTCTCGATGACAGAAAGTATGTGATTGAATGTGATGCAGACGTGGTTTCCAAGCCGCGCGACTCCGGCCCCGCTTCCTCAAGCTACGGTTTTGCATTGAGGTCATTGAGTGACGAACAATTTGCGGTCATTCACGCGTTTGTGAGTGATCGGTTAATTCATCGCCTGGGTCCCCAGTTGTATTCAAAGTAATATCAAAGCGGGCTGACCAAAGTATAAACACTCACGTTTTCCCTCTGGTTGTCTCGCGTGTGTGCGTCAATCCAGCTGGCCTCAATGTGCACCCACACTCCGTTTGTTTGAGTGTTCAGGTTGGGCAATGGTTGAATGCTGACACATGAAGCCGCACCTTGCGCCCATGCCCGGGGCAGTGTGGCGTCGTTCAAATTAATTGAATTGTTGGTTGATCCCAAGGCCCGGGGCCCATTGCTCGTGCATTCGTAGCCTCTTGCGCCAGCGTAGCCGTTCAAGTGGTTCTCAAGCTGCCCCGAGAACTGTTGCATACGAGAAATAATTTGCCCACGTGGCGTGTCCCGATCCAGGTCCGAAATATTGGCCAGCAACACATTGCCGATCTCGGCGACCTGTGTTGCCGCGATCGATCGCACATGGGTCGAGTTTTTGGCACCGAAGTTGGCTGTCCAGTTCTTGGCATACAGCACCAATCCAACGGACAGCACCAGGATGGCGATCAATGCATCGACCATTGAAAATCCGTTTTTTCTAGAATCCCACTTCATGTTTACCCTGTGATCTCGGTGGTGGTGGCCTGGGTTCTTCCCTGGGCGGCGGCTCTGACGGACGCGGGGATTGAACGGGTGGCGGCGGTGGAGGTGGCGGCGGCGGATTCGGGTCGGGTGGCCTGGGTGGCGGCGGTGGTGGCGGAGGTATTTGAATGGGATTGTACGGACGCCCATTGCTGTCTTCGCGATTGAATACAAATGACCGTTTCACACAGCCCGATTGCACGCCCTGGCTGCCCACGCAGTTCACACTGGCCACTATTTCAAAAGTGGCCCGGTAGTTTTCATCTGAAATGGCATGGTCGCAGTTATAGGGCACGATCATGCCGCGAATTACAATGTCTTGTCGGTTGTTGTCTGGCGTGTTCGGACTGGCCACTTGTATTTGTGGGTCCAGTGTTTCTGGCAGCGCAACAGTCAAAGAGCACTCCCCGATAATGGCGGTGTTGCCTTTGTAATCATCGATTAGTTTCTGAATGGCAGCATCATTTCCAAAATTGTGGGTGTAATGGCGCAGACCCGCGTAGGCCAGTTGGCGTGCTTCCTCAATGTGTTGCTTGGAATTTGACAAATACAGATCCAGGCTGGTGGTTGTTACGTTTTGCACGCTGATCAACCCAAACACAATCACCAGCACCACACATACAAATACACCAAGGGCACCCGACTGGAATTTTTTTCGCATGCGCAGCCACTTGTTCATGATCCCATCCTTACCCGTGTGGTGTTGAGAAGGTGGATAATCCTGGCTTCTTCGTACTGCCCCTCGGTTACGTTATCGCCAATCCGTGCTTTGAACATGGCGATCCAGAACATATTGGACTCGGGATTGTTCTCGATGACCGAGTTGCAATTCTGCTCATAATTCTGGGTAACCTGCCCGGGCGTGTTGGCCTGAAACCTGCAGAACCGGATGTTGGTAAACTCAAAGTCACGCACATTGTTCAAATCAAGCCAGGCTGGGTTGTTGCCGCAAAATGCCCCATGGTCAAATTGCGCCATGTTTGCACCTGCCAATTCGCGTTGGGCGAGTACTCCATTGAACAATCGAAAGCCAGTCAGGTTGATGACATCATTGCCGCTGCGACTAACGCGTGTTGGAATGCTCAGGCAGAAGTTTCGGTTTGTGGACTGGTAGCCATTGCATTGCATGGATTGGTTTTGCAGGCTGCACAACTGTATGCCCTTGGCTTCAACATCGGGGTTTTGGTAGCTGCCGCCCCTGTTCAGGTGAACTGTAATAATTTCACCAATTCGATTGACCTGATCGACCAGATTCTCGGTATTCAGGTCATTTTGTGCGCGTATGCTGACCCCCATCAACTTGAGTGCACCGGTAATGCTAATGGTCAGCAAGGCCATGCCAATCAGCAGGCTGACCGAGGACGCGCCGTAATAAGGCCTGGTTTTGTTATTCATAGCTCACCACCCCGTTGCCAATACCCAGGTAAGTGATTTCTGCGCGCTTGTCTCTGTAATTGAGGGTTAGTTGTGTTTGGTTTTGTGTATCCAGCAGGCCCGACACTGCCTTGAAATGAAGGTTGGTGGCGTTGGTCAGCGTGACATCCCGAAGCGTTGCGGAGAAACCCCGACTATTCTGATTGTTGGTTTGGGAGTACCAGGCGCTACAGCCTTTCATGAAACGGTCATGTTGAACGGCCACATTCACGTTCACTGCACTGTTGCCGGGCTGCAGGTTCATCTCGACAGGGCATTCTGTAATCGCTGCCAGGTTGCGCGCTTGATCGACATAGGTGTCCAGGCGCGAAACTTTGACCTTCAAGGTCTGTTTGTTCAGCACCGAGTTCATGCTGGGAATGACTGCAATGGCCAGTACACCGACCACTGCCATGCCAATCAATATCTCGATTAAGGTGAAACCTGCAATGCGCTTAGCCATGAGGAACGCACCTGTCAGAGGTGTTTTGATTGGCGGCAGACCGGGCGCCAAAGCGTTGAATGCCCATGTCGCTTTCAACAATCAGTGTTCTGCAGGATTCGGGTAGCCTAAGCGGCGCGTTGACGCTCGGTTTGACTTCAGCCCGGTAACCACGAAAGTCGGAATTTGAGACAACCACGTTGTAGTTGCCCGACGAGGGCAGAACCAAGCGATTTGCATTTGGCGTGCCACTGCTTGAGACATTTTGTGCGTAGCGGCCATAGCGTTGCCTGTGCAGTTGCTGGCTTAGCGCCAGCTCCACGCCGAATTCCCGCATGGAGCGGAAGTTCGATTTTTCCCACGATGCTTCATAGCCTGCGTAGCTCAGGGTGGCGAGCACACCAACAATTGCGATTGCAAATGTCAGTTCAATCAAGGTAAATCCGAGGCCCGCACGCATGGTCAAACACCAAAAATGACTCTATGTGCTTGAGTATGCGTGGGTATTTTGAGCTGATCATCCCCGAGGCAGGGTACTTACAAACGGTGACAATTTGCCTCGGGGAAGATTATTAAATGCGCTTGGCCAGTTCAGCGGCCTTGCCGATGTAGCTGGCTGGGGTCATTGCCAGAAGGCGATCTTTTTCAGATTGGGGCAAATCCAGTTGGGCGATGAACTGTTGCAGGCCCGCTTGAGTAATGCCTCTGCCGCGGGTTAGCTCCTTGAGTTGCTCGTATGGGTTGGGCAGGCCGTAGCGGCGCATCACCGTTTGTACTGGCTCAGCCAGTAATTCCCAAGCGTTGTCGATGTCGGCTGCAATTGCAGCTTCGTTCACTTCCAGTTTGCCTAAGCCACGCAGGCAGCTTTCGTAGGCCAGGATCGCGTAACCAATGCCCACGCCCAAATTGCGCAGCACTGTGGAGTCAGTCAAATCGCGCTGCCAGCGAGACACGGGCAATTTCTCAGACAAGTGCTTTAGCACCGCGTTGGCCATGCCCAAATTGCCCTCGGCATTTTCGAAATCAATTGGATTGACCTTGTGTGGCATGGTGGACGAACCCACTTCACCGGCTTTCAGCTTCTGTTTGAAGTAGCCCAAAGAAATATAACCCCAAATATCGCGGCTTAGGTCGATCAAAATGGTGTTGGTGCGTGCAATGGCGTCCATCAGGGCGGCAATGCCGTCGTGTGGTTCGATTTGAATGGTGTAGGGGTTGAAGGTAAGTCCCAGGCTTTCAATCAAATCGCGGCTCAGCTTTTCCCAGTCGAATTCTGGGTAGGCTGACAAATGGGCATTGAAGTTGCCCACCGCACCGTTCATTTTGGCGGGTAATTCCACAGCCTTGATGGCAACAATGGCGCGCTCCAGGCGGTGCACTACGTTGGCAAATTCTTTGCCCATGGTGCTGGGGCTGGCAGGCTGGCCATGGGGGCGGCACATCATGGGCAAGTCGGCAAACTGGTGGGCGTAATTGCGCAGGGTGGTGACCATGCGATCCAGTGTCGGCAAAATCACCTGTTCACGCGTTGCTTTCAACATGAGGGCATGGCTCATGTTGTTGATGTCCTCAGAAGTACAGGCAAAGTGAACGAATTCAGCCGATTTTTTCAGTTCTTCATCGGCCTGAAACTTTTCTTTAATAAAATATTCAACAGCCTTCACATCGTGGTTGGTGGTGGCTTCGAATTCTTTGATGCGTTGTGCATCGGCCTCTGAAAATTCAGTTTTGATGGCGTCGAGTTTGGCCAGTGCTTGTGCTGAGAAGGCGGGCAATTCAGAAAAGCCTGCGTTGGCCAACGCCTTGAGCCATTCAATTTCAACGATAACGCGGTGATGCATGAACCCGGCTTCAGAGAGCAGGGGGCGCAAATTGGCCACTTTGGACTGATAACGGCCGTCAAGCGGGCTGATTGCGGTTAATGTGCTTAAAGAGTCTGAAGAGATCATGCGAATGGTAAAAATTGAGGTTTTTCAAGGCCTTGTATTGTAACCTGTCTCGCTGGAAACTATTCGGGAGGAGTGGTGTCCTCGGCGGTATTTTGGAATTCTGCTTGTTCAATTTGTAAAACTGTTAGACACTTTCAGGTCGTAAAAAACAAGACGCAATCTCATCCAGGATTGTATTTAGGAGAACTGTGATGAAACTAGTGGGATCCCTGACTAGCCCCTTCGTGCGCAAAATTCGCGTTCAGCTTCAAGAAAAAGAAATTCCGTACGAATTTGTACTTGAAAATGTGTGGGACGAAAACACCCGCATCAGCGATCACAATCCTCTGGGCAAGGTGCCTTGCCTGATTTTGGATGGTGGTCAAACCGTATTTGATTCACTGGTTATCTCGGGCATGCTGGAATACATGATGCCAACGGTGCCCCTGTTGCCAACCAACCCCAATAACCGTGCCTTGGTTCGCACAATGGAATCGTTGGGGCAGGGTTTGAGTCAGGCGGCCGTGGATATCATTCTGGAAAAGAAATTCCACGAGGGCGACAACGTCAGCCAACCCTGGATTGACCGTCAAACCCAGAAAATTCACAATGGCCTGGCATGGGTTTCCCATCGCATTAAAACCACCCCAGGTTTTTACCTGACTGAGCAATTCAGCCTGGCCGATATCACTGTAGGTTGTGCCTTGTTTTATCTTGATTTCCGCATGCCCGATTTGAAGTGGCGTGAACTGTATCCGGAACTGAATGAATATTCCGAGCGCCTGGCTTGTCGCCCCAGTTTTGAAGACACCAAGCCTGAGTAACTCAGCTGAATGCACCAAAGAAAAAAGCCCCGAATTGGTCGGGGCTTTTTTTATGCCGTGTTTCAGGCAATAACGCCGCCGCCCAAGCAAACCTCGCCTTGATAGAGCACGGCGCTTTGCCCCGGGGTGACCGCAAACTGGCTTTCTTCAAAGTTCAATTCGAACCCTTGTTCCGTCTGTTTGAAATCACAGGATGAATCTTCTTGGCGGTAACGGGCTTTGCAAGCCATGTGCGCATCGCTTGGGGTATGGCCTGAAATGTAATGTACCTGTTCGGCAGTCAGTACTTTCTGGTGCAGCCAGGGGTGGTCGTGCCCTTGCACCACATACAGCGTGTTGTTTTTCAAATCTTTGCGGGCAACAAACCAGGGTTCGCCATTGCCTTCTTTTTGGCCGCCAATGCCAATGCCTTTGCGCTGACCCAGCGTGTAAAAGCTCAGGCCCACGTGTTCACCAATTTGTTGACCTTCGTCATTCAGAATGGGGCCGGGCGCGGTGGGCAGGTAGCGATTCAGGAATTCCCGAAACGGGCGTTCGCCAATGAAGCAAATGCCAGTGCTGTCTTTTTTGGTGGCGTTGGAAAGCCCCAGTTCAAGTGCAATTTTGCGAACTTCGGTTTTTTGTATTTCGCCCAGTGGGAACAGGGTTTTGCTGAGTTGCGCCTGGTTCAGCCGGTGCAGAAAATACGATTGATCTTTGCTGTGGTCGATTGCTTTTAGCAGCTGGAATTCACCATTCACTTCCCGCACGCGGGCATAGTGGCCTGTGGCAATGTAGTCAGCTCCCAGGCAGTAGGCATGGTCCAGAAAGGCTTTGAACTTGATTTCGCTGTTGCAAAGAATGTCCGGGTTGGGGGTGCGGCCTGCTGAGTACTCACTCAGGAACACAGAGAACACCCGGTCTTTGTATTCACTGGCGAAGTTCACCGCCTCAATGTCTACACCCACCAGGTCGGCCACGCTGGCCGCGTCCAGCCAGTCTTGTCGGCTCGAGCAATACTCCGAGTCGTCATCGTCTTCCCAGTTTTTCATGAAAAGACCAATGACGTTGTAACCCTGTTGTTTGAGCAGCCATGCCGACACCGAGGAATCTACCCCGCCCGACATGCCAATAACCACTGTTTTAGCCATGATATTTAAGATACGCCGGGAGGCATTGGCCCAGCAAGCACGCTGGGGTGCGTGTACACGTGCTCAAGCGGCATGATGGGCTGTTTGCCAGCCTTCCAGTTCAGGAAGTCTTCAACGCAACGCATCACCAAGGGGCTACGGTGCTGGTCTTGGCTGGCGCGCAACTCCTCAACGGTCATCCACAGTGTGCGGATAATGCCTTCGTCCAATGCGCGATCACTGTGGTGTTTCACCACCTCGGCTGCAAAGGCAAAGCGCAGATAAGTAACATCTTCCTGCGTGCGTGAGCTTGTGTAGCGACTCATGTAGATGCCCAGCAAACCCACCGGGCTCACCTCCCAGGCTGATTCTTCCAGTGCTTCGCGGGCAGCACCAAACTGTGGCGTTTCACCTGGATCCAGGTGGCCTGCGGGTTGGTTCAGTTTGATGCCATCGGTGGTGTGTTCTTCCACGATCAGGAATTTGCCCTGATGCTCGACAATGGCGGCTACTGTGACGCTGGGTTTCCAGACTTCTGACATGGCTTTTCAATCGCACTACCTAAACGGCATGCGCCCGGTGTTTGGGTGTTAAAAAAACACGTTAGAATAGCAGGGTTAAGGTGCTTGTGCTCATTTTTTGAGCGAAGTTAAACGGGAAGCAGGTTCAAGCCTGCGCTGCCCCCGCAACGGTACGTAAGTGCGGGTGTGTCATTTTGCCACTGGTAGTAAAGCTGCTCTAAACGCAGCAACTGGGAAGGCGACACATCAAAACTTACAAGCCCGGATACCGGCCTTGACCGTTCAGCCTGTCCCATTCAGGCGAGCGACTGGTGCTGCGGGGAGGCAGCACGCAGGCGGCCAATTGTTTTTTACCGAACTTTTCTCCGTGACTTCCAGGGCTGTTGTGTCCTTGGCTTGCTTGCGCGCGTGGTTCTTTCGCCTGTGTTGTCTTCTCCAGTTAATTGATTGCCGCACGGTGGGTGCAGTTTACTGGAGTTCAAGGTGTTCATTCATTTCAAAAAATTACCAATCGTTTGTTTGTTGGCGGCTTTGCCCGCACAGGCTCAAGAGGAACTCGCGTTTTATGCGCTTCCCCCAGTGTTTGTGTCCTCTACTCAAACTGCAGTCCTTGAGAAGGACCAGCCATTTTCGACCACGGTCATTACGGCTGAGCAAATTCGTCAGTCTGGCTATACCACCGTGCGCGATGTGTTGTCTAAACTGGCTTTGGTCAATGTTCGTACCCCGCTAGACGGAAGCCGAAGTGCATCCGTTGACTTGCGTGGTTTTGGTGAAACCGCGTCTGCCAATGTGGTGTTTGTGGTGGACGGCGTGAAGTTGAATGACAACGAAGGCGTCACTCCCCGCTATGGCAGTATTCCGGTCAGCAGCATTGAAACAATCGAGGTTATTCGCGGCGGCAGTTCGGTTGCTTACGGTAGCGGAGCCAGTGGTGGTGTTATTCGGATCACGACCAAAAAAGGCCGTGGTCGCGACGGTGTGGGTGGTGATGTATTTGCGTCTTATGGCTCTTACGACACCAAGGAATTGGGCGCCACCCTGTTTGGCGGCGCTAACGGTTTTTCGTTGGTGTTCAATGGTTCCAAGGAATTCACCAATGGATACCGAGACAACAGCGAAGCCAGCCGCGATTTGGGTAGTTTGGCGCTGGATTGGCAAGGCGATGTGTTCAGCGCGGGTGCGTCATTTTCCGCCGAGGGTTCAAAATCCAGATTTCCTGGTTCACTGAATCGTGCGCAGTTTGAGCAAAACCCAAAGCAAACAAATAGTCCAAACGATTTTGGATCGTTCGAACGAAATACCTTCCGTTTCTATGGCTCGGCTGATTATGGCAATTGGGGAACGGGTGTCCGTGTAAGTCGTCGTACTCATGAAGCATTGGGATCTTTCGACTTTGGGGGTGGTTTTGTGTTTAACGCCCGGTCAGAGTATGAACAAGACCAGATTAGTCCTTACCTCACCTTTACATTGCCGCATGGCGCAGGTGCGCATGTTATTCGTGTCGGTTACGACATTGAAAAAGCCGCTTTGCGTGGGTTTGACGCAGGCACGCTTGAATCCAATGCGATTTTCATTGAAGACGACTGGACCGTGAACGATGTGTTGCGTGTGAATGCAGGCAGCCGTTACGAACGGTCCGAACAACAGAAAGCCAGCGGCGAAACACGGGATTACTCGCTGGTCGCACATCAGTTGGGCGCATCCTGGAAGGCAGCCGAGAACCTCACTGTCTTTTCGAAAGTCGCCCGCAGCTTCCGCATTCCGAATGCCAATGAAAATGGCTTTGCAGGCGTGGGGACAACCCGTGTGCCGTTTTTGAACCCTCAAATTGCAGATGAAGTGGAGGTGGGTTTGAAAACTGCAATGTGGACAGGTGAGTTCAGCAGCACGCTGTTCGTGATGGACGTTGAGAATGAGTTGTTTTTTGATCCTACGATCGTAGACCCTGCATTGTTCATCAATGGTTTGAACAGCAACCTGGACGAGTTGCGCAGAAAAGGCCTTGAATTGAAATGGAATGGAAGCTTGCGCAAAGACTTGAGAATGGTCGCGGCTTATCAGTATCTGGATGCTGAGTTTCGGTCAGGTTCGCTCAGCGGCAGTCGCGTACCACTGGTTGCAGCCCACAACTTGAAGGTTGCCACTGAATATGACTGGACATCACGCGTATCAACGGAAGCGATTGTGAACATGCAATCCGATCAACGGTCTGCTGCAAATACGGATCTACAGATCCCCGGTTTTGGTGTGCTCGACCTGAATTGGCGCTACAGGCAAGACAGTTACAGCGTGGTGTTTCAGGTTCAGAATGTATTCGACAAGCAATACTACAGAACGCAGTTCGGTCCGAACGGGATTTACCCGGAAATTGGTCGGGCGTTTTTCATTAATCTGAATGCTGATTTTTAAAGCAGAAGCAGCCCTTTGCTTATCAATTTTCTGATTTGATGTTTAGATCTCGGACTCAACACAATTTGAGGCGGTTTTATTATAATCTGACAAGAATTATTGTCAGATACTGGGTTGTGGTATTCCCTTAGATTGGGCGATACTACCGTGCTATAGTCCGCACCAGCAGTGTATTTGCAGTTCTTAAACATCAAATAAAAGCGCTTTCCCACAAGGAGAAGTTCCATGAAAATCGGAATCCCGGCCGAGACAAGGTCCGGAGAAACGCGTGTAGCCGCCACACCTGAAACGGTGAAGAAGCTCATTTCTCAAAAACACGAAGTGTTTGTTCAAGCAGGTGCAGGTATTGCCAGCTCGATCACCGATCAGGCCTACATTGATGTGGGCGCAACAATCGTTGATCGTGCAATGGATGTAATCGGCGGCTGTGACATGATCCTCAAGGTGCGGGCTCCCGCTGAAAACGAACTGTCTGCCTATCGTGCGGGTCAGGTTGTTGTCGGCATGTTGAACCCTTTTGACAATGCAGCACTTGAAGGCATGAACAAGGCTGGCCTGACGGCATTTGCACTGGAAGCTGCGCCACGCACTACACGTGCTCAAAGCATGGACGTGCTTTCTTCACAGGCCAACATTGCCGGTTACAAGGCCGTGATGATTGCGGCCAACGTATACCAGCGCTTCATGCCCATGCTGATGACCGCTGCGGGTACTGTAAAAGCTGCACGCGTGTTGATTCTGGGTGTGGGTGTTGCAGGCTTGCAGGCCATTGCAACGGCCAAGCGTTTGGGCGCTGTTATTGAAGCATCCGATGTGCGCCCTGCCACCAAAGAACAAGTTGAATCGCTGGGTGCGAAGTTTGTGGACGTGCCGTTCGAATCCGACGAAGAGCGCGAAATTGCTCAAGGTGTAGGTGGTTATGCCCGCCCAATGCCTGAAAGCTGGATGAAGCGCCAAGCCGCCGCAGTGCACGAGAAAGCAATCAAAAGCGACATCGTGATCACCACAGCATTGATCCCAGGCCGCAAGGCACCGACCCTGTTGCACGAAGAAACCGTGCGCGCCATGAAACCCGGTTCGGTGGTGATCGACTTAGCCGTGGAGCAGGGCGGCAATTGCCCCTTGTCCAAACTGAACGAGATTGTCGACGTCAACGGTGTAAAAATTGTGGGTTATGCAAACCTGCCGGCCATGGTGGCTGCAGATTCATCCGCATTGTATGCCCGCAACGTGATTGATTTTTTGAAGCTGGTTTTCGACACGGAAGGCGCCTTCAAAATCGACATGGAAGACGACATTGTTGCTGCGTGCCTGATGTGCACCGGTGGCGAACTCAAACGCAAAAACGCTTAAGGAAGGAGCCAACATGGACGCAATTAGCCCCACCGTGGTCAACCTGATTATTTTTGTACTGGCCATTTACGTGGGTTACCACGTGGTTTGGAACGTAACCCCCGCGCTGCACACCCCATTGATGGCGGTGACCAACGCAATTTCCGCAATCGTGATTGTGGGTGCCATGTTGGCAGCTGCACTGACCGTAACACCGTTGGGCAAATTCATGGGGGTGCTGGCCGTAGCGCTGGCTGCCGTGAATGTGTTCGGTGGCTTTTTGGTCACCCGTCGCATGCTTGAAATGTTCAAGAAAAAGAACAAATAAACCAACAGCGATCTGGAGAAATTTATGGAATTGAGTTTCAACGCAGTGACGCTGTTGTACCTGGTGGCGTCAATCTGTTTTATTCAGGCCTTGAAGGGCCTTTCACACCCTACAACCTCGCGTTTGGGGAACACCTTCGGCATGGTGGGTATGGCAATTGCCATCGCCACCACAATTGGTCTGATCTTCAAACTGGCGGAAATCGCAGGCCAGTCTGCGGCGACCGGGCTTGGCTGGGTGCTGGCCGGTTTGGTGGTGGGCGGTGGTTTGGGTACGGTGATGGCCAAGCGCGTCGAAATGACGAAAATGCCCGAACTGGTCGCGTTCATGCACAGCATGATCGGTTTGGCTGCGGTGGCGATCGCGATTGCAGCGGTGGCCGAGCCTGATGCGTTCGGTATCACTGCAAAAGGCATGTTCGACATTCCGCTGGGCAACAAAATCGAGTCGTTCATTGGTACCTTCGTGGGTGCCATTACCTTCTCGGGTTCTGTCATCGCTTTCGGCAAGCTGAGCGGCAAGTACAAGTTCCGTTTGTTTCAGGGTGCACCTGTGCGCTTTACGGGCCAGCATCAGCTGAACGCCATCTTGGGTATCGTGATGATTGGCTGCGGTATCTGGTTTGCGATTACGCAAGGCTGGACACCCTTCATCATCATGACCATAGCCGCCTTTATTCTGGGCGTCACGCTGATTATTCCAATCGGTGGTGCCGACATGCCGGTGGTTGTGTCCATGTTGAACAGCTACTCTGGTTGGGCGGCGGCAGGCATTGGTTTCTCGCTGAACAACAGCATGTTGATCGTGGCAGGTTCGCTGGTGGGTTCGTCAGGCGCAATTCTTAGCTACATCATGTGCAAGGCCATGAATCGCAGTTTCTTTAACGTGATTCTGGGTGGCTTCGGTGGAGAGGCGGATGCGGCAGCAGCAGGTGATGGCCAGCAGCGCACCGTGAAAAGCGGTTCATCTGATGACGTGGCCTTCTTGCTGACCAACGCTGAAACCGTGGTGATTGTGCCCGGTTACGGTTTGGCGGTGGCACGTGCCCAGCACGCGCTTAAGGAACTGAGCGAGAAGCTGACCCACATGGGCGTCACAGTGAAGTACGCGATTCACCCTGTGGCAGGCCGTATGCCTGGCCACATGAACGTGTTGCTGGCTGAAGCTGAAGTGCCCTACGATCAAGTGTTCGAGATGGAAGACATCAACAGCGAATTTGCACAAACCGACGTGGTATTGGTGCTGGGTGCAAACGACGTGGTGAACCCCGCGGCGAAAGACCCCAAGAGCCCCATTGCAGGCATGCCGATTCTGGAAGCCTACAAGGCCAAAACCATTATCGTGAACAAGCGTTCCATGAACGCGGGTTATGCTGGTTTGGACAACGAGTTGTTCTACATGGACAAAACCATGATGGTGTTTGGTGATGCCAAGAAAGTGATTGAAGACATGGTGAAAGCGGTCGAATAAATTCGATGCAATCGTTGTGTATAGAGAAAGCCTGGTGAGAATTCACCGGGCTTTTTTTATTTCTGGCTGGGCTTAAACCCCAGCCAATTCCCGAATTCTTTGCACCACAAGACCGGTGTGCTCCATGGGCAAAAAGTGGGTGGCATCGGCGATTACTTCAATGCGTGCCTTGGGTAAGCGTTTTTGAATGCGTGCATGCGCAGTCGCCGGGAATGTAGAACCTTTTCCTGCCGCAAGAATATGAATCGGGCAGCCCGGGTCGCGAATCCAGCGCGCAGCGTTGGGTTCGGTGTGTTGAAAGGTCAGTGATTCCCAGTGGGGCGGGCAGGCCAGCTCCACTTCGTTGTTGTGTGCGGGCACAAAACCATGTTCAACATAAGCCTGTAGCCATTCGTCACTCCAGGTACCAAAGGCTTTCTTGTTGCGGTAATTCTCAAAGGCGTCTTGGTGCGTGGGGAAACTCGCCCGCCTGCGGGCAGCTGCGGTGGCCATGGCAATTCGGTCTGCAAAGCCAAACCAGTTGGCCAAGCGAAGCGCAAAACCCTGTTTGGGGTCGAGTAGTACAGGTTCTACAAGAATAAGGCCCTTCACTTTTTCAGGGCGTTGTGCCGCAGCAGCAAGGCTGGTGGTGGCGCCAATGGAGTGGCCTGCCAGCCACATGGGTTCAGTGGCTTGGTCAAGTACGGCGACCAGGTCTTTGTAGTAGGTGGTCCAGCCCCGAAATGTGTTTGGATTTCCTGCAGATCGGCTTTCGCCGTGGCCACGCATGTCCCACGTGTGCACATCAAAATGCGGTAGCAGATCGCGCAGAAGTGGGGTGTAGGTTTTTGCGTTAAAACCGGTGGCGTGTGCCCAGTGCAGTTTGGGTTTGCTGTCGGAATTCGACCAGCGCATCATCTGGATGGCGCTGCCATCGTGGGAAACAATGGGATAAGCAGATTCGATCATTCGGTGCGTTCAAGCCACATGGCGTCGCCATAACTGAAGAATCTGTATTGTTGCGCAATTGCGTGTTCGTACGCCTTGAAGATGTTGGATTTCCCTGCAAAAGCGGACACCAGCATCAACAATGTGCTTTTTGGCAGATGGAAGTTGGTAATCAACCGGTCAACCACCTTGAATGGGTAACCAGGCTTGATGAAAATTTGGGTGTCTCCGGCATGGCCTGTTTCGGCAAACTGCGCAGCCTGGTTCAGGCCTTCGCTGGTGTTTAAATTGCAGCCAGTTTCGGTCGCCCAGGCCTCCAGTGCTCGCAAGGAAGTGGTGCCCCCTGCCACTACTTTACCGCCGTTCAGTTTGACCTTTCGCAAGGCGGCGACCACGTTGCCTGAAATTGCATAGCGTTCGCTGTGCATGACATGTTCTTCCACATTGTCGGTTTTAACCGGCAAAAAGGTGCCTGCGCCCACATGCAGTGTCAGGTTGAGCAGTTTCACGCCGCGCGCTTGTAGCTGTTGCAGTAATTCTTCCGTGAAATGCAGGCCGGCCGTGGGGGCGGCTACAGCACCGGGCTCACGCGCAAACACGGTTTGGTAGCGTTCGTCGTCTTGTGCGTTGGCACTGTGTTCGATGTAAGGGGGCAAGGGCAAGGCACCGTGTGCATCCAGCAGGTCGGGCAGGCTTAAACTACTTTCAAGCAGTTCCAGCTCGTACATCATGTCGTGTTTGGCAAGTACCCGGGCTGTTGCCACGCCGGCCAACACCACCTCACTGCCCGGTTTGGGGGATTTGCTGGCCCGAATCATGGCGGTGAAGCGCTTGTCATCAAGGATTCGCTCAAGCATGACCTCAATTTTTCCACCACTTGCTTTTTGACCTTCAAGGCGCGCTTTCAGCACTTTGGTGTCGTTGATGACCAGTACATCGTTGGGCTGAAGCAAATTCAGCACATGGGGAAACTGATGATCTTCGATTGGATTATTTTGAGCGCAAACCAGCAAACGCGACTCGCCACGGTGTTCAGGTGGGTGTTGGGCAATGAGCTGTTCTGGAAGATTGAAATCGAATTCGGACAGTTTCATGGTTGCTCTCATGTTGTCCTGGGGGCTGGTGCCGAGGGCGGGAATCGAACCCGCACGTTATCTCTAACACTGGATTTTGAGTCCAGCGCGTCTACCAATTCCGCCACCTCGGCAAGCCCGCAATTATGGCAAAAAACAATATTGAACACAACACCCCTTTGCAGAAATAAGTCATTTTTTTTTCGATTGCCGGAAATGTGCCCCTCTCGTGGGATTACTGGCTTCAACATGAGTCTGCATACTGACTGCGAATGTTCTCCAAAACGGGCTTGTTCAGCATGTCTTTCAAGTGGAAATGGTTGCTTACTACGTTTGTGGCTCAGTTGTTGCTGGGCGGCATTTTTACGTCCATTCAATACACGCACATGGGTAATTTGGCCGAGCGGGATTTGCATCGCATTCAGGAAAGTTTTCAGGCTGAGTTGTTTCAAGCCCACCTGGCCAATCAAAATCATTCACTGAGTACCCTGTCCTCCGTTGTCCGGGATTTCTACTTCCGCTACAAACCAGCCGCAGTCTGGGTCAACGTGGATGGCCAGCTGACTGACGCCATGGGCGATGTGCCGGAAAATTTATCGATGTCAGAGCCAGCCATGCTGGCGAGTTTTGAGTTGCCCAGTGCCGGGCAGCAACTCATGATTTTGTTTGATGAAGACGAGGTGTATCGCAGCCGCAACGATATGTTGTTTTATCTTGCCGGTGTTTTTCTGCTCAGTGCGCTGGCCTGTTCAATGATCTTGCTGGGCTTGAGCAATACACTTTCCGCCCGCCTGGAAGACTTGCGAACCAAAGCGATGGAATTGCAGTCGGGGAAAATTCAATCGCGAATAGAGGTCACCGGGCGGGATGAAATTTCCTGCCTTGGGGCCGCCTTTAACAGCATGGCTCAGGCCATTGAATTGCAAATGAAGGCCATGGAAGAGAGCCATGCACGTTCGGTTTCAGAGAAAAACCGGCTGGACATGCTGCTTTCGTCGCTGGCCAGTGGCGTTGCTTATCTGGATGAGCATTTCAAGTTGCTCTACATGAACAAAGCGTTGGCCAAGATGCTGAAAATCGAGGGGTTGGATACTCAATCGGCCAATCTGGAGCAGGTATTGATTCGGGCTGGAGTGGTTCGAGAACAGCGCATTCGCCTGAAAGACTTGGTCACCGACTACTTTGGCAACCACGAGATGCCGGTGGAGTTGAATTTTACCGATGGTCGGGTTCTGCAATTCCGGTTTGCGGTTTACAACGACAAAATTCAGGGAGCACATGCTGTCTTGATTGTCGATGACGTCAGTATTCGCAAAAACGTGGAAGATTTGCGCAACGAGGTAGAGCGTGACCCACTGACTGGCGTGCTGAATCGTCGCGGTTTTGAGATGACTCTGGAGGCTCGTCTTTCCAGGCTATTGCCCGGTGAAACATTGGGGCTTATGTTTCTCGACCTGGATGGTTTCAAGGCGGTAAACGACACTTTGGGCCACAAAGCGGGCGATCAAATTTTGAAGACCAGTGCAACGCTGCTTAAAGGCGCCACGCGCAATGTGGATCATGTGGCGCGTTTGGGGGGTGATGAGTTTGCAATTATCGTGGCTCGCTGCAATATCCAATTGCTCAAGAATATTGCTGAACGAATTATTGAATCCTTTGCCTGCGACAAATTGTTGGTGCGCGTGCGCCAAAATCACGGTTTGACTGTGTCTTGCAGCATTGGCGCAGCCATGCACCCTTTGCACGGGCACTCCATTCAAGAATTGCTTGAAATCAGCGATGAGCAAATGTACCAAGCCAAGAAAGCAGGCAAGAATTGTTACCGGATCGTAGGGGTGGCCAGTGAGCCCCAGGTCCGAGATGTGGTTGTCAAGGTTTGAGTTTGTTGCGTATCTGGTTCAGGCCTTTGTTGACCTCTTTGCCCAAGGCTTTGCCTGTGCTTTTCACCGTTGTTTTTGCTGTTTCAGCGGCATCCTGAGTGGCGCCTTTCAGTTTTTGAAACTGACCTTCCCGTTGCAGTTTCTTGTTGCCCGTGATCTCTCCCAGCTTTTGTTTGGTTACGCCCACGGCCATATTGATTTTGCCTTCGTATTTGCCCGCCACAATTTATCCTCCAGTCATGCGCCAGTGTAACGCCATGCCGATTTTCATGGTTAGCCCCAGTGTCGAAGCCAGCAATTAGGCGTTAGCCTTCTAGCAACTCAACCGGAGACACACGACCATGAAGATTGTTTGGCTGGAAAGCGAAACCGTACGAACCTCGTTGCCGCGCCCAAATTGCGCACACACCTGGACAGAATATCCTTTCACCACCGCAGACACGTTGAAAGAGCGGATCAAGGACGCCGAAATTCTGATCATCAACAAAGTCAAAATTGGCCCTGCCGAGCTTGACGCTGCACCCAACCTGAAAATGATTCAACTGGTGGCCACCGGTACCGACAACGTGGACAAGGCCGCCTGCGCCGAGCGTGGCATCAAGGTTAGCAATGTCGTGAACTATGGCCCCGAATCAGTGGCTGAGCACGCCATGGCTTGTATTTTGCAGCTAACGCGCCGTGTACCCGAGTGGGAAGCGCTGGTGCACGATGGCAGCTGGAGCGCGTCGCGCTTTTTCTGCCTGCACACACTGCCCATGCGTGGTTTGAACACTCAAACACTGGGTGTTTTGGGCAGCGGTGCAATTGGTGGCAAGTTGATTGAATTTGCCAAGGCTTTTGGCATGACCATTTTGCACATTGAGCGCCAGGGCGTGGACAAACCGCGCGAAGGTTATGTGACTTTCGAGCAAGGTTTGGCCCACAGTGATGTGCTGAGCCTGCATTGCCCGTTGAATGAACAAACCAAGGGCTTGATTGGCCCCGACACCATTCCCAAGATGAAAAAAGGCGCAATTCTGATCAATACCGCGCGCGGCGGACTGGTTCAGTTTGAAGCGTTGAAGCAGGCCATTGAGAGTGGTCACTTGGGTGGTGCTGCGCTGGATGTACTGGAGGTTGAACCCCCTCCGCGTGATCACCTGATGGTGAAGTGGCAACACCCACGTTGTATCATCACGCCGCACGTGGCTTGGGGTACTGAAAGCTCGCAGGCCAATGCAGGACGTTTGGCCATTAAACATGTGGACGAGTTCATTGCTGAAAACCTGTAAGCAGGGGCCAGCAATTGGCTGTTGTATGAAAAGTACATTTGCTGCACCCAGCCGGTGCAGCAGATGAATTTAAAGCGATTGCACAAATAATAAGCATCAAATAGGCTTAGAATGCGTGCATGACACAAACTGAACCGAATACCATCAGCGCAGCTGAAGAAGCCGCCCTCGCGAATGTAACCTTTGCAGACTTCGCGCTGCACCCCAGTATCCAGAAAGCCATCGACGAACAGGGGTACACCCAGCCTACGCCGATTCAGGCCAAAGCCATTCCGGTTGTATTAACCGGCATTGATGTGATGGGTGCTGCTCAAACCGGTACGGGTAAAACCGCCGGCTTTTCATTGCCCATTCTGAACCGATTGATGCCGCTGGCCACCGAGAATACCTCGCCAGCCCGTCACCCGGTTCGCGCACTGATTTTGACACCCACCCGTGAGCTGGCTGACCAGGTCGCTGCCAACGTATTTACCTATGCCAAGCACACGCCGCTGCGCTCGACCGTGGTGTATGGTGGCGTCGATATCAATCCTCAAATTCAGGCCTTGCGCCGTGGCGTAGAACTGGTGATTGCCACGCCTGGCCGCTTGCTGGACCATGTTCAGCAAAAAAGTATCAATTTGGGCCAGGTGCAGGTGTTGGTGCTTGACGAGGCCGACCGCATGCTGGACATGGGCTTCTTGCCCGATTTGCAGCGAATTATTAATTTATTGCCAAAAACTCGCCAGAATTTGCTGTTTTCAGCCACTTTTTCACCTGAAATCCAGAAGTTGGCGAAAAGCTTCATGGTGTCGCCCACTTTGATTGAAGTGGCGCGCCGCAATGCGACTTCTGAAAACATCAAGCAGGTTATTTTTGCGCTCGACAGTGAAGAAGACAAGCGCATGGCCGTTTGCCACCTGATTAAAAGCAAGGCGCTGAGCCAGGGCATTGTGTTTTCCAACACCAAGTTGGGCACGGCTCGTTTGGCGATTTACCTTGAAAAGCAGGGCGTTTCGAGCACCGCAATTCACGGTGACAAAACCCAGGCAGAACGCACCAAGTCGCTTGAAGCATTCAAGGCTGGCGAGGTAACCGTGCTGGTTGCCACCGATGTGGCTGCCCGTGGTTTGGACATTGCCGATTTGCCTTGCGTTATCAATTACGACTTGCCCACCACACCTGAAGATTACGTGCACCGAATTGGCCGTACGGGCCGTGCTGGCGCCAAGGGAACGGCCTATTCATTTGTTGTAAAGCGCGATGAACGGGCATTGAAAGACATTGAAAAACTGATTGGCAAAGCCTTTGTACGTGAAGAACTGGAAGGCTTTGTGCCGGGTGTACGTGCGCCGCGTGAAGAACGCGGTGGTCGCGATGGCCGTAGCGGTTCGAGGACAGAAGGGCGTACCGAGGGTCGCAGCGATTCGCGTACTTACGAAGGACGCTCAGACCGCCGCCCCGCCCGCACGGGAGACGAAGCAGCACCTGCGCGTGAACGTCGCCCTTCACGAGACACTTCCTACCAAGGTGCGCGTTTTAACGACAACGCGCCCATTCACCGTGATGCGGAATACGAGCGTTTGCGCGCCAAATTGGCACAAACACGTGTGAAAGATTCGCTATTCAATCAGCCTTATCAGGAATCGAAAGAAGACAAGGCTGCTGCTGAAGCCGCTGCGTCGGGCCAGTCTTCAGTGGGCAGTAACAAACCCAAAAACAAGAATGCTGCACCTGTTGCGTTTTTGTTGGGTGGCAATCCACGTAACTGAGCTAGAAACCGAGACTTACCGCGCGGCTTGTGCTGCCCGGTAGTTGGCCCAAACAGGGGCCGCCAATTCAAGCCACTGCTTCGTTGTAGTGGCTTTTATTTTGTCCAAACCAAAGTGCTGCCACACGGTGTTTAAATTCAGCACAGGGTCATGTTCCGGCACCGCTTGTGCCCCGGTTTGTTTGGAAAGCTTTTGACCGTCTTCGGCCAAGATCACTGGCAAATGCCAATAGGCCGGAGGTGGAACAATACCCCGGGCGTCAATCCCGCCTTGCAACGCCTTCCACAGCGCAATTTGCCGGGCGGTGGTGTCGGTTAAGTCTTCGCCGCGCACAATGTGGGTTACCTTGCTGGCCAGGTCGTCGACTACCACCACCAAATGGTAGGCCCAAAAGCCATCACCCCGTCTCAATACAAAATCACCACTGCTGGCGTTCAAGTCGTCGATGAAGTGGCCCATCCTGTGGTCTTGCCATTGAACCGGTTCGGTCGGGCAGCGGAAACGCATGGCCCTGGCCTCTCGGCCCGCCGGCATCCCGTGCCGGCAAGTCCCGGGGTAAATGCGGTTTTCGCCAGGCTCGCGCAAGGCATTGGCTTCGTCAATTTCCTTGCGGGTGCAGGCGCAGGGGTAGGTCAGGTTCAACATGCTTAAGCGCTTCAAAGCGGCTTCATAAAACGAATGCCGTTCTGATTGCACCCACACTTCACCTTGCCATTGAAGGCCGTGGCGTATCAATGTGTGCTCAATGTGCTTAACCGAGGCGGTGTCGCAGCGCCCTTCATCAATGTCTTCAATGCGCAAAAGCCAATGGCCGCCGTGCGTTTTTGCATCCAGAAAACTGCCCACGGCCGCAGCCAGCGAACCCAGGTGCAGCGGCCCGGTGGGCGAGGGGGCAAAACGGCCAATGTAGGGGGCTTGCTTGGGCATTCGGTTGCAATCAATCTTTGGGTTGAAAATTCAGCTGTACCGTGGCCAAGTGTTTGGTCCACCAGTCCAGCGCCTTGCCTTGGCTGCCGCGCTGCCACGCAAAGCACAAGCTGCTTTGGCGAGTTGCGTCTTCGGTTTTCTTCACAATCAATTCGCCGTTGGCCACCTCTTGTTCGATCAGGTTCCATGGCAACCAGCCACAACCCAAGCCAGCCAGTTGGGCTTTCACTTTGGTTTGAAGGTTGGGGACGGTGAGCACCGCCTGCCCACTTTGCAAACCGAAAGTCAGCGGTTTGAAATTGCGCGACGTATCACCCACGGCCACAGCGCGGTACTGGCGAATGGTATCAATGCATACGGGCTCGGGTTCGCTGGCCAGTGGGTGGTTAGGCGATACTGCGAACACAAACAGCAGTTGCCCAAATCCCTGAATGTGCAGGCCTGTGGCGCTGGCAAACTGGTTTTGATCCAGGCGGCTGCCAATCAGCAGGTCTGCCCGGCCCGAATACAAAGCCTCCCAAGTACCTGACAGCACTTCACTGGAAAAGCGCAGGCGTGTAGGGCCTTCCAGTGCGTCAAAGGCCTCTATCCAAGGAATGGCCTGCTCGAACGGCACCACAGAATCCAGCACAATTCTCAATTCTGCCTCCCATCCGCTGGCCACTGCTTTCACGCGTTTGGTTAGCGCCTCGGTGCTCTCGAGTAGCTTGCGTCCCTCCTCCAACAGGGCTTTGCCTGCGGGTGTCAGCTTGGCCTTGTGGCCTGAACGGTCGTAAATCAGCACGTCCAGGCTTTCTTCCAGTTGCCGAAGCTGGTAAGTGATGGCCGACGGGGCCTTGTTCAAGGCCACTGCGGCAGCGGCAAAACTGCCTCGCGCTTCAATCAGTTCAAGCAGTGCAAGGCTATCCAGGTTGATGGTCATCGGGTTCAGTTTTTTTGAATGAGTTCGTCAAATTCTACGCCTTGTTTGGCTGCATGGCACCACCTACACTGAATTCATCATTCAACAGGAGGTTGAACATGTTTCAGATCAGAAAATCCAGCGAACGCGGTTATGCACAACACGGTTGGCTTGAGAGCTATCACAGCTTCTCGTTTTCCAGCTACTACGACCCCAAGCACATGGGTTTCGGCCCGCTGCGTGTGATCAATGAAGACTGGGTTCAGCCACAGACCGGTTTTGGTACCCATGGCCACCGCGACATGGAAATTATTACTTACATGCTGGGCGGTGAATTGAGTCACCGGGACAGTTTGGGCGGCGGCTCGGCCATCAAGCCCAATCAAATTCAGCGCATGAGTGCAGGCACCGGTATTCGGCATTCTGAAATGAATGCCCACAAAACCGATGTGGCGCACCTGTTGCAGATCTGGATTGAGCCTGCTGTAACCGGTGTTGAGCCTGGCTACAAAGACCACGACCTGGATGTGGCCAGTATCACCGGCCAATTGGGTTTGGTTGTGACCGGTGACAAAGCCGAGGCCGAGACCAACAACATCGCCTTGATTCACCAGGACGCGAAAATGTACGCAGGCCGCTTGAGCAAGCAAAGCGTACACCGTGAACTAGACCCCGCACGCAAAGGCTATTTGCATGTGGCCACGGGTTCAGTGACCGTGGGTGATGTGCTGCTGCAAACCGGTGATGCGCTGTTGATCAGCGACGAGCGGGAATTGAATTTTGATGTGAGCGAGCAAGCCGAAGTGCTGTTTTTCGATTTGCCAGCTTAATAGTTATAACAACGAGGGAGTTAAAAATGACACAAGTAGCAATTGTTTATCACAGTGGTTATGGCCATACAGCCAAAGTGGCGCAAGCCGTTGAGCAGGGTGCAGCAGGTGTGGCGGGTGTTCAAACACACCTGATTTCCGTGAACGACGTGAATGATGCAACGTGGGACGTGTTGGCCAAGGCCGATGCCATTGTTTTTGGTTCGCCCACTTACATGGGCGGTGCGTCTGCGGACTTCAAGAAGTTTGCAGATGCCTCCAGCAAGGTGTGGTTCAACCAGGGTTGGAAAAACAAGGTGGCGGGTGGTTTCACCAATTCAATGTCCATGAGTGGCGACAAGCTCAGCACGCTTCAGTACTTTGTAACTTACGCCATGCAGCACGGCATGATTTGGGTGGGCAGCGCCACACCCGGTGCCCAAAAGCCGGGCGATGTGAATGAACTGAACCGCGTGGGTTCCTGGGTGGGGGTGATGACACAATCTGACAACGCGCCTGCGGACGTGACTCCACCTGCATCTGATCTGGAAACAGCCAAGATTTACGGCGCACGGGTTGCAGAGTTCGCCAAGAAGCTGTTGGCCTAATATAAAATGAGGGGATGACCAATTCATCCCCCTCTTTGCCTTCCACATTTGTACACCTGCGCATGCACACCGAATTCTCGGTGCTCGACGGCATGGTGCGTGTGGGCGAGGCTGTCAAGGCCGCTGCTGGCTGCGGCATGCCCGCTTTGGCCATTTCCGACCTGTCCAACCTGTTTGGCTTGATCAAGTTTTATGGCAAGGCACGTGGTGCCGGTGTTAAACCGATTGCCGCCTGCGATGTGTGGATTGAAAGCGACCGGGATGAAGAGCAACCCGCCCGCGTGCTGCTGTTGGTACAAAATCACAAAGGGTATTTGCAGCTGTGCGAGCTGTTAAGCCGTGCTTTTTTGCGCAACCAGAAGCGTGGCAAAGCCACCCTGAAGTTTGAGTGGTTTGATGAGGTGGGTTGCGATGGCCTGATCGCTGTTTCAGGCTTTACCCATTCTGACATTGGTCAATTCTTGCTGGGCGGCAACATGGGCCGCGCAGAAGATTCTGCCCGCAAATTCCTTAAGTACTTTGAAGGCCGCTTCTACATCGAGCTGCAACGCGATGGCTCAACACAGGCGGAAAACCTGGTGAACTTAAGCTGCCAATTGGCGGCCAAATTGCAATTGCCCGTGGTGGCCACGCACCCCATTCAATTTTTAAAGCCTGAAGACTTCCGCGCCCACGAGGCGCGTGTTTGCATTGCGCAGGGCGAAATTTTGTCGAACCCGCGCAGGCCGCGCCGGTTTACCGAGCAGCAGTATTTCAAAACTGCGCAGGAAATGGCAGAACTGTTTGCCGACATTCCCAGCGCGGTGCGCAACAGCATACGCATTGCCCAGCGCTGCAACTTAACGCTTGAATTGGGCAAGCCCAAACTGCCCGCATTCCCCACGCCCGATGGCATGACGCTGGACGACTACCTGGTGCATTTGTCCAAGGAAGGCCTAGAAAAGCGGCTGGTGCACCTGTTCCCGAATATTGAGGAACGGGAAAAAATGCGCCCCGAGTACGAAGCGCGTTTGAAAATCGAATGCGACACCATCATCGGCATGGGCTTTCCTGGTTACTTCCTGATCGTTCAAGACTTTATTAATTGGGGCAAAAGCAATGGCGTACCCGTGGGCCCTGGCCGGGGTTCAGGTGCAGGTTCGCTGGTTGCGTATTCGCTGGGCATTACCGACCTGGATCCGCTGCGTTACGACTTGCTGTTCGAACGTTTTCTGAACCCTGAACGGGTTTCAATGCCTGACTTCGACATCGATTTTTGCCAAGACAACCGCGACCGCGTAATTGATTATGTAAAGCAGAATTACGGGCGTGATGCGGTTAGCCAAATTGCCACCTTTGGTACCTTGGGTGCGAAAGCTGTTATTCGCGATGCGGGCCGTGTGCTCGACATGCCTTACATGTACTGCGATGGTTTGTCGAAACTGATTCCCCAAACCCCAGCCGACCCCTGGGACCTTGACCGCGCCATGGCCGATGAACCCACGTTCCGAGAACGTGTGGAAAACGAAGACGAAGCCAAGGAAATTATTGCGGTGGCCCGACCCCTTGAAGGCCTGACCCGCAACGTGGGCATGCATGCTGGTGGCGTGTTGATTGCACCGGGCAAGCTGACTGATTTCTGCCCCCTGTATTGCGCCGATGGATCCACCGATTCCGTGGTGTCGCAGTACGACAAAGACGACGTGGAAGCTGTGGGCCTGGTGAAGTTCGACTTCTTGGGCTTGCGCAACCTGACCATTCTGGATTGGGCTGTGCGTTGGGTGCGCGAAAATTACGAAGACCAGCGCGACTTCCGCTTGGAAGATTTGCCGCTGGACGATCCTGCGGTGTATCAGTTGTTCTCGGATGGCAACACCACGGCTGTGTTTCAGTCTGAATCGCGTTCTGCGAAAGACCTTGAGAAGAAACTAAAGCCTGACAACTTCGAAGACATTATTGCCTTGATGGCGCTAAACCGCCCCGGCCCTTTGGGTTCCGGCATGGTGGACGACTTCATTGCGCGTAAAAAAGAAACCTCGAAAACCGGCAAAGGGCGCGCCGAGTGGTACTTCCACCCCAAGCTGGAAGGCATCCTGAAAAGCACCTACGGTGTGATTGTTTACCAAGAGCAGGTGATGCTGGTTGCCCAGATTCTGGCGGGTTACAGCCTGGGTGGCGCTGACTTGTTGCGGCGAGCCATGGGTAAAAAGAAGCCCGAGGAAATGGCCAAGCAGCGTGAAATTTTCACGACCGGTGCCACTGAGCGCGGCGTGGACCCGGCGGTGGCCAAGCAGCTTTTCGACTTGATGGAAAAGTTTGCGGAATACGGTTTCAACAAATCGCACTCGGCAGCCTATGCGCTGATCGCCTACCACACGGCTTGGTTGAAAGCGCATTACCCGGCAGAGTTCATGGCTGCGTCCATGAGTTCCGACATGGACGACACCGACAAGGTGAAAATCTTTGTTGAAGACGCGATGGCCATGTGTCAGGTGCCCGGAAAGAAGGCGGGTACCACGGTCAACATGCTGGGGCCTGATGTCAACGAATCCAACTTCCGGTTCACAGCGGTGCGCATTGACGGCGAAAAACGCGCCAGTGCCATTCGTTATGGTTTGGGTGCGGTGAAAGGCACGGGCCAGGCAGCTTGTGAAGCGATTGTGGCCGAGCGCAATGCCAATGGTCCTTTCTCCGACTTGTTTGATTTTGTGCGGCGGGTAGACAGCAAGCAGATCAATCGCCGAGTGATCGAGGCGCTGATCCGCGCAGGCGCATTCGATGCGCTGAAACCCGACCGGGCCAAATTGCTGGCCAGCTCGGGCCAGGCCATGGAGTGGGCCGCCCAGCAGGCTGCAACCGCAGCGCAGGTCAGCTTGTTTGGTGAAGCCCTGGGCGGCGATGCCCCGCCTGAACTGGTGGATGTGCCCACCTGGAGCGAGCGGGAAAAACTGCAACAAGAAAAAGCTGCATTGGGCTATTACTTCAGCGGACATCTGTTCAAGGCCGATGAAGACAAGGTGCGTCAGTTTGTAAAATTGAAGCTGAAAGACCTTTCGCCGGGGCGTGATTTGGTGTGGATGGCGGGTGTCATTGCGTCGCTTCGCACCATGATGACCAAGCGCGGAAAAATGGCAATTGTGTTGCTCGACGATTCAACCGCGCAGGTGGAATTGTCGATTTTCAACGAACAATTTGAAGCCAACCGCACCCTGCTGAAAGAGGACTCCTTGTTGGTGCTGCAAGGCAAAGTGTCTGAAGATTCTTACACCGGTGGTTTGAGAATTTCTGCAGAAAACTTGCATTCATTGGCCAGTGCGCGTGCGCATTTTGTCAGCCGTTTGCGACTCAACATGAACGGGCAGTCGGATGCGGAAAGGCTGCGCGCCATGCTGGAGCCTTTCCGAGATCCAGAGCGGGGTTGTTTGGTAGAAATCGACTATCACAATGGCCATGCAGCCTGTGTGGCTCAATTGAGCAGCGAGTGGAAAGTTCGCCCGGAAGAGGACTTGCTGACTGAAATGCAGGGTTGGCTGGGTGAAGGCAATGCCAAGTGGGTGTTTGGCTGATTGATCAGCCAGTTTGGCCGAGTCTCGGTGTTGGCTAATCGCCAAACGCAGCGAATGAATCCAAACGGGGCGGTTTTCTTGAAGTTCGTAACAGGCAAACCCACTGCCGAGTTGGCCGAAGCACCACAGTTGGCCAATCTCCCAAACACGCGACGCTTGAGTTGCACCCGCTTGCAACGCACAACCGTGTAAACTTCGAGCATTCAATCCACGTTCACGCTGCATGCCCGAAATCACCGACTACACCGCCAAAGGTCTTTACAAACGCCTGTTGTCCTACAGTTTGCGTTACTGGCCATTGTTCGCCACTTCACTGGTGGCCTTGGTGTTTGCTGCCGTTACTGAACCCCTGTTCGCCAGCCTCATGAAGCCGCTGATTGACGAGAATTTCTCGGGTCAGCGAACCGAAATGGCCAAGTGGTTGCCGGTCATTATCATCGTGTTGTTTCTGGTTCGCGGCTTGGCGACCTACATCAATGAATACTGCAGTGCCAAGCTGGCAGGCCTTGTGGTTCACGACTTGCGCTTTGACATGCTCTCCCGCATTTTGCGTTTCCCGAACTCCTATTTTGTCGAGCAACCCGCCGGAAAAATCATTTCCACGGTATCGACCAACGTCGATGCGGTGACCGAGGCGGGCTTCAACATCATTACCGTGCTGATTCGCGACGGTGCCATTGTCATCGGCCTCATGGCGATATTGCTTTACACCAACTGGCAACTCACCTTGATTTGTTTTGGTATCTTGCCGTTGATTGCAATTGGTGTGTCGGTGGCTGCCAAGCGCTTGAACCGCTTCGCGCACAGCGCTCAAACTTCCCATGCCGATTTGGTGCAAAGCATTTCAGAGGTGATCGGCGCTCAAAAAATCATCAAGATTTACGGTGCCCAAAAGGTTGAAACCGAGCGCTTCATGAAAAGTGCCGATGAAATCATGAAGTCGCGGGTAAAGTTGGTGGCCACCAGCGCTGCCAACTCCGCAATTGTTCAGTGGATACTCGCCGCAGCTGTTGCCGCGGTGGTGTATTTCGCCGGTATTTTGGCTGAAAGCAATAGCATGACCGCGGGTGATTTCGCCTCGTTCATGACTGCCATGATGATGTTACTGGCCCCAGTCAAGCGCCTCACCAATATTAACCAGCAATTGCAAAAGGGTTTGGCTGCGGCTGACAACGTATTTCGAGTGGTAGATCGCTCTGTCGAGAACTCCAGCGGCACCCACACCACAGACCGCGCACTGGGCTACATTGAATTCAATCAAGTAGGGCTTACTTTTCCCGGGGCTGATGCGCCTACCTTAAGTGATATCAATTTGTGGGTGAAGCCTGGGCAAACTGTGGGTATCGTGGGTGTGTCGGGCGGTGGCAAGTCTACCTTGATCAACTTGTTGCCCCGTTTTCTCGATCCCACAAGCGGTGTGGTCAAACTAGACAGCGTGGATTTGAAACAATGGGATCTGCAGTGCTTGCGCCGTCAAATTGCCGTGGTCACTCAAGAAAGCCATTTGCTGAACGACACCGTGCGCAACAATATTGCTTACGGTGAAATGCGAGGGGCAAGCGATGAGGCTATTTTGAACGCAGCCCGTATGGCCAACGCCCTGCCGTTTATTGAAAAACTTGAGCAGGGGCTGGACACGGTATTGGGCGACAATGGCTTGCGTCTCTCAGGTGGCCAGCGTCAGCGAATTTCCATTGCGCGGGCTTTTCTGAAAAATGCGCCGATTCTTATTCTTGATGAAGCCACTTCGGCACTCGATTCCGAAGCCGAACGCGAGGTTCAAGAAGACATGGAACGTTTGCGCCATGGGCGAACCACGCTGGTCATTGCTCACAGATTGTCCACTCTGACCACAGCAGATTTCATCATCGTGCTGGATCAGGGCAAGTTGATTGAACAGGGTACTCACCAAGCGCTTTTGTCCTCGCGGGGCAAGTACCACTACCTGCATTCAATTCAGAATCAATCGCAAACCCCGTTGCAACCTTAATCCGCCAGTTTGTCCACAGCCTGAATCACCACCTCGGTGGGAATGGCTGCCAGCAAACGCGTGGTGTCGTCGGTGTTAATGCTGTCTGGGTGGGGAAGTGGCCCAAAATCGCCGGCATAAATCACCGTGGCTTTGTCTGACCAAGGACGCCACTCTTGTACCCAAGAGGGACCGAACAACGCAACTTGCGGCACATTCAACGCGGCGGCCATGTGCATGGGTGCCGAGTCCACACCCACATAAAATTTACTCAGTTTCAGCAAGGCAGCTAATAAGGGCAGACTCATTTTGCCGCCCACATTCACCAGTTGAACTGAATCATTCTGCAATTTGGCGCGCGCCAAACTTTCGATTTCCCCGGTCATGGCCACTTCCACCGGGTCGGGGCTACAAGTCAGCACCACATGCAAACCCTTGTTCAGCAAATGAACAACCACATCGGCGAACTTGTGGTCTTCCCAGCATTTGAATGGCCAACGTGCGGCGGGGTGAATCAATACAAATGGGCCGTTTATCTGGTGTTGCGTTAACAGTTTGTCGGCTTTGTCCAAATTCTCCGGGCTTGGGCGCAGCACCATTTCACCGCGAATGCTGCGCGGATTTACCCCCAGGGCCTGAAGGCACAGCAGATTCAACTCCACCGCATGCGCTCGCCCGCGCGGTGGCAGTGTAATTTTTTGCGTAAAACACGCATGCCACAATCCCTTGTCACGTTTGGCATATGCCATTTGCACGCGCATCGGCGCATTTGAAAACCGTGCAAGCAAGGCACCAATCCACTGGTCGGTTAAATGAATGACAGCGTCGTAGCGGGTTCGTCGCACTTGAAAAACAAGGCCAAGCTCAGCTTTGAGCCGAGCAAAACCTTTCAGCTTTCGGTCAATGCAAAGTACCCGGTTTAAATGCGGATTGTTTTGCAGCAGGGGGGTGGTTTCTTTGTAGATCAGTGTGTCTATTTGCACGTCGGGAAACAGATCGTGTAATGCGTGATACAAGGCTGTAGTCAACAGCACATCGCCGTGATGCCTTAATTTAATCACCAAAATTTTTTGCAAAGTATTTCAGCCTGGTATTGATTAGAGTGAATTCACGCCCATGTGCCTGCGGTGGCGCATTAAACTGCTTGACGAGACAGAGCGGATATAAAGCGAATATAGGCCGCGACTTCAACCAATTTTTGTTTTCAAATCCAAATGACCAGCATTTTTTTCTCTGAAAGTTCCAAAAACATTGGTGGTCAAGAACTGCAGCTTCTGGAACAGGCTGTGGGACTGAAAGCCAAGGGTTACACACCTTATGTGCTGTGCAGGCCTGGCAGTCGAATTTCCCAAGAAGCCTGTAAGCTGGGTTTGAACGTTGAATTTGTGGCATTTCGAAATGCCATACACCCACCGAGCGTGCTGCGTGTGGCCAACTTGCTCCGGCAGCACAAGCCTGTGGCGGTGGTGTGTCACAGCAGCCACGACGCCAATTTGTGCTCCATTACAGTTCATGCGTTGGCCAAGGTGGGGTTGCTCACGCCCAGGCCCGCACTGATTCGAATGCGCACCTACCAGCCCGGTCCGGCCAAGGCGTTCACTTACAACCAAATGTTTGATCAAACTTTCACGCCCAGCCAGGCACTGAAAGACCAACTGCTGCAAAACAGTGGCGTGTTGCCTGAAAAAATAGGGGTGCTGTACCCCGGTATCGACTTTGAAAGCATTGCTGCGGCTGCCGTGCTTGGTCTGCCCGCCGAGCTTGATACCCGTCTCAACGATCTTCAGCAACGCCCGGTGATTGCACATGCCGCCATGTTCAGGGTGGAAAAAGGGCATAGCTTTATGTTGCAGGTGGTGAAAGCATTGCTGCCAAGGTTTCCCAACCTGTTGTACGTGGCGGCAGGCGAGGGAGAAACCCGGCAAGCCATAGAAACCGAGGTAAAGCGTTTGGGCTTGGGCAAGCATGTGATACTGCCGGGCATGTTGACCCCGGTGGCGCCATTGATTAAACGTGCGGATGTGTTGGTGATGCCTTCCAGTTACGAGCCTTTGGGCATGAGTCAAATCGAAGCGTTGGGCTTGGGTGTGCCTGTGGTGGTCAGCAATGTAGGTGGTTTGCCTGAAACCGTACAAAGCGGCATCACTGGGTATGTGTGTCCCGCACCCCATGCGCCTGCTGCGCTCGAGGCCTGGGTACTGGCCCTGGGTAAGGTATTGGCCGAGCCTCACAAAGCCCGGGAGATGGCAGCGCAAGGCAGGCAGGCGGTACTGGCCCAGTTTGGCAAGCAAAGCAATATTGATGGCTTGGTGGGTACCATTGAAACACCACGCTTGGGTCGCTCCTGATGGTCGGGCCAAAACGCATTGGCGTGTGGTTTGGCCAGGGGTTGGAATGCGCGCTGGCCGCCAGAGCCATGTTGGGGCAGTTGCAGGCAAAGTATCCCGACGCAGACTGGGTGATATTGGGCCCTCGCGAGAGCCTGTTTTTGTTTGAAATGGATGAGCGGGTACCTGTCTATATTCCCCTGAAGGGACTAGAGCCCCGCAGGCCCGCGCAAACCCGCCTCTCTCATTATCTTGAAAAACGCACCCAGTTCAAAAAGCTGCGCGGTTTGCAACTCGACCTTTGCCTTGGGGTTTCGGTGTTGGTCGATGTGCACAAGGCCAAGCAAGCAGATGTGGAGCAATTTCAGCATGTTCAAAAAATGCTGGGTATCGACGGACATCTAATTCAGCAAGAACTGTCCTCGTTCCTTCAAATTGAACGCCCCCTGTTGCAGGCTGGGCCGCAAGCCTTGGCTTATGCAACCCAACTTTATCGCAAGGCACTTCCAAGCCAAAGCAAGGTGTTGGCCTTGCTCTATCCGGCGTCTGATCCAGCCAGTCTGAATTTGCAGTGGCAGGCAATTCAAAACAGTGTTCTTGGTCTGGGTAACAAGCCACACCTGACGATCGCTGTGGTGGTTGGCGAGAATCGCCTGCTTGCCCGGTATATGACTGATCGCCGACCGGACTGGCTTCAAGTTGGCCTACCCCAGGCCATGGGCCTGATTGCCTACGCGGATCGGGTGATTTGTGACTCAGAAAAAATCACTCGAATTTGTAGCGAAATGGGCCGTTCTGACCGTCTCCTGTTGGTTAAAAGTCACAGTTAGAACGCCGTTGTCGCGTTCGGTCTCTTCTGGCCGCGGTGTGCGCTCACCAGAATTCCTAAGTTTTTCATTAACAAGGCTTTTCGCGGGTTACAAGGCGATTTTGATGCTTTGGTGATGGCCTAAAACTATCGGTTTGATGCGTTTCCCCTGTTGCACGTCAGCGACAAAAACGCCAGTTTCCCCATTCTCGCACCACGATTTGGTTGGTCGGCCCAAGGGTCCCCGTGTACATTGTCTCTCGTGCCGCTAGAAATGGCGGCAAAGATTCAACCAACACTAATAAGGGTGAAATATGAACAAGAAGCTAGTAGCTGCTGCTCTGGGCCTGGCATTTGCCGCTCCAGTATTTGCTGATTCATCAAACGTAACTTTGTACGGTCGTATCCACCAAGCTCTGGATCACCAGTCCTCAGACACAGCCGGCGCAGAAAGCGGCGGCAACTTCGCAATTGAAGACGTATCTTCACGCTTGGGCGTGCGTGGTACTGAAGATCTGGGCGGTGGTTTGAGCGCGATTTTCGCCTACGAATTCGGTGTAAACACTGATGAAGTGTCTGCTGCTCCAATGACCACACGTCACGCCTATTTGGGCTTGAAAGGTGCTTACGGTCTGGCTGTTATCGGTTCACAAGACGGTGGTAACGATTCTCAGGCTCCCCTGTACAACCAGGCTTCTTTGATCGGCTCTGTATCAAACAATGGCGGTCCTTTGACAACTGTTGGTTCTTCAAACGCCGGTACTGGTCAGGCCATCACACGTGAACAGCGCGTGGGCAACTCTTTCGGTTATGCCGGTAACTTCGGTGGCGTGCAGATTAATGCCCGTCACGCACTGAGCAATGGTACCAACGACCAGGCAAACAACACTGCAACTGGTCTGAAAGAGAACGACACACGTTCTACTGAAATCGCAGCCACTTACAAAATTGGCGCGTTGACTTTCGGTGGTGGTTTCCAGTCAATCGATTCTCAGGAAGTGACACAGAACGCGTTGAACGCGACTTCTGGCATTGAGCAAGTGATTCAGGGTGTTGTTTCTTACAACTTCGGCACATTCACTTTGGGCGGTTTGGTTGCCCAGAAGAATCTGTACGCTGCCAACGCTGCTAACGGCGAAGACAGCAACACAGAATACGCCATCTCCGGTACAGTGCCTTTGGCTGCTAACAGCGGCATTTTCGGTATGTACGCTGACTCTGAGCGCAATGACTTGGCTGCTCCAGCCGACGTTACACAAGCTCAGATCGCTTACTACTACGACTTCAGCAAGCGTACACGTACATACGTGGGTTACAACCGCTTGAACAACGAAGTTAAGGCTTCTGGCGTAGAAACAGATACAGACAACTTCACAATTGGTCTGCGTCACAACTTCTAATTCAACGCCAAGCTTAAGCTTGGTTTGAATGCAAAGTTTGAAAAAGCCACCTTCGGGTGGCTTTTTCTATTTCAGGGTTCAGGAACAGGTTTCGGCCAATAAAAAAGCACCTGGTTTTATTCAGGTGCTTTTTTCAATCAAACCCGGTTCAGGCTGTTACTGCAAATTCATGTCCAGTTGTACGCCGCACAGGGTGCTGCTGTAACGTGTGGCACTACCACTGTTGCTCATGCAACCCAGCGATGTGGTTTGTAACTGGTTTTCAGACACCTTCAAACCAAAGAACAAATCCGGGTATTTGTTGCCTTCTTCGCGGCTTAGCTTGAATACCCAGTCGCCGGTTCCCCATTGAGCGCCCATTGGGGCTTTGCTGCGGTCTTGACCCAGTCTGAAGCCATAGCCCAAGCCACCGTTCTCCGAACTGGTCCAGCGACCCCATTTGCTCAGGGGGTTTTGATTGTCAATGTTCAATGTAACGCCACCAGCTTGAGCGCTGGCCAGTACGGGCATCAAGGTGACGCACACGCATAGCAGTGATTTTTTCATGTTCTTATTCCTGTCAAACAGCTGCAATTCAAGCAATTTCAGCTGTTTCGCATGCAAGGCTTTAATTATGCGCGTTATTTCTGCGTGGATAAAGCGGGAGAAGGTTGGCCTTCACCCCGCCAAACCATTGATTTGACTCAGGTATTTGAACCTGCTGTTTGAGAATTTTTGATTAAAAACAATGGGTTTTAGCGCTTAATTCTCAAGTCGCTTTAAGCCCAGTTTTTCGAATAACTTGGTGTCGCGCTCCAATTCGGGGTTGTCTGTTACCAACAGTTTTTCACCGTAGAAAATCGAATTGGCACCCGCCAGAAAACACAGGGCCTGCGTGCTCTCGCTCATGTCTTCCCGGCCTGCGGACAATCGTACAAAACTGCCAGGCATGGTGATGCGAGCCACGGCAATGGTGCGCACAAAATCCAGGGGATCAATTTCGGCGTTGTCGGCCAGTGGGGTGCCTTCCACTTTCACCAAATTGTTGATGGGCACGCTTTCTGGTGGCTCGGCCATATTGGCCAATTGGGCAATCAAACCCGCGCGTTGTGTAATTGTTTCGCCAAGTCCCACAATGCCACCACAGCACACCTTGATGCCTGCATCGCGAACGCGGTCCAGTGTGTCCAGGCGGTCTTGGTAGGTGCGGGTGCTGATAATGTCACCGTAAAAGTCGGGTGAGGTGTCCAGGTTGTGGTTGTAGTAGTCCAGCCCGGCTTCTTGCAATTGCTTGGCTTGGCTTTCTTTCAACATACCCAGGGTTACACAAGTTTCCAGGCCCATGGCTTTGACCGCGGAAATCATTTCGCCCACTGCTTCAACCTGGTGGTCTTTGGGGCTGCGCCAGGCGGCACCCATACAAAAACGTGTGGCGCCTTTGTCCTTGGCGGCTTGGGCTGCTTTAAGTACTTCGTCGATGGGCATCAGCTTTTCAGCTTCTACGCCCGTGTTGTACTTGGCCGATTGGGGGCAGTAGCCACAATCTTCAGGGCAACCACCCGTTTTAATCGACAGCAAGGTGGATAACTGCACGGTGTTGGCATCGAAATGCTCGCGGTGTATTTGTTGTGCTTTGAAAATAAGGTCGTTAAATGGCAAGGCGAACAGGGCTTCAATGGCCTCAATGCTACAGCGCTGTTTCTCGGTGGCGGGTGGGGCCGCCTTTTTGTTTTCAACCCAGGTAATTTGGCTTTCCATGTGCATCCTTCAGAACAATTCGCTTCCGGGGCCAGGTGCAATCAGGGTGCCCCAGCGTTGTAATACTTGTATCAGTGTTTGGTAGGCGTTTTCGAGCGTTTCTGGTGTGGTGCAGTAAGGCGGCACCCAATACACGGTGTTGCCCAAGGGGCGAACAACAATGCCCAATTCCAGAAACGTTTGGCGTATCCACTGGCTCGCATTCGAACCGTAACCCAGACCACACTGACTGTGACTGGATTTTAGCTCAAAGGCTGCCACGGTGCCGCACACTCGGGGGTTTTCAATCAGGGGGTGGCAAGCCAGGGTGGGTAGCCAGCGCTGGTGAGTGGCCTCGATGTGCCGAATATTCGCCCAAGTGCTTTCTTCATTGAACAACGCCAGGCTGGCCAAGGCTGCAGCGCAGCCCAAAGGGTTCGCCGTGTAGGAATGACCGTGCAGCAAGGCATGGCCTACCTGGTCACTTAAAAATGCGTCGTACACCGCTTGGCTGGTGAGCGTGGCCGCCATGGGCATAAAGCCCCCTGTAAGCCCTTTGGAGATGCAAATAATGTCGGCATGCCCGCCAAACTGGGCCACTTGGTCTGCTGAAAAAAGGGTGCCTGTGCGGCCAAAGGCGGTGAACACTTCATCGAAAATGACCAAAACCCCGGCGGCTTCGCAGCGTTTGCACAGTTCGGCCACGTGCGCTGCGCGCATGAAGCGCATGCCGCTGGCGCCCTGTATCAGGGGTTCCAGAATCAAGGCAGCAATTTCTTCGGCACTGGTCGCCAACAACTGATCCAAGGCGGCCAAGGCTTCTTCTTCAGTGCAGGCGCAAATGCCTGTGGGTATGAAGTCCACTTGAAACAGCCAAGGGGTGAACGGGTCGTAAAAGCCGCTGGACCTGCCAGCGGCCATGGCCCCGAAGGTGTCGCCGTGGTAGCCGCCTTCAAGCGCAACAACCCGTTTTTTGGCACCCATGCCTTTGTTTTGCCAATACTGAAAGGCCATTTTCAGGGCCACTTCAATGGCTGTAGACCCATTGTCGGAATAAAACACCTTGGCCATGGGAGCCGGTGCGTGTTGAATCAGTTTTTCAGCCAGCAATGCCGCGGGTGGATGGGTGACGCCCGCAAACATGACGTGCTCCAGCTCGAGGGCCTGGTTGGCAATGGCTTGTGCAATGGTTGGGTTGCTGTGACCATGAATGTTGACCCACCAGCTTGAAACTGCATCAAAGTACTTGTTGCCGTGGGCATCGAACAGAAATTCGCCGTCGCCACGAACAACTGCCAAGGGGGGGCGGCGGTTTGCATTTGCGTAAACGGGTGCCAGCAGTATTGGGCGTCCAGTTCAAGCAGTTTGGTGTGGGAAAGTTGTGACATGGCTGGTCGCCCTTACAGGCTGTTCAACGCGCGAACCAAACGTTCGGGCATGCCAAAATCGGACAGAGCCTGTTCGCTTATTTCATTGAATACCGGCAATTCAGCCAAAACCGGCACTTCACCAAAATGCTCGATGGCCTCGCGGTTGGCGGAATTTACTTCGCCCACCAGGATTACGCCCAAAACAGGTACACCAGCGCCTTTCAATGCCTGCAGTGACAGGCAGGTGTGGTTAATGGTGCCAAGCCCGCTACGGGCCACCAGCAGGGCGCAGCTGCCCAAGTGTTTCATCAGGTCGAGCATGGTGTCGCGCCAGTTTAAGGGCACAAGGCTGCCGCCTGCACCTTCTACAACAAGCCTCTCGGTTTGTGGCAATTCGAAATCACTCAGCTGAATTTTTACGCCGTCGATTTCCGCAGCCTGATGGGGCGACAAAGGCTGGGTTAAGCGATGGGTTTCAGGATGTATCCGGGCATGGCTTAAGCGGGCAACCCATTCACTGTCACTGCCTCCTTCCAGACCACTTTGAACCGGTTTCCAGTAATCAGCTTCCCAGTGTTTGCACAACCAGGCGCTCACAATTGTTTTTCCGATGCCGGTGTCTGTTCCTGTTACAAACAAATGCTTCACGGCCGTTCCAGGTAGTAAAAACCAATGTGGTAATTCATGGTGCAAGCCTCACCCAAGGCGGAAATCACTTTGCGCAAATTCACCGGGGTGTGGTTCAAGCGGGGTTGGTCCGCGCCAATGGCGCGAAGGCTGCGCGCAAACGACAGGCCATCGGGGTGATGGTCCAGAAAGTTCTTGGTGTGGTGCGCGGTGCTTGCTGCAATTCCTTCTGCCACGAGCGCATTCAAAATAGCCTGTAAATCGGCGTCGCTGGGCAGCGGTCGAAGCCCACTGGTTTGGTCGGTGTCCTGGTGTGCCACTTCCCAGGCTTGAAATGATCCACCCAGCAGCACACTGAATGCCACCGTATTGGACACTGAAAGCCAGCGTCGAATGGCCTCTTCGATATTGCCGAACCACTGTGCGCACATTCCGGATATGAGCAGGGAATGGTTGGGTATCCAAAGGTGTTCGACCGCCAGTTCTTCACCGTTGATCAAGTGGGTGTGCAGGCGCTCGGTGGGATACTTGCGCTTCAATTCTGTCAGCATGCCTTGCGCCAGATCGACTGCGTGCACGGCGCTTTGCGGAAATTTGTTCAGCAGGTGTTCAGTGAGAAAGCCAGTGCCACTGCCCACATCAACGCAAGCCTTGGGGTCAAATTCAGCGGGCAGCATTTGGTCCAGCCACTGACACAAATGCTGTGCCGAATGTTTTTGCACGCGTGCATGGTGATCATAATCGCGGGCAGCATTGGAGAAGCGGCGTGATGCGGCCTGGACAGAATTCAGTTTTCGCGGCAAAGCGTGTTCGGACATTTCAAGGCGGGTTGAAATTAATGCTGGCTAAGAAAGGGCAACAAGGCATCAGTATAACGCGCAGGGGCATTGGCAATGCTTGCATGTTCTTCGGAAGGCAGAATGAACAAGGTGCGGCCTTGTAGTTTCAGCGTGTTGTCGAAACAAGCCTGTGCCAAAGCCAGGGGTACGATTTGATCGACGCTGCTGGCCCAAGCGTACAACTCGGCACCATGGGAAAGGGCATGCTGTAATTCTTGTTCAGCGCTTAAAGTTTGCATGCCGATCAAGTCGGCCAGCAGTGCGCGTTCATCCAGGGTGCTCCATGGGGCAATGTGACCGCAGCGCTTGTGAAAGTCTGCCAGTACCTCGGGCATGTTTTCTTCGGCTTTTCGGATCATGCGCGCCAGTACCCGGTTGTTGGTGAAACGCGTGAATCCGTGCAGGCTGTACAGGCTGTGCCAACGTACAGAAAAGTCGAGTAATTTGGAAAAGCCCAGCGAATGCCCCAGACCCAGCCAAGGCACATTGGCTTGTGCCAAAACCAAGCTGTGCAAAGCCTCCGCAGGGTGGTGCACCCACTCGCCCTGTATATTGATCATCAGGCCTTGTTTGCCTTGTTCAGGAAAATAGCCTGCCTCGAAACACACAAATAGTGTGGTTTCACGGGTGTGCTTGGGTAGTGTGTCCAGCAAGGCGTTGAAGAACCGGTGGTTGTAGCCCCAGCCGTGCGCCATCAATAGCACTTGGGAAATTTCGGGTTGCTTCATGCAGCCTCCTTCCAGCGGACCAAGGCCTCCTGAAGTTGATCAAATACAGCTTGGCTGTGCCCAGTATTCAATGCAAGCCGAACCCGGGCTGCATTGGGCGGCACTGTGGGGGGGCGCACCGCAGAGGTACGGATTCCAGCCTGTTGCAAATGGCTTTTTAGTTCAAGGCAGGCGGTGTTGCTACCCACCACCAGCGGCACAATGTGGGTGTTGGAAAGCCCGGTGTCGAAGCCGAGTTGGTGCACTCGGTTGCGCAGTGTTTCAGCCGCCGATTGCAAAGCTGCACGTTCGGCATTCAAGCCAGGAATGATTTCCAAAGCTTTCGCGACTGCGCCAACAACGAAAGGCGAAGGTGCGGTGGAATACACAAACCCTGTGCACCGGTTCACCAGGTACTGTTTGAATACTTCACTGCATGCAATGTAGGCGCCACTCACACCCACTGCTTTGCTGAAGGTGCCCATGATCACCCAGTGCCCCATGGTTTTCAGTGCATCAATGGCCGGGTGGGCCAGTGCGCCCAGGCCGCGGCCTTGTGGCCCCCACACGCCAGTGGCGTGTGCTTCGTCCAGATAAACCACCGCATTGTGTTGCAGGGCAATTTCAGCCAGTTGTTCTACGGGCAGCAAATCGCCTTCCATGCCAAATACTGTTTCTGACACGATGATTCGGGGTTGGGTGGAGTCGGCATGCTTGTTCAGCAATTCAGCCAGGTGTGCCATGTCGTTGTGACGAAACCGGACTTGCTTCACACCTGCCAATTGGCAAGCGTGGTGCAGGCTGGCGTGGTTCAAGCGGTCAGTAAAAACAAGGGGTTCAACGCCGCCCCACAGGCTTTTGTCCAGCAAGGCGGCAAGCCCGCTGGCATTGGTTTGGTAGCCGCTTGATAGCACCAGTGCTGCCTCGGCGTTTTTGAATTGCGCCACTTGAGCTTCCAGTGCTTCAAAACATTCCAGGTTGCCTGACAGCAAACGCGAGCCTGTTGCACCCGCGCCGTATTGCTTTGCACATTCATGGCCAGCTTCTACAAGGTCGCCACGCTGGGCCAGGCACAAATAATCGTTGCTGGAAAAGTCGAGCGCACGTCGGTCCATGGGGCAGGGCAGCAACACGCGCTTGCCGCTGTCTTGGGCCAGAAGTTCAAGGCGTTGTTGGCTGGCTTGGCTCAGGTTCATCGGCGTTCAGGTCAAAATAATGTCGTAGTGTTCCTGCACAAACAGATTATCAACTTGCAAGGTAATCGGCTTGCCCACAAATTCTTCAAGCATGCCCAGGTGTTGCGCCTCTTCTTCCAGAAACAGGTCGATCACGGCAGGGCTGGCAAGAATGCGAAATTCTTTGGGGTTGAACTGGCGGCTTTCCCGCACAATTTCCCGCATGATTTCGTAAGCCACAGTTTGTGCAGTTTTAACTTGCCCCTTGCCTTGGCAGCTGGGGCAGGGCTCACACAGCAAATGCGCCAGGCTTTCGCGGGTGCGTTTGCGGGTCATTTCGACCAGGCCCAGGGCAGAAAAGTCGGTGACGCTGGTGCGGGCACGGTCGCGGCCCAGCGCTTTTTGCAATTCGTTCAGCACCGCTTTTTTGTGTTCGTCGGTGCTCATGTCGATGAAGTCGATCACGATAATGCCACCCAAATTGCGCAGACGCAGTTGGCGTGCAATGGCATGTGCAGCTTCCAGATTGGTTTTAAAAACAGTTTCTTCAAAATTGCGTGCGCCAATAAAGCCGCCGGTGTTCACGTCGATGGTGGTGAGCGCTTCGGTTTGATCAATGATCACATAGCCGCCCGATTTCAATTCCACCCGTCGCCCAAGGGCCTTTTGCAACTCGTCTTCAATGTTGTACAGCTCAAACAGTGGCCGTTCGCCCTGGTGTAGTTGCAGGCGGTCTTTGGTTTCCTGTGCGTAGGTTTCAGCGAAGGTAAGCAGGTTTTTCAGCGTTTCTTTCGAATCAACCAAAATTGCCTGCGTGTCCACGCTGACCAGGTCGCGCACCACGCGTTGGGCCATGGTCAGGTCTTCATAGATCAGGCTGGGCGCTGGCTTGGTGCGGGTCAACTCCAGCATTTCACGCCAGCGTGTGCGCAGGTAATTCACATCTGCAGTCAGCTCTTCATCGGTGGCTTCTTCTGCGTGGGTCCGAATGATGAAGCCGCCGGTGTTTTCGGGCAGCAAGCGGGTTAATTTGGCGCGCAATTCCTCTCGCTCGCCTTCGTTTTCAATACGCTGCGAAACGCCAATGTGTGGGTCTTGTGGCAGGTGCATCAGCATGCGGCCGGCCAGGCTGATTTGCGTGGTCAGCCGTGCACCTTTGGTACCCAGCGGGTCTTTGCTCACCTGCACAATAATGGTTTGCCCCTCGAACACCATTTTTTCAATGGCGGGTGGTGGGTTGCCATTTTGTTTGGATTGGTGGTGGTTGTAGGTGCGGTGTTCCCACAAATCAGCCACGTGCAAAAACGCAGCGCGTTCCAGGCCAATGTCCACAAAGGCCGATTGCATGCCGGGCAGTACGCGCACCACTTTGCCCAGGTACACATTGCCCACAATGCCGCGGGTCGAAGTTCGCTCAATGTGAAGTTCTTGCACAGCACCGTGCTGAACAATGGCCACGCGCGTTTCCTGCGGTGTCACGTTCACCAGTATTTGTTCGTTGATCATCTTTTGCTTCTTGGGTATTAATCGATTCTTGTTGTAGCTCAGTTGCTTTTCTGGGCCACTGTTTGGATATGGCGCATCAATTCGCTCGTTTCAAACAGTGGTAAACCCATAATGCCAGAATGACTGCCGGAAATGTGACGAACGTATTGCCCTGCGATCCCCTGAATGCCGTAAGCACCTGCTTTGTCGAAAGGTTCGCCACTGGAAATGTAGGCCTGGATGAAGGTGTCGGGAAGTGTTGAAAACTCTACGTGGGACGTTTGTACGGTGTTTGTCATTGTTGTAGTGGCACCGTGCGTATTAAGCCAGGCGCCCGCCACCGCGGTGTGAACTTCGTGGGTGGTGTTGGAAAGGCTGCTTAGCATGTCGAATGCTTCGGCGGCGCCTTGTGGTTTGCCCAGAATGACGCCGTGTAGCGCCACAGTGGTATCAGCGGCTAAAACCAATCCACTCAAACCCTGCTCGCGCATGGCGTTCAATGCAGTGTCCAGTTTTAATTGGGTAACACGCTGCACGTACAGCAAAGGGTCTTCATTCTCGAAGGGCGCTTCAAGTGCCTCGGCTTCCGGGGTGTTTTGGGCCAGAAACACCTCAACCTGAATTCCGAGTGTTTGAAGCAATTCAAGGCGGCGGGGGCTGCGTGACGCAAGCCAAACCTGGGCGGGTAAGCCACTGTGTTCGGGGCGAACAGGTGTGTTCATTGTGGGATTTATTCGCGGTGGTACGGATGCCCAATGGTAATGGAAAATGCGCGGTACAAAGCTTCCACCAATAAAACACGGGCCAGTGCATGGGGCAGGGTAAGGTCGGAAAGCCGCCACATGCCTTGGCATTGTTTTTTCAGGGTTTCGTCCAGACCATCGGCGCTGCCAATCAGCAGGCACAGGGTTTCGCTGCTGTTGTGCCATTTTTGAAGCTGCTCAGCCAGGGCCTTGCTGGTGTGGCGCTCGCCCCTTTCATCCAGCGCAAGCACACGGGCGCCGCCGGGTATGGCCGCACGAATGCGCTCGGCTTCCTTGGCGAGAATTTGGTCCACAGGCTTGCCCGCAGAACGGTCTTCAGGTTTCAGTTCTTTGATGGTCAGTTTCCAGTCGTTCGGGAAACGTTTCTGGAACTGATCAACCGCTTGTTGCGCCCATGGCTCAATTTTGTGAGACAGGGCGATGACGTGGATTTTCAAAGCCTAAATGACTTAGTTGTACTGGCTTGAATAGGCTTCGGCCTGCTGCGGGAAGTAGTCCACGCCAGGCATGGGCTTGCTCAAGCTGTGCGGGTTCAGTTTCACGCGCACGGGCTTGTCACCCCAAATTTCTTCCAGATTGTAGTATTCGCGGATGGCGGGTTGCATCAGGTGAACCGCCACGTCGCCCAGGTCGACCAGTACCCATTCACCTGTGTCCTCGCCCTCGGTGCTGAGCACTTCACCACCTGCTTCCTTGGTTTTTTCGCGCACATTGTTGGCCAAAGCACGTGTTTGGCGGTTTGATGAGGCTGATGCAATGATGACCCGGTCAAAAACTCCGGTGAGGTGAGTCGTGTCGAATATGGCGATATCTTGTGCCTTGATGTCTTCTAGCGCGTCGATGACCACGCGCTGCAATTTACGCAATTCCATGCAATTCCAAAGGTTTGTTAATTGCCTGAATTCTAACAACTTTCAGGGTTGGGCGCGACCATAAACTGGGTGCTGTGTCAGGTACTTGAACACGGCGGTGGGCAGGCTGGCTTCTAATTTGAATCTTGCCGTTTCTCGAACCTCGGTATTGCCTGAGTGCAGAAGCTCAAACTGCCGGCGAATTTGGGTTGAACTGATGTTCACGCTGGGCATGGGGATGCGAAACAAACGGTCTTGAAGCAAGTGTCGTTTTAAAGCCTCGGGCACTTGAAAGTCGCCCCATTGCGTGCGGTCCACCACGCCGATGCGGGCGTAATCGAACAGGCTTTGCCAGTGCTTCCAGCTGGTCAGGTTGGCCAGTTGGTCGGCACCAATCACAAATGAGAATTTGCAATCGGGGTGCAGGTCAGACAGCTTTTCCAAGGTATCCACCGTGTAGGTGGGGCCCTGGTGTTCAAGCTCAAAAGGCTCTACACGCCAGGAATGCACGCCTTCAATGGCAAGTTCAACCAAGTGTTTGCGAATATCTGCGGGGGCCAGGTCAGAATTGGGCTTTTGCCAGGGTTGGCCCGCGGGCAGGAACCACACCTCGTCTGCCATGCATTGGGCCTGCGCCGAGCGTGCCATTTGCAAATGCCCCATGTGGATGGGGTTGAACGTGCCGCCGATGATGCAAATTTGCCGGCTGGCCATGGATCAGGCAACCAACCAGTCTTTGTCCACCAAAAAATCGGTGTACAGCCTTGCTTCAGCACTACCCGCTTCGGGTTGCCAGTCGTAGCGCCATTTCACTTGTGGGGGCATGCTCATCAAAATGGATTCAGTGCGCCCGCCGCTTTGCAGGCCAAACAGTGTGCCCCGGTCGAATACCAAATTGAATTCCACATAGCGACCACGGCGATAGGCCTGAAAGTCGCGTTCACGTTCGCCGTAGGCCATGTTCATGCGACGCTCTACAATGGGCAAGTAGCCTTTCAGGAAGGCATCGCCTACGCTGCGGGTCATCGTGAAACTTTGTTCGAACCCCAGCTCGGAAAAGTCATCGAAAAACACGCCACCCACGCCGCGCGGTTCTTTGCGGTGTTTCAGGTAAAAATATTCGTCGCACCATTTCTTGAATTTGGCGTGGTAATGCGCACCGAACGGATCGAGCGCATTTTTACAACTTTGGTGAAAGTGCTTTGCGTCTTCCTCGAAGCCGTAATAGGGGGTCAAATCCATGCCGCCACCGAACCACCACACCGATTCACCTTCCACTGTGGTGGCTGCAAACAGGCGTACATTCATGTGCACGGTGGGTACATATGGGTTGCGGGGGTGAAATACCAGGGAAACGCCCATGGCTTCAAAGCTGGCGCCCGCCAGGCCTTGGCGGCTGGCTGTGGCCGAGCCGGGCAATTTGTCGCCCATCACGTGGCTGAAGTTAACGCCACCACGTTCAAGCAAACTGCCTTCTTCCAGTACACGGCTGCAACCGCCACCACCCTCGGCACGTTCCCAGGAGTCGTTCAAAAACGGCTTGCTTTCAAACTGACCAATGCCTTCAACAATGCTGGCTTGAAGCCCTTGAAGGTATTGTTTCACCTGATTCAGCTCAGCTGGTGTCATGGTTGTGAGTCCTGATTACTTGCGATTGATTGCCCGGTAGCCGATGTCGCTACGGAACTGCATGCCGTCGAAACTGATGGTGTCGACCAGTTCATAGGCTTTGGCCTGGGCTTGGCGCACGGTGTCGCCCAATGCGGTTGCGCACAACACGCGACCACCGGAGGTAACCGCTTTCCCGTTTTGCTCAACGGTGCCCGCATGGAATACAACGGCCTCGTCGCTGGCTTCGGCACGCAAGGTGATTTCATCGCCTGCGCGCGGGGTTTGTGGGTAGTTGTGGGCGGCAATCACCACGCCCAGCGCGGTGCGGCGGTCCCATTCGGCTTCCACTTGGTCGAGCGTGCCATCAATGGCATGGTCGAGCAAATTCACGAAGTCGCTTTTCAAGCGCATCATGATGGGTTGGGTTTCGGGGTCGCCCATGCGGCAGTTGAATTCCAGCACTTTGATGTCGTTTTTGTCGTCGATCATCAGGCCGGCGTACAAAAAGCCGGTGTACACCAGGCCGTCTTTTTTCATGCCGGCAATGGTGGGGTAAATGACTTCGCGCATGACGCGGGCGTGCATGGTGGGCGTAACCACCGGTGCTGGGCTGTAAGCACCCATACCGCCCGTGTTGGGGCCCAGGTCGCCATCGAGCAGGCGTTTGTGGTCTTGGCTGCTGGCCATGGCCAAGGCGTTCACTCCGTCGACCATCACGATGAAGCTGGCTTCTTCACCTTCAAGAAACTCCTCAACCACCACGCGTGAACCGGCACTGCCCATGCTGTTGCCCAGCAACATGTCGTCAATGGCCTGGTGGGCTTCTTCCAGGCTCATGGCGACAACAACGCCTTTGCCCGCAGCCAAACCATCGGCTTTGATCACAATGGGTGCCCCCTTGGCGTTCACGTAGTCGTGGGCCTTGGCCGCCTCGGTGAATGTTTCGTATTCTGCGGTGGGAATTTTGTGCCGCTTCATGAAGGCCTTGGCGTAGTCCTTCGAGCTTTCCAGTTGAGCGGCCAATTTGGCTGGGCCAAAAATACGCAAACCACGTTGGCGGAACAAATCGACCACACCCGCGGCCAAGGGGGCTTCCGGGCCCACCACGGTCAGGTGTACCTGTTCTTTGGTCGCGAAGTCGGCCAGTTCGGCCAGGTCGCTGATGGCCACATTTTCCATTTTGGCTTCAAGGGCAGTGCCACCATTGCCGGGAGCAACAAATACTTTCGTTACGCCGGGAGTTTGGCAAATGCGCCACGCCATGGCGTGTTCGCGGCCACCTGATCCAATCACCAAAATTTTCATGTGTGTAGTGCTCCGTACTTTTTATTCGTTGATGATCACGTTGGTGTAAACCTGCTGCACGTCGTCCAGGTCTTCCAGCATGTCAATAATCTTCTGCATGCGAATTGCATCGTCGCCTTCCAGCTCGGTTTCGCTGGCTGGCTTCATGGTCAGTTCCGCGTTTTCGAACTTCATGTCGGCGGCTTCAAATGCAGTTTTCAGGGTGTGAAACTCGGGCACGGGGCAGGTCACTTCGATTACACCGTCCTCTGATGTCACCACGTCGTCAGCACCGTTTTCAAGAGCAACTTCCATAATCGCGTCTTCGCTGTGGCCTGGCGCGAAAATGAATTGCCCACAGTGCTTGAACATAAACGACACCGAGCCGTCGGTGCCCAAATTGCCGCCGTGCTTGGTCAGCGCATGGCGAACTTCGGCCACGGTGCGTACTTTGTTGTCGGTCATGCAGTCAATAATTACGGCTGCGCCACCCACACCATAACCTTCGTAGCGAATTTCCTCGTAATTTACGCCCTCGGCTTCACCAGTGGCTTTTGCAATCGCCCGTTGCACGTTGTCCTTGGGCATGTTGGCGTCAGCCGCTTTTTCCATGGCCAGGCGCAAACGCGGGTTCGTGGCCACATCGCCGCCGCCCACTCGGGCTGCCACGCTGACTTCACGAATGATTTTGGTCCACACCTTGCCGCGCTTTTCATCTTGGCGGTTTTTGCGGTGCTGAATGTTGGCCCATTTACTGTGTCCTGCCATGGCTCACTTTCTGTTGTTGAATCAAAGAGGTGCGATTTTATCACCACCGTGCACCTGCCGTATTGCCCTGAAAGGAATCCACGGCGATAATCTGCGCGGGTATTGGACTTTTACATTTGTATACACTCAACAGGAGGCAACGTGAGTTTGCTCAAAGACTTCAAGGCGTTTGCAGTAAAAGGCAATGTGGTTGATTTGGCCGTGGCGGTGATTATTGGTGGGGCGTTCAGCGGCATTGTTAAAAGCCTGGTCGACGACGTAATCATGCCGATCGTGGGGCGTATTTTTGGCAAGCTTGATTTCTCAAACTTGTACCTTCCCTTGACAGAACTGCCCGCGGGAGTAGAGCCTACACTGGCTGCGGTAAAAGCTGCTGGTATTCCTGTGTTGGCGTATGGCAACTTTGTGTCTGTATTGATCAACTTCATCATTTTGGCTTTCATTATTTTCATGATGGTACGTCAGGTGGCCAAGCTCACTGCTTCCTTGGCCAAAGAAGAGCCTGCAGCGCCTGCTGCACCGCCCCCCACGCCCGAGGACGTTCTGTTGTTGCGTGAAATTCGTGACTCATTGAAGAAGTAATTTAGACTGGCTTCTCCAGATTCACAGGAGTACAATCGAAGGTTGAATCTGGAGAGTAACTGGCATGTATGTTTGCCGGTTCGCCGAAGGCGCAATCCCCATGAACGCTCAGGCTTCAGTACAGGTTCAGAAATTCAAATCTGGAGAGCGCTGTGCGCGGCCAATCGCCGCGTAAGTACAGCCGCCGAAGAGGCAAGCAACGCAACCCGTTGTGAATCTTTCAGGCAAACGGACAGAGAGGGGCTACAAGGCAAATGGTTTGCCGAAAGCCCTTTTTACTGTTCGTGGAGCCTATTCTCATGAAAGCTATTGTTCTTGGTGCTGGTGTTACCGGCATTACTTCCGCCTGGTTTTTGAAAAAAGAAGGTTTTGACGTCACCGTGGTGGATCGTCAGCCTGCAGCCGGCATGGAAACTTCCTTTGCCAATGGCGGCCAAATTTCAGTTTCTCATGCCGAGCCCTGGGCCAACCCCGGTGCGCCGAAAAAAGTGCTGAAGTGGCTAATGCGCGAAGATGCGCCGCTGCTGTTCCGTTTGCGCGCAGATGCGCGCCAATGGCGCTGGGGCATGCAGTTTCTGCGCGAATGTACCCCTGAAAAAACTCGTCACAACATCATTCAAATGGTGAATTTGGGCACTTTCAGCCGCGACACCCTGCAAGAATTGCGTACCGAGACTGGTATTGAATACAACTGCCTGACCAAGGGCATTCTGCACTTTTACACCAACCAGCAAGAATTTGATGATGCCCTGGAACCTGCTGAAATCATGCGTGAATTCGGCTGTGATCGCAAAGTGATCAGCGCTGAAGAAGCTGTCCGCCTTGAGCCCGCCTTGGCCACTGTGAAAGACAAAATTGCCGGTGCAACATTCACCGATGCAGATGAAAGCGGCGATGCACACGTGTTTACGCAAAACCTGTCCAAGCTGTGTGCAGCCAAAGGCGTTGAGTTCAAGTACGACACAGCCATTCTGGGCCTGGACACTGAAGGTGGCCAAATCAGCGGTGTGCGTGTACGCGGCGCTGATGGTCAGGTTCAAGTACTGAAAGCCGACAAGTACTTGCTGTGCATGGGCAGTTACAGCCCAATGCTGGTAAAAGACTTGGGCGTGGATTTGTTGATTTACCCTGCCAAGGGATATTCAGCCACTTTGCAGATCGACGATGCGAGCAAGGCGCCCCAGGTTAGCCTGACCGACGACGAGTACAAGCTGGTGTTCAGCCGTTTGGGCGACAAGTTGCGCATTGCCGGCACCGCCGAATTGAATGGCTACAGCACGGAATTGAACGATGTGCGTTGCAAGGCCATTACCCGCCGCGTCATGGAACTGTTCCCCGGCATGGCCGACCCCGAGAAGGCCGTGTACTGGACCGGTTTGCGCCCTGCTACGCCATCCAACGTGCCCTACATTGGCGTGTCCAAAATTTCAAACCTGTACCTCAATACTGGCCATGGCACGCTCGGCTGGACTCACTCTTGTGGCTCAGGTCGTTCAATTGCTTCAATCATGAACGGCAAACAGCCTGAGCTGGATTTCGCATTTACTGGAATTTCTTCCAAGAAGGGCGAGGCCTTGGCCGTTGCCTAAGGCTTGTTTTTGCTAACATCAGCGCATTCGCCAACAGGATGTGCTGATGTCTGATTCTGCAAACAAAACCACCAATGCCGGGGCTGACAACGCCCCAGCTTCCAATTTCCTTCGCAACATCATTGATGCGGACTTGAAAAAGCCCGAGTATCAGTCGCGCCCATGGGCTGGTAAGCCAGGTGGTGCAGACGTACATGAGGGCGCACCTGCCGACCCTGCAGCAATACGCTTGCGTTTTCCGCCCGAGCCCAATGGCTACTTGCATGTGGGCCATGCCAAAGCCATTTGCGTGAACTTTGGCTTGGCCAAAGAATACGGCGGCGCCTGCCATATGCGGTTTGACGACACCAACCCCGAGAAGGAAAGCGAAGAATTCGCCGATTCCATACTGGATGCCGTGTATTGGCTTGGCTTCAGGTGGGAAGACTTCGGCGACGACAATCTGTATTACGCCAGCGATTACTTCGATTTCATGTACCAGGCTGCTGAATTTCTGATTCAGGCTGGCTTGGCTTATGTGGACGAACAAAATGCCGATGACATGCGCGCCAATCGTGGCACGTTAACGCAAGCTGGTGTGGATTCTCCGTTCCGCAATCGCCCTGTGGCTGAAAGCCTGACCCGCTTTCGTGCCATGCGTGCAGGCGAGTTGCCCGATGGCGCCGCCGTGCTGCGTGCAAAAATTGACATGGCCAGCCCGAACATGAACATGCGCGACCCGGCCATTTACCGCATTCGCCGTGCTTTTCACCACCGCACGGCCGATGAATGGTGCATTTACCCCATGTACACCTTCGCGCACCCCATTGAAGACGCGCTTGAGCGCATTACCCACTCGTTTTGTACGCTTGAGTTTGAAGATCAGCGGCCGTTCTACGACTGGCTTCTCCGCAATCTTGCGGCAGAGCACACGGCAGCGGATGGCAGCCTGATCAAACCCATATTGAGCCACCCGCTACCCAAGCAAGTGGAGTTTGCCCGCTTGAACTTGAGTTATGTGGTGACCAGCAAGCGCAAATTGCAGCAATTGGTAACTGAAAACAAACTCAGTGGCTGGGACGACCCCCGTATGCCCACCATCGTGGGTTTGCGCCGCCGTGGCTATACGCCTGAGGCCATTCAGCTGTTTTGCGCCCGCATTGGTGTGTCCAAGTCCGACTCCTGGATTGACTACTCAGTGCTGGAAGGCGCTTTGCGCGACACGCTCGACCCCGTGGCTCACCGTGCGGTGGCGGTACTTGACCCCATCCCGTTGATTCTGGACAACGTCGACGATGACTGGGCTGATTTATGCACCGCACCTGTTCACCCGCACCAACCGCATTGGGGCACACGCCAGTTCACGATTGGCAAGCGCTTGTGGATTGAGGCGGAAGATTTTCAGGAGAATCCCGAGAAGAAGTTTTTCCGTTTGTTCCCCGGCAACAAGGTGCGCCTGCGTTATGGCTATGTGATCGAGTGCACAGGCTGCGACAAAGATGAAAACGGTAAGGTGATTGCCGTGCACGCCCAGGTGTTTCTGGACAGCAAATCGGGTACCCCCGGCGCCGACACTTACAAGGTAAAGGGCAATATTCACTGGGTCGATTCAGAGGATTGCCTGCCAGCAACCGTGCGCCTTTACGATCGTTTGTTTACCGAAGAGCATCCTGATTCTGGCGGCAAGAACTTCATGGACAGCCTGAACCCCAATTCATTGACCGAAGTGAAAGCCTATCTGGAAGCGGGCTTGAAAGATGCGTGGTCAGGCACGGTGTATCAATTCGAGCGCCATGGCTACTTTGTGCCCGATTTGAAAGACCATACTCTGGAAAACCCGGTGTTTAACCGGGCCACCACCCTGAAGGACAGTTGGAGTAAATAGCCAATTCATCGGGTACACTAGCCCTCGGACTAGGTATTCAGAATATGGCAACGAACCCAAATTACAACATTCGAGGTGCGCTGCTGACCATCCTGAACGGGATGAGCCCAGACACCGAGCACGAGGCGGACATTGCCCACCTGTGCCACCTTATGGAATGGTTTAGAGAAGGGGCTCCCGGCTCCGACTTCGAAATTGAGCGGCGATTTTCCATGCTGGTGGAAGCGCTTGAGCAGTCCAATGACCTGCGTGTGCAGGTCAAGGGCTACGTTGAGCAGTTCCTGAAGGAATCCCGTTACCGTTATACCTTTGCGGAGCTGGGTATCCTCGGAAGCGAGACGTTTGGCAAGGCGATGAAAAGCAGGATTTTTCAGCGCCTTTTGCCTGCCACTGTGGACGACAAGACCGTTCGAGAGTCGCTCAACTTAATGTTCCCGAAAGCCGATGACCACGAATGGCTTGAGTCCATAAGCACCGAGAGCTGGACGCGACTCTTCTTTCTGCTTGAATGGCTTGATCCAAAGTTGCCCATCTGGCTGCGAATTCAACATGAAATGCTCGAGGCTCTGGAAATGCTCGCAGTCCGGATTGCGGCTTTGGGCATTGAGGCCGAGGTGGTCCGCTGCCTTGGCATGTCCGATCGCCATACATCTCCATTCGTCGAGCAGCACCTGGAACTCCGCGCCATGATAGCGCAGGCTCACGAACGCTTGAACCAGCACGAGTCATTGGCGGATTTAGGTGATCATCTGGATGTGTTGCTGGATCAATGCACGGACCAAATCAAGCGGGCTTACGCACAAGCCAAGGTATTGGGTATTTCGGTCACATTAAGTATGCATTTGATTCGACTGGAGCAGTCAATCGCACGTATGCGTAAATTACTTCAGCTGACTGGAGCCTTGCCCACCGAGAACCGGGTGCAAAGTTGTGTGGGCTTTTTTTGTACTCTGACCCGGGAAGAAAATAGAAAGCATTCGATTGCTGACTTGTGGGAGGGTTTAACTGACAAGCTGGCTTTGCGAATAACAGAACATGCCAGCAAAGCGGGAGAACACTACACAGCAGAATCCCCGGCCGAATACTGGCAGATGGGAAAAGCAGCCGTGATCGGTGGCTTTGTTATCGCAATATTTGCATTTATCAAAGTGTGGATGGTTGCCCTTAAGTTGCCCCCGTTTTGGGAAGCCATGATCTTCAGTTTGAACTATGGTGCCTGTTTCGTCGTGATTCATTTGCTGCATGGTACCGTGGCTACCAAACAGCCCGCTATGACAGCGGCTCGAATAGCCTCCGCAATTGATTCACGCAATGGGCGCTTGAGGTCCATGGATAGCGTGGTGGATCTGATTGCTCAAGTGGCAAGAACTCAGTTTATTGCGATTGCCGGAAATATGTTGCTGGCATTTTCAACAGCGCTCTTGATTGGATATGCGTGGACTATGTTGTTCGGCTCTCCACCGATTGATGAAGAAAAGCGCGAGCTCTTTCTGCATCAGGTTAACCCGATCATGTCTATGGCCATTCCTCATGCCGCCATGGCTGGTATTGCCTTGTTTTTAACCGGTGTGGTCTCTGGTTATTATGACAACCTGTGTATTTACGAAAGGGTTCCCCTGCGCATTCGAAAAGTAATCTGGTTACGAAAACTATTGGGTGTACAAAAACTTGCGAGGCTCGCTGACTACGCGGAGCATAACCTTGGAGCCATCATGGGAAGCCTCTTTTTAGGGCTCATGTTGGGCTCTCTCGGTTTTATCGGCTTTTTGTTGGGTTTGCCGATTGATACCACTCACTTTGCGTTTTCTTCAGCCCAGGTGGGATATTCCATGCAGGCGGGTGGATTTGAGTATGGGGTGTATGGCTTGTTATTTGCGTTGGGCGGCGTGGCCTTGATCGGTGCGGGTAATCTATCCGTCAGTTTTGCGCTTGCTTTATACACTGCGGTGAAGGCGCGCGGCGTTCACCACCTTGGGGTCTTTCTGCTGACGCGCAAGGTTGCTGGTTATTTTTTGAAAAATCCTGGCGCATTTTTCTTCCCGCCAAAACCAAAGAAAGTAGGCCCAGTGGACGATCAGCAGTCTACGGACGCGGGCAACTAAACTGATTCAGGCCGGTTAAACCCTTTTTTCCATTGCACATCCCGCACGCCTTTTTTGTGGTGAATCCAGCGTGAGGCCACAAACAGGAAATCGGACAAGCGGTTCATGTAGAGCAGCAGGTCTTCAGGCTGTTTTTGTTGCTGGTTCAAATCCACCAGCACCCGCTCTGCCCTGCGGCACACCGTGCGGGCAATGTGGGCGTAAGCAGAGGCTTTGCTGCCGCCAGGCAGAATAAATTCTTCAAGGCGGGGCAGGGGTTCATTGAATTCCTTGATCAGGTCTTCAAGCCTACTCACGGCTTGCTGCGGAAATACATCAAAGCCGGGCATGCACAGGGCTGCACCCAAATCGAACAAATCATGCTGAATGCGGGTCAGTTCTGTGGCCAGGCGTTCAGGTAGCGCCTCGGTCAAGATCAAGCCAATGTGACTGTTCAGTTCATCGACATCGCCCATGGCATGAACGCGAAGATCGTTTTTGGCCAAACGGCTGCCATCGGCCAAGCCAGTGGTGCCATCGTCGCCGGTGCGGGTGGTGATTGAACTGAGTCTGTTGCCCATAAAATTGCGTGATCCGAGAAAGTTGAACAAAAAGAGCGTCTTGTGCAAACCGCGTATTGAGGTGTTGCTGGCGCGGGCCTATACTTTGAGCTTGTTTGAGTTTAACGCAGGGGTCCTGGCAAATTGTTGCCGGGTGAGAAAAACCCTCACACCTGTGCAGATAATGCTGTTTGCAGGAAGCGTTTCACTGGCCTTTCTCCTTGTGGGTGGTCGGGTGGAATGATCATGCACCCGGCACGAACACGATACACGCCCAACAGGAGTATTCATGAGCGCCAATCCAGATTTTCTAGCCGCAACCGCCAAGGTTGACCAAGCTGCGGTCAAGCCACTTCCCAATTCCCGCAAGGTCTATGTGCAGGGTTCTCGACCCGACATTCAGGTGCCGATGCGTGAGATTTCGCAAGACGACACCTCTACCTCATTCGGTGGCGAGAAGAACCCGCCAATTTATGTGTACGACTGCTCGGGCATTTACACCGACCCCGATGCAAAAATCGATATTCGTTCAGGTCTTCCGGCCATTCGCAACGCCTGGATTGACGAGCGCGGTGACACCGAGATGCTGGACGGTCCAAGTTCCGAATACGGCATTGAGCGCTTGAACGACCCCAAGCTGACCGAGTTGCGTTTTAACTTGCAGCGCAAACCCCGCAAAGCCATGGCTGGCAAGAACGTGACGCAAATGCATTACGCACGCCAAGGCATTATTACGCCTGAAATGGAATACGTGGCCATTCGCGAAAACATGCGCCGCCAGGAATACATTGAAAGCCTGAAACACGCTGGCGGTAAAATTGGCGCCAAAATGGTTGACCTGCTGACCCGTCAACACCCAGGCGAATCGTTTGGTGCCTCGATTCCTGAGCAAATCACGCCTGAATTTGTGCGCGATGAAATTGCCCGTGGCCGCGCCATTATCCCCTTGAACATCAATCACCCTGAAGTTGAGCCCATGATCATTGGCCGAAATTTCCTGGTGAAAATCAACGCCAACATTGGCAATTCGGCTGTTTCTTCCTCGATCGGCGAGGAAGTGGAAAAAATGACCTGGTCAATTCGCTGGGGCGGTGACACGGTCATGGACTTGTCCACGGGCAAGCACATTCATGAAACCCGCGAATGGATTTTGCGTAACAGCCCCGTGCCCATTGGTACCGTGCCCATTTACCAGGCCTTGGAAAAGGTCAATGGCAAGGCTGAAGACCTGACCTGGGAAATTTTCCGCGACACCTTGATCGAACAGGCGGAGCAGGGCGTGGACTACTTCACCATTCACGCGGGTGTGCGCCTGGCCTATGTGCCCATGACAGCCAGCCGCATGACCGGCATCGTGTCGCGCGGTGGTTCAATCATGGCGAAGTGGTGCCTGGCTCACCACAAAGAAAGCTTCTTGTACGAGCACTTCGAAGACATTTGCGAAATCATGAAGGCCTACGACGTCAGCTTCTCGCTGGGCGATGGTCTGCGCCCCGGTTCCGTGTGGGACGCCAACGATGAGGCCCAATTGAGCGAGCTTCGTACTCTGGGCGAGTTGACCCAGGTGGCCTGGAAGCACGATGTGCAGGTGATGATTGAAGGCCCGGGCCACGTGCCCATGCAGCTGATCAAAGAAAACATGGATATTCAGTTGAAAGAATGCCACGAGGCGCCTTTCTACACGCTGGGCCCATTGACCACTGACATTGCACCCGGTTACGACCACATCACCAGTGGCATTGGCGCGGCACAAATTGGTTGGTATGGCTGTGCCATGCTGTGCTATGTCACGCCCAAAGAACACTTGGGCTTGCCAAACAAGAAGGATGTGAAAGACGGCATCATCACTTACAAAATTGCTGCACATGCCGCCGATTTGGCCAAGGGGCACCCTGGTGCTCAAATTCGGGACAATGCCTTATCGAAAGCACGTTTCGAATTCCGCTGGGACGATCAGTTCAATTTGGGTCTGGACCCAGACACGGCTCGTGAGTATCACGATGAAACTTTGCCCAAACAGAGCATGAAGGTGGCGCACTTCTGCTCCATGTGTGGTCCGCACTTCTGCTCCATGAAAATTACCCAGGACGTACGCGAATACGCCGAAAAGCTGGGTGTTTCTGAAAAAGACGCCCTGAGCAAGGGGATGGAAGAGAAATCCATCGAGTTCATCAAGAAAGGGTCTGAGATTTACCACAAGACCTGATTTTTAAAAGATAAATTGACACCGCCCCGTCGTCTTTGTACGATTAGGCGGTGTTTTTTTATTACAGGAGTGCTCGGGCCTTTCCCGACCGTCTATGGATAGTTCCAGTTGTCGAAGTTGTTCAAACTTCAACTCGCCGTCAGTGGCAAACCTTTTCAAAGCGCATGTAGCGCACCAGTTCTCCAAGTCCTTCCAGCCTAAAAATGCTCGATCAAGCCTTGCGTTTGCCGCCCTTGCTTCGCCTATGGGTCAAGGAGATTCCTCATGGAAGTGCTGATTCTGCTGGGTTTGATCGTGACCAATGGTTTGTTTGCCATGTCCGAGATCGCACTGGTGACAGCCAGAAAGGCGCGTTTGGTGAAATTGGCAGCAGAAGGCGACAAATCTGCTGCAGTTGCGCTCAAGTTGTCTGAAGATCCCACAAAATTTTTGTCCACCGTTCAAATTGGCATTACATCGATCGGCGTGTTGAGCGGTATTGTGGGCGAGGCCGTATTGGCCAAGCCACTCGCCCTTTGGCTGCAAACTTTCGGACTGGAAGTGGCGCTGACCGATGTTGTTTCCACAGCCATTGTGGTGGTGGGCGTGACATATGTGTCCATTGTAGTCGGCGAACTGGTGCCCAAGCGTTTGGGGCAGATCAGCCCCGAGGTGATTGCCCGCCTGGTTGCAAGACCCATGCAAATTCTGGCGATTGCCACACGCCCCTTCGTGATGTTTTTGTCTTTTTCTACCCGTGGTTTGCTGCGCATTATGGGTGTCAAGGAAAACACAGACAACGGCGTCACCGAGGAAGAAATTCATGCCATGCTCGATGAGGGCTCTGTTTCTGGCGTGATTGAAAGCAGCGAACACACCATGCTGCGCAACGTATTCCGTCTGGATGACCGGCAGCTGGGTTCACTCATGATTCCCCGTTCCGATGTGCTGTACCTCGACATTCGCCTGCCTCAGGAAGAGAACCTGAAGCGAGTTATTGAGTCGGAGTACTCGCGCTTCCCCGTGGTGGATGGCAGCCTGGACAACCTGATTGGTGTCATTCATGCCAAGCAGGCGCTGGCTTATGCTGCACAGGGCAAAATGCCTGACTTCTCCACCAACTTGCAGCAATGTGTGTTTGTTCCTGAAACCTTGACGGGTATGGAGCTGTTGACCCAGTTCCGCAGCAACAACATGGACATTGCCTTTGTGATTGACGAGTACGGTGAACTTGAAGGCATTGTGACCTTGCACGATTTGATGGAAGCCCTGACTGGTGAATTTACCCCGCACAACAAGGAAGACTCGTGGGCGGTGTTGCGAGACGATGGCTCGTGGCTGCTGGACGGCGCAATTGCCATTTTGGAATTGAAAGACACCTTGAATATCAAGAGCGTTCCGGAAGAAGAGAAGGGGCGCTACCACACCTTGAGTGGCATGGTGATGCTGTTGACTGGGCGTTTGCCTGCCACCGGCGACACTGTTGATTGGGACGGTTGGCGTTTTGAAGTGGTGGACATGGACCAAAAGCGAATCGACAAGATTTTGGCCTCACCGATTCGCGAAGAAGAACAAACCGACGAATCGGCCTGATCGCCAAGCCGACAGCAAAAAAGCCTCAGCACATGCTGAGGCTTTTTTGTTGGGTGTGTGTTTTTCTATCGAATTTGTGGGCGATTGCCCCACAGTAGTTTTTCCTGCATTTCGCGGGTGGTGTTGCTTGTTGATTCTTGTGGCGCGGTTGCAGCGTTGTTGCCATTGCCAAACAAGCCTTTCAATTCAGTCACTTCACTTTGCGATGAGCCCGCGGTGTTGCGATTGCTCGCTTCGCGAATGATTTCCCCGGTGTATGGGTCGATCACAATGTTGGGGTCTTGTTTTGATGATGTTTCTGCCGGTGGCGGGGTAAGTACGATTGGGTTGTTCGCACGTGATTGAGTGGGTGATTTAGTGGGTGATTTGGCAGTTGATTCAGCGGTACTTAGCCGCGCACAACTTTGCGCCGACAAATTATTCATCTCGGTCAGCATATTGAATACCGCGTGTTCAATCACCATGCGAACGCCTTTTTGAATGGGTTCTTGGGTGCGCTCGGCTGAATTGATATCGACCAAACCATCACTGAATAGTCGGAAATAGCCGCCATTTAATTCTGTGCCGATAATTTGTTTCTGAAGACTTTGTATGTTCACAACTTCAAGCGTTTTTGTATTCACGACGCGCAGGTCGACCGCCACGTTCATGACAAAGTAGCGGGCTGCGGCACCAATGAAGCGAATGGACGATTCAACGCTTCCGCTGCGAATGTTGTAGTTCACTTCTGTGATGCCTCCCACAATGTGATAATCCGAACCCGGCAGGGTGCCTGAAAAAATTTGCCGGTGTGCTTTGCTGTCGGGGTTGTCTGTAATCAACTTGTTGTCGGCGTACTTCAGTTCCATGTCGGCGATGGTGGTGTCGAATCGTTCAACGATTGGGACCCCGGTTTTTGCCAAAGCGGAAATGACCATCAAGGCAGCGCCCTGTGTGATGCGCCTGCCGTTGACCAAATCTTCCTTGCCCGTGAAGTCGCTGACCCGGCCAACCGCGAATCGTTTTGAATTGGGGCCGCGCCCGCCCACCATGGGCTTGAGGCATTCAAGCGCGGGACTGTAGCGGGTTGTGTTTTCCACCACGCTTGCGCCGTCGAAGGGGCTGACATACTCCGCTTCACTGAAGGAGGGTAGTGTTGTGCATGCACTGGCCGATGCAGCAAGCACCGAAATAAATGCAAATTTTGGAAGCGGGTAGCAGAACATAGTGGGCCTTTGTTTATTCAGTATCAGTGCGTGACGTGGGTTCTCAGAAACCGCCGTCAATCGTGGCGTTTTGAGAGCCATTGTTGATTTGGGTCGCATTAATGACAACGGTGTTGTTGTTGCCTTCGGTTTGCACATTGATCAGGTTGCCAATGGCGGTGGATGCGAATCCCCAGCCTGGAGAGTCAACTTGGGTGCGGTTGAAATTGGCGTCGCGGCGGGTGCCTGCGGGGGAGTCAATGTCGGTTACGCTGCGCATGCCATAGGGTGTTTCGAATGAGCTGACGTTGCCTTCAAAGGTTTGGGCGAATGCGCCGCCAAAGCTGAAGGCCAGTGTGGCAATACAGATTTTGAGTAATTTCATTCGAGTGGTTCCTTGGTTTCTTGAGGGGGCTTTGGGTAGGAATTCACCCCAAGCGACCTTTGGCTGTAGGTTGTCGCTTGGGGGAAAAAGTTCAATTAAGGACGTGCGCTGCCAATTGAAATGTTGTTGCCTACTGCTGTAGCAGAAGCGGTCAGGCGGGTGGGGTCCCAACGGTATTCGGCCACAGCCACGTTGTCGCTCACGTTGCACTGGGCCACTGACAATTCAGCCAGGCTGGCATTGTCCAGGTTCAGGCTGAAGTTGTTGCCAATTGAAACGGCTTCGATCAGTACTTCGCCAGTTTTGGAGGTGCTGCGCTGGGACACATTGACGGAGGCCAGTTGATCGCCGTAATTGCTCTGTGAGACGTGACGAACAGGCACGGTCGAGGAGGCGCTGAGTGAAATGGCAATGTTGTTGCCCACTGCTTGCGCGGAGCCTGTGATATTGCCGTTGTCGCGCATGACCACGTTTTGCAGGTCAACGATTGCAGCATTGGTGCCGGTGTTGCTTTGAATGAAAATGCCGTTGTGGTTTTCGCTCAAATAATAGCTGCTGTCAAAGTCAATGTTGGCGTCGATTTCAACTTGACAGTCGTTGCCTTGACAGGTGGCAGATGCAACGGAGTGCATGGACAGCAAGGCAGCCAGAATGGATAACGATTTTAGGGATTGCTTCAACATGAAGAGTGCTCCAGGAATATTGATGAGGGCTAGAAAAGACAACGGGGATCGGGCAGTTGGGCGACGAGCGTTGTCGCATTAATCAAAATGCTCCCTTTGAGTGACGGGGGTTACCTAAAAGTTCAGATCGCCCTTCGTTCTGGGTTCACAGGATTTTCGAGGGCCAAGGGAGTAAAATATGGACTTTCCTTGTCACCAACCGAGCGTTCCGTGAATCAAGTAGACATCAAGCCTGTTGAGTTCGATTTGCCATCACAGGCCAGCCCTGCCACAAGTTGTAAACCATCCCAAGCGTGGGCCCGCGTGCCCCAGCAGCCCGGGCCTGAAGAAAGGGCTGCACTGAAAGCGGAAATCAAGGCTTTGCTCAAAGCGCGCGATGCCGTGCTGGTTGCGCATTATTATGTGGACGCTGAACTGCAGGATTTGGCCGAAGAAACCGGCGGTTGTGTGTCCGATTCGCTGGAAATGGCGCGTTTTGGACGCGAGAGCAAGCAGCAGAACCTGGTGGTGGCTGGTGTGCGTTTTATGGGTGAAACCAGCAAAATTTTGAATCCCGAGAAGCGGGTATTCATGCCTGATCTGGATGCGACATGCTCACTCGACCTGGGGTGTCCCTCGGATGAGTTCAATGCTTTTTGCGACCAGCACCCCGATCGCACGGTGGTGGTGTACGCCAACACCAGTGCAGCCGTGAAAGCGCGCGCAGACTGGATGGTCACCTCAAGTATTGCTTTGGACATTGTTGGGCACTTGCATGCGCAGGGTCAAAAGCTGATTTGGGCACCCGATCGGCATTTGGGCCATTACATTCAAAAACAGACCGGGGCAGACATGTTGCTGTGGCAGGGCTCGTGCCTTGTACACGACGAATTCAAGGCGGAGGAACTGAAACTGTTGAAGGCCCAGCACCCCGAAGCCATGGTGTTGGTGCACCCAGAGTCACCAGCCGACGTGGTTGCGCTGGCCGATGTGGTGGGTTCCACCACGCAACTGATCAAGGCCACTCAAACCCCGGGTGTGAACACTTACATTGTGGCCACTGACAACGGCATTCTTCATAAAATGCGACAGTTTGCGCCAGGTAAACATTTGATCGAAGCGCCCACTGCCGGCAACTCAGCCACCTGTAAAAGTTGCGCCCACTGCCCGTGGATGGCCATGAATGGTTTGCAGAATCTGCGCGATGTGTTGAAAACCGGGTTTGATAGTGGTGTGGGCGAGGTGCAGGTGGACCTGGCACTGGGCAAGCAAGCTTACCGTTGCATTGACCGAATGCTGGATTTTGCCAAAACACATGGTATTTCAGGGCCACGTGGCCAAGGCCGCCTTGAGCAGGCGCACAAGGGAGTGGGGCCAGCATGAGTCGTTCGGAATTGTTTCAATCTTTTGGACCCGCGCTTGAACTGGCGTTGCTGAAAAATGTACACGATGCCATTGCCGAGGACATGGGCAACACCGATTGGACTGGTTTGCTGGTACCCGAAGGAAAGCGTTGCAAAGCGCAACTGCTGTGCCGCGACAAGGCTGTGGTGTGTGGCCAAGACTGGTTCAATGGCGTGTTCAATGCGCTGTGCCCGGATTCTTTGGTGCGCTGGCAGGTTCCAGAGGGGCACGAGGTGCAAGCTGGCACGGTGGTGTGTGAAATTGATGCGCATGCCCGCCCTTTGTTGACGGCCGAGCGTTCTGCGATGAATTATTTGCAGCTGCTTTCTGCCGTGGCCACCCGCACCCGCCATTTTGTACATTTGATTGAGGGCACCAACGCGTCCATTCTGGACACCCGTAAAACCCTGCCAGGCATGCGCTTGGCGCAGAAGTATGCAGTGCGTGTGGGTGGCGGTTTGAATCAGCGCCTGGCTTTGTACGATGGCATTTTGATCAAGGAAAACCACATTGCAGCAGCGGGTGGTATTTCACAGGTGTTGGCGAGTGCCGACGCGCTGGGTGCGCCGCATGTAAGTGTGCAAATTGAAGTGGAAAGTTTGGTGCAGCTTGAGGAGGCGTTGCAGGCCGGTGCCAAGTCGGTGCTGCTGGACAACTTTGGCCTTGAAGCCATGCGCGTGGCGGTTGAATTGAACAAGGGCAGGGCTGTTCTGGAAGCCTCGGGCGGAGTGAATGAGCACACGGTGCGCGCGATTGCAGAAACAGGCGTTGATCGCATTTCGATTGGATCGCTGACGAAAGACGTGACGGCGGTGGATTACTCGTTGCGGGTTCTGGATTAAGAGCCGGTTGATCCAAACCGGCAGCCCGGCAAGCGACAAGCAGTCGCTGCCGCACTCACTTTTTCTTGGGTCGCTGCAACACCGTGGGGAATGCTTTTGGCAATGTGCCTGGATAATCGGCACTGAAGTGCAAACCACGGCTTTCCTTTCGGCTTAGTGCGCTGGTCACAATCAGGTCGGCCACGTCCACCAGGTTGCGCAGTTCCAGCAAATCCCGGCTGACCCGGAAATTGCTGTAAAACTCGAGAATTTCCTCGCGAAGCAATTGAATGCGGTGCTGCGCGCGCTCCAGGCGTTTGTCGGTTCTCACAATACCCACGTAGTTCCACATGGTTTGGCGCAGTTCTGCCCAATTGTGGGAAATCACCACCTCTTCGTCGGGGTCGGTCACCCGGCTTTCGTCCCAGTCGGGCAAGCCCATGGTTTCGCGGTGGGGTTTGGTCAAAATGTGGTTGGCGGCGGCTTGCCCCAACACCACACATTCCAGCAAGCTATTGCTGGCCAGGCGGTTGGCGCCGTGCAGGCCGGTGTAGGCGGTTTCGCCCACGGCGTACAGGCCGGGAATGTCGGTGCGGGCGTTGTGGTCGGTGACCACGCCACCGCAGGTGTAATGCGCGGCGGGCACCACAGGAATGCCTTGCTTGGTGATGTCGATGCCCAGTTCAAGGCAGCGCTTGTAAATGGTCGGGAAGTGCTTTTTCAGCTTATCGGCTGGTTCGTGGCTGATGTCCAGGTACACGCAATCCAGACCGCGTTTCTTCATTTCAAAGTCGATGGCGCGGGCCACTACGTCACGCGGTGCCAGTTCAGCACGTTCATCGTGTTCAGGCATGAAACGGGTGCCGTCGGGCAGTTTCAACAGGCCGCCCTCACCACGGACTGCTTCGGTGATCAAAAAGCTTTTGGCGTAAGGGTGGTACAGGCAGGTGGGGTGAAACTGAATGAATTCCATGTTGGAAATTCTGCAGCCAGCACGCCAGGCCATGGCAATGCCGTCGCCGGTTGCCGTGTCGGGGTTGGTGGTGTAGTTGTACACCTTGCCCGCGCCACCGCAGGCCAACACAATGTAGGGGCAGGTCAGGGTGAGCACGCGCTGTGATTGCTCATCCAGTATGTACGCACCCAAAATGCCGGCTTTTTTCTCGCTCAACCTGTCTCCGGTGATCAGGTCGATCACCATGTGGTGTTCAAACAATTGAATGTTCGGGTGGTTGCGTGCCTTGGCTTCCAGCGTGGTTTGTACGGCATCGCCTGTGGCATCGGCCACATGCAGAATTCGCCGGCGGCTGTGGCCACCTTCGCGTGTCAGGTGAAAGCCGTTGGGTTCGGTGTTACTCGGGCCTTCTTCATCTTCACGAGAAAAAGGCACGCCCTGTTCCACCAGCCAGTCGATGGATTTCGATGCATTTTCAAGAATGAATTGCACCGCATCACGTTCACACAGGCCGCCACCTGCCACCAGCGTGTCTTGCACGTGCTCGGCAACGCTGTCTGCGGGGTCGCGTACAGCGGCAATGCCACCCTGTGCCCAGCGGCTGGCAGAGTCAGACACCGAGCGTTTGCAGATAATGGCCACTTTGAGTTTGTCAGCCAATTGCAGGGCTGTGGTGAGTCCTGCTAAACCACTGCCGATGATGGCGACGTCGAACTGTTTCATTTTCACGGTGATGCTTTGGGTGTGTGAATTGTCATGTCAACATCATATCGAAGCAGAGCGCGCTCGGGTCAAATACAGCCAGATTTGAGGTGCTATTTGAAGCGTTTAGAGTTGATGAACCATCTGATCGTGATTGCCAATCAGGTGTTTCAATTTGAATTCGTCAAATGACATGGGTTTGGACAACCAGAAGCCTTGAACATAGTCGGCCCCCAGTTTTTTGACCAGTTCGTATTCGGCTTGTGTCTCTACGCCTTCGGTCGTCACCAGCAGACCCATGATGTGTCCCATTTCAATGGTTGATTCAAGAATGATTTGTCCATCGGTATCAATGTCTGCGCCCTGTACCAGGGAGCGATCAATTTTAAGTTCAGTCACCGGAAAGCGTTTCAAATAAGCCAGGGAGGAGTAGCCCGTGCCAAAGTCGTCTACCGCAATCTGAAAATGCATGGCGGCCAGTTGATTCAGTATGTCCAGCGCTTGCTCGGGGTCTCGCATCGCAGCGCTTTCGGTGATTTCCAGCACAATATGGCGTGAGGCGTCGGGTTGCTTGCTGTGCATGTGTTGCATGAAATCAATCAGGCTGAAGTCTTCCAGATCCATGGCGGACAGGTTCACCGACAGCCTGATGTTTTGATTCGCGCACAGATTGATGATGGCGTAGGTTTGTTTGAGGACCAGGCGGGTAATGTCGCGAATCATGCCTGTTTGCTCTGCAAGTTCGATAAACGCGCCTGGCGCAATCAAACCGTGGGTAGGGTGATTCCAGCGCAACAACACCTCCGCCTGATTGATGCTGTTGGTTCGAAGGTTTAGCTTGGGCTGAAAGTACAGACAAAACTCGTCGTCGGTGATGGCCCTGCGCAGTTGGGCAATCAGCTCAAGGCGGTTGGCTGAGCGTTGTTCAAGCCGGGCCTCGAACACAATGCTGGTTTGGCGTGTTTTCTTGGCCAGTTGGCGGGCGATTTCTGCCCTGCGCATCAGTGTCTCGGGGCATTGGCCGTGCTCGGGGTAATGCGCAAGGCCAGCGTGGCTTTGAATATCCAGCTGGTAGTCTTGCACCCGCAGTGAACCGTGAAGCATGCGTTTCAGGGTGTGCTTTTTCAACATGTTTTCAAGCAGCTCTCGCGGCAACAACATGCAGAAAATATTGCCTTCAAGCCGTGCAATCACCAGGTTTTCCTGACAAATGCGACTGGCCTTGCGCGCCACTTTGATTAACACTTTGTCGGCAACATCATGTCCCAGCACTTCATTGATATTGTCCAGGTTGTCGATGCCCCAAATCACAATACTCAATGGCTCGCGGGCGCTTTGTGTTCGTTCCCTTAATGCGAGCGTCAAATACGCGCGGTTGTCCAGTCCGGTCAGCTGGTCTTTGTACGCGGTTCGCCGAATGACTTTGTCGCGTTCTTGCAGGCTTTTGGCCATGTGGTTGAATGTGAACGCCAGTTGGTTGATTTCGCCAATTGAGCTCTCGGAAAGCCGCCAATCGTAGTTACCGTCGGCCATCAGTTGCGCACTGGCGGTAATTTCGCCCAAAGGTTGGGTTATGGATTGACTGATCCAGCGACTGCACAAAGTGCTGATGACCAGCATCAGGGCGGCGAGACCAAGGAGATCCTCCAGCTGCATGTTCAACAATGAGGCATTGGGAATGTGTGTTGCCCACAAGGTGATGACCTGGCCTGCCGCGTGTTCAGGCGGAAGCATGGCCTGAAGGGCATGCAGACGGATGCCATTTCCGCATTGAAAACGACGAATTTCAGACCCGGGTAATGTGGGCACCAATTCGCAGCCTTTGGGCCAATGCGACGTACCCTGTGCACCTTCAAGATTGCCGGAGTGGTAATAGACCGGTGTCATGGCCAGGGCGTGGTCGTGCCCTGTGTGGTCGCTGTGGTCGATGGCTTGCGCTTTGGCCGTGAGTAATTGGTCGATGTGTTCAGCATGCTGTGCGCTGAACTGATTGTTCAAAATGGCGTAAATGCAGAGCGACAGGGCCAACAAGGCGGTGACGCAAACCAATAGCGTGCGTGAATTGAGCGATATGACGGCGCTGTTGGAGATGAATGCACGCACCAGTCCGTTTTTTTGCGATGAAAGCATGCCGTATAGAATTTGCGAGGTTGAGCCTGATTAAAGCAAATTCAGGCTCGGCAAGGCATACCGCAAGAGGGGAGGTCTGTTTGTGCTTCAGCGTACCCGGTACAGGAGGTCCCAAACGCCATGGCCCAATTTCAGACCTCGGTTTTCGAACTTGGTCAGTGGCCTGTCGTCGGGGCGTGGTGCAAAAGGCGTTGAAGCTATATTTTGCCAGTCGGGCGCCACACTGAGTACATCGTGCATGTGGTGGGCGTAGTTTTCCCAGTCGGTGGCGCAGTGCAAAACACCACCTGGTTTCATTTTCTTTGCAAGCTTGGCGACAAACTCAGGTTGAATCAGGCGCCGTTTGTGGTGGCGGGCTTTGCGCCAAGGGTCGGGGAAGTACAGCAGAACTTTGTCCAGGCTGGCGTCGGGAATCATGTCACGCAACACATCGACCACATCGTGTGAAATGATGCGAATGTTTTCAATGCCGTCTTCTTCGATTTTCTTGATCAGCGAACCTACGCCAGCGGTATAAATTTCTACGCCCAGGTAGTTCACATGGGGATGTGCCTTGGCTATTTTGGCGGTGGTTTCGCCCATGCCAAAACCAATTTCCAGCCAATTGGGCTGGCCGGTGGTGCCCCATTGTTTGCTGAAATCAATTTGAGCCTGTGCGCTGTAGGCGATGCCCCATTTGGGCATGCCGTCTTCTACAGCACGTTCTTGGGCGCGTGAAATATGCCCCCGACGTTTCACAAAACTTTTAATGTGCTGGTCGCGAAACGGAATGTCGGGGGTTTGGTCTGTCATTTTGAGCTGGATGAAATAACGCCTTCCACTGGGGAAGAAGGGCTGGCTGTGTAAAACTTTTTCGGCATTCTACCTGCAAGAAAGGCCTCGCGACCGGCCTGTGTGGCCAAACGCATGGCGCGCGCCATTTGTACCGGGTTTTGGGCCTTGGCAATCGCGGTGTTCATGAGTACACCGGCGCAACCCAGTTCCATGGCAATGGCTGCATCGGAAGCGGTGCCCACGCCAGCGTCCACGATCACCGGCACTTGCGCTTTTTCCAGAATCAGGTTGATGTTCCACGGGTTCAAAATGCCCATGCCTGAGCCGATCAGGGAAGCCAGCGGCATAATGGCCAAACAGCCCACATCTTCTAGCTTGCGGGCGTAAATGGGGTCGTCGGAGCAATACACCATCACGTCGAAACCATCGGCCACCAGTTCTTTGGCGGCCACCAATGTTTCTTCCATGTCGGGGTACAGGTTGGTGGGGTCGCCCAGCACTTCGAGCTTGCACAGGTTGTGGCCGTCGAGCAATTCGCGGCCAAGTCGCAGGGTACGCACTGCGTCTTTGGCCGTGTAGCAACCCGCGGAGTTGGGCAGGTAGGTGAATTGGCTGGGTGAAATGTAGTCGAGCAGGCTGGCTTCGCCGGCGTTTTGGCCAATGTTGGTACGGCGTATGGCCACAGTTACAATTTCGGAGCCACTTTCAGTGATGGCCTCGCGGGTTTCTTCCATGCTGGCGTATTTGCCAGTGCCCACCAGCAAACGGCTGGTGAACTCACGGTGACCTACTTTCCATGTGTCCTTGGTGTTTTGCATGTTGGGTACTGCTCCTGATGGTTTAGCCGCCGCCCACTGCGACCACAATTTCCAGACTGGCCCCTTGGCTGAGGGTTGTGGTGGCGTGCTGGCTTTTGGGCACAATTTCGCCGTTGAGTTCTACAGCAATGCGTTTACCGGTTAACTGGAGGCTTTCCACCAAGTGGGCAACCGTGCTGTTGCTCGGTAATTCACGATTTTCACCGTTGACTGTAACTTGAATCATGGCTTGAGCGAATGAGCTTATGTAAGTTTGTTACTATCGATTAACGCGATAAATAAACTGCATCAATCTTGCTTCCGAGCATTGATTCTCTCATTATCTGAAAACGAAATAACCGCGCGGCGCACAGAAACCGGAGCCTACATGCACTCAGTAGTTCATTTGTTGAAAAGTACCACCTTCCCTAGCGTAAAGCGCTTGAACCTGGAAACCATTCAGGTCAATTTGGGTTACCTGTGCAATCAAAGTTGTACCCACTGCCATGTGAATGCAGGCCCCAATCGCACCGAGTTGATGCAGGACGAGCAAATTGATCAGCTGATTACCCTGATGAATCAGGGTTGGGTGAAAAAGCTTGATTTAACCGGTGGCGCACCCGAAATGAACCCGCGCTTCAAGCGCCTGGTGGTGGCGGCCCGCAAGGCGGGTGTGCATGTGATTGATCGCTGCAACCTGACCATTTTGAGCGAACCGGGTTATGAAGACCTTGCCCAGTTTTTGGCCGACAACGAAGTTGAAATCTTCGCTTCATTGCCATGTTACCTCGAGGACAACGTAGACAAGCAGCGCGGCAAGGGCGTATTTGATGCCAGTATTGCGGGCTTGCAAAAGCTGAACGCCTTGGGCTATGGCGACAGGCTGCGCTTGACACTGGTGTTCAACCCGCAAGGCCCTGCCTTGCCACCCCCGCAAGAGGCGCTGGAAGCTGATTACAAGGCAGTTTTGTTTGAGAAGTTTGGTATTCGCTTCACCGGTTTGGTGACCATTACCAACATGCCGATTGCCCGTTTTGGCAGCACCTTGATCAGCAAGGGTACGTTTGAAACGTACATGAATACGCTGAAAGGCGCGTACCGGGAAAGCAATCTGGACGCGGTCATGTGCCGCAGTTTGGTGTCGATCGACTACGAGGGCACGCTGTACGATTGCGACTTCAATCAACAGTTGGGTTGGCCTGTGCGTGATTCGCAAGGCCGGGCGCTGACTTTGGCTGATTTAACTCAAACTGCACTGGATTCCATCGAAGTGGTGGTGGGCGACCATTGCTACGGTTGCACGGCGGGTCAGGGCAGCAGTTGCGGTGGCGCTTTGGCAGCTTGACTGCCCGGTGAAGCCAGCGCGGTCTGTTGGCTTTTCTCCATCAGCCGTTTGGCCAGCCGCAAGGCACTTTCAGATTCTTGCGACGCAGATTCAGCAACCTGTTCAACCTGGCTGAGCAAGTTGGACCAAGCGGTTTGATTCACGGCCATGTACTCGGCCAACTTGTTCGATTCATGTTGGCCCATATTGATTTTCTGGCTGGCCAGCACCAAACCTTCAATGGATTCTTTCAGGGCCTGCTGGCTTTGCTCCACCAATTGCTGCAATTGCCGGCTGTTTTCCGGTTCTGTCAGGGTCAATTCCATTTGCGATGCGTCAAGCCGGCCTAAAAGTTGTCGGCTTACCTCGCCCGCCTTGCGCAAACCCTGTGCCGCACTTCGAATGTCGGAGCGCAGACCTTCGAGCTGAGTTTGCATGATTTCCATGTGGTTTTCGGCCTTGGCGTTGCGTTGCTCGCTGTTCAACGTTGATTTCACCACCTGGGTGCCTTGGGTGGACAGCTGGTGAAATGATTTCGCAAACTGCAATACCGCCCTTCCGCTTTGGTTCAGTTCTTCCAGCTGTTGGCCAATTTGCATCAGCGTGCCACGGTGCTCCAGCTGTTGGTTGCTGTTCAGGGCTTTCAGCACTCCCTCAAGCGCAGCGTGAGCGCCTTCCCGTTTCTGGTCATTTTCCTGTTGGCTGTGCAGCGCGCGGCTTAGCATTTGCACGCGGCGACCCAAGGCAAGTGTTTTCCGGTGGGTGTTCCATTGAACGCCCAGGGCAAGGCCGATCGCGGCCAGCAAGGTGGCCAGGCCAAACAGCAACACCAGATAACCATTGGTGGCTTGGGCAATGTGCGCCTTCAGTTGGGCAAGTTTGGGCAGTGTATCGAGCCGAAGCTGTGTTTCGAGTTGGCGCTGGGTTTCCAGGCTGGAATTGACACCAGCCACGGGGCGCGAGAGTGCTTCAATGGTTTGGGTCAACAGCACCTGAAGGGTTTGGCTGTGCAGCGCACCGAACCACTGTGCCCCTTTGTTTTGCTGGCTGACCTGTTGGCCAATTCCCAGCAGGGCTTTTAAACCCTGAGGTTGCACGGTTTCACTGCCCGGGCCATTGAGCGCCAGCAATTCTTGTTGAACGCGGCCTTCCACCAGGTTGATTTGGGTCAGTTGGGTATTGCGAATGTTGTCCGATTGGCTTTTGGCAAACAAACCGGCCACCAATAAGACCAAAGCTGCGACCAGCAAGCCCGCAGAAAACTGACCCAGTTGCCGAACAAACTTGGGCCTGACCGGCGTTGGGGCGTGGTCTTCAAACGCTTTGGCAGGGTCGGCTGGTTGTTCGGTCATTGATCCATGGTTTTTTGGTTTTTAGATTTGAGTCATCTCGAAATCTTCTTTGCGGGCACCGCATTCCGGGCAAACCCAGTTTGGTGGAACATCTTCCCATTTGGTGCCAGGAGCAATGCCTTCATCGGGCACGCCAGCGGCTTCATCGTATACCCAACCGCAAATCAAACAAATCCAAGTATTCATTCTGAGCTACTTCCAGAAAAAAAATTGCAACGGGTGGATAATACTGAGTTTGGCAGCCGACTACAAAGGTTGTCGGTTTTTTTTGGGTTTTGAATGACACTGACCGTACCCTTGGTGCTGACCTTTTCAGCATCGGATCCCACTGCTGGCGCGGGTTTGCAAGCTGATGCCCTGACAGTTTCGGCGCTTGGCGCACATCCTTTGACCATCCTTACCGGCTTGACCGCCCAGAATACCGTGGGTGTTCAGCGCTTCGAGCCATGTTCGGCCGATTGGATCAATGCCCAGTTTAACGTCTTGCTTGAGGACGGTGTCGCGCCAAGTGCCCTCAAAACCGGTGTGTTGGGCAGTTCGGCGGCTGTGGCCGCGGTGTTGAAGGCCAAAGCCTTATGGCCCCATGTGCCACTGGTGGTTGACCCCGTGCGGGCTTCCGGGCGTGGAGATGCTTTTGGCGGACAGGACTTGTTTGATAGTTACAGAAACGAGCTATTCCCGGTGGTTGATCTGTTAACTCCGAATTGGCCCGAGGCCCAAGCCTTCACCGGGACTAAAAATATTGACGAGGCGGCTGAACGCCTGCTGCAAATGGGTTGCAAGGCGGTGCTGTTGAAAGGCGAGCACCTGGACTCAGGCGACGTGGTCAACCGACTGTATGTGGCAGGCAAGCAGCTTGTTGAATTTCCCTGTGAGCGCCTTCCAGGGCAATACCATGGTTCTGGCTGTACATTGGCCAGTGCTTGCGCCGTGGGCCTTGGCCAGGGTTTAAGTGTGCAGGAGGCGGTTGAATTGGCGCTGGAATACACCTGGCAGGCCTTGAGTTACGGGTTCGCCGTGGGTCAAGGGCAGTTAATTCCTGACCGCATGCACCTGATGCAGCATTTGGGAGAGGATGAAGATGAGTGAGCTCACCAATGAGCCGACCAATGCGCTTGTTCGAGGGGTGTATGCAATTACCCCCGAACGCTCCGCCATCTGGACCCCCGATGCAATTGTGGATTGTGTGGCTGCTGCGCTGGAGGGTGGCGTGCGCTTGTTTCAGTGCAGACAAAAAAATTGGGACCAAGCAGAGTTGATTGAGTTTGTCGGGCAACTGAACTCCCTGTGCGAGAAGTACGATGCGGCACTGATTTTGAATGATGTGCCCTCTGGCGAGTTTTCAAAATTTGACGGTGGCGCGCTGGTGGGTGTGCATTTGGGCAAAACCGACGAAGCCATCGCGCAGGCGCGAAGCCGCCTTGGGGCCAAATGGGTGGTGGGTGCTTCTTGCTACAATCAGTTTGAACTGGCAGAACAAGCTGTGCGCAATGGCGCAAGCTACGTGGCCTTTGGTGCCATGTACCCCAGCGGCACCAAGCCCAATGCGGTGCGCGCTGAACTCGAGTTGTTGTCAAAGGCCCGCGACTTGGGGGTGCCCACAGTGGCCATTGGTGGAATAACACTGGCGCATGTGCCCGAGTTGATGAAAGCTGGTGCCCATGCGGTGGCGGTGGTGAATGGTTTGTTTGGCGTGAAGCCGGATGCGGCGCAGGTTTGCAGTGTGGCGCAGCAGTGGGTGGATGCAGTGGAAACGCAGTATTAATAATTTGGAGTTTCAACAATGAGTGGTCAAGAAGTGAGCCAAAACGAAGTGCTGTTTGAACGCGCACAAAAAACAATTCCTGGCGGTGTGAATTCACCCGTGCGTGCTTTTCGTTCTGTTGGTGGTACACCCCGATTCTTCAAACGTGCGAATGGCCCTTATGTGTGGGACGCAGATGACAAACGCTACATTGATTACATTGGTTCTTGGGGGCCCGCCGTATTGGGCCACGCCCACCCGGACGTAATCAAGGCTGTGCAAGAAGCCGCCGTGGGTGGTCTGAGCTTTGGCGCGCCCACCGAGGGCGAAATTGTGATGGCTGAAACGCTGTGCGAGATGTTGCCTTCGCTGGAGCAGGTGCGCCTGGTCAGTTCCGGTACCGAAGCCACCATGAGTGCCATTCGATTGGCCCGTGGCTTTACAGGTCGCGACACCATTGTGAAATTCGAAGGCTGTTACCACGGCCATGCCGACAGCTTGTTGGTGAAGGCGGGTTCTGGTTTGTTGACTTTTGGCAACCCCACCTCGGCCGGTGTGCCTGAAGATTTTGCCAAGCACACGCGCGTGCTGGACTACAACAATGTGGAGCAGTTGCACGCGTTGTTCAAGGCCAGCGGCAGCAGCATTGCCTGCGTCATCGTAGAGCCGGTAGCGGGCAATATGAATTTGATCAAGCCCACGCGCGAGTTTTTGAATACTTTGCGTGACTTGTGCACCCAGCATGGAGCCGTGCTGATATTTGACGAGGTGATGACTGGTTTCCGCGTGGGGCCGCAAGGTGTGCAGGGCGTGTACGGCATCACGCCTGATTTGACCACGCTGGGCAAAATTATTGGTGGCGGCATGCCCATGGGTGCATTCGGTGGTCGCAAAGACATCATGGCCTGTATTGCGCCGTTGGGACCTGTTTACCAAGCGGGTACTTTGAGTGGCAACCCGGTTGCGGTGGCTGCAGGTTTAACCACCATGTGCCTGCTTAAGCAGGAAGGCTTTTACGAAAAGCTGGAAACTCAAACCCGCAAATTGGTGGAGGCCTTTAACCAGGTGGCGTATGCGCATGGTGAAACCTTCTGCGCAGACAGCATTGGCGGCATGTTCGGCATTTATTTCAGCGAAAAAGTACCCACCAGTTTTGCGGAAGTGAGTGCGTCGAATCGGGATCGCTTCAACAAGTTTTTTCACGCTATGCTAGACGCCGGGGTTTACCTGGCGCCGTCGGCTTACGAGGCTGGGTTTGTGTCCGTGACGCACGACGATTCAGTGATTGAGGCCACCAAGGTGGCGATTGACAAGGCGTTTTCTGCAATCAAATAAGATTTGATATCGGGTTGCCATAAAAAACCGCCCGGGTTTGCACCCAAGGCGGTTTTTTTTATTTGTGGGGTGTTGCTTAGCAGACCAACAAATACACCATGTACAAGGTGATGAACACCTGAATCAAGAAGAAGGTAGCGCGTAGCATTACCAAAATAAATGAAGTGCCAAGAAGATGTGAAATGCCTTGCGCGATGCGGGCGTACAGAACAAATACGGCAATCGCGCTGATCGCTTCAATTTCACCCATTAGCCCAGCCATCGCCACAACGCCTGCAAACACCGGGAAGTTTTCCAGGCAATTCAGGTGGGCAGATTTTGCTCGCTGCAAGAACATCGGGTCGATTGGTTCTTTGCCACGCTCCCAGCTGTCAATACGCTTTTGGCCCAGCAAGGCTTGGGGCACTCGCGGCAGGGCATAGAACAACGCCAGAACTAAAATCCATCCGGCGTAAAGCAATACGGTGGTGTAAGCGTTCACTGTTTTGTCTCCTTCTTGTTGATTGAATCAGTTTGTGTGCTTGAAATTTCACCGCTGATTATGGGTGAAGGCACTTGCACTGACCATCATAAGTTCGGACAAAAACCGATTTCACTCTTTCTGTTTTTTCACCACCGCATATCGCTCAAGCGTTTTCTTCCTCGCCACATCATGTTCCACCACAGGCCTTGGGTAGGTTTCGCCCAGCACAACCCCTGCCATTTGCAGCTCGAACGGCGGGCATTCAGCGGGGTTGTGAATGTACTTGTTGGAAAGCTTGCTCAGTTCGGGGCAGTACTTGCGAATGAATTTGCCGTCGGCGTCAAATTTTTCAGACTGACTGTGGGGGTTGAATATGCGGAAGTAGGGTTGCGCATCGCAGCCTGTGCTGGCAGCCCATTGCCAGCCACCATTGTTGGCGGACAAGTCAAAGTCGTTCAATTGTTCAGCGAAATAACGCTCGCCCCAGCGCCAGTCAATCCCAAGGTCTTTGGTCAAAAAGCTGGCGGTGACCATGCGTAGCCGGTTGTGCTGGAAGCCGGTTTGGTTCAATTGGCGTTGCGCTGCGTCGACCAGGGGGTAGCCTGTCTTGCCTTCACACCAGGCCTTGAAAAGGCGTTTTGCCTTCTCATCATCATCCCAGCGAATTTGGTCGTATTCAGGCTTAAAGGCTTTTTCGGCAGCATCGGGGCGGTGGTAAATGATCTGGAAGTAGAAGTCGCGCCAAATCAACTCGTTCAGCCAGCCCATGGCACCTTCGCTGCCATCGAATTTGAACCTGTCATAGGCCGCCTTGGCCAGCCTGCGAATGGAAATGGTGCCAAAGCGGTTGTGCACACTCAGGTAGCTCACCCCTTTCACCGCAGGGAAGTCTCTTTTGTCCTTGTATTTGTCGATGCGCTCCAGAAAATCCTCAAATGCATCGAGTGCACCTTCTTCGCCGGGTTTGATCATGTCCAGCAAATTGGTGCGCGTGAATCCCATGTCTTCCAGGCTGGGGGACGGCAGGTTCTTGTCGGCCGCCAAAGAATCAATGTGTGCCTCGCTGGGGTAGGGGGTTAGGTGGAATGCATCCAGTTTTTTCAGGCAGGCGTTTTTGAATGGCGTAAACACACTAAAAAACTTACCGGCCTGGGTCAAAACTTCGTCCTCTTCAAAAATGGCCTGGTCTTTAAAGCGGAACAGTTCAATACCCTTGCCCTGTAAGGTTTTGCCCACCGTAATGTCTCGGTCAATGGCAGCCGGTTCATAGTCTTTGTTGGTGAACACGGCTTGCACACCCAGTTTCAAAGCCAGTTCAGGAATCGTTTTATCGGCGTGGTCGTGCACCAGGTGCAGGTCGCCGCCAAAGTCCTGAAGCTTTTTCTTCAAGGCCATGCAGCTTTCCCAAATGAACTCAACCCGGCGGTCGGCCTTGTTGCTTAGTGCATCCAGAATGGTTTTGTCGAAAACAAATACGCAATGCACCTGTTTGCAGTGCTTCAGGGCGTAGAACAGCGCGGCGTTGTCGTGGGTACGCAAGTCGCGTCGGAACCAAACAAGACCTTTGGCGTACTCGCCTGGCTTGGGTTGGGTAGATAAAGGGTGGTTCTCGAGAAGTGATGCAGCCATGGGGAACAACTTAAATTGGGTTGGTCTGTGCGCTTTAAGGAGGGTAGAGGAACGCCTACCCACTTTTGCACAGTTAAAAGGCATTACAATTTTGGCATGAGCGAGACCGAAATTTCTACACCCACTGAATTTAGCTTGTCTGGTCAGTTGTTGATCGCCATGCCGAATATGCTCGACCCCAGTTTTGCGGGGTCCGTGGTGTATTTGTGTGAGCACTCTGGCAAGGGTGCCATGGGTTTGGTCATTAACCGACCAACCGACCTGCCCATTGAAGGATTGCTCGAGAAAATCAATGTGGACATTGAAGGCTACTTGCCTACGCATTACCCGGTCATGATGGGCGGGCCCGTTGCCGCCGAGCGCGGTTTTGTGCTGCACACCGAGCCTTTGAACTGGAACTCCTCCCTGAAGGTGAACGACGAAATTTCCCTGACCACCTCGCGCGATATTCTTGAAGCCGTGGCCCGCGGCGAAGCGCCCGGCAAATGGCTGATCACCCTGGGCTATGCGGGTTGGGGCGAGGGGCAACTTGAAGAAGAGCTTGCCCAGAATGCATGGCTGACCGTCTCGGCCAATCACGAAATATTATTCGACACGCCTTTGGAAGAACGATTTGCCAGCGCCTACGCCATGCTGGGCATCGACCCCGCCTTGATGAGCGGTTCCGCGGGGCATGCGTAACAACATGCAAACACCCAAGCCTACCCAATACCTGGCTTTTGATTTTGGATTAAAACGAATTGGTGTCGCATTCGGTAATTCGCTGACCAAAACGGCCAGCGGTGTGGCGGTGGTCGAGGCTCAAAACGACGATCAACGATTTGGCAAAATTGAAAGTTTGATTAAAGAATGGCAGCCAGAAGGTTTGGTGGTGGGGGTACCACGCCAGCCTGACGGTGCCAGCAACGAATTAACCACTCGATGCGAACGCTTTGCCCGTCAACTTGAGGGGCGTTTTGCCCTGCCGTGTGCCATGGTGGACGAGCGTTACACCAGTGCGATCATGGAAAGCTGCATGGGAGGCAAGGCCGCCCGCGAGAACAAGGGCCGAGTCGACATGGGCAGTGCCTGCCTGATTCTGGAACAATTTTTTCTGGAGGGACGATGAGCCTGCCCAACCCCGAAGCCCTGTATGCCCGATTGCGAGATCAAATTGAGAAAGCCTTTCCTGACCGCTCCGAATTGGGTTTGATCGGCGTTCACAGTGGTGGCGCATGGATCGCTGAGCGCTTGCACAAAGACTTGAACTTCAGCTTGCCTTGCGGATTTCTGGACAGCGCTTTTTACCGTGACGACTTTTCCGAGCGTGGGTTAAAAGAGACGCCCAAACCTGCAGAGGTTCCATTTGACGTACAGGGACGCACCATTTTGTTGGTGGACGATGTGCTGTACACCGGTCGAACCACGCGTGCCATTGTGAATCACCTGTTCGATTTTGGTCGCCCCGCAAAAATTGAGCTGGCCGTGTTGCTGGATCGTGGTGGCCGAGAGTTGCCGATTGATGCACAGTACGTGGGCAAGCACTTGCCCTTAAAACCAAATGAAGCGTTTGTATTGACCCAAGATGATCAAGGTGCTTTCCGCCTGGAGCTGGAGGTAAAACCAAATTGAATAACCCTCAACTGAACGCCGCGGGTGAACTGATTCACCTGTTGAGTATTGAAGGGCTGCCCAAGGCGATGATCCATCGCATTCTGGACACGGCAGAGTCATTTTTGTCGGTGACCGATCGCGAAGTGAAACAAGTCCCTTTGCTGCGCGGTAAATCGGTGTTCAATGTGTTCTTTGAGAATTCCACCCGAACCCGTACCACGTTCGAGATTGCGGCCAAGCGTTTGTCCGCCGATGTGGTGAACTTGAACATTGGTTCGTCGTCGACCAGCAAGGGTGAGTCGCTGATCGACACCATCGACAACCTGGCAGCCATGTCGGCTGACATGTTTGTGATGCGCCACTCGGAAAGCGGCGCGCCAACCTTCATGGCCCAGCACTTGAACCGCACCAGTGGCGGCACCATTCATGTGATCAACGCAGGCGATGGTCGGCATGCCCACCCTACGCAAGCGCTGCTCGACATGTACACCATTCGCCACTACAAAAAAGATTTCACCAAATTGCGTGTCGCGATTGTTGGCGATATTTTGCACAGTCGGGTGGCACGTTCAGATATTCACGCATTGACCACGCTGGGTTGTCCGGAAGTGCGCGCAGTAGGCCCCAGCACCTTGCTGCCAAACCACCTGGACAACATGGGTGTGCGTGTATGCCACGACCTGGTGGAAGGCATCAGGGATTGCGATGTCATCATCATGCTGCGCTTGCAGAAAGAGCGCATGACAGGCGCGCTGATTCCTTCTGCCCAAGAATATTTCAAGCATTTTGGTTTGACCGAAGAGAAGTTGCGCCATGCCAAACCCGATGCAATTGTTATGCACCCTGGCCCCATGAACCGCGGGGTTGAAATTGATTCTGCGGTCGCCGATGGTCCCCAAAGCGTGATCTTGAATCAGGTGACTTTCGGGATTGCGGTGCGCATGGCGGTGATGAGTATTCTGGCGTCGTCCAGCAAAAGCGCTTAAATTGAACAACGAGGACAAACAATGCGAGTGTTGATTTCTGGCGGACGTGTGATTGACCCCAGCATCGGTATCGATGCGATCATGGATGTTGCCGTGGCCGCAGGCCGCGTGGTGGCGGTGGCCCCCAAAAGTGAAATGCCCGCCGACTTCGCGCCCAGCAAAACCATTGACGCCACTGGCTTGTGGGTATTTCCCGGACTGGTGGACTTGTCCGCACGCCTTCGTGAGCCTGGCTATGAATACCGCGCCACGCTGGAGAGCGAAATGGAAGCGGCCATGGCGGGTGGCATTACCTCGCTGGTGTGTCCACCTGATACAGAACCCGTGCTGGACGAACCTGGCTTGATCGAAATGCTCAAGTTCAAGGCCCGCCAATTGAACCTGTCCAAGGTGTACCCGCTGGGCGCCCTGACTACTGGTTTAAGTGGCGAAACGTTGACTGAAATGGCCGAACTGACAGAAGCGGGTTGTGTTGGTTTTAGCCAGGCGGAATCGCCCATTCGCGATTTGCGGGTGCTGTTGCAAGCCATGAAGTACGCCCGCAACTTTGGGCTCACGGTTTTTTTACGCCCAACCGAACCCAACTTCAGCAAAGGCGGTGTGGCCCACGCGGGTGCTTATGCTTCTCGCATGGGCTTGAGCGGTATTCCCGTGATGGCGGAAACGATCGCTTTACAGGCCTATTTTGAGCTTGTGCGGGCCACCGGTACGCGCATGCACATTTGCCGCATCAGTTCTGCCAAGGGTATTGAGCTGGTTCGTCAAGCCAAGGCGGAAGGCTTGCCGGTCACTTGCGATGTGGCAATTCACCATGTGCATTTGACCGATTTGGACATTGGCTTTTTCGACCCCAATGCCCACCTGATTCCGCCTTTGCGGGAACAACGCGACCGGGACGCCATTCGCGCCGGTTTGCTCGATGGCACCATTGATGCCATTTGCTCGGACCACACCCCCGTGGACGACGACGCCAAGTTATTGCCGTTTGCCGAAAGCGAAGCCGGTGCAACCGGGCTGGAATTGCTGCTGACCTTGGCGGTGAAATGGATGCGTGAGCAAAATGTGCCGCCTGCTCGAATTGTGGAATTGTTGTGCGGCAACCCAGCCGACATTATTAAAGTTCAGGCAGGCAGCCTGCGCACTGGCATGCCGGCAGACCTTTGTTTGTTCAACCCCGATGTGGACTGGGTGGTGGGTGAAGCAAGTTTGATCAGCCAGGGCAAACACACGCCATTCAATGGTTTTCCCATGCAGGGCAAAGTACAACTGACCATGGTCAACGGGAATGTAGGCTACAGCAGCCTTGATAAAAGCAAAATGAAAGTGTTGGCGGCTTAAGGGCTTTCAGGCTTAGGGACTTCAAGGCATGCGTAAAGTGTTCATGTTGCTTCGTCTGGTGACGCATCTGTTGTACGGTTTTGTAGTGGCTTTGGTGTTTTGGCCGTTGTTGGGCAAGGCTTTGAGGCAGGGTGTTGAAAAGCGTTGGGCACGCCAATTACTGGGCATTTTGAATGTGCAGGTGAAAGTGGTGTACGAATCGGCGGAATCAAATTACGCCATTCACCAACCCTGTTTGCTTTACAGCACCCATGTGTCCTGGCTCGATATTTTTGCGTTCAATAGCATTCATCCTGTGACCTTCATTGCCAAGTCTGAAATTTCAAAATGGCCCATTGGTGGTTTGCTGGCCAAGCGCAGCGGCACGCTGTTTATTGAGCGGGGCAAACGCCACGCCGTGCGCGATGTGATTCACGCTGCGGTGAAAGTGCTGGGCACGGGGCGCTGTGTGGCTGTGTTTCCCGAAGGAACAACCGGGCCTGGCGATGCGCCTTTGCATTTCCACAGCAACTTTGTGCAACCCGCCATTCAGGCCCATGTGCCTATGTTGCCTGTGAGCTTGCAGTACTTCACCCCCGATGGACAGTTTTCAGCCGAGCCCGCCTTTGTGGGCGAGCAAACGCTGCTGGAGAACATTCAGGTTTTGATGAACAGCAAGACCGGTTTCGTGGTGCAGTTGTACATTCATGCACCGATTGATACCGATGGGCGAACCCGGCATGAACTCAGCGATGAAGCGCACCTGAAGATCTGCGAATTGTGCCGGCAAACCAGTGGTGCAAGTTCAAGCGAGTAGGCCGGGTTTAAGGAATGGCAGGCAAGGGTGGCTCGACCGCCTCTACCTGAATAATGGCGTCATCTTCAAGCCGCAGCGCCGTCAGTTGCCCGCCCCACACACAACCTGTGTCCAGACAATATCCCGCCTTGTTTTTCAGCGCCCCCAATGTAGACCAGTGCCCAAATACAATTGGCCCTTCGTTTGCAAACTCGCGTGGGGTATCAAACCAAGGCTTCAGGTCGGGCGGCGCGTCGGCAGGTTCCAGTTTGTATTTGAAATCAATTTTGCCGTCGTCGCGCACCATGCGCATGCGAGTAAACACATTCACAATCAAACGCAGGCGATCAAATCCTTCGAGGGTGGGGTCCCAACGATTGGGCTTGTTGCCATACAATTCGGCCATGAATGTTTTCCATTCGGGGCCCGCCAGCATTTGTTGCACTTCACCGGACAACTGAACGGCATCGCTGAAACTCCATTGGGCCAGAATGCCCGCATGCGTCAGCAAAGCATTGTGCAGTGTGTGGTTAACGTTCGGCAGGCGCAAGGCCAAAGGCTGGCTGCGTAGCCAATCAATCAGTTCCTGGCCGTCGGGCGCGTTGACCACTTCAGCAATGGTGTCGCTTTCGTGGCTGCGGCCACTGTTGCACCACAGGGCCAACAGGTGCAAGTCGTGATTGCCCAGCACGGCGTGGGCGCGTTTCCCCAGGCTTTTTACAAACCGCAGGGTATCCCGCGATTTTGGGCCGCGATTCACCAGGTCGCCTGCAAACCACAGCTCGTCAAGCTGGGGGTTGAATTGCACCTTGTCCAAAAGCTTGAGTAAAGAATCCAGACAACCTTGAACGTCGCCAATCACATAGTTGGCCATATTGAAAACAAACCAAAACAACGAAAGTAGTATTATGCCTTGTGTATGTGCTTTCAATGCGACAAGGCCATTGCGTCTTCTTTTTCCTTATTTGACTAATTCAGGTATTCACCCATGAGCATCTCCTCCTCCATTTTCAAGGCCTATGACATTCGCGGCATTGTGGACGACACATTGACCGAAGACGCAGCGTATTGTGTGGGCCGTGCTTTGGGGCAATTGGCACTAAGCCGTGGCAAGAACGAGGCAGTGGTAGGGCGCGACGGTCGCCTTTCCGGCCCGCGCCTGTGCGGTTCTTTGGCTGACGGGTTTCGCGATGCCGGTGTGAATGTTGTGGATGTGGGCATGGTGGCCACCCCCTTGGTTTATTTTGCAACATTCTTGCTGGGCGATGGCACCGGGGTGCAGGTCACCGGCAGCCACAACCCTCCGCAGTACAACGGCCTGAAAATGATGGTGGCTGGTGAAACGCTGTATGGCGACACCATTCAGGGTTTGCTGAAATGGATTCAAAATGAAAAGCCTGTGCGTGGCGTGGTGCCTGGTGTGCAGCGTGGCGGCTACCGCGAGCTGAATGTGTGGCCCGATTACCTGGGCAATATTCTGGGCCACATTAAACTGGCGCGCCCCATGAAAATTGCAGTCGATTGCGGCAACGGAGTGGCTGGCGCATTTGCCAAAACCCTGTACGAAGCCTTGGGCTGTGAAGTCACCGAATTGTTTTGTGAAGTGGATGGCAACTTTCCCAACCACCACCCCGACCCAGCCCACCCTGAGAATTTGCAGGATTTGATTGCCTGCGTGAAAAACGGCGATGCTGAAATTGGCTTGGCTTTTGACGGCGATGGCGACCGCCTGGGTGTAGTGACCAAAGACGGTGAAATCATTTACCCCGATCGCCAGTTGATCTTGTTTGCCCGCGATGTAATTGCACGCAACCCGGGTGCCATGGTGATTTACGATGTGAAGTGCACGCGCCATGTGGCCATGGCTGTGAAAGCAGCGGGCGGCGAACCCTTGATGTGGAAAACAGGACATTCCCTGATCAAAGCCAAGTTAAAGGAAACTGGGGCACCGCTTGCTGGCGAGATGAGTGGCCACGTGTTTTTCAAAGAACGCTGGTTTGGTTTTGATGACGGTCTGTATGCAGGTGTGCGTCTGCTTGAAATTTTGTCGCGCGGCAGTGACCCCAGCGCAGAATTGAATGCGCTCCCGAACTCATCCAGCACGCCTGAATTGCAGTTGCAAACTGCCGAAGGCGTGAACTTTGAAATCGTCAAGCGCTTGCAAGCTGAAGGAAAGTTTCCGACTTCAGAATCCGTGAATACCATTGATGGTGTGCGTGCAGAATATGCAGATGGCTTCGGGCTTGCACGCCCGTCCAATACAACACCGGTGGTGGTCATGCGCTTTGAAGCCGACAGTGATGAAGCATTGGCACGCATTCAAGGTGAATTCAAGGCGGCTATTCTTGCCGTGGCCCCCGCAGTTAAATTGCCTTTCTAAATGAGTACCGTGAACGATTCTGAAATGATCGAGGCCACTCGGCTGTGGGTGGAGCAGGTGGTTGTGGCCTTTAACCTGTGCCCATTCGCAAAACGAGAATTGGTGAAAAACCGGGTGCGTTTTGTGGTGAGCCAGGCAGTTGATGAAGCCACTTTGCTGGATGAGCTGGCCCATGAATTGGCGCTGCTGAATGTGGATGAATCAGTGGAAACCACTTTGCTTATTCATCCCCGGGTATTGCAGGATTTTTACCAGTACAACGATTTTCTGGAATTGGCTGACCAACTCTTGGTGGATATGGACCTGGAAGGTGTGTATCAAGTGGCCAGCTTTCATCCGGAGTATCAATTTGGCGGCACAGAACCTGACGATGCCGAAAACTACACGAACCGTTCCCCCTACCCAATGCTTCACCTGCTGCGTGAAGACAGTTTGAGCGACGCAATCGACAGCTACCCGGAAGTTGATTTGATCCCGGAGCGCAATATTGAATGCATGAATGAGCAAGGTGTGGAGAAAATGCGTGCTTTGCTTGAAGCCTGTTTGCGCAACGATTCTGGGGCAGGTCGCTGATTCTGAGTTCGCTTCACATTGTGAATTAACGTTACAAGTTGGAAAACATGGCCAAAGCCAATCCAGAGAAGTTGAACTGGAAAGTGTCGATTGTTGATTTGATGAAGTTGTTGGGATTGGACAGCAGTTTGGCGGCGCGCAAGGAATTGGCCGCTGAGTTGGGATGCCCGGCCGAGAAAATGGGCGATTCTGCTCAAATGAACATGTGGCTGCACAAAACCGTGCTTCAAAAACTGGCGGACAACGGGGGCAACATTCCGGCTGATTTGCTGGATTGATTGTTGAATATTTGTTGATGAATAAAACGGTTGTGGTGCCACACACCACAATCTTTCAGATTTGGTGTTTGACTCTAATTCGAGAAAAGAAAACAGCCGCCTTAACGCAAAGTAAAGCGGTGGTTATATTTCCGCGGTTTTTGAGTTTTTCTTCTAGTCCAAAACCTTGGATGTAACTCTGGAGTTTCGAGGAAAGCCTCGAAAAATCTAGTTGAAAGGAAATCGGGGTGCTTGCAAACTAAGGGCTCACATCCCTCCTCTTTTGCTTCTGAGGTTTGCCCGATTAACCATATCGGGCATTTTTTTTGCCTATTTTCTGGGCACTGTTTCCCAATTCAAGTAGCATTGCGCCTGTAACAAACAAGCGATCAAGCCGTGGCCACATACACAGTCAAAGAGATGTTTTATACCCTGCAAGGCGAAGGCGCCCAAGCTGGCAGGGCGGCTGTATTTTGCCGGTTTGCAGGCTGTAATTTGTGGACGGGTCGCGAAGAAGACCGGGCAACAGCTGTTTGCAAGTTTTGTGACACGGATTTTGTCGGCACCGATGGCGTGGGTGGGGGCAAATTCAAGGATGCAGCAGCGCTGGCGCTGGCCATTGCCAATGCATTTGAAGGCGATTCAACATGGAACAGACCCTATGTGGTGTTTACTGGTGGAGAGCCCACGCTGCAGTTGGATACAGCCTTGATTGAGGCAGTGCATGCCCAGGGATTCGAGATTGCCATTGAAACCAACGGCACCTTGCCTGTGCCTGCGGGCGTGGACTGGATTTGCGTCAGCCCGAAATTTGGCAGTGAGCTGGTGCAAACCACCGGCCACGAATTGAAAGTGGTGGTACCGCAGTTGGGCCAAGACCTGGATGCATTGGGTCAACTGGATTTTGAGCATTATTTTGTGCAAGCCATGGACGACGCTGAACCAGCCAGGAAAGCAAAGAATATGCAGGTGGCCATTCAAACCTGCCTGCACAAACCCCAGTGGCGTTTGAGCGTTCAAACCCACAAAGTGATCGGAATGCCATGAAAGTATTCAAGCAATTTACCTTTGATGTAGCCCACCAATTGCCAGACTGGCCCGGTCTACATGGGCACAGCTACACCGCCGAGGTGTGGTTTGAAGGTCCAGCCAAAGATGGTTATGTGGTGCCTGAAAGCCTGCTGAGCGAGCAGGTGGGCGCTGTGCACAAGCGCCTTGATCATTCTTATTTGAATGAATTTATTGAGCTGCCCACCTCGGAAAATATCGCCCGCTGGATTTGGGATCAGCTTCGCCCGGTCGGACCTTTGATCAAAGTGAAAGTGTTTCGCGGGTCAATCGGGTTCGGGGTTGAGTTTGACCTGGAAGATGCGAAGGCGGAAGGCCGGGCGTGAGGTAAAAATATTACGCCAAAATTTTCTTCGCCTTGTCGCTGGTGATCTGCTGCGCCCACACAAACTGCCTTGAGTCGTCGGCAGTCATTGGTCGGGCCAGTCCAAAACCCTGTAGTTCAAGTACACCCGATTCAATCAGAAAGTCCCGTTGCTCGGCGGTTTCAACGCCTTCAGCCACCACGCCCAGGCCAAGCGCCTTCGCCATGGCCAATACGGTTCGGGACAAGATAACGCTGTCGGTTTTGTTGGGCAAATTGCTCACAAACGAGCGGTCGAGTTTGATGGATTGAACCGGCATGCGGTGCAGGGTGGCCAGCGAGGAATAACCCGTGCCGAAATCATCGATCGACAAAGAAACGCCCAGTTCATGCAAGCGGTTCAGGTCTTGTAAAACAGTGTCCTGATTCTGCATCAATACGGTTTCGGTCAATTCAAGCTCAAGCAGTTTGGGTGGCAGGCCACTCAGTTTAAGCACCTTTTCGACAGTACCGCACAGTTTGCCATCCAGCAATTGGATACCCGATACATTCACAGAAACACTGATTGGATTCTTCAGTTTTTTATTGGTGTCTTTCAGCCATTTGCAGGCTTTGCGCATGACCTGTTCACCCATGGGAATGATCAGTCCTGTTTCCTCGGCGATCGGAATGAACTGGGCAGGGGGAATCAGCTCGCCAGTGCGTGAACGCATGCGAGCCAGGGCCTCAACGGAACAAATGGAGCCGTTGGCATTGAATCGCGGTTGGTAATGCAATTCGATGCGGTCGTGCAAAATTGCATCGTGCAAATCATTTTCCAGATCAACCTTGGTTTGCAAGGTGGCACTCATATTCGTGTGGAACACGCGCACCGTATTTTTCCCGGCCTGCTTGGCCTGATACATCGCAATGTCGGCATGTTTCAGCAAGCCCTCAACATCGGTGGCATCGGTTGGAAACAGGGCCACACCCACAGAGGCACCCACATAAATTTTCTTTTCACCCAGCTCAAACGGTTTTTTGCTGACGGCATCTACCACCTTGCGGCCCACATTGAATGCGGTGTCTTGGTCGGCAATGTAGGGCAGGGTGATTACAAATTCGTCGCCCGACAAACGGGCAACAATGTCTGAACTTCGAACCACGCTGCGCAAGCGTTTGGATACGGCAATCCGCAGGTCGTCTCCCCGGTCATGGCCAAGCGTGTCGTTCACCGCTTTAAAGCCGTCCAGGTCGATGAACAGCAAGCCCAGTTTGAAGTCCTGAACCTGGTCGTTGCCAAGCAGTTCTTGCAGGGTTTGCGACAAGGCCAGGCGGTTGGGAAGACCCGTTAACGGATCGTGTGTGGCTTGATGCCGCATTTTGCTTTCACTGCGCTTGATCGAACTGATGTCGGTGAAGAAAATCGAGATCAGCTCGTCGCTGGGGTAAGCCTTTACTTGGTACCACATGTCATTGGCGGGGTCTTGCCACTGAAATGTTTCAGGCTGCATGCTGCCTTTGGCCTGATTCACATATTTAAACAGCGGGGTTTTCTTCAAGTGGGGGGCACGTTCCCACACCATTCGACCCAGCAAAAGTGCAGCACTTTTGCCCAGCAATTCGGCGCCTTTCTCATTCAGGTAGTTCACGTAGCCATTCATGTCGATGGCAAAAAATGCATCGTCCATGGACTCAAGAATGTTGTTGATTCGTTCTTCGCTTTTCAGCAAGGCTTCTTCAAGATGAATATTGCTCGAACGGCCAATCAGGAGAATGTCTGCACCAATACAGGCAGCTGTCCAGTCGAAGTACACCACATCATTGAAGGTGTTGCGCAGGCGAAAGGAACCATCGGTAGAGCCGGTTTGATATTTCACCTGGTCAAGTACCCGCTTGAACTGACCTACATCGGTTCGAAACACCAGGTTTGCAGCATCCAGGTTTTGCAGTTGTTCGCTGCTTTGCCCCAAAAACTCCTCCAGCGAAGGGCTGACCTTTTTGATTCGCCCTTTGTCGTCAACACTGAGTAACACGCTGGTTGGAATTTTTTTGTCGGCGCTCTCGGCTGAATCAAGCCGTTGCTCTGGGGTGTTGGTCGTTGGCAGTGCCGATGACGGTTTGCCATGCTTGACCTCTTGTTCGTGAAGCACGCCAAATTCGCCATGGGCCAGCATTTGCAAACGAAACCACTGCTCATTCACCTTGACATGGCCGGTCCAGCCTTGTTGGCGAAGCAAGGCGTTGGACAGGGCGCGGTAAATGGACATGCCATACCGGCTCACAATTAATTCACCGCCCGATTTGAATCCCAGTTCTTGCCGAAACAGTTTGCTTGCAGCGATCAGGCTGAGTTCATCCGTGACGTGTCCCAACAAGGCGTAGCGAAAGGCTCCACTGTCCAGCAATTCATTGATCAGTGGATCATCCAGAATATTGCTCAGGCTCATACATCGAACCTCGAAAGCCGCTTCTCCATTTCACGCATCAAATCATCGGAGCGCAAAATGGTTTGAACCGTGCTGGCCAGCGTACGGAATGTACTCTCGGTGCGCGTTTGCATGCCTTCCATGGCACCCAGAACTTCCCAGCCCTGGCGTTGATTGCCATGACCATTTTCAACCCATTGGTGCGTTGATCTGTCGATCGACACCAGCTGATTTTCAATGGCACTCAGACCACTTTTCAGAACATCCATCCTGCCCATGAAAGCATTGGTACGCTCATTCAGATTGTCCAGTGTTGTCAGGGTGGCTTGCAGTTGTTGGGCAGCGCCTGGCGACAGCTCTTTCTGGACTTCCTTGTGCAAGGCCTGTATTTGCTGGCTTGAATCAAATGCCTGTTTGCTGATGCGTTGCAAGTGCTCCAAAGATTGATTCAGTTCATTGAGCAGATCAAAACTGTCCTCTGTGACCTTTTTGGACAATTCAGCAGTGCTTTGACCCATGCGTGTTTGATTGCCCAGACTTTGGACGAAGTCGCGCAGCTTTTTGGAAGCCAGCGAACTCTCTTCCAGCTGCTGGTTGTTGTCCGAGCCCAATTCTTTGGCAATTTGCGACAATTCGCGAATGTCGGTCCGGAGCATTTTGAATGCAGCAACCACGAACGCCATGTTGTCGGCGTAATCATTGAACACCTGGCCCATGGGGGATGTTCTGCCCAGTTCATCGGTTTGTGCGCGAACCCGCAGGTTAATGCCTTTCTCTTTGTCCAGATAGGCCAGTAATTTGGTGCTTTCTTCGGCAGCCAGTGCGTGTTGGCGAAGCACCTGTGCAATCACTGTGAGCAGCAGCACTTCGGTGGCGATATAGAAACTATGAAGGGCTACTGCGGGCAGACCTGAAAAGGGGCCGCGAAATATATAACAGTCGAAACCAGCTTGTTGAAGCATGTCGAACACAATGTGATGAATCACAATGAACAGGCCCATGCTGAGCAGGGGGCGTGTATCCCGATAGGCCAGCATGACTGGCAGCAACATGAAAAAACTGAAATGATATTCAGGCAAACCGCGTGAAATGTGCACGTGCAGCGCGCCCATGCCGACCAGCAGCAGCGCATTGATGTGCATGGTCAAGGGGTGGCCTGCATACAGCCGGGTGACCACCAGGCTGCCTAGAAACAAAGGAATTCCCCAGCCGAGGGCTTGGGCAATGTTGTTGTAGGCAAAGCCTTCCAGCGCAGCAAATGCAAGGCAAACAAAACTGACCACCACGCACAGCCAGTCGGCATTGATGCGTATTGAGGCGAAATCAGTGGCGTTGGCTGCCGCGCCAGACAGCTTGCTTAAAAATGCGAAAAACCCGCTAGAGGGTAGTTGCACCCGGGTGTGGGAGGCGTGTTGTTTCAGGGCCGAGTGCTGGGCATGCATGGTGAATTCTCGAAATTGACTTTGTCCAAATGTTAATTTCGAGAGTACCGGAAGTTATTTCCAATCAATCACCTGAATAGAGTGGATTTTCACCCCTTCAGAATCGTTCCTCCGGGGTCAGCAAACGCCACTGCCCCACGGGCAGGTCACCGAGCATCACGCGGCCAATTCTTACCCGTTTCAAGCCCACGACCCTTAGGCCCACGATCTCGCACATGCGGCGAATTTGTCGTTTTTTGCCTTCGTTCAAAATGAAGCGAAGCTGGTCCTCGTTTTGCCAACTCACGCGGGCAGGTTTCAGGGCTTCACCGTCCAGGCTCAGGCCATAACGCAGCATTTCCAGCCCACGGTCAGTCAATTCACCTTCAACTCGAACCAGGTACTCTTTTTCCACCGTGCTGTTGGCGTCGATCAATTGCTTGGCAATGCGGCCGTCTTGTGTCAATACCAACAAGCCCGTGGAGTCGATGTCCAGGCGGCCAGCCGGTGCCAAACCTTTCAACATGGCAGGCTGAAATGGAGTGGATGTTTTTCGATCCGCCTGGTTTTCAAGGCTTAAGCATTCCATGGCGGCTTTGTAGCGGCCTTCGGGTTGACCGGATACCACGCCAATCGGCTTGTGATACAAAATGGTGACTTGTTTGCCCAGCACATTTTTCGCGCGAGCGTCCAGGTCGATCGTGACGGTGGGCAGCACTTTGGCACCCAGTTCGTCGACTACTTTGCCATTCACACGGACCCAGCCGTTTTCGATCAGGTAATCGGCCTCGCGACGGGAACACAGTCCTTTGGCCGCCATGATCTTGCTCAATCGTTGCGGCTCGAATGGGTCCAGCATGTCGAGTGTGTTGGTGCCAGTCACCTTGCTGCGGCGTGGGCGCGCTGTGCCTGCCGTTGGGGCGGTGGGGGCGCTGCGCAGGGCGGCACGGTTGCGGTCGGGTTTTGCCGGTACAGCTGCCTTGCTGCTTGCTGCACCCGGTCGGCCACGACCGGCCGTGGCAGGTTTCTCAGCCACGGCTGTTTTGTTTCGGTTGCTGGGGCGTGCGGGTGGGCCAGAACGGCCCGAGTCGCCACTGCGGCCTGCGCTGCCATTGCGGCCTGCGGGTTTTTTCATGATTTCAGGGTGTCCTTGTGCATTGAGGCCGTATTGTAGGTGAAATCAATGGCTTAGGCTATGTCCTCTGCAGATCGGGTGGCAACAGCTTGTACAACACAGGGGTGACCAGGCGACCAATAAAGGTTGATGAAATCAATCCGCCAATAATGACCCACGCCAGTGGCGAATAAAGTCCGCCACCTTGTAACGCCAGTGGCAACAGGCCGCCCACAGCGGTGGCGCTGGTCAGCAAAATCGGCAGAAAGCGCGTGCGGCCGGCTTCTTCAATCGATTCGTCCAGTCCCTTGCCTTCTTCGCGCAACTGGTTGGTAAAGTCCACCAACAAAATCGAGTTCTTGATTTCAATCCCGATGAGCGCAATGAAACCGATCATGGCCGTGAAGCTGAGCGAGTTGCCGGTCAGGAACAACGTCACCATGCCCCCAGTGACTCCCAGTGGAATCACGAACAGCACAATCAGCGTGCTTTTGAAGCTGCCAAATTCCAGCACCAGAATGGCGAGTATGCCGAACACGGTAACTAAAATGGCTGTGCCAAAACCTGCAAAGCTTTCCTGTCGGCTTTTGACTTCTCCGGCCATTTTGTAGCGGTATCCAGTAGGCAGACCCATTTCATCAATTTGCCTGGCCACTTCGTTGCTGATTTTTTCCGTGTTGTAACCCGTGCGGGTGTAGGCGGTGAGTAGCACTGCGCGCTCTCGGTCAAAGCGGTAAATGCTGTTCAGGTTGTCGTCCAGTTCGAGCGTGGTGAGTTGGGTCAACGGCACGGCTTGCCCTGTGCGGGCAATCACATGAAAGTCATCCAGCGCACTCAAACTGCTTCGTGCGCCCGCAGGGCCTCGTACGCTGATGGTGTAGGCATCACCGTTGCTTTGGCGAATTTCCCCTGCATTGGCTCCTGCAATCGCCAAGCGTACAGCCTTGTCCAACTCGGCCGAGTTCACACCCAGCAAACCAGCTTTCTCGAAATTCACTTTCAAGCGCAGGTCGCTACGCCCGGTGCGCTGGGGATTGTCGACGTTTTGTGTACCCGGGGTGGCCAGCATGATTCGCTCAACCTGTGCAGACAATTCGCGAAGCGTTTCAATTTCGGGGCCCACCAAACGGATACCAATGGGCGCATCAATCGGCGGTCCATTCTCGAACTCACGCACAATCAAATTGGCACCCGCAATGGTTTTTAGCTCGCCGCGAATGGTATCGAGCAGCTTGGGGGTGTCGTCGTTGTACTCCTTCAGTTGAACAAACAGTTCACCCACGTTGGATTGTTTGTCTTGCTGGAACACGTTGTAATAAATTTGCGGATTGCCTTCACCCACCGTGGCCATGACAGCAGTAATTTCGTCGAACTGGCTTAGCTTGTTTTCAACTTGTTTCACCACGGTGTCGGTGGCGGTCAGGCTGGAGCCCGGAGGCAAGCCCACTTCGATGACAAACTGGGGTGTATTCGCTTTGGGAAACAGCGACATACCCATAAGTGGTGCCAGGCCGAGGCTGGCTACAAACAGGATCAGCGAAGCGGTAACCACTGTTTTCGGGGTTTGCAAGGCGCGGTGAAGCAGGGGGGTGTAAATTTTGTCAATCAACCCCATCAGCTTTTGCAGCACAATGTTGCCGTGTTCATTTTCCTCTTTTTTCAGCACACGGCTGGCCAAAAACGGAATGATGGTCAGCGCAACAAACAGGGATGCGATCACGGTGAAAACCACCGCAACGGGCAGCGAGCGAATGAACTTGCCGGCATTGTCGGGCAGCATTAACAGGGGCAGGAATGCAAACAACAGCGTTGCAGTGCAGCCCAAAACAGCCAGTGAAATTTGCTTGGTTGCCAGGCGTGCAGCATCCACCCGGTTGTATCCCATGCGCAGGTAACGCGCAATGTTTTCAATCACCACAATTGAATCGTCAACCAGCAAGCCCAGGGCAACCACAAGGCCTGCAATCGAAAGCTGGTTGAGCGAAAAGCCGGCATAGTACAAACAGGCCAGGCCGGTAAGCAGGGACAGCGGTACACTCACCATGACAATGCCCGAGGCGCGCAAGCCCAGTGGCAGCAAGGTAATCAGCACCAGCGTTACAGCAAGGCCAAAGTCGAAGGTCAGGCGATCAATTCGCTTCTCCACGTTTTTGTATTGCTCAAACCCGCGTTCAAGCTTGATGTTGTGCGGCAATGTTTTCTCGAACTCGTCTGCTGTTTCCTGCAATGCTTTTTGGGTCACAAAAATATTGCGCTCGTCTTTCTGGTTGGCGGTAACAAACACCGCACGCTGGCCATTGAAGCGGGCCATTACTTCCTGGTTTTCATAGTCCCATTGCACATCGGCCACATCGCCTACGCGAACCAGGCGACCACCCAAATCGCCGCCCGTACCCGTGCCTGCAATGACTGTGTTTCTGATCTCCTCAACGCTGCGGTACTGGCCTGATGTTTGTACGTTCAGTCGGCGTGCACCTTCTTCAACAGGGCCGCCTGGAATGTTCAACGACTCGCCTTGAATAACCCGTGCCACATCGGCTGCCTGCAGTCCCAGTTCTGCCAGTTTTTTAAAGTTCAGGCTAACGCGCACTTGCTGTTCAGGATAGGCCCAGCTTTCGCTTTCGCGTACCGAAGAAATTCGCTCAAAGGCCTCTGACAAATCCTCTGCATAATTGGCCAGGTCGGCGTAGCTGCCGGTTTCAGACACCAGGGAATATTGAATGATGTTGGTGAAGCCCGGGTTGATTCGCTCAATTTCCAGTTTTTGAATGCCGGCCGGAAGGCTGTCGCGAATGCTGTTCAACTCGCGGTTGACCTCGTCGAACTTTTTGTCGACATCCACTTCTGCATTGAAACGCACAAACACCACGCCACCACTGTTTCGCGAGGTTGACAGCATTTCTTTCAAGTCATCCAGGCTACGAAGTGCATCTTCAATGGGCTTGGCAACTTGCTGCTCCATTTCGCGCGGGTCGGCCCCGGGGTAAATCACGTTGATGCGAAACGCGCTGATGTCGAAGTAGGGGTCTTCGGTTCTGGGAATGTTTTGATAGGCGCTGATACCGATTGCGGTCATCAGGAAAAAAATCACCAGCGTGAACTGGTAATTCTTGATTGAAAAGTCCGAGAGTTTCATTTGCTTTACTCCTGAACTTTCACGGTTTCACCGTCGTGCAGATAGGCTGCACCGGTACTGACCACCCGTGTGCCTTCTGGCAATGTGTCCTGAAGGGCCAGGCGGTCACCTTGTATAAAAGCCACTTGAACAGTTTGGCGCTTCACGGTGTTGTCAGCTTGAATTGTGTATATCCAGGCGGCTTTGTTGTCACCTTCCACGACAGCTTCAATGGGCAGGTAACTGCGGGTGCCGCTGAAATTGGCAGGTTCAATGCGGGTACGGCCTTGCATGCCCGAGAGCAGGTTTAGCTTTTCATTGGCGCGCGTGTCCACTTCAACCAACACGCCGTAGGTGCCGGTGGCGGGGTCGGCCGCCTGGCTCAGCTCTATCACCTTGGCCGGCCATTTGACACCGGGAAGCGCATCAAATTGCACTTCTGCCTTTGCACCCAGTTGAACGTGTATGGCCTGCTTGTCAGCCAGGCTCGCTTTCATGACAAAGCCGCTGCTTTTGCTGCCAAGCAGCAATATTGGTTGACCTGGTGATACGACCTCGCCTGTTTGGGCAAATCGTTTCAGAATAACGCCGTTGGCCTGTGCCTGAATTTCTGCAGTCTGGCTTGCATACTGCGCTTGGCTCAGTTGCGCGCGTGCCGCTTGTGCAGCGGTTTCAAGGTTGTCGAGTTGCACCCTGGAAATGACTTCCTGAGCGCGCAATGTTTTGCCGCGTTGCAAATCGCGTTGTGCTTTGTCAAATCCTGCGCTGGCTTGGCTAAGCGCAGCGTTGACGTCTTGCTTGTTCAGTGCGGCAAGGCGCTGGCCTTTTGCCACAGTTTCACCTTCGCGCACTGTGATTGTTTCGATCACACCGCCCACTTTAAAACTTAAACGTGTTTCATCGCGAAACGCACCAATGCCCGCAACTTCAATCAGGTTGGCGGCTGGCCCGGTTTGCACCGTTTCGGTTTTTACCAAACGGTATTCCACCGCAGGCGCTTCCTCGGGCGTTGCCGGGCCACAGGCGGCCAGAACGAGAAGGGAGAGGGCTGAAAAGACGGATACGGGTTTCATGGTTGAGCTCCTTCCTGTTGGCTTGGCTCGGGAATGTTTCGGTTGTTGTATTGCCAAATTGCGTGATCGATTCGGGCTTGATAAACCGCAGTCACCAAACCAAGGCGCGCTCTTGTGGCACTTTGTTCTGCGCTCAAAAATTCAACTTGTGTGGTTTCACCCGCATCGCGTTTTCGCTCGTTGATTCGAAGGCTTTCCTCAGATGCCGCCTGTTGGGCCATGCGGGCTTGAATGCTGTCCAGCGACACCAACAGGTTTTCTTTGGCCTGCAATTTGGCCAGTTGCAATTGTCGGTTGACCTGTCGCGCACGCGCTTCGAGTGCTTGCACCTGTGCCTGGCTGCGTGCCACCTCGCTGCTGCGAATGCCCGCATCGGCCAAGGTCCAGTTCAGAACCACCGATGCGCTGGCAAAGCCAGTGTTCGGACCCGTGCTGTAGTCGCGGCCCTGGTAGCCGCCTTCAACTGAATAACCCAGCGTGGGTTTGTAAGTGGCCCGGCTGGCATCCAGCTGCGCGCGTTGGGCGGCCAGGCTGCGTTCGAGTCGGGTTAGTGCCGGGGCAGGGGTAGTGCCCAGCGTTTTCGGAGTGAGTTCGTTCAGCAATGTATCAATGGCACTGGGGCTGAGGTCTTCTTGCGGCAGTTCAACAACACTGTTGTTGGGCGCATAGCGCAGCAGGTTGAAATATTCCTTGGCCAGCAAAGCCTGTGTTTGGGCTTGACGCAAAGCCACCTGAATTTCAAGTGTTTCGGCCTCGGCGCGTTTGGGCGCATCCAGTGTGGTTTCACCGGCTTTGTACAGCACCGTGTTGATACGCTCGTTCTCTTGCAAAGTGCGCAAGCTCGATTCAAGTATGTTGATACGGGCCCTGGCCTGCGCGTACTGCCAGTAGGCGGTATGCAGGTCGCGTACCAATTCTTCTTTGACCTGCAACTGCGCGGCTTCTTGCGCGCCCACTGCCTGGGTTTGCGCTTGCAGTTGGCGATCCAGTACGGGTTCGTAAATCGGCCCTCGCACAATCAGGCGCGTGTCTTGTTCTGTGGGGCGCAGCAGCGGTATGGATTGATTTTCAACAGTGGGGAATCGCGCGGGCTGACCTGCCGCAATGGCCTGTGCGTTCAGCGTGGCGTACACCGGGTTCAGCAAATCGCCTGCCGGAAAATCAATGGTGCGTCCGCCTTCGGCCACGCTTGCCCGCGCCTGCAGGGCAAGGCTGGGGTAAAAGCGCGCACGTAAATTTTCAAGTCGCTGTCGCTCAGCTTCGACTTCGAAGCTGGCCTGTGCCAAGGCCGGGTTATTGGCCATGGCTTGGCTCAAGTACTCATCAAGGGGGGCGTTGGCTTGACTGGGTTGTTGAATTTGAAAGGCCATCAACAGCAATGCAGCCATTAGACGTCTGTCAAGCAAGGAGTAAAAAAAAGCGCCCCTTCGATGGGCGCTTGGGAGAAAATGTTCGATCATTTCTTGCCTCCGCAATTGCGGTTGATCAGGGATTGCATGACCAGCTCTACAGCTTGATTCATGAAAGACTCTTTGGAGATACCCATGGTTGCCATGAAGTTGGCTTTGGTTTGTGCCAACTGAATGGTTCCGTGCGTGAAACCCCACAGGGTGATTGAAATTTGCATCAGGTTTTCAAGGTCGGCACGCAACGTTTTGTCGGCCATGCCGGTGGCCAAAGCAAGCACCATTTCTTCATGCACTTTTTGTCCCGCTTGAATCATTTCGAGCGCAGAGTTACATGGATCGCCAAATGCCATGTCGGGCGAAGACGCTTCAAACTTGGACATTGCGGCAAAGTGTGTGGGGTATTCTTCAGAAAACTGCATGTAGGCATGTCCAATGGCGCGGATTTGCTCCTCACCGGTGACATGCTGTTTTCGCACAGCTTCAAACATTTCGCGCAGTATGCGCAAACCCCGCAGGCAAATGGCCAAATGCAAGGCTGCTTTGTCTTTGAAGTACACATACACGAGTGCGCGAGACACTCTCGCCTTGCGCGCAACCTGGCCCATGGTGGCCGCGTCAAAGCCCTTTTCAGAGAAAACAAGTTCGGCTGCGTCCAGAATTTCTTCCCGGCGGCGTTCCTTTTCTTCTTCTCGACGTTCGATCACATAGTTCATGGAATGGATCTTAGTTTAACCGTTGACATGGTGTCAACGGTTTTTTGATTCGACTGTTCGAAACCCTGATTTGAATCGATTTATCAAGTTTGTTTGCCGCACGGAGTGGGCGCTTCGTCAATTAAAGTTAAATCATGGTGAATTGTTTCTGTGAGAAGCGCGGTGGTTAAAAAACTGGAAGGTCTGGAGCGGCAAGTGGTGTATGTGATCGATGATCACCCGATCATTAGTTTCGGTTTGGTCGAAATGGTGAAGGACATTGCACCCCATGCCCGTATCCGCCAATTCTCCACGCTGAAAGAAGCGGCACGCCATGCAATAGAAGAGTTTCCCGCCCTGATCATCACCGATTTTCATTTGCGCGATGTGCAAGCTGAAACTTTCATTGGTTTGTTCGAAACCTTGTTTCCGGAAATCCCGGTATTGATTACTGCGAACGACGACAAGGTGATGGGACACTTAAAACGCCACCAGCTGGATCGGTTCATCGCATTTTCAAAATTCACTCCCTTTTCAAAAATGATCGACTTGATTCGGGTGGGCTTGAGTCAAGCCAATATTGAACTGCTCCAAATGCCTGTGCTTTCCAAGGCCTTGACCCACAAGCAGGTTGAAGTACTCGAGTTGATTGGGGCCGGGCACAGCAACAAGGAAATTGCCCTGCTTTTAAAGATCAGCGTAGAAACTGTCAAAGGCCATGTGAAGGACATCCTGGAGCGACTCAAAGCCAAGAACAGGATGGAGGCATCCATCATTTATCGGCATACCCAGATTCAAAAACACAGTGCTGCAGAACCGAGTCTGCACAATAATTAGTCAGGGCATCTAATTCCTCATGTTTTGAAGGGCTTGGACTACTTGTCCACATGCTATCCCCTAGGTTGTGCCCACTTTTTGGGGATATCCACAGCAATCCAGAGTGCTCAATTTCAATCGATTCGGTAAACTGCTTACACGCAGTCCAATGTCGTCCTTTAACAGGAGAATAAGAGATGAGCAGCTCGCCAGAACTAGAAGAGTTCATGAATGGACTGATTCGCAGAAATCCCGGCGAACCAGAGTTTCACCAAGCAGTGCATGAAGTTGCGCAGCACATTATTCCTTTTGTCGCCAAGAATCCGAAGTATGAGTCTGCACAAATTTTGCAGCGGCTGACCGAGCCTGACCGCATTGTCAGTTTTCGCGTGTGCTGGGAAGATGACCATGGCAATGTGCGCACCCAACGTGGTTACCGTGTGCAGCACAGCAATGCGATTGGCCCGTACAAAGGTGGCATTCGTTTTCACGACAACGTGACTCAAAGTATCCTGAAGTTTCTCGCTTTCGAGCAAACATTCAAGAACAGCCTGACCGGTTTGCCTATGGGTGGTGGCAAGGGTGGCTCAGACTTCAATCCCAAAGGGAAAAGTGATCGCGAGATCATGCGTTTTTGCCAGGCTTTCATGACCGAGCTGTCCCGTCACATTGGTCCATTCACCGATGTACCCGCAGGTGATATTGGTGTGGGTGGTCGCGAGATTTCTTACATGTTTGGCCAATACAAAAGAATTCGTAATGAATTCACGGGCGTGCTTACTGGCAAGGGCCTGGCGTTTGGGGGCAGCGAAATTCGAGTCGAAGCCACCGGTTATGGCGTGGTGTATTTCATGGAAGACATGTTGAACCACAAGGGCCTGAAGTTTGACGGCAAGATTTGTTCGGTCAGTGGTTCGGGCAATGTGGCGCAGTACGCAGTTGAGAAAATTCTGACACTGGGTGGCAAGGTGATCACCATGTCGGATTCTTCCGGAACGCTTCATGACAAAGACGGCATTACCCTGGAAAAGCTGGCACATATCAAAGAACTCAAGGAAGTGAAGCGCGCGCGCATCAGTGAATACCTCGAGAAGTATCCGCAAGCCGAATTTATTGCGGACAAACGTCCCTGGCATATTCCATGCGATCTGGCTTTCCCCTGCGCTACCCAGAATGAAATCAACGCGGAAGAAGCTGACTTGCTGGTTAAAAATGGTTGCATGGGTGTGTCTGAAGGCGCCAACATGCCGTCTGAAAAAGGTGCCATTGATGTGTTCCAGAAAGCGCGAATTTTGTTTGCACCTTCGAAGGCAGCCAATGCAGGTGGGGTGGCTGTCTCGGGTTTGGAGATGACCCAGAACAGCATGCGCCTGTCGTGGTCACGCGATGAACTGAACCAACGCCTGCGTGCCATCATGGGCGATATTCACATGCGTTGTGTCAAGTATGGTGCCGAAGAAGATGGTCACATTGACTATTTGAAAGGCGCGAATGTGGGTGGCTTTGTGAAGGTGGCTGATGCGATGCTGGCGTATGGCGTGATTTAAAAGCACAGTGGTTTGAATCGCAAAGGGGGAGCCCGTCACCAGGCTGCCCCTTTTATTTTGGTAGGATGGCTGGTCAATTTTCACAAAGATACCTACGCCATGAATGTTCTAATTGTGCATGCCCACCCCGAGCCGCAATCGTTTTGTACCGCGATGATGAAACGAATGCGAGATCGTTTCGAGGCACAAGGCCACACCGTGACCGTGTCGGACTTGTATGCGAAGCAATTCAACCCGGTGGCCAGCGCCAGCGATTTTCCCGACCGCGGCAATCCAGACTACCTGGTCTATGCCCTGGAGCAACGGCACGCTGAAAAAAACAATACCCTGCCTGTAGACATCGCGGAGGAAGTGCAGCTGCTCAAAAATTGCGACCTGCTTGTCTTGAATTTTCCGTTGTACTGGTTTTCCTTGCCCGCTATTTTAAAAGGCTGGATTGACCGCATATTTTTATCTGGCGTGGTTTACGGGGGGCGCAATTTCTACGACCGCGGTTTGATGAAAGGCAAACAGGCCTGGTTGACTTTTACCTTGGGCGGTCGGGAGCACATGTTTGGTGAGGAGGCGATTCATGGCGAATTGAATACCATGCTGCGCCCTGTACTGCGAGGCAGCCTGGGTTATGCCGGGTTCGATGTGATTGAGCCCTTTGCTGCTTATCATGTGCCTTACATTTCTCCAGAAGCTCGAGTCGAAATGCTCGAGCAACTCGACACTGCAGTAGATACATTGGGTTCCCGCTCGCGGGTCTCGTATCCCAGTCTGGACAATTTCGATCCTCAGATGAATCCATTGAAGTAAGCAGGCAATAAAAAACCCGCGGTGCTTTCGCACAACGGGTTTTAATGAAGTCTACAGAAGACCTTTCATACGAAAGGTCGTGTAGCGGTCTTATTATTTTTGCTATTTCTGGATTACTTCATGCCCAGTTGCTTTTTGATCTTGGCGATCACGTCAGTTTGAACTGACTTGACCATGCCCTTGACTTGTTTCTCAAGGTCCTTGATCTGCTTCTGAACATCACTCAACAATTTCTTGCGGTCTGTTGCGCTAAACACTGACTTGGCTGCTGCGGCTTTCGCCTTGGCAGCTGGCTTTGCTTTGGCCACAGTCTTCTTGGCTTTGGCTGCAGCATTCGCTACGCTGGCAGTGGCTGCCTTTGCGCGGGATGTGACTGGCTTCTTGGCTGCTGGTTTCGCTGCAGGTTTTTTAGCAGCCGGCTTCTTGGCAGCCGGCTTCTTGGCAGCTGGTTTTGCGGCGGCGGGCTTTTTGGCTGCAGCAGGTTTCGCTGCTGGCTTTTTAGCTGCGGCAGGTTTCGCTGCTGGCTTTTTCGCTGCAGCGGGTTTTGCTGCTGCTGGTTTTTTCGCGGCGGCGGGTTTTGCTGCTGCTGGTTTTTTAGCTGCGGCAGGTTTTGCAGCGGCTGGTTTTTTTGCAGCGGGTTTTCTTGCTGCTGGTTTTTTAGGAGCTGGGGTTGTTTTGCTTGCCTCGGCTTCGACTGGCTTTTGATCTGTTGTAACCATGTTGTGTAACCTTCCTTAAACGGTGTGGTGAGTTATGTGTACATCAAATTTAATTAACTGAAAAGCTTTTTTCATCAATACATGATCAACAACCCGTTTGTGTGTATTTTTCAATAGCTTTTGTCGTTTTTTTTTCGCACCAACCGTGTGCAAATTTTCATAATTTTTTCTGATATTTATTGGCACCGCTCTTGCTAGTTTGATGTTGAATTAACTTCAGGTGCACCACCTTGTTCAAGCATCTTTCCAAACTTTCCCATCACGCTGCCTGGCGAAGGCAGCTTGAGTTATTACTCGATTCAACCGGCGAAGGTATTTACGGCATCGACCTCAAAGGTCGCTGTGTTTTTATCAACAAAGCAGGTGCGGAAATGTTGGGTTACTCGGCCGACGAAGTGCTGGGCAGAAACATGCACTACCTGATGCACCACTCGTATGCCAACAATGATTTGATGCCAGTTTGTGAGTGCCATATTTTCAGAGCTTTTCAGGAGAACAAGGGTTGCCGCGTGGACAATGAAGTGCTGTGGCGCAGAGACGGTACTTGCTTTCACGCCGAGTATGCTTCTTATCCAATCTTCGAAGAACAAACTGTGGTGGGCGCTGTGGTCACGTTCAACGACATCACCGAACGGGTCGAAGCGCAAAATATTCGACAGGCGGCACAGGTGGAGTTGGAACGTCGCGTGTTTGAGCGCACTGCACAATTGCAAAAAGCACACGACAGAATGCGCAGGCTTTCTGCACACCTGACCACTGTTCGCGAAGAGGAGCGAACCCGAATCGCTCGCGAAATGCACGACGATCTTGGCGCCAAGTTGACTGCATTTGATCTGGAGTTGAAAGCGCTCTCCTATCGTTGCGCAAACGACGAAAAACTAACCCTGAGAATTGAAAGCATGTTGAGCCTTGCACAGGGTGCAATGGAGAGTTTGCGCCGAATACTTTCCGACCTCCGCCCGGGGGTTCTTGATCATCTTGGTTTGTGGGCGGCAGTGGAGCATTTGCTGGGCGAGTTTGCACAACGCACCAATGTGGTGAGCTCGCTCGACATTGACCCGGCACTGGAACATGTCCGCTTGAGCAAAGCGACGGAAACGGCCTTGTATCGAATTCTGCAAGAAGCCTTGAACAATGTCGGTAAGCATGCCGATGCAAACCGGGTAGATGTACAGGTTCACACTGAAGGACGTGCCGTTGTGTTTCAGGTCAAAGACAATGGTCGAGGCATGGCTGTTCGTACCTTCAATGCCGGGTTTGGTTTGATGGGTATTGAGGAGCGGGCTTGGGACATTGGTGCGCGTTGCTCGATTGATTCAATTTTGGGGCAGGGTGTTTGCATCAAACTGCGCTTGCCCGAGGTACTGGCCTAATGAATATTCTGATCGTGGATGACCACATGATTATTCGCCGCGGACTGGTCCAGATTCTTGATGAGTTTGGTGGGCAGTACATTAGCGAGCAGGCAGCCGATGGCGTGGAGGCCATGCAGAAACTGCGCAAAGGCAATTTCGACGCAATACTGCTGGACGTGGCCCTCGGCGAGCGAGATGGGTTTGATGTGCTTAAAAGTGTACGGAGCGAATTCCCAAAGCTGGGCGTTGTCATGTTGTCTGTGTACCCAGAAACCCAATTCGCCCTTCGGGCTATTCGCAGCGGTGCCAATGCTTATCTGAATAAAGGATGCTCGCCCGCCGAGTTGACGCAGGCCCTTCAAATGGCCTGCGCGGGGCAAGTGTACCTAACCCCTGCTACGGCCAATTTAATGGCGAATGATTTGCGCAAGCCCACGGACCGTGCGCCGCATGAACGATTGTCCAACCGCGAAATGCAGGTGCTGCGTTTGATGGCGCAAGGCGAAACAGTTCAACACATTGCACAGGCGCTTTGCCTTTCGGGCAATACGGTTTCAACTTACCGGGCCCGCGTGTTCGAAAAACTGGAACTGAAAAATCTTGTTGATCTTGTGAACTACACCAAGCAACACGGCCTGTAGTTTTCTTGTAGGGGCAGCACTACAACACAATCACAAATGGCGTGATACCCAGCCCAAAGCGGGCACGGCACACTGAATTCATATTCAACGCAGTGTTGCTGGAGAAGCGCGAATGGCCAGAATGCAGGGTTTCAGACTGGGTGTGTACGTATTCAAGGAGGCCGAGGTGGTGGACTACGCAGCCCCCTACGGTGTGTTCTCGGTGGCCAAGCGTTTCGATCCCGAACTGGAAGTGTTCCTGGTTGCTGAAAGCATGCGACCTGTGCAAACGCAAGCGGGCTTTACCGTGCTGCCTAACTATTCATTTTCTGACACACCGGCCATGGATGCATTCCTGATTCCCGGTGGTTTTGGTACCCGTCAAGAAATGAACAATGGCAATTTGCACCGTTACATTCGGACCCTTTCTGACAACTGCTTGCTCACCAGTGTGTGCACGGGTTCGTGGATCTATGCCCGCATGGGGTTGCTCGACGGCCTTGCTGCCACCAACCGCAAAGAACCCGATCGCCTTGAAGCGTCGCACTTGGGTAAAACCCCGATCGACCGCCTTGCGGAAATTGCACCCGCTTGTCAGGTAAGCCATGCACGTGTGGTGGATGCAGGTCGAATCGTGACCGGTGGCGGAATCGCCAGCGGCATGGAAATTGGCTTTCACTTGCTGCGCCGCGCAGGTTACGACGAAGAGTTTATCGCTGAGGTGGCCCGAGTGATGGAATACACCAAGGCCTACCAGCAATACCAGCACGACATTGATTACTTTCGCCCCGCTTTGAACCGCGCTTCAGCCTGATTGTTGCTTAAACCGCTTAGGAGTTCACCATGTCTTTTTTCAAGAACCCGTTTGACCCCAACACCCGTCTCGGCATGCGTTGCGCCTGTGGGCAACACAACAGCCAGGCTGAGCATGATCAGCAATTGGCAGTGCAGCAAATGGAAGAGCGTGCTGTTGAGAATGCAGTGATGCATGCGCTGTTTCCCAACGACCAATTGCGCCGCAATTTTCTGCGTGCTGTGGGCAGTGGCACGGCCATGGCCGCAATCGGCAGCATGTTTCCGTTGGCGGCAGCCAAAGAAGCATTTGCACAAAGCAATGGCCCCTTGGAAAAGCAAAAGCTGAAAGTCGGCTTTATTCCGATTACCTGCGCAACACCCCTCATCATGGCGCAGCCCTTGGGCTTTTATGCCAAGCAAGGTCTGGATGTTGAAGTGGTGAAAACTGCGGGTTGGGCGGTGGTGCGCGACAAAGCGCTTGCCAAAGAATACGACGCAGCACACATGCTTTCGCCCATGCCATTGGCCATTTCCATGGGGGTGGGTTCAAACGCCATTCCGTGGACCATGCCAGCTGTTGAAAATATCAATGGTCAGGCCATTACATTGGCGATGAAGCACAAGGACAAGCGCAACCCCAAAGATTGGAAAGGTTTCAAGTTTGCGGTGCCTTTTGACTATTCCATGCACAACTACCTGTTGCGCTACTACCTGGCCGAAGCTGGTTTGGATCCTGACCGTGACGTACAAATTCGCTCGGTACCGCCTCCCGAAATGGTGGCCAATATGCGGGCCGACAACATTGACGGCTTCCTGGCGCCCGACCCTGTGAATCAGCGTGCCGTGTACGACGGTGTGGGTTTCATTCACATTCTGTCAAAAGAAATTTGGGCGGGGCACCCATGCTGTGCGTTTGCCGCCAGCAAGGAATTTGTGACCCAAAACCCGAACAGCTACAAGGCGCTGTTGAAGGCTGTTCTGGATGCCACGGCCTACGCTCGAAAAGCAGAGAACCGAAAGGAAATTGCAGCAGCCATTGCGCCCACCAATTACCTCAACCAGCCGCTGACTGTGGTGGAGCAGGTGTTGACAGGCACCTACGCGGATGGCTTGGGTGGCATTCAGAAAGACCCGCAGCGTATCGACTTCGACCCCTTCCCGTATCAAAGCTTTGCGATCTGGATTTTGACGCAGATGAAACGCTGGGGCCAAGTCAAGGGCGACATCGATTACAACAAGATTGCGAAAGATGTTTTCCTGGCCACGGACGCAACCCGTTTGATGAAAGAGCTGGGCATGCAAGCGCCACCCAGTTTAGATAAAAAATTCAGCGTGATGGGCAAACCTTTCGATCCCAAGAAGCCGGAGGAATACCTCAACAGCTTCGCAATTTCCAGAACCAAGGGATAAGCGGCATGAAAAGTTTCAAGAATCAGAAATGGGCGCCATCGGCATTGTCTGCATTGATCCTGGTCGTGATGCTGGCGATATGGACCATTGCAACAATGCCCGAGGAATCCGAAGTGATCGTAGACCCCGAGTACGCTGCCCTGGTCGGGCAGGCTGCTTCCACGGGCGGAGAAACCCCATTGCCCACACCGGGTGATGTGGGTGCAAAGCTGTGGGGCCATGTCAGTGACCCGTTCTACGATCGCGGTACCAACGACAAAGGCATTGGCATTCAACTGGGCTACTCCATTTTCCGCGTGTTGGTGGGATTTGGTTTGGCGGCCTTGGTGGCCATTCCCTTGGGCTTTGTGATTGGCATGTCGCCTTTGCTTTACAAGGCGCTTGATCCTTTCATTCAAATTCTGAAACCAGTGTCGCCTTTGGCCTGGATGCCGCTGGCCTTGTACACCATTCAAGACAGTGATACTTCAGCCATTTTCGTGATCTTTATTTGCTCGATTTGGCCCATGTTGGTGAACACCGCCTTTGGTGTGGCCGGGGTTCGGCGCGATTGGTTAAACGTCGCCAAAACTTTGGAGGTGAGTTCGCTGCGCACCGCTTTTCAAGTGATATTGCCTGCAGCCGCCCCCACCATCATGACCGGCATGCGCATTTCTGTTGGCATTGCCTGGTTGGTGATTGTGGCCGCTGAAATGCTGGTGGGCGGCACAGGCATTGGTTACTTCGTATGGAACGAATGGAACAACCTGTCGATTGCCAACATCATCAGCGCCATTTTGTTCATCGGCTTGATCGGCATGTTGCTCGATACGCTGCTGGCTCGCATGGCCAAGCTGGTTAGCTACAAGGAGTAAACAACAATGACAATGACTGAACACAAGATATTCAGCAAAGACCTGGTGCCCACTGAGAAAGCTGCGGCCTTTCTGCAGGTGGAAGGTTTGGTAAAAAGTTACGCACCAGATGACACCAACGTGCCGCCTGTTTTTGAGGCAGTGAACTTTGACATTCAGAAAGGCGAGTTTGTCTGCATCATCGGCCACTCGGGCTGTGGCAAAAGCACCATTCTGAACATTCTGGCTGGCTTGGACGAAGCCACTCAGGGCTACGTGATCATGAACGGCAAAGAGGTGGTGGGCCCGTCGCTGGACCGTGGCGTTGTGTTTCAAAGCCATGCGCTGATGCCCTGGATGACCGCGCTGAAGAATGTGGAGTTTGGTGTACGGTCGCGTTGGCCTGAAAAGTCGCCAGAGGAAATCAGCGAACACGCCATGAAGTACCTGGACATGGTGGGTTTGAACAAGGCGGCCAACAAAAAACCGCACGAGCTTTCAGGTGGTATGAAGCAGCGTGTGGGCATTGCCCGCGCATTTGCCATTCAGCCGCAAATGCTGTTGCTTGATGAACCATTCGGCGCGCTCGATGCACTGACCCGCGGCACCATTCAAGACGAGTTGTTGCAAATCGTGAAGGCGACCGGTCAAACAGTGTTCATGATTACGCACGACGTGGACGAAGCCATTTTGCTGGCCGACAAGGTGATGCTGATGAGCCATGGCCCGCGTGCCCGCATTGCGGAAATTGTTGAAAACACCATGCCGCGCGAACGCACCCGAAGCACCGTGCACCATGATGCACAGTACTACGCCATTCGCAATCACCTGGTTGATTTCTTGGTGAACCGCGCCGCGCCGGCGACGGAACCAGATGGCAACACGCTGAATGCCGAGTTGCACAAACAACCCCCAGTGGTACGCCCTGGCTTGAAAGCCTTGAGCAACACGAAAGTTAGCACCGAGACAACACCCCCACTAAATTTGATTCAAAGGAGTGCACCATGAAACGAACCGATGTAACCGAAATGATCGTATTGGCCAAGCGCAAGAAAAAATGCACTTGGGACGACTGCGCCAAGGTACTGGGCCAGTCCAAGGAATGGAGCACAGCCGCGCTGCTGGGCCAAATGACCTTGACTGAAGAACAGGCTAAAAAAATTGGTGAGTACTTGGCCTTGCCACCCGAGGCGGTGGATTGTTTGCAAGTGGTGCCTTACAAAGGATCACTGCCAACAGCCGTGCCCACCGACCCGTTGATCTATCGCTTCTATGAATTGATCAGTGTGTACGGCACCACCTTCAAGGAGTTGATTCACGAGGAGTTTGGTGACGGTATCATGAGCGCCATCGACTTCAAAATGGACTTGCAGCGTGAGCCCAACCCCATGGGTGATCGGGTGAGCATCAACATGAGTGGCAAATTCTTGCCTTACAAAACCTATTGATTTCAAGGTCGAATTCCAGGTCAGCTAAACGCCCCGGGTTAGAATAAGCGCTTGTCTTAATTCTTCCCTGGGGTAATGCCGTGACTGATTCAACTGCAAACAATGCCGCTGCTGGCGACGAACTCGTACTGCCTTCCGGCGTGAAGCTGACTTTTAAAAAGCGCGGTACTGGCACACAAAAACCTACACCAAACTCCATCGTTGAAGTGCACTATGAAGGCACCTTTCTGGACGGTCGCGTGTTCGACAGCTCCATCAAGCGCAATGAAAAGATCTCCTTTCCGCTGAACCGCGTGATTCCTGCCTGGACACAGGCCTTGTGCGAAATGGTGGTGGGTGATCGTGCAATCGTGTTCTGTCCTTCAGACACGGCATACGGCGCACGTGGTGCGGGTCCAATTCCCGGCAATACGGACTTGGTGTTTGATGTGGAGTTGTTCGACATCCGATAAGCGGATAGCGGGTTACTTGTGTCGCCTGTCACTGGTGACTCCGGATCTGAACTTGAAGGGTCGCTGCTGCGGTATATAGCTCAACTCGGCATGGGTTACTTGTGTCGCACTGAAAACCGCTTGATCCCTTTTTGAAATTCACCCTGACTCACCTCGCTCGGCAAAAGGGCGGGCCGAGTCTCGGTGTCGGCCTTAGGCCGACCGTGGCGGGTGAATTCAATCGGGGCGGTTTTCTTCAAGTGCGCCCCAAGCACTCCCACTACCGAGTTGGCTTAAACCGGCGCCAGCGTTTCTCCACCACCACGCAACTCACCGCGGTTCAATGCCCAATCGGCGGCGGAGTTTCGATCGCCTCGCCTTCAAGAAAACCTGCCCGTTTGAATTCACCCGCCGCGGTCGGCCATAGGCCGGCACCGAGACTCGGCCCGCCCTTTTGCCGAGCGAGGTGAGTCAGGGTGAATCTCAAAAAGGGAAATACAGGTTTTCAGGCGAGAGATTGAAATCCAAGCTGATTGGGTTTTCAAGCCACTTTGCGTAGTTGAAACTGCCGCGTTCCCCATTGAATCAGGAACGGCACCAAGGCCAGTGCAGTCAGCGACACCACCACTTCCAGCGAGATCAATTCTTCAAGCTTGTTGACCTTGGACAGTTCACTGCCTGCATTTACATACAACATGGTGCCGGGCAACATACCCAGGAAACTGGTCCACAGAAAGGTCCATGGTTTTACCCGCGTAAGGCCAGCCAGCAAATTGAACGCAACAAATGGGATGATGGGAGCCAAGCGCAGGCTGAGCAGGTAAGTCACTTCGTTCTTTTCAATGCCTTTGTTGATCTCATTCAGTTTGTTGGTAAATCTGCTTTCTACCGAGGACCGAAAAAAGTGGCGCGCAAACAGCATGGTGAGTAAAGCGCCGAAGGCAGACGCCGCAGTAGACACCACCAAACACAAACCAAATCCCATGCAGCCACCGCATACCAGCATCAGCACGCCCGCACCCGGCAGGCACAGCGCGGTGAGCAGAACAAACACACCGAAGTAAATCAAGGTGACCAGCGTGGGGTTGTCCATGAAGTGCATGGTCAGTTCACGTTGAGCCATTAGCATGTCTTGCAGGGACACATCAGTGTTCAGCCACACCAACAGCAGCAAAGCTGCGACAAGCAGCAGTGCTGTTTTTTTCCAGTGTTGTTGAACTGTATGGGGCATGCGCTGCTTCCTTAGCCTTTCAATACAATCGGTTCAATCGCATCGCCTTGCGGCAAAATTCGACCAATAATCGCGGTGTGTTCATAACCCAGTTTCTTTAAGGCGGCCACACAGGCCTCGGCCTGCTCGCCAGGTACTGTCGCCAACAAACCACCTGCGGTTTGTGGATCAAAAATTAGCGGGTAGCGCGGATCGTTCACATAATCAGCCTGATTGCGAATGGCTCGGCGCAAACGCACATTGGCCGGTTGCAGAGAACTGACAATGCCCGCACTGACCATTTCAAGGGCACCGTCCAGCAAGGGCAGGGCACTTAAATCAAGTTCAGCATCCACTTCGGAAGGCCGTGTCATTTCTACCAAGTGGCCCAGCAGCCCAAAACCAGTCAAGTCCGTGCAGGCTTTGGATCCGTATTCGCGCAGGCATTGAGCACCCACGCGATTACTTTTCACCATCGATTCCAGTGCAGCATCAATCCAGCGACCTTTGGTTTTCAGCTGCGGCAGCGCGGCGAACAGCGTTCCGGTTCCAATTGGCTTGGTCAGCAAAATGGCATCGCCGGGGCGCATGCCGCCTTTGATCATCACGCCGCCCAGGTTTTCATCGACCAAACCATTGATTGCAAAACCCAGTGCCAGTTCACGGCCTTCGCCAGTGTGTCCACCCACCAGTGCGCAGCCAGCGTCATTTAATACTTCCACGGCACCGCTCATCATCTGGAACAACAATTCCTCTACCTTGGATTCAAGGCCGGGTGGCACGGTCACCACGGCGGTGGCCGATTGCGCCTCGCCACCCATGGCGAACACATCGCCCAAAGCGTGGTTGGCTGCCACCTTGCCAAAAATATAGGGGTCGTCTACAAACGCCCGGAAAAAATCAACTGTGTGCACCATGGCTTTGCCGGGCGGTACTTTCACAATGGCCGCATCGTCGGGCGCGTGCAGGCCCACCAATACATCTTCGCGATCCACCGGCTTTAAGTTACCCAAGGCGCGAGATAAAACTGTGGAACCCACTTTGGCACCGCAACCACCGCAGCGCATGGCAATTGCGGAAATGGCCTGAAGGTTTTCTTCCTGCGTGAGTGCCAGGTTGGGCGTGTTGCCACCTGCGGGTTTTGCATTCGGATCCATCTGGGGAAATTCGCTGAACTTCGCCATGAAGCGGCGATCAATCCAGTCTTTCCACTGCCACACCCAAGCACCCGCAAAACCGAGATTTCCTTTGGATGCCACCGCGTACTTGTCGCCAGTGCTGATCAAGGCCAGCCAGGTTTTTTGGGGGCGGTATTCCAGCAGGTCGATCCCCTGCACAAACAGGTGCAGGTTTTTGGTCAATGGTTTGCCCATGCGCACCGCGAACACGCCCGCTTTTTCCAGCGGTGTGCTGGTTAAATTGGCAATGTCGCCTGCTGCAAAAATTTTTGGATCGCGCGTGGTTTGCAGGGTAGGGCCCACATTGATGAAACCGCGGTCGTCTAGTTCAAGGTCGGTGTTTTTCAGCCATGCAGCGCCACCGGCTTGTGTTACCCACATGATTTCGTCGGCGTGTAAATGCTCGCCTTGTTTGGTTTGCAGGGTGTGGCCGTCCAGCTGAACCACTTCCGCATCGCGGTGCAGCACCACGCCACGTTCATTCAATACTTTTTCGAACCGTGCGCGCACACCGGGGTTGTGGGTGGGCAGTACATCGGCATCTGCGGTGAACAGGTGAAATTCCAGTTCGTCGGGGTTGCGGCCCATGGTGCTTAATTCATTGCGCAAGCGAAACTGCATGGCCAGGGCCAGTTCTACACCGCCTGCACCGCCACCGACCACAGCAATGGTGGTTTTGCCAGCATGGGTTTTTACACGTTCAAGCAAATTGACCCAGCGTTGGTTGAAACGCGCAATCGGCTTGACCGGCACTGCGTTTTCCAGGGCACCTGGCACCAGTTGCACTTGCGGTGTGCTGCCAATATTGATCGACAGGGCATCGTAAGCAACCGGGGGGCGGTTTTTGCAAATGACTTTTTGATTGGCGCGGTCTATGCCCACCACTTCGTCTTTGAACAGCCTTGCCCCTGCGAAGGCGCACAGTCGGCCCAGGTCAATGTGTACGTCGTCGTAACTGTAATGGCCTGCAATGTAGCCAGGCAGCATGCCGGAATAAGGGGTGTGAATGTCGGTACAAATCAGGGTAAGCCGCACACCGGGCCACGGCTTCATGCCAAACATGCGCAGCACACCCACATGGCTGTGGCCGCCGCCTACCAGCACGATGTCACGAAGAATGGGTTGGTCAGATGTTTGCATGGTGTACTTCTACTTCGTTGTTGTTTTGATTGGCTCGTTGTACGAGTCGAATTAACTGGTTTTGTTCGTTTTCAGGTGCAAATAACCTGGCCCGGTCGGCGCACTGGTTTTTCAGCTTGGTGTACACACTGGATTTACCCGGTGGCAAGGGTTTCGGATTCACAATGTCTTCAAGCAACTGGGTCAGCATGTTGGCTAGTGCATGGGAATTGCCCAGTGGAAAGTAACCGGGGTAGCCTGCACCCAGCATGCCAATGTTGCCATCAATGTAACTGGCCACCACAGGTGTGCCGCTGCACACCGCTTCCATAATGACATGTGCCCCACCTTCCATTTTGCTGGCGTGTACCAGCACATGGGCACGCTGAATACGGGTGCGGGTTGCACCGTGGGCTTGGTTGCCAAGCCAGCGGTAGTTGGGGCACACCTGCATGGTTTCTTCAGCGGCTTGGGCCAGTTCCGGGTCCAGGGGGCCACCAATGTGGTCAATGAAAATTTCCGGATAGCCACGCAACAGCACCGCCGCTTCCATCAGGGTTTGCGGCATTTTTTCATCGCGCAAATGGCCCACCATGATCACCTTCAAGCGGCGCTTGGGTTTGGGCAGTGTTTTGCGTGACGAGGTGGACTGAAAGATCACAGCGGTTTTCGGCTGCAGTGCTTCGTTCAGTTTCTCAATGCCTTTTTCTTGCAGCACGATCAGGTGCTGCGCCAGTTCCAACGATTTTTGTGCGGTTTCATCGGTTTCAATGTCTCGGTACAGGTCGGTCCCGGTCAGGGCCAGCACCAAGCCAGGGCTGCCTTGTTTATTCACGCCACGACTGTGCGCCCAAGCAGCAATGGAATCGGCAGATCGACGAGCGTGTAGCGCGATCATGACTGCATCGTGAACGGTGGCAGGCGTGTTTTCCCAATGTTTCACAATGCGCACATTAAAGTGCTCGGACAAAAACAGCTGCCAGCGGCGGGCGGTTTGCCAATTGCCATTATTGGAATCGGCAAGTGCGGGGCTTACGATGACGACAGACGGTTTAATCAAGACAACAGCCACTTAATTTGACAGAAGGGAAACTCGGGCATGAACCACCCAAGGTGGTACACTGCGACCCTGAAGAAGTTTACACGATCCATGCCCTGCCAATCACCGCGAGAACCCGCATGCACCCAGCCCAAGACAACCCTGTAATTCAATGGACCAAGGGCGAAGAAACCTTTCGTGCACGCTGGCAGTCGGAGCGCAACCTGGCCGTGCCGGGCAAAGTGATGCTGGCAGACGACACGTTGACCGCAGACACCGCCTACCGACTGGCTTGCGAGGGCAATGTATTTCTGTGGCAAAGTGATTTTCAAAATGCCCGCCAATTGATGCAGGCCTTGGTTCGCCGGGTGGATAAAAGCGCAGAGCACAAAAAAAGCAAAGCTGCCAAAGCGAGCAAGACCGATGTTGAATACCCACAAAAATTTCATTTGTACCGCCAGGCACAAGCCCAGCGCGCACGTATTTTGGGTTCAATCCTGATTCCGTTTAACGCTGATTACACCATTTCCTTGCGCCGTGCACCCGATGTGTTGGCAGCCTGCACTGAAGCATGGGGCGAGCCACAGGCCGATGGCCCCATGATTGTGTGTTCATTGCGGGAGATGATGGGCGTGGTGGGTGCGTACGAATGGCGCAAAAAAGGCGTGGATGTGCCTGCGCTTGGTGATCCGCCCAACAACCGAATTCATCCGTATTACGGCGTTTTCTCGCCAGTGCGTGGCGAGTATGTGGATTTGGTGTTGAAAGCCCCATTGCCCAAAGCCTGTGAAGTCAATGGCTCGGCGGTGGATGTGGGCACTGGTACTGGTGTGCTGGCCGCTGTGTTGGCGCACCGCTGGTTGAGCAATATTGTGGCCACCGACAACGATCCGCGTGCGCTGGAATGTGCGCAATTCAATATTCAGAATTTGGGCATGGGCAAGCAGGTGAAGGTGGTGCAAGCCGATCTGTTTCCTGAAAACAAAGCCGATTTGATTGTGTGTAACCCACCGTGGTTGCCGGGCAAGCCCACCTCACCGATTGAACGCGCCATTTATGATGAACACAGCGGCATGCTGAAGGCGTTTTTGGCGGGTTTGGTTGCGCACTTGAATGCAGGCGGTGAGGGCTGGTTGATTTTGTCCGACTTGGCCGAACACCTGAAACTGCGCACACGCGAAGAGTTACTGGGCTGGATCGAGCTGGCTGGTTTGAAAGTGTTGAGCCGCATGGATGCCAAGCCGAAACATGGCAAGGCATTTGATTCTAGTGATGCGCTGTTTGATGCACGTTGCAAGGAAGTCACCAGCTTGTGGCGACTCGCTGCTGCCTAAGGACTTTCAAGCCTTTGCCCAAAACACCGCAAATTTTTGTTCCGGGTCGATGTAAGCCTTGCTCTCGGCAAAACCTGCGCGCTTGAGCAAGTCTTCAAACCCGGTCAGTGTCCACTTGTAAGAATTCTCGGTGTGAATGCGTTCACCCTCTACAAAGGCTCGCTCGCCACCTTCCCAGTTCACCGAAACATCCCGAAGTGCTTCCAGGTGCATTTCAATGCGGTTGAGTTCAGTGTTGAACAGGCCAATGTGTTTCCAGTCTTCCAGCTTGAAATTGGTGCCAGCCAGTTTGTTGAAGTGCAGCAACATATTGCGGTTGAAGGCAGCTGTTACGCCCAGGGCATCGTCGTAAGCCGCTTCAAGCACAGCTTTGCTTTTCACCAGGTCAACACCGATCAACAGGCCGCCATCGGCTGCCGCTGCACACACCGTTTTTACCTGTTTCAGAAACAGCAGTGCTTCCTCGGGGGTGAAGTTGCCAATGCTGGATCCCGGGTAAAACATGACCCGGGGTTGTGCAGGGTTCAGAGCCAGGCCAGCTGGCAAATTCAATTCAGTTGAGAAGTCCATGCCCACCCCACTCATTTCCAGATCTGGAAACTGGCGTTGCAGGCATTCCAGTGAGCCTTTCAGGAAGTCCACGGAAATGTCCACCGCGACATAGCGGTCTGGGTGAAATACATTGAACAACCGGGCTGCTTTTTCACAATTGCCTGCACCCAGGTCAATGAACGCAGCGCCTTTGGGCACTTGCTGTGCCATGTCATGCCCGTGGCTGTTGAAAATCAGCGCTTCCGTGCGGGTGGGGTAATACTCAGGTATGCAAGTGATTGCTTCAAACAGTTTGGAGCCCAATTCATCGTAGAGATACTTGGGTGAAGTGTGAGCTTTGCTGGCGCGCAGGCCACTCAGCAATTCTTCCCGGATATGCTCCGCTTGCGCTTGATAGATCTGGATGAACTGTGGTGTGGGTGTCATATTTGGTCGGTGTAATAATGAAATGGGCAGTAATCAAAACCTTGCCTAGAGTCTACCCGGGCATTGTGGCTTATTTTCTACCCTATACTGAAAATCTTACCTGTCGGTAAGGTCTTTTAATTTATCAGGAGTTAGCAATGATCAGCTTTTCACCTTCTCGTACCTTTAAGTGTTTGATGACTTGCGCGATGATCGGCCTGGCCGGATTAGCGCATGCGGAGCAAGTGTTCAGAGTCACAGCCATTCCGGACGAATCCCCCACCGAACTGGCGCGCAAAGCGGCTCCCCTGATGAAGTACCTTTCCGACAAGCTCGGCATGAAAGTCGAGTACACCCCCGTAACGGATTACGCAGCCTCTGTTGAAGCGCTGGCTAACAAACAAGTGGACATGGCCTGGTTTGGCGGATTCACGTTTGTTCAGGCCAATGTTCGCTCCAATGGCCAGGTAATCCCCTTGATCCAACGTGCGGAAGATGAAAAATTCAAATCCGTTTTCATCACCAGCAACCCCAATATCAAGTCGTTGGATGATCTGAAAGGAAAAAGTGTTTCCTTTGGTTCAGCATCCAGCACTTCCGGGCACCTCATGCCCCGCAGTTTTTTAAATACTGTAGCGAAAATTGATCCTGACAAGGATTTCAAGCGAGTCTCTTTCTCTGGCGCACATGACGCGACGATTGCAGCCGTAGCGGCAGGTAAAGTGGACGCAGGCGCATTGAACATTTCTGTTTGGGAAAAGTTTGTGGCTGATAAAAAAGTCGACACGGACAAGGTGCGGGTAATTTATACCACCCCGGCTTATTACGACTACAACTGGACTGTACACAGTGGTGTGTCTGCTGAAACACGCAAGAAAATTGTTGATGCGTTTTTAGCGCTTGATCCTTCGACTCCACAGGGCAAAGAAATTCTGGAATTGCAACGCGCTTCAAAATTTGTACCCACCAAAGTTGAAAATTATGCGGGTATTGAAAGTGCAGCACGTGCGGCGGGCTTGTTGAAGTGATAGTTGAACTGCAGCAAATTGCTGGCCGCCATCCGGCGGCCAGCCGCGACACCTCGCCTGCCTTGAAAAACGTCAGTTTTTCAGTTCAGGCGGGTGAACAGGTCGCCATTATTGGTCCCTCAGGGGCAGGCAAAACAACGCTTTTGCACTTGCTTGCCTGCGCGCTTGAGCCTGCAGCAGGAAAGGTGTTGCTCGACAACACCGATCCCTGGGCTTTGGGCAAGCGCGGACTTCGCGACGTACGTCGCAGGCTGTTTTTGGCACCTCAGGTACCGCCTTTGCCGCCACGCCAACGGGTGGTGACTTCTGTGCTGGCTGGTAAATTGCCGCACATGGGTTTTTGGACTAGCTTGAGAAGCCTGTTTTATCCGGTGGATACTGGTGCAGCGCATGATGCCCTTGCACGCTTCGATCTGGCTGAAAAACTGTTTGAGCGGGTAGACAGGTTGTCAGGTGGAGAACGTCAGCGGGTGGGTTTGGCACGGGGACTCGTTTCCGGCGCTAATTTGTTCCTGGTGGACGAACCTCTGTCGGCTTTGGATCCGGCACGTGCCGAGCAAGCGATGCAAACTTTGGCGCAGGCTGCTAGAGAGCAGGGCGCCACCCTGATTTCTACCCTTCACCAGGTGGAAATGGCCTTGAAGCATTTTCCGCGCGTCATTGGCCTGCGTGACGGTGAGCTGGCATTTGATTTGCCCTCTGCCGAAGTTACTGAACAGCGTCTCATTGATTTGTATGCACAGCATTTGGATGAATTAACGGGTCCTGCACCCGAACGCCCGCCCAGCCAGACGAAACCAGCGCCTGTGGCGATGAATTGCAGGTAATTTCATGAATCTCTCGCCTGTATCCAAGAACCCGGCATTGCGCGACCCCGCCTGGAGTATGCGTGTGTTCTGGTGTTTGGCCGCACTGGTCATTGTGTGGCCCATGTTTGAACTGACAGAATTCAGACCCTGGATTTTGTTGGAAGAGGAAAATTTTCGGCCTACCTTGAATTTTCTGGGTGACATGATTCCGCCCAAGACGGATCCGGAATTTCTAACTATGGTTGTCAAGGAGGCTTGGCGCACTGTCGCAATTGCAACAGCAGGCCTGGCACTGGCCTGGTTGTTGGCAGTGCCTATCGCATTGTTGTCAGTTCGTGTTATTTCCATATCGGCCATTTCCGGAAGAATGGCCGCTTTGCCCGCAGTGTGTCGCCAATTGGTACGCTGGGCTGCGATCGTCTTGCGTAGCGTGCCCGAATTAATCTGGGCTTTGGTTTTTGTTCGTGTGGTTGGTTTGGGCCCCACTTCTGGCGTTCTTGCAATAGCGCTTACCTACGGGGGTATGTTGGGCAAGGTGTACGCCGATATTCTGGAATCGGGCGATCCCCATGTGACCCAGAATTTATTGCGCAATGGCAGCGGGCGGTTGCAGGCTTTTTTCTACGGCGCATTGCCGCAGAACGCCGCAGAGCTGGCGAGCTACACCGTATACCGGTGGGAATGTGCCATTCGATCCTCTGCGGTGTTGGGTTTTGTAGGTGCAGGTGGTCTGGGTCAACAGTTGGACTCATCCATGAAAATGTTTGCTGGTGGTGAAGTGGGGACCATGTTGCTGGTCTTTGTTTTTCTGGTGTGGTTGGCCGACAGGGTCAGTAGTTGGCTACGGAGTGTGTTGGCATGAATACACGCCTGAATAATTCTGCTCCTAAATTACCCGAGCCCATGTTCAATGCCCGATGCAAGTCCTGCTGGATGGTCTTTGGTTTGATCGTGCTCATATTCCTGAGTTTTTGGAGCCTTGATTTGCAATGGTCTCGTTTCGCGTCCATGGACGCGATGGCGAGAATGGGCAAATTCATCGGGGAGTTACTGAGTCCGAATTTCGAGTCCGAATTCCTCGCCAAGGTTGCCTGGGCGACTGTGGAGACTCTGGCCATGTCAGCCTTGGGTACTTTGCTCGCTGCTGTTTTTGGTTTGCTCTGGGCCTTGCCTGCCAGCAAAACCTATGTGGAAGACCCTGCGCGCTGGCGCACATTAAGTCGCGGCGTGTTAAATGTGCTGCGTAGTATTCCTGAATTGGTGTGGGCTGCGCTGTTATTGATTGCGGTGGGACTGGGTCCCTTCGCTGGCACATTTGCATTGGCGCTGCACACTACCGGTGTATTGGGACGCCTGTTTGCCGAAAGTATTGAAAATGCAACCGATGAGCCTGCTTTTGCCTTGCGCACTCGGGGTGTTGGCTCAGTGGCTGTGTTTTGGTACGCCACGTTTCCGCAGGTACTTCCGCAGTTAATCAGCTACACCCTGTATCGCTGGGAAAACAATATTCGCGCCGCTGCCGTGTTGGGTGTGGTTGGTGCTGGTGGTCTGGGCCAAATGTTGTCCTACCACATGGGTCTGTTTCAAATGGCCGAAACCAGCACTGTGTTGCTGTCAATGATGATTCTGGTGGCTTTGGTCGATGTGCTCAGTTACATCAGCCGAACCCGGCTGATGAACTGAGACAATTAGCTGCCCAGTTTTCCAGCGGCCTGAACTTCGGCCGCCTGTTCTTCCCCGGTTTTATAGTGGGGTACCCGGATCACCAAGCGCTTTGCGCGTTGAATAAAACTGTTGTTGCCGTTGACTTCCTGGGCCCAGTAATCGTCGGCCAAAGCGATGTTCTTATCAAGCTCAAGTTCGAAGGCGGCTTGTGAAACGAATCCGCCGAAAATGTAGGTTTTTCCGTCGACCACTTTGAAGTCGGCTGCATTGCCGCCCCATGGGATGCCGAACATAATCCCGTTGGCGCAATAGCCGCCGTACTGGGGAATGTATTTGGTGGGTTCTGCGTCAAACAAGGCTTTGTGGTCAGCGCTTGAGAAATGAAAATCCACTTCCTGGTAAGTGCTGCTGAACTCGGGCTTGCCCTGGACATAAGCGTTTTGAGTGATGTATGCCACCACGTCGGCACCAAACAGCATGACGCGGTCATCTCCGGCCACTTCAGCTGCATTCACCGGGCTCAATTTGGTAGAGGGGTTTTGCGCCGTCATTGCGGAACAACCGCCTAGGCCCAACAACAAACTGCCCGTAATTAAAAGTTTGTGTGTGCGTGTCAAAGTCAAAATACTTCTCCTGTTTGTTTGAATCGATTTGGTGTTTTAACTGACTGGTTTGCCTGCAAACAGTTCCGTCGGCAATTTGTCTGCATCAATGACTTGTTCCCGCAAATCTTCAAGATATGGTGCAGGCCAACCCAGCAGGGCGCTGGCCTGCTCGCAGCGCTGGCGCAAGTCGCGCGGGTTTTCTCCACCCAGGTGGACAATGCCGTAACGGTAGCTGCGCAGCCATTTGAAGTCGCGGTGCAGTTCTTTGGTGTCTTTGGGGTACTCAAACAGCAAGGCATCGGGAAATGCTTTGCGGAAGGCCGCTTTTTGCACAAAACCTGGAAATGGTACAGCGGCTTTCGGATTGAAGGAGCGGTAAACAAAGCTGGCTGTAGCGCCGGCTGTGGGCACCGCTCGGGCCAGTGTTGCAGGGTCGATGCCGTGTGCCAGCGCAAATGCAATCTCGTGCAGGTCGATGCCGTCGACACGCAAATACAAATCCGAGAATTGCGAAGCCATGCGGGGGTTGAACTCGATCACCGTGATTTTGTCGGTGGCCTCGTCATGGAAAAATTCCATGTTGAACAATCCGTGATCAAAGCCCACAGCATTCAGAAAACGTCGTGCCACGTCGGCTGCCCGCGCCTGCACGTCTGCCTGCAACCTGCTGGGGTATTCAAAACGCATGAAGGCGTCGGTGTTCGGGTACATCACCTCGTCAACCACACCAAGCGGGCGAACATCACCCTGCCAGACATAGCCATCCAGGTTGTATTGTCGACCGCGCATGGGGGCTTCAAGCATCATGCTGTGCGCGGTTCCGGCTTCTGGCAGTCGCTTTTTTGCAATACGTTCGAAGGGCTCCACCAAATGCTTGATCACCCACAGCTCCCAGGGGCCAAAGCGGGTGTGGGCGTGCAGTTCCTCGGCATTCTTGACCTGCCGCGACAGCACCGAGAACGCGGCTTTTACCGGTTTTACAAATTGCGGATAGTCAATGCCCTGGGGCACAGGCCCGCCATATGCCGCGTCAAGCCTGGCAAATGGCAAGTTGGCCTCGGGGGCTACTTGCTGCAACACCTTGCGGGCGTATAACTTGTGTTGACAGGCCAGAATGGCGTTCACAGGTGTGCCCGGCCACCCCATTTTCTCGGCAAGTAAGGCTGCACAAAGCGCGCCAAACTGCTCATGGTTCGAGGCCACTGCCTTGGCACCGTGTAATTTGGCGAACACGGCCGCTTTGGCTACAAATCGTTCGGTGTCAAACCAGGCCAAGCGCGCATTACTCGGGAAACTGAATAAATCGAAACCAGATACCACGCTGGGCCACTGGGTTCGAAGCCGGTTTGCACCTTGCTCATCCCAGTCGTAGTTGAACAGCAGCAGTGTTTTTGGATGAGGCATGTGAATAGCAAGTAAGGTTAGCGTTTGATGTCGTTAAGCGACCAGTCGTACTCTGTATTCGCAACAGGAAGTGATTTGGATGCGAGTTTATCCACTATTTCCGGGTCCGCTGACATCTCTTTGGCCCATTTTGCAAATACATCCTTCACTTCATTGAACCCCTGATGGCCCTTTTCGAAGTCTTCGGCGAACCACTTGAAAATAGGGCTGATCTGAAGTTCGCCGTTCTTCACCCGGTTGCGGCTTGGATCACCCAAAAAGCGGCGCATGCCGTCGTCAAGTTGTGCATTCAGTTTGGCGGCTGTAAACGCTTCGTTGCGCAAAGCGGGGCAGCCCAGGCTGGCGCAGTTTACCGCAGCATGCACCCTGGGTTCCTTGTATTTGGGGCGCAGTTGTTCGTGTTCAATCCAGTCCAGGTGGCGCTTTTGACCCAGCAGCGTAAAAAACTCCTGTTTCCATGGGCTGCTGAATACGCCGCCAATGTCTTTGATGGATTTGATTTTGGGGTATTTGGTCAAAATCAGCTCAATGGTAAAACCGTTGTAGGCATTGATTAAAAAAGCCATTTGCTGGTTTTTCGAAAAGCTGTTGAACTCGGTTTGGCCAACGGCAGACCAGTCGTTTAATAGCGCTTTCAAGGCCTGCCGGTCTTTCTGAAATCCTGCGTAATCAACGGCAGTTTGCTTGTTGTCGGGTAGCCATTTCACATGTTTGGCCAGCAGGTTGTTCCAGGCTGAGTAGTTGTGGTCAAACTCGGCGGCAAAGCTGGTGCTGCTCAGTGACAAGGCAAAAGTCAGTAACAATGTTTTAACAAATTTAAGCATGGCGAATCAATGGCACCGTTATTTGGAATTGAGTGTGTTTAGCGTATTCGCTCGGTACGGCAATTTGGTTACACTACCGCAGATTCGTCAATTCATTTGGAGTTGCCATGCCCGCTGTGCCGGTCACCATTGCCATGTTGTTGATCAGCAATATTTTCATGACGTTTGCGTGGTATGCCCATTTGAAAGACATGAGCCAGAAACCATGGATTATTGCGGCACTGGTGAGTTGGGGAATTGCCTTGTTTGAATACCTGTTTCAGGTGCCTGCCAACCGGATCGGATACACCGTGTTGTCGGTGGGGCAACTGAAAGTGATGCAGGAAATTATCACCTTGACTGTGTTTGTGCCTTTTGCTGTGTTCTACATGAAAGAACCGTTGAAGCTGGATTACCTGTGGGCCGGTTTCTGCCTGGTGGGCGCGGCCTATTTTATTTTCCGTGACAAGCTGTAAAACCTGCCTGTTATTCAGAGTACTTTTTGATCAAACTGCGCCATGAAATGTTCAATCGCCTCGGTAAATCGGTGGCCTTGGCCCCCTTTTTCCGCGGCCTGAATGCGGCCTGCAGATTGTTGTTCCAGTTGACCTGGCAGGTCCTCCTCAGTGGATTGAACAATGACAGGGGTGTGTTCGCAATAATCGAGCAGGAATCGGGCGGTGTTTTCTGCTTTGGAGTCACTCACATTCAGGTCGGAAATCAACAACTGGCAACCGCCGTGCGAGGCTTTTAGCTGCGACAGGCTTCTGAAGTATTTCACCTCGACCCGGTCTGCGAGTAGACGTGTCAAATGCGTTTCCAAAAGAAAACGATGCATTTCAAAGTCTTCGAGGCAGAAAATTACAGGTTTCATGCGTTCATAGAATTCAGGCGGTAACATCTGTATCGTACGAGAAATGGTTCCGGGTTGAGAAATCGAGCGAATTCTCATCCCTCACAATGGGGTTGTTGCGCAGGGGAAGTTGAATGCTTGTCGATGTATTTTTATTTGTGGCCGGTTTGGTTCTGTTGGTGCTTGGTGCCAATGTGCTTGTGCGCGGCGCTTCGAATTTGGCTTTCTGGTTTGGTATCTCACCCTTGGTGGTGGGGTTGACTGTTGTGGCCTTTGGTACAAGCGCGCCTGAAATTGCTGTTTCAGTTGGTGCTGTCATCGCAGGTACTACAGACATCGCCATCGGAAACGTGGTGGGCAGCAATATTTTCAATGTGCTTTTCATTTTGGGCTTAAGCGCCCTGATTACCCCTTTGGTGGTTAATCTTCAATTGATCCGCCAAGAGGTGCCCATCATGATTGGTGCCTCTGTGCTTTTGCTTTTGTTAAGTCTGGACGGGCAACTGTCTTGGAGTGATGGCGGTATTCTCGCCGTGCTCATGGTGGCTTACACCGCGTTTCTCATTATTCAGTCGCGAACTCAGGTCAAAGAAGCCCAGGCAGAATTTGAAGAAGAATTACACCCGGCTGATCAAGGCAGTTGGGATTCCAGATTGCCCGTGCAGTTGGGACTGATTGCGTTGGGTCTGGTGTTGCTGGTGTTGGGTTCGGAGTGGTTGGTGGGTTCCGCTGTTGTGTTTGCGAAGGCCATGGGGGTTAGTGATGTGGTGATTGCGCTGACCATTGTGTCTGCCGGTACCTCCATGCCCGAGGTCGCCACCTCAATTGCAGCAGCGCTTAAAGGCGAGCGCGACATTGCAGTGGGCAATGTGGTCGGCAGTTGCACATTCAATATTTTTGCGTGCTTGGGTATTTCAAGCTTGGTGGCAGCCCCGCTAGGCTTGCAAGTTGCGCCTTCGCTGTTGGCGTTTGATATGTGGGTGATGTTGGCTGTGGCCTTTGCCTGTTTGCCAATTTTCCTCACAGGCAGGGAAATTGCACGTTGGGAAGGCGGTGTGTTTATGGCCTACTACACTGCTTACGTGGTGTATCTGATTCTCGATGCGCAGGGGCATGATGCGCTCGACTTTTATTCCAACACTATGTTGAGTTTTGTGGTGCCCATTACTGTGATCACCCTGGTGGTCAGCGTGTTACGCAGAAAAAGTGGGGAGGGCAATTCAATCACTTGAATTCGATGTGTTTAGCAGCATTGATCACTGGATTCAGGGACTTACGCCCCCTTGTTTAAAGGCGTAAATTGGTATCGTGTATTGACCTGCAGTACAGCTTGATCAGGAGAAGGCTTTGAAAATAGGCCCCGCCGTTGTTGCAGTTGGTTTGTGCGTGTTTACTTTGGGCAATGTGGCCCACGCTGCGAACACTGAGAGTGATTTGCCTGTTTGGCTTCAAGAACGTTTTGAGCCAGTGCATTACGACTTGACTGAAATGGTTGATGACACGGCACGCGGCATCGACCAGTTTTTTGGTACGGAAGACAGCCTGTTTGTAGAAAACCAATCTTTTCTTCGCGTTGCGCTGGACACCCGGCTTCAGCCCGGGGAGTCCAAGATCGATCCCAGCGTTCGTTTCCGGGTGGACTTGCCCACGACCAAAAAGCGATTGCGCCTGATTATTGAAAGTGACATTGAAGAGCCCCTGAGCCGACTTTCGGAGCAGGGCGTCCGCGAGGTGCGCGGTGGCGAACGATTCAGCACCAACAATTCCGCCGTTGGCCTGGAGCAGCGTTCTTCAAAGGACCCAACCAAAGCATGGGTTCAAGGCTTGGGTTTGGGTGTGAAATTTGGTACACCACTTGACCCTTATGTGCGTTATTCCGCCCTGCGGCAGTGGAATTTCAGCGAGAGCAAATGGCAAATCAATTCTTCAAGCCGGGTGACCCAGTTCAATCAGCGCGGCTTGCAGGTGCGAACAAATTTTGATGTCAACAAGCCGCTCGACGAGAAAAACACCTTACGCTTTCAGACCTATGCCGAGTACGAGGAAAGGCGTGATTCCACCGTGTTTTCTCAAACCGCAGAAATTAACAAGGTGCTGGATTCACGCACTGCCTTGCGTTACGCCCTGATTGTTGTGGGTGAAGACCGTGGCGAGAACACGATTAAGGATTATATTTTGCAGGCTCACTACCGCCGAGATATTCACAAGAATGTTTTGTTCATGGACATCATTCCGGAAATTCATTTTCCAACCGAAGGCAATCGCGATCCCTATGTGGCCTTGACCTTCCGTCTGGAGGCATTCTTCCGGGGCAACTTCAGCCGCTCCCTATGACCCGTTCGGTTCTACAATTGCAGCGAGACAACTTGCTGCTCAGCGCTTTGGTTGACGGTCCTGAACAGGGCGCTGTTGCCATACTGGTACATGGTTTTCCTGATACACCACACAGCTGGAACGGCGTGGCCGAAGGGTTGGTGCAGGCAGGCTACCAAGTGGTGCGACCCTGGCTTCGCGGGTACACGCCGGGCTCGGTAAATCCTGATGCGGCTTACGATCCGTTCAATGCCGGGCTGGACCTGTTGGCGTGGCGTGCAAAATTTGAAGGCCGTGATGTTCACCTGGTCGGGCACGATTGGGGTGCTGTGGCCGCAATGGCCGCCGCTGCCACCGATGCGCAGGCCTGGAAATCACTGAGCCTGTTGGCCATACCACCGTTTCAAAAAGTGGAGCGAGCCTGGCGTTTAATGCCCCGGCAACTCAGGCAATCGGCTTACATGCTTGAAATGCAATCGAGCAATGCGCCAGCCAAATTGTTGGTCAACCAGTTTGGTCGAATTCGCGCACTGTGGAACAGTTGGTCACCGGGATGGAAGTATTCAGAAGCCGAGATTCAAGCGGTATTTGACGCATTTTCGAATTCAGGCGTGGCTTGGGCTGCAACAAGGTACTACCGTTCCTTGTTCACCTTGCATCGCGCTGCGACCCGTTCAATTTACGCCTTGTCCAGAAAGCCGCTCGCTGTGCCAACCCTGGTCATGGCCGGTGAAAACGATGGTTGCATGCAAGCGGCATTGCTGCCTGCCATGGTAGAGCCCCAATGTTTTCCGAAAGGCGTTCGAACGTGTACCCTGTCCGAATGTGGCCATTTTCTTCAGGCCGAGCGGCCCGATGCGGTGTTGAAAGAACTTCTTGCGCATCTTCGTGGTCAAGATAGAATTCATTGAATCGATTTTAAAGCAGTACGCCCATGCCCTCCGTTTTTGCACTGTTTGCCTTTGTGTTGTTGGTTGTCGGAGGTTATGGCTATATCAACCAACCTGAACAGGTACCGCCCTGGAATCAGGTTATCCCAGGCTTCGCATTTTCGCCTTACCAGGCTGGGCAAAGCCCCATCGACAACATCGAACCCAAGGTTGAGGACATTAATCGGGACCTGTCCTTGCTGGCCGGTAAAACGCTTGCCATTCGAACCTACACAGTGGCCGGTATTTTTGGCGAAATTCCTGCACTGGCCAAAACGCACAACATCAATGTCGCCTTGGGTGCATGGTTAAGCCCCGATCTGCAGGCCAATGAAAAAGAACTGGATCGCTTGCTCAGCGTTGCACACAGCCCACCCTACAATGTGGTGCGCCTGATCGCAGGCAACGAGGCCTTGCTTCGTGAGGACCTGAACCTGACTCAAATTATTGCCTCCCTCGACAAGGTACGCATTGCAACAGACATACCGGTGAGCACGGCTGAGCCCTGGCATGTGTGGTTGAAAAACCCGGATCTGGCTGAGCATGTTGATTACCTTGCGGTTCACCTGCTGCCCTTCTGGGAAGGCATTGCGCTGGACAATGCCGTGGACTTTTCAATCAACACCTACCAACGTTTGCAGGAGGCTTTCCCGGGTAAACCGATTGTGGTCACCGAGGTGGGTTGGCCCAGTAACGGACGTTCAATCAAACAGGCGGATGCATCGCAGGCCAACCAGGCCAAATTTCTGCGTCGTTTCATTCCGCGTGCCGAGCAAGAGCACATGGTGTTTTATGTGATGGAGGCGTTTGACCAACCGTGGAAATCTGACATTGAAGGCAGCGTGGGTGGGCACTGGGGGGTGTTCGATTCATTCCGTGAGCCGAAGTTTGAGCCAGACCGCCCGATTATTGCGATACCGCAATGGAAGTTGTTGGCCGCTGCATCGATTGTGGTGGCTTTGATGATGACTTTTCTGCTGCTGATTGACAGCAGAACCCTGCGAGACAGTGGGCGCACATTTTTGATTTTCAATGCCTTCGTTATTTCGTCCTTGATCATTTATGTCATTTACGACTTCACCCTGCAGTACCACACCTGGGTCAGTGTGGCCATTTCCGTGTTTTTGTTGTTGGGTGTGGTGGGCGTTTTTGTCATTGTGATGTCGGAGGCCCATGAGTGGGCTGAGGCCATGTGGTACACCAGTCGACGCAGATTGCTGACCTTGCCCACGCGCACCGATTCACACAGTTCAGTGGTCACCAAGTACCGGCCATTCGTGTCTGTGCATGTGCCGGCTTATGAAGAGCCACCTGAGATGTTGATCGACACCTTGAATGCTTTGGCCAGGTTGGATTACCCGAATTTTGAGGTAATCGTGGTGGACAACAACACGAAAGACGATGATACCTGGCGCCCTGTGCAGGCGCATTGCCAGTTGTTGGGTGAGCGCTTCCGTTTCTTTCACGTAAAACCCTTGAGCGGTTACAAGGCGGGAGCCTTGAATTACGCGCTGGAAAGAACCTGCCCGCATGCAGAAGTGGTGGCGGTGATTGATGCAGACTACAAAGTGCAGCCACACTGGTTAAGCGATTTGGCGCCACAGTTCGAAAAACCCGAGATTGCGATCGTACAGGCGCCGCAAGATTACCGCGACGGTGCAGACAGTGCATTCAAGTCGTTGTGTTATGCGGAGTACAAGGGTTTTTTCCATTTGGGCATGGTCACTCGCAATGAGCGAAATGCCATTATTCAACACGGCACCATGACCATGGTTCGCCGGTCTGTGTTGGAGAAGGTTGGCTGCTGGGGCGTGAGTACCATTACTGAGGACACTGAGCTGGGTTTGCGAATTTTTGAGCAAGGCCACGAGGCAGTGTATATCGACCAAAGTTATGGACACGGCCTGATTCCCGACACATTCACGGATTACAAAAAACAGCGACACCGCTGGGCCTACGGTGCCATGCAAATTTTGCGTGAACACGCAGGCCAGCTTCTGGGTTTTCGGCGCAGCAGTCTGACTGCAGGTCAGCGGTATCACTTTGTGTCAGGTTGGCTGCCCTGGGTGGCAGACGGTCTCAATCTGGTTTTCACGCTGTTGGCGATTGTGTGGTCTGGTTTAATGCTTTTTGACCCATTGACATTCAATGCACCGCCGCTGCTGATCAGTGTTGTGCCAATCATGTTCTTTTTATTCAAAATCACCAAACTGTTCACCTTGTATTTGGTGCAAGTCAAAGCCAGTTTCCGAACAGCCTTTGCAGCCACCCTGGCCGGGCTGTCTTTGAGCTATGCCATTGGGCGGGCCACCTTGTCGGGTTTGTTTGTTGGCCGTAAAATCCCGTTCATTCGCACACCCAAAATGGCCAACCGAATGGCCGTTCTTTATGCCATGAATGCTGCCCGCGATGAATCTGTTTTGGCGTTTGTGTTGTTGTGTGCGGTAGGGGTGATTTATTTTCAATTGGGTTTCGATTCCAAAGAAAACCTGGCCTGGTGCCTGGTTCTGGTGTCCCAGAGTTTGCCCTTCGTAGCGGCGTTCGTCGTTTCCTTACTCAGTGCTGCGCCCACACGGGCCGCGGCGCACAATGAAGTTGGTGTAAAGCAGTCATGAGTTCAACAGATACCGCACTGCGAGGTGGCTTGGGCCTGGGCGTTGGCACAAGCGCGGAAGTTTCAAAATGGCGTTTCAGTGGTCAGGTGTTGCTGGCCCTGGTCTTTTTAAATTCCACGCTTTGTTTTTCAGCCATTTGGCCCACGGTCTATGTATTGCCCGACCTTGGTGTGTCTTCCGAGTTCGTGTGTTTGCTCATGCTGTTGTCGGCATGGGTGGCCGTGTTTGGCAAGCCCACCCTTCGGGCGTTGAGCATTGTTTCGGCAATTTACTTGTTGATGGCGGTGGGGCATTACGCCGATGTCGTGGTGCCCAATTTGTTGGGGCGCCCCGTCAACCTTTACTGGGATGTACCCCAGCTTCCCCGTTTTGTTTGGGTCACTGTTCAAGGTTTGCCTGTGTGGCTTACCGCCTTGGTTGTGCTGTTGACCTGCGCAGTCGTGTGGGCTTATTACCGTTTGTTGGTAATGGCGATGAACACAGTGAGCAAGGCGGTTCAGCCTGTGGCAAAAACCCCGTGGCTGTGGAGTGCGCTGTTGTTGGCTGGCGTCATTGTGATCGCCAATTACTCGGAAAACCCGGACGAACCCACATTTGTTTCCAAAGCAGTGGTGCCCGTGTACTGGAAAGAAGCCTTAAAGCTGCGCGATATTTTGATACCTTCCCGGGCCGCACAACTTTTGCCCGCCAGCACGGTGATTGACGAGGCCTTGGCCAAAACAGATGCACCCGTGTTGGGTGCATTGAACAAACGCGATGTGCACATGATATTTCTTGAAACGTATGGCGCCGTGTTGTATGACCAAAAGGACTCGTCGGCCGCGGTCGCTCAAACCCGTGCACAGCTTGAAAAGTCCATACTGGCCAGTGGCCGCAATGTGGTGTCCGCGTTTTATGTGTCGCCAACTATTGGCGGTGCCAGTGACCTTGCTCATTTGTCGGTGTTGTCTGGTATCGATCTGAAAGATTCGCGCAAGCACGACGTACTTCTGACCACCGAACGCCCAACCTTACTGGACGTGTTCGAACGTGATGGTTATGAAACATTTGGTTTGTACCATTCAGTGGGGTGGGAATGGGTTGAGCGCGCCTTTTACAGCTTTGATCAATACATTGATGGCCCAGCCTTGAACTACGAAGGCCCTGCATTTGGTTTCTGGAAAATTCCTGACCAGTTTGCTGCAGCCCGGGTTGATCAGCTGTACCCGCGCAATGAATCGGCCAAGCCCCGTTTCACTTTCTTTCCGACTATTTCCAGTCATTTCCCGTTTCATCAAGTGCCGCCTTACCAGTCCGACTGGAAAAAATTACTGGGCCCACAACCGTTTGATGCCGCCGAAGCTGCACGCGCGCAAGCCGAGCCCGTGAACTGGGAGTACATGAAGCCGGATTACCTGCGCACGATTAACTACACCAACACGTGGCTGGCGGGTTACTTCAGTCAGCCCGAGCCCAGAGAAACCGTGTATGTCATGATCGGAGATCACCAGCCCACAGGCAGCGTGTCCCGAGAGCCCACGCCCTGGGATGTACCTGTTTTTATCGTGTCGAAAGACAGTCGCTTGCTGGATCGTTTCAGGGCGATGGGTTTCACCAATGGATTGACGCCTCAGAAACGAGTACCCTTGGGGACATTGAATGAGCTGACTGCCGTCTTGCTGAAAGGCTTCGGCAGTTGAATTCGTGAAATGCCTCAACAAGGAGAAAGCAATGGGATTAAGAATCAATGATGTGGTGCCTAACCTAAGCCTGGAAACAGATCAGGGAAAATTCATGCTGCACGATTTCATCGGCGACAGCTGGACCATTTTGTTTAGTCACCCCAAAGACTTCACGCCTGTGTGCACCACCGAGTTTGGTGCAGTGGCCCAGTTGGCCGAGGAATGGAAAAAGCGCGGAACCAAAGTCATCGGTCTTTCGGTGGATGGCGTGGAGGAGCACACGCATTGGAAAGGTGATATCGAGAAGTTTTCTGGCGCAAAAGCGTCATTTCCGATTATTGCGGACAAGTCGCTTGAAGTATCCAAAGCACTGGACATGCTGCCTGCCAATGCATATTTGCCCGATGGTCGCACTGCCGCAGACTCTGCCAGCGTGCGCGTGGTGTTTATTTTCAGCCCAGACAAGAAAATGCAGTTGTCCATGACTTACCCCATGTCGGTGGGCCGAAATTTTGCGGAAGTGTTGCGTGCACTGGATGCACTCCAGACTACTTATGGCAAGCCAATTGCCACACCGGCCAACTGGCTGCAAGGGCAGGATGTGATCGTGGCCTTGTCGGTGAACAATGAACAGGCCACTGAGAAATTTGGTGAAATTGACATTAAGCTGCCTTACCTGCGCACCACGAAAATGCCGGCGCAGTGATCTAACCCTGTAACGGTTGCGCCAGAATCCAAAGCCCCACGCTGGTGAATACCACCATCAACACCAGCATGGGCAGTTGGCTTAGTGTGGCGCGCCTGTTGCTGTGTTCAAGTTGCAACGCCTGCTGGTGGGCTAACCACACAGCGGCCACATGCCCGGCCAGAATCAGTACCACCTGGCTGGTCCAGATGTTGGCCATGTCGGGCAACCAGGGCAGGCGGCCAGTGATGGCATTGCCGAAAATATTCCAGCCCCAACCGAAGGGATCAGACACCAAACCCCGAATTTTCAAACCCTGACTAAACAGCAGGGTGTAGTAATGCGTGAAGTAGTACACCACTGCAATGGGTACCAGGCTGGGCAAGTAACGGCGCAACAGCAAGCCGATGGGTTGTTGCCCGCCAGTCAACACTCGCCCCAAGGTGAGAAATGCGATGAACAGCAGCAGGTAGAACAGCGGGGAAACCAACAACAAAGTGATTTCCCAGGCCACAAACCACGGGCGTACTGTGGGGTAAATTTTCATGGGGTGATCGCCAAATGCAGCGGTCAACAGCCCCAGTGGGTCTTGCCAAAACACGTTGAAGTACACCGCGGTTTCCCGCAGCCCGTCGTAGGCAGTGGAAGACAGCAGAAACAATACAAACAGGCATTGCGCGGGGTGCCACAGCCGTGCGTGGCGAAGGTCAGAGAAAGGCAGCGTGAATCGCCAGCGGTATTTTCCGTCGGTACCACGTGTTCTGCGCAGTGGTGCACAGGCGGCGAACAAGCGAAACAGTACGGCAAATAACTCGCCGCGCTGCAGCCAGCGCCGCGTTCCCCACAACAGCATGCCTGCATAGTTGAACGCGCCAAATGCGATCAGCAGCAAGGCCAATTTGCGTGGCGTGCTGTGAAAAAACAATTCGATCGACACCAGGGTGACCAACTGAACCAACGCGGGCCAGTGCCCAAGCCATTTTGGATAGTTGTAAAAACCTTTCCAGCGGGCGGACAACAAAAAACGCCATGGGTGTTGGTACTTGTACCAGTCGCCAATCAACAGGGCTGCGTAGGAACCACCCAACACAAACAGTATCCAGAAGAAAGTCATGTTGATATTGCGGTGGCTGTCGTTGCTGCCCACAAGGCCGGTCACGATACAAAACGCCAACGCGCTCAACCAGAATAGTGAACCTGCTGCCCGCGCAGCGTGAACCCACTTCGCAGGCCACGCCATCAAGGCCAGTTGTACTTTGAATTGCCTGTTCGAGGAATAGCGACCGGCCAGGGCCAGCAACAGAAATGACAACACAAGCGCCAGCACCGAGCCCGCAATATAAAGCCCGTAGGGCATGGGCAACTGCACTGGTTCACCAAATGCATGTGCCCACACGCTACCCGGTGCTGCTAGCAGCACCGCAGTGAACCAGCGTGCAATCATTTCGGATTGTTGCGGTAGTACACGTTTTCCCACATGCGCACGTAAGTCTCGGCGCTGTTGTACAGCGCGTCGATGGCCTCGCCGCCACCTTCAAGTCGAACTTCTTCAACAAAGTCGGCCACCATGCCATAGTGCGCCATGCCCACTTCGTCGATGTGCCAGAACTTGCCACTCTCAGGTATGGTCAGCAAATTGACTTTCATGGCAGGCAGTGACTGGTAACGTGAGCCCCAACCTTCACCACGGAACAGGGTGAAGGGGTATTGAACGGGCACACTGTTGCCACCGCGCGGACCAGGGTGTCCACCAAAGCCGTTGCCATCTGCGCCATAACCCAGGCCCAGCAAGGTGTTATTCAACCCTGCCTTGTTGCGCCAGAATTTCAGCTTTTCCAGAAACTCCACATGCTTGATGCCGTTGCCTTTGTAGGGGTAAATCACACCGCCACTTTTCAGCATGCGCACTGCCTGGTCGCTGGTTAAACCACCATGGGCGTCGTGGGATGAGGCCATGGGGTAGGGCGGATTCATGGTTTCGGCCAAATCCAGCATCACATCTTTGCTGTGGTACGCAGCATGATCAATGTCGATTACAAAGCCACGATTCATCAGGGCGGTCAGTGCATACTTGCCAAGGTCAGTTACCGTTCGGGCATTACAACGTTTGCCGTCTGGGTATAGCGGTGTAATACCGCCCACTGCCTCCAGCAGCATAGTGGTCAGTGCATTGCTGCCAGTACCAGGAACTGCAGTAGTCATATTGGTACCCGGTTCGCGCACCGAGGGCTCGTTCTTGGGGAAGTCGCGGCATTCGGTGGTTTTCCAGAAGGCGCCCGTGTCCAGGAAATTCAGAAAGTTGATGACGTCGCCACTGAAAATACCAGCGCCGCCCAGCGAACTGTCAATGTCATGGAAGGGGTACACGTGGCGGGCGCCCAGTGCCCACAGTTTTTCGATTTCCGCGTCAATTTGCGTTTGGTCGCACTTCCGGATTTCTGTGCCGCCCGGCAGCATGGTAACGCCACAGTTGAACACCTGCGCTACTTCCACGCCTAGCACCACAGCCAGCTTGCCCTCGTTTGCTACTTGGCGTGCTTCCGCTGGTGTTTTTACAATTCGATACCAGCCTTTACCAGGGCCTCCAAATTGCGCGTCCACGTAGTCTTGTACGTCATACAGGTATTCCACCTGTTTACTCGCAACACTCATGTCGTCGCAATCGGCTTCGGGTTTGCCTGAGTAGGTTTGGCCGACCCGGCACAGTGCCGCAATATTGGTACCGTGGTTCACCATCACGCGCAAGCCTGCGCGCCATGCGCGTTCAACCCAGGCGTGGTACATCACTTGGTGGGTCAGGAAATTGCGGCGTGGCCAGTCCACAAAGGTGGGCCAACCTTGCGTATCGTGTTGTGCGCCCGGTGTGGTTTCCAGAATGTTGTTGGCATCGCGAATGCCATTGGGACCATGGAATCCCTCGCAGCTGCCCAGCGCGTGGGGTATGCCAAAGCGATGTACTACCTCGCCATAAAGCACACCACCGGCAGATGGGCCTACGCTGCCATCCAGCGACATTTCGCTGGACATACCCATGTGCGTGTGGGTGTCCGCAAAGCCGATGATGGGTTGGTTCTCACCGCGGCCTTTGTATGGCGTACCTTCCATGGCAGTGGGCATTTCAGGGTAGGCGGCACAATCGCTGCTCGGTGTTAATTTGAATTGGGTGCCAGTTCGTTTGGCTCGGCTGCGGTAGTCAGTCCAGCCGTTTCATCCAGTGCCAAGAACCTTCCCGTTGCATCAGCGAAGCTGAACTGGTTTTTGTTTTTGTCAAAACTGGCTTGCCACACGGCTGCATCCGTGGGTTCGGCGCTCGCCACCAGGGTGTTGCCTTGCGCTGTGATCATTTGCCGGTCGCTGCCGTAAATCAAATACTTGCCCAATTCTGTGGGCCGCATGGTGAAGTTTTCCGCTTCTGTGGCGGGTCCCGCGGCGTAGCGGGCTGCGGCGGGTTGCACAAACTGGCGACTAAACGTCGATTGCAATCCAAAGCAGCCATTGGCCACCGAGAATTCAGACAGCTGCAGCGGGGTTTCACTGGGCGTGACAGGCTGGCTAGCGCCGCTGGTGGTTGTGGTGGTGGATTCGCCGCTTGAAAGACAGGCGGAAAGGAGTGCTGCTGTTGCGCTCAAGGCGAGAAGTGACTTCACATTCATCAGGCAAACCCCGTTCAAAATTTGGTGGTGATTTACTCTTACTGAAGGTGTGGAAGTTTTAGATGTGTTTGTGACAGTGAGAATGCCAGTAATGTAAAAAGGGCGACACTTGTCACTTCAATTGAGGCTATTCGTAGTGGCTCCATAGGCGCAGCACTTTAACTGTGCGGTCATTGTCGAGCACTTGATAGACCAAACGATGTTGAATGTTGATTCGCCGCGAATACGCCCCGGCCAGGTCGCCGACCAGTTTTTCAATGGGGGGTGGTTTGCGGTAGGGGTCTTCGGCAATGATCGCAAGCAGTTCTTGAGCTTTTGGTTTCAGGCCGCTTGCAGCCAGTTTTTTTGCGTCCTTCTGGGCTTGTTTGGTGTAAACGATTGCCCAAGTCACCAGTCCAACTCCTGGTCGCATTCATCCACTGGCGTGTCCATGCCTTCTCGAATGGACTCTCTCATACCCGAAACCGAGAGTAAATAAAGCGTTTCTTGAATGGCAGACCAATCCTCTTCGGAAACAAGAACCGCGCTATTGCGTTTCCCGGTGATGACGATGGGTTGGTGAGACTCTGCGGTTTCATCAATTAGGCGATAAAGATTGCTGCGAGCCTCGGTTGCGGTGATTCCAGCCATGATGAACCTCAAACTTTTGTAGTCGTTTATTGTACGATAAAACGAACGTACGTCAATGCGTACATAATTAAAGGCGTGATTGTGAGCGACTTTGATATTTGGTTTTTTGGAGGTCTTCATACGCCTTTACATGTTGGTTGAACAAGCGCAAGTTGAGTTTGCGGATCGGGGCGGGAAGGTGGTACTTCACGTAGTCGTGGCGCCAGCGTTTCAGATGTTCCAGACCTTCGATTTCGAATTTTCCCTTATTCAAATATCGTTCGATCTGAATAAGCCGAATACCCTCTCCAAACACAAGACCGCAGAGGTAACAAAGAATCATTGAGCATATTCCGAGTAAAGAAATAAGTTTTAGATCCTCTTTTAAATCTTCCACCTGGGCGTATTGACTGGCAAACCACATGATATAAAAACCACCCGCCAATACAAGTGGCCAGTAAAGTGTATGAATGATTGGAAAGTTTTTACGGCGACTGTACTTTCTGGTTCGAAGATTGATTTGAAAAATGGTCCACTCAAGGCCAGAGCATGTTTCAAGAGATGATTTGTCAGATCTGGAATACGCAATCGCATAAGCGACAACAGTGGTGATGAGCAGCACACAGACACCAAAAACAAGATTGATGTTTTCATACCAGTGCGAGGTTTGAATTAGCTCACTGTGGTCAGTCAGTGGGGGCCAATGATGGATTCCAAACACAAACGGATGAACCGCGATCAACAGCGTAGTAAATTCAATGATGGTTGCTTTGATTGGCCTTTTGCTAACAAAAACCCATTGGTAACACACGACGGATGAGAAGAGAACTATGCTGGCAAACAAACACAGAACTATACCCGTGGTCATCCAGGTGGCCATGTACAGAGGGGTCGCGGCAATCAGCAGCAAAAATGACAAGCTGAGAATTCCACCAAGGAAATAAAAGTGCAAAGGGGCTGGATTAATCATGGTCGATAAAAATAACAGTGCCGTCTGTTTGTTTTATTGAAATAGCTTTTTGGCTTTGGCTTCAACAACATCATCAAATCCAAGACGGTCGTAGCCAATTGAAACAGCAACCCCAATTCCCATTGAGAGCAGAATCAAGGGGGCGCCAGCAACCATTCCACCGGTAAACAGAATAGCTACGCCAAAACCAGCGGCCATACCTAGCGCATTGCCAGTTTGATTCTTGGCGCTGTCTACCGCGAACTTCTTGTAGTTGAACTTCTGGTCCAGTTTGGCGTTGTGGTTGTAGTTGGTCATCACGTCGTTGATCAATGTGGGACCGAACGTTAGAACACCACCCACTCTTGCGGAGCCCAGGAAAGATGATCCTGTAAGCCTGCGCAACTCCCACATTTCATCTGCCGCCTGTCGGCTAAAGCTGAGTACTTTGTCATGTTTGAATGCGGCAGGCCCCAAGGACTTGGTGCTCATGTTTTTGCTAATTTGCTGAAACTGGTTCTTCTCCAACAAGGTAATTTGCTTGGCATTGGTTTGACGAACGCGAATAAGTACATCGGCATGTTTGCCAAACTGGTTGGGGCCTCTAAGGCCCACGGCTTTCAATTCCACACCGTTGCCCAGCTTCACCGTGCGGGATTTACCGCTGGCCAGTGTGGCTCGTAATTCGGTTCTCATTTTTGCAGTAAAGTGTGCCTTGGCAGCAGCTTCAATTAAATTGGCCAGGTTACCGGGTAAGTTGGTTGCACCAAACAACTGACCCAGCAAGGCAGCGTTGAATGTACCTTTTTCAAATGCTGTGACTAAGGCGCTGGTTTGCTGTGTATTCAGCTGGGCTGTCATCAACATGATGCCTGCTATGGGATCTTGCTGCATTACCTCGGGCACCACGGCCAGGCTTACTTGAGCATCGGGCTCGAAGTGACCCAGAAAATCCATTTCCTGATGTAGGTAAAGCGGGGTTGAGCCGTCGTGGCTATTCAGCGCTCGGGTGTAAGCAAGTTGCAGCGATTGGGCTTTGCGCTTCAGGTGGTCTTCGTGAAATGTGCGGGCTTGGGCATTCATGCAGTTTTGAACGAAAGCAGATCGACCCATGAGTATGCGGAAAGGATCGGGAGGGGTAGAAATTCTCTGTGTGTGTTGCTTGGGTGGGGGATGGCAGTATTGAATTGCATTGGGTACCAGTTTGGTACCAGATCGCCGAAAATGAAAAAGGACCTAGATGCTCTCGCATCTAAGTCCTTGAATTTGTGGTGGGTCGTGCGAGATTCGAACTCACGACCAAAGGATTAAAAGTCCTCTGCTCTACCAGCTGAGCTAACGACCCACATTTCGCTGTCAGGCCTACGCCCTCAACCGAAGACCGCGATTATGGCCAAGTTTTCAAAAGTGGTCAAGCCCTATGGCGGCAAAAAGCCACTATTTTTTGCCTGATATCACGTAAGGGTTTGAAATCTTGAAACGTTTTAGAATTTCAATTTCGCGGTTTTCCATCAACTCAGCCTGATTGTCGCTTTCATGCACATAGCCTTGGGCATGCAGGCAGCCGTGAACAATCAAATGGGCCAAGTGATCAATTGGGTTTTTACCCTGTTCAGCCGCCTCGCGTTCTACCACGGCAGGGCATATCACAATGTCTGCCATGAACACGGGCAGGCCCGAATCCGGGCCCAGGTCGGGCATGTCCATGGGAAAGGTCAGCACATTGGTGGCGTAGTCTTTGCCGCGAAAATCGTGGTTCAGTTGTCGACCTTCTTCTTCGCCCACCAGGCGAATGGTGATTTCAGCCCTGTCCATGAAGCAGGCTTTGGCCCAGCGGCGAATGCGGCTGTTCTCCACTTCAGAAAATGGTGGGTGGTCTGCGTGTACGGCCCATTGAATGGCTACGCCAACCGGTGTGGTGGTTTTACTCGTCATTGATTTCGTCAGCTGGGTTGGTTCGTTCGGGGTTGTGGAAACGTTCGTAAGCCTCAACAATGCGGGCCACCAGTGGGTGGCGCACCACATCCGCGCTGGTGAAGTAGGTCATTGCAATGCCTTTGACGTTGCGCAGCACGTGCTGGGTTTGAACCAGGCCACTTTGTTGGCCGCGCGGCAGGTCAATTTGGGTCACGTCGCCAGTAATCACTGCCTTGCTCCCAAAACCGATTCGGGTCAAAAACATTTTCATTTGCTCGGGCGTGGTGTTTTGGGCTTCGTCCAGAATCACGAAAGCATGGCTTAACGTGCGGCCACGCATGTAGGCCAGCGGTGCAATTTCAATCACATTGCGTTCAAACCATTTTTGCACGCGGTCAAAGCCCGCCAAATCGTACAGTGCATCGTACAAGGGGCGCAGGTAGGGGTCTACTTTCTGGTTCAGGTCACCTGGCAAAAAGCCCAGCCGTTCGCCAGCCTCCACCGCTGGGCGGGTCAAAATGATTCGTTTCACGCTGTCGCGCTCAAGCGCATCCACTGCGCAGGCCACAGCCAAATAAGTTTTGCCGGTACCGGCAGGGCCAATGCCAAAGGTCAGGTCGTGTTCAAGCACGGCCTTTAAATAATCCTTCTGGCGGGCGGTGCGGGGTTGCAGGTCACCCTTCTTGGTTTTCAGGATCACGGGTTCGTCTTCACCGGCAATCAGCGGAATTTCTTTTTTGGCGCTGGCCACGGCGTTGGTGTTCTTCAGTTCGACCAATGCCAATTGAATTTCGTCGGCGGTCACTGGCTTGTCACTTTTCTCAAAAAAGTGATTGATCAGGATAAAAGCCTGTTTGGCATTTTCTTTGTCGCCTGCCACATTCAAGGTGCCGTTGCGGCGCGCAATTTTTACGTTCAATGCGGCTTCAATTTGACGAAGGTTGGCATCCACGGGGCCACACAAATTGGCCAGTTTGTGGTTGTCGTCTTCAGGGGCGTGCCATTCACTGCCTTTTGCTCTCATCGGGTGCTTCTAAAAAAGTTGAATTTGTATTTTAAGCAATCAATCTTCCATTTGCCGGTAGCGCGGCGGGAAACTGACACGCATTACGGTACCCGATCGATCGGGGTGGCTTGATTTTGGATTGTCATGAATGGTTACATTGGCGTCGTGCTGGAATGCGGTTTCCTGCACAATGGCCAGCCCAAGGCCCGAGCCGTCCTCGCTGGTGCCCAGCACGCGATAGAAACGGTCAAACACCAGGTTGCGTTCACTTTCAGGAATGCCGGGGCCGTCGTCCTCCACCTCGAGCACAATCGCTTCGCGCTGTGGGCTGTCATCGACACGCACAGTGACGCAACCTTCCTCGGGGGTGTAACGCAGGGCGTTTTCCACCAGGTTTTTCATCATCTCGGTCAGCATCAGGGTTTGGCCGTTCACGTACACGGGGTGATCGGGTACTTCCACACCCAGGTCGATGTGCTTGTTCATGGCTTCGGGCACAAAGTCCCTGGTCACCGTGCGCGCAATGTGAGTTAAATCAAGTTTTTCAAATTGCAGCACCGATGGTGCTTCAGTGCGGGCCAGTGCCAACAACTGGTTCACCAGGCGGGTGGATCGTTCGGTGCCCACTTTCAGTCGGCGCAGGCTGCGCAGCCTGGCTGCCTCGTCGGTTTCATCGCTGAGCAATTCAACTTGCATGCGCAGGCCAGCCAACGGTGTTTTCAACTGGTGGGCGGCATCGGCCACAAAGCGTTTTTGCGTGTCGATGGTTTGTTCCAATCGCTCCAGTTGTTCGTTCAACGCAGTAATAACAGGTAACAACTCCTCGGGCGTGTCTTTGGTTTGCAGCGCACTCAGGTCATCAGGTTTGCGGGCGCGAATAATGTCCAGCAAGCTGTTCAATGGTGCAATTCCGCGCGACAGACCAAACCAAACCAGCAACACGGCCAGGGGCAGAATGACGAACTGCGGCAGAATCACGCCCTTGATGATTTCGTTGGCCAAGCCGTCGCGTTTGCCCAGCGTTTCCGCAACCTGTATCAGGATGAAACGGTTTTCGCCCACGGTGGGCAGTTCAATCCAAAGGTGGCCTGCGCGGAAGTCTTCGCCATTGACCACAATGTCCCGAAAATTAACCACGCCAATTTGTCGGGCTTCGCGCTGTGGAATTGGCAAGGTGCGCTCATCGCCCAGCAAAAACTCACCGGTTTTCCCCAATACTTGTGCACGCAGTTGGTCGGTGCCATCGGCCAGTAAAATTTCCATGGCCTCTTTGGGAATGCTGAATTGGTTGCTTGGTGCCTGAGCGGCCACCTCTTGGGCCAAGGCTGTTATTTTGTCGTCGAGAATGTGATCGAAGGGGTCGTTGGCGATGGATTTGGCCACAAGGTAGGTGACCCCAATGCTCATTGGCCACAAAATCAACAGCGGGGCCAGCATCCAGTCCAGAATTTCACCGAACAGTGAGCGCCGTTGCTGTTGACCCGAGGCCAGCGGATTGCGTTTGTACCAGGCCAATCAGGCACCTGCTTTATGTATTGGCATCGGCATTCGGTGCGGCTTCTTTCTCGGTGTATTTTTCAAGGCAGTAACCCAAGCCGCGCACGGTGGCAATTCGCACACCGTTGACTTCAATTTTTTTGCGAAGGCGGTGAATGTAAACCTCAATGGCGTTGTTGCTGACTTCTTCGCCCCATTCACACAGGTGGTCGACGAATTGTTCTTTGCTGACCAGGCGGCCTACCCGCTGAAGCAGAACTTCGAGCAGGCCTACTTCACGCGCTGACAAGTCGAGCATGTCGTCGTTGATGTAGGCAATGCGCCCCACCTGATCGAAGGTCAAAGGGCCATGTTTCCAAATGCTGGCTCCGCCACCGGTACCACGGCGTGCCAGGGCTCGCACACGGGCTTCAAGTTCTTTCAGGTCGAAAGGTTTTGCCATGTAATCGTCGGCACCGGCATCGAGGCCTTGCACGCGTTGCTCCACGCTATCGGCCGCTGTCAGTATCAGTACAGGCATGTTGTTGCTGCGTGCCCGCAGGCGACGCAACACCTCAAGACCACTCATTTTGGGCAAGCCCAAATCGAGTATCAAAATATCGTAGTTCATGGTGGTTAGCGCTGTGTCGGCGTCGCTGCCTTTGAACATGCAATCCACGGCATAGCCTGCCTGACGCAACGATTGCGACAAACCTTCAGACAACAAACTGTCGTCTTCGGCCAGAAGTATTTTCATCCCTGTCTCCTCAGTGCAGGCCGGCCAGTGTGGCTCTTTTTCCCTGAACTCGAATGGTGTGTGTTGTGTTGATTTTAGCCTGAAAGTGCGGTGGCTTTTGAAGCTTGTATGGCGTCACGGGTGTTTCGGGCTTCCAGTGCGGCAGCACTGGCGAAATCGGCCTTTTGACTGGAGTACAGGATTGCGCGAGAGGAATTGATCAACAAGCCCCAGCCTTGGCTGCACAAACCGTTTTTCACGGTGTTCAGCAAGTCGCCGCCCTGTGCGCCAATGCCAGGCACCAGCAGTGGTGCGTCGCCCACAATGCTGCGCACGGTTTTAATTTCTTCAGGGTAGGTGGCGCCCACAACCAGGCCCACTTGTTGGTGCGGGTTCCAGGTGGTGGTCGCCAGTTTGGCAACGGTTTGATAAAGCGGTTCGCTGTGCTCCGTGTTTAAAAATTGCAGGTCATTGCCACCGGGATTGGATGTGCGGCACAGAAGGAAAAGACCTCGGTCAGCATAGGCATGGTAAGGCTCAACTGAATCGCTGCCCATGTAGGGGCTCAGGGTTACGCTGTCGGCTTTGTAGCGCTCGAACGCCTCAATGGCGTATTGCTTGGCGGTGGCCCCAATGTCGCCGCGTTTGGCGTCGAGAATGGTGGTGGCGTGCGGTGCAATTTCATTGGCGTAGGCCAGAATGTTTTCCAGTGCTGCTTCAGCGCGGTTGGCTGCAAAGTAAGCAATTTGGGGTTTGAACGCGCAGGCAAATTCAGCCGTGGCCTTCACAATTTCCATGCAAAAGCGCTCGATTTCAGAAGGGCTTGTGCCGTAGCCTTGGGGCATGCGGGTTATGTCGGGGTCAAGGCCCACGCACAACATGGAATTGCTGTGCTGCCAACTGTGCGCAAGGCGTTCTGGAAAGGTGTTGAACTCGAAAAAGCGATTGCTGGCCATTGCGCATGTGTACAGTTGAAAGATGTCACCATTGTACAGGATCAGGGCAAGCCCCTAGGGGCAAGCAAGGGCTGATGCACTACACTGGGGCACCTTACTGAATGATCGTTCACTTTCGTGCCTGCAGCAAAATTATCCCTACCGCAAATCCAGTTACTCCTTGGCATTACTGCCATTTGGGGAATGAACTGGCCCGTGATGAAATATGCGGTAACCCAGTATCCACCCTTGCATTTTCGTGCCCTGTGCATGGTGTTTGGCATGGTGGCCATGTGGTTTGTTGCCCGGCAAATGAAGGTGTCGCTGAAGGTGCCACGAGAAATGTGGGGCAGGCTGGCCTTGCTGTGCATTCCCAATATGATTGGTTGGCACCTGTTTTGTATTTTGGCCGTGAAGGAACTGAGCTCGGGGCGTGCTGCCATTTTGGGCTACACCATGCCGGTGTGGGTGGTGTTGACCGGTTTGATGTTTGCGCACCCCGTAGGAAGGCGAGGCTGGATTGGACTTGCTTTGGCCATGGTGGCCGCCATGTTGCTGTTGTCGTCTGAATTTGCTGCAATTGCAGGCAGCCCGTTGGGCGTTGTTCTTATGTTGATTGCAGCCGCCAGTTGGGGCTTGGGCACCACCTTGATTCGGCATTACCCCACCGGTTTGCATGCACTTACCTTCACGCATGCCATGATGCCCCCCACCATTGTGGCCATGGGTTTGGCCGGGTTTTGGTTCGAAGGAACCGATGTGGGCGCGCCGCAGGGTTGGTCGCAGTGGTGGCCAATTTTCTACAACGCGTTTGGTGTATTCGCATTTTGCCAAGTGGCTTGGTTTAGCCTGGCCAAATCATTGCCGCCAATCGTGTCGAGCTTGTCCATCATGATCATTCCGGTGGTGGGTGTAATGGCTGGCAGCTTCTTTTTGGGCGAAGTGCCGCACTGGCCCGACTTCGTTGCGCTGGTGTTGATTCTTGGTGCGATGGCTGTGATTTTGGTGCCAGGGCGGAAGAAGGTGGTAGTCGGCTGAAGCGCGGGTTTATTGCCAACTCGGCGTGAGTTACTTGTGCAGCACTTGAATGGCGACTTTTGATCTGAACTTGAAGGGTCACCGCTGCCCGAAAACTTGGCATATCGGCTTGTCTGCTTGAGCCTGCACTAAGCCAAGTCCTCCAAAAGTAACGGTCGGGTCTTGGCTTTCGCGCCAGGGCGCGATCGTTTGTCTCGGCGCGCCAAGCCGGCAAGTTTTCTGACTGGTCATCGTGCGACCACTTGCAAGTTCAGCCCCGCGTCACCGGCGGCTGAATTTACAGCCCAATCGGCGGCGGTGTTTCGATCGCCTCGCCTTCAAGAAAACCTGCCCGTTTGAATTCACCCGCCACGGTCGGCCAAAGGCCGGCACCGAGACTCGGCCCGCCTTTTTGCCGAGCGAGGTGAGTCAGGGTGAATCTCAAAAAGGGAAGTACAGGTTTTCAGGCGAGAGCTCGGAACCCAAGCTGGTTGGGCTAAATAAACCAGCTGTCGAGCAAGCAAGAATTTGATCAGTTCCGGAAGTACTTCCTCGACCGATACACCAAGGCCTCACCTTCCCGGAAATCGCAACGCAACACCTCACCCACCATAATGAAATGGTCGCCTTCGTCATGGCGATTGCGTACCTTGCATTCAAAGTGAGCCAATGCATTGGGAATCAGCGGTGCGCCACCCAACCCCTCGATCACTTCAAGCCCGGCAAAGCGATCGCCTTTGAAGGTAGAAAAGTGATGCGACAGTTCTTCCTGATCTGCCGATAGCACGCTGACACCGTAGTGCGTGGCTACAGCAAATGCGTCGTGGCTGCTGGCCTTTTTGGACAAACTCCACAGCACCAGAGGTGGGTGCAAAGAAACGGAATTGAAAGAATTTGCAGTGACCCCCACGTATTTGCCTTCGGCATTTTTGGTGGTGATGATAGTGATGCCAGTGGCGAACTGGGCCAGCGCTTGCCGAAACAGATGCGCGTCCAGTTCGGCGTCGCCTTCGCGTTTCTCGGCGCGAATGAATTCGGGTTTTGCAGGTGATTGCATGGGGTACTTCTTTTGTATCGAATGGCCCCATTGTGCCAAACAAGTGCTTGAATTGCTGGAATCGGCACTCAAATCGTCGTTTTCAGACCCATGTGCTTGAAATGATTTAAAATACGGCCAATTCTAAAAAGGCATTTTCCTTGAGCGCACTGTCCTTCAAACTCAAAACCACCTCGGGCAAGGCCCGACGCGGTGAAATCACCACAGCCCATGGCGTCATTCAAACGCCGATCTTCATGCCAGTGGGTACCTATGGCACCGTGAAGGGCATGACCCCGCGCGACCTCACCGAGATCAATGCGCAAATTATTCTGGGTAACACCTTTCATTTGTGGATGCGGCCGGGCCTGGATATCATGGAAAAATTTGGAGGCCTTCACCAGTTCATGGGCTGGAAAGGCCCAATTTTGACCGATTCTGGCGGCTTTCAAGTGTTCAGCCTTGGTGCCATGCGCAAAATCAAGGAAGAGGGTGTTCATTTCCGCAGCCCCGTGAACGGCGACAAATTATTCCTTACGCCTGAGGAAAGCATGCGAATTCAAACGGTGTTGAATTCCGACATCGTCATGATTTTTGACGAATGCACGCCATACCCTGCCACCCACACCGAGGCAAGGCTGTCCATGGAAATGTCCATGCGCTGGGCGCGCCGTTCGCGCGATTCATTCGATGCACTGGATAACAACAACGGTTTGTTCGGTATTGTGCAGGGCGGTATGTACGAGGACTTGCGCGACATTTCGCTACAAGGTCTGGAAGAAATCGGCTTTGATGGTTATGCAATTGGTGGCTTGTCTGTTGGCGAACCCAAAGACGACATGCAGCGTATTTTGGCGCACACCGCGCCGAAGCTGCCCCAAAACAAGCCCCGTTATTTAATGGGTGTTGGCACACCAGAAGATTTGGTGAATGCCGTGGGGCAGGGCATTGACATGTTTGATTGCGTGATGCCCACCCGCAACGCGCGCAATGGTTGGCTATTTACGCGCACAGGCGACATTCGCATTCGCAACGCAAAATTTCGCAACGATGACAATCCGCTCGATTCGACCTGTACTTGTTACACCTGCAAAAATTTCTCACGGGCGTACTTGCATCACCTCGACCGCAGCAAAGAAATTCTCGGTGCGCAGCTTAACACCATGCACAACCTGCACTACTACCTGGAATTGATGCGGGAAATGCGCGAAGCGATCGAGCAAGACCGCTTCGACGAGTTTGTGAAAGAATTCAATGCGCTGCGTGCACGGAATGCCCAACAACTTCCACAGCCACTTCAGGCGGCACCGTAGGCGCCAGTCCAAACTGGTCGAGAATCAGTAACACCTGCTGGTGCAGGTCGATTACCTCGACCATTCGTTGGTGATCGGTTTCACCAATTTGCGCAAGCCGCTGGGTGGTTTTCAATTGACCATGCATTAGTTGCCGTTGCTCACCCAACACAGGCACGTTGGGTTCCCACTGCGCATTTTCAATTGCTGTCAGCGAAGTAACCGCAAAGCCCACGCTTGCGCCATGCACATTCACCACCAGAATACTTGATTCATGATTCAGACTTTGGCGTGCTGCACCCAGCCATTGAGCCAAGTCAAATACGGGAATGGATTCATCGCGGTGAGTCAGCATGCCGAGCATGGGGTTGCTTCGCTCAAAAATTTCGATGTCAGCCCGGTAGGGAAGTACTTCCCGCACTTGCTCAATTGGCGTAGAAAATTCGGTGTCCAAACGGTACACCATCAACCGGTCTAAACCGTGGGCAGTCCTGCCTTGCTGACTCGCTGCGTCCAGTTGGGCCGACGCGCTGGCCTTGGCCAAAATACCGGCCAGTTCAATCAGTTCCTGGTCTTCGCTGATTCGCGGGCAAGACAGCACAAAGTACTGCGGGCCACGTTGTGAATGCGGGTCTTCTTTTGAAAACACCGTACAGGGCAAGGCCCCCTCAAGTTGCGCCGCTTTGGGCAAACCAAAGCCAGGCAATGCAATCACTGAATTGTGCGGCACATGAACAATGTCCAGAACTTTGTCGATCAGCAAGGCAAGCGGGTTACCCGCTACCCGAATCACAAACGCCTGTTGTGCCGGGCATTGCGTTTTACCGGCATTGCCCAAGCCCAAATAGCTTGCCAGGTCCACTGCGGGAATGGTTTGCTCCCGGTAATCCAGATTGCCTTTGTAAAATCCACCGGAGTATTCACTGGGCAGCAACACGGGGTTGACCACCGTGGTTTCGATGTCTTTGGGATTCACCGCAAACAGCGTTGACATGCTTTGCATCAACATCAGCGGTGTTCGCGTGTTCAACGCGGTGTCTTCATTCGATGTTTGCAGTTCAAGCGATTGACGATGCGGCTCAGGGTCTTTGGCTTTGGGTAAACCTGGCAAGTCGAACAAGGCTTGCGTAGAAAGCACCTGAACCAGTTGATTCAATTCGCTGTTCATCAGGCTGCCAGCAAAAATGCTGCCAATACAATCGGCGGAATTGACCGTGTGCATATTGGCTGGGTTTGCAAAAAACAGGGCCTTGACCTCGTCGGCAATCAAACCGAGCAAATTGTTTTCGTGGGCGATCAGCAAAATACAGCCCGGTGCATAGGCATGGCCAGGGCGGTTCAAAAGGCATTCCAGATCGAGTACGGGAATGCTGACGCCGCGCAAGTTCAGGCCACCTTTGATCCAGGGCTGTGGGCAAGGCACGGCCATGAGTGGGTGAAAGGGCACCACTTCCCTGACCGACTTCATGGGCAAGGCCAAGGTCATTTCACCAATTCGAAATGAACCAAAGCCCTGTTCGTATTGGCTCAAATCACTCATGCAGCTTTACTGCCAGTGTGTTTCTCAAGTCCGCCAGTCAGTTCTTCAATCAGCCGGTTCACGGCAATGGCCAACTCGCGTTGCTGTTCTGCTGAACTGGTAATTTGCTTCACGCTTTCACCGGTCTCGGTCACGCTGCTCAAAATGCCGTCAAAGCTTTGCGCGGCGTTCTGGCTTACCTCTACGCCTTCCTCAACCTGCGCAACCGATTCTTCAATTAGCGTGGCGATCTCGCGTGCAGCGCTTGAGCTGCTTTCAGCCAGCTTGCGCACTTCGGCGGCCACCACTGAAAACCCAACGCCGTGTTGCCCGGCGCGTGTAGCTTCAATGGCAGCGTTGAATGCGAGCAAGTTGGTTTGGTTCGCAATGTCGCCAATGACCCGCACAATTTCTGAAACCTTGCTGGAGCTGTTTTGAATGGCATGAATTGCAGCAATGGATCTTTTCAATTCCCTGCTGCCCAGGTTCGCCGCGTCAAGGCCCTTTTGTGCCAGTTGAGTGGCCGTGGCCGAGTTGCTGGAAATGTCGGTAATGCTGTCGACCAGTTTGGAAACCCGTTCCCGCATTTCGCCCGACTTTTTGTTGATACCCTGTTCCAACATCACTTCTTTCGTTACGTCGTAAGCGTACTTCACTACTTTGACCACGTTGCCATTCAAATCCAGAATGGGGTTGTAGGTGGCTTGAATCCACACATCCCGATTAAACTTGCCCACGCGGTGAAAGCGACCGCTGACGAATTTTCCTTCGTTCAGTTTCAACCAGAAGTCGCGGTACTCTTCGCTTTGTGTGTATTCCAGCGTGCAGAAAATGCTGTGGTGCTGGCCTTGAATTTCTCGCGAGGTATAGCCCATCGCGTTCAGGAAGTTGCGGTTGGCATTGAGCACATGGCCGTCCAGGTCAAATTCAATCACCGCTTGACCCAAATTGATCGCTTCTACCTTGGCTTCAAATTCCGAGTTTTTCAGTTTGCTGTTGGTCACGTCGCTGGCAAACTTCACCACTTTGACCAGGTTGCCGCGTGGGTCGTAAATCGGGTTGTAGGTGGCTTGAATCCACACCTCACGCTCACCCTTGGCCACACGTTTGTATTCTCCCGATTCAAACTGACCGCGGCCCAGGCTTTCCCAAAAGGCCTGGTACTGCGGTGTGGCTGCATGGGCGGCATCCACAAACATGCGGTGGTGACGGCCTGTGATTTCTTCAGCCGAGTAACCCATCAGATTCAGGAAGTTGGCATTGGCTGACAGCACCTTGCCCTGCATGTCGAATTCAATCACGGCCTGCGAACGATCAATTGCGCCCAGTTTGCCTTCTGCATCCAGTCGCGACAGTTTGGATTCGGTGATGTCTTGGAGCATCAGCACCACTTTGATCAATTGCCCGTCCAGCCCAATCACCGGGCTGCGGGTACCTGAAAGCCAAATCTCTTTTCCACCCACGCCCTTGTATCTGAATTCGCCAGCCAGGTTCTTGCCTTCCCGCAGGTCATTCCAGATCTTGAAGTGGCTACTGTCGTTGCGCTCTTCATCGAACATCAAAAAGCCTTCCGACTTGTCGGCCAGGTCTGTTTGGCTGTAACCCAGTGATTTCTGTATCAACTCATTGCTGCTAAGAATTTTCCCTTCGGCATTGAATTCAAGAATGCAACTGGTGCTGGACACAGAGTCCATGCGTGCCTGGGTTTCAATTGCGTGCAATTTGGATTCGGTGATGTCGCTGCAAAACTTGACGATTTTGACGGGGTTGCCTTCCAGGTCAAGAATCGGGTTGTAACTGGCTTGAATCCAGATTCTTTTGCCATGGTTGCCCACGCGCAGGTATTCTCCCGAATCGAATTCGCCTTGCCCCAGCTTGCGCCAAAAAGCGCGGTAGGCGCCGCCACTGCTTTCTTCTTTGTCGACAAACATGCTGTGGTGTTGCCCCATAATGTCGTCTAGCGAATAGCCGGTCAAGCTCAGGAAATTCTCGTTGGCATTCAAAATATTGCCACCCAGGTCAAATTCAATAATGCCTTGTGAACGGTTCATGGCGCTGACTTTGCCATCGTCTTCAATGGCCTTGATTTTTGCGGCCGTGATATCGCTTGCAAATTTAACCACTTTCACCGGCTTGCCATTCACACCCAGAATCGGGGTGTAGGTGGCTTGCAACCACACTGGGCGACCATGCCGGTTTACGCGCATGAATTCGCCAGACTTGAACTCGCCCGCAGCCAGGTCTTTCCAGAAATTGCTGTATTCCTCCGATTCTGCATAATTTTTTTCGCAAAACTGACGGTGGTGTTGCCCCACAATTTCCTGAATGCGATAGCCCATGGTGTTCAGGAAATTGTCGTTGGCCGCCAGAATGCGGCCGCTGGTGTCAAATTCGATCACCGCCTGGGTTTTGTCGATGGCAGCCACTTTGCCTTCATTTTCAAGTGACTTGCTCTTGGCCTCTGTAATGTTGCTTGCAATCTTGATCACCGGGGGATGCGGACAAAATCTTGGACTTTTTTACGTTAAAAATCCCAGACTTTCACGGTATTCAATCGGGCTAAGGTAGCCCAGTGAGCTTTTGATTCTTTTTTCGTTATACCAGCGAATGTAGGCATCAAGCTTGGCGATGAATTCCTCAACTGAAGTTGAGCGCCAGTCTTTAGGGTAAAACATTTCTGTTTTTAACCTGCCAAAGAAGCCTTCACAAGCCGCATTATCTGGCGAGCAAGCTTTGCGTGACATCGACCTTGTCAGATTGGCTTTTGAGACCCTAGTAAGCCAACCTGGCCATCGATAGTGACCACCTCTATCTGAATGAATGATGGTGTTTTTTGCATCAGTCACAGTCTCAATTGCTGCGTCGAGCATGCCGTTTACAAGCTCTGCGTCAGGACTGGTACTGATGGACCAGCTAATCACCATTCCATCGAAACAATCAATCATCGGCGATAGATACACTTTTCCTGCTGGAATCTGAAATTCCGAAATATCCGTTAGCCACTTTTCGTTTGGAGCGGTCGCAGTAAAATCGCGGTTGATTAGGTTCTCTGGGGCTGGGCTAACCTCACCGACATAGGACGCATATCGACGTTTTTTGGGTCTGGCTGCCTTGAGTCCGCCTTGCTTCATGAGCCGACGTACAACTTTTTCAGAGAGAAACACTCGTTCTCTTCCAAGAGCTGCTTTTAGTCGACGATAACCATATGAATGATGGTTGTCTTCAAACACCTCGGCCAGTGTGTTTCTAACCTCAGCATACTTGTCCCCTACACGGGAAGGTGACCGATGATAAAAATACGAACTGCGCGGCATGTCTAATTTTTTGAGTAACTCAGTCAAGTCATATTCTTCTCTGAGGGCGTCAATCAACATTGTCTTCTCGCTATTGCACAGAATTTGCAGGTCGACGCCCAGGTCTTTTTTTAGCAGTTCGTTGGCCTTCTTCAACAAATCGTGCTCTAGTTTCAAATCGCGAATATCGCGTTGCAGCTCCTGGATTTGCTTCTCTAGTTCGAGCCGATTTGAATCCGCATGGGAACCTTTGTCATGTTTCATGGATGCCGCGTCCTCCTTCCCCAACAACTGTTTTTTCCAGTTGTATAGAGTTACTCGGTCCACGTCCAGCTTTTCTGCCAACACCTGGGCACTTTCATTTCTTGTACAAAGTTCAAAGACAGCCGCCCGTTTGAAAGCCAGCGAAGCGGCCTCCCTGCGAACTTTGCCTACGACTCGTTGTTTCGCTTCGGGATACAGCTCGCAGACCCAGTCAGAAAGCTTCTGGCGTGAAGGGTAGCCCAAAGACCTAATCGTCGCAGCAATACATCGGCCGTTAGCCATGAAATGAGAAACAGCGGTCTTTTTCTGCTCCTCTGAATACTTTGGCTTGGTCCTTTGGTAACGCTTGAGCACATCACCATTTTGCTCAAAATCAACACACCATGCTTTCAAGGCGTTCTTTGCTGGATAACCCAACTGGCGTATGGTCACCTTGCAGTTTTTTCCTGTTCTCAGAAAAAGTTGCACTGCCCTAAGACGTTCTTCGTATGAATACATGGACTACCTCCTAAAGTAGTCCAAGATTTTGTCCGCATCCCCCCGACACCAAATTGCCGTCGTCGTCCCGTACCGGGTTGTAGCTGGCCTGGATATACACCTCCTGGCCCTGTGAATCCAGTCGCAAAAACTCGCCGCTTTGGAATGTACCCTCGCGCAATTTATCCCAAAATTGTCGGTATTCGTCCGATTCTGCGGTGTCGGCAGTGCAAAACAGGCTGTGGTGCTTGCCCAGTACATCCTCTTGCGCGTAGCCAAAAACATTCAGAAAGTTCTCGTTGGCATACAGAACATTGCCGTCCAGGTCGAATTCAATGCAGGCTTGACTCTTGGCCAAAGCATTGAACAGATGAGTACGGTGATTGTGCGTCTGCTCTGTATTGTGGGTCATGGTTTGCCTTGCTGATCAGAATGGGTTGGCTCGATTGGGGTAAACACCATTGTGTGGGGCCTTGGCTGGGTCAATCACTCGATAAAACAGGTAATCACAGTTCAATTGAGGTTTTTCCGTTGTTGTGAATCGCACATTTGGGGAGGGGGGTAATGCAAGGGGAGGGGTTTAAGGGTCTATCTGGCAGGCTTTCAGTTTGGCGTAAGTTTTCGCTTTGATACTCGTTCGCAAGCCTAGGCTTGGGAGGGATGTGACCTCGTATTCCTTGCCTGCGGTTAACAACAACCTTAAAAAGGAGACAAGCGATGAGCAACCCAAAGGGCGGTGAAGCCTACTGGAAAGCGACAATCGGCCTGTTGACCAAAATCATGATCGTGTGGTTTTTGGTTTCTTACGGCGCCGGCATTCTGTTTGTTGAGCAACTCAATCAATTCAGCATTGGTGGTTACCCACTGGGCTTCTGGTTTGCACAACAAGGTTCTATCTACACGTTCATTATTCTCATTTTCTACTACGCGAAGAAAATGGGTCAGATTGACCGCGAACACGACGTTCACGAAAACTAAGGAGATTGCTAATGGATTTGCAAACAATCACCTACGTGATCGTGGGTTTGAGTTTTGCGCTGTACCTCGGTATTGCGTTTTGGGCCCGTGCTGGCAGCACGGGTGAATTTTATGTGGCCGGTGGTGGTGTACACCCCGTAGCCAACGGTATGGCGACTGCAGCGGACTGGATGTCAGCTGCTTCGTTCATTTCCATGGCCGGTTTGATTGCCAACATGGGTTACGGTGGTTCCGTATTCCTGATGGGCTGGACCGGTGGTTATGTGTTGCTGGCGATGTTGCTGGCTCCGTACCTGCGCAAGTTCGGCAAGTTCACGGTGCCCGATTTTATCGGTGACCGTTACTACTCCAACACAGCACGCACAGTGGCTGTGATCTGTTTGCTGGTTGCTTCCATTACATACGTAATTGGACAGATGACCGGTGTGGGTGTGGCTTTCTCCCGATTCCTGGGTGTATCCGCTGAAGTGGGTATTTATGTAGGTATGGGTATTGTGTTCATGTACGCTGTGTTTGGCGGCATGAAGGGCATTACCTACACGCAGATCGCACAGTATTGCGTGTTGATCATGGCCTACACCATTCCCGCCATCTTCATTTCCTTGAACCTGACAGGCAATCCATTGCCTCAACTGGGTCTGGGTTCTGACATGTTGGCAAATGGTCAACCCATGCTGGCTACCTTGGACAAAGTGGTGATGGACCTGGGCTTTAACCAGTACACCACGACTCCCGCGGGCGGCAGCTACCTGAACACGTTCTTCTACACAGTCAGCTTGATGATTGGTACCGCGGGTCTGCCCCACGTGATCATTCGCTTCTTCACTGTACCTACAGTGGCCGATGCGCGTTCATCTGCTGGTTGGGCATTGGTGTTCATCGCAATTTTGTACACCACTGCACCTGCTGTTGGCGCAATGGCCCGTTACAACTTGCATGCAACGGTCAACGCCAACGTGGCAACAGGCGGCGACTTGTTTGCACCTGAAGCAGCTTTGGAAAACGACAAGAAACCAGCCTGGATGGGCCGTTGGGAAACTACAGGCCTGTTGAAGTTTGAAGACAAAAACGGTGATGGTCGCATTCAGTACTACAACGACAAGTCCAAAAACGAAGCATTCCTGGCCAAGGCTGAAGCAGCAGGCTGGAAAGGCAGCGAAATGACAGTGAACGCCGACATTATGGTGTTGGCCAACCCTGAAATTGCACTGTTGCCCAACTGGGTGATCGCCTTGGTGGCTGCTGGTGGTTTGGCTGCTGCGTTGTCGACTGCTGCTGGTTTGTTGCTGGCGATTTCGTCTGCTGTGTCTCACGACTTGATCAAGGGTGTGTTCAATCCAAGTATTTCTGAAAAGAACGAATTGCTGGCCGGTAAAATTTCCATGGCCTTCGCGATTGTTCTGGCCGGTTATTTGGGCTTAAACCCACCGGGCTTCGCGGCGGGTACTGTGGCTTTGGCCTTCGGTATTGCAGCATCAAGCTTGTTCCCTGTGATCATGATGGGTATTTTCTCCAAGACCATGAACTCCGCGGGCGCAATCGTGGGTATGTTGAGTGGCTTGGCGGTAACCCTGTTCTACGTGTTTGCACACAAGGGTATTTTGTTTGTCAACGGTACTGAGTACCTGCACTTGGTGGGCGGCGCCAACGGCTTCTTCGGCATTACGCCTGAAGCCTTCGGTACCGTGGGCGCGATTGTTAACTTTATCGTGGCCTACCTGGTCAGCAAGGTAACAGCACCACCCCCAGAGCACATTCAGCACTTGGTTGAAGACGTACGTACCCCGCGTGGTGCAGGCGTTGCAACTGGTCACTGATTGACTGTTCAACAATAATCACTGCCTTCATTGAAAGGCAGGGCTTGAGAAGCTTGAAAGCCCGGTGAGAAATCACCGGGCTTTTTTATTGTTCTAGAGTAAAACTGTTACTTCCACTCTCAAAAAAATGCTCCAATGCTTCCAAGCTGCGCATGTACCCAAGGGTGGCTGGCCAAAGCGGCAATGAGTAAACCCAGCAGCAGAATAATTCCGAAAGGCTTCAGTGGGCTTGTTTTAGCGGGTGTCGCAGGCAAATTAGTGGATGCTTTCGCGGTGTTTTGTTGCGTAGGCTGCGTCTTGCTTTGTTCTACAGGCATGCTGTTTTTGACCTTTTCCGGGACCACTTTGCCTAAAAACCACATGGCTGCGCTAATCACGATCAAATCGTCGGTGATGCCAAAGAGCACCAGAAAATCGGGAATCATGTCGATTGGACTGAACAGGTATACCACCACAGCCAGCATGAAACCCTTGATCCATTTGGGCGTGTCGGCATGCCGAAAAGCATGCCACAACATGCGGCTATGGGTCTTAAGCGCTTTGAGCTTGGTAAGAACTGGAAAAAAACGAGTAAAAAACATACACAGCACTCAACTATAAAAGAGGAAACATTGTGACCCAAGCACCCTTGATGATCCAGCGTTCATGCCGAATCCCTGTGCCTTTGGCGGACTGTTTTGCTTTGTACACCCGTTTGAAAGCGGATGAATATATTCACAGTGACGCATTAATTGCGCCCATTACCCGTATAGAAATGATTCTGGGCAAATCGTTCAATGAAGTGGGTGATATTCAGCGAATTACCTTCAAGGGTGGCGCTGTGATTGACGAAGAAGTGTTGGCCTTTGTTCCGAATCGGCAGTTTGTTTACAAAGGAACCGGTTTTAGCCAGCCTTTGCTGAACTGGCTTGACCATGCAAAAGGCTCATTTGAATTTGAGAAGGACGGCGACGGCACCCTGGTGACCTGGCGCTATCTGTTTTATTTAAAACCCGGCTTGGGCATTGGGCTCAAGCGACTCGTATTCAAGGCAGTGATAGTCGACTTGATTTGGCACCGGATGATGAGCAAAACACTGATCAATCTGACGCAAATCATTACGCTTCGCACCTTGCAGGCAGGAAAAAAATGATGAATCCATGTTTTAAGAACGGTCTGCGCATTGCGGCCGTTTTCAGTTTGATGATGCTGGTTTTTTTGGGCTTTCAAACCACTGCACGCGCGCAAACAGTAAGTGGCCACGAACCCAGCATTTGCGTATTTGATCTGTTGGGTGCCAAAGGACCCATATTTAATTTGGCGCAAGAATATGCACTGGAAGGCCGAAAAAACGGCTACGGCTTCAAGCCCGTGGTGTACACGAATGAGTCGATTGCAACGAAAGATTTTGAAATTGGTGTGTGCGATGGCTTGGTAGCAACCGGAATTCGCACGCGCAAATACAACAGCTTCACAGGTAGCCTGGATGCCGTGGGTGGTTTGCCAAATTATGATGCCGTGCTGTTGGCCTTAAAGTCGATGGGCAGCCCACAGTTGCAACCCGTAATGCAGCAAAGTGATTTTGAAGTGGGCGGGGTATTGCCCTTTGGTACGGCGTATGTGTTTGTGCGCGACCGTGAAATTAATTCATTGGCCAAAGCGGCAGGCAAGCGTGTGGCGGCTTTGTCGCATGACGAATCGCAACGTCGGCTCATAGAGCAGGTGGGCGCGCAGCCCATTGCTGCGGATGTATCCAATTATGGGTCGATGTTCAACAACGGTGCCGTGGACATTATCGTGGCGCCTTCCATTGCCTATTCCCCCTTGGAGCTGTACAAAGGCCTGGGCAAGAAGGGTGCAATCATTCAGTTGCCCGTGGCCATGGTGACTTACCAAATCATTTTGCGTAAGTCCAAGTTTCAGCCGGGTTCAGGCCAAAAGTTACGTGCCTTTGTGGCCCAGGAAATGCCCAAGGCATTGAATGCTGTTAAAAAAATCGATCGGCAGATTCCTGACAAAGCCTGGTTGAAAATGACGGATGCCGACAAGCTGGAATACACCACCATGATGCGCGAAGCCCGCATCAGCTTGAGCAAAGACGGCGTGTACGATGGATGCGCCTTGCGCTTGCTGAAAAAGGTACGTTGCTCACTGGATGGCAAGGCCTCGGAATGCAGTTTGCCTGAGGGCTATACCGTGCCCAAGAGTTGCCCCATACAGCCCATGTAATCGGGTGTTGTATTAGCCAATTACCACTGGGGTGTCGGGAAGCTCGTTCTTGCCACCCCCTTCGTGTGGAAAGTGTTCAATCAATTTCTCGCTCACGGCTTGAATGCCGCGCAGTGCGCCTTCCGCGTAATGCCCTTGGGCGAATTCAGATTGAATCGTGCGGCACAATTCTTCCCAGTACTGGGTACCCACTTGGGTATGAATACCCCGGTCCGCCACAATTTCAATGGCATGGTCCGCCAGCAACACGTATATCAGTACGCCGTTGTTGAGTTCCGTATCCCACACGTGCAATTCACTGAACACCTCGATTGCGCGTTGGCGAGGTGTTTGCCCTTGTAACAGTGGTTGAAGTTCTATCGAACTTTCCACTGCAAATCGAATTTCCCCAGAGTGCCGCGTTTCACTGGCCTTGATGGTTTGTGCAATGCGCTCCAGGTGCATGGGCGAGAAAATTTGCCGCACATGGCGCTCGGCTGTCATCAGGTGTTTCAGAATGCGTTCAATGCCCATGCTTACCACCTTCCCGAGGCACCACCGCCTCCAAAACCGCCGCCACCACCACCGAAGCCTCCGCCCCCGCCAAAGCCACCACCGCCACGGCCGAATCCACCACGCCCGCCGCCAATGCCGCCCACGGAATTACCAAACAATGTCAGCAGTGCTGCCACCACAGCGGCAAGCACGGCAAAAATAACAGCACCCGCAAACAGCCAGGCCACCACAAATACCAATCCACCGGTGGCCAAGGCAGCAGGCAGTTTTCCAACGGCCTTGCGTAAAAATCCACCAATGAAAAGTGTTCCCATGAACAGAAGTGGTGCAATGTCTTCAATGGTGCTGGAGGAACTCGTTGTGCCAGTGGTAGCGGGGGCGGGCAAGGGCTCGCCTTCGATGACCTTGATTATTTGGTCTACGCCAGCCGTTACGCCGCCCGCGAAGTCGCCCTGTCGAAATTGCGGAACAATGATTTCGTCAATAATGCGTTTTGACGTGAGATCGGTGAGCACACCTTCAAGCCCGTAGCCCACCTCAATACGCAGTGCCCGGTCTTGCAGGGCCACCACCAAAATAGCCCCATCATCAATATTCTCGCGGCCAATTTTCCAACTCTCGGCCACACGCAAGGCGTATTGCTCAATCGTTTCAGGTTGTGTTGTTGGTACCAGCAGCACGGCAATCTGGCTGCCCTTGCTGGCTTCAAATGCCTGTAGTTTTTGAATCAGTGCGCTTTGCTGCTCGCTGCTTAAGGTACCCGTGGTGTCCACCACCTGAGCGCTTAATGGGGGTACTGGTACTTCTTGTGCCCACAGCAGGCCTGGCACTGGAATGAGTGCCAGCGCCAACAAGCCACAAAGCCAAAACCGGTCAATTGCATCGCTCACAGCGACCATCACTTGGTACCGAAGTCCACAGTGGGCGGCTTCGAAATAGCGGCTTCGTTTTCAACAGTGAAGCTTGGTTTTACTGCATAACCCATCACCATCGCGGTGAGGTTGTTGGGGAATGAGCGCACGGTGATGTTGTATTCCTGAACGGATTTAATGTAGCGGTTGCGAGCCACCGTAATTCGGTTTTCAGTGCCCTCAAGCTGTGTTTGCAAATCCCGAAAGCCCTGATTGGCCTTCAGGTTGGGGTAGTTCTCGGTAATCAGCAACAAGCGCGACAACGCACCGCTGAGTTCACCTTGCGCCTGCTGGAATTTGTTGAATGCTTCCGGTCGTTGATCAATTCAGGAGTGGCTTGAATGGACGTGGCTTTTGAGCGTGCCTCCACGACCTGTGTCAGTGTTTCCTGTTCGAAATTTGCCTCGGCTTTCACCACATTCACCAGATTGGGTACCAGGTCGGCGCGGCGCTGGTATTGGTTCAACACTTCAGCCCAAGCCGCTTTGACTTGTTCATCGTTGCTTTGAATGGTGTTGTAACCGCAGCCGCTGAGTAGCAGTGCGAACATTAAAGTGAATAGAGAGAAAACGCGATTCATGTGAACGCTCCTAGTGGGTGGCTAGCCTGATTGTGCAGTGAATTGAGGTTCTAGGGCTAGTCCTGATGAATTTCTATGACCTCTTTTGTTTTTTCATTGTTATAAAGAACGCGCAACGCAGTGTTTGGGTTTAAGGCGTTATTTCCCGCACTTAAGCTTTTCTGCACGCGTGGGTCTGCAAGAATAACTTCAGGAAGGTTATCTGTCCCGGTGCCAGGTTCAATATAGATCCATTGATCGCGCACAGGTTCAGAGCATTGGCTATCGAGTTCAATTCGAATATCTTGGCCGTCTATGATGCTTCTATTGATCCAAAAATAGACATCTCCACGTAAGCAGGTAATTTTTAAGAGTTGCCTTGATTGCCATACAAGTGTTGTATCCACAATGCTGTTTGTTCTCAGAATTTCTTTATTCTTTTCGAGTTCAGGGTGTGAACTGTTGATGTGAGTGTGCAGGCGGTACACGAAGTCGGTGGTCGCACCTTCGCTGGTTTCACTCCATGTGGCTGCAAGATTACTTTCCGAGTTTGCTGTGCTTGAAAGCCTCATCAATTCGGAGGGCGTGGGTTGGCAGCCGACAATTGCAAAGAAGGTCAAATACGTCAAGTATTTCATCCTCAGTATCCTTTTCGTTTAGCGAAGTCGATTCCGTTGAGAATCTGTATTTGATCTCTTGGGTCGTCGCCATACGGCGCATCGTCAGTCCAATCACCAAAGGAATTGAGTGTGGTTCCCGCTCTACTTTGAGCCCAGCCAGCCGCTCTTAGCAACACTTGCTCAGGTATACCAATTGCATAACCGATTGCGCCGTAATGGAAGTTACCAAAGTCGGCATACTGAGGGCCTTTTTGCTTGAAATCCCAAGGACCTTTGTTTCTGACCTGATTGTAAAACCACAATAAGTCGGAAGGTGAAAGAATTGCGCCAACACGCTTTGCTGCGTATCGCATATTCATTTCGATGAACACATTTGGAGGGGGACAGGGGGTACCAACAGCAACATTGTCGGTCAAGCAGGTCTGGTCGTTGGACATTTTGGATTATCCAAAATACCAGATGTTATTGAATAAGTTGGCGAGGTGACAAACCTCACCTCGCCTCACTTCAAAGCGGATTACTTCTTCATCATCTCGAAAAAACTCTGCGTTGTTCTTGGTCTGGCGAATCTTGTCCATCAAGAATTCCATTGCAGCGATTTCGTCCATGTCGTGCAGCAAGCGGCGCAACACCCAAATCTTTTGCAGCAAATCGGGCTTGATCAGCAGTTCTTCGCGACGTGTGGAAGAACGGTTGATGTTGATGGCTGGGTAAACACGTTTTTCCGCCATGCGGCGTTCCATGTGAATTTCCATGTTGCCGGTGCCCTTGAATTCTTCGTAAATCACTTCATCCATGCGGCTGCCGGTGTCAACCAGTGCAGTGGCGATGATGGTCAGTGAACCACCTTCCTCAATGTTACGGGCAGCGCCGAAGAAACGCTTGGGGCGGTGCAGGGCGTTGGCGTCTACACCACCGGTCAATACCTTGCCGGAAGAAGGTACCACGGTGTTGTACGCACGGGCCAGGCGTGTAATCGAGTCGAGCAAAATGACCACGTCGCGCTTGTGTTCAACCAAGCGTTTGGCCTTCTCGATCACCATTTCCGCAACCTGCACGTGGCGGGTTGCTGGTTCATCGAATGTCGAGGCAATTACTTCGCCGCGCACTGAGCGCATCATTTCTGTTACTTCTTCGGGACGCTCGTCGATCAGCAAAACGATCAAAGTGATGTCGGGGTGGTTGGCGGTAATGGCATGTGCAATGTGCTGCAACATGACTGTTTTACCCGACTTGGGCGGTGCCACCAGCAGGCCACGCTGGCCTTTTCCGATTGGCGCCACCAGGTCGATGATACGGCCAGTGTTGTTTTCCTCGCCCCGCATGTCGCGTTCCAGCTTCAGGGGCTGGTTCGGGTGCAATGGAGTCAGGTTTTCAAACAGAATTTTGTGCTTGCTGGCCTCGGGCGCTTCGCCGTTGACCTTGTCCACTTTCACCAGCGCAAAGTAACGTTCGCCGTCTTTGGGGGTGCGAACCTCGCCTTCAATGCTGTCACCAGTGTGCAGGTTGAAGCGGCGAATCTGGCTGGGCGAAATATAAATGTCGTCCGGGCTGGCCAGGTAAGATGTTTCAGGTGAGCGCAGGAAGCCGAAGCCGTCAGGCAGCACTTCTAGCACGCCGTCGCCGAAAATTTGCTCGCCGTTTTTGGCGCGTTTTTTCAGAATGGCGAACATCAATTCCTGTTTGCGCATGCGGTTGGCGTTTTCAATTTCAAGGCCACCAGCCACTTCAAGCAGGGCAGAGACGTGTTGCGTTTTTAGTTCAGATAGATACATGTTTGGCTATTTGTGTAGGTGGCGAACGCCGCGAGGTAAACAGGTTGACAAAGGGTGGGAGTTTTGCTGCGGTGAGGGGTTTTTCAAGCCCGGCACACGCCGGGCGGTTTAAACAATATTGTATTACAGGTGACTGTCGATGAAAGCGGCCAACTGGGATTTGGACAAGGCGCCTACTTTCGTGGCTACCACTGCACCATTCTTGAACAACATCAAGGTTGGAATGCCGCGAATGCCGTATTTGGCGGGTGTTTCTGAATTCTCGTCCACATTCAGCTTGGCGATTTGCAACTTGCCCTGGTATTCCGAAGACAGGTCATCAAGAATGGGCGCAATCATTTTGCAAGGACCACACCATTCAGCCCAGTAATCCACCAGCACGGGGCCGTCGGTACTCAAAACATCGCTGTCGAAAGATGCGTCACTGACGTGTTTGATCAGGTCACTGCTCATTTAAATCCTCAAGTGGGTAATTGCTTTGGGGGTGTTCACAAAGCGTGTCCGGGTGATTAAAGCACACGCGCAGACCATGAAAGTTCTTCATTTAAGAAAATGCTATTCTGAATGGTACAGCGAAATCGAACTGAAACACAAACCAAACACGCGTTTTGACCCAACACATCATTTCCATTGACCCTTTTCAAGCCACACCATTCAGGCTTGCATTCGATTGGCTGGCCCAATCGGAACTGGATGCCCAGCAAGTATTGTGGGTCATGCCCCGTATTGAAAACGGTGGGCAGCTTTAAACGGTGTTGGGCGCAGCACCACGCCGGCCTTGCCGCACTGGGGCCCTGGGTGCAAACAGCAGACCGTTTAAGCCAGCCCGCTGCCATGGGCCCGTGGTTGGCCTTGCAGGCCGATTTGGTGGGGGTATTGCGCGAATTGCCCTTGTTGGGCGGTGGTTCATCGCCCTCGCAGTTGTGGGGTTTTGGCGCAGGAATACCTGGAGTTGGCCTTGCGACAGGTGTTGGTGCAAAAACGCAACACAAACGCGCTGGCCGAGTACGCAGAGCACAACACTTTTGCCTGGGAAGAGGCGCAAGTGGTGGCCACACTGGCCCAAACCTATCAAGCAGAATTGATGGATTTATTGCCCAAGCCGGCAGAGCCCATGGGCAGGCAGCCACTTCAAGTGGTGTGGTTCGACGACGGCGAGACCGTGCCGGGCCTTTGGCTTGAGTTGTTTTACCCAGGGGTGCCGGTGCAGGTGTTCAAATTGCCCGCCATTGAAGGTCCCCAACCCTGGCAAGCCTTGGGCGCCAGTCGCTTTGCTGAAAAACCCAACCGGTGGTGTTACAAGTTGCGCCGATGAAACCACGCAAGCTCAGCAAGCAGCCCATCAAATTCTGGAATGGTTGCGCGCCGACCCCACCACTGAAATAGCTGTGGCCGTGCTTGATCGATTGGCTGCGCGCCGCATGGTGGGTTTGTTGGCCGATGTTGGCGTGTTGGTGGACGACCGCACGGGTTGGCGTTTGTCCACCTCGAACGTGGCAGGCTGGTTTGACCACCTGTTGCAGCAATTTGTTGAGCATGGGCAGTTAACGGCGGTTACCCAACCCTTTACCGGCCTGCCACTTGAGCATTTGGAACCCTGGGCTTTCGGCAAATCGGGTAGCCAATACACCTTGGCGCAGTGGGCTGCAGCTTTCGCAGCCTTGTTTGAAAAACACGGCCTTGACCTTGCATTGCAGCCCGATGAAGCAGGGCAGCAGTTGCTGACCGTGTTGGGCCTGATGCAACAGGTGCCTGCTGAAACCGAATTTGATGCGAAGGAGTTTTTGGCCGCCTGGCGCAGTTGGGCCGAATCGCAGCGTTTCCGCCCACTCGACATTGAAAGCCCGGTGCGCATTGGTGCCGCTGCTGAGTACACGCATGCGGCCATTTCAGCGCGTGTTGGTGTGGGCTGTGCGCAGTCGCATTTTCAGGAAAGTCCGCCTGGTTTGTTGCACCCGCCGTGGCACAGGAACTGGTTTTCCAGGGCCACGCCTGGCCGCATTCAAAAAAATTTCCGCGCTTTATGAACTGCTTTTGCACAGCAGCGAAGTGACCCTGTTGCACAGTGCACAGGTGGCTGGCAAACCTGAAATGTTGTTGCCCGAATTGACTTGGCTTGACATTGTGTTGCGCGATTGCGGCCAGTGTTGAACAACACTGGTCGAGCAGCTGGCACCGCACACCTGCCAACCTTGAAATTGAAGTGCAAAGACAACCGAACAGGCCCTGCAATATTACGCCTTGGCAATGCGGGATCACTGCCCGATTCAATCCGCGTAACGCATTGGACGATTGGGCCGCTTGTCGCCTGCGTTTTGGTTTAAAAGCATGCGCTGCCTTGGCCGCAGCAACGCGAAGAGGCCACTAGGCCAAGGCAGCGCATGCTTTAAACCAAAACGCAGGCGACAAGCGGCCCAATCGTCCAATGCGGTTACGCGGATTGAATCGGGCAGTGATCCCGCATTGCCCAAGGCCGTAATTTGCAGGGCCTGTTCCGGTTGTCTTTGCACTTCAATTTCAAGGTTGGCAGGTGTGCGGTGCCAGCTGCTCGACCAGTGTTGTTCAACACTGGCGCAATCGCGCAACACAATGTCAAGCCAAGTCAATTCGGGCAACAACATTTCAGGTTTGCCAGCCACCTGTGCACTGTGCAACAGGGTCACTTCGCTGCTGTGCAAAAGCAGTTCATAAAGCGCGGAAATTTTTTGAATGCGGGCCAGGCGTGGCCCTGGAAAACCCAGTTCCTGTGCCACGGCGGGTGGCAACAAACCAGGCGGACTTTCCTGAAAATGCGACTGCGCACAGCCCAACACCAACACGCGCTGAAATGGCCGCATGCGTGTACTCAGCAGCGGCACCATGCGCACCGGGCTTTCAATGTCGAGTGGGCGGAAACGCTGCGATTCGGCCCAACTGCGCCAGGCGGCCAAAAACTCCTTCGCATCAAATTCGGTTTCAGCAGGCACCTGTTGCATCAGGCCCAACACGGTCAGCAACTGCTGCCCTGCTTCATCGGGCTGCAATGCAAGGTCAAGGCCGTGTTTTTCAAACAAGGCTGCGAAAGCTGCAGCCCACTGCGCCAAGGTGTATTGGCTACCCGATTTGCCGAAAGCCCAGGGTTCCAAATGCTCAAGTGGCAGGCCGGTAAAGGGTTGGGTAACCGCCGTTAACTGCCCATGCTCAACAAATTGCTGCAACAGGTGGTCAAACCAGCCTGCCACGTTCGAGGTGGACAAACGCCAACCCGTGCGGTCGTCCACCAACACGCCAACATCGGCCAACAAACCCACCATGCGGCGCGCAGCCAATCGATCAAGCACGGCCACAGCTATTTCAGTGGTGGGGTCGGCGCGCAACCATTCCAGAATTTGATGGGCTGCTTGCTGAGCTTGCGTGGTTTCATCGGGCGCAACTTGTAACACCACCGGGTTGGGTTTTTCAGCAAAGCGACTGGCGCCCAAGGCTTGCCAGGGTTGGGGACCTTCAATGGCGGGCAATTTGAACACCTGCACCGGCACCCCTGGGTAAAACAACTCAAGCCAAAGGCCCGGCACGGTCTCGCCGTCGTCGAACCACACCACTTGAAGTGGCTGCCTGCCCATGGGCTCTGCCGGCTTGGGCAATAAATCCATCAATTCTGCTTGATAGGTTTGGGCCAGTGTGGCCACCACTTGCGCCTCTTCCCAGGCAAAAGTGTTGTGCTCTGCGTACTCGGCCAGCGCGTTTGTGTTGCGTTTTTGCACCAACACCTGTCGCAAGGCCAACTCCAGGTATTCCTGCGCCAAACCCCACAACTGCGAGGGCGATGAACCACCGCCCAACAAGGGCAATTCGCGCAATACCCCCACCAAATCGGCCTGCAAGGCCAACCACGGGCCCATGGCAGCGGGCTGGCTTAAACGGTCTGCTGTTTGCACCCAGGGCCCCAGTGCGGCAAGGCCGGCGTGGTGCTGCGCCCAACACCGTTTAAAGCTGCCCACCGTTTCAATACGGGGCATGACCCACAATACTTGCTGGGCATCCAGTTCCGATTGGGCCAGCCAATCGAATGCAAGCCTGAATGGTGTGGCTTGAAAAGGGTCAATGGAAATGATGTGTTGGGTCAAAACGCGTGTTTGGTTTGTGTTTCAGTTCGATTTCGCTGTACCATTCAGAATAGCATTTTCTTAAATGAAGAACTTTCATGGTCTGCGCGTGTGCTTTAATCACCCGGACACGCTTTGTGAACACCCCCAAAGCAATTACCCACTTGAGGATTTAAATGAGCAGTGACCTGATCAAACACGTCAGTGACGCATCTTTCGACAGCGATGTTTTGAGTACCGACGGCCCCGTGCTGGTGGATTACTGGGCTGAATGGTGTGGTCCTTGCAAAATGATTGCGCCCATTCTTGATGACCTGTCTTCGGAATACCAGGGCAAGTTGCAAATCGCCAAGCTGAATGTGGACGAGAATTCAGAAACACCCGCCAAATACGGCATTCGCGGCATTCCAACCTTGATGTTGTTCAAGAATGGTGCAGTGGTAGCCACGAAAGTAGGCGCCTTGTCCAAATCCCAGTTGGCCGCTTTCATCGACAGTCACCTGTAATACAATATTGTTTAAACCGCCCGGCGTGTGCCGGGCTTGAAAACCCCTCACCGCAGCAAAACTCCCACCCTTTGTCAACCTGTTTACCTCGCGGCGTTCGCCACCTACACAAAAAGCCAAACATGTATCTATCTGAACTAAAAACGCAACACGTCTCTGCCCTGCTTGAAGTGGCTGGTGGCCTTGAAATTGAAAACGCCAACCGCATGCGCAAACAGGAATTGATGTTCGCCATTCTGAAAAAACGCGCCAAAAACGGCGAGCAAATTTTCGGCGACGGCGTGCTAGAAGTGCTGCCTGACGGCTTCGGCTTCCTGCGCTCACCTGAAACATCTTACCTGGCCAGCCCGGACGACATTTATATTTCGCCCAGCCAGATTCGCCGCTTCAACCTGCACACTGGTGACAGCATTGAAGGCGAGGTTCGCACCCCCAAAGACGGCGAACGTTACTTTGCGCTGGTGAAAGTGGACAAGGTCAACGGCGAAGCGCCCGAGGCCAGCAAGCACAAAATTCTGTTTGAAAACCTGACTCCATTGCACCCGAACCAGCCCCTGAAGCTGGAACGCGACATGCGGGGCGAGGAAAACAACACTGGCCGTATCATCGACCTGGTGGCGCCAATCGGAAAAGGCCAGCGTGGCCTGCTGGTGGCACCGCCCAAGTCGGGTAAAACAGTCATGTTGCAGCACATTGCACATGCCATTACCGCCAACCACCCCGACATCACTTTGATCGTTTTGCTGATCGACGAGCGTCCCGAAGAAGTAACAGAAATGATGCGCTCAGTGCGCGGCGAAGTAATTGCCTCGACATTCGATGAACCAGCAACCCGCCACGTGCAGGTTGCGGAAATGGTGATCGAGAAGGCCAAACGCTTGGTTGAACACAAGCGCGACGTGGTCATTTTGCTCGACTCGATTACACGCCTGGCCCGTGCGTACAACACCGTGGTACCTTCTTCCGGCAAGGTATTGACCGGTGGTGTAGACGCCAACGCCCTGCACCGCCCCAAGCGTTTCTTCGGCGCTGCCCGTAACATTGAGGAAGGTGGTTCACTGACCATCATCGCCACTGCACTGGTTGACACCGGCAGCCGCATGGATGAAGTGATTTACGAAGAATTCAAGGGCACCGGCAACATGGAAATTCACATGGAACGCCGCATGGCGGAAAAACGTGTTTACCCAGCCATCAACATCAACCGTTCTTCCACACGTCGCGAAGAACTGCTGATCAAGCCCGATTTGCTGCAAAAGATTTGGGTGTTGCGCCGCTTGCTGCACGACATGGACGAAATCGCTGCAATGGAATTCTTGATGGACAAGATTCGCCAGACCAAGAACAACGCAGAGTTTTTCGAGATGATGAAGAAGTAATCCGCTTTGAAGTGAGGCGAGGTGAGGTTTGTCACCTCGCCAACTTATTCAATAACATCTGGTATTTTGGATAATCCAAAATGTCCAACGACCAGACCTGCTTGACCGACAATGTTGCTGTTGGTACCCCCTGTCCCCCTCCAAATGTGTTCATCGAAATGAATATGCGATACGCAGCAAAGCGTGTTGGCGCAATTCTTTCACCTTCCGACTTATTGTGGTTTTACAATCAGGTCAGAAACAAAGGTCCTTGGGATTTCAAGCAAAAAGGCCCTCAGTATGCCGACTTTGGTAACTTCCATTACGGCGCAATCGGTTATGCAATTGGTATACCTGAGCAAGTGTTGCTAAGAGCGGCTGGCTGGGCTCAAAGTAGAGCGGGAACCACACTCAATTCCTTTGGTGATTGGACTGACGATGCGCCGTATGGCGACGACCCAAGAGATCAAATACAGATTCTCAACGGAATCGACTTCGCTAAACGAAAAGGATACTGAGGATGAAATACTTGACGTATTTGACCTTCTTTGCAATTGTCGGCTGCCAACCCACGCCCTCCGAATTGATGAGGCTTTCAAGCACAGCAAACTCGGAAAGTAATCTTGCAGCCACATGGAGTGAAACCAGCGAAGGTGCGACCACCGACTTCGTGTACCGCCTGCACACTCACATCAACAGTTCACACCCTGAACTCGAAAAGAATAAAGAAATTCTGAGAACAAACAGCATTGTGGATACAACACTTGTATGGCAATCAAGGCAACTCTTAAAAATTACCTGCTTACGTGGAGATGTCTATTTTTGGATCAATAGAAGCATCATAGACGGCCAAGATATTCGAATTGAACTCGATAGCCAATGCTCTGAACCTGTGCGCGATCAATGGATCTATATTGAACCTGGCACCGGGACAGATAACCTTCCTGAAGTTATTCTTGCAGACCCACGCGTGCAGAAAAGCTTAAGTGCGGGAAATAACGCCTTAAACCCAAACACTGCGTTGCGCGTTCTTTATAACAATGAAAAAACAAAAGAGGTCATAGAAATTCATCAGGACTAGCCCTAGAACCTCAATTCACTGCACAATCAGGCTAGCCACCCACTAGGAGCGTTCACATGAATCGCGTTTTCTCTCTATTCACTTTAATGTTCGCACTGCTACTCAGCGGCTGCGGTTACAACACCATTCAAAGCAACGATGAACAAGTCAAAGCGGCTTGGGCTGAAGTGTTGAACCAATACCAGCGCCGCGCCGACCTGGTACCCAATCTGGTGAATGTGGTGAAAGCCGAGGCAAATTTCGAACAGGAAACACTGACACAGGTCGTGGAGGCACGCTCAAAAGCCACGTCCATTCAAGCCACTCCTGAATTGATCAACGACCCGGAAGCATTCAACAAATTCCAGCAGGCGCAAGGTGAACTCAGCGGTGCGTTGTCGCGCTTGTTGCTGATTACCGAGAACTACCCCAACCTGAAGGCCAATCAGGGCTTTCGGGATTTGCAAACACAGCTTGAGGGCACTGAAAACCGAATTACGGTGGCTCGCAACCGCTACATTAAATCCGTTCAGGAATACAACATCACCGTGCGCTCATTCCCCAACAACCTCACCGCGATGGTGATGGGTTATGCAGTAAAACCAAGCTTCACTGTTGAAAACGAAGCCGCTATTTCGAAGCCGCCCACTGTGGACTTCGGTACCAAGTGATGGTCGCTGTGAGCGATGCAATTGACCGGTTTTGGCTTTGTGGCTTGTTGGCGCTGGCACTCATTCCAGTGCCAGGCCTGCTGTGGGCACAAGAAGTACCAGTACCCCCATTAAGCGCTCAGGTGGTGGACACCACGGGTACCTTAAGCAGCGAGCAGCAAAGCGCACTGATTCAAAAACTACAGGCATTTGAAGCCAGCAAGGGCAGCCAGATTGCCGTGCTGCTGGTACCAACAACACAACCTGAAACGATTGAGCAATACGCCTTGCGTGTGGCCGAGAGTTGGAAAATTGGCCGCGAGAATATTGATGATGGGGCTATTTTGGTGGTGGCCCTGCAAGACCGGGCACTGCGTATTGAGGTGGGCTACGGGCTTGAAGGTGTGCTCACCGATCTCACGTCAAAACGCATTATTGACGAAATCATTGTTCCGCAATTTCGACAGGGCGACTTCGCGGGCGGCGTAACGGCTGGCGTAGACCAAATAATCAAGGTCATCGAAGGCGAGCCCTTGCCCGCCCCCGCTACCACTGGCACAACGAGTTCCTCCAGCACCATTGAAGACATTGCACCACTTCTGTTCATGGGAACACTTTTCATTGGTGGATTTTTACGCAAGGCCGTTGGAAAACTGCCTGCTGCCTTGGCCACCGGTGGATTGGTATTTGTGGTGGCCTGGCTGTTTGCGGGTGCTGTTATTTTTGCCGTGCTTGCCGCTGTGGTGGCAGCACTGCTGACATTGTTTGGTAATTCCGTGGGCGGCATTGGCGGCGGGCGTGGTGGATTCGGCCGTGGCGGTGGTGGCTTTGGCGGGGGCGGAGGCTTCGGTGGTGGTGGCGGCGGTTTTGGAGGCGGTGGTGCCTCGGGAAGGTGGTAAGCATGGGCATTGAACGCATTCTGAAACACCTGATGACAGCCGAGCGCCATGTGCGGCAAATTTTCTCGCCCATGCACCTGGAGCGCATTGCACAAACCATCAAGGCCAGTGAAACGCGGCACTCTGGGGAAATTCGATTTGCAGTGGAAAGTTCGATAGAACTTCAACCACTGTTACAAGGGCAAACACCTCGCCAACGCGCAATCGAGGTGTTCAGTGAATTGCACGTGTGGGATACGGAACTCAACAACGGCGTACTGATATACGTGTTGCTGGCGGACCATGCCATTGAAATTGTGGCGGACCGGGGTATTCATACCCAAGTGGGTACCCAGTACTGGGAAGAATTGTGCCGCACGATTCAATCTGAATTCGCCCAAGGGCATTACGCGGAAGGCGCACTGCGCGGCATTCAAGCCGTGAGCGAGAAATTGATTGAACACTTTCCACACGAAGGGGGTGGCAAGAACGAGCTTCCCGACACCCCAGTGGTAATTGGCTAATACAACACCCGATTACATGGGCTGTATGGGGCAACTCTTGGGCACGGTATAGCCCTCAGGCAAACTGCATTCCGAGGCCTTGCCATCCAGTGAGCAACGTACCTTTTTCAGCAAGCGCAAGGCGCATCCATCGTACACGCCGTCTTTGCTCAAGCTGATGCGGGCTTCGCGCATCATGGTGGTGTATTCCAGCTTGTCGGCATCCGTCATTTTCAACCAGGCTTTGTCAGGAATCTGCCGATCGATTTTTTTAACAGCATTCAATGCCTTGGGCATTTCCTGGGCCACAAAGGCACGTAACTTTTGGCCTGAACCCGGCTGAAACTTGGACTTACGCAAAATGATTTGGTAAGTCACCATGGCCACGGGCAACTGAATGATTGCACCCTTCTTGCCCAGGCCTTTGTACAGCTCCAAGGGGGAATAGGCAATGGAAGGCGCCACGATAATGTCCACGGCACCGTTGTTGAACATCGACCCATAATTGGATACATCCGCAGCAATGGGCTGCGCGCCCACCTGCTCTATTAGCCGACGTTGCGATTCGTCATGCGACAAAGCCGCCACACGCTTGCCTGCCGCTTTGGCCAATGAATTAATTTCACGGTCGCGCACAAACACATACGCCGTACCAAAGGGCAATACCCCGCCCACTTCAAAATCACTTTGCTGCATTACGGGTTGCAACTGTGGGCTGCCCATCGACTTTAAGGCCAACAGCACGGCATCATAATTTGGCAAACCACCCACGGCATCCAGGCTACCTGTGAAGCTGTTGTATTTGCGCGTGCGAATTCCGGTTGCTACCAAGCCATCGCACACACCAATTTCAAAATCTTTCGTTGCAATCGACTCATTCGTGTACACCACGGGCTTGAAGCCGTAGCCGTTTTTTCGGCCTTCCAGTGCATATTCTTGCGCCAAATTAAATATGGGTCCTTTGGCACCCAACAGATCAAATACGCAAATGCTGGGTTCGTGGCCACTTACTGTTTGCGCGCGTGCAGTGGTTTGAAAGCCCAAAAAAACCAGCATCATCAAACTGAAAACGGCCGCAATGCGCAGACCGTTCTTAAAACATGGATTCATCATTTTTTTCCTGCCTGCAAGGTGCGAAGCGTAATGATTTGCGTCAGATTGATCAGTGTTTTGCTCATCATCCGGTGCCAAATCAAGTCGACTATCACTGCCTTGAATACGAGTCGCTTGAGCCCAATGCCCAAGCCGGGTTTTAAATAAAACAGATAGCGCCAGGTCACCAGGGTGCCGTCGCCGTCCTTCTCAAATTCAAATGAGCCTTTTGCATGGTCAAGCCAGTTCAGCAAAGGCTGGCTAAAACCGGTTCCTTTGTAAACAAACTGCCGATTCGGAACAAAGGCCAACACTTCTTCGTCAATCACAGCGCCACCCTTGAAGGTAATTCGCTGAATATCACCCACTTCATTGAACGATTTGCCCAGAATCATTTCTATACGGGTAATGGGCGCAATTAATGCGTCACTGTGAATATATTCATCCGCTTTCAAACGGGTGTACAAAGCAAAACAGTCCGCCAAAGGCACAGGGATTCGGCATGAACGCTGGATCATCAAGGGTGCTTGGGTCACAATGTTTCCTCTTTTATAGTTGAGTGCTGTGTATGTTTTTTACTCGTTTTTTTCCAGTTCTTACCAAGCTCAAAGCGCTTAAGACCCATAGCCGCATGTTGTGGCATGCTTTTCGGCATGCCGACACGCCCAAATGGATCAAGGGTTTCATGCTGGCTGTGGTGGTATACCTGTTCAGTCCAATCGACATGATTCCCGATTTTCTGGTGCTCTTTGGCATCACCGACGATTTGATCGTGATTAGCGCAGCCATGTGGTTTTTAGGCAAAGTGGTCCCGGAAAAGGTCAAAAACAGCATGCCTGTAGAACAAAGCAAGACGCAGCCTACGCAACAAAACACCGCGAAAGCATCCACTAATTTGCCTGCGACACCCGCTAAAACAAGCCCACTGAAGCCTTTCGGAATTATTCTGCTGCTGGGTTTACTCATTGCCGCTTTGGCCAGCCACCCTTGGGTACATGCGCAGCTTGGAAGCATTGGAGCATTTTTTTGAGAGTGGAAGTAACAGTTTTACTCTAGAACAATAAAAAAGCCCGGTGATTTCTCACCGGGCTTTCAAGCTTCTCAAGCCCTGCCTTTCAATGAAGGCAGTGATTATTGTTGAACAGTCAATCAGTGACCAGTTGCAACGCCTGCACCACGCGGGGTACGTACGTCTTCAACCAAGTGCTGAATGTGCTCTGGGGGTGGTGCTGTTACCTTGCTGACCAGGTAGGCCACGATAAAGTTAACAATCGCGCCCACGGTACCGAAGGCTTCAGGCGTAATGCCGAAGAAGCCGTTGGCGCCGCCCACCAAGTGCAGGTACTCAGTACCGTTGACAAACAAAATACCCTTGTGTGCAAACACGTAGAACAGGGTTACCGCCAAGCCACTCAACATACCCACGATTGCGCCCGCGGAGTTCATGGTCTTGGAGAAAATACCCATCATGATCACAGGGAACAAGCTTGATGCTGCAATACCGAAGGCCAAAGCCACAGTACCCGCCGCGAAGCCCGGTGGGTTTAAGCCCAAATAACCGGCCAGAACAATCGCGAAGGCCATGGAAATTTTACCGGCCAGCAATTCGTTCTTTTCAGAAATACTTGGATTGAACACACCCTTGATCAAGTCGTGAGACACAGCAGACGAAATCGCCAGCAACAAACCAGCAGCAGTCGACAACGCAGCAGCCAAACCACCAGCAGCCACCAAGGCGATCACCCAGTTGGGCAACAGTGCAATTTCAGGGTTGGCCAACACCATAATGTCGGCGTTCACTGTCATTTCGCTGCCTTTCCAGCCTGCTGCTTCAGCCTTGGCCAGGAATGCTTCGTTTTTGGACTTGTCGTTGTAGTACTGAATGCGACCATCACCGTTTTTGTCTTCAAACTTCAACAGGCCTGTAGTTTCCCAACGGCCCATCCAGGCTGGTTTCTTGTCGTTTTCCAAAGCTGCTTCAGGTGCAAACAAGTCGCCGCCTGTTGCCACGTTGGCGTTGACCGTTGCATGCAAGTTGTAACGGGCCATTGCGCCAACAGCAGGTGCAGTGGTGTACAAAATTGCGATGAACACCAATGCCCAACCAGCAGATGAACGCGCATCGGCCATTGTAGGTACAGTGAAGAAGCGAATGATCACGTGGGGCAGACCCGCGGTACCAATCATCAAGCTGACTGTGTAGAAGAACGTGTTCAGGTAGCTGCCGCCCGCGGGAGTCGTGGTGTACTGGTTAAAGCCCAGGTCCATCACCACTTTGTCCAAGGTAGCCAGCATGGGTTGACCATTTGCCAACATGTCAGAACCCAGACCCAGTTGAGGCAATGGATTGCCTGTCAGGTTCAAGGAAATGAAGATGGCGGGAATGGTGTAGGCCATGATCAACACGCAATACTGTGCGATCTGCGTGTAGGTAATGCCCTTCATGCCGCCAAACACAGCGTACATGAACACAATACCCATACCTACATAAATACCCACTTCAGCGGATACACCCAGGAATCGGGAGAAAGCCACACCCACACCGGTCATCTGTCCAATTACGTATGTAATGGAAGCAACCAGCAAACAGATCACAGCCACTGTGCGTGCTGTGTTCGAGTAGTAACGGTCACCGATAAAATCGGGCACCGTAAACTTGCCAAACTTGCGAAGATAGGGTGCCAGCAACATCGCCAGCAACACATAGCCCCCCGTCCACCCCATCAGGAATACGGAACCACCGTAACCCATGTTGGCAATCAAACCGGCCATGGAAATGAACGAAGCAGCTGACATCCAGTTCGCTGCAGTCGCCATACCGTTGGCTACGGGGTGTACACCACCACCGGCCACATAAAATTCACCCGTGCTGCCAGCACGGGCCCAAAACGCAATACCGAGGTACAGCGCAAAACTCAAACCCACGATCACGTAGGTGATTGTTTGCAAATCCATTAGCAATCTCCTTAGTTTTCGTGAACGTCGTGTTCGCGGTCAATCTGACCCATTTTCTTCGCGTAGTAGAAAATGAGAATAATGAACGTGTAGATAGAACCTTGTTGTGCAAACCAGAAGCCCAGTGGGTAACCACCAATGCTGAATTGATTGAGTTGCTCAACAAACAGAATGCCGGCGCCGTAAGAAACCAAAAACCACACGATCATGATTTTGGTCAACAGGCCGATTGTCGCTTTCCAGTAGGCTTCACCGCCCTTTGGGTTGCTCATCGCTTGTCTCCTTTTTAAGGTTGTTGTTAACCGCAGGCAAGGAATACGAGGTCACATCCCTCCCAAGCCTAGGCTTGCGAACGAGTATCAAAGCGAAAACTTACGCCAAACTGAAAGCCTGCCAGATAGACCCTTAAACCCCTCCCCTTGCATTACCCCCCTCCCCAAATGTGCGATTCACAACAACGGAAAAACCTCAATTGAACTGTGATTACCTGTTTTATCGAGTGATTGACCCAGCCAAGGCCCCACACAATGGTGTTTACCCCAATCGAGCCAACCCATTCTGATCAGCAAGGCAAACCATGACCCACAATACAGAGCAGACGCACAATCACCGTACTCATCTGTTCAATGCTTTGGCCAAGAGTCAAGCCTGCATTGAATTCGACCTGGACGGCAATGTTCTGTATGCCAACGAGAACTTTCTGAATGTTTTTGGCTACGCGCAAGAGGATGTACTGGGCAAGCACCACAGCCTGTTTTGCACTGCCGACACCGCAGAATCGGACGAATACCGACAATTTTGGGATAAATTGCGCGAGGGTACATTCCAAAGCGGCGAGTTTTTGCGACTGGATTCACAGGGCCAGGAGGTGTATATCCAGGCCAGCTACAACCCGGTACGGGACGACGACGGCAATTTGGTGTCGGGGGGATGCGGACAAAATCTTGGACTACTTTAGGAGGTAGTCCATGTATTCATACGAAGAACGTCTTAGGGCAGTGCAACTTTTTCTGAGAACAGGAAAAAACTGCAAGGTGACCATACGCCAGTTGGGTTATCCAACAAAGAACGCCTTGAAAGCATGGTGTGTTGATTTTGAGCAAAATGGTGATGTGCTCAAGCGTTACCAAAGGACCAAGCCAAAGTATTCAGAGGAGCAGAAAAAGACCGCTGTTTCTCATTTCATGGCTAACGGCCGATGTATTGCTGCGACGATTAGGTCTTTGGGCTACCCTTCACGCCAGAAGCTTTCTGACTGGGTCTGCGAGCTGTATCCCGAAGCGAAACAACGAGTCGTAGGCAAAGTTCGCAGGGAGGCCGCTTCGCTGGCTTTCAAACGGGCGGCTGTCTTTGAACTTTGTACAAGAAATGAAAGTGCCCAGGTGTTGGCAGAAAAGCTGGACGTGGACCGAGTAACTCTATACAACTGGAAAAAACAGTTGTTGGGGAAGGAGGACGCGGCATCCATGAAACATGACAAAGGTTCCCATGCGGATTCAAATCGGCTCGAACTAGAGAAGCAAATCCAGGAGCTGCAACGCGATATTCGCGATTTGAAACTAGAGCACGATTTGTTGAAGAAGGCCAACGAACTGCTAAAAAAAGACCTGGGCGTCGACCTGCAAATTCTGTGCAATAGCGAGAAGACAATGTTGCTTGACGCCCTCAGAGAAGAATATGACTTGACTGAGTTACTCAAAAAATTAGACATGCCGCGCAGTTCGTATTTTTATCATCGGTCACCTTCCCGTGTAGGGGACAAGTATGCTGAGGTTAGAAACACACTGGCCGAGGTGTTTGAAGACAACCATCATTCATATGGTTATCGTCGACTAAAAGCAGCTCTTGGAAGAGAACGAGTGTTTCTCTCTGAAAAAGTTGTACGTCGGCTCATGAAGCAAGGCGGACTCAAGGCAGCCAGACCCAAAAAACGTCGATATGCGTCCTATGTCGGTGAGGTTAGCCCAGCCCCAGAGAACCTAATCAACCGCGATTTTACTGCGACCGCTCCAAACGAAAAGTGGCTAACGGATATTTCGGAATTTCAGATTCCAGCAGGAAAAGTGTATCTATCGCCGATGATTGATTGTTTCGATGGAATGGTGATTAGCTGGTCCATCAGTACCAGTCCTGACGCAGAGCTTGTAAACGGCATGCTCGACGCAGCAATTGAGACTGTGACTGATGCAAAAAACACCATCATTCATTCAGATAGAGGTGGTCACTATCGATGGCCAGGTTGGCTTACTAGGGTCTCAAAAGCCAATCTGACAAGGTCGATGTCACGCAAAGCTTGCTCGCCAGATAATGCGGCTTGTGAAGGCTTCTTTGGCAGGTTAAAAACAGAAATGTTTTACCCTAAAGACTGGCGCTCAACTTCAGTTGAGGAATTCATCGCCAAGCTTGATGCCTACATTCGCTGGTATAACGAAAAAAGAATCAAAAGCTCACTGGGCTACCTTAGCCCGATTGAATACCGTGAAAGTCTGGGATTTTTAACGTAAAAAAGTCCAAGATCTTGTCCGCATCCCCCGGTGATCAAGATTGCAAGCAACATTACAGAGGCCAAGAGCAAGTCACTTGAAAATGAAGGCAAAGTGGCTGCCATCGACAAAACCCAGGCGGTGATCGAATTTGACACCAGCGGCCGCATTCTGGCGGCCAACGACAATTTCCTGAACACCATGGGCTATCGCATTCAGGAAATTGTGGGGCAACACCACCGTCAGTTTTGCGAAAAAAATTATGCAGAATCGGAGGAATACAGCAATTTCTGGAAAGACCTGGCTGCGGGCGAGTTCAAGTCTGGCGAATTCATGCGCGTAAACCGGCATGGTCGCCCAGTGTGGTTGCAAGCCACCTACACCCCGATTCTGGGTGTGAATGGCAAGCCGGTGAAAGTGGTTAAATTTGCAAGCGATATCACGGCCGCAAAAATCAAGGCCATTGAAGACGATGGCAAAGTCAGCGCCATGAACCGTTCACAAGGCATTATTGAATTTGACCTGGGTGGCAATATTTTGAATGCCAACGAGAATTTCCTGAGCTTGACCGGCTATTCGCTAGACGACATTATGGGGCAACACCACAGCATGTTTGTCGACAAAGAAGAAAGCAGTGGCGGCGCCTACCGCGCTTTTTGGCGCAAGCTGGGGCAAGGCGAATTCGATTCGGGAGAATACCTGCGCGTGGGCAACCATGGCAAAAGAATCTGGATTCAAGCCAGTTACAACCCGATTCTTGACCTGGAAGGCAACCCCGTCAAAATCGTCAAGTTTTGCAGCGACATCACCGAATCCAAATTGCACGCAATTGAAACCCAGGCACGCATGGACTCTGTGTCCAGCACCAGTTGCATTCTTGAATTCAATGCCGAAGGGAAAATTCTTAGCAGCAATGAGTTGATACAGAAATCACTGGGTTACAGCCAAACAGACCTGGCCGACAAGTCGGAAGGCTTTTTGATGTTCGATGAAGAGCGCAACGACAGTAGCCACTTCAAGATCTGGAATGACCTGCGGGAAGGCAAGAACCTGGCTGGCGAATTCAGATACAAGGGCGTGGGTGGAAAAGAGATTTGGCTTTCAGGTACCCGCAGCCCGGTGATTGGGCTGGACGGGCAATTGATCAAAGTGGTGCTGATGCTCCAAGACATCACCGAATCCAAACTGTCGCGACTGGATGCAGAAGGCAAACTGGGCGCAATTGATCGTTCGCAGGCCGTGATTGAATTCGACATGCAGGGCAAGGTGCTGTCAGCCAATGCCAACTTCCTGAATCTGATGGGTTACTCGGCTGAAGAAATCACAGGCCGTCACCACCGCATGTTTGTGGATGCCGCCCATGCAGCCACACCGCAGTACCAGGCCTTTTGGGAAAGCCTGGGCCGCGGTCAGTTTGAATCGGGAGAATACAAACGTGTGGCCAAGGGTGAGCGTGAGGTGTGGATTCAAGCCACCTACAACCCGATTTACGACCCACGCGGCAACCTGGTCAAAGTGGTGAAGTTTGCCAGCGACGTGACCAACAGCAAACTGAAAAACTCGGAATTTGAAGCCAAGGTAGAAGCGATCAATTTGGGTCAAGCGGTGATTGAATTTGACCTGGACGGCCATGTGCTCAATGCCAACCGCAACTTCCTGAACGCGATGGGCTATACCTCGCGAGAAATTCAAGGCCAGCACCACAGCATTTTCTGCACGCTGGAATACACACAAAGCGAAGAGTACCGCGACTTCTGGTTGAAACTGAACGAAGGAAAATTCGTCAGCGGTCGCTTTCACCGCGTGGGCAAGTTTAATCGGGATGTGTGGATTCAAGCCACCTACAACCCCATTCTGGATTTGAATGGCAACGTGGTCAAAGTAGTGAAGTACGCTTACGACGTAACGAAAGAAGTGATGTTGGAACAGGGTATCAACAAAAAGTCGGGCGAAATGCGGGAACGGGTTTCCAAACTGGTCGACAGCATTACCGACATTTCCAGCAACTCGGCCACGGCCACTCAACTGGCACAAAAGGGCCTTGACGCGGCGAACCTGGGCAGCAGGGAATTGAAAAGATCCATTGCTGCAATTCATGCCATTCAAAACAGCTCCAGCAAGGTTTCAGAAATTGTGCGGGTCATTGGCGACATTGAGAACCAAACCAACTTGCTCGCATTCAACGCTGCCATTGAAGCTGCACGCGCCGGGCAACACGGCGTTGGGTTTTCAGTGGTGGCCGCCGAAGTGCGCAAGCTGGCTGAAAGCAGCTCAAGCGCTGCACGCGAGATCGCCACGCTAATTGAAGAATCGGTTGCGCAGGTTGAGGAAGGCGTAGAGGTAAGCCAGAACGCCGCGCAAAGCTTTGACGGCATTTTGAGCAGCGTGACCGAGACCGGTGAAAGCGTGAAGCAAATTACCAGTTCAGCAGAACAGCAACGCGAGTTGGCCATTGCCGTGAACCGGCTGATTGAAGAACTGACTGGCGGACTTGAGAAACACACTGGCAGTAAAGCTGCATGAGTGATTTGAGCCAATACGAACAGGGCTTTGGTTCATTTCGAATTGGTGAAATGACCTTGGCCTTGCCCATGAAGTCGGTCAGGGAAGTGGTGCCCTTTCACCCACTCATGGCCGTGCCTTGCCCACAGCCCTGGATCAAAGGTGGCCTGAACTTGCGCGGCGTCAGCATTCCCGTACTCGATCTGGAATGCCTTTTGAACCGCCCTGGCCATGCCTATGCACCGGGCTGTATTTTGCTGATCGCCCACGAAAACAATTTGCTCGGTTTGATTGCCGACGAGGTCAAGGCCCTGTTTTTTGCAAACCCAGCCAATATGCACACGGTCAATTCCGCCGATTGTATTGGCAGCATTTTTGCTGGCAGCCTGATGAACAGCGAATTGAATCAACTGGTTCAGGTGCTTTCTACGCAAGCCTTGTTCGACTTGCCAGGTTTACCCAAAGCCAAAGACCCTGAGCCGCATCGTCAATCGCTTGAACTGCAAACATCGAATGAAGACACCGCGTTGAACACGCGAACACCGCTGATGTTGATGCAAAGCATGTCAACGCTGTTTGCGGTGAATCCCAAAGACATCGAAACCACGGTGGTCAACCCCGTGTTGCTGCCCAGTGAATACTCCGGTGGATTTTACAAAGGCAATCTGGATTACCGGGAGCAAACCATTCCCGCAGTGGACCTGGCAAGCTATTTGGGCTTGGGCAATGCCGGTAAAACGCAATGCCCGGCACAACAGGCGTTTGTGATTCGGGTAGCGGGTAACCCGCTTGCCTTGCTGATCGACAAAGTTCTGGACATTGTTCATGTGCCGCACAATTCAGTGATTGCATTGCCTGGCTTTGGTTTGCCCAAAGCGGCGCAACTTGAGGGGGCCTTGCCCTGTACGGTGTTTTCAAAAGAAGACCCGCATTCACAACGTGGCCCGCAGTACTTTGTGCTGTCTTGCCCGCGAATCAGCGAAGACCAGGAACTGATTGAACTGGCCGGTATTTTGGCCAAGGCCAGCGCGTCGGCCCAACTGGACGCAGCGAGTCAGCAAGGCAGGACTGCCCACGGTTTAGACCGGTTGATGGTGTACCGTTTGGACACCGAATTTTCTACGCCAATTGAGCAAGTGCGGGAAGTACTTCCCTACCGGGCTGACATCGAAATTTTTGAGCGAAGCAACCCCATGCTCGGCATGCTGACTCACCGCGATGAATCCATTCCCGTATTTGACTTGGCTCAATGGCTGGGTGCAGCACGCCAAAGTCTGAATCATGAATCAAGTATTCTGGTGGTGAATGTGCATGGCGCAAGCGTGGGCTTTGCGGTTACTTCGCTGACAGCAATTGAAAATGCGCAGTGGGAACCCAACGTGCCTGTGTTGGGTGAGCAACGGCAACTAATGCATGGTCAATTGAAAACCACCCAGCGGCTTGCGCAAATTGGTGAAACCGATCACCAACGAATGGTCGAGGTAATCGACCTGCACCAGCAGGTGTTACTGATTCTCGACCAGTTTGGACTGGCGCCTACGGTGCCGCCTGAAGTGGCTGTGGAAGTTGTTGGGCATTCCGTGCACGCAGCGCATTGAATTCTTTCACAAACTCGTCGAAGCGGTCTTGCTCGATCGCTTCGCGCATTTCCCGCATCAATTCCAGGTAGTAGTGCAGGTTGTGCATGGTGTTAAGCTGCGCACCGAGAATTTCTTTGCTGCGGTCGAGGTGATGCAAGTACGCCCGTGAGAAATTTTTGCAGGTGTAACAAGTACAGGTCGAATCGAGCGGATTGTCATCGTTGCGAAATTTTGCGTTGCGAATGCGAATGTCGCCTGTGCGCGTAAATAGCCAACCATTGCGCGCGTTGCGGGTGGGCATCACGCAATCAAACATGTCAATGCCCTGCCCCACGGCATTCACCAAATCTTCTGGTGTGCCAACACCCATTAAATAACGGGGCTTGTTTTGGGGCAGCTTCGGCGCGGTGTGCGCCAAAATACGCTGCATGTCGTCTTTGGGTTCGCCAACAGACAAGCCACCAATTGCATAACCATCAAAGCCGATTTCTTACAGACCTTGTAGCGAAATGTCGCGCAAGTCCTCGTACATACCGCCCTGCACAATACCGAACAAACCGTTGTTGTTATCCAGTGCATCGAATGAATCGCGCGAACGGCGCGCCCAGCGCATGGACATTTCCATGGACAGCCTTGCCTCGGTGTGGGTGGCAGGGTATGGCGTGCATTCGTCAAAAATCATGACGATGTCGGAATTCAACACCGTTTGAATTCGCATGCTTTCCTCAGGCGTAAGGAATAATTTGTCGCCGTTCACGGGGCTGCGGAAATGAACACCCTCTTCCTTGATTTTGCGCATGGCACCAAGGCTGAACACTTGAAAGCCGCCAGAATCGGTCAAAATTGGGCCTTTCCAGCCCATGAACTGGTGAAGGCCTCCAAATTTTTCCATGATATCCAGGCCCGGCCGCATCCACAAATGAAAGGTGTTACCCAGAATAATTTGCGCATTGGTCTCGGTGAGGTCGCGCGGGGTCATGCCCTTCACGGTGCCATAGGTACCCACTGGCATGAAGATCGGCGTTTGAATGACGCCATGGGCTGTGGTGATTTCACCGCGTCGGGCCTTGCCCGAGGTGGTTTTGAGTTTGAAGGACAGTGCGCTCAAGGAAAATGCCTTTTTAGAATTGGCCGTATTTTAAATCATTTCAAGCACATGGGTCTGAAAACGACGATTTGAGTGCCGATTCCAGCAATTCAAGCACTTGTTTGGCACAATGGGGCCATTCGATACAAAAGAAGTACCCCATGCAATCACCTGCAAAACCCGAATTCATTCGCGCCGAGAAACGCGAAGGCGACGCCGAACTGGACGCGCATCTGTTTCGGCAAGCGCTGGCCCAGTTCGCCACTGGCATCACTATCATCACCACCAAAAATGCCGAAGGCAAATACGTGGGGGTCACTGCAAATTCTTTCAATTCCGTTTCTTTGCACCCACCTCTGGTGCTGTGGAGTTTGTCCAAAAAGGCCAGCAGCCACGACGCATTTGCTGTAGCCACGCACTACGGTGTCAGCGTGCTATCGGCAGATCAGGAAGAACTGTCGCATCACTTTTCTACCTTCAAAGGCGATCGCTTTGCCGGGCTTGAAGTGATCGAGGGGTTGGGTGGCGCACCGCTGATTCCCAATGCATTGGCTCACTTTGAATGCAAGGTACGCAATCGCCATGACGAAGGCGACCATTTCATTATGGTGGGTGAGGTGTTGCGTTGCGATTTCCGGGAAGGTGAGGCCTTGGTGTATCGGTCGAGGAAGTACTTCCGGAACTGATCAAATTCTTGCTTGCTCGACAGCTGGTTTATTTAGCCCAACCAGCTTGGGTTCCGAGCTCTCGCCTGAAAACCTGTACTTCCCTTTTTGAGATTCACCCTGACTCACCTCGCTCGGCAAAAAGGCGGGCCGAGTCTCGGTGCCGGCCTTTGGCCGACCGTGGCGGGTGAATTCAAACGGGCAGGTTTTCTTGAAGGCGAGGCGATCGAAACACCGCCGCCGATTGGGCTGTAAATTCAGCCGCCGGTGACGCGGGGCTGAACTTGCAAGTGGTCGCACGATGACCAGTCAGAAAACTTGCCGGCTTGGCGCGCCGAGACAAACGATCGCGCCCTGGCGCGAAAGCCAAGACCCGACCGTTACTTTTGGAGGACTTGGCTTAGTGCAGGCTCAAGCAGACAAGCCGATATGCCAAGTTTTCGGGCAGCGGTGACCCTTCAAGTTCAGATCAAAAGTCGCCATTCAAGTGCTGCACAAGTAACTCACGCCGAGTTGGCAATAAACCCGCGCTTCAGCCGACTACCACCTTCTTCCGCCCTGGCACCAAAATCACAGCCATCGCACCAAGAATCAACACCAGCGCAACGAAGTCGGGCCAGTGCGGCACTTCGCCCAAAAAGAAGCTGCCAGCCATTACACCCACCACCGGAATGATCATGATGGACAAGCTCGACACGATTGGCGGCAATGATTTGGCCAGGCTAAACCAAGCCACTTGGCAAAATGCGAATACACCAAACGCGTTGTAGAAAATTGGCCACCACTGCGACCAACCCTGCGGCGCGCCCACATCGGTTCCTTCGAACCAAAACCCGGCCAAACCCATGGCCACAATGGTGGGGGGCATCATGGCATGCGTGAAGGTAAGTGCATGCAAACCGGTGGGGTAATGCCGAATCAAGGTGGTGCCCAAGCCCCAACTGGCGGCTGCAATCAACATAAGAACAACGCCCAACGGGCTGCCTGCAATTGCAGCAAATTCAGACGACAACAGCAACATGGCGGCCACCATGGCCAAAGCAAGTCCAATCCAGCCTCGCCTTCCTACGGGGTGCGCAAACATCAAACCGGTCAACACCACCCACACCGGCATGGTGTAGCCCAAAATGGCAGCACGCCCCGAGCTCAGTTCCTTCACGGCCAAAATACAAAACAGGTGCCAACCAATCATATTGGGAATGCACAGCAAGGCCAGCCTGCCCCACATTTCTCGTGGCACCTTCAGCGACACCTTCATTTGCCGGGCAACAAACCACATGGCCACCATGCCAAACACCATGCACAGGGCACGAAAATGCAAGGGTGGATACTGGGTTACCGCATATTTCATCACGGGCCAGTTCATTCCCCAAATGGCAGTAATGCCAAGGAGTAACTGGATTTGCGGTAGGGATAATTTTGCTGCAGGCACGAAAGTGAACGATCATTCAGTAAGGTGCCCCAGTGTAGTG